>CBDBDS010000001.1:0-202064 GCA_965203985.1 Dehalococcoidia bacterium
CACCACGACCATCTCGCCCTCGGCGTCGAACCTCTGCACTTCCTTCGGGCGGACGATGGCGTCCTCAGGACCGATGACGCTGGTCGGGGTCTTGTGGAAGATCATGGGGTACTCGGGGGCCGGCCGGTCGCCGATGTGGCTGGTGTAGTTGAGGCCCATGGCCAGGATTTTGCCCGGCATCACCGGCGACAGCAGTTTCACGTCGGAGAGGGAGTGGATGTGATCGGTCAGCTTGATCTCGGAGTCGAAAATGCTGCCGTCGATGGCGGTGACGTTGTCTCCGTCAACGACACCGTAATGCTCGGATCCGTGGGCGACGTAGCGGGCGATTTTCATGGCGGGGATGCCTCCGTTGCAATGTGGTGACCTTTTTGGCGTGCGTTATTGTACCAAACGCCGGCGGTCGCTCAGTGTTCGATGACCAGCTTGCCGTAGAAATCCCGGTCGTGCATCACCTGGTGGGCCTCGCCCACGCCTTCCAACGGGAAGGTCCGGCCCACAATCCCGCGGAGCGCTCCTTGGTTCACCATTTTCATGGCGTCGGCCATGGTGCGGCGGCTGCGCCCGCCGCTTCCCATCAGGTGCAACGGTTTGCCGTGCAGTATGGACAGATCCATCGGCGTCTGGCTGCCCGAGGTTACGCCGGTAATCACCAGTCTGCCCTCGTGCTTCAGGCTCAGCATGTTCTCGTGCCACACGTCCGCGCCGACGCAATCGTACACCACATCGACACCCTGGCCGTCGGTGAGTTCCTTCACCCGTTCGCTGACGCTGTCCACCTCCCGGTAGTTGATGACCTCATCGGCGCCCCACTTCTTCGCCTCTTCCAGTTTCCAGTCGTTGCCGGCGGTGGTGATCACGCGACATCCCATCATCTTGGCAATCTGGATGCCCATACTGCCGACGCCTGAGCCGGCGGCCTGAACCAGCACGTCGTCCCAGGGCTGGATCTTCGCCTGAGTGACGAGGCAGTGCCACGACGTGTGCAGCGCGATGGGCAGCGCCGCCGCTTCCGCGAAGGACATTTCGTCGGGAATGGTGTAGGCGTTGATGGCCGGTGCGACCACGTACTCCGCGTGTCCGCCGTCCAGGTCGACGCCGATGCGCTGCTGGCGGGCGCACCACTGATCGTGCCCGGCGGCGCAGTGCTCGCAGAGGTTATGTCCGCCGCACTTAACGCGATTGTCCACCAGCACCCGGTCGCCAATAGCCAGGTCGGTTCCGGAGTCGGGGCTGATTTGCACCACCTCGCCGGCGAAGTCGCAGCCGAGAATGTGAGGAAAGCGGCGCGCGTTGCCGGCCCGCAAGTTCAGGTCGAGGTGGTTCAGGGCGCTGCCACCCACTCGGATCATCACCTCGCCGGGGCTGATCTCGGGGTCGGGACGGTCGCCGTGGATCAGCACGTCGGTGCCGCCGGTCTCGTTGATGTAAACGGCTTTCATGATGGGTTCCCTCCGAGTTACAGTGGTAACGACGGCAGTGTAAAGGCGCGGGGGATGCGCGGGCAAATGGATGCTACAGTTGAATTGGGCTACCAGCGCCCGCTCGCCGTATCGACCGCCTGTACAGGAGTACCAACGGGTCATGCAATTCATCACGGATCCTACCGACGAACAGGCAGCAGAGATCGAACTAGGCTTGGACACTCACAGTGCGTTGGTAGCGTCAGCCCGCTCCGTCGCGCCGGTGCGGGCGGTCTACGCGGAATCAGGCTGGGTCGTGGCCGGGTTGGTCGGCTCCGCCTATTGGGGCAAACTGCACGTTCGCCTGCTGTGGGTGAACTCGGACTATCGGTCCAGAGGGCTGGGTCGGCGGCTGATGGATTGGGCGGAGGAACGCGCTGTAGATATGGGATGCACCTCGGTAGTTGTCGATACGATGTCATTCCAGGCTCCGGAGTTTTACATCAAGCTTGGCTACCAGCAAATCGGGCTGTCCGAAGGCTATGAAGGTGGGGTGAGCCGGCACTACTTCGAAAAGAAGCTGTAGTTGGCTTCGGCGGCATCTCCAGAGACAACCCGACGTTCGCGGCCCCGCAGCGGGACCGGAAACCCCACACAAATGCTGCTACAATCCCCAACATCCCGATCATCCATGCCCATTGTTCGCACGGAGGCTTCCCATGCCCATCTTCACCCCTGAATACCTGGAAAAGGCCGCCTACCACATCTACGTGGCCAAGGGTACGCCGCCCGAAGAGGCCGAGATCGTAGCCCGGCACCAGGTCATGGCCAACCTGGTCGGCCATGATTCCCACGGCGTCATCCACATACCCGAGTACTGCGAGCGCGTTGACCGCGGGCATATCGTCCCCGGCGCGCCCTTTGAGGTGCTGAGCGAGACGCCCACCACCGCCGTGGTCGACGGCCATTGGGGATTCGGTTTCGTGGTCACGGAAAAGGCGACCCGCATGGCCATCGACAAGGCCAAGCAGAACGGGGTCGCCGCCTTCACGATCCGCCGCCAGAGCCACATCGGTCGCTTGGGCGACTACCCGACCATCTGCGCTCAGGAGGGGATGATCGCGATCCTCACCGCCGACTCCGGCGCCGGACCCAAGGCGGTGGCGCCCTTCGGCGGACGGGCTCGTCGTCTCGGAACCAACCCCATCTGCATCGGCGTGCCCAGCAACCTGCCGGGACAAGTTCTGCTAGACATGGCGACCTCCGCCGTCGCCGCCGGCAAGATCGGCCTGGCGCGCAACCGTGGCGAGCAAGTGCCCACGGGATGGATCGTGGACAAGGACGGCAACCCCACCAACGACCCCAACGACTACGCCGCTGGCGGCGCTATCCTGCCCGTGGGCGCCGACCAGGGGCACAAGGGCTTCGGCTTGTCCTTCATGGTGGAGATGTTCTCCGGCCTGCTCACCGGCCTCGGGTTCGGTATCGACCCGCAGGCCCGCCACAACGACGGCTGCTTCCTGGCCGTGTTCGACGTTGCGAAGTTCCGTCCCTTGGAAGACTTCAAGCAGGAGATGACCGAGTTCGCCGAATTCGTGAAGACCTCCCCGCCAGCCCCGGGTTTCAGCGAAGTCTACTATCCCGGCGAGATCGAGTACCGAACCGAACTGCAGCGTCGTGAAAACGGGATCTTCATCGAGGACGAAACTTGGCGTCAGATATCCGATTTGATGGCCGAGGTCGGCGTGACCGAAGCCGTGGGGCAACCCTAACCGCCCACCAGGACTACGCGGACTGGAGTCGGGCAGGCAGATCCGCTGATGGTCCTCTCCGATCTCGGCGTGCCGTCCGACCTGGCGGTAGGGCTGGCACTGCTGCTGCTGGTCATGTCGCTGCTGGTTGGTGTGCTGGGAGGTCTGATAGGGTCGTCGCTGGGCACCATGCGGCTTCCCGCGATGTTGTTCTTGGGAGTGCCGTTGCCCATGGCCGCCAGCGCCAACATCTTCGTGAGCAGCGCGGTGGGCGTCGTCGGAAGCTACCGTCACCTCAGGGACGGTCGCGTGAAGATGCCGCTGGTGCTGATAATCGGCGTTCCGGCCTTCGTCGCCGGCTTCCTGGGCGGCTACTTCAGCAATCAGGCCCCCGCCAACCTGCTGATCGGGCTGGCCGGCGGCCTCGTCCTGTGGCAGGGGTTGGAACTGATCCTGATGGCGTACCGGCGCCGGCAAGAATCACGCAAGGGCGCAGGGCAACAGGACCCGCTGGAAGGTTCCTCCGGGCACTTTACAGTGGCGCGAACCGCCAGCGGGGTTGCAGCCAGTTTCGGGATCGGCCTGCTGGCGGGCGCCATCGGCCTGGTGCTGAGTACCATTCGCCTGCCGTTGATAATACGCGTGCTGCGGGTTGACCCGCGTATCGCTGCCGGCAGCAACCTGTTCATCGGCATGACCATGGGCGCACTGGGATGGATCGGCCACATGCTGCACACGCGAACCGACCTGTCATTATTGGTCATATTGCTGGCGCCGGCCATCGTGGGCAGCTACCTGGGCGCCAAATTCACCGGCCGGATCAGCGTAAACCTCCTGCTGCTGGTCATGGGCGTGCTGCTCACCGGATCCGGTTGCATGATGCTCTGGAGAGGCGTCAGCTGGCTGCTGTAGCAGTATCACTCTCGGACGACAACCGCCGCGTAACCTCATGACGCTTGCTGACATAGGCCTGCCATCGAACGTCCTGGTCTGGCACGCCGCTCTTCTGGCGGTGATCTCATTCCTGGTCGGCATTCTCGGCGGCTTCGTGGGCCTGGCCCTCGGTACCATGCGCCTACCAGCGATGCTGCTGCTGGGGATGCCGGCGCCGGCCGCCGGCGGGACGAACATTCTGGTCAGCAGCCTGGCATCCCTGGCCGGCACCATACGGCACCTGCGCGCTGGCCGGGTGAACCTGCGCATCGTGCTCACCATGGGCGTGCCCGCCTTCATCGGCGCGTTCATCGGCGGCTGGTTCAGCGACGTCACGCCGGAACACCTGCTGATCGCGCTGGCGGGCGCGCTGGTTTTCTGGCAAGGCGTGGAGTTCCTCATCATCGCCCGGGACCGGATCCGGTCCGGTCAATCCAGCGGGGCGCTGTTCGGCCAGGGCCTGGAAGGATCACCGGGCTTGTTCACGCCGGGCCGCATGGCCGCTGAGGGCGGCATCGGCTTCGCGGTGGGTATGCTGGGCGGCGCGGTGGGCCTGATCCTGGGGAGCATTCGGCTGCCCGCACTGGTCCGCATCCTCCGGGTTGACCCACGCATCGCCGCCGGCACCAACCTGTTCATCGGCTTCGTGATGGGCGCGGCCGGCTGGGTGGGCCACGTGATCCACGGCCAAGTGGACTGGGTGATCCTGGCGCTGATGGGGCCGATGGCGATGATTGGCAGCTACCTGGGCGCGAACCTGACCGGCAGGGTCAACCTGAACCTGCTCATCCTGGCCATGGGCCTGACGCTGTTGGTGGTGGGCATCCTGCTGGTCTGGCAGGGCATTGCGGGCCTGCTTTAACCCGCAATCTCAGCTACAGGCCAGCGAAGAAGTCGGCGGGGACGACCTCGCCTTCAGCGACCGGAGGCTCGGCGCGAATGAAGTGCTCCACGCCGATCACGGAGGCAGTCACTTCCCGGGGAATGTGCTCGTAGGGCCAGTCCGGCTGCAACTGCGTGAAGTGTCGCTTGATGCAGGCCATCTTGGCATCCAGGCCATCGGATGCGTCCACGGTCAGGTTGATGGTTTCGGGATCCGCACCATCGTTGACGCGATCCGGAGACGGCATGGGGAAGTCTACGCCGGCCGCCTGCAACGATTCCGCCATGTGCACGCGGAACCCGCGTGGCCGCACGCTGTAGAAAAGGCGGTCCGTCCGGTGGGGCTGAATGCCGATGGCCATGTGGTGGGGGAAGGACGACGGGTCGGCGGCCAGCCGGAAGGCGGTGGTCGCGTGCATGCAGATGGCGATGTGGTCGGGGTGACCGTACAGGCCGTCCATACCGAAGGTGAGGATCACCTGGGGCCGGAACCGGCGGATTTCGAACACCAGACGGGCCACAACCTCGTGTTCGTCCGCCTGCACAAAGGCTTTGGGATGGTGGTTGTCGTCCCAGCCGGCCATGCCGGAATCGCGGTAGTGCAAGACCTCATGGCTCTCGATGCTCAGCTCCTTGATCGCCTCGGCCAGTTCCCCGCGTCGGACCTCCCCGATGGTCTCGCGGGTGGCGGAACCGGGCTGGCGGATTTCGCCGAGCTCTCCCGAGGTGGCGGTGATCAGCCGGGCGGTTACACCGCGCGCTGTGTGCATGGCAATGGTTCCGCCGACGGGAAAAGCCTCGTCGTCAGGATGGGCAAACAGGATGAGGAGACGATGGTCTGGCATAACGTAATCTCTGGCAGTTGGCAGTATCGAATCTAACTCAATCGTATGTACTGCGGAAGCTCCTGTGGTTTATCGGCACCCGATTATGCCTCGTTGTCAGCAAGAGCATGGCGGATTCGCTCGGGAAGTTGTGCAATGCCTTCCATGTCATCAAGCCGTTTCGTAAGTTTGTACGTTACCGCCTGACCTTCTGCCATGCGCACCAACCTACCGGCTCGGTTTTCGGCCACTGCTCCCTTACGCCACATTTCGAAAACCACCTGGTTCGGGCAAATCCCCAAGCAAAGCAAGTAATCGTAGTTTCGGTCCAACCGAACGTGGTTGAACTGGAAAGTGCCGTTAGCGCCGAGTGAAGCCGTTTTCACTTCAAATCGTATGTCTCCGACCCGAAGATCCGTGGGAGAAACTCGCCCTCCATTGCCAACTGCTATGTCATTCTGGCCCAAGAAGCGCCGTATGAATTCCTCGCCAATCTCGCCGCGGTTGGTATTGCCAAGCATCCGGTATCCTACCAACGGCGAGTCGCGCCAGATGTCTTCCGGGGCGTGTTCCCGAATGATGGTCACCAGTAGGTCCACTGGGTTCATGCCGGCGGTTCCCAAATGCTCCTCCCTGAGCCGCTCTTCCAAAACACGAGGAAATACGAATGATTCTTCCTGGCGTGCACCTGGCGAACCGTCCGGCTCACTCCGGGACGGTTTTGGCGGACAACCACAAACAGATCCTCGGTAATGAATCCAAGCCGTTCGTACGATTGCATGATTTCCACATGAGTAAAACGTTGCCGGTTCGCGCACACTTCATCCTGGCACTTCACGATCAATACGCCGCGTTCGCGCAGGACTCGATACGCCTCTCTACCGGCATCTTCGTACAGTTCAAGGACGGCTTCGTGATATTTCTTTGTGGTTCGATTCCCGGTGCCGTTGTTGCGATAATGACGCTCGAACGCCGCATGGACCGTATGCGCGGTGCCTCCCGGTGAGTGCATGTACGGGGGATCGAGAACTACACAATCTATCGTCTCATCCGTGTAAGGAAGGACACGGCAATCCACCCCACTCTGGATATCCGTGGCAAGCAATTCGTACCGCCCTTCAGGGACGTTGCGCCAGAAAACGCCCTTCCCGAACGTGACATCGGCAACCCTGCTTCCCGGCGCAACATAGAGATCCAGGATATGCGGGAAGGTGTCCTCATTTCCGCCCACATAGGCGCTGAAGACCAACTCGTTGGTAGGCTGGCCGTTGCGCACCCGCCGGCGTGACCGCTCGGGCTCTTCAACGGCTGCATATTCCCACAGTTGCATGGTCCGTCACCGCGAGCCGGAAGCTAAACAATTTGGAACAAGCCGCCAAAAGTCGTTGCCAATCGACGTGGGGCGAATGATCATTCGCCCCTACATGAACACGGTTCGCGCAGCGACGAGCTAGCCGTCAATCACCTCGAGGACTTCCAGGATGATGCCCTGGGGACCCTCGAAGAACATGACCCGGCGACCGCCGCCCACAGTGGTCTCCTCAAGTACCGTTGCGCCGCCGTTCTTCAGGTCGGCGATGGTACCGTCGATGTCCGTGGTGTCGATGGCGATGTGCTCGAAGCCGTAGTTCTGCGGGTGGGTCTGCGTGGCAACGTGGTCGGTCACGTTCAGGGGCAGGCCGTGGAGGTCCAGCCGGAACCCGCCATTCGGGGTCTCGGCGGTGACCGTGGCGCCCAGGTTCTGGATGTACCAGTCTGCGGTAGCCTTGGGATCGGGGGTCTTGAGGTGAACGTGGTTCAGTGAGAATGCCATGGCGATAGCCCTCCTACAAATGGTCCGCGGACCGAGTGCATGGGAGTGTTTGGCCGATTGTAACACAGGGTGCCGCCACGGCCGGCGATGATATACTTGCGCCGCAAATTACCCGGAGGAGAAATAGATGCTGGCGTTTTTGGGAGGCACCGGACCGGAAGGCAAGGGATTGGCGCTGCGCCTGGCGATGGCCGGAGACGCGGTGGTCATAGGATCACGCGACGCCGGCCGGGCGCAGGAGGCCGCCGACGAGTTGCTGGCCCTGGCGCCTGAGGCCACCATCTCCGGTGCGGTGAACCCCGAGGCTGCGGCGCAATCCGATGTGGTGTTCCTGACCATGCCTTACAACGGCATGTCGCCAACCATTGCCGGCGTCGGCGACGCCCTGGATGGCAAGGTGGTGGTCACAGTGATCGCTCCCATGCGGTTCGAACGGGGCGTGGGCGCCATCGCTGAGGAAGTGGAAGCGGGTTCGGCTGCCGAAGAGGCGCAAGCTGCGGCCCCCGGTTCCAAGGTGGTCGCCGCCTTCCAGAACGTGTCCGCCGAAGAACTGTTGAAGCCGGGCGTCACGCTGGACGAGGACGTCGTCATCTGCGGCGACGACGAGGACGCCAAGCAGGTCGTGGTCGACCTGACGCGGAAGATACCCAACCTGCGTCCGGTGGATGCCGGCGCTCTCTATAACGCCAAATACGTGGAGCAGATCACCCCTCTGCTGGTCAACATCAACCGGCGTTACCGCACGCATTCGGGGGTGCGCATCACCGGCGTCTGAAACACAGGAAGGATCCCCCTCAAACCGGACTGGAGGAAACACCATGCCACGAGCTACGTTAGATTTGCAGAACGCCGGCGACCTCGCAGCAGTGGGCGGCCAGTGGAAAGTGGCGCACGGATTCGTGCCCGACGAACCCAATGAGGGAATTGTCCCCGAAGCGGAGGGTTCGCCGTGCCGCCTGCCCGACTATGATGACTCCGGCTGGGCAGATTGCGGCGATCTGGGCGCATGGCGACGACGCGGTGTGTCATTCATCTGGTACCGTATCAAGGCGACCCTGCCGGAAACCGTCGGCGGCCGACCGCTGGAAGGCGCACGCTGCCTGTTCGAGTCCTGTATCGACGATTACGGCGAGATCTGGATCAACGGCGAGTGCGACCGGGAACGCGCAACCGTGCAGGGGTTCAACGTTCCCCAGCGGGTCGTAGTATCCACCGAGCCGAAGCCCGGAGACGAGGTCACCATCGCAATCCTGGCGATGAACGGCCCACTGGCCGCACCCGGCGGCGCGGTGTTCGTCCGCTACGCCAACCTGGCGTTCGAGTGGCGGGAAGCCGGCTACTGAGTTCCCGAACCGCAACCAGTGAGAAACCAGGGGCGAATGATTATTCGCCCCTGCACGATTGAGTCGGCGTCGACGAGTCAAGACAGCCAGTCGTCTTTTTCCTCGTCATCCCCATCCTCGCCGTCGTTGGTGACCACCTGGCCGGGGTTATGTGAATAACCGTGCGACTCCAGTTCGGATTTGATGGTTGACGCGAAATCGGCCGGTGCCTGGCTCGCCGGCAGCGTTATTTCTACGGTGCCGCGATCGGTCACGCTGACCTCGCCCGGGTCCTCACGGGCCAACTCCACGCTGACCGATTCACGGTGGATGCCGAAATCGTCGGTTACCGCAAAGACCGCGGCCATGTCCTCCATGGTGATGATGGTGACGTTGTCGTCGGACGTGGTCATGGCTACTCCTGTGGGGGCCACTCGGTGCCGCCCTCGGCCGGCCTTTCAGCAGCGGGCAACGCCATACCGTCGGCCACCACCTGCTGGAATTCGCTCAAGATCACCGAACCCCATTCGGCAGCCTTGCTCACCCGGTGAGCGGTGCGGCGTCCCCGTGTCTGCTGGCGGCGCTCCCCTTCGTCGGAAACGGAGGCGGCGGCCTGGGCTACCATCTCGTCCATGGCATCGATGGTAGGAACCAGCGAGCGGGCAGTCTCGATAAACCGCGCGATCTCCCCCATGGCCCCGTCAAAGACCACGAACACCGGCACCGTTCCGGCGCGGTGCTCGGGCAGGAAGCTATTGGTCAACTCCAGCTCATCGTCCCGATTGAACACACTAAGCCGGATGTTGTCGCTGGCGTCGGCCAGGCGCAGGATCGCCGGCGTGGTGGACATGGCGTCGCCGCACCAGTCCGAGGTGAAGACGGCCAGGTTCACCGGCTGTTCCAACCCGTTGAAGTAGTCAAGCACGTTCTCGGGTATATCCACGCCGGCGTGGATCTGGCAGAACGGGTCCTTGTTGACCTTGATGATGTCGATGTACTGCTCGGTGGTCATTCCCTGGCTGAACTTCTCTGCTGACAGTGTCATTTCGCACCTCCTGGTTTTCTGAAGGCGTTTTTGCCGTGGTCTGTGCCCGGTGCTAAAATCGTGTCCATATATTACCAGCCCCCCAGCGGGCAAAAACGGAGCCGCTGTTGACTACTGAACGAGGCGGAGTGTACCTGAAATATGCCCTGTTCTGCCGTGAGACCGAAGAAGGGGACGGCGACGACCTGAGTTTCAAGGGCGTCATTGACCTGGTGGACATCCCGATGCCGGAAGAGCCGCCCAGCGGGGACGGCCCACGGGTGCTCGCCAGCGTTGACGCGCAATTGGCGTTCTGCATCGCCGGAGCCACGGCTGGATCGCACACCCTGGAAGTTACCATACGGGCGCCGGGCGCAAGCCTGTCCAGCCCGCCACCCCAGGAAGTCACCTGGGATGAGGGGATTTTCTTCCAGCGTTGGATCAAGCCCTTCCGGATACCGGTAACCCGCCTCGGCCGTCACGTGGCCGCCATCGCCTTCGACGGGATGCCGCTGGGCGAGGCCAGCTTCCTGGTGCGGCTGAAACCGTGACGCGGCGACTACCCTGCTAGAATGGTGGCAAGGCTTGGACCCGAAGGTGGAACATGGACTGCGGAACAATTTCCCACTTGATAGCTCGCGCAGGCTGCCACCTGAACAACACCACGGTGGACGAAAGTTTGGGCTTTGTAGGGCTGGTGATCATCGGAGTGGGCGGGCTAGCACTGATGGTAAAGGCGTTGATTGAGGGGTGGAACGCACCATCCACCAAGCGGCCTGATCAGCCGGACGCTGGACCAGGCTCCGAATAAAAGCAGGTGATCGTATCATAGCAGACGATTTTGGATGCCACGTCTGCCGGGGTTGGGAACGTGACAGGACGCTTTCTGCGGTCAAAATATTTTCGGAACTTGCTGTTTGAATCGAGCAATGGCAGGTGTAATCGGTGCGGCCAACCGCTTGGTGACGGCTGGCACGCGGACCATATCATCCCTTACTCTGTTTCTGGTGAGACCGACCCATTCGATATGCAGGCGCTATGTCCATCGTGCAACCAAGCAAAGGGATCGAAAATGCAAACTGATTTGGTGAACATCGACCGAAGCCAATTGCGGCCGGGACAGCGTGAGGCGATTGACCATATCGTGATGAACGTCAGGCAGGAGAAGCCCAACACAGCAATCGTGCTCCCGCCCGGCTACGGCAAATCCGACGTGATCAGAGTGTCCGCGACGATTTTGATGTGCCAGCGGTTAGTGTCGCGAGCACTGATTATCGCGCCGGCCGAGACTTTGCGCAGTCAGATCATCGACGCTGGTCAAATGCGGGCGGCGGCAGAGCGGTACAAACTGCCTTCGATCCTGGGGGGTGGCATACGAACTCATGAAATCAAAGAGTTCCGATTGCCGTTTCCCCCGTCTCGCCACAGGGCGGCCAGTTTTTTTGCGGCGACTATCCAACTGGTCAACAGTAATCTCGGCGGGTTTGTCCGATGGGTGATACGAGAAAAGCAGGAATTGGGGATACCTCCCATCGTGTATGTGGACGAAGCACATACCAGTAGCGCCGGCAACCACTGGGGCAACGTGGTCAAGGCGTTGCGCAACGCCGGCGCCTTCGTTGTCCTGCTGACCGCGACGCCGTTTCGGTCAGACCATGAGCGCATCGAAGGGTTCGACTGGAAAGAAAAGGAGACGAAGCCCGTTTCCATATCCCGCCGTCGCGTGGATATTCACGGCGAAGCGGTCGTAGATATTTACGAGGGACGCCGCATCATGTTCGCCCTGGACCCGGACTTTGAGTACCCGATCCGCAAGGCATGGGACGTGGACATGCCCCCGTCATTGTGCAAATTGACGCGGCTTGCATACGACTTTGACCTTGATACCAGAGACAGGCTTACCGACGAGCACATTGAACGCAAGCGGTTGTCGGATTTGCCTCCGCATAGATTGGTGGGAGAACTCGGGCGGATGTTGCGCGAAGACAAGGTTATCGAATCCTTGTGCGAGGCAATGATTACCCAACTGCGCATCCGTCGGCTGGACGCCCCAACAACGGCAGGTATTGTATTTATCGGGAACAACGAGCCAGGCGAGGAACCCGGAGACGAGCGCCATGCCCGCAAGGTGGCAGACATCATCCGCAGCATTGATGGGCGGTTTGACCCCGTCATCGCCACTTCGAGCGATTCCGGCGGCGCGAAAACCTTGAGGTCATTCCAGAACGGGAGACACGACATTCTGATAGTCAAGCAGATGGGCGGGGTAGGTTACGACGTGCCGCGCCTTAAAGTCGAACTGGACCTATCAACCGTCAGAGCCCCGTCAGCCTATGTACAACGGGTGGCGCGAGTAGCGCGGATTTGGCAACCCACCGACAACCCCGACGACGCGCAGATGACGGCGGTTTACATCACGCCCGACGACGTGGTTGGAGCTGCTTTGTGGCAGTCTTTTATCGCCGGCGAACACGGCGAAACCAGTTTGACCAATGCGGAATATGTGCGAACGGTTCAGGCGCGACAAGAGAGTGACAGAGAGCCGGATATGGGCGAAACTTACATCGTCCGCGGCGTGACCAATTCGGATTACTACTCCGATACGCAGGGGCAGGTGTCGCCAGGCGACACCCTGTCAGTAGTGCAAGCGGTGAAACGGATTTTCCCCGTGTTGCAAAGAGTGATGACAGACCCCGACGTGGAAAAGAAAACCCCCGAACTCCGGGAAGTGTTGGCTGTGCCTGAACCCGTACCGGCAACCACAGTTGTAGCGCCTGCGCCAGACGTTGAGCGCGGCGCGACCGTAGTTGTGGACGGCGATGCCGAGCACCAAGCCGACAGCAAGCGTTTGAGGGACTTGGCTTCCAAAATCACCGAAAAGCGGTTGCGTCGTCCATACCAGGGGCGCGGAGATACGGTTTGGGGCGAAGTCATGAGTGAAGTCCAGTGGCAGCACAAGAACAACATCGGTCTTCGGAAGAAGCCGCGAGACTACACAAAAGAAGACGTGGATCGTCTCGAAAACTCGTACCTATCGGAGTTGCGAGGGTAATATGGTTGCAAACTACAGCGAACAGGAATTAGCCAGCATGAGCGGCCCGCGTCCATTGAAAGACGTCGGGAGTGTGGAATGGTGCTGGCAGACGGTGAGCGCGTTGCAACACATGTGGCAGAGCCTTCACTTGAACTACGAGCACTACATCACCATCCTGAACGAAGCGGAGGGCGAGGCCATTTGGGAGAAAATCCCCCCGGACAAACCCTATGGGTCAAAGGCCAATATGCTGGCCCAAGTAGAGGTTGGCGACCCGAAAGATGTCCACAAGCGGATGCGGATTCAGACCCTCGCGGCGCAGGCCAGAGCGTTGCAGAAGAATCGCGGGGTACAGCGTGGCGATGATGTTCAGGCTTACAATGCTAACGCTGAAAATAGCGCCAATGGCAACAACCCCGAATACTTGTTGGGGCGGATTGCCAGGGACAACCCCATCGTGTTCCAGAAGGTGATTGACGGTGAATTCCTCAGCGTTCGAGCGGCAGCAAGAGAGGCGGGCATAGAATTGGCACAACCCAAGAAAACCGTGACGTTGACTACCAACGTGGAGCGGGTAGCTGACACCCTGAAATCGCACTATTCTCGCGAAGAGGTGCAACGAATCATTGACCGGCTGGGTGTGAGTGTTAAAGAAGCGCCGGTCGACCTTCCACCTGACGCTCACGCCTGATGGGGCAACAGTCCACTAAGACATACGAATTCAACTGCCCCTACTGCGGCGATTCCAGGGCTGTCAAGAACGGAAAGCAAGTGGGCACTCTACCCATTCGGGATAGCACTAGATGTTGCCAACATCAACCTAATCGCAGTAGGAGCGGATGACCATTCTTCCCTGCCCAGGTCAGCTATAAACCGGACTGCAAGCGGTGCAACTCCTCGCGCAGCCGGCGGTTTTCCCCCTCGAGGGCCTGCAGGCTTGTGTTGGCGGAGGCCCGCCCTGCGGATCCCACTTCCTCCGGCGTGATAAGCCATTGACCGCCAACCGGGTCATAGAGCTGGAGGGTCAAATCCTCTCGTGCACAGACGTCCAGACCCAGCACGGCGCTGTGCGCCCATAGCGTCCCGTCGGGGCTGGTGGACAGCGGCATCGGACGGTAGGTTCCATCGTCTTCTAACCGCTCCCAGGCCAACCCCGGCGTAAAGAGTTCGCCGGTAAGGTCAAAGCGCCAGTATTCGCTGACCCCTAAACCCAGGTAAACCCGAATCCACCGAAGGGATACTGCAGCAGTGGTCAGACGAGGGATTAGGGGTCAGGGAACGGGCCGGCGGTAGCCTGATGTCGGAGAGATGGACGATGTGGAGTGTAGCAGCCACGCCGGAGGGATTTTGACGGCCTGTGGTAGAAGTCTGGGCGCGATTTTCGACACCAGATCACAGGCGGAGACCGCCAGGGGCCCAGCCTGAGCGCTGATGGGCCAGGCAGTTGGGTAATCTGTTGGACAGGTCAAACGCCGAGGGCGTGATCAAGAAGGGAGCGGCAGGGCGCGCAATCGGGCCAGGGCAGAGCTGAACTGGTTTTGCCAGGGCCAGCCCTGGGGCAGATGCAAGGTGAGGCGACGTGCCTTGCGGGTGATGCGTCCGGCCAGGGAGAAGAAGCGTCGCCGGAGGGTCTTGGTGGTGGCCACCGGCTCGCACAACCCGAGACGTGTCGTCCAGCGGGCGAGGTTATGGGCGATGACTTGCACCGCCAGCCAGGCGGCGTTGGCGGGAAAGCGACCCGATGGCAGATGGTTGAGGCCCACGCCGTACTTGAGGTCGCGGATGGCGTTTTCGATCTCGGCGTGGCGGCGATGGTCGGCTTCGAGATCCAGGGTGTCGCCCTCACGGTCGGTGATGAAGGCGTGATAGCTGTATTCGGTAAGCAGGGCCAACTGGGAGCCGGGGGTGGGCGTCACCCGGCGGACGATGAGCCGCACCGGCACGGCATAGGGCTCATGCTGGAAGGGAGTATATTCAGTTTCGGCCACGTCGGCGCCGCCCTCCATCCAATAGGGTATGGGCGTCCAATCCTCTTCGGGTATGGCCTCGATGAGATTGCGCACGATTGGTTGCTGGCGGACGGTGATGGAGTAGCGGACCTTCATCTTGCGACAGGCGGCGACGATGTCGCGGTTATAGAAGCCGCTGTCGGCACGCATGGTCAATGGTCCGGTGGCCCCGGCGTAGCGCACTCGGCTGATGGTCTCACGCAGGAAGTGGGCGGCGCCCCGAGCGGTGTTGGCTCGGCCCTTGCGCAGGCGGGCCATCAGCACGTCGCCCGTCCCAGCAGCGACGGCGAAGAGCGGGTGATAGCCACGCTGACCGGCGTAGTTGTGGCGCTGCGCGCCCTCCTTGCACAGGCCGTAGGTCTCGCAGACGGTGGAGTCCAGGTCGATGGTCAACGGCTCGTCGCCCGGACCGGCGCCGGCGACCCAGGCTCGGGCCAGCGCCTCACGGCTCACTCGATCCAACTGGCGCGCATGGCCCCACTGGAAACTCCGCAGAAAGGTGCCCAGCGTGGACGGCGCCTTCACCGCGCAGCCCAGCACCTGTGCGGTCCCGCCAGCGCGCAGCGCGTCGGCGTCGTCAATGCAGTCCCCACCGGCCAGCGCCGACGCCACCAGCGTCAGCAGTTTGTCTCCCGCGTTGGCTCGACCCGGCGCATCCCCCAGATCAACATGGCGGTCCACCAGCTCTCCCAGTCCCAGATGATGGGCCAGGGTGACGGGCAGAATCAGCCCAGCATTGGCCACCAGGCGGGCATCATCAAACGCGATTTGGATGCGGTCGGGGCGCTCAGGTGGTAGCATCCGATGGGTGCTCCTTGTGAGGGGTTGGTTTTCTGTGACAAAAACCATTATCCCCGAAGCCGGGAGCACTTTCTCATCCCATCAGCACGCCGCCAAACTCATCATTTCGGTGGATTGGGGGTAAATCTCCCGCTTCCGAGCAATATCCTCCCGCCAGGTGCTGGGCGATGCGATTTCCAGCACGAAGTCGGGCGCTTTACCCTCTTCCCACAGCTTCCAGGTATCCCGGGGGTGATTGCCGCTGGCGCCGAACACGGCAAACACGTCCGGCGCCACTCGCACCCCGTTGTCGCCTTCCCGATAGTAGATGAGCAGATCGCAGCCGATATAGACGTCGGGCCGGTCGCGGAACCAGTCACGCAGGATGAAAAAAGTTCCGGCCATGGGTATCAACTGCCGTTCGAATTCGGCCATCGGTTCACCGTCGGAGGATGGGTAGTCGATTTCCGCACCGGAAGGACGGCCCTGATGCGTTGCGACGGGTTTGGAAACCATAATGGTCATGCTCCTGGAGGCCGATAGCGTGGCCGCAGTGGCGTCGGCGGAACGGAACGCCCGCCGACGCATAGCAATGGACTACCCGCCGTCCCGCTCCCACAGCGCTTCCAACACCGCTCCCGGGTTCATGGGCAGGCTCTCCAACCTGGCCCCCGTAGCCCGGGCAATGGCGTTGCCGATGGCGGCCATGGGCGGAACCAGCGACACCTCGCCGACGCCGCGCACGCCCAGGGGATGACCCGGGTTCGGCACTTCGACGATGACCGTGTCGATCATGGGAAGGTCCAGCGCCGTGGGCATGCGGTAGTCCAGGAACGACGAGTTGAGCATCTGCCCGTCGTCGTCGAAGAAGTACTCCTCATTCAGCGCCCAGCCGATGCCCTGGACGGCTCCGCCCTGGATCTGTCCCTCCACGTAACTGGGGTGGATCGCCTTGCCGCAGTCCTGGATGGCGGTGAAGCGCAGCAGTTCCACCTTGCCGGTGTCGGGATCGACCTCAACGTCGGCGACGTTGATGGCAAAGGCGTTGCCGACGCCGGCCGGGTTGGCCGCGCCGTGCCCGACGATGGGGCCGCCGGTGCCATTGAGCCGCCGGGCCAACTGGTCGAAGGTCATGCGGAGGGCATCGTCGGAGCGGTGGGCTAGGGTGCCGTCCTCCTGGTACTCCACGTCCTCGACCGGAACGTCCCAGATGCGCGCGGCGCGCTCGATCATCTGACGGCGCACCTCCTCACCGGCCTGGTACACGGCGGTACCCATCTTGAAGGTGACGCCGCTGCCGCCGGCGCCGCTACTGTACCCGATGCTGTCGGTGTCCACGATGGACGGCTTGATGCGCTCGGCCGGCAGCCCCAGGACCTCCGCGACGTGCATTGCCATCGCCGCGCGAGACCCACCGATGTCGGGCGAACCCTCGATCAGGCTCACCGTGCCATCAGGCATGACGCTGGCCACCGCAGTGGCCGGACCGGTGCCGTTGAACCAGGCGCCGGCGGCGATGCCGCGGCCGGTGACACGGCCGGGCCCGGAGGGGTCGGGTACGGGCGACGCCAGATGCGGGTGTTCCTGGGTAGCCTGCAGGATTTCCACCATGCCGATACGCCGGAAGGCGGGGCCGCCAATCTGCCGGCTGCCTTCCTTGGACGCATTGTTGAGGCGGAACTCCACCGGGTCCACCCCCAGCTTCTCGCACAGCTCATCGATGGCCTGCTCGGCGGCAAACGACGCTGCCGGCGAACCGGGGGCGCGGTAGGCGGCCGCCTTGGGCACGTTGGTCACCACGTCGTAGCCCTCGACGAACCCGTTGGCGATGTCGTAGGGGGCGAACATGGTGCGGCAACCGCTGGGCACCGGCGAGCCGGGGAACGCTCCGGCTTCGTAGATCAGCGTCGCCTGGGCCGCCGTGAACCGGCCGTCGCGGGTTCCGCCCACCTTGACCTTGATATGGCTGCTGGAGGTGGGGCCGGTGCCGGTGAACACCTCGGTGCGGGTCATGGCGATCTTGACGGGGCGGCCGGTCTTGCGAGCCAACGCGCCAACGACGGGTTCCAGGTAGCAGCCGCCTTGTCCCTTTCCTCCAAACCCGCCGCCGATCTCCATGGGGACCACGTTCACCTGGCCCACGGACACGCCCAGAATGCGGCTGGTGTGATCGCGCAGGGCGAAGTGTCCCTGGCTGCTGGCCCAGATGGTCACGGTGCCGTCAGTATTCCAGCGGGCGGTGGCGGAATGAGGCTCGATGTAACCCTGGTGGACCTGACGGGTGTGGTACTCCCGCTCCACGATGACGTCGGCTTCGGCGAAACCGGCCTCCAGGTCGCCGGAGGTGAACTGGAAGTGGTTGGACACGTTGGACCCGCCGGCCCCTTCTTCGGCCCAGCCACCCGAGCGCTGCGCCGGGTTGGACAGGGTCATCAAGCGTTCGTGGACCGCCGGGGCGCCGTCGGCCATCGCCTCCTGGGCTGTGAGGACGGCGGGCAGCACCTCCCAGTCCACTTCGATCAGCGCCATAGCTTCCTCGGCCAGGTGTGGCGAGTCGGCGGCGATGGCGGCGACGGCATGTCCGCGGTACAAGGCCTTTTCGCGAGCCATCACGTTGCGGCTGTAGAAACCGTAGTTGACCGCGGCGCCTTCCTCCTGGTCCTTAATCTCGGCGGACACCTCGGGGAAATCGGCGGACGTCACTACGGCATGGACGCCGGGCAATGCCAACGCCTTACTGGCATCGATGCCGCGAATGCGGGCGTGGGCGTGAGGGCTGCGCAGGATCTTGCCGTGCAACATGCCGGGCAGGTGGATGTCGGCGGCGTAGCGGGCGCGGCCCATGACCTTGTCGGGGCCATCGTGGCGCACCGGGCGCGTGCCGACGACTCGGTAGTTTTCCTCGGGATCGGCGAGGACGATGTTGGGTTTGTAGTCAAGCATAGAGCGGCGACCTCCCAGGCAATATCGTTGGAATATGCGGTGCCAGTAATTTACCACAAGGGGGCCGCCCTTTCGGACTGCCCCCGGATCAGCAGACGATGGTTCCGGGAGGGCGTTCTAGCCGCGGTGGCCGTTCTTCCCCCAGCGGGTATCCCCATTGCCATCATCGTCGGCGTCCCCGTGGCCGTGACGACCGTGACGGCGCGAGACTTCAGGCAGTGAATCGGGGCGATTGTCGTGCCAGGCGTCCAGGGCATCGGACTCATCTTGCGTCAATTTCTCGTTTTCCACCAGTCTAGCCAGGAAATTGTCCACCTTGCCGGAATCGGAAGTGCCGGCGAGACGCAGGGCCAGCGCGCCGGAGTTGGCGGGCCGCTCGTCGAACCACGCGTTGGCCGCGTCAGCCTGCTCCTGCGTCAAGGTTTCATCCGAAACCAAAGCCGCCATACGTTCCTCGAATTTGGTGTTGGCTTGTTCGTCCGTGGCGGTCGCGAAAGCGGATTCCAGCGTGTCCTGCTCGATGCCCAGTATTTCCGCCACCCGCTCCATGACCGCGCTGCGGTTGCCTATGCCGGCCCGGGGCTCGTCGTGATCGTAACCCTGTTGCAGGACGTTGCCGATTACGTGGGACGGCGCGCCAGCGGCGAACACGGTGCCGCCAACCAACCCGACGGCCAGTAGCGCCGCTGACGCCATGACGACGAACCAACGCTTTCTGATATTGCGAATTCGGTTGAACATTTTTGCCTCCTGCGCCACCTGCGGTGCTAAGTCTGCCGGGTTGCGGCGGCGTCGATGAGTGCAGGGTAGGGATGCAACATTTAGAAATTGTTAATGCTCGTCGAGCGGCAGATCGAACCCGAACCGGCTGCCTGCTCCCTCTTGACTCTCCGCCCAAATGGTCCCGCCGTGGGCTTCCACCGGTTGCCGCGCGACGGTGAGGCCCAGGCCGGAACCGCCGGTGTCGCGTTCGCAGGACGGATCGACACGGTACAGCCGGTCGAACACCCGGCGGAGTGTATCGGCCGGAGTGCCCGCACCGGTATCAGCAATAGATACCCCAGAGAGTCGCCTGCGTTTTCCGCGGCAAGGGCGATCGTGCCAGCCAGCGAAGTGTGGCCGACGGCGTTGTCCCTCAAATTGGCCAGGACCTGCTCGATGCGCAGGCGATCCAAGTCCATCGCGGGCAGGTAGTTAGGAACGGCGACCACCAGATCGACCCCGGCAGCCTCGGTTCGGGGTCGGAAGGATCCGGCGACCTGGGTCACGATATCGGCCACGGAGACCGGTTCCCGGGGAAGTCAAAGTCTCGCGCCTCCCTGACGGCGAGCACGCGGAGATCGTCCACCAGCCGGTTGAGGTGCACGGTTTGGCGGCGCGCGGTGTCCCGGCTTTCAGCGTCGGGCGCGATCAGGCCGTCCCGCGTGGCCTCGATGTAACCCTGGATGTTGGTAAGCGGAGTGCGCAGATCGTGGGCCACATCGGCCACCATGTTGCGGCGCCGGCGCTCCGAATCCTCCAGGGCGTCGGCCATGCCGTTGAAAGCGTGACCGAGTTCCGCCACCTCGTCGTCGCCCCGCACCGCCGCCCGGCTGGACAGATTTCCGGTCCCAAATTCGCGGGCCGCCAGGGGCAGGCTGCCAATGGATGCGAGCATCCGCCGCGACATGAGGATAACCAGCAGGATGCTCGCCAGACCGGCCAGGTCGGGACTATCGGCGCGGGCCGCGTTGAGGCCAGACACGCCGTCGCTGGTGGTGGTGGTAACGGTGTGCCCGTCGTGCTCCAGGTATCGGCGCACAATCCGGGCGATGCCCGGATCGTCTTCGATCACCAGTATGTCGTTTGCCATTTCACACACCAGCCCGTCGGGAGCGGCCGGCGTACAGGATAAAGACGGGCGCCCATTTCAAGCAAACCGCGTCTCGACAACGTAACTGTTCAGCATTCAGCAGGTTGTCATTGCGAGGCACTTGCGCCGTGGCAATCTCGACACCACAGCAGCAACGTCTGCCCCGAAGGACTCCCCTACACCAACGAGATTGCCGCGCTTCGCTCGCAATGACGCTTTCCCCGCAACTCTGAACACTTATTCGACAACCCGTTGCCAACCGGCGGGAGGCCGCCGCCCAAAGCGGCCGACAGGCCGGCAAGGTTTACCGGCTATTCGTTGGACGCTATGCCCAGAGTATCCCCGTAAAAGTGCAGCAGACTGGTTACGGGATTGCCCGCCATCTGCCCCAGTCCGCACAGGGAAGCCGCCCCAACGATTTCGGCCAGATCTCGCAGGTCTTGCAGGTCCGAATGTTTAGGCTCACCGGCGGCCAGTCGCCCCAATGCTTCCGCAATCCGAGGAGTGCCTTCGCGGCAGGGTGTGCACTTTCCGCAGGACTCGGCGGCGTTGTACTGGCTCAGGCGTGCGGCCACCTGGATCGGCGACGCCCGGTCGTCGAAGACGGTGATGCCCCCGGCGCCCATCACCACGCCGCTGGCGTGAAGCATCCCGGGACGCAGGGGCACGTCCAACTCGCTGGACGGGAGCAGGCCGCTGGACGGCCCGCCCACTGCGGCGAACCCGGTGGCGCGTCCCTCGGGCACGCCACCGCCCACGAGATCGATGACCTGCCGAACCGTTGTGCCCATGGGCACCTCGGCCAGGCCGGGCCGCCGCACCGCTCCGCTGAGTGATACCAGCCGGGTACCTCGCGCTTCGTTGAGTCCAATCGACGCGAACCGGCGCGCGCCGCCCCGCAAGATCGCCGGCAGATTGGCGAGGGTCTCCGCGTTGTTGATGACCGTGGGTTCGCCGTAAAGCCCGGCATCGGTTGGGAACGGCGGCCGCAGGCGCGGTTCCCGTCGCCGGCCTTCAACCGTATTCAGCAGGGTCGTTTCTTCACCGCAAACATAACCGCCGGCGCCCCGGCGTATGGCCACCGCGCAGTCGAAGCCGCTGCCCAACACGTCTTCACCGACGAGGCCGGCTGCCTCGGCCAACGCGAGGGCCGCTGCCATCCGGTCCGCGGAAAGGTCGGCCTCGGCGTTGATGTAGATAACCACGTTCCCGGCCCCGGCCGCATAGGCTGCGATGACGGCCCCTTCGACAATGCGGTGAGGATTGCCCTCCATCAGGTGCCGGTCCTTGAAGACGCCCGGCTCGCCTTCCTCCGCGTTGACCACCAAGTGGCGCCGGGCCGCGTCGACCCGGCGCGCCGCCTGCCATTTGCGCGCCGCCGGGAAAATAAGCGCCGCCCCGACCCAGCAGCCCGGCTTCCAGGACCAGCGCGATAACCGCCTCGGGGGGCATCGACAGGGCATCGGCCAGCCCCATGTAGCCGGAACCGGCCACGTACTCGCCCAGGGAAACCGGATCCACGCTGCCGATGCCCTCCATCAGGGCGATGTGCTGATTCGAGAAAAACTCTTCCAGATCGGACCGGGGACGCGCATGCTCGGACGCGCCGCCGTCCGCAGCCGCAACAATCTGCGAGAAATCCCCATCACCACCTACGCGGTCAAAAAACCGTGCCGTGCCGTCGGGCAGTTCCACGACAACCTGCGTCGCCGCGAAACACGCCCCATCGCAGCCGGCCGCCACCACGGCCACGTCGTCGCGACCTTGAAAAAATTGCGCCAACCGCCGGTGGACGTCGTCCGCCCCGACCGCCTGGCTGCAATGGCCCCACTGGACCACCACGCGGGTGATGTCCGCCACCACCGCGTTGCGTTCGAGCGCAGCGTCGTGCATCGCTTGCCAGGCAAGCAGGCAATCCGGAGTGGTCATACGGCGGCGTTCTCGATGAGGGTGGCCAGTTGTTCCGCGTCCACGCGGCCGTGCCAACCCCCGTTGATCCGAACGGCGGGAGCCAACCCGCACATGAAGGCGCAAGCGGTGGTGGTCACGTTGCACACGTCATCAGGATCCGGCTGTCGCAGGACCTCGTTCAGCAGTTCCTCGCTGCCCGATTGCCAACAAGCCAAGCCGGTGCACACAACTATGTCGCGCGGCTTTGGGGGTTCGAGGCGCAACTCAGTGTAGGAAGTCGCCGCTCCATAAACCTCGGAGGCCGGCACGCGGAGATGCCAGCCCACCACCTGCAGCGCCCACTCGGGCAGGTAGCCGTGTTCGTGTTGCAGGAAATGCAGCGCCGGGAGAAGGTTATCCCGGCTGCGCTCGGGGAAATGGCGTCGCAGCGCGCTGCGCAGGCCGGATTGGCGATCCCGGCGTTCGGCGTCCGCTGTCCCGTCGCTCGCCGGGTCAACTTCATCGCCACGCCGCCGCCGGCGTCCCATGTTTCCTCCGGCCACCATTGCGGGATTATATCAGCCCTTATCGTTGAAACACATGTGATTAACATGTAGGTTAGCCAATGTGTTTGGATCATACGGATTTTCACCGATAGGTCTTGTAAGCGATGCGCTAGCAATGGTCGACTGCCTACCCGGTTGGGGAGGGTACTACTAACGCTAACCAGTGAACTTCCGTGCGCGTTTGACCCTCCGCCGGCGCGTTGCTAACATCCCACCATCGGAGCCCTTTACCTGGAGGAACGTGATGCCCGTTGTCTCTGTTGATATCAAGACCCGCCAGCCGTACGCCGATGGCGCCTCGTTCGGCGCAACCGGCGATTACGAGCGTATCGACGGCGCGCTGGGGTTTGCGGTGGACCCTGGCAGTCCGGCCAACTCGGCCATCGTCGACCTGGAGTATGCCCCGGTGGACGGCGACGGATGCGTCCGGTTCGAGTCTGACTTCACTCTGGTAGCGCCGCGGGATCCATCAAAGGGCAACGGTCGCGTGATCGTCGAAGTTGTCAATCGGGGCCGGCGTCGCACCGTCGCGTTTTTCAATCGCGGGCCGACGCCGCCGATCGACTCTGATGCCATTCCCGAAGGCGATGGGTTCCTCCTCCGCCACGGGTACTCCGTGTTGTCCATTGGTTGGCAGTGGGACGTATACCGCAGCAATGCTCTGCTTGGCCTGGACGCTCCGGGAATCAGCATCGATGGCCAGCCCGTAACCGGGCAGGCCTGCGTTGAGATGCGGCCCAACCTCAAGGAGCGAACTCGCCTGCTGGCAAACCGGGAGCATCAGCCGTACCCGGTGGCCGATACGAATGACCCCGACGCCATGCTGCTCGTGCGGGATTGGGAGGATGGTCCAGACACCGTGATCCCCCGGTCCCAATGGCATTTCCCGGACGCCGAGCACGTCACCCTGGAGTCAGGGTTCGAGCCGGGCAAGATCTACTACGTCATCTACACCGCGGCGAACCCCGTGGTGGTCGGCTGCGGCATGTTGGCCATCAGAGAGGCCGCTACCTGGTTACGCGTCTCCTCCGGGGACAACGCGGTGCACAACGGGTACGAGCGCGTTTATGGACACGGCGTCTCGCAATGCGGACGGCTGCTCCGCCACATGCTTTACCTGGGCCTGAACCTGGACCAAAAGGGTCAGCGGGTGTTTGACGGCTTGCTGCCGCACGTGGCCGGCGGGCGAATGGGCGAGTTCAACCACCGTTTCGCCCAGCCCTCGTGCCAATCCAACCCGGGTTTCGGGCACCAGTTCCCGTTCGCGGACGACACGCTTGCGGATCCGCTCACGGAACAATCCGACGGTCTGCTCCGGCGACTGCGCGAACTGGACGCTGTGCCGAAGATCGTATACACCGACTCTGCCGCCGAGTACTGGAGGGGAGATGCTGCTCTAACCCACATCGACAGTACCGGCGTCCAGGACCTGGAACCGGCGCGGGAGACGCGGCGGTATCTGTTCGCCGGCACCCAACACCTGCCCGGCGACCCCGAGCTGATGGTGGGACAGGGTCCGGACGGTTCCACCGGCATGCATCCCTACAACGCGGTGGACTACATCCCGCTGCTCCGGGCGGCCCTGTTCAACCTCGACCGCTGGGTTTCCGATGGGACCGAGCCACCGCCCAGCCTGCACCCGACGCTGCACGACGGCACGGCGAAATCCGGGGCGGATTACCTGGCCAACTCGGTAACCGTACCCGGCCGAACCTTGCCGGACCCCGCTCGCCTGTGGCGTATTCGTGAAATCGACGTGGGGCCCTACGCCAAGCACGGAATCGCGTCTTACCCGGTGCGGGAAGGCCGGGAGTATGCCCACCTGGTTCCTGTCGCGGACGCCGACGGAAACGACGCGGCCGGGGTTCGATTGCCGGACCTCACCGTCCCCGTGGGCACTCACACCGGCTGGAACCTGCGGCATGCGGACACCGGATCTCCCGAGCAGCTGATCTCCATGCAGGGCTCAACCCATTGGTTCCCGCCCACGGAGGCCCAACGCGACGCTGATGCCGACCCCCGCCCATCCCTCGAATCGCGCTATGCCAGCCGGGACGAGTACGCATCTAAGGTCAGGGAGGCTGCAACCAATCTGGCCGACGAACGCTATCTTCTCTCTGAAGATATCGACCTGGTGGTCAACTCGTGCCTGGAACGATACGCCTGCGCCGCCGGCGAAACCGGCTAGCGAACGGCACGATCACTGAAAGACATCCCATAATCGACGGCGAGGTGCAGCAATGACGATCCCAACAAACAACGGCCTGATCTCGGTGGTCGTGCACGGCGCCACGGGCAGGATGGGAGCGGAAACCGTAAGGGCGGTTTCGGCAGCAGAGGACGTCGCTTTGGTGGGCGCCACCTGCCACACTCCGAGAGGTGACGTACTGCCCACGCCGGCCGGCGAGGTACCGCTGTCAACCGACCTCGCCTCTATTCTGGACGCCACGGAGCCGCAGGTGATGGTCGAGTTCACCCACGCCGCGGCCTGCATGGAAGCGGCGCCGTTGGCCGCCAGTCGAGGCATCCACATGGTGCTGGGCGCCAGCGGACTAAACGCCGACCAATTGCAGACTTTGGACACGATGAGTCGCGAACATGGCATTGGCGTGATCGTCGCGCCTAACTTTGCCCTGGGCGCGGTGGTGCTCAAGAAGCTTGCGGAGCAGGCAGCCGAATTCTTCGATTACGTCGACGTGGTTGAAGCCCACCACGAGATGAAGATCGACGCACCTTCCGGATTTTCCCTGGCCATCGCCCGCGGCGTCCGGGACTCTCGTGGCAGTGACTTCCAGCGCAATGAGACCACCGTCCATCACTTGCCGGAAACTCGCGGCGGCGACGTGGGCGGAGTCGGGATCCACAGCCTGAGGCTGCCGGGTCGCAGCGCGCACCACGAGGTGATTTTTGGAGCGGCCGGACAGACCCTGAGCATCCGACACGACACGTTGGGCAGAGACTGCTACATGCCTGGCGTGCTCCGCTGTGTCCGCGAGGTCGTGCGCCGGCCCGGTTTGACCGTGGGACTGGAAGCGGTGCTGGGACTTTAGTCCCCCGCTCCTCGCCTACGTAACTGTTCAGACTGGCGGGGACGTGTCGTTGCGAGCGTAGCGCGGCAATCTCGCTGGCGTAGGAGAGTCCTTTGGGACAGACGTTGCAGCAACGGCGTCGAGATTGCCACGGCGCAAG
Organism: Dehalococcoidia bacterium; assembly: GCA_965203985.1. GTDB lineage: Bacteria > Chloroflexota > Dehalococcoidia > Lucifugimonadales > UBA3495 > Bin87. The sequence continues at coordinate 26,216 of CBDBDS010000001.1, forward strand.
CGCTTCGCAATGACAACCTCCTGAGTTCTGAACGGTTACCCCCGTACATTATATATAGACGGAAAAGGCGGCTGGTTGTACCCTGAACGAAGACAACGAATCGGGTTGGCTGCCCGGCCACGCCAATTCGCAATCATTACATTTGATAACGGCAGGAAAACATGGACCTTCAGGGTTTGAAACTCGCGATCGTTGGAGCCACCGGCGCGGTGGGGCAGGAGACCATTCGGCTGATCGAGGCTCGATATCCGGACCACCATAACCTGAAGCTCCTGGCATCCAAGCGTTCGGCGGGTCGCAAGCTGGAGGTGAACGGCAAAGCGTTTACGGTGGAAGCAACCACCGATGACAGTTTCTCCGATGTCGACATCGCTTTCATTTCGGCGCGCACCGAGGATTCGCGCCGATTCGGACCAGTGGCCGCAAACGCGGGGGCGCTGGTAATTGACGACTCCAGCGCTTTCCGCATGGACCCGGCAGTGCCCCTGGTGGTTCCCGAAGTTAATGGCGAAGACCTGGACTGGCACGATGGCATCGTGTCCATCCCCAACTGTTCCACTACCCCGCTGGTGATGGTAGTCCATCCGCTCCGTCAGGCCAGCCCCATACGTCGCATCGTGGCCGACACGTACCAGTCGGTTTCCGGCGCGGGCGGTGCGGCCATGAACGAGTTGCGCGACCAGACTCGCACCGTCATGCACGGCGGCCCGGCCGAGCCGGATGCGCAGCCCAAACAGATCGCCTTCAACGTTATTCCCCAAATCGACAGCTTCACCGAATCGGGATACACCCGCGAAGAACAGAAGATGATCGACGAGAGCCGCAAGATCCTGCACGCGCCGGATATAGCGGTTTCAGCAACCTGTGTGCGCGTGCCCGTGTTCGTGTCCCATTGCGTGGCCACGCACCTGGAGTTTTACGAACCGGTGTCTCCGGGCGAGGCGCGGGAGATGCTGAGCATGATGCCCGGCGTAACGGTGCTCGACGATCCGGGCGCTTCCGTCTATCCCATGCCCATCGACGCCGCTGGATCAGACGATGTGTTCGTGGGGCGGATCCGCCAGGATGCCTCTCATCCCAACGGTCTGGCCATGTGGGTGGTCACCGACAACCTGGTCAAGGGAGCGGCCCTCAACGCCTTGCAGATTGCCGAGGAAGCCGTCGCCCGAGGGGCAGTTCACGGCAAGAAAAACTAGCGCCCATTCAGATGTACAGGAAACATTTGCTCACGCGTACCCACTTGTAGAGGAGGAACAAATTGCATGGATAAACAGGATGAACGGGATGGTATGAGTTGGATGATGGAAACCAGCCCGTTTTCGGTCGCCATGCTATAGCCAAGATGAATGGTTCCTTCCCGTCGTCCTGTTGTGACGGGGCGCCGTTGTTACCCGCTTCGACCCGGTAGCACTGTTACCGAGCAGAGCATCAATCCAATCGTGTCCATCCTGTGCATCCATGCCAATTCCGCGGTCTCGCCAAACTGGGTACGCGTGAGCGCTTGCGGCTCTCTCATACTCGCTTTGTGGCCCTGACGATTTACGAAAGCGGGTACGCGTGAGGAAAGATTTGCCATAGCAAACTAGATGTGTATAATGTGCAGAATATCCGAAACGCTTGCCATCAAACATGGTGGGGCATGATGCAAACTGCCTAGCAATATCAACCGAGGAGGGACCAAATTATGCCGACTGAAATTGGCCGGCTGATTACCGCCATGGTAACGCCGTTTGACGCTGACGGACAGGTTGACTACGAACAAGCCAAGAGGCTTGCGCAGGCGCTGTTGGCCTCCGGTTCAGACGGACTCGTGATTACGGGCACCACCGGAGAGGGGCCTGCTTTGTCCATGGAAGAAAAGGCTCGCCTCTACGGCGAGGTCAAGGACGCCATCGGCTCTCGCGGGGCAGTGATCGCCGGTACCAGCGACAACAACACCGCGGCTTCTATCGAACTCAGTCGCGAGGCGGAGCAGGTCGGCGCCGATGCTCTCTTGCTGACCGTGCCGGCGTACAACAAGCCACCCCAGGAAGGCCTGTTCCAGCATTTCCGCGCACTGGCGGAGTGCACGAACCTCCCCGGCATGTTGTACAACGTTCCCAGTCGAACCAGTCTGAACATGACCAACGATACCACGGTGCGGCTTTCCGAGATCGAAAACATAATCGGGATCAAGGAAGCCAGCAGCGACCCGGTTCAGATCGCGAAAGTCATCCGCGACACCCCCGACGACTTCCGCGTATGGTCCGGCAACGACGATGAAACCTTCCCGATCATGTCAATGGGAGGGTACGGCGTAGTCAGCGTAGCCGCGCACCTGGTAGGCGCCCAGATCAAGCAGATGATGGGGCTGGTCCTGGAAGGCGACGTGGAAGCCGCCGGCGCGGAGCACCTGCGTCTGCTGGACATGTTCAAAGGACTGTTCATCGTCTCCAACCCGATCCCGGTCAAATACGGATTGAACCGCGTCGGCTTTGACGTTGGTGACCCCCGTTTGCCACTGGTTCCGCCTGACGATCGCACGGCGGAACAGCTGGACGAACTGCTGGACCGATACGAGATCGATATTGCTGCGCCGGCCGACTGAACAGGCCGGCGCATTCAGTTAGGGACTAACGAAGACGTTCCACACACGGCTCGCTCGTCTTCGACCTCGCCATATATTTCATTGGCCATAGGCCGTCGTTTCCCCAGTTTATGCCTAGCCTTGTAATGACAAGGAGTACCGAAATGGCTTTGAAGACCGTTGTTTTTGTGGACGGCCAGAACTTCCGCCACAACCTGAGGGATTTCCATTTCCGATCGGATCCGCCACACCCGAACAATCCGGAATACCGCCTGGACGAGAAACATTTCCGGTGGCAGGAGTTTTTCCAGGATGCTCTGGCGAAGTTCGATTATGTAACCGGGTGGCAGCATCAACTGGCCAGGGTTTACTGGTACTACGCGGAAAACATCACGCCGTGGTCCCCCAACCTGTGGCGTGCTCAACGCATCGTCGACGACTACGGCATGCGGATACCGGAACTCACCACGGACCTGGTAATCCAGAAGGCGCAGGACTGGTACGAGCACGAATTCCGCCGATTTCACCAGTTGCGCAAATCGGTGTTCGAAGAAATCCAGCAAAACACCAACTTCCTGGAATTCAGGTACGTTGGGCAATACGTGGTGCAGCCGTTCCGGCCATACCGCCTGGAATACGATTACGACGGAAACATAAACTTCCAGGGCACCCAGGTGGGAGAGAAGGGGGTCGATATCGGCATCGCCGTGGACATGATCTCCAAGATGGACAGCTTCGACGCGGCGGTCCTGGTTTCCGGCGACAGCGATTTCTTCCCAGTGGTGAAGTTCCTGAAAGACAACCTGAAGTATGTTTATCACTTCTCAGTGGGCCGTGGCGTGGGCCACGACACGCAATACTTCTCGTCTTCTTTGCGCGGCGTAGTCGACTGTTTCCAGGGGTTTGACGAACTGGAGCTCTTGACCAATTACGTGAACGAGCATGCCGGTATCCCGCCCGCAATCATGGATACCATCAACATGCGCGCTGCGGAGTTGGAACGCATCCTCGACGAAGAATCCATAGACTACGACCATCCGCGTGAGCGAGACGCCGTGGCGGCGCCACGCCGCTAGCAGGGCCGGTCACCCGGTCGCTTAGCCGCGCGGGGGGACTTCGACCGTGCGAGGCCGGAGGTTCTCGGCGTATACGCCGCGATACGATTCCGGCAGCAGCACGGCGATCCGCTCCATCACCATATCCGTTACCGAGCGCAGTAGCGCGTCGGTGATCGGGCCGTCCACCTGCGGTGGCGTGAACGGAGTTCCGATATTCACCTGCCAGCTCGCCAGCGGCACCGGCATGTGCCAGGATGCAAACTTTTCGGACCCGGCGATTCCCACCGGCAAGATTGGAGCCTGGGTCTTCAGCGCCAGCCAGGCCAGACCCGTTTTGGCCCGCTGTAGCTGACCAGTGGGGCTGATACTCCCTTCGGGGAACATGAGGATGGCCTTATCTTCCTGTAGCGCCCCTAACGCATAGCGCAGGGCGCCACCACCTCCTCGTTGACGGTCTAACGGCACGGCCCCGACCGCGTCGCAGTAAAATCGTCCGATGGGCTTTTCCCACAGTTCCTTCTTGGCGAGGAAGATGATCTGGCGAGGCAACGCCACAACCAAAGTTCCCGCATCGTTCAGCGAAAGATGGTTGCTGGCGACCAGCAGCGGGCCGTAGGGAGGCATCGCCTCCTGGCCGGTAATCGTCAACCGGCCGGTGACGCTCCAGATGATTTGCCCGAAGCGCTTGCTGGGCTGATAAAGCCATGCCATGGCGATTACCTGCGCTGTTCCATTGCCCGATCACCGCTCGCGACGGATTGGATGGCCTCCACCACAGCGGACACGGTCTGGTCAAAGTCCATTTCATCCGTCCGCATGACTACGGCACCGTCAGCGACAACCAAAGGGGAGTCGGCGCGCTCCATATCCATTCGGTCCCTGCGCAATGTGTCGGCCAATACCTGCTCGTATGAAGCCTCGGGATCCGTCAAGATGATCTGGGCGTAGCGCCGCCGAGCCCGTTCCTCCGGCGCAGCGTCAATGTAAAGCTTCAGGTCGGCTTCGGGCAACACGACGGACCCGATATCCCTGCCGGCCATAACCATTCCCCCGGACCTGGCGATGTCCCTTTGTTGTCTGACCAGTTCGACCCGGACGGCGGGCACTGCCGAAACCGCAGAAACGTTGCTGTCCACTTCTGCGGTAACCAGTTCGTCCCCCAGCGGCTTGCCGTCGATCAAAATGGATGTACCGATGTCGTCTTCCTGCGGCAGTTCTATCCGGCAAAGTGCGGCCAACTCGGCGACCGCGGCGGCATCGGTGGACGCGATTCCACCCCGGATAGCCAGCCAGGTCACGGCGCGATACATTATGCCCGTGTCCAGGAACCGCAAACCCGCGGCCCGCGCTGCGGCTTTCCCCACCGAGCTTTTTCCGGACGCCACGGGGCCATCGATAGCTACGACCGGGCCGGTACCTGAGGAAGGGACACCTACGGACGCCATGGGCAGATTATAGCATCGTGCCCGAATCGTTTCGTCAGCAACGTGACGGTGGATAATCATGGCGCTCACGCGTACCCATTTCGCCGAAACTGTCATTGCGAGCGCAGCGCGGCAATCTCGTTGGGGCGAGAAACACTGCTGCGGGAACGAGATCGCCACGTCGCTTCGCTCCTCGCGATGACAAAATCGGTACGTGTCAGATGTGACGGTAGAGGTTCATGGCGGTGAGGTTGGATGCGTCTTTACCCACAACGCCGCGCCGTCGGTGACGTACTCTACCGTCCCGTCGCGTGCGGTGATGAACACGCTGTCGTCGCTGATCATTGTTCCCAGTCGAGCTATCACGTCCGTATGCGGATGTCCGTAGCGGTTCTCGCTTCCTGCTGAAATGACGGCGGATTCAGGGCCGACCGTCCGGAGGAACGAAGCCGACGTCGATGAGCGACTGCCGTGGTGGGCCACCTTGAGCACGTGAGAATGAAGTCCTGCACCCAGGGTGTCAACGAGATATTGCTCCACATCCTGTTCCACGTCCCCGGTCAGCAGAAAAGAAACCTCGCCATAGGTCACGCGGACAACGACACTCAGGTTATTGGTGTTGCGATCGATGCGCGACGGTACTTTGCCCGGCGGTGGATGCAGGACTTCCATCACGACACCGGAGTCCAATTGAATCCGATGCCCGGCCTGTACCTCCACAGCACGGTGTCCACGCTGATCGAGCGTCGATTCCCACTGGTGAAACAATGCGGACTCCGATGATATCGGTCCCCGTATAACGATGTCGGCGTCGTAGCGGTCGAGAACACCGATCAAGCCTCCGGCGTGGTCGCTGTCCAGATGAGTCACCACCACCAAGTCCAGGTTCCGGTCGCCCGGGGGCAAACGCTGGCCCAACTCTACCAACGCGATCCGGGGATCCGGTCCGCCGTCAATCAACGCTTGTCGACCCTGCGGGGTCACCACCAGGATGGCGTCACCCTGTCCTACGTCCAGCACGTGAACGTGGAGCATGCCGTCCGCCCGCGTCGCCGACAATTGGCCCAACAGCAGAATGGTACCCAGGACGACAACCGGCGCTATTCCCACCACGAAACCGACAAACCCGCTGGGTCGCCACCTCGGTCCGCCCCGCCACCCGGAAGCGAGCCGGCGCGCCCGCCGCGACGCCATCAGCAATGCCAGGGCGGTCAGGCCCGCGTACCACGCCACAGCGACCGTAGATGTCACCCAGTCGGCCGGAGCCATCACCGGCGGCATCGACTCCGCCACCTGAATGATCCACGCAACCGGCGCCCAGGCCAAAACGCCCAACCCCTGCGCCAACCAGGGGACTGCAACACCTGCTGCGGCCGTCGCAGCAGCGCCCACCAACGTCATGGGCATGGCCGGCATGGCCAGTATGGTCGCCGGCACGCTCATGACTGGAATTTCCCCGAAATGCATCGCGATCAGCGGAACTGTGGCCAGTGTGGTTGTAGTGGAAATGACGACGGAGGCGATCAGCAATGTCAGACCGTATTGCAGCCATCGCGAGGCCCAGAAGTTCGAACCGCCCGAAATCGCCGCGACAGCGCCCGACAAGAACGTGATCAAAGGCAGACCGACAATCACCCCGGCCATCGCCGTGAAACTGAGTTGAAACGAAAGACTGGTCAGCAAGGCAGGATCGACGCATATCATGACCCCGCCCGCGAGCACCAGCGCGGTCAGCCCACGCATCCCGCGACCGGTCAGCCCCTGCGCCAGGGCCAGGCTGCCCATGATCGCCGCCCGCACCACCGGTGGATCCAGCCCGGACACCACCGCATAGACCCAAACGGTCGCCATGGCGCCAAATATGACCAGCGGGTTTCCATTGCCCAACGTCGCCGAGCCGATGCCCAACGCCAGCGCCAGCACAATCCCTACGTGCAGCCCAGAAATGGCCAGCAGATGGGACATGCCGGCGGTCCGAAACGAATCTTTCACCTCCGCCGGGAGCTCGGTTCGGATGCCAAGGAGCAGGGCTTGCGCCAATCCGGACTCGCGAGCCGGCATGGCTCGTTGCAGAGCCGACGCCAGGAGTCCCCGAAACCGGTGCAGCGCGGCCACCGCCCAATGACCGTCATCCGTGGATACTGTCTCCGCTTCCCGCGCCCATAAAACACCCGCAATCCCCTGCGCTTCCAGCCACGCGGCGTAATCGAAGTCTCCGATGGGCTCGGGCCTTGCCAAACTGCCGGAAAGACGAAGCGTGTCCCCATACCGCAGATGTGGGGGGCCACGTAGTGCCACCAGATCAGGCGGGGGCAGGGCGTACACCATCAGGCCGGTCCCAACGGGAATACTGCCCGGCTCTCGCGTCGGATCAGCGACCACCTCGCCGTGAAAGCGAACCCGGCTCCCCGATGCAGTTGGCGCGTCGGATACGATTACCGTCACCGCGGTCGGACCTTCCGGCACCAATGGCGCTGCTGTGTCGGTGACCAACTCTCCGCGCCAGGCTCCCAGTATCAAGGCAGCGCCCAAAACCACCGGCGCGGCGGGAAGCCCGGCCACTTTCAGGCCGACGGCCAGCGCAACCGCCGCCAGACCCAGTATCAGCAGCGGCCACGGCGAGCCCAGGGCGGTACCGAACCAGAGCGTAACCCCCGCGCCGACGATCACTGCTATGACGGCAAGCTCAGGGAATGTGCGCATCTCCAGCCAGCGCCGTGGCGCGCTTGCCACTCGGTCCGGCTAGCCGGACGGGACAAACGCGCCGGCGCGATGCCGAAGGGCAAACATGCTCAGTGCGGGTCAACCGTGATCCGTTCGGCGATCCGCCGGAAAATGCCGTCGCCGATACCTGATACGTCGGTAATCGCCTCGGGGTTGGCGAATGGCCCTTCCTGTTCGCGGTGGGCAACGATCGACTCTGCCCGGACACTACCGATGCCGGGAAGGGTCTCCAGGCATTGGGCACTGGCCGTGTTGATGTTCACCGGCGGCCGGCAACTTTCGGACTCTGCCGCTTCGTCAGCGTTGGATGCCGATGCGTCGCCCAAAGGTTCACCAGGTCGGACAGGCTCACCGGCAGCGGGGATGGTGTAGTGGGCCGCGTCGGCAGGGTGAGCAGCCAAGTTGACCCGGCTCAGATCGGCGCGCTCGGTGGCTCCGCCGGCAAGCTTCAATACGGCATCCAGCCGTTCGCCCCGGGCCACCGAGTACACACCCGGGTTAACCACCTCCCCAGTGATATACACGGTGATTTCCTCCGGAAGGGCCGTCGGAGATGGCATCGGCGCTGGGGTGACGGCCCCGGGCGATCCAACTGCGCCGGGCTCAGAGGTCTCTGCTGGAGCAATTATCTGGATCCCATCGGGTTCCTGTTCGCTGGAACCGCCGGCGAAAACCATCCACGCCGCAACGAACAAGAGGGACAATGCCACCGCGCCGGAGATTCCGACCGCGATCAGTTTCTTCGTACCTGATGGCCCCAAGCCGGTGTTCCTCCGGGCTATGCACGCAAAAAGCCGACCGCGAAGCGCCTCGCCTTCCTCACTTCACATCCCCCACGCCTCGCTGTCGGCCGCGGCCAATTTAACCACGTTACGTAAACGAAATGCACGCGCCTAGGTTACCAGATTTTGCCCTTTTTTGTGATTTTCTTATCAATCTTCACATTTGGGCCGTTCAGCAACGGCATAGGTGTCCCATAAACCGTTGGCAGCGGCGGGACAGGACCGTGGTGTGGCGACGCCTGGCTCTGCTGGCAGCGACCACGCGCTATCAAGCCCGGCCTGATCCGTCGTGGCGAGTTCATTTGGCGCCGTCGGCACGACTATTCGTTCGCTGACTTCCCGGCCGCGATTCCGGCCCGCAATGCGTCAGCGGCCATGGGCCCGTACATACCGACGATGACGGAGGTTCCTTCTTCGGCTATCCGCCAGTCCCGGGACTGGATCTCCTCAACCGATTGTTGCGCCAGGCGTCTGCCGTAGTCATTGATAAACCTGCCCAAAGTTTCCGGGTCGGCGTCCGAGGTCATCTGACGGAACAGGTGGAACATGGGGTCAGTGCGAGCGGCGTTGTAAGCGTCGTGGAACGTCAGGTTCGCCGTATGATTGCGCAGCAGCAGCGACACGCCGAAATCGATCAGGCGGATGCCGCCGTCCGGCAGCAGAATGGTATGGGATCTTCCATTTGGGTCGGACACCGTGGCGTCGTTGTAGCAGATGCCGGCGGCGTGCAATCGCGACAGTCCGAGTCCCAATTCGCGGCCGATGCTGAACATCCGGTCGTCCGTGGTCTCTTCGGGGTTCAGATCGGTCAGGAAAGGGCCGTGTACGAACTCCTCGGTAAGGAAACCTTCAATGCTCGGCAACTGCCGTGGCCCCAATCCGAGGTCGCCGGCAATCCCGGCGATCTCGTGCTCGCCGGGGCTTTGGCATGGCTTGATCACGATGTCAATGGCTTGACCTTGGAGTCGACCGGTGATGATTGCCACGCGCCCCCGTGTGCGTCCGTCGTAGCGAATGTCTACATCGGCCGATTCTGGGCCATAAACCAGGTCGTGCGAAGCCGGGAACAGACCGTAGACTGAAAACCGCTCGACGCGTTGATCCTCGACGAGCAGTTTCCACAACACACCGTCATGGCCGGCAAGGGGCCACAGCGGCCAAAGGCGTTCGGGACACCGGCCATCCCGGACTGCGGCATCCCGCTCCGCAATGTCATCTTCACCCATACCGACCAAGCCGGCGATGACCCGACGAATGGACCAAATTTGCTCCTCAGTGTACCGAATGTCGCGCTCCGGTCACCCACCCCCACCCAGCGCGAATCCGCTCGGCTGCGTCTCATCCGGCGCCAACGCACGGATACGGACCACCGCATGCAGGTTGATGGGGCCGTAAACGTGCGGGTAGATCTCGCCCGAACGGGAAGGCTCCCGTACCAGCGGCGATCCTTCGGGCAGGCGCTCGGTGTCTACGTCCAATGCCAGCAGATCGGTTCGGCCGGCAAACAGCCGCGCCGCGACCTGCAACATCTGCGCTTCGTCGCTGCTGGCGTGGATAAAGCCCTCTTCTGCCAGCGACGGCGCCCGGTATTCGCCCTCAGTGACCGCGGTTTCCCAATCGGACCGAAACGCCAGATGGTAGATTATGGATGCCATGCTCCGTGAACCCAATTACCGGCAGGCCGCCCGAACCGCCCGCGAAATGGCCGCCAGGCGAGGGTTGTTGGTGGCGCTGGCGCGGAACCCGTTGGTGATGTACGCCACCGCCAGGCCCATGCCGGGATCGGCCCAACCCACCGAAGTTCCGGCCCCTCCATGTCCGAAGGTGCCCAGGCCGTCGCCAGCGTTGGTGGTGGCTCCCATGCGGCTGTCGTCCAGAACCAGGCCCAACGAGCGACGCATCCGCGTGCCCAGGGAAAAGTCGTTGGCTTCGGAATCGAGGCGCGTGACCTCAGCCACCGTTTCCGGCTTGAGAATACGGACGCCGTCCAACTCGCCTCCGTTGCACATCATGGCGTAGAAACGGGCCAGGTCTCGGGCCGTGAAGATGCCACCGCCGGCGGGATGCACCGCCTGATGCACTTCCGGCCGGTTGTAAGGGCGTATCATGCCTGGGCGGTCGCAGTCTTCCATGGCGTGGATGCGGGAAACCCGAGGCTCGAGCTCCGCCGGCAGTCCCACGTACCCGTCGTGCAAACCCAGCGGATCCAGAATTTCCTCCCGGAGAAACACGCCGATGTGTCGCCCGTCGATCCGGTGTACCAGCTCGCCGATCACCCAGCCAAAGTTGCGGGGGTGGTACGCCATGATTTGCCCGGCGGGATAATCAGGGATGATGTCTTCCATGCACTCGACCACGTAGTCCCAGTCCTGCCAACGGTCCCAGGACAATTCCGGTGGGGTCTCCGGGAAGCCGCCCTTATGGGTCAGCACATGACGGACCGTCACCGCGTCCTTGCCGTGCTTGGCGAACTCCGGCCAGTACTTGACCACGGCATCGTCCCAGTCCAACTGCCCCCGCTCCCAGAGGACGTGCAGGCAGGCCGCCGCCAACGGCTTGGTGGAAGAGTAAAGGATGAACATCGTATCGGCCGCGACCGGAGTGCCGCCGGCATCGTCGGCCAGCCCACCCCACAGATCGACGGCGAGGCGACCGTGCCGGTAGACGGCGAGGCCGGCTCCCGGGTGCAACCCCCGATCAATCTGCCGCCGGAACAGGTTTTCCAACTCCTGCACCGCCGTCGGGTCCATTCCTACTTCTTCCAAGACTGTGGTGGTGGTCATCGATTGTCCTCTATGGTTGCGAGTCGAGCGACGTGATCCGGCGTGGGGCCAACGAATCAGTCAGCGAAAACGGTGTTCAGGTTCGCCGACAGGTCAAAAAAGTGTTGCAGGCTCTGGTTATACCGGAAGAACATGTCCGCCCGCAGTTGATCCCCCGTGGCATTGGTGGAAATCTCATTCAGCATGTCCAGGCTGACCAGCGTCTGGCCCGCTCCCGCCCCGCCGTTGGCCTTGATGTCTTCCAGCATCGCCTTCCAGGCACCGGACTCCATCTCGATGAAGAAGTCCACGTTGATCAGGTCGTACTCGTTGCCCGACCGCGCCGAGCTGCACTCGAACGCTTCGAAGGTGACTACGAACACGTCGTCGCCTACCTTGACACCCATGGACGCGTCGACGGTTCCAATCTGGCGGTAGGCGGGATCATCATTCACCAGTCGCCGCAATTCTTCAAACCAGGCCAGCGACGGGAATACTATCGGTTCAGCAGTCATTCAGAGATGGCCTCCGGGCTCGGGAAACGCCGGCCGCCGCGATGCGGGACCGGTGTCGCGCTATTCATGGAAGTAAGGATCTCCCGTCTTCTCAGCGGAGGAAAACGGGGCCATTTTGCGAAGATAGTGGTCCGGCTCAGTGGTAGACGGAGCCTTGCCCAAAGCGTCGTCAACCATTTTATAGTACCGAGGGTCGAGGTCCCGGTAGGTATCGGCTTCCGTCCTGCCCCGCGAGAAGGACGACATGATGCGCTCCATCCCGTAATCGCCGCAGTGTTCGCAGTTGACATCGGTCGCCGCTGAGGCCACCTTGAAAAAGTAACTGCTCACCCGAGCGCACGACTGGCAGCGATACTCGTAGATCGGCATGTGTGGACCCCCTCACGGGCCGCGGGTAGCACTGCCCGGCATCCGCGCCGGGCAGACTTCTGATCCCAACAAAACCCCGCAGGCGATGGTATAGGAACGTGCCGGCGGTGTCAAAACGGCGAAGTTAGGGGGCATTCCCGTCGAACCCGGCACTGTGGCGCTTGATGTCGATTACGGGCGAGCGATCCTGGGCATCGAGTTCCGTCACGGAGATGATGGCCTCACCGGTTGCCTCGTCGATCACAACATCCTGGATCAAGGCCACCGTCGCGCCGATAAAGTTGGGCCGGTACTGGCTGCGGGTGGCAAACACACCCCGTATGGGGTTGGCCGGGTTGTGCCCTGGATGCAAGCGCAGTTCGTAACCGCGCGCCTCCGCCCGGTGCAGAACGAACAAAGTCAGGATGCGGTCACCCGGTTCCAGACCCATCACACCATCGGCAAAGTCGGGAAGCACCACGATGTCAGACGGATGCTCCCGCATTTCGTCGGAAGGCGCGTAGTCGGTGAACCGGCTCCGGACGTATCCGATTGGAGTGACCTGGATGGAGCTGAGATCGGCGTCCATGGCTGGGTGTGACCATCACTCAGTTGGCCGCCACGGCTGCAGCGCCGACATCGGCAGACAGGGAGGCCAACCAGTTGACCACCGCTTCGCCGGCCGCCGGCATCATGTTGGTCAGGGAGTGGTTCCCGCCTTCCAACACCAGGTACTCGGCCCGAGGGCTGTTGACGGCGGCGGCCACCATATCCTGGGGAACATCCAGCAGCCGGGTGTGTGTCTCCAGGGACCCGGACAGCACGAAGAGCGGCGCCGTGATCTTCGGGGCGTGCATGACGACGTTGTACCGTTCCAGCGGCCCATGCTTGTCGATGTAGGCCATGGCCGAGAACATTTCCTTGATCGGGAAATCCACATAGAACAGGTCCAAGGCCCGTCCTTCCGCCTCCATACGGTCCGCGGTCTCCAGGTTGGCGCGGAATTCTTCCGCGTCGGGGGACTCCATGTAGTAGGAACAGGACAGCCGCACCGGAGAAATGGGCACCACCGCCGCCACGCGCGGGTCGTTCTCCACGGCGCCGTAGTAGGTAACCTTCACGGCGCCCATGCTCTGGCCCAGGATGGCAATTCGCCGGTATCCCTGAGCCTCCAGGTAGTCGATGCCCGCCCGTAGATCCTGCCGGCCGTTGTCCAGGATCTCGTAGGCGTTGCCTTCGGCCACGCCGGTTTGCCGGTCGACCCAGACGGTGTCGTGCCCCCGGGTGTTCAGGGTCAACGCCGCATACCCCGCGTTCCGCAGGTCATTGGCCATGTTGGCCGTCGCCGGGGTGTAAAAGTTGCGGCCCGACCCGTGAATGACCATAGCCGCGTCAATGGGCCCGGCTGGCGCCGCATCTGCCCTGGGAGCGAAAAACGCTCCGTCCAGTTCCATGCCATCGGCGGCAGTAATCCGAATCAGGTCAACCAACATGGCTGCTTCCTCCTGGGTTTGCCGACCGGCGCCGGTCGGCGTTCTTATATGCTGAGCACAGTTTACACGCAATCGAAGCCCCATTCATCCTGGCCGCGCGTGGCGAAAAACAAAGGGCGGCCAGTGCGGCCGCCCCAAATGATCCCGATTGTCCACTGCCGCTACCTGAGTTGCAGCAGGTATTCGACCAATGCATCCACGTCTTCATCCGTCAACGTGATGCCAGCCATGGTGGCGCTCATCAAACCCTGTTGGTAGTCCTGGGAGAGCCCATCTGCGGTTCCTGCCGTGTACGCGTCGGGCTCCACTATTGACTCGCGGATGTACTCCTCCGCCGAATAACCGGAAATGCGGTTGGCCGCGGCCGATGCTATCCCGTCGAGCGGTGGCCCAAGCACGCCCTGGGCTACCCCCTGTATGGTGTGGCACGAGGCGCACGCCCCCGTGCCGACGAATAGCGTTTGCCCGGGTGATGCGCCCGCTGCGGCTGCGCCGGCCGGCGCGGCCGGGGCCAGGTCCGCGGGGTTCGCCGGCGGAGGCAATTCGTCGGGCAACGGACGCTCAACCACTGCGTGCGCGTCCTCGGCATGATGTTCGAAGGGGACCTGCCGTGGCTCCGAAAAAGCTCGCGGGGTAGGGCGAAACACGCCGAACAGCAAGACCAGCGACAAGGCAACCACAAGCCCCAGGGCCAAGCCAGCCACGAAGATCTGCCACAGCAACTCGTGCTCGAATTTCAGGTGCATAAAGAACGCGACCACGCAGAAGAACTTTATGACCGACAATATCACCAGAGGCGCGATGACCACGCCGCTGCCCTGCAGACCCTCCGGGACGATGATGAGGAATTCAATCAGCGTGATGATGGCAAGGAAAATCGCGAGCAGGCCGTATTGCTTCAACCCGCCGTGAACACCCTCCGGCACGTGGCCGAAGAAAAACCGCGAGATCCCGGCATCCTCGTGGGCCGCGTGTTCCTCGTGGGCCGCGTGTTCGTCATGGGCCATTGCGGCCTCCTGACCGGGGTTGGTGCTCATCTGGTGGTTGCCTCCTCGAAACCTAGCTGATCAGTCCGGTGACCCAGTTCCATCCCTGCACTGCCGCGTGGCCCGCTTCCGAAGGACCGTCAAATCCGCCGATCAGGTAAAGCAGCGTGAAAATCACGATCCAGACGATGTCAACGAAGTGCCAGTACAAGCCGGCGATGTCAACGTCCAGGTGAGAGGGTCGTCCTGCGGGGTTGCGCGCTGCCACGATGGCCAAGCAGATCAACCAGAAGATGCCCAGCGTAACGTGCGCGCCGTGGAACCCGGTCAGTGTGAAGAAGGTGCTGCTGAACAAGTTGGTTTCGTAACGCAACCCCTCGACCCGGAACAGGTTGAACTCGTACACCTGGAAGCCGATGAAAATGCTGCCAAGCACGATGGTCAACCATAGCCACTGGATGAGGCGCTTCTGGTTCCCGTTGCGGGCCGCGGCAACACCCATCACCATGGCGAACGAACTCATCAGGAGCACGAAGGTGCTGACGGTGGTAATGGGGACGTCGATGATGTCCCTGGGGTACGGGCCAACGATGCTCTGCCCCCGGTACACCATGTAGGTGGCGATCAGGGAGCCGAAGAAGAGGCAGTCCGAGCCGAGAAACACCCACATGAGGAGTTTCCGGTGATTTATCCCGGTGGTGGTCTCTTCCTCGTGCGCCGGCGGGTGGGCCGGCGGATGCGCCGGCGGGGCATGGGTGGTATCTGCGTGAGCCAACGCGCTCCTCCTGCCTGGTTCTAATCTGCGTAAGCCGGGTACTTGCGGAGCAGCTTAATGGTGCCCAGCCGCTTCGTGGTGCTCTTCCGCGGCGGGTTCGTTCGACCAACCGATCACGCCTATGATAGTGATGATCCCGCCGACGAAACTGACCGGGAACCGGATGTAATCCCAACCCACGTCGATCAGCAAGCCGCCCGCGATCCACACCACGCCAAAAGACGTGATCAGAGGCCAGTAGGACGGGCTCGGCATATGGATGGTGTCAGGGTCCACGTGGGGCTCAGCCGGCACGGTCTCGCCGCGGGCGGCAGCCTCACGTTTGGTTATCCAGTAGGCATCCTGGCCGCGCACCACGGGCACCTCAGCGAAGTTGTACACCGGCGGCGGCGACGAGATGCTCCACTCCAGGGTGGGAGCGTCCCACGGGTCGTGGCCAGCTTCCTCCCCCTTCTTGATGCTGCGGAAGAAGTTGTGGATAAAGATCAGCAGCGAGATGACGATGATGAAGTAGCCGATGGTCGCCAGCAGGTTCATGCCTTCCCAGCCGAACCCCTCGGCGTAGGTGTAGATGCGGCGCGGCATCCCGTTCAGCCCGGCGTAATGCATGGGGAAGAAGGTCAGGTTCATGCCGATGAACATGAGCCAGAAGTGGATCTTGCCCAGCAGTTCGTTGTACATCTTGCCCGTGATCTTCGGATACCAGTAGTAGATGCCGGCAAAGATGCCGAAGATGGCGCCGCCGAACAGCACGTAGTGGATGTGGGCGACAATGTAGTAGGTGTCCTGTTGCTGGAAGTCCGACGGGGAGACGGCGTGTGACACGCCGGAAAGTCCGCCCACGATGAACAGCGCCACGAACCCAATCGCCATGAGCATGGGCGTCCTCAGGTCGATGGAACCGCTCCACATGGTGCCAATCCAGTTGAAAATCTTCACGCCGGTGGGCACCGCGATCAGCATCGTGGTGATGGTGAACACCGAGTTGGCGATAGCGCCCAGGCCCACCGTGAACATATGGTGGCTCCACACCGCCCAGCTCATGATGGCGATGACGATGCCGGAGAATACGACCACGGGATAGCCGAACAGCGGCTTGCGGCTGAAGGTCGGAATGATCTCGGATACCACGCCCATGGCCGGCAGGATGAGGATGTAAACCTCCGGATGGCCGAACAGCCAGAACAGGTGCTGCCAGAGGATCGGGTCGCCGCCGGCCGCGGTGTTGAAGAAGTTGGCCCCGAACTGGCGGTCGGCGGTCAGTTCGATCAGGGCAACCGTGATGATCGGGAACGCCAGCACCAGGAGGATGCTGGTCACCAGCGTCATCCACACGAACACGGGCATGCGCATCAGGGACATCCCCGGCGCGCGCATGTTGATGATGGTCACCACGAAGTTGAAGCCGGCGGCAAGCGAGGCAACGCCCAGGACCTGAAGGCTCAGCGCCCAGAAGTCCAGACCTTTGCCCTCGCTGAACGGCGCGGCGGTCAGGTTCGCGTAGGAGAACCAGCCGGCGTCGGGAACCTGCCCGATCAGGAAACCGCCGTGCATGAGCAGCGCGCCGAAGAGGAAAGTCCAGTAGGAAAAGGCGTTAAGGCGGGGAAATGCCACGTCCCGCGCCCCAATCATCAGGGGAATCAGGAAGTTGAAGAAGGTAGCGCCGAAGGGCATGATCACCATGAAAATCATGGTCGTGCCGTGCATGGTGAACATGGCGTTGAACCAGTCGGCCGAAACCATGGACTGGTCCGAGTTGGCCAACTGTAGGCGCATGATGCCGGCTTCGATACCACCGACGATGAAGAAGAAGAAAGCGGAGAAGCCGTACAACGCGCCGATTCGCTTGTGGTCCACCGTGGTTAGCCAGCTCCACAAGCCGGTATAGGTGCTGGGGCGAGGTATGACGCCGGTTATGGTTACCATGGCTCAGGTCCTCCGCTGCGGCTCGGTCAACAGGCGTTTCGGCGATGCGTTAGCGGCGATGAATTGTGGTCTGTGGATACTATGATAGCGCGGATTTCGCCGGGCTACTGCGGGCAGACGTTGGATCCCTGGGCGGAAAGGTATTCGACCAGGTCTCCCAATTGGGCTTCCGTCAGATCAGCGCGGTGGTCCAGTTTGGTCTGGTAAATGGCCGCCAGTTCCGACATACGGTTGCCGGGCTTGATGCTGTCAGGGTCACGGACCCATTGCCGCAGGGTTTCACGATTGCGGTCCACCAGTCCAGCGCCAAGAGTAACGCGACAACTCAGGTCAGTGAGGTTGGGAGCGGCGAAAGTTTTCAGGTGCACCGGTTCTTCTCCGGCACGGACACGGGCCAGGCGCTCGCCCGCCGATTTGCTCAGCCACTCCTCGGTGTAAGCAATGTAGTTCTCCATCCGCGCGTGCTGCACACCCTCGCCAGTTGCCGGATCCACTACGTCGGATGCGCCGACGGTGTGGCAGGTCACGCACTGGCCGTCCCCCAGGAAGACCAGTTGGCCCCGGGCCGCCTCGGCAGATAGCTGCACCGGTTCAGCGAACCCGGCCACCCAGGCCTTGTACTCCGCGTCCTCCATGACGTGGACGCGGAACTTCATCTGGGCGTGGGCGGTGCCGCAAAATTCTGCGCACTGCCCGTAATACATTCCGGTTTCTTCGGCCAGGAACCACATCGAGTTGGTCTTGGTCGGAACCACGTCCTGCTTGCCGGCGAGTTTCGGGATCCAGAAACTATGGATGACGTCGTCACTCTTGAGATCCATGATGATGGGCGTATTGACGGGCACGCGCATTTCGTTGGCAGTGGTGACGAGCTTGGTCGCCTCGTCGCCGGGCAGCGGATCTTCGTAGCGGAACTCCCACCACCACTGGTGGCCCACCGCCTCGACCCGAACCGGCTCTTTACCCTCAGCCCGCGCCAGGGCAATCGCCTCGCCCGGCTCCAACTTGAAGAGCACGATCACTGACCACACGCCCAATCCGAGGATCAGAATGGTCGGCACAATGGTCCAGGCGATTTCCAAAGGCGTGTGCCCGTGGGTCTGCGGCGGCAGCGGATCGCCCGGCTTCCTGCGGAACCTAATGGCCGCGTAGAGCAGCGCGCCCTCTACCAGGACGAACACGATTACCATGGTCCACAGCAGCACGTTGAACAGCAGCAACTGCTCTCGCGCCACCGGCCCGCCGACCCCATCCAGGGTCCATGGCGTAGAACTCAGAATAGACTGATGCGCATCGGCATCACAGCCCAATGCCGCAAGGATAAGAACGCCGCCCAACAGGGCCAGCGTGACCAAAGAACGCCGTCCGATGCGGCGGGAAGAGTTACCGGAGGAGGGGCTCACTGGAATATCACTTACTGCTCTGGGCCTGGATTTGGCGCGGCGCTTATTGGGTGAATCTTCCTCTGCAAAGGGCAACTGCCCCATCGTGAACCCCCGGATACTGCGGCAGCGGCCAGCCACAGTATGTGCAAAATTTCACTAGCGGCGGTAACCATAGCATACGCGATTATGGCTGTCAATTTGACCGACCCCCGCCAGACGCTGCTCCGGGGGCTGGCAGCTACACAATCCCCACCGCGCTGTCTACCATCACCGCAACGAAGAGCAGCGCCAGGTAGGCCAGCGAATAAAGGTACGTGGCCTTTGCTCTCCCCCTGTCGTCGCGGCGCCAAAGTCTCCAGGCTAACCAGATAAAGGGCAGGCCCAGCGCAGCCGCGGCCGCCACATAGATCAGGCCAACCTGCGGCAGCAGCGCGAACATCAGGGTCAGGCCGGTCAGCGCGATGGAATAAAGGAATATGTGCAGCGCCGTTTGCCGACGCGAAGACACCACCGGCAGCATGGGCACACCCGCACGCTCGTAGTCGGTCTGTATAAGGAGCGACAGCGCCCAGAAGTGGGGTGGCGTCCAGAAAAAGACGATGGCAAACAGGTAGACCGCCGGGAGATCCAGTCCTCCCGTCACCGCCGCCCAACCTACCATCGGCGGGATCGCGCCAGCGGCTCCGCCGATGACGATGTTGTTGGGCGTGGTGCGTTTCAACCACAGCGTGTAGATGAACACGTAGAACAGGCTGGCGCACAGGGTCAGCGCCGCCGACAGCAGGTTAACCTGCGTGGCCAGCAAGGCGAAGGCCGCAATGTTCAACGCTACGCCGAACGCCAGCGCGTACCGGGGCGCGACGCGCAGACCCGCCACCGGTCGTCCTTGCGTCCTTCGCATGTCGCGGTCAATGTCCCGGTCCAAGAAATGGTTCACCGCGTTGGCGCCGCCGGACGCCAGCGCTCCACCCGCCCATACCAGGCCCAGCAACGCCAGAGAAGGGACACCCTGCTCCGCCAGGAACATTCCTCCCGCCGCGGTCACCAGCAGAAGGGAGATGATCTTGGGTTTGGTCAGCGCCAGGAAATCCCGCGCGACAGCGGCTACCGACGTACTCGCAGGCGCCTCAGCAGCCAACACAGGAACGCTCGGCTCGGTGGCTTCTCCATCGGGTCGGAACCCGGGCGCGCTACTGGCCATCTTGCACCGCGTGCCGGTTCAGCTCGGGGCCCGAATCGGTGGTTCGTACATCGAGGTAGGCTACGATGGCCATTCCCGCCGCCGCCGTCCACACCGCCGTTGCCGCCGTCAGGTGCAAAGCCCGCCAGTGGGCCTGGAAGTCGAGCCAGATGGTCGCCGCTCCGACGATTATTTGGACTACAAACGTAGCGACGGTCAAGACCGCCAGCCAACGGAGAGTAGCGCCTCGCTCCGTGGGACCTTTCCAACAACGCCAGGACGCGTAGATCAACAAAAGGCCGAGCACCAGGACCACATAGCGGTGGAACATGTGGACCGCTGTGAGGTGGTTCATCGGGAAGGCTTGACCCTGGCACAGCGGCCAGGTGACACACGCGCCGGTGGCTCCCATGGCGGTCACCAGCGCGCCGCTCACGATCACCGCGTAGACGCTCAGCGCGCCGACGATCGCCCAACGGTGGTAGCTATGATCGGTGGACGGTTCCGAAGTCGCCCGGATTGGCGTCCGATAAGACGCCACCATGATGAACACGCACGTCGCCAACAACGCTTCCGCCGTTGCCAGGTGCAAAGCGACGATTCCGCCGGGCAAATGGGTCAGCACGGTAACTCCGCCCAACAGACCCTGTACGATCAGCAGCGGCACCGAAACTGCTGCCGGGATCCATACCCACCGGTCGGAACGATAGCGGGCCAGCGCGATCCCTGCCGTGACGAGGATCAACGGCCCCACTATCACCGAAGCCACGAACCGATGCGTGTATTCGATGATTGCCGTGTACTCGAGCGGCGGCAGCACTTTGCCATAGCACAACGGCCAATCGGGGCATCCCAGGCCGGAACCGGTGACCCTGACCACCCCGCCGATCACGACCAGCACAAATACCGAAATCACGGTTGCCGTCGCCAGTCCCTGCAACCAGGTAGGCCCGCGCCGGGGCTCGGCGGCTGATGATGTGCTGATGCCTACGGAAGCCATTTGAACGCGCGACGAACACCGGAGGGACGTGTGACCTGTCCAGCATTCAACCGCAGTAATAATGATAAAGCACGACCCATGGATTTGCTACAATCGTTTGGTACGATGCTCCCCGGTCTGTCCCTTGAGTGACCTGCGCCAGGGACTGATCGCGAGGCAAATTCCTGGAAAACCGGCTGACTTCCGTATCTCGCTGCGCCGTGGGTTTTGTACTGGCCGCAGCGCTGGCTTGCGCCCTGGCGTGCGGAGGCGAGCAGCCGACCAGCAGCGGCCACGGCGACGGCGACTCGCTGTTTCCCAGGCTACCCAAGGTCACCGGCCACATTGACCGAGTGGAGGCAGACCCCGACAATCTTCGCCATTTTCGGATTCTCCGCATCACTGACGCCGAGGGTCGGGCATGGCAGTTTGGCTCTGAGG
Source organism: Dehalococcoidia bacterium (assembly GCA_965203985.1). Taxonomy (GTDB): domain Bacteria; phylum Chloroflexota; class Dehalococcoidia; order Lucifugimonadales; family UBA3495; genus Bin87. The sequence continues at coordinate 47,560 of CBDBDS010000001.1, forward strand.
GCTGGGTCGGCGTTTCGGTGGGACACCTCAAGGACCACCAGATCCAGGGAACCCCGGTGACCGTCTGGTATGAGGAGCAGCCCGGTGGAATCCGGTTGGCGCGCTTCGTGGGAGATTAGGCGCGCCAGAATGGCAAGCGGGCTGTGGAGGTTCACGAAGATCGTCAAAGAAAGAATATTGCGGGGAATCGCTATAATCGTGATCGATGGCAGATTGGGGCAACCGGGTGAAAGGAGGCGATATGATGCCAGTGCCGGAACAGATTTATTGGCTACTTGAGGGACCTGAAAAGTGGAATGCACGGCGGGTGGATGAGCCATTCAAGCCAGACCTTTCCGGCACCGACCTGCGGGATGAGTTCCAGAAGGTACGTCGCAGGAATAACGAGAAATTGATGCTGAGGCCAATTGACTTGATCGGGTACAACCTGTCTGGCGCTAACCTGAAAAACGTCATCATTGGCGACGCTGACCTCATCAACGCATCCTTGCGAGACGCCGACCTCAGCGGCGCTTACCTATACGGAGCCAACCTCTCCGGCAGCGACTTGTACAACGCTGACTGCTCAGGCGCAGACCTGGCCTACGTCAATCTCACCGGAGCCAATTTGGCCAACGCCAACTTGAGCAGGGCGGACCTCAGCGGGATCGACTTTGCCGGAATAGACCTCACTACAACGAACCTCGACGGAGCCAAACTGACCGGAGCGCGTCCGGTTCGCCTCCTGCTAAACTCGTCTGACGCCTCGCCGCCGCATGACTCTTACCGGGTGGATTACCGGAACATAATCACCATCGAGCCTGACAAGCGTTTCGGCAAACCCTGCATCCGCGGTATGCGAATGACCGTTGGCGACGTGCTGGAATACCTCGCTTCCGGTATGACCGAGGCGGAAATTTTGGACGATTTCCCCTACCTGACCCACGAGGATATCCTGGCGTGTTTCGCTTTTGCAGCCGATCAGGAACGACGCATGGTCTTCATTTCGGCGGACACTGCATGAGGCTTTTGTTCGACAACGATCTGTCCCCGAAACTTGTAACACAATTGTCGGACTTATACCCGGACTCCCTGCACATCAAGGATATCGGACCTGAAGACGCTCCAGATACCGACATTTGGGCCTATGCCCGGGAACACGGCTTGGCAATTGTGACCAAGGACCAGGACTACCGCGGACTGAGTAGTTCAAGAGGACATCCGCCGAAAGTCATTTTGGTGGACAGGAGAAATGGCCCGACCGCCAGAGTCGCCGCATCTCTGCGTGAGCGGTACATTGGCATTCGGGCTTTCATGCAGGACGACGGCGCGGCCCTCTTATCGTTCGACTAAAGTTGCCCGCTTGCCCCGTGTTGCCCTAAACTTGCGCCCAACCAAGGCTCTCCGCATCTACCCTCAACACGTAAGGCTCGAATATGCGCTTGCCGACCCCGGCGAGATGCCAGGAACGCACGCCGTGGGCATCAAATGGATCTACGATTACTCCCATTTGGCGGCCTCTGGAGGCTGGTCTTGATCGTTCTACTTCGTTCACTTCTATTACGCCTTCCAGCGCGGATAATTCTTTCAGTATCCCTACAGGCACGTAGCCGCCTACGACCCCAGCGTATATTGTGTCGGCGTTGCCTTTCTCTGCCTCTACGTTGATTGCGCCGTTTTTATTCAGAAAGCCCGCTACTTCGTCCACCCGGTCCGCAGTGTCGGTGACCACGTAAACATTAACGTATTCCGTTTCCTCTGGGCTTGATGTTCCGCTCACGCCGCCTTCTTGTGCCTCTTTGGTGGCTTCGTGCTCGTCAGCCCTCCGTTGCAGGTGTCTGGGCAGAACCGGCTTGTAGAGCAAGGGCGTGGGAGGGGCTGGCACCAGAACCGGCGTTCCGTCGGGGCCTTCGAGGTATATCATCTCTGGCGTGTGGGTAGGCGTAGGGGTTTTCTGGGGAGTGTCCTGCTCGGTAGCCGCCGCGGCGTCTCCGCCGGGAGACGTTGAAGATGCCGGCCCGCAGGCCAAGGCCAGCGTCACGCCGGTCATGAGCAAAACGGCATACAGGATGATTGCCCAGCGGGTGATTTGGTGGCGTCGCAACGGAAACTCCGGTCAGGTTGAAATTGGCCGCGCGATGATAATGGGCGGACCGTGCGCAGTCAACGAGCCAATCGAGCGTTGCGTAGCGCAGCGCTCGATCGCGCAACGGTTGCCCGCTTGCCCCGTGTTGCCCTAAACTTGCGCCACACTGGAAACCCACCTCATCTATCTCCAACACGGGAGGCTCGAACATGCCCCTGCCTACTCCATTGAAAGGAATACGCGTGGTCGATTTCACCTGGGTGCGCGCCGGCCCCTGGGCAGCCCGTTGGCTGGGCACCCTGGGCGCCGAAGTCGTCAAGGTGGAATGGCCCTTGAACCTGGACACCCTGCGCCAGAACCGATTCACCGTGCCGCCCGGCGTTGAGCCCGGGCCTAATTCCACGGGGCAGTTCGCTGACACCAACGCCAACAAGCGCGGCATCAGCGTCAACACTCGCACCGAAGAGGGCCTTGAACTGGTCAAGCGGCTGATCTCGGTCTCCGATGTGGTCATTGAGAACTTCAGCAGCCGCATCATGCAGCGCTGGGGCCTCGGCTACGAACAGCTCAAGAAGATCCGGCCTGATATCGTATACGTGTCCATGGCCGGCTTTGGACACACCGGTCGCTACCACTGGTACGGCACCATGGGCCCGGCCGCCCAGGCGCTGAGCGGGCTGACCCATCTGTCGGGCCTGCCTGGAGCCCCGCCGGCTGGATGGGGCTGGTCGTACCTGGACGACACTGGCGGGATGTACGGCGCGATCAGCGCGCTGACCGCACTGCGCCACCGCTCCGCCACCGGCAAGGGCCAGCACGTTGACCTCTCGCAGATGATCACCGGCATCACCCTCACCGGTCCGGCTTTCCTCGACAAGACCGTCAACGGCCGCCAGGCTCGCCGCGAGGGGTTCCCGCCCGGCAATCGCACCGTGTGGCCCGGCGCCGAGGTGGTCAACAACTACCGCGGCCCCATCGCCGCGCCGCACAACGCCTATCGCACCTCTCCCGGCGGGTACAACGACTGGGCCACCATCGCCTGCCTGTCCGATGACGAATGGCACAAACTGGTCAAGCTTATGGGCGGCCCCGACTGGGCCGACAGCCGCTTCGACACCATCGACGGCCGGCTGGAACACCAGGAAGAGATGGACGACCACATCGAAAAGTGGACCAGCACGATGGGCAAGTACGAGCTCACCGAGAAGTGCCAGGCCGCCGGCGTCCGCGCCATGGCCGTGCAGAGCAGCCAGGACCGGGTGGACAACGACCCTCAGCTGCGCCACCGGGACATGTACGTGCCCATGGACCACCCGATGCTCGGCCCCTGGAAGTTCCAGAACGCTCCGTTCAAGATGTCCAAGTCGCCGGCCCGCATCGCTAATCCGCCGCCAATGATCGGGCAGCACAACCGCGAGGTGCTGGAAGACCTGCTGGGAGTCACTCACGAGGATCTGCTGGACGGCTACGAAAACGGCGTCTTCTGGCCCACCACCATGGACCGCTATCCCTACATCGAGGAGGCCCTGCGATGACTTCCCCCAACGGCAACCCGCAAGACGGAGTCGACATCGGCGGAGCCCGCCCGGCCGACCTCAACCTCCCCGGAGCCCTGGACGGCCTGCGGGTCCTCGAGGTCTGTGACGAAAAAGGCCAGTTCTGCGGCAAACTCATGGCCGACAACGGCGCCGACCTCATCAAGATCGAGCCGCCCGGTGGCGAGGCCTGTCGCAGCTTCGGCCCGTTCCTGGACGACGTTCCCCACCGGGAGCGCAGCCTGTCCTTCTGGCACTACAACACGTCCAAACGGGGCATCACCCTGAACCTGGAAACGAAGCAGGGGCAGGACATATTCAAGCAACTGGCCGCCGGCGCCGATATCATTCTGGAAAGCCGCAAGCCCGGCTACCTCGAGTCCCTGGGCCTGGGCTACGACGTGCTGTCCGCAGACAATCCCGGCCTGATCATGTGCTCGCTGACGCCCTACGGCCAGACCGGCCCCTGGCGGGACTACCTCAGCAGCGATATCACGCAGATGGCTGGCGGCGGCCAGATGGCGTCCTCCGGCTACGACGACATCGACGTGCCCAATCCGCCGCCGATTGCGCCCGGCGGCGGCAACTCCTGGCACATCGGCGCCCACTACGCCTACATTGGCCTCATGGCTGCCCTGTACTACCGGTTCCTCTCCGGCGAGGGTCAGTACATCGATGCGTCGATCCACGAGGCCTGCGCTCTGACCACCGAAGGGGCCATCGCCATCTACCTGTCCACCGGCGAGGTGGTGCAACGGCACACCGGTCGCCACGCTGCTCCGGATATGTCCCCGGCCATCCAATTCCCCACCGGCGACGGTGGCTGGCTCAACACCACCCGCTCCGGCACCAATCTGACGCCGGCGCGTTTGAGGTTGCTGGCCGAGTGGTTCGACCAGTCGGGAATGGCCGAGGATCTCAACGACGAGCGTTACCAGGACCCCGAGGTGATCGCGGCCGAAAACGACCACATCGTCCAGGTGATGAAGAACTTCTTCATGAACTCGACGTTGATGGACTCCTTCCACGGCGGTCAGCAGAGGGACTTCCCCTGGGGCGCCATCCGCACCATGGACGAGTTGGTCGGCGACGACCACCTCACGGACCGTGAATTCTTCAAAGAGGTGGAGCACCCCGAGCTGGGGCGTACCTTCACCTACCCCGGCCCGGCCATGCTCTACAATGGCTCACCCTGGCGCATCAGCCGCCGCGCTCCCCTCATAGGCGAGCACAACGCCGAAATCCTCCAGGGCGAACTGGGCCTCACCAACTCCCAGTTGCTCCTGCTTGCAGAGGGCGGAGTGATCTAGTGGACGACCCGCGCCACGCGCCGTTGTACTCGATACCGGAGTGCGCCCGGTATCTGGGGCTGCCGGTGTCCACGGTGCGGCGTTGGCTCGGCAAACCCGGGTCTGACCGGAAGGCGGACGGCAAACCACTGATCATCCCCGCCGGCTCAGACCCGACGGCCTTGTCTTTCACCAATCTGGTGGAGATCTTTATGCTGTCTTCTTTGAACCGGAACCTCAAGGCAGAATCGCAAAGCCTGGCCCGGAACGCCGCCGCGAAACACAACGATGGGCAGTCACTAGTGAGACGCCGGTTGTCTGGGGCGAATTTTCGCTTCAAACGTGTTGAATACGATGCTGAAGGGATGCCCATGCGACTCTATCCCTTCACTCGCGGTGACGGCCGTGAGGATCCGAAGTTGGTGGTAATTGACCCGGCGGTATCGTTCGGCAGGCCCGTGATTGCAGGCTCCGGGGTTCGTACTTCGGTAGTGGCGCGTCGTATCAAGGGAGGCGAACAGTTCGCGGATGTTGCAGATGATTACCTGTTGGATCAATCCCAGATAGAAGAGGCGGTACGTTACGAGCTGGCCGTCTGACATCATCTTTTTTGCAGATGAAAACCTGGGTAGACGAGTGTTCCCTGACCAGTTGATAGCTGCGGGCGTCAATCTGGAGATATTTCTAGACCATTTCCCATCCGGCACGCCGGATGTAGATTGGATACCGCCCGTGGGTCAGAACGGATGGATCGCACTGACCAACGATGTGCGACTGCGCTACAATCCAAACGAAAGAGACACCATTGCTGGGTCGAACGGCGCGGTAATCATTCTGGCCAGTGATTACACGCACCAACAACTCGCCGAGAATTTCCTTGCCGCTCGTGAATTGATTGTCAACTTTGTGCGCTCGAACAGGCCGCCATTCATCGCCCGGCTCTACCGCGACCGCATCGAGATGTGGTTAAGCCAGGACGATTTGATGCCCTGACTCAACCTGAGCCGCGAGTGGTCAGATATCTAACCCACAAACAAGTCCTCCGGCAGGAACGCCGACACCACGAAGTTGGGTACGTCCACCACGTTGCTCACCTTCAGGTCCACCGCCACGCTGCATATCACGTAGGCCTGATCGCGGGTGAACCCTCGTTCCTGCAGCAGGTCGACCATGTTCAGGATGGCGTTGCGGCAGGCCAGCGTGAGGTTCTCGCCCTCGTTCACCCCATCGTCCCGCACCGGCATCCCCATGGTGGCCACGAACCGGCGTGGCGCCGCCCACTCGGGAGCAATGTAGTAGTCCTCCCGGCTGAACCTGGGCCAGCGGATGTTGTGCCGTTCCGCCTCGCCCTTGAGCACACGGAACCGCACCGTGCAGGTGGCGCCCATCTCAACGGCGGTAACGCACACCTCGCCATCACCCTGGGCAAAATGCCCGTCACCAGTGGAGAACAGCGCGCCGTCTACCGCCACCGGCAGCAGCAGCTTGGATCCGGTGGAAAGCTGCTTCACGTCGAAGTTACCCCCGTTTTCCCGCGGCGGCAGCGTGCGGATTCCATGGGTCGCACCGCCGCCGCTGATTGGAACCGCGCCGCCCTCGTCCGGCGGCAGCGCTACGCCGCCACGGGATGCCAGTTCCGCCTCCCGCTGGGTCCACTCATTCAACTGCGCATGGGATGGCGCGACGCCCGACACTCCCATGAACGACGCACCCGGCACGCGAACACCCGGAATCTGCTCCGACGTGGCGTATCCGTCGGCGATGCTCCAATGCACCATGAACGGGTCGGTGAACACATCCCGCAGAAAGCCGAACCCCGGGAAGATCACGCTGAACGCGTAGGGCTGGGGCTGAATGTCCACGAACTCCACCTCCAGCAGATCCCCCGGCGCCGCTCCGTTCACCGCGACGGGGCCGGTCAGCGGATGGATGACGCCAGCGTCCATGCTGGAGAAATCCGCTTCGGTCACACCCGGTCGCATTTGCCCGTCAAAAGCATCTCTCGTTTCCAGCACCACCTCCTCGCCCTGGTCAACCTCGACGACGGGCGGGATATCCGGATGCCAGCGGTTGTGCCCCGTGTTAGACTCATCGCGCAGGGGCTTGCTACGGTCGATGGTGATGCTCTGCATGGATATTCCCTCCTGAGCAGCCCGCGTCCCGGGGCCGCTTGCCGGGATGCTATCGGCGCCCCTTTGGGGTGTCAAGAAACTGACGAGAGGAGACGCCGCCATGTCCTCGACCAATGAGAATCCAGACATCATCGCCGCCAACCTGGCCGCCGTGGAGGCCCATTTCCACTCCGAGGCCACCAACGAAGTCGAGGCTGCCCTGGACCTCTACACCGATGACGTGGTGTGGGAGGCTCCGGCCCGGGGCCTGCGCTTCGAGGGCAAACGCGCCGTCGCCGACAACTACACCACGATGTTCGCCAAGATGGAGGATGTCGAGTTCGAGACCCTGCAGCGCTTCGCCACCGAGGACCGGGTGGTGGACGACAGCGTGGTGCGCTTCCGCCTGACGGGGGCCGGGTACTTGCCCCTGTCGCCGGGCACCCAGGTGGAGATGCGCCTCGTCCACATCTTCGAAATGCGCGACGGCCTGATCAGCAAGGAAATCGGCTACGAGATGTGGCGCTCGGCAGGGTGACCGGCGTCCCCGTCGGGTTGAGCGCGGTCAGATGAGGCTGACCTACTTCGGCCACTGCGCATTCCGCTGGGAAACGCCCGGCGGCGTCACGGCCGTGGCCGACCCGTACCGTAACCAGGCCGATCGCTATTGGTTCACCCGACTGTTCCCGGAAGTCCGGTGCGATCTGGGGCTGATCACCCACGCGCACTTCGACCACGACGCCGTTGACCGGTTACCGGAGGCCGCGTCGATTCTGCGCATGCCCGGCGAGTTTGCCACCGGCGATCTGCAGATTCGCGGAGTTGGCGATTTCCACTCCGGCGCGGCGCGCCTGCGCGACTTTCCCAACGTGATGTTCCGACTGCACGCGGGCGGCGTCAGGTTCCTGCACATTGGCGACAACCGCGCGGAATGGCCGGACGATGTTGCCCGGGCGGTGGGAGATATCGACGTCCTGCTCGTCACCGTGGACGACTCCAACCACCTACTCGGCTACGAACAAGTAGACTCCCTGGCCCAGCGGCTGCAACCTCGGGTTATCGTCCCAATGCACTACGCCATCCCGGGTCTGCACGCATACGAGTGCGAACTGCTTCCGCCGGAGGGGTGGCTGGCGCGCCAGCGCACAGTGCGCCGCCTGGAGACGGACCAGGTTGAATTCGGCGCCGACACACTTCCCGTTCAGACGGAAGTGTGGATGTTTCAGCCTGCGTCGGCGTCGTTGAACGCCACTGAAGTCAGGTCGATATAGCGGTCGCGTCGCAAACTGGAATCGGGGCGAACGGATGCGCCGCCCCTACGTAGGTAGCGATATGCTCACACGGTCAGGCTTCGGGAATCTCGTGCGACCAGGTAAATCCCTGGTCCGGTTCGTCGATAAGACGCCACTGCGGCAGCATGAACCCGTCTTCAACCGGCTGGAACACGGCCTCCACGCGTTTGCCGATGCCCACGTTCTCCTCTTTCTCCATGTTGAAGTCGCCGTCCACCAGGTTGCCGGTGATCCGCAGGCCGTCGAACTCGGTGGGCTGACCGCGCTGCTCGTCCAACTCCACCAGCACGATGGCGAAGGGGCTGAGGTCCCGGAAACTGGGTATCACGGTGTGCGCGACAACCTGGTATGAGTAGATAGTTCCCTTGCCGGAAACCTGCTGCCACTCCCAGTTCAGCGATGTGCACCAGGGGCACCCGGGCCCCGGCTCGCCGCGCAGCAGCCCGCAGTCGGCGCACTTCTTGACCACCAGGCGACCCTCGGCCGCGGCCTCAAAATAACCTTTGTACTCGGAGTCGTTCTCCGGGATGCTCAGCGTGATGCCCCGGTAGGTGTAATTCGGCATTGTCCCTCTCCCTGTTCGGCCGGCCGTCATTCCGGCGAAAGCCGGAATCCAGCGTCTAGCTGAGCACGTTGCCCATGATGAGGGAACTGCCTACTGCCGGCGTTCCCCAACCCATATTCATGCTGATCTTGGCGTCTTGCACCTGGCGGCAACCGCCTTCGGCGTAGTCGTAGGTGTGGTCGCCTTCCAAAGCGCCCGGGCAGTAGTCATCGACCGTGCCCCGTAGCTGTCGCACGTTCTCGATGACCATGTTCATGCCGTGCGTGTACCCCTCGCAGAGGTGCCCGCCGCTCAGGTTGTTGGGACGCTTTCCGCCCAGGTTGATGATGCCGCTGGTGACGTAGTCCTTGCCCTCGCCTTTCTCGCACCATCCGTAGTCCTCAAACTGCAAGAGCACGGTGTAGGTGAAGGCGTCGTAGCAACCGGTCAGGTCCACGTCCTCGTGCTTCACGCCGGCCAGGTCGAAAATCCGCGGGGCGATGTAATGGCCCGCCACCCGGGAGATCGGCCCGTGCTGGTAATGAAAGTCGCCGCCGGGCTTGGTGCCGCGACCCTGCACGCCCTTGATGTAGATGGGCTTGTGCTTCAGGTCCCTAGCCCGCTCCGCCGAAGTCACGATGACGCATGTAGCGTTGTCGGTTTCCAGGCAGCAGTCCAGCAGGTGCGCCACCGGCCGGATGATCCACCGGGAGTTAATCACGTCGTCCACGCTCACCCGGTGCTTCATCAGCGCTTTGGGGTTATTGGACGCGTGAATGGAGTGTGCCACCTTGATGGCCGCCAGGTCCTCGCTCTTGACCCCATACTCGGCCATGTGGCGGGTGAAGGTGTAGGCGAACTGCTGCACCGCACTGATCAGGCCATAGGGCCGCTTCATCAGATCGAGCCCGCCGATGGGCGCCGACGCTCGCGCTCCGGTGCCGCCGATGCGCACGTTGGAATAGCCGTTCATCGACCGGAAGATGGCAACCACGTCGCACATGCCCGCTTCGATGGCGCCGATAGCCAATCCCACCAGCGCCTCGGTTGAGGATCCCCCGCCCGAGCAGTCCATGTAGAAGTTCGGGCGGATGCCAAGGTCGTACTGTATCGACGTCGACGGCGTGGAATCGCCTCCGTGGTAGCTGAGCATCCCGTCCACCTGGTCGGGCGTCAGGCCGGCGTCGTTCATCGCGTTGCGGATCGCCTCGGCGCCCAGGGCCCGGGTGGTCCGCCCCGAGGCCCGGCTGTACTCGGTTTCGCCCACCCCGACGATGCAATACTTGTCTCGTGGATTGCCTGCCATATCGTCCCTCCGTTTGGCAATGAATGAGAACAAAATTCGAGCATTGGCTCAAGCGTTACATAAATCAGGCTTCAAACTAATCGGCTGGCGCCTCCGCTCCCTTAACAGATTCTTCGCCGGCGCCGGTTACGGCGGTGGGTCTGCCTTGATGTCGGTGGGCAGCTCCGGCTCCCCAGGGTCTGGTGGCGGAACCATGATCACGGCTACACCCTGTTCAGCTGCCATATAGTGGTATGCGGGGGCTATGGAATAACCGGCAACCACCGCCCGGGCCGGATGCCCGGTTAGCCTTTCCAACAGCCGGGCTCGGTCAGCGGCGCGCATAATGTCGCGTTCACCGATACCGGCCGATACCTCCACCGCCAAGTACGCCCGTTCCCGGGTCCTGCGGTCAATGCCGCGCACCGGCAAGTCCAGCGCCAGCAGTGGAGCGCGATCCCCTTCATCAAGACCGCCAGCTTCAATAGCATCGTCGATCATATCCGCCAGTTCGGCAGATGAAATTACTCTGGTACGCCTGAGAATATGCCCGAAATAGGCGGGAGCGTTTCGCTGTACCCGGCGTTCCGCTTCGTCGCCTATCAACCTGGCCAACTGAACATCATGGCGGTCTAATCGTATTACCACATCACGCATCTGCACAGTTAACTGGCGCACCTGCTCAGTCAGCGCGTCGAAGCGTTCGGACTGCGCACGCACATCTGTCGGCAATCGACGGAACTCCTCGTCCAAAATCTGGCGGCGTAACCGCTCCCGATATTCCGGGTTGCGTTCCAGCAAGGCCATCAGGTCGTCGAAGGTAGGAATTTGCTCGGTTGCCATGGGGCGGTCACTGATGCCGTTGCGGTCGGCAGGTCAAGTATAAACTACCTGCATCGCCTGGCGGACATCCTCGATTGTTTGCTGCGCAATGGCGCGTTCCCTATCCGTGCCAGTCTTCAACACGTCGCGCACGAAGTCCGGATGATCCTCGTACCACGACCGCTTCTCGCGGATCGGCTCGAGGAACCGGTTGATCGCAGCGGTGAGTCGTTCCTTCACCTCGCGGTCGCTGACCGTTCCCGCAGTGTACCGCTCTTTGAGCTCGGCCACCTCGTCGACGTTGTCATTGAATGCGTCGTGGTACAGAAACGCTGGGTTGTATTCCACGACGCCCGGGTCTGTGGCCCGCAACCGGGGATTCTGGCCGGTAATATCAGTGACCATCCGTCGCACTCTGTACTCCACCGCATCCGGCCCATCGGCCAGGTAGATGGCGTTGTTCAGGCTCTTGCTCATCTTGGCCTGCCCGTCGGTCCCGACCAGCCGGGGCACGCGGCCCACTCGGGCCCGCGGCACCGGGAACACCTCCCCATAGAGACGATTGAAACGCCGGGCCACGTCCCGCGTGTACTCGATGTGCGCCACCTGGTCCTCGCCCACCGGCACCAGGTGCGCCTTGGGCAGCAGGATGTCAGCGGCCTGGCTGATGGGGTAGTTGAAGAACCCCAGAGTGATGGACTGGTTTTCGGCTTCAAGTTGCGCCGTTTCGGCGCGAAGGGTCGGATTCCGCTGGTGTTGGTTCAGCGGCATGAGCATGGAGAAGAACATGGTCAGCTCGGCGTGCTCCGGCACGTAGCTCTGGATCACAAAGGATGATTTTTCAGGATCCAGGCCCACGGCCAGCCAGTCCGTGGCAACCTCGATCACGGAGCGTTGTATCAGCCCGATGTCGTCCAGGTGGTCCCCCATCGCCTGGTAGTCCGCGATGAGGAAGAAACACTCGTACTCATGCTGCATCTGTATCCAGTTTTCCAAGGCCCCCAGGTAGTGCCCCAGGTGCAACTGCCCGGTGGGGCGCATACCGGTGAGGATACGTTGCTGGTCTGCCATAACCCTCGGTCTCCTGCGATATCTAAAATTTACCAGTCAATGTGAGCAGATCGGGCATTATCATCACCAACGTCAGTCGGCGCTCGTCCCTTCTGCTTCCAACTGACGGACGACGACGTGGCCTGATGCCCGGTATAGGGGTAAGCACGACGTAATCCGCTGATACGGGCAGCGCCGCTAATCGCTGAACGCGGTTCGCCGCCGTGCACGGTGACCCCGCAGATATTCTAGCAGGCGGTCAGCAGCAGACGTTTTACACTCCCCGCACAACAGCTCACCCGAGCGGCAGCGGGACTGCAATTGCGCGTACTCCTCCGGGTCCGGCGTGGCGTAAAAGGCGTGCAGGCTGGACACCGAGCATACTCGTGGGTCCGGGTTGCCGCCCTTTTCCCTCTGCTCCTCCAGTGTCCCGCGCCCGCCGGTGTACGCCCGACTGATGCGGCGCCGGACATCATCGTCCGCGTCGTCGTAGGCGATACGACCCGGCGGCACCCGGTTGGTCATCACCTCCACCGATCCGCCGGTTTGCGGATCGCTGTAGGTGGTCAGGTTTCGCACCGGGCGCAGGTATAACGCGGACGGTTTCACGAAACCAAATCGCTCCGCTACATTGCGGGCCATGCGCACGTACACGTCGCCGCCAATGTTGTCCAACACCAGCGTCCGACACGGCCCGCCGGCCTCCGGCTGCTGCGCGTGCAGGATATCCGCCAGCCGGAGCAACGGTCGGAAGGTATCCGTCGCGCTGTCCCGCAGGCGCAGGCCCAGCGCCGAATTCAGCATGCTCAGCGGGATCGCTTCGCCCAACTGGAAGGCGGTGCTGATGATGGACGGGTTCGTCTGTTGCAGGTACGAGTTGACCTGATCCACATCCAATCCTGCCGCCCTCATGAACAGCAGGTTCTCCCGCATGATCCGCTGCGCCTGATCCAGGTCGCCCAGTTCGTCCCGAAAACCGATGGTTATTTCCGCGCCCATCCCCTGGAAATGCGCCAGAACGCTGGTGAGGGCTCCGTGACCCAGGTGCATCGGACCGTCGATAGCCACCGTTCCCAGCACCTTGCATCGCTCGCCGTCGGTCAAAGCCTGCATGAACAGGTCCGCGTCACGGCTGCCCACGGTCATGCCGGTCAGCAGGTAGGGGTGCGGATCTTCGAACCACTCTGCGAACCGGCGCCGCTGCTCGGGGTACGCCTCGTTCAACCCGGTGACCCGAAGCTCTTTGATCAGCTCGTTCTCGCGAGCCAGTGGCTGGTCTCCGGTGCGCACCACCAGCGATGGGATCGCGATATCCGCCTCATCGGTGCGCGTTTCCGGCGAGTCGGCGTCCAGTATCTGCCCGTGCAGCCGGCTCAGCTTCTGGGCGATATCGTTGAGGGTACGTTCCTGCACCTCCCGGGCGTTGGATAGCAGCAGCCTGGCGATGTCCTCCGCCGTCTCCGCGGACAAGCCCAGTTGCCGCGCTCGACGTCGCGCCCCGACGAAAAGGTTCTCCTCCACCGCCGGCTTGTGTATGGTGTCACTCTCCAGGTACTTCTCGGCTGCCACGTTGCGCGACGCCTCGATGCGCGCGTGGGTGAGTTCCAGTATCCGTTCGTGGCTCCCAGCAATGATGGCACGCTGCCGCCCCCGGTACTCCGCGTAAGGTAATCCTCCGGCGGGCATTTCGGCTCGAACCGCCGCCGGATCTTCGCCGGCCAGCAACCTGCCCACCCCGCTCTCGATCTCCGCAACCTCGGCCAGCCGTCGCCAGTCCGGCGGGACCAGGCCGGGTGGCTGCGCGTCCAGCCAGGCGGACAGCCGGGGCAGGCGCTGACCGTACATCTCCAACGCCGCCGGCAGAGTCAACATGCCGTGCAACTGCAACGCCGGCGTCAAGCACGCGCGACGATATTCCGCCAAGTATGGCTCCCGAGGGCGTCCGGGCGGCGGCACGTCTCGCAGGTAGTCAGAATGCCGTTCGACACTCGCCAGGTCCAGCAGCGCGGCGTCCCGCAGCAACTTGCCGTTGTCGTCCTGCCGAAAATCGAGATCCAGTACAGGATCCTGCGACAACGCTCCCGCGATGGCCCTGGCTACCGCCGCAATGAATCGCTCAGGCGCACCCGAACCTCCCAACCACGCCGAGGCCAACGCAGCCGAAGCCTCCGCCGGGTTCCCGTCCTGAGGACGACCAGACAGATGGAACAGTGCGGCGGTGTTCACCACTGTCGGATCCACCACCAGGTCACATGAACCGATCAACTCGGCGGCGGTGGTCGCAATCCGACGGGCTGCCGGTAGCCCTTGCGCGTCAGGGTGACCAGCGTATATTGCCGGCAGGGATGCTGCCAGTCGGTGCCCATCGGGGATGTAGGTTTGCCAGGAGGCCATTGTCACGGGAAGGGAAACCGGTGCGAATGGCCTAATGATACCAGCAACGCGGATTGGCCAAATCCCCCGGAACACAAAAGCCCGGCCAGCGGCCGGGCAGCGATGACAGCCGAGTGGTGTCCTCGTCTACCCCGCGCCGTCGGTCAGCCGGTTGAGGAACCGAGCGATGGCTTCGTTGACCGCCTCCGGTTGTTCCAGAGTCACGAAATGCCCGGAGTCGGGCACAACCACGACCTCGGCGTCCTGCAACTCCCGGCCCAGGTATTCCGCGTAACGGACCGGGGTCATTATGTCATCCGCGCCCACAATCACCAGGGACGGCAGGGCGATCTCCTTGACGCGCTCCATCACGTCGAACCGGTCGCAGGCCGACAGGTCGTTGTGCTCGACCATCGGGCCAGATTGCAGTGCGCGAGAGGCCAGTTGGGGCGCCAGATCCCTGTTGATCGCCTCGTAATACGCCGGAGCCTCGGATCGCCATTGGGCGTCGTCCAGGCAGCGGTTCAGATAGTCAGGATGCACCCGCAGCCTTGCGCCGGTCCCAATCAGGACCAGCCCGGCCAGGTCCTCGGGGAACCGCAGCGCGTAGTCCAGCGCAATGGCGCCGCCCATCGAGTGCCCGAACAGGACAAAGGGCGGGTATCCCTTGCCCCGCGCGTAATCCCGCAGCCAGTCAACGTACCCTCCGATGCTGTCCCGTGGCTCGCCGTCCGGGTGTCCGGGCAGGTTCACGGCATCCGCGTTTCCGAACCGAGCGGTCTGGTAGTGATACGTCAGTTCGTTTTGGCCGGAGCCGTGAACCATCACCAGTTGCATTGCAGCCATCCTTACAGCAGCGGGGCCTGCCCGTTCACGTGGAGATCCGGATCATCATCGTCATCTTCGGCATCAACGTGGTCATCCGGCATATCATCACCGATGTCCTCATCCTCGGCGCCCTCGTACTGGCTATCCGCCTGGGCCGCGACCTCTTCGGCCTGTGCGAGAGCTGTGCCCGCCGCGCCGTCCTGCAGAGCCGGGTCGTCCTGGCTATAGTCCGTAGCCCGGAAGCAGTAGATGGATACGACACTGTCGTCGCCGCCGCGCTCGCGCCACACGATGACTCCCTTGGTCTGGCGAGTATTCACCACTTTGATCTCAGCCAGATCGATGCGCACCACCTGTCCGCGTGCAGAGATAATGAAGACCTCGTGCCCCTCCTCGTCGTTCATTTCGGCGGAGGAAACGATCTTGGCGTCGACCACCGGACCGGTGGGTTTGTCACCCTGGTCCACCGCAAAGGTCTTGACGCCCATGCCGCCGCGATTGGTTTCGCGATACACGGGTTCGCCCTTGCTGTTGCACAGCGGCGTGGCCTTGCCGTAACCCTTTTCGCTGACCACCAGCAGGTACTCGTCCTCGGGATCGTTAACCACGTCAAGTGCCACGACCCGGTCCTTCCCTCCAAATTCGTCCTTGAACTTGATTCCGATGACGCCGGTAGCGTTACGGTTCCGCTCCGGTATGCTGGTGACCGGGCACAGCAGCGCCTGCCCCTGCTCGGTGACCAGTACGACCGACGCATCGCTCTGCGCCGGGCGCACCGCAACCAACTCGTCACCATCCAGCACCTTCATGGCGATGAGGCCGGACTTTCTCAGGTTCTGCAACTGGCCCGGACGCAACGCGTTGACCCGGCCGTTGCGGGTGGCAAAGACGTACAGGCGGTTGTATTCGTCCCGGCTGGCCGGCAGCATGGTCTGCACATGCTCGCCCGGCTGCAGCGGAATGAGGTTCACCAGCAGGGTTCCCCGGGCAGTGCGCCCGGCGTCGTTGGGGGTCTCATAGACGCTGAGCGGGTAAACCCGACCCTTGTTGGTGAAGAACAGCAACTGCTCGTGAGTATTGACGACCGCGATCTGCATGATCGCGTCGTCATCCCGGTTGTTCGCGCCGCGCACCCCCTTACCGCCCCGCCGCTGGTTGCGGTAGGTGCTGATCGGCACGCGCTTGATGTACCCGCGCTGGCTCAGAGTGACGACCACATCCTCCTGCACGATGAACTGCTCGATGGACTGCTCCTGCAGTTCTTCGCGGATTATTTCGGTGCGGCGCGGATCGGCATGCTTGCGCTTGACCTCGCGGGTTTCCCGCTTGATCTCGGCGCGAATCTTCTGCGGGTTCTGCAGCAGGTCCTCCAGCCGGGAGATAGTTGCCAGCAGGTCGTTGTATTCCTCGTCCAGCCGCTGACGCTCCAGGGCGGCCAGGCGGCGCAACTGCATGTCGAGAATGGCCTGAGCCTGGATCTCCGACAGGTCGAACTGCTGCACCAGGTTGTTGCGCGCCGTTTCCACGTCCTGGCTGTTGCGGATGGTCTCGATGATTGCGTCGATGGCGTCCAGGGCTTTGAGCAGGCCCTCCACGATGTGCGCCCGGTCGCGAGCCCGTCCCAGCTGGTACTCGGTGCGCCGCCGGATGACGTCTTCACGGTGCGTGACGAAATGGTTGATCAGGTCCTTGAGCGGCAACTCCTGCGGCTGTCCGTCCACCAGCGCCAGCATGATGGCATTGAATGACGACCGCAATGCGGTACGCTTGTACAGGTTGTTCAGGATCACCGTAGGCTGCGCGCTACGCGCCAGCTCGATCACCACCCGGATGCCGCGCCGGTCCGACTCGTCACGGATTTCGGTGATGCCCACCAGGGTTTTGTCCCGCACCAGGCTAGCGATTTTTTCGACCAGGGTCGCCTTGTTAACCTGGTACGGCAACTCGCTGATTATGATCCGCTGCCGGTTGGAGTTGCGGCCCGGCATGTCCTCAATCTCGGTCACCGCTTCCATGACCACGCGCCCGCGGCCGGTAGCGTACATATCCCGCACGCCGGCCACGCCGCGGATCCGGCCCGAGGTGGGGAAGTCCGGCGCCGGAACGATCTCCATCAACTGGTCGACGTTGCACGTCGGGTGGTCGATCACGTAGTTGATGGCGTCGCAAATCTCGCCCAGGTTGTGCGGCGGCATGTTGGTCGCCATGCCCACGGCAATTCCGGATGACCCGTTGACCAGCAGGTTGGGCATCCGGCCCGGCAACACCTGGGGTTCTTTCAGGGAATCGTCGAAGTTGTCGGAGAAATCAACGGTCTGCTGGTCAATGTCGGCCAGCATTTCGTCGGCGATGGCGGCGAGCCGAGCCTCGGTGTAGCGCATGGCGGCCGGCGGGTCGCCGTCGATGCTGCCGAAGTTGCCCTGGCCGTCTATCAACGGCGCACGCATCGAGAATAACTGCGCCATGCGCACCAGCGCGTCGTACACCGACCCGTCGCCGTGCGGGTGAAACTTCCCCAGCACCTCGCCGACGATGCGCGCGCTCTTCCGGTACTGGCTGCCCGGTCGTATCCCCATGTCGTGCATGGCGTAGAGGATCCGGCGCTGCACTGGCTTCAACCCGTCCCGCACGTCCGGCAGCGCCCGGGCCACGATGACCGACATCGCGTAGGACAGATACGACTCCCGCATCTCGTCCTCGATGGGTCGCAGCGTGAATTCTCCGCCGGGCTGCTGTGGAGGCGCCGTAGTCATCGTGAAGTTCTCCTCGTGTCGTTATTCTCTATGAAATCCTGGGCGCGCTCCACCAACCCGAGGAACAGGTTGTTGAAACTTGCGGGAACTTCGTCGCCGAGTTCCGGCTGAAACTGCACCCCAATCACCCAGCTGTGTTCCTTGCTTTCCAGGCCTTCTATGAGGCCGTCATCCAACTGGTATGCGATGGTCATTAACCGCTCCGCCCGCTGCGGTTCACGGATGCCCTCACGATGCCAACTGTTCACTCGGAACATGCCGGCGGAGCCGATGATCGCAGCCACCTTGGACCCGGGAGACAGGTAGATCTGGTGCCGCAGCGGCCCCGCGCCTTCATCCGGATAATGCGCCGATATCGGTAGGGGTTCGCCACCACCGAAATGGCGGTTCAGGGTGTGCATCCCGCCACCCGTAGCCAGCACGGGCATATCGGCGTCCAATGCCGCCGCAAGCAGGCTGCCGGAGACTCCTTGATGAAAGTGCGGCAGCACCACACCGCCAGTATCATCCAGCAGTTCAGCCGCGGCCATCGCCGGCGCAACTACGCGCACGCTGCCACCGGCCTCTTCGATCGCTCGGACTGACGGGTGTGGATTATGGCCGTTGCGGTCATCGGCCAGGACGGTGATAGTGGGCAAAATGAGCAATCTTGAACGGGCCAGCAGGTTCTTTGATTATACTAAAAATCGGGCTAACCCGCCCGTTGCATGCGTCATCATCTTTCGCTGAAAACTGACCGCGTGCTACCCTGCATCCAGGAAGCATGGAGGAGAGCCAGCGATGACATCCGCTAATACCCACGCATCACAGCAAGATGGCGCTGCGTCGGACGACATCGAGGACGTAGGCATCTTTCAAGTTCTGGTCAGCTACTACGACGGGGAGGACTTTGACGGCGACTGGCGGTGGGGCGCGGACTGCCCGGCAGTAGGCTGCGCCACCGACGGACGGACCCGCGAAGAAGCGTTGGAAATGATAAAGGACGCTATTCAAGGCCACTTGTCGGATTACCCGCCGGGCGAATTCCCGCTGCGTCCCGACGACGCCATGGCCGAACTTTGCGCCGAATACGAAGCTGAGGGGTGGGGTGAGTACACGTTGGAGTGGGTAAGGGTTTCGGGCCCCAATCCGTACCGTTAGGCGCCCGGGAGGGACGGCAACGAATGCCGAGGCAGCCGAACCGGGCTGACGTTGTTCGCGCCCTGATCGCTGCCGGGTTTGCGTTCACGCCCGGACGGGGCAGGGGCAGTCACGACAAGTGGCAACTGGGACGGCACACCGTTATGGTGCCACGTCACCGGAGCGACGTCCGTCCTGGAACTTTCGCTAGCATCCGCCGTCAGTCCGGCGGCTGGTCGGTGGCAAAGTTCTGGTGGTACGCCGACGGGATGCGAGGGCCGGAGCCGGATTAGCCGGCAACCCATAGATCCTCAGGAATAGGCATCCAATGACCATGGGATGCATCACAATTTGGTTATCATCCAACAGCGACACCAGGATAGGGTCATTGGCACGCAGGTGGATAACCCACACCGACGTATCGGCCAGTATCATGCCGGTTCGCTGCGCCTCCGGGGGATAGTTTGAAGGTCGGGCATCGTACCGCCCCATTTTGCCAGTCTCCTGGCTGCTTCCCGTTCTACCAACGCTTTGAGACCCGCATTGACGAGTTGCGTCGTGTCATCGATGCCGGTTAGCCGTTTGGCATCCTTCAACAATTCGTCATCCAAGTTCACAGTCGTTCTCATAACACCTCCCCATCCTCCAGCACCATCCGCGCCACCCGCCGCCCCATGCGCACCGAGTAGTTGGTTCCACGGTCTTCCGGGTAGATCTGCGTCGTGTTCGCCAGGTACAGCGATTCGATGGGTGTCCGGTGGTCGGGAATATTGCGCTCGCTGTAGCGCACGCCGTTGATTGGCTGCGCTCCGTCCACCCGATGATGGTGGTAGTCCAGGATCCAATCTCGCGAAAAATCGGGGTTCAGCTTGCGCAGGTGCGGAACGTAATCTTCCAACAATTGCTCGGGTTCCTTGCGATATAGCTCGCTGTTACGGTCCGGGTAGTTCGTCAAGTACACGATGTGGTTGCCGCCGTACAAATCGCGGTCGATCATGTTGGTGTGCTCGATCACGCCGACGAACGGCAACGACCGATCCGCCACGTTGAGCCAATACTTGGAGGTCAGCGGCCGATCCAGCACCAGGATCACCAGCACCGCCGACAGGTAGCGCGCGGACTCCAGCACCGACCGGTAATCGTCCGGCAAGTCGGGCGCGAGCCGCGTGAAGATGTACGAAGGCGTCGTGGCGATGACCGCGTCGTATTCGTAGTCCTTCTCGGGGTCTCTATCCACCGACGCGACGAAACCCAGCGCCCGGCCTCCCTCCACGTTAATCTGCTTCACCGCCGCGCCGATATGCACCCGGCCACCCTGGCTCTCAATTCGCTCGCCACAGGCATCGAACACCCGGCCGAAGCTGCACATGGGGTAGCCCAGCCGTTCCTTCTGCATCCGTTTCCGGGAAGCCACGCGCAGGTAGATTTTACCCCACAGCCACGTCATGCTCACCTGGTCGTAGTAGTCTCCAAACTTGCCCCGCAACATCGGCTCCCAGATGACCCGGTACGCATCCTCCCCCATGTGGTTGCGCGTCCACTCCGCGGCCGTTACCCCCTCGAACTTGCGCCAGTCCCGCGTCTTCTGCAGCAGGAACGTCCAAAGTCCCAGCCTGATGCGCTGCACAAAGGGGAGCGGCGAGAATTTCAACAGGTCCATCGGCGTGGCGAAATCCCAAATGCGGCCACCGTGGAACAGGCCCACCTTCGACTCCAGCCACTCCAGCGAATCGCCCAGGTTCAACTCGTTGATCAAGTCCACCATGTCGG
The DNA here is from genome assembly GCA_965203985.1 of Dehalococcoidia bacterium. Classification (GTDB taxonomy): domain Bacteria; phylum Chloroflexota; class Dehalococcoidia; order Lucifugimonadales; family UBA3495; genus Bin87. The sequence continues at coordinate 68,396 of CBDBDS010000001.1, forward strand.
TGTCGCTTACGAACAGGTGGTGGTACCCACGTTCCAGTTGACCTCCGCCTACTTCGAAGGTCGACGCCTGGCCGCCCAAAAACGGCGCCACCTCGAAAACCTCCGCGAAATGGCCCTTGGAAGTCAGTTCCAGCGCCGCCGCCAGACCGGCCGCGCCGCCGCCGATGATGCCTACTTTCATGTGCTAATCGTCCTGAGCGGTTCCGGTTCGAGGTTGCGCGGTCACTGGCGGTGGTGCGTCATCCGATATGCGGTCGGCCTCCGGATCCGGTAACGCGGTCAGCCGACGCAACGAAAGGTTGTGCCAGAGCAGCAACAGGAGACCCGCTATGTTGACCGGCAGCCACAGCGCGACCAGGTGCACCGCCACCGTATAGGCCGCCGCCGCCGCCGCGCCGATGCCCAACGCCACCAGTGTTTGTTGCGCCACGACCTCAAACGGCCCGATTCCTCCAATGGACGCTGGGATCGCGGTGATCAAGTTGGAAGTCACCGTCACCAGCAGTACCGCGGCCGCCAGCAACCAGAACGAGTCGAACCAGGCGTCCAGGTTGAACGAGTACGCGACTATCAGGTACACGCCCGCTTCCGCCAACCATACCGGCAGCGAACCCAGGAACAGGACGGCATGCTTGCGGGGTGAATTGAGCGTCGCCAGGCCTTCGACGAACCCGTGTATCACTTCCACCGCCACGGCACGGAACCTCGCCGGCAGGATGATCGTTATCCCGATGAGCCAGTCCACCGCCCTCCGGCTGGTCGCCAAAGCCGTCAGCGCGAGCAAGGCCACCGCGAAACTGCCAATCACGCCCACCATCAGGATCACGGCCGTTGACTGGTAAGCCAGGCTCGCCTCGCTGAACAGGCCCGCAGCTAGCAGAATCGGAGCGGCCACCGCGCCCATGGCCAGCAGGGTCAACCCGTCGTACAGCCTTTCAACGCTGAGCGTGGCTATGGACGCCGGCACGCTCACCTCTTTCTCCCGCTGCGACAGGTAAACCGCCCGCACCAACTCGCCCAGACGAGCCGGCAGCACGTTGTTCGCCATGTACCCGATGATGATCACCGGGTAAAGCCGTCGGGCCGGTATGCGGGACACCGGCGCCAGCAGGTATTGCCAACGGAGCGCGCGGAACCATTGCCCCACGAAGTACAGGACTATCGCCGGCGCCAGGTACCAGTAGTTCGCACTCAGCAGCGCGTGAGCCAATTCTTTCCGATCCACCAGCAGCACCAGGAGGCCCAGCGCCACCACGCTGACCGCCACCCCGGCCCAGAACCGCCAATTGCCGAAAAAGTAGCCCAAAGCAGCGAAAGCTAGTGCGTATTGGAGAAGCCCGTGGGCGAGGCGTCACCGACCTGCAGGTACTGCTTCCCGGTGAGTGTTCGTACCCGCCAAAGGTCGCCGTCGCGAATGGTAAAGGCCCGCGGGGGTTCACTCAACGCGCTTTCCAACTCTGGCAGCACTCTTGCGACCACAGTTATGATGTCTTCAATCTCCGGCGGGCTCATCTCGTTGTCGTAGAAATTCCGATGACCGTTGTCCGCTGCAACGTATGCTCTCGACACAGGGATCTCGGGATACTCCGCATCCAAATGCTGAGCTATATGAGATACGGTCCGGTGACTCCCTAAATTCATCCAGCCGCGCTGTTGACCGTGGGCCTTCAGCATCTGCGCCAATGCGCCCCAGACTTTTTCCGTAGCCTGGAGACGGTCGCCGCGCTCAAGCTCCTCGCGGGCTTGCTGGATCAATCGGCGGCTGATTTGCACGCGATCTTCTACCGTAGCCGATCCCGGCTCTGGCAATGCCGGCGTCGTGGTCATTCATCAGCCTCTGTCATTGGTATTTTGCGCCCGGCAACACAGTTTCGGCCGTACGCTAATGGGTATTGGAGAAGCCCGTCGGCGAGGAGTCGCCAACCTGCAAGTCCTGCTTCCCGGTAAGCGTTCTCACTCGCCAGCGTTGATCCACGTCGCTGATAACGAAGGGCCGTGGCGGCTGTTCCAGCGCCCGCTCCAGATCCGGCAGCACAGCGGCCACCACCGCGATGATGCCTTCGATTTCCGGCGGGCTCATCTCATTGTCATAGAAATTTCGATGACCGTTGTCCGCAGCGACGTAAGCGTTGATGATGTTGAGATCATTGTATTCAGCTGCTAACTGCTGAGCGATCCGCCCGACCGTGCGATGGCTTCCCATGTTAAGCCAACCTCGCTGTTGACCGTGGGCCTTCAATGTCTGCGCCAGTGCGCCCCAGACTTTTTCCGTAGCCTGGAGACGGTCGCCGCGCCCAAGCTCCTCGCGGGCTTGCTGGATCAGTCGGCGGCTGATTTGCACACGATCTTCCACGGTGGCCGATCCCGGCTCTGGCAATGCTGGCGCCGTTGTCATCCATGGGCCTCGGTCATCAGGATTTTATTCCCGCGCGTACTGATAATAACTGGCGGAATACCAGTCACTTTGCTGGCGGCGGGCGACGATGTATTCCAGCGCCTGTCGGAGTTTGTCGGGGTTGGCCGCCACATTTCGGAAAAACGAGGCGTCCGATTCCAGTTGCTTCCACAATCCGGTGTTGGTTCGCGCTTCTCCAGGACGACGGTAAGTTTCAGGATACCACAGCAGATTCCGCATGGGCCCTTCTCGCCGATAACCCGGCGCATCTTCCTCCTCTACCGCGTGCCGGTGCTCAGCCAGGTAAATTTGGGGACCGCTGTCCTCACCCACTGCTTGGCAGTCTTTCGTCGTGTTTTCGTCGTCCTCCTCGTCCTCCGCATCGTCGTCGCTGGTGACGGCGCAGAACCGGTCGAACCGCAGATTGCCCTCTTCCGTCTCGTGTCGCACGTACCACTGGAAGGGGTACCACATGTCGTAATCGACCTTGACCGACGCATCGCCCGCGCCATCTACCATAGCGGTCCCTTGCAGCTCCGCGTGGGTGCGGACCAGGTCGGCGGAACCTTGCGCATAGGCCAGTATCTCGATATTGGAATCGTCGTAGGTATAAGCCGCTCTCACGGCTCCCGTCACCCCAACCAACAGGAGCAAAGCCGCTACTCCCAACGCCAAGGCGCCTCCCGCCTGGCTGTGGCCGCGAATCAGCCAGGCGATCACGATTGCTATCGGCAGCAGCATCAACACGACCAACCAGATCGCAAGACTGTTGACGTCTCCGCTGGTGGCCAGCCAGGCGAACCACACCGCCAGCGCCAGCCAAATCGGGCCAAGGATCAGCGCTAACGCCGTTCGGAGCGTCAGCATGCCCCAATTGATCCGGTCCATTAGATGACCAAGGAACATCCCAGCCACCAAAGCCAACGGCACGGTTATGTTGACCAGGAGCCACGGCATCTTTTCGGCCGCGATGGTGTACAACGCCAGGGTAGCAATCACCCACGCCGCCAGCACCAGGCCCATCCCGCCTTGGGTGTCCCTGCGGCGGATCAGCCACACCACTCCAATCGCGCCGAAAACCAGAGCCAAAAGCTCATATACGCCTAACCCAACGAAGTAGTAGTACCACGGTTGGTTGCCGCGAGCGACGTCCTGCTGCATCAGCCAGTAACCCAGGCTCTGCCACGACCCGGTGAAGACGCCGGCCCAGTTGGTGAACATGGTGGTGTAGAGCACGGTCCATATCGCGTAGAAGACCGCCGCGCACCCCAGCCAGAGACCTCCGCCCCAAGCGATGCCAACGGTTCCGCCCGCTACCAGCAAAACCAACAGCGCCAGCACCGGAACCAGGTAGTTCACCGCGATGCGTCCCCCGGCCAAATCCTCCGAGGGAATCGCCGAGGGCAACATTTGGCTGATGAAATCGGCGCCGCCCCACAGGAAGGTGAGCCAGGCCCACGTCAGCAGGATGGCCGGCCCCAGCAGTAGCATGACGCCGCGCCATCCAATCTCGGATGCAAGGTTCAGCCTGAGGGCGGCAACTCCCAAAAGCAAGATGACCGCGCCGGCGCCGCAGTCAACCAACGACCCGGCTGATCCGCCCCATGTCGTCTGCAGCCCCGATAGAAGGTTATCGAAGGGTCCGACAACCACCACGGATACTGCGGCGACACTCGCCAGTACCGCCACGACGACCGAGACCAGGTCGACCAGGCCCCGGATGCGCCACAGCCACACCGTCAGGGCCAACCCCAGGCCGACCAGCGCGGCCGCGGCCACTATGTGCAGCCAAACCGGCGGGGCCCACAACGGCAATGTCACGAACGGCGCCTCCCATACCGGAGCGCCGGTGTCCCCGGTGGAGCCGGTATCCCGCGATGCGATTGTCAGGCCGAACGGAGACTGCGCCAGCGCCATCAACGCGGCTGCCTGGGGCAGCGTCAACGTTGCCAGCAGCACGAAAAACCCGGCGTGGCCGCTCACGCCGGACAAACCCCGTCGGGTCTTGACGAACGCCCACAACTCCCGCCAACCCAGAGCCATCGCCGCCAGTCCCATGAACAGGATGACGAAGTACGCCGTCTCCTTGGTCGCCAACATCAGGGCGGTCACCACCGCCGCGCCGAACAGGTAGCGTTTGCGGTTGTTGATCCCGTACTGCCAGAGCATGATCAGCAGCAGTACCGCCCAAACCGCCATCAGAATATCGTTGCGCCCGAAACGGCTGAAGTACAGCAGGGATGGAGAAAACGCCAGGATGACCGCCGCGCACACCGCTCCCTTGTCGCCGATGAGACGCCGCATGAAATACGGCAAAACGGTCAGAACCACCCCAAACAGCGCGTAGGGCAACCGCGCTAAAAAGTCGGTATCCCCAAGGTACTTGAGCACCACCGCCACCAGCTCAATCTGAAACGGCCCGTGCATCCACGGCGAATGAACGTACTCGACTCCCCGCGCCAGCTTCCAGGAGAAGTGCAGGTGGATGGCCTCGTCATAGTGCATGGTCCGCCCGTCCAGCTCCCACAGCCGCATGGCGGCCGCCACCAGAGCAACGAGCAGAAAAACCCATTCAACAACGCCAAACCGAACCGAGGGCAAGAGGGCCCGGAGACGCAGCGCGCCATCGCGCGCCCGTGCCAAATTGACTGCGCTGGAAGCCATGAACCGGTCTACGCCGATCCGTCGCCGACAGATTGGTGCGCGGCTCGGCCGAGCGTCGCTCGAGCCGTCATCGGCGGGAATCGCGTTACAATGCCAGTCTTCCGGAAGACCGCAATATGCTGGTCAGCATACCGCCGGCCGGTACTGCGCCCAGGGCCGTGCCTCTTCGAACGCCGCCATGGCGCGCAGCACCCGACCCTCTGCCCCCGCCGGTCCGACGATGTGCAGACCCACCGGCAGACCCGCCGCGGAGAATCCGCACGGTACGCTGGAGGCGGTTTGCCCGCTCATGTTGATCGGGAACGTGAACGGCAGGTATCCCCACCACGGGTCCACCGACCGACCGCCGATGCTGGTCGGGTGCTGGCCGATCGGGAACGCCGTCACCGCCATCGCCGGTGTAAGCAGCAGGTCGTAGGTATTGAAAAAGTCGGCGAACCGCCGCTTGTGCCGGTCCACGTAGGCCAGCGCCCGAGACAGGTCCGCCGCGGTATGACGCGACGCGCCGTCGAAGGTGTTTTGCACGTAGTGGGTCAGTTCATCCCGCCGTTCCGGGTACAAGTCGGCATAGGATGTATATGACGCCGTACCGAACACGGTAGAAAACGCGGGGAAGGGGTCGCCCTCGATTTCCGGCGCCGCTTCCTCGACGATGGCGCCCAACTCCTGGAAGACCTGCGCGGCGCCGCGCGTGATTTGTACCACCTCCGGATCCACCGCGGCGTAGCCCAAATCGTCGCTCCACGCCACGCGCCAACCTTCGACCCCACCCTCCAGGGCTGCCACGTAATCCGGCGGCGTGTCGGTCATCGTGTTGGGATCGCGCGAGTCTGGACCGGCCAATACCTGCAGCAGCATGGCCGTGTCCCGAACCGTTCGCGCCATGGGGCCGCTTTGCGAGAAATGGTTGACGGCCGGCCCGCCGTAACCGCCGTACCGGGGCACTCGGCCGTGCGATGGCTTAATCCCGGTGACCCCGCTGAAACTGGAAGGAATGCGGACGCTTCCGCCCCCATCGCTGCCGGTTGCCAAGGTGCACAGCCCCGCAATCAGCGCGGCCGCTGCGCCTCCGCTGCTGCCTCCGGGCGTGTAGTCTGTGTTCCACGGGTTGCGACACGGCTCGCTCACCAGGTTTTCAGTGGTGCCCGACTGGCCGAATTCCGGCGTGTTGGTCTTGCCCAGGATGATCCCGCCCGCCGCCTTGACCCGTTCCACCACAATGGAGTCGATCTCCGGCACCCGGTTCCGGAAGACCGCCGAACCCATGGTCGTCCGTACCCCTTTCGTCAGTTCCAGGTCTTTCACCGAAATGGGAACGCCGTGAAGCGGGCCCAGTTCATCGCCTCGTTGCACCGCTTCATCCGCCGCCCTGGCGTCGGCCAAAGCCTGCTCTGGACACACGGTCAAATAAGCGCTCAACTGCGGGTTCAACTGCTCGATGCGCTGGAAAAAGAACTCGGCGAGCTCGACCGCGGAAACCTCCTTGCCGGCGATCATGCGCCGTACTTCAGTGGCGGGAGTGAAAGCCATTTCAGAATCCATAACGCTCTCCTGCTCGATTTCCTGCGGATATCGATTTGTTCGGGTGCCTGACTTGGTTATTCGGGGGCAACCCCCACCGGGTTGGGCCGCTAACACGCCGTTGAACACGACCATCGCCACGCCCAAAAGCTGAGGTTGCGCAAACTTTGCGTCGCGCAGAATTGTATCATCACGCACCTGGGACTCCGGCCGTCCGTGGCTGATCCAACAAACAGCCTTCTGCCAAATGGTCGGCGCCCATGGTGTATAGTGGGCCGTCGTCACCGAGCAACGCCCGTCCGCCACCTTGACCCACCATGACCACCGTCGGAATCATCGCCAATCCCGCCGCCAGCAAGGACATCCGGCGCCTGGTGGCCCAGGGGCGGGTGGTTCCCGATTGGGAAAAGGTCAACACCGTGCGCAGGGCCCTCATCGGCCTGCAATCCACGGACGTGGAGCGGGTGGTTGCCATGCCCGACAGCGGCAATCTGTGCCGCCGGGCCGCCGACGATTCCGGCATCTCGCTGCCCCTGGAAATGTTGCCCATGTCGCCCCTCTACACTGAGGGAGACACTACCCGAGCTGCTGCGATGATGGCCGAAATGGGCGTGGGTTGCCTCATTACCCTGGGCGGCGACGGCACCAACCGCGCCGTGGCCGTCGGAACGAACGAAGTCCCGCTGGTTGCCATTTCCACCGGAACCAACAACATCTTTCCGGTGATGGTGGAAGGTACCCTGGCCGGCATCGCCGCCGGTTTGGTCGCCTCCGGAAGCATGGAACTTTCCGACACCGCAGTGATCAGCAAGACGCTGCAACTCCACGTCAACGGCGAGTTCCGCGACCTGGCCCTGGTCGACGTAGCCATCTCCCGCGAGCGCTATGTCGCCACCCGGGCGATCTGGGACCTGGCCACCGTTCACGAGGTCTTCCTCACCCGCGCCGAGCCCGGCGGCATCGGACTGTCTTCAGTGGGTGGGCGTCTGCATCCCCTGTCCATCGGCGAGGTCGGCGGCCTGCGCTACGCACTGGCGCGCGGCGGAGCGGACGCCGACCCTCCGCCGAAGGATACCGTCGTCGCACCGGTGGCGCCGGGCATTGTCGAGCCGGCGTCCATCGCCTCGTGGGAACTGATCCATGAAGGGATTCCCGTCGCGCTGGAACCCCGCTATTGCACGGTGGCCCTGGACGGGGAACGTTCGCTGACGCTAAGCCCCGAAGACTCGGCGGAAATAGTGTTGGCCCGCAACGGGCCCCCGGTCGTCCTGGTCCAACGCACCCTGCGCCGTGCTGCCCAACTCGGACTGTTCAATCTGCCCTGATGCCCTTCGGTTGGGAGCTTGTCGTCATCCTGGCAGCGCTGCTGCTGGGATCGTTCGTTTTCAGCGCCGTGGGTTTCGGGATGGCGCTCGCCATGGCGCCCATATTGCTGCTTATCCTGGCGCCCCGTCAGGTGGTGGTCCTGTCCAACGCGATGATCGTCGTGGCGACGGTATTGATCCTGTTGCAGACCTGGCGGGCGTTTCGCTGGCGGCAATCGTGGCTGTTCATCGTTTCCGGCCTGCCGCCGGTGCCCCTGGGGGTGCTTCTGCTCAGCGTGGCGGCGCCCACCGCACTGCGACTATCCATCGTCAGTCTGATCCTGGTGATTGCCGTGCTCACGCTGTTCAACGTCCGGGTGCCCGCGGCCCGGACCAGGTCGGCCGCCGTCGGTTTCGGCTTTACGACCACGCTATTGACCACGACGCTGAGCATCGGTGGCCCGGTCGCCGCCATATACGCAATCGAGCAGGACTGGCCCCGGGAGACCATGCGCGCGACCCTGGCCGTTTATTTCCTGCTGGCCGGCGTGCTGGGATTGGTGCTGTACTACCTGGTTGGTCTGATCCCCCAGGAGGTTGAGTTGGAAATGGCTGTCGGGGTTCCGGTGGTGGTAATCGGCTCGACACTGGGCGGATGGCTGGCCCGTCGCATGAGCCTGCGGATCTTCCGCTATGCCGTGCTTTTCGTCATCATCGGTGGCAGCACGTCGCTGCTGATCCGGGAGATGGTGAGATTGATTTAGGGGCGAGTCTGCAACCCGCCCCTGCAATCTGCGTCCGCAGCGGATGTCAGCGCCGGCTTACGAGGATAGATCGTGGAAAGCGGCCAGCGCGGCCGTGATCCCGTCGCCCACCGCGGCTCCGAGCTGCCTGGTGGATTCCGCCCGCGCGTCGCCGCACACGTAGACCCGGGGGATGTTGGTCCTCATGTGCAAATCGCTTCGGATGTGGCCCAGCTCATCCATATCGAGCTGGTCCTTGAAAGCCTCGGTATTGGGGTGAAAACCGACGTACACGAAGGCGGCAGCGGTGGGGTAGTCGTACACCTCGTCCGTCTTGAGGTTCTTGACCCGGGCCGCTTCCAGCACGTCGTTGCCCACAAACTCCTCGACGACATGGCTCCACAGCCATTTGTACTTGGGATTGGAGAAGGCCCGATCCTGCAGCACCTTGGTGGCGCGAAGCTCATCGCGGCGGTGGATTATGGTCACCGAGTTGCAGATGCCAGTCAGGTAGTAGCTTTCGTCCATGGCGGAGTCGCCGCCGCCGACAACGACCACGTCCTGACCCCGGAAGAAATTCCCGTCACAAACCGCGCAATAGGAAACCCCGCGCCCACCGAACTCGTCCTCACCGGGGACCCCCAGCTTGTTGTGCGAACCGCCGGTGGCGATGATCAGCGCCCGCGCAGTGAAATCGCCTTCCGAAGTCCGAACCAGCTTCCGGTCCTCGTACAGGTTTTCCACGCCTTCGATCTCGGCAAATTCCGTCTTGGCGCCGAACCTTTCGGCCTGGTTGTACATCTCATCCGCCAGCGCCTGCCCCTTCACACCCTCCCGAAATCCCGGATAGTTCTCGATATCGTCGGTGATCAGCAGTTGCCCGCCCGGGCCGATGCTTTCGATCATCAGCGTGCTGAGCATGGCGCGGGTTGAGTAGAGCCCCGCCGACATACCGGCCGCCCCGGCGCCAAGGATCACAACGTCGTAGTCGTTGGACATCTAAGGGATCCCTCCTTTACCTGTTGGAACCGTTGCCAGCCGCTGGCACCGGGTTGACGTGATGCCGCCGGCGCTCTGCCGCAGGTCCCACACGGTTGGCACGCTGCGAAAACGACGCCCTCACGTACTCCACCGAACGTCGCAGCCCTTCTTCCAACGACACCTCAGGCGTCCACTTCAACTCTTTTTCTGCGCGGGTAGAGTCCAGGGCAATGTGGAGCACATCGCCGGTTCGCCGGGGCCGATAGTCCGGCTCCTGGTCAAATTCCGTGATTTCCTGGAGCATTTCGTAGATCCGCGCCACGCTGACCTGCTGCCCGGTGCCGATGTTGTACGTCCTGCCATGGCCCTTGTTGACGGCCGCCAGGTTGGCCTGAACGACATCCGACACATAGACGAAATCGCGTTCCTGCGAGCCATCACCGTAAATGTGCGGTCTGCGCTCGCTGAGCATCATTCCGGTGAAGATGGCGATGACGCCGGCCTCTCCATCGGGATTTTGTCCCGGCCCGTAAACGTTAGCATACCGCAGGATCGTGTAGTCCAGCCCGTAGGTCTCGTTGAATAACTCCAGGTACTGCTCGCCGACGTACTTGGACAAGGCATAAGGCGCCAGCGGATTGACCAGCGTGTCCTCGTCGCAGGGGATCGTCTCCGGATTGCCATAGATAGCGCCGCCGGTGGACGAAAAGATGATCTTCTCCACGCCTTCGCCGGCGGCGGCCGCGATCAGCCGGATCGTCCCCATGACGTTGGCGTCAGCATCGGCCACCGGATCAATGGCTGACTGACGGACGCTGCTCTGGGCCGCCAGATGAAACACGATCTCCGGTCGTTCCCGCTGTACGATTTGATTCAGCCGGGCATCGTTGAGCTCCGCATGGTAGAAGGTCGCCTGGTGGTTCACGTTGCGCAGTTGGCCGCTGCTGAGGTTATCCACCACTGCCACGTCGTATCCGTTGTCCAACAACCCGTCAACCAGGTGCGAGCCGATGAACCCGGCCCCTCCGGTCACTAGCGCTTTGGTCCGTCGTGTCAAGCTGTTACGTCCGTTGCGTTCGATCATGCTGATCGCAAATCATCTGTTATCGTAATTCAAACCACAGCCACCGGCAACCGACGCCCTGCGCGGCGGGTGGCCAAATCTCCAAATGACGACCGAGCCGCTTCGCCGGCGCCGGGCCCTGCCGGCGGCCTGCTTGTCCGGCTCCTGAATGCACCGGCAACGGTTTGTGGTTTAATGCGCAGTGAAGAGAGGTGCGTTATGGCCAAGAAAAAAGGTTCCGCCCTGCTGATCGTTTTTACCGACGTTGACATCGAAAACGACGCCGAATTCAATGCCTGGTACAACGAAGAACACGTGCCGGAGCGCCTCAGCGCTCCCGGGTTCCTGGACGCCGCCCGCTATGAAGCGCTGCGCGGCGGTCCGCGTTACCTGGCCGTGTATGAACTGGAGTCCGCCGACGCGCTGCAAACCGACGAATACCTGCGCATGAGCCAGAATCCGACGGATTGGACCAAGCGAATGTCGCCCAACGTCGTCGGCCGCGGCACGGTCCGCCTCGTCTGCACCCAGATCTATCCGGAGGAAAGCGATCCGCACACGCTGGGCAGAGGCATGGCGCCCGCCCTGCAGATCGGCCGGATGGATGTTCCCGCCGACATCGAAGCGAAGTACAACGAATACTACGACACGGTGCGTACCCCGGCCAACCTGCAGATTCCCGGCTGCCTTCACGTCCGCCGGTATCACGCGGTGGAGGGCAGCCCCAAGTACCTGACGATGTACGAATTCGAGCACGAAAAAGTGCCGGAAACCCTGGCCTGGGAGAACCAGCGTCGCCAGGACACCATGCACGAGTACATCGGCGGCACCTACGGCCACGCTCCGGGTTCGCCTGGTGTGTACCGCCGGGTCCAGCCGCCCCGCGCCTTCTGACCGAAAAACGATTGCGCCGGCCTGCATGTTAGAATGGCGCAACCGCAAACTCCTGATCTTCCAACAGCCATTTGAGGAGGCAATCGATGAACGCTCCGGCCCGCATGAAATTTGGCGTGTTTATGGCTCCGTTCCACCGGGTCGGCGAGAACCCCACCCTGGCCCTGGAGCGTGACCTCGAACTCCTCCAGTGGCTGGATCATCTGGGCTACGACGAAGCCTGGATCGGCGAACACCACAGCGCCGGGTGGGAGACCATCGCCTCTCCGGAAGTGTTCATGGCCACCGCGGCCGAGCGCACCCGCAACCTCCGCCTCGGGACCGGCGTGGTCAGCCTTCCTTATCACCATCCCTACATGGTCGCCAACCGCATGGTCCTGCTGGATCACCTCACCCGCGGGCGCGTGATGCTGGGAGTTGGCCCCGGTGCACTGGCCTCCGATGCCTACATGTTCGGCATCGATCCGGCGCGCCAGCGCGAGATGATGGACGAATCCCTGGGGGCCATCAAGCGGCTGATGGACAGCGACGAACCCTACACCTACACCAGCGACTGGTTCGAGTTGCACGACGCCCATCTGCAACTGCGTCCCTACCAACAGCCCTTCCCCCTGGTCGTTGCATCGGTACAGTCGCCGGCCGGGGTGACCACGGCGGGCAAGTACGGCGCCGGCGTAATCTCTCTCAGCGTCCCCCGCGACATGGTGCGTTCCACCAGCCTCAAGGACCAGTGGGCCATCGCCGAGGAAACCGCCGCAGAGCATGGACAAACCGTAAAACGCTCGGAATGGCGCCTCTCCGTCGGCGTCCACCTGGCGGATTCCAAGAAGCAGGCCCAGGAGGACATCCGGGAAGGCTCGGCCCGCGTCGTCACCGAGTACTTTGGCAATACCCTCGGTCACGAGGTTCCTGACGTCCCCCGCGACCAGATCGTCGACTTCATGACCGACAACAAGCAGTGGATCGTGGGCACGCCGGACGACTGCATCCAGCGTATCAACGAACTTCAGGAGATATCTGGAGGTTTCGGCGGCCTACTGGTCCGGGTTGAGGACTGGGCTCCCCGGGACAAACTCCATCGTTCCTACGAGCTGCTGGCCCGGTACGTCATGCCCCAATTCCAGGGTACCTTGTCCGGCATACAGACTTCCCAGCAGTGGGCGTCGAACCTCCGTGACACCCTCCAGGTCAACCGCCGCGCCGGTCTCGACCGCGCTGCTCAGGCCTATGAGGAGAGCCGCCGGCAAAGCTGACGGCGTTGCCATACAGTACGCGGCAACCGGGAGGGATGGTGATTTCCGCTGGCCGGGGCGTTTCATCTTCAACGATGGGCAGCTCGGGAAACTAGCCACGTCAGACACGGGGCGAAGTCGATATGTTTGCGACAATTGGCCGCAGTTTCCGGCTCATCAAAGTCTGCTTGCACGTCCTGGCTGTTGATAAAGAGCTGGTGCTGTTTCCCGTCTTTTCTACAATCGGGATGGTCTTGGTACTGCTGACCTTCCTGGGCGTTGGCATCGGAATTGGCGCATTGGACCGGGTTGGACCGGCCAGTACAGCATCATTGATATTGTCGTAGCCTGGCTGTTCTACACCGTCTGCTACTTTGTCAGTATCTTTTTCAACAGCGCCCTGGTGTTTGCCGCCCATGAAAGACTGGCCGGCGGGGACCCCAACATCCGCTCGGGCTTGAGAGGCGCATCCGGTTGCATAGGCACCATTTTCGTGTGGGCCATCATCGCGGGAACCGTAGGTTTAATCCTTAAAATCCTGTCCAATATGGCCAGGCATGCCACCGAAGGGGAAGACGGCGGCGTAAACGTAATGGGCATCATTGCCCAGATAATCGTCGCTCTGGTGGGGGCAGCCTGGACCATGGCGACCTACTTTGTCGTTCCCTGCATTGTCATTGAGAAACTTTCGCTGGGCGCAGCTTTCAGATCGTCTTTATCGATGCTGCGTCGCACCTGGGGCGAGCAGGTGACAGCCGACTTTGGCTTGGGCCTCGCGTCATTGCTGGCCTACATCCTGGCAGGCGTGATCACTTTCATCCTGTTCCTGATCCTGTCGCCTTTGGGCATCGTTGGCGTCATCGTGGCAATAGTAGTTGGCATCGCGTTGTTCTTTGGGATTTTCCTGATATTTACCACGGTGGAGGGCATCTACAAGGCGGCGTTGTACAACTATGCCTTTGATGGCGAAGTGCCCAGTCTCTTCCCGGACGACGTAATTGTCGGGGCCTTCCATGAGCGCGCGGCCGGGAGGCGATAGTTCGAGGGTTTTGCCGCGCTCCACTGGGAAGGATCTATCGGGAAACGGGCGATCCAAGCGTTGCTTCCTCTCAATAACCGGCGATGATGGCGCCGGGTTATAATGGGCCAAAGAAAGCGGACCATGGAGCAGAGGTAGACGTCATGCGCAAGACCAAGATTATCGCCACCATAGGCCCAGCATCCCGGTCCCCAGAAGTCCTGGACCGCCTCGTCGGCGCCGGCATGGACGTCGCTCGCCTCAATTTCTCTCACGGGACGCTGGAAGAACACGCCGAAGTCATCGCCAACGTACGGGCGGCATCCGCAAAGCACAACCGGCCTGTGGCCGTCCTGCAGGACCTGGGCGGAAACAAGTTCCGCTTGGGCAACATGGCGGAACCGGCACAGCTGAACTTTGGCGATGAGGTCTCCATCGTCAACGAATCGAATTCCGTTTCTCCGTACCTCCTTCCTTTCCCGGAACCCGAGATCCTGAGCAGCATGCGTCCCGGAAATCTGGTGTATATCTCCGATGGTACGGTGTGCCTGGAGGTCCTTGAAGTAACCCAGGAGCTCGAAGTCAAAACCCATGTCCGCAACGGTGGCAATCTGTCTTCGTTCAAGGGAGTCAACCTGCCCGACGTGCCCATCGACATGCCGGTGATTACGGAGAGCGACAAGATCGCCCTGCAGTTCGGCGTAGACCAGGAAGTGGACTGGGTCGCCCTGTCCTTCGTGCGCACCGGCGAGGATGTCCGGTATGCCCGGGCCTATCTCAACCAGCTGGGCAGCCGCGCCCCGGTGATGGCCAAGCTCGAACGCCGAGAGTGCATCGCCAACCTGGACGAGATCCTGGCGGAAGTGGACGGCATCATGGTTGCGCGCGGCGACCTGGGCGTGGAGATGCCCATGGAAGAGGTTCCGGTTATCCAGAAGGACATGGTGACCAAAGCCAACCGGGCCGGGCGCATCTCGTCGGTAGCTACCCAGATGCTGAGGTCAATGGTCAACTCTCCCACGCCAACGCGAGCCGAGGTATCCGATATTGCCAACGCTGTGCTGGACGGTTGCGATTCCATCCTGCTGTCCGACGAAATCGCGGTGGGTTCGTACCCGGTTGAGGCGGTCCGAATCGCAGACGCCGCGATCGCCCAGGCCGAAAAGATGTACCACTACTATTCGGAGTTCCCCCAACGGGACCAGACCCAGTCGGTGACGTGGGGCGCGACCCAGCTAGCCAAGTCGCTCAACGCCAAGCCCATCGTGATCACGAGCACCGGCCGAGCCGCCTACGAGATGTCGCGCTTCCGGCCGGAGAACGACATCATCGTGTTCTCCCACGACGCTGCCGTGCAGCGTCGGGTGTGCATGGCTTGGGGTCTCAATCCCAAGGGGGTCATCCCCGCCGAGCCCGACGTGGCGAAGCTGGTCACCATGCTGGTCGACGCGGCCATGGCCACGGGCATGGTTTCGGAGCGGGACGTGGTCACCCTGGTGCACGGGTTCATGACCGGCGTAACCGGCACCACCAATACCATCCAGGTGCTGAACATCCAGGAATACCTGGACCACATAGGTCGCAACGCCGTCGCGTCCGCCGCGCCGGGCGCGATCTAACGTAAATGAGAGCCATCGACATGACGGAACAGGACTACGCCCAATGCGCTCGCAAATTCCTGGCCGACTCCGACCGGGAGTTTGAGGCCGGCGAACGGCAGCAAGCATCCGAAAAATTGTATGGTGCGGCCAACGAAGCGCTGACCGCTGTTGCTGTCCAACGCGGTTGGAAATATCGCACCCATCGGGACATGAAAAACGTCAGCCAGCGACTGGCGGAAGAGCACAATGAACCTCTCTTTGTCGGCGGCTTTGCCGTCGCAGAGAAGTTCCACAAGAACTTTTTTCACGACGAGATGGAAGAGTACGAAATCGTGGTTGATCGCCCTTACGTCCACCTGTTCGTTTATCGGGTGTTGGGGTTGATCGGGCAATAATGCGAAAGGGCGGGTCTGAAGCCCGCCCTTGGCACATAAAACGATCGTTACCGTTCTTATTCGTCAGCGGTCGACCTGGGCAAATGGGTCACTCCCGATGACAAGTATTGGTCGACGCCACGCGCCACGTCGCGACCCTCAGCAATCGCCCATACAACCAGTGACTGGCCACGAACCATGTCCCCTCCCGCGAAAATGCCCGGAATCGAGGTCATCTTGTTGTCGTCAACCCTGACGTTGCCCCTGCCGTCCAATTCAACCCCGAGTTGGTCCAGCATCCCGCCGTGTTCCGGGTGGAGGAAACCCATGGCGAGCAGCACCAGGTCCGCGTCCACGCTGAACTCGCTGCCCGGTACTTCGGCCATCTGGAAACGGCCGTTCTCGCCGCGGGTCCAGTCGACTCGGACGGCGTGCAGTTGGCTAACCTGACCGTTCACGCCGGAAAGTGACTTGGTAAGGATGTTGTAATCGCGGACCCCGCCTTCCTCGTGGGCGCCGGAAGTCCGGAGGATCATCGGCCAACGCGGCCACGGGTTGTCGTCCGGGCGAGTTTCGGGAGGCTCCGGCAACAACTCGAACTGGTGGACGATCTCGGCTCCCTGCCGGTGCGCGGTGCCCAGGCAGTCGGCGCCCGTGTCGCCCCCACCCAGGATAATGACTCGCTTTCCCTCAGCGCTGATCTGACCGTCGATGCTCTCCCCAGCCAACACGCGGTTCTGCTGTGGCAAATATTCCATCGCGAAGTGCACGCCATCCAGCTCGCGCCCGGGAACGTCCAGGTCACGAGCCTGGGTGGAGCCGCCGGTCAGGCACACCGCGTCGTAATCTTCCAGCAGCCGCTGGGCCGGATAGTTCACGCCGACGTTGATGCCGGTGCGGAACTCGATACCCTCGGCTTCCATCAACTCGACCCGGCGCTGCACCACCGACTTCTCCAGCTTGAAATCGGGTATGCCCAGCATCAGCAAGCCGCCGATGTAGTCGGCACGCTCCAGCACGGTGACCTTATGCCCGGCCCGGTTCAACTGCTGGGCAGCCGCCAGTCCGGAAGGTCCGCTCCCGACCACGGCCACGGTTTTGCCAGTGCGCGTTTCGGGCGCCACCGCCTTGATCCACCCCTGCTCATAGCCCCGGTCGCTGATCTCTTTCTCGATGTACTCGATGGTCACGGGATCGGCATTGATACTGAGCACGCAGGACGCTTCGCAAGGGGCAGGGCAGATCCGCCCCGTGAACTCCGGGAAGTTGTTGGTGCTGAGCAGGACTTCCAGCGCCCGTTCCCAATTCCCCAAGTACACCTGGTGGTTGAACTCGGGGATGACGTTCCCCAGTGGGCATCCCATGTGGCAGAACGGCACCGCACAGTCCATGCAGCGCCCGCCCTGTTCGGTCGCCTGCTGGTCGGACCAGCGGTGGTAGTACTCGCGATAATCCCCGACCCTTTCTGACGGTGGCCGTCGCTCCGGCGGGGTCCGTCCGAACTCGACAAAACCGGTGACTTTACCCATTGGGCACCGCCACTAGCTCCGCTTCCGCCCGCAGGGCGCGTTCCTGCAGCACACGCCGATAGTCACGCGGCATGACCTTGCGGAACTCGCCGATGCTCGCTTGCCAGTCGTCCAAAATGCGCTGCGCGGGACCGCTTCCCGTCCGCTCGAAGTGTTCGACCAGCAGGCCCCGCAGCAGGTCGATGTCCTCTTGTTCGACCAGGTTTTCCAAGTCAGCCATTCCGTCGTTGAAGCGGATGTGGAAGTCACCCTCCGGATCGTGAACGAAGGCGATGCCACCGCTCATGCCGGCGGCGAAGTTGCGGCCCGTGCTGCCGATGACGGCAACCACGCCGCCCGTCATGTACTCGCATCCGTGGTCACCCACGCCCTCAACGACGGCGCGTGCCCCGCTGTTGCGGACGCCAAACCGTTCTCCCGCCCGGCCACGGATGAACACGTCGCCTCCCGTGGCTCCATAGAGCGCCACGTTGCCGATGATGATATTGTCTTCGGGCACGAAACCGGAACCCGTCGGCGGCACGATGACGAGGCGCCCGCCTCCAATGCCCTTGCCCATGTAGTCGTTGGTGTCGCCGGCCAGCCGGATCGAAACCCCTGGAGCCAGGAACGCACCAAAGCTCTGGCCGCCGGAACCCTCCAGCTCGATGTCGATGGTGCCGTCGGGGAGACCCTCTTCGCCGTACTTGCGGGCAACCCGCCCGCTGAGCATGGCGCCGACGGTGCGGTTCGAGTTCCGGACGGGCAGGCTGATATGTACCGGCGTGCCGTTTTCGATAGCCGTTTCGGCCCGCGCGATCAACTGGTGGTCCAAAGCCCGCTCCAGACCGTGATCCTGGTCAATGCAGCAGTAGGTCTGGACCCGTTGGGCCCGTGGCGGAATCGTCAGCAACTTGGACAGGTCGATACCCGATGCTTTCCAGTGGTCCACGGCTTTGCGGGTCTCCAGTTTATCGACCCGGCCCACCATTTCGGCCACAGTGCGGAAGCCGAGCTCTGCCATAATCTCCCGCAACTCTTCCGCCACGAAGTAGAAGTAATTCACCAGGTGTCCCGGCTGTCCGGCGAAGCGCTTGCGCAACTCCGGATCCTGCGTGGCAATGCCCACGGAGCAGGTATTGAGGTGACACTTGCGCAGCATGATACAGCCGTTGACGATCAGCGCGGCCGTGGCCATGCCAAACTCTTCCGCACCCAGCAGCGCGGCTATTGCTACGTCACGGCCGGTTTTCAACTGCCCGTCGGTCTGGACCACGATACGACTGCGTAGGTCGTTGGCCACCAGCACCTGCTGGGTTTCGGCCACTCCCAATTCCCAGGGCAAACCGGCGTGCTTGATGGACGATTCCGGAGAAGCCCCGGTGCCGCCGTCATGACCACTGATAAGCACCACGTCGCCGTGTCCCTTCGACACACCGGCGGCAATGGTCCCCACCCCCACTTCGGACACCAGCTTCACATGGATGCGGGCCTCGGGGTTGATGTTCTTCAGGTCGTGGATCAGTTGGGCCAGGTCTTCGATTGAATAGATGTCATGGTGAGGCGGCGGAGAGATCAACTCCACGCCCGGCGTCGTGTGCCGCACCCAGCCGATGTATTCATCCACCTTGTGGCCGGGCAACTGGCCGCCCTCACCCGGCTTGGAACCCTGGGCCATCTTGATCTGAAGATCGGTGGCGTTCACCAGGTAATTGGGCGTGACGCCAAAGCGCCCCGAGGCCACCTGCTTGATGGCGCTGGAACGGTTGTCACCGTTCTGGTCGAGAGTGTACCGGTGGAAATCCTCGCCGCCTTCGCCGGTATTGCTGCGCGCCCCCAATTGGTTCATGGCGATCGCCATGGTCTCGTGCGCTTCCCGGCTGATGGACCCCAGGGAGATGGCGCCGGTGGCGAACCGCTTGACGATCTCCACCGCCGGTTCCACGTCGTCCAATTCAATGGGTTGCAGGTCCTTGAATTCAAACAGGCCCCGCAGGGTGGCCATGCGGCGGCTCTGGTCATTCACTTCCTGCGCGAACTCGCGATAGGCTCTCGGATCGTTTGCGCGGGTGGCGTACTGCAGCTTGGCGATGGCTTCGGGATTCCATTGGTGATACTCACCGTGACGCCGCCATTGGTATTGCCCGCCCATGTCCAGTTCCTGCATCCCCGGCACGAACGGGTCGTCGAACGCGGAGCGGTGGCGTTGCAGCGTTTCTTCCTCCACCACGTCGAGGCCGATTCCCTGGATGCGGGAGGGTGTCCGCGTGAAGTACCGATCCACCAAGTCGTCGTTCAGGCCGATGGCCTCAAAGATCTGGGCTCCCCGGTAAGATTGCACCGTGGAGATACCCATCTTGGACATCACCTTGAGGATGCCTTTCTCATTGGCCTTGATGAAGTTGTAGACGGCGTAGTCGGGCTTGGTCCCGTTCAACTCCCCCCGCTCTGCCAGATCACGGACGGACTCCAACGCCAGATACGGATTGATGCCGCCCGCGCCGTAGCCAATCAGCAGGCAGAAATGCTGGACCTCCCGGGGCTCTCCTGACTCAACGATCAAGCCAACCCGGGTGCGTGTCCCCGTGCGCGTCAGATGATGGTGCACCGCGCTCATCGCCAGCAGGCTGGGTATGGGAGCGTGGGTTGCGTCCACGCCGCGGTCGGACAGGATGATGATGTTCGAGCCCTGGGCTATGGCTTCGGACGCGGCATCGCAAAGACTGTCGAGAGCAGATTGTAACGATCCCGTCCGGGCATCGAACAGGGTGGACAAGGTCGCGGACGACAGTCCCGGCAAATCCAGCGCGCGGATCTGGGCCAGTTCCTCGTCGGTCAGCAACGGAGATTTCAGCCGCAGTTGCCGGCAATGCTGGGGTGATTCGTCGAACAAGTTTTGCTCGCTGCCGACGAAGGCTTCCAGCGACGTCACCAACTCCTCCCGGATCGCGTCCAGGGGCGGGTTGGAAACCTGAGCGAACAACTGCTTGAAGTAATCAAACAGCGAGCGGTTCTGGTCGGACAATACCGCCAACGAGGCGTCGTTGCCCATGGAACCGATGGCTTCGTATCCTGCCGCTGCCATCGGAGTGGTCAGCATCCGCAACTCTTCTATGGTGTAGCCGAAGGAACGCTGCTGTTGGCGCAGATTGCTGCCACCGGCCGGCGGCAACGGCTGCGCGTCCGGAAGGTTCTCCAGTTCCACCTTGTTTTCTTCGAGCCATTGACCGTAGGGCTGGCGGCTGGCCAGGGTATGCTTCAGTTCTTCGTCGCCGATGATCCGGCCTTCGTCGAAGCTCACAAGGAACATGCGGCCGGGCTGCAACCGTCCCTTCTCCCTGATGCTCTCCGGAGGCAGGCTCAGGACGCCGGTCTCGGAGGCCATTACCAGCTTGTCGTCGTGGGTCACCGTGTAGCGGAACGGCCGGAGCCCGTTGCGGTCCAGCACCGCGCAGACATCCTTTCCGTCGGTGGCCAGCATCATGGCCGGCCCGTCCCACGGCTCCATCATGCACGAGTGGAACTCGTAGAAGTCCTTTTTCTCCTGGGGCATGGTTTCATGCTGGTCCCAGGCTTCCGGGATCATCATCAGCATGGCGTGGGCCAACTCACGGCCCGTCATCACCAGCAGCTCCAGCGCATTATCGAAACTGGCGGTATCGCTGGCCTGGGGGTCGCAGATCGGCGCCAGCTTGTGGATGTCGTCGCCGTACAGCGGGGAGCTGAACTGGTACTCCCGAGCGTGCATCCAGTTGATGTTGCCGCGCAACGTGTTGATTTCCCCGTTGTGCGCCAGGTAACGATACGGGTGGGCCAGTTTCCAGTGCCCCAGCGTGTTGGTGCTGAACCGGGAGTGGACCAGCGCGAAAGCCGACACCATCGTTGCGTCGTTCAGGTCGGCATAAAAATTGGGCAGCTGGTACGAGACCAGCAAGCCCTTGTACACCACGGTGTTGGCGCTCAGACTACAGATATAGTAGAAGTCCGCGTCGTCTTCGCTGATGCCGGTGGCCTGCAGATTGTTCGTGATGGACTTGCGGACGACGTAGAGCTTGCGCTCCAGGGACGCCCGGTCGGGGGTGTCGGCAGCGCCTTTCCCAACGAAGAACTGCCGGATGGTGGGGCAAACCTCCCGAGCGTCGCGCCCAATCGCCGTAGGGTCAACCGGCACGTCCCGCCATCCGATGAGGATCAGGCCCTCGTCGGCCACGACTTTCTCGATATGAGCCACACAAGCGGCCAAGGGAACAGGATTCTGAGGCAGGAAGACCATCCCCACGCCGTATTCGCCCTCAGGGGGCAGTGTGATCCCGATTTCTGCGGTGGCCTTGCGGAAAAAAGCATCCGGCATCTGCACCAGGATGCCCGCTCCATCTCCGGTGTCAGGGTCAGCGCCCGAAGCACCCCGGTGCCCCAGGTTGTTCAGCACTTCCAGCGATTCGGTGATAATGGCATGGGTCTTTTCGCCCTTAATGTTCGCAACCATGCCGACGCCGCAGGCGTCGTGTTCCTGCTCGGGAGCGTATAATCCGGACTGGGCCAGTTCTTTGAGCGAATTCATGGCTGCACCGCGCGGTCGCTGGGACAATGAAAAAGCCGCCAGCCATGCCGAAAGCCACTCCCAAAATCGGGCTCGTGGCCTTTCTCGCTGCTGGCAAATTAGTTTGTGTAATATATCACAATTGCCGGGGATTGCAAGGCAAACCGCCGCCGGCCTATACTCGCATCATGCTGGATGGCGACAATGACGCGTCTGCCGATTCTTGCGGATGACACGGAACATTTCTCATGGACATAACCCCTCTAACCGTGTTCTACGGCTCTATGCTCGGCCTCATGGTGGCCGCGCTGTTCGTGGTCATGTACCGACAGGGCCGTAGTCCTACGTACGGCGACATGATGAACCTGGAACGCCAGACCCGTGACGAATTACGCGCTGAGATCCGAGAGGCGGTGAAAAACGCCGTCACCGAGATCACTGCCGAAATGAACCGGCAGACGACCGAGATTAACCAGCGGATCGACGAAACCAACCGTCGGATCGACGAGACCATCCAACGCATCGACGAAACCAACCAACGCATCGACCGCGTTTTGACCGCCCTGGCCAGTCACCAGCACATTGACGGTCGCGTGATGATAACGGTTCAAACCGAGACGGAACCCACGCCGGCCGGCGACGACTAAACTCCGGCTGGTACATGCCTATGACCACTACTGCCCCCAACGCACTCAATCCGGCCGAAGTCGCACGACTGGCCGTCGACGTGGCCGCTGACAAGCTGGCCTCCGACATCGTCATGCTGGACCTTCGGCAGTTGACGGTGTTTGCGGACTACTTCGTCGTGATGACCGCCGACTCCGTGCGCCAGATAGAGGCCCTCGAGGAAGATCTGTCCGAGGCCATGAAAGTCGCCGGCGTACCGCGCCACCACCGTGAAGGCACCCCGGCGTCGGGTTGGGTTCTGCTTGACTTTGCGGATGTGGTGATCCACATCTTCGGCCCGGAAGAGCGCGAGTTCTTCGGACTGGAACGGCTCTGGAGCCGCGCTCCGCAGGTCGTCAGGATTCTATAATCCACTCATCCGTGCTGCGCCTATAGTCCAGAGCGTCGCCGGACTCGAAGAACAGCCCGATTTCGCGTTCCGCAGATTCCGGCCCATCGGAGCCGTGAACGATGTTCCGGCCGATGTCGATCCCGAAATCGCCCCGAATGGTGCCGGGCGCTGCCTCCCCGGGATTGGTCGATCCCATGGTCTGCCGCGCCAGAGCCACGGCGTTGTTCGCCTCCCAGATCATGGCTACGATGGGGCCGGAAGTGATGAACGACACCAGCGATGAGAAAAAGGGCCGATCAACGTGCTCCGCGTAATGTCGTCCCGCCAGATCCTCATCCACCTGCATCAGGCGAATTGCGACCAGCTTCAGTCCGCGGCGTTCCAGCCGGGAGATGATCTCGCCGACGAGACCCCGCTGTACCCCGTCCGGCTTGATGGCGACGAAAGTCCGTTCCATTGGTTTGCTTACTCCTGTCGATTGATGAATTCGGGCAGTCGGCATTAAGAGGGTGACGGGCGTCCCTGGCGTACCAGGTCGCGTCGTCGCGGCGCCCCGATGGTTGGCATCCGCAGGTAGTACGGCTGCAGGGTGGCCAGATCGTCGGTTTCGTCCATGCTCAACCGTCGGTGTCCTTCTGCGGCCAATTGCCACAGCCGGGCTGCCGGCGTCCAGGGAGCGACCACTGTAGGACGCAGCGGGGCGTGGTTATTGTCGGGATTGCGGACTGTATCCCTTCTCGCGTGCGCCGCCTCTCCGCAATAAATCAACGCTCCTTGGGGCAATTCCGGCTCCCGTTCCAACAATGCGGCTGGCGCATCGATGACATCCTCCCTGACGCGCTCCCCGTCGCCCCGGAACCAACCAGCGGCTACTTCGTTGCGTCCGGCGTCCAACCAGGCGGTAACGATGCCGTCCGGGGTCAGGTGAGACCCCGCTTCCAATAACAGCGTGTCAACGCCAATGATGGGGAAACCGCCGGCCATTACCAACCCTTTAGCTGCACTGACGCCCACTCGCAGGGCGCTGAATGGTCCCGGCCCCAGGGCCACCGCAACCCCGGTCAGCTCGGCCGGGTTCATGCGCTGAGCTTCCAGCATCAAGGCCACCGCCGGCATCAACTGCGCCGTGTGGTTCGCGGTGGAATGCCACAGCCGGGCCTCAACAACCAGCCCGTCGTCATTGGCCAGAGCGACGCCGCCGTAGCGCGACGAAGTGTCGATGGACAGCAGCATCAGGATACCCGGCCCGCTCCGTCCGAAGACCAATCGCGGGTCAGTTGTGCCAGCAGCCGCGCGTATCGTTCCGGTGCGTCGGAAATTGTAATGCGGTGCCGCGACGGAACCGAACCATCCTCATCAGGGATCACCTCGCACGCCGCCGGGTTGCCGTCCGCGGCGTAGTCCAATCCAATCCACAAGGCGTCCTGCGGAAAGATCTCCGCGGCCCGGTCCGCCCACTCGACAATCAGCACGTCATCCCCGGCCGCAATGATGTCCTCCAAGCCCAGATCCCATGCCTCTGCTGGATGGTCAATCCGGTACAGATCAGCGTGATGGATGGTGAGGCGGCCCTGGTACCGGGTGACGAGAACGAAGGTGGGGCTGCGAGCGTAACCGGGCGCTCCCAACCCGCTGGCTATCCCCTGGGTCAGGCAGGTCTTGCCGGCCCCCAGCGGTCCGGTGAGTAGATAGACGTCGCCGGGAGCGGCTGCCTCGCCTATAACTTTTCCGACCGCGCGGGTTTCGTCGGCGGTTTCGGTATGGATTGTGATGCTCGTGGACATGAGCCTGTACAATGGGGCGCTACTCGTCGATAGGCCAGCGTCAGCCGAAATGGTCCCAACCCGCTCCGCCCCGCAGGCGGGGGTTGCCATCCGAGTCCAACACCGTGACTGCTCCCGCCGTTCCTTCCGTGATCTCGCCGATGACCGCCGCAGAAGCGGGCAACCCGTTGACGACAGCGCTCATGACTTCGGGCGGCGCGGTGAACAGCAGGACATAGTCCTCGCCACCGTATAGCGCCAGGTCAAGCCAGTCTTCAGAAAACAGGGATTTGAGCGCTGCATCTGCCGGAACCTGGTCGGCCCGGACAACTGCGGCCACTCCGCTGGCAGAGCACAGCTTTGCCAGATCGTCCGCCAATCCGTCGCTGACGTCCATGGCCGACTCGATCCCGTTGGCGACCAGGATCTGGCCCTCTGCAACGTGTGGGCGCGGCCGACGATGGCTGATTGCTAGTTGATCTGCGTCCGGGGCCGACCGCCGGCGCTCCTTCCAGCATCGCCCGCAGTCCTCCAGCCGAACCGCCCACATGTCCTGTGACGCCCACCAGGTGACCGGGGCGAGCTGCGGTTCGCACCATGGGTTTGCCGGTGGCAATGCCAGTGAGGGCCACCGTAATGAAGCCCACCGGCGATCTCACCATGTCGCCGCCGATGACCCGCGCCCCAAACTCCCGGCAGATTTCGCTCATGCCGGAATACAGCTCTTTGACATCATCGACCAGCGTTTCGGCCGGCAGCCCCAGGGTCACCAGAGCGAACGCCGGCGTTCCTCCCATAGCGGCGACGTCGCTGACGTTGGAAGCGATAACCTTCCAACCCAAATCCCGCCACGGGGTGGTCTCGGAGGTGAAGTGGATCCCGTCCACCATGGTGTCGGTGGTATACAGTTCGGTGACCCCGGCGGTCACAAAAGTGACGGCGGCGGCGTCATCACCATTGTCCACCACGGCCCGGCAAACGGCGGCGAGACTGTTTTCCACCGAACGCCCGGGATCTCGCGTCCACTGCTGCACCAGTTCGATGAGGCCGAATTCGCCCAGGTCAGAAATGCGCATGGTCCAAATATACAAGCGAAACGGGCCTTTTTTCAAAGGCCCGGTAATTCGGCGCTCGTTAGCGGCTGATTAGTGAAAGGAAGCAAGAAGTTTGCGAATTGTTCCGGCGATTTTGCCGGGCACAGCGGATTTTCTCAGGGAACCTGCTCTCTGGGCCCGGGAGTCTTGAAGACTCGACCAGAAGACCCGAGTGACAGGAACGTCCGCTGATTGACCTGGGAGTGGGCCGGCTCTCGCCTGGTAAGGCGTTTGCCGACTAAGGTCTCCCTATAAAGGAGGTGATCCAGCCGCACCTTCCGGTACAGCTACCTTGTTACGACTTCGTCCCAGTTACCGAACCCGACCTCGGCACCTGCCTCCCTTGCGGGTTAGCTCAGCGACTTCAATCGTTCTCGGCTTCCATGACGTGACGGGCGGTGTGTACAAGGCCCGGGAACGTATTCACCGCAGTATGCTGACCTGCGGTTACTAGCGATTCCGCGTTCATGCAGGCGGGTTTCAGCCTGCAATTCCAACTGGGGCCGGCTTTGGTGGGATTGGCTCCATCTCGCGATTTGGCAACCCATTGTACCGGCCATTGTAGCGTGTGTGTAGCCCTGGACATAAGGGCCATGATGACTTGACGTCGTCCCCACCTTCCTCCTCCTTGCGGGAGGCTGTCTCGCTAGAGAGAATAACTAGCGACGAGGGTTGCGCTCGTTGCGGGACTTAACCCAACACCTCACGGCACGAGCTGACGACAGCCATGCAGCACCTGTGAAGGCTCCCCGAGTTACCCCGAGGTCGTCACCCTTTCGGGTTCCTACTACCAACATGTCAAGCCCAGGTAAGGTTCTTCGCTTAGCATCGAATTAAACCACACGCTCCACCGCTTGTGCGGGCCCCCGTCAATTCCTTTGAGTTTTAGCCTTGCGGCCGTAGTCCCCAGGCGGGATACTTAACGCGTTAGCTACGGCACGGAGGGGGTCAATACCCCCCATACCTAGTATCCATCGTTTAGGGCGTGGACTACCTGGGTATCTAATCCAGTTTGCTCCCCACGCTCTCGCGCCTCAGCGTCAGATACAGCCCAGTAAGCCGCTTTCGCCACTGGTGTTCCTCCCGATATCTACGCATTCCACCGCTACACCGGGAATTCTGCTTACCTCTGCTGTCCTCTAGTCAAATAGTATCCCTTGACCTCTCCCAGTTGAGCCGGGAGCTTTCACAAGAGACTTATCCAACCGCCTACGCGCACTTTACGCCCAGTGATTCCGGGTAACGCTTGCCCCCTACGTATTACCGCGGCTGCTGGCACGTAGTTAGCCGGGGCTTATTCCCGAGGTACCGTCCTTTCTCTTCCCTCGGAAAAGGGGTTTACAACCCGAAGGCCTTCGTCCCCCACGCGACGTCGCTGGGTCAGGCTTTCGCCCATTGCCCAAGATTCCCTGCTGCTGCCTCCCGTAGGAGTGGGGGCCGTTCTCAGTCCCCCTCTGGCTGGTCATCCTCTCAGACCAGCTACCCGTCATCGGCTTGGTAGGCCATTACCCCACCAACAACCTGATAGGACGCGAGCTCCTCCTCCGGCGACCGAAGCCTTTCATCTGCACCCCAAGGGGTGCAGGTCGTATGCGGGATTATCCTCAGTTTCCCGAGGTTATACCCCACCGGAGGGCAGATTACTCACGCGTTACTCAGCCGTCTGCCGCTTTATCATTGTGGCCGAAGCCACGATCACGCTCGACTTGCATGCATTAAGCGCGCCGCCAGCGTTCACCCTGAGCCAGGATCAAACTCTCTTAATGAGAACCTTACTTCCTTCCACTATTCAGCTGTTAAGGAGCCCTCACCGCCGGTGGCTGGCAGCCTCTACGGCTGGTGAGTTCCGCAACTTTATCGGGTTTCAACCCCGTTGTCAATACCCGTTGGTCTCACCGGTTTTCGTTTTCCGAAGCGGCCCTATCCGGCCCCCTCACGGCTCCCAAAACCGCCGGAGCCCGTCATTCGCGCGCGTTGACCCGCCCCCTGCACCTGAATAAACTGCGCAGCGGCCCCCAACGCAACGAATCCCGACCGTGGATTCCGATTTCTCCACATGAGTTACGTACCCACCGAAAATCCAGCGCAGGAATTTCCCAACTACCGCTGGGTGGTCATGGGCATCTGGCTCACCGCGAGCGTAGCCGGCTTCATGATCATGTCCACCATCGGTATTCTGCTCCCGGCGATCAGCGCTGAACTCCGGCTGTCGCCTTTCCAACAGGGCATGCTGGGTTCGTCCGCGTATTGGGGAAACCTCGTGCTGGCCATTCCCATAGGTTGGTGGGCCTCCCGATTCTCCCCGCGGATACTCACCTCCGTCACCCTGGCGCTGGGAACCCTGTTCCTGCTGGCCCAGTCCCTCACGCCGGGCTTCGCATTGCTGCTGTTGAGCCGGGTGGCCTTCGGCGTCAGCGTGATCGCCCGGCAACCGGCGCGGGCACTGTTGACCCAGCAATGGTTCCCGCAGCGGCAAGTGGTGCTGGTGAACAGCATCTCCAACGCTATGTTCGGCCTGGTGGTGGGTGGAGGAGTTGCGGGTTCGCCGTTTATTCTGGCCGCCCTGAGTGACGATTGGCGGGCGACGCTACTCTGGTTCGTCGGTCTTTTCGCCGTGTTGACCGTCCTCTGGCTGATTTTCGGTCGAGAAAGGGTTACCGCCGAATACCGGCAGCGTCTCGGCTCCCAGGACGTGAACGTTCTCAAGGGCGCGCTGCGTTACCGCGACCTGTGGATTGGCGGCCTCGGGTTCGTCGGGGCGACCATGTCGTGGTCGGCATTTCTCAGCTTCTATCCCACGCTGATGCTGGACACCTACCAGATGTCCCTGATTTGGTCTGGAGGCATATTGGCGGTGGGCATCTTCGTGGGCGGCCTCTGCGGGCTGGGTTTCGGATGGCTGGTCATGGTCTCGGATCAAGGGCGTTCCGTCTTGCTGGGAACCGGCGCAGTCATGGCCGTCACCTTTGCGGCCATGACGCTCACCGGGTCCCTCCCCGTGTTGGTGGCGCTCACCACCGTCAACGGGATAGCGTGGGGCTTTTGGCCCGTTCTTTATTCGGTGCCCTTCAACCTGCCCGGAATACGGCCGCGTGAGATTGCGGTGAGCCTGGCATTCATCCAGATGAGTAGTTCTGCCGGCATCGCACTCGGTCCGCTGGTCGCCGGCATAATCCAGGAACTGACCGGAGACCTCAGGCTGTCGTTGATCGTGGTGAGCTTCGCGTCGTTGTCATTGTGCGGGGCCGGTCTGATCATGAAACACGGGCTCTCCAGCCGGTCGGCGGCCATACCGGAACCGGCGGCATCAGCCACCGGCGGTTGACCCTCCGCGAACGCATTTTGCCTTTTACATCGATGCACAGGATGAATAGGATGCTGGCGATAATCAATCAAATCCTGTCCATCCTGTGCATCGATGTAAGATTACCGCGGTTGCCGTGTATAATCGCGCGATGCTCCAATCGGCTTTATCGCCCGTCGTCGTCCGAGCCCGAAGTTTCGGGGTCCAGGCCGGCTCGTGCTGAATGCGGCCCGCACTCGTCTCCACTACGGTTGGGTGATATTCGTCCTGTCGCTGGGCAACCTCACCGTCGAGGGCGGAACCAAGAACAGCGAGGCCGTGTATTTCAATGCGCTGAAAGACGCCTTCGGCCGCAGCGCGACGTACACCTCCGCGGTCTTTTCCCTGGCCGGACTGATCGGAGCCGTCGCTGCGCCACTCCTGGGCATCCTGTTGGACAAATGGGGCGCCCGGGTGCTGTTCCCCCTGGCTGGACTGTTCATTCTGTTTGGCTGGTTCGCGGCCAGTTACACGACCGAACTGTGGCAGATGTTCATCTTCTACAGCGTGTTCGCCGGAATCGGGCATACCGCCATTTCTTCATTTTCGATGACCGCGACCGTCGCCCCCTGGTTTCCGCAGACGCGTGGCCGCATGTTGGGGTTGGCGGATAGCGGCAATCCCATCGGGCAGGCGGTGTTCGCGCCGTTGGCGGGCGTCTTGACCACCGAAGTGGGCTGGCGGTGGGCCTACCGCATCTTCGGCGTCGTCTTCGCGGTGCTGATCGCGCTGCCCAACGGACTGTTGCAACGGCGGCCACCGGAAACCGTGACAGTCCAGAACCGTACGACCGAAGCGTCGCAGCGCCAACCCTCGCCGTCGGTCCCGGAGGTCCGTCCTGGGCGAACCGAAGCCAGGGTAACTCCGTCTTTGGGAGTATCGGTCCGCGACGCCGCGATGTGGTCGCTGGTACTGACCCGCGTTTTCGGCTCCACCGGCACGCAGATGATTCGCGTCCATCTGGTCACGTTTTTCGTTGTGGCCGGCTACAGCGTGCAAACGGCGGCCAACACCCTGGGCGCCGTGGGGCTGGTGAGCGTGTTCGCCCGGCCTCTGGTCGGGTTGGCTACCGACCGCTGGGGGCGGGAGTCGGTTTACACCGTCGGGATGAGCGTGGCCGCCGGCGCGGTGCTCCTGGTGGTGTGGCTCGGCGACGGACAGAGTTTTTGGCCCCTGGCGATTTACGTCGGTTTGGCGGGGATCACCGACGGCATCAGCGGCCTGATCATTGGCGCCAAGGCGGCGGATATCTTCCCCACCGAGTCCCTGGGCACCGTCATGGGATTTGTCGAAATGGGGCGGGGAGCGGCTATTTTCCTGGGGCCGATCATCGCCGGCTTGATGTTCGACCTGCAGGGAGACTACGTGCAGGCGTTCATCCTGTCCGCGGCCCTGACCATCGCGTCCGTATGCGCCATGTGGATTGCGGATTTCATCGGGCGCCGCCGGCTCTCCATCTGAACCACCAATCCGCAGGTCGCGACCGGCATTCGTTGCCATATCGACGCGGCGCTATGAACCATGCCATGCCGAGGGAGACAGAGTAACCTGACCGACCTCCCAAACGGACGGATCAAACAGCGTTGATCGCGGAACACGACGCTGGCCACGCCGTAGCAATGTGCTTGTTTGGCCCGCAATCCTTTGTTACAATTCCGGCGCACGAAAGATACGGCCTGTAGATGCGCGCGCTCTGGCCTCGCCGAGCCGCCGTATCACTGTAGTTCGCGCAACCAATGGAGGAGGAAATACTATGCCGTCGTTCTGGGAAAACATCCGAATGCCCGACCCTGAGGAGGACCGCGAATCTGGAGCCAATATCGCCGAAGCCGGCGATATGGCCGCTTACGTAAGCTTCCCGGCGCCCAGCGCGGGCACCAGCCTGCCGGCGGTAATCGTCGTGCAGGAAGCGTTCGGCGCCAACCAGCATATCCAGAAGGTGGCCGACGGATTCGCCGCTGCGGGTTACGTCGCCGTGGCGCCGGCCTTGTTCCACCGCAACGAGCGCAACCCCAACCCGATGCTGGGCTACACTCCTGAGGACTTCGACGCCGCAATCAACACCTACATGCCCGCCCTGACCGGCCAGGGCATCATTGCCGACATCAACGCCACCGTCGATTACCTGCAGCGCACCTATCCGCGCACCCGGGGACAGAAGATCGGAATCGTCGGCTACTGCATGGGCGGCCGGGTGGTCTACCTCGCTGCCAGTGCCTGCTCCGGCCTCTCCGCTGGTGTGGTGTATTACGGTGGCGCAATTCTCGCCCCCTACAGTGACGGCGTCACGCCCATCGACGGCACCGGCAACATCAGCATCCCGTTGATGGGCAACTTTGGAGAGACTGACGGCAATCCAACCCCCGCGGATGTCTCACAGATTGAAGCGGCACTGGACGCGGCCGGCAAGTCCTACGACTTCAAGATGTATCCGGGGGCCGGCCACGGCTTCAACTGCGACGACCGTGACAGCTATAACCAGGCTGCCGCGGAAGACGCCCAGGCCCGCACCCTCGCCTTCTTCAACGAGCACTTGAAGTAAGCGCATCCATACCTTCGGGTTCTACGGCCCCCGCGTCGCAGGCGCGGGGGCCGAATAGTTTGTGTGCCCCGCTCACGCAAAGATTGCGAGCGGGGTTCGCGCTTCAACACTGAAGACAAACCCAGCGCCCACGGCAAAGCGCCGGAGACATTGGCGGATTTACCGAGCCTTAATCTGGAAGCAATACCCTCGCAATATCGGTCGACTAACGTAGTCAGCGCGGGATCATGCGTCCCGGCGACCCTGTTGCGTGGGAGTAGCCTCCAAATGAACAAAGTCGAAGCCATGAAGTCCGTGAAAGACGGCCTGGAAGTGTTGGGTGATATTCCCGACTACGCCGCCGCCGGCTGGGAGTCCATACCGGAGGGCGAGAGAGACCGCCTGAAGTGGGCCGGTGTGTTTTTCCGTCGGCAAACCCCGGGCCGTTTCATGATGCGCGTCCGCATGACCAACGGGTTCAGCAACGCAGACCAGTTCCGGGTTCTCGCCGATATCAGCGATGACTACGGCAAAGGCTTTGGCGATCTGACCACTCGTCAGCAGATGCAACTGCGCGAGTTCGGCATCGACGAGGTACCTGACATCTGGGAACGCTTGCACCGAGTGGGACTGGTCTCGCTGCAAACCGGCATGGACAACATCCGCACGGTGGTCGGGTGCCCCGTAGCGGGCCTGACTCCCAATGAATTGGTGGACGCGTCGCCCGTCGCTCGCGAATTCACCGACATGTTCGTCGGCAACCGGGAATACACCAACCTGCCCCGAAAGTTCAATGTTGCCATCACCGGATGCCTGGACAACTGCGTCCATACCTCGAACCAGGACGTCGCCCTTACGCCGGCGCTCAAGGAGATTTCCGGATCCGAACTCACCGGCTTCAATGTCGCCGTGGGCGGCAAGATGGGTTCCGGGGGCTACACAGCCAACACCTCGCTGGATATTTTTGTCTCATCGGAAGAGGCGGCGGAAATCTGCGGCCACATCGCGCTGGCGTTCCGCGACCACGGCTCGCGCGAAGCCCGCAACAAGGTGCGCCTGGCGTTCCTCATCGCTGATTGGGGCGCGGAACGTTTCCGCGCCGAGATAGAAGGCAGGGCCGGACGGACCCTGCTTCGCGCTGGCAAGGATGCTGGTAAACCGGGACAAACCGATCACATCGGTGTCTTCCCACAAAGCACGCCTGGATTCAACTATGTGGGCCTTTGCGTCCCCGTGGGCCGCATCACCTCCGACCAGATGCGGCAGGTAGCAGCCCTGGCGGATACTTACGGAGACGGCGAAATTCGCATCACCACGGGACAGAACTTGATCATCCCGAACGTGCCTGACACCTGTTTGCCTGCGCTGGAAGCGGAGCCAATACTGGAAACGTTTTCCCACCACCCCACCGAGGCGATGAGAGGCACGGTCAGTTGCACGGGCATCGACTATTGTCATTATTCGCTGATCGAAACCAAGGACCGGGCAGTCGAAACGGCCCAGGCCCTGGAACGGATGGGTGTCCAGACCGGAAAGATTTCACTGTTCTGGTCCGGGTGCGCCAACGGGTGCGCCAACCATGCGTTGGCCGATATCGGGCTGGTGGGCAAGCGAGTACGCGTTGACGGCCAAATCCTTGAAGCCGTCGATGTATACCAGCGGTCAAAGTCCGTCGTGGCCGGAAAACCGCCCGTCCCGGTGATGACCAACGTGCCCTGTGGCGAACTGCCGTCGGTCCTGGGACAGATGCTTTCCGAGGAAAACGAAAACACCTGCTGACCCACTGGATACCCCGGTTTGTCATTGCGAGCGCAGCGCGGCAATCTTGTCGGGGTAGCAGCCGTCATCCGGCAACGGGATTGCCACCGCGTGGACGCCTCGCAATGACATAGGACATACGCAGTTGGGACAGTCATGCCGGCGAAAGCCGGAATCCAGCGCCCGATGACAGTCGAAAGCTCTGTTTATCACCCCAGCGGCGATATTCCGCGCACCAGCCGCATGATGTCGTTCGCCGAGATGGCGATGACCAGCGCCAACAGCGCCACGAAGCCGATCAGGTGGACCAGCCCCTCTTTGTCTGACGGCACCCGTTTGCCCCCGCGAACCCATTCGATGAATACGAACAGTAGTCGCCCGCCGTCCAGCATTGGGATCGGCAGAATGTTCAGCACCGCGAGGTTGATGCTCAACAGGATTGCCACCAGCAGCCATCCCTCGATTCCGCCCTGACGGGTCACCTCCCCGGTGATCTGGGCGATGCCGATGGGCCCGCTCAGCTCCGGCCCGCGTCCTCCGCCGAACCAGCCACGGATCTCTCTGCCCATCAGAGTGAGCATATCCCACGTGCTGGTGACGCCCAGACGCGCCGCGGTCCAAGGGGGTTCAATTCGCCGAACCTCCTGCTGGTCCACTATGGAGAAGGTAATCCCGACCGCTCCCTGGCCGGGGGGCGGGTCCACTCGCGGCGTAACCTGCGCCGCCCTGGTTTGTCCATCCCTTTCAATGACCCAGGTCATCTCGGTACCGGCCGCAAGGCGAACTTCCCGGGGCAACTCCTGCGGTGTCCCCGGCGGCTGGTTACCCACCTGCACGACACGGTCTCCGGGCAGCAGGCCCGCAGCCTCCGCCGGCGAATTCGGCGCGACCGACGTGATCTCCGCCGACCCGCCGACCATCTCCGTGTGCGGGACCATGAACATGATGGCGAACGCCACGATCGGGAACAGCGCGTTCATCGCCGATCCGGCCGCCAGCACGATGGCTCTCTGGCCCAGGCCCCGACGTGCCAGGCTTCCGGGCGCAGCCGGGTTGTTCTCACCCGACAGCCTGACGAAGCCGCCCAGCGGAAGCCAGTTGACCGAGTAGATCATGTCCGCCATGACGACGCGGTCGGGCAGCACCTCCCGGACACGCCCCTCATGGCGGAGGAATTCATCGGTCTGTACGTCGTCCAATCGCCTGCGGGTTGACTGCATCGCAGGTTGCGTATCCTGGGGCCGGCGTCCGAACCCCGCTAATCCGGCCAATGATCCAAGGATACCTCCGCTTCTACCCTGTTCCCGCAGCTCAATGTAACGCGCAACGAGCTGTCCGTCCGCATCTTCGCCGGACAGCACGCGGATCACCTGGCCCGGTTGAATGGAGCCCACGACTCCGTTCAGGCAGACCGTGGCAGGGGTTAACAGAGTTTCGGTGCGGCCGGTGTAGACCCCGAACGCACGAGGCGGGTAGCCGACGCCGAATTCGAGCACCTTGATGCCAAATGCTCTGGCCGACCAGAAGTGCCCCAGTTCGTGCACCACCACCAGCAGCAGCAGCATCGGCACGAACGACGCCACCGCGATAATCCACGTGTCCATAGCCCTTGGCCCGCGTGGCCGGCTAATTCATCCCGCTGCTCACGATCTCGGCAGCGCGCAGGTTGGCCCAGCGGTCTGCCTCTACTATAGCATCCAGGTCGGGCGACGGCTGAGATACGTGCTCGCCGAGCACCCGCTCGACCAAGCGATAGATGTCAGTGTAGCGGATGCTCCCGGCAAGGAAGGCCTGCACCGCCACTTCATCCGCCGCGCTGAGTACGGCGGGCATGGTTCCGCCCGTCTTGCCGGCGGACACCGCCAGGTCGAAGCAAGGAAAGCGTTTCGGCTCCAGCGGCTCAAAGTCCAGAGACCACGGGACTCCAATGTCCAGGCGGGGTATCTCGTCGTTGGCAAATCGCTGGGGGTGGAACAGGGCGTACTGTATCGGCAGGCGCATGCTGGGCGGGCCCAATTGCGCCTTGACCGATCCGTCATCGAACTCGACCATGGAATGTATGGTGCTCTGGGGATGCACCACCACCGCGATATCTTCCCACGGCACGGAGAAAAGCCAATGGGATTCGATCACCTCAAATGCCTTGTTCATGAGAGTAGCCGAGTCGATGGTGATCTTGTCGCCCATCCGCCAGGTCGGGTGCCGGAGCGCTTGTTCTGGGGTGACGGCGTCCAGTTCGTCCAGCGGCGTACGGCGGAACGGGCCGCCGCTGGCCGTGATCATCAGGCGCCGGATGTGGTTGTCTTCCCCCTGCAGGCACTGCCAGATGGCACTGGGCTCGCTGTCCACGGGGAGGATCACGCCACCGTAGGCGGTTTCCGCCTTCTTCAGAACCTGGCCCGCCATGACGATGGGTTCCTTGTTCGACAGCGCGACCTGTTTGCCCGCGCGCAGAGCGCTCATCGTGGGTTCCAGACCCACGGCGCCCATCAACGCAACCATCACCTGGTCCACGTCGCCGAGCGACGCCATCTCCGCCATGGGGAGCATCTCCGTACCGCCGGGCAATTCGTCGGGCGGGTTGGAGCACCAAATGAATTGGGGACTGAACTCGGCTACCTGTTCCAGCAGCAGGGCCGTGTTGTTCCCGGCGGCCAATCCTACCACCTGAAACTCGTCGGGGAATGCCCGCACGATGTCCAGCGTTTGACGCCCGATTGAGCCGGTGGAGCCGAGTATAATTATGCGCCGCATGTATTTGCGTCCCGGTCGGTTTTAGGGGGTACTCACGGCCGCCAGGATGTACACCACGATCAGGGAGGGCAGCAAGCTGTCCAACCGATCCAACATCCCGCCGTGGCCGGGAAACAGGCTGCCTGAGTCCTTTGCGTCAGCCAACCTTTTGATTTTGGATTCGACCAGATCGCCGATGGGCGATACGGCGCCTAAAATAACACCGATTATTGCCAGGTGCCAAATCTCCAGTCGCAGCGGAAACAGCATTCCGAGAACGACGGCGGCTATCACTGCGAAAAGCAATCCGCCGGCCGTTCCTTCCCAGGTCTTTCCCGGGCTGATACCGGGCGCCATACGGTGCCGGCCGAACAGACGCCCTACAGCGTACGCCCCGGTGTCCGCCGCATACACGGTGAGGATCGCCAGCAGGAGCCACCAGCAGCCGGTTTCCGTGAGGACGGTCAATTCCCGGGAGAAATCGGAACCGATTATGTCAGGCAGCAGCCAGAGCCCCCCGTCATCGGCCGGGACCTGGTAGACCGACTCGAACGCTTCACCAAGTCCGTCGTCTTCGATGTGCGGGGGAACTGACAAAGGAGGCGCCGGTGCTTCAACCTTCCGGTGCCACAGGCTGGTCAGCCCGTCTATTCCGCGTAGGGCCGTTGCCGACGCCAGCGCTCCTCCCACGTAAACCGGCGACATCACCAGATAACTGGCGGCCACAATCGGTTTCCGCCCGTGCCATGCGGCAATCATCCACAAACCGCCCAGAACAACCCCGGAGATGCATATGCCCAGAACCGCCCACCCGAAATCCTCCGGGCGAACCGCCAGTTCACCGGCCAATACCAGCGCCACGGCCCAGGTCCCGCCCAGCAGCAACGGCAGTGGCGTGTCGCCGGCGTCATCGTCCTCGGATACTCTCTCACGGCCGGGATACAGCCGGTACGCTTCTCTGACGCCAATAACCGCCGCGACCGCCGCCAGAAGCGTGATCCAGGGCGGGCCGAACCAGATGCATGCCAACACCACCGGCACGCCCACCAGGGCAGTCAGAACCCGGTGGAGCAGCACCCGCTTTACGCCCCGGAGGTATGGTCCTGGGTGTCCAGGGAGCCGAAACGCCTCTGCCTTTGCCCGT
The DNA here is from genome assembly GCA_965203985.1 of Dehalococcoidia bacterium. Taxonomy (GTDB): domain Bacteria; phylum Chloroflexota; class Dehalococcoidia; order Lucifugimonadales; family UBA3495; genus Bin87. Next base: position 105,608 of record CBDBDS010000001.1, read on the forward strand.
AGGCGCTCAGCGCGCGATCCAAATCTTCCGCGCCCAGGTCCGGCCAAAGCACCGGCGTATGGTAATACTCGCTGTAGGCTGCTTGCCAGATGAGGAAATTGCTGAGCCGCTGCTCACCGCCGGTACGAATTATCAAGTCTGGATCCGGGCAGCCGTCGGTGTAGAGGTACCGACTGAACAACGTCTCGTCCACGTCCTCAGGAATCACACCGTCCTCCAGCATCCGCCGAACCGCCTGCAGGATTTCGTCCCGGCCACCGTAATTGAAAGCGATGTTGACCGTGATGCCGTCATTGTGCTTGGTGATGGCCTGCGCCAGTCGTATCGATTCCTGGAGCGCGGAGTCCAACGGGCTGATGTCACCGAGATGTACCAACTTCACCCCAGCTTTGTGGAGCTCCCGGGTTTGGGGCTCGATCTGTTCCGCCAGGATCGCCATCAGGCTGTCCACTTCATCGGTAGGCCGCCGCCAGTTCTCCGTCGAAAATGCGTAGAGCGTTACCACGCGGACGCCGCGTTGCGCCAGCAACTCGACGATCCGCCGGATATTGCTCACCCCACGCTGGTGACCCGCATTTCGCGGTAGGCCCTGGCGCTCCGCCCAGCGTCCGTTGCCGTCCATGATGATTGCCACATGGCCGGGCACCGGATCGGCCCCGGCATCCGGGCCCGTGACCTGCAAAAGTCGGTCTATGTTGGAATGGTCTGGGCTATTCGACATGAACAGAAACTTGGACAGTGGAGCGCCGGCACGTCCAGGGGCCTTTCCAAAGCCATCGTCAGAATCAGGATTCCCTGGATTTAGAGATTATCAAGATTGAGTAGATGCTCACACGTACCCTGTTTCACACGATCTGTCATTGCGAGCGCAGCGCGGCAATCTCGTGATGGCAACGGGGTCGCTTTCCGCAACGAGATCGCCGCGTCGCTGCGCGACTCGCGATGACAAACTGGGTGCGTGTGAGTAGATGGCGCTGGGTGTGACCGCAATCCTGAAAATCCGGCAAATCCTGACTCTGACGGCGACTTTGGAATGGCCCCGCTGCACGGGCAAACGTTCGCCCGCCTATCGGTTCTCTCCAGGATGAGGCCCCGGATACGGCGGGCGTCCAGCGGTGTTGCAGTAACGCGCCAACGCGTGCGCCAGGAATTTGGAGCGCGGGTTACACCTCCATGATTTCCGCTTCCTTCGTCGCCGAGACCTCGTCGATTGCCTTGATATGAGCGTCGGTGGTCTTCTGCAGTGAGTCCTGGCTGCGCCGGTTCTCATCCTGGGAAATCGACTTGTCCCGCTCCATTTTGCGCAGGGAGTCCACCCCTTCACGCCGCACGTTGCGCACTGCCACCTTGCTGTCCTCCGCCTTGCGCTTCAGCAGGCGCACCATCTCCTGGCGCCGTTCCTGGGTCAGCGGCGGGATGGGCACGGTGATCACATTGCCATCGTTCGACGGATTGAACCCCATTTCGGACTGGGTCAGGCTGCGCTCGATGTCGCGCAGGGCCTGACGATCCCAGGGCTGTACCATGATGGCGCGAGCGTCGGGTGCCGAAATGGAAGCAATCTGTTTCAGAGGGGTGGGCGAGCCATAGTAATCGACCGACAGGTCTTCGATGAGTGCCGGCGTTGCCCGGCCCGTGCGGAGCGTGCTGATGTCGCGGCGCATCGCTTCAATCGATTGCCCCATTTTGCGCTCCGCTTCGGCCAGCACGGCCTCCATGGTCGGCCCATCCTGATCGCTGTTGTTGCCCCTGTTGTTGCGATCCGGCATTTGGTCCCTCCTTTTCGGCTGAGCGTGATTAGCTGGCGATTCCTGATTTTACGACCCGTTGCGCCGCGAGCCGTCGTCGATGGTCGTTCCCACCACGTCCCCTTGCAGGATGCGGCCCATGGCGCCCCGCTCAAATATATCAAAGACGATGATCGGCATCTCGTTATCCATGCACAGGGTCATCGCCGTGGAGTCCATCACCTCTAACCGGCGATTTACGGCGTCCAGGTATTCCAGGTTCCCGAACCGCACGGCGGCGGGATTAGTCTTGGGATCGGAGTCGTAAACCCCATCCACGCCGTTCTTGGCCATCAACAGTACATCCGCGCCCACTTCAAGAGCCCGAAGCGCCGAGGCCGTGTCGGTGGACATGTAGGGGTTCCCCGCTCCGGCGCAGAACAGCACGACCCTGCCCTTTTCCAGGTGACGGATGGCCCGGCGCCGGATGTAGGGCTCGGCAACAGCCTGTATCGGCAGCGCCGACTGTGTCCTGGTGATGATCCCCCGGCGCTCCAACGCGTCCTGCAAAGCTAGCCCGTTGATGATGGTGGCCACCATGCCGGCGTAGTCTGCGGTGGACCGCTCCATCCCTCTCCGCTCGGCAGCGGAGCCGCGCCAAATGTTGCCGCCACCCACCACGACCGCCATCTCCACCCCGCGGGAGTGAGCGTCGATAATCTGATCCGCGATATAGGCGACCGCTTCCGGATCGATCGTATCCGGCCCCGACCCCTGCAAAGATTCGCCGCTGACCTTCAAAAGGACGCGGCGATAGACCGTTTCACCCGTGACGCTGGCGGAAACCATTTTTCAATACCGGCGCAGCATCAACCTGGCGGGATGCCGTTTTCGTTTGTATCGTTATTCTCCCAGCGCCAGCCGGCGGAAGCTGACCACCCGGACGTTTTCGCCAGTTTGCGCCGCCGTCTCACGCACCAGGTCGGCCAGTGTCCTGGACCCGTCCTTGATGAACGGCTGTTGCATCAGGCAAACCTGGGCCGCGGGACGGTCGTCCCCTTCGTCCATGTCTTCTTCGTTCAGGTACACCGGAGACATTGCGGCCACCTGCATGGCGATATCGTGCGCCAGCGTGCGGAAACCCTCGGTGCGCGCCACGAAGTCGGTCTCGCACCCCAACTGCACCATCGCTCCGACCCGGCCGCCGGTGTGGATGTAGGCTTCTACCAACCCCTGCGAGGTTTCGCGGTCGGCCCGTTTGGCGGCCTGCTCGAAGCCCTTCTGGCGGAGGGCCGCCATGGCTTGTTCGAGGTTTCCGCCGTTGTCCTCCAGAGCTTGCTTGCAATCACTGATGCCGGCGCCGGTCTGTTCGCGCAGGCTTTTAATCAGTTCAACGGTTACTGCAGGCAACTTTTGAGCCTCCCTGTTGATAGATGCGATCCGGTGATTGGTCACGCCTGGTGGCTACGTCTCGAGCGGGCGAGCGGACATCATCTGCCCCAACTCTTCCAGCGTCACGGTGTTGCTGAAGGGCCGGACATCCTCGTCGACGTCTTCCCCGTCGATTTCCGACGCTTCGGTCTGCGCCATCTGCAGGGCTTCCCGCTGCGCCTGGCCTTCTTCGATGGCCGCAGCCATCCGTCCCGTGATCAGTCGGATGGAACGCACGGCGTCGTCGTTGCCGGGCACCGCGTGGGTTACCTGCCCCGGGTCGCAGTCAGTGTCCACAATCGCGAAGATCGGGATATTGAGCCGGCGCGCCTCGGCGATGCAGATATCCTCCTTGCCGATGTCGATGACGAAGAGCGCGGAGGGTAGCCGGTCCATGTTGCGCAGGCCGGTGAAGTACTTCTCCAGCTTGTCCAGGGTGTGGGTGAGCCGCACCGTTTCCTTTTTCGGCAACCGCGCCAGGTAGCCCGTATCCCGCTGTTCCTGCAGACGCTTCATGTGGTCGATGCGACCCTTGATGGTCTGGAAGTTGGTCAGCGTGCCGCCCAGCCAGCGCTGGTTCACGTACCACTGGCCGGTGCGTTCGGCTTCAGACGCTATCACATCCTGCGCCTGCTTCTTGGTGCCAACAAACAGCACCTTACCACCGCTGGCGGACAGTTCCACCATCGCCCGGTACGCGTCGTTGATCAGCCCCATCGTCTGCTGCAGATCGATGATGTGGATCCCGTTGCGCTGCGTGAAGATGTAGCGGCGCATGCGCGGATTCCACCGCCTGGTCTGGTGACCGAAGTGCACTCCGGCTTCCAAAAGGGACTTCATCGTGATCGGTTCCAAGGCGGGAGCCGCGTTCATCGCACTCTCCGCCGGGCGTTCCGGGGCTTGTACCATAAGCTTTGTGCCTCTCTCCTGGGTCTGGCGCGGGATCGAGCGTGAGTATAGCACAGGCCAAATCCGAGCGGCAATCTGACACCCGCCCCGCCAGGGACCATCCTCCGATCGGGCCGGGGCAGCCTACCATAACGGGTTCCCTGCCTTGCCTGAGCCCGGCGCGCTATGTAAACTCGCGCCCAACCACGACCATGCAGGAGGTGTGGCGAATGCCGATTTCCGACGAAACCATGAGGCGAATAATCGCCGAATACGGCGGGTTCGAGTTGTCCGACGCCGAAATAGCGCTGGTCAAACCCGAGCTGGAGAACTACCTGACCGAATTGCAAAACCTGCGCGATCTGGACCTGTCCGACGTGATGTCCGCGCGCCTGTTGAGGCCAGCCGATGGAGGAGAAACCGATGCCTGATTCCGACCTGCTCAAGCTGACCATTTCCGAAATCGCCCCGCTGATCCAGGCCCGCGAGGTCTCGCCCGTAGAGCTTACCGAAGCCGCCCTGGCCGAGGCGGAGCGGCGCCAACCGACCCTCAACTCATTCATCACCATCATGCGCGAACAGGCGTTGGCACAGGCCGAAGCGGCCGAGGAATCCCTGTCCCGCGGCGAGTACCTGGGTCCGCTCCACGGCATCCCCATCGGCATCAAGGACAACATCGCCACCGGCGGCATCAATACCACCTTGGGCACCAAGGTACTGCGGGATCACGTCCCCGATGAAGACGCCGAGGTCGTCCGCCGCTGCAAGGCCGCCGGCGCCATCATCATCGGCAAGGAAAACCTGGAAGAGTTCGCCGCCGGCGCCACCTCCAACAACCCCCACTACGGCGCGGTGCACAACCCCTGGAACGTCGACCACATCCCCGGCGGTTCCAGCGGAGGCGGGGGCGCCAACGTGGCCGCCGGCGTAACCTTCGCCTCCCTGGGAACCGACCTGGGCGGATCCGTGCGCCTGCCGGGCGCCTTCTGCGGCGTCGTTGGGCTCAAGCAGACCTTCGGGCGCGTGAGCCAGCGCGGCCTGCTGGTCACCAGCTTCAACGGCGACCACATCGGGCCCATGACCCGCTCCGTGCGCGACAGCGCCCTGGTGCTGCAGGCCATCGCCGGTTACGACCCCCTGGACCCCAGCACGGTTCCGGTACCGGTGGACGATTACGCCCTGATCATGGAGCGGGCGATCAGCGGCCTGACCGTAGGCATCCCATCCAACTATTACTACGATCACCTGGACCCGGAGGTCGCGGAGGCGGTTCGCCGCGCTATCGCCGCACTGGAAGAGTTGGGTGTTGAAACCCGCGAGGTCAGCGTGCCCAGCATGCAGTACGCGGGGGCCCTGCGTTTCTCCAGCATGGCCGACAGCGTCGTCACCCACGAGCCCTACATCACCTCCAACCGCGAGGACTACGGCCCGGACACTCTCTACCGCACCCTGGCCGGCCAGTTTGTGCTGGGCCGCGACTATTCCAAGGCGATGAAGGTTCAGCGGATCATCAAGGAGGAGCACGCCCGCGTCCTCCAGGACGTTGACTTCCTGGTGACGCCGACTACGCCGCTACCGGCCCCGCGCATCGACGCCGACACGCTGGAGGCGGAGGGTCGCCGGCAGAAGGTTCGGGGGCCCGGTTCCGGCTACGTTTCGCGCAACACTAGCCCCATGAACGCCACCGGGTTCCCGGCCATCACCGTGCCCTGCGGCTTCAGCGAGCTCGGCCTGCCCATCGGTCTCCAGTTCATCGGTCGTCCGTGGGAGGAGGGCAACCTGTTCCGCATCGCCAACGCCTACGAAGGCGTCTCCCCCAGCCGGGGCGTGTGGCCCAATCTGGAGTGATGCAGGTGGTGAACCAACCGGCGTAGCACAGGAGCAATCCCATGGAATACCGACGCTTCGGCCCAACTGACATGACCGTCTCCGCCCTGGGCTTCGGCTGCTGGGAGATGGGCGGCACCTACGGCGACGTGTCCGGCGGCGAGCTTGCCGCCGCGGTCAACCGCGCCATCGACTTGGGCATCAACTGCTTCGACACGGCGCCGGCCTACGGGAGAGGTGAATCCGAGGTCGTCCTGGGCAAAGCCCTGGGCGACCGCCGCAAGGACGTCATCGTCGTCACCAAGTGCGGGGTCGGCTACGCCGACCGTCCCAAGGGCCGGGACAGCCGCATGGTGTCGATATTCGCCTCCGTGGAGCAGAGCCTCCGGAACCTGGACACCGACTACCTGGATGTGCTGCTCATCCACTGGCCCGATGTGAACACTCCGTTCGACGAAACGATGCACGCGCTGGACAGCCTCGTGGAACAGGGCAAGGTGCGAGCCGTCGGCCTATCGAACTTCACCCTTGAACAGATCAGGGAGTGCGAGAACGTGCGGAGCGTCGACGTAGTCCAGTATGGGCTCAATATGTTCGACCGGCGCATGGAGCAGGAAATCTTTCCGCACTGCCTCCGGCAAGGCACCGGAGTCATGGTCTACGGCCCGCTGGCTTTCGGCCTGTTAACCGGCACGATGTCGGCGGACACCACCTTCGGCAACAACGACTGGCGCGCCACGGGCGGGCGTCCGGGCTGGAACGTAGGCGTGTTCGCCGAAGAACACTTCCAGCGCAACCTGCAGGTGGTCGAGGACCTCAAGCCCATCGCCGAAGGCAGGGGCAAAGGGATGCCACAGCTCGCCCTGAGGTGGGTGCTCTCCAACCCGGCGGTCAGCGTCGCCCTGGTGGGTACGCGCACGGTCCAGGAAGTGGAGGACAACGTCGCCGGCCTGGAGTGGGCGCTCTCCGGCGCCGACATGGCGCAGATCGACGACGTGTTCAACCGGTACGGCGTCGACACCCACCCCGATATAGTGATCGACCCGGACGAATAGGTCCGGGTCGATTTTATCGCTTGCGCTGCCGGTAGGCGTTTAGCCGGCCGCAACCCATTCCGCCACGCGCTCGCCCACCATGATGACGGTGGGATGGATGCCACCGGAGCGGGGAACACGCGGCATCACCGACGCGTCCACGACCCACAGGCCGTCCACGCCGCGCACCCGGCAATACTGGTCCACCACGGCCATGTCGTCGCCGTCCGGGCCCATCCGGCAGGTGCCGGAAACATGACGCGCCGTGCCCACGGTCTGCCGCGCCCACAGGTCCAGGGCGTCGTCGTTGTTCAGAATGTCGTCCGGCGGATTGATCCGGAAGTCGCAAACGTCCTTGAAAGCGTCCGACTCCAGCATCCGCGCGCCAAAGCGAATGCCTTCCCGGATCCGCCGCGCGTCGTTGGGATGGGTCAGGTACTGGTAGTTGAACTCCGGCTGCACGTCGGGGTCCGAGGATTGCAGCCGCACGAACCCTGACCCATCCGGCAACCCCAGCGTGCATGAGATTCGCGCCGACCGTTCCGGCGGAACGTCCCCCGTGTTGTACCGGGTCCGCACGCCGGCGACCTTCTCTTCCCGCTCGTCCACCACCGTGCTGACCCGCAACACCATGTCGTTGGTATAGCCCGACCCCTCGGAGGAGTAGTGCAGGCCGAAGTGCGGCGCGTCCAGGTCGCCGGTCAACGTCTTGCCATCCTTCACTTTGTAGATGACGTGTACGCTCAGGTGGTTCCACAGTCCCTGGCCCACGCCGGGGCTATCATGGATCACGGGTATACCGAACTGCTGCAAATGGCCCCGAGGACCGACGCCCGACAGCAGCAGCAACTGCGGCGAGCGGATCGCCCCGCTGCTGAGCACCACACGGTCGGCCTCTACGGTGAAGATCTCGCCGCCGCTCGCGGCTTCCACGCCCACGGCCCGGTTACCCTCGAATAGTACCCGGCGCACGTAGACGTTACCCCGCACCGTCAGATTCAAACGGTGCCGCATCGGGTTCAGGTGCGTCATGGCCGCGCTCATGCGGATGCCGCCCAGGTTATTGGTCGGCGACACGCCCACGCCGGTGGGGTTAGGGCCGTTGGTGTCCTCCACGGCCGGGTAGCCTTCGGCCAGGCAGGCATCATGGAACGCCTGCTGGATGTCCGCCCACGTGCCGGTGCGACGGCGTCGCACGGGCATCGGGCCGTCCGACCCGTGGTAGTCGTCCTTGATGTCCATGTCGTTTTCCATCTTGCGATAGAAGGGCAGGACCTTGTCGTAGGACCATTCATCGTTGCCCCGGGCGGCCCAGTCGTCGAAGTCCTCGGGGAACCCGCGCTGCATCGCCTGCCCATTGATGGACGACCCGCCACCGATGACCTTGCCCTGGGCGACGTGGATCTCGCCTTGTTCAGGAGTGACGGTGCCCCGCAGCGCCCAGTTGTGGATGGAATCCTGGGCCTCGGCGTACCTGGTGCCACCGAACTTGACATCGTCCGGCAGGGTGGCCACGTCCGGATAGTCGTTGCCGGCCTCAAGCAGCAGCACCGAGGTGCTCGCGTCCTCCGCCAGCCGGCTCGCCAGAGTGGAGCCGGCCGCGCCGCCCCCAACCACGATAACGTCGTACTTCATAAATCCTCCTGGAGGTGTTATTCCCCCACCTTGAATCCATAGTTTAGACTGGGATTATATCGGAAATCCGCCGCGCCAATTGCAGCCGCCATCCCACAGACATCGGGGGAGCCATCATGCCAGAACCCACACCGGACCAAAGCCTCCACCTCCCCAGCCTGGTCATCAAGAACTTCCGCGGCATCGACGAGCTGACCATCCCCCGCCTAGGCCGCGTAACGCTGCTGACCGGCAAGAACGGCGTGGGCAAAACGACGGTGCTGGACGCGGTAAGGATTTGGGCTACTCGTGGTCACCGACTCGACATTGCTGAAGTATTGCACAACCACGACGAGGTCATTACTTCCCCTGATGTGCATGGTAAAGAGGTGACTCTGGCGAATTGGGATGGCTTGTTCTTCGGGCGGCGCATCCACTTCGATGAAGCGATCTTGATAGGTCCAACCCGTGAAGCAGACCTTCTGCAAATGAAAATAGCGCCTCTCGACGAGGATGAAATTTCCAGCGTCGAACGACGACAGTCTATCCTCTTCGATGATGAAGAAGTGTTGGCATTGAGAGTAAAGTTTCGGGGCTCAACCCACACCTTGCTTCCTCATGGCGTTTCGGTCTCCACTCGCATGATGCGCCGCTCCGGCGGTACTTCTTCCTCAGAGGAAATCTTTTGCGGTCTGTTAGGACCAGACGTGCCCGATAACGAAACCATTGAACAACTTTTGAACACGTTGCTTTTGACTCCTGACGAAGAACGGGCGATTGAGGCCCTGAACCTGGTAACTGATTTGTCGGCCGAACGTGTCGCGATGGTGGACTCAGGTACCCGTGTCGGAGCGAGGGCAGGACGCCGTTCAATAGTAAAACTAAAGGGTGCAGACAACCCCGTCCCTCTCCGTAGCCTCGGTGACGGCGCAGTCCGGGCTTTTGCAGTAGCCCTCGCCCTAGCGGCTAGCTCCAACGGTTTCCTCCTCATCGACGAAGCCGAAAACGGTATCCACCACTCCATCCAGGCCAAGTTCTGGAACATGGTGCTGCAAACTGCCCAGCGCAACAACGTGCAGGTCATTGCCACCACCCATAGCTGGGACTGCGTGGTGGGCTTCGCTCAAGCGGCCAACGAACTGGAGGATGTCGAGGGTTTGCTGGTTCGCATCGAACGCCCTCCAATCGGTCTTCGGCCGATCACGTATGACGCATCCCGACTTAACAACATCGCGAAACACGGGATCGAGGTGCGCTGACCGATGATTAACCTCGACCCTCGTCCCTTCGACCCATTGCTATTGGTTGAAGGGGTGGATGATAAGCACGTCATAAGGCATTTGTCCGAGCGTTGGGATCAAGCGTTGGAGTTCGCTATCAAAGACTACGAGGGAATCGAAAACGTCCTTCCCAATATACGCGACCATATTGACGAACCCGGCCGTCGCGCTGTCGGCATCGTAGTGGACGCGGATACCCACGTATCCAGCGCTTGGAACCGCGTAGCGGACCGCATCCGTGACTCGGCCCGCGCTATATCGCCGATTCCTCCGGCTCCGGACCCGAACGGCACAATCATTCCGGAAAACCCAAACACCGACAGCCCTCGCATTGGCATCTGGATAATGCCCGACAATTCGAACCCAGGCGAGCTTGAAAACTTTGTTGAGAGGATGATTCCCGCCGCCGATCCAGTGTGGCGACTCTCCCAGCAGTACATTGCCGGTATTCCGTCAACGGACCGAAAATTTGCAGCGGGCAAAACCCTACGCGCCCAGATCCACGCTTGGCTCGCCACCCGGGAAGATCCGAGACAAATGGGACTTGCCATCGGCACCCACGACTTGGACATCGACGGCCCACTCTGCCAACGTTTCCTCTCCTGGCTCACTCGCCTCTTCGCCTGATCTTTCCTCGCCGTCATCGGGTCAGCGGCGGGAGCGCGCGTCCCGTGTGTTATCATCCCGCCATTCGTGCCTCGCACTCTCGCCGGCCCGGCCGGAGGTCCCCCAATGCTGTACCAACGCTACCGCTATTCCCAGTGGGATGGCACCCAGCAGATTTTCGACGTGGACGCCAGCGAGGTGATGGACGCCCTGTCGGATGATCTGCTCCAGCACGGCGACCTGGCCCGAGCCCTCCGCGACCTGTTCCGCAACGGCATGCAGAACCGCGACGGCGCCCAGATGCCCAACCTGCGTCAGCTCATGGAGCAGCTGAAACAGCAGCGGCGCCAGCAGATGCAGCAGAGCAATCTGGATTCCGTAGTCGACGATCTGAAAGAGCGCATGGACGAAATCCTGCGCACCGAGCGGGAGGGCATCCAGCGCCGGCTCGACGAAGCAGCCGACCGGCCCGAACCATCCGACATGGAAGGCAAGGAGCAGCAGCGGGCTCTCAACCGGATGCTGCAGGAACGCGCCCAACGCAACCTCGACAAGCTGGATGAACTCCCCGACAGCCTGGGCGGGCAAATCCAGGAACTCATGGACTACGATTTCATGGATCCGGACGCCCAGCAGATGTTCCAGGAACTGCTGGACATGCTCAAGGGTCAGATGGCCCAGAACATATCCCAGCAGATGCAGGACCAGATGCAGAACATGACCCCGGAGCAAATGGAAGCCATGCGTCAGATGATGCAGGACCTCAACCAGATGCTCCGCGACCGCATGGAGGGCCGCGACCCCAACTTCGAAGGCTTCATGCAGAAATGGGGGCCGATGTTCGGCGACGACCCGCCCCAGAGTCTTGATGAACTCATGGAGCGCATCCAGCAGCAGATGGCCCAGATGCAGTCGCTGATGGACAGCCTGTCCCCCGACATGCGCCGGGAACTGGAAGACGCCATGCAGTCGGCCATGGACCCGCGCCTGATGGACGAGATGTCCGAGTTCGCCAGCCTGATGCAGTCGCTCATGCCGCCGGATGAACTGGCCCGCCAATATCCCTTCCTGGGCGACGACAGCATGACCCTGGAGCAGGCCATGGAAGCCATGCGCCAGATGCAGGACATGGACCGGCTGGAACAATCGCTGCAACAGGCCATGCGCACTGGAAACCTGGACGACGTTGACCCGGAACAACTGGCCGAACTCCTGGGTGAAGAGGCCCGCCGGGCGTGGGAAGAGCTGGACCGGCTACGACAACTGTTGAAAGACGCCGGCTACATCACCGATGACGATCAACTCAACCTGACCGCCCGCGGTATCCGTCGCATTGGCCAGAAGGCCATGCGCGAGGTATTCCAGCAGCTCAAGAAGGACCGCATCGGCAACCACGACCTGGACACCCGGGGCGCCGGCGGCGACCTCCTTGGCGACACCAAGACCTACGAATTCGGGGACCCGCTGCAGCTGGACCTCCAAACCACGGTGAAAAACGCCATCGTCCGGGGCGGCCCCCAGGTTCCGGTCAAATTGCGGCCTGACGACTTCGAGATCTACCGCACCGAACACATGACGCGGGCCGCCACCATCGTCCTCCTGGACCAGAGCCGTTCCATGGGCTTGTTCAACAACTGGGCGGCGGCGAAGAAAGTGACCCTCGCGCTGTTCGCTTTGATCCGCCAGCAGTACCCCCGGGACACCCTCCACGTGGTGGGGTTTTCCGACTATGCCCGCGAGTTGGAGGAAGAGGATCTGGCCGGCCTCACCTGGAACAACTGGGTATCCGGCACCAACCTGCACCACGCTCTCATGCTGTCCCGGAAGCTCCTCTCCCGCGAAAAGGGAGGTACCCGGCAGATCCTGGTCATTACCGACGGCGAACCGACCGCTCACCTGGAAGGCGAGCAGGCGTACTTTTCCTACCCGCCCAGCTACCGCACCGAACTGGAAACCCTGAAAGAGGTGCGCCGCTGCACCCAGGAAGGAATCGTCATCAACACGTTCATGCTGGAGAACAGCTACCAGTTGGTCAACTTCGTCGACCGGATGACCCGCATCAACCGTGGCCGGGCCTTCTACAGCAGCAGCGAAAACCTGGGCGAGTACGTGCTGGTCGATTACATCACCAACCGGCGCAAACGGGTTTCCGGGTGATCACGGCGCTTTCATGCGCGCGCGTCTGCGGTTGCGACTGCCCGTGCACGTTTGCTAAAATGAATACCCACTCACGCGCAAGCGTCAGTGATTCAGTGGGGCTGTAGCTCATTTGGGAGAGCGCTTCAATGGCATTGAAGAGGTAGCGGGTTCGATTCCCGCCAGCTCCACCACTTCCCCTCTCAATTGGCCCCAATTAAAACGCCGTTCCGTGCTTGATTTGAGCACGGAACGGCGTTTTTGAGTCCGGCAAAGTCCTGCCAAATCCGCTGGCATCCAGGAAAAATGGCATACGAGTAGGGGCAGCCTCGCCGCACGCCGGGCGCGACGCCCAGCGCTACGGTCCAGATCGGAGTGAATGACCAACAGCCACCGACTGCGCCGAGAAACGCCGTCGATCACGAAAGATACTGCGGCGAGTAGCAAGCATCCATCCCGGCTCAAGTCCTCTAATCGAACCGATTGTGTCAAGCCGCGTCAGTTGGGCGCACGGGAGTCATCGGTTCCCGTCAGGTCATGCTGAACAACTGACAGCGATATGGCGAGGCTGTCCGTGATGTCCGGCCTGGTGGCATCGGCAGCGCCGCGCTCGGCTGCCTTCTCCAGCGAGGATAGTTTTTCACCGGAGGGCGGAGTTGCCATCTGGACGGTCACGACGATTTCAATGGAGTCGCTGTCGTAATAGGTCACTATGTCCTGCACACCGTCCTCTTCCAGCACCGCGTAATGCGCTCCGATTACCGCTTCCTCCGCCTCCCGCTTGGTGAACCCTGGGTCTTTACCGGTTTGCAGGCTGACCGTAACGTGAGGGTTTTCGGACTGGAATTTGTCGATGGCCTTCCGGGCGTTGCCGGAGATGGAACCTGAAAAATTGATCCAGGCCGACAACCGGTCGGGTTTGCCGGACCCAGCATCAACGACGCTGTCGGGTTCCTCGTCCTCAATGGCCGTTACTATCTCCGAGAAGTCGTCGCGCCAGGCATGGAGCGCGATGGACTCATCGAGAGTGATGCCATCCTGATTCGCGATGAATTGCAGGTCGTTCAATTCGGCGGGGCTGTTGATGCTGGGATGTTGGCGCATCAGCGCAGCCGCTTCGTGGGGGGTCAACGTCGCGATGTTGTGGTGTTGCACCACACTCTTGCCGTCGCCGTGCATCGCCATCGCCACGACCCCGAACACGACTGCGACCACGGCCAGGACGCCGCCGCCGTAGGCGAGCCACATGTACCAGCGGGTCCAACGATTTTTGGGTGAGCCGCGTCGTACATTCTCGTTCATCATCGGAAAGCCTCCTACGGGGCGGCGGCCCATACAAAGAGGGAATTTCGCTGCTCGAGATTTGACTGGCAGGCAGGCAGGCAGTCAGAACTGGTCAATTTGATGACGAATCTCTTCGCAGAGCGCCAGCTATCTTGGAACAAACATCGCCGTCTAACAGATGCCCCTTTTCCCAAGATCCTTCTACCGAAAGCTCGTGACCAGCGAAACTGCCGGCAATCCCAGAGCCACGCGGTCGCCCAACTCAACCTCAAAATAGATTGGAATGCTCCGACGCAGCCACATTGCGCCGGGGCGGGGAGAATGGTGCCCGCGATTGTGTGCGGACAACCGAGCAACGCCCGCACTGGACGACATCAGGTCAGCACCCGGAGGTACAGGAATTCCAGGAGTTTGCCTGCCTGGTCAATGCTAACATTGGACTCCGTTGCCGCGAACGCGGCATCGGAGTATCGGCACTTGTGGAACGCAGGGCATCCGGGCAGCCTCGTGAGGCCGGGGGCGGTCGTTCCCTCTGCAACCTTGTTGCTCCCGAAGATCGGGTTGGTGGGCTGGTGAATATCGACCTCGTCTTCCTGGCCGACTTTCAGGCTCCCGTTCGTGCAGTGGGATGCGACGACTATGCCCCTGTGCCGGACCGCCGGGTAACGAACACTACGGTGCATCTCTGGCCGTAGTGTTGGTTCTGTTGCATGATACCGCCCACCGGCGGAGGCCATTTCGTGGTGACGCTGTCCCGGCCGTTCAGCATGGTGGCGGCTTTCTCCTCCTCAAATTCCACCGCGCCCTCGGGAATGTTCAAATCTTCCATCAATTCCCGCACGTCCGGCACATCCGACATGTCCGTCAGGCCGATCACAATGCGGTTGCGGCCCTCCATGACGGCTCCCGACGACAGGGCAATCATGTCGGTCGTCATAGCAGGCAGCAGCAGGCGGTACCATTCCAGCAGGTCGTCGAACGCGTACTGCCCCTGCACCACCGTAAAACGCGTGAGAGCGATGTCACCTTCGTACAGGTCCTCCACGGCGGCTCTCGCTTCACGTGTCTTGGTCGTGTCCTTCATGTAGACCAGCACGTGCGCGGAGTCGGCATCATCGAAATAGTAGCCGCCGAAGCCACCTTCATGAGTTTCCGCTGCCTGCGCAGCACGGTCGTCGGGCGTCACCACGTTGCCGTCTTCGTCCGTCATCCCGTCCACTGCGTCTTCCCGCTGATCTCCATCGCCGGCCGGCGGGTCTTGGGCCATCACCACCGATACCGCCAGCGCGCTGACCATAAGCAGCACCAGCGCGAACATGAGGATGTAGGTTCTCTTTGCTATGGTTTGTCTCCTTTGAACGGGAGCCTCACGCTCTCCTGTGAACCCGCGAAAACCATGGGGATTGTCGTTCTGTGTCAGGTGCGTTCCTGATTGCAACGTTCGTTTTCACGGGTGGCTATGCCCAGTCGCAATCCGTCACTGCATGTCGTCCTCCTTTTCCACCGAGTGGGCGTCTTCCACGCACGCGTCTGGACAAAGGGCATTCAAAGACCCTATAGCCGCAAGCGACCGGGCTGGACACGCAGAACACGCAGGGCTGCCATTTCGCCCGATGGCGGAGCGCATTGCCCCATCGACCGCGGTCTCGGTGATGACAGCCCCGGGCCTGTTGGTAGCCATGGAATGCCGGCTGCTGGCGGAGCGTTCGGCCCGCACCGTCCGGCTCATACGTACCCAGTTTCGCTGGAAGTGTCATCGCGACCCCGCACTTGATGCGGGGGCGGCAATTTCGTCAGGGCAGCGGACGCCGCCGCGGGTACGCGATCACCACGTCGCTGCGCTCCTCGCGATGACAAAATGGGCACGCGTGGCGGGCCGTCCGGCAGTTGCATCTGGAGGTTGACCCGATTATACGCGGGGCTCCGGCGGCCGGGTAGGTTGTGGTTCCCCGCGTTGCGCGAGCCGCCGGTGGCGCCGGCCCGTTTTTTCGCCGGAAGCCGGAGTTCCAATAGCGGGTCATCATCCGGCGGCAGAGAGTTCCGAAGAAGCGGGCCGGCGTTTCGATTGCGACCGGCCCGCCTTATGACGTTGATAATATCTTAACATCCGCCGTTTATTTTGCCCCCATCGAAGCCGCCCATATCAAAGACCAAGCTTCCGGCGGCATCGGGCGTTGGCGAAATACGAACGACAACCGTCAAACCCCGGCGTGCTATGCTCGATTTACCCGCGTCCTTTCGCTAGAGAAGAACTCATGCCCTGCGACATTCTGGTGATTGAAGACGACCCCGGCATCGCCCGCATCATCGGCCTCTATCTGGAGCGGGACGGGCACCGGGTGACTGCCGTCGGCGATGGCCTGGCCGGCCTCCGGGCCGCCCGCGATGCGGACCCCGACCTCATCGTTCTGGACCTGATGCTGCCCAGGCTGGACGGCATGGAAGTGTGCCGGACGCTCCGTGAGGAGTCGGACGTGCCCATCATCATGGCCACGGCGCGGGTCGACGAAGAGGACCGCCTGGCGGGCCTGGACCTGGGCGCGGACGACTACATCCTCAAGCCCTTCAGCCCGCGGGAGTTGGCGGCACGCGTGCGGGCGGTGCTGCGCCGCACGGCCCGCCAGGCGCCTGCCGACACGACGGCAGTGCTGGAACGCGATGGATTGGTTATAGACATCAGGAACCGAACGATCAGTCGCGGGGAAGTCAAACCTTGCCTGACGCCCACCGAGTTCCGGTTGTTGGCCGCGCTGGCCGCTGAGCCGGGTCGTCCCTTCACCCGCCACCAGATCATCGACAAGGTCTTCGGCTACGACTTCGACGGTTTTGACCGCACCGTGGACGTGCACGTCGCCAATCTGCGCCGCAAGATAGAACCCGACGTCAGGAAACCCCGTTACATCCAGACCGTCCACGGCGTCGGCTACCGGTTCGGCAATGCCTAGATGGAAATTCGGCCTCCGGCTGCGCCTGACGCTGGGTTTCGCCGTCATCCTGGCCCTGTCCACCGGCGCCGTGGCCTGGCTCACCGACTACGCCGCCGAACGCGCGGTGGAGCAGGTCCAGCGGGAGCAGGACCGGGTGCGGGCCAACCGCATCGTTGTGGCCCTGGCCGACTTCCACGACTCCGGCGGCAGCTGGCGGGGCATACAAGATTTCGTCAGCCGCGTCAGTTTCCAAACCGAACGGGAAATCATCGTGCTGGACACCCAGGGCCATCTCGTCGCCGAGAGCCCCATCCGACCCGACGCGCACCGCGACGATGGCCGTCACGGCCGCGCGTTCTCCAAGCGGCGTTTCGAGCCGATAGTATCCGACGGCGTTCGGCTGGGGTCGGTGTCGGTCAGCGCGCGGTCGTGGGACGACGGGCCGGGATTTGCCCACGGCGAATCCGATGGGTTGCCTTTTGCCGGCGCGGAGCCGCCGCTGGCCCTGTTCGCCCAATCCGTCCGGGAGGCGCTGATCCTGTTCGGCGCCCTGGCCGGCGCGGTGGGCATCCTGCTGGTGCTGCTGCTCTCCCGCCGCGTGCTGGGCTCCATCGGCAACCTCACCGCCGCGGCCCGGGCCCTGGGCGGCGGCAACCTGTCCAGTCGCGCCGCGGTGAGGGGCAACGACGAAATCGCCGAACTGGGCCAGGCCTTCAACGCCATGGCCGATGCCCTGGAAGAGTCGGAGCGCCAGCGCCGCGCCATGGTGTCGGACGTCGCCCACGAATTGCGGACCCCCCTGGCCAACATCCAGGGACACATCGAGGCATTGCAGGACGGGTTGTTGGAACCCGACGCCGCCACACTCGACACCGTGCATCAACAGGCCCTGCACCTGAACCGTCTGGTGGATGATCTGAGGCTGCTGGCCGCAACGGAAGCCCGGGAGCTGCGGCTGGAACTGGAGCCGGCCGCCGTGGCAGACATCATCGAGAAAGTCGCCGCCTCGTTCCGGCCCCGCGCCGCCGCCGGCTCGGTGGACCTGGCCACGGACACGGCGGCAGGATTGCCGATCCTGAACGTTGACCGGCTCCGCATCGAGCAGGTCATCGGCAACCTGGTGGACAACGCCATCCGCCACACCCCGCCGGGGGGCGCCGTGCGCGTCGCGGCGTCCCAACACGGCGCCGGCGTCCGGATAGTGGTCGCCGACACCGGCGTCGGCATTCCGGCGGACGCGCTCCCCCACGTATTCGACCGCCTCTACCGCGCCGACCCCTCCCGCGGCCGCGCCACCGGCGGAACCGGCCTGGGCCTGACCATCGCCCGCCAGCTGGTGGAAGCCCACGGCGGAACCATCTGGGTCGAGAGCGACGAGGGAGCCGGCAGCCGGTTCGGCTTTGACCTCCCTTCGTAATTTCTCAACATTGTCCGTCTATCCTGCATTCATCAAAGCCGCCGGCTGAATAAAAATCTCATCATCTACGGCGGCGCAGGAGGCAACAATGTTCAACAGGATGCGCAACATCAGGAGACGCTGGTTCGCGGTCGCCGGCGCGGTGGCCCTGCTGTCCGTCGGCCTGGTCACCGGCAGCGTCATGGCTGCCGGCGCCGGCGGCGCGGACGGCGGGCCGCTCCTGCGCGGCGACGGGACCCTCGAAAACCGGGGCGGACACGGCGACCCCGACGCCCTCATGGCCCGGGTGGCCGAGCTGCTGGGCGTGGCGCCGGCCGACCTGGAGGCCGCCTTCGTAACCGCAATTGACGAGCAGAGCCAAACCATATTCGACGCCCATATCGACGGCCTGGTCACCGAAGGCGTCCTGACCGCCGATCAAGCAAACGAGGCCCGGACCTGGTTCCAGTCCCGCCCCGCCGGCGCCGGCGCCCTGGACCTCCACTTCGCCCACGGGGCCGACTCCGACTCCGATGCCGACGCCATCGATCTGTGGCTGGCCATGCTGGTGGAGTCGGGACAACTGACCCCGCAAGAGGCCGCCGGCATTCGGGCGTGGTTCGATGACCGCCCCGCCTTCCTGGTCGATGCCGACGGCGGGCCCATCGGCGATGGCCCGGGCCGCGAAGGCTGCGCTGACGACGACGGCGGTTCCGCCAGCATCAGCAACGACGACCCCCAGGGTTAGCCCAGTGGGCCACGAGCCGCTGGCGTAAATCGTCAGCAGCAGGATTTACGGGATTTCAGGATTGGACAGGATTGGTAGCGCGCCGCCGAACGGCCCCAATCCCGTCCATCCTGTGCATCCATGCAAATTCCCCCCATCCTGATAATCCGCAACTCACGTGTACCCGGCTTGTCATTGCGAGGCGCTTGCGCCGTGGCAATCTCGACGCCGTAGCAGCGACGGCTACCCGGCCGCAACGAGATTGCCACGCTGCGCTCGCAATGACACTTACTCCCCAATCCTGATAATCCGCAAATCTGGAAAATCCTGCTTCTGACGGTTCCCCCCCGCCGGCCCCAATCTTGTTCATACGCTAATCCATACATGCTTTTCCGGGGCATACCCGTTGCATGATACCGTTCGATGGTGTATATTCCATCGGCCCGTCGCGGACGGGTTGCGGTTGCCGGAACTTCCGGCGCCGCGCTGGACTGTGAACCGCGTGTCGCATTGCCTTGATTGGCGCGCCACGTCGCTGCCCCGGCACGGAGGGAAGCCGGGAACGGTGGCAGGCCGGCAAACATCCATACTCCGCCGCCAACATAAATATCGCGGCGGCCCGGCCGGCTTTACCAAATCTCACCGCCGGCGGGGACGGGAGCGAAATCCAGGATGCCTTCCCTCACCAGTCGCCGAACCGGCCCCGGTAGGCGGGTTCCGGCCTTGATTGCCGCCGGCAATATGTTCGCCCGGCGCAAATTCCAGATTCCGTTGATTGCGATCATGCTCGCCGTTGCCGTCATGGCAGCGGCGGCTAGCTCTGGGTCTCCGGCCCACGCCCAACAGGTTGACCAATCCCTCCCCCCCCTTGCCGACCTGACTATTGCCTCCCATATTCCTGGTCTCCAATCAGATCGCTGGCATGTTACCGTGAAGAACAACACCGTCGGGGCTCATCCGGGAATGCAGTTCCGTCTCGTAAAGGTGCGGATTACTCTATGGGATCCGGTACGCGGTACCAGTACGCAGATGTGGAACATCAGGAACCTGCCGCCCGGGGGCAGCGCGGTGAGGACGGTTGAAACCTTAACCAATGCGCCGAAAGCAACTGATGAACCGCAATTTGTGCCGCAGCGATTATATGCCGAAATCATCGAATCTGACCCGGTGGAATTGCCGCGCTTCCGGTTCAACACTGCCACGGAAAACTGGGTCATTGAGGACCGCCATGGTGGCTTCCCTGCGTCTGGGAGGACCTATTACGCCATCGGAGATGTCGCCCTCGATGTCGCCATATCTGACCGACTTCCGCTGGCAGGGGGAGCGACGACCTTCACGGTGGCTGTCCTCAATGACCCTGCCTACCTCCCTAGAATTTTAACCAGTTCCATACCTGCAGCGACTCAATATGCAACGGTGTTCGATACACAGGTCGAGATCAGCCTTTCGCCGGGCCTGTCCTTCGCCGCGACCCAGCCGGACGCGCCGTCCGGCACGACGTTCGATACGTCCACCGGGATCTGGAACGTGGGCACCATAGGTCGCAGGGACCTCGATAATGCCCTGTTGCTCCCGGTGGATGTCAGCCTCACCGCCCCCAGCCTGACGGACCTGTCCCTGGATGAGCGGTGCCTGACGGTGAAGGTGGTTCGCGCTGTGCCCTGGTTCGGCAACGACCCCTTGAAGCGGCAGAACGACACCGCCACCACGTGCCTGGGGAAGGCGGTGCTGACCGGTGGCGAGATCGCCCTGTTCGACTTCTATCCCTGCATCAGCGTCACATCCTACCCCTGCACCAGCGCGGATACGCTGGAACTGGTGGTGGGACGGAGCGTCTTCCTGCTACAGCCCGAAGAAGTCATCGTCCGTGTCCCTGACCCCGGTGGGCGTGTCTATAGAAATGGGACCATATTGTGGTCCACAGCTGAAGTAATGGATTTGCGAATCAGCATGACCAGACTCACCTCCAGCTGGGAAGTCGCGGAAGCCGTAACGGTAACCGCGCCTGGTGGCGGAAACGCGCCGGGCAGCTGGGCGATAGTCAGCGAGGGTTCTGACATTCTGAGAGCTACGGGTATCTCGAAAGTCGCGTATGAAGCGTACTCCCTGTCAGGCTTTGGAAACGATCCGGCAGATTACCAGTATGTTCTTGATATAGAATTCTCGGCGCTGGGCACATACAAGGCGCTGCACGAAATAACGGGCACCCTTTCCGGCACCACCTACGGCGACAGCGGCACGTACACCTTCCACGTGGGCCCGGTGGCGGAGCTGGAAGTGCGGGACGGGGGGCAAAGTCCGGCGGTCCCGGCGGACCAGCGGGCCTACAGCATCATGGCCGTGAACAACGGGCCGGACGACGCCCCCGACGCCCAGGTGACGGTGACCAACCTGAACGCCGGCGATTACTTCTCCCACACTGCCACCGCGGGCAGCTTCAACTCCACCACCGGCGTCTGGACCATCGGCGAGCTGAAGAACAAGGACTACTACCAGGGCCTCTACGGCCGCGACGGGGAGGTCCTGACCATAATCACCAGCGCCGCCAGCGCTCCCGACATCACCGCCACCATTGCCAACACCCAGGACTACGCGGTCTGCATCGACAGCAGCGGCAACGACGTGGCCGCCGCTTCAGAGGCAGCCTGCACCGCCACCAGCGGCAACACCTGGCACACCACCGAATACTACGACTACATCCCCGGCAACAACAGGGCGACCATCGCGGCGAGGGCCGGGACCGGCGAGGGCCACCCGGACGCGGCGAGGGGGCTGAGGGTGATGGAAACGCGGGTGGGCAACATCCTGATGTGGCAACCTGTGAAATCGGTGAACGGCTTCAGGGTGTCCCACTACGAGGTAGAACGGTGGGCCAGTCGGTGGACACCGTTGGCGGGCGCAAGGGGAAACCTATACTTCGACATGGGAAGACAGTCCAACACGGACTACCGGGTGCGGGCGGTCAACGAGTTTGGCCACGAGGGCCCGTGGTCCATAACCGGCCGCCCGCCGGATGCGCCGGGCAACTTCACGGTGGAGCTGTCGGACAGCGGCAACGGCGCCGTGCTGAGCTGGACCGAGCCGGCTTCCCCCTCGCCCATCACCGGCTACGTCATCGACATATCGGATAGCGCCGAAGGCGACAGCCGCACCAACGACGCGACCGTGGCGGCCAATGTCACCACCTATACGCACACCGGCCTGAGCCCGGGCGACGTGAAGTTCTACCGCGTGCAGGCCCGCAACCGCGACGGCGTGGGCCCGTGGACCGAGTGGCAGAGCGTGAGTTCCGGGCCCGGCGCGCCGGGCAGCCTACAGGCGCGGGCCAACGGCCCCAGCGAGATCGTGCTCACCTGGAACGAGGCGTCCAGCCGGGACGTGACGATCTACGAGTACGAGCTGGAATACTCGGACACCTCGGCGTCCCAAGGGTACGAGTGGACTTTCCTGCAGACGGTGCTTCATGACGAAGGGCTGCGCTACGTGGACAATACGGTGTCTCACGGAACCACGCGGTACTACCGGGTGCGGGGTCGGACGTTGCAGGGCAATGTTGGCGGGGCCTGGTCCAACGTGGCCAGCGCGACCACGCCGGCGGCCGGGCCGTCGCCGCCGTTGAACGTGTCCGCTGATTTTGCCGTGGGCAACACCGAGAACGGCATCCTGCTGACGTGGGATGCGCCGGCGTCGGGCGACGCCAGCTACTACCGCATCGAGCACTCCACGGACGGCGCAACCTGGGAGTCGGAGAGCAACCGCCACACCGGCACCTGCGACGTCGGCGGCACGACGAAGTTCTGCTACACCGATAGCGGGCTGTTTTCGGGGACCGAACACTGGTACCGGGTGGCCGGGGTGAACTCCTCCGGCGTACCCGGCGAGTGGTCAGCGCCGGTCTCGCATATCACGCAAGGCGAGCCAACCGATCCGCCCGGGGAGCCGCAGAACCTGCGCATCACCGGCGTGAGCGGGCGGCAGGTGTCGCTGGCCTGGGATGCGCCGGATGAAGACGGCGGGACGCGGGTCACGGGCTACGAGTACATGGTGGAGGGCCCCTGTGTCCATGCTCCAGAGGAGATATGCCAGGTGGTCAAGCCCACGCGCACCGGCGGGACCACGCGAACCGTGACGGTGCCCAACTTCAGGGGCCATTACGGTTTCTACGTGCGGGCGCTGAACGCCGTCGGAGCCGGCTCGTATGCCCAACCGGTGGGCCAGTACATCAATCCCCAGCGGAATTGGCGGGTGTCGCTCAGTCCGTCCCGCCTGACGGTGACCGAGGGCGGCCAGGCCACCTACACGGTGCGGCTGACCTCCGATCCGGGGCAGCCGGTGTGGGTCGCCCTGGATTGGTACGGGGACACGGACCTGGGCGAGGGACACGCGGATCGGGGCATCCCCAGCCTGAGTGAGCAGCAGTTCAAGTGGCTGCTGCCCAGCAACTACGCGAACCGGAACCCGGACATCTACCTGGACCCGGAATACACCGCCCCGTGGAACACCGGCGTGACCATCACGGTGACGGCCCTCGAGGACGACGACTCGGAGAACGGCACGCTGGAGGTTCACAACACCGTCTTCTACATCCCCTGCGCCGACCTGGGCAACCCAGCCGGCTGCGTGGACGATCCGGAGGACACCGGCGTCACCGCCTACCTCACGGTAACCGAGCGGGACAACGACTAGGGTCGAGGGCCGGCCGGACGACGGAAAGGCCGCCCCAAATCCGGGGCGGCCTGATTTTGTTGGGGAGGCCGGAGGGGGCTACTCCGCCGGCCGTATCGCCACCGCGCCGCCGTCCCGCACGCGGATGCTCAGGTCATGCTCGGCCAGCAGCAGCATACCGATGAGGGGCGTCGGCCCCACGGCGTCGGCGTCAACGTAACGGGGCCGGCCGTCCCAGAGCATGGTCACGCCATAGACGCCAAAGGCTTCCTCGCTTCCGTTGGCCAGGATCGCGGTCCCTTCACTCTGAAAGGTCAGCTCCAGCTCCGCTACCAGAGGTGGCGGCAAGGTCAGAAAGCCGTTGAAGCCGGTATCGACGACGGCCTCGATGTCACGCGCATTCCCTGACGGGCCTTGCAGGGAAAGGGTAACCACCGGCTCATAGTTGGCGTTGACGAAGCCCTCGATCACCGGTTCCTCGCCGGGGAACCGGCCCCGAAGCTGCGCAGGGTCGGGTAGCCGACCCGCTCACTCAGGACGTTGACAGCGTCCGGGCGCTTGTCGCGCAGACGCTGGGCGGCGGTAACCACCATGTCGCCAATGGCGTAGTCGCCGGTGTCCACGTCGATGGCGACGACTGCCCCGTGGTGGTCGGCTTCAACCAGGTGTCGGATGTCTCGCTCGTAGATTTCTTTGCCGAGACGGGCCGTTTCCGCTCGGGGCCGGCGTGTTGGCGTGTTCACTGTCATCACCTCCGCAAAGGCATTGCTGTTGGCCCACATTCTACACTGCCGTCTGATGCGCGCGCGTCCCCGCTTTGTCATCGCGAGGAGCGCGACGACGTGGCGATCTCGTTCCTGCGGCGGCGTCCGCTGCCCTGACGAGATTGCCACGGCGCCAGCGTCTCGCAATGACAACCTGCTGAATTCCGAACGGTCACGGCGTCGGGCTGCGGTTGGACGCCCGCCTTTGCGTTGCGTTAGACTGCCACCCGCGAGAATGCCGCCGGCGTCGCCGCTCCGGGCCGGCCATCCCCGGAAAGGAGGAGAATGATGCGCTGGCTTCTACTTGGCTTCGCGCTTCTTCTGGTGGCCTGTGGCAGCGCCGGGAACCCCCTGGCCAACACGGAGTGGCGGCTGGTCGCCCTGGGCAATGCCGACGCTCCCGATGCGGTGGCGGGGGGCAACCCAACCGCCGAGTTCACCACCGCCACGGACCTGACCGGGTGGACGGGCTGCAATTCCTACGGGGCCAGATACCGCGCCCGGCAGTCGGAGCTGCGCCTTGACCAACTGACGTGGACGGAAGCGGGCTGCCCCTCCCAGGCCCTGTTCCAGCAGGAACAACGGATCCAGGGCTTGCTGGCGACGGTGGAGCGGTTCGAGGTCTCCGAGGAACGACTCACCCTGCACAGCGCCGGCGGGCGGGTTATGGTCTTCCAGCGGGTCGGCGGGAAGGGTCAGCCGGAATAACGATCCCCGGGCAACGACCCAAACACGCGGGCGTCCGGCTGCGGTTGGACGCCCGCCTTTGGTTGCGCGGCACCTGCCACGAAGATTTGGCGTTGGTCTTGTGGTGTAATATACCCGCGTAGTCCCGGCATCTAATTGGTCCCGGCATCTGATCTTGGATGTTTTCCCCGCGCCGGTTCGCCCCCCGTTGACGAACCCGGCGCAAAGCAAAGGATTTCGTAGTGGCTGATCAAATTCTGACAACCTTGCTCACCATTCCGGGTTGCGACCCGGCGCAGGCTTCGCGAGTTTCCTTCACCGGTGGGGTCGACCCGATCCTGCCAACGCCTTTCCGCATCGGCGAAGCGGCCGCCGCCAGCCTGGCCGCGGTTGGGCTGGCCGTCTCCGACCTGTGGGAGACGCGCACCGGCCGGCGCCAGGACGTCGCGGTGGACGCCCGGCAGGCCACGGCATCCTTGCGCAGCAGCAGGTACATGATGCTGAACGGCGCGCCGGCAGCCGGAGAACGGCCTTCCGTAATGGGCGTCTATCCCGCCAAAAACGGCCGCTGGAGCTACCTGCACTGCAACTTTCCCAATCATCGGGAAGCGGCGTTGAGCGTGCTGGGCGTGCCGGAAGACCGGGAAGCCGTGCGGCAAGCGGTGGCGAAATGGGACGCCCTGGAACTGGAAGAGGCGATCATCGCCGCCCGAGGCGCCGGCGGGATGGTGCGCTCCATGCCCGAATGGGCCCAGCATCCGCAATCAGCCGCCGTTGCGTCTTTGCCGCTGCTTGAAATCGACAAGATCGGCGACAGCCCGCCGGAACCGCTGCCCGACGGCTCCCGGCCACTGTCCGGGGTTCGCGTGCTGGACCTGACTCGCGTGCTGGCCGGCCCCACTTGCGCCCGCACGTTGGCCGAGCATGGCGCGGACGTTATGAAGGTCACGGCCGCGCACCTGCCCAGCAGCGAGGCCCAGGAATTCGACACCGGACACGGCAAGTTGTCCACCCGCCTGGATCTCAGGGACGCGCCGGACCTCGCTACAATGCATCATCTGGTGAGCCAGGCCGACGTATTCTCGCAAGGCTACCGACCGGGCACACTGGCCCAGCGCGGTCTCGCTCCGGAAGACCTGGCGAAACTCCGGCCGGGTATCGTCTACGTTTCGTTGTCCGCTTTCGGCCGCGTCGGTCCGTGGGCTGACCGCCGCGGTTTCGATACGGTGGTGCAGACGGTCAGCGGCATCACGGACCGGCAGGGACAGTTGTTCCCCGGAACCGAACCCGGACCGCAGTTTTACCCGGTGTCCGCAATCGACTACCTGACCGGATACCTGATGGCCTACGGCGCATTAACCGCTCTGGCGCGCCGCGCCCGGGAAGGCGGGAGTTGGCTGGTCAGGATTTCCCTGGCGCAAATCGGCAAGTGGCTCGTAGACCGGGGACAGGTGCCGGAATCGAGCCTGCGCGACGTGGCCTCGGATTTCAGCGCTGATGAGATCAGTCAGTGGAGCACCATCAGCGACGTACCTGCGGGCCGACTAACGCATTTGGCCCCGACGGTTCAGCTTTCCGAAACGCAACCGTACTGGGCAAGGCCCACGGTGCCGCTGGGATATCATGACCCGGTGTGGCCGGAGCGGGTGGCATGATCCTGCGGCGACCCTGATCCCTGCCGGTCGCGATGCCACGCGGCGCAGGACGTGTCCCCACGTGGCTGCTGGGAGCGTCGTTGGTTAACCGGCGCACGGGTACCCTACTCCAGTGAGATCGCGTCCGCGTATTCGCTGCTCAGGGTAACGCGCCGGTCCCTGGTGCTAAGCAGGGTAGCGTCGGCCGTCGCCGCGTTGCGCCGGAGGGCGGCGGAGATGGACCGCCGCGCACCGATCAAGCCGTAACGGTCCAGCTCAAGCTGGCTGTAGATGTCATCGATGTGCATCTGATGGTCGGGGGCGCGCACCAGTGCGTCCAACAACCGTTGTGCGTCAGCGGACACGTTGCTCCGAGTGTCCCGCGCGGTGCTGGCGGTCCACGTGTTTCCTCGTGACCCGGTGTCCACGCTGGCTATGGCCGTGCCGTCGGTCACCATCGGGGACTCCGTTGCAACCTGAGCGTGAGACCCCTCCTGTTGCTTTGCCAGGGAGCGGATAACTGAGATTACCTCCTGGCTTTCGCCGGAGATGTTGAGCGTGACGGTTGCCATTGCTGTACATCCTCATAAATCAGTGCTGGGAGTCAAATTTCCGAAGTTATTAACCATTGGTGCTAGTTTGAGATTATTTTGAAAATGCCACGAGGTTCCACTATGCTGTGAGTTGACGACACTCCACAGCGGAGGAACCTCGTGAACATCGCCGATTTTATCACCGAACTGTACTGCAAAATAGACGATGCCTTGCCGCGGGCGCCCCAGCACTCCCAGGCGGTCCTCGCGCTCAGCGAACTGGTCACCATCGGTGTCCTCTGGGCTATGAAGAACGTCAAGCAGCGGCCCTTCTACCGTTGGCTCAAAGACAACTATGGCCACCTCTTTCCCAAACTGCCCCATCGCACCCGGCTCTTCCGCCGCTTACAAGCCCAACAGGACTGGACCGGCTACTTCCTGGCCCAACCCACCGTCCTGGGCGTGGCCGACAGCTACGGGGTGGAACTGCGCCATCCCGTGCGGGATGGGCGACGGACGGACCAGATCGGCCGGAAAGGCAAGTCCAACCACCGTTGGATCAGCGGTGGCAAGCTCTGCATCGTACAGAACCAGTGGGGCTTGATCACCGATTGGGACTGCGCTGGCGCCAATGTCCACGACCAGACTTTTCGGCTCCTGCTCGCTGGCTACGACGGTCAAATGATTATCCTCACCGACACCGGCTTTCACCGGGCTAAAGGCGACCCGGCCAACGTCAAGGTCTGCAAGCGCGGCCAGTGGAACGTGCGCATGGCGGTGGAAACCACCTTCTCCATGATGTCCGTGGTCTGGAACACCAAAGAGATGCGCCATCGAGTGTGGGAGGGTTTCAGCGCCCATCTGGCCTACACCGTCGCGGCTTTCAACATCCTGGCGCAATGGAATGGATTGGAACCAGACGCTAATGGACGCATCCACCGCTCTATTGCTCATTTCACCCTCTGACTCTAACCGGCACCAATGGTTATTATGCACACGCAATCCTTATCGTGATTAAAGCGGCGCGAAGCCACAACGGGACCGGGTGCACGTTCGGCTGCACATTATAATCAGATATTGTGCGAATTGTTCAATTTCGTTGCGAAACAAAAAAATGCGCTGCACGGAATTCGCACCAAAAAATAAAGGGGTGGTTATGCACCACCCCCGTGCAAGGCGCACAGCGCGAAACCTAACCCTTGCGGGTGTACTTCACCACGGTGCGGCCGGTGCTTCCCTCATAGGGTTCAACCACGTACAGATCCTTTTGGCTGTCCACCCAAACCCCATGGCAGCTGCGGTGGGTGAGGTCGCCCCACTGGGCCAGCCGATCTCCGTTCGCATCCAGGATACTCAGCATCCCGCCATTGTGTTCCGCCACGTAAGCCACATCATCGTCGTCAATGCAGATGACGGCGGGGCCAATCAGTTTGCTGGGCCAGTCAGTAACGTGCGTGCCGTCCTGGTTGAAGACCTGGACGCGATCGTTTTCCCGATCGGCGATCAGCAGATTGCCCTGGCGGTTGATCCAGGCGCCGTGCGGCAAGTTGAACTGGCCAGGGCCAGAACCCGGTTCGCCCCACGAGAAGATGTGTTCGCCGGTGGGCGTGAACTTGTGGACCCGGGCATTGGCGTAACCGTCGGCGATGTAAATCTCGCCGTCGTCATTCAACGCGATGCCGGCCGGCATGTTGAACGGATCTGCGCCGCGTACCACCTGGTGCCAGGAGTTGGAATCGAACGCGGTGTTATCGGCGCCGGTGTCGGAACGGTAACCGTACTCGCCCAGGGTCATCACCAGCTCACCGTCCTTGGTGAGCTTGAAAATCTGGCCCATGTTGCGGTCAACCAACCACACGTAGCCCCACTGGTCGATGATGATGGCGTGGGGGAACTCGAACATTCCGGCGCCCCAGGACTTGATGAACTTGCCGTCCTTGTCGAAAACCATGATGGGGTGGGCGGGGTTGCGGTTGAAGCAATAGACTCGGTCCTCGTCGTCACCGAAAACCGCCGCGGCCGGCATTGGAATGCCGTCGGGCGCCTGGGCCCAGTTTCGGTCGAATTCGTAAGTGTGTGCGCCGTTGCCGACGACATTGGTGGCGGTGGTCATTTGAGCCTCCTCGTTATCATTGGGTGTGGCATTCCTTGGGTTCAGTCTTGTTTTACCACAATTTGGCGTAGATCAGCGCTGCGCCACCGGTTTGGCGAGAAAGATATCCGGCTTGCCGCGCCCGTTGGCATCCGGAAGAACACCGGCGATGGCAAAACCCATCTTCCGGTAGAACTCGTAGGGGTGACCTTTGAAGTTGGTGATGCGCGCCACGTGCCACAGCGGGTCGGGGTAAAGATCAACACCGGGCAGGGACGTCATGCCGTCCTCGTCGTCGGAGCCCAGCCAGATCGTGAGGCCGCCCCGCTGCGCGACTTGAAATTCCATGTCCTCAAGCAGCGCACGACCGATGCCCTGGCGCTGGTACGACGATTGAACCACAATAACGTTGAGTTCCCAAACGTTCCCGCCGTACAACGGCTCAGCGGCGGTCCAGCCTGCAAGGTGGTCACGGTCGGTGAACGCGGCCCGGCAGATGCGGTCCGGCGCTAGAGATTCTTCAACAGTAAGCCTGGCTGTGTCGAGGTCCGGCCAGGTCAGCGGCCAATGCTCGGCGAAGCCCTCAACCAACAAGGCAGCTGCGCGGCGGCAAGCCGCCGGATTTGAAGATGTCAGGTCTGTTATTCGCAAATCATCGATTTTGATATAGTACATCCATGGATTGGCGGCGGTTTGAACGATGGGCAACGGTAGCGACAATTGCCCTGTACGTCGCGGCGGCGGCCAGTCTGGTTATAATGCTGGGCGAAAGCCTTTTGTCGGAAGGCTCGCCGGCGCAGCGCGCTTTTCACAACATCGCTGACTATCTGAACCGGCTGGGCGACATTGGCAGCGGCACGATTGTTGTAGTCATCCTGTTCATCTTGGTAGGAGGTGGAACCATAATGCTGCTTCTCAAAGCCTACGATCAGTTCCAGGAAAACCGCAAACGCCGCGCCCGTGAACGAGCCGCAGCCGCAGCCGAGGGCCGAGCCGAAGGCCTGGCAGAAGGCAGAGCCGAAGGCCTGGCAGAAGGATTAGCTCTGGGTCGCGCAGAAATAATCGGCCAACTCAGGGAACGCGGGATCAGCCTGGATGAACTGGTGGTGTCTGATGAAACCGAGCCGGAAGACCCTGGGAATCACGGGGACTAATTTCAGGTAAAGCTAAAATGCGCCGATTCCAGGCGTGGTCACGCGGATGCTGTAGAGGGACTGCCCCGAGGTCAGGAACAGCGTGCGCATGTCATCTCCGCCAAAGCAGATGTTCCGCGTAACTTCTGGGGTTTCCAGCACTCCCAGGCGCTCTCCATCAGGCGAAACGATCCACACTCCGCCGGAGCCGGTGCACCAGACCCGACCGTCGATATCCACTTTCATACCATCCGGGACGCCCGGGGCGTCTGACCCCATTTCGATGAGGATCCGATTGCCGCTCAATGTCCCGTCGGCGGCGACATCGAAGGCTCGGATACGTCGGTTCGGGCAAAATTCCCCGTTCTCCTCGCGGTCGAAATCCGCCGGCTCCGCCCGGCTGATGGCGACGTACAGCACCGATTCGTCGGGAGAAAGGGCAAGACCGTTCGAATACTCGCACTCGTCGGTAGCCAGGTGCACGTTTCCCGCCGGATCGATACGGTACACGCCGGCGAACGGGATCTCGCGCAGTTCCTCAGGAAAGCGAAGGTGCGGGTCGGTGAAATAGATGGTCCCGTCGGTGCGGCAGATCACATCGTTGGGTTTGTTGAATCGCTTGCCGTCCCAACGGTCGGCGATCGAGCTAACGTTGCCGTCCGCGTCCATGCGGGTGACGCAGCGGTGATCCGCGCCTTCACACATCAGGAGATTTCCCTGTCGGTCCAAAGTGCAGCCGTTCCCCTCGCCGGTGTTTTCGCGGACCACCGTGGTCTCTCGCGTTTGCGGGTCCCACTTGAGCAACTGCTCTCGTTGCAGATCCACAAAAGTAAGGTAGCCGCCCGGGTGCCACAGTGGGCCTTCGGTGCGAACCTGGTTCCCGTCGAGCAGCGTGAGTTCGGTTTCGGCAAGGAGCCCGGACAAATCCTCAGCCATCGTTAGCCTCCAATCATGCGAGTGAATTGCGGCCGATTATAGCAACGGCCGGTACGCTGCGGGTTACTTTGGAAGCCCCGTCGCATTCTCTTTCGCGTTGCCCTGACACAACCCGGAGGGTACACTGGCGCCCGTTGTACGTGCACCCGGCCAGGCCGCCGATGGCGGGCAGGCCGGGTGAATTTGATGCGAGTCGACGGTCGAACTAGTGGCTAGGACAGAGGAACGAGCGGGCGCAGCGCCCACGGGAGGCGTGTCGTCCGGCGGCCGCATCTATTACGGCTGGTGGATGGTCGTCGTCACCTCGGTGATGAGTTTCTTCGCCAGCGGCATCTTCTTCCGCGGATTCGGCGTTCTGGTGCTGCCAATCCGCGAGCAGCTGGGCATTACCCAGGCGCAAACAAACCTGGTTTTTTCGATAGCGCGCGCCGAAGGCGGACTGGAGGGCCCGTTGGCGGGGTGGCTCATCGACAAATTCGGGAACCGCAAGGTGCTGGTGCCGTCGTTGATAATCACCGTCGTCGGCTACCTGATCATGGCCTTCTGGCTGCCCGGGTTCTGGGGGTTCGCGCTCATCTATCTGGGCCTGGTGTCACTGGGCAACAGCATGGGTTTCCAGCACGCCTGCTTCGCCGGCCTGAACCAGTGGTTCCACCGGCGGCGGGCGCTGGCGATATCCATACTGGCCGCGGTGGCGTCGTTGGGCGGCCTGGCGCTGATACCGACGATGAACCTTCTGATCGACCGGGCCGGACTGAGATGGGGCCTGATCGCTTCGGGGGCGTTTTATGCGGTCATCCTGCTGCCCTTATGTTTCTGGTTCAGAAATCGCCCGGAGGACATGGGACTGTTGCCCGACGGCGCCACGCGCCCGCCTCCGACTCGCCCCGGTTCACCCGCGACCCGGCGCGAAACGCGGGATTACACGGTGGGGGAGGCGCTGCGAACCCAGGCCTACTGGCTCTTGCTCGTCGGCGCAGGACTGCGGCAAATGGCGACGCTGGGTATCCTGATCAGCCTGTTCCCGATTATGGTCGAAGACAAGGGCATGAGCACCCAGATGGCCGCGAACCTTATCGGTGCGATGTCCGCGATCAACTTTGTGTCACGGCTGGTCATGGGGTACATGGGCGACCGGGTATCCAAGAAAACCATCATGTTCCTGAGCCTGACAGTGGAAGGGATCGGATACCTGTGCCTATGGTTGGGAGACTGGCAAACGGCAGTGGGTATCACGTTGGTGGTAGCGTTCATTGTGTGCGAGGGCATGATGGACGGAGCCGGTGTGATCGTGTGGGCCGCGCTTGGTGAGTACTATGGCCGCACCAGGTTTGCCACGCTGCGAGGGTACATCACCTTCGCCTACGCCTGGGCGCTGGTGGCGTCACCCGTGTACGCCGGTTGGGTGGCAGACCGTTTCGGGCACTACGACTACGCGATAATCCCGGGGGCGATATGCGCCTTCTTGGCCGGCGCATGTTTCCTATTTATAAAGCGGCCTCCCGAGTTGATGGCCGAGGATACCGAGACACCGGCCCGATAACTGTGTGAACCACAAGCCGGTGCTACAATGGGCCTCAACCCGAGCAGTAAATTCCGACGGGCCGGCCTGGGTTTCGGCTCGAAAGACCAATCGAGGCCGGCGGGTGGAGCACTACCAACGTCTGGCTGGCTTCACCTAATGAATTGCACATGGGGAGACGGAAAATGCCCACCATCTTGGAACAGTACATCGCAAACCACGCCGGCTCCGCCGAACGTTATCGTGACGCCGTGGGCATATTCCCGGGAGGGGTAACGCACGACAATCGTTACGCCGAACCCTTTCCTCTCTACATCACCCACGGACAGGGGCCACGAAAGTGGGACGTGGACGGCAACGAGTACGTCGACTACGTGTCCGGCCACGGTGCGTTGTTGCTGGGACACTCTCATCCCGCCATCGCGGATGCCGTGTCGGAGCAGATCCGGCGGGGCACCCACCTCGGAGCGTGTACCGATGAGGAACTGCGCTGGGCCCGGGCGATAATGAACCTGATGCCGGCCGTGGAAAGGGTTCGCTTCCACAGCAGCGGCACCGAAGCGACATTGATGGCGATGCGTCTGGCGCGCGCTTACACCGGGCGCAACAAGGTCATCAAACTTCAGGACCACTTCCACGGTTGGCATGACTACGCCATGGCCGGTTCGGATCGCCCGGCACCGGGCATCCCGGCGGAGTCCTGGGGCAGCATGATTATCGTGCCGGCCGGGAACCTGAACGCGGTGCAGCAAGCCATGGAACGTGACAGCGACATCGCCGCAATCATCCTGGAGCCCACCGGGGCACACTACGGGCAGCTCCCTTTCAACGTGCCGCAATACCTGGCCGGCCTCCGCCAACTTTGCGACCAGCACGGCGTGATCCTGATCTTCGACGAGGTGGTCACCGGGTTCCGCGCATCGCCCGGCGGCGCCCAGGTCCGTTACGGGATCACCCCCGATCTGACGACGATGGCCAAGATCGTGGCGGGAGCCCTTCCCGGCGGCGCCGTGGGCGGCAAAGCCGATATCGTGGACATGATCGCCCAGCGCGGCGACCCTGAATGGGACAATACCGAGCGCGTTTACCACCCCGGTACGTTCAACGGAAATCCCCTGTCGGCGGTAGCGGGAGCGACCTGCCTGGAACTCATCGCCGCCGAGCCGTTGAACGAGCAGGCCGACGCCATGGCGGCCCGCCTCAAGGCGGGCCTCAACGAGGTGTTCACCCGCATGGAGGTGGGAGGACACGCCTACGGCATCGCGTCTATGATCCACTTCACCCTGGCGGAGGGCGACTTCGACAACGAGTTCGGGCCGGAGGTCGACCGGCAGATCAAGCGAGCCGCCGCCACGCCGGCGGTAACCGGAATCAAGCGCGGCCTGCAAAACCACGGCATCGACATCATGGGCCGGGATGCGTTCCTGGTGTCCGCAACCCACTCCGAGGCGGACATCGACGCCACCCTGGCCGCCTTCGAGGCGACGCTGGCGGAGGTACGCGAAGAGGGACTGGTTTAGCGCACGGCTGAATGGTCTGTGCACAGGCCCGAGGTGCACCATGCAAGACAAAAATCTGGTCCTAGTAATCGCCGTGATTATCGCCATCGTGGTCGCTGTGGCAGCGTTCTTGGCG
Organism: Dehalococcoidia bacterium; assembly: GCA_965203985.1. GTDB lineage: Bacteria > Chloroflexota > Dehalococcoidia > Lucifugimonadales > UBA3495 > Bin87. The sequence continues at coordinate 140,086 of CBDBDS010000001.1, forward strand.
GTCGTGGGGAGCCCTACGAACATCAACGAAATTGGGCGGGGGATTTTGGTGTCCACCTTCGGAGGTGTGCTCGGATTCTGCACGACGATTTTGATAGCCAGGATGCTAATGGATTGATGTGATGGGAAGACTGCGTTCGGCTTGGGCGGTCCTTATTGTCACGGGCGCTTGGTTGTGGTTGTTCGATATCGTGTTCCGGATCGTACTGGAGATACGGGGCATCCCTGCGTTGTCAGCGCTGGGCGCTGCCCTGGCGCTTCTGGCTTTAGCATCGATGTTGAACTGGCTGTTCAAGGTAGCGTGGGAAGATCGCTCTCGGCAAAATGCCTGTCCTTCGAGACTTGATGACAAGATGGGGTAAAACCCATTCGAAAACAGAGAGGTCCATAAATGGCAAGTTTTTGGGAAAAGATCAACGTAGGCGGACTGCAAATGGACATGTACGCGGCGGTGCCCTCCAGCAGCGCCGGTTTCTCTGCTCCCTATCCGGCTGTCGTGGTGGCCCAGCACGCCACGGGTGTGGATGCGTTCATACAGGACATCTGCGACCGACTGGCGGCGGACGGATACGCGGCGGTTGCGCCCAACCTGTATCACCGGCACAGCGAAGAAGCCATTGCCGCCTCTGCAGACGGGGGGCCGCGCCCCAGCCCGGCAACTCTGCTCAGCGATCCCGGCATCGTCGCCGACATGAACGCCACGGTCGACTGGCTTTTGAACCATGACGCGATACAAAGCGACCGCATCGGCGTGACCGGCTTCTGCATGGGCGGTCGCGTGGCGTGGCTGACCGCCGCGACCAATCCGAACTACAAGGCCGTGGTTCCATACTACGGCGGCAATCTGATGATCACATGGGGCGACGGAGAAACCCCGCCTTTCGATCTGGCGAGCAACATCGACTGCCCCATGCTCTTCCACTTCGGCGAGATCGACGCTAACCCGTCCCAAGACGACATGCACAAACTCGACGCCGAATTGGACCGGCTGGGCAAGGCACACCGGTTTTACACCTACGCCGGCGCCGACCACGCCTTCATGAACCCGTCCGGCGGCAGGTATCACGAGGGCGCGGCCGTGGAATCCTGGCCGCGCACGTTGGAGTTTTTCGCGCAGCATCTTAAGAGTTAGGCGTTGCCGGCAAAGGCTCCGAAGGGCGCCGGCAGTTTCAGTTCACAGACACGGGAGGTACCGTTATGGCCAGTTTCTGGGAAAAGATTACCGTCGACGGCAGCGAGATGGACATGTACGCCAGCGTGCCCAGCAGCAGCGCCGGCTTCACCGCCCCATACCCCGCAGTGGTGGTGGCTCAGCACGGCGGCGGGGTTGACGAGTTCATCCGGACGATCTGCGATCGGCTGGCCGCCGAAGGCTTCGCCGCCGTCGCTCCGAACCTGTACCACCGCAACTCGGACGAGGTGATGAACGCTGATCCACGGCCCCGCCCCTGGGATGTGCTCAGCGACCCTGATATCGTCGCGGACATCAATGCCACCGTGGACTGGCTCCGCAACCACGATGCCGTCACCGACCGGATCGGCGTGACCGGGTTCTGCATGGGCGGGCGGGTCGCCTGGCTGGCCGCCGCATCGAACCCCCACTTCTCGGCGGTCGCGCCATACTACGGCGGAAACCTGCTGGTAACCTGGGGCGCGGGCGAAATACCGCCGTTCGAGCTGGCCAACAACATCGACTGTCCCATGCTGTTCCACTTCGGCGAGGTCGACGAGAACCCCTCGCAGGAAGACATGCGCAGGTTCGACGAGGAGTTGAACCGTCTGGGCAAGCAGCACCAGTTCTACGTGTACCGCGACGCCGACCACGCCTTCATGGACTTCACCGGCCCGCGCTACCAGAAGGAAGCCGCCGACCGCTCCTGGCCGCGCACGCTGGAGTTCTTCGCCCAGCATCTCAGGCCCTAGACGCGCGCTACGGAGGAGAACGATCTCACTTTCCTCCATGCCAACTCACTGATGACAGCGAAAAAGGAGTTTCCCAATGCCCCGAGTAGCCCTTGATTTGGAACAGATAGATGATCTGGCCGTCATTAAATCGGACGGATGGCGGATTGCGCAGGGCCTGGAGCCAGGTGAGCCCAACCAGGGGCTCGTCGCTGAGATGCTGGGTAGCAACGCCCGGCTGCCTGACTACGACGACTCCGGATGGGAGAGCGGCGCGGATTTCCAGAAGCGCTACTCGGTTGGGTTCACCTTCGCCTGGTACCGCCTGCGATTCACCATGCCGGAGACGGTGAAGGGCCAGGATGTTTCCACCTGCCGGGTCTGGTTTGAGACCAACGTGGACAACTACGGCGAGGTGTACATCGACGGCAAGATCGACCGCAACATCGGCGCGGTGACAGGCAACAACACGCCCAAGCGCGTTCTGTTGGAAGAGCCGGGTGAGCCCGGCAAGGAGCACGTCATCGCCGTGCTGGTGGCTAACGCGCCCTTGGGCGAGCCCGTAGGCGCCATCTTCATGCGCTACGCCACCCTGGCATTTGAGTCGCAGCCGCCGCGGTAGCCCTGGTGGTGACGTCATGACCGCCGCCACCTGCGACCAGCGCGCGCTGACCGTGGCCCGGGCCGTTCACCAGCGGGAACGGCCCCATGCAACTATCCTGTTCGGTTCCCGCGCGCGCGGCGACCACAACGAATTCCGTTCCGACATTGACATCATGCTGCTCCAAGATTGGGTTCCCGATGGCGAGTCCCAATGGCCGGTCAAGGAATGGGTTGAAGGCATTGCTCGAGCAGCCTACGGTCGGGAAGTGCCGGTGCAACTGGTCTGGCGCACGCTGGATGAGTTCCGGCACAACCGCCGCTACGTCAACAGCCTGGAAACCAACGCGGTAAGGGATGGAGTCTTCATGCCGCTGGACCCGAATCAGGACGATTCCTCGTGCTACGAGGATGAAGAAACTGAGTACGAATACGACTGGACACCCTACAACGAACGGCTGCGTCATGCCGAAGCGCACCTGGAAGCATTTGTCTTGTGCGTAGAAAATGGGATGAACGATTTAATAATCGGACAGCAGGCCCAGAACACTCTGGAACATGCCATGAAAGCTCTGCTGGAAGCCCACCGCGTCAGCTACCAGCGCACCCACAACATTGGGCACCTGGTGGGGCGTATCAGGCATACCGACCCTCAATTGCCCGAATTCGCTATCAGCATAGCCCCCGACATCTATACCAAATACGCTGGCGAGCAAGCGTATGAACTATCCGATCCTCTGCTCACCGACCAGCCTGACTACCGACAGCGAACCATCTCCGACGCCCAGCGCATCATCAACCGCGCCCGCGAAGTGCGGCGAGGCCGTACCGACTAGCAGTGCCCCAACCTCAGTATCAACCCGCCTCTGGAGGCTCTAACATGGCCACCCGCTCCTTTGCCGGCACCGTTAACGCGCCGGACTTCCCCGCCAACGTCGAATGGATCAACACCGACCGGCCGCTGAGCATGGCAGACCTGCGCGGCAAGCTCGTGGTCCTCGACTTCTGGACGTACTGTTGAGTGAACTGCATGCACGTGTTTCCGCAGTTGCGGAAAATGGAAGACAAGTATGCGGACGAACTGGTGGTCATCGGGGTCCACTCGGCCAAGTTCCCCAACGAGAAGTACGCCGACAACGTGCTTCTGGCCGCCCAGCGCTATGAGCTGAAGCACCCTATCGTCAACGACGCGGAGTTCGAGGTCTGGCGGCAGTACGCATGTCGAGCGTGGCCGACGCTGATGTTCGTTGACCCCGAAGGCAAGGTCATCGGCAAGCATGAAGGCGAACTGCCCTTCGAAGCTTTCGACGACCTGCTGGGGCGGATGATCGCCGAGTTCGACGAAAAGGGCATGATCGACCGTCGTGACTTGGGCCTGGTACCGGAAGCGGTCGAAGAATCAGCGTTGGCTTTCCCGGGCAAGGTCCTCGCCGACGGACCGGGCAACCGGCTGTTCATTGCCGATACCAACCACAACCGCATCGTCGTGACCGATCTGCACGGACAAGTTCAGTCGGTAATCGGCTCCGGCAGCGAGGACTTCGTCGATGGCGACTATGCCAGCGCCGCGTTCAACCACCCGCAGGGCATGGAGTTGCTGGGCGACACTCTGTACGTCGCCGACACCGAGAACCACGCCATTCGCCGGATCAATCTGGCAACCAGCAAGGTCGATACCATCGCCGGAACCGGCGAACAAGGTCACGACCGTCGGGCCCAGGGACCGGGACGGCAAGTGGCCCTGAGCAGCCCGTGGGATCTGACGCACCACGATGGAACGCTCTATATCGCCATGGCCGGGATACACCAGTTGTGGCGATTGTCACTGGCCGACGGCGTGGTGTGTCCCCATGCCGGTACCGGCGGCGAGAACATCGACAACGGACCATTGGCTCAGGCGACGCTGGCGCAGCCCAGCGGCATCGTCGTCGGCAAAGACCGGGGTGACAACCCGATCCTGTATTTCGCCGATTCGGAAACCAGCAGTGTGAGAAGCGCCGGCATCGACCCGGTGACCGGTCGCGTAGCAACGCTGGTAGGGATCGATCTCTTCGCCTTCGGAGACCGGGATGGTGTGGAACACAACGTCCGGTTGCAGCACCCCATCGGGATCGAGTGGCACAACGGTGAGCTGTTCATCGCGGACACCTACAACCATAAGATCAAGAAGGTCCTCCCGCTGACCCGCTCCGTGCAGACGGTTCTGGGCTCCGGGGCCATGGGCCTGCATGACGGCGCGAACCGATTAGCCACCTTCAGCGAACCCAGCGGACTGAGCTTCGCGAATTTCGATGACGGCCGGGAGCCGCTGCTGTACATCGCCGACACCAACAACCACGCCATACGCGTGGCGGATCTTAACGCCGACGAGGTTCGAACGCTCGAAATCAACGGATTGTGAGCACGGCACAGCGTTCGCCCAGGCCTGAACGGCGCGGAGTCTGGCAGCCTGCCAAAACAGGCTGCTGAGCCTCCCAGCGGTCCGGTCGCAGGCACTATTTCCAGGGTACCCAACAAACGCCGGCATGATGGCTCTTGCTATAATTGGGCCGGCAAACGTTCTGTTCGGCACAGCAGCCCGAGACACCGCTGTGGCCCATTTCACCCAGGAGACCCCATGACCACACCCACCACCTCAGTTACAGCCGGCGGGGCCGCGAATTCCGACTACGCCGTCCATGCCGACGACAACATCACCTTGTTAGCCAGCAAGATAATTCGTGACGTGCTTGTGACTCGCGGGGAACCCATCCGTCGGGCCCAGCTGTGGCAGGCAGTAGAACTGGCCATGGGCGAACGCTCCCCCGACGTCGACGGCGTGCTGAAGCGTGACTGGTTCACCAACCAGGACACGGGTCCGGGTCGGTGGAAGTTGACCGACGCCGCCGAGGCGGGAATCTCACCCTTTGTAGACACCTCGGGTACGGTAAATCTTGCGTCAGTGGTCGCATACATACGCGTCTGTCGCCAGGGCGAAGCGCCTTACATCGGCGATCTGGGAGACTTCGTCAAGATCTGCAAACCCGAGGTTGACCTGGACGCCGGATGGTTGGTTGGCGCCAACCTGTCGCGAGGGTAATCCCATGACCACCAGCGCGGATACCATCGCTTACCACCGAGAGCGAAGTAGGCATTTCCTGGATCTGGTGGACGACGAACTGGCCCGGGGCGAACTGGAAGAGGCCAGCAATAAAGTTTGGGGCGCGGCCGCTCACGCCATCAAGGCGGCGGCCGAGCGCCGGGGTTGGGAGCACCACGCTCATCGGCTGCTGGAGACAGCGGTTTTTCGGCTGGTTAACGAAGAACACGCGCCGCGCGACTTGCTCATACAATACATTACGGCATCAGCATATCATCAACGCTTCTATGGTGAACCGCCGGAAGCAGAATACATCCGCGCTGGAAAGGAACTAATCGCCCAGTTCATCGACACGCTGGAAAGTCTGGATTGAATCGCGCGACCCGTTAGTTCCATCGGTCGCTGAACCCGGCTTGCCTCCGCGGCTTTCTACCGGCGGTCTGTTATACTGCCCGTCGCCGCTTTTGGGCCCGGTATCGCTGGATGCCGCGCCCGTCCACATTGGGCGTCAACTGATCACCGAAGAGGAGACCGATCTCAAAATGGCTGAACCAACAACCCGCATCGTTGAAAGCGACGTCCTGATCATCGGCGGCGGCATGTCCGGCTGCGGGGCGGCAATCGAGGCCCGTTACTGGGGCGGCGACGACTTGCGCATCGTCATGGTCGACAAGGCGGCCACCGATCGCAGTGGGGCAGTCGGGGAAGGGCTTTCCGCCATCAACATGTACATGGGCATGCGACACGGCTGGAACCAGCCCGAAGACTACGTCGAATATGTCCGCAACGATATGATGGGCATCTCCCGCGAGGACCTGGTCTACGACGTGGCGCGCCACGTGGACAGCAGCGTGCACATGTTTGAGGAATGGGGACTCCCCTTCTGGTACGACGACGAAGGGCTGTACGTCCGCGAAGGGCGCTGGCAGGTGATGATTCACGGTGAGGCCTACAAGCCCATCGTGTCCGAGGCAACAAAGAAAGTCATCGGACCCGAAGACCACTTCGAGCGGGTGTTCATCTCCCACCTCTTCACCGATGCTGAGGACTCGAACCGGATCGCCGGGGCAGTCGGCTTCGGGGTCCGTGAGGACGTGATCTACATCTTCAAGGCCCGGTCGGTCATCAGCGCGGCCGGCGGCGCAACCGCTCTGTTCCGGCCCCGCAGCGTCGGCGAGGGGATGGGCCGCACGTGGTACTCCATTTTCGACACCGGCTCGGTGTACGGTCTGGTGATCCCGGTGGGCGCAGAGATGACCCAAATGGAGCATCGCTTCGTCCCCAGCCGTTTCAAGGACTCCTACGGACCGGTGGGCGCGTGGTCGCAGCTGTTCCGCGCGGACCTGACCAACGCAGCCGGCGACAACTACTTTATCAACCGGCTGCCCGAGCTCAAGAAGTACGACCCATACGGTTCCGCGTTCCCCACGCCGACGCCGCTGCGCAACCACCTGCTCTGGACGGAGATCCAGGCCGGCAACGGCCCCATCCAGTTGAAAACCCCGGAGGCCATCGACGCGCTGGCCGCCGGCGACGAGGACCGCAAGCGGGAGATCATCGCGGAAGCCTGGGAAGACTTCCTGGACATGACCATCTCCCAGGCCATTCTCTGGGCGGCGCACAACATCGCTCCGGAGGAACGCCCTTCAGAGGTCGTGCTGGCCGAACCCTACATCATGGGCAGCCACAGCGGCGAATCCGGCGCATGGGTTAGCGGCCCCGAGGACGTGGCTCCCGACGGATACCACTGGGGCTACAACAAGATGACCACCGTGCAGGGCCTGTTCGCCGCCGGCGACGGCGTCGGAGCCTGCCCCCACAAGTTCTCGTCCGGTTCGTTCACCGAGGGGCGACTGGCCGGCAAGTCCGCCGTGATCTACGCCATGGACAACCCCAACCAACCAAAGACGGACGATCGCCAGATCGACGCGCTCAAGAAGCAGGTTTGGGCCCCCATGGTCACCTTCGAAGAAAACCAGTACGCTTCCTCCAACCCCGAGGTGAATCCCAACTATCTGCTGCCCCGGCAAGGGTTGTTCCGCCTGCAAAAGCTCATGGACGAGTACGTGGCCGGTGTATCCGCAGGGTTCACGACCAATGAGAACACCATGCTGCGCGGCCTGGAACTCCTGGGCATGTTCCGGGAAGACCTCGAGAAGCTGGGCGCCCGCAACCGCCACGAGTTACTGCGCTGCCACGAGCTCATTCATCGCGCCTGGGTCGGCGAGGCCCACCTGCGCCACATGCTGCACCGCAAGGAAACCCGTTGGCCTGGCTTCTACTACCGCAGCGACTACCCCGAAATGGACGAGAGCAATTGGAAGGTGTTCGTCAACTCCCGCTACGACGCCGAAAAGGGCGAGTGGAGCGTGTTCACCCGCGACTGTCCGCAGGTGTTTTAGGTATGACTACTGAAGCGCCAACGCCTGACCCGGTGGCTCAGCTGGAACGGGTTACCCGTCGCACCAAAGAAGTGACCAGCGGGGTAACCCAGGCTCAGGCTGCGGACGCGACGCCCTGCTCCCAGTGGAGCGTGCTGGATTTGTTCAACCACCTCATTGGCGGGCTGGAGTTCACCGCCGGCTGCATCACCGGCAACGTGCCCGACATTCGCCCCAACGAGGCTGAGAGCAGCTATCAGGGCGAAACGGACGTTGCCGTTCTGATCCGCGCCTACCACGCCGCGGTTGATCGCGCACTGGAACTTGCCGCCAGCCCCGATGCCCTGGAGCGGACGGCAATAACTCCCTTCGGCGAGATGCCGGTGGCGCGCATTATGATGGGCACGGTGCTGGATCAACTCGTCCATTGTTGGGACCTGGCCCGGGCCACCGGGCAGGACACCGCTCTGGACAGCGAGATGGTTGAGTTCGCCTACGGGATGCTGGTGTCCGGCGGCTTTGCCGATATGGGACGCCAGGCCGGCTTCGTCGGCGCCGTGGTCGCCGTGCCTGACTCCGCCAGCACGCAGGATAAGATGATCGGCTACATGGGCCGACAGCCCTAACCGGAAGCGGCCATGGCCTACGAAGAATCGCTGGCCGCTCGGGTCAAGGAAATTCTTTCCGGACACCCTGATATTGCCGAGCGCAAGATGTTCGGAGGCTTGGCATTCATGCTGGCCGGCAATATGTGCTGCTGCGTGACCGGCCAGGGTTTGATAGTACGCGTGGGGCCGGAGGGCTACGCGCAAGCCTTGGCGTTGCCCCACGCCGGCGTTATGGACCTGACCGGCCGACCGATGCGCGGTTGGGTGCTGGTGCAGCTGGCAGGGTTGGAGTCAGACGCCGGCTTGAGCCAGTGGGTGAAACGTGGCGCCGAATTCGCCGCAACCCTGCCGGCGAAATAGCATGTTCGGGCGTCAGTCGTCAGCGGGAGCCGGCGTCGCCGGTTCAGCGTTCGGCAACGGAACAATGGCCTGACTGCCGTCGGCGTGCACGTGCCGGTAAAGCAAGCTGATTGCCTTCAACAACTCCTGGTGCCGACGTTCATTGGCCTCTTCCATTTCTCGGAACCGCCGGTCAATATCCGCTTCCAATTCCCTGAACCGCCGGTCAATATCCGCTTCCAATTCCCTGAACCGCCGGTCAATATCCGTTTCCAATTCCCCGAACCGCCGGTCAACATCCTTGTCCCGACGGTTAGTGTCGCGGATGTACCAGCCGACAATCAGAGATATGACCAGTGAAAAGTAGGCAAACCAGATGCCGGCGAAAATCCCCAGCACTTGCCACAGGTCTGAGTACGTCACTAGGTTAGCGGTTTCCACTCATTCCCCGCTTGGCGTGGCTTATCGTTCTTCGCCCCGCCGGCTTCGCTTTATCGTATCATCACCTCGGCAACCGGACAATCGCCACACCGATGGAGAACCATCTGATGCAAGCCATCGACATGCACATCCACGTGCCCCGTGAACCGGGGCTGCCCGAGATCGAGATTGAGGCGGAGTTGCTGCGTTACTTCCGGGCGCCGCCACCGCCCACGGATCCGGCGGAGATGGCCCACAAGTTCCGCGAACTGGACCTGTTCGGCGTGATTTTCTCGGTGGACACCACCACCAACACCGGCGAGAAACCGGACAGCAACGACTGGGTAGCCAGCATCGTCAACTCACACCCCGAGCAGTTCATGGGGTTCGCCTCGGTGGACCCATGGTTGGGCAAGGCCGCCTGCTACGAGCTGGAGCGGTCGGTAAAGGAATTGGGCCTGAAGGGGTTGAAACTGCATCCCATTCATCAGGCCTTTTTCCCCAACGACACCAAGTTTTACCCGTTGTACGAGGTGGCCGACGGTCTGGGCATTCCGGTTCTGTTTCACTCCGGGTTCGCCGGCGCCGGCTCGGGAACCCCGGGCGGCAGCGGCCTCAAGTTGAAATACAGCCAGCCCATACCTTGCTTCGACGACGTGGCCGCCGACTTCCCGAACATGACGATCATCATGGCCCACCCCGCCTGGCCCTGGATCGACGAACAGATTGCTGTTGCTCTGCACAAGTCCAACGTCTTCCTGGATCTGTCCGGCTGGATGCCACGGTTCATTCCGGAAACCCTGATCCGTGAAACCAACACCCGCCTACAGGACAAGGTGATGTTCGGTTCCGACTACCCGTTCATCCAGCCGGACAACTGGCTGGCGGATTTCCAGAACCTGCAGATGCGGGACCACGTGATCCCCAAGGTGTTGCTGGAAAACGCTCGCCGCGCGCTCAACATCCCGGCCTGATTGCAGTGCCGCGAGTCTTGGGGGCCTCCCGGCGCAGACAAGAACGGGCTGCGTGAAGTCGGCGGAGCCTGAACGGTAAAGCAATCCCCACGACGAGACCGGGCGTATGCCGTATGGAAAACCAAGCTCAGAGGTTGCCACCATGACGAAGTGGGTCGCCGCCATCGCCATCCTGCTCATTATTGTCGGTTCATTCGCTTTCGAGGCGAGAAGCGCCGATGCCCAGCAGGCGATCACCGTCACCGAACAGGGCGTTGAAAATCAGTTTCCTGACGGATTGCGGTTCCACCTTGAAGCAGAGAGTTCCAGCCCCATCGAGGAAATACGGGTCTACGTTCGCAAGCTGGGCCAGTCCAGCCGCAGCGTGTATCGCACCGTGGAATTTGACCCGGGCGAACGCATCTCTGGCGAAGTGCTGTTCCAGAGCAAAACGTCCAACGAGTTCATTCCCACCGGAACGCGGCTGTCATATTACTTTGACATCCGCACCGCCGACGGGCAACGCCTGGAGACCGAGCCCAAGGTCCTGGTGTACCTGAACCGGGGCTTGGACTGGGATAAGGTTTCTGACGGGTTGATCAACGTCTATTACTACCACCACACGAACCAGTCTGAAGACCGGGCCAACCAGGTCCTGGAGGTTGCAGCCGAAACCTACCAGAAGATGGGGCCGATCCTGGGCGTGGAATTGACCGAGCCCATGAACCTGGTGGTCTATTCGGACTATGCGGACATGAGGTTGGCGTTGCCTCCTACGTCCAGGGTGGCCGCGCGACAACTGCGCACCCTGGGACAGGCCCATACCACCGAGCGAACTCTGCTGGTGGACGGCTCAAACGACGTGTTCATCGGCGACAACGTACTCAGCACCACCGCGCACGAATTCACGCATCTGCTGGTGGCGGACGCCGCCGGAACCGCCTACGGCCTGGTTCACCTGTGGTTGAACGAAGGCCTGGCCGTGTATTCGGAAGGCGGGGACAACACGGAGTTCGACATCTACGCGAACACCGCCATACGCAACGACGCTGTGCCGCCGCTCGTCAGCCTCCGCACCTACGCCGGCACGCCTGATGAAACGCTGCGCAACTACGGTTTGGGCCACTCCGCGGTGACTTACATGCTCGACACCTACGGCACGGAAAAAATGACCCGGCTGTTTGACGCCATACGCACCATGCACAACTTCGAAAAGTCGTTGGAAGCGGCCTACGGGCTCACCATCGTGGAATTGGACAACGAATGGCGAGAATCACTGGGCCTGTCCCCGCGCGAATTGTCCACGCCGGTGTTGCCGGCTTTCCAGGCAATACCCACCCGTCGCCCGACACCGGCACCGGCACCGGCAGGATCGGCCCAGCAGGCCCCGGCGCCTCAGGCAACGGCGTCGCCGACTGCTGCGCCCATGCCCAACAACGAGCCGGCGCCCACGTACACGCCCATGCCGGCTCCCACCACCGCAGCGCCGTCCACAACGCCGTCCGGCGGCGGCTGCGGCGCGCCGCCTCCGGGACCAACGAGCCGGAACCTTCCCACGGAACTGGCGTCGGCCGCTCTGCTGGCCGGGCCGCTGGGATTGCTGGCTTTGGGTGCAGTACGGCGGCGACGGCGGTGAGCGGAAACAACTGACCAACTGACCCGGGACATCGTCCGGCCGGGGGTTCTTCCACGCCGGCCCAGGAGGTATTGATATGCGCGCAGTCTGGTATGAGGAAAACGGTGACGCCTCGGTGCTGCAGGTTGGCGAGATGCCCGACCCGGAACCGGGGCCCGGCGAGGTGCGGATTCGGGTGGTCACGTCGGGGGTGAACCCGTCGGACTGGAAACGGCGACAAGGGACGACGGCGCGTATGAACGTCCCGCGTGTCATCCCCAACCAGGATGGCGGCGGCATCATCGACATGGTTGGTGAGGGAGTACCCGAAGGCCGCATCGGCGAGCGGGTATGGCTCTACCAGTCGCAGTTCGGGAGAGCGTTTGGCACCGCGGCGGAGTACACGGTGCAGCCGTCGAACCGGGCCATCCGAATGCCCGATAACGTCGACTTCTCCCTTGCCGCCGGGCTGGGTGTGCCCGCCCTCACCGCGCACCGCTGCGTGTTCGCTGACGGGCCGTTGGACGGCAAGACCGTCCTGGTTCCCGGAGGCGCCGGCGCCGTCGGCAACATGGCGTTGCAGATGGCAAGACTCGGCGGCGCCGACACGATCATCAGCACGGTGAGCGGCGATGCCAAGGCAGAGATCGCTCGGCAGGCCGGCGCACAGCACACCGTCAACTACCGCACCGAGGACACGGCGGCGCGTATCCTGGAAATCACCGACGGCGCGGGCGTCGACCTGATCGTCGAGGTGGACTACTCCGGCAACTTCGCCGTGAGCCAGCGGATCATCAAGCGCGGCGGCAGCATCGCCATCTACGCCGCGGGAGATGGGCCGGCGCCGCCGTTTGAATTCCCGGTGAGCAACGTGAACGTACGGCACGTGCTGGTCTACGACATGTCCGAAGAAGCCAAGACCACTGGCGTCGAAGACACTAACCGCTGGCTGGCATCGGGGGAGTTGGTCGGAATGGACGGCCCCCACTTCCCGCTGGAGGACACCGCCGGCGCCCACGAGGCGGTTCGCGCGGCCACCGTCGGCAAGGTCGTGATCGACGTCAGCGAAACAAGATAGCCAACCAGAGCTTTAGATTTTCCAAAGCGGATGTGCTCGCCAATTCTGCGGTGGCCCCATTTCAGAGGCAGGTACGTTGGCATAGGAGTCAAACAAGTTGAAAACCCTTTCGCTCCAATCATTGTCAGGGTATATTCGACCCAACCAGTATCGGCAAATGGTAAGGAGGATCCCAATGCGATCGTTGTCAAATCGCGGTGAATGCCATTCTGGGAACTTCCTGCGCTGAGGGACTTTCACCCGGTTCCTCGTGAATCGCCAATTCCATATCCGATGGTGATGAGCGCACATGTTTCGCAGGTTGCGCAAGCCCATCAGCCAAGATTCTACTACTGCGTCGGGTTGTCCCACAGTGTTGGCGGCAGATTTCTGTATGCTGGGACTGACTCCTTGGAAAAAGGCCAACGTCATACCAAAATCCATCCGCTCGGCAATCGTCCAAATTGGAAATGGAGTTCGAGAACTAGTGGTCCTTGAGACTCTTTGGCTAGGAAGACTGGACTGCTCTCTCTGTTCGCTCTTGATTACTTCCTCGACTTTACCTCTCCACCAGGTAAACCCTGGCCTTCCGGAAGCAAAGTTGGGGAAGTCCCCCGTGTCAAGATAACCAAACTCGCCGCATTGACGGGCAAAGCAATATGCGAGATGAGACCTGACCTGGGTTTCAATATAGCCAATCGCTTCAAGACACATCGAACGCAGACGATGGTCGAACTCATAGAGTCGCCATACAGCCTCTACTGTAGCGTCTGGACCAAAACTGCTGCCGGAACGAAAATATCCCGCGTAATTGACAAACCTCCATTCGCCAATGGTCTGCAACCGCTGCACCAGGTCAGCTTTGTCGGCTCTAAGACCGTCTGCGATCAGATTGTCGATGCATGATCGAAGGAAAACGAGGAAACGGAGGCTGTCATAACGCGAGCACACAAAAATTACCCGCCGAAGTAAGCTGCACCCTCCTGGCGGAGGGCGAGAAGCCCGGCGGGTCTTGCTACTTCGTATGGTAGCACCTTGATGTCAGAACATCAACGCTGACCCCTCCCTTCAAACCGAGCCGGCCGCTCCACCATCGCCCTCTCCAGCGCTACCTTCAGCCGCTCGCTGAAGAACCGGCTGGTGGACGATATGATGCGGTGTTCCTGCCGGTCCTCCCGCTGGGTGGGCAGCGTCACGATGACGTGGTACACCTTGAACTTGTTGGACCGGATCCGGTTGCTCCACCAAGTGACCGCCACCGCCATCAGCACCACTAAGATACCCATGGTCAGCCAGGCGCCGGCGAACCCGCCCACCGCGGCCACGGCGAACCCGATGATGCCCCCGCCTCCCACGGTGCGCCACCATCGGATCGGCGGCCGGTCCGATTCCTCCTCGACGATCTCCATGTCAACGGCGAGGATGTCCTCGATGCGGTACTCCTTGCCCTCCGGCTCGATGAACCGCTCGTAGGTAACGAGCACGCCGTGCTCTCTGAACAGGACCCGGTCCTTGGATACCGCCATGGGCCATGCTCCTTCGACACTCCGGTACAGCTACTGCGCCGTGGTGCCGCCGTCGATGACCAATTCCGAACCGGTCATGAAGGAGGATTCGTCCGATGCCAGGAAGACGATGCCGTAGGCGATGTCGTCGGCATTGCCCACCCGGCCCATGGGAATCTGCTCGTTGATCCAGGTGAAGTGCCGTTCGTTCTCGTAGCTTCGAGCGGTTAACGGTGTGCGGCAGTAGCCGGGGTGAATGGAATTCGCGCGGATGTTGTCGGCGGCGTACTGCATGGCCGTGGACTTGGTCAAAAGGCGAATCGCGCCCTTGCCGGCGTGGTATGCGGTGGACGTGGGGCTGCCCACCAGGCCGTAAATGGAGGAAATGTTGACGATGGAACCGCCGCCGGCCTTGAGCATCTCCGGAATGGCGCACTTGGTTCCCAGGAAGGTGCCCTTGCCGTGAACGTCCATCTGCCCGTCCCATGCCTCTTCGGTGGTTTCCTCAACCGTGTATCGGGCGCCGGAACCGGCGTTGTTCACCAGGACGTTCAGGGTCCCGTAGGCGGACACGGTGGCGGCAACAGCATCGATCCAGTCCTGCTCCTGGGTCACGTCGAGCTTGACGAATATGGCATCGCCGCCGGCGGCGCGGATCTGCTCGGCGGTGCGCTCGCCACCCTCCGTGTTGATGTCGCCCAACACGACCCTGGCGCCCTCGCGGCAGAACATGCGCGCCGCCGCGCCGCCGAAGCCCATTAACTCGCCCTCTACACCGCTGGCGGCTCCACTGATGAGCGCAACCTTGCCTTCCAATCGCATCGTGCAACCTCCTGCCTTCGGCATCTTGACTGTCGGACGCCGGCATTATAGCAGGGGTAACTGCGGTTTCAGGCCGACGCCACGACTGCGGGCCAAGTGGCTATCGGCGCTGCCCTACCCCGCGGAGACTGCCGAGCGGTTATAATGCGCGCCGTATAGTATTGAATACTATTGCCGCTTCCGCGCCAGGAGGAACCCCCAAATGCCCGACTATTTCACCGAGATCGATGTCCTCCGTAACGGCGACTCCGCCGGCAACGGTATGACCCTGCGGCTGACCGATGGGTACGGGCGAATCATTCACACCGTCGCGGTGCCGCAGGAAGGGCATTCCCATACCGGGCCGACTTGGGCGTACATCTTCGAGAACGAAGGACTGACGCTCATCGATCCCGGTGCCGAAGCATCCTTCGACCTCCTGCGAACGGGTATGGCGATGGGTGGCCTGGATGTAAGGGACATCGATCGGGTAATCATCACCCACGGGCACGCCGACCATGATGGGGGAGTAGCGCGTGTCATCGAGCAGTCCGGTGCGGAACTGTGGGCGCACGACATTTACCAACCGCTGTTGCCATTTGATCCTCGGGACCTGCAAATGGCGACCAACTCTCCCATCAAAGAGGCGATGTGGACCACGGCGCGAGCCAATGGTTTCACACACTCGGATTCCGAAGAGCGGCAACGGTACATGGCTTCGCGCCGCACGCACCACGTCGGGCACGCGATAACCCACGGAGAACAACAGGGCATGCTGACCTATATGCACGCCCCCGGCCATTCGCCGGATGAAATTTGCGCGGTGATCGGCGACGGAACGGGCAGCGACATCGTTTTCACCGGCGACCATGTGCTGCCTGAAATCAGCCCCCATCCCACGATGAAAACCGACTACACCGGCGAAGTGCGCCGCAACCTGCCAGTCCATTACCAGGACCCCGACGACTCCTACGGCTTGCTGACCTACCTGCGTTCGCTGCAGCGGGTGGCCGATCTGGGAACCGAGGTCGCCATCCTGCCGGCGCACCGGCTCTACAACAATCACAAGTTCAACTTCCAGACCGCGCAGCGGGCGGCGGACCTGATCCGGTTCCACGCCCGGCGATTGGGCCGCATCCTGGTGACGGCCGGCCCGGAACCGCAGCCCCTGGAGGACGTAACCCGCCGGACCTTCGAGCGACGCAAGCTGGAAGGCGGCAACTTCTTCGCGGCGCTGACGGAAGTGGTCGCCCACGTGGAACTACTGGAAGACTCTGGCGATCTGGAGATTACGGAGGAATTGCGCCTGCGACGGACGGGACGGGAGAACTACCAGGAATTGCTGCGCGCGCTGTAACGCAATTTGCACGGCGCAAAAACGTTGATGCCAATGGGGCGGGGCGAGTTGTGCTACGATAATGGAAATCCTGGAGAATATTTCCCCGTCCATCTGGATCCCGGTAGTTGGTGGATTGTTCACCACCCTCGCCGGCGTCTTGTTAGGTAATTGGCTATCCAGCAGAAGACAGCGTGAACCTAATCGAAACGGGCAACCAGTTCAGTATGAAGTTATGCTAAGCGGTGAGGTCACGCTGCAAACATCCGGACGAAGGCGCCGAAGACATATCGTAAAGTTAAGGCGTCTGCGCCGGTCCCGACGAAAGCGCAGGAGGAAATTATGATGCAAGTCATAGTTTATGTGGTGCTCGGCGGCATACTTGCTGCCGCTGGGATCGCCGTGCTCTGGACGCTTTTCTTCACCAGCGTTGTCCCGTGGTCGGGACACTCTCTGTTCACGCCGTATTTGTTCCTGCTCGGCGGCCTGATCGGTAGCATATTAGGCTTGCAAAGAGCCATTAGGTAATGCTGCCGTTGGTTAATATGCTAGGGGGGTATACGGTGCGATGGGCCGGCTCAGAGGATTACCAGGACCTGCTGCGGGCGCTGTAACCGGGCCAACCGTACATAAAAGAATCAGTAGGAGGATAATGCCATGCTCGGACGTAGGGGAAACGACGTGGAGTTTTTAATCGACTGGCAAATAGGTGACGCGCTGCTACGCTTGATAACGCAGTCTAAGGAGAAGCTAATGTTGGTTTCCCCGTATAACCGTCATTGGGGACACCTGAAGCGAGAAGTGGTTGCCGCAGTGCGGCGGGGTGTAGCAGTTACGATTTACTATCGATCAGACGAAGCCGATCCCTCAAACGATTACGATGATATTGTCGCCATCCCGGTTCGGATGCTTCACGCGAAGATCTACGCCAACGAATCCACCGTGTTGGTTACCACGATGAATTTGGTGGAAACATCCTCAACGCATTCGCGTGAGGTTGGCTTCCTGATACGTGACCCTAAATTGATCGCGCAAATCAGCTCGTATGTAGCGGCGCTTGGTGATGGCTCGGAGACTGAGGTGCCATCGACGTCCAGCGCGAGGATCAGGGATAGATCCGCAACCGTGCAATATAGGGTGGAAACGGCCGACGACATTGCTAAGGTTATCGACGGTTTCGGGTTCTGCATCGAATGCGCAGTTCGAATCACTTTAGATCTAAGCAAACCCTTGTGCCCGTCTTGCTATTCCCGGTTCGGCAGAAATGGTGAACACTCCCATTGCCACAGGTGCGGTCAGCCTCACAGCACTAAACTCAACCAGCCACTCTGCCCAACTTGTGCTGCCGTAAGTCTCACGGCTACATAGCGGCAAGGTTCGCACACGGAGAACGTGCTAACTCGATTTAGCAATGGAGGAGTTCATCATGTCTCTTGAAGGAAAGGTTGCCCTGGTCACCGGCGCCGGGCGTGGCATGGGTCGAGCCACCGCGCTGGCCTTGGCCGGCGACGGGGCCGACGTTGCCGTCACTGACATCCTGGCGGACGCGGTGGAGGAAACTTCTACCGACGTTCGGGCCACCGGCCGTAACAGCGTGGCCATCGCGGCGGACATCGGTGACGGCGGTGACATCGACCGCGTGATCGCCGACACCGTGAGCGCGCTGGGCCGCGTGGACATCCTGGTGAACAACGCGGGAGTAACCCGGTACCTGGACATCATGGACATCACCGAAGATGATTGGGACCGCATCCATCGGGTGAACGCCCGGGGCGCGTTCTTCGTGATGCAGCGGACGGCCCGACAGATGATCGAGCAGGGCGGCGGCGGGCGCATCGTCAACATCGCGTCAATCGCTGGCAAGGGCTACCGGGGAACCTCCAACGCGGCCTACGCCGCCAGCAAGGGCGCTGTCATATCCATGACACTCATCGCGGCACACCAGTTGGCGCGCTACGATATCAACGTCAACGCCATCTGCCCCGGCTCGACCATCACGGCCATGTCCACCAGCACCATGGAGCAGCGCGCGGCCGAGATGGGCATATCCGTGGACGAGTTGCAGGCCCAACGGGCGTCGAACATTCCCATCGGGCGGGCCAACGAGCCGGAGGACATCGCCGCGATGGCAGCGTTCCTGGCCAGCCCGGGCGCGCGGAACATCACCGGCCAGACCATCAACGTGGACGGCGGGTTGGTAATGCACTAAACCGGCGGCAGGTCTGCTCCAATCGAGCGACTAACCAAAGAGACCGGCGCGTTCACGCCCACCTCCGTCTTCAGGCTGGCCTGATTTCCTGAGCGGGTTTCGGCCGTCAGTTGGGCCTCCAGCTCAGCGGTGCGCCAAATCATCTCCTCCAGGTCGGCGCTGAATTGGGCCAGGGTTTCAGCGTGCTCTTCGCGAGCCCGGCGGAGCTTGCGCAACTCGCGATAGACGGCCCACGCCGTCAAGAGGGGGCCGATCACGAGCCCCACAATCGAGATCGCGCCCAGCGCGAAGCGGACCCCGGTGCCAGCAGCGATCGACCCGGTCGCGCCTCCGCCGGCCGCAGCGAACCTGGGTGCGAAGCCGACAACGCGGGGGCTAAAAGCCAGGACCTTGCTCGTGACCGGGCTCGCCAGGCGCAGGATGCTACCGGAAGAGGTCTTCCACACCGTTGAGGCGGCGAAACTCGCGCCGTAACGGCCCACGATGAAGGCCGAGGATCCTCGCGGCGCCCGCTGCAACAAAGACCCGTTCTGGCGGAAGGGCAGGCTGAGTGGAATACGAAAACGGCGTTTTCCAGCGTGGTCCGGTTCCGGCTGAGGCTGCAGGACATCCGGCAGGGGTGGCTCGGCCAGACCAAGTTGGGCGGATAGCTGGCACTGGCGCTCGTGCTGGAATTGGATCGATTGGATATGCTCCTGGCGGGCCAAATCCAGTTCCCGATGCAGCCGGGTCAACTGGCGGTGGGTGCGCACCTTGACCACCGCCTGGATGACCGCGCAGATGCCGGCCATCACTATCGCCGCTATGATGGACGAAGTTAGAACCGTTACGATATTCGAGCCCATGACCGTGTAGGATATTCGACCCCGGGAATCTAGTATAGGTTATCACCGGGCAACGGCCGGAAACACCGGGCGTTACAGGCTGTAGCTGCCGATGACGCGCCACTGCAAATCGGTTGCCCACCGTCCGCCGGACCAGTCGTCGCCGGCGGCATTCGACTCGAAGCGCGTCAACGTCAATCGCCACGCCCGAGTGATTTGCGACACCTTGAGTTCGTCGGTGACGGATCGCGCGAACTCGATGGCGCTGTCAAAGACGGAGTCAGGCAAGTTCGCGTGGGACAGCAGCGGCATCTGGGGCGGGAAATCGGGGCCGTAAACGCGCCGGGGACCGGCCACGCCCGAATTGCGTTCCAAAAGGTCAGCGACCATGGCCTGCAACCGGTACAGCGATTCGTTCACCACTTCCGGCGAGAAGTCCAACCAGATGTTGCCGTCGTCATCGGTGTTGCGCGTCGTGGTGATGCCCCGGTTGAACAGGGGAAAGCGCGGCGAAACGCGGCGGTAGCGCTCCGCGAGCTGTTCCAGTTCTCGCGCCAACTGACTCTCCGCGTTCGGGTCATCTGCCCCGTCGAAGGGGAAGTAATCGGACATCAGCATGTGCAGCATGTGCATCTCAGCCGCCCAGCACGCGAACTGGCCGCAAATCAACTGGCGCGCCCGGTAAGCGCGAGCAGTGAAATCAGGATCGGTGAGCAGGCTCACGCCGTAGCGAACTGACATGACGGTGCTGAAATGAGATGAAGCTGGCGGACGATTACTTCGATGCGCTCAGGGCTTTCTTGACGCCCCGGTACATTCGTCGGAACGGACGCCTGCGATTATGCAGGTTGTGGGCGATCAGGGGAGCCAGGGTTGGATTGGCCGCGACCAAGGGCGCGACCCATTTGCGCAACTCGGCCATGGTGGGCGGTTTCTCATCCCAGGTTGGCACCAGGGAATCGAGCGGGTGCCATTGCTTGCGGCCCGACAGTCGGGTCATCACCGTGCCTCCGGCTTCCTGCACCGCCACGGTTCCGCCCAGCATGTCCCACATGCGAGGCGCGCCGATGACGGCGAACTGCATCACGCCCAGGGCAGTCATCGCGAGCTCGTAGGCGATGCTCCCGGTGACGCGGAGCTGACCCAGCGGCTGCCCCTTCAGTCCCTTGCCAACTCGGGTTGACGCGCCGAAAGAGCCGGGCAGTCCGATGAGGCGGTCACCCCGGGGTTTTTCCGCCTGGTACACCGAGACAGGCTCGCCGTCGGCAAAGGCCCCACCGCCAACACGGCAGTGGACCACAACGCCGGAACTGCTGGCGGAAGGCCAGGGAATGTACACGGCGCCCGCCAGCGGCCGGCCCCGGTGCAGCACCCCTATGGAGGAAGCGTAAACGGGCAAACCGTTCATGAAGTTGGTGGTCCCGTCCAGGGGATCCAGCACCCAAAGGAAATCGGCGGCGGTCCGCTCTCCGTCGGCGCTGGCGTCGTCTTCCTCGCCCAATATGCCATGGTCGGGAAACCGGCGACGGATCTGTTCCTCCAGGTAGGCTTGGGTCTCCTTGTCGGCGGCGGTTACCGGATCCTGCTGCGCCTTGTCCTTGTACTCGACGCTGAGGGCGCGCCCGAAGTGGCCCGCCAGCAGATCGCCCGCACCGCGCGCGAACTCCACTGCGGCGGCTTCGATCTCGACGCCGGTCGATTCTGCGATTTGTTTCGTTGCCATACCGTTGGCGATTGTACACCATCCCCGCACGGCGTCTTGACGACAACCCACTGTGCAACCGTCTCGAGTTGATGGGTACTCCGATCTTTATCAAAAATCCCGTCCATCCATGCAATCTAAACTCCTGACACCCACGGCCCGCAACCCACAGAACGCCCGTGCTATCATGGCTTCCACAGGCGAGGATATCCTCATTCCGACTAGGTCCCGGCCAGTACGGCCAAAATCCATCAGCAACCAAGTCGCTATCGGCCTTCGCGGGAGACTGCCGCCGACCGCTCTAATCGGTGTAGTCGCCCCGGCCACCGCGCCCGCCACAGCGCGCCATGTTTCGGGCATCGCGCCCCCAGACATGGGAAATGAGAGCAAAAAACCAAAGCGCAAATCCCCCGGCCGTGGGGCTGATCAACCACCGGAACCTGGTCAACACCAACCAATCGCCAATCGCCTGTAGCAACCAAACATCAATCGCCTGTGAACATCCAAACCCCAAGAAACCATCCCGACCCCATCTAATATCAATCCTCATCCTGTCCATCCTGTGCATCGATGTAAAAGAAAAAGGAGCGCGCGTTCAACATGGGCAGTGTCCAGCATCACCAAACCCAGGCCCGGCGGTTCTTATCGCTGGCCCGGTCCGACCACAACGCTGGCGACTACGGCCGCGCTGCCAACGCCCTGGCCCGGGCGGCGTCCCACGCCGCCACCGCAGCGGTGGTGGATCGAAACTGGGTTCACCGTTACACTCGACGCCGGCTGACCAACTACCTGTTCGTCATGGCGGCCGAGGGCAAGATCTCCAACGGTGGAGTGCGCATCTTTCGGAACATCTACCGGTTGCGCGATCAACTGGCGGCGGCGGATCCCGGCCAGCGCCAGCGTCTCAGCCGCCGCGCCCGCAATCGGGTGGCGGCGCTCATCCGCGCGGTGGAGGGAGCCATCGCCGGCCGGCTGGTGGCCGGCCGCGCTCGCCGACCCCCGCGCCCGCCGTCGCGCCCCGTGCCCCGGTCCCTGGCGGAAATCATGGCTCTGCCCAAATATCAGGAGATCGCCCAGGCCCACGGCTTGGCTCAGTCCCCATTGGCCCGGCTCCCCGATCCCCACAACTTCTACGCCCGCGGCCTCACTCCCCGGCCCTGCTCCTGTCATCCGGCCGACCTGACCCTCCGCGGCGATCCTTCATCCATCGAGCTGTCGCCCCTGTGGAAACGCGCCCTGGAGCGCACCTTCCACGTCAAGTTCCCCGACACCATCCCCGTCCGGGGAGCCGCGTGAACCCGCTGTCATCGCCAGCCCGCCCTTTTGTCATCGCCAGCCCGCCCTCTTGTCATTGCGAGCGCAGCGCGGCAATCCCGTTGCGCCCATGCGCTCCCATCGCCAACCACCATCCCGTCATTCCGGCCTCTCCACTCGTCATTCCGGCCTCTCCACTCGTCATTCCGGCCTCCTCACCCGTCATTCCGGCGAAAGCCGGAATCCAGGCTCCTGCGTACCCGCTTTCGTAAATCGTCAAAAGCAGGAATTACCGGACTTCATTACTTTGCAGAATCGAACCCCCTATCGCAAAACGGTCCCAATCCCGACAATCCGTAAATCTTGAAAATCCTGCTTCTGACGTTTCCCAACCATCCACCCAATCCCGTCCATCCATGCAAAATCATTCGGACCGCAGTCAAAGCGGCCTCGGCTGTTATAATCCCGTGCAGCATTCGAGGAGGCCGGGCAATGGATCTGGAACTGAACGGTAAGGTTGCGATAATTGGCGGCGCCAGTCGAGGATTGGGCCGCGCGTGCGCCGAGGTACTGGCGGAAGAGGGGGCGCGGGTCGCCATGTGCGCCCGCACTCCGGGTCCGCTTGAACAGGCGGCTAACGAGATACGTGCCGCCACGGGAGCGGACATCTTCACCTACGCCGGCGATCTGGACAACGAAGAAACCATCGCCGAGTTGGTCGCCGGCGCGGCCTCGCACTTTGGGCAGATCGACATCATGGTCAACAACTCGGGAGGGCCTCCCCAAGCCTACGCCAAGGATTCCACCGAAGAGCTCTGGCAGGTTTCTGCCAACCGTTCGCTGTTCTTCTTTGCCCGAATGACGCGGGAAGCGTTGCCGCACCTGCGCGCCCAGGGTGGCGGCCGGATCATCAACATTCTCGCCAGCACCGTTTACACTCCCATCCCCAACCTTGCCCTTTCCGCGGCGACCCGAATGGGCGTGATCGGGTTCATGAAGAACCTGGCCGACGACCTGGGGCACGAGAACATCCTCATCAACAACGTCTGCCCCGGCAGCATCATGTCGGATCGCATGATGGAGAACGTGGAGGACCGCGCACGCACGCAAGGCATTCCGCTGGAGGACGCGCTCGCTCAGCGAGCCGAACAGACGGCGTTGAAACGCATCGGCGAGCCCAGGGAGTTGGCGTACCTGGTAGCGTTCCTCGCCTCCTCCCGCTCCAGCTACATCACCGGCACCACCATGCTGGTGGACGGGGGTCTGGTCCGGTCGGTGATGTAGGGCAATCCGTGACCAACCAGAACAGACCCACCCCGCCTCCGGAACCGGAAACCGCCGAAGAGTACGTGGACCGCGGTAATCGGTACAGCCGAAACGGCGTGTACGAGCGGGCCATCGCGGATTACACGTCGGCGATAGACGTGGACGCCAATTGTGCCGACGCTTGGTTCAACCGTGGAGTGTCCTGGTACGAAGTCGGCGAGTACCAGCAGTCCATTGACGACCTGACCGAGGCCATCCGGCTGGACCCGGACGACGACAACTACTACTCCCGGCGATCGCTGTCCTACCTGTTCAACGACCAACCGGATGAAGCGCAGGCCGACATGGATACCAGCGAGGAGATCCGTCTGCGCTCCTGGGCGTAAGACTCGCGCCGAGCCGGTGGCCGGCAACGGCTATCTGACGGCGGTGATTTGCTGGCCTCCGTCGGCCGCCTCGCGTCCCGGGCGTGTCGCGGTCAGCATCAGCACGGAGACCACCGCCAGGTTGATGCCAAAAGCCAGGAACGCCCCCTGGTAACTGCCCACTCGGTCCACTGCCAATCCGGCGGCTATGGGACCCAGCGCCTGCCCGCCCACCTGCGCCGCCAACCCCCAGGCGCGGATCGCTCCCAGGTGCAGACGCCCGAAGTAGTCGGCCCACACCAGGCGGCCGATGATGTGCAGTCCGCCGACGCCGAACCCCAGGATGAACGCTCCCAGTATGCCCCCGGCGATCTCGCTGGCGAACGCCGTGGTGATGGCGCCGCACGCGACCACCAAACCTGAAGCGAGCATTACGAACCGTGCCGCCGTTCGCTGCGATATCGCCGACCAGAAGATGCTTGCCGGCACCTGGGATATGGCGAAGGTGCTGGCGGCCCACACGGCGGTGGATGCCGGCACTCCCTGATCGATGAAGTGCGGGACCTGGTGCAGCGAAACGCCAGCCTGCACGATGAAGCTGGCAAAAGAAAACAGCACCATGAGCCAGAAAGCCCGGGTCCTCATCGTCTGGCGGAGGGTGAAGTTGATCTCTTCTTGAGCGCTCTGGGGCCGGCGCCTCGACGACCCGTGCGAGCCGGCGTGAGGCGGGACGCTTCCGCCGTCCGGTTCGATTCCCAGGTCCTCCGGCCGGCGTGCCATCAGCAAAATCGCGGGTACCACCCCTATGGCTACTGTCCAAACCCCGAGCGCGTACCATGCCGTTTCCCATCCCCAGGCGCCGGTGATCGCCTGGGCCACCAGCGGCATTATCGCCAGACCCGACCCCTGGGACACATGGTTCAGCGCCAGGGCGAATGGCCTTCGACGGATGAACCAATTGCTCACCGCCACCGACGTACCCAATTCCAGGGGGCTGGAGAAAACCATCCGGCCCGGCACGTAGACCAGATAGAACTGCCAGATCTGGGTCACCGCGCCGAGTATCACCGCGCACAACCCGGCGATGCCGGATGAAATCCCAACCACCATGCCGGCGCCGTAACGGTCCAACACTGGCCCAACCAGAGGAGCGGCAACCGCCCCCACCACGCCCCCGAGGCTGACCGCTCCGGCGAATTCGGCTCGGGTCCAACCGAACTGCTCGGACATCGGGATGAAAAACACCGTCAGAACCGCGACGGACATCAGCGGCCGCGACGAATAGGACGCGATCCCAGAAAGACCGAGGATGACCCACCCGTAGTAAAACGGAGTGGCCCGCTCGGCACGGGTCTGCAGGGCGCGCATCAACGGGGGCCGGACGGGCCAATCCGCTCGGCCGGGTGGGATCGGCAGCAATGGGGAACGGAAGCCAGGTTCACGGGATTGCGTCGGCCAGCTGGCCGGCGTCCCTGAACCCCGACCGGAATACCGTGGGATTATAGCAGGAACGCAACCGGCCTCATGTCGAGGCTACGTTATAATACGTCGATGCAACGCACCCTCCGCCTGGCCCTGGCCCAGTTCAACCCCACCGTCGGTGACATCCCCGGCAACACCTCCCGGATCATCGAGTTGATCGAGGAAGCGCGAGCGCGACACGCGGATCTGGTCGCCTTTCCCGAGCTGGCAGTTACGGGATATCCGCCTGAAGACCTGCTGTTCAAACCGTCGTTCTTGTCCGAATGCGCGGTCGCGGTGGAGCGCTTGGCGGCAGCAACCAGGGGCATTGCCGCGTTCGTGGGCTGTCCTGACATTCTGGCCGGCCGGAACGACGTGGCCAACGCCGCCGCGATCATCAACGATGGCCGAGTCCTGGACTGGTACCACAAGATGTACCTGCCCAACTACGGGGTGTTCGACGAGGACCGGTATTTCCGGCGTGGCGAGGAATGCCCGGTCTACATCATCAACGGGACGCCGGTGGGCGTCGGCATCTGCGAGGACATCTGGTACCCCATAGGGCCCATCGCAGTGCAGCGGGAGGCTGGCGCTGAGGTGATCGTCAACATCAACGCGTCCCCGTTCCACGCCGGCAAGGCCGGCCAGCGGGAGCGGATGATCGCCACGCGGGCCGCCGATCACGGCGTGTTCGTGGCCTACCTCAACGCCGTGGGTGGGCAGGACGAGTTGGTATTCGACGGGGCCAGCGTCATCTGCTCACCGGATGGCGCCGTGATTGCCCGCGGACCCGCATTCGAGGACAGCCTGATCGTGGCCGATCTGAACGTGGAATCGGTGTTCCGCCAGCGGCTGAGAGATCCCCGGGCGCGCAAGGAAAATCCGGAGATCCTGAGCGAGGTGGGCCAGCCCCGCGTGTCGAAAGTCTCCGAGCACCGCCTGTCGGATCGCCAGCAGACGCCTCCGCTGTTGTCCCGGTCTCTGGAAGACACCGAGGAGGTGTACCAGGCGTTGGTGGTGGGCACCCGCGACTACGTGCGCAAGTCGGGCTTTGGCCGAGCGCTGGTCGGGTTATCCGGCGGGATAGACTCCGCGTTAACCGCCACGGTGGCGGCGGACGCCCTGGGCTCCGAGAACGTAGTTGGCGTCACCATGCCGTCGCGCTACTCATCGGAAGGCAGCGTCGCCGATTCGCAGGAACTGGCGGACAACCTGGGCATCAGCCTCTGGCGCATCCCCATCGAGCCCGCACATCACGCCTTCACCGAGATGCTGGCGGCACACTTTGCTGGGACCGAGGCCAACGTCGCCGAGGAAAACGTGCAGGCTCGCATCCGTGGCAACGTGCTGATGACCATCTCCAACAAGTTCGGCTGGCTGGTGCTGACCACTGGCAACAAGAGCGAGATGGCCATGGGTTACGCCACGCTTTACGGCGATATGGCCGGTGGTTTCGCGGTGTTGAAGGACGTGCCGAAGACGCTGGTGTACGAGCTGTGCCGGTGGCGCAATGCGCGAACCGGAAACGGGCGTCCATTGATCCCGCAGGCCGTGCTGGACAAGCCGCCCAGCGCGGAGTTGCGTCCTGACCAGACGGACCAGGACACGCTGCCGCCCTACGATTTGCTGGATCCGATCATCAAGGCGTACGTCGAGGACGATTACGGATACGCCGATATGGTCGCCATGGGACACCGTCCCGAATGGGTGCAGCAGGTCATTTCCGCCGTTGACCGCAACGAGTACAAGCGGAGGCAGGCGCCGCCCGGCGTGAAGATCACGCCGCGGGCCTTCGGGAAAGACCGGAGGCTGCCCATTGTGAACCGGTACAGACCGACGCCCTAATTCCCCAATATCTCCCGAACCGAGCAGCTGAACCCCGGCAGCACTTCGCCACCGTCCAGCGTGTCGTCCATGGTGAGCAGGACCGTCGGCAGGTTCGGCTGTCGCACCCGTATCGTTCCGGTTTCCGGGTTTATCACCAGCGCCATCCGCACGCCGTGGCTCAGCCACATGGTGGCCTTGTCGTCCACTTCCTGCTCCGAGTCACTGGGCGATTTGATCTCCACTACAAGGTCGGGCGCTATGGGACAATAACCGCTGATCTCAACGTCTAGCGGCAGCCTTTCCGCGGACACAAAGGCGACGTCCGGCTCTCGTACAGTGTCAGGGTCCGTCTCCAGAATCACGCCGCTGTCGGAGCCGAAGATGCGGCCCAGCCGGCCCGGTCGTATGTGTATCCATAACATCGCAAGCATTGCTGCGACCACTTCCCCATGTCTGACTCCCGCTGCCATAGTTTCGTGCAGCACCCCCCGGATCAACTCGCCCTTGACACCCTGGCTGTACAGGCGGAGCAGGTCGTCCGCGGTAAGCAGTTTTGGCTTGGCAGTGGTCATCGTGGCGCCCTCGGAAGATGTCCTGGATAGTTGATCACCCACCCGTATCGTCCCCGCCGCCGGTTTCCTTGTACGCGAACACGGCGAAGAGTGGGTCGCCGGGCGGGGCCATGTCGGGGTTGGCGATGCCGCCGCGCACGCCGTTGAAACCGCCGGCGTGCTGCATGTACGAGGCCACCAGCTCGATGTGATCCTCGTCGTTGGTGGAGCGCCAGACCCGCACCGCCTTGGTGGGAAAGCAGCGGTTGGAGAAGGTGACGATGAACACGCCGCCAGGCCGCAGGATGCGCGAAACTTCCGAGAACACGATCACCGGCTGCGTAAGATATTGCACGGACACCGTGATCACCACGGCGTCAAACGACCCATCTCCGAAGGGCAGGGAAGGATCTACGTTGATGTCCTTGAGCAGGTATTCGCTGAGCTGCGGGTTGTCGGCCATCTCGGCGGCGTTCATGCCCAGGCCGATGATGCGGGCGCGGGGGTGTTCCTCGGGCCAGTGGGTACGCCAGCTGCTCATTAGGTCCAGCACCTCGGCGTGCTCGGGTATGAGCTGCTGGAAGAGCCGGCCCACGGCCACGATCGCGCCGTCGTCGATGTGCACGACGAGGCGGGGCATGGTGTAGAACTCGGCGTCGTTGGATTCGTCCTCCCGCTGGAAGAACTCCGGCGGAAAGCGCTGGGGGTCCATTGCCAAACCCAACCTCCTGATGAGCGCCGCCTGTCCGGTGGGGGGTTGGAAGCGCATGGTGCCCGGGTGCCCTGGAGCTGGGAACGGAGTTCCCGACGGAGATTGTAACATCAGGAGGGGATTGCAACGACAAAGGGCGCAGGGACGACCCACCCAGTGTCCTGTATTCGCAGTTCGCCGGGTTACTTTGAGGCTTTCCGAGCGGATTGGAAAAGAGTTTTCTACTCGACACTGCGCGCAGTAAAGGCGACGGTGGGAACTGCATAGCCGGCGAACTACGAATAGGCCACACAAGGGACACGAAAGGATTCCTGGCGTGATGCCTTACCGAACAAACGGCGCCGTCGGAGCCATCGGCTGCGGGCTGGCTATCGTTTGCCTGGGCCTGTTCCTGCTCACGCCGGTGGCAGTGTTCTTATTGAAAGGGTTGGGCTGGACGCTGGTGGCCGTGGGCGTCGTGCTGGCCGCCCTCGGAGCGTGGACCTGGTGGAAGGGCCGTTAGCCACCAATACTGGGAATTGTAGGCCCGTGCAAAAATGTCATTGCGAGGGCAGCGCGGCAATCTCGTTCCCGAAGAAATGGCCGTTGCAGTAACGAGATTGCCACGTCGCTACGCTCCACGCGATGACAATCTGAATCACAGGCGTAATTTTGCGCGGCCCTCCCGGGGATTTATGCCCCGGTCGGCGAGTTCCGGGGAGCACCCGTGAATGGCCGGTTTGCCTTTGCGCAAACCGGCGTTGAAACCCTCCCGTGTGGCGCGTTTCGCAATCGCAGGCGAATTCCGACGGGAACTTGGCGCTGGTTGTTGACAAAGGGGTAACAAGGGTATAAATTGCCCCAAATGCCGCCGCAATCATGCGGTCAAGCCAACCAGCGAGGAGGCTAATATGCTTACGATTGGGCACGAGGTAGTCCGTCCCGGAAGGCACTGGGGGGACGCCGAAATCACGATTCCGGTTCCGGAAGAACTGGAAACCACCCCTGGTATCCCGATGACCGGCCGTGAAGTTGACTGGTATGCCCGCGAGTATCCGCTGGAAACCATGAACATCACCGAGCGGGCTTCCCGCGACTGGTCCAACACCCTGCGCGACCTCCACGCCGAAATGCGTGAGATCCGCAAGGAGCACGACAAGCTCAACAGCAACCTCATCATGGCCGCCCGCTCGACGGCCGAGATGGATGCCACCGCTGAGCCCACCGGCGAGGACATCTCCCAGCTGGTCAAGGACAAGGCCCGCCAGCTCGGTTACCTCGAAGTCGGTATCACTTCCTATGACCCGCGCTATGACTACAAGAGCAAGCGCGGCTTCACCATCCTGCCCCACGCCATCTGCTTGGCCTACGAGCAGGACTTCGAGCCCACCCAGACCATCCCCAGCGTCGACGCCGAAATCGTGCACTCCAGCACCTATCGCACCCAGGCCGCTGCCGGTCTCGAACTGGGCAACTTCATCCGCAGCCTCGGCTACAAGGCCCACGTCATCCACTCCAGCGATGCCACCGGCCCGGTAATCCCGATGTTCGTCGCCGCCGGCCTCGGCCAGCTCGGCGCCTGCGGCTACCTGCTGTCCCCGCACACCGGCAACCGCATGCGGCTGATGATGGTCACCACCGACGCCAACGTCACCTATGACGCGCCCGTCGACTACGGCATCCACGCCTTCTGCCAGGTGTGCCAGGTCTGCGTGAACCGCTGCCCCGGCCGCGCCCTCATGCGTGACAAGATCTGGTGGCGCGGAATTGAGAAGAACAAGCTCTACTTCAAGCGCTGCCGCCCGGTCATGGCTCGCTACCTCGGCTGTGGCGTGTGCATGAAGGTCTGCCCGATCCAGAAGTATGGCCTCAAGAACGTCATGGAGCACTACGCCGCCACCGGTCAGGTCCTCGGCAAGGGCACCCACGACCTCGAAGGGTACAACCTGGAAGGCAAGGGCTACTTCGGCCCCGGCGAACTCCCCGTCTTCGAGCGCGGCTTCTTCGACATGCCGCACGGCAACTCCGACGAGTGGGCCTTCGAGTCCATGAAGGACGCCGCTCGCGACAACGACGGTGAGATCCCCGACGAGATGCTGGACGACCTCAAGCTCCAGATCCAGCGCGCCATTCAGTTGCAGTCCGGCGACGTCCTGCAGATGATGGCTGAGGACCAGGACTACATCTAGTAGCCAGTCCCACATCTCGCCACACCGGCAATCAGCCGGCGGGTTTCGCACCCGCCGGCCTTTTTATGCCTTGGTTCGCAACACGCATCGACAGCCATACCATTGGACATGACCTCAACCTTCCCTTCCCTGCTCATCTCCATCCCCGAAGGCGTTCTCGATCTGGGCTGGGGCCACCCGTCCCCTCACCTCCACCCGACGGAAGCCCTGCAGATCGCCAGCGAGCGTGTCTTGAGCCAGCAGTCCGCCGTACCGTTGCAGTACGGCGCCGTCCAGGGATTCGGGCCTCTTCTCGAAGGGTTGGCCCATTTCCTGTCGTCCCAGGACGCCTACGGAAACCGGCCCGTGGATCCGGCAGCGCTCTTTCTCACCGCTGGCGCTTCCCAGGGCATCGACCTGGCTACAACCATTTTCGCAAAGTCGGGCGACACGGTCTTCGTGGAAGAGCCCACCTACTACCTTATCGGCCGCATCTTCCTCGACCACGGCCTCGCGGTGGTCGGCGTACCCACCGACCGCGACGGCTTGGACGTTGACGCCCTGGAGCTGATGCTACAGGACGGACACCGACCACGCCTGCTCTACGTCATTCCAACGTATCAGAATCCCACCGGGGCCACCCTGACGCCCGAGCGCCGCCGCCGGCTTATCCAGTTAGCCCAACGGTATGGCTTCACCATTCTTGCCGACGAGGTCTACCAACTGCTGCATTACGGACCCCCACCGCCACCGCCCCTGGCCACCATGGACGATACGGATCATGGTTGCGTCGTATCCCTGGGTTCCTTTTCCAAGATCCTGGCGCCCGGCTTGCGCCTGGGGTGGGTTCATGCCTCATCTGGCATCGTTCAGCGCTTCGTGGACTCCGGGGTCGCGGCCAGCGGCGGCGGGTTGAGCCACTTCGCGGCGGCCATGGCCCAGGCCACCCTGGACCTGGGACTGCTCCAGGAAAACCTCTCCAACCTGCGGCGCGTCTACACCATGAGGAGAGACGCCGTTGCCAGGATATTGTCCACCGACCTGGCCGGCCTGCTGGAATTCAGTCGGCCGGACGGCGGCTACTTCTTCTGGCTCACACTGGCTGACGGAGTGGACGCCGACGAACTCCTGCCAATCGCCCGGAAGGCCGGCGTATCTTACCGTCCCGGGACGGCATTCTCGTCGGTCGGGATGTTCCGGGACAGTCTCCGCATCAGCTTCTCTCTTTACGACGTGGGAGACCTGACCGAAGCTCTGTCCCGATTGGGCCAGGCCATCCGCTCCGCCTGATCCAACGCGCTCTGATGGCGCGGCAGCGGCAACAGGGTTCGCCGGGGTGTTCCT
This sequence comes from Dehalococcoidia bacterium, assembly GCA_965203985.1. GTDB lineage: Bacteria > Chloroflexota > Dehalococcoidia > Lucifugimonadales > UBA3495 > Bin87. Next base: position 172,343 of record CBDBDS010000001.1, read on the forward strand.
TTCCCTGCCGACTTTAGCGGTTTCGCACTGCCGGCATGCCTAGCCGGCGTTCCGTGCCGTTGGCAATGCGCCGGATGTTGTCCCGGTGCTGCCAGATGATGACGGCACCACCCACGCACGCGTACAGCGTGTACAACTGACTGTGCCCGATGAGCAGCATGAGGGCAAGGCTCAGGACCCCGACGGTCAACGTCCCGACGATGCTGCCCAGCGACAATATCCGGCTGGACAACGTGATAACCAGGAACAATCCCCCACCGGCCAGGGCCACCCAGGGAGCCATCACCGACAATGCGCCAAACCCGGGGAGGATGCCGCGCCCCCCGCGGAACCGCAGGAATATAGGCCAGTTGTGTCCGCACAACGCTAGCAGCGCCGCGGCTACTTCGGCCTCGCCAACCCCGATGACAGTCCTCGCCAGGACCACGCAGAGCACACCCTTTCCAGCGTCCAGCAGGAACACCAGGGCCGCAGCCTTGCCGCCGGAAGTCCGCAGTATGTTGGACATGCCCGTCCGTCCACTGCCAAAATCCCGGATGTCCTCCCCCATGGTCAGGTTCACGAAGAGATATCCCCATGAAATCGAACCGATCAGGTACGTAATCACGCAAACGGCGACGTACGTGAGCGGCTGCGGCGCCTCCTGGACGCCGGTGATGGCGAGAGCGACGCCGGCTGTCGCCAGCAACGGCAGAGCGACCAGCATCGCAATCGTGGCGTACGATGCTCGGCGTAGCAGCGTCATAGTGAACCGGCTACCTGGCTCGGTTTCGAATGCCGGACCGGGAGGGACGTTCCGCTCGCTCCGGCCGGAAAATCAACCTGAGGTGCGTTCGGTCGAAGCCGAACCGGTCGCGGATCTGGTTTTCCAGGTACCGCTGATACGAGAAATGCAGAAGCTTGGGATCATTGACCGAGAACACGAAAGTCGGCGGGTTGACGCCGACCTGTCTAACCCGGCGGATGCGTAGTCGGTTGCGGATGTTGCCCCGCTGCGACGGCGGAGTGTGGGGTCGACACTGCATCGGCCAGCAGGTATTGCAGATCACGGAACGGCACCCGCTTCTGACGCTCCTGCCAGAGAGACAGGGCAGTGTCCAGCAGTTCCTCGATTCCTTCTCCGGTTAGCGCTGACGTGAAGCACACGGGGACGTAGGGCATGAAGTGCAGGCGTTCCTGGACGCGGTGCAGGCTCCGCTCCATGCGGAACCGGTTGCGGTTGACCAAGTCCCACTTGTTCACCACCACGATCAGGCCGCGGTTGGTGTCCCAGGCCAGACCCGCGATGTGCGCGTCCTGGGCCGTCGCGAGCTCGGTGGCGTCGGTGATCAGCAGCGTGATGTCGCTGCGATGCACGGCGTTCACCGCCCGCAACACGCTGTATTTCTCGATCCCGCGCTGCACCTGGCCGGGCCGCCGGATACCCGCGGTATCCACCAGCGTAATCACATGGTCCCGGTACGACACCGCGGTGTCCAGGGCATCCCGCGTGGTCCCCGCGACGGGACTGACGATGCTTCTCTCCTCGCCGATGATGGCGTTGGTGAGCATCGACTTGCCCACGTTGGTCCGGCCGACGATGGACAGGCTCAGCTCCGTGGGAGGAGTCCATAACTCCTCCTCGACGGTTTCTTCGTCGCCGTCTTCCTCCCACCATTCGTCCTCGGCCGCCATCTCCCCGTCAGGCGCATCCTCCCAGAGATCAGCGAGTTCCGGCCGGGGCAGCAGATCGACAATCCGCTCCAGCAGGTCGTACACGCCATAGTTGTGGTACGCGGATATGAACGCCGTTTCGTTGATCCCCAGGCCGTAGAACTCTGCTGAGGCCAGTTCCCGGTTATCGTTGTCCACCTTATTTACAGCCAGCAGTATCGGCTTGTCGGTGCGTCGTAACCTCTGGGCTACCGCCTCGTCAGTGGCCGTGACACCCTGTATGGCGTCAGTGAGAAACACGATCACGTCCGCGGCGCCCATTGCCATGTCGGCCTGCTGCTGTACGCGTTGGGGGATGTGCCCATCCGGGTCGTCTTCCAAACCGCCCGTGTCGATCAGCAGGAACGGCCGGCCCTTCCAGGAAGCCCGGGCGATCAGTCGGTCTCGGGTGGTCCCGGCCACCTCGGAAACGATGGCGTGCCGCCGGGAAAGTATGCGGTTGAACAGCGAGGACTTGCCCACGTTGGGGCGGCCGATTATGGCCACCATCGGGTCCACCGTGGGAGTCGGGGCAAGCCGTGCTGGCGTCTCGTGAAAGATTTGCGCCGTGGTTTCGTCGTGAGAGGTCATAACGGTTCCGCTTGTTCTACGTATCGGGCTGCTTGCTACACGTTGAGCGGACCGTGTTTCAACGAGAAACCCACGGCAGACGTGTCGCCAAGCTGCAAAGTGTCATCGCCGGTGAGCGACCGCAACCGCCGCAATTGGGTATTGCTGGCGATCGTGAACGGGCGCGGTGGGGCGTCCAGCAGCGAGAGCAGTAAGGGCATTTCATTCTCAACCTTGTCCATCATCTCGGCCAATTCTTCAGGGTGGCGGTGGTTCTCGTAAAAGTTCTCGTGGCCTACACGGTATGCTGCTGAAAGGGCTTCTTGCAGGTCAACGTTCGGGCTTTCGGCCAGTATCTGAAGCCCGACGTTGTGGATGGCCTGGTGGCTCTGATGATGCCAGCCTCGCTGCTCCGCGATAGCCTTCAGCGGTTGCACCACCGCGCTCCAAGCCTTTTCACCGGCTTGCATGCGGTTTCCGTTTTTCAGTTCCTCGCGAGCATGGATCATAAATCGTCGGCTGATCCGGCGACGGTCGTCCAGGCTTTGTTCGCCAGGTTCGGGCAAATCAGGCGCGGCAAGCATATCAGCCTCTTGTTCGCTTCGTTGTCAAATCGACGGCTTGCGGCGAGTGTCTCGCCGATTCCACGACAGTGAGACCCTATCCCAGCAGGAACTCCAGTACCGCTTTCTGCGCGTGCAGGCGATTGTGCGCCTGCTGGTACGCTACCGATTGAGGATGTTCCAGCATCCCAGGAGGCACCTCTTCACCATAATGCGCCGGCATATCGTGCATGAAACACGCGCCCGGCGCCGCCTGGGCCATCAGGGCACCGTCCACCGTATAACCCTGGAAAGCCTTGATGCGCGCTTCCGATTCCGCCTCGTCGCCCATGCTGGTCCAGACGTCCGTGTACACCACGTTGGCGTCGATCACCGCGTCCGTCGGACGCACCAATGGATGCACCGTGGGCCGTGGGCCGTCATCTGCTCGCGCCGCCCGTTCGCTAGCTGCGTCGAATGTCTGCTCTTCCAGTTGATATCCGTGCGGGGCCGCGATGGCAAAGTTCATGCCCACGGCCGGCGCGCCCAGGCAGAGGCTCCGCGCCACGTTGTTCCCGTCGCCGATATAGGCCAGGTTCAACCCATCGGTCTTGCCGTGGGTCTCGGCGATGGTCAGGAGGTCGGCCATGGTCTGACACGGATGCTCCACATCGGAAAGCGCATTTATTACCGGCACATCCCCGAACTCCGCCAGTCCGACCAGCGAGTCGTGGGAGTTGACGCGAGCCACGATGCAGTCCACGTACCCGCTCAGCACGCGCGCCACGTCGGAGACCGGCTCGCGTCGTCCCAGTCCCACCTCGTCCTGCCCCATATACAGGCTGAACCCGCCCAACTCCGCGATCCCGATCTGGAAACTGACTCGGGTACGCAGGGAGGGCTTTTCGAACAGCAGCGCCACTCGCTTGCCGGCCAGGGGACTGGCGCTTCCCGGCGGAGCCGCTTTCAACTCTCGCGCCCGCTCAATCAGCCCGCGCGTCTCGTCAGGCGATATGTCGGTTATGGACAGGAAATCCCGCTTGGAACTCATGGTCTGGGTCCTGTGGAGACTGGAAACAGGGACAGATTCTGATCTGTCGTGGCGATACGCTATCGGCTGCGAGCATTGCAGACAGGTCGGCGTCGCCAGTTTAGAGACACCGATATGATAGCATACGGCCCGCCGACACTGGAGAAAGCGAACGCGACACAGGAGTAACGATGACTGAACAAACTGACAATCGGGAAATCGAACTGACGCCGGGCCTGATTGGCCGGCGGGAAGTGTTGGTGTGCGAGCACAACGTCGCGCCTCACGTCGCCAAGCTCAGCACGCCGTCCATGATCCGCGCCATGGAGCAGGCCTCGCAGCGGGCCATCCTGGACCGCCTCCCGCCGGAGCAATCCACCGTCGGGTTCGAGGTCAACGTCCGCCACGTGGCCGGCGCGGATATCGGCGTCACGGTCGTGGCCGTCGCCGAGCTGGAACGTGTCGACGGGCGCTGGCTTTATTTCAAGGTGGAAGCGTTGGACGGCGATCGCACCATCGGGGTCGGCACGCACCGGAGAGCCATAATCACTCTGCCACCCGAAGCCACCAACCGTGGGGGCGGCAATGACAGCCACACCCACGAGCTATAAACCATCGGAATATCAATTGACGCAAACAGGGCGGGTTTTTACCCGCCCCATTTGTTGTCAAAGAGACAAAAAAGAACCGGTGCTGGGGTGAGAAGCACCGGTCCTTGAGGAGAAATGTCTGAGCACTTCCCGGGTGAGCCGCCAGTTTACAGGTTGAACTGCGGGTCCAGGTAGGTGTCGTCCTTCTCGTAAACCTGCAGCCGGGAGCGCAGGGTGTCGCACACCAGCAACCGGTTGTTGGCCCGGTCGAAGTTGACGCCCATGGGCATCCGGAACGTGCGCTGCTGCTGTTCCAGGTCGGGAACCCGGCGGCGGGCCTTCACCATGTCAGGGTTGGCGTTCAGGGACAGGTCGCCCCATTCCGACACCTCGGTGGCGTCCCCTTCCAGGTAGGCCAAAGGACGAGCGTCCGCATCGTAGATCACGACGCGCTCGTTCATCCAGTCCGCCACGTAGACATCGCCCTCGTTGTCGATGGTGACGTCCAGCGGGTGGTTGAGCTCACCGGAGCGGGTGCCGCGGCTGCCGAAGGTGCGCAGGTGGGTTCCGCCCGCGGTGTACTTCTGCACCCGGTGGTTGCCCCAGTCGGCGATGTAAAGGTCGCCGGCATCGTCTATGGCGATGCCCGAGGGCATTTCCAGGTCCTCGGCGCCGTTACCCTTGGTGCCGAAGCCTCCCAGGTAATCGCCGTCCTTGCTGAACTTCTGCACGCGGCTGCTCTTGGCCGAAACCACCCAGAGGTTGTCGTCGGCGTCGAAAGCCAAGCCGGCGGCGCCGCTGAGCTGGCCTTCGCCATCCCCGGCCTCGCCCCAGTGCTTCACCAAGTTGCCGTCGGCGTCGAACACGGCGACCATGTTCTTCCACTCGTCGGAAGCGTAAACGTTTCCGGCGGAATCGAGGGCAATGCCGGTGATCCACTCGAAGAGGCCCCTCGAGCTGGCCTGGTAGGCGATGCCTTCGCGGCCGAATTCACCCAAGAATTCCTCGCCGCCCTTGCCGTCGGTGTTGCCGATGGTGCACTTGGTGATCCGGGCGCTGGGATTCTGCTCACCGCCGCGGTTGGCAACGTACATCGTGCCGTCATCCAGGGTCGCCACGCCAACGGGCTGGCTGAAACCCATGCCCACCTGCCCCTGGCGGCCCACATTCTTGATGTACAGCCATGCCCGACCGCTTGCTACGGTATTCTGAGGCATAGTTTTTCCTCCACTTGAGATGGGTTGAACCGGCGGCACCGTAGCCGATTGGCCACGTCGCCGCCGTTTTTTGTTGGGCCGTTGGGCTTACTTCTTGATGATGTCCAGCTTGGGGAAGGCGCCGTTGACGATGGGGTTGGCGTCCATGCCAAGCCAGTCCTCAACGATGCTGGAGTACGCGCCGCGGAAGTCGTAGTTGGGAACCAGGTCGCCCTGTTCCAGGTCCTCAGCCTTGCGGGACGGGTACTCGCCGTAGAAGCCACCCTGCACGCTGTCGCCGATGGCGAAGGCCACGCCGGCTGCGCCGTGGTCGGTGCCGGAGCCGTTGTCACGGACGCGGCGGCCGAACTCGGAGAACAGGTACATGACGATGTTCTCGCCGGTGTTGTGCTCCTTCATGTCCTCGAAGAAGGCGCTGATGCCCTCGGAAACTTCCTTCCACAGCACCGGGTGGGCCGCAGCCTCACCGGCGTGGGTGTCGAAGCTGCCGTGCTGGGTGTAGAAGATCTTGGTGCCCAGATCGGCCATGTATACCTGGGCAATGTCGCGCAGGTGCGAGGCGATGGGGCTGTTGGGATACTCAACGTTGCTGGAGTACTGCTCAGGAGCGACCTTCACAATGTCGGCGCCCACCATGGCGTCGGTGCCGGTGGACCGCAGGTAGTCGTTCACGAAGCTGCCGCCCACGGTGGGAGCGTACATCTTGGAGAACAGGTCCAGGGCCTTGGAGCGCTGGTCGGTATCGGCGATGCCGGTCAGCAGGCCGTAGGTGCTCAGGTCAGCGATGGCGGCGACGGGGACGCCGGGGACCGCAAGGGCCCGGGGCAGGCCGTGGCCGAAGTTGATCGCCGTCAGCACGTTTTCCTTGTTGGGGTCCATCTCGCGCGCAACGCGGCCGGCCCAACCCTCGGTGCCAACCTTGTCCGGCTCACAGGTGTGCCAGATGTCCATGCTGCGGAAGTGCGAGCGGGGGCTGTCGGCGTAGCCGATGCCATGGATGACGGCCAGCTTGCCCTGGTCAAACAGCTCTTTCATTGGGCCCATGGTGGGGGCGAAGCCGAGCTCGTCGTTGACCGGGATGATGTCTTCGCGCTCGTAACGAACCGCGGGGCGGTTGTCGTAGTACGTCGCGTCGTTGTAGGGGATCACCGTGTTGAAATAGTCGTTGCCGCCGGTGAGCTGCAGGACCACGATGACCGGATCTTTCTTGGTGGAGGTCATTGCGTATGCTCCTTGTTTGATGTGCGTTTCGTCGTACGACGATGTCGAGGCCATGGACGGGCCGGAGAGTTGCCGGCCCATCCAGCATCTTTCCGGTTTAGCCGAACTGGTACTCGGTGGTGGCGCTGATCAGGGCCATGGTCTCACCGATACGAGTCGCGGTGGCGGTCCGGTCGTCCCAGTTGACGTCGCCGCCGGAGCGGACGTGCTCGGCCAGCTGGCCGCGGGTCTCCTCGCTGAGCTCGATGAACCCCATGTACTCGGTGCACGCGTTCAACAGGTGGTCCGGGGTGGTTACGCCGTCGTCCTGCATGCGGTCGAAGATGTCCTGCATACCGGGTAGATCCGGGTTGGAAACGCGGTCGGCCACGAAGTTGATGCGGGCCAGGAGGGCACCGGAGTTGATCCACTCCAAGCCGGTGTGCCAGCCTTCCACCGACGGCGGGTCCAGGATGGACTGGCCCATGTAGGTGGGCTCCTTGCCGATGTTCAGGACGCCGGGGTCCGGGTTCTCGAACAGGCCGACCATCCGGAGCGTGCCGGCGACGACTTCGGCCGGGCTCTTGATCTTCTGGTAGCGGGCGTCCTTGAACCACTGGGAGTTGAACATGTGGCGCAGGACGGCCTTCATCTCGAAGCCCGACTGCTCGAACACGTCCATCATCTCTTCCAGCGCGTCCTCGTCGCGAGCCGGCTCGATGGTCCACGCGGGAACCTGGGGCTCGTCGGCGACGAAGAAGTTGTAGAGGTGGCGGCAGATGAAGCGGGAGGTCGCCGGCTCTTCGAGGATGATGTCGATGATGTCCTCGCCGTCGAAGTTGCCGGTGCGGCCCAGGAAGGTCTTTTCACCGAAGTCGTGGTCGGCTTCGTTGTAGGAGAACTTCCACGGATAGCGGCCGTACGGAGCGCGCGGCAGCTTGGCCTGAATAGTCCAGCCGGTGAAGGCCCGCGAGCACTCGCGAACGTCGACCTCGGTGTAGTTCGAAACACCCATGGAGAACAGTTCCAGGAGCTCGCGGCCCCAGTTCTCGTTCACGGCGTCACGGTGGTTCTCGTTGTTGTCCAGCCAGAAAATCATGGCCGGATTCTTGGACAGTTCGATCAGAATGTCCCGATAGTTGCCCATGCCGTGCTCGCGCAACATGTCGATCTGCTCGAGCAACTGGTCGCAGTTGTCGACCTTGGAGTTGCCGGTGGCAAAGACATGGTGCCAGAACAGCGTCATCTTCTCTTCCAGGGGCCGGTCGCTGGATACCATGTTGTACATCCAGTTGGCCTGGCCGGAGAAGGGAACGCCACCGGGGAGCAAGAAGCTGGGGTGGTACCGGAGCAGGAGAGCCATCTTCCCACCTTCGCGGTTGGCGGGGGGATCGATCAGCTCTTCTACGGTGGCCTCGTAACCCTGGGCAACGCATCGCTCCAGCTCTGCGCGGTTGGCGCCAAAGCCGGCGCGCCGCATCAGGTGGGCCATCAATGCCAGGTCATCCTTTTGTGACATCCTGTGCCTCCTTCCTTCGATTTGATGCCGTTTTTGCCGGGATTCCATGCGCCGTTCCCGGTCTCACGACGGTTGCCGGTAGTGTAATTTAGTTGCCGCACCCTGTCAACAAAATCGGCGTATCGCTCAAATTTGATAACGATTATAAAGTAGTAACCAATGGCAAAGACAAGGCAAAACGCTAGAGGTTCCCCGGTGGCTAGGCCCGCTCAAATTCGTCCCTGGATATGCCCAATTGTCGTAGAACCGCCCGCAAGGTGCCGGGTCTCAAGTCGCTGCTGCCCCAGTTGGGGATTGAGGTTGTTGCATCACTGTCCAAGTTTATCCAAATCTCATGGTCACCGCGCCCTTGGCGTTCAAACCGGCAGTTCAACCGGCGTAACTGGCGCGTAAGTTCGCGGTAGGTCAGGCAGTGACCGTGACCTCACCGGTTTGTACTGGCGTCTCCACCAATGCGGTCGGCAATCCCAATCCGCGTTCCTGATAGGACTGGATAAAGGCTTCCGCCATGCCTTCCAGGATGTACAGCGTTTCGGCGGGGGAGTCTCCCCAGGCGCAACAGCCCGGCAGAGCCGGTATTTCCGCCATGTACTTGTCCCCCGTTTCCTCGCTGGGTTCGTACATCGCATAAGAAAGTTTGTACCGTTTCATGTGACGCAGCGCCTCCAGGAATTTCTTTCCGCTCAAACGATAGCAAACAGGCTGAGCTGGCCGCAAGATGGCTACCCCGGATCAACTCGGCCACCACAGGGAAACGGGGCGAACGGAGTAGACACCGTGCGTCACGGGCATTTGCCGGGGCGCGGCGGAATCATTGGCGCGCCCCGGCTCTGCTTCGCCTGCTCGTCTCCAGGCCCATCAGCAAACCGGCAGATCCAGTTCGTCCAAGTCGTTCTGGTCAACGCTGAACAGCGCCGCCGGAATGCACCCGCTCAATTCGTTCCGGATGACGTACAGCAGCATCAACTCGGTCAACTCGGTCAACTCGGTCGGTATCTGGCCGGTCAGTTGATTGGTATCCAGGTGCAGTTGCTCAAGTTTGGCAAGCCTGCCCAACTGCGGCGGTATGGAGCCGCTCAACCGGTTGTTGTCCAGGTGCAGTTCCTCCAGATTTGTCAGGTTGCCCAACTGCGGCGGTATGGAGCCACTCAACTGGTTCCGGTTGACGTTCAATACCTTCAGCTCGGTTAGCCTTCCCAGTTGCCCGGGAATCGCTCCTTCCAGTTCATTCTCGAGAAGATACAACGATTCCAGTTTCGGGAGGCTCCCCAACTCGTCCGGTATCTGGCCGGTGAGCCGGTTGCTGTTCAAGCGCAAATGCTTCAACTCGGTCAAATCGCCCAACTCCGAAGGGATTTCTCCGTTCAGCATATTATTGGAAAGGTTCAGCGTCTCGATTTTGGCCAGATCGCTCAGCGCCGACGGTATCTCCCCGGTCAGGTCATTGTTGTCCAGGCGCAGATATTCCAAATTGGACAGATCTCCAAGTTGCGCCGGGATGGGTCCGCTGAGTTTGTTGTCGTGCAGAGCGATCCACTCCAAGTTTTCCAGCTCACCCAACTTGGCCGGGATCGGGCCGGTCAGTCCATTTTCGCGCAGGGTCAGTCCCCGCAGGTTGGTGAGATTGCCCAGTTCGGCCGGTAACGGGCCGGTCAGCTGGTTGCTGCGTATGCCCAAGTAGCTCAGCCTGGACAGCTTTCCCAACTCGGGCGGTATGTTGCCGGTGAATTCATTCTGACTCAGCCACAGAGCGCCGAGGTTGGCGAGACTACCCAACTCGTCCGGTAACTCGCCGGTCAGCTTGTTGCCGTCCAGATCAATGGTCCTCAGGTTGGTAAGGCCAATTATCTCGGGCGGTATTTCACCGGTCAGTTCGTTGTTCCACAACTCAAGATCGGTGAGATTGCTGAGACGACCCAACTCGGGCGGTATCGGCCCGCTGAGTCGGTTGTGATCGAATGACAGCACGGTCAAATTGGTGAGGTTGCCAATTTCCGCCGGTATCTCTCCGCTGATCCTGTTACCATCCATGTCCAGCGTGTCCAGGCTGGTCAGATTACCCAGCTCCGGCGGCAGCTGGCCCCTCAGGCCGTTGTTGTCCAGGTAGAGAACCAGCACGCAGCCGTCGCCGTCGGTGGATACGCCGAACCAGGTGCCGATGGGAGCGTCATCACTCAACCAGTTGACGCTGTTCCTCCAGTTGGGCCCGTCGGTAGCGTTGTACAAAGCCTCCAGCGCGGCCCGGTCGCCGGCGCATGCCGCCGGGCCTCCGCTGAGCCTGATCAGGTCCGACCACGGCGACCATTGCGGTTTCCCATAACGCTCGGCGCTGCTCGCGACAATGAACCAGTAGGCCTCCCCCGGCGTAAGGCGCGTGACAGTGTAGGAAGTCTGGCCGTTGTTGGCTATGCTCACGGAAACGAATGCTTCTCGCCAGTCCCGGTTGGATGCCCTGGCCTCCGCATAGTCTTTGGACGAAATCCAACCGATGCGGTAAAAGTTCGCCGAATCAACGGCCGTCCAAGTGACCACCACCTCGCCGGGGTTGGCTCCGGCAGCCACCTGGGGCTTGCCGAAGTTCGTCGGATCGCTCTGGGCCGCCACCGGCGTCCCTTGCCCGCTGGCGACAACCAACAGGGCAGCCACCAAAAATGCTGCGATAGCTACGCTAATCTTCACTGACCTGGCTCCTTATGCAGGTTATTGTTTTTATCCGAGCGTCGTCGATTTTGGGAACGACAGACCAATCCGCCGTGGATTGATTACTTCGGCACCGCCCACGCCGGCGGCGGCGCGTGCGTGACCGCCGGATCATCGTCCGCCGGGATCTGGGCGATCAGCCGGCCGTTCTCCACCTTCACGTCGTGATAGAACAGCTGGGCCCGAGGCCCGTTCACGCACACTCCCTGTCCCTCTTCAAATCGCCAGCCGTGATCGGGACACAGGAAGCTCTTGTCCCACTTCACCACCCGGCCGAAGGCGTGCGGGCACACCATAGATAGTAGCCGGTATTGCCCGTCCCGCGCCTTGGCCAGCCAGTGCTCCTCGCCATTTTCCAACCGCACTCGCGCCGGCAGTTCCTTGAAGTCGCCAACTGCTCCCAGGTCAACCCGACGTGCCGGGGCCATCTTGTTCCCCTTGATGTCAGCGGGGTCCGTATACATGCGGCGACGGCGGTGGTAGATGTTTTCGCTCATGGACATTCTCCTGTAGCGGATTATGTGATCGTGCGATTCGGTCGAGGCGATGGCTCTGAGCGCGGACGGTTGTCAGTCCGTGGGTAGCCCTCCAAAGGCTTCTTCCATGGTGATGATCGGGAATATCTCGGTCCGGTTCCAGGTGGCGAGCCCCATGTCGATCACCGCGTCGTCCACCGCGTGGGCGTTCGGCCCGTCCAGCACCAGCCAGGTCTGATGCGACGACTTTCCCACCCAGCCGCCGCGGTATTCGCAACCCCGGCTCGCCAGGGTCTCGGTCAGCTCCGCCGACATCCGCAGGACCCGGTCGCGCACCCCCAAGTCAACCCCGGGGCACCGCTCCGGCGCGTGTTCCAGTGAAATCATGTACAGGGCCATACGCGTTTCCTTATCGGTCAGGGCCGGTAGGCTGAAGCAGCCTACTTTGCATACGCCGGCTGCCGCAGTGAAGCGGGTCTGAATATGCCCGGTTGCGTCAGTCCTTCGAATTGGTCCGGCCGCATCGCTTCGGCCAGCCCTTCCAGAACGTCGATCACTCGCGGCCCGTGCCGGCTGGGTATCTGTCCATCGAACAGGTAGACCCGACCTTCCCGCACAGCGTCAAGCGCATTCCACTCCGCCCGCTCCATCAACCGGGCCGTTTCCAGGATGGTCCGGTCCATATTGAAGGCGCAGGGCATCACCATTACGTAGTCGGGTTGGTATTCGACCACTTCATCCCATCCCACTTCCCGGGACTTTCCCCACTTTTCGGCCAGTCCTTCCTCGCCCCCGGCCAGTTCCACCAACTCGGGCGTCCACTGTCCAGTGTTGCGCAGGGGCTCCAGCCAGTCGATGCAGAACACCCTGGGCCGGCGTCCGTCGGCGGCGCGTTCCGCCACGTAACCGGCGCGCTCCTGCAACTCGCTGACCAAACGCTGCGCGCTCTCGGTCACCCCAGCGGCGTCGCCAATGCGTTGGATGTTTCCGTAGATGTCGTCCAGGCTGGCCGGCCGGATGCTCAAAATCTCCGGTTGGTAATCCAGCACCCGGCTGGCTGTTTCGAATACCGATCCGGCTCCTACCGCGCAAACTTCGCAGAGTTCCTGGGTCAGGATCAAGTCGGGCCGCAGACGGCGCAGCAGGTCGCCGTCGATGATGTACACCGGATTGCCCGCAGCCCGCGCCTGCTGGATGATGGCATCGATTTCGGCGCTGGAAAGGTGCGACTTGCTGCGCACGCTCCGGCTCACGATGGGCAGCCCGCGGGCCTCAGCGGGATAGTCGCACATATGCGAAACACCGACCAGGGAGTCTCCCAGCCCCAGGGCAAACACAATCTCCGTAGCGCTGGGCAGCAATGAAACGATGCGCATGGCGGGCATTGTAGGCTCACGGCACACGCTTGGCAAACGGCGGCGGGAGTGGGGTGGTATGATGGCGATACGACTGCTGAGGCTGTGGATCACGATGACCACCAAACCGAAACCGATTGCCACTACTGCGGCCGGCCAGGCTGACGCCGGCGTAACGGGACCGGAGGGGGCTATCCGTTTGAAATTGGCCCCGTTGGGTATCGACCATCAAGCGGCCGATTTCCCCGTGAGGTTCATCGAGTTCTGCGAGCAGAACGACCTGTATGAGATGGAAGTCAACGCGTCGGGGGAGTTGCTGATACAACCTATGACTGGAGCGCACGGTAGTCGGCAAGAGGGATATTCTTACACCTTCCTGTGCAATTGGGAGATTGCTCACTTCGGCGTAGCGTATCCGCAAACGGTTCGCTTCCGCCTCCCCAACGGCGCAACGTTTGGCCCAGACGCCGCCTGGATGACTCAAGAACGCTACGATGCCTTGCCATCAGAACAGCGGGACAGGATCATCGAAGGAGCTCCCGATTTCATTGTGGAAATTCGTTCCCGCACGGACGGCCTGCGTCCTTTGCAAGATAAGATGCAAATCTGGATGGCCGGCGGCGCCCGCTTGGGCTGGCTGATTGACACACCCAACCGCCGCGTATACGTTTACCGGACCGCCCAAGGAGAGCCGGAAGCGCTGGAAAACCCGGAGACGCTGTACGGTGAGGACTTGCTGCCGGGCTTTGTCTTTCCCGTGCGTCGTTACGTCTTCGACTTGGAATAACCCGCGCTGTCCATGCCCGCTCGCGTCCTCAACGGCAACGAAATCGCCGCCGACTTTCGCGCCGAGGTTGCGGCCGGCGTGGCCGATCTCGTCGCATCCGGCGGGCCCACGCCGGGCCTGGCCGCTATCCTCGTGGGCAATGACCCCGCTTCCGGGGTGTATGTACGGAACAAAGGCCGGGCGTGTGAGGAAGCCGGCATATTCTCCGAGATATTCTACATGCCCGCCGATGTGTCCCAGGCCAACCTCCTGAGCCTGATCGACCAGTTGAATCGGGACACCAGGTTCCACGGCATCCTGGTCCAACTCCCTCTGCCGCACGGCCTGGACGAACCCACGGTCATCGAGCGCGTCGACCCTGCCAAGGATGTGGACGGGCTCCATCCCCTCAGCCAGGGTCGCATGCTCCAGGGAGAGCCCGCCTACCTGCCCTGCACCCCCTCCGGCGTACAGCGCGTCCTGCTGCGTTCCGGATACGACCCGGCCGGCCAGCACGTTGTGATCGTTGGCCGCAGCAACATCGTGGGCAAACCGTTGGCCGCGTTGCTGATGCAACGGGCTGCCGGCGGCAACGCCACCGTAACGGTGTGCCACACCCGCACCCGGGACCTGCCCGAGATCACCCGGCAGGCCGACATCCTGGTGGCCGCCATGGGTGTCCCCGGCGCCATCACCGCCGACATGGTCCGCGACGGCGCCGTCGTCATCGACGTGGGCATCAACCGTGTGGATGACGCCACCCGCCGCCGCGGTTACCGCCTGGTGGGCGACGTTGATTACGACGCCGTCGCCGCCAAAGCCGAGGCCATCACGCCAGTGCCCGGCGGCATCGGCCCTATGACCATCGCCGTGCTGCTCAGCAACACTTTAGAGGCTGCCCGCCGCAGCCTGGATTGATTATGGAGCCAGGGCGAACCAGTGATTTCGACTACGCCCTGCCCGAGGAGCGCATCGCGCAAACTCCGGCGGAACCCCGGGACGCCTCTCGCCTGCTGGTGCTCGACCGCGCCCGGCCCGACGGTTCCCTGGATCACCGCAGTTTCCGAAACCTGACCGACTACCTGCGTCCCGGCGACCTCATGGTCTTCAACCGCAGCCGGGTGATACCGGCCCGGCTCTACGGCACGGAGACCCGCTCCGACGCGCGCGTCGAGGTGCTGTTGGTCCGCCGCCAGGAACCGGGGATCTGGCAAGCCCTGGGACGCCCCGGTCGCCGGCTGCGGGTAGGCGCACGGGTCACGGTCGAAGCACACGACGGAACGGGCTCGGCTCAGGTAGAGATCCTCGAGGTCCTGGAGAACGGTTTGCGTCTGGTGCGCGTCAGCGACGACTCGGCCCTCGACGGCTTGGGCGAGCTACCCCTGCCTCCCTACATCAAGGCGACGCCCGACGATCCGAACCGCTATCAGACCGTCTACGCAGACAGTCCCGGCAGCGTGGCCGCGCCCACGGCGGGACTGCATTTCACCGAATGGCTGCTGGACTCGATCCGTTCCCACGGCGTTCACACCGCGTGGGTCACGCTGCACGTGGGACTGGACACCTTCCGGCCGGTCCACGGCGAAAACATCGCCGAGCACAAGATCCACACCGAATGGTTCGAACTGCCCCAAGATACGGCCGACGCCATCAACGACACACGACGTCGCGGCGGACGCATCATCGCCGTGGGAACCACTACCGTCCGCACCCTGGAGCATGTCGCGCAGGTCTGCCATTCCGCAGGAACGACGAAGATCGCGGCCTCCGCCGGCGATGCCGATCTGTTCATCCTGCCCGGACACCACTTCCGGTTGGTGGACGCCATGATCACCAACTTCCACCTGCCCCGGTCCACCCTGCTGATGCTGGTGTCCGCCTTCGCCGGCCGGGAGCGCATCCTGGCCGCGTATGAAGAAGCGGTCCGCCGCGAGTACCGCTTCTACTCATTCGGCGACGCCATGCTGCTGCTTTAGCGCCCCTGCTGTCTCCAGCGCCGACCCCACTCCGCCGTCGGTGACACTACGGACAGCCCGTCGGTCCAACCGGCTTCGTAGGCGAGGGATAGAGCCTGCGCATCTACCCTATTCATCTCCAGCGTTAGACCCCTGTGAATCCATGTCGACAATTTCCTGAATGATCGGGGCGAAAACTCCGTCGAAAGCGAGCAGTTGATCGCGCATCCATTCCCGGAGTTCAGCAAGAGTTCCATCGTCAGCGTTAATGCGGCCAGGGCACTCTGCTGAGATACGATAATCCCGTCGTCGTGTAAAAGTTTCCCACCGCAACTGGTATCCCAATTTGCTCTCGATGTCCTCCTTGCGAGCCTCCAACCGATGGAACACTTGATCAGCCCATTCTCTCCCCATGTCGATCGCCCAAAGGTACAACTCCACGAATGCGCGACCCCTGGGCTGGAAGCTGGTGTTCCACGTTACGCCCTCGAATTCTGATTCAAACCATATCCAGGGGTTCGTCAGTTCATCCCCGCCGATGACATAGTTACGCTCTGTCATCATTTCGCCCAAGGCTCGCCAATACGCTTCGTATCGCCGTTCTTGTTCTGAGTTGTTCCGTGCGCGTGCCTGGCCCTCCACTGCCGAGAGCCGCTTCTGCCAACCGTTGGGCATAGCAACCAACTTGAAATGCGGTGCCGGCCGGGAACCATCAATTCGCCAAGCTTCTACCACAACGCCGAAAAACTGCGTACCCTCACCAGTGCGATGGTTCAGCCAATCTAGCACTTGTCGATGTTCTTCGCGAAACTCGCGCGTCAGCCAAATCACCGCGTAGGCGTCATATCCTGCGGCGTACGTCAGCAGTTGGCCCAGATGCGTATGATCTGTAGCCCCTAGCTGATTTTCGATGACAACTGGTCCATTGCCATCTGCGTCATGGGCCAGCACGTCTAGGGAAAAGGGACCAACTGCCGCCTCAGATGATTGGAGTTCCAAGTCAAGCCCCAGCGCCGCGCCCAATTTGTCCAAGTTTTCGGCCAGCCACGGCGTGAAGTCCTGCGCTTCATGCGGCCAAACTTCCCGCAGGTCAACCCGCTCAATCACTCCCAAATCCGCCATCGCCATGCCCCACGTCATGCCGCCGGCCGTCACGCCGCCGGCGGCATCTGTTCCTCAATGATAACCTCGCCGCCGTCCCACCAGTCGATGGTGAGGCGGCTGCCGGCCAGCAGGGTAGTACCAATCATCGGCTTGTCTCCCATGAGGTGCGTCAGTACGTCGAGGGGTTGCCCATCCCAGAGCAAGCGCGCGGCGCAGACTCCTACCTGTTCAGCCAGGCCGTTGGCAAGGACCACATACCTTCTTTGTGTACTGCGCAAACCCAATTCGTGAGCAATTGGTTCAGGCAGAGTGAGCGCCCCCGAGTATCCAGTATCCACTACGACTCCCACAGTCTGAAAAATCGAGTTGCTGCCGGCGATGCCAATATCAAGGCGAGCTTCCAGCCCCGAACCACCAACCCCCACCGGGATCACTCGGCCGCTAATCATGGGCCTCCCTCTTCTTTGAGGCGAGATACTCCATAGTTCCCTGCCAACCCAGCCGGGCCGAAATGTACTGCTCACTGCCCACCAGTTCGGCCCAGGTGAAGGCGTCGGGGCGCCGCTTCATCAACCGTTTGGTGATTTCCATATCGCTTTGCAGGCCGTCGTAGTCGCCAACCTCATAATCACCGCTGTGGATATCGATGACTACTAATTTGCCCCAATGCTTGGCTTCCATTTCTTCGCGGATACCCGCGTAGATTTTCTGGCCGATGGCGACCGATTCATCCGGCGTGAGTTCCATGTCATTCCTCCTGGTCAGGTTCGTCCGCATTGACCGGCCGTAGCAAGGGCAGCAGATAAGGTACGCGAACCAGCCGCCCCGTTGCCTCATCAACCTCCAGCCCCAAATCTCCCAACGTGGTCATCCCAATTCGGCACTCCCCTTCCGGCCTGAAAATCACCCGCGCATATCCGTTGCGCCCCTCCACCGTAAAAGTGGCGTACCCGGTTTCGTATTCCGCAGTGCGCCCGCCAGGCTGCTTCAATTTGACCCTTGCGACGAGTTCAATCTCCAAACGCCGCAGCAGGCTGGCCGGCATCGCCGAAAATGTATCCCGGTTGTGGATTTCCGCCGCGATAGTTTCCGTCGCCGCTGTTTTGAGATTGCCCACCGTTACCGGCACGCTGAAAGTTCCCATTTCGTGCGCCTCTGTGTCCGCTCGATCAATAAACCTTGTACTCCTCCAGCACCGCCGCATCCAGATGCAGGCCCATGCCAGGCTCGGTGGGCGCGATGATTTCGCCGTTGTCCCACTCAGGCAGAACGCTGTTCAGCTGGTAGTACACCGGGTCCCGCTCCTCCTCGAACACCTCGACGAACAAGCCGTGGGCATGGGCCGGGAGCAACTGCACCGACAGTTGCGGCTCCTCGTGGTGCGCCATCCGAACGCCTCGCATCTGCGCCGCGCCGGCCACCCGCTTCCATTCCGAGATGCCGCCGCAGATGGCCGCGTCGATGTTCAGAATGTCCACCGCCTCGGCGTCCATCAGCCGCTGCCCGCCCCAGGAACTGCTCTCGCCCTGGCCAGCGGCCACCGGTATTCCGGTGCGCAGCCGAACCTGGCGCATATCATTATCGGCGTTCTGCCAGCGACACGGCTCTTCGAGCCACGCCAGCCCCATCTCCTTCGCCGGCCCGGCGAACTCCAGTGCCTCCTCCAGCGTCCACGCCTGGTTCGAATCGCACACGATGATGAAATCGTCGCCCAGCGTGTCCCGTATCGCCCGAACTCGGAGCAGATCGTCCGCGACTGCCACGCCGCCTGTCTTCAGCTTCACGCCGCCGATGCCGCGCTCCCGCTGGTGCAGCAGGTCCTCCACCATGTACGCGGTGTCCCGTCCCTGCACGTAGTACGCGAACCGCACCACCGGAGACCGCTCGGCGTAGCCGCCCAGCAGCGTACGCACGGGCACCCCCAGCGCCTTGCCGGTGATGTCCCACAGCGCCACGTCTATGGCGGCGATGGCCCGCATGGCG
The DNA here is from genome assembly GCA_965203985.1 of Dehalococcoidia bacterium. Classification (GTDB taxonomy): domain Bacteria; phylum Chloroflexota; class Dehalococcoidia; order Lucifugimonadales; family UBA3495; genus Bin87. The sequence goes on from CBDBDS010000001.1 coordinate 191,042, forward strand.
ATGGCCTTGTTGCCGATGTGCGGCGTCAGCGCGAACATCTTCTGCCAGCACCGCTCGATGGCCATGGGGTCCTCGCCCTTCACGGCCTCCGCCATTGGCCCTACCACCAGGTCCTTGAGCAGTTCATACCCGGTCCGCTCGTCGCCGGAGTAGATCTCGCTCACCAAACCTTCGTCAGTGTGGACCCGAACCACGATGGTGCACCGCGATTCGATCTGGTACACGCTGCCGCTGAACCGCGTGCTCAATGGGATCCGAACAATGTCCGCCTCTACGTTGGTTATACGCATGTTCGCGCCGCCTCCAAGCCTTCCAAAACTGCGACCAATTATACCGGTGGCCATCTCGGTGCGCGGTTCAAGCCCCTTGCTTCGCCAACGCCGTGTCGGTACCAAGCGGCCCGCTCGTTCCTTGACCCGTATCGCAGCCCGCCCTAAAATCCGGACTGGCCGCCGGCCGGGCGTCGATCCAACTACGAACCTGGTTGCGGCGGATCATCCCAACATGCATTGGTGACTGGAAGATGCCCGTTAGAGTCGGCCGCGTGCCGTATCTGGAAACCGAACCCTTCTACTTCGACATGGCGCGGCGCGGATTCGAACTGCGCGAGACCACCCCGCGTCAACTCGGCGACGCTCTCGACAACGGCGAACTCGACGCGGGTCCGGCCCACCTCTCCGACGTGTTTCGTCTGGAAGACCGCTTCGAGCCCGTCGGCGGGTTTTGCTTCTCCACCCTGAGCCGCGCCGTCAGCGTTTGCCTCTACTCCCAGTATCCAATGGAAGAACTCGGCGGCGTCACCATCGGCGTCTCCGACGAGGACGTCACCGCCGCTAAACTCCTCGAAATCCTGCTCCGCCGCAAGTACAACTTGGAGCCGGGCGAATTTGTCGCCAGACCCGGCGACGTTATCCGCCCCGACGAGACTTTCGACGCCTTCGTGCTGATCGGCAACCGTGCCCTACGCCGCCGTCGTGGCGTCCGCGGCTTCACCCATCGCTTCGACCTGGGATCCGAATGGACCCAGTGGACCAACCTGCCGTTTGTGTTCAGCCAGTGGGTGATGCGGAAGGACTTGGGAGACCGGGAAAAGGCGACCCTGGAAGACACGCTCTACGTCGGCCTCGAAGAGGGCGTCGACGGCCTTTATCACCTCAACGAGCCGCGCGATGAACTGCTCATGCTGCCCCGCGACGTGGTGGAATACGTCCAGGGCATCCGTTACTACGTGGGCCGCTCCGAGCAGCAGGCCATCGCCCGCTTCCGCGAACTGTTGGAAGGTTTGCCCGGCTAGCCTGCGGTCCTGCGCAAAGTCGGGAAAACCGTTCCCCATCTGACCGATGGCGAAGGTCATGGACCGCACCCACGCGCAGACCGGACGCCCGGCGTTCATCTGCGATTACTCGCCGCCTCGCTCCGGACGGCCCGAGGATGTTCCCGCCCCACCCCAGTCGGCCGATTTCGTGTCGGCGGCTTACAATCCCGGTCGTGCGGTACGGATGGGCTCCGTGGCCGCCGCCGCCGTTCTCCGCGACCGATACGACGCCGACCCGATCTTCACCCTGGCCACCCGGGACATGAACCGCCTGGCGCTGGAGTCCCTCCTGCTTGGAGCCCAGGCGCTGGGGTTGGAAAACGTAATCGTCGTCGCCGGCGACTCCTTCGGCCGTCGCGATACCGCCGTCCCCGTCTACGACTACCGCCCCACCGAACTCATCCGCGCCATCGCCAACCTCAACTCAGGTACCGACCACCGCGGCAGCAATCTCCGCTCGCCCACGGATTTCTGTATCGGCGCTACCGTCGACCTAGGCCGGGGGATCGAATCGGAGGCTGCCTTAGCGGTCCGAAAGGTAGCGGCCGGGGCACACTTTCTCATCACCCAGCCGGTTTTTGACCCCGACGACGTGGTGCGGTTCGCCGAAGCATACACCACAGCCGCCGATGCAACACTGTCCGTGCCCGTATTCTATGGCGTCGGGCTCATGGAACCGGATGGAGTGTCATTCGCTAGCGTCCCCCAGCGGATCACCAGCGACTTAGAAGCCGGCCGCTCCGGCGTAGACATCGCCCTCCGGGTGTGGGAAGGGTTGCGCGGCGCCGGAGCCGCCAACTGCTACCTGGTACCTCCCATCCGGCGCAGCGGCGCACGGAATTATGCTGCCGCCAGCCGGTTCCTGGAAGAGGCGGTTGGGCTGGCCGCTGACTGATCAATTCGGTTCTGTGCCGCCGTTCAATTTGCGGAGGATCTGCGGCGGGAGTTGTACGTTATGCTCCTCCAGCAGCGCTACAATCTCCCTCCGGCCTTCCTCGCGACCTTCTTCTCGGCCTTCCTCACGACCTTGCTCTCGGCCCTCTTCACGACCTCGGGCTTCTGCCTTAGCGTCTTTAGCCGCAGCCCAACGTTCAACCGTTTCTCTGGCGGCGAAGAACATGGTAATACCTTCATACAACAGCGCGGTGGTGGGAGGCAGGAATTACGCCGCCCGCCCGCAAGTTCCCGGATGCGGCTTTAGACCGGCCTGCGGCTGATTAGATCGAATCTCCGTTGCCATTCACTCTACGGAGGACATCCGGCGGGAGTTGGACATTATGCTCCTCCAACAGCGCGACGATTTCCCTGCGACCTTCTTCTCGGCCTTCCTCGCGACCTTCTTCTCGGCCTTCCTCGCGACCTTGCTCTCGGCCCTCTTCACGACCTTCCTCACGACCTCGGGCTTCTGCCTTAGCGTCTTTAGCCGCAGCCCAGCGTTCAACTGTTTCTCTGGCGGCGAAGAACATTGCAATACCTCCGTACAACAGCGCGGTGGTGGGGAACAGCAGCGCGGTAGCGACTATTATAACGCCGGTATGATGGGCGGCCCGATCGGATAGGAAACCCAGCACCGGCCACCCGGCACAAATTGCGCATTGGTTAAGCCCAATCGCGATCCACATACTGGCGCTGACCGATAGCGCCCCATCTACAAAACGCCAATACGACCGCCGACGCCTTCGAGCCGCCATGCTGACTGGCGCCGTTGCGCTCGGCTATGGCCCCCACGGCGCTGCCGCCGCCACATCGCCGTCGCTGACGATGTCCACCACGGCCGGCCGGTTGGCGCTCACCGCCTGGTCCAACGCCGAGTTAATCTGGTTGGGGTCGGTCACCCGGATCCCAAGAGCGCCCATGGATTCAGCGATCTGCGCGAAGTCCGTGTCGTTGAACCGCCACAGCTCGCCGGAGTTGCCGCCCTCTCGTCCCTCGTAGGCTGCCTCGTCACCGCGACGGTCCTGGTTCAGGCCGCCGTTATTGTGCACCACAATCACCGCGTTGATGCCGTAGCGCACCGCCGTTTCCAGCTCGCCGATGTGGTACCACATGCCGCCGTCGCCGGTCCAACAGACCACCGGCCGGTCGGGCACTCCGCACTTGGCGCCCAGCGCCGCCGGCAGACCCCAGCCTAGCGAACCGGCCGCCCGCAGGTACGACTGCCCCTCGTGGTTGAGGTCCACCATGCTGCCCGTCCAGATGCCGGCGTGACCGGTGTCGGCCACCAGCACCGCGTCCGACGGCAGGAAATCGGTCAATTCCTGGCAGAGCCGCTCTGGCCGGATGGGGACCGCATTGGAGGTAAGCACCGGCTCGTGCTCGTCCCGCCAGTTCTGCACGTGCTCCTGGGCCCGGGACACCCAACTGGCGTTGCCGCCGGTGGGCTCCAGAACGTCCAGCATCGCCTCCAGCGTTCGCTTGGCGTCGCCCTGCAAGCCGTACGCAGCGGGATAAGACCGGCCCAACTCGCTGGCGTCGATGTCGATCTGGATTACCGGAGTGCCCTCCGCCGGTATCCGCCAGTCCAGCGTTATCTGGCTACCCGTATGGCTACCCACGAACAGTACCAGGTCCGCCTCCGACACCACCCGGTTCGCCGACCAGCGGGAGTAGCTGCCAACCACGCCCACCGACAGTGGATGGTTCTCCGGTATGGATCCCTTGGCGTTCAACCCCGTCGCCACCGGGATGTTCAGCATCTCCGCCAGCCGGACCAGCTCAACCTCGGCGCCGGACGCCGTCACACCCCCGCCGGCCACGATCACCGGCCGCTCCGCCTGCGACAGTATCCGCGCCGCTTCGCGCACTCGCTCCGGCTCCGGAGCCGGCCGGAACGCCGGCCGCTGGGTGAAGGGTTCTTCCACGATCACGTCGGTGTCCATCACACCGTCAGTTATCACGTCGCCCGAAATTCCGGAGAAGTCCAGATGCGCCGGCAGGGTCTGTCCCGTGGTCACCTCCCGGAACGCCTGCCGCAGCAGGTGGGGAAGCTGCTCAACGGTTTCCACTTCCGCGCTGTACTTGGTAACCGACGCGAAGGGCTTGGAATGTTCGACCTCCTGGTACGAGTTCCGGTGCCGGTGCATAGGAGGACGGTGGCCCGTTATGGCAATCACCGGCGACACTCCCAGGTAGGCATCCTGGAGTCCCGCCGCCAGGTTCACGGCGCCCACCGACTGCGCGAAGCACAGGCCCGGCTTGCCGGTGACCCGGGCGTAGGCGTCCGCCATGTACGCCGCCGACTTCTCGCCGTGGCTGATGATCCGCTTGATGCCAACGTCCTCCATCTCCACAAGGGCGCGGCGGATGATCGCAGGAACGAAAAACACGTGGGTTACGCCGTATTCGCGCAGGGTCTCGGCGAGGAAACGGGCGCCGGTCATGCTGGGCATCTTCTTGCCTCCTGTATAACAATGACCGTCATTCCGGCTCTTGCTGGAATGACGGCGACGAAAAATGCGTTGATGTGTTCGGCTAGACGCCGCGTTCTTCGAAGACTTCCTTGGCTACACGCACCGCGTTGGCCGCAACGGGCCAGCCGGCATAGAAGGCCATGTGGGTGATGACCTCCGAGATCTCATCGCGGGTGACGCCATTGTCCAGCGCGCGACCGATGTGGCCCCGCAACTGGTCCGTCCGGTACAACGCGGTCAGCGTGGCAACCGTGATCAGGCTGCGGTCCCGCTTGGACAGCTCCGGCCGCTCCCACACGTCCCCGAACAGGACGTCGGCGGAAAGCTCGGCCAGCTTGGGTGATACTTCTTGCATTACGGTTCGGGCTGCGGGCTGCGTCATGACGCCTCCTATTTTTGGGCTGGGGGTTTGCTACAGGCATCGCGTGTCTTGAACGTCTCGGGCGTTACGCCGCCCGGAACATCGGCAGGCTGATGTTCTCGTCGATCTCCTCGAACACCACTTCCACCGCCATTCCGCACTGCACGGCATCCGGGCGAATCTCCCCCTCGCCAAACTCGATGCCCACCAGCCAGGTCGGTATCATTGGTCCCTCTTCCAACTCCACCACCGCCGTGATGTACGGCACCTTGTCGCGGAAGGCCGGTGTCGGCCCCCGGTGCACGATGGCGAAGGTGTGCAGGGTGCCTCGCCCGCTGGCCTGGATCCACTCGGTATCGCGGGAGAAACAATCGGGGAAGGGACAGATATCGCGGGGGTAGAAGTAGGACCGGTCGCACATGGCGCAGTAGCGCAGCCAGAGCTCGCCTTCCTTGCACTTTTCCCAATAGAAGTCCGATTCTGGCTGCGGCGCGGGCAGCGGTATCTGAGGAGCGGCCTGTGTCATCTCGTCAATCTCCGGTGCGGAAAATAAACCGTGTCGGCTCGCCGAGCCAACCGGCGATAAGCATAGCGACGGAACGGGCTGGGCGCAACCGATCCTGGTGTTCTCCGCAGGGCTATCGCCTATGAATGGTTTAGTATCGTCATACCAGCGAAAGCCGGTATCCAGTGACCGAAGTTGGCTGTTTCCAAGGGAATATCAAGCCATTCACGGGCTTTGGACTCCGGCGAAAGCCGGATCATAGGTCAACAATATCCGGTCTTCAGTTACAGCCATGGATAACACTTCAACATCATCACTACCCCAAGCCGTTTCAAACACTGATAATACGTCGTGACCAGCGTCACGCAGTAGTGATACCAACTGTTCGCCCATGTTTTCATACAAGATAAGCTTCACAATCGTTCTCTACTCCTGAAATCCAGTCGTCAATCGACGACTTGTTTTCGACACGTGCCATTTTCTCGCTGGCGCAACGCAAGCACGCCCGTATATCTTCCCGCGTCAACTGCGGATAGCTGGCAAGGATCGCAGTTTCACTGGAGCCTGCCCCCATCAATTCTAAGATGAACGACACGGACAGCCGGGTGCCTTTGACTACCGGTTTGCCCGCCGATATATTTTCGTTGGTTTCGATGTGATCTCTCCAGTTCATAACATCCACCATTTCGATTACGCAACGTATGATGGCCGGGCGTATGTTAACGCCCCGCCTTTTTCTCGGTCAATTCAGCACCAACACCGCTCCCGCCACCACCATCCACGCCGCTATCGACAGCAGCAGCGGCGCGTCCCGCAGCATCAGCAGTTCCGGCGACTCCGCGTCCCTGCTGTTGTTGAGCAGGTACAGGTAGCGGAACAGCCCGAATATCACCAGGGGCACGGTGAGCAGCATGGTGTTGTTTGCCGGCAGGTTGTCCGCCTCCACCGTGTACAGCGTGTAGCTCACCAGCGCCGCCGTCGCCGACAGGATCAGCAACTGCCCGCCCAGCGGCGGGGCATAGTGCGACAGCGTCGCCCGTTGCGCCTCGGGTTCGTCTCCGGCCAGCCTGGCCTCAGCGTAACGCCGGCCGATCACGATGAACAGCGCGCCCGCCGCGGTGACCGCATAGAGCCACGGCGACGGCGCCGCCCCCACTGCCACCGCTCCGGCCACCGCCCGCAGCACGTAGCCGCCGGCCACGATCATTACGTCAACCAGCGCCACCCGCTTCAGCCGCAGCGAGTAGCCCACGTTGGCGACCAGATATATCGCGCCGATCAAGGGCAGTACCAGCGCCGGCGCAGATATACCGTACAACCCCAACATTCCGGCGACCGCCAGCGTCGCCAGCGTCGAGCCGGCCAGCCATCCTGGCACAAGCCCCGAAGCGATGGGCCGCGTCCGCTTGGTGGGATGCCGGCGGTCTGCCTCCCGGTCCGCCAGGTCGTTCAGCACGTAGACCGCCGATGACAGCGCGCAGAACGCGGCGAAAAGCGCCACCAGGCTCGGGATGTACGGCAGCAGCGTCCCGATGTCCTCCGGTTCCCACACCAGGTCCACCGCGAACAGCAGCGGCAGCAACACCAGCAGGTTCTTCACCCACTGCAGCGGACGGGCTGTCATCAACAGCCCTGCCAGCCGACTCATGATTCCCGCGTCGCCCCGGCTTCGCCGGCCAGCGCGGTGGCACGGCTCCGGCCGGTCCGCTCCAGCCACAACCACGCCAACCCGCCAACGACCACCGCCAGCCAGAGGGTCGCCAGCCGGGTCAGCAGGGTCGCCAGCGCGGCGGTGGCCGCCGGCAGTCCGGCCTGCCCCAACAGGGCAACCATGCTCCCCTCGAACCCGACCAGGCCGCCCGGCAGCGCCGTCACGGCCCCGAGCAATGCCGCCGCCGCCGAGATCGGCAGCGCGATGCCAACCGCGACCTCATCGCCCAGGCCCCGAATGATGACCCACAGCGCCAGACCCTCCGCCGCCCACGCCAGGAAACCTAAAGCCACCGCCGCTACCAGCATTCTCGGCGACATCAGGCGACGCAGCCCGTCCTGCGACTGCGCCAGGGGTTCGCGCCAGCGCCGCAACACCGGCAAGTCCAGCGCCTTCACTCCGTACCTTGACGCGGCCAACAGCCCCACCACTAACCCGATCAGCAGCAAACCTCCAATCACCAACGCGATGGCCGTAGGCAACAGCAGCACGCCGGTCAGTCCCAACAGGGCCACGGATATGACGTCGGTGAGCCGTTCCATCACCACCGCCGGCGCCGACACCGCTACCGGCGTTCCCGTGCGCTGGTGGAGCCACACGCTTTTCAGCAGTTCCCCGACCTTGCCCGGCGTGATCGACAGGGCCAATCCCGCCACGAACACCGGCGCGCTCACCGATGCCGGGGCGTTGATCCCCAAGGCGCGCAGGTACATTGACCAGCGGAGGTATCGCAACCCGTAATTGACCACGGCCAGGCCCGCCCCCGCCGCGAACCCGGTGAACGCGGCCGGGGAGTCGAACAGCGTTCGGCCCACCTGCCGAAAATCCCCGTAGGCCAGCAGCCCGCCGAAGACCGCCACGGTCAGCAGTCCCAGCAGCAGCCATCTTCGACCGTTCAACCCTCGCCCTCGCGCGCCGTCGCCCTGACATCCATCCCGGTCGCCGGCATCCGACAAATCTGGGCCGCCAGGTAGCCCGCCCCGAACCCGTTGTCGATGTTGACCACGCCGATCCCCGGGGCGCAGGAGTTCAGCATCCCCAGCAGCGCCGCCAGTCCGCCGAAGCTCGCCCCGTACCCGACGCTGGTGGGCACCGCGATAACCGGCGCCGAAACCATCCCCGACACCACGCTGGCCAGCGCCGCCTCCATCCCCGCAACTACGATAATGACCCGCGCTTCCTGCAGGCGTTCCCGCTGCGCCAGCAGGCGATGCAAGCCCGCCACGCCCACGTCGTTAACCCGGCCGGCCTTGCATCCCATCAGCTCCGCCGTGAGCGCCGCCTCCTCCGCCACCGGCAGGTCGGCGGTACCCCCGGTAACGATCAGCAGCCCCAATTCGGATGGCGCTTTCGGCTCACCATCGCGGACCGTTATGCAGCGGGCCAACTGGTGATACCGCGCCGCCGGCACCTTCGATTCCACGGCCGCATACACCTCGGGTTCGGCGCGGGTGACCAGCACCGGTTGGCCCCGTCCGCACATCGCCGCCACGATGCCGGCGACCTGCTCCCTGGTCTTGCCTTCCGCCAGCACCACCTCCGGCCAGCCCGTCCGCAGGGTGCGGTGGTGGTCCAGCCGGGCGTATCCCAGGTCTTGGTACGGCAGATCCCGCAGCGACTCCAGGGCTCCGGATACCGTCACGCTCCCGTCGCGGACGTTCTCCAGGAGGTTTCGCAGCGCCTCCGCGTCCACGGCTAGCTCGCCTCCGCCGGAACCGCCGCTCTCATTTTCATCAGTCGATACATCCCGCCCAGCGTGCTCATCCCGGCCACGTAGGTGGCAAACACGGCTACCGCGATCCACGTCAGCGCCACGAACCTCCCCGGCATCGGCAGGGCCAGCGTCAATATCACCGCAATCGCCACCAGGATGATCGCCGATGCCGCGCCCCCACCGCACCGAACTTGGCCGCGGCCACCAACGGCGTCGCCCCGTCGGTATCCACCGACCTGATCCCGAAATAGGCCCCCAGGAACGGCCCGAAGGGAGCCAGCAGAAACTGCGCCACGGGAATTATGGTGCATACCAGCATCACGCCCAGCGCGGTCAGCAGCCCCTTAGTCATCGCTGCCACGCGACCCGGTTCGATATTCTCGGCCTGAAAACATTGGACGCCCAGTATATCCGGTGCCCCCTGCGGTTGCATCGTTGGGCGTCGCTATAATTGTCGCCGCTATCGATATGCCACATTCACGAATTGGAGGCGATTGCCATGAGCAATGCCGAATCGCAAACCGGCCAGGACGGGCCTTTCGCGGAACTCCTGGGCATCCGCCCCGGCATATCCGACGACGGCGTGGGCACCGCGTTCATGACCGTTGCGGACAAGCATCGCCAGCGCGCCGGCGTCGTCCAGGGCGGCCTCCTGGTGACGTTGGCCGACTACGCGTTCTTCCGCGCCTGCCGGTCGGTGCTCCGTGAGGGAGAGCATGCCGTTACCATCGAACTGAAGCTGAACTTCATCGCCCCGGCCCGCGACGGCGAACTCACCGCCCGCAGCTCCATCAAGAGCCGGGGCGGGCGCATCATCGTCGGCGACATGGAAATCCACGGCGACGAAGGCCAACTGATTGCCACCGGTCTCGGCACCTATATGACGGTTTACGACCGCCGCCAACGGCCGGAGGAAGCGAATACCTGACGCGGTTGGCATTTGCCGCAGCGTTTGGGTATAATCGGCCCAGGAGGGAGGTGTCGTCTTGCGCATCCCGATGAAAGTTGACTACGGCGTGCGCGCGCTGGTGGAGCTCGCCATGCGGCACGGTGACGGGCCGGTGCAGACCGCCGCCATCGCTTACCGCCAGGGCATACCGGAACCGTACCTCGAGCGGCTGATGTCCACCCTCAATCGCAGCGGATTCGTTCACAGCCGCCGTGGGCCGCAGGGAGGCCACCTGCTTGCCAGGGATCCGCACGATGTCAACCTGTATGACATCATGCAGGAGTTGGACGGCAACGCATCCCCCCTGGACTGCCTGACCTTGCCCACCGACTGCATGTTCGCCGACTGCTGCGCCCAGAAAGAAATTTGGCAAACCGTCGAGGAGTCCATCCAGCAGGTGCTCCAGTCGACCACGTTGGCGCACCTGGCAGACCGTCAGAGCGCGCTGATTTGCGAAGCGGACCGCGCCAAACCGGTCTCGGAACCGGAGCCCGCGGTTTCGGTTTGACCGCCCGCTCGGTTGCTTGACAATTTTTTGGGCCCGACAATACACTTCGGTTACGATGTTACCCGCCGAAATTGCGCTGGTCGCTTGCGCCTGTCGCCGCACATAGGGGGCAGGCCGACTTACATCCAGTTCGAGCCTGCGTCCGCCGAATTCACCGTGCAACGGTCCGGGGCGCAGGTTTTCAGTTAAATCAATTCAACCGGCAACCGGAGGAACTCAAAATGGTCCAGCCCCTACGCTTGACCCCAGACCAGGTCAAACGCTACAGCCGCCACATCATCATGCAGGACGTGGGTAGCGCCGGTCAGCGCAAGATGATGGAATCCAGCGCGCTGATCATCGGGGCCGGCGGCCTGGGTTCTCCTTCCGCGGTCTACCTGTCCCTGGCCGGCGTGGGCAAGATCGGCATCGTCGACTTCGACGTGGTTGAACTGTCCAACCTGCAACGGCAGATCCTGCACCACACCCCGGACGTCGGCCGGCCCAAGGTCCAGTCCGCCAAGGACAACATCCTCTCCTACAACCCCGAGGTCGACGTGGTCCTCCATGA
>CBDBDS010000002.1:0-821713 GCA_965203985.1 Dehalococcoidia bacterium
CTGCCTGGCGTACGGCACGACCACCAACCACGTCATCGGAATGGAGGTGGTCCTGGAAGACGGCGAGGTGGTGCATCTGGGGAGTCTGGCACGGGAGGCCACCGGTTACGACCTGAGAGGGGCGTTCGTGGGTTCCGAGGGCACGTTCGGGATCGCCACCAAGATATTGGTCCGGTTGCTGCCGATGCCGGAAACAGTGCGAACCTTTCTGGGCATCTTTCCCGACATCGACTCGGCATGCACCGCGGTGTCGGCGGTGATCGGCCACGGCATCGTACCTGCGGCCTTAGAGATGATCGACGCGCTGAGCATCAAGGCGGTGCAGAACGTCACCGACGCCGGGTATCCGAACGACGCCGGCGCAGTGCTGCTGATCGAACTGGAAGGCCTGAACGAAGAGGTTGACGAGGTCAGCGGCGAGGTGGAAGCAGCGCTGTGGGATACCGGCGCCGCCGACGTCAGGATAGCCGAGGACGACGCCGAGCGGGAGCGCCTCTGGGTGGGCCGGAAAACGGCATTCGGCGCCTTCGGGACCATCGCGCCCAATTACTACCTGGTTGACGGGGTGGTGCCACGAACTCGATTGACACAGATGCTGCGGAAGGTCAGCGAGGTCAGCGAACGTTACGGCATTACCATCGCCAACGTCTTCCATGCCGGCGACGGGAACCTGCACCCCTGCATGCTGTTCGACGCCCGCGAGCCCGGCGTTATGGAAAACGCGATTGCGGCGGCGGCTGAGCTGATGGAAGAGTGCGCGTTATTGGGCGGCACACTGAGTGGAGAGCACGGCATCGGCCTGGAAAAGAAGGAGTTCATGCCGCTGGTGTACACCGACGCGGACATGGCAGCGATGCAGTTGGTCCGTGAGGCTTTTGCCCCTGACAACCGGCTGAACCCCGGCAAGATATTCCCCGACGGGAGCTACTGGCGGCCGTCAGCGCATCCGGCGGCGCTTACCGTTGGAATGTACGTCTGATCGCCGCAGCCGTTGCTTCGGCGTCCGAGCGGCTCCACCCCTAGCATGACCACAACGTTTTCCATCGCTGGCAAACTGTCGGATCTGATTGGCCCGAGCGCAGTCGTCGACGCGGGGGATTTGGGAGGATATGCCATCGGGCAGTGGTTGCCCGTGGTCGCAGCGAAACCGTCCAACGCCGATGAGGTGGCTGAGGTAATGGCCTGGGCGCATCGCACCGGAGTTGCCGTATACCCGTCCGGAGGGCGCACGTCCACACAACTGGGTAATGCTCCGGCACGCCCGGGCATCGCGCTGGACCTGACCGGCCTGAACCGGCTGGTAGATTTCCAGCCCGCCGACCTGACCGTGAGCGTCGAAGCCGGCGCAACCATAGCTCAGCTGGATGAGGCTCTGGCGCAAGACGGAAAGCATGTTCCCATCGCGGCGCCGATAGCGGATCGCGCTACCATCGGTGGCACCCTGGCGACGGGGACCAGCGGTCCACTGCGGTCTGCCTACGGCCTGCCCAGGGATTGGCTGATAGGGATGAGCGTCGTAGGGGCGGACGGAACCCAGACCAAGGCAGGCGGCAAGGTGGTCAAAAACGTCACCGGCTACGACCTGAACCGCCTCTACGCAGGATCATTGGGCACGCTGGCAGTCATCACCGAAGCAACTTTCAAGCTGGCTCCGGCGCCGACGGATTGGGCCGTGATCCTGGCAGCATTCGACGGTGTCGATTCCGCAGCCGACGCGGCGCAGAACCTGCAGAGCCAATACTACGCTCCGCTGGGATTGCACATCCTGACGGGCGAGGCAGCGCAGCGGATAGATCCGTCAATGGGAGAAAGCACACTGGCCGTCGCCGTGTCCGGCGGCCGGCCGGCATCAATGAAACGCCGGGTGAAAGACACAGTTGGGCTCTGGTCTCCGGTGGCGGGCGCAGTCCGCGTTGCCGGGGGCGACGAAGCGAACGGACTGATCCGCACACTTACGGACCTTCCGGCTGATGCCGAAACGCCGCCCTCGATATGTGTCAGGATCAACGCGCCGCCCTCGGCGTTGCGGGAGATATTGGCTTTCGCCAGCGTGCCGATGGGGGACGCACCGCCACCATCGGTAGTGGCGGACGTCGGATTTGGTGGAGGTCGGCTGCTGTGGTGGGTTGACCCGGCGTCCGCTCATCCTGAAGACGTGATCACGGGACTGCGTGGCATCCAGTCAGCGGCTGGGCATTTGGGCGGCGCAGCGATCATTGAGCGGTGCCCGGATCACGCAAAGGTACATTTCGACGTTTGGGGGGAGCAACCGTCTGGCATGCAGATCATGCGCCGGTTGAAGCGGCAATTTGATCCCCGGAACATCCTGAACCCCGGCCGCTTCGTTGGAGGATTGTGATGGTCCGAGCCCCGGACCGGCATTCGGACGCCGGCCAGCACATGGGCGGTGGCATAGATGCCGGGCACGGTTTCCCGTACGGATTGCCCTTCGAGGGGTCGCTGAACGACGGGCCCGGGTTTACCGGTCCCGACGCGCCGGCCGAGGCGGACCTTTACCGGTGCGTGCATTGCGGCCTGTGTCTGAGCGCTTGCCCCACCTACGTCGAGACGCGGCTGGAAACCGAATCCCCGCGCGGGCGCATCGCCCTGATGAAAGCAGTCCACGAAGGGCGCACCGGCATCAGCGACCGGCTGGTGTCGCACTGGGAACTGTGCCTGCAGTGTCGAGCATGCGAGGCGGTTTGTCCGTCGGGGGTGCCCTACGGGCGGCTCATGGAACACACCAGGGCACAGGTCCAGGACAACGACATGCAGAGCCCCGAACTGGGCCGGCTGTCGCAACTGTTCCTGCGGGCAGCGCTGCCGCACAACGGCAGGCTGCGCCTGGCCGGACACCTGATGCGGTTTTACCAACGGTCCGGATTGCAGCGGTTGGTCCGAAAGTCTCGGCTCCTCAGCCGGTTGCCCGGTGATCTGGCGGCGATGGAAGCGCAGATGCCCGTCATGGGGCGTCAGTTTTTCGGTCCCCGCGGCCAGATATTCCCCGCGCAGGGCGAAAGGCGGATGACCGTGGGCATGCTGTCCGGTTGCGTCATGCCGCTGATGCAAGGCGATGCGATGCGCGCGGCCGTGCGCGTGCTGCAGCGGAACGGGTGTGACGTCGCGGTTCCGCCGGCCCAGGGATGCTGCGGCGCGCTGAATCTGCACGCCGGCGATTTGGAACTGGGCCGTCGCATGGCGCGCCGGAACATCGACGCCTTCAAGGAAGCGGGCGTGGATGTGGTGGTAACGGCGTCGGCCGGGTGCGGTTCGTCAATGAAGGAGTACGGCGATCTTCTCCGCGACGACCCGGAGTACGCGGGCACCGCTCAGGATTTTGCGCGCAACACCAGAGACATCACCGAATTTCTGGCCGCATTGCCGTTGGACTCGCCACGGGGCCAACTGCCCTGGCGGGTTACGATGCAGGACCCGTGCCACCTGGCGCACGCCCAGCGAATTACCGAAGCGCCGAGGCAGGTTCTACGGAGCATTCCGGGGTTGGATTTGGTGGAGATGGCGGAGTCGTCGCTATGCTGCGGGTCAGCCGGTTTCTACTCGCTGATACAGCGGGACATGTCGCGACGATTGCAGCGGCGCAAGATCGGCAACGCAGCGGCGACGGGAGCAGAGGTCATCGCGTCTGCAAACCCGGGGTGCATCGGCCAGCTGGAGCAGGGCCTCGCGGACGCCGGCTCCGGGGCGCGGGTGATGCACGTGGTGGAGATACTGGATGCCGCGTATCAGGCGGAGCGGTGAGGCGCGGGGACCTGTTCGAAGGAAAACGCGGGGATATCCATCCGCGTCCTGGCGTAAAGGTAGGGGCGCGGTAAGCGCCCCCTGGTTGATCGAATGCGGGAGTTTTCAAACAATTCGCCTCAGTCGCCGTGGCTGGCGAAGCTGCGTTGGGCCGCCGCCACGCTGGCTCCGTAGGCCACCTCGTAATCCATGTCGCCGAGGATGACTTCTAGGGCGGACAGGAGGGACAGCACGCTGGCTTCGCGGGCGCCGTTGCCCATCATGCCGACGCGCCAGACCCGGCCGCGGAACTCGCCCAGGCCACCGCTGACCTCGATGTTGAAATCGTTCAGGAGACGCGCGCGCACGTCGGCCTCGTTGACTCCCTCGGGCGCGTTGACCACGGTGATTGGGTTGAGCTGGTAGTCGGGGTCAGTAGCCAATTCCAAGCCCATGGCGGTCAGGCCGGCGCGCAAACCGGCGGCAACCTTGGCGTGACGATCATGCTGTTCGTCGAGGCCTTCCTCCATCATCATCCTGAGGGACTCGCGCATGGCATAAATCATGGTGATCGGGCTGGTGTGGTGGTAGACCCGCTGGGTCTCATTCCAGTATTCGGCGACGCCCTGGAGGTTGAAGTAGAAACTTTCGACGGTGGTGTCGCGCTTGTTGATGACGTCCATAGCGCGTTCGCCGAAGCTGATGGGAGCCAAACCCGGAGGGGCGCCCAGGCACTTCTGGCTGGCGCTGTAGCAAACGTCGATATCCCAATCGTCGACCTGGACGTCGTGGCTCCCCAGGGAGGTCACGGCGTCGGCGACGACCAGGGCGCCATGCCGGTGAACGAGGTCGATAGCGTCTGTCAGAGGAGTGATCGCGCCGGTAGACGTTTCGGCGTGGACCAGACCGACCATCTTGGTGCCGGGGTTGGCGTTAAGAGCGTCCTCCAGAGCGTTGAGGTCGGCGGGCTTGCCCCAGGGAGAATCGACCATGATCGTGTTCGCCCCACAGCGCTGGGCGATGTCGGCGAGACGAACTCCGAAATAACCGTTCCGGCAGACGATGGCCGTGTCGCCCCGTTCAATGACGTTGACGCAGGCGGTTTCCATGGCCCCCGTTCCGGTGGCGGAGATCGGCATGGTCACGGTGTTGCCGGTGTGAAACACCTGGCGCAGCATCTCGCACACTTCATCCATCACCTGGAAGAACACCGGGTCCAGGTGTCCGACCACCGGCTGGGTCATGGCGCGCAGGACTCGGGGATGGACAGTGCATGGTCCGGCGCCCAGCAGGAGCCGGTTCGGCGCTTCGAATTCGTCTCGATATGATTCGGTCACGATGGTCTCCCCTCCGGATAAACAGGCCGGCATGGCACGGATTGTAACTAGACGACTGCCGAAGCACCGCCGTCGATGTTGATCGCGACGCCCGTGAGGTAGCTGGCACGGTCGGAGGCCAGGAACGCGATCACATCGCCGGCCTCGGAACCCTCACCGACGCGGCCCAACGGCACACCGCGTCCGGCGGCCAACTGGGCGTAGAAGTCGTCCATGTCCAGGTCCGGCTCGTTCACGATGCGGGCATCGTAACGGCGCTGGTGCTGGCCGCTCTTGATGAGGCCGATGCACACGGTGTTGACGAGGATGTTGTCGCTGGCCAGGTCCTTGGACAGACCCTTGGTGATGGCGATGCCGGCCGCGCGGGAGATTGACGTGGGCATGGAATTGGCGCCCGGCGTCCGGCCGCCCAGGTTGGTGACATTGATGATGCGTCCGCCGCCGACCTTGCGCATCTCAGGGATGGACGCCCGGATGAGGCGAACCGCGCCCCATACCTTCAACTCGAAGTCCAACTCCCAGTCGTCGTCGCTAACGTCCTCGAAGCCCTTGGCCATGGAGGTGCCGGCGTTGTTAACCAGGATGTCAACGCGGCCGTAGCGCTCCACCGCGGTGTTGACCACGCGCGCCGCCGTCTCTTTATCGGTGACGTCGGCGGAGAGGGGAAGCACCTCACCTTCGGTGGTGGTGCGGATCTCGTCCGCCGCGGCGTCCAGAACCTCCTGCCGGCGGGCCACGATGATCACGTTTGCGCCCTCGCCGGCCATGCGTTCCGCTGCTGCTTTGCCGATGCCCTCGCTACCGCCGGTGACAATGGCCACCTTGCCGTCCAGTCCCATCTCCATGGCTCGCCTCCTTAGCGTTTTCGGCCCGAACAACGCGAATAGTTCGGGCAGCAAATTATGTCTACAGGCAACGGGGATTATAGCATAGAGGCCGAATTCTTCAGCCGCCCGGAGGCCCGGACAGACCCCAGGAAGCATCGCCGTCGCAGGTGGCAAGCATCTCCTCCAGGGCGCTGACTTCAGCCGGCATGACCGTCAATTCCCACCGCTCCTTGACGACTATCCAGTTGGCCGCGTAGCGGCACCAACCGGCGCTTTCGTCGGGTCGCCACTCGTCAGGCGGCTGCTTGCCCTTGGATCGGTTGACCGAAGCGCTGGTGGCCTGAAGGCTCATCGGATCGGCCAAGTCATTGGTGTAGGTGCGTTTGCGTTCGGGCGGCCAATTCCACCCGCCGGACAAATGAGCGTGGCCCAGCGGCACGTGGTGGTCGATATCGAGGTCAGATGCATCGGTGAACACTTCGCCCGTCCACGGGCCAACCCACCGACCGGCGATGACGCGGCACTTGTCGCCATCGTCCTCCGGCGCGAAAGATACTGGGGCCAAGCTCTCGGCGATCAGCACCTCGGCGCGGGTATTCTGGCAGTCCCGATCGGCATCAATCCAATCGCCCCAGTCGCGGCGATTGTAGTCCACGCCGCTGCCGCGGGCGGCCACGCGAAGGCCGCGAAGGGAGACGAGCAGCGATTGAACTTCCGGGGATTCCGCAGATGGGTCGATTGCAGCCGGTGGTTGCGGGCTCGGCTCCGACGGCTCCGTGTCGCTCACCACGTCGCCGGCCAACTGCCGCGCGGCGTCGATGGTATCGGCCACCTCTGGTGCGCAAGCGGTGACCAAGAGGGCGGCCACCACCGCAGCCAACAGGGCGGCGATTGCGAGCGGCCGCAAAGGCGTCACTCCCCGGTATACGTCAGAAGCCTATGCCCTCGCGCTCCGCTATAGAGGGCACGTCCTTGTCGCCGCGGCCGCTGAGGCAGACCACAATGATGTCATCGGCGGGCATGTCTGCGGCCATGCGACTGACGTGATAGATGGCGTGAGCGGACTCCAGCGCGGGGATGATGCCTTCCGTGCGGCAGAGGAGGCGGAAACCCTCCAGGGCCTCGTCGTCCGTTACGGCCAGGTACTCGCCGCGGCCGGTGGCCTTCAACCAGCTGTGCTCCGGCCCGACGCCGGGGTAGTCAAGACCAGCGGAAATGCTGTGAGCCTCCTGGATCTGCCCGTTCTCGTCCTGCAGGAGGTAGGACAGCGAACCGTGGAGCACGCCGGGGCGTCCGGCGGAAAGCGTCGCCGAGTGCCGACCAGTTTCCACCCCTTCGCCCGCGGCCTCCACCCCGACCAAGCGCACGTTCTCGTCGCCGATGAACTCGTAGAAGGTGCCGATGGCGTTGCTCCCGCCGCCCACGCAGGCTACCACGGCGTTGGGCAGACGGCCTTCGGCATCGAGGATCTGCTGTCGGGCCTCGCGCCCGATAACCGACTGAAAATCGCGGACCAGCATGGGATACGGGTGCGGGCCGACCACGCTGCCGATGAGGTAGTGCGTGGTTTCCACGTTGGTGACCCAATCGCGGATTGATTCGTTGATGGCGTCCTTGAGGGTCCGCGTGCCGGACTCGACGGCGATGACCTCAGCGCCGAGGAGACGCATACGATAGACGTTGAGGGCCTGGCGCACCGTGTCCTCTGCGCCCATGTAGACAATACACTGGAGCCCAAGCATGGCGCAGACGGTGGCCGTGGCCACGCCGTGCTGACCGGCGCCGGTTTCCGCGATGATGCGCTGCTTGCCCATGCGCTGGGCCAGCAGGCTCTGCCCGAGCGCGTTGTTGATCTTGTGGGCGCCGGTGTGGGCCAGGTCCTCGCGCTTGAGGTAGATGCGGGCGCCGCCACATTGCCGGCTCAGGTTTTCGGCGTAGTACAGGGCGGTGGGGCGGCCGGCGTAGTTGGTCATCAAATGATTGAGCTGTTCAGCGAACCCGGCATCGTCCTGGACGGCGCGATAGGAATCCTCGAGCTCCGTCAGGGCGGCCATAACCGTTTCGGGGACGAACTTGCCGCCGAAATCGCCGAACCGGCCGCGCTCGTCCGGAAGGTTGGTCTGGGTGGTGACTACCATTGATTTACAGCCTCCGGTGGTTCAGGCGGGGCGCCGGGCGTTGGCGACGAACCGCTTGATCTTGTCGGGGTCTTTCACGCCGTCCGTTTCCACGCCGCTGGAAACGTCAACGCCCCAGGGGCGGACGACCGCCACCGCTTCAGCGACGTTGGCCGGGGTCAACCCGCCGGCCAGGAGGAAACGGCGTCCGCTGGTGGCCAGTTGCGCGGCGATGCTCCAGTCGAAGGACTGGCCCGTTCCGCCGTGCAAGCCGACAACCTGGCTGTCCAGGGTGACAGTGCAGCCGGCGGCGGCGAAGGCGTCGATCCGGTTGGCAACTTCGGCTATGGCGTCGGGACTGTCGTCGTTGGCCACGTGCAGCACCTTGATCACGCCAGCGCGTTCAAGCACCGCGCGGCAGTAGTCCAGGGGCTCGTCGCCGCACAGTTGAACGTAGTTCAGGCCAGCCGCAGCAATGGTGTCCAGCACCTCATCCAAGGGTTGATCGCCGAAAAGGCCGACGGATTTGGGACCTTTGAGATCGCCAGCCCTCAACCCATCGGAGATAACCCGCGCGGCCTCAGGCTCGATGCGCCGGCGGCGGCCTGGCACGAACACCATACCCACGTAGTCCGCGGCGGCCCGGGCGGCGACCAGCGCATCGTCGAGGCTGCGCACTCCGCAAATCTTTACGGTTGTGGATTCCAAGATCCGCTACCTAAACGGGGACGGGCGCGCCAGTGAGGGACCGCACCTTGGCGGCGGTATCGGCGGCGGTGACCAGGGCCTCGCCAACCAACACCGCGTTGATCCCAAAGGGTTCCAACCGGGCCAAATCTTCGGGCGTGCTGATGCCGCTCTCGCTGACTATGACCTTGTCGGATGGGATCAGCGGCGCAAGTGATTCGGTAGTTGCCAGGTCGGTGATGAAGGTGTGCAGGTCGCGGTTGTTGATGCCGATGACCTCGGCGCCAGCCGCGACGGCCGTGGCGATCTCCTCAGCGTCGTGGGTTTCCACCAACGGCGTCATGCCCAATTCGGCGCCGAGGCTGATCAACTCAGCAAGCTGCGACGGCGAAAGGATGTCGACAATCAGCAGGTAGGTGTCGGCACCGATGGCACGGGCTTCGTACACTTGGTAGGGGTCGAAAAGGAAGTCTTTGCGCAGCACCGGCGCGGATCCCGACGCACCGCTCTCCTTGACGGCGGTCAGGTGCGCCGGCTCGCCGAGGAAATGGCTGTCGGTGATAACGGAGATTGCGGCCGCACCGTTGCCCGAGTAGGTGGCTGCCAGTTCCGTGGGTTGGAAATCCTCGCGGAGCAGGCCCTTGGACGGCGACGCCTTTTTGACCTCAGCGATCAGGCTGATGCCGTCGCCGCGCAAGGAGTCCGGGAAGTCGAGGGGGAGCGGTCGCGCAGCTATCGCGTCCCGCAACGCCGGTAGCGGAACCGCTGCCTGGGAAACGGCAAGTTCTTCGCGCTTCTTGGCCACGATCCGGTCCAGAATGCTCGGCATGTGCCGCCTCCTCTATTGCTCCGGTGGAGAAAGTTCGCGGGTCAACGACACCATGGCGTCCAGCTTTGCGGCGGCCCGGCCGTCGGCAATAGAGGCCGCAGCCATTTCGATGCCCTCAGCCAGGGTATCGGCAACGTCGCCAGCGACCAGGGCAGCGCTGCTGTTCAATACCACGGCGTCACGAATGGGTCCGCCGACGCCGGAAAGGATTGCGCGCATGGTTTCCGCGTTGGCAGCCGGGTCGCCGCCGCGGAGATCATCGGGAGTCGCGTGGGGCAGGCCCAGGTCCCGGGGGCGAACCACGTAGGGCCGGATCTCTCCGTCCATCACCTCCCAGCCGGCGGTATCGCTGCCGAGAGACAGTTCATCCATGCCGTCGTCGCTGTGGACTATGATGGCGTGGTGCGCGCCGAACAGCCGTAGCGCCTCCGCCATCTTTTCGGCCGCCTCAGGATATCCCACACCGATGAGCTGACAGGGAACGCCGGCTGGGTTGGTCATGGGTCCGAGGACGTTGAAAACGGTGCGGATGCCGATCTCCCGGCGGACGGGAGCGGCGTAGCGCATGGCGGGATGGTACGCCGGAGCGAACATGAAGCCGATGCCGATCTCGCGCAGGCAACGTTCCACTGCATCGGGAGGTAACTCGATACGGACGCCCAGGGCCTCCAACACGTCGGCGCTGCCGCAATCCCCGGAGGCGGCGCGGTTGCCGTGCTTGGCAACGGTGAGGCCGGCGCCGGCAACGACGAACGCCGCGGCGGTGGATATGTTGAAAGTGCCCTTGCGGTCGCCACCGGTGCCACAGGTGTCGATGGCAATACCGTCCAAAGCGACCCGCAGGGACTTTTCGCGCATGACGGTGGCAAAACCCGCGATTTCCTCGGGGGTCTCGCCCTTGAGCGCAAGGGCAGTCAGGTAGGAACCCAACTGCGCCGGAGTGACCTCCCCCTCCATGACCTCACGCATCACCGTTACGGCGTCACCCATGGAAAGAGATTCGCCGGCCGTTGCTGCCGATATGGCTTCTCGGATCATGTTGACCTTTCACTGATGCCGCGACAGGCTACCGGTTCTGCAGGCATTTGAGTTGCTCTTCCAGTTCCCGGTTACGCGCTTCGGCGGCAAGGCGCGCATTCCTCTCTTCCTCGCGCTGGCCCTCAGCGGCGATACGTCCATCGGCTTCGTCGTCATAGGTGGGCAGATAACGCCGCGCCACAGGATCATAAAAGCGCAACTGTCCATACTCCCAGCACACGTCCAAATTCAGCGCATTACTGCGTCCCCAGTAACGATTGTCATCCAACTTGTTAACGGTGATGGGCTGATACACGCCGTTGACCAGCCGGTCGCCGGACAGCGCCGCCGCGTACAGTTCTCCGCCGGTATGGTCAAATCGCCAGTACTCCGGCACCCCAAATGCCAAGTAGCCGACCCGCTTGCCCCTTTCGTCATTCTGCGCGGTATTCTCCGACGCGATTTCCAGGACGAACTCCGGCGCTTTGCCCCACTCTGAGATATCGTAACCCTTCCTGGCAATGATGGCCGCCCGGTCGACCCCGAAGGCGACAAACAAATCCGGCTGTTGCAGACCTTCCCGCTGGCTGGTGTTCCAGCCGATAGGGATTTCGCTGGCGATTATGGTAGTGTCAAAGTTACCGTAATGCCGGCGCAGGGCCGGGATGTGGCCCGGCTCATGGAGATAAATGACGTTCAGCATATCGTCTCTAGGCGGCAGTTCCTGGAACCGATCTCCCGGAGTGGCGGGCAACGCGGTGGTTTTGGTCGTCATGGCGTGCCTCGCTGGGCGGGAACAGGGATTATGCTGGAAAACCGCCCGTGGTCGACTGCTGACGTGCTTCGTCTATGGGCGCGAACGTAACACGAATTTAGGACGGGTAATATAGTAACATGCCCGGAGGGGTTCTCACCGATGCGCGTTGACGTTCACACCCACATATGGCCGGACCGGATCGCTGACGCGGTGGCGGAAAGCATGGAGTCTGACCTGGGTTTCGAGCCCATCGCGGTCAACACGGTGGACGGGATCAAGGCGCACATGGAGGCGTCCGGGGTGGACAAGTCCATTGTGCTGGGGGTGGCGGCGCGGGCTGATCAGGTGAGACGGGCCAACGACTGGCTGATATCAATCGCGGACGAAAACCTGGTCCCCTTTGGCGCGGTACATCCCGACCTCGCGGACAAAGCCGGCGAAATTCAGTACCTGCGGGCAAACGGCGTCAAGGGTATCAAGATGCACCCGGTGATCAACGGTTTTTACCCCGACGATCCCCAGTGGTTTCCCGTGTACGAAGAGTTGGGCGAAGACATGACCCTGTCCATACACGCCGGCCGGCTGCCGCACCAGGGAGCCGACGCGCCGCTGTATGCCGCGCCGGAGCGCATCGCCAACATTGTGCGGCGGTTCCCCCGGCTGAAAGTCATCGCGCTGCACCTGGGCGGGTTCTACATGCTGGACGAGGCGGAACGTCAGCTGATGGGGCACGAGAACGTGCTGGTGGACACGACGTGGCCGCCATCGATCCGTGAACTCACCGCCGAAACGCTGACGGCCATCATCGGCAAGCACGGGGCACACAAGGTCTGTTTCGGCACCGACTACCCGTTGGTCGACATGGCAGCCGAGTCGGACTACCTGGCGTCGCTGCCGCTTACCTCGGGTCAGGTGGAGGGCATATTGGGGGAGAACGCCCGGAGATTCATCGGGCTGTAGGGGCTTCAGTCGGCGGCGGCGGCCATGCCCAAGGCATGCAGTAGGAACGCGTATTCCTCGGCAACCTCCTTGATGCGCTCGAAGCGTCCGGAAGCGCCGGCGTGGCCCGAGTCCATGTGGGTTTTAAGGAGGAGCGGCCGGTCGTCGGTGCGCATGGTGCGCAGCTTGGCGACCCACTTGGCCGGTTCCCAGTAGGTGACCCGGGGATCGCTGATGCCGGCGGTTACCAGCATGGGCGGATAAGCCTGCTCGCGCACGTTGTCGTAGGGTGAATAGGTGCGCATGTAGCGGTAGGACTCTTCGTCGTTGGGATTGCCCCACTCGTTGTATTCCATGGTGGTCAGGGGCAGAGTGTCGTCCAGCATCGTGTTCAGCACATCGACGAACGGGACGTGGGCAGCCACACAGCCGAAGAGGTCGGGGCGTTCGTTGATGACCGCCCCCATCAGCATCCCGCCGGCGCTGCCCCCGGCGGCGGCGATGCGTCCGGCGGCGGTGTATCCCTCGGCAACCAGGTACTCGGCGCAGTCGATGAAGTCGTTGAAGGTGTTGCGCTTGTTCAGCAATTTGCCAGTTTCGTACCAGTCCCAGCCCATTTCCATGCCGCCCCGGATGTGGGCGATAGCGAAGATGAAACCACGGTCGACCAGGCTAAGCACTGACACGCTGAAGTTGGCGTCCATGTTCAGGCCGTAGCTCCCGTACCCGTAAAGGTAAAGCGGAGCGCTGCCGTCGACCGGGGTGTCCCGACGTCTCAGCAGGCTGATGGGGACCGCGACACCGTCCCGCGCTTTAGCCCAGACGCGGCGAGTCTCATACTGCGCAACATCGTGACCGGAGGGTATTTCCTGCTGTTTGCGCAGGACGCGCTCTCGTGTCGCCATGTCGTAGTCGTACACCGCCGCCGGGGTTTTCAGCGACGTGTAGCCGAACCGCAGGGTGCTTGTATCGAACTCCCGGCCGCCACGGGCCGACATGGCGAAGTCGTCCTCGTCCACCCCGGAAATGAAGTGGGTATCGCCATCGGCAAGACGGAGCACCATGACCTGGGGTAAGCCGTCCTGCCGACACGAAACCACCAGATGGTGGCGGTAGGCCTGGATGCCCCGGATGGGCCGGCCGGGCTCGTGGTCCATGAAATCGGACCAGTTGGCCCACCCGGGGTTGTCGATCGGGGCGGTGGACAGCATGAAATCCCGGGCGCCGTTGCCGTTGTGGCGGACGAAGAAAATCTCGCCATGATCTTCTACATCGTATTCAAAATCTGCGGCGCGGGGCTCGATCAGAACAGGCTTGGCAGCAGGATCATCGGCGTCCAGGAACCGATATTCGGACATGTTGTTGCCACCAGCGCCGACGTAGATGAATCGCCCGCTGATGGACTTGCCCACACCCACAAAGAACCGGGGGTCTTCTTCGTGGTAGACCAGCTCGTCGGTGGAGTGGTCAGCGCCAAGGGTGTGACGGTAGACGGAAACCGGGCGATGGTGCTCGTCCAATACCGAGTAGTACAAGGTTCGGTTGTCGTTGGCCCACTCCAGTCCGTAGTAGGTATTGGGTATCTCGTCGGCGAGGGTTTCCCCCGTCTCCAGGTCCAGGACCCGGATGGTGAACTGCTCAGAGCCGTCGAAGTCCACTCCGTAGGCGGCCAGGCGGTGGTTGGGGCTGTTTTCGAAACCAGAAACCCGGGTGTATTCGCGGCCCTCCGCGAGGATGTTCACATCCAGAAGTACTTCCTCCGGGCCATCCGGGCTGCCAACGCGGCGGCAATAGATCGGGTACTGTCCGTCTTCTTCGAAGCGGACGAGGTAGTAATAGTCGCCTTCCTTTTCGGGGACGGAATTGTCGTCTTCCTTGATGCGCCCACGTATCTCTTCGTAGAGCCGTTCCTGCAAAGAGGACAAAGGTGCCAGGAACGCCTCGGTGTATTCATTCTCGGCGCGCAGGTAATCCATGGTCTCCGGGTCTTCCTGATCCCGAAGCCAGTGCCACGGGTCGACTCGGGCGTCGCCATGGATGGTATCAGTGTGAGCACGCCGGGGAGCGGAAGGGGGATTGGGCAACCCATTGCCGGTGGTCATGTCGTCACTCCGGTGAAGAACGCCGGTCTGCCGGCGTCAGTCGACTACAGGTTCAGCGGACACGGACTTGGCGCCATAATCGATGGCAGCCAATTCGCCAGCCACGTAGCGGCGGCAGGCGCCGGGTCGCAACCGTGCGATCAGAGATCCCAGCCAACCGCCATATTCGGCCTGTACGGTGAGATAGGCGTTGCCGTCGTCGTCCGAGGTGTATCCCGGATCCGCGTCCGAGCAGAGGCGAACCCAGTAAGAAAACTCTACGGAAAAGCCGGGTCCGACGGTGCGGTGGCTGAGCATCTCGGGTTCCTGGACGACGGTCATCAGGCTGGTGAACTTGTCCCGGCCAATTTGCAACTCGATCCGATTTCCCGGCCTGGGTTCCTTGCCGTCGGGCAGGTCGGAGCGACGGTAGGCCGGGCCATGGATGGTGCGGGATGGAAAATCGACCACCGCGTTCCATGCTTCGTCCGGCGCGCAGGGGAGAATCTTGCCGAGTTCAAAAGTCCGCATTCGTTTCCTTGCCCGGGAAGCAACGACTATGGTGTTAGTACCGGTGAGCGCAAGACCGCACGCGCACCGATACCGCCGCTTCAGTCAATGGGTCAAGTCTACACAACGTATGGGTAGGCGGACTAGTTTCCAAGTTGACCGGTACCGGGAATTATGCAATGGTAGCGCATCCGGCGCGACGGACCCACCGATGACAAGCATGCCTGAAGGCGCCCTGACCGGCCTCAAAGTACTGGACTTCACCCACTACGTGGCGGGTCCATACTGCACCAAGCTGCTGGCCGATTACGGCGCGGAAGTGATCAAGGTGGAACGGCCGCCCGATGGCGACGGATCTCGCCGCATGGGGCCGTATCCGGGCGATGAACCTCATCCGGAAAAAAGCGCCCAATTCCTGCACCTCAACACCAACAAGCGCGGTATTGCGGTGGACCTGAAGCAGACCGGAGCCGCCGAAATCGTAGAGCGGCTGGCTTCGTGGGCTGACATTGTCGTTGAGAACTACCGCCCGGGAGTTGCCGACCGGTTGGGGATCGGCTACGAGCGCCTGAGCAGCGTCAACCCCGCGATCGTATACACCAGCATCTCCAACTTCGGCCAAACGGGTCCCTATCGGGATTTTCGTGGCTCGGAGATCGTTTTCTACGGCATGGGTGGGGAGATGCACTCCACGGGACTGGCGGACCGGGAGCCGCTGAAGCTGGGGGGCAACGTTGGCCTCTACCAGGCGGGCGCGGTTGCCGCCGTTGGCACCATGGGAGCGGCGCTAGCAGGTTCCTTCTATATGGATGACGACGCGGACGAGGCGATTGGGCAACACATCGACGTGTCCATCCTGGAGACCCAGTTGGGGTCGGTCGACCGACGGCAAAGCGCGCTGTTAGCGTACCAATACACAGGCGAACTCAGTCACCGGCCGGCTTCGGGCGGATCCGGCGGGTACCCGAACGCGGTCTATCCGTGTTCGGACGGGTACCTCCAGATCAACGGTAGCCGCATGTACTTTCCGCGGGCAGTAGCGATGCTGGGCAACCCGCCGGAGTTGGGCGCAGATCGCTGGAAGGACCCATCTTCCCAGGGCAACACAGAAATGCAGGAAGAGTTCGAAGCGGAATATTTCCTGCCATGGATACTCGAGCGCACCAAGGCTGAGGCCTGGGGCGCCGCCCAGCAGAACCGAGTGCTGTCAGGGCCAATCAACACGATGGCGGATCTTGACGTGGATCCGTCGTTCAATTCGCGGGGCGTGTTCGCCGAGGGAGACCACCCGGTCGCGGGGCGAATGAGGTACCCGGGCCGGCCTTTCATAATGAACGGTTCGCCGTGGCGGCTGAGAAGGACGGCGCCACTGCTGGGGCAGCACACGGCAGAGGTGCTGCGTGAACTTGGTTTCTCGGAGGCCGAGATCGACCGCCTCCGATCCGCTCAGGTGATTCTGTACAATGGCGGGGGAGATTAGGATGCCTCGCCTGCCGTTGGAAGGTCTGCGCGTCCTGGAGATCACCGTGGTGTGGGCGGGTCCCTACTGCGGCTCGTTCCTGGCCGACCTAGGGGCGGAGGTAATTCGGGTCGAATCCACCAAGACCTTCGTGCCCTTGACTCGGGGAGCCGCGCCGCATCTGTCCCAGGCGGTGATCGACAACCTGCCGCTGTACTCGGGCGGCACGCCGGGCCGGGTGCCGGGTGATCGGCCCTTCAACCGTTCGCCGATGTTCAACTCCCACGCCCGCAACAAGAAGAGCATGACCGTTAACCTGCTGGATCCCGGGGGACGCGAGATCTTCGACCGGCTGGTAGCAATCAGTGACGTGCTGATCGAGAACAACCCGACTGAGACCATGGAAAAGTTGGGCATCTCCTATGAGTCACTCCGCGCGGTCAAGGACGACATCATCATGCTCCGGATGCCGGCTTACGGAAGCGACGGCCCCTATCGGGACTACCGGGCTCACGGCGTGCACATCGAAGGTGTTGTCGGGCACACCATGCTGCGGGGCTACGAGGACACTGACCCGTCGTACAACACCACCGTACTGATGTCCGACGCGGCCGGCGGAGCGCAGGGCGCCTTTGCGGTGTTGACCGCGCTCCGGCATCGAAAAAGGACGGGTGAGGGCCAACTGGTGGAACTGGGCCAGGCGGAGAACGTGTTCCCGTTCCTCGGCGAGTACTACCTGGATTACGCGATGAACGGCCGCACTCACGAGACGCTGGGGAATCGCCACCCGCGGGCTTTGCAGAACTGCTACCCGTGCGCCGGCGAGAACCGGTGGGTGGTCATCACGGTTTACGACAACGACCAGTGGCAGGCGCTATGCGACGTGATCGGGGCAGCCCACCTGAAGGACAACCCGGAGATGAAGAGCGCGGAGGGCCGGCACGCGCGACAAGCGGACATAGATCCGGTGATTGAGAAGTGGACGCGGGGCCGGTCACCGGAAGCCGCCATGAACGCGCTGCAGGATCGGGGCATCCCCGCGGGCGTGGTGATGAACCAGGCCGACGCTTTCGGCGACCCGCACATCCAATCGCGCCGGTTCTTCCACGAGGCGTACCAGGAGGATTGCGGCACACATCTGTACCCGGGCCCGCTGTACAAGATGTCGGAGACGCCGCTGGGCATCCGTCGGGGCCCGGTGACGTTCGGGCAGGACAACCAGTACGTGTACCGGCAACTGCTGGGTTACTCCGAAGAGGAGTACGCGGCATTTGAAGCCGCTGGGCACATCGGTACGGACTACGCGCCCGGCGTTGGCTAGCACCGCGAACCTCGCTGGACCAAGTTACGGAGGACGAGGCAACAATCCCGTCCTCTACAAATTCCATGGCCGGTGTTAGGATAATGCGAAACCCGAAAATCCCCGGAACGAGGTATTGCCATGCCCACCAAACGGATCGGCATCCACGCGGGAGCGCCGAACGCCGAAGCCTCACTGGATCTCATGCGCCGCGCCGAAGCGGCCGGCGCTCACGCCGCCTGGCTCACCACCGGCGGAACCGGCCTCGATGCTCTGACCCTTTTCGCGGCGGCCGCGGTGCAGACGGACAGCATCGTATTCGGGACGTCCATCGTCCCGACCTATCCCAGGCATCCCATCGTAGCGGCGCAGCAGGTGCAGGTCCTGGACCAGTTGGCGCCCGGGAGGCTGCGCCTGGGAGTGGGCCCCAGCCACCGGCCGACCATGCGCTCGATGTTCGGCTTCAACCTGCGCGCGCCGCTCACCAACCTGCGTGAGTATCTGCAGATCCTGCGGGCGTTACTGCACGAGGGCGCGGTGGATTTCGACGGCCAGGAATATACGGCGCACGCCAGCATCCCGAGGCCGGTGGACGTTCCGGTGATGGCGTCGGCTCTACAGGAAGGCTCTTACGAATTGTGCGGTGAGCTGGCCGACGGCGCCATCAGCTGGGTCAGCCCGGCGGTTTACCTGCGGGACAAGGCACTGCCGGCCATGCGCCGGGGATCGGACCAGGCCGGGCGGGACACTCCACCATTGATCGCCCACGCTCCGGTTTGCATCAGCGACAATCCCGACGCGACGCGGTTGGCTGTGCAGCAGCAGCTATCCAACTACCCCCGCCTGCCCTTCTACCAGCAGATGTGGGCCGCCGCCGGGTACCCGGAGGCAGCGGAAGAGACCTGGAGCGATGCCATGATCGAGGCCACGGTGCTGACCGGCGACGCTGACACGGTGGGCGAGCGCATGGTGGCGATGCTGGACATGGGCGTCTCCGAACTGCTGGTGACCCCGGTGACCGCCAGCGACGACCCGGCGGCCGACATGGAGCAAACCATCAGCCTGCTGGGGAAAGTCGCGCAATCCATCTGACCGGAGCAGTGACATGAAACTGGGCTTGTTCAACATGCCGCTGCACCCGCCGGGGCGTCTGCACGCGGACACTTACGACGAAGATCTGGAGTTGATGGCATTCGCCGACGAACTCGGGTATTCCGAGGCCTGGATCGGCGAGCACTTCACCACGGAATGGGAGAATATGCCCGCTCCCGACCTCTTCATCGCCCGGGCGCTGGGAGTGACCAGAAACCTGGTAATGGGCACCGGCGTGTCCCTGCTGGCGTTCCACGATCCGATCATGATCGCCCACCGCATGGCGATGCTGGACCACCTGGCGCGGGGAAGGTTCTTCTTCGGCATTGGATCCGGCGGTGTGCCCACTGACTCCGAGCTGTTCGGCATGGATCGGGAATCGGGCCAGCAGAGGGACCGGATGCGCGAGGCCGCGAATGTCATTCTCAAGATGTGGACGACGGACAACCCGGCGGACGTTCGCCATGAAGGCGACTATTACACCGTTCGCCTTCCCGAATCCCGCCCGGAGATGGGCCTGGCTTACCACATGCGGCCGTACCAGAAGCCGCACCCGCCCATTGCCGTCGCGGGGAGCAGCCCGTCGTCGCCGACCCTGGAAGTCGCCGGTGAAATGGGCTGGTGGCCCATGAGCACCCTGTTCCTGCACACCTCGCATCTGCCAAGGCACTGGGCCGCGTACTCCAAAGGGGCCAAGTCAGCGGGCCGCGACGTTTCACGGAACCAGTGGCGGATTGCCCGGGAGGTCTACGTCGGCGAAACCACCGAGCAGGCGGTGGCGGATGTCATGAACGGCCCGCCGGCGCGGACATTCGACACGTACTTCATTCCGCTGTTGGGCCAGGGACAGCGCGGCCTCGACGGCATCAAGACCGACCCCGACATGCCCAACTCGGCTCTGACTCCCCAGTACATGCTGGAAAACTTCTGGATCGTCGGCGACCCGGACGAATGCGCCCGGCAAATCCGGGATCTGCATGATGACACGGGCGGCTTCGGCACGTTGCTGGTTCTGTGCCACGACTGGGGCGCGGATCGGGCGAAGGGGTTGCGCTCGTTGGAACTGCTGGCAAAAGAGACACTGCCGCAACTGGCGGACCTGCATCTGGACGACTAGCCAGGCGCAACTGCGCCGGCCAACATCAGGAGGCATCATGTTCATCGCCACCAACCGCATCAAAGTCAAGACCGGCTTCGGCGACACGCTGGAGCAGATGTTCAAAGCCCGGGGCACCGTCCAGGACCATTCCGGCTTCATCAGCTTCGAGCTGTGGAAAATGCACAAGACTCCCGACCACGAGGAGTTCCTGGTAGTCACCCATTGGGAGACCGAAGAGGACCACCACACCTGGACCCGCAGCGACGCTTTCCGCTCCGCTCACGCCGGCGGGCCACCCGATTTCCTGCTGGGGCCCGGCGAGTTCCACACCTACGAAGTGGTGCACCGGCTGGAAGCCTCGGGAGCCGCGGCGGCAGCGGATTAATGCGCCACCGGGTCGTCGCGCCGCGAAAGGAGCGAGGCTATGAACACCGCCGAGACAGCCAACATCGCCCTGGACAGCGCGCTGGTCATCAATCCGCGTGACTTGGGCATTACCGCCACTGGCCCGGAGTTGGAAAAACTGTTCGACCAGTTTTGCCATCGGAATCGCCACAGCATCTGGCAATTCGAGCTCAGCCCGGATGGGGAGATAATCGCCATGCCGCCCACTCATCACCCCAGTGACGACCACGAAGGTAAAGCGTTTTCACGGCTTGACTTCTGGACTGACGATTATGGCGGTGAAGCGCGCAGTTCCAGCTCCGCGTTCCGGATGCCGGCCACCGGGTGCGTTCTTTGCCCAGACGTTTCATGGACATCCCAGGAAAGATGGGATTCCCACCCTCACACCGCCGGCAGAGCGCATCCACTCTGCCCGGAATTTGTGGTGGAAATCCGCTCCACGTCGGACAACCTGGCCCCGCTTCATGCCAAAATGCGTCTCTACATACAAAACGGCGCCTTGCTTGGTTGGCTAATAGATGCCCGCAACCGCCGCGTCTATATCTATCGGGCGGGGCAGGTAGAACCGGAGCTGTTGGAAAACCCGGTTGCCCTCTCCGGCGAGGACATACTGCCGGGTTTTGAGTTTGAGGTCGCCCGTTGGATTTTTGACCGGGTTTAAATCCGCAGGTCTTTGAGCCCCGGAGTTCAGACATGACCACCTCAGCCAAAATTCGTATCGCCCCGGACGACGCGCTGGTCATTAACCCGCGAGATTTCGGCAGTTCTGCATCCGGGAGTGAGCTGGAAAAGCTGTTCGTGGAATTTACCAGCCGGAACAGCCAAAGCATCTGGCAGTTTGAGCTCAGCCCTGACGGGGAAATTATCGCTATGGCGCCAGTCAACTACCCTGGAGGCTTGCACGAGAACGCCACCAGCAGCATTTTGTTCGCATGGGCAATGGATGCAGGCGGCATAGCAACTGGATCCAATGCCGCGCATCGAATGTCGGTAACCGGAGGCGTCCTGGTGCCTGATGCAGCTTGGACATCGCCGGAAAAGTGGGCAGCGCATACGCACATCAACGGGGAGCCGATACCGTGTTGTCCCGATTTCGTCATCGAAATCCGTTCTGGTTCCGACAACCTGGCTCCGCTGCACGCCAAGATGCGTCTTTACCTGCAAAACGGCGCCTTGCTTGGTTGGCTCATAGACCCGCCCAACCGCCGCTCCTATATCTACCGCACCGGACAGGCGGAGCCGGAGTTGCTGGAAAACCCGGTTACCCTCTCCGGCGAGGACATACTGCCGGGCTTTGAGTTTGAGGTCGCCCACTGGATTTTTGAC
This sequence comes from Dehalococcoidia bacterium, assembly GCA_965203985.1. GTDB lineage: Bacteria > Chloroflexota > Dehalococcoidia > Lucifugimonadales > UBA3495 > Bin87. Next base: position 21,521 of record CBDBDS010000002.1, read on the forward strand.
CGGTCTTAGCCGGCATTAACGTGGCGGGCGACAGCGTCCACTTCCTTCGCTTGGGGCCTTCATTTCGCAAAGGAGGCTACGCATGGGGCCACCGGAACCTACATTGGTGCCTGAACAGTTCGGCACGCTCCAGGGCGTGCGCATTCTGTCCACGGGCACCATCGTTGCCGAGCCGGTGGCTGCCGGGATGGCGGCGGACATGGGCGCCGAGGTGATCCACATCGAGCGACCCGGCGGCGGCGAGGACTGGCGGCACGCGGAGTTTCCCATCACGTCTCCCAGCGGTGTTCCGGTGGCCGGTTCCTGGATTCAGGACCACCGGAACATGTTCCATACCACCCTGGATTTCAGCACGCCGGAGGGTCGGGAGATTTTCCTGAAGCTTTTGCAGCGAGCCGACATCTGGATGGAAAGTTCCAAGGCTCGCACCTACGATAAATGGGGCCTGGACGACGACACGGTGCTGGCCGCCAATCCACAAATCGTGATTTGCCACGTGTCCGGGTACGGCCAGGACGGCGACCCGGAATACGTCGGGCGGGCTTCCTACGACTTCACGGCACAGGCGTTCGGCGGCATGATGAACCTGATGGGCAACCCGGAGCCCGAGCCGCCGACCCGAGCGGTTCCCTGGACGGCCGACTACATCACCGCTCTATTCTGTCTGTGGTCGTCACTAGCGGCGTACATCCACGCGCAGCGCACCGGGCAGGGACAGGTGATTGATCTCGCCCAATTCGAGGCAGTGCACCGTATTCTGTCCGGCACCATGGTCGCCTACAACGAACTGGGGCTGGTGCGGGAACGGGCCGGCAACAAGGCGGGGAACGCGCAGCCCTGGGACACCTTCCAGGCCAAGGATGGTTGGGTGGTCATCGCCGCGGTGGGCCCGGCGGTCTATGCCAGGGTGTGCCGAGTCCTGGGCCTGGACCCGGATGCCGCGAAATGGATCAAGGCTCGCCGCGAGATCCATTCTCCAGAGGGCATCGAGTTCGACGCAATCCTGCGCGGGTGGGTGGAAGACCGAACGGTGGACGAGGTGGTCCGCATTTTCAATGAGGCGCAGGTGGGATGCAGCCGCATCATGAACGCCCAGGAGATGGCGGAGAACCCCCATTACCGGAGTCGGGGCGTCCACGCTGAATGGCAGGACGATCAACTGGGCAAAACGGTCCAGGGCGTGGGCGTCATCCCCAAGTTTTCGCGAACGCCGGGGAAGATATGGCGCGGCTCGGTTCCCGTTGGTTATGACAACGATCAGGTGTATGGGGATTTGCTGGGGATATCGCCGCAAACTCTACGCGAGCTGACGAGTCGCGGGGTGGTTTGAGGTCCGGCCCCCCTCAGCGGGTTTTGACTACCGCGTTATCCCTTAGCCGGGCATAGCCCAGCATGAACAGCGCCGATTGCAGGGCGTCAACGCGACGAGGTTCGGGGACGTTGGCGAATTCCCCTGGGTGCTCCAGCAATCCCTGTAGCAACCAAGCGCATTTCAGGTTGGCCTCTGCATATTTGCCGCTTTGACCATCCCAGATGGCTGGACGAGTGCACCTGTTGGAGCCTCGGTGCTGGGGAACAGGAAAGGAGAGCACATCCCCTGCTGGGTTCACTTCCTCGTATTGACGGTAAAGCCTGATCAGGCACGTTAGCGCGCAAGCAACCCGGCTGTCATAGATGGGTAATCCAGGTATCAACGCTGCGTAAATCTTGCTGAAGCTCGAAGTCATGCTTAGCGATTCTGGCAAATCGTTGGTGTCGGCATGGTCAGGATCCAGTTTGCTTTTGATTTCGGCGATGTGGGTTTTCAAATCGTACAAATCGAGTTTTCCCCAATGCCGCGTTGATGATATGTCCAGATTGTTGATGCCTCCCCATTTCGCGGTCGCTTGGGCAATGCCGAAAAATGCCTGCCGCCCCTCCCAAGAGTCGATGGTACCAACCCGATCAAAGCGCTCCCCGAAATCGGCGAACGCATCAATAGTGTCTTGAAATAACGGTCCGTTGAACGGATTCGGCCAATGGTATTGCATGAATGCATCATGGAGCGTTGAGCAGCGAAAAGCCGGCCCTTTGCCGTTCCAGCGATGGTCCAACCCCCAATCGCCGCGCACCAAATAACCAGCCCACTGCACAAAACCGGCCACATCCTTATCGGCCAGATAATCGTCCCGTTTCATCGTGAGTAACCTCCGAGAAGGACGTCAAAACGAAACCCCCAGCATGGCCGGGGGTTTTGCTGAAACTCTTGGTAGCGGGGGTTGGACTCGAACCAACGACCTTCGGGTTATGAGCCCGACGAGCTGCCACTGCTCCACCCCGCGTTGACGGCGCGACATGCGCCTTGCAACTGAACAGGAAATCTGAACTTGGCGATCGTTATTTTTTGATGATGAGCGCCGAACCGAGCCAAGAGAATTAGAAGCTCTTAGCGTGGGTCAAATCACTCGACTGGTTAGTACCGGTTTGCTGAAGCTGTTACCAGCCTTACACATCCGGCCTATCAAGCAGCTAGTCTCGCTGCAGTCTTACCCCCGAACTGAATCGGGGAGGGAGGCCTAATCTTGGGGGATGCTTCGCGCTTAGATGCCTTCAGCGCTTATCGCTGCCAAACATGGCTACCCAGCGCTGCTCCTGGCGGAACAACTGGAACACCATAGGTTTGTCCTTCCCGGTCCTCTCGTACTAGGGAAAGGTTCCCTCAAGCCTCCTGCGCCCACGGCGGATAGAGACCGAACTGTCTCACGACGTTCTGAACCCAACTCACGTACCCCTTTAATCGGCGAACAGCCGAACCCTTGGGACCTCCTTCAGCCCCAGGATGGGACGAGGCGACATCGAGGTGCCAAACCTCGCCGTCGATGTGAACTCTTGGGCGAGATAAGCCTGTTATCCCCGGGGTAGCTTTTATCCGATAAGCCACGGCCCTTCCACTCGGTGCCGTAGGATCACTTTGCCCGACTTTCGTCCCTGCTCGACTTGTAGGTCTCGCAGTCAAGCCCTCTTATGCCAATGCGTTCTGTGGACGATTTCCATCCGTCCTGAGAGGACCTTTGGGCGCCTCCGTTACTTTTTAGGAGGCAACCGCCCCAGTTAAACTGCCCACCAAGCACTGTTCCCCAGTTTTGCTGAGGTTAGAACCAAAAACAGCCAAGGGTGGTATTTCAACGGCGACTCCACCCCTACTGGCGTAGGGGATTCACAGTCTCCCACCTATCCTACACATGACAGCTCCCAGCCCAATGCCAGGCTACAGTAAAGCTCCACGGGGTCTTTTTGTCCTGCCGCGGGTCGCCCGCGTCTTCACGGGCACCGCAATTTCACCGAGCCCTCCGCCGAGACAATGGCCAAGTCGTTCAACCATTCATGCGGGTCGGAACTTACCCGACAAGGGACTTCGCTACCTTAGGACCGTTAGAGTTACGGCCGCCGTTCACCGGGGCTTCAGTTTGGTGCTTGCACACCGCCCCTTAACCTTCCGGCACTGGGCAGGCGTCAGCCTGTATACGTAGGGTTTCCCCTTAGCACAGACCTGTGTTTTTGTTAAACAGTCGCCCGGCCTTCTTCTCTGCGCCCCCAGACAGCTCCACCAGCGAGTGGCTTCACCATCCAGGGGGCCCCTTCTCCCGAAGTTACGGGGCCCTTTTGTCTAGTTCCTTAGCGGAGGTTAGCTCGAACACCTAGGGACGTTTATCCCAGCCCACCAGTGGCGGTTTGCGGTACGGTCGCCGCAGCTCCATAACCACGAAGCTTTTCTTGTCGGTATGGCCTCAACGGGGTCTCCTTTCCCGTAGGTTAGGATTCCCTCACTCCTCAGCTTGACGCCAGGGTGGATTTGCCTGCCCCGGCACGCCTACAAGCAAGGACGCACCATGTCCAATGGGCACGCCCCGCCTAGCCTCCCGCACCCCTCCTTGGTTTTAAAGCGAAACAACGGCGGTGCAGGAATATTAACCTGCTGTCCATCGCCTTCGGCACTTGCCTACGGCTTAGGACCGACTAACCCTACGCCGAACAACGTTGCGTAGGAAACCTTGGGCTTTCGGTGTCAGGGATTCTCACCCTGATTTACGCTACTCATTCCGGGATTCTCACTTCCCCGCGCTCCAGCAAGCCTCACGACTTACCTTCTTCGCCCGAGGAACGCTCCCCTACCATGCCCAGGTACGGATACCTGTACATCCACGGCTTCGGCGGCAGACTTAAGCCCCGTTACATTTTCCGCGCAGGATCCCTCGACCAGTGAGCTATTACGCACTCTTTAAAGGGTGGCTGCTTCTAAGCCAACCTCCTGGCTGTTTTGGGAACCCTACCTCGTTTCCCACTTAGTCTGCGCTTGGGGGCCTTAGCCGGTGGTCTGGGCTGTTTCCCTTTTGACAATCGCACTTATCTGTGACTGTCTCACTCCCGGGTATCGGTAGAACGGCATTGGTGGTTTGATTGAGTTTGGTAAGCTCACGCCCCCTAGCCCATTCAGTGCCCTACCTCCGTCCTCCTAGTTCCCGAGGCTGCACCTAAATGCATTTCGGGGAGAACCAGCTATTTCCGAGTTCGATTAGCATTTCACCTCTACCCACAGCTCATCCCAGGCTTTTGTACTAGCCACGAGTTCGATCCTTCAGTTCGCGTTAACGAACCTTCAATCTGGCCATGGGTAGCTCACTCGGTTTCGGGTCTACTACATGGAACTGGTCGCCCTGTTCAGACTCGCTTTCGCTGCGGCTCCGGAACTACAGTCCCTTAACCTCGCTCCATACAGTAAGTCCCCGGATCATTCTTCAATAGGCACGCCGTCATCCGCAAAAGCGGACTCCGACCTTCTGTAGGCTTACGGTTTCAGGTCTATTTCACTCCCCGCCAGGGGTTCTTTTCACCTTTCCCTCACGGTACTGGTGCGCTATCGGTGACCAAGGGTATTTAGCCTTGGAGGGTGGTCCCCCCAACTTCCCACAGGGTTTCACGTGCCCCATGGTACTTAGGATCAACTTCGGGAGCTCCATCCCTTTCGTCTACCGGGCTGTCACCGTCTACGGCGGCCCTTCCCAGGGTCCTTCGACTAGAGATGAAGTTTGTAACTCCCTGGAGCCTGATGAGGCGGCCCCGGAAGTGTCCTGTAACCCCGCAACGACATAGGCCCTCATGCCGTTAGGTCGCTGCGGTTTGGGCTGTTCCCCGTTCGTTCGCCACTACTAAGGGAATCTCGGTTGATTTCTATTCCTCGGGGTACTTAGATGTTTCAGTTCCCCCACTTACCTCCCGCAATGCGGGTGGACCGACTCAACGCCGGAACAGGTTACCCAATTCGGAGACCCCCGACTACGCTTGTTAGACAGCTCATCGAGGCTTTTCGCAGCCTTACCGCGTCCTTCTTCGGCCCTTGGTCCCAAGGCATCCACCGTAAGCCCTTTAAAATTTGACCCACGCTAGGAACTTCAAATTCCTAAGACTCGGTTCTTACAGTTCAAATTTCCTATTCAGTTTTTAAGGTCACCAACCGGATGTTGCCTCAACGGCGTTTCCGCCGGTGGCCGGGAACCCTCGCTGGAGTGCGCCCGCATCTCAGTCAGTGGGACGACACTATATCCTCTGCGGACCTAATCGTCAAGGGCCATCGGACGAAAAATTCCCAATTGCAGTGGCGCAGGCCGCCTATCGATCAGCGTCCCACGAACGGAGGCATACCGCGGTTCTTGTCCAGGAACCACTGCACCGCGATCTTGTGATCCTCGGTCCGGCGCACGTGCTCCTGGGCCGCCGAGGCCAGTTCCAACGCCTCGTGGAAGGTGAGGTCCATGCTCTCGTGCACCAAATATTTGGTCAGCGAGTGAGCGACGGTCGGGCCTTTAGCGATGCGGGTCGCCAGCTCCATGGACCCTTCCATCAGCTGATCATCGGGGAAGCACTTGCTGGCCAGGCCGATGCGCACGGCGTCCTCGCCGCCCATCCAATCCCCGGTGTACTGGAGCAACAGGGTGTTGCTGGTGCCGATCAGCTTGGGCAACTGCCAGCAACTGCCGTCGCCGGGTATCAGGCCGTTGAGCACGAACCGTTCGGACAGGCGCCCGCTGTCGCCGACGACGCGGATGTCGCACGACAGGGCGAGTCCACAACCGACCCCGGCCGCCGGGCCGTTGACCACCGCAATGGACGGTTTTTGCAGGTCATGGATTCGGAGCGGAACGAAGTTGACCCTGGGACCTCGCTCAGAGCTCTGCCGGCGGCCCTTCATGTACTCCATCTTTCCCCAGGTCAGGGGTTCCGGCTCCGCTTCGCCTTCCCGCTCTTCGATGCGCTGGCGGAAACCACGCACGTTGGCGCCGGAGCAGAAGGACGGCTCCGTCCCGGTGAGCAGCAGCACCCGCTCCTCCGGGTTGTTTTCGAACTCGTCCAGCCGCTCGAACATTTCGGCGGCCATATCCGGACCCAGCGCGTTGCGCGTGGGCGGGTCGTGCATGGTCATCACCAGCACGCCGTCCACGACTTCGGTCTTGATGAACTCGTAAGCCATATCAAACGCCTCACAGCGCCCCGGAAACCTTCGGGGCGAACGGATTGGACTGCATTCTACCCAATGGTTCGGACATGCGGCAAAACCGCGTTTGCCAACAGCCCGGTCATATCCTAAAATCCCGTCTATCCGCCATCCGCAGATGCGAGGCCGGGCCCGGCCTGATACCGAGGAGCATGCCATGCAATCCGGCAACATAGTGAACCTGCACATCGCCCGAGTGAAGGGCACCCCTTCTGACCCGGTGGTAGAGGCCCGGGCAATTTCGGCTGAAGGCTTGGAGGGCGACCGCAGCCGCAACCCGCGAAACCTCCGGCAAGTCCTGGTCATGGATAAAGAAACGCTCGACCATTACGGGCTGGAGCCAGGGCAGATAAAGGAAAACATCACGGTAACGGGCATGGACCTTTCGGAAGCTCGTCAGGGTCACGTCTTTTTCATCGGAGACGAGGATAATCACGTCACCCTGGAGGTGACCGGTGACTGCGAGCCGTGCCAGAAAATGGATGCCCTCATACCGGGCCTGCAGCAGGAGATATTCGGCAGGCGCGGCATACTGACCGTCGTTCTGCAGGGCGGGGATATCAAGGTCGGGGACCCCATCAGATTAGAACCGTAGGCCGCGTCCCCTTGCTCGGGTCGCAGCGCTCATAGCACGCAACTTTCTCCCGGCATCGGGAGCGGGCCTGCCCGTGCCATACGCAGCGGGTGGGCCGATACGCCAGTTCGGAGCTGCACTTCATAACCGGCAGCCTGTCGATGGAACGCGGCGAGCGTGGCGCTCGAAAACGGAGCATAAAGATGCGACTGATTTCTGTACTGCCTCATTCAAGATACCGTCTGATTGCGATTGCAGCGGCGCCTATCCTGCCCGCACTGGCGTTCGTCGCCTGGCCCCATACCGCGCACGCATCGGGCGTCAACGACGAAACGCAGTTCGTCCTGAATACGTTTGCTTTCCTGATCTGGGGCGCGTTGGTCATGTGGATGTGCGCCGGCTTCACGATGCTGGAAGCCGGCTCGGTGCGCACCAAAAACGCCTCCATGATCTGCCTGAAGAACATCGGCATCTATTCCATAGCCGGATTGGCCTTTTTCTTCATCGGCTACAACCTGATGTACAGCAACGTGCAGACCGTGATCGGCACCGTGGTGTGGCCGCTGCACGGGCCATCCGCCGACGAGATCGCGCTGCTGAGCGAAGACGAGACTGCGCTGGCGGCGGTGATCGACAACGGTTACTCGGTGATGTCCGACTGGTTCTTCCAGATGGTGTTCGTTGCCACCACGGCTTCCATTATTTCCGGGGCGATGGCCGAGCGTGTGAAGATGTGGAGTTTCTTCCTGTTCACGCTTCTGATCACCGCGTTCATTTACCCGATCGTGGGCGCCTGGACCTGGGGCGGCGGCTGGCTGGACGCGATGGGTTTCCAGGACTTTGCCGGATCGACCATCGTACACAGCACCGGGGGTTGGGCAGCCCTGGCCGGCATCCTGGTGGTGGGGCCGAGGCTGGGGAAATTCCGGAACGACGGCTCGGTACGGGCCACGCCGCCATCCAACGTGGTGCTGGTGACCCTGGGTGTGTTCATCCTGTGGCTGGGCTGGTTCGGCTTCAACGGCGGGTCCCAGCTGGCGTTGGGAACGGCCGCCGACGCGGTGGCGATGAGCGTCGTTTTGATCAACACCAACCTGGCCGCGGCGGCCGGGGTGATAACCGCGCTGTCCGTCTCACGCCTGTTCTTTGGCCGAATCGACCTGATGGTAGGCTTGAACGGCGGGCTGGCCGGGCTGGTCTCCATCACCGCCGGGCCGGACTTCGTGACCCACATCTGGGCGGTGCTGATCGGCATCATCGGCGCCGTTATCTGCACGGCCGGCATCAAACTGCTGGAGGTCGTGAAGGTGGACGACGTGGTGGGCGCGGTGCCGGTCCATCTGTTCGCCGGCGTGTGGGGAACCATCGCCGTGTGCATTGCCTCCGGCGGCAACATCGTGACGCAACTGGTCGGCATCCTGTCGGTTGGGGCGTTTGTTTTCGGCGTTTCCTATGTGGTATGGTTCGCAATCTCAAAGACGATCGGCCTGCGCGTCACGGAAGGCACCGAGCGCATCGGCCAGGACGCGGCGGAACTGGGCATGGAGTCCTACCCCGAGTTCGTGCTGATGCCCGAGATGGACGACGACTGACAGCGACGAATAGGAGTTGCTCGCATGGCAATGGAGGAAGAAGGTTTGGTATCGAACGGCGCGGAGCTTAGTTGGCGCAATGCGATATTGGAGGTGCTCAGAAACGAGAGCGGGCCACTCCACTACCAAGAAATCCTGCAACGGATTGAAGAACGTGGTTTGCGAGCGGTCACCGGAAAAACCCCGGCCCAAACCGTTTCAGCCACACTTTCTAGCAATCTGCTGACCGACGGATTGGTAGAAAAAGTCGACACAGGGGTTTATCAGCTCAGATCTTCAACCGATCCACCTGTGCCAGAAGAGCAACGCAAGGATCAAATCGATCGGGCGAAAGAGGAGGACGAATTTACTAACATCGCCGCATACGGCTTGTACTGGGAGCGCGACAAGGTGCTATGGAACCCTGGGAGGGGCCGACAGCGCAGCGGGTTACTCGGAACATCAGAGCACGGCAGTAATCCTGTTGATTTCTCGAACCAATCTGGCATTTACGTATTGCACAAATACCAAACCCCCATGTACGTAGGAAGAACCAAAGCCGAAAGCAACGCCTTGCTGACCCGACTGTTGGATCACCATTCAGGAGATCGGCGGGGCGCCAGATGGAATCAATTTTCCTGGTTTGGCTTCCGGCCAGTGGTCGACAACGTTGTAGAAGGGGATCCGAAGACGCAGATAACGATTGGGCTTCTCATCGACGTGCTCGAATCCGTGATGATCGAAGCGTTTATCCCACCGCTCAACGACAAGGGCGGCGATCTTCTGGGCACCTTGTATATGCAAGTCGAAGACCCAGAGCTTACTAATCGCCGGAACGTTCAGTTCCTAGCAACCGTCGCGCAAGCCATCTCACCTACCGTGGCGGATTAGCACCCAGACAATGAAGGAGGAGAGGCGGCCGCCCTCTCTCCTTTACGTACGATCTGTACAGGCGGTTTACTGCACCAGCGTCTCCCGAATCGCCTCGCCCACGTCGCCGACCTGGGTCACATCCTGCCACTGGCGGACGGCGGCCTCGACACGATCTTCCGCCAGGACCAGGCCCACGTTGTCGCGGAACTTGCCGGCGATGTTGTCCATTCCCCACGGGTTGGCCTGGCTGCCCAGGATCTGGCCGCGCGGTGTCTCGTGTTCAATCACGCGCCCATCCTTCAGGGTCACGCGGATGGGCACACCCTTGGATACCGTGCCGCCGCCGCGCTCGAACTTGGACTGTACCCGGATGCGCACCCGCTCCATCATGTCAACGACGTCGGCATCCGCTACCTTTTCGTCGGTGAAGGTGTCTATCCCGATCTGGCCGTCGACCAGGGCAGCCGCCATGTTGTACTTCGCGCTGAACTTGCCTTTGAGATCGGTCTCCGGCTCCTCGTAGAGCATCACCGTGGATGCGTAGGACTGGACGATCTCGGCGTTCTCGACGTCCTCATGACCGAACTCGTACTCACGCATCAGTCCGAAGACGCTGTCCAGCATGGCGTGGTTGCCGCCGCAGGACGGGTACTTTTTGATCATCAGCGCGTCCTGGACGTGGAAGGGCTTGCCCAGCTTTTCGGCAGCGGCTTCCAAATCGGTATGTTCGTCGCCGATTACGGTCGCCGTAAAGCCGACAGGGTGTTCCAGGATCTGGTCGCCGGCGGTGAACCCGCGCTGCGCCAGTTGAGCGGCCATGACGCCGTCGCGGCATGTCATGCCAGCGTGCAGGGGCTTGGTCATGGTGCCGAAGTTGTGGATCACGCCGCCGGCCATGGAACCGGCCATGCCCAGCGCCATGGTGGTCTGCTCCTCATCCAGCTTGAGCAACTTCGCGCACGCTGCCGCCGCCGCCAGCCGGCCGAGGATCGCCGTGCTGTGGAAACCCCGGTGCATCTGCTGAGTGTGGTAGTGGGTGGCGTAGTCGACGGCCAAGCCAACCTCACAGCCTACGACGTAGGCTTCCATTAGGTCGCGCCCGGTGGCGCCGATGGTCTCGCCCAGGGCCAGCAAAGCAGGGAAGATCGCCACCGTGGGGTGTCCGAAACCTCCGAAGTCGTCGTAGTCCAGGGCGTGCCCCATCGTGCCGTTGACCAGGGCCGCGTTCAACGCTGAGGTCCGCTCGCCAGTGGCAAGGATGGTGGCCTCTTCGTTGCCCCCCAGGTCGCCGGCGTAGTTGCGGATGATGTCGCCTACCTTCTGCGTGGAGCCGGCCAGTATGACGCCGATCACATCGAAGCAGGACTCGTTAGCCACCCGGATCGCGTCCGGCGGGATGTCTTCATACGTTGTTTCCACGATCCACTTTGCCACCATTTCAGTTGCGCCCATGGTGCGAAACCTCCTGATTTTGTTCTTGATCTGTGCCGGAAAACGCTCAGTGGCGCGATTATAACATCGGCGGTTCGGTTGCCCGGTTTCCGGGCGTCTGCTAGACTTTCCCCGTGCCACGGTCAAGCCGTGGGCACACGTATAACCCACCCCCCGCCTTTCAGGAGCCACGGCTGATGATTTACGAAGTCCGCACCTACGACCTGAAGCCCGGCGGCGTGCCCATCTTCGAAGAGGCGTTCGAAAAGGCCCTGCCGCACCGGGAAAAGTATTCCAAGTTGGCCGCATTCTTCCACACGGAAATCGGCCCCCTGAACCAGGTGATACACATCTGGCCCTACGAGAGCCTGGACGAGCGCAACGCAGTGCGCGCCGAGGCCGGCAAGGACCCCAACTGGCCGCCGGACAGCCAGGGCACCATCCTGCACATGGAGTCGGAGATCTATTACCCGGCGCCCTTCATGCGACCCATGGGCGGCGGACAGAAGCAGGGCAACGTCTACGAGATGCGCATCTACGAGTACCAGAACGGCGCCATGCCCAAGGTGCTGGACATCTGGTCCGCGGCCATCGAGCATCGCGAAAAGTTCTCGCCGCTGGCCGCCGGCCTGTACAGCGACATCGGCGGGCTGAACAAGTGGGTCCACATCTGGCCCTACGAGGACCTCGCCCAGCGCGACAAGATCCGCGCCGAGGCCTCCGCCACGCCGCACTGGCCCCCGCCAACCCGGGAGTTCCTGGTCAACCAGCAGACCAAGGTACTGGTGCCCGCCAGCTTCTCGCCGCACGCGTAACGTCAGCGACACCCGCAAACTTCGGTAGGGGCGAACGCACATTCGCCCCTACGCTATAATGGACTAACGGGGACATTCCCTTCACCCTACTTGTCTGAGGACTGTTTCATGGATATCGGCATCGCAATGTTCGTCACCCAGTCGTCCATCGACGTCGCCGAGTTGGCCCAGGCCTGCGAGGCCCACGGGTTCGAATCGCTGTGGGTGCCCGAACATCCCGCGATTCCGGCCGGGCCCAAGACCCCATGGCCCGGGTCCCCCGACGGCGTCATCCCTCAGATGTACTACGAGTGCGTCGACCCCTTCGTGGCCCTGGGCCGCGCGTCGGCCGTTACATCGACGCTCAAGCTGGGCACCGGCATCTGCCTGGTGCCGGAGCGCAATCCCATACTTCTGGCCAAGGAGATCGCCACCCTGGACCATTTCAGCAACGGGCGGTTCCTGTTCGGCATCGGCACGGGCTGGCTGCGCGAGGAGACCGAGCTCTTCGGCATCGATTTCTCGCAGCGGATCGGCTATACCCGCGAGTCCATCGAAGCCATGAAGGAGCTGTGGACCAAAGAGGCCGGCGAGTTCCACGGTCGGCACATTGATTTCCCGCCGATCTACTCGTCGCCCAAGCCGGTGCAAAAGCCGCACCCGCCCGTGCTCATCGGCGGCAATGCGCCGAACGTGGCGCGCCGGGTCGTGGCCTGGGGCGACGGCTGGATGCCCAATCGCATCTCGCCCGATCAGTTGAAGGAACGCCGCGAGGAGATCGTCCGCCTGGCCCAAGAAGCCGGCCGCGACCCCCACGAGATCGAAGTGTCGGTGTTCGGACAGCCGGCCGACCCGGAAATCCTGAAGGCCTACGAGGAAGCCGGCGCCACCCGCGCCATGGTCTTCGCCGAAAGCGCACCACGCGACAACGCCCTGCGCCAACTGGATGATTTCGCCAGCCGGCTGCTGGCCTGACCCTCGACCCGCAACGTCATACAAACGAGACTGTTCGCCGATAATGCTCCCCGACGACGCTAGCATCCTGTCCCTGCGGGACGCCAACCGGCGCTTCTACGACGCCTTCGGGTCCCTGGACATGGCCCAAATGGATGCTGTGTGGGAGCAGTCCGACCGGGCGCTTTGCGTCCATCCCGGCTGGCAACCGATAGTGGGCTGGCCGGACATCCGGCGATCATGGCAGGGCATCTTCAATGGCGCCGCGTTGATGCACTTCAACATCCATTACGTTAACATCGCCCTGGAAGGCAACTGCGGCTTCGTCACCTGCATTGAAAGCATCACCAGCGTGGTCGAAGGGCAGGCCCAGGGATTCGGCGTCCTGGCCACGAATATTTTCGTTAGATCCGGCGGTGACTGGCTGTGCATCGCCCATCACGCGTCTCCACGGCTGTAGTCCGGCGGCGCGGCCGCGTTGTCTGTCGGGGCGGAGATAGCCGTTCCCGATGATTGCATGATTTTCGCATGACGTTTTCCAAGACCCGATACGAGGGAGCAGTTTATGTCATTTTCACCCAACTCGGTGACCGACGTTTCCAACACCGACCGGAACCTCTGGCAGGCCATCGTCGCCGAGGCTGTCGCCCATCTCACCTACACTGCGTACGCGCAGCAGGCGCGCGATGAGGGGCATCCGGAGATCGCCGAGGTTTTCGAGGAGGTCGCCCGCGCCGAAACCCTACACGGCATAAGCTACCTCAGGGTTGCCGGGGCGATCGAGAGCACCCCGGTTAACCTGAGCAATGTCATCGCCGGTGAAACCCGGGAATACACACGGACCTACCCGCGCATGATCAACGACGCCGTCGCTGACGGACGCGACGACGCGGTGGCAGCCTTCGCGGGTGCGATGGAGCAGGAAAAGGACCACCAGATAGCCTTTTCGGACGCGCTGTCCCGGCTGCAGATATCCTCCGCCAATGGCGCGGGGACATCGGTTGTTACGTCCTCCGTCGCGCCGAGCGCGGTCGATCCGTTGGCGACGAGTTCTGGCGAGGCCCCAGCGCTGCCCCTGGACCTCGGAACCTACATCGACGCCGCATTGGCATTGGACAAGGAGCCATTCCATGTGGCGAACCTAGGCCGGCTGAGGGAGGTGGTATTCGGAGCCCAGGACGGGATCATCAGCACGGTGGCCCTGACCACCTCCGTAGCCATCGCCGTGGGCAGCACCGGGACGGTACTCGTGGCCGGGCTGGCGGCCGCGGCGGCGGGGATGATCAGCATGGCGGCCGGCGCCTACCTGGGCTCCCGGGCCGAGGAGGACGTGCGCCAGGATGCAATCACTCGCCAGATCAACGACCTGGAAGAGCGGCCGGCCGAGGAACTGGCCGAGTTGGTGATCCTGTTCCAGCGGGAGGGCAAGACCTACGACGAGGCTGTCCACCTGGCCAACGAAATCTCGAGCAACGATACACTGTGGCTCAACACGTTGCTGGAAAAGAAGTTGGGGATCAGCCCGGACTTTGGCGGCAATCCGCTCAAGGACGCGGCGGTGATGTGCGTATCGTTCGGCTCGGCGGCGATCTTGCCGATCATCCCCTTCCTGTTCCTGATCGTCGGGCCGACTGCTATCGCCTTGTCAGTAGGGCTGTCACTGACCGGGCTGTTCGCGCTGGGACTGGCAAAGGGCCGGCTCGTGCGAAAGTCCCCCATCCTGCAGGGTCTGGAGATCCTGGGCATCGGCGCCGTTTCGGCCGCCCTTGGGTACGGTCTGGGCGAGTTGCTGCCCCGGGTGTTGGGGTTCTAATTGCCCCGCCTGCGTACGCCGCTGTCAACGACGCCCGGACACCACTGAAGGAGCCTCGAAATGGTATTCAGCAAAGATGACAAAGAAAGGCGGACCCATCCCGGCAGCGTTTACCCACCCACGGATGAGGCGTACATCAGGGAATTGGAAGCCTACATCAAGGAAATATACAAGCCCCTCGGCGGCGTTGAAGCCTCGGATGCTCAATTCGCCAAGTATCAACAGGCCGCTAAACTGCTGAACGAGGCAATTCCCGCCTTGCGGGACAAGCACCCGGACCGGTGGGTCTCAATGGACGAAAGCGGAAACTTAACAGTGGCCGACACCCATGAGGAGCTCATCACTGCCCTTACTGCGAAGGGTATGTACAGCGGCCACTTTCCGTTTGAGTTTCTGAACTCCAAACCCAGGAGGCGGACTTTTTGATCGCCGGCGAATTCGATGAATGGGGCTACCCATACGTCCGGTGCCGACTGGTCATACCCCGGTTGATGACCGAAACGGAGGTGCGATTCCTGATAGATACTGGCTCGAATATCACCCTGCTACATCCTCCAGATTCCCGTCAAGCTAGGATTCAGAGCGAGTTACTCGCTGAACAATCGGGCACCGGGGGGATTGGTGGTTCCATCGTTCGGCTCGGCGACGATCTTGCCGATCATCCCCTTCCTGTTCCTGACCGTCGGGCCGACTGCTATCGCCTTGTCGGTAGGGCTGTCACTGACCGGGCTGTTCGCGCTGGGACTGGCGAAGGGCCGTCTAGTGCGAAAGTCCCCCATCCTGCAGGGTCTGGAGATCCTGGGCATCGGCGCCGTTTCGGCCGCGCTTGGGTACGGTCTGGGCGAGTTGCTGCCCCGAGTGTTGGGGTTCTGAGGTACGGCCGTTCCGATAACCGGGATATCGGTCTCGGGCAAAAATCGGGGGGCGATCTTGAGGCCGCTTCCTTTGACCAGGGATTTACACGTTTACCCCAGTAACATAGCTTTTGCTAAGTTGTGCATCGCGGAATGATTCAGGTAATCCGCGTCCTCGATCAATCGATCATTTGTGTGATAGATTCGGCCCGGCGGGTCAGCAAGATAGCGAAGGCAAGCATCGTTTTCTGTCCAGCCGGCTCGCGTTGTGGCTAACATCGCATTACATCGGTTGCAAAGTATCCCACGGACAAAGACAGTTCCCAGTAAGCGCTCAACGTCGTGGTCATGGTCGGTGTGCCAAACAGATCCGCCGGGGTCGCCACGGCCACAAACCGCGCAACCGCACCCCTGCTTCTCGAACAGGGCGCGCCAGTCGCCATCATCCATTCCGTACGCACTCAGCGTTTGCGGTAAGGGCATAGCATCCTGCGGGTATCGGTCGTTAGCGCGCGGCGTCTGTGCATCCGGCGGGCAAATATCGCAGTGCCCACCGTTCCGCTCTATGATGACCCACCAATCGTGAAGGCCGCATTTTTGGCACTGGGCATAATCCGGTTGGCGTACGATCTCACGCTGCGCTGCCCGCTGCTCCTGGTAATTCGCCCATTTCGCCTTTTTCTGCTCCCGTTGCTTCCTAAGCTCTCTTTCGCACGACTTGCAGCGACGCCGGTAGCCGTCCGCACGCGAAGACTGCCTGCCGAATTCACCAACCGGCTTCACTGCTTTGCACTTCCTACAAGCTTTCAGCAATGGGTGTTGCACGGTCATAGCTCAATCCTATAGGGCAAGTTTGCGGTTAATTTTGAAATCCGCTGCGTTTGTTGGTGCTTTCTACGTACTAGCTAAACCGGCCCAGCAAGCCTTTCACGGCCTTGAGAAAGTCGGGGGGATTGTCTCCCTGCACCAAGTGGCCTGCATTGGCGACGGTAACCGTCGTGCAATCGTGGTGTTCCTCGGCCATCCGCACCATCGTCTCGTCGGCGAAGATGTCGCTGCGGTCGCCTCGCACCACTAGCGCTGGGCAATCTATCCTGCGCCAGCCGGCCCAGAGCTGCTCGGGCGTCCAGGCTGGTGCGCGGAAGCCGCGGCGGCGGATCACCTTGTCATACTTCCACGTCCACTTCCCGTCTTCGCGCTGGCGGATGCTGTACTTCAACGCGCCCAGCGTCTGTTCGCGGCTACGGCCGGTGTACTCCATGACGCGCTGGGCGAACTCCTCCAGGGTATCCAGTTCATCAGGAAGTTCGCGGAACGCCTGAATGCGGTTGGACCCGCGCCGCTGCGTTTCCGGCCCCGTGTCAACAATGGTCAACGACTTCAACATCCCAGGGTTACCCGACGCCCAGGCCAGGCTGTTCCGGCCACCCATGGAATGGCCGATCAGGTGGAAGTCCTGAAGACCCAGAGACGAGACCAACGCCCCGACATCGCCGACATAGGCGTCGGTGGAATAGTCCTCGTCCGGCGACCAGTCGCTGTCTCCGTGGCCGCGCTGATCCACGGCAATCACGCGGTAGTCAACCGACAGCGGCAGGCTGATGAAATCCCAGCTGTGGGCCTGTTGCTGAATTCCGTGCAGCATCACGATAGTCGGCGAACTCGGATCGCCCCATTCCAGGTAGTGGAGGTTCAGGCCGTTGACCTTGACGTACAGGTCCTGCGGTTCGTTCTCCACCGTAAAGGGAACACCCATCTGCCGCGCAGCATCGTGCAACGACAGCCCCATGGAATGTGACGCCATCTTGAATACCTCCAACCGTAAACGTGGCCGCCATGTTACCACGGCTAACCGTTTTCCTCCGCCTGGCGTTCCAGGATCCCCCGTATGGTGAACATCCGCTGGAAGAGGGTGAAGCAGGAAACCGCGGCGATCACCCATAAGACCCACACCATGATCGGGAAGGGAGCCAACCCCTCGGCGATTAGTCCGATGCCCAGGATCGCCACGCGCTCGGTTCGGGTCATGATGCCGGAACGGGTGAAGGCGCCGAGGCCCTCTCCGCGGGCGCGCAGGTAGGAGACGCCCTGGGAAAACACCAGACCCAGCAAGACCGATAACATGCTCAGGATCATCTCCGGCGTGGATAGATCCGACAAAAGGTAATAAAGCCCCAACCCCACGAACAGGGCAGCCTCTCCCAACCGGTCGAAGACGGAATCGAGCAGGGCACCGAAGGGGGAAGCCCGGCCGGTTAGCCGCGCCAGCCCGCCGTCGAACAGATCCAGAATGCTTCCGGCCAGGAACACGATCCCGCCGTACAGGGGCCAACCCAGAGCCACCAGCGCCGCCCCGGCCACGCACACCGCGAAACCGAAGATGGTGATCACGTTGGGAGTCAACCCCACCGCGTGCAGAGCACGCGCTCCGGGCAACTCGACATAGCGCAGCATCGCCGCGCGCAGTTCCTCTCTACCGGGCATTGCCACCGTGGTTGGCCTCCTCCATGCAATGTTGGTAATAATCTTCGACTTCCGCCGCCACGTGCTGCCAGCGGTGTTCGTGCGCCACCTGTTTGCCGCCTCCCGACAATCTTTTAGCCAGGTCGGGGTTGTCGATCAAACGGGCGATGGCATCGGCTATGGTCCAAGGTTCGCGTGGCGACACGAGCAGTCCATTCAATTGGCCGGTCACCACGTCGCGATAGCCGTCAATGTCCGACGCGACCACCGGAGCGCCGGCAGCCATCGCTTCCAACAACACTATCCCGAAGCTCTCCCCCCCGGTGGCCGGGCTGCAAAAGACATCGGCGCTGGCGTAATAGCGGGGCAGGTCGTCATCAGGAACCGTCCCGGCCAGTCTCAACAGGTCCCGACCCGAATCGTTTATGGCGCTTATCAAAGACGAACACATCCGGTCCGGTTCCCCAGGACCCACGATTATCAGACGAACGTCGCGCCTGCGTTCGAGCAAGAGCAGGCACGCTTCCAACAGGTAACGCAGGCCCTTTCGTTCGTCCTTGCGCCCGACAAACAGGACGTTCTTCTTGCCGTCTCGCAACTCCGGGAAAGGCATGGCGCCGGCAAAACGTTGGTAGTCGATACCGTTGGGGATCACGCGGTACGCCCGCTGCGGGAAATGCGGCGCCACAAATGTCCGCGCCGCCTCGGAAACCGCAATCCGGCCGTGCAATCGACTGTGCCACGACCGCAGCGCAAAACGCGACCACCGGTACAACTGCTGCTTGTCCGAAAACGCGTGAAATGTCCCCACGTTCACCGCCCTCGAATGCTGAAGTATCATCAGGGGCAGAATGGGCGCCAAGGGCTCGTGTACGTGCACCAGATCGAATTGCTCTCGAGCCATTAGCTGTCTGATCCGGGGCCACAACCACCACGAAAGGGTAACCCGGGCTGTGGAACCACCCGCTGACAGCGGAACGGACCGGCCCATGGGAATAAAACCGTCGGAATGCCCGCACTGCCGTTCGTCACCGGCCGACGTTTGCGGTGCGATAACCGTCACTTCGTGCCCACGCTGCCGCAGTTCGGACGACAGCTGGGACACGTGGGCGTTGACGCCTCCGGGCCACGCGAAATCGTAAGGGGAGACCATAGCTATCTTCATAGCCGGCTCCCCTCGATGATCTCCGTCTCCGGAACCCAGGGCCCTGGCGCGGGTTATTCTTCTCCGTCGCCGTGTTTGACCTGAACGCTGGCCACGGCCGGCTCGGCGATGAACGCCTCCACCATATCGTGCGCCTCGGCATCGGAATACTGGGTCGGCGGGCTTTTCATGAAATACGCGGATGGAGCGTAAACCGCGCCGCCTTGACCCCGGTCCAGCGCCAGCTTGGCGCACCGGATGGCATCCACCACGACGCCGGCGGAGTTGGGGCTGTCCCAGACCTCCAGCTTGACCTCCATTTTGACCGGCGCGCCGCCGAAGACCTTGCCATCGATGTGGATGTAGCACCACTTGCGGTCTTGCAGCCACGGCACGTGATCGCTGGGGCCGATGTGGATCGTATCCGCGTCGGGCTCTTCCTGCATCTGGCTGGTGACGGAGCCGGTCTTGGAAATCTTTTTGGAAACCAGACGCTCGCGCTCCAGCATGTTGAGGAAATCGGTGTTGCCGCCGAAGTTCAGCTGGTAGGTGTTGTCGATTTCGGCACCGCGATTTTCCATCAGGCGCGTGAGCACACGGTGAACTATGGTAGCGCCGACCTGGGACTTAATGTCATCTCCGATGATGGGCACACCCCGTTCCTCGAAACGGTTGCGCCAGTACTCCTCGCGGGCGATGAAAACGGGGATGCAGTTGATCATGGCGCAGCGGGCGTCGAGGATTTGCTCGACGTACCACTTGGTTGCCATCTCGCTGCCCACAGGCAGGTAGTTGATCACCACATCCACCTCGCGATCGCGCAGGATGCCCGAGATATCAGCGGTGCTGTGCTCCGACTTCACCACGAGATCCGACAGGTAACGGCCGATCCCGTCGTGGGTCATGCCCCGTTCGACCGGCACCCCAAGATGCGGGACATCGGCGAACTTGATGGTGTTATTAGGCTCGGTGAAGATGGCCTCCGACAGATCTTTCCCAACCTTATTGCGGTCGATGTCGAAAGCGGCAACGACTTCGATATCTTCGATTCGGTAATCTCCGATGCGATTGTGCATCACGCCGGGGATCGGATCGTCATCGGGAACCTCAACGTATTTGTGGATGCCCTGAACCAGCGAAGATGCGCAGTTGCCTACGCCGATAATGGCAACCTTAATCGTGCCCAATTGTGTACTCCTTGAGGCCCGCCCCAGCGCGCAAATCCCACTAAAACGGGACCGGAAATTAACGAGGCCAACCTGCGTCAAACTGCCAAACAGTCTAACACACGCGGAATCCAAGTGCCTTTTGGCAGTCGCTAATCGCCAGCCGTGGGCAATCGGTGAAGTGAATCGACCAAATTGTCCCGGCTAGTTCTCAGCGAAAAACCGGAAAATCGCCGTCTCGTCGTCGTGGCGGAACCTGCCGCCTCGGAACCGGATGTCCCGCCCCTGCTCGATATGCTGATCCACTAATTCCTTGACCCGACCCGAAGCGTCCTCGGCGTTGGCGGAACCACGCACAATTTCCATCAGTTCGTCGCCAAGCAGGTTGTCGCTGACACCGTCAGTGCAGCACACCAGGCGATCCTCGGGGGACAGATCGATAGTGGTTTGAAACACCGACAGGGTCGCTTCCGCGCCTATGGCCTTGGAGACGCCAAGGCGTATCAACCCGCCCATGCGGCCGCTGTACTGTTCGTATCCGTCCGGGCGGATCACGTAGATGGGGCTGTCTCCGGCAGAGATGATGTGGAGTTGGCCGCCCAGATACAGTGCTGCCGAGGCGGTGGTCAGCAGGAAACGCCCTCCACCGACCTGGTGGAACTCGGCGTTCTGCTCGTCCAGGACAGCAACGATATCCTCCGGGCCGGCGATGTCGATTGCGTTCAGGGCATCGGCAACGGAACCACTGGCCTCGTCGCCACCGTGACCGGTGACGCCGTCCAGCACCACGTCCAGGAAGTTCCCGCCGCCCAAATCCCGGGTCAGGTAGTTGTCCTCGCCGTGGGCGGCATTATCGTGAAGAATTGCCAACGAACTGGTGAGCATAGTTCCTGCTTCCTCGCAAGAGATTGGTTAGCGGCGGATCAGCCGGCCAGTTGGGCCAGCTCGGTATTCGCGTCGAATCGGTAACGGGTCCAATGATCCTCGGAGAGCCGGTGCAGCGCGGTGCGCCATGCTTCCAAAGCGGTCTGCGGCTCCGGCATCTGCTCGTTTCGGATGGTAATCAGCCGCAGGCATTCGCGCAAGTCCGATGCAAAATCGGCTACGGATGCGTACCCGCGCTGTCGGACCTTGCCCAGGCACGCTGTCGCGGCGTCCCGCAGCGCATCGTCCGCTGACGCGAACGCGCTGATCAAGCTGTCGCATTCGTCCTCGATCGATATAACCGGGCGTTGGTTGTGCGGGTCGAAGTAGCCCGCTGCATCGGTGGGCGGCAGGTCCGGAGCCAGGTAGAACTTCACCATTTCGATGTAGAAGTCGTGGACATCCTGGGGGCCGCGGTTGCCTTGGGCTCGCTCTACGCCGTGTCCGACCAGTGCGGTTGCGTCCACCAGCGAGATCCGGCCGGTGCCCGGGGAATAGAACACGTTGTGCGGACCGAGATCCAACAGCGCGTACCCGGCATCGGCGTAAATTTCCTGGGCCTCCAGCAGTTGCGACTGGACCGGCCAAGTGGCGACACCATCGGGCAGCGCAAGTGGATGCAGGGCGAAGAGGTTTTGTCCCAAGCCGATGGGGACCCGCAGGATACGGCTCCTGGGGTCTCCCACCAGGGGAATGCCCGCTGCGCGTTCCTCTACTCTCACCGAGTAGGGTTGACCCAGGTCTTCGCCGAAATACGCGTCGTGAAGGGCTACATTGGTAACCCCGATCACGCGGGGCACGACGGCGGAAAATTGGCCAGCCCGCTCGTAAGCCTCAAGGGCTCGAGCGGTGCGCTCTTCGACGGGTCTGTGCATTTGACGACTGACCGTCTGCGGAGACGGCCGCTTCAGCACCACGGGTTCACCAGTCTCCCGATCCACCGCGGCGCGCACGTCGTAGTCGGCGCCGCTGCCCAGCGGCCCGACAAGTTCGAAGCGATCCAGCGTGACAGTTTCCATGATCGACGCCCGCGGACTAGTGGTGTCCGCTCAGGATGGTGATCCAGTCTTCCTTCTGCCGAATTTCGCCGATGACCAACCCGGCCTCGTTGATCGCCGAAACCGCTTCGTCGTGCTGGTCCACAATAATCCCGGATGCGATGAACACGCCGTCATCGGCGAGAAGCTCGGGGATCGCCGGCGAGACCAGTCGGATGCCCCGGGCGCTGATGTTGGCCACGGCGATGTCGTATTTCTCGCCTCGAGTCGCGGCGCTGGGGATGCTGCCCGATTGGGCGTTGACGCGGTCGGCGATGCCGGTGCGACGGAAATTGCGTTGGGCGGCGCGTACCGCGTGCCCGTCGATGTCCACTGCGGTGATCCGTGTTGCGCCCAGCTTGGCCGCGGCGATGGTGAGTATTCCCGAGCCGGTTCCCACGTCAAGAACCGTGCTTCCGGGCCGAATCATCTCTTCCATGGCCTCCAGGCAAGAATAAGTTGTTGGATGATATCCCGTACCGAAAGCCAATCCCGGATCCAGCTCCACCAGGACATCGCCGGGTTGTGCTTCATAGTCGATCCAAGAAGGCTTGATCACCAAATTCTGACCGACACGCAGCAGCGTAAAGTGCTGCTTCCAATTATCGCGCCAGTCCTCATTATCATCCAGGGGTCGGATCTGCAACTCGCCCAGGTCCGCGACGCTGGACGCCAGCTTGATACCCACCTCGATGTGGGCCAACCGCTGCCGGGAAAGACTGGGCAGATAGGAACGGAGCACCGCGTGCTCGCCGGGTCTGGTTTCAACACTCAACCCGTACCCGTACCGCTCAAAGAGGTAGGACACGGGCTCGACGTATTCGAAGGGAACGTTGATGCTCAGTTCGTGCCAGGACATCGCAGCGTCAGGGTAAGTGGAGGGAGCGCGACATCGGGCCGCCGAGCGAGCCCAACTATTCGCCGCCCGAGGTCAGGGTGTCCTTGATGCGGTCAAACAGCCCGCGCTGCTTGTCGTCTTGTGGTGGCTCTTGGGTCTCGGCGCTGGCGTCAATTGCCGCCTCTTCCGGTTCCGTGGCTTCGTTTTCGACGGGTTTCCGGTTGCTGGCGCGTTTCTTTCGTGGGGGCGCGGGCGGCCTCTTGCCGTTGTTGGCCAGCGAATATGCCAGGTCTTCCACCAGTTTGCGCTGGTACTTGTTCAGCTTGGAAGGAATGTCCACGTCCACCAGGATACGGATGTCCCCCCGTCGGTCCGTGGGCCGGCCGTCGCGCCGGATGCGTGGTACGCCCCGCGAGCGCACGCGAAACTCGCTCCCGGCCTGGGTACCCGCCGGTATGTCGAGGTCGATGTCGTCGCCTTCGAGGGTAGGGATGGGTTTGGTCACGCCCAGGGCCGCTTCGGCCATATTGAGCGATGTCCGGTACACAAGGTCGGAATCGTCTCGCATGAACAACGGGTGCTCCCGAACGCGCAACTGAACGTAAAGGTTCCCGGGCGGCCCGCCGTTGGAACCAGCGTCACCCTCCCCGGTGATGCGGACCTGCATACCGTCGTCGACGCCGGCGGGGATGGTAACGGTGCGGGTCCGGCGACGCCGTTCGAACCCGCGGGCGCGGCAATTGGAGCAGGGAGTTTCTATGGACCGGCCATTACCATTGCAACTGGAACACGGGGTGGTGACGGCAAACTGGCCGAATACGCTGCGTTGAGCGCGACGCACCTGGCCGCTGCCATTGCACGTCCGGCAGGTATTTATCGCCGTACCAGGCTCATTTCCCGCTCCGGAACAGTGGTGGCAAGGCTCCACCCGATTGATCTCGATGTCCTTGTCGCAACCGAACACAGCCTCTTCGAAAGTCAGGTTGACCCGTTGGCTGATGTCCTCCCCGCTGCGCGGCTGGTTGGCGGTACGGCCGCCGCCCCCGAAAAAGGTATCGAAGATGTCGCCGAAGCCACCGAACGGATCGAAACCGTCGAATGGGCGATCGCCGCCGTTTACGCCGGCGTGCCCGAAACGGTCATAACGGGTGCGCTTCTCCTGGTCGCTGAGGACCTGGTAGGCCTCGTTGATTTCCTTGAACTTGTCCTCAGCGCCGGGGGTTTTGTTCCGGTCGGGATGGAATTCCATCGCCTTCCTGCGGAAGGCGCGACGGATCTCCTCTTCGTTGGCGCCCCGGTCGACGCCGAGGGTCTCGTAATAGTCCACTGGCATAATATTCTGGCGATTTCACAGACTGCTTTGATTATAGCGGACGCCGCGCACAATGCTCAACTGCCAGCGATTTCATGACAACGACCGACCGACCAGCACGCCGGCGTAGGCGGCCGCCAGGCCGACTGCCAGGTTGGCGGCAATGGAAATGCCGGCGCGACCAAGCTCGCCGCCGGATATGAGCCTGACCCCGTCGTAGGCCAGTGTGGAAAAGGTAGTGAAACCGCCAAGCAACCCGACAGCGAGCATGGCGCGCAGTTCCAGCGGCCATTCTGCTCGCGCGATGAAAATCGTAGCCAGCACGCCCAGGGCGAATGACCCGACAACGTTGACCGCAAATGTCCCCACTACCGTGTCCGCCCCGAAATATTGGGCCGCCAGCCGACCGGCGCCGAAGCGCAACACGGATCCGGCGGCGCCACCCGCCGCCACCAACAGCCAGATCACGTTACGCCCAGGCGCCCCGCCGTTCCAGGGTCCGCTCGTCCAGCTCGATACCCCAGCCGGGGCGATCCGACAACGTTATCTTGCCGGCGACGATCTCAGGCCGGACGGTGAAGAGCTCGTCCCAAATCGGATCGCGGTCCGCCGAAGGGAAGGTCTCGCAGATTTCGCCGACGGACAGGCCGGCCACCAAGTGACCGTGAACCTGCGGGTCGTGATGAGGAGCCAGGCGCACGTTCTCAGCCGCGCACAGCCCTGCGATGCGCAGGCACTCGGTGACGCCGCCGTTGCGGGTACTGTCGTACTGCATGACGCGCACGCCTCCCCGTCGGATGAGGTCGCGGGCGTCCCACCTGGTCACCGCATTTTCACCCGACGCGATGGGGATGGTAGTCGAGGCGGCCACCTTGCCCAAGCCCTCGACCCGGTCGTACCAGTGAACCGGTTCCTCCAGCCAGCGGATGTTGAGCGGCTCCAGCATCCGCGCGCCTCGAATGGCGGTGTCGACGTCCCATCCTTCGTTGACGTCGACCATTATGTCAATGTCCTCGCCCACTGAGTTGCGAACGGCGCTGACCCGCTCGTAGTCCTCGGCCAGGCTAACGTGGCCGATCTTCAGCTTGATGGCCTCGTAACCCATTTCGATGTAGGACTCACACTCCCGTACCAGATCGTGAACCGTTTTTCCGTCCTGGTAGTACCCACCGGTGACATAGCACGGCGCGGTGTTGGAGTGGCCGCCCAGCAATTTGTACAACGGCAGGTCGGCGGCTTTGCCCTTGATGTCCCAAAGGGCGATGTCAACTGCCGCCAACGCAGTGAGAATCTGGGGTCGTCCGAACCCGGCTGCTGCCCAACCGATTTGATGACACAAACCGAACATCTCGTCCCAAAGCTGTTCGTGGTCAACAGGGTCCCGGCCCAGGAGCATCGGCTTGAGCAGATCGACCACCGCGCGAGAAGCGCCGTCGGCGTGGATGGCTCCGTCGCTGTCCTGGCGATAGATACCAGCGAACCCCTGTCCAGCGCCGTGCGCCTCGCCAATGCCGTAATAGCCGGCATCAGTGTGGACGCGCACCAGCAGTTCGCTCACGCGCCCGATAGGTCGGAGCGCCGTCCAGTATTCGCGGTCGGGCGCGGGCCAGACCAACGCGATGGCCTCAACGTCGGTGATTTTCATTACGGTGTTCCTCGTCCGGTGGTGTTGGACTGCGAACGGTGTGGGTCAGCGACGCAACCCCGTTTCCCGAAGCCGTCGGTCAATCCATTCTCGGTCGCCGGGAGATAACGGGCCTTCAGGATCGTTATTGTAATTGCTGTATCGTTCGTAATGACCACGCAGGTAGAGGTCGTTGAAGATTTCACCTAGAACGATGGTGGGCTCATCTTCCTTGTTTAGCAGCGGAACTGGAAATGCAGGAATAGCCGACTGAATACCGAATGGATACAGCGTAGCCTGAGGACGCATACGGCTGCGGCTAACCATTATGCGATAAGGAGCAACTCCATCGTAACCGTGGGACGGCATCGGAACGTTGGCGCGCAACAAGTCGATTTCAACCAGATGGGTGGCGCTTTCCAGAATTCGTCGCCTTTTCTCCAGGTAGTCCCGACGCCCCTGTCCGCCCCGCTTGTTGCTGTGGGAAAGCACTTCCACAATCGCTACGGACGGCAAACGGCCCGGCGTTCTGATTTCAATGAACCGCTCACGCACCGGACGCAGTTCCGGCAAAAGTATGGGAACGGCTCCGGCATCCGGGGTCGTGACAGACGCTACAGTTTGGGCCCCATCCCCGGCAATGTTGATGTCGGGGATAGCGTAACGCTGGCTCACAGCATCGTCGATTGTCTCCTCTACGATTACCCGCTCCTCCATCGTGACCGTGTATTGCGGCGGCAGAGCCTCCCGCAAGAAGTAATGCATCTCGCTGATTATCTTGGTATGCACTTCCGGCCAGAGGTGGCGCGCTTCCAGATAGGGGTTCATTCCCGGAAAGGGCAGGATCTCGTCGGATTCAGCCATGATTTCCACCCTTTGGCGCCGTGGCATTGTCGAATCTGCCCAGCCGGAAAAGCCCAATGTCGTGTTCGGTCTGGCCATGCTCCGCCAGATCGGCCATAATTTCGCCTACCACGCTGGTGAATTTAAACCCGTGCCCGGAGAACCCGGCGGCCACGGAGACCTGAGGATGATCGGGCAGCGTGTCGATGATGAAGTGCTCGTCAGGGGTGTTGGTGAACATGCAGGTCTTCAACGCCAGGGTCGGGCCGGCTGCTTCCGGGAAGTAACGCTCGGTGAACTGCCGCAGTGCCGCCTCGTCTCGGGCGTTGGGCTCCCGGTCCATGGTGTCCGGGTCCACCTGTTCGCGGAAGTGGTTGAACATGCCCAGCTTGAAGCCTGGTATGCCGTAGGACGGGAATCCGTAGAAACGACCCTCCTCGACCTCCATGCCGAAGCACGGGAAATTCTCCGGGCGGAAAAGCTCCGGGCGATAGGGCGCGAACCATCCCAGCACCTGCCGCTCGGGAATAGCGTGAGCAGCGACCTCGGGAGCGACCTTGCCGGCCCAGGCCCCGGCGGTGACCACCAGACGACGGGCTGAATAGGTGTCCTTGTCCGTGGCGACGACCACTCCGCCGCCCGCGGTGGGTTCCCAGCTGAGCGCGGCCTCGCGGCCGTGTACCGCGGCGCCGATCTCCAGTGCCGCAGAGACGTGACCGACAATGCACCGCTCGGAAAGCACGAAGCCGCCCTGCTGCTCGTAGAGCATTTCCGCTTCCTCAGGGAGTTGGTAACCGGGCCACTCCCGGTTCACCTCGGGACCACTGAGCATCCGGTAGGGGAGGTGGTGCTGCTTGACCGTTTCCAGGGACCCCTCAAGCAGTTGGCTGGCCCCGACGCCTCCCCGCACGCAGCCGGTGGTAATCAGCAGCTTTTCGCCGGTCACGTTCTCCATTTGATGCCAAAGCTCGTAGGCCCGGTAGAGCAACGGCACGTAAGACGGATCCTCGTGATAGGCCAGGCGGATCATCCGGCTGACACCATGGGAGGAGCCCATCTCGTTGGGGATGTCATACTGTTCGAGACCCAGCACCTTCCAGCCGCGCCGGGCCAGGTGATAAACGGCGGCACTCCCCATGCCGCCGACACCGATCACTATTGCGTCAAACTCGCGCATTGCTTTTCCTGCCTGTTTTCCGGATTCCCGCTTTCGCAGGAATGACTCGGTGGGTTGCGGAACCTACGCCCGGGGCAGCGGATTGCCCGGCGTGGTCATGCGCAGGCTGTACACTGAGGTACGCGCCGTGAACAGCATGGTGCGGAAGTCCGGGCCGCCGAAAGCGCAGTTGGCCGGTATCTCCGGGACCCGGATGATGCCCAGATGCTCGCCGGCTGGGGAGAAGACCCACACGCCGCCGGAACCGGTGCAATACACCCGGCCTTCCGCGTCCACCTTCATGCCGTCGGGCACTCCGTCCTCGGCGGAGGCCATGCTACCGAACATGCGACTATTGCTCAGGGAGCCGTCGGCCGCCACGTCGTAGGCCTGGATGAACTGGTTCTGCTTGACCTCGCCGTCCCAATACTGGTCGGGCCGTTCGCCCAGCTTGCGGGTGTTGGACGCGTACAGCACCGTCTCGTCGGGAGAGAAAGCGATGCCGTTGGGGAAATCGATGTCGTGGGCGCATAGGTCAACGGTGCCGTCCGGATCGATCCGGTGGATGGTGCCGGGCCACTCGATCTCCTGCTCCGCTTCCGGAACGCGGCCGCTCGGATTGGTGAAGTAGATGCTGCCGTCGCTGCGACAGACGATGTCGTTGGGGCGGTGGAAGCGCTTGCCGTCCCATCGATCAGCCACCACGTTGATGGTGCCGTCAGGCTCCATGCGCGTGATGCGCCGGTTGTCGCCCTCGCACATGAGCAGGCGACCCTGCAGGTCCAGGGTCATGCCGTTGGTGCCGCCGCTGGGCTCGCGAATGATGTCGGGCGTTCCACCGGCGGGAGACATGCGGTGGATCACGGGCGGTTCGCGCCGCAAGTCAACAAACAGCCAGTAGCCGTCGGGGTGCCACAGCGGCCCCTCAGTGAACACGAAGTCGGTGGCCAACTGCTGTGCTTCCTGGTCGGGTTCTACGATTCCGGGCAGATATTCGGGCATGATGTGCCTCCTTGGCGAGGTGTAGGAGTGGCTGAGTTTAAGACGGCAGGTGAGCCAGGTACTGCTCGGCGAAGTCCATGCCGACCAGGTCGCTGAACGCCGTCATCAGGCGCTCGGTCACCGGGCCCGGGACGCTGCCGTCGCCGACGGTGGCTCCATTGATCGCCGACACCGGGCAGATGCACAGGCTGGTGGAGGTCAGGAATGCTTCATCGGCGGTGTAGGCGTCGTACAAATCCAGGTCGCATTCGGCGGTGGCGAGGCCCAAACCGTCGGCCAACTCCAGGGTCTGGTTGCGGGTAACCCCCTCCAACACGTACTGGGACTTGGGCGTCATCACCGCGCCGTCCTTGACCAGGAACACGTTGCTGCCGCGACCCTCGGTGAGGTTGCCGAACTCGTCCAGCAGGATGGCCCAGGCGTCGGGATCCTCACCATGCACCTCAAGCTCGCCCATGATGAGGTTGAGGTAGTTGTGGGTCTTGGCGCGGGGGCTGAGGAACCGGGGAGGGATGCGGGCCACCGACGGGGTGCTAATGCGGGCGCCGTCCCGATACAGCGGAGCGCGGGCGGCGAAGGGTATGGCGTGGCTCTCGATGATGATGGTGGGCCGAGGGCCACCGGAGCGATTCGCTCCCTCCACGCCGCGACTGATGCGCTGCATCACCCACATGTCCTGACCGGCCGGAAGCATCGGGTGATTGTGCGCGACCACGGCCTCGGTGGCCTCGGTCATCTCCTCCTTGCTCATGCCCACGTCGATGCGCAGGTAGCGGAGGGAGTTGTACAGGCGGTCGATGTGGCGGTCCAGCCGGAAGGTCTTGCCGCCAAAGGTACGGGTCGCGTCGAACACTGCGTCGCCGTACAGGAAGCCGCGGTCGTAAATCGACAGGGCAACCTGGCTGGCCGGGGTCATTTCACCGTTGAAATAGACGATCATTTCGTCTGCCATCATCAGAACTCCCAATTCATCCTGTCAATGCTGTGCATCGATGTAAGTCAGGCATCTTTCCGCTGTACCTGGAACCCGGCTTCCTCTTCCATCGGCAATACGATGGCCGCGCTATCCAGGTCTCCCAGTCCCTGCTCAACCGCTTCCGACAGAAGACGGTAGGCCAGATCACCGGCGGCGATCGGTGTCCCCAGGTCGCGGGCCATCTCCTGGATGAGCCCCAGATCTTTGAGGAATACCCGAAGTTGAGTGCGTACGCCTTCGAAGTCGCGGTCAAGCATGGCCGGGGCGTTTCGTCCCAGGAGAAAGCTCTGACCCCACCCCGAATTGACCAGCTCGAAAACCAGCGCCGGGTCCGCGCCGGACTTCGCCCCCAACAGCATCGCCTCGGCGGCGGCGACCATGTGCACGCCGACCAGCAGTTGGTTCACCAGCTTGGCGGCGGTGCCGGAACCCGTGGGACCTACATGCCGCACAACTGCGCCCATCACATCGAACAGAGGCTGGGCTGCCGCGTAGGCTTCGGCCGGGCCGCCGACCATGATGGTCAGGGTGCCATCGGTAGCCCGCTCGGTGCCGCCGCTGATGGGAGCGTCGAGGAACATGGCGCCACGCTTTTCAGCAGCTTCGGCGCAGGCCTTCGAGGTCGCAGCGCCAACGGTGCTGTGATCGACTATGATCTGCCCGGGGCGGGCGTTGGGCAGCGCGCCATCGTTTCCGAGAAGAACCGCCTCGCAGGTCGCCACGTCGGGCAGGCAGGCCAGCACGATATCACAATTGGCCATGACCTCCACGGTGGAAGTCGCAGCAGTGGCCCCGGCGTCAGCAATCTGGCGCACCTTCTCCTGGCTCCGGTTATGAACCGTCAGGTCATAGCCCGCGCGCAGCAGGTTGTAGGACATGGGGAGCCCCATGCGCCCCAGGCCGATAAAACCGATTTTTTCAGCCAAGTTGTCAGCTCCTCAAACGGGGTTCGTTGGCTACGGCAAGCAGGCGGGCAACAAAACCGCGCGCTCTTGGCCGGTATCTGGCTATCCTGCCGTCACTCATCTGACCGTGGTAAAAATGGTTGTGAAACCGTTCCATAACGTCAAATTCGGTGAGCCAATGAGACGCGCCGGGAGCGTTAGGCAGTCGCTTGGCAACCCTCTTCAGCGCGCCATGACTATCGTAAGGCCATCCGTTTCGCAAGGCGACGGCTATCAGAGCGTGAGCGACCGCGCCCCACAGCATTTCCGCTCCTTTCATCGGTTTACCAGCGGCGAATTCGACATCCGCTTCGTCCAGCAATTCCGGCGCCAGTTCAACGTGTTCCCGCAGCGACAACGTTGGAGTAGTCATCGGGTCACTCCGTCAGACGCTCCACTTCGCTGACGAACTCCCGCACCACCCGAAGCATACGGTGGCTGTCGCCATCCTCCCAGACGAAACGGCCATAGTGAACCTTCTCGGGATAGCCTTCTGCGGCAGCGTATGAACTCAGCAGAATATCGCCGACATGCTCATCCATTTTGGCAATTTTCTCCACCACCGGGTAGAGGTCATCGCCGTCATAATCCCAGCCCTTTTTGGCGGCGACGGACTTCAGAGCATGGAGCATTGCCGCCCGCAGGTTTTCGGTAGCCGCCAGCGCGTTGGCGTTCTCAAACTCCCGGTCGGCGGCGTCCAGGTAGTCCTGAGCGGTTTTCAATTGCTTTTCCGTTTGCATCCCAACATTCCTTCTGAACTATGCCGTGTGATCAGCATAGCGCAAGGATATAACCGGGGCAACGCGGTTACCAGATCAGCCCCTCTGCGATTGCGGCCGCTTCCACCAGGTCCCATCCGTCTTCGATGCCGGGCAGCAGGCGGTCACAAGCCTCGGCCTTGAGCACCGCCCGACCGACCTCGTCGCTGTCGTCCACCGACACCAACGCCGCCGTCACCTGGGCAGCCTCAGCAGGATCCACTTCGGGCCGGGCGGTGAAGCAGCAGTGGCTGTAGCCGGGGCTGCTCCAGAACACTTTCAGTTCGTCGGTGTTGATGCCGTGCCGCTCGCCCAGGGTTTCAAATGAACGGGCGCTGATGGCCCCCGCGTCGTAGTTACGGTTCAGCACCTGGAGGGCCACGTCAACCTGGTCCGAGCCGTGCTGCTGGTTGCGTTGATCGTAAAAGTCTGCGGCCGCCAGCGTGCGGTTCGGATGGATTCCCATCTGCTTGAGGAAATAGACCGGCAGCAGACCGGCTTCCACCGAGTCCCGGGCCGCAAAAGCAAAACGGGTGCCGGGCAGGTCTTCCACGGTGTCAATCGCGGAATCGGCGCGGCTGATGAACCTGGTGGTGAAACCGATGTCAACATCGCGCAGAGCTAGCACCGGCGCTCCGTCGGGCAGGGCGCGGCGCATCTTGACGTGGGACAGCGGGCCGTTCCACGCTAGGTTGATTTCCCCGCGTGTAAAGGCGTCCACCATCTCGTCGTAGCCGGAATAGAGCACCCAATCGAACTCAACGCCGTTGCGGCGGAACACCGTTTCCAGCGCGCGGCAAAGGTCGAGGTGTGCCGGGGAACCTGTTGCGCCCATTCGGATCATCGGATCACCTCCTGTGTTGGTGAGTTCTTCCGGGCCTGCCGCCAGATTCGGCCTATGGTTGAGGCGCAGTCTATCACCGGCCCCCGGCGTCGCCAATCATCGGCGCCGGCGTGCTCACTTTCCTAGCTCGGCCCGCTCCCGCGCGCTGGCCCGCATAAGCACGGCAGGCACGATGGCCGCCAAGGCGATAATCCCGGCAACGCGGTAGAAAGAGTGGAACAGGTCGAGGCTGGCGTTTTGCAGCGTCTGCTGATACTCGGCGAAAGCCTGCGCCCGTGCCGCCGCGTCCAGGCCGGGCGTCACCAGCGGTGAGGGAGTCGCCGTGATAATAGCGAGCATTTCGTTGATGCCCCAGGCGGACAGCGCCGCCATCCCCAGGGTCATTCCCAGCATACGGGCCACGACAATCATCGACGCGGCCACGGCCCGGTAGTCCGGCGGCGCGGCGGCGATGGCCCGGTGCATCAGCGGCGCGATTACCAGGCCGAACCCGGCGCCGGCGATTACCATATCCACCGTCAAGAGTGGCTCCGCGATCTCAATTTGCCACCCACTGAGGCGGAACATACCCAACGCAACCAGGCCCAGACCGGGAAGGGCGATCCAGCGAGCATCCAGCCAGCGCAGCAGCAATCCGCCCAACGCGGCGCACACGGGGATGGTTGCCGTCATGCGGAGCAGCCACAAGGCGGCGGTAAAGGAGTCCACCGGCCGACCCGGGACATCCATTACGGTATTGGCCATAATCACCGTGGTGGCCATGGCGATGATCAGAGCAATTCCCACCAGCAGTTGGGATACGTTGGCAGTCACGAACGCGCCGGCTCCAAACAGCGCGGCGGATAAAAGCGGCTGCGCCGTCCGCCGATGCAGAAGGATCAGGCCGCCAACCGACAGCCCAACCCCGCCGAGCAGCCACCAGGGTGTCCAGGAAGAGAGCCGGACCAGCCCTTCGTGCGCTGCGGCAAGACACAGTAGCGCCAGCGCGACAGTGAGAACCATCGCTCCCCGGTAGTCCATGCGCGCGCCGTCAAACCGACGCTCGGAGAGGAAGATCAGCGCCGCCGCAATCGTCGCCGCCTGCGGCACGTTCAGCCAGAATATGGCGCGCCATCCCCACAGTTCGATCACCGCTCCGCCGTAGGCCGGCCCAAGCATGCTTCCGGCCTCCGCGGCGCCAGCCACGATGCCCAGGGCCAGACCCCGTTGGGCTGGGGTGACCAAAGTGGCGGCGATGGCCAGGCTCACCGGCACCACCCCTCCACCCCCGATGGCCTGGATCACGCGGGCGGCGATTATCTGGTGCAGAGGCTCCAGGTTCCCGTTGAGCCACTCCCATTGTCCTGACAACGCCACCAGCGTTGTGCCGACCCCGAAAATTGCCAGGGAGACCAAGTACAGGCGCCGGTAGCCGTGCACATCGGCCAACCGGCCCAACAGCGGCATTGCCGCGGTGTAACCCAGCAGGTAAGCGGTTACCACCCAGATCACCGATTCCAGCCTAAGAATCGGGATCTTGAGATCGGCCATGATCGCGGGCAGCGCCGTGATCACCACCGTTTGGTCCAGCGCCGTCACGAACGTGCCCGCCGCAACGACTCCTACCAGGACCCACGGCGACAACCTTGGTCGAGTGAACGCCGCGAACACTTGCGTCGGCAGCCCGGTCCCGAGGATTATCCGCCGCTCAGGTCGATAAACTGCTCGGGAGGAACGATGCTCACCGGCTCTCCGATGTCCGTGAGCAGAATCGTGCGTCGGGTGTCCGGAGAGTCAAACTCGCCGGCCGCGCCTGATGCGCTGAGCCGTCGCAGCAGCTTCTGATCGGTGTCGGTCCAGATCTCGATACTCAGGGATTCGTTAGCAGACGGTGCGATGGGGAGCCAGCCCATGGCGGAGGCCGGCGCGTCACCCCTAATGCGGTACGTCGCAACGTCGTCCAATATCTCCTCGCCGACCAGATCAGGGTTTTCCAAGGCGTCGACGAGATCAGCGATAATATGCTGAAGGCGATTTACCGACACCGGGGCCGATTGAGGTGATTGCTTGAACCACAATCCTGATATTGGCTCAGTCGAGTAATATCCCCCCGGCGTGATGATGGCGCGCACCTGGACGTAGGAGCCGGTTTCGTAATCCGCATCGGGGCCGCTCACCAGATACGCGTCGATGGACAGTTCTGCCCCGGCGTCAGCGTCCCACGTCCCGGAAATTTCGGTAATCCTGGCGCTGAAGGCGGGGAGGTACATGCTTCCGACTTCGTGGCGCACCCGGAACGTGGCCGACTGAACTGTACGCAGGTTGGCCGCGGTTTCCGCTAACAACGCCACAGGGTCCGGGACCGGCGTAGGCGTGGGCAATGATACGGCCGGAGCTTCGCCGCCGCACGCCGACACAGCCCAGACGATCCCGACGAGCGCAGCCAGGGACAAACTGCGTTTGGCCGCTTTCAGCGCGTGGACCAAACTGCCATGCTGCCGTTGGCGATGTCGCGCAGTTGCCCGCCGTCGCCGGTTTCCACGACGTACACGCGGGAGCCGCCACCGCTGCTGCCGTTGCGCCGCTCGGACAAGTACTGTTGCGTCCCGGTAACGACCAGCGCGGATCCGTCCGGAGCCCACGGCGAGTGGCTCCGCGCGTACTGGTCGAAGAACGCCAGCATCAGGAACGTCTCCCCGCTGGGCGAGAAACGGAACCCGCCGAGGGCTTCGTCGGTCTCATTACCGGCGTCATCCGAGGTCAAACCCTCGGCGATTCTCCACTCCATGGTGCGCTCTTCTGGGTTCAGGGCGACCCAGGCCAAACGGTCTCCCCGGGGCTCCCAGAAGAATCCAAGGACCCAATCGTCCTCCTTGACCGTCCGCTCGGCGCTGCCGTCGACGGCCAACAGGCGCAGACGGCGGTACGCCGGCGAGCCGGCGATCTGCCGATCCGCCACGGCGATAACCTCGCCATTGGCCGACCACAGGAAGGCGCACGCGCCTTCGACTTCAGCCAACCGCAGGGCGGCGTCATCGGGCTGGTCGGGGCGTCCGATCCACAGCGCCTCGCTGTCGCCGCCGGGTGCTGACCAGGCCAGCCGGGCGCCGTTGGGAGACCAGGCCGGCGTGCGGAACGAACGGGACTGGGCCAACGGCTGGACACTGAACCGCTGGGCGTCGTAGTCCGGCCGAACGAGCAGGACATCCTCGTTGCTGTGCACCGCCAGCGAAGCGCTGTCGGGAGCCCAGTTGAAATACAGCGGCGCGCCCCGTTGCACCGCCAATGGTTCACGGGGCGGCCCGGACTGGAGCGCCGGGGTGGCATCCACGAGGAACAGGGTCAGCCCTTCCGGGGTTGCGGCCGTGATTCCCAGCTTTTGCCCGTCCGGAGACCATTGGACATAGTGAGGCGTACCCTCCGCGATGGTCAGCGGGGCCTCGTTCACAAAAGCCGCTCCGCCGACGCCGGTGGAAGATTCCAGCGTGTGCAGGCTGATCTGGGCGTCGCTGGGAGATTCGCCCCGCAGGAGAGAAACGGCGATACGGGACCCATCCGGAGACCACACGGGCCAGCTGTACATGGCCTCACGGCGCTGGGGCTGGGCCAGGATTCCGCCAGCGCGAGCAACCGCGCCGGTCGTCAGCAGGCTGCGGCCCGAACCGTCGGGATCGGAGGTTACCAGTTGGCCGTCGTTGTCGATGTATGCAATGCGGTTGATATGCATAGGGGCTTCATTATTCGCGTTGCCACGCGGATTTGACGCGCACGCCACTGTCGCCAGCAGCACGGCTACCGCCGCGACGGTAAGGCACCAGTGGACGTACACCGGCATCCAGGGAGCCGTCGTACCCATGGGCCACGGGATCAATTTCGAGCGCACGCGCGTAACGGTAGCATCCAACATCCCAATAAGCAACGGAGGGCGACCGCGCCGTTCACCGGCGGCTCGGCTCAAACACGGATCAGATGGCACAGGGCGAAGTGGACGGCCCCGATTAGCGCTCGCCGTCACCAAAACTGTGGTTTAATGCCGGGTATCCCAGGGCCGATGCACGGGCAATTGAGCGAGTCGAAATCACTACGATGACAACACAAAACACCCCCCCGGCCGGCCGAGTGATAATGGTGCAAGGCACGGCCTCCCACGTCGGCAAGAGCGTGCTGGTATCGGCGCTGTGTCGCATATTCCGGCAGGACGGGCTCCGAGTCGCGCCGTTCAAGGCGCAGAACATGTCGAATAACTCCTACGTTACGCCGGATGGCGGCGAAATCGGCCGCGCCCAGGCCGTCCAGGCCGAGGCCGCCGGCGTTGAAGCCCGGGTGGAAATGAACCCGGTCCTGCTCAAACCGGAAGCGGACAGCCACGCCCAGGTCGTCCTGATGGGCCGTCCCCTGACCTCCGCCCGCGCTCGCGATTATTTCGACCTGAAAGCCACCCTGTGGGAATCCGTATCCAATTCGCTGGACGTTTTGCGCAGCCAGCACGATGTGGTCGTTATCGAGGGGGCGGGCAGCCCGGCGGAGATCAACCTGAAAGCCACCGAGATCGTGAATATGCGGGTCGCGCTCCATGCTAACGCGCCGGTGCTCCTGTGCGGCGACATCGACCGGGGCGGCGTGTTCGCATCGTTGGTGGGTACGTTGCAACTGCTGGATGATGCAGAGCGAGATCGGGTCAAGGGCCTCCTGATCAACAAGTTCCGCGGGGACGTCTCGCTCTTGACCGATGGGTTGACCTGGCTGGAAGACTACACGAGCAAACCCGTGGTTGGCGTGGTTCACCACTTCCGGGACATACACATTCCCGAAGAGGATTCGGTGGCGCTGGACATTACGCCGCCACACGCCTCCTCGCCTGACGTGCTGGACGTGGCGGTGGTGCAGGTCCCCCACATTTCAAACTTCGACGACTTCGACCCGCTGGCCCGGGAGCCGGGTGTCTCGCTCCGGTACGTCCAGAACGGCGACCGGCTGGGCCGGCCGGACCTGGTGATCCTTCCGGGCAGCAAGACAACCATTCCCGACCTGATATGGATGGAACGGCAGGGATTGTCCCAAGCCGTGATGGGAGCTAAGGAGCACGGCTCCGCGATCATCGGCATCTGCGGCGGCTACCAGATGTTGGGCAAAACCCTGCTGGACCCGGAACACATCGAGTCGTCAATCGGGGCTGCGGACGGCCTCGGGCTGCTCCCGCTGGTGACGACCTTCGCCGGAACCAAGGAAACCCACCGGGTGGAAGCAACCGTCCGGCAAGAGGCGTCCACACGCGGCCACCTGATGTCGGGCGCCGACGGTGAAACGGTGGTTGGCTACGAGATACACATGGGCCGAACCACGGGCGAGGGCGTCATACCGCCGTTCACCGTAGTTGACCGGGCCGATGCCGCCGTCACCCCGGAGACGGCGTTTGATGGGGCGCTGGACGCCAGCGGTCGCGTGATGGGAACGTACATCCACGGGCTGTTCCACAACGCTGGCGTAAGGAGAGCCATCCTCGGAGAATTGGCGCGGCGGAAAGGCGTCGGGTTGCCCGAGGGGGTCGACGTGGCACGTGACCGGGAGTACGACCGGCTCGCCGATTGGGTGCGAGACAGCCTGCGCAT
This sequence comes from Dehalococcoidia bacterium, assembly GCA_965203985.1. Classification (GTDB taxonomy): domain Bacteria; phylum Chloroflexota; class Dehalococcoidia; order Lucifugimonadales; family UBA3495; genus Bin87. The sequence goes on from CBDBDS010000002.1 coordinate 59,533, forward strand.
GGACCTGGTATACGACATGGCGGGGCTGACACCGGCGCTATGAGCTCGATACACCTGGTATTGGGCGGTATTCGGTCGGGGAAAAGCGCTTACGCGGAGCGGCTGACAGCCGAAATCGCCGGCTCGCATCCGGCGCTGTACGTCGCCACGGGTATCGCCGTCGACGCGGAGATGGAGGAGCGCATCCAACGACACCGGCAGCGGCGGCCCCAAAATTGGCAAACTCTTGAAGCTCCCCTGAATCCGGTTGGCGCGCTGCAGGGTCAGTCGCGCGCCATGGACCCTCCCACCGTCCTGCTGCTCGACTCAATGGACGTTTGGGTGTCGAATTTGATGCTGGAGCACGAGGGCACGGCGCGATTGGAATTGGAAGCCCGCATCGTGGGCGCGGCGCGGCGCTTTGCGGAATACATCCGCGAGACGGATCGCCAGGCGGTGATCGTCAGCAGCGAAGTCGGGCATTCGTTGGTTGCCACGACCGCGATGGGCCGCCAATTCCAGGATCTGCTGGGAACGGTGAACCAGGCGATGGCGGAGGAAGCGGACCAAGTCACCATGGTAGTAGCCGGGTTGCCCGTTCCGATCAAGCCCGCGGGAACCGCCCGCTGACCAGCGGTGGGCCGGCGCAAGGCGATGCGGCGACGCGATGGCTGACTACACGTTGGGAACGGCTTCGGTGCTGGCGCCGGGAACCTGCGGAGAACTGGTGCAGGGAATGACCGGGGACGTGGACTTCCTGGTGACCTGCCCGATCAACCAATTCTCGCGAGCGACCGTCACCGTCTCCAGCTCAGATCAGCCCGGCGAGCATGTACGAGGAATCGACCACCTGCCAAAAACCCGCCAAGCCGTGGCTGACACGTTGGCACGACTCAGCCATTGCCTGGGAATGCCCGGCATCGTTGCCGACGCCACGGTGGCCAACCCGATGCCGGTGGGCAAAGGCATGGGCAGCAGCAGCGCGGACATCACGGCCGCGGTGTGCGCGACAGGAAAGGCCGTAAGTATCGATTTGTCGCCGGATGCCATTGCAAAGATCGCGCTGGGGGTGGAGCCGACCGACGGCGTAATGTTTCCCGGCATCGCCATGTTCGATCACCGTCGCGGCAGAGTCCTTGAACTCCTGGGCCCTCCTCCACCGATGGAGGTGATAGTCATAGACCGCGGCGGTCAGGTAGATACGCTGGAGTTCAACCGGGTCGATCGCGAAGCGCACTGGCGGTCGCTCGACGATGCCACCACCGAGGCCCTGGAGTTGGTGCGCGAAGGCATCCGCCGGTGCGATCCGGAACTGGTGGGCCGGGGCGCCACCATCTCGGCGCAAGCAGGGCGGCCGGATGACGCCGGCCCGTGGGTCGAAAAGGCGTCAGACTTCGCTGCTGAAATCGGCGCGGTGGGCGTCAACGTGGCCCACAGCGGGACCGTGGTAGGCATCCTGTTGGACGCGCGCAAACGGCAGAGCAAGCCGGCGTTCAGGGAGGCACAACGCGCGTTTACGGCTGCGGAGAGCGTACAGCATTACCGGATTGTTGGCGGGGGCGTGCGCCAGGCAGTTTAGAACAATTCCTGTATCGCTTGCTCCGGCGCAATGGCCGGGATTGGGGAGTTGGTGAAATCCCTGGCGTCCCGAGTGACGATATACCTGACTCCGGCGGCTCGGGCGGCGGCAACCTGCATGGCGTCCTCGAAATCAGCCATCGGCAAGGATAGTGCGTAGCGGATGGACTCCGTGCCGGTTGGCACAACTTCGGCCAAGCCGGTAATGAAAACCACAAGCCCACGCGCCCGGTAGTCACTCAACTCTTTTGACACCACGTAATGAAAAGTGGCTATGGTGTGCCAGGCAACGAACGCTCGCCCCGGTTCATTTGACAGGCGGTCAACCAACTCGGTAGAGGCTATTGAATGTGGACGCCTGTCGAGCGCCACGTCGACGAGCACGTTAGTGTCAAGCAGCATTATGACAAATACTTGCGCGCCAAGTATTCGTAGCGGTGATCGTACACTGGCTCCGTACCGAATCTCTCGCTTGGCCGTGTGTCGAGAGGTTGCAACTTGTCGCTGTATTCGCGCCGCCAGTGGAAAAGGTACTGGCTTGCATATCCGGCGTGCTCGCCGAACTCGCTGCGCGCTCGTTTCGCAACCGCCGCCAATTCCCATTCGTCAGGGGCAGCTTGCTCTTGCGAACCTAATTCCGGGCAAATTCCTGACATTGCAAGCCATACCCAGATGTCCACCGGGAACGCTTCCAGCCGGTCCAGCGCAAATAGAGCAATGCAGTCGGCGATTCTGTCGTCAACGCCGGGACATTGCAACAACCGCCGATTAACCTCACCGTAAGGCTGTCGCCCCAGGGCGTCCCAATCCGGCCCGGCACCGCAAACCCATTGAGCGGCGGCGATGATATCAGACGCATTATCCTGTCCCTTTTGCATCGCCTGCAACTTGGCCAGCGCCCTCTTGCGATCAGCCATCAATTGCTCCGCTGTCGGAAAGGAATAGCGGACTTCGCCGGCCAATTCTATTGCGGACCCGAAGTTATTTGCGATGTTCGACACCATCCCTATGGTATGGCCAATACTGGTTCGCGCCACGCAAATCTGGGACACCAAGCATTCCCAGGGATCTTGCCGGAGCAGGCGCAAGCCCGGCAACTCACGCATGATCGTGGACACTTTCGGGTCGCGGGCGATACTGGCGTAGATGACGTCGATATCATCGTCCAGCCGGAAATAGCGGCGCAGGCATTCGTCAGGGTCGTCCATGTGCCCCGGCAAGCTGGCGGCTTCGTACTCGATGCCTCCATCAATCTGCCGGACGTGAAACAGGTGCGGCCCCACCACGCCGGAAAACCAGCCGTCGCCAAAGGGACGCCAGCGAAACGCTTGGCCCATGGTAAGAGTCAGGGCCAGGTTAAAGTGGTTAGGAATGAGGAGTTGGCGCGTCATAGCAAGCCCTCTTGGCCCCCGCGTCCGCTGTGGTTATTCATTTAGGCTGGTCACAGAACATGAACTGACCGGCGTAGCCGGCATACTGGCCAAACTTGTCCTGGGCCCACAATCTGATCGCCGCGTCATTTTTCGGCGCAGCGGGGTAATTTTGGGTCACGAAGCTCCGTATGTGCCTATCAATAGGGAAAGCCTCGGTTTTGTCCAGCGAAAACAGTGAAATGCAGTCGGCGATTTTGTCGCCTATGCCCTCCAGCCGTTTAACCGCCCGTTTGGCGTGAGGGTAGGACTCGCTCCGCAGTGCATACAGGTTCAAGTCGCCATTGCACACTTCGCGCGCCGCCCCGGCGATTTTCCGGTCGCGTTGGAGACCGAACTGCATCCCCTGGAGGCTCGCGGCTGCGGTTTCCGTTATCAGAAGTTCGGGTGCCGGGAAAGTGTGACGCGCTTTGCCGCACATTTCAATGGTGTCGCCAAACGCTGCGGAGATGCGTTCAACGATGCTTGAAATACGGGGGATGTTGTTGTTGGCAGAGCACAAGTATGCAACGGTGCATTCCCACGGATCCTGCCGCAGCAAACGCATGCCACCGTAGCTTTCGATTAGCCTGGCAATGCTGGCGTCGCGGTTGGTCAGATCGCTGTAGATGCGCGAAACATCGTCATCCAACCTGAAGTAGCCTTGCAGCAGTGTCCGAACGTCCTCGTCGTCAGCCGGTCCACCGAATTTAGATGCGCGGTATTCGACGCGTGAACCGACCTGGCGCAAATGGATCAGAAAACTCCCGAGCACTCCGGAGTGCCACTCGCTGTCTGGATGGCGCCCACCATCTTCCAATTTGTCCACGCTGCCGTCCAACCTGCGCCACCGAAACGCCTGCCCCATGTACAAAGTCAGCCTGAGGCTGAAGGGCTGGGGGATTTCCAGTTCACCTTCAACAATGTTCATCTCACAACCTCCACAGCGGAATCGCTCGGATCTATAGCGTTCAGAGAAGTGTGGGCAGTCACCGCCCCTCGCGCCGGCGCCCGTGGAACAGGTACTGCTGGGAATAGCCCGCGTATTGACCGAAGTGCTCCTGCGCCCACTCCACCATTGCTCGGTCGGGTGGTTTTTTTTGCATCGGGAAATACCACTCCGCAAGCGCGCGGCGCACCCACACGTCCACCGGGAACGCCTGTAGCTTTTCCAACGAGAACACCGCGATGCAATCGGCGATCTTGGCGCCGATGCCGTAGCACTCCATGAGCCTGGACTTGGTTTCCGGATAGGGCAGCCGGACCAGTTCGTCCAGGTCCAGTTCGCCGCCGCAGACCCGCTGGGCCGCCGCGACGACGTAAGGAGCACGGAACCCCAGGCCCAGTTCTCGAAGAAACCCCTCTCCGGCGGAGGCCAGTTGCTCGGCGGACGCGAAGGTGTGCCGGACTTCCCCGTCCAGTTCCAGCGGGTCGCCCAGGCTGTCGGCCATGGCCTCCATGTTCTGGTGAATGCGAGGGATGTTGGACGTGGCGGAGCAGATGAACGCCACCGTGCACTCCCAGGGTTCCTGGCGCAGAATACGCAGTCCCGGATAACGGGCCACCATTTCCGCGACCCGCCGGTCTCGGCAAATGTCGGCGTATATCGTGTCGATGTCGTCATCGAGACGGAAATAGAAGCGCAGCAAGTCCGGCAGCGCGCCCGGGCCCACGGCATCGCCAGAGCCCGTGGCGCTATATTCCACACCTTCGGGCACCTGCCGGATGTGAATGAGCCACGGGCCCAACACGCCTGAATACCAGCCGTCCCCCAGATTCTTCCAGCGATGGGCCTGCCCGCTTTCGAGGCTCTCCGCCAGGTCAAAGGGCTGGTCTATCGCCAGTTGCCCCGTCCGTTCCAGCGCCGCCAACCCCTCACCTCCCTTGGAGACGCCGACTAACCGGTTCGAGGACGGTCGAGTTGCAGCCAGCGGGCCGCCTGCTCGCCAACGGTGTTGACGCTGGAGCGTTCGACCGTGCAGGGCGGCAGCGCATTCAGGAAGCGGTCACCGTAGTTGGCGGTCTGGATGCGACGGTCCAGGATGACCACCGCCCCCCGGTCCACCTTGTTGCGGATCAACCGGCCGAACCCCTGCCGGAAACGGAGGACGGCGGAAGGCACCTGGTATTCGTTGAACGGGTTGTTGAACAGGTTCCCCCGGGCCTTGACGATGGGATCGGTAGGCACCGGGAAAGGCAGGCGGCACAGCAACAGCCCACGCAGGATGCCCGACTCCATGTCGACACCCTCCCAGAAACTGGCGGTGCCGAGCAGGACGGCGCGCGGGTCGGCGTGGAGCCGGTCCACCAGTTGCCGCGGCGTGCCGTCGATCCCCTGGGCCAGGACGTTGATGCCCGACGCGCGCAAGGGCCCCCGGACGTGGAAGGAAGCGTCTCGCAGCGCACTGTGGGAAGTGAACAGCGCCATGACGTGTCCGTCCAATGCCTGCGCCATGTTGAGGATCACCTGGGCCGTCCCGCGGGCGTGGTCAGCGCCGCGACGCGGATCGGGGAGGTCATCGGGAACCATCAGCAGGGTATTGCGCCGGTAGTTGAACGGGCTATCGACCAGCAGTTCGTCGCAATCGTCGGGGAATCCCAAACGCTGGCGCAGGAAACCAAAGTTGCTGTCCGTCGCCAGGGTCGCGCTGGTCAAAACCACCGTCTCTTTCTGCTGGAACAGCATCTCAGACAGGATGGGGCCGACCGACAACGGAGTGGAATGCAGCGTCAAGTTGCGCCGCACCATGTCGATCCATTGGATCTGTTCCTCATCGTAACGGCCAAAGACCGAAGTCAGACGGTTATTGAACTCGGAGACGGTGTCTACCGCGCTGATCAGTTCGTTTGCCTGGCTGTCGTCGGAGAGATCGAATATCCCCTGGTCCACCAGCCTCCAGACGTCGTTCAGGCGGTTCACGCTATCCGCCATAAAGGTCGAGAACGATTCCCATTCGCGGGCGGCGGCGCCCCATTCCCGGCTCTGCCGCACCGAGGGCTCCAGGGAGACCGGCTGACGGTCATTGTCACCCCGGGTGTGTGATTGATAGAGGCTGGTGATCGCCGCCCACAGCTGTTGCCATGCCTGCAGGGCCTGGTTGCAACTGGCCGTGGCGTTGGTGAGGGCGTCCCGCGCCCGCCCGAGGTTTTCGTCCTCCGGCGACTGGTTGGCGATGGAGGTCAGGTGCCGGAACAAGCGGTAAACGGCGTCCATTTCCTGGGCCAGATCGTCCTCGGCCATCTCAAAACCCAACTGCCGGCTTGCCTCTTCCTCCAGGTGGTGGGCTTCGTCGACTATGAGGTGCTGGTAGTCCTGCAACACGGTGCCGCCGACGGCAAGGTCAGCAAGCAGCAGGGCGTGGTTCACCACCAGGATGTTGGCCTCCTCGGCTCGTTGGCGGGCCTGGCGCAGGAAGCAGGGCGCGCCGCCGCGGAACGACTGGCACACGCCCTGGTTGTCGGCGCACACCCGCAACCAGGCTCGATGGTCTCCAAAGTTCAGGTTGAGGTCGGTTCGGTCGCCATTCTGCGTATCGTCCAGCCAGACTGCCGTTTTCCCGAGAACCCTGGCCTCATCCTCAGTCAAGGTGTCCGACGTGCCCAGGCTGGTCCACCGGCGGAGGCACACGTAATTGGATCGACCTTTGAGTTGAGCCGCTCGAACGGCCCCCGGTTCCAGTATGCCGGCCTCTTCCAGGATGGAGATAACCGCCGGTATGTCCTTATCCATCAGCTGCTCCTGCAAGCTGATGGTGTTGGTGGAGATCACCACCCGGTGCCCATGAGTGGCCGAGTAAAGAACCGCCGGGAGCAGATAGGCGATGCTCTTGCCGATACCGGTGCCACCTTCAACGATGAGCTTTCTGCCCTGATAGATGGCGCGGGTGACGGCCTTCAGCATCTCGGCCTGTTGGGGCCTGTTTTCAAATCCGGGGAACGAGTTGGCGAACACGCCGTGGGGGGCCAGAAGGTCCTCCACCTGCTGCTCGGTGAGCTCGCGTCGTATGGCCTTGCCGTTTTTGTCTCCGGCCTCGCTGGACAGTCTCCGGGCCAGGCTGTCCAGGTTCAATCCATTGAGGCCGACGGCGCCGGGGGTCCCCGGAACCGCGTTGGCGCCGGGAGCGTGGGGCACAAGCGCTTCGAGCAAGTCCGCCACGGAGGCATTGGCGGCACGGGCGGAGCGGGCAATAAACGCAACCTTTGCCGCCGGGTAGGACGCACCAAGCTTCAGCAGATGATGGAACACCAGCGCGGTGGTTTCGGCGTCGGCCACAGCGCGATGGGCCTGGTTATGGTCTAGGTCCAGGTGCCTGGCCAGCGCGCTAAGATTGTATTCCGGCAGGGTGGGAAGGAATATCGACGCCAGGTCCCAGGTGTTGTAACTCCGGTTCGTGAGGTGAAGTCCGTGCGATGACAAGAATGACAGGTCGAAGGCGATGTTGTGCCCGACGATGGGCAGGTCGCCAACGAACGTGGCGAACTGTGCTGCGATTTGTTGGAATCGCGGCGCCCGTTCGATTTGCGCCGGGCTGATGGACGTCAGTTGCTGGATGAAAGTGGGTATCTGACGGCCCGGGTTGACGAACGTTTGGTACCGGTCGGTAACCTCACCGCCACGGAACTTGACCGCTCCTACTTCGATAATGGCATCGGAATGTGCATTCAGACCCGTGGTCTCCAGGTCCACGCACACGAATTCACGTTCGAATATGTCGCTTTGAGGCAGCAGCGTCGGCGTCATCGCGATGAATTACACTCGAAGCGGAACCGCGCTTACGCCGAGCGCAAGCGGTACGGCCGCAAGGATCCCTGCCGCAGCCCTTCTAACGGGCGGAAGTCCCCGCGATGCAGTGCCGTGAGGAATTGGGCCTCGTCAAAGACTTCGTCGGGGAATTCGGTCACGAATTTGCCCAGCCCGTGGGTGCTGTGAGCGTCGCTGCCACCGGTCACCGGCAGGTCCAATCGTTGGGCGACCTCGGCAGCAAAGCGGTTTTCCTCGTCCGACGTGCCGCCGTTGGCAACCTCGATGGCGTCGGCCAGCTGGAACACCGGATGCGTCATGGCAGTGTCGACATCCTGGGGGATCGGCTCCTTGGGGTCGGGATAGAGTAGAGGACGGGTTCGGTGATGTCGCCCCAGGACTCCCCGGAATGGGTGCGCCGACACGACGAAACCGCCGACGGCGTGGGCCGCTTTGCTCAGCTCCTCCGCGCGGTGGAACCCACTCTGGTACCGGTCCACGCCGAAAGCCAGGATGTGACCCATGTCGGTGTCGGCTTCCATGGCGCGTATGAGCACGACGTTGTGTAGGGCGGCAAAGGCGGCGAATTCGTGACGGTCCCAGGGGCCGGAATGCTCGGTGATGCACAGGCCGCGCAGTCCCAGACGTTCTGCCTCCAAGATGAGTTCTTCGGGCGTCAGGCTGGAATCGGCGCTGCCTTTGGTCGTATGGATGTGTAAGTCGAAAATGCGTGACATAAGCCCTACCAGTCTATGCGTAGCCCGGAACCGCGTCAACGCCGGCGCGTCGTTCCGCGCCCTGAGCCTCTGATAAAATGCCCGCGAATCCCCTACCCGAAGGGCAAGATTTCCAGGAGATGAGAGATATGGCGAAAGTTGGCTTTATAGGACTCGGAACCATGGGCGCCAGCATGGCGTACAACTGCCTTCGCGGCGGCAACGATATGGTGGTCCACGACATCCGCCGCGAGGCCGCGACCCAACACCTGGAAGCGGGAGCCCAATGGGCTGACAATCCCCGCGAGGTGGCCGAGGCCACCGACGTTGTATTCACATCCCTGCCCGGACCGGTGGAGGTGGAAGCGGTTTCGCTGGGCGAAGACGGGATCATGTCCGGCATGTCGGCGGGCAAGACCTACTTCGACCTGAGCACCAGTTCGCCCACGCTGATCCGGCAGATCCACGACCGCGTGGCAGCGCAGGGTATCAACGTGCTGGACGCCCCGGTGAGTGGCGGCCCGGCCGGCGCCGCCAGCGGCCGGTTGGCCATCTGGGTCGGCGGCGACAAGGCGGTGTTCGATCAGCATAAAGCGGTCCTCGACTCCATCGGCGACGCCGCCTATTACGTCGGTCCCATCGGCAGCGGGTCCGTTGCCAAGCTCGTGCACAACTGTGCCGGCTATATCGTCCAGACCGCGCTGGCCGAGGTGTTCACCATGGGCATCAAGGCGGGCGTCGACCCGCTGGCGTTGTGGCTGGCCGTACGCAAGGGCGCCGGCGGACGCCGGGGGATGTTCGAGGGGCTGGCCCAGCATTTCCTGATCAACGACTTTGATCCGCCGGATTTCGCGTTGCGGCTCGCGCGCAAGGACGTGGACCTGGCCGTAGCGGTCGGCCGCGAGTTCGATGTGCCCCATGAAGTTGGCCAACACCACGCTGGCGGAGATGACCGAAGCCATCAACCGGGGTTGGGCCGGTCGCGACTCTCGCGTGGCGATGCTGCTGCAGGAGGAACGGGCGGGCATCGAAGTCCACGTTGATCCCGAGGATTTGCGGCGGGCGCTGGAGGAGCAGGGTGGGTGAAAACAGTTCATGGTAGAGTCAAGGAAACCTGAGCGACAGCTTGGGATGGCGTTATGATCATCAACCGTCTAAAACTAGCAAACTGGCGCAACTTCACGGAAGTTGACATTCCTTTGGGCGAACGCGCCTTCATCATAGGGCCGAATGCTTCCGGAAAATCCAATTTGCTCGATGCTATCCGGTTTTTGCGGGACGTCGCCAAGAGAGAAGGCGGTGGATTGCAAGTAGCTATCCGTCAACGCGGAGGAGTGCGCCGCCTACGCAGTTTAGCGGCGCACTCCGGCTCTGGAGTTTGCATTGAGGCGCATCTGATCAGTGATACCGAAGAACCCATCGAATGGATCTATCGTTTGGCTTTCACTGTAGAACGTTCTGGCAATCATCGCATTTTGGTTCAAGAAGAAACCGTCTCAAGGAATGGTGAAGTTCTCCTGAACCGGCCGGATGAAGAAGACAGGCGCGATTCAGAAAGGCTTACCGCCACTGCATTAGAGCAAATCAATGTTAACCGGCCATTCAGGGAAATTGCAGAGTTTTTTAACGAGGTTAAGTACCTGCATCTAGTGCCGCAACTGCTGAGGCATGGCGCTGAAATAGGCGGCAATCGGTTGGAAAACGATCCCTTCGGCCAAGGATTCCTGGAAAGGATAGCCAACACCAATAGCAACACCAGGAAAAGTCGGCTAAACAAGATCGCTACCGCCTTGTCGTACATCGTTCCAGAATTGGTGGAAATCGCGTTTGAACGCGATAGCAGTGGACAACCTCATTTGAAAGCGCGGTTTGAAAATTGGCGGTTGAATGACGTATGGCAACAAGAGGATCAATTCTCGGACGGAACTTTGCGGCTAATCGGGCTGTTTTGGTCCTTGTTGGATCGGGGAGGCCTGTTGCTTCTGGAGGAGCCTGAAATATCCCTTAACCGTGACATCATCTTGAGATTAGCTGGGCTTATTTATGAGTTGAGCCGTCCTAGCCGGCGACGCCGGGATGGTGAACGCCATAGCGAACGCCGGCAGGTGATCCTCACCACTCACAGTTCCGACCTGCTCTGCGACCAAGGTATCGACGGATGGGAGGTTTTTTACATTACGCCGGGCAAGGACGGGTCAGAAGTCACTGCCATGGCAGAGGACCCGGGGACGCGAGAGTTACTGAAGGCGGGGGTAATGCCCGGCGAGATCGCACCTTTCCGAAACAAAGGATACCAACTTCCCTTAGGCCTGGGGCTGGCAGGTTAGTGATCCGATGGTTGCAATCGGTGTCGAGGATGTTGTATCTGAAGCGGTCGCGAAGCGCCTCATATTCCAGTATGCTCCGCAACTGGAATATACGCGAACCTACGGGCTCACTGGGTACGGCCAGCTAAAGGTCAGTATGCCCACGTACGACAAAATCTCCCTCTACAGTGAGCCGATGTTGGTGATTACCGATTTGGACAACCCGAATTTGTGCCTTGTCCATGTGCTACGCGAGTGGTGTCGGGGCTTGCAAATGCCTCCAACGTTTGTGTTCCGTATTGCTGTCACTGAGATAGAGTCCTGGCTCCTGGCAGACCGAGACCGGATGGCGCAGTGGTTGGGAGTATCAAAGGTTCGTGTGCCACGTACACCGGAAGACTTGGAACGACCCAAAGAGTGTCTGGTCCGGTTAGCGAGCGGGAGCCGCTATCGCAGGATCAGAGAGGCCATGGTCCCGGCTACACGAAGCGCCAGAAGCACCGGTCCAGGTTACAATCAATACGTGAGCACGTTTGCTGCTGATCTATGGGATCCCGAAACCGCTCGTGTCGCCGCGCCCAGCCTTGATCGTGCAATTGACCGGATAGCTGAACTGACCCATTAATTCGCGGCCGCCTCCCAGCGCAACACGGGACGGCGTGCGGCCGTCGCCTCGTCGAGCCGCGAGACCGGCGTGGTGTGTGGAGCGTGCTGGACCAATTCAGGCTCAGCGGTCGCCTCGGAATCGATGACGCGCAGGGCGTCGATGAATGCGTCCAGCGTTTCCTTCGTTTCCGACTCCGTGGGCTCAATCATCAGGGCTTCGTGCACGATCAGCGGGAAGTACATGGTCGGAGCGTGGAAACCGTAGTCCAGGAGACGCTTGGCCACTTCCAAACCGCTGACGCCGCGCTCCCGCTGCCGGTCGGCGGAGAAAACGACCTCGTGCATGCACGTGCGGTCGTAGGGCAACTCGTAGATGTCCTTGAGCGATTCCATGATGTAGTTGGCGTTGAGGACCGCGTTGCCGCTGATGGAAAGCAGGCCGGCCGCGCCGAGGGTTCGGATGTAAGTGTAGGCGCGGACCAGGACGCCGAAGTTGCCGTGGAATCCGCTGATCTTGCCGATACTGTGCTCCGGCTCCGAGAGGGCATATTCGCCGCCGCCGTTCACCGTCACCATCGGGGCGGCCAGATAGGGAGCAAGGTTTTCACCACAGCAGACGGGACCGGCGCCGGGGCCGCCGCCACCGTGCGGTGTGCTGAAGGTCTTGTGCAGGTTCAGGTGGCAGACGTCGAAGCCCAGTTCGCCGAGCTTGGCGCGCCCGAGCAACGCGTTCATGTTCGCGCCGTCGCCGTAGACCAGGCCGCCGCAATCGTGGACGATCCGGCAGACCTCCAGGATGTTGGTGTCGAACAGGCCCAGGGTGCTGGGCAGCGTGATCATCACCCCGGCCAGGTCGTCGCTTGCAATTTCCCTCAAAGCTGCAAGATCCGTATTCCCGTCGGCGTCAGACGGGATCGTCACCACGTCGAAGCCGGCCATCGCGGCCGATGCGGGGTTGGTGCCGTGGGCGCTGTCCGGGATACCCATCTTGGTGCGGCCGGAGTCGCCGCGGGCCAGGTGGTACGCCCGCATCATCAGCACACCCCCCAGTTCGCCGTGGGCGCCGGCGAGGGTAGCCAGGCTGGTCGCCGCCATGCCGGTGACCTCGGTCAAGAAGTCCTGCAACCGATAGAGCAACTCCAACGCGCCCTGCGACTGTTCCGCCGGCTGCTGCGGGTGGATGCCGGCGAACCCGGGAAGAAACGCGACCTCATCGTTGATCTTGGGGTTGTACTTCATCGTACACGACCCCAACGGATAGAAATGCGTATCGATGCTGAAGTTCAACTGGCTCAGGGAGGTGAAATACTGGACGACCTCGGGCTCCGATACCTCGGGTAATGGCAGATCGTCCCGCAGGTAGGCCGCGTTCGGCAGGGGTGCGGGCGGAACATCAAGGCCCGGCGTGATCACTCCGACGCGGCCGGGCACGCTGCGGTCCATCAACAGGCTGGTGGTGTCTCGGTTGCCGCCTTTGTTCAACATCGTCCGAAGTCTCCTGGTTTTCTCAAAGTTTCTGCCACCGCCGGCCCGGGGTGATGGGGTTGCGGTTTGGAAACGTTGATCCATTGATTGTTCAGTGTTTGATCGCCGCCGGGTCTGCCGTCACGATGATCGTTTCATCCAACGATTTACAAGGGGCACGATCCGGTAGGCTCGCGAACCCCACGCCAAGATGACCGCCACGACGGCCAACGTGCTCACTATGAAGGCCGGCAGCCCTCCCCAAGCAAACAGCCAAGTGGTTCCGAATATCACGAACAGCGCGGCCATGGCGATCATCCAGCAAACGGTGCGCCAAAGGATGCGCCGGTTAATTCTCCGGTCTGCTGCGCGTACGATCTCCTCGACCTCTTCCGGCGTCGCGTCGTCCCAACGGGCCATCTGGGCGTTCATGTGGCGGATCTGCCGCCGGACCGCGATGGACCCGCACACGAACATGCTGCAGGCAACGAAGGTCAGGGTCACGATGGACGCCAAGAAGGCAATGTTGAACCACAATGCGCCCGTGGGCAGCCAGGTGGTGAAACTGGCGAGTGCTGTCCGAACAATTACCAGGGCCAGCATGAGACCGGCAAGCCCGAATCCCACAGCGAACAGCGTGGGTTCCCTGACCCACAGGCCGAACCATTTGACGTATCCCTCGTGCTCCGACGAAGTATCTTCGTCTTCGAAGGGATCCGGGTAATGCCGCAGCCGTCTCAAATTGCGCAGGTTTCGGTCAATCATGGCGGGTCGCTGGCACTGTGAAGATAGCCCGATTACAACCGGTGGCTAGTCCTGGACGAGAGTCAGAAAGGGTCTGATCATTTCCCGGCGGACAACGCGTCCACCAGGAGGTCGATATCTTCCCGGGAGTTCATCTCGGTGACGCACAGCAGCATCCCGTTCTCGAAGCGGTCGCTGACATCGAGGCCGCCCAGTATGTTGCGTTCCATGAGCCGGCGATTGATCTTTGCCGGAGCCTCGGGACAGGTGACGACAAACTCCTGGAAGAACTCGCCGGACTGGGGCAGAGAGTACCCATCCAGATCGCTGATGGCCGAGGCCGCGTAGTGGGATTTGTGATAGCAAAGCTCTGCCACCTGGCGCAGCCCCTGCCGTCCCATCGCTGCCAGGTAAATGGTCGACGCCAGGGCGTAAAGCGCCTCGTTGGTGCAGATGTTGGATGTAGCCCGCTCACGCCTGATGTGTTGCTCCCGTGTCTGTAGTGTCAGGACGTAGCCGGTGCGACCCTGGGTATCGGTGGTACGACCCACGAGTCGGCTGGGCATCTGGCGGATGTACTGCTGCTTGCAACTGAACAGGCCCAGGTACGGGCCGCCGAAGGACGGTGGAATGCCGATGGGCTGGCCCTCGCCGGTCACGATGTCCGCGCCGAATTCACCCGGAGGTTTGAGCATCCCCATGGCCAGGGGATCCGCCGACGCCACCAACAGGGCGCCGTCGTCGTGGGCGGTCGCGGCCAGGGCGGCAAGGTCGTCCAGGCCGCCGTAGAAGTTGGGGTACTGCGCCACCACTCCGGCGGTCGCTTCGGTCACGCTGGCGCCGATGTCCGCGGTCGGCACAATGTCGATGGCAATTCCCTGGGCCTGGCAGTAGGTCGCGATGACCTGGCGATAGGCGGGAGCCACGGTGTCGCTGACGACCACCTGCTGCCGACGGGTAACCCGACAGGCCATGAGCACCGCCTCCGCAAGGCTGGTGGCGCCGTCGTACATGCCGGCGTTAGCGACTTCCATCCCGAACAGTGCGCTGATCATCGTCTGGAACTCGAAGATGACCTGAAGGGTTCCCTGGGACACCTCCGGCTGGTAGGGCGTGTAGGCGGTCAGAAATTCGCCTCGGGTCATGACCGCTTTCACGATGGAGGGGATGAAGTGATAGTAACTGCCGGCTCCCAGAAAAGACGGACCACTGGACAAGGGCCGGTTGCGGCCGGCCATCGCGCCAAGTTCCCGCTGGATCTCCAACTCCGACATGGGGTCAGGGAGGCGGAGCGGAGGGTTACGGTAATCGTCCGGGATATCGGCGAACAGGTCGTCGACGCTGCTCAGGCCAACTGCGGCCAGCAACTCGTCCTGCTCGGCGATGGTGTTCGGGATGTAGTGCGATTGAAAATTCGTGACCATTCGGGATTGCTCCGTTTGGCTGATGATGGTTCAGGACGGCAAATTACGCGGTTCGCGTGGGAAATTCTGGATGGTCTGCCACAGTCGTTGGAGGCGCTGACCGGTGGCACGGCAGAAGATCAGGCCAACACCCGATAACGATAGCTCGATTCCATGAGGTCGCCCTCGGCGAAGCGGCTGAAGCGCAGGGGCGAGAGGTCCACGTCGCGGGCCTTGCCCTCGGCGACCAGCTCGGCGACCGCCTTCCCGATGGCCGGCGAGAGCTTGAACCCATGCCCGCTGAACCCGACGGCGCAGAACAGGCCCTCGACGCCGGGCACGCGGTCCAAAATCGGATGCCAGTCCGGCGTGGTGGTGAACAGGCCGGACCATCCGCCGCGGTAGTAGGAGTCGGACATGCCGGGGACACGTCGGGCCAGTTTCGCCCGCGCCGAAGCGGCAGACTGCAAATCGATGCCCTGTGGGTACATCTCCGGGTCCGGCTGCTCTTCGTCATCGCCAAACCCCATAGTCGTGAAGTTAGAACCGTCGGGACGGAAGGAGAAGGACTGGCTGATGTCGCCGACGGTGGGATGATGCGGCACGAGTTCAACCGGCCGGGCCACGGTGGCGACCTGGTGGCGCACGGGCAGCAACGGCACATCGACTCCCACGCCTTCCAGGACCTGTTTGGACCATGGGCCGGCCGCAACGACCACCGTATCGGTGGCGATGCGTTCTCCGCCCGCCGTGACGACGGCCTGCACACGCCCGTCGGCGGTTTCGATTCTGGACGCGGGATTGCGGGAGGCGATCACGGCGCCAGCCTCGCGGGCGCGGGCAGCATAGGACACGGTGGTCTGGTATGGGTCGGCGTAGCCGGATTGGGGTTCCCAAGCGGCACGTTCGTCGTCATACAGCGTGACCATGGGGGCCAATCGCGCAAGGTCGTCCTGGGATACCAAGGCGGTGGGCACGCCCAGTTCCTGGTGCATGGCGACGTTACGCTCCAAACCTCCCTGGTCCACCTCGTTGACCACCACCAGGTAGCCGGTCTGCACAAACCCGGATCGTCCGCCCACCCGCGCGTCGAAGTCGGCGAATACCTGGAGGCTTTGCCAGGCGAGCTGCGTGGTAACGCGGTTGGAGTAGTGCATGCGGCAGATGGCCTGTGAACGGCCGGTGCTGCCGGAACCGAGCACGTCGCGCTCCAGCAGAACGGTATTCGGGATCCCCAGTTGCGCCAGGTGATACTGGATGGCGCAACCGATGACGCCGCCGCCGATGATTACCGCGTCGGCCACGTTGGGGAGAGTGCTACTGGTCAATGCCCTTCCACGACATGACGCGGCTCACGTCAATCTCGATGGCAACCAGCTTCTGGTCGCCCTCGGCCAGGTCGGCGGCGTCCTGCTCGCCTCGTTCCTCGCCTTCGTACCGGGAGAAAATCCGGCGAACCGCGTCCTTGAGGTTATCGCTGCTAACCGTGGCGTCGCCCTCGAGAATGACGTATTGATACGGCCATTCGTCGGTGGCAACCGATAGGGCCACCTTGGGGTTGCGCCGCACGTTCCTTGTCTTCACCGCCGCATCGCCGGAGACTACGGTGATCTTGCCGTCTTCCCACTGGTACCAAACCGGCGAAACATGTGGAGAACCGTCCTCGCGGATGGACGCGAAGTGGGCAACGTGCGGGCCTGCGAGGTAGGCGTCGATCTCTTGTGGCGTCAGTCGCGGCATCGGTACCTCTGATTACGGCCGGCTACCTCGCACGTTTCAATGCGTGCGCGGTCCGGGATGCGAATATCATACCATAATCACCTCATTAGCCTATGGGGCGGATCAGTGATCGAGCGTCCCGCCAAGCCGTGCGAATCCTGTTGCGGCAGGCACGATTTTCGCATCGGGTTCCGGGGAATGCGGCCTACAAGTCACCCGCGCTGCCGCCCTGTGGTACAATCCGGCCGAACAGCGGGGCGCGGGTGTTTGACCGCGCCCCCGAATTACGTTCGTTGAACGCGCGACCCGGACAATGGCATCCAATATTCCATCCGACCCATCCGAGACCGATGCGTCTCAAACCGGTCAGAGGCCACGGCTAATGCGCCGGCCCAGGATCTTCTACGGGTGGTGGATCGTCATCGTCAGCCTAGTTGCCGACGGGATGAAGCACGGCAGTTTCAACCGCGGTTTCACCGTTTTGTACGTGCCGGTCGAGAGCGAGATCATCTTCCCGAAGAGCGTCCTCGGCTTCAGCCCGCAGTCCCGCACCATGCTGGGACTGGCGGAAGGACTGGGCCGGTTCATCATGCGGCGTTCAGGGCCCGTTGATGGGATATTGCACCGACCGGTTTGGTCCGCGCGTGATGCTGGCGTTCGGTGGGCTCATGTCCGGCCTGGGGTTCATTCTACTGGCGCGCACCACCAATTTCTGGTGGTTCCTGCTGGTGTTCGTGGTGTTCCTCTCCGTGGGCTTCCGGTCGGGCTACAACAACGCGTCGATAGCGGCCGTGAACAACTGGTTCCGGCGGCGGCGGGGCTTGGCCATGTCGGTGGTCAGTATGGGCAACGGGTTGGGCGGCGCGTCCGCCTATCTGGTTGGCCTGCTGGTTTTCCTGGTGGGATGGCGGGATGCCTGCACCATCCTCGGGGTAGCAATCCTGGCGGTGGTCATACCATTGTCGTATTTCCTGCGCCGTTCCCCAGAGGACATGGGTCAACTGCCGGACGGGGACCCGCCGGAACTGGCCGAGACGAACGCATCGGAGCGCAACGCGATGGCGCGCCGCCGTTCCACGAACGTGGGGGATACGGATTTCACCGCCCGCGAAGCGATGCGAACACCCTCGTACTGGCTGCTGGTCATGTCAACCGGTTTCCGCAACATCGTCCATGCCGGCGCTTCTTTCCTGATGGCCCCGCTGATCATTTGGTTCATGGAGGCCGGAGTGCCGGTCGACCCAGCCTCGGAACAGGGCCAGAGACACATCATCGTGGCCGCCGCATTCGTGAGCGCCTTCTCCCTTGCGAATATGGTGTTCAATCCGTGCATGGGCTGGATTGGGGACAAGGTGGACCGGCGCAAACTCAGCGCACTATGCATGCTCGCCGGCGCGGCGGCGCTGGGATCACTGCTCACCCAGAGCGGACACCTCTGGCAGGTCGTCGTGTTTGTCCTGTTGCTGGCCTTCGCGGAGAGCGCAAACCCACTGAACTGGGCCATCATGGGCGACTTCTTCGGCCGCCGGGCCTATGCTACCCTGCGGGGATGGCAACACCTGCCCGACCAGTTGGCCTCAATGTGGACCGCCATGTGGATGGGCGCCATATACGACTACACCAACAGTTTCTATTGGGCGCTGTTCCCGCTGGTCTTGTTGTACATCGCGGCGGCCATCGGCTACTGGTTCCTGCCGCGACCTCCGCTGCCGAGGCGGCTGCAATTGGAGCAGGAACGCAGCACCGGCCGCCGCAGGCGAGCGATTCGCACCGCGCCGGAGCCCGCTGGCTAGCATACCCTGGATCAGCAGCCAAAGCACAACTACCGCCATGCCAGAAGCGATGCTGCTTGCCGAACGGCGCAAATTTTACGATAGTCTGGTGGCCAATCGGTGCCTCGTCACGGATAACGGGGTACCCAGCGTCGCGGACGGGTCCAGCGCTCAAAGTTGTGCTATAGCTGCAAGGCTATTTTCCAACCTTGGCATCACGTCTTCCGGAAGACGGCTTTCGGGACAACGCGCAGGAGCCCAGTTCGAGGCAGCCTGCACCGAGTTCCTGAAGAATACGTTCCTTCGGTTGACTGACTACCGTCCTGGAAATTGGCAGATAGCTCGTAAACTGCCAATCACTCGATTTGAGCAATATGGTCATCTACTCACGCTGTCGGATTTGGCGAAGGACAACATGGACCTGGCTGCGGCAATGGTCAGTGATTATTTGGTCGAACCAGACATAGTGATCGCTCGTTTTCCGATTGCTGATCAAGAATTGGACACGATAGTAGACGATACAGTAGGGCTTCGCACGCCGCTACGCGCCGCTAATGGCGGTAAGCCCATACTCCATGCCAGTGTTTCGTGCAAATGGACAATTCGCAGCGATAGGTCACAAAATACAAGATCAGAAGCGTTGAGCCTGGTCAGAAACCGCAAAGGCCCATTGCCACACGTTGTCGCCATCACCGCAGAACCGTTACCCCAACGCATCGCGTCCGTCGCACTAGGGACAGGGGATATGGACTGCGTGTACCACATCGCGCTTCCTGAATTGGAACAATCAGTGATGTCAGTAGGTTCGGCCGCTTCGCAAAAATCGTTGGCCACGATGATTTCCGGTAAACTTCTACGCGACATCGCTGATTTGCCGCTGGATTTAGCGATCTGATTTTGAGCTCGAGGATTATGCTTACCAACGAAAAGACAGGTCCTTGTCAACAGCTCGATTCGTTGCTGCAAGGCGACCTGTCATTTCAGACGCCAGCTCGGCTCGCCCATCCGCTGTACGCGTTGCACCCGTTTGCGGCACGGTTTCCGTACGGCTTGCCCGGGTATTTCATCGACGCTCTGACGGAGCCCGGCGACATGGTGCTGGACCCCATGTGCGGGTCGGGTATCACGCTCCTGGAAGGGTGGGCGGCCGGCCGGGCGGTTATCGGTGTGGACTTGGACCCGCTGGCGCGACGGCAAGCAAAGGCACGCACCACGGCTCTGGATGACGCAGAGGTACTGGAGGCTGGTCAGGCGGCGCTCCGCCGGACGGCGGATCTCATGGCCGGTCTGGGTCCGCAACGGGACCCTTTAGAGGCAGTAAAAGCAGTTATGGACCCGCCAACGCGGGAATTCCTGGACTATTGGTTCTTCCCGGAAACGCAACATGAGCTAGCCTGCCTGACCCTCGCAATCCGGGCAGAGCCCGATGCGGACCTGCGCAACCTGCTGGAAGTGATCTTTTCTTCCACGATTGTCACCAAGTCGGGTGGTGTGTCCCGGGCCCGGGACTTGGCCCACACTCGCCCGCATCGCGTATCCGACAAGGTGCCCAGGAACCCGATCCCCCTGTTCGCGAACCTGGTCGAACGGGCTGCTGGTGCCTACGGGAGCATAAACCGGGACGCGGTCGGAGAGTGTCGGATCATGGACGGAGATGCGCGTTCGCTGCCGTTGCCGGATCGCAGCGTGGACCTGGTCGTGACGTCGCCTCCTTACGCCAACGCGCTTGACTACATGCGTGCGCACAAGTTCTCCCTGGCCTGGCTGGGCGACCCCATTCCGTCCCTGACCAAGCTACGGCGCGAGTATATTGGATCGGAGGCTTCCGGCAACCAGGCGGCGACGTCGGTTGATTCGCTGCCGGCAAAGGTCGAAGCTGTCGTTGAGCGCGTCGGCGAGGCGGATGCCACGAAATCCCGCGTCCTGCGGCGGTACTTTGCTGATATGTCGGCGTCGATCTCCGAGATGCAGAGAGTGCTCCGGCCCGGGTCGGCGGCGGTGATCGTGGTGGGTCCTTCCACCATGCGCGGGATATTGGTGCCTACCCACGAATGCCTGGCGAATCTAGCCACGCAAGCGGGATTGGACATGGTTGCGGTCGCTCCGCGTAACCTGGACCGCGACCGGCGGATGATGCCGGCGCGGAATGCCGTACGTACCGGCAGCGGCAACAGTGACACGACCGGCATCGAGCGGCGGATGCACACCGAGTACGTCATCGGCGCGGTGAAGCCCTGACGGCACGGGCGAAGTCCGCCAAATGGTCAGGGCAGAGCACCCGGACGGTGCCCGGCAATCTAGTCTCAAACTGCAACCCGGTTCCACCCGGCGCGGTTTTCTACCAGATGTTGTTATCGGCGGTCGGACGGGACGGCTCGCCGCCGCCATCCCGCGCCCCCGGCTGAATCAAAACGAATATTCCATTGCCGCGGTAACCAGCCGAGCGCACGATTGGAATTCATCATACTTTTTGTTGTGCGGCCAATAGCGTTGATTTTTTCAATTGCGGGCAAAACATTACATCTACATATCCGTCTAGCGGGGCTGCCGGCGGCCCCATTACCATTGTCTGCCACACGATCATGGTCACTTGGAATCAGGAACGCAGACGATGCAAGATCGACCCGACCCCGTATCAGCGTGGCAAGCAGCCCTCGGCCGCCTGCAGCTGGAAATACCCCAGGAGCAATTCAACACTTTCCTCCGGCCCTGCTCCGGCCTCCGATGGGAAGATGATTGCCTGGTGGTCAGCGCAGCAACCGCGTTCGCGGTGTCGTGGTTGGAATTGCCGTTGCACCTGGAAATGGTTCGGGAGGCAGTAGCCAAAACGACGGGCGCACAATCAAGCGTCCGTTACCTGGCGACCCCGGCGGGTGACTACAACCCGGCGCCGCAACGCGAAGTCTCGGTGTATTCGGTAGTCGCGGAACCGGCGACGCGGCTTCCCGACCGGATGGATCCAGAGGGCGACCCATCGCAACGCGAAGCTGTGGATGCATGGCAGGTCCGCCAATCCAACCAGGCGGTTGGGATCAACCCGCGGTATACCTTCGACAATTTCGTGGTCGGCGAAAGCAACCAGTTGGCCTACCACGCCGCGCGAGCCGTCAACTCGGATGGGCAAGATGCTGCCCCCGGTTACAATCCGTTGTTGCTGTACGCCGGTTCCGGGATGGGCAAGACCCACCTGCTGCACGCTATCGGGAACCTGGCCCGTCAGCGGCGTGTATCGGTCCGCTACGTAACTTCCGAACAGTTCACCAACGAGTTCGTATCAGCGATCAACCGCCGCGCCATGCCCGAATTTCGCGAACGCTACCGGGGCGTCGACCTGCTGCTGCTGGACGACGTGCAGTTCCTGGTGGGAAAAGAGCAAACTCAGGAAGCGCTGTTCCACACCTTCAACGACCTGCACCAGGCGGGGTCTCAGATCGTTCTGACCAGCGACCGCCCGCCCGAGACCATCACGCCGTTAGAAGACCGGTTGCGCTCGCGTTTTCAATGGGGACTGGTGGCCGATATCCGTCCTCCCTCTCTGGAAACGCGGTTGGCGATGCTCCATTCCTGGGCTTCGGACAACGGATCAGAGGTGCCGCCTCCGGTGCTGGACCTCATCGCGCAACGCGTCAGCCGAAACGTGCGCCAACTCCTGGGCGCGTTCAATCGCGTTCTGGCAACGTCACAGCTCTTGGGTGCTCCACTGACCGCAGAAAGCGTAGCCGTACAACTGGACGCCATCGTGGGGCCAGATGCGCGCGCTGACGTAACACCACAAGAGGTGCTGGGCAAGGTCGCGCGTCACTATGGGCTTGCGGCGGAGCAGATTTTGGGCCGCAATCGCACGGCTGTGGTGGCCCTGGCGAGACAGGTTACGATGTACCTGTTAATGTCAGAACTCGGCATGACTCCGACCGGCGCCGGACGTTTCCTGGCGGGTCGGAACCACAGCACGGTGATCCACGGGGTTGCCCGGGTGCGCCAAGCAATGGAAACCGATAGCCGGCTGAGGCATGCGGTTCTGGCAATCACTGAAACACTAACCGACTGAACACTCCACTCCACAAGCGGATCCAGGAGGCATACATGACGACAGAGAGCAGCCAGACCATCCGAACCGTCGTTGGCACCGGCGAGGCGGGCTACAGCGGAGACGGCGGCCCGGCGACGTCCGCGACGCTTCGCGAGCCTTTCATGTGCACGTTCGACCGCGCGGGCAACATGTTCTTCTGCGAGGCGAAAAATCATGCCGTCCGGCGGGTTGACGCATCCTCCGGCCACGTGACCACCCTGGCCGGCACGGGCGAGGTCGGCTACACGGGAGACGGCGGGCCAGCGACGGCGGCAACCATGAACGAGCCCTATTCACTGGAAGTCGACGGCGACGGGAACGTATACATCGTCGACCGCCTCAACGCCGCAGTGCGCCGGGTCGACGGCGTCACCGGAGTCATTACTACGGTGGCGGGCACCGGCGAGCCGGGATATTCAGGCGATGACGGTCCCGGCGACGCGGCGCAACTGCGGGAGCCCAACGACTGCTTCCTGGACGGACGGGGTGGACTGCTCATCGCCGACATCCAGGACCAGCGTATCCGCCGGCTGGATCTGGCGACAGGCATCATCGATACCTTCGCCGGCAACGGCGAAAAGACCCGCGGGGGCGACGGTATGCCGGCGCGACAGGCAAGTTTCCTGGGGTCACGGGCGGTATGCATGGACCAGCACGGCAACACGTACATCGCAGAGCGCGAGGGCAACGGCGTCCGCGTGGTCACCGCGGGCGGGATCATGGGAACTGTTGCCGGCGCGGCGGCGGAACGGGGATACACCGGCGACGGCGGGTCCGCGCTGGCCGCCACCTGGGGCGCGCCCAAGGCGCTGCGCTGCGACGCCGCGGGCAATGTCATCGTGGTTGACACGGAGAACCATGCCATCCGTAAGATCGACGTCACCAACGGAGTGGTGACCACCATTGCCGGCGGGCAATTGGGCGGGCACGGAGATGGCGGCCCGGCCACTGATGCCGGACTGGACCGGCCACACGGGTGCGGCATTGCGGCCGACGGACAGATCTACATTGCGGACAGCAACAACCATCGGATACGGGTGGTGGGTTAGGAAGTCCAAGGGGCATTCGAATCCTCTTGGTTCCTTGACACTACCGGCACCCGTTGGCTACGATTGATTCATCGTCGGCAACGAGACGGTCGTGGGCCGATGGCAGAAGTGGGGATATAGCTCAACTGGGAGAGCGCGGCGTTCGCAATGCCGAGGTTGCGGGTTCGAGCCCCGCTATCTCCACCACTTCGCTTCTGCCCCTGTAGCTCAGTTGGACAGAGCGGCGGCGTCCTAAGTCGCGCGTCGGGGGTTCGAGTCCCTCCAGGGGTACTTTTTCTTGCCCATTTTCCTGCTCAAAAACCTCAGGTCCGGAGCAGGTCCGCCAGGCTGCTGACCGGTTTTCCTTCCTCCAACAGGTCCAGGCGAGACAGGACTTCGGCCGTCGTCGCTTCGGACAGCGCCGGCGAGGCGCAGTCGCGGAATTTCTCGCGGACGTCCTCCATCGTAACGCCGCGCAGGGCCCCGCTGTTAGCGCGGTGCGCCTGTTGTCGAAGGGTGCTGCCGTCCTTCAGTTGGACGTCAACCTGGTGGAAGCCTTCGGTCCAACTGGGCTGCCCCTCGTTGCCCGGGATGCGGCGCATGTCGATGCGTGGAATCAGCGCCTGGGCTTCGGGACGCATCACCTGATCGTCAGTGAAGGACTGTAATCCGACCCGTTGGTCCAGCAAGGCCGCTGCCAGGCAATATTGCATGCTGAACTTTCCCTCCAGCGACGACACCGGGCGGGAATGGATCAGTGACCGCGGCGGGTCGAAGTCCACCATCACGTCGATCCGGTCCACCGCCGCAGGGTCTATGCTGCCCTGAGACAGCAATTCAAAGGTGGCATCCAGCGCCAGGTGGGCGCTGCCGCAGCAGGGGTATTTCTTGATCTCGATTCCCGACTCCACCAGGTAGCACTTGTCACCTAGGTTCTGGACCACCTGGTCGCCGTCGAAACCCTGGCCGCCGGAGAAAGCGCGGATGAACCCGAACCGACCTTCCAGGGCGTCGGCGCTGGCGGTGAAGCCTTCCCTCACCAGCCTGGCCGCGACGACCCCGGCGCGGGCGGCGTCTCCGGCGTGAAACGGCTTGGTCATGGTGCCGAAGTTCTGTCGCAATCCCGACGCCTGGGAGGCCGCCAGGGAGACGGCCATGGCCGTCTGTTCCGGGTCCAGGCCCATGATCCTGCTGGCTGATGCCGCCGCGCCTACCGCTCCCAGGGGACCCGTCGGGTGCCATCCCAGATCATCGTAATATGCTTCACTCAGAGACTCCCCCACGGCGCAGGCGACCTCGAAGCCCGACATGTATCCCAGCAGCATGTCCTTGCCGGTGGCGCCGCACTCCTCAGCCACCGCAAGGGATGCGGGCAGCAGAACTGCGGTGGGATGTGTCTTGGTGATCTGGGTGATGTCGTCGTAGTCCAGAGCGTGGGCCATGGCGCCGTTGACGAGGGCAGCGTTGGCCGCGGAGGTCCGGAATCCCCGTCCAACGACGCCGGCGGTGGGGGAAGCGGCTTCCGCCGCAACGTAGCGACATAGAATGTCCGACAGGGCTTCGCGGGAGCCGGCCAGCATACACGCCAAACAGTCCATGATCGCTCCTTTGGCCGCTTCAATGGCGTCGGGCGGGAAGTCCTCAATGTCAGTTGCGGTGACGTATTGCGCGATCCGCTGCGTGATGTTCATGGATTAACTCCTGGCGCGCGGGCTTGCTGCCTGATTGTCGCACCCCTGATGGTAACGCGAATGTATGCCATTTTGGTGCGGTGTCAAGTGTCCGGGTGGCGGGCTGCTGAGACGCCGGCGGGTTTGCTGGCGAGTCATCCCGTCTGATGTCGGCCCCCGTGCTATCATGGGCCGCGCGTTGACTCAAATCTGCCGGACACGAAGGAGGGCATGGCAAATGGCGACAGGCACCCAGACATGGACTGAAGAGTTCGCGGAGGTAGCTGGCACCAAGCTCCAGTTGGTCAGGGGCGGCTCGGGTGAGCCCTTGGTGATCCTGCATGACGAAATGGGCCACCACGGGCAGGTGCGCTACCAGAACGAACTGGCCGGGGACTTCGCCGTCCACATACCCTCCCATCCTGGATTCGGCGCCACCGAAGGCCAGGAATGGATCATGAACATGCGGGACATGGCCGGCTGGTACCTGGAAGCCCTGGATGATCTGAATCTTGGGCCGGTCAACCTGCTGGGGTTCTCGCTGGGGGGCTGGCTGGCCGCGGAAATGGCGTCGATGTCGCCCGACCTGGTCCGCAAACTCGTGCTGGTGGCGCCGGCCGGAATTCGCCCGCCCGCCGGAGAGATCTTCGACATGTTCCTGGTAGTGCCGAGAGACTACATCGTCGCCGGATTCCTGGACCCCGAGGCGACCCCCGAGTTCGGCGAGGTCTGCCCGGAGGAACCCTCGGCTGAGTTGAACGAAGCCTGGGCCGTGGCCCGTGAGGAAGCATGCCGGCTCAGCTGGCGTCCATACATGCACAACTTGGCCATGCCCCATCTGGTCCGCCGGCTCAAGCGAGTGCCCACCCAGATCATCTGGGGACGCGAAGACAACATCGTCCCCGTGTCCGCTGGTCAGGTGTACCACGACTCCATCCCCGGATCTCGGCTCGACATCCTGGACGGCTGCGGCCATCGCCCCGAGTTGGAGAAGACCGACAAATTCCTGAGCCTGGTCAAGGGTTTCCTGGCGGCATAACTCCTGGGAGGAGGAGACACGTGGCAACCACTTCAATTCAGGACCGCGTGGACGAGCTTTTTACCGACGCCCGTGACATGCAAGCCCAAGCCATCAACTGCTTTGACCGGGGCGGCGTCCGTGATGCAGCGGAGAAAGCCTGGTGCGCCACCAAGCGAGCCACCGACGGCCTCATCCTGGCTCGCACCGGCGAAGAGCCCGTGACGACCGCACGCACCACTGACGAGTTGGACGGACTTGCCGACCGGGAGCCATCCGCTGAAAGTCTCCTGGGTCGCTATTACAGCCGCCTGGGGCAACTCCACGGTGCCTGCTTCTACGACAAACGCTGCAATCCCCAGACCGAACGGCGTATCAGAGAAACCGCCCAGTACATCAGCGACGCCGAAGTTCTGGCAACCCAATAAGCGCATCCTCGCTATGGTAAAATCCGGCCGTACCCGGAAGCGCAAGGAGAAGCGACATGTTTATCGGATACTTTACGGAAAGGCCGTACCAGGACCCCAAATCCGGGTACTTTGGCGCCACCGGCAAGTCCATCATGGACCTGAACGTGAGCAACGAGATCTACGATGCCGAACTGGGCGCCGGTCTCTACAACCGCTATTTGGACGAGAAAATCTACGCCGAGGAGATGGGCTTCGACGGCCTGATGCTCAACGAGCACCACAGCACGCCCTTCTGCATGGGCGGCGCGATGAACGTTGAAGCATCCATCCTGGCCCGCATCACCAACCGGGCCAAGATCGTCCTACTGGGCAACATCCTGCCCCTCTGGGACGACCCGCTCTGGCTGGTGGAACAGCTGGCCATGATCGACATGATCTCGCACGGGCGGCTGGTATCCGGCTGGGTACGCGGCACCGGGCGCGAGAGCGTGGCGCACAACATTGAGCCCCACTATAACTGGGAGCGTTTCAAGGAAGCCCACGAGCTCATCGTCAAGGCGTGGACGACCCCCGGCCCCTTCCGCTGGGAGGGCAAGCACTTCCACTTCCGCCACGTCAACCCCTGGGTGCGCCCCTACCAGAAGCCGCACCCGCCCATCTGGCTGCCGGGCGTGGTCTCTCGCGACTCCCTGGTGTGGGCCGCCGAGCAGCGCATCCCCTACATCATGCTGGCCACCGAGATGGAACCCACCAAGCAGGCGTTCCAGATCTACCACGACACGGCGGCGGAACTCGGCTACGAATCCGGACCGCAGAACATCGGCTACCTGTGGAAGGTCCACGTCGACGAGACTGAGGAACTGGCGGAGCAGACCGGACGCAAGTACGTCCAGGGTCCGAGCAACCCCTTCCTGGCCGGAAATGAGGGAACCACCAACCAGGCCCTGCTGCATCTCCCCGGCCTGACCTCCCGGCGCCGCGTCCTGCCCACCACCGAGGTTGCCACCGCCGCGCGCGGCGGCAGCGCCGGCCCTGGCGGCGTGCTGTCCCGCCCCTACGAGCAGCAGGTCAACGACTACACGATCATCTCCGGCACGCCGGACAGCGTGATCCCGAAGATCCGCCACGTCCTGGAGACCATCCGCCCCGGCAGCATCTTCTTCTGGGACGGCGACGGCGCGATGACCCACGACGACGCCATGCGCAGCCTGCGTCTCATGGGCCAGGAGGTCCTCCCCGCTGTCCGCGAGATGGCCAAGGAGCTCGATCTCCCTGGTCCATTCGAGGTTGATCCCGCCACCAATCAACCCTACGAGGCACAGACGTACTCAGCGCAGCCCGCCGAGGTCACCGCAGACGATTAGGACGAAGCCATACCCTTTGCATACGCGCCTCTCCCAAACCGGGGGAGGCCGTTTGCTATATTGCACACACTTTCCGGTCACACCCCACACGGAGCGCAACCATGCCTTACGGAGACAATGACTGGCTGGCCCTGACCGCCGAACCTTCCCTCGAACCGGACCTGCCCATCTGCGACGCGCACCACCACTTCTGGGACTTTCGCATGGACCGCGTCCCCTACCATCGCTACCTGCTGGATGAACTGGCCGCGGACGTGAACAGCGGGCACAACGTTCGATCCACGGTGTTTCTTGAGGCCCGATCCATGTATCGACCGGACGGGCCCGAAGAGTTGCGACCGGTAGGCGAGGTCGAATTCGTCCAGGGCATCGCCGCCGCCAGCGCCACCGGCCTCTACGGCCCGACCAAGGCCGCCGCTGCCATCATCGGCGCCGCGGACCTCGCCCTGGGCGCCGACGTGGCTCGCGTCCTGGACGCCCTCCAGGCGGCCAGCCCCAACCGTTTTCGCGGCATCCGCTACAACACCGGATGGGATCCGCACCCCGAACTGGATAGCCGTTCGACCGAGCACAAGCTGGCCGACCCGCAGGTGCACGCCGGGGCCAAGGTGCTGTCCGACCGCGGGTTGGTATACGAGAACGTGGTGTTCTTCCCGCAGCTTTCTGACCTGGTTGATTTCGCCAACGCCCTCCCTGACCTGACCATCGTGTCTAATCATATCGGCGGGTTGATCCGCGTCGGCCCCTACGGCAATCGGGACGACGAGGTGATGCCGGCCTGGCGCGAGGGCGTGGCTGCGCTGGCGCAATGTCCCAACGTGGTGATGAAGCTCGGCGGCGTGGGCCAGCCGCGATACGGTTTCGACTGGCACACGCGGGCCACGCCCATCGGTTCCGAACAACTGGCCGAGGAGATGGGGCCGCTGATCACCTACTGCATCGACCAGTTCGGACCCGACCGCTGCCTGTTCGAGAGCAACTTCCCGCCGGACAAGGTGTCCTTCTCGTACAACGTGATGTACAACGCGTTCAAGCGCATGACGGCGGGCTACTCGGCCAGCGAGCGCGCCGCCATGTTCCACGACAACTCCGCCAGGATCTACAGCATCGAGTACTAGCGGCTACGTGGCGGACAGCAACGCGGTCAGTTCGCCCACGTCCGACAATCGGTCCAGACGACTGACCGCCTCAACAACCTGCTGCACCTTGCCGGCGCCAAGGGTTTCCCGCGACAGCAGATCGAACTTGCCCAGCATTTCCTCCCGGCCGGCGGGGTTGGAGAAGTCGCCGCGCTGAGACGTGACCTCCGCGCGGCGGAGACGGCCGTCGGCGAGTTGCACGGCGACCCGCGCCGCCGGGTAGTCGTACCGGCGCAGGTTCATCTCGGGGTCCGATTCCAGCGAAACGCGCTCCGCCAGCGCACGGATGTCGGCGCTGTCCACCCGCTCCGGCACGAATGCGGTGACATCGGTGCGGCCGTAGCAGATTGCGGCGGCGACCGCATAAGGGATCGAAAACTTGGCGGCCAGCATGTTCTCCGGATGCGGGTCGGCCATGATGCCGGCGATGGGCGGCACGGTGACCGCGATGCTTCTCACGTCCGACGGCGCAAACGTCTCCTCGCGGAGCAGATCCTGCACGGCATCCAGCACCGGGTGATTGTACAGGCAGCAGGCGTGCAGCTTGAAATAGTTCTGCTGGATGCGCAGGTTGCCGCCAGTCCCGAGGCCATCGGTCACCGCCTCCGGGTCGAAGCCGTCCCCCAGGAATGTGCGGTAGAGGTCCGCCGGCCCGTCGGCGATGGCAGTGTACCCACATTGCGACAGGTGGGCGGCCATAATTCCCTGGAAACCCGACCGTCCGGGGTACAGGTTACGCACGGTGGCCCCTTCTATGCAGGGAGTCCACGTATTGGCCGGGCTCATGGACATGGCGAGGTTCATCGCCGTCCTGGTCTGACCGGTGTCGAAGCCCATCAGTCGCGCCGCCGCCGCCGCCGTGCCGATGGTGCCCCAGGTGCCGTGGGAGTGCACCTCGGCCTTGACCGTAGTCGCCGTGCCGATGCGAGAGATGACCTCGTAGCCCACGATGATGCTCGCCAGGACCTCGCGGCCGCTGCTTCCCAGTTCCTCGCCGACGGCGATGGCCCCGGGCGTGACGTGGATGGACGGGTGCCCTCCGCCCAGGCGATTGCCCTCGTCCATCTCCAGCGACACGCCGGCAGTGGCGTTCACCATGGTGGCCCAGACCGGCTGCACCCGATGACCATGGCCCAGGACGGTCGCCCTGCCGGGTCCGCTCATGGTCGCGGCTAGACCGGCAAAGTTGGCGTTGTCCGACAGGCGGCTGCCGGCCAGGATCGCGCCGATGGTGTCCAGCACCACGTCCTTGGCGGCGGCAATGGCGGTCGGATGCAAATCCTCCCAGCGCGTTTCGGCAACGAACTCGGCTAGAAGGTCGAGGTAGTCCTGGGCCATGATCGCACCTACCGGGTGAAGAATTCGTGGAGCAGACGGTACGCGTCGTCGGGCAGTTC
Organism: Dehalococcoidia bacterium; assembly: GCA_965203985.1. Classification (GTDB taxonomy): domain Bacteria; phylum Chloroflexota; class Dehalococcoidia; order Lucifugimonadales; family UBA3495; genus Bin87. Next base: position 90,065 of record CBDBDS010000002.1, read on the forward strand.
CTCCGCAATGTAATGTCCGCAGGGGAGCGACTGCCCCTCGACGTTGTTGGAATAGTTGCGCCACACGCCGAGAACGTCCTGGGTGCGGCCCACGAAACCCCGGTCGCTCCACAGCGCGAGATGCGGGCAGTTCACCTTGTTCTCGAAGTCGGCCTCATCGTGCTCCAGGTCGATGCTGGCGCCGGCACGGTAGTCCTCGCACGCCCCGTGGATGGCGTCGGGGTTGCTGAAGCAGCGCACGTATTCCTCGACGGCCTCGGACGGGAACACCTCCTCGGCGTTGCGCTCCCGCATGAACCGCGAGCGGATGTAATAATCGGGATCGGCGCCAATCACCCGCTCCGGAAAGTCGTAGGGCTGGATCAGGAAGAACCAGTGGTGGGTATTGGTCGCCATCTCCTTGTCCACGATGCTGAACATGTGGCGCGTGGGCACGATGTCCAGCGTCGCCAGCCGCAAAACGCGTTCAGGATGGTCCTTGGTCAACCGGTGGGCGACGCGGGCGCCCCGGTCGTGACTCCCCAGGAAGAAGGTGTCGAACCCGAGGTGGCCCATCGCGTCCACCAGGTCCTGCGCCTGCGCCCGCTTGCAGTGGTTGAAGTGGTCGGGGCTGCCCTGGGGCTTGCCGCTGTCGCCGTAGCCCCGCAGGTCAGCGGCGACCACCGTGAAATCCTCCGCCAGCCTCGGCGCGATCTTGTGCCACATGGTATGGGTCTGCGGGTAACCGTGCAGCAGCAGGAGCGGTGGGCCGCTGCCACCCTTCACCAAGTTGACTATCTCGCCACTGCCGGCGGTAACTTGCATCCGGTCGAATCCTTCGAATAGGGGCATGGTCGTTGGTCTCCTGCGGTTTGCTGGTTCTGGCGGGATTGTAGCCTGATTGGTAAGGGCCGGCTACCGTTTTACTGACCCGCAAGAGTTCAAGATCCGGATGCTTGTCATTGCGAGCGCAGCGCGGCAATCTCGTTGGCGCAGTGGAATCCTTCGGGACAGACGCTGCCACTGCGGCGTTGAGATTGCCACAGTGCAAGCGCCTCGCAACGACAACTGTCTGAATTCTGAACACTTACAACCGCGGACGTGCCAGGTGCGCAGGCATTCCGTTATTCGCGAGAACCTCCGTGAGCGCGCCGGTCGTCGAATGTCCCCGGCGCAGTGCTAGAATGACGGCGGAGGCTGAGCGTTATGGCATTCAACCAAGAAAGCGCGCCGGCCATCGGCCGCGCCATCTACCTCGAAAAGATACGTCCCACCCTGGGGCCGGAGCACAAGGGCAAGATTGTGGTCATTGACGTTAAAACCGGCGACTATGAGATTGCCGACCGGCACTTTGACGCCGACTCGGCGTTGCGGAAGCGGCGCCCGGACGCTTTCACCTGGGAGGAGAGGGTGGATATGCCGATAACTTATCGGGTGCATCCCAGCGTCGTCACTAGACCCTTGCGTCTATGATCAGGGGCGCGGTCACGCGGAACTTGGGAGGCGGAGGCTGAGCGTTATGGAGTTCAACGGAGGCAATGCGCCGGCCATCGGGCGCGCCATCTACAACGAAAAGATACTCCCCACCCTGGGGCCGGGGCACAAGGGCAAGGTGGTGGTCATCGACGTGAAAAGCGGTGACTACGAGATTGCCAAAAACACCCTGACCGCTGACTTGCGCTTGCGAAAGCGGCGTCCCAACGCCTTCACCTGGGCGGAACGGGTCGGGTATCCGGCGGTGTACCGTACGGGTTCGCGCTATCGGCCCCGCAGCCAGCGCCGTGATTAGGGGACAAGTCGTCGAAAACGCGGACGGCGAGCTGGAACCCTGGCTCATCGTATCCGTCGAGTACGCCAACGAGGGATTGCGTCAGTGTGACGTTATCGTCGATACCGGCTTCACCGGATGGTTGATGCTGCCCGAAGCAGTCATTCGGGAGCTGGGGCTGATCAAAATCGGCAGCCTACCCGCCACGGTGGCCAGCGGTGAAATGGAGCATTTCGCCTATTATAGAACACGCATAGTATGGCACGGACGGTTCCACTGGGTGGAAGTTCTCGAGTCAGTTGACCAACCCCTGCTGGGCATGGAGTTGTTGCGCGATAACTGGGTTACCATGGGCGCCTGGGACGGCGGCTACGTAATCATCGAGGAAGCTCGACTCTGAACGTCTCCTTTGACACCGTATTGCCCCCCGTGTAACGTAGGCGGCAATCAATCCTGCAACGAGAGACAAAATGACCACCGTCGCCGTACCTACCGATATTGACCACTACCTAGCCGCCGCTCCCGACTTCGTGGCCCGCGTCGACGCGGCCGCCGACTGGATCGACGCAGAGCGGCAGATGCCGCCCGATCTGGCCGCAGACATGGCCGACGCCGGATTCTTCCGGCTGTTGCTGCCACGAGAATTGGGCGGCGCCGAGTTGGCTCATCCCGATTTCCTGAAAATTCTGGAGTTGTTTGCTGGAGCCGACGCCAGCGTGGCCTGGTGCCTCAACCAGAACAACGTTTTTTCTACGCGGTCCACGCGCATGGCTATGGCGACCGCACGGGCAATCTGGGGCGAACAACGGGGCGTGGTGACCAACGGACCACCGGCCGCCGGGTCGAAGTCGGTTCCGGCGCCGGGAGGTTTCCGGCTGAGCGGGCATTGGAACTTCAGCAGCGGCAGCGACCACGCTACCTGGATCGCCGCGCTGGCCCCCGTCATCCCCGATAACGGAGCGGGGGTCGATGGGCAACCTCCGCAAACCCGCCTGCATCTGATGCCGATTGACCAGGTGCGCATGGTGGACCTGTGGCAGGTCGCCGGACTTCGCGGAACCGGCAGTTTCAGTTTCCAGGTGGACGACCTGTTCGTCCCCGAGGAACGCTCTTTCGTGCAGGAGGGACCGTCCTGGTGTGACCGCCCGCTCTACGGCATTCCCACCACGCTCATGTTCGCCACCGGTTTTGCCACCGTGGCCCTGGGGGTAGCGCGCAAGAGCCTGGACATCGCCATCGACGTGGGCGGCAGCAGGACACCCTATCGCTCCGGCGTCCTGCTCCGCGACCATCAGACCACGCAGCGCACCATCGGCGAGGCCCACGCGCAGCAGAGTTCGGCCCGTGCCTTCCTGAAGGACGCCCACGGTCGGCTTTGGGAGTCGGCCTGCACCACTGGCACGCTCACCACCGACGAGCGTATCCAACTCCGGGTGGCCGCGACCCATGCCATTCGCACCTCGGCTCAGATCGTGGACGCGGCGTACACCCTGTGCGGGGCCAGCGGCATCTTCCAGTCCAATCCGATCCAGCGCAGGTTCCAGGACATGCACGTCATCACCCAGCACGTGCAGGGACACCACGTACACTACGAAACCGCCGGCCAGTACCTGCTGGGATTGGATCCGCAGGGCGTTTTCTAGCGTTCACTTTTGTCATTGCGAGGAGCGCAGCGACGCGGCAATCTTGTGCAGTGCAGATGATGTGGTCACAAGATTGCTGCGTCGACGAGATTGCCACGCTGCGCTCGCAAAGACATTGAGGGGGGCAATATTATGGCAACGAACCACGTCGATACGGTCATAGTGGGCGGGCAGATCGTAACCTCATCGCAGGTGTATGAGAGCTCCATCGCGATCTCCGGCGAGAAGATCGTGGCCATCGGCCCGGAGAATTACCTGCCGCCGGCCGACCGATACATCGACGCCAGCGGCAAATTCGTGCTTCCCGGGCTGATCGACAGTCACGTGCACCTGGACGGCCACGACGATTACGCCCTGGGTTCGCTGGCCGCAGCGCACGCCGGCCTGACCACCCTCGTACCCTTCGGCACCTACCAGTTGGAGGGCGACGAGACGCTGCCCCAAGCCGTCCACCGCACCCGCGAAACCGTCGAACGAGCCGCTCTGACTGACTTTGCCTTCCACTTCATCCTGCAGAACCGACCGAGCATCCTGTCCGGTCTGCCCAACGCCGTGGATCTGGGCGTCAAGTCGTTCAAGATGTTCATGACCTACAAGAAGCGCCCCGGCCGGATGTGCGACGACGACTACATCTGCGAGGCGATGGACCTGGTGGGACGTAGCGGCGGAGTCCTGCAGCTCCACTGCGAGAGCGGCAACATCATCGAATACCTCGAAAACAAGCTCCTGGGCGAGGGCCACACGCACCCCACAGACTTTCCTGCTGCGTGTCCTGACTGGGCAGAAGAAGAGGCGATCAACCGGGCGGTCAAGATGTCTGCCGCCACCCGCTGCCCGACCTACGTCGTGCATCTCAGCACCCAACTGGGCCTGGAACGCATCAAGCAGGCCCAGAGTCTCGGGCAGCGCGTGTGGACGGAGACGTGCCCGCAATACCTGCTACTCTCCGACGCCCAGATGGCGGAGCGCGGCCCCCTGGCGAAGATCGGCCCGCCGCTGCGACCCGAGGATGGACCCGACCGTGACGCTTTGTGGGAAGGTTTGCGACAAGGTCACGTATCCATTGTGGCCAGCGACCACTCGCCGCATCCCCAGGAGCTCAAGCAGCCCGGCTGGGACAACATCTTTGTCGACGCCAACGGCATGTCGGTTCCCTTCGGCTCTCCCGGAATCGAGACCATCGTCCCGCTGATGTACAGCGAAGGGGTGGTGCAGCGGGGCCTGCCCATCTGGTGGCTGGCCCGGGTCATGGCGGAAAATCCGGCCCGCATCTTCGGCATCTACCCACGCAAGGGGGTAATCCAGGTGGGTTCCGACGCGGACTTTCTGATCCTGGACCCCAACGGCGACCGCATCGTCACCGCCAGCGACCACCACAGCAACGCCGGCTACACCCTGTTCGAAGGCTGGCGTGTCAACGGCCGCCCCTGGATAACCATGCTCCGAGGGCAGGTGCTGCTTCAGGATGGCGAGATCCAGCAGAACCCGGGATACGGGACCTTCATTGAGAGCGGCTCACCCGTCGCGCCCCTCGGCGGCCCGGTCGATTAGATGAAAATCACCGAGGTCCGCGCCGTATACCCCAACTACCGGTACGTCGTCCCGTCCTGGCGCACTCACTTCTGGCAGATCGTAGTTCGCATCGAAACAGACGTTGGAGCCGTCGGTTTCGGGTACGGCGGCGGTGGGGTGGCCGGCGTGGAGATAGTCAACCGCCACTTCCGCGAGTTGTTGCTGGACCGTGAGATCAACAGCCTGGTGGACATCGCGGACACTTGGGATCATCTCTACGAACAGTCCCTGCCCTACGGCCGCAAAGGGTTGGCGATGATGGCGCTCAGCGGCGTCGACCTCGCGCTTTACGACCTGCTGGCCAAGGCTGAACACAAGCCGGTGTACGAAGTCTTGGGCGGCGCCCTGAAACCCAGCATCCTGGCCTATGCCACCGGTCCGGATTCGGAAGCTTACCGCGACCTCGGCTTCCGCGCCCACAAGTTTCCGCACCGTTGGGTTGGCGACGCCGACTACGAGACCGCCGCAAACGCCGCGGCGAGTGCCCGTCAACTCTATGGCCCCGACGCCCGAATCATGGTCGATTGCTACATGTCGTGGGATGCAGAGGTCACCACCCGGATGGCGGATATCCTCTCCGAGTACAACCTCTACTGGTACGAGGACGTGCTGACACCGGACGATCTGGCCGGCCAGGCCGACCTGCGCGCGGTAGCGGGGCCCACCCTTATCGCCGGCGGCGAGCACGAGTTCACCCACTTCGGTTTTGCGGACATCGCCCGCGCCGAGGCCCTGGGCTTGTGGCAACCGGATATAACGTGGTGCGGCGGAATCACGGCCGGCTTGCGCATCATCGACCTGGCCCGGGCCGCCGGCATTCCGGTGTCGCCTCACCGAGGAGCCGAGGTTTGGGGCCTGCATCTCATCGCCGCCTCCGACTGGGCCGATTTCGCCGAGTATCATTCCGACCACATCCGTTCGCCCCGGGACGTGCTCTGGCTCGACGAACCCGAGCCGGAGGACGGTTTTATCGCCCCATCGGATCAACCGGGCTTCGGAGTCAAACTCAACGAGGAAATGCTTTAACCATGGCCGGACCGCTCAACGCCTTCGTTCCCGAAAGCAATGCGTACCTCGCCGGCGCTGACGGCGGACCGTTGTCCGGCCTCACGTTCGCGGCCAAGGACATCTTTGACATCGCCGGGCACGTCACGGGCTGCGGCAACCCCTATTGGCTGGCAACCCACGGCCCCGCCGAGGCTAACGCCTGGGTGGTACAACGGCTGGTGGACGCCGGCGCCGCGATGGTGGGCAAGACAATCACCGACGAGCTGACTCGCGGCATCTTCGGCGAGAACATGCACTACGGCACCCCGGTCAATCCGAATGCGCCCGGCCGAGTGCCGGGCGGCTCCTCCAGCGGCTCCGCGTCGGCGGTGGCCGGCCATCTGGTGGATTTCGCGTTGGGTTCGGACACCGGAGGTTCGGTGCGTGTGCCGTCCAGCTTCTGCGGCCTGTTTGGCTTGCGGCCTACGCACGGTCGGATCCCGCTGGACGGCATGCTGCTCCAGGCTCCGTCCTTCGACACCATCGGCTGGTTCGCCCGGGACGCGGAGACCTTCGCCCGGGTCGGGTCGGTCATCATGCCGCCGGGCAATGCAACACCGCGACCCCAGCGCCTGGTCGTAGCCGAAGACGCCTGGGATCTGGCCGAGCCGGCCACGCGGCAAGCGCTGGAACCTGTCCTGGAGAAAATTGGCGCGCTTTTCGCCTCGTCGGCAACGGTTCGGTTATCCCCATCCAGCCTGGAAGAGTGGTCGGGTCACCAGCAGGTATTGCAAAGCCGTGAGGCGTGGGAGTCGGCGCGAGACTGGATCGACCAGGTCAATCCCACTTTCAGCTTTGAGGTGTCCGACCGCTACGTTACGGCCCGTTCGGTAACCGACGAGCAGATCGTGACCGCGCAGGCCGGACGCGACGCCGTCATCGCCCGCATGAACGAAGTGTTCGACGGCGGTGACGTTGTTGTGTGCCTGCCGACCACGGTGTCCCCGGCTCCGCTCATTGGCCAGCGCGTTTCCGAGCGACACACCCTGCGGTTGCGCAACAGCGCGCTCACCTCGATCGCCGGGAACACTGGCCGGCCGCAAATCAGCTTACCGCTAGTCCAAGTGGACGGGCTGCCCATCGGCCTGTCACTCCTGGGAGATTACGGTGCGGACGAGCAGTTGATTGCGTTGGCGCGGGAGATCGCAGCAGTGGCGTAACGTCTCTCCTCTCCATATCAGTCCCGCCGTGACCTGAACAAAACGTGGACGGCAAAGGCGCGCCGGTCCATGGCGGCGACGTCCTCAAAATCGGCGATGGCTGTTTCGCCTTCGTCGATTAGCTCCAATACTTGGGAGCGCGAAAAGGTCGCTTCCGGGGCATAATCCGCTTGGTGGCGATACCGTTGGATTGCGACGAAACGCCGCCCAAAATCTTGAATTTCCAACGGGAACTGCCGCATTTCGTTCTGGTTATTGCACTGGTCTTTAGCGAAAGTATGCTGTAGGGATCGGTAGGCGCGTTCCCAAGCTGGCTGCCTACGACGGGCGGGAGACGAACCCACCAGCATATCCGCGCAACAGCGGGCCAGGGCATGGAATAGCGCGTAGTACGCGGCGCTGACGGCGCGACGCAGTTCCGCCTGGCGGGGCCGCCCGCGCCGTCCGCCAACCCCGCCGGCAGCTAAGTGCCGGGCAATCCTGATCAGGTCGTCAGGATTCACCGTACTTGCCCGCGAAAAGTTCTTCCCATTCGGATTTTTCCACGAACGAGATGCCGGGCACGCTTGGCACTCCTACTGCTATCGACTCCGGCCAAATGTGCCCAGAGAGCCGGACGATCCAACCTGCGTCCAGGTTCTTCTGGTCGCCGTCATACACGACGTAAATTTCCAGGTATTCATCGCCATCATGATCGATCTCATGCCGTACCACTACCGGGTCAAAGACAAACTCGTCATGGAACCGCTCGGTCAGCAAGTTCTTGATCGTGCCGGCGATTTTGTTCTTATTTTCGGCGCTGACGGACATGGCGCCACCTCCAACTGGACCCGCGTAGTTCATTGCAACGGAGGACTTGTGGTGTTTCCATTTTACCGCTCTTCACTTATTGAGGACGACGTCGATTAGCGCGACGCGCCCCTCGTTGACGGCGGCGAGGCCGTTGCGCAGAGCCTGGGCCAGATCGGCGGGATCCTCCACCCGTTCCCCGTAGCCGCCAAAGGGCTCAACCAGTTTGGCGTAGTCCGGGCCGGGGATGTGCACGCCGTGCCAGATGTCGGAGCGCGCGGCGACTCCGTCAGGATAGTACGCCAGGTGGTTGCCGCGCATGGCCTCGTAGCCGCCGTTGTTGAACAGCACAGTCAGGAACGGCAGGTTGGCCTCACAGGCAACTCCGAAACACTGCGTAACCGGGTTGTACAGGAAACCGCCGTCGCCCATAAGCGCCACCACCGGCTGATCGGGCTTCGCCAGCTTGACCCCCAGCGCCAGCCCTAACCCCTGACCCAGGCCGCCGTTGGTCTTGTAGTAACTCTGGGGCCGGTCCCAGACGACGTGGCGGCCGATGGCGCCCCGATGGGTGGTGACTTCCTCGGAGTAAACCACATCCTCGGGCATCACCTCACTGAGCACAGCGCACAGCCAGGCCGGGTCGATGGGACGGCTGCTACTGGCGGCGGCTTCGGCGGCGTAGGTTGCTTCTGCCAAACGCTCGTGTTCCTCAGCCCAGCGCTGGCGTCGCACCTCTATCTCGTCGCGGCGACCGGCCACCGCGGGTTGCAAGGCCTCGACCAGCAAACCCAGCCCGATGGTGAGATCACCCTCGACATAGCGGTCGGCGAAGAGGTTCTGGTACACCATGTATTCCTTGACCGTGGTCTCGCCCATGGCCACCACCGTCGCGTTTTGAGGCCCGGCCTGCGGTGGATACCAGGGGGCGCGGCTGCCGGCCAGGATCACCAGGTCACTCTGCTGGAGATAACGTTCCGGCTGGCCACCCAGGTACAGCGGATGACCTTTGGGGAAGTTGGCGTACAGCGCCGCGCTCTCCGCCACCGGAATGGCGAACAGTTCGGCCAGGGCCACCAGGTTGTTGAATCCCTGGATCTCGCGCCCCGCGCTGTCGGTAATGATCAGCGGCGATTTGCTGCGGGCGATCAGATCGGCCAACTCGGCAATGTCCTGATCCGATGGGCGGATTTTGGGCGCGGACGGAACGGTTCGCAGCTTTTCCGGCCGCCTCCAAGAATGCACCATAGTCTCGATGGGGATGTTCATGAAGGACGGCCCCTGGGGAACCCGCTGGGCCAGTTCGCCAGCCCGAACCAATTGCTCGTAGACGGTATGGGGGCTGGTGGCTCGGCCGCTCCACTTGGTGAAGGCGTCGGCAAACCGGTCCGGGCCACCCACCACGCTGAGGTTGCGGTACCACTGGCCTTGAGGGTCGATCTCCGGGTCCTCGCCGTAGCTTGTGGCCTCGCCGGAGCACACCAGCATGGGCACCTCGCCGATCATCGCGCCGTGCACGCCCATGCTGCCCTGGAGCAAACCGACGCCGGCGTGCAGCAGGACCGCCTGCATCCGGCCTGTGACCCGCGTGTAGCCGCTGGCCATGTTCACTGCCAGAGTCTCGTGCCAGCAGTTGATGTACTGCGGCCCCGGCGTCTCGTTGACTTTCTGACGGGCCAGGGCTTCCCACACCGGCGCCCATTCCGACCCGGGAGAGGAGATTATGTAATCAATGCCAAGATTGCGAAATGCTTCGAGGATACCTTCGCCGCAATCCTGAGTGGTCGTGCTGGTCATACTTCAGTCCTCCTGTGCCGGGCTCGCCGCCGGGCGGAGTGCGGGTTCAGGCCGAGTGCTGGCCGGTACAGCCTGATCCTCACGGTGGGTGGGCAGCGCCGACAAAAAGAGCGCCACCGACAATGCTCCGATCATGGTGAAGAATGCGTATCTCATTCCCACGGTGAACGCGGTTCCCACTCCCGATGCTGCGCCGTGGCGCACCGCGTCCAGGCTGGGCTCGTAGCCCATGGAACCCATGGTGGCGGTTACGATGGCGGTGGCAACGGCGACGCTGACCACGTTGCCGGCGTTGCGGATCAGGTTGACCAACGCCGAAACCACGCCGTGGCTTTCCCGTTCCACCGCGCTCAGTATGGAGCTTGAATTGGGGGAGTAGAAGGTGCCCATGCCGCTGCTGGTCAGCATCAGGCCGGGGATCACCTGGAATAGCGAAGATTCGGCAGTCGCTTGGGAGAGAATGGTGATGCCTGTGGTCGACAGGATCAGTCCGGTCACGGTGAACTTGCGCCAGCCATAACGGTCCGAAAGCCGGCCGCTGATCGGACCCAGCATCGCCATGCAAAGCGCTCCCGGAACCACGCAAAGACCCGCCACCGACGGGCTGTAGCCAAGAACGTTCTGCAGGTAGAACGGCGTCATGAACAGGATCGCCGAGCTGCCGATGAACATGAGGTAGTTGGCAGTGACACCCAGGAAAAAGTTGCGCCGGCGGAACAATCGCAGGTTCAGCATTGGGTTGGCGATTCGGAGCTCCCACCAGATGAACCCCGCCAGGAGCACAACGAAAGCCACGGCGGCCCCCAGTATCGGCGGGGAAGTCCAGCCGGTGCGGTGGGCGTTGGTGATGCCAAGCAGCAACGCCAGCAGGGCGCTGGAGGACAAAAATGCTCCCAGCCAGTCAAAGGCCCCCTGCCCCGGGCCCCGAACCGGGCGCGATTGGTCCGTGCTGGTCAGTACCGCAACGCACATGCCGATGCTGATGGCAACCATGGGGACCGTGGCGAAGAAAACGGAGCGCCATCCGAATGCGTCGACCAGGAAGCCGCCCATGGCCGGGCCGGCGACCGCGCCGGTTCCCACCATCGTCATGATCAGGCCGATGGCCTTCCCGCGCTCGTTGGGCGGGAAGGCGCCTATCATGATGGCCATGCCGGTGCCCTGGGTCATGGCCGCGCCGGTGCCCTGCACGATGCGGGAGATGATCAGTATCCCCAGATCGGAGGACGTTCCGGCCGCGATGGAGCCAGCGATGGTCACCGCCGAGCCGATGATATACACCCGCTTGGAGGTGATGATATCCGCCAGCCGACCCATGGGCAGCAGCAGAGCGATGATCGTCATGGCATAGCCGATCACCAGCCACTGCACGCTGGGGATATCGGTTTGGAAATAGGTCGCTATGGTCGGCAGGGCAACCCCTACGCTGCCGTGGTCGACCACGGAGGCGAAGATGCCTACCGCCAGGGTCGCGAAGGCGTACCACTTGTAGTGGCGGCCTCGCGCGAGCGAAGATATCACGACTGCGTTACCGGGACTGTAGAAGCCAAGCGCTACTCGCCGGCGAAGAACCGTCGAGGGTTCTCCACTGTGATCTGGTGAATGTCCTCGTCGGACGCTCCCATTTCCTTCAGGCGGGGCAGCACGTAACGGGGGATGAAGTTGTAGCCATCCGGGTTGGCCCGTCGCCGTTGCTCCTGCACCTCTGCGCCGTGGCGAGCCTTGGGCACAGAGTAGTCGTGGGAAAGGAAAATGCGGTGGGTGAACCCGGCATCCATCAGCGCCTTGGCGACTTCGGTCCGCTGTTCCCAGTCGGGAGTGCCGGGGCGGAATCCGCCCGGGTAGCGGTCCAGGCCCAACCAGACGCCTTTGTTGAGGAGACCCAGGAGGTACTCCAGATCGGTGTCGTCGTTGCTATGGCCGATGTACACCCGGTCCAAGTCAACGCCTTCTTCCTCGAGAACACGCACTTGCGCCTCGCCGATGCGCTCCGGCGACCAGGTGTGCGTCGAGATGGGTACGCCGGTGGCTTTCTGCGCGCGCGCGGCGGCCCGCAGCACGTTCTCCTGTGGAGCCGTGATCCCACCCTCGTCGCTGGCCACCTTGATGATGCCAGCCTTGATCCCCGTGCCCTCGATGCCCTCCTCGATTTCACGAACGTAAAGTTCGGCGATGACGTCGGGAGAGATTTCGCCGAAGGGTCGGGGCACGGCCAGGTGGTTGCCGGTGGCGACGACCACCTGCATGTCGCTGCCCAACGCCACCTCGCGGATCAGCTGGACGTCCCGTCCCAGGTCGAAGGTGCTCACGTCGATTATGGTCCGGACTCCATCTTCCCTGACGGCACGCATGGCGGCGATGGATTGTTCGCGGATGCCGTCACGGTCGATGATCTCCGGGTAGGTGTGGCGGAGGCCGGCGGCGTTGGTTCCAACGTGCTCGTGGCTCAGAGTGAACCCCAGGTCGTCGGTATCTATGGGCCCCATCACGCTGTTCACGGTTGCCATTGCCATCCCTCCTGGCCGTGGGCGAATGCGGGTATTCTATTACGAATTCCGCTGGGACGATACGAGACGTTGGTCACCGGAAGGCGCGGTTCGCCACCCCGGTCTGCGGCGAAGTAACGTCAGAAGCAGGATTTGCGGGATTTTACGAATTGGCAGGATTGGGAGGATTCCATCACGGAATGCTTTCCCAATCCTGATAATCCCCAAATCTTGAAAATCCTGCTTCTGACCATTTGCGAAAGCGGGTGAGCGTGAGCGCGAACCCCACTTGCTGAGCAATCGCTGCCCCGTCTATATTGACCGAAAAGCACTGGGAGGCAAACATGCGAACCCCCATTTTGACCCGTGACCAGGTCCCCGCGGAACTGCGAGAGGCATTCGACCATGAGACCGCCAACTCCGGCGGCGTGGTTTCCAGCGGCCCAGGTTCCGCCATGATCAACAGCCCCGAGATGCGGAAGCGGGCAAACCATCTGGTCAACTACCTGCGGGACGAGTCGTCCCTGCCCAAGAAGATCCAGGAACTGGCCATGATCCTGACGGCACGCAACATGGACTGCCAGTACATCTGGTTCGCTCACTCCGTCCGAGCCAAGGAACAGGGCATCAGCGCGGAGTTCGTTGACAACCTGCGTGATCGTAAAGCCTTGCCGCAACTGCCGTCAGACGAGCAGACGGTGGTGAACTACGCTACGGAATTGTTCAACAACCACCGTGTCACTGACGCAACCTTTCAGGCGGCCATCGACCAGTTCGGGCCCCTGGGATTGACCGAACTGACGACGCTGTTCGGTTACTACACCCTGCTTGCCTTCAACGCCAACTCTTTCGACATCGACGTACCCGACGGCGCGGAGCCCAAGCTCCCGATTTAGCAGGGCTGCGGCCGCGAAGTGGTCGGGCAGATCTACGCGGGTTCGCCCCCGGGCGCCGTTCAGCGCGGCAGGCGACTGAGCAGGCTGACGTACCACCGGGACAATGACACGACAAAGCCGGCCCGGTGGTACCACCGGGCCGGCGCAGAATCAGCAGCAACGCTCTGCGCCAGCATCGGCTCCAGGACCCGGTCGCGGAACTGATCGACCAACGCGGGGTTGTCGGTGCACAGAACAACTTCCTGTTGCAGGTCGTAGGCCACGAAATCGAAGTTGCAACTGCCCAGAATGAGTTGCGTCCCGTCAATCAGCACGGCTTTCACGTGGCACATTTCCGGTTGGTACAACAGCACCTCGAGATTGGAACCGGAGGCGGCGCGGAACAACTCCTGCTGCAGGATGGCCTTGTTGTTGCGGGCGGGGTTGATAACCCGAACCCGAACTGACAGCGGAAGCTGCGCGAGGCGCCCCAGCAAGGGGTCAGATACGTAAGGCGTGATCACGTCTACAGACCTTTCGGCCCGCTCCATGGCGGCGAAGAGGGTCTCGTATTCCTGTCGGCTGCGGCGACCATCGAGGAAGAAAAGCCTGCCGATAGAGCTGGACACCACCCCGGAAGAGTTGAAGCCGCGCAGCGTGGTGCAAAAATCCCGGGCCAGCGCGTCCACCAGGGAGGTGCAACCGGTCTGCATCATCAGGTCGTGCCATGCAAAATTGTGCTCACTGAGGTTGATCCCTCCCAGGAATGCCTGGTCGTCGACCACCACCATCTTCTTGTGATTCCTGATGGGAAACTTGCGCCAAAGGCAGCCCATGGGGTTGGTAACGACAATGCGCACGCCGTCGCGCTCATCCTGGCGGAGCAGCCGGCGCGTGTCGCGCACCTCGCGGCGGAACTCCGGATCCAATAGGAATCTGGGGCTGAAAACCAGGTCGTCGCTGATCTTGGCGGTGGAAAAGGCGTCGACGCACAGGACCTTCTCCTCAGCCGGGGAACGGGCCAACAGATCCCAAAAATGCCGACCCACCGAATCCATTTCGAAGGTCATCACCTGCACCAGCACGCGGCGGCGCGCCTGCCGTATGGCTGGCTCTACCGCGGCGACAAACTCAGGGGCATTGACCAGTAGCGAAGGATCGTGCACTGGATGGCGAAGGTCAACGGGATGGGAAACGGGCGGCGAGGATGTCCGCGATCAGTCGCGCAGCCACCTGTGCAGTCAGGTCAGACACGTCGTAGGGCGGCGCAACCTCCACCACGTCGAACGCCACCAGGTTGGAGCGCGCTACCAACGCGGTCAGGCAGCGCCGGCACTCCTCGTAATACAGCCCGCCCACTTCAGGCGTTCCGGTGCCGGGCGCCTGGGTCGGGTCAAGCACGTCCACATCAAAAGTGATGTACAGGTTCGACCCAACCGGCAGTGTTTGGGCCACGGCCTCCGGGCCTGCCTCGCGAAATTGGTGGGTGGTAACGATGGTGTTCCCGTGGGCCACGGCCTCCTCATACGGAGCCCGGCGCACGCTGCGGATGCCCACCGACGATATGGAACCCACGTGCTCCAACTCGTGGCACCGGCGGATTGGGCTGCCGTGGGTCAGCAGCGTTCCCTGGTAGTCGTGGGTGTAGTCCAGGTGCGCGTCAAAGTGCACTATGTCCAGCGGAGCGAACCGACCCAAGCCGGCCACCGCTGGGAAGGTGATGGCATGGTCGCCGCCGAGGATCACGGGAAACGCTCCGCGCTCGGCAATGCGTGCCACCACGCCGGCCAGCCGCTCGAAATTGTGCACCACGTCCGAGGGGTTCACCGTCACGTTGCCACAGTCCGCCATGGTGACGCCGCGTAGGAGTTCATCACCCGCGTCGGCGTCAAAAAATCCCTCGGCGTCCTTCCCCTGGCCGTAGGGATCGAGGTAAGAATAGGCCCGTGGCGCGTCCCGAAGGGCGTCGGGGCCGTAGCGGGCCCCCGGGCGTCCAAAGGTTCCCTGGTCGAAGGGCATGCCCACGAAAGCGATGTCTGCATCCAGCTGATCGATGTCGGCGCAACGGGGCGAGCGGAACATCGTTCGCGGCCGGCGGTCCAGCGGAGGGACATCGCCGGGCGACGCATCGGGCAGGTATTGTGGTCCGATGTTGAAGTTAGAATTGAAGTAAGTCATACACACCGAATCGACGAGAAGTAGCGATCTAAGGAAGTTTAGTAATGGTTACGCGCCCTCCGGGAACCATTGCCGCGGTAAGCAAATAGCCCGCTAGGAGGCGTGCGCCAACAAGGGTTTCAGATTCGGATATCAGAACCGGTATCGCTCTAACCTCATCGTCCCAGAATACGGCGGCGTAACAAAATTCAAAATCGTGTCGCTGTTGGTTGCCCAATACCAGTGGCCTTGAGCCTTCTATTGGCAGACCCATTTGGCTAATGGCTCCCCGGGGCATCATCAGATATTGGGAAAACCCGGTGTCAATCACTGCGTCGAATCGATGTGCTGTCCGCCGATCATAGGCAACCACTTCTAAAGAGATGACAGCCTCGTAGATATCGTTCACGCGCCCGCTGATCATCCAATTCTTATCCGCTTGCCATGCAAGATGGTCTCATCGTCAAACCCGACGCGAAAGACGATCATCTCCCCATCGGGCTGCCGGTCACGCAAGTGGACAGTAGCAACAATCAGCTCATCGTCCACTTCGTAGTCATGCGACTTGGCGTCGATGACGATGAACTTGCCGTTTTCCGCCGGCTCTAACCGGTCGCGAAGTTCCGCGTTGTAGAACTCTTCGGCCTGCAACGAAGCGACAGTGCGGTTGTTGTCAGTCGCCGCCATGATTCCTCCACAATCTGCAGCCAAAACCGTTCCGGCGATTGCTGCTGCGCTTTTTGATTATACTTGACCGCAGCCGAAGTGAAAAAAGGAGATAGCCATGGCAAGGCTAGAGGACTACCAGAACCGGTTCCAGTTTGCGAAATTCGAACGCGAGGACGGCATACTGCAAATGACGCTCCACAGCGACGGAGACACGCTGCAATGGGGCGCCGGGCCGCACACCGAGTTGCCGGAGGTATTTCACACCATCGGGACCGATCCGGAGAACAAGGTGATCATCATGACCGGCGCCGGAGACGGGTTCACCGGACCGGCCGGCAGCAGCGACACGGTGCCGCGGCGCACACCGGAGCAGTGGGACGCCACGTACTGGGAAGGTAAGCATCTGCTGGGCAATTTGCTCAACATCGAGGTGCCGATCATCGCCGCCATCAACGGCCCGGCGTTGCGGCACTCGGAACTGCCCCTGCTCAGCGACATCGTACTGGCCGCGCCGCACACCACGTTCCAGGACTCCGGCCACTTCATGAGCGGGCTGACGCCGGGCGACGGGATGCACATCATCTATCCGCTGCTGCTGGGGATCAACCGCGGCCGCTATTTCCTGCTGACCGGCCAAATGCTTGACGCGGCTAAAGCGCAGGAATTCGGCCTGGTAGCGGAGGTGTTGCCCACAGACGAACTGCTGCCCCGGGCCTGGGAGCTGGCAAGGCAACTGGCGCAGCAACCGCGCCTGGTGCTGCGATATTCGCGTGTGCTGCTGACACACCAGATGAAAGGAGTGCTGCACGACATATTGGGCTACGGCCTGGCGCTGGAGGGACTGGGTTCCGCGCAGGACTATCTGGATCGCGGGCAGGGGCGCTGAGCGAGATTCAGCCTGGGAACAGCTCGGCAATGAACACCATCCCGCCGGGAGTCACATCTATTATGATTCGGCTCCCGGCAAGCAGGTCGGAGCTGGCCAGGTATGAATCTGCGGACTCCAGCACCTTGACTTGCCTGAAACCGCGGTGCCACATCACTTCACCATTGTAGAAGTTGAAGGTGGCTTCTTGCTCGTTAGCGAGATCCAAAACCATGTCGCCGGCTGGCGTCAAGCCCAGCTGCATGATGACAGCCCGGGGCAGCAGCAAGTCTGCGCCCTGAAATCCGGTGTCAATGATGACTTCAAATCGGCGGTTGCTACCGCGCATTTGAACCGGAATCATTGCCTCGTTATATTCGTTGACCCTGCCGATGATCACTGATTGATTTCCCTGATTCTTCCGCCGCTCAACGTCCCAACGGTTTGGTAGCCAATGCGAAAAGCGTGAGCGAAAGCGTTCGGATGAATTTCCCGGAGCCGAGAATCCGCTTCGGTCAAATTGGCGCCAACCGCGTAATCCCCAGTGGAAACGTCAAGCACAAGGATCTTGCCTTTTTCGGTAGCCAGCAACTTGGGAAGCAACTCGTTTTCATAGATTGCCTCCGCGGTCGCCCTATCAGTGTCCCGCAATGAGTCGGACATCATGCTCACCTCCATCATGCCTCCATGCTAGCGCGCGGTGGGGCAGCCGGCAATCGGGCCCGGGCCGGGCGCCCGTCGCGGAGGTGCCGCCGTGAGCATCAGCAGGGCCGTGCCGCCGTAGATTGCCAGCAGCGTCCACCAGGCCGGCAGGTAGGACCCAGTGTAATCATGCAGGTAGCCCACCAGCGGCGCGCCCAGCCCGGCGGACAGGAGATTGACCGGCATGACGATGCCCCGGATGGTTCCCAGGAAAGCGCGGCCGTAGTATGCGGCGAAGATGTAGCTGTGGACGATCATTCCCACGCCAACAGAACAGCCAAAGACGATCGTGGACATGAACATCAACTCCACCGACGACACGTAAATCATCAGGACAATGGCCACGATGAAACCTGAGAAGGATGCGGCGGCCAGGAACCTTATCGGGATGTGGTCGGCCAGCCAGCCAGCCACCAGGGAGGTCGCGGCAGCTCCGCCCGCGTCGGCGGCGAACGACCAGGAAACCGTAAGCGGGTCGTAGCCATGCTCCACGAAGTAGGGGATTCGGTGAAAGCTCGCGCCTCCCTGGGCCACGCCGGCCAGCGCGAACACTGCCATCAGCTTCCACATGGTTCTGGTGCGAAATGCCTCGCGCACCGTCCAAATCATCTCAGGTTCAGGCTGCCGGTTCCTGGCCGACCCGGCCTCCGACCCTGCCATATCCTCCGGCGGGTCACCGTCCACCCGCAGGCCCATATCCTCGGGTTGGCGACGCAGGAACAGGGCTGCCGCCGGAACCGATATGACCGCGAAGAGCAACGCCAGGACGCGCCAGGCGCCACGCCAACCGTAGCCGTCAATGAGCCACTGGGTCACCGGAAGCAAGACGATGCCACCAATCCCCAAACCGGCGCCGGCCAGGGCAAGGGCCCGCCCACGTCGCCGGACGAACCACTTCGCCACCGGCACCGATGTCACAATGCCGTTGGGCGCGGCCAGGCCGGACGCTCCGATGAGGCCGAAAAAGAGGATGAACTGCCACGCGTGATTGCTGAAACTGACCAGGACCAGGCATCCGCAGATCAGGATCGCGGAAACCGGGATGTAGGCCCGGGGTCCATAGCGGTCGATCAGCCAACCCACGGCGAAACTGAAAACGCCGGTCGCCAGTCGACGCGTGGTTTGCATCCACCCGAACGTGGCCCGGGACAGCGCCAGATCCCGCTGCATGGGCAGGACGAAAAGGCCGTAGTTCAGGGTCCCCGTTCCCATCGTCGAGAAGTTGACGGCGAACATGGCGGCGACGATGACCCACCCGTAGAATATTCGCCTTTGTCCTGTTGGATGTTCGGGTTCAGAGGCCATTAAACACAAAGATAGGGGCGAATGATTATTCGCCCCCGGCGCGCTAAAGTGTCGACAGTAATTTGGCGGAGCGATCCGATCAGATGGCCTGCCAGTAGCGCCGGCCCTGCAAGCGTACGATCTTCCCGAACCCGGGCGCAGGGAGGTGCACCGCCGCGACCGCTATACCTTCGCTCTCCAGCTGGTCCAGCACCGCCTGCCGGGTCGCTATGGCCTGTTCCGGAATGATGTCGGCGCGGGACGCCCAGTGGGTCTGCTGGATCTGAGAGGTGTTGTGCAGCACGTCGCCCAGGACCAGGGCACGCTCGCCACCTGAATTGATCATGATGCTCATGTGGCCTGGGGTATGGCCGGGCGTGGGCAGCGTGGTCAACTCGCCGGTGATGCTGAACTCGCCTTCCATCAATTCCACCAGCCCCATGTCCACCAGGGGCCACACGCAATCGGGAGCGTTGGGGTAACGATCGGGTTGCAACGCCGGGTCGTGACTGGCGTCCAGATCGACCTTGCTGAAGTAGTACCTGGCGTTGGGGAAGGTGGGTATCAGGTTGCCACCGTCGTCCTTGACTGTGTTCCAGCCGACGTGGTCCCGGTGCAGGTGGGTCATGACTACCGCATCGATGTCGTCCGGTGACAGACCGTTGCGGGACATGTCGTCAAGCAGTTCGCCCCAGGGGGTCTCCGGAGTGTCCTTGGCTCCCAGTCCCGTGTCTATGGCAATGTTCCGGCCCTCCGAGCGAACCAGGAAGCACGCCAGGTTGAAACTGACCTTGCGGTCAGGCGTCAGATGGTCGTGGAAAGGTTCCCAGTCCGATGCCGGGATGTCCGGGAAGAAGTTGCAAATATCAAACTCCAGGAGGCCGTCCGACAACGACGCGATCTCCACGTTGCCGATAGTAATCTTGCTGGCAGCCATAGTCCCTCCAGATGCCGTAGATTGGCGCATTCTACCACTGGCATTCCTTCGCCACTGGGCGCTGCGTGGAGCCAATCTCTGTCTGGGCTGTTCCCACAAGTTGACCGGCTCCGAAATTATGGTGGGCCAAGGCCGCCATTGCCGGATTGGCGCTCCGGCGTCGCGGCGAGTTGCGCCCGTTTGCGACTACGCCAGCGTTTGCTGACACTAACCGATGGACGCGGGCAATCGACGGGTGGTACACCGGAAGCAGGTTGCCATCCATGAACATCAACGACCTACCCGAAGCCCACGCCGGCCAAAAACCGCCGGGAGTCGACCCGCGCGATCCGCTGCAGCCCATCACGGAAAAGCAACTGGCGCGCCTTTGGCAGCGCAGAGCGGCGCGGAGCCGGGCGCTTCGAACCGAACACGGAAACCGGATCCGTGTCCTCTATCCGGGACGCCCAGGGGTTACGGCGGGACCCGATTTTCGAGATGCCTTGCTACTGGTGGAAGACCAGGGCCTCGTGCAGGGTGATGTAGAAGTCCATCTGCGTCAGCGCGATTGGCGATCCCATGGCCACCACGAGGACCCTACCTACAACGGGGTGGCGTTGCACGTCGCCCTGGAGACCGCCGGACCGAACTCGGACACGGCCAGCGGTCGCAATCCCCCGCTGGTCAGCCTGCGCGGTTTGCTCAATCATCCGTCACTCGAGGATTCGCCGGAGCAGGTGAGGGATCACCTCTGGTTGTTGCTGGAAGGGCAGGGCTACAGGCGGCCCGACACGGCGGAGCGGATGGCCGCGCTGCTCAACCGGGCCGGGGACGAGCGCTTTCTGGGACGGAGCCGTGTGCTGCAAAGACTGATGACGGAACAATCCCCCGCCCAAACCCTGTGGGAATCCATTTGCGAGGCGCTGGGTTATCGCCACAACCAGCACGCGTTCCTGCAACTGGCTGTCGCCGCCCCAATCTGCCGGTTGCAAGACATGGCGCGTCGTACACCCGAAAGCGAACGCACCGCCGCGCTGACCGCCGTGCTTCTCGAATTGGCCGGGTTCGGCGACCGCGGACCTCCCGATGGTCTGGACAGCGCCCACAGGCAATTGGGAACGCCACTGGATACGGTCCAGTGGAAGCTGTTCCGGGTGCGTCCATCAAACCATCCCCGCCGCCGGGTGGAAGGGGCCGCCGGGTTATTGGCGCGGTTCGCCGATGAGGGACTGCCTGGTGGCCTGGCGCGTGTCGCCTCCGCAACCAATCCGTCGTCGTTGACCGAGGCGTTGAGTGTAAGTAGCGGCGCCGAAGGCGGACCTGCGCTGATTGGGTCCGGCCGGGCCCGGGATATCGCCGTCAACGCGGTACTGCCGTTCCTGCACGGATGGGCGACGCTTACAGGCCACGCGCGAGGGTCGGGTGCGATGCTGGAACTGTACCGGAAGTACGGCAAGCTCACGGAAAACGAAGTCACCCGGGAACTGGAATCGGCGTTGCAACCTCGAGAATGGGGGCGGGTCGCAAGCACTGCCCGACAGCAACAGGGGTTGATCCACCTGCAACGCCTGCTGGCCGGAGCCTCCAACTCACCACGCTAACGGGGGCGACGTAACGTCACCCCCGAGGCTGCGAGCTAGTGTGACCGGTTCGGGTTATTTAAGAGGCACTGCCAGCGAAACCCGGGGTTCCTCGCCGACGTTGCGAATGATGTGCCCGTGGCCGGTCAGGTCCTCGGCTACCAAGACGTCGCCGGGGCCGAACTGGCGCTTGGCGCCGCTGGCGACCTCGATCTCGGCGCCGCCGGACATGAACACGACGTACTGGTGCCGGGGCGCGGTGTGGTAATCCTGCCACCATCCGGCTGGACGTTGCCCGACGGTAATGTCGCCGGGACCGACATCGTTGGCGATGTCGGCAAACTGGTCGGCGGTGAGGTCCTCGAAGTGGGACTCGCCGTCGTCACCGGCGTATATGCGGACGATCATGGCGCTATTCCTCCTGGTGCCCGGTCTAGCCCTCGGCGAGGGGAACGGCCAGGGAGACGCGGAAATCGTCTCCGATGCTGCGGGCGATGTGTCCGTGACCGGTCAGGTCTTCAGCGACCAGAACGTCCCCGGGGAACATTCTCACCTTGGTTCCGTCGGCAACTTCGAACTCGGCGATGCCGTTGAGATTGACCACGTACTGCCGTCGCGGGGCGTTATGGTAATCGGAAAAACTCGGGGACTCGCGCCGGTTGACGTTGATGTCGCCGGGACCCACGTTGTTGGCAATCTCGGCGAACTGGTCGGGCGTGAGTTCCTGGAAATGGCTTTCGCCGTCGTCGCCGGTGTATACGCGAACTATCTGTCCCATTAGGGTAGCCTCCTGTGTGCTGGGGTTAACGGGCTGTGGGATCAACTGGCCAGGGGGATCACGGCGGTGAGACTGGGAACGTCTCCGATCACGCGGGTGGTGTGGCCTTGGCCGGTGGTGTCTTCCACCAGGCGCGCATCTCCCGGGCCGTAGCGGAACGTGGTGCCATCGCCGAGGCCGATCTCGATCTCGCCGCGAAGGGAGATGATGTACTGCCGACGCGGCGCCGGGTGCCAGTCGATGAAGTGGCCGGGCGGCCATTCCCGAAAATTGATCGACTGGGCCGCCTGCGCGTCTCCCAATTCCGGATGGTCGGCGAGGCTGGTCTCTTCGATATGCGACTGGCCGTCATCGCCGGCATAGAGTCGATAGATCGCCATGGGTTCACCTGCTGAAACGGGCCGGCAAGCCCGGAGTGGGGTCATCTTACCCGCCGATGGTTGCGGCGGCAACCGGCGCCAACGGCCGCGGTTCGCCGGAGCGCATCGCTCGCCAAAAAACGTGTTTTACGACTCATGCCGATCTTGTATCCGTAGCATGTGTTCCGATAATCTCGCGTGTGCGGCAACAATGGACCACAGGAGACATGGATCACAGGAGACCAGGAGATAGAGAATGCCGGATGCCAATGCGCCTGACCCCGAATACACCATGGGGTACAGCCCCGAGTTTTTACAAATGCTGGACCGGCGCAACGCGCACACGCACGCCGCCTATCTGCTGCCGCACCTGCGTTCCGGGCTGCGCTTGCTGGATTTTGGCTGCGGGCCCGGCACTATCACCGTCGGGTTGGCGGCGGCGGTGCATCCCGGCGAGGTCCACGGGATCGACATGGAGGAGAGCCAGATCGAAATGGCCCGCTCTGCCGCCGCCGCCGGCGGGCACGGCAATGCAGCCTTCCACGTCGGGAACGTGTACGAACTCCCCTTCGAGGACGACTATTTCGACGCGGCTCACTGCCACACGGTTTTGACGCACGTACCCGACACTGACGCGGCGCTGCGCGAGGTGAAAAGAGTGTTGAAACCGGGCGGCATCATTGGCAGTCGGGAACTGATCGTCTCATCTTCGTTTTCTGAACCGGCCGGAGAACACTTCCCGGAAGCTTGGGCCACCTTCACCCGGCTGCTGACGGCCAACGGCGGCCACCCCGAAATGGGCAAAGAGCTGAAACGCCGGCTCCTGGAGGCCGGTTTCATCGACATCCGCGCTACCGGGTCGTTCGACTACTTCAGTTCCGCTGACGACGTGGGCTTTCTTTACGCTTTCATCATGGACTGGTTCTTCATGCCCCGGGTGATAGCGGCGGCCACTCAATACGGACTGGCCACGCACGAACAGTTTGACCAGTGGCGCACCGAGATGGACGAGTGGCTAGAATCGGCAGGCGCGGTAGGGGGTCTGGCCTTCGGTGAAGCCATTGGCATCAAGCCTTGAAGGACGGGAATCTGGAGGACAAACGACTCGGACCGGTCATGGCGTTTGCCGGCATGAGCTGTAAATGGTATCATGATTTCAAGCGTCGCCGTGCAGGTGACGCGATTTTGAATGGGGACGCGTAGGTTCGACAGGAGCGGTTTCTGACGGATTGCAGGCCGAGGTTGCTGCTGCCCTCGTAAAAACAGTGGCGAAAAAGTAACTGGCGAACGTGAATTCGCTCTAGCCGCCTAGTTGCGGCTACGTCTGCCACCAGTAGGCCCGGAAGCCGGGAAGCGGACGTACAATCATTCCGGGATGCTACCCCAGGGACGCCGATACTCGGGGCCATAGACTTCATCGGCTGGCGGTTGACGAATCCCGTCGGCGGGAGTCCTCAGCAGCGAGACTAAAGCGCCGAACACGCTTGTAGCATATCCGATCAGGGAAGTTTCTGGACGGGGAGTGCGACTCTCCCCCGTCTCCACCATTCCTTGAAAACGAACTTTCCGGGCTGGCCCAACGCTCCAGGCATTCACGTTTCTCCGTGGACCGAATCAAGGCCGCGAAGGGCATCCACCATTATCAGCCTGACCCTCCCCCGGCACACGCAGACGCTGCCCAAGACGGATAGCCCGGCAGGTCATGCTGACCCGGCGGAATGACACTCCACATCGTCTCCCTATGGATTATGCGCCTAGCGTACCCTCCCTGCCGGCCGGTCTTCAAAACGGAAGATGATCTGAGATATCGTTCTCGGTCCGGAAAAGGCCCCAATCGCGTGGGATGTTGAGCAATCGGTCCTCCAGATCGGCCACGCTGCGCTGGCCGCAGTAAACCATGGCACGGTTGAACTCCTCGCGGAGGATTTCAAGCATGTGATGCACCCCCTCGGCGCCGTTCACCGCGAGGCCCCAATAGAGCGGCCGTCCGATTGCGACCGCGGTCGCCCCCAATGCCAGCGCTTTCAGCACGTCACTGCCGCGGCGCACGCCGGAATCGACGTACACCTCCACACGCCCCTGCGTGGCGGCGACGATTTCGGGCAGCATCTCAACGCTGGACATGGTGTCGTCGAACCGACGTCCGCCGTGGGTGGAAACCTGGATAGCGTCCACGCCGTGCTCCACGGCCAGCCGGGCATCTTCAGCGACACGAAGACCCTTCAACACCAGCGGCAGATCGGTCAGGCTCCGCAGCCATTGCAAATCCCGCCACATAAGAGGCGGGGATTGCGGCATTTCCCAGTCCCTTGCTTCGCCCGTAGCAGCAATGCGGGCCTGTTGTTCGCGGAAGTTGCCGTATTCGCCCGGCCTCTCGTAGCGATTCCGGATATCCCGTTCCTTGGGAGTGGGAAAAGGCGCGTCGATGGTGACCACGATGGCTTTGAAACCGGCAGCCTCGGCGCGCTTCACCAGGTTCTCCGTGAGGTCGTAACTACGATGGGAGAGCTGGAACCACAGCGGTCCGGTTGCCGCTTCGGCGATTTCCTCCAGGCTGCAATTGGAAGAGGTGCTGCACATCATGAGGGTTCCCGACATTCCCGCACCGCGTACGGTGGCGCGTTCCGCCTCCGGGTGCGCGTTGAGGTGCGCGTCGGTGGGCGCAATCATCACCGGGAAGCTGATATCGGTTCCCAGCACGGTGGTCGCTATCTTGCGTTCCGTGGTATCGCGGAGAAATCGGGGCCTCAGGGTCAACGCTTCGAACGCGGCGCGGTTTCGCGCCGTGGTTCTCTCATCCATCGCGCCGGCTTCTACGAATACCCAATTATTATGGGGCAGAACATGCCTGGCGCGCGCCTCGTAGTCGTAGAGGCTGATCGGGTCCATTCGCATGGTGGGGCTCCAGGGTTTTGCCAGCACAACCGGGGCATGCTGGCGGGGTAACTTGCATCGCCGGTGACGGAAAATGAAAGCCGGCGAGTGCGGAACGGTAGCATGTCCCTCGACGGCTTTCAATCCACGACCTTTGATTGCCCTGGCTTTGGCGCCTCATTCCGGCGACGGCGTCTGTGCCCTCGAACCCATCAATTCGACATTCACGGCGCCCAAAACGATCTATACGACATCCAGCGATTCAATCTTGGCGAGTTCCGGTATCGTTGCCACGGCCAGGCTCAGGTTCAGCAAACGAAACGCCGGGATCAAATCCACGACCTCCACACGCGTCGTTTTCGGACAGCCGCCACTCCCGTACCCCGTTCAATCGGAGAATAGATCCCATCGCGAGCCGCATCAACCGTCTCAGAAACCCTGACAGCCTTGCAAATGCACAGGAACATGGCAACCCCCAATTCCGAGATGTGCTCCAATGACTTTGTGCCGTGACCCTATTCTCAACATAATAGTATGTCAACACTGACTCGCCAAATAATCCAAGTAGATTGGTCCGCTCTATCAGGGCGAGCCATGGCGTCGATGTGAGCCTTGAACTATCGTTGCCGCCCTGGAGCGCGCCGCCGAGGTCACGCCGCTTATTTCGACCCTGACCGTCCGGTGCCGGACGACGACCTGATGTGGACAGCGAAGGAAATCCGATCGGTGCCGGTCGCCGGACCGTCCCGGATTTTGCGCTGATACTGGCAATCGCAGGCCGGTTACGTGGCCGAGATGGTTTGCTCGATCATGGGCGTTTCGCCATTGCCGGAGATCATTGCCCTCGCTGCGGAGGAGCCAATCGATATGTTACAAACCGGTAAATGATGATTTGACCAATCAGTATGTGACCATTAAAATTCCGGCAGTGTGGACACGATAACTGCCGTTGCGCCATATTGAACTGCGACCTGTGTCGCGCAATCCCGTGCGCGCTGCCAGCCCGGTATTGTGGGGGTGCCGCGGGCGATGACGGGCCCAAGTCAGCAACTCAGCCGCCAGTACCAAACCAACCGGAAGCCCGAATCGGGCAGCCATTTCGCGCACGCCGCGATTCAACAGGAGCGGCATTTGCCGACCTCGTCACTCACCGTCTTTCCGATGAGCGTTGGGTTTCGAGCGCGACGTGTCCACCTCTGGCTGGTGGTCGTCGGAGCGACATTTTGGCGAACGGTACGGCGGAGACACCGGGACAGCTGACACCGAACCGGGATCCCACCGAGGCCGAACTGGCCGAGGCGCTGGACATGACCCTCGATCAATTGGCCTACACCCGCAGGGTAGCCCAGGAAACAATTTCGCTTACCGGACGTAGCTGGACTCGGTCAAACAAAGGAGCAATCAATGAAATGCGTCGTGACCGGCGGGTGCGGGTTCATTGGGACGCACCTGGTTGACCGATTGGTACGCAACGGCCATCAGGTGACCGTGCTGGACGATCTGTCTACCGGCAGCCTGGAGCGTCTCAATCCATCCACGGAGCCGTTGTATTGCTCGGTGACGGACGCGGACACGCTGGTAGCCGCGACCGATGGGGCTGATGTCGTGTTCCACACGGCGGCCTGGGCTCGCATCGAGCGGTCCGTGGCCGATCCGGTGGGCACTCACGCGGTCAACGTAACCGGTACATTGAACGTGTTGCGGGCCGCGCAGATAAACGGCGTGCGCCGGGTCGTCAATTCGTCGTCTTCCAGCGTTTACGGCGACCAGTCCACGCATCTGATGCGCGAGGACATGGCTCCGAAACCCAAGTCGCCCTACGCCCTGCAAAAACTGATGGGCGAGCAGTACGCCGAATTATTCGCCGGGCTGTTCGGCATGAGCATCGTGTCGCTGCGCTACTTCAACGTCTATGGCCCGGGCCAGCCATCGGACGGTCAATACGCGCTGGTAATCCCCCGTTTCCTGCGGATGCGGCAGGAAGGCGACCCGCTCACCGTGTACGGCGACGGGGAGCAGACCCGCTCCTATACCCATGTGTCGGATGTGGTGGAAGCGAACCTGCTGGCCGCTGCCGCCGACCTGCCGGTCGGTCAACACATCGCTCTGAATATCGGGACCGGACAGGAAACCTCGGTGAACGACATAGCGGCCGCCATCGGCGGTCCTGTCCAACACATCGTGCCCAATCCCCGGCGGGAGTTTGAAGAAGCCCGCAAGGCAGCCGACTACTCACTCGCCCGGTCGCTCATTCGGTGGGAACCCCGAGTCACGTTTGCCGACGGCATCAAGGACCTTCTCGAATAGTCGTCGCCAGCCTCCGGAGATTTCCGGCCACAAGACCGCCGCCGTGGCGACGACGAATGCCGCCCACCAGGCGTAGGTCAGCTGCCAGGTTTCGGCCGTCCACAGGGTGTAGAGCGGGAACAGCCCGGCGACGGCCTGGAACGGGACAAACGTCATGTCGAAAGGGTCCACCGCAATGGTGATTTCCCCGACGCGGCCGGCATGGGCCAGGCCGACCGTGAATGCCAGGGTGCATGCGCCCAGCAGCGTGAGGAGCACGCGCATGGCCGTTGAGGCGCGCCCCGCCAGCACTGCCAACGGGACGACGAACAGCGGCAGTACCGTCAGCATCGTGCGACCGGGGAACCACCAGCCCATCATGGTGATGGCAACGAAGGTTGCGATCAGCAGTTGTATCACGATGAGCGCAAGCAGCAAGCGTTGTTCCCAGGTGTGCAGGGCAAGCAACGCCAGCGCCGGCGCCACCGCCAGCAACAGCGGCGCCCAGCGACCCAGTCCAAAGCGCCGGTCCACGAATAGCCCCCAGACCCGGTAATAACGCTCGCTGAACTCGATGTGGCCGCCGAGGATTTGAGCGGTGTTCCAGTCGGCGTACACCACGTTGACGCCGTAGGGAGTCAGGCCACCGAAGACGTGCAGGTGGAACCAGATAAACAGGGCGGCCGAAGGGATGCCTGCCGCCAGCAGGGCAATCCGCCCGTGCCAATCAGTCCGGAGCAGGAAATAGCCGGCCACCGGCAGCGCCAACGCGACGTACTTTGTGCCCAGCCAGCACAACGCGGTCAGCGCAACGGCCAGGTACAGCGCGTCGTACCGACTTGGCGTATCTTTGCGCGTGGCGATGAGCAGCGCTACGACAAGGGCCAGCGCAGCGGGAAACTCCGGGTAGATCTCCGTGGAGTAGATGAAGGCCGTCGCGGTCAAGCCGACGCCCAGCGTCGCCACCCAGCAGAATGCCCGGAAACCCGCGAGCCGGTCGGCGAGCACGAAGGCCAGCGACATGGTCGCCGCCGCCATCAGCAATAGCTGTACCTGGACTCCGCGGAGCCCGCCCAGGAAGAAGCCGGGGATAACCACCACCGACAGACCCGGGTTGTGCGGGCTGAGCAACCGGCCGTCGGGGGTGGGCGCCGATTGATACCAAAGGTCGTCGGGATGGTCGAAGAAAGACCGGTACGACTTGGTGTCGTATTGATTTTGCAAGTCCAGGTCGCCGTCCACCAGGAGGCTCTGGGTGGTCAGCAGGTAAAAGGGCTCGTCCCCGCTGATGGACGCCCCCCGGCTGGCGCGAATGTCAATCGAGAAGGCGTAGGCGGCCGCGAGCAATAGGAAAAGAGCCGCCGCCCAAAGCAGCAGCTCTTTTTCCTTGATAAATTGACGGACGTGGCGCGATGCGTCGCGGACCATCACGGCAGCACTTCGGTCTCCCGCAGCAGCTTGAGCGTGCCTTCCAGGTCGCTGAGGTTGCCCAGGTCAACGTTGGGCGGGTCCAGGGACTCCATGGGCGGCAGATCGCCAACCGGCGCAACGCCGGCGGACACCGGATACTCCTTGATCTCCTGGGCGAAATACTGCTGGGCCGGCCCCCCGAGCAGGAAGTCAACGAATTCCTCGGCGATGTCCTTGTTCTCAGACACATTCAGTATGCCCACGCCGGCCACCAGCACCAGCGCGCCCGGGTCGCCGTTGCCGATGTAGTGGTTCCGCGCGCCGAACCCCTCGCCGTGCTCCTCAAGGAAACGTTCGAGGTAGTAGTGGTTCACGAAGCCAACGTCCACCTCGCCGGCGGCAGTCGCCGTTACGGTGGTCACGTTGTTGGGATAGTCCACCGCGTCGTTGTCCCGCATACTGGTCAGCCAGTCGCGGGCCGCGTCTTCACCGATGGTGAGCCGCAGAGCCGTAACAAACGCCTGGAAGGAGCCGTTGCGCGGCGCCCAACCGACCCGCCCCCGCCACTCCGGCGCGGTGAAGTTGAGAATGGACGGTGGGAGATCGTTCGCTGGGTCGATGGTCTCAGTGTTGTAGATGATGGTGCGCGCCCGGCCCGACGTTCCGATCCACAGACCGGCCGGGGAGCGGAACCGGGGGTCCACCTTGTCCAGCGTTTCCTGGGGAATCGGGGCCAGCATCCCCGAGTCGGCCAGGATTCCCAGGGAGCCGGGGTCTTGCATGAATACGACGTCGGCCGGCGTGTTGTCGCCCTCTTCCAGGAGCGTGGCTGCGGTCGCCGCGCTGCCGGCGTACTTCACCCTGATATCGATCCCGGTCTGCTCGCCGAATGCCAGCAGCAAAGGATGCACCAGGGTCTGCGAGCGCCCGGAATACACGGTGAGCGTGCGATCACGATCCTCGGCGGGGGCGAACGTGGGCGGCACCCAGGTTGCCAGTGGGCTGACCGCTGCCGCCGGGACGGTTGGAACGGCCGGCGGACTGGGCGCCGCCGGCGCTGACGCCGACGAAGAAGTTGGGGCCGCCGTCGGGTTGACAGCCGCCGGCGCCGCCGGAGCGACGGGGGACGGGTCAACGCCCCCGCCGCAGGCCAGCGCCAGCGCCACCAGCAGCAAACCGGCCGCCAACCAGAAAGACCTGATGCATCGTCGAGATAGACTCTTCATGCTTTGGTTCTCCTATGCTGGGCTGGCGAGTCTATCATCAGTAGCTGGTGATAAGGTCGTCGTCGGTCAACAGGAGCGCCGACGCAACGCTGTTGAGGGCTGCCAGCGCTGCATCGCGCGACGCGACGGTGATGTCGCTCGGGTCGGCATTGACGTAAGCCATGATGGTTTCGTCTACGGCCGGGTCAGCCTGGGCGACCTCGGGCTGGATGGACTGGTAGAACGCCAGGGCTTCCACCTGGTGAACGCCCGGGTCTTTGCCGTCTGCCACATCCTGCTGGCTGACACCAATGTACCTCACGGTGGCCAGGTAGAAGATGGCGTTGAAGCGCGAGAACACTTCCTTGGCGGCAGCGTTGCAAGCAGCGGCGTCGCCATTTTCGGCAGCCTGCCGCACGCGCTCAAAGGCTTCCCTCAGAGGGATGTCGATGGTGCCTTCCCGTCCGAAGTTGCCTTCGCGGCTGCGGGCCAGGGCAGACAGCGAGTTGGGATACGTACCGTCATCGCCCGGCAAGCCGACGTAGATTCCCCAGCCCTCATCGACGTCGCCCGAGTCCAGATCGGCGCAACCGCCGATGACATAGTGCTTGGACCAGTGATACAAGATCCGCAGGATGCCCTTGTTGATGGCCTGCCGCTTCTGGGCGTCGGACCATTCGGCGGCATCGCCTCGCCCCCGTATGGCGTTGTTGATGGGAGAATCCAGGAAGTTCCCGGAGCCGTAGAACTCTGTTGCCAGCGGGAATTCCTCGGCTCTTTCGGGATCGCGGGCGAAGCCCCGTAGGGTCTTGCTGCGAACGCCGATCCGAGTGTGATATCCCACCTCGTACAGCAGGAAGATGTCCGCCACGGGGAGGGGTTCGCCGTCCCGGATCACGTCGGTCAGCGCCGCGATCTCCCGGTAGTCCGAGGGGATCTTCTGATAGTGCTCACGGTTGGTGGTGGCGTGGTAATAACCATCGGACGGGCTGGGGACGCTCCGGTCCGTCTCGTGGGGGAGATTAACCGGGATGAACACGCTGGAGGAGAGGTCCAGTTCGCCCGTCGATGGGGACGGCGCGCCGCTGGGTCCGTCGCCGGTATCGTCGGTGTACCTGGTAACCAGATCGCTCCGCTCCAGCATCAGCGCTGAAGCCGTACCGTTGAGGGCGGCCAGTACCGCGTCGCGGGACGAGTTTGAAATCTCGCTGCCGTCCGCCGTCAGGTAAGCCATGATGGTCTCATCGGCCGACGGGTCGGCCTTGGCGACGTCGGGCTGGATGGACTGGTAGAAGGCCAGGGCTTCGACCTGGTGCGTCCCCAGGGCGTCGCGGTCGCCGGCCGCTGCGTCGTCCGCCACCCGGCCAATGTACCTGACGGTGGCCAGGTAGAACATGGCGTTGAAGCGGGAGTAGACCTCGTTGGTAGCCGTTTCCAGGGCAGCGGCGTCACCGTCGTCGGCAGCCTGCCGGGCCCGGTCCATGGCCTCGCGGAGCGGTATGTCGATGGTGCCCTGCCGCCCGAAGTTCCCCTCGCGGGCCTGGGCCAGCGCCGCCAGCGAGTTGGGATATGCGCCGTCGACTTCCTCGCCGACGTACACGGCCCAGGCCTCGTCAATCAAGCGGGAGCTCATCCGGTCCTGGCCGATGATCATGTAGAACTTGGCCCAGTGGTAGAGGATCCTGAGCATCCCCTTGTTGACCGCCTGCCGCTTCTGAGCATCGGAGTAGTTTTCCGCTTCCCGGCGTCCGCGAATGACGTTCTCAATCGGGTCGTCGAGGAAGGTATCCGAGCCGTAGAACTCAGCGGACTCGGGGAAATATGTCGAGGAGGTGGACCCCGTAGCAAAGCTTCGCAGGGTCCGGCTCTGCGGGCCGATGCGCGTGTGCGACCCGGCTTCGTACAGGAGCCAGATCTCAGCTGCCGGGAATGGCTTGCCTTCCCGGATGACGTTGGTCAGCTTGGCGATCTCCTGGTAGTCCGTGGATATCTTCTGGTAGATCTCCCGGTGGGTCGTCGCCGTGTAGTACCCGTCGGACGCGGTTGGCCCCTCGGTCTCATAACTGAGTCCCGTGGGAATCATCAGACCGCCCGCTTTCTCCTGGCCCATCATCGCGCCGGTAGCGGTGCCAGAGGCGGAGCCGGTACCCGTGCCCGTCCCGGATGCTGATCCCGTTCCGGTTCCAGTTCCGACGCCGGACACTGACCCCGTGCCCGTCCCGGTACCGGACGCTGAGACGGATGCCGTTCCATTGCCGCCGCCGATTACCGATACGGTGGGGCGGTCCTCACCGCGGCGCGCCGCTTCGGTCGCCGCTTGTGCGGCCGCTTCAGCCGCGGCTTGCGCCTGCGCCGCCGCGGCCTGGGCCGCTTCCGCTGCCTGCTGGGCCGCCATGGCTTGCGCTTGCAGCGCCTCCGTATTCGATGCGCCGGCGGCCGCCGCTTCAGTAGCGGCCTGTGCGGCTGCTTCAGCGGCCGCCTGGGCTTGCGCCGCCGTAGTCTGGGCGGCTGCCGCCGCCGCTTGCGCTTCCGCGGCCTGTGAACGCGCTGCGTCGTCTTGCGGCGCGGCGGCCGGCGCTTGCTGCCCGCAGGCCAGGGCCAATGCAAGCACGATGGCTAGAGCCAAGCTCCCGATCCAGTACCGCCGGGGAAGATATTTCCCCAACGTTTCGATGTGATAACGCACTTTCATCGTCCTCCTTGATGAGTTTCCTGGCTATTTGCTCAGCATCTCGCGCAGCATCCCGGTGGGGACGCGCCAGAGATATTTGGGGCCAACGAATGAACTGCCCCTGGTGCGCCGCTGGTACGAGACGGGAACTTCCCGCATCCGCATACCCTTCTTCAGTAGATCGAGGGTCAACACCTGGGCGTAGTTGTAGTCGTGGATGATCTCGGCGCACTCCAGCGCCCGGCGGGAGAAAGCCCGGAACCCGGTCTGCCCGTCCGTAATGCGCCGCCCGGCTGCCAGGTTGAGCGCCGCGGTGAACGCCATATTCCCGATGCGCCGGAACGTCCGCTGGTCCGGCCGTCTATTGAGATAGCGTGAGCCCAGCACGTAATCAGCCTCTCCGGCCTCAATGGGCGCGAGGAGGTCGGGTATCTGTTCCGGCGGGTACTCGCCGTCGGCGTCCACGTACACCGCAGTCCGGGCGTCCAACTCGTTGGCGGCGGCCAGGCCGGTGCGCAGGGCAGCGCCCAGGCCCCGGTTGCCTTGGTGTGATACGACCACGTCCGCGCCGTGCTGGCGGGCGATTTCGGCCGTCTCGTCGGTCGACCCATCGTCCACCACAATCACCCTTAGTTCGGGTCGTTGCTGGCGAGGGATTCGGGCCAGCGTGGACGGCAGGTTCTCCGCCTCGTTGTACGCCGGCACGATCACTGCCACGGGTCGGGTCGACTCATCCGCGTCGGGAACGCCGAGCACCTGTCCGACGGACTGGGCCGGTGGTTCTACGCCCAGGTAGTAGGCGATAGTGGCGGCCACGTCCATCACGGAGCGCGGCGTATCCACCGGCCCGACCAATTCCACTCCCTCTCCCCACATGATGCAGGGCACGTATCGCTCCGTCGGGCCCATGTGGCCGTGCCCGCCGATGCCGATGCCCTGGCCGTGGTCGGCGGTAATCACCACCGTCGCCCCTTCCAGGTACCCGACCGAGTCGCACCACCCCAGAAAATCTTCAATATGTCGGTCGCTCTCCTCGATCTTGGCCAGGTACTCGGAGTTGTAGCTGCCCCTGGCGTGGCCGGTCTGGTCAACACTCAGCAGTTGCAGTATGAGCAGATCCGGGTCATCCCGCTCGACGACCGCCTTGGCCCTTGCTTTCAGCGCGTCGTCGATCTCATCGTTGTTCGTGACCGCCGTCACGGTTTCCAAGTCAGTTTCGCCAAACGCGTCCACCAGGTGGGCGATGCCGACCAGCTTGCCGGTCAATCCGCCGGCTCGCAGCGCGTCGAATATGGTTTCGCACTTGACGCCCAGGCTGGGCACGAAGTTGCTGGACATCCCGTGGACGCGGGGCGGTGCGCCGGTGAACATGGAACTGAACCCGGTGACCGTGCGGGCCGGGTATACGGTGGAGGTATCGATGTAGTCGACGCCCTCCTTGCGGATTTTGTCTATGAATGGGGTGTCTGCCTCCTCCAACCGGTCGAATCGGCACCCGTCAATAACGATGGTGATGAACCGGCGGGAGATTCGCTGCCCGGGGACAGCCCGTAGTCGAGTAGGCACCAGCGACGGGGCGGGAGGCCAGGTGAAGAACCATTGGTGCAGCAACAGGGCGGTTATCGCGACGCCTAACGTGAACCCTTCCACGGCCGCGAACGTCCAGATCGTTGGCTGCTCGACCATGATCTGAAAAGCGAGGATCAGGATCGCCAGTTTGGGAATCTGCTCGAGGAAATTGCCGCTGGTGGGGTCCGGGTTCTCCAGCACCAGCCGCCAGAAGCGGGTGAAGTTGAACCAGGACGTGCCGATGCGCAGGTGGTAATAGATCGTCCCCCACAGAACAATGGTGAAAGTCAGGTAAACGCCCAGGAGGAGGCCGATCGCTATAACGTCGAAAAACCGGAACGCTGCCAGGAACACACCGAGATATGCCCATAGCGCTATTCGCAATTTCAACGGGAAGTCGAAGCGGTAGAAGACGACGAACATGGGAGCCAGCGCCAACAAGGCAATGCCGGCCCGGAGCCAGTAGCCGCCCTCGGTGAGGTGGGGGATGCTCAGCAGCGCCAATAACCCCAGGGTGAACACGGGGGTGAAGGGTTTGCCCTCGTTGAGCACGTTCCAGGCCCGGGCCGCGAAGATCTCAAACCGCGAGGCGTGCTTGTCGCCCTCCGCTGAACCCCGCAGGGCGCCCAGACCCCAGGTGGGAACCAGGTCGCGTACAGCAACCAGGGTAAATGCGGCCGCGAAAGTGTAGGAATAGGCGAACTTGAGGCCGTGGGTGAGCACCGCCAGCGCCAGCCCCTCTTCCCACGGGATTCCCAAAGCGTACAGGGCGCCGGTCATGCTGGCTTCGTACACTCCTATTCCGCCCGGGGTCACGTGAAACACCTGGAAGAGGATGGTGAAGGCGGTTACCGCAATGGCGGCGGAAAGGGAGATTTCGGTCCCCAGGGCTTGGGCCGCGACCAGGAGGACGCCGGCCTCCAGGATCCAGCTCGGCAAAGTCCACAGCGCCGCTAGTCCGATGCGACCCGGCGACATGAGCGCGAGCTCGGCTCGCAGGGTGTCCAACCTACCTCGGATGGGCCGCGGGATCAGGACGTCAACCGACCGAAACCGCAGCATGGTGACCGCCAACGCCGCAGCGAGCACCACGGCCACCGGTATGGCGAGGCCGCGCAACCAATCGAGCCGTGCATCGAATGATGCGACCAACGCTCCGAACGCAGCCGCGATGATAATCAACGATGCGAAATCCAGCAGGCGCGCTACAGCAGTCGAGGCGGCTGCCTCGGTCAGGGGAACACCCCGCCGTGCGGCCAGCAGCGGTCGGGCCGCCTCGCCCAGCTTGAACGGGAGCAGGTGGTTGGCCAGGAGCGCCGCCTGCAAGTAAGTGAACAGGTCAAAAACGTTTGCGCCTCCGGCCATCAGGTGGCGCCAGGCGAAGGATCTCAGGACGAACGCGCCGGTATAACTGGCCAGCAGCAAAACGAGCAGTTCAGGTCGGTCCACAAGGACGCGCAGCGCGACCGGCATTTGGCTCCAGTCGGCGAGCCACCACACCAACAGCCCGATGGCGACGGTCAGCGGCAATCCGATACCGATACGCAGCGCGGCGCTTTTACCCGAAGCGCCCAACAATGAACCGGAGCCGGTATGGAACGACTCAGCCCCGTGTTCGCACTGGTTTGCTCGGTAGGATTCTCGCATCGTCATGATCTGCCATGCCCCTTTCGGATCCACATTTGAAGAATTCCGTTCGCCTTTTTCCTAATCAATGCGGCCTTGCCGGGAGGAGGGATCCGACAAGGCCGGGCGCCAGGGAGGGGCGATTTACCGGAGGATCACTGCCGCTATAGCAACCCACCGATGTTTTTCGATTTTGCTGCCACCAAGGGATTGGACGTGTGCATGGCGGCGTTAATTTAGTGTCCACTAACTATTTTGTCAATACCCCACGCAGTCACGTTTTTATCGTCCCTTTCGGTCCCGGTCTAAGCGCACGTGCGAACCATGCCGTGCTGGTTCACGCTCAGATACTGAATGCCAACCGGCTTCTGCGCGATCAAACTCGCTAGCCGGCCGGGCGTGTACCAGCTCAGCGGGCCTGGAAGGGTTCGTCCAATCCGCCCACGCGGATCTGCAGGGCTGCCCACAGCGCAGGGGCGGGCTAAGCAGCCGGCCCCGTCAGCGTCGGCTCATGCTAGCCAAGTTCGGGTTTTTGCTATATGCCCGGCTAAATCCAGGTCAACATGGACGATAATCGGCGTCATGCGTGGCCAGGTAATCTTATGGAAGGTTCTCTTGACACGTAGAATAACTATATGCACAATACCGAATGCCGTTAGCATGATCGATTGATTGCGTAGCAACGGTTTTTCGGTAAAACGGTGGACATTCAGATCAATTCGGGGGAGATCCAAATGCAACGAAAATGGCAACGTACTCTGATCGTGATACCAGGTTTGGCGCTATGTCTTGCGCTGGCCGCGTTGGCCTGTGCAAGCGAGCCTCCGCCACCCCCCGCAGCGCCGCCGGCCGCCATGATGGAAGAACCCCAGGTAGATGTGGCTGCTCTCAAGACCGAGGTTGTCGCCCATTACGCCGATGGCGTGCACGCTCTCTATTCGCAAAGCCTGGCGTCGGCCAGGATCATGGATGCGGCCATAGACGCCTTCGTGGCCGATCCCAATCCGGCAACCCTCGAATCAGCCAAACGCGCGTGGCTCCGCGCCCGTGACGACTACGGTCCCACCGAGGTGTTCCGGTTCTACGGCGGCCCCATCGACAACGAAGAGGATGGCCCGGAGGGTTTGATCAACGCCTGGCCAATGGACGAGTCGTACATCGACTACGTGGAGGGCAACCCCACGGCCGGCATCATCAATATGCCCGACGAATACCCGACGATCGATGCCGACCTCATCATCTCGCTGAATGAAGAAGGCGGGGAGGCAAACGTCTCTACCGGCTGGCACGCCATCGAGTTCCTGCTGTGGGGACAGGACCTGAATGCCGACGGTCCCGGAGACCGCCCGGTTACGGACTACACCACTGCGGACAATGCTGACCGGCGCGGGCAGTACCTCGCGGTAGCCTCGGATACGCTGCTCGGTCACCTCCAGGACATGGTGGACGCCTGGGCTCCCGGCGGCAACAACTACCGGGCCGAGTTCCTGGCGATGCCCGTTGATGACGCCCTCGTGAACATCATCACCGGCGCCGGCGCGCTCAGCCAGGGCGAATTGGCCGGCGAGCGAATGAACGTCGCCTACGAAGAGCGTTCCCAGGAGGACGAACATTCCTGCTTCTCCGACAACACCGTTGCAGACATTGTCGGCAACGCCATCGGCGTGCGCATGGTACTGACCGGCGACTACGGTGTGGTCTCCGGGCCGGGCATCATAGACCTGTACGCTGCGGAGAACGAGTCGCTGGCACAACAATTGGGCGAAGAGACCAGAGTGGCCGTGAACATGGCCCACAATATTCCGGATCCCTTCGACCAGCACCTCACCGACACCGCTGCCGACAGCGCGTTTGGTCGCTCCCAGGTGAAGAACACCATCGATGCGTTGATCAAGCAGGCCGAGACCATAGTGGCCGGAGCGGCGGCCTTTGGTTTCCAGATCAATACTTCCGTTTAGGGCTCCGCTGCCAATGCTCTCTAGCCGTACCGTTAGCGCCCGTAAATCGGCCCTGCTGCGGTACGGCCTTGCCATTGGGCTGGGCGTGGTCGCCCTGGCGGCGCTGGGCTGGTGGCTTTTGCTTGATGCCAAGTCTAGCCCAAGCGACGCCGAGATCACGGCCATACTGCAGACCCAACTGGGCGGCGACACTACGGTAATCAGCACCAACCGCAACTCCTTTGCACTGGCCGCCGCCAATTTGAACAGCGCCGAACGGCTAACCTTTGAGATTGGAGACAGCTTTTTCACGCAGAACTGGGTAACCGCGCCCTCCTCCACCGAAGCCCGGGATGGTTTGGGGCCCACCTTCAACGCCCAGTCCTGTTCTTCCTGCCACACGTTGGACGGGCGAGCCCAACCGCCGCTCGACGCAGACGACCCCGAGCGGGGGCTGCTGTTCCGGTTCAGCGTTCCCGGCGTCGACTCCGTCACCGGTGGGCCGTTGCCCGATCCGGTGTACGGCGGTCAACTCCAGGACCGGGCGATTCTCACCGTCCAGCCCGAAGGAAGGTTCCTGATCAACTACCGCGAGGTCACCGGTTCCTATGAGGACGGGACCCCGTACACGCTGCTG
The DNA here is from genome assembly GCA_965203985.1 of Dehalococcoidia bacterium. GTDB lineage: Bacteria > Chloroflexota > Dehalococcoidia > Lucifugimonadales > UBA3495 > Bin87. Next base: position 128,706 of record CBDBDS010000002.1, read on the forward strand.
GACCCCGATTATTCATTCGCCGACCTGGCCTTCGGACCCACTCATCCCGATCTGATGTTTTCGCCGCGGATCGCGCCCGCGGTGTTCGGCGCCGGTTTGCTTGAGGCGATACCGGAAACCTCCATCCTGGCCAGCGCCGACCCCGACGACTCTGATGACGACGGCATTTCCGGTCGGGCCAACATGGTATGGGATGTGCGCAAGGGATCCACCGAGTTGGGTCGCTTCGGCTGGAAGGCCAACGTGCCGACGCTGGAGCAACAAATCGCCGGAGCATTTCATGGCGACATTGGGATCACGTCCCCGCTGTTTGAAAACGAGAACTGCCCGGCCACGCAAACTGAATGCCAGGACGCGCTCAACGGAGGGACTCCGGAAATTCCCGAGGCTCGACTGGCAAAGGTCTTGTTCTACAATCAGACCCTGGGCGTGCCCGCGATGCGAGACGTGGACGATCCGCAGGTCTATGATGGCGCCCGTCTGTTCCTGAAGGCGGGATGCGCTGCCTGCCACACTCCCAGCCACACCACCGGCGAGCACGCGGTGCCGGCGGTGTCCGGGCAGACCATATTCCCCTACACCGACCTGCTCCTGCACGACATGGGCGAGGGCCTGGCTGACCGCCGCCCCGATTTCCTGGCCGATGGCCGGGAGTGGCGCACGCCGCCGCTGTGGGGCCTCGGATTGATCGAAAACGTCAACAACCACACGCGCCTACTGCATGACGGGAGGGCCCGGGACATCGCGGAGGCCATCCTGTGGCACGACGGTGAGGGGCTGGAAGCCCGCGAAGAGTTTCGGAGAATGTCCCGCGAGGACCGGGAAGCCTTGCTACGTTTCCTGGAGTCGCTGTGATGCGAAAGCTTTCCGGATTTTGGATCGCGGGGGTCTTGATCGCAGCGTTGGCCACGATAGCCTGTACCGGCGCGGCGAGCCCCACCGGCCAGGGCACCATCGGAGAAGCCGGGAGCGACGCCACTGAAGACTCCGGCGCTGCGGCGCCCAGCAAACAGGAGGTGATCGCCAGCCTGACCAATGGCTTGATACTGCCGCGCTTCCAATCCGTTGCCGAGGAGATGAGCAACGCCCAGGCCGCGCTGCACGCGCTTTGCAGCGACCCCAGTCCGGCCACGCTGGCTGACGCCCGGACGGCGTGGCGTGAAGCCCGAGCCGAATGGCTCCGTTCGCAGGCCATCTGGTTCGGTCCAGTGATGGACCGGCGTTCGCGCTCTCTGGTCGATTGGGCGCCCGTAGACCCGGAGCGAATCGAAAATTCCCTGAGCAAAAGAGAAACCGTCACCGCCAACGATGTCCGCGAGTTCCTGGGGGCCACGCAGCGCGGCATGGGGGCCATCGAGTACGTCGTGTTCGGCGACGACACCGAGGTTTTGGCGTCCCTTGGCGAAAGAGGAGGGATACGCTGCCAGTACCTGACCGCGCTCGGCGACGTAGCGGCGGAAGAAACTGCCGCGGTAGTCGCCGACTGGGGTGGCGACGGCACCGACAACTACGGGTACGCTGGATATTTCAAAGGGACAGCCAACATCGCGCTGGTGGATCAGCAAGCCGTAGACGAGGTGGTCCGCACGTCCGTGTTTATCACTCGTAGCATCTCGGACATGAGGCTGGGGAAAGCCCTGGGTGTGACCGATGGGCATCCCGACCCGTCCGCAATTCCGGGCGGGGCCGGCAACAATGCCGTGAGCGATCTCCGGAACCAGGTGTTGGGGATGCGTGACACCTACCAGGGCGCCAACGACACCTTGGGCATCAGTGACTTGGTGCGGGGCGTCTCCGCCGATGCCGACGAGAGGATGCGCGGCCATTTCCAGCAGGCGTTGGCGGCGGTGGACGGTCTGGAAGAGCCGCTCCGTGAGACCATCGCGCAGGATCCGGGTCCCGCCCAGTTGGCTTACCAGCGGATGCAAGAGTTGCAACGCGCGCTGAACACCGAGGTCGTCAGCCTTCTGGGCGTAACCGTGGGATTTTCCGACTCAGACGGCGACGGCGGCTAGGGTTCCGCCGCGCCCGGGTTGCCACCGGCGGCGGCTGCGTCGGGTTCGTAGGGGAGCACCCACGTTTTTGGCGACAAGCCGGGCTGGATCGAGGCCAGATCCACACTGGGATCGATCAACCGTGCGTTGCGCCGGCCGTTGAAGGCGACGAAGGCATCGGCGTTTACGACAACTTGCCCGTACCCCTGTTCGGCGAAATTCTCGGAGATTATGGCGGCGGTCTGTTGGATCATGTCGGGCTGAAACGACATTCGTTCGACCTGCAATGGCGTCAGGTATTCGTCCGGCTCAACCAGCCAGGACCGGCCGGTTTCGGGGTCGCGGACGCGGTATTGAACGAAGCCGACCTTCTCGGAAAGCATCACCCGCCACGCGAAACGGTAGCCTTCCTCGTTCCAGCGGACGTTTCCCGGATAGGCAAAATGGCGCAGGGGCAGCGCCAACTGGATGGCGGCGAACAGCGCCAGTGCGGCCAGCGCGGCTCGGGCTCGCCATGGTGTTCGGTCCGCCTGTATGGTCGGAGCCGGGCCCTGCCGTGGCAGGAATCGCAGCAGCCGGCGTGGCCATTCGGGATCGAAGAACACCAGCGACAACCCGATCATCACCCAGGGGAATACGCCAAGCTGCGGGAACAGCGTCCAGGTTGCCAGATGGAACGCGACCAGCGCGGCGTAGGCGAAGGGCCGGGTTCGCCGCCACAGGAGCGCGGGGACGATCGCCAGGTCGAACAGGGCGCCGCCCCAACTCATTGCAAACGCCACCCACGTTTCCTGGAGAAGCGGGCCGACCAGGGGCATATCGCCGTGCTGGTAAAGCCAGATGCGCATCGGCAGCGCGTGGAGCAACCAGTCCGGGTTGAGCTTGGCTAAACCGGCGAACACGTACACGATCCCGACCTGAGCGCGCAATGCCCATATTGTCCACAGCGGGGTGGAGCCACGCTGCACCGGCAGAACCGCCAGCAGGAAGCTGGCCAGGCTCATCAGGTAGTAGTGGTTCAGGTAGGTAGCACGATCAATGAGTTCCACATAGGTGAAACCGGCGCAGAACAGCGCGGCGCACAAACGTGGGCGATAGCCGGCCGCAATTCCCAGACTCAGTACGCCCAGCGCGATGAAGTGCGAGTGCATCCCCCACGCCGGCCATGGCCGGACCCAACCGAACCCAAGGTAGGTGAGATGGTGGTCCGGCTCCACGTACAGGGGGCCGATCCATTCGTGGGCGAAAAAACGGGCCACGACAAGAACGCCGAGCAGCCCGAAAACGACCCGAAACGCCGTGAATGACGCGCCGTCAACACGCGCACCCGCCAACTTGCGCGCGACTCTCAGCCAGCCCGTCGGATGGGCTTTCATGGTCAGTTAGAACCGGTACGGACCGCTAGCGGCTTTTCATTCAGGATCGTGGGGAAGCACGCAGGTATTTCTCGGTTACCGGAGACAGTCGGCCGGAACCATTGGTTCTGCGTTCGCGGGAGGTGGATTTGGCGATAGATCTTGAGGGACGGGCCACGGGTAAATCCCGGCCAACGCGAAAGGACATGGCACGATTATAGTCCAACGCCCGGGGCACGACGCGGCGATGGGCACGCATTCATTCCGGGCCATCTGCCAGATCCGTGCCCTTGCCATCTGGATCAAGCTATTTTGACGACACTCCCTAATGAATCGCACTTCATACGGGTTCAGGAGCACCGGGTGTGACTGCCCGATGGGTGGGCGGACGCTGAGCGTCCGCCCGCAACGCGGCGAAACACTGAGCGTGCGCGGTCAGTTCATTAGCCCCGTCAACTGGCGCAACCAGGTGCGGCGAAGCCCGGCGCTTGCGTGGCCCATTCGGCTCTTGGTTCGTCCTACCGGCCAAACCGTCACGCCGCCCTGCGCGTCGAGCGCGGCAAGCGCGCGCCCGTCAGGCCGCCAGTACAATTCGGCCACTGCGCCGGCCACAACCGCGGCCCCTATCGGACCGCCTGTTCCGTCTCTCTCAAGCGACCACACCACCACGGCGCCGTCGCGGCCTCCGGATGCCAGGTGCATCACGCCGGGAGCGAAAGCAAGTGTCGTGACGGGTTGAACATGAAACTCCAGAACGCCGGGCGTCGTGCCTTCGGGGCCTCCTCTTTGGAAGCTCCAGACCGTCACCGCCTCCCCGCCGCCGGTCGCCAAAAGGGTGCCGGTATCATCGAAAGCCAAAGCCGACGGCTTGCCGGGATATCCTGACATCATGGAGTCCTGTTCTGTGGAGCGACGCCAGAAGTGCACCGAGTTGTCCTGGCTGCCGCAGGCCACGATACCTCCGTCCGAGCTCAGTACCATCGACACCAGGGAACCCTGCCACTCCATCTTCTGGCGCAGCGCTCCAGAGAACGGGTCGAAGAACGTCACGCGACCGTAACAGGCCGTCGCCAGCTCCCCCGCGTTCGACCAGGCGATGGCGCTGACGGTGCTGGGGTGATCATCAGACCGCCAAACCTCCGAGCCGTCCGCACCATACGCACGAACCTCTCGGGAGCAGGAGGCCGCCAACCATTGGCCGTCCGGCGACCACGCCACGTTTTCTACCCAGCCGCTTCCGACGTCGATGACCCGGCTTATCTGACCCTCGGCGGCGCTCCAGATTAAGACTTGGCCGTCCTGGCCGGCCGTAGCGAACGCGGTTCCGCTGGGGTGGACCGCCATCGCGAGCACACCGCCTTCGTGAATCCCGCGCCGCTCCCAGGCGATTGCGCCGGACTTGCCGTCGAGTGCGTAAACGCCACCCTCAGCATCACCGACCATCAGCGCCTCACCGTCCCGGCTCCACCCCCCGGCGATAGCGTAGTCGCCGACCGCCGCAGACCAGCCGGGGCGAAGAACACCCTTCCGGTTGCCAACTTTTAGATCAGGCATGCTGCGAACCCCTCCCGCATGTCCTGCTCATCCAGGTTGCGACCGATGAAGACGAGCTGATTGCGGTGGGGTTCGTCCCCCCATTCGCGATCAGGCTGGCCGTCAAAGAGCATGTGAACCCCCTGGAAGACGAAGCGCCGCGACTCACCCGCGACGCTGATGAAGCCTTTCATTCGGAAGATGTCCACCCCGCGCTCACCGAGCAGTGTGCTAAGCCAGGCGTTGAGCCTATCGGGATCGCAGTCGCCGTCGATCTCGATGGCGATAGAGCCCACCTCGTCGTCGTGCTCGTGCTGCGCGACCCAGGTTCGCTCGACATCGGCGAGGACTGCCGCGCCCTTGACGCGCGGGGCGCCGGTCTCGGCGCAGTCAGGCTCGGAGCAAAAGCTGCCCGGCAGTTTGAAAGCCTCTCCATCCGCGTTCCTCAGTTGGAGATCGAACTCCTCCGCGAGGTGCTGGGCGTAGAGGCCAACCCGCGCCGGCGTATCGACCTGCAGGAAGAACGACTTGCGCCCCGGGGCATCGAGCCGGAGGCTCACATGCTTTCCGACCGGAAAATCTTCCCCCGGTTGAATGAGCTCCGCAGGTTCGGCGTACTGCCGCACGCACCACTCCGCGCCCTCACGGAGGGCAGCGTCATCCGCGCCTTGGTCGGACACGACGACGAGCGACATCGCCGGATCGGGCCCTTCGGCAAGGCTGAGTTCGTAGCGGCCGATATCGAGCGAATAGACTCCAGTCCATTCGAATGGATACTCCGGTTCCAGGAAGGTGGGACGACGCTCGAGCACCTGGTCCAGGTCGAAGGCGCTGAGGTTGAGTACAGTATCGACGGAGACGTTCGCCCGCTCGCTGCGCACGACTCGCGCCATTCGGTTCATGTCTCGGAGCCGAGATTCGAGCCGGTCGACCGCCTCGCCGTTGACGAGGTCCGTCTTGTTGAGTACGAGGACGTCTGCGAACGCGATTTGCTCCGTGCTTTCGTCGCTTCGGCCGAGCTGCTGTTCGATGTGGGCTGCATCGACGAGCGTGACTATCCCGTCAAGCGAGAACTCCGCGCGAAGTTCGTCGTCCATGAAGAACGTCTGAGCGACCGGCCCGGGATCGGCGAGCCCCGTGGTCTCCACCAACACATAGTCGAACTTGTCGCGGCGTTTCATGAGATTGCCGAGTACCCGAATCAGGTCTCCGCGCACCGTGCAGCAGATGCAGCCGTTCGACATCTCGAAGACCTCCTCATCAGCATTGATGACGAGCGCCTGATCGATGCCGACCTCCCCGTACTCGTTCTCGATCACGGCAATGCGCTTGCCGTGCTCCTCGGTCAAGATCCGGTTGAGCAGGGTTGTCTTGCCAGCGCCGAGGAAGCCGGTGAGGATGGTGACAGGTACTTTGCCAGGCGAGTTCATGTAGAATCCTCCGTTGGACTTTATTGATATGTAGTATCGTTTAGAGAACCGGCAACTGTACACTGCCGGCGCGGTCGCTGTCAACCAGGCGAATTGACGGTAACTGTTGCGAGGCGAAACCGGCGCCCTCTCCGTCATCGATCTGGAAACCGGTCACGTCCACCAGGACGAGTTCAACCCGGGCGATCCCACGGGAGGCCAAAACCTCAGCGGTCAGATTGGGACAGATCGAGCCGCGGGTGAATAGGGTGCATTTCCCCAAGGATGGTATACACTCACGAGACGCAATACACGGCAGAGGTCTGATATGACCAAATGCACAACGAGAAACCTTCACCTACCTATTGCGCTGTCCGCCCTGGCCTGCTTGTGCTGGTTCACGCTGGCGTGCGGCGGAGACGAACCGGAAGTATCGGACACGCCCGATTACGAAGCCACTATCGCGGCAGCCCTCGCCAAAGCCGGCGAGTCCGCTCCAACGCTTGAACCGACGGCCACTGCGGCGCCAACACCGGCGCCAACGCCCACGGAGATTCCGCCCAGCCCGACACCGACCGACACACCCACATCCACCCCTGTGGCGCCGGCAAACACCGATATCGAACCGCTGGCTGCCCTGGCGATAAACGACGTGGAAGAGTTTCTAACGGATGTTGCTGAGGCGGAGCGCGATTGCCTCTCCGCAGCTCTTCCTACAGATCGCTTAGCGGCCTTACTGGTGGCTCCGGAACTGGCCAACGAGGCGGAGCGTACCGCGGTATTAGGTTGTCTGGGCCATGACACGTCTCTCAGACTGTTCATGACACCCGTGCTGAGCGCCACCGGACCGATAAGTGCGGAATCATCTACTTGCTTGCGCCGCAGCTACGCAAATCACGACCTGACCGCGCTTATGACGAGGATGTTGGCGGCAAATGATCCCGGCTCCGAAGGTGAAGCCGCTCAGGTCGAGGGGATGGTGACTTTTGTAGTCTCGCTTTCTTGCCTCAGCGAACAGGAATTCCAGATGGCGGCCCCCGCTATGGGGATTGAGCCTGGCGAGTACGAAAACTTCCAGTGCGTGTTGGAAAGGGTGGGCGGCCCGGATGCCCTGGCGGTGCTCCTGACACCCGCGGCGGAGTTCCCCGCTGCGCTGTTTGAAGCCGCTCTGGAGTGCCAGGTACAGATGGCAGACCCGCCGCCGGGTTAGATCATCGGAGGCACGCCAGACTAAACAACGAGGAGAATGACGATGTCGCGTTTGGAAGGAAAAGTGGCGTTGATTACGGGAGCCACCGGCGGAATCGGTCGCGCCGCCGCACGGCTGTTCGCGGACGAGGGGGCTCGGCTCACACTGGTCGACCTGGACGAGTCGGCGCTGCGGGAAACGGTGCAGTCGATTGGTGAGGACCAGGCCAGTTACGCCGTGGCGGACGTTACATCTGCCGACCAGACCCAAGCCTACGTGCAGGCGGCGGTGGATCGGTGGGGTGGCGTGGACATCCTGCTGGCCAACGCCGGGATTGAGGGTTCCCTATCCCCTATTCCGGACTATCCCCTGGAGGTATTCGACCGGGTGATGGCGGTCAACGTGCGTGGGGTGTGGCTGGGCATCAAGTACGTCGTGCCGGTGATGCGGGAGCGCGGCGGCGGCAGCATCGTCATCACGTCGTCCACCGCCGGTATCGGAGCGGGACCCGACATGTCGGCGTACACGACCAGCAAACACGCGGTGATCGGCCTGATGCGCACGGCCGCCATGGAAGGGGCGGCGTCGGGTATCCGCGTCAACACCGTCAACCCGGCGCCCATCGAGACGCGAATGATGCGGTCCATTGAGGAGATGCGCGTGGCCGCGTTGGACGACGCGGCGGTCACGGTAGAGCAGACGTACCGGGCCACCTCCTCGCGCATCCCGCTTGGTCGTTATGGAAACCCCGAGGAAGTGGCGCGGATGATGCTGTTCCTGGCCAGCGACGACAGCAGTTTCTGTACCGGCGGCGTGTACATGGTGGACGGCGGCCGGTCGGCGGGCGCGCGGTAATCAACAGCGTCGCAATCAGGACTCGCGGGATCATCAACAAGCTGAGACTCTTCGACATGTGGCAGGCTACGGAAAACGAGCTGGAATCTATCGCCATCGGCGCCGGAATACTCGGTACCGGCGGGGGCGGAAACCCCTACATCGGGCAACTGCGGGCACGCCAGGCGATTCGCCAGTGGGGGCCGGTTGACGTGCTTGCCCCCGACGAGTTGCCGGAGGACGCGCGGGTGATATGCGTAGGCGGCATCGGCGCGCCGACAGTGGGGATCGAAAAGGTGCGCGACCTCCAGTCGTATCACGCGCTGCGAGCCATTGAAGACTACACCGGCGAGACGGCGACGGCCCTCATCTCCAACGAAATCGGCGGCAGCAACTCGGTGGAGCCCTTGATTGCGGCGGCAATGGCCGGCCTGCCGGTGGTGGACGCCGACGGCATGGGCCGCGCGTTTCCCGAATTCCAGATGAAAACGTTCTTCGTGTACGGCGTGCCTTGCTGTCCCATGGCGGTGGCCGACGAGAAGGGCAACAGCGTGGTGATACGGGAGACCATCGACCCCAGGTGGGCCGAGCGGCTGGCCCGGTCGGTGACGATACAGATGGGCTGCGTGGCCTGCTATGCCGTGGCCCCCATGTCCACGGAACAGGTGCGGCGCACGGCGGTGCCCCTTACTCTGTCGCTGGCGCGAGACCTGGGGGATGCCGTCAAGTCCGCACGCCAGCATGGCGATGACCCGTTGAAGGCGATCCTCAACGTCTGCCCGGGCAAGGTGCTGTTCAGCGGCAAGGTGGTGGACGTGGAACGCCGCACCACGGCGGGATTCGCCCGCGGCGTGCTGACCATCGACGGACTGGATGACTACGCCGGCGAACGCATGGTCATCGAGTTCCAAAACGAAAACCTCGTTGCCCGCCGTGACGGTGTGGTCGCCTGCGTAGTCCCGGACCTGATCTGCGCCGTCGCCACCGACTTTGGCGAGCCGGTCACGACGGAATTGATGCGGTACGGCCTGCGGGTCACGATCCTGGGCTTTCCGGCCCCGGAGCTGTGGACAAGCCCCGAGGGTTTGGCCGTCGCCGGGCCGCAGGCGTTCGGGTACGACGTAGACTACGCGCCATTGGCGGTCTAGGGAGCGTGCAATGCTGGTCGGCGTGGACGTAGGCGGTACGAACACGGACGCCGTGCTCATGGACGGGCCGGAGTTGATCCACGCGGTGAAACTGCCCACCACTCCCGACGTGACCACCGGCATAGTCGATGCCCTGAGGGAGTTGTTGGCCGAATTGCCCGCCACGGCGCGGGTGGACGCGGTGATGGTGGGCACGACGCACTTCACCAACGCCCTGCTGGAACGCCGCGAACTGGCTCCGACTGCCGTGCTCCGCTTGTGTCTGCCGGCCACGCAACTCCTGCCGCCGTTGGTGGACTGGCCGGAGGATCTACGGGACGCCATGGGCGGGTACACGTACTTGATGGGCGGCGGCCACGAATTCGACGGCCGCGAGATCAGTCCGTTGGACCGGTCAGAGATACGCGAGGCGGTGGCTGACATGCGCCGGCAGGGGGTGAGGGCAGTTGCCGTATCCGGCGTGTTTTCGCCGGTCAACGGCGAGCACGAATCGGCGGCCGCCGAAGTGATACGCGAAGAAGCGCCCGACCTGCGGGTTTGCGTATCCCACGAAAACGGGCGAACCGGGCTGCTGGAGCGGGAGAACGCGGCCACGCTCAACGCCGCCCTGGGCGAACTCGCCCGACGCACCATACGCGGCATCGAGCGAGCCATCGAAGCCCTGGGGGTGAACGCCCCACTCTACCTGAGCCAGAACGACGGCACCCTGATGGACGCGGATTTCGCATCCGACTTCCCGGTGCTCACCATCGCTTCCGGGCCCACCAACAGCATGCGCGGCGCGGCCTGGCTTTCGGGAATCCGCGACGGCATCGTGGTGGACGTGGGCGGCACGTCCACCGACGTGGGGGCGCTGGTGAACGGATTTCCCCGAGAAGCGGCGGTGGCCGTCGAGTTGGCGGGCGTCCGCACCAACTTTCGCATGCCGGACACTGTATCAATCCCCTTGGGCGGAGGCACGGTGGTGGAACCGGACCCCCTGCGCATCGGCCCCGAAAGCGTGGGATACCGACTGACGACGGACGGGCGGGTGTTCGGCGGCGAGACCCTCACCACTACCGACATGGCGGTCGCCAGCGGCAGGTTACAGATAGGCGACCCGCAACTGGTTACGGGCACCGATGTATCGCTGGTGGACCGGGTTATGGCCGAAATCCAGCGCCGGGTCGAAACCGCAATCGACCGGGTGAAACTCAGCCGCGACGACGTTCCGGTGGCACTGGTGGGCGGCGGCAGCATCCTGCTGGGCGACAGACTGGCCGGGGCGTCGGAGGTACTGCGGCCCGAGAACTCGGGCGTAGCCAACGCCATCGGAGCGGCGATCGCCCAGATTGGCGGCCAGGTGGAACGGGTCTACTCGCTGGAAGGCATCGGGCGGGAGGAGGCCATCGCCGACTGCTCGGCCGCGGCAGTTGCCCGGGCCGTTTCCGCCGGAGCAGACCCTTCCACCATTGAGGTGGTTGAGATCGACGAGGTGCCGTTGACGTACGTGCCCAGCAACGCGACCCGGGTCAGGGTGAAGGCGGTAGGCGACCTGGCCGGGCTCGGGCCGGCGCGGTGAGCCCGATGAGCCGGAGCCCGGCCCGTTTCGCGGTCAGGTCAACCGGAGGCTACCACTCGAAGCCTAGCTGAGCGTAACGCACGAACACCGTGCCGAATGGATCTCCCAGGGGGCCATTCACGGCCAGGACGGCGATGGTGTGCTTGTCCCCGGGTTGGGCGTTGGTGGTCACCGGAACGCGCTGCGATACGTTGAAGCCCTGGACCGTGCCCCGGTCGCGGTTGCACTCGCCGTCAATCCATATTTCGCCGTAGTCGTCCACGCAGGTCTCGAACTGGACCCGCATCCCGCTCGTCGGTTGGCCGTTGATGGTCTCCGGGATGGTGACGGTGGCTCGGTACCACGCAAAGGTGAACCCGCCCGAGACCCGGCCCGGCAGGTCGTCGCAAATCTCCCATCCGGAGTCGTCGTAGTCGGGCAGCCGGGCCGGACTGCCGCCCTGGGCTTCTCCCACCAAACCCAGGTTGGGCTCGCCCGGGATGTAGCCGACAGCGAAACGCCAGGTGGTATCGGTGACCGCCTGGCCGGAGGGTTCCGCGATGTTGATTGTTGCTCGAGGCATAGATGCACCTGCCTTTACCGGATTGAACCGTGGTGTTGACGGGCTAATAGTATCGCAAAAGCGGGTCACACACGTCACGCAGAGGGTTGCCGGTGCCGGCTCCGTTCGTGTCGCCCGCAATGACAGGCTTGTGAAAACAGAGTGCGCATAGGCCCAGGGTTTGTGCAAAGTCTCTCCACCCGCTCATGGTGAGCTTGTCGAACCACGACTCCAGCAGCGGCGGCATCCTTCGACAGGCTCAGGATGAGCGGAAACCAAAGAGGCCGCTTACTTTGCACAAGCCCTGGCATGAGCCTGCAGCACTCACGCGTACCCGGTTTGGTGGCGTTTGATGGTGAAGAGGTTGTGAGGTGGGTCGGGTGTAGCGAGGTAGAATTCGTAACCCAGGTGCAGGATGCCCAACTTCCCACGGGAGCACACCTGGCGTCGGAAGGTTGGAGATACCCGCATCCCCATCAATATCAGCAGGCAGCAGGCCAAAAGCAGGGCCACCAGCAACCGTTGCAGCCGGTCGGTGGTGGTTACGGTGCTCCGGTTCAGCGCGAAGCGTTGCTTACCATCCTTGAAGTACTGCTCCGGCTGCATCCGCTTCCGATACATGCGCACCGCCTGGCGAGGGTCAGCCAAGGATGTGGCCAGATACCAGGGCTCCCGATGTCCTCGAGCCCAGTAGAGCACCAGATTGATCACCACCGCGCCGTCGGATCGGTAAAGGGTGCGAGGCCAGAACAGGATACGGCCTTTACGCAGCCGATAGTCTCGTAACCGACCCCGATAGTCGGCGCCCTGGACCACCACATCGCCCCTGAGGCGAACCACGTAGTCCACGGGGTAGCCGGTGTGGCGGGGCATCCGTTGCAGAAAGTGGATGAGGCTGGCCCGTCCGAAACCGCGGTCAGCCAACAGCAGCGGTCGGATGTTGGTGGGCAGGTGTCGTAGCAGCCGCCCGATGAAGAACTCCTCCACTCGGTTCTGGGAAGGATCCAACTCTGCCGGCGTGGATACCCAGCTGAGCAGGGGCAACCCCCGACCCCGAAAACAGACCGCAGCGAACAGACCGTTTCGCCCCTGACCCAGATCGGACCAGTCGATCATCATCGGAACCCGGCCCCGCAATCCGGCCGCCTGACAGATTGGTTCCAACAGCGCCGTCTGCACCGCCATGGTGTCAAAGCCGGTGTTGGACAGAAAGCGAAACAGTCGCTTCTTACGCTGATGATGCGAATAGGGTAATTGGGTCCGCCAAGCCCGCACCAACACCGATATGGCCAGGGCACGACGCTCCAGAATAGCCACCGTGAGCAGGGCCAGATTGGTCCGACGGGTGGCGCGAAATTGCGGCAATGCGTCGTTCAGAAAGGTGGCGATGCGGTGATACCATGACATGGGCGGCCTCCCCAGGGCAGGAATGTGGCGGGTAACCCATTCCCTACCCGGAGAGACCGACCTTTTTCAACCCCTCAACTCAAACTGGGTACGCGTGAGGCCTGCAGCAGGGTTGACACGCAAGAACATGCGCTCTAATATAGTACTCACGTTCCGAATATCAGTTTGCGGAGGCTCGAACGATGGTTGCCGCCGAAATAACCGAAATCCGATGCAAGTCCCTCATTAACCGCGTCAATGCACCTGACTATCCGTTCCGCTGGACGATCAACCCTTATCGGGGATGCCGGCACGCCTGCCGCTATTGTTACGCCAGATTGACGCACGAGTACTGGGGTATGGACGCCGGCGCGGATTTTGAGCGCCAGATTTTCGCCAAGATCAACGCTTCGGGCGTGCTGCGCCAGGAGCTGTCCCGCCCCAAGTGGAGCAGAGAGCCAATAGCCATCGGCACGGCGTCCGACCCCTACGAGCCGGCTGAAGCGCAGTACCGGCTGACCCGGCAGATCCTCGAGACGCTGATTGAGTTCCGAAATCCGGCCTCGGTGACCACCAAGGGCACGCTGGTTCGCCGCGACGTCGACGTGTTGCGCCGGCTCAACGAAACCGCCGGCGCTCAGGTTGTGTTCAGTGTCGGCACCATCGACGAGAAGATTTGGCGTCAGACGGAACCAGGCGCGCCGCACCCCATGGCCCGTCTGGAGGCCATGCAATACCTGGTGGAGCACGGCGTACCGGCCGGAGTGCTGGCCGCGCCGCTGTTGCCCGGACTATCCGACACCGCGGCAAGCATCGACGCCCTGGTAGCGGCGGCCGCGCAGCACCGTGCTCAGTTCCTCTCCGGCAACCTGCTGTTCCTGCGGCCCGGCAGCCGGGAATGGTTTATGCCGTTCATACGCGAGTCGTACCCACACCTGGCCCCGGGATACGCGCGATTGTACCGGAGCGAGCACGCTCCGAGGGACTACACCAACTCCGTGCTCGCGCTGGTTGACGGCAACCTGCTGTTCCTGCGGCCCGGCAGCCGGGAATGGTTTATGCCGTTCATACGCGAGTCGTACCCACACCTGGCCCCGGGATACGCGCGATTGTACCGGAGCGAGCACGCTCCGAGGGACTACACCAACTCCGTGCTCGCGCTGGTTGACGACGCCCGGTTGCGTTGGGAATTGCCCAGGATGCCTTCGATCAAGAACCTGCAACCGGCAACGCTGCCCGGGCTTGCGGAGGCCGCCGCCGAACGCGAGGTCGCAAGGGTCGGGGGCGAGCCAGACGCCCCGACCCAGCTGTCGTTGCCCCTGGCTGCCTGACTAGCCGGCCTCGGTCCAGATCTGTCCGCGTTGGCGGACCGGTTCCAGCAAAGATTCGTCGAACGGCAGCGGATCGTAATCCTCGCGGTTGGGCGGTCGGTACCCCAGGGCGCCGCACACCGTTTCGTCGGTGTAATAACCCCGATAGGTCTGCGTGACCAGTTCCTGGAAAAACTCCGGGCTTGACGCTGCGACGGACTGCAACGCTTCAACTTGAGCCGGTTCCGCCAAGGCGGTGAATGCCCCGCCGCGTTCACTGGCGGCAAGCTCAATTTGGACCAAGCCGTCCAGCAGCAGCCTACGCCTCCCCGTGGATGCCGCTGCGACCGATTCCACGAAGCGGGCGATGCCAAGGTCGCCGGCGCCGGGCATTTCGCCAGCGGCCGGTACAATACGGTTCAGCATGGCCGCCAGCAGAGCACGTTGGGCATCGCTCATAATGGACTGGCCGGATATCTGGTTGGCGGTGGACATGGGGAAGCCTCGATTGACATGGGTCGTAATATACCGGGCGTATGGTATCATGGTTCGAGAGGCCCCGCATTATGTAGCAGGCCAAATAGTATTTATACCATGAGATAATATTATATATCAAATCAGATATACACCATTCGCAATGCAACAGTTGAAAGATGTATCACAAAATGAAGACCGTAGCGCAATAGTTCATCGGATAAAGGCATTAGAAAACAATCCCTACGGAACTAGAGCGCTGAAGTACGAGTTGGCATCATATCGTAGGGCTAGAGCGGCTGGCGGGCGATATCGGATTTTCTTTAGAATCGAAGGCGCTACGGTCCGCATCGAATTTATCGGGATGAGGATCCCGGGTAGCGGTCGGGACGCTTACGCATCATTCCGGCGTATGCTCACTGAAAGCAACCCTTGATCGCGCAAAGGATTCAATGATGATTGGCAACACGGACATCAGACGCGTGACGCAGCTAG
Source organism: Dehalococcoidia bacterium (assembly GCA_965203985.1). Lineage (GTDB taxonomy): Bacteria > Chloroflexota > Dehalococcoidia > Lucifugimonadales > UBA3495 > Bin87. The sequence goes on from CBDBDS010000002.1 coordinate 143,935, forward strand.
TGCCGATGGAGGACTTGGCAGAACTCTTGCCGGGCCTGCAAAAAATCCTGAATGCCAACCCGGACGCGGTAGTTGCAATTACCAGCCAGGGCAAGCCGGTGATGGCATTGCTGTCATGGGGGTCTTGGGAGGAAACCGAGGACATGGCCGCTACTTGGGAAACGCTGGAGATCACTGCCGACCCCAATGCCATGGCCGCCATGCACCAGTCCCAATCCGAAGGCGCCAACGCTCTTATACCCGGTGACGTAGCCGTGCGGCAACTCATTGCCGAAGGACTGATTGACGCGCAGGATCTCTAGAAGATGATGCTGAGCGCCCCGTGGTCGGACAATTCCTCCAGGTCAAGCACGGCACGCTTCCGGCAGATCCGGAGACTTTCGTCCACGCGGCGCAGGCGCAGGTCGTAACGGCCCACGTAGGGCGACGCCTCCCCGGCCCGGTACCGCCACACGGCGACGGAGCACGTGACGTCAAGTTCGTTGCCTTCTTGTGCCGTCACCATCACGTTGGAAATGAACCGGCGCGTACGCGACCACGGGTACTCCCGGTGCGCATGGCGGCTCTGCAGCCGCACTACCCGCCCCTGCATCCGCCGATAGTCGTCGTCGATGAACACGAGGTCGGAGGCCGGGTCGCCTTCCGGCAGGTCCGTCGTCGGCACAACGTAGCGGGCATCCGGCGTATACAGGGTCAGCCACGCGTCGAGATTCCAGTCGTCCAACAGCCGGGCTTCGAGGTACAGCAACTGCTCCACCTCGTGCTGGAGCAACAGGGATTCGGCTGTCGCCGGAAGGCCCGTCGCGTAGGGCTCGACTGGGATATTTTGGGTAACCATGAAGATCGGGCTCCCGGGCTAATCGTCGGCGGCAACGGTGAGCTCGGGCGAAGGCTGCACGTTGGGTATCTCACCCGGCGTCAGCCCGCGCTCGTACTGCTCGACGTGGGGACGATCCGCGACGAGCGACTGCCAGCGGCGCCAGAAAGAACGTATCTGGAGCTCGTCGTTGCCCCGCGGGTCCCGGTGAAAGCCGCGCGACAGATCTGACCATTCCACGCCCCCGGAACGGAACCCCTGCTGGCACGATTCCAATGCTTCCGTGTCGTCCGGAGTTGCGAACCCGCCGGGCCCGAGGAAGGTGAGAAAGGAGTCCAGGCGGCGGTTCAACCGCGAGCCGGTCTCGCCGGCGGGAACCATCTGCCACGCCGTCACGTCCATGCTGTCCGGGCCCGTGGGCTGGAACACGCGGATGGTCACCGCCATGATGTCGTTGATGACCAGGTTGGGGAAGATCACCATGTTCCTGCTCTTCTCGCACATGCGAAGGGCCTTCGTGTGGCCGTGGCGGGCAATCAGCTCGTCCGTGATGCTGTTGATCTCTTCGCGGGCTTCCTCTCCGAAGTAAGGGTGCCACATGGCAATCGGGCGGCCGTAGATTGCATCGTTTTCCATGACGCCGTGGCCGTTGCCCAGCGCCCGGCCGAAACCGTGGCGGCGGTTGATGGCGGGAATGTCGCTGCCGGCTTCGCTGGCCATGTAATCGAAATAGGTCTGGTGCGTGGGCAGCGCATGGTAGCCGTCGATGCTGTTCTCGGCAAGCAGTTTCCAGTTAGCCTTGATGGTGTATCGGTTGGAACCGGGGATCACCTTCATACCTTCCGGCGCCTGGTCGGCCACCAGATCAAGATACTCCGCCGCGCCGGCCAGGTAATCACCCAGAGAACCGGCATCCGGGTCGAAGCACACGAAGATGAAGCCCTGGTAGCTCTCGTAGCGAGGGGAGCGCAGGCTGAAATCGGCGCGGTCGAAATCGGGGCCGTAACCGTCAATGTCGGGCATCCCGATCAATTCGCCGGAGGTGTTGAAGCTCCAGGCGTGGTAGAAGCACTGGAGCACCTGGGCGTTGCCATGATCGGTGCGGCAGATCAATGCGCCGCGATGGGGACAGGTGTTGTGGAACACGCGCAACTCACCCTGGCGGTCCCGGGCGAAAAACAGGGCGCGCTCGGCAACCACCCGGCGCGCGTAGTCTCCCGGGTTGGGCACTTCCGACTCGTGCCCCAGATAGAGCCAGCAGCGATCAAAGATGCGCTGTCGCTCCAACGCGTAGATGTCGGGCGACGTCATGCTGGAGCGATGCACCTGGAACTTGCCCAGATCAGGTCGGTCGTACACCAGATTGTCGATATTCATACCAACCCTCCAGGGTCTGTTCGATGGCAACACTAGCGGGCCGCGTCAAAAATCAGTTCGCGCACTCGGAACTCAAACCCCGGCATCACGTTCTCGCCGCACAGGATCTCCGGGTTCTCCACGGTTTCTGGTTCCCGGTCAGTCCGATAAATGGTTGCCTGACGGTTGCCAGGGTCAATCAGCCAACCGAGACGGGCGCCGACAGTAATATATTCCACCATCTTGCGCTGCAAGTAGGTGAGACTGTTGGATGGGGAACGAATTTCGGCCACGAAATCGGGGCATACCTGCCCGGTCCGGTACTGCTCAGCATCCAATTCAGCCAACCGTTCCGGCGAAACCCAGGAGGCGTCCGGGCCACGCCCACCCAGTCCAGGGATGCGAAGTACAACGCTGGATGATGGCGCCAAGCCGCCGTATTCCAGTGCCCATATCGTGAGAAAGGCAATAAGCTTCGACTCGTTTACGGCTCCCGGCATGTAGAGCGGTGGCATGACGATCAGCTCTCCGCATTCGTTGTACTCAATGGCGTAGAGGTCGTTGGCTTCGATGAACGCCCAGAGCAGTTCAAAGTCAATCTCTGCCAGGGTCTTGCCGCCCAGCAAGGGGCGCAAGTCCAGGATGATGGGCAGACCGGGAGGATCGGCGTCCAGGAAATCGCCGGCGTCAACCGCCTTTCCAACGGTTGCATCGGCGGTTGGGCTTGGCGATTGTGTAGCCTGTGTTGCCATGGGTTTTGCCTCCGCAATGGAGCACAGCGTATCAGCGCGGTATCACGGGGAGCGTGATGTGCGACGGGTAGCGGGCGGAGTGATGCACGGTCTGGCGAGCCGTTTCGAGCCGGGTGTCCACGCCGAGAGCCGCCCCGGTGTTCGGGTTACGGTCAAAGCGTGGGAAGTTGCTGCTGGAGATATCCACCCGGACACGATGGCCCGGCTTGATCACGTGGCTGGTGGCCCACAGGTCGATTGTATAGCGGTACACCTCGCCCGGAGTGACGAAAGACGGCTCGCGAACCGACGTGCGATAGCGGGCGCGAATGATCCCGTCCTGCAGGTTGTGAGCGAAACCGTCGGGCCGCACGTCTACCAGCTTGGCGGTGAAATCGGTGTCCACCGCAGTGGTCGCGGCATAGAGCGTCACGGAAATGGGTCCGGTCAGTTCCAGGTCGGACTCAACCGGGTCGGAAGTGAAGCACAGGACGTCCGGGCGGTCCTCGGCGGGACCTTGATCAAAGACGCCGTAATCGATGATCAGGGTCTTGCCACCGAGCAGGGGGCGCAGATCCAGGGTGACAGGAAGGCCGGGGCTGTCAGCGTCCAGCCAATAGGCAGCATCGGCAGTGGATTGGAGCGGTTTTGCGATCTGGGTGGTCATAGGATTGTCTCCGCACTCAGCGACGGTCAGCGGGGAATGACCGGCAGCGTGATGTGCGACGGGTAGCGGGCGGAGTGATGCACGGTCTGGCGCGCCGTTTCGAGCCGGGTGTCCACGCCGAGAGCCGCCCCGGTGTTCGGGTTACGGTCAAAACGGGGGAAGTTGCTGCTGGAGATATCCACCCGGACACGATGGCCCGGTTTGATCACGTGGCTGGTGGCCCACAGGTCGATTGTATAGCGATACACCTCGCCCGGAGTGACGAAAGACGGCTCGCGGACCGACGTGCGATAGCGGGCGCGAATGATCCCGTCCTGCAGGTTGTGTGCGAAACCGTCGGGCCGCACGTCCACCAGTTTGGCGGTGAAATCGGTGTCCACTGCGGTGGTCGCAGCATAGAGCGTCACGGAAATGGGTCCGGTCAGTTCCAGGTCGGACTCAACCGGGTCGGACGTAAAGGACAGGACATCCGGGCGGTCCTCGGCGGGACCTTGATCAAAGACGCCGTAATCAATGATCAGGGTGTTGCCGCCCCGGGTGGGCACCGGGTCGTTCGGGTCGTAGGTGAACTGATCCGGTGGCTCGTCCGGCGCCGGCGGCACGGTGGACAGCGAACCGTCACCGCTGCGGGTGTTGGCGCTGCCTCCGGAGTGAAGGTACCAACGGGTGTACTGGGTGCGGGCCAGTGGCCACTCGTTTTCGTCGCGCCACTTATTATCGCCCATGACGAACAGGCGAACCGGAGGGTCATCCATGATTCCGGTCTCCTCGCCCTTCAGCCAGTAGCCGTACCAGCGCAGGAGATAATCGTGCAGTTCAATAGCCGCTTCGGATCCGAAGTCTATGTTGCCGGCGCCGCCGGTGGTGGGCTCGGTAAAGGGCCGCAAGTGGGCCCACGGACCGATCAGCAGCTTCTGGTTCCGCCGGGCGGCCTCGGTGCCGCCATGCTGCCCGATGGTTTGGTAAGCATTGAGCGCGCCTTCCAGGAAGATGTCGTACCACGAACTGACGTGGAACATGGGGATGGTCACGTTGCGCGCCTGCCGCTGCAGGTTGATGCCCCACCAGTACGGGTCGTCCAGTTCCTCATCGAAGTACTCGTGGAAGTAGGGCGCGGCCTCCTTGAGACGGTCGATCCAGTCGCGCAGAGGCAGGTGCCGATACCATTCATCAGACAAGGGTTGGCCGAAGTTGCCCGGCTCGATGACGTACTCGTCCATCTTGGCTAACAGGGCTTCGTGACCGCCGCGGGCCAGAGTGTTCCTGCCCTTGAGGATGGCATAGGGAACCGTCCAGCCCCATTCCATGGCGCCGCCGGTGTGGTAGACCCAGGACTGGTGGAAGTCGGACGACGCGGAAACAACGGCCATGGTCTGCAGGTGGGGCGGCAGCGGGTGCTTTCCGGCCAGCGTGTATTGGGTCGCGCCGAGGTAGCTCTGGCCGGTGGTGGCCACGCGGCCGTTGGACCAGGGTTGCCGAGCCGCCCATTCGACGGTGTCGTAGCCGTCCAGGGCTTCCTGGAATAGCGGATCGTAATCGCCTTCGGAGTTGAAGCGTCCGCGCACGTCCTGGCTCAGAAGGACGTACCCGTGGCGCGGGAAGAACCAGATGGAATGGTCGGGGTTGTCGAGGTAGCTGTCCTTGCTATACGGACCCCGGTTGATCAGCACCGGAAAACGGCCCGGCGCGTCGGGGCGCACCACGTCAGTGGCAAGGCGGGTGCCGTCACGCATGGGCACCATGACGTCGGGTTCGCGTACGACCTGGTACTGGGTTCGCTGGGCAGTCATCAGGGCACCTCCGGAGGCGGGTTGGCAATCGTTCCCGGCGTCGACTGACGGCAACGATACCCGCCGGAGTACACAGCGTCAACAAACGGGCTTGGCCTGTAAGTGTTCAGAGTTGCGGCGAAAGTGTCATTGCGAGCGAAGCGCGGCAATCCCGTCAGCATAGGAGAGTCCTTCGAGGCAGACGTTGCTGCTACGGCGTCGAGATTGCCAGGGCGCAAGCGCCTCGCAATGACAACCTCCTGAGTTCTGAACAGTTACGAGGCCGGGCTACAATTGACACCCGAAACGGCGGCTGATAGGATTTTCGCGCCGTTCAAAAACCGCTTTGGAGTAGTTGTACCGGTGTTTGCCAACAACGAAAGTAACCGATCGGGACCCTCGCGTCGACGCTTTTTGGGAGTGCTCGGCGCCGGCATCGCGGGGGCCGCAGTGGTAACGTCGATGCTGTCGTTCGGGCGGCGCAACAACGCGGCTGAGGCGGCGAATGAATTCCCCGGGCCGGGGTCAATGTTCCATCCTGCTCAGGATCCCAGGACCGACCCGCGTCGCTAACCAATCCGCCAACCAACGACTATTGCCACGGGGCAGCCGGTACGGCTGCCCCTGAGTTTTGTCTTCTGTTCAGCGCCGACCGAATTCGCGTTCCAACTGGTACTCGGAGAAATGGATAACCGTGGGTCGTCCGTGGGGGCAGTTGTGCGGATTTTCCGTGGTCTCCAGTTGGCGGAGCAGCGCGTCCATCTCCTCCGGCGCCAGCGTCATTCCCGCCCGTACGGCCCCGTGACACGCAACGGTGGCCGCCAGCGCGTCTTCTCGCTCCATCACCACCTGTTCCACCGCCACCGCGTCCAGCAGATCGGACAATGCGACGGCCGGGTCGCGGTTGGCTCGGGCTGCCAATCCGGCGGGAAGAGCACGAACCAGCCAGGCGTTGTCCCCGAAGTGATCCAGCACGAACCCATAGTCCGCAAGCAGGTCGGCGTAACTGCTCATAGTAACCGCCTGGGCGGCGGATAACTCGGCTGTGAGGGGAGCGAGCAACGGCTGCGAAGGTCGCTCGTCTCCATGCCTGCGCCGGCGGATCTGATCGAAGACCACCCGTTCGTGAGCCGCGTGCTGGTCGATCAGGTACATGCCGGACCTCCCCTCAGCCACAATATAGGTCTGGTGTATCTGACCGACGACACGCAGGTCTGCCAAAACGTCCCGCAGCGACCCCTCGGCCGGGGCCAGCGTTGTGGTGGGCAGCGCGATGCCATCGGTTCGCGGCTGCGCACCACCGGTGGAATGCAGGAGCGGAGTTTCAGGAGACGCCGGCGGCTGAGGACCCGCGTCGACCGGAGCGAATGATCGAGCCGCCGTCCGCACTGGAGCATGAGCGATTAGAGCCTCCCGCACCGCACGTTGAACCCGAGAAAACAACCGGTCCCCATCCCGAAATCGCACCTCTCGCTTGGTGGGATGGGAATTGACGTCCACCTGTTCGGTGGGTACAGAAATATTGATCACAGCGAATGGAAAGCGATGGTCGGGGAGGGTCCCCTGATATGCTTGCTCGATGGCGTAGTAGATGGAGCGGTCGTAGACCCACCGGCGGTTGACCAGGAGGGTGGTGTAGGAACGGTTGCGCCGGTTCAGGTCCGGGGCGCCGGTGTATCCATCGACGGCCACGTCTCCGTCAGAAAGGGATACGGGCAGCATTCGACCCGCCACTTCAGACCCGTAGATGGACAGGATAGCGTCCTGCAACCGGCCGGACCCCGGGGTGCTGATCGCCTCGCGCCCGTCCACCGACAGAGTGAACCGGACCTCCGGGTGGGCCAGGCCATAACGGGTGATCACTTCCTGGATGCGGGATGCCTCGGCTGCCGCCGAGCGCAGGAACCCGCGGCGAGCGGGTAGCTCACCGAACAGATCGGCTACCTGGACCGATGTCCCCGGCGGGCATCCTTGATGCCGCTGTCCCACGCAAGCGCCGTGGCGAAACTCGATACGGGCTCCCGCTTCCGTATCGGTCGGACGCGTCGTGCACACGACCCGGGCAACGGCCGCTACGCTGGGCAGCGCCTCGCCGCGGAACCCGAGGGTGGAAACCGTGTTCAGATCCTCAACCGTGGCAAGCTTGCTCGTGGCGTGGTGGCGAAACGCCAGACCCAGTTCATCGGGAGCAATGCCGCATCCGTCGTCCGTGACGCTTATTTCGGCGACCCCACCTTCGCGGATGGAAACCGCGATGCTCGTTGCCCCGGCGTCCAGGGAGTTCTCCACCAACTCCTTGACCACCGAAGCCGGCCGCTCAATGACCTCGCCGGCCGCGATCTGGGCAGCGACGTGGGGAGGGAGTTGCAGGATCGGCATAGGCAGTCAGTCGCGGATGAGGCCCAAGCGAATAAGGTCCTCTTCGGTCCATTGGGCTTGCCTCTCTATGACGCGGCGCAGAGTTCCCAAACTGAGGGTCTGGCCTCGACCGTGCCAAGCCAGCGTTACGTTCCGATGGGTAGCGTAGTCGCGATATTGGCGATGACCGCCACCTCTACCGACAGGTACAAAACCGTCCCGGAATAGTGCGCTCTCAATCTCGCGTGCAGTTATGTTTCTGATCCGTTGGTAGTTTATGGGCATAGGAACCGCGGGCCTTACAGACTAAGCCTCCCTGCTGCAACCGTTGTCCTACCTTTGTGCGCAAGCATCCCTACAGGCCGTCTCGGGGGGACATTGAGTGTGGTTTCTCTATCACCGTTATCGTATTCGTAGATCTTCCTTAACCGGGTTGCTCCCGGTTTCAGGCGCAAAGATCCGGGAGACCAGACCGCCGGTGCGGGTTTCTCTCCATGTTCGCCGAGCGTGTATTGCCGCCAATACATCGTCCATGGCTATGTATATCAGCCGGTAGACGTCATCGGGACCAGCGACGGAGAGGCCATCCACGGGCAAGCCGCCGTGCGACGCTATCGCGTCAGGGTACTCGGGAGAACATTTGACATGGAGAAAATCCGGCGCATCCTGAATGCTGGGTTTAGAGAACTCCCAAGGTGGGCTGGGCGTGACCGGCCATTCAATCATGCCTTCTTCGACTTCCCCGAATATCATCTCGAGGACTTCCTTGATGTTGGCGGCCGCCTCTTCCGGCGTACTTCCGAATGTGGCTGCCCCCAAATGCTCCCACGCTGGATAGTACGATTGCCATAGGTCCTCGTCCGGCTCAATCACCACCTTGAATGCCAGCAAATCCATGGTGTTACCTCCCCCAACTTTACTGCCTGTCACGAGACACCGTCCGGGCACGCCGCTAGAACAAGGGGATCTTAGTGCCCTTGGCGCGGTATTGGCGGTCTTCGGAGTCGCCGGTTTCCAGGAAATCGCAGATGATCCGGTAAATGCGATCCATCTCGTGGTCTACGCTTCGGGAGAAGAAATAGGGCGGCACCCACACCCCGCCGAAAGCCGCCACGATTTCAGGGTAATCGTCGATCACAAACTCCGGTTCCACTGGAATCTTCAACTCCGGCAAGCGTTCGTGAAAATGGTGCGTGGGCTTCTCGTACACGCCGGATACGAACCGATGCAGGTCGTGCTTCTCGATCACCTCCCAGCGCTCGCCCATGCCGGACCAGATATAGATCTCATGGCCGTCATCAAGGAGTTTCTGAAAGGTGTCCACGGTGCCCGGGCGAAGGGTGTCGTCCAGGCCCAGTATGGTGTAATCGACGTCGAAGAATATTTTCATGATCGGTTCGGTGTCCTGGCGGCGTTGCGGGTGTCGGCGCGGATCGGATCAGGAACCGAGCGCTTCGGTCATGGTCTTGACGCTGGCCCCTACGATCAGGCGGTCACCCAGACGCACGATGGGACGGCGCACCAGGCGCGGCTCTTCGAGCATCAACGACAACTTCCGTTCGTCGGAAAGGTCGGCCGCGTTCAGGCCCATCTTCTTCAGTGACGGGCTGCGCGCGGCAAACATGCCAGTCACGCCCGGCTCTCCCAACTCGGCGACGAGATCACGTAGCTCCGTTTCGGAGAATGGTTCTTTAAAATAATCGCGTTCTGCGACCGTGTAGCCATTTTGTACGAGCAACTCTCGCACCTTGCGACAGCTGCTTCAACGTGGCCACCAGTACATCGTTGCTGTAGCGCCCATGAGATCCTCCCGACGAACCCGGTAAGCATTGGTGCGGCAGTCGCTATATTATAACGATATTGGGCTTTGGCATAAGTGGGGCGCACGTAAATTTTGTGTAATGTCCTTCGCGGCGCGAGCAGCGCGGAACGCCCCGATTTCCGCTGTGCTATAATCTGCGGCACCAATGGAGCGGGGAAAGAATCATGCAGTGCCAGATATGCAACAAGTCCGGCATGACCGGCAACAACGTGAGCCACTCCAACCGCAAGACCAAGACGCGGTGGAAGGCCAACGTTCACAAGCAGACGTTAGCCATCGACGGCAAGCCGACCCGGGTGAAGATCTGCTCGCGGTGCCTCCGCACGATGTACAAGCCGCCCCGGGGTAAGAAGGCCAGGGCCAGAGCGGCCGCTTAGCGTCACGACGCTAGATCGGGGTAAGCATCGGGGGCGAAAGTGTTCGCCCCTAATCTTTTCCCGGAGACAGACCGGAAACCGTGTCCCTCAAGGCGGCCATAGCCTCCGCCACCGACTGATCGCGGTTGAATATCGCGGTACCGGCGACCAGGATTCCGGCGCCAGCCGCCACTGAATCACGGGCGGTGTCATCGGCTTTCACCCCGCCGTCGACCTCCAGCTGCACGGCGTAACCATTGTCGTCGATGGTGCGATACAGCCGCCGCAGCTTCCCCAGCGCTGCTGGGATAAAGGACTGACCGCCAAACCCCGGATTGACGGTCATAACCAGCACGATGTCGAGGTCCGACAGCACCTCTTCGACCGCCGCTATCGGTGTCGCCGGATTTATGGCGACGCCAACTTGGCAGCCCTGCTCTTTTATGTAGCCGACGGTGCGGTGCAGGTGGGTACAGGCCTCGGCATGCACCAGGACCTGGTCGTTGATGTTCTTGACCAGCCCCGGCAGCAGCCGGTCAGGCTCATGCACCATCAGGTGGATATTCAGCGGCAGGGACGTGGCGCTCCGAATGGCGTCCACGACCACCTCGCCAAAGGAAATGTTGGGAACGAAGCGGCCGTCCATGACGTCGACGTGGATCAGGTCAGCCCCGGCCGCCTCAGCATCCGCCACCTGCCGGGCCAGGCGACCGAAGTCGGCAGCGAGGACTGATGGAGCGATCTGGACGTGCGCGGCGGTGGAGGTCACAGCGCCTCGGCCTCCAACAGTATCTGCCTGGCCCGGGCGATGCCATCGGCCACCCGGTTGGGCGCCGTGCCGCCTGGGTTGTCGCGTGCGGCTACCGACGCGGTGGCGGTGATGGCGTACACGTCCTGGTCGAATTGGGGCGCGAAACGGCGGTATTCGGCCATCGGCAAATCAGAAAGGGACAAGCCGTGAGCCTCGCAGTGCTGGCACAGGCGGCGCATGACGCCGTGAGCGTCGCGGAAGGGCACGCCCTTGCCCACCAGGTAATCGGCCAGGTCGGTCGCGAGCATGTAGCTCTCGCCAGCCAGGGATTCGAGGCGATCGGTGTTCAGCTTCATCCCGGGCAGCATGTCGGCAAAAACGGACAGGGTTGACAGCAGGGTGTCCAAGGTATCGAAGAAACCCTCTTTGTCCTCCTGCAGGTCCCGGTTGTAAGTCAGGGGCAGGCCTTTGAGAACGGTCAGAATCCCCATCAGGCTGCCGTACACCCGGCCCGTCTTGCCCCTGGCGATCTCCGCGAAATCGGGGTTCCGCTTCTGGGGCATGATGCTGCTGCCGGTGGTGAATTCATCAGACAAGCGCACGAAGTCGAACTCGCGACTGGACCAGATGACGATCTCCTCGGACAGCCGGGAAATATGCATCATGGCGATGGCCGCGGCGGCGTGGAACTCGGCCAGAAAATCCCGGTCAGCGACGGCGTCCATGCTGTTCGGGCTGATTTCCGAAAATTCCAGTGCCGAGGCAACGGCGCGGCGATCCGTGGGATAAGGCACGCCGGCCAGCGCGCCGCTGCCCAGCGGGAGCACGTCCATGCGGGCGACGCAGTCAGCGAACCGGCCAACATCGCGTTCCAGCATCTCGAAGTAGGCCAGCATGTGGTGGGCAAACAGAACCGGCTGGGCGCGCTGCAGGTGGGTGTAGCCCGGCATCACCACATCGACGTACCGCTGGGCGAGATCGACTAGGGCCCGCTGCACTGATCGCAAGCCTGACACCGTGTCGTCAATGGCAGCCCGGGTGTAGAGGCGCATGTCCAGGGCAATTTGGTCGTTGCGTGAGCGCCCGGTGTGCAAACGTGCCCCGGCGGGACCGATCAGGTCGGTCAGCCGGCTTTCAATGTTCATGTGCAGGTCTTCGAGGGCAGGATCCCAGGGGAAATCGCCCCGCTCGATTTCTTCCTGCACCGCGGTAAGGCCGTCGATTATCGCGTCGGCGTCGTCCTCGGCAATGATGCCCTGCTTGGCAAGCATAACCGCGTGGGCCTTGGAGCCGGCAATGTCCTGCCGGTAAAGCCTGCGGTCGTAGTCTATGGAGACGGTGTAGTTGCTGTGGTCATCCATAGCGCTGTCCGGCTTTGTCATTGCGACCCCGCACTTGATGCGGGGGTGGCAATCTCGTTGAGGCAAGACCCACCGCTACCGGGTTGGGATTGCCGCGGGGCCACGCTCCTCGCCATGACAGCGAAAATCCCAACCTAGGCGTCCAAATAGGCGAAGCTGGCGGCAAGGTTCTCGAAAACGTCGTCGTGCGGCGGGATTTCCATGACCGCCGGCCCGTCATACGCCTTCCCATCCAAGATCCGACGCATGGCCCGACAGTCCAGATCGCCGTCGTCCACACTGCCAATGGCGACGCCGTCGCGAGCCTGCTTGAAGTGGACGATCTTGATGTAGTCGGCGGGCAGGTTGGCCAATTCGTCCAGCGGCTGGCTGTCCGGGTGGCGGCGCAGCTGGTTGGTGGGATCGGGGCACAGGCCGAGGTACTGTCCTTCTTCTGTGGTCAGTTGGGCTCGCGCCTCGCTCACCAACAGGGCCATCGAGCGCAGTGGCTGTCCTGAGTTTTCCATGGAGAAGATGACCCCCTGGCGAGCGGCCTCTCGCACCAGGGGAACAATCCGGCCCACCGCCACGGCGACGTCATCAGCCAACTCCCACGGCGTATCGGAGGTCCCGGGGTCCACGGTGCGCAGGTGGGGAGAACCGCCGCCAACAAGTCGCGCCGCTTCCAGTTGGGATTGGTACAGGCCGCCCTGCGGATCGATGTCGGTGGTGATGCACGGTAGCGCAACGGCCAAGTCGAAGGTGAGCTCCGGGAACCGAACCACGACATCGGCGAGGGCGGTCAGGTTCGGCCGCCAGTCCTGGCCTTCGCCGGACTCCGCGAGACCCAGACAGGTCTGGCGCAGTTCGATGTGGCGAGCACCGTGGTCCTGTGCGCTTGCGATGAGATCGGCCAGGTCGGCCTCGTCCAGCTGGTTCCGCCAGGAATTGGTAATTGCCCCGTAGATCATGGTGCTTTGTCCCCCTCGCGCTCTGACCACGGATCACCCGTGGGCCCAAATCACCGATGCTCCGCTACCGGGCATCGCCACCCGAAACTATACCGCAGCGGGCGATTACGCTCAATAACGACCATGCCGACACATTCGCCGCCGGGCGGAAGACACCCCATGCTAGAATTACGACACGAACAAATGCCCACCAAAATCAGCAGGAGGCCAACCCATGGCCGAGTTGTACAGTGAACGATGCACGGCCTGCCGGCGCGATTCCCCCCACGTCACTGAAGCCGAAGTCGCGGTGTTGCACCCGGCGGTGAACGACTGGGCACTGATCGACGAAGCCGGCATTCCGAAGCTGGACCGGCAGTTCCGGTTCCGTAATTTCGTGCAGGCGCTGGAATTCACCAACGCGCTGGGCGAGTTGGCGGAATCCGAAGGTCACCATCCCAGGCTGACCACCGAATGGGGACGGGTCAGCGTAACCTGGTGGACGCACAAGATCCGCAACCTCCATCGTAACGATTTCATCATGGCCGCGAAGACGGACCAGTTGTACGCCGAGCACGCGCCCGTGGAGGGATAGGACAGACAGCGCGGCACAACGACCATGAACTCCGAGGAAATCCGCCGGCATTATCGGTTCCGCAATTTTTCACGCGCCTACACCTTGCTCAGCGAGGCATTGGATCGGGATGTTGAGAAACTGAACGAACTGGAGCGCGAGGGCGCCATCCGGCGGTTTGAGTATACTTTCCAACTGGCCTGGCTGACCCTCAAGGACCGGATGGAGTACGGCGGTATCGTCTTCACCGAAGTAACGCCGCGTAACGTCATACAGCAGGCGTTTGCCGCCAGGCTGATTGACGACGCGGAAGTCTGGATTGATATGCTCGTTGACCGCAACCTGATGTCGCACACTTACGATTTCGCTCGGTTTCAATCGGTGCTGGAAAACGTCCGGCGGCATTACCTGCCAGTTCTCGGCGACCTTTATCAGCGGTTCGGCTTGGAGGCACTGGGATGACGGGCGTTCCCGATATACCTGCCTCAACGTGGGAGAAAATGAACCAGGTTTTCGCCGGCTACCCGGAGTTGACCGCAGTGACATTGTTCGGTTCCCGGGCAACCGGCAGGGCGACACCCCGCTCAGATTTCGACCTGGCAACCCACGGCATTACCGACCACTACCGCCTGGGCCGGTTGACGCTGGATTTGGCAGACTTGAACATACCGCAGAAGTGCGATGTGCAAGCCTACGAAAGCATCGGATACGCGCCGTTGAAACGTCACATCGACGAGCTTGGGATTAAGATTTATACGAAAGCGGAAGGCGCAGATTAACGAATGGATCTGAACACGCGGAAGGAGCGATTTTCGCTGGCCTACATCAACGCGGTGGCAACACGGGCTGGTTATCAGATGGTCCAGCCGCCAGTGGACCGGGACAGTGTGGACGGGGTTTTGATGGGAGACTCCGGGCGGCGGCCCAGGATTGAGTTTCAAGCAAAAGCCACATCGCGAGACCTTATCCGTGGAGAACGTGTAGCATTTCCTCTTTCAATCAAGAATTATGACGACTTGAGGGCGGATGTCCAAACTCCGCGTATCCTGGTAGTGGTTCTGATGCCCGACAATGAAACCGAATGGCTGGCTCAAACTGACGCGGAACTTTGCCTGCGCTGTTGCGGTTATTGGCTTTCGCTGGCGAACCAACCGGCCGTGGTCAACAGCGACAACGTAACGGTTCATATCCCACTTGCCAACGTTTTCAGCAGTTCTCAGCTTGCCGATCTGATGGTCAAGGCAGAAAGGGGTGAAACGCTGTGAAGGTACAAATTCAAGATAGGGATGCTCTTTCGTCATTGACGACTTCCAACCTGCGCTCGTACCTGCTATCACGAGGCTGGGCTGACACCGGCTTTTGGGGGGAACGGGCGATCATATACGGGAAAGCATATGCAGGGCGGGATTGGGAAATTCTAATACCACTCCGGGATACGGTGGCCGATTACGCCGAGGTTATGGCTGAGGCAGTTGCGGTTCTGGCAACTGTTGAAGAGAGATCGCAACTGGACGTGTTCCAAGACTTGGCCGGCGAGGGCGCTGATACCATGGCGGCGGCTCCATTGAACGGATCCGGCGGAGAAGGTGACAACATGACCACGCCAAAACTTGCGAGACTGGAGCGCGTTGACCTGCGTGAGGAATGGAAAACCGAAGCGCAGGATTTCACGCCGTGGCTGGCGCAGGCGGACAATCTGGCCGTTCTATCTGATACCCTCGGTATGGAGTTGACAACGGAAGGAACTGAGCAGGGAGTCGGGCCGTTCCGTGCCGACATCCTATGTCGGGACACCCAAGATGATTCGCTGGTGCTGATTGAAAACCAGCTGGCGCGCTCCGACCACAGCCACTTGGGACAGCTACTGACTTACGCTGCCGGGTTGCAGACTGTAACTATCATCTGGGTTTCGGCAACCTTTACCGATGAACATCGAGCTGCACTGGATTGGCTGAACGAAATCACCGGCGAAAAGTTTCGTTTTTTCGGGCTAGAGGTGGAGCTCTGGCGGATTGGTGATTCGCCGGCTGCACCGAAGTTCAATGTTGTATCCAGGCCAAACAACTGGTCCAGGACCACCCGGCGCGTGGCTAGCGGGGAAATTCCAGAGAGTTCATTGAAACTGCAACATTTCTGGGAGCAGCTGAGCCAACATCTCGAAAAAAGAGCTGGCAATGTGAGATTGGCCGCCCCGCCAGCACGTGCATGGACATCTTACGGCTTAGGAAGAACAGGATTTCATCTGGAGGCTGTCCTGAGTCCGCAGGCGGGGCACGTTAGAGTAGAGTTGAGGCTCAAAGGGCCAGATGCCAAGGCGCATTTCGCGTTGCTTGCGGGAATGAAAGAGGCTATCGAAACTGAAATCGATGCTCAACTCGAATGGGCCAGACAGCCTAGCAATAACGTTAGTCGTGTCATTTTGCATCGCAAGGGCGACCCGACTGATGAATCTGCATGGCCGGAACTGGCAGAATGGACCGCGAAAACACTCCAAAAATTTGATGCCGTATTCCGTGAACGAGTCAAGAACCTCAATGCCGCAGATTGGCAACCCGACGACGAAATGCAGGAGGAATAATCCTCCTCTCTGATAGGAGCCTCCACAAATGCGAGTTGTTTATTCCCTGCGATCCCGTGACCTCAACGCCGTGACCGCTGAGGCGGCCTGGGCGGAGTCCATGGGATACGACGGCGTTTCCACCAACGAGACCGCCCATGACCCATTCCTGCCCCTGGCCGTGGCGGCGACGTCGACCAGTCGCGTGACCCTGGAAACGCACGTGGCAATCGCCTTCCCGCGCTCTCCCATGGTGGTGGCCTACACGGCGCGAGACCTCCAGGACAACAGCGGCGGGCGGTTCCGTCTCGGTTTGGGAACGCAGGTGAAAGGCCACATCGAGCGGCGGTTCTCCACCCGGTGGACCGGGTCTGCCGGGCCCCGCCTGCGGGAATACGTGCAATCTTTGCATGCCATCTGGAACTGCTGGGACACCGGCAGCAATCTGGAATACGCCGGGGATTTTTACCAGTTCTCGCTGATGACGCCGTTTTTCAGTCCCGGGCCAAGCGAGTACGCCCATCCCGAGGTGTACACCGCGGCCGTCAACGGATACAACTGCCTCGTGGCCGGAGAGTGCAGCGACGGACTGATGCTGCACAGCCTGGTGTCCCCGGAGTACGTGAAGCAGGTTGTGCAACCCAACGTCGCCGAGGGAGCGCGCCGAGCGGGCCGAAATGCCGAGGAGGTGTCCGTGGTCGGCGGCGGCTTCATCGTCACCGGGCCCAACCGTGCCGCCATCGCAGAAGCAGCCGAGGAGACCAAACGCCGTATCGCCTTCTACTCGTCCACGCGGACCTACTTCCCAGTGCTGGAATGCCACGGCTTCGAGGAGATCGGCAAGGAGCTACACGTCATGTCCCGCGAGGGCAAATGGGCCGACATGGGCGATCTGGTCACCGACGAGATGCTCAATGCCTTCGCCATCATCGGCGAGTACGACGAAATCCCCGGCATGTTCAAGGAGCGGTACGGCGGGCTGGTCGACGAGATGCACTTCTCAATTCAGACAACCACCGACGCCGAACAGGGGCAGTTGCGACGCATCGTTCGCGAGTTGCAGGAGCAGTAGGCCGCATTCATGGGAGAAACGTCCGAGGTTTCGTCCCTGGATGCCACACGGTTCAAGCTGGGCAGCGAATCGGACCTGGCGTACAGGCTGGAGTGGGAAGCCTGGGAATGGCTTTACTCCGAAGCACGCTGCCGGTGTATCGGCCTTGAGGTGAGGCTGCAGGGGCCTTGGGGCGACGTGATCGACGTGGTCGGTGTCGGACCGAGCAACGCCATATACGTAGTGGAAGTCAAGGCATCACGAGCGGATTTCGCACGGGATAACCACACCCAAGCCGACATCGATCGTCTCCGAAGGCGACAGGCCGCCCTCAAGCGACGGATCGAATTGGCCCGTGCACCGGGTTACCGGTCCTGGAACGGCGACAGCAATCGGCTGGAGCAAGAGGCCCAGCGATTGCAGGAACGGCTGGCTACGGTCTCAACCAAGTTCCACGACCCGCGTTTCCTTAGTATCGCTGATTACCACTACATCATGTCCCCGGGCGGAGTCGTACTGCCGGAGATGATCCCGCCGGGTTGGGGTCTGCTGGAACCCGGCCCCACTGAAATCGCGACGGCGCCGGCCAAAGCCATCCGCAAAACCACCGGCATCGTCGCCAACGTACTGCGCGCCATAGCCCGGGCAAACACCACCACCATGATGCGAGCGCATGGAGTCGAACACGGCGCCGGCGGCGTTGTGTTTCCGCGCTCCGCCAACGGGGCGATCGATCTCAACACACCCCACTCGCTGCCGGACAGGACGGTCGCGGAACGCCTCCCGGAGGAAGATCAGGCCAGAAATCACCATTGATCCCCGGCACACTGCACTGTTGATCCAGGACCTGCAGAACGAGTTGATCAAAGGCGGCGCGATGCCGGCCCACCCTGACCCCGCGGGCTGCTACCACGCGGGTCAGCCTCGGTGCGCCGTCTTGAGCGCGAACCAGCTGGTGACCAATACGATGCTCCGCATCCTGAAACGCGAACAGAGGCCCCTCGCCACGAAGTTTCTCGCCAGCGAGACCGAGCGCCTGGGGATCAGTCAACCTTGGTCTTGAAGGGATGGAGGGTGATTGACTGTGGCGCTAATCTGTCGGCAGTACGTATTGCGGCGAGGTGGTGGCGAGCTCAGGGAGATATTTGCAGTTCGGCTGGCTCCAGAGGAGCGCAACCAACTGGAGCAGATGGTTCGGGCGGGGAAGGGTTCAGCTCGGTTTGCGACCCGGGCTCGTATTCTGCTCAAGACCGACCAGGACTGATCAGCGCCCCGGGTAAGCCAGGCTCTGGGCGTGGCCCAAGGGACGGTGTACGGCGTCAAGCGGCGCTTTGCCGAGGATGGGGCGGAAGCCCGGCGCATCGCCTGGCGACCGAAATTTCACTACACGCCCAGGCATGGCAGCCGGTTGAATACGGCGGAAATCCAGTTCAGCGTCTTCTCCCGCAGTTGCCTCACCAGAGCCTCCCCGACGTGGAGACCCTCTACCGAGCAGCCCAAGCCCTCGAAATGGAGCGCAACGAAGCTCAAGCCCGCACCAACTGGCGCTTCGGCATACATGACGCCAGCATCAACCTCCATCATTTATATCCATTCAAGACCAAGCTTGACTGAACACTAGTCGGGGACACCAAACGGATTTGAAGGCCGCCGCCCTTGTGGGCGGCGGCTATTTGCTGGCCGGAAAACGGTTCAGCCGCCGCCGGGGACCCCGGCCTTCGCGGGCAACAGAGGGCATACGGCTGCCCACACTGAGGCAGCAACGTCATCTATCGAACGATTGCCCTCAATTACGTGCCAGGCGCTCGGGTTGGCTGCGGCTTGCTGGAGGAACCCACGACTTACGCGGTAATGGAAGTTCGTTGCTTCGCCTTCAAAACGGTCGGTGGTTATATCGCCAAGCGGCAGACGCAACTGCTGTCTCGGTTCCTGTTTCCGCCTATTGGCCCGTTTCAACCCTTCCGGAGGGTCAATGTCCAACAAAATGGTCAAGTCGGGATAAAGGCCCCCTGTAGCAAGGTCGTTCAGCCATCCGATCCGCTCCAGGTCAACGCCGCGCCCGTATCCTTGGTAGGCAATGGTCGAGCCGGCAAAACGGTCTGCTATTACCACCGCGCCATGGTTCAGCAGCGGCTCAATCCGCTCGGTCATCAACTGGGCCCGGGAAGCTTCGAACAGCAGCAATTCCGCGAACGGGGAAACGGGCCGTTCTCCAATGAGATACTCCCGCAAGTAGTCCCCTAGATCGGTGGAACCCGGCTCCCGGAGCAATGCCGTGCAGTAGCCTCCCCGCCGGAGCGCGTCGTGCAGGATGCTTGCCTGGGTGGACTTGCCGGCCCCTTCGCCACCCTCAAAGGCTATGAACACCCCCGACATCGCCGCGACTCCCGATTGCGTATCAACCTAACGGCGGCAGGGTATCAGAGTAACGGCGGCAGGGTATCAGAAGCCGGAAACGACCTTATGCGTATTATGGCCCCGCATTTCAGGCAACACGTCGCTACGGCCGGTAGATCAACACGCCGCGCTGCGGGTCCCGGCCGCGACTGGTGGACGCCAGGTTGAACTCCTCGGCGAGCATGTGCTGCAGCCGGCGGATGTAGGGCCGCTGCGGCTCAAGCTGCACGCTGAATTCCCCTTCCAGCACCCGCCGGGCGGCATCTTCCACTTCAGCGCGGGCAGCGGCCATGGCGTCGGCGTTGGCTTCCTCTCGCTCCTCTGACCCCCTCCGCGGCGGAGCCAGGTCGATGCCCTGATCCCGCGCTATGGTCGTCAGGAACTCGGATACCTGGGGAACGGTGTTCTTCCTGAGGACATACACCGGCACGTTGTTGCTCTCGGCGATCCGCACCAACTGGCTGCCTCGCCGGTAATGGTTCTTGGTGGTGAGCAGAAGATTGGCGCGGCGCAGTTCACTTACGATTTCGGCGGTGGCCTCGCGCTCCGCCAGGGCAGCCTCTACCTTGTCGCGGCTGACGCCAAAGAGGAATATCCGTGCGTCCAGGCGCCGGCCGGCTGTGCCGTTGGCGTCCGGTTCGTCGCGGAAGGTCTCAGGCGGATACCGGTCGTACTCGGTGCCGCCATCCTGGGACCGCCTGCGTCCTCGCCGGCCTCGCACGTCGTTACCGGACCACGGGGTCTGCCCAACCTCGCTGGGCCGGGAGGCGGCGGTGCGCGACACGTTGCCGTCGCCGTCCATGCGGCGCACCTCGGGTTCCACCGGATAGCCGCGCAGCCACTGGTCCACCACCTGGGCCACGTCCTCGTGAACCAGGACCTCGTCCCAGTCGCGGATTTCCACCACTACGTCAAAGGTGGGTGGGGCCTTGCGCTCAAGCACGGTTTTCTGGGTTCCCCGGAACCGGGCTTCCTGGTCGCCCAGGGTGACGGTCTGCACGCCGCCCACCAGGTCGGACAGCGTAGGGTTCATGATGAGATTATCGAGAGTGTTCCCGTGGGCGGTGGCGACCAGTTGGACGCCGCGCTCGGCGATGGTGCGGGCGGCCGCGGCTTCCTGCGTCGTACCCATCTCGTCGATGATGATGACCTGGGGCATGTGGTTTTCCACCGCCTCGATCATCACGCCGTGCTGCTCCGTGGGCGTAGGAACCTGCATGCGCCGGGAATGGCCGATGGCCGGATGCGGAATGTCGCCATCGCCGGCGATTTCGTTGGAGGTATCGACGATGATCACGCGCTTGCGTGCTTCGTCGGCGAGGACGCGGGCTACCTCGCGCAGCATGGTGGTCTTGCCTACCCCGGGGCGACCCAGAAGGAGGATGTTCTGACCGCCGTAGGCCAGGTCCTCGATGATCTTGATGGTGCCGAACACCGCTCGCCCCACGCGGCACGTGATACCCACCACGTTTCCGCTGCGGTTGCGGATCGCCGAGATCCGGTGCAGGGTCCGCTCCATGCCGGCACGGTTGTCGTCGCCGAAACTACCGATGCCGGAGACGACGTATTGCAGGTCCTCCCGGTTTACCGCTTCCTCGCCCAGCATCACATCGCCGCGGGAGAAACGGGCCTCGGGCAAGCGGCCCAAATCGAGGATAACTTCTAACAGGTCATCAAGTTCTTCCTGTTCCCGGAGCTTATGGGTGATGCGCTCCGGGAGCACTGCCAACAGTTGTTGCAATTCGTCCTGGGCCAGCTGTTCGACAGTTACCAACTATGCCTCCCGGTGGAGCTGCGTTCGCTGAGCTATGGTGACGGGGTCTTTGGGTGCAAAAGGTTATTCGGCGTGAAGAGGGCTAGCGGACACGGGGCGTATCGATGAGGGGCGCTTCCGGGTCGAAGGCCGATCCGCCGGCCAGGGAAACGAAATAGCGGTGGATGCGGGCATCGGCGGTGAGCTCGGGATGGAAGGACGTGGCCAGCATGTTGCCCTGTTGCACGGCCACCGGACGCCCATCGGGGAGCGCCGCCAGAACATCGACCGGGTCGCCAACCCGGATAATGACGGGAGCGCGGATGAATATCGCGTGATACTCCCGGTTACCCAGCGCCTTGATGTGCAGGTCCTGCTCAAAGGAATCCACCTGGCGACCGAAGGCGTTGCGCTGTACGCCCACGTCCATGAGCCCCAGCGGCACCGGGTCTTCCTCGGTGATTTCATTCGCCAGCATGATCATCCCGGCGCAGGTACCCCACACCGCCTTGCCGCGCTTGGCCATCTCAGCCACCGGTTCGCGGAGCTCGTACAGCGACATCAACCGGCTGAGGGTCGTGCTCTCGCCTCCGGGAATGATGAGGCCGTCCAGCCCTTCGAGGTGCTTCGGCAAACGCACTTCGGTGGCCGTAACGCCTACGCTGCGGAGCACATGGCAGTGCTCCGCGAAATCGCCTTGAACCGCTAATACGCCGATGTTCAACTAACCGAACGGCCTCTTTGACTTGAGCTCGACGAGTTGGTACCGATGGGAACCCGATCAGACGCTGCGCGTGGCGAGCAGTTCCTGTTCGGACAGCTCGCGAACGCTGCGCCCCACCATGGGCTCACCCAGGTCCTTGGACACGTCGGCCAGGATGTGCGGGTCGTTGTAGTGCGTGACCGCCTGGACGATGGCATGACCGCGGCGCACCGGGTCGCCGGACTTGAAGATGCCCGAGCCCACGAAGACGCCATCGGCTCCCAACTGCATCATGAGCGCCGCGTCGGCCGGCGTGGCCACGCCACCGGCGGCGAAGTTGACCACGGGCAAGCGGCCCTCCTCGCGGGTCTGCATGAGCAGATCAAGGCTCACGCGCATGTCCCGCGCCTCAACAACCAATTCGTCGTCCGGCAGGTTCCGGAGCTTGCGGATGGCGTCCTGCACCGCCCGCATGTGGCGCACGGCCTCCACCACGTCACCGGTGCCGGCCTCGCCCTTGGTGCGAATCATGGCGGCGCCTTCCGAGACGCGGCGCAGGGCCTCGCCCAGGTCGCGGCAGCCGCAGACAAAGGGGACGGTGAAGTCGTGCTTCCAGACGTGGTGCTGCTCGTCCGCGGGGGTCAGCACCTCCGACTCGTCCACATAGTCCACGCCCATGGCCTCCAGGATCTGCGCCTCGACGAAGTGCCCGATGCGGCACTTGGCCATGACCGGAATGGAGACGGAGTTGATGATCTCGGCGATCATCGACGGATCGCTCATGCGCGCAACGCCGCCGTCGGCCCGGATGTCCGCGGGCACCCGCTCCAAAGCCATCACGGCCACCGCGCCAGCTTCCTGGGCGATGCGGGCCTGGTCTGCGGTGACCACGTCCATAATGACGCCACCCTTGAGCATCTGGGCGTGGCCGGATTTGACGGTAAAGGTACCGGTCAGGACGTCAGCAACCATGTGCGCGCCTCCTCAAATACAAAACGAATGCTTGCGCCCATTATAGCCGCCGCCGGCGGGCCAATCAAATGTCGCGGCGCCTCGCGCGCGCCCATTTTCGCGGGAAACTGTCATCGCGAGCGAAGCGCGGCAATCTGGTCAAGGCAACGGACGCCTCCACAGGAACGAGATCGCCACGTCGCTGCGCTCCCCGCGATGACAAACTTGGTACGCATGAAGCGAGGCGCGCATCCTCACAAGCAGTTGACCACCGCGGGGTTGCAGAGTGCCGAGATGCGCGGAAATCAATCCGACGCCAGCGCGGCCAAGGCGGCGCGCGCTGCGGCGACCTCTGCGGCACTCTTGCTCGGCCCGGTTCCGGACCCCAGGACCTCTTCTCCGGTGCCGACCTCGACGTCGAAGTTAGGCTGGTGGGAGGGGCCTGAAGACGCCACCACTCGGTAGACGGGAGTGGGTCGGCCCTGGCCCTGGAGAAGTTCCTGGAGTTCCGCCTTGGGGTTGTCGGGCCGCCAATCAGGTTGGCACGCCGCGTCTACGGGCCCGGTCAGAGCCGACAGGACGAAATCGCGGGCGGCTCGGTTCCCCTGATCCAAGTAAATCGCGGCAATGACCGATTCCATGACATCGCCCAGCACGGCGTCGCCGTTGCGCCCGCCCGAAGCCTCGAACCCGCGCCCCACAAGAACGTACTCCGCGAGGCCCAGATCCCGCGCCGCGGCGGCCAGGGCGCGCTGGCTCAGCAGGGCAGTCCAGCGTCGGGTCAGCCCGCCCTCGTCGCACTCCGGGAGGCGGCGGTACAGTTCCTCGCTCACGATGAGCCGAACTACAACGTCGCCGAGGAACTCGAGACGTTCGTACGAATCGGTGTCCGAACCCCCGGTCTCGTTGACGTACGAGCGGTGGGTCAGCGCCTGCATGAGCAAGCCCCGGTCCCGAAAGCTCAGGCCCAGGGCTTGTTCCAGTTCGGCGACCGGGCGATGTGCGCCGGGCGAACTCACTTGATGTAGGGCGCGTTTACCCGCGCACACCCTCATAGGGCCACGGCGGGGACGGGCGCTTCACCTCGCCGACGTGCTTGTGGTCGGCCATCATCTCGACCAGGTTGTCGTAGATGGGTCCGGACTCGTCGTCGGACGGGATGAACATCTTCACGAAGGCGGAGTTGCCGTTGGGGAAGACATAGAGGGGCACACCGAAGGCGCCGTGGACTTCCACCGCCTCGGTGTGGCTCTCGCCGATCTCCTTCAGGACTTCGGGGTCGGCCAGGTCTTCGGCGAACTGGCCCATGTCGACGCCTGAGGCCTCGGCCACGGCGTTGATGGCGTCCGCGTCGGTCAGGTCGATGCGGTCCTCGTGCCGGGCCCGCAGTAGGTTGATGAAGAAGCGATCGAAGATCTCCTCGCCTTGGCGCTGCGCGGCGATGCCGGCGCGAAGCTCGAGCAAGGTGTTGTCCGAGTCGTCCTGCTCCCAGTACTTGAAGCCGTCGTCATTGTTGTTGTCGTGATTTACCTGGACCAGCGAGAATGGCTTCAGATCCACGGCGATTTCGTGGTCAGTATTCTCGCGTACTTTCGCCCACCACATGGCAGCGTTGTACACGAAGGGTCAACGAAAGTCGTAATAAACGGTGAAATCGGATTCGGCCATGATTTGGACCTCCCTGGATTTGATTGACCGTCGGTTCCGGGCGGTTTGCCCCGGGTTCACCGGGTTCGTGGGCCGATTGTAGCACAGTCGGGCTCAGGCAAGGCAAGCGGGGAGACCCGCGCGCGACTTCGCCACACGGCCGGCAGGAATCAGGAAGCGTCGTCACATTCATTATTCCGATGTAAACGCAACCGTACTATGCGCGAATCGCAATTGACCCCAAATAATGCGATTGCTACAATTGGGCAAACGCGGCGAGTATTGCCGCTGGTCAAGCCATGCCCGGCGGCGAATTTGACCATGAAAAGTCAGCGGGAGGGACTTTATGGTTACCACCTTTAACGAAAACCTGTTTTCCCCTGAAGTCATCCAGGACCCGTATACGTACTTCGGGCGGATGCGCGAGGAGGACCCGGTCCACTGGAACGACCCCTACAAGCTGTGGGTCATTACCAAGTACAAGGACTTGGTCTGGGTCACCCGACGCCCTGAGGCATTCTCGTCCGAGGTGTTCCACCGGGACCCGCTGCCTCCGTACCCCTCGATTGACGAATCCGACATGGGCCTCTACGAGGACGTGCGGAACTTCTTCAGCCAGTGGTTCATCCAGACCGACCGGCGCGCGGTGAGCACTCACGAGCACATTCGCGAGCACGGCGGGCCGGACCACACCGATATGCGGAAGGTCATCCACGGCTACTTCACGCCGAAGGCCATGGAACTCTGGCGCCCGCTGGTGCAATCTGCCATCAAGCAGTTGCTGGACGAGGCCGAAGACCGCGGCCACATGGACGTCATGCGCGACTACGCCACGCCGCTGCCGCTGCTGGTTATCGCCGCCATGATGGGCATCGAGACCTACGACCGGCAGTTCATCCGCTCACTGGCCGAGAAGCTGCTCTTCATCGGCCGGGGTAACGCCGACCGGATGCAGCCGCTGTCCGAGGGCATCACCGAGCTGCAGGACTACCTGCGCCCCATGGTCAAGGCCCGCCTGGACAACCCCAACGGCGACCTGCTGGACAAGATGACCGACGCCGCCCGGACGACCAACGCGGCCGGCCAACGCATCATGGACGAAGAGCAGGTGGTCGCCAATGCGATCCTGCTGCTCCTGGCCGGTCACGAGACCACCATCAACCTGATCTGCAACGGCACTCGGGCGTTCATGACCCACCCTGACCAGTGGGAACTGTTCAAGACCGATCCCGCAGGCAAGATGATCCGCGCCACCGAGGAATGCCTGCGGTACGACGCCCCGGTCAAGTCCATCACCCGCATCGCCGGTGAGGACGTCGAACTGGGCGGCAAGCTCATCCAGAAGGACGAGCGGATGCGCTGGTTCGTGACCTCTGCCAACCGCGACCCCGAGGTGTTCGACCGGCCCGACGACTTCGACGTCGAGCGGTACCCGAACCCCCACGTGGCCTTCGGCAGCGGCATTCACCACTGCCTGGGCGCCACGCTGGCCCGGCTGGAAGGGCAGGAAGCCTTCAAGGCTTTGGCCGAGCGGTTCCCGAACCTCAACATGAACTGCGATCCGGACGATCTCACCTACACTTCCAGCATCACGTTCCGGACGCTGGAGACGCTGCCGGTGAACCTGTCGTAATCGGTTCACATTTCCCTAGCAGGGTTACGAGGCCCGGCGAATGTCCGCCGGGCCTCAGCCTTTATCGCTTGCGCACCGGGCGCGTCAAGAATATAATCGGCGCATCATTGGAGCTTTTGCTGCGTATTTCGTCGGCAAATCGCGTGTCGCACATCGGAGGTCGCAGGAAATGGTTAGCACGATCAACGACAATCCGTTCTCCCTGGAAGCGATGTACCAACCCTACGAATTTTTCGCGCGGCTGCGCGAGTGGGAGCCGGTGCACTACAACGAGCAGTACGAAGTCTGGATGGTCACCGACTGGGAACACCTGGTATGGGTGACCCGGCATCCGGAGGTCTTTTCGTCCAGCGTGTTCGCCCGGGACCCCCGGCCGCCGAACCCGCCCATTGACGAAGACGACATGGAGATCTACAACTACATCAAGAAGTGGCAGGTCTCCCGGTTCATCCAGCACGACCAGAAGCGGTACAACCCCGGGGTTAGCGGGCCTGACCACGTGGACATGCGCCGCGTGATGCACGGCTACTTCACGCCCAAGTCCATGGAGATGTGGCGGCCGCTGGTGCAGTCGGCCATCGACGAACTGCTGGACGCGGTGCAGGAAAAGGGCCGCATGGACGTCATGGCCGACCTGGCCACGCCGCTGCCCCTGCTGGTGATCGCGCGAATGCTGGGCATCCCGGACAGCGACCGGCCCATCATGCGCAAGCTGGCCAAGGACCTGCGCCACCTGAACCGAACCGGCCCGGATCGGATGGGCCCGCTGTCGGAATCGGTGCAGAACCTGCAGGACTACCTTGGCCCGCTGGTCGACGAACGCATCGCCAGTCCCAGGGACGACCTGATCTCGGTGGTTGCCGAGGGCGCGCGTCGGGGCATCTTCGACCGCGATATGGTGGTCAACAACGTGATGCTGCTTCTCTCCGCAGGCCACGAGACCACCATCAACCTGATCTGCAACGGCACGCTGGCCTTCACGCAGCACCCGGACCAGTGGGCCATCCTGAAGTCGGACCCCGAGGGCAAGACCGTGCGGGCCACCGAGGAATGTCTGCGCTACGACTCGCCGGTGAAGTCCATCCAGCGGATCGCCATGGAGGACATGGATCTCAACGGTCAGCACATCAAGGAGAACGATCGGGTGCGCTGGTTCATCTCCGGCGCCAACCGGGATCCCAAGGTGTTCGACCGGGCGGACGACTTCGATGTCGAACGCTACCCCAACATGCACGTGGCCTTCGGCAGCGGCATCCACCACTGCTTGGGCGCGACCCTGGCGCGGCTTGAAGGACAAGAGATCTTCCGCAACCTGGCCAACCGGTTCGAGAGCCTGGAACTGGAAGTGCCGGCCGAGACGCTGGAATACGACCAGCTCATCGGCCTGCGAGCCCTGGAGACGCTGCCGGTCAAGGTGACCAACGCCTGACGACGCGCCGGTTCTCCGGACTTTCAGCGGCAGGGATGGGTGTCATGCCCGTCCCTGCCGCCTTTTTCTGAGCGCCCCCGAGGTGGCCCGGGTTGGTGCGAATTTAGACGCGAACGTCTACCAGCGATGCCAAAATCGGTTATAATCGGCCCATCAACAAGGGTTGCGGGCACGACGCCGGCAGCCGCGTCAAAGTACCACCGGAGGTACAACCAATGGTAACCACCTTCAACGACAATCCGTTTTCGCCGGAAGCAATCTACAAGCCGTACGACTTTTACAATCGGCTGAGAGAGCACGAGCCGGTCTATTACAACGAGCAGTTCGAGGTGTGGATGATCACCTCGTGGGAGCATCTGGTGTGGGTCACCCGCCACCCCGAGGCGTTCTCGTCCAGCGTGTACGCTAGGGACACCCGCGCGCCCAACCCGCCCATCGATGAAGACGACATGGAGCTCTACAACTTCATCAAGAAGTGGCAGGTTTCCCGGTTCATCCAGCACGACCAGAAGCGGTACAATCCGGACGTCTCCGGCCCGGACCACATCGACATGCGCCGCGTGATGCACGGCTACTTCACCCCCAAGTCCATCGAGATGTGGCGGCCGCTGGTGCAGTCGGCCATCGACGAGCTGCTGGACGCCGTGGAAGCCAAGGGTCGCATGGACGTGATGGCCGACCTGGCCACGCCGCTGCCTCTGCTGGTCATCGCGCGGATGCTGGGCATTCCGGACAGCGAGCGGGAGCGCCTCCGCGAACTGGCCAAGGACCTGCGGTTCCTCAACCGCGAGGGTCCCGACCGCATGAAGCCGCTGACCCAGGCGGTGCGAAACCTCCAGGACTTCATCGCGCCGATGGTGGAAGACCGGGTCACCAATCCCGAGAATTTCGATGCCACCGACCTGATGTCCGTAGTCTGCGAAGGTGAGCGGCAGGGCGTGTTCAACCGGGACATGACCGTCAACAACATCATGCTGTTGCTGTCCGCCGGACACGAGACCACCATCAACCTGATCTGCAACGGCACGCTGGCGTTCACCCAGCATCCGGAACAGTGGGCGATCCTCAAGTCCGATCCCGAAGGGAAGACCGTCCGCGCCACTGAAGAAGCCCTCCGGTATGACTCCCCGGTGCGCTCAATCCAGCGTATCGCGACGGATGACATCGAGCTGAACGGCCAGTTGATCAAGAAGAATGACCGGGTCCGCTGGTTCATTCCTGGCGCCAACCGCGACCCCAAGGTCTTCGACCGTGCCGATGACTTTGACATCGAACGGTACCCGAACCAGCACGTCGCCTTTGGCAGCGGCGTCCATCACTGCCTCGGCGCCACCCTGGCACGGCTGGAAGGGCAGGAGATCTTCCGTAACCTGGCCAACCGGTTCGAGAAGGTCGAGCTTGAGATCCCGGTGGAAGAGGTCGAGTACGACCACGTCCTCACCTTCCGCGCGGTGGAGAGCCTGCCCGTGAAGGTCACGAGCGCCTAGCATCGTCATCCCCGGAATAACGGGCCAGAAAAAGGGCCGGCGGTCGAACCCATGACCGCCGGCCCTTTTGTTGCCGCGTACCGTCAATGATCACTGTAGAGAGATTCCAATGCCGCCTCTATCTCAACCGTGCTGATCCCTATCTTGGACAGAATGAACGCCAGGTCGTCAAACGGTATGTCCCAATCGTCGGTGGTAATTATTATTGTGCTGTCATCCTGGCTGCCCACATAAACCGCATATGCTCCGAAGCGCTCCACTTGCTGGATATCGAGCCGGCCGAGTATGCCGGTAACTTCTAGCCAACTGAGGTTTCGACCGCTAGGCAATCAATACCTCCTCCAGGCTCGTTTCCGCCTCCGTCCCCCCGTGACTTGGGGTGTCGACGCGCCTGTTTTCGGGCGAGGTTTGCGTTACCGCGTCGGGCTCGTCCCGTTGCTCACGCTCAATCCTGTAGTAAGGCACCCCGCGCTTGGTGAGAAAACGCTCGATGGCTTCGATGTCCCCGTGGAAACTGGCCAGCAGGGCGGTAACCGCCTTGTTCACCTCGCCCCTGGCCGCTTCGCGGGTTACGCCGTACACGATGAACCCAAGCTCCGGGGAGCGACAGGCCCAACGGTCAGCCCTTTCTTCGGTTTCAATTGTGATTTGGACGTACGCTTTAACCATATTGTCCACCTTTTGCGGGACAGCACTGGAGCCCGGCTGACCGGTGCGCGACAGAGCACTGTC
Source organism: Dehalococcoidia bacterium (assembly GCA_965203985.1). GTDB lineage: Bacteria > Chloroflexota > Dehalococcoidia > Lucifugimonadales > UBA3495 > Bin87. The sequence continues at coordinate 173,766 of CBDBDS010000002.1, forward strand.
CTCCGTTTGAATTGTAGCATCGCTTGTGATAATTTTGAGCGCACCGACGCCCACCCATTGAGGGGTTCGCCATGCCCGCCAACATCCACGACGACCTGTTCTCCGCCGAGGCCATCCGCGATCCCTACGGCTTTTTCGGCGCGTTGCGGTCGGAAGCGCCGGTACACTGGAACGAGCAGTACCAGATGTGGGTGGTGACCAGCTACGAACGGCTGGTGTGGACGGCACGGCACCCCGAATACTTCTCCTCCGAAGTGGCGCTGAGGGACAACGCTCCGCCTTCTCCGTCAATCCCCGAAGAGGACATGGAACTGTTCGCTGCGGTGCGTCAGTGGAGGGCAGCCCAATTCACCCAGAACGATGGCGCCAAGCACAAGGAAAAGCGCAAGATTGTCCATGGGTACTTCACTCCAAAAGCCATGGAGACTTGGCGCCCGCTGGTCCGCCAGACGGTGAACGACCTGCTGGATGATCTTCAAGGCGCCGGCCGAATGGACGTGATGCACGACTTCGCCACGCCGCTCACCTACAGCATCATCGCCAGCCTGATGGACATACCCCCCAGCGACCGGAATTTCGTCAAGGAATTGTGCGGCCGGATGTGCGGGTTCGACGGGAACCAGCCGGACCGGGTTCGCATGTATGCCGAGGGCGTGCAGGCGGTGACCGACTACCTGGCTCCTATCGTGGCCGAGCGTGTCCGGGACCCGGGCGACGACTTGCTATCGGTAATCTGCAAGGGCGAGATCATGGGCGCTTACACCCGGGACGAGGTCCTGGCAAATGCCCTGTTGCTCCTGGTCGCCGGCCACGAGACGACCAACGACTTGATTTCCAACGGGGTGCTGGCCTTCGCCCAGCACTCGGACCAGTTCGACCTGCTCAGAACCGACCCCGACGCCCATATCGTAAATGCCGTCGAAGAAGTGCTGCGGTTCGACTCGCCGCTGAAGTCGATCCAAAGGGTCGCTACGCAAGACGTGGACATGGGCGACGGGCAGCGGGTAGGCAAGGACGACCGCGTTCGCTGGGTGATTTCGTCAGCCAACCGAGACCCCGAGGTTTTCGACGACCCCGACGGGCTAGACATCACGCGAAACCCGAACCCCCACGTTGCCTTCGGCAGCGGTGTTCACCATTGCCTCGGAGCCACCCTGGCGCGGCTGGAGGGACAGGAAGCATTCGCCGAACTGGCTCGCCGTTTCGAGGGATTCGAACTTGAAACCGACCCGCAGGACCTGGAATACCTGCCCAGTGTCGGACAGCGCACTCTGCTGAACTTGCCGGTTTCCACTCGCTAGGAACCCGGTCGCCGCAACCAATCACCGCTCACGTTTCTCATTCGCCTGACCATCATGAGGAGGTTACCCCGATGGCTCGACAGTTGAAAATTACCGTGGACTACAACGTGTGCGTGGGTAACGCCATGTGCGAGACCTTCGCGGAAAACACGTTCGGCCTGAATGAAGACCGACAATCTTATGTAAAGGACGCCGCCGGCGACCCTGAGGAGACCATCATCGAAGCGGCGGAAAACTGCCCGGTGACGGCGATTACCGTGGAGGACGCGGAAACGGGCGAAATTCTTTTCCCGTAGCACGCATGGCAAACCGCCATCGCAGCAGGGGCGAATAATCTTTCGCCCCTGCTTTTTGTCATGTGACAACCCCAGCTATGACCGGTGAGCTATAACTTCCTCGCCAAAGCGCCGGATAATGTCAGCCGGATCGTGGCTGATAGCGGTGATCTGCAGGACGTCCGCGCCCGCGTCAGCGATTTGCGCAACCTTGGCGCGGCATTCCTCAGGCGTGCCCACCACGGCAAACCGATCCGCCAGATAATCGGTCACGCCGAGTTCGTCGGACAGGGCGGCGTTACGCGTTTCCCCAACCTGCTCGTGCTCGGCCGGAACGTACTCCCCCTGGATGATCTGCATGGCCTCGTGGAGTTCGTGCGGAACGTGCTTGCCCTCCAGGGTGAAACGGAAGGCATGGTGCGCGCTGGCGGCCAGGGCCATGCGGATCTCGTCGATGGCGTCGCCGTGGTCGTCGGCGATGTTGCACTTGGCAAATGCCCAGACTTCTGTCGAGCCGACCGGTTTGCCGGCATCAGACTCGCCTTCGCGGATGCGCGACACGGTGTCAGCCAGAATCTCGGGGGTGAGCCCGGTGTGGACCATGGCCCGGTCGGCGATTTCGCCGGCCATCCGCAGCGTTCGCGGACCCTCGGCGGACATCATGATGGGAACGGGGTCACGGCTCCACCGCACGTGACCCTCACGGCCCAGGTACTCCGCGTTTTCGCCGAACAGGAAGGCGCGAACCACAGCGACGTAATCGCGCAGCGCACGCATGCGTGCCGGCCGGAGTCCCAGGTTCAGAATGGCGCTGTCACCCGTGCCGATGCCGAGGAAAGCCCGCCCCTCGGAAAGTTCGTGCAACGATGCGATGGCAGAGGCGGTCACCGCCGGGTGTCGGGTCAAGGGGTTGGTGACGGACGGCCCAAGGTGAACTCGCGACGTGTCGGTGGCGGCCACGGCCAGCGAGACGAACAACTCGCGAAAGAGGGATTGGGAATCCGCAACGCCGATATAGTCGAAACCCACGGCTTCGGCCAGACGCACGTGGCGACGGAAAGTCTCGTAGGAACTGGGTAGCAGGGTTACGCCGTATTTCATGGGATTAAGCTGCCTTTGATTGATCATCGGTGGCATACGTCAGTTGCCGCACGTTGTCCAGGATTTCTCCGGGAGGATCGAGGGTTCCGGGATCTCCCACGCCCAGCTCGGCCATCCGGCGCGCCGAAACCATTACGCTGCCCTCCAAAGTTCCCACCGTAGTATTGAAGGCAGCCACTGTTTGATTTATGCGCTGCCGCAAAGTTCCATAATTATCGACAAATCTGAGCAGCCGCTGGTGCATTTCGGTCCCGATAACTCGGATTTGTTCCGCGTTTTGAGCCATTTCTTGTTGCTGCCAACCGTTGGCCACGGCCCAGAGCATAGCAATCAGCGAGGCCGGCGTTGCAATTGCCACCCGACGACTCATCGCATACTCAACCAGGTCAGGGCTGGCCTTCAGTGCTGCTGCCAGGAACTGGTCACCCGGCACGAACATCACTACGAAGTCCAGAGCTCCATCAACCTTGTTGCCATACCGCTTGCCGCTCAAACTGTTGACTTGATTCCGCAATGCGCTGGCGTGCCGCTTCCAAGCTGCATCAGCAGCCATTTCATCATCTGCCTGGCTGGCTTCCATGTAGGCGGCCGTGGATGCTTTGGCATCTACTACTACGGCTCGGCGCTCGGGCAGGTTAACTACCATGTCAGGACGGTCTTGAGAGTTCCCGGTGGTTTGCTGCTCCGAGAAATCACAGTATGCGGTCATGCCGGCCAAATCAACGACCCGCCGTAATTGAATCTCTCCCCAGTTGCCCACCGCGCGATTATCGCCGCGCAGGGCGCCGGACAGGTTGGCAGTTTCGGCGGTCATTGACTGCAATCGTTTGTCCAATTGCTCTATCATGGGGTTCAGATTGCCGTAGTCTTCGGCCAGCGGCTTCACCAACTCCTGGAACTGGCGATGCCTCTGGTCCAGTTCCCGTTGAGCCGTTTGCAAGGTGGCGCTCAGTTTTTGATCCGCCAACTGCATAAATTGCTCGTTATTACCTTGCAGCGCCTGGCTGGCGATGGCCTGAAACTCGGTGGTCAACTGCTCTTTGGCGTTATCGATGAGATCCCGAGCGGTAGCGCTCTCTGAGATCTGTTTGTTTAATTCCTCCGTCCTCTCTTTATGGACGGTTTCCAAGCTGCGAATTTTAGCGGTATCGAGCCAAGTAGAAACCAGATACCCGATGATGAGGCCTATTGCCAGACCAATAGCAACGCCAACGATGAGTTCGTTTGAGAATTCCATTGGTAAGCCTCCGATTTCGTATTCTGCACCCTCCGGATTTTAGCAAACAGTCTCGCCTGCTGCCCAATCGAGAAACCTTGATCCGGCAACTGCGAAGATTTGGGCTACACTCAATGCCAGGAGGCTATACTATACGAACTGCGTACTTTCCGCCGGCGCGATGGAGGCCAGGCCATGACTACCGCACGGAAACTGCTCACCGCCGACGACCTGCTGGCAGTGCCCCGCGATGGCAACCGTCACGAGCTTGTGCGGGGGGAGTTGATAACGATGCCACCCCCGAGCTTCAGGCACACCGTCGTCACCGGCCGCTTTGTCCGCCGTATCGGCGGGTTTATCGACGAGCGGGGTCTCCCTTTCATTGACGGTCCGGAAGCCGCCGCGTACACCGAGCAGAGCCCCGATACTGTCCGCGCCGCCGACTATGCCCTCTTCTCTCAAGCGAGTATCCCGGACCCCTTGCCGGATAGCGCGTATATCCCCGGCCTGGTTCCCGTTCTGGTGGTGGAAGTTATATCGTCCGGCTACCGATCTGACGACGCCATCGCCGAGCGAGTGCGGATGTGGGTGGACGCCGGCGTGCGGCTGGTGGTAGTAGCGTACATTGCCACTCGCGAAATCGTCACCTATGGTGACGACGGCACGGAGGAGAGCTTCGAGTACGACGACACGCTGACTCTCGAGCCGGTACTCCCTGGTGTCGCCTGCCCGGTGGCCGATATTTTCGCCTACCCGCCTCGCTCCGCTCAGCTGTAGCGCAGGCGCGGGCCCACCGTCGCCTGGTAGCCCTCAAAGTTGCGGCGGGTTTCGGAGATGCTGTCGCCGCCGAACTTCTCCATGAAGGCGTCGGCCAGGACCAGGGCGACCATTGCTTCGCCGATGACGCCGGCGGGCGGCGCCTGGCACACGTCGCTGCGTTCGAAGTGGGCCTGTACCGGCTCGCCGGTATCCAGGTCAACCGACGGCAGCGGGTTGTGCAAGGTGGCAATGGGCTTGATGACGAAACGGGCCACCAGGGGCGGTCCGCTGGTCATGCCGCCCTCGGTGCCGCCGGCGCGGTTAGTCTTGCGCTGCCACGGGTTGTCGGGATCGGTGACCGGCTCGATGACGTCCTGGAACTCCGAACCCCAGGCGTCCATTAACTCCCAGCCGGGGCCGATGCTGACGGCCTTGACGGCGTTGATGCTCATCAGGGCCTGGGCGATCTTGGCGTCGATCTTGCGGTCCCAATGGACGTGAGAGCCCAGGCCGATGGGCACGTTTTCGGCGATGATTTCCACCGTACCGCCCACAGTGTCGCCGGCTTCGCGCGCGGCGTCCACCTCCGCCATCATCTTCTCCGCGGCGGCGTTGTCGGCGCAGTGTACGGGCGACTCTTCAACCGCATCCCAATCGATGGCGTCATGTTCCGGAGGGTCGGCGTGTATCCGTCCTATGGAGATCACGTGGCTGTGCAGCTTGATGCCGAACTCTTCCAGCAGGCGCATGGCAACGGCGCCGGCGGCCACCCGTCCGGCGGTCTCTCTGGCCGAAGCGCGCTCCAACGAGTTGCGCACATCGTGGAACCCGTATTTCATGGCTCCGGGAAGATCGGCATGACCGGGGCGGATACGCGTGACGCGCTGGTTGCGTCCTTCTTGCGACGGATTCTCGACGTACTCGACGGCCATGGCGTCCTGCCAGTTGACCCAGTCCCGATTTTCCAGCAGCATTCCGATGGGGCTGCCCAGGGTGTACCCGTGGCGAACGCCGGTCTGGATGTGGGCATGGTCGCGCTCGATCTGCTGACGCCCTCCGCGTCCGTACCCCCGCTGGCGCCGGCCCAGATGGTGGGCGATGAATTCCTCATCCAGAGGCAAGTAGGCGGGCACGCCTTCGACGATAATCATCAGTCCCTGGCCGTGGGATTCGCCCGCAGTAAACCAACGTATCATCGAGTTTCACCCTCCTGGATAGGGGTCATTGTGCTTGGGCTTCGCGCTCGCGCATCGCGCCCATTGCCGCATCCATCATCACGGAAACGGGCGCGGGTCTTTCCAGCCACAACTCAAAGGATGCGGCGCCCTGGTAAACCAGCATGGAAATGCCGCCCAGAGTCGAGGCTCCAACCGAGTGCGCCCCCCTGAGCAGCGGGGTCAGCATGGGATTATACACGAGGTCGTAGATCAGGGCCGACGGAGGTATCTGCGCCGCCGGCAACGGTGAAGCATCCTCGTCGGGCCCGTGGTGCATACCAAGCGAGGTGCAATTGACGATCAGCTCAGTTTGCGCGGCGACACCGTCCGACTGCAGGGCGTTCAGCTCGATGGCCCGCGCGGGCACCTCGCGGTTGGCGGCCAGTTCGGCCAACGCCTGAGCGCGCCCCAGGGTCCGGTTGGCGATGGCGAGCTCGGCGACGCCGGCCCGCAGCAGGGCCTGTACCACGCCGCGCGCCGAACCGCCGGCCCCCAGGATCAAGGCGTGCTTGCCGGCAGGATCCAGTCCGGCCGACTCGCGGAGCGCGCGGAGGAACCCGTAGCCGTCGGTGTTGTAGCCGACGAGGCGGGCGTCGCGATTTACGATGGTGTTCACGGCCCCCGCCTCTGCGGCCCACTCGTCGATCTCGTCCAGGAAAGGCATCACCGCTTCTTTATGAGGAACGGTGACGTTGATGCCCAGGACGGAGTCATCTCGCAGAGAGGCGACGAATTCAGCGACGCGGTCGGGATGGACCTCGTACGCCTGGTATCGGTGGTCTACCCCGAGATGGTCCAGCGCCGCCTGCTGAAACCGGGGGGAAATAGAGTGGCCGATGGGATAGCCGATAATGCCGAGGGACGAGTTGATCATCGTGCTGTCGTCTGGCGCAGTAGCGAAGCGAGCCGGGATTGGGTCCGCGACATTCTAACAGACAGCAGAAAGCCCCGGAGGCTCCGCGCCTCCGGGGCCGATCTGCAAGGTGCCGGGGTCAGCTGTTATCGCGCAGGTTGCGAATTTCGCGACAGCCGGAAACCGTTCTCGGAGTATCCATCCCGGTGTCGGTTCTATTGACGTACAGGTCGAACACCTTCTCAAATTCGGTGATCGACAATTGGTACTTCCCGTCACGGTCAGACCGAGCTTGCGCTACGATGCGACCAGTCCCATCCTGACTGATAGCGTCTACCGGGGCATTGTTGACCGGGCCCGCGCTGTCCGTGACGATGCCCACGATGATGCACGGTATCTGCCTGGCGGGGTTGCTTGTGGGTGTAGAAGTTGGTACCGCGGTGGGCACTGGGGTCGCGGTCGGCTCCGGCGTGCTGGTGGGCGCTGGGGTCGGCGTCGGCACCGGGGTGGCCGTAGGCATGGCGGCCCGGGTCGCTGCGATGCTGGCGTCGATGGTAGCCTGAATATTGGGCGTTGGCTCGGGGGTAGGGGGTTCCGGCGTGTTGGTCGGAGGTATGGGGGTCGCCGTTGGCACGGCCATCGCCACGGCCGCCGCAATGGTGGCCGCCAGGTCGGGAGTAGCAGTGGGTTCGGGCTCATCTCCGCCGCCAAAGAAGCAGCCGGTGGTAACGGCGAGCACAAGTACGGCGATTACACCTAAGATCGAAAATCGGGCAACGTTGCGCGACATCTAGAGACTCCTGGTCAGGGGCGATAAAGGTCAACGGGATCCATTCTGACAGCTTGGGCCGCCGGGCGCTCCTAGCGTCACGTGCGGATTATGGCAATCTTGCACTAGACTCCCAGCTGCGCGATTATGTCCTCGATGCGTTGACGCTCCTCGGTGAGCGATTGCAGGCGTTGGCGTTCATTCTCAACGACCTCCGCGCGGGCCCTGGAAACGAAGTTGGGATTTGCCAGCAGCTGCTCTTTGCGTGTTTCGTCCTGGCGCTTGGACTCCAACTCCCGATGCAAGCGGTCGGATTCTGCCTGCAGATCCACTCCCTCGAGGGGTAGACGCACGACCAACGGATTGACCACCAGGCTCACACCTGACATTGCCTCCGCGTCTCCTGCGTCCAACACCCGCAACGGTTCCACTCGAGCCAAGGCGCAGATCACCTCCTGCTCCTCCTCTACGACGGCTCTCATTCCGTTGGTTTCAATTGCGGCCTCCAATTTTTGGGCCGCGGGAATGCGCAACTGAGCGCGCATGTTGCGCACCGCGCGCACGGTCTGCATCACGATGTCCACGTCCGCCTCGGCGTCCGGGGCCGAGCGCGGCGCGTCGACCTGGGGATACGGGCACACCATGATGGACTCGGGAAGGCCGGCCTCCGGCGACGGAACGCGCGCCGTGAGGTTCTGCCAGATCTCCTCGGTGACGAAGGGCATGAAAGGGTGCAGCAGACGAAGCAAACGCTCCAGCACGTGAACCAGCGTTGTCGCCGCCGCAGTCGCCTGTGTCGAATCCGCAACCCGGAGCCGGACCTTGGCCATCTCGATATACCAGTCGCAGAAATCGTTCCACGCGAAATCGTAGATTTTCTGCTGGGCATCGCCGAGTTCGAACGCCGCCAGGGCCTGGTTCACTGCGGTGGTGAGATCATCCAGTCGGCTGACAATCCAGCGGTCCTCGCGGTGCGCGGAAGCGGGGAGATGGTACCAGTCACCCAGTTGATTTTCTCCCGAAGCCGACCTGGACTCGATCACGTTGATCACGTAACGCGCCGCGTTCCAGATCTTGTTGGCGAAGTTGCGGGCCGACTCCAGCTTTTCATCGCCCAGACGCAGGTTGTTCCCAGGGGCGGTGCCGGTGGTCAGGGCGAAACGCAGCGCGTCGGTGCCGTACTGTTCCAGCAGGTCCAGCGGGTCCAGGGTGTTGCCGCGGGTCTTGCTCATCTTCTGGCCCTCGGCGTCAAGGACCATGCCGTGCAGGTACACCGAGCGGAACGGCACGTCGCCCGTGTTTTCGATGCCCAGCATGATCATACGGGCGACCCAGAAGAACAGGATGTCGTAGCCCGTTTCCAGCACGGAGTTGGGATAGAAGTATTCGAGGTCAGTTGAGCCGGCATTCGGCCATCCCAACGTCGAATGAGGCCACAGGCCGCTGCTGAACCAGGTATCCAGCACGTCGCTTTCCTGTTCGATGTCCGTGCTGCCGCACTTGGGACACGCCGCCGGATCGTCGACGTGGGCGGAGAGACCGCCGCACGCGGCACAGTACCAGACCGGGATGCGGTGACCCCACCACAGTTGCCGGCTGATGCACCAGTCCCGGATGTTCTCCAGCCAGTTCAGATACACGCGGGAGAACCGGTCCGGCACGATTTCGATGTCCCGATTGACCACGGCCGCGTAGGCGTTGCCGGCGATGGTGCCCGGTTGGTCGTGCTTGCCCACGTTCAGGAACCACTGCATGCTGATGAGGGGTTCAACCACCTCGTTGCAACGCTGGCAGTGGCCCACCGAATGGTGGTAATCCTCCACACCTTCCAGCGCCCCGATGTCCTCCAACTCGGCTACCACGGCCGCGCGGGCGGCGAAGCGCTCCATGCCGGCGTACTTGGCCCCGGCCTCGTCGGTCATGCAGCCGTCGAAACCAATGACGGTGACAATGGGCAGGCTATGTCGTTCCCCGATTTCGAAGTCCACGATGTCGTGGCCGGGGGTAACTTTCAGAGCGCCGGTTCCGAACTCCATCTCGATTGCGGTGTCGCCGACCACCGGGATCTGGCGACCCACGATGGGGAGGGTGACCATGCCGCCGATCTTGTCGGTGTAACGCTCGTCATCCGGGTGAACGGCGATGCCGGTGTCGCCGAGCATCGACTCCGGTCGCGTGGTGGCCACGGTGACCCCGTCAGCGGGATTGTCAGCGGACGGGTAGCGAATGCGATAAAGCTTGCCGTCCTGCTCCTCGTAATCGACTTCGAGATCGGACAGGGCGGTGGCGCAGCGCGGGCACCAGTTGATGATGCGCTCGTGGCGATAGATCAAACCCTTGTTGAACAGGTTGACAAAGGTGGTGCGCACCGCGTGGACGGGACCGGCATCCAGCGTGAACCGCAGACGGGACCAGTCGCAGGAGGCTCCCAGCCGGCGGTGCTGCTCGTCAATGGTGTTCCCGTAGAGTCGAACCCATTCCCAGACGCGTTCCTCGAACTTCTCGCGGCCCAGATCGTGCCGGTTGGTGCCCTCGGCGGCCAGGGCACGCTCCACCACCCATTGGGTGGCGATGCCGGCGTGGTCCTTGCCGGGCAGCCAGAGGGTCGGGTCACCGCACATCCGGTGCCAGCGGGCCAGGGCATCCTGGAGGCTGGCGGTGAGGGCATGGCCGAGGTGCAATTCCCCCGTGACGTTGGGCGGGGGCATTACCACGCAGAAAGGTTGGCGGTCGGGATCAATGCGCGGTACGAAGTATCCAGCGTCCCACCAGGTCTGATAAATGCGCTGTTCGACAGAGGCAGCGTCGTAGGCGCGGGGCATGGCGGAAGCAGAGGCAGTCATCGTACCTTCCCATAGATCAGCGCCAGCGAGATGGCTTGTGCAACCTCATCCGGCGACGTGTCGACCGTTGGCAATCTTCCAAAAAATGGTAGCACCGGGTAATCGGAATTGTCCACACGGAGACCCGCTCGAGACAACCCTTGAACGCTGACGACCTGCCCGGAAAACCCGGAACTCAGAGAGCGGTTGCATTCCTCAACTCGTCCGTTGGCTGTACTTTGCTATACTGACTGATTAGCCGTCGGGCAGGAGGTGAGCCATGGCGACGATGACAGAGCAAACTCGTACCGCCGTTTGGGGAACGCTTTGCGACTTGGAGTGGAACAAACGGTACTACGCAGCCATGGCGGACAAGTACAAGCGCACTCATTTGTCAGTCCGATTCGCGATTTTATCCGGGATCGTCGCTGAAGGCTTCATCCTGTACTTCGTGCGTGAGTACGAGTGGCTTTTTCTAGCCGGGCTGGCTTTAGGTTTGCTTTTGGCGTTGGGCACCATTTGGGATGCGCTGTCTGACTACGCGCAAAATGCGGCCAATTTGCAGAACGCTGAGTTCACGTGCGATTCATTGCTTCAGGAAGTTGAAGAATTGTGGCGGGCGATAGAAACGGGGCGAATAGAATTAGATGATGCGGAGGCCGCCTTGCAATCGATCAAACGGAGGTGGGCGGCATCAACCGAACGCGCCAGGGTAAGGACAGACCAGCGGATTAACAACAAAGCGTATGATGACGCCAACGAGGATATACGAAATCGGTATGCGGTTCAGTGATTCGGGCCCGAGGCAGGTGCCAGGGCCGGAACGACCACCGAGGCCGCAACCGCCTCCACCGCAACCAACGCCCCCCTCGCGAGAGAGCGAACCGCATCGGCTTCCTACGAACCCTCCCAGACCTGCCAGACAGTACTTCCGGTGGTCAATATCTACTGAATAGCGGCCTTGACGAGAGAGCCCCTGATGTTAGGAATCACTTCCCGCTTGCGGTCTTGTTTCACGGGCGGCCGCGCCTCACTATCAGCCGGGCTCGGCAGCCGGGATCGTGCGGACGACGGAACCCGTCACGACGGCCCCGGCCGCGGGGCGTTCCCAAATGGCGGACCGGCGCAAGTGATGCGCGCGCCCGTCCGTGGGAAGAGATATCAGCCCGCCCGCCGCAGCCTCGGGTCGAGGTAGTCGCGGAGCCAGTCGCCGAAGAAGTTGAACGCCATCACCACTACGGTGATCACCAGGCCAGGGAACAGCGCGATCCACCACGCCTGGGTCAGGAACTCTCGACCTTCCGCCACCAGGATGCCCCATGCCGGATCGCCGGGGGCGAGGCCCAATCCCAGGAAGCTGAGCGATGCTTCCAGCAGGATGACCTGGCCTATGCTGACGCTGGTCAGCACCATGAGGGTATTGATGACGTTGGGGAACAGGTGACGCCACACGATCATTCCGGGCGATACGCCGTAAATCTGCGCCAGGACCACAAAGTCACGGTCGCGTATGGCGAGAACTTCGCCGCGAATCATGCGGGCGAATCGAGCCCATTGGGTGGCCGCAATTGCGATCATCACGTTCCACACACCGGTGCCCAGGTAGGTGACGATCAACAGCGCCACCAGGATTGATGGGAACCCCAGAACCGCGTCGGTGATGCGCATCAGCACGGAGTCGGCCCACCGGCCCGAGTAGCCGGACACCAGCCCGACGATGGTGCCGGCGAGTATGGCCACGACCATTGACGGGGCAGTCACCTGGAGCATAGTCCGGGCGCCGTATATCAAACGGCTGAGCATGTCCTTGCCCAGTCGGTCGGTGCCCAGGATATGCTCGGAACTGGAGAAGGGCGGCTGCAGCTTGTTGCGCACGTCGTTGGCGCGCGGGTCGTGGGGCGCAACCAGGTTGGCAAACGCGGCGCAGAAGACGATGACGAGCAGGATTACGATGGGAACCCAGGGCAACCGCGCGTCCTTGACACGCTGTGCCAGGGACACGGGAGCGCGTTCTTCAAGAACCAGTGCTGGAGTTTCTGCGGCCAAGGTTCCCTCCCGATGGGAATCGCTAGTTCATCCGAACCCGAGGGTCGGCGTAACCGTAGAGAATGTCGACGATCAGGGCGGTCAGGATGTAGGCCGCGCCGGAGACCATTATCGCGCCCTCGACCTGGGGGAAGTTGTTGGAGAGCACGCCTTCCAGGAGCATCAGCCCCACGCCGGGCCATGCAAACACCACTTCAACGACCACCGACCCGTTGAGCAGGCCAGCCAGGCTGATGCCGCCGAACGTGATTACCGGTATCAGCGCATTACGCGCCGCGTGCTTCCAGATGACCACCCGGTCGCTCATGCCCTTGACCTGGGCAAACTTGACGTAGTCGCTGTCCAGCACTTCCAGCATCGCAGACCGGGCTAGGCGCATGATGGCAGCGATGATTGCCAGAGCCAGCACAAACGCCGGCAATATCAAATGCGCCAGCATATCGGGGATCTGCGACCATGATGGGAACCATCCGGTCACGTCCCCTCTCCCGAATGCGGGTAACCAGCCCCAATAACCGGCAAACACGATTATCAGCATGATCGCCACCCAGAACTGGGGCGCAGCCATGCCGAAAATGGCGAATGCCTTGCATATCTTATCCAGTACCGTGTCCCGCTTCACCGCGGAAATGATGCCCAGCGGCACACCGATTCCTATGGCGAGTACGGTTCCGGCGATGGCCAAATGCACGGTGGCCGGGATCCTCTCCAGAAGAATTTCCTGCACCGGTCGCCGGGCCGTGAAAGACTGGCCGAAGTCCAGGCGGACCGCCTTGATCAGGAAGTTCCAATATTGGACGATGAAAGGCTTGTCCAGGCCGTAAGCGGCCTTCTGGGCTTCGTACACCGACTCATCGTGCTCGGCGGAGATGGGAAGCAGGAACCGAGCGGGGTCCCCGGTCAGGTGCACGCTGCCGAATACGACAAAGCTGAGGGCGATCAGCGTGACCAACCCCTCGCCGATGCGTCGCGCGATGTATGCGGTCATATGATTAGCCTAAAAACGATGCGCTAAATTTGAGCGGCCGACGCCCTTCCGTATTTTGGACGACGCCGGCCGCTGGTGTCCACTAACCGCCGCTTACTTCAGTTTCAGCGTCCAGATGGCGGTCACGTAAGGCACGAGGCTCCAGGGTTCGTAGGAGGCCACGTCGGCTCCCAATCCCCACGGAACGTTGGTGTTGAAACCGTCGCCCCAGTAGGCCTGGTCCTGAAGGTAGTCGTACATCTCGTTGTACGACGCGTGGCGGGTCTCCGCGTTCAGGTCGGCCAGGCCCTTTTGCACTACCGGAGTGGTGGTGTTGGCCCAAGGCTCGTTCTCCCAGTTGTCAACGGCGCGCCATGCAATGTCCGGATTCAGGTAACCACCCTGAGTGATGGAGGTCCCGTCGTAACGCCCCTCGTTGGTGCGTACCAGGACGTCGCCGGGATACTCGCGGTTATTCCACTTCTGGCGCGTGGCGGCCGCGTCACCGACCGACACCTCAACGTCCCAGCCGAGACCCTCGGTCCAGAAGTCCTTGTAGAGCTGGGCCAGGTCGGGCAGCAGCGGCAGGTCGCCGGCTTCCCAGGTGTAGATGGTGAAGGAGATCTGCTCGCCATTGGCGTCGGTGCCGTCGCCGCCGTCCGCGCCACCGTACCCGATGGACTGGAGCAGACGCTTGGCTTCGTCAACATCATAGGAGCGCGGGCGCAGGTTCTCGCCCCAGCCCAGGGAGTTGGGGGTCACGTGGGACCAGCTGTCGGCGTTCACTGACTCGGGGGAGTAGAGACCGTTGACGATGGCGTCCTTGTCGATGGCGTGCTCGGCAGCTTGCCGGGCCTCGACCGGGAAGCACCACAGTTCTTCGACCCAGCAGTCCACGTACACCACCCAGTTGTAGGAAGATTCTTTCTGCCAGGCGATGGACGCCCCGTCGATCCCGTTGATGTCGCCAATCATGTTGATGTTGGCTTCGATCAGCTGGGCGTCACCGCTGCGCAGGGCAGCCAGACGGCCGGCGGGCTCGGGGACGACTTCGATGGTGAGAGAGTCAAAGGTGACACTGCGGTCTTCGGAGAAGCCGTTCTCGGTGGTCCAGAAGAAGTCATCAAACTTTTCGAAGGAGTACTTCTGCTCCAGCACGAAGTCGGTCACCTGCATGGCGCCGATGCCGATGGGATCGGACTCGTAACCCTCGAACCCGGTGGCGCCGGCGCGCTCGCGCATGGTCGCCTCGGGAACGATCATGGGGCTGGCGCCCTGGGAGTTCTCCGACCAGTTGAACGCGAAGTCCAGGCGCACGGTCTTGAAGGTGACCTGCACCTGGTCGTCTCCCGGCCCCTTGCTGACGCCTTCGATCAGGTTGGCCAGCGCCACGTCGCGGGGCTCATAGTAACCGGCGTCCAGTAGCTCAAAGGCCTGGGCTCCAACGCGGCTGTTCAGATTGAAGTACACGTCGTCGCGGGTGATGACGTTGCCGTCGTGGGCCTTGATGAACCCGTCGTTCACGCCGAAGGTCCATACTTTGCCGTCTTCGCTGACGGACCAGTCCTTGGCCACGGCCGGGGTCAACTCGCTGCCGCCGGCGCCGCCGACCAGGGCGACCTGGAACATGCGCTGGAACTTGAGGTCCTCGCCCTCGGTGAGCAGCGGATCGAACTTGCCGTTGCCGATGTTGGTAACCAGCAGGTTGACGTGTCCGCCCGTTTCCTCAGCCATCGCTGCCGGAGCAGCCGCCGCGGGCATGGCGGTCGGAGCCGCCGACCCCGAACTCGCTGGCGCCGCAGTCGGAGCGGCCGCCGGAGCGGCGGGGGCTTCGGACGCGCCGCCGCAGGCTACCGCGGCGATCAGGCTTGCTCCCAAGCCCAATGCGGCCAGCAGCCGCGGGCTAAAATACCGTTTCAATCCCATTGTGTGGTCTCTCCTCCTGCTTTTCCTGGGTGACGGACAGCGCATGGCGCCGTCAAGCCCCCGTGTTACGGATGCCGAACGATTAAACGAGGATGTCGCCTTGTTGTCAAGTTATAGTTACGAATTCATCAAAACGACCAGCGAATTCGCTTTATAAATGTGCTAGCATTGCAACGGCAAACTACTGCCATCAAGACCAAATGAAGGCGTCCGGGAAAGCAATCATGTTCACTCCCACCAAGCTGTTTTACATCATAAGCGCAGCCGTCGTCGGCAGCGCGGCCGGCGGCTACGTGGCCTGGGCCATCGCCTCGCGGTTCGCGAGGATCGCCGAACTGAACGACCGGGCCATTGTCGAGCCCCACGTGTTGGTCGTGCTGTGCGTCACCGGGGGCTTGCTGGCTTTCCCGTTGGGGGCCGCGGCCGGGCTCTTCGGCGCCGTGTTGATCAACCGGGCGGTGGAATCCCTGCGCCGCTCCCAGGGCGCCGGCGGCGATGCCGACAACGTCTCGTGGGTTACACAGCGACCGACCACGGATGATCGCCCCGGCGAGTAGGCCGGTATAATCGGCTGCAATCCGTATCATCCAGGAGTTGATTAATGCCTCAGTACGTGCGCGTTTTCACCGGTCCCGACGGCCAGTCCCGTCTCGAACATTACGAACCGCCCTTTGAGGATTTCCTCGATACCGAGGGCGCCTACGGTCGGGGCACGCCCATGCAACCGACCAGCGGCCTGACGATCCGCATCTCACCGCCGGACTACTTCCTGGACTTCCACTGCGCCCCGCGACGGCAATACACGGTGACCCTGGCCGGGCAGGCCGAGATCGGGCTGAGCGACGGCACCACGCATCGCGTCGGGCCCGGCGACGTGCTCCTCGCCGAAGATTTGACGGGTGAGGGCCACACGACCCGCGTGGTCGGCGGCGAGGAAAGGGTGTACCTGGTTATTCCCCTGGCGGACTAAGGGGCCGACTTCGATCCCATCCGCGTGGCAGAGCCAAAGATGTCCTGCGCTCCGCGTGGCTGACACCCGGCTTGGCACAGCCGCCATGACATCGGAATAGCGCCGTGCGCGGTCTTTCGTACCGCCGGACATCCGCCCGGGAACCAGCCGACCCGGGCGGAGTCTTCTACGGATGGTGGGTTCTCTCGGCCGCGGTGGTCCTGGGTTTCTTCGCCTTTGGCGTGGTGATTCCGGGATACCTGGCGTTTTCGGTTCCGGTTCGCGGCGAACTCGGTCTCACGTCCGGCCAGTCCGCTTTTGTGGTCGGAGCGGCGTGGGGCGTGGGCGATGTCACGTCTCTGGCAGCCGGCTGGCTGGCCGACCGTTACGGCGCGCGCCGTTTGATCCTGGCCGGGGGATTGCTCTCTGGACTGGGCTTCGCTGCGCTGGGTTTCGCCGACTCGTTCTGGTCCATCGTGGCGGCCTACTCGGTGGCTGCCTCAGTGGGTCGCGGCCTCGGCATCTTCCCGACCCTGATGACGGTGGTCAACCAGTGGTTCGAGCAGCGCAAGGCGTTCGCCCTGGCGGTGATCAATACCGCAGTGATGGGCGGAGCGGCGGCCATACTCCCGGCGCTCAGCGCCGCCGCGGACCAATTTGGGTGGCGGACCACGGCAGTCGTCGCCGGCATCCTGGTGTGCGTACTGACCATTCCGGCCGCGGCGATCATCCGCAGTCGACCCGAGGACCTGGGTCTGCAACCCTACGGCGCCGGCGTGATCGACCCAACCGCGGCCCGGCGAGGGCCACGACTGGCCGGAGCCGCCGGCGTGCCGCGGCTGGACTACTCCGCGACCCAGGCGCTGGCAACGCTCTCCTTCTGGGCGCTGACGGTGGGCGCTGCCCTGCGTACGATGCCCTCCGACGTGCTGGTCATCAACCAGATCCCCATCCTGATCTGGAAAGGCGTCGACGAAGCGCGGACATCCATTTACCTTTCGATCACTTACTTCGCCACCATCCCGGCCCGTTTCGGCATGGGCCTCGCCGCCACCTGGGCGTCGCCCCGCCTGCTGCTGAGCGGAGCCATGGCCCTCGTCGCCCTTTGTTCCGTCGCCGCCCTGCTGCTGGACGGGGACGCGGTGGCCTGGTTCCTGATCGTTTCTTCGGCCACCGGGCAGGGCGTGAGCGCCCTGGCCTGGATCACCGTGGGCGAATACTACGGCCGGCGCAGCTTCGGGACGCTGGTGGGAGTGATGACGCTGTTCTACGGCGTCAGCGGCCCCATCGTCCCGGCAGCGGCGGGATGGGTATTCGACCGCACCGGCAGCTTCGTTCCTGTCCTGGTGGCCGTCGGCGTGTTGCAGGTAATATCGGCCGCCGCGTTCCTGCTGGCCAAGCGGCCCGGCAATCCCGCGCCAACCGAGGGATAGCGACCCTGGGCAATTCGCCGGGGGATTCGTCGCATGGATGGCAGGGATGTTTGTCAGAAGCAGGATTTCCGGGATTTTATGATTAGACAGGATTGGGCGATCTCCATCGTGGAACGGTTCCAATCCTGATAATCCCTAAATCTTGAAAATCCTGCTTCTAACGATCTCCGAGCGGCTGCCGATCAGTCCAGGGTGAACCCCTCGTAGCCGTTTTCCGCCACCTCGGCGCGCTTGGCCCGCATGACCGGGGCGGTGTCCGGGGCGGTGAGCAGCACGCGCGCTTTGCCAGGGATGTTGGCGCCCACGAACCAGGAGTCGGCCTGGGTTCGCAGGATGTTCTCGCTGTCATCCTTCATGTGCTGCACCCACGCCTCCTCGGCCTCAGGGGTCGCCATGATGCGCCGGTGCCCGCTGTCCCGGACGTGGGCGATGGCGTCGGTGACCCACTCCACCAGCGGCTCTGCGGACCGGGGGAAGTTGCCCACGGAGGCGGCGTTGATGGTGAAAATGTTGGGGAAGCCGTAGCTGGACATTCCCATGTAGGTGCGGGGGCCGTTGGCGAACTTTTCCTTGAGCACCTCGCCGCCGATGCCCTGGATGTGAATCAGGTTGAGAGGGCCGGTGACCGCGTCGTAGCCGGTGGCGAAGATGATGACGTCCAGTTCGTGCTCGCTGCCGCTTTCCAGCTGAATGCCCCGGGGGGTCAAGCGCGCGATGGGGTCTTCGCGCACGTCCACCAGCAGGACGTTGTCGCGGTTGTAGACCTCATAGTAGCCGCTCTCGCAGGGCAGCCGCTTGGAACCGAACATGTGGTTCTTGGGCACGAGCTTCTCGGCGACCTCCGGGTCGTGCACGCGCTCACGAATCTTGTTGCGCACGAACTCCGCGTAGTCCTCGTTGGCCTCGCCGGGCATCATGATGTCGTAGAAATTCGACAGCCACTTCTTGAAACCGGGCTCCGCCCACAGCCGCTCGTACTGTTCCAGCTTTTCGTCCTCGGAAACCGCCAGCGCGGAACGGGGATCAAACTCGTGCATGAAGGAGCCGGGGGTGGCCAGGCACTGCTCGAAAATCTCCGGGTAGTGGGACTTGATGTAGTCCTGCGTCTCCCGGTCGATGACGGCGTTGCGCAGCGGCACACAGTAGTTGGCAGTCCGCTGGAAGACCGTCAGGTGGGCGACTTCGCCGACGATCTCCGGGATCAGCTGGACGGCCGTGGCGCCGGTGCCGATGACGCCAACGCGCTTGCCCGCCAGGTCCATGCCTTCCTTGGGCCACCGGTTCGTGTGACACCACGCTCCTTCGTAAGACTCCAGCCCCTCGAACTCCGGTACGTAGCGGGCCGACAGGATGCCTATGGCCGTGATTACAAACTGGGCGCGGGCCTGGTAGCCGTCGTCCGTCGTGATCTGCCACTGGTTGCCGGCCTCATCGTAGACCAGGGAGGCGACCCGGGAGTTGAACCGGATGTCGCGGCGCAGATCGAACTTGTCGGCCACGTAGTTCAGGTAGCGTTCGTTCTCCGGCTGGCCGGAGTAGTGTTCCTGCCACTCCCATTCCTGCAGCAGTTCCTCGGAGAAAGAGTACCCGTAGGTGTAGCTCTCGGAGTCGAAGCGGGCCCCGGGGTACCGGTTCCAGTACCAGGTGCCGCCCACGCCGTCACCCTCCTCCAGGGATCTGACCGAGAACCCCAGATGGCGCAGCCGATACAGGGAGTACAACCCCGTGACACCGGCACCGATGACGACAACGTCAAATTCCTCTACGCCTCCGGCGGAATGTCCGTTGGAAGACGTTTGCTGCAACGATGTAGTCATGAATCCCTCCTGTTAAGTTGGTGACACGCGTCGCCCAAAAATGAAAACGGTGGGCCGATTATACACCGGAAACCGGCCCGCGGCGGCGGCCACAGCGCACTCTTCTGCAATCGCTGGTACGACGGCGACCAACTGACATCGATGCACAGGATGGACATGATTTTGGCTGCGCGCGATAGCGGCTAGCATTCCGCCATAATCAGGTGGTCGGGACAATCAACACATCAAATTTGATCCGGTTCATCCTGTGCATCGATGTAAGAACAAACTGAACGCTTGCCGCCGGCGGCGCTCCGGCCCGGTGCTATACTGCGGCACAGATCGAGAACCCAATGACGCTGCCCAGCGTCCGGAGATACGGAGTAGAGCGATGGCGACGAGGAGAAAGGGCGACGGCCTGTTGCTGGTCTATAGCGACGTGGCGCCCGAGCACGACGAGGAGTACAACCGCTGGTACAACGAGGAACACATCCCGGAGCGGCTGTCGATACCGGGCGTGCTCGATGCGGCGCGCTACCAGGCGGTCCAGGGCGGCCCCAAGTACCTGGCGGTCTACGAGTTGGACAGCCACGAGGCATGGTATTCGGACGAATGGCAGAAGTGGCTGAACGAACCAACCGAGTGGTCGCGGCGCATGTCCCCCAGCGTGATCGGCACGGAGTACATCCGCAACCTCTATACGCTGGTGCATCCGGATGAGCTATCGGAGGAGACCGCACAGGCCGGCATGTCACCGTTGATCCTGGTGGGCCGAATGTCGATCCCGGACCACCTTGAGGAAAAGTGGAACCACGCCTACAACAACGAACGGCTGCCGATGGCCGTTGACATTCCCGGCTACATCCGTGCCCGCCGGTTCCAGGCCGTGATGGGCGAGCCCAAGTACGCGACGGTCCACGAGATGGAGTCGCTGGAAATTGCCGAAAGCGACGCCTGGCGGAACTGGAGCCAGATCGTCACGCCGGTCTGGACCCACGAGGTACGCCCCCACATGGTGCACGGCGAAGGGTCGCCCGGGATCTATCAGCGCATCTTCCCGGAGTAGGAACCATCGCGCCTGACTATCAGCAAGGGGCGGCCGGTTGGTCGCCCCTTGGCTTACAACAGATCAAGGTCAGGCATACAGCGACGCGGTCGTCTCCGCGCCCATCAAGACCTGCCCGCCGTACTCAAAGTTGTTGGGCAGCCCGGATATGTGTTGCCCGCTGACGTGCAGGTCGCGGAAGAACCGCTCCAGTCCCACCGAGCGGTGAATGGCGTTGGTGCCGGCCACGTTGCGTAAGATCAAAATCATTCGTCTGCCGACAGCTCTCTCCACTCATCTAAAGTTTTGCCATCGTAGAGCCAGTAAGGGCCGACTTGCGCATAATCGACGTTCCAGCCTTTGAGGGTGGCAGTTAGTTTAGATAAGGCATATTCGCTACCTTCGTATTCGACCCGGCGGTCACTAACTACCTTGCACTTGATAGAAGTGTCATCTGCCCAATCCACTTCTGCGCCGACAGGGATGCCAACTGACGAGAACTTGAAGATCGGTGTTCGCACGGGTCTTGCTTCTGAGTCTGCATCCTCGGAGTCGGTTACGTCAGGAGTGACTTCCTCCTCTTCCAACAACTTTAATAGCGCCTTAACCCTGAACGGAGGTATACCAGCGAAGAATTCCCTACCCTTCCGGACACGATTTTCTCCAAATGCTACGTGAAGAGCGCTCTCCACGCTTCTGCGATCATTTACGACTGCGGCATATTCGCAGCGGAACGACAATGGCACGCCAGTTGTGTCCAATTCCTTCATCCGGTCCAAAACGTCCCGAGAAGAATCCCCACTGGTTTCACCGATTTTGATATATCCGTCCATTGCCGGGTTTGAAAGAACGTACACTATCCCCCGATTCCTTTGTTCGTGCGTTGGCGTGTTCGTCTGATCAGTAGTCATTGTTGGTCACCTCGAAAATTCAGTCCACGGCAGTACACGACCAAGGCGACCGTGGCCTGCCATTCAGTAGCAGGATTATAACCGCTAAACCAGAAGATATTTCCGGGTTGGGAGTAATACGCTAATATCCATCCCGCTTCGCCGAAACTACGGATCAACCACCGACAAAGCTGCCAATCCACAACCTTGCCTAAACTGGAAAAAGGGAGAACCGCATATAGCAAACCTTCAGGCATACAGCGAGGCGGCGGTCTCCGCGCCCATCAGGACCTGGCCGCCGTACTCGAAATTGTTGGGCAACCCGGATATGTGTTGCCCGCTGACGTGCAGGTCGCGGAAGAACCGCTCCAGCCCCACCGAGCGGTGAATGGCGTTGGTGCCGGCCACGCTGAACAGCCGGTCCACAACGTCCACGGAGCAGCGGATGGCGTGGGTGATGGCCAGCCGGGCCCGAACGGCCCGCTCCATCAGATCGGGTTTTTGGTGCACCTGAGCATCCCACATGCTGCCCACGGCGTCCAGGACGTAGGTGCGCGCCCCGTCCAGGATGGCCTCGCATTCGCCGTAGGCAATCTGCACGTAGTTGCGGTCGCGCAGCAGCACGGGCGAGTTGGTGGTGCCGGCGCCGGTGGCCAGGTCGTGGAACGCGTTCATCGCGCCGCGGGCCATGCCCAGGGCGTTGGCCGCCGCCAGGGTCCAACTGATCAGGATCGCGGTTTGAGGCGGGTTGTACAACGGGCCGGGATGATACGAAGGATCGCCCCGCCGATAAGAATGGTGCGCCGGCACGAACACGCCGGCAAACTCGCAATCGTTGCTGGCCGTGCCCCGCATTCCCAGGGTCGTCCAGTTGTCGATCACGGTGCCCGACGCTACGGGCACGATGGCGACCTGCATGGCCGGGCTGCCGTCGTCGTTCCGCGCCGGGGACCCGTCGCGTTTCAGGACACGGCAGTTGAGGAACAGCGCGGTGGAATGATCGATGCCGCTCAGATAGTTCCAGCGCCCGTTGACGATGTACCCGCCCTCGGTGATGGTCGCGGTGCCTTCCGGCCGGGCCGAGCCGGAACCCAGCATGGCCGGCGGGTCGCCGAATATCTCCTTCACGGAGTCGACGGTCAAGCGAGCCAAGGCTGCGGTGATCGCGCTCCCGTTGAACACGCACCACCCAGCGGATCCGTCTGCTCGGGATATGGTCTCCACGACCCGAAACGCAGTCAGCGGGTCAAGCTCGGGACCGCCCAGAGCCTCCGGCGCGTACAGGCAGAAGAGGTTGTGCGCCGCCATCCGGTCGGCCAGGTCAGGCGGCAATTGGCACTCGGCATCGATCCGGTCAAGGTTGGACAGGATTTCCGGCACAAGGCTTTCGGCTACGCCGATCAGGTCATGGGGCATCGAAACGCTCCGGGAGTTGGGTCGCAGAAATTATAGCCCGTTCCCGCCCGGCGCCGGAGACGGGCCATGGCGGCCTGTACGCCCACAGTCCCGCGGATTACAATAGAGGTGTGGCGCTCTGGAGGGATGGCAGAGTGGACGATTGCGACGGTCTTGAAAACCGTTAACCCTAACGGGTTCGTGGGTTCGAATCCCACTCCCTCCGCCAACCGCGCTGTCGCCCGATTACCATTGCAATCCGGGCTCCCGCTCCTGCAATAACTCTCCGAACAGGGTGAGCACCTGGTCGATACGCAGCACCACGATGGCGCCCACGCTGCCCTGAAGGTAGCGTTCGTTCACCAACCCCGATTCCAGCAGGCGATCGGTCATGTCCTCAAAGACCTGCCCTTCGCGGTACACCGAGGCAGTGCAGCGAAACTTCCAGCCGGCATCCCGCTCCGTGTTGCGGAACAGCACGATGACCTTCGGGTTCGCCTCGATGTGGTCCAGCGGGTTGCGGCCGGTGCGGTCACGGTAGATCAGCGTATCGTCGCCCACCGTGAGCACGGTCCCGATATAGCCGCAGTTAGGCGTGCCATCATCGGAGGCGGTGGCCACGATGCAGGGATAGCCATCGTCACGGGCCCGGTTGATCAGGCTCGACATTTCCTCGGTAAGCTGAATCATCTCAACACTCCCCCAGCCAGGCGGCGGTCATACGGCGTTGATGTATTCCACCGCGCGACGGTGGCCGTCCAGCAGGCCGGGAACGCGCGCCGGGTCGGTACGCCCCCAACCGCATTCGCTGGCCACACCGAACGAATCGATAAACTCGCGGGCCGCGTCGACGCGGACGCAGTCGCCAGCATAGTCGTCGTGGTGGATCAGCCCCAGGATAAGCTCAGTTTCGGCGGGCAAACTCAGGCCCTCCAGGGGCAGGAAGTATTCGCGATCCGTCCGGTCCTGGGGCACGGGCATGTGAATGAAGTCCAGGCGCCGATCCAATCGGGCGGCGATCCCGTTGGCAATCTCAACCAGGATCCCCATGTCCTGCGGCATCACCAGGTGTTCGTCGCGGGGGGATCCGTAGCACAGGTGATAACCCAGGTCCACCGTCCCCGGGACGGCATTGCCCAGCCGTACCAACTCCGCGAAGACCTGATCCTTGTAATCGGCCGGCCGGTGCGGGAAGTAGTCCTCGAACAGCAGCACTTCCTGGCACACGTCCCACTGGATCGAGAGGCGGTCATGCGGGGTGGACGCGAGTATTTCGTCCACCGCCGACAGCAACGACCGTTCGTAGGCGGGTATGTACGCGTCCCGGGACGCCGGGCTCACGTACATGTACGCCGTGGCCATCGGTGTGGGCAGGGACACCTGGAAACGAGCGTCACCGGGAATCACTCCATCGTCTTGAAGCCGGGCATACAGATCGAAAGACTCCAGCGCCGCCTCGGCGTACCCGGTGGGAAAGGCAACGGCGGCCGGGTCAACGCCCGGCCGGAAGCGAATGTAGGAAGTCTCCCGCAGTAACTGACCGTCCCACTGATACAGTGCGTAGGGTGGTACGTCCGGGTCGGGTTCCATAGCCGGATGCTGCTCCAGCATCTCCCGTTGGAACCAGATCCAGCGGCCGCGCCGTCCGGTTTCGCCGTCGGAGACGCGCCGCAGGTGCGGACCCCAGGCGTCGCTCACCGTGCGGAATACGGTTTCCGCATCCGGCAGCGGCACGCTGCCAACCAGGTGCGCCCAACTCCTGCCGTCCGCCATAAATCCTCTCGTGAACCCGTCCGGGCAACAAATCAGCCGATGACGCGCCGGAAGTAGTCCAGGGCGTTGCCGCCGACTATCTTGAGCACGTCCTCATCGGAGTGCCCGCGCCGGATCAGGCCG
The DNA here is from genome assembly GCA_965203985.1 of Dehalococcoidia bacterium. Taxonomy (GTDB): domain Bacteria; phylum Chloroflexota; class Dehalococcoidia; order Lucifugimonadales; family UBA3495; genus Bin87. The sequence goes on from CBDBDS010000002.1 coordinate 198,422, forward strand.
CGCACGATGTTCTTGCCGTCGGCCGGCGACTCCAGCCCGTTGAGGTACGGCGCCGGCAGTTGGTCTGGCCCACGTCCCAGCAACACCCGGTGAAAAGCCACGTGGTCGCCCACGGTGGTGTCGGTGCCGATGCCCACGTGATCGACGCCCACCAGGTTGACCATGTAGTCGTAGTGGTCCAGCACGCACTCGATGTCCTGTTCGGGATCGTCGCTCAGCGAGTTGGGCACGGCGGTGATGCAGACCAGGCCGCCGTTGCGGGCGCACGCGATCAGTTCCTCGTCCTTGCGCGTGCGGCCGTTGGGGCGCAACGTGTAGGAGGCGTTGTGGCTGAACACCGTCGGGGCGCGGGAGATTTCAATGGCGTCCATGGCCGTCGGCGTCGAAGCGTGGGACAGGTCAACGGCCATGCCCAGGTCATTCATCCGGTGCACCACCTCGACGCCGAAGTCGCTGAGGCCGCCGGGGTTCCGCTCGGTCTGCCCGTCGCCGATGAAGTTGCGCCGGTTGTAGGTGATACCAGCCAGGCGCACGCCCATGCCGAACAGGGCGTCTACCCGCTCGATGCGGTTGCCGATGGCCAGGTGCTCCAGGGTGGGCAGGAAACCGATCTTGCCCTGCTGACGGGCGGCCAGGATTTCGTCGGCATTACCCACCCGCACGATGTTGTCCTGGGTCGCCACGTCGGCCAGCATCCCGCCGACCTCGGCGGCGATGTCTTCGTATTCCATGAAGGACATGTCGGTGGTGCTCTTGAACCCGCTGAACGCGCTGGCGGTGGTCACCGCCGACCAGCCTCCGGCCTCCACCGCCTGATAGCCATACCGGTAGCGGCTGGTCCGCAGGAACTCGATGAACCGGTCCATGTCCTCCGGCAACAGGAAGGGGTGCTGGTGAACGTCGATCATCACCGCCTGGTCCATGATGCGCTCGAAACGGGTCTGCTCGGCGGCGTTGAGTGGAACCTCCGACGACGGCACCCGGCCCACCTCGCGGACCATTTCGAAAATCTGAGTGACCATGGACAACCCTCCTTTCATCTACGGTCAAGCGCCCATCCGGTAAATCAGGGAGGGCGGCACAGGTCGGCATTCACATGGTGCGCCAGGCGGCTCCTTCCGTCAGGGCCAGGAACTGCTCCACCAGCGCCGGGTTGGACACGATCAGGCCCGGCGAGAACAGGGTAGCGTCCTCCAGTGTGGCCCGGTCCAGCACCTGGCCGCCGGCCTCCCGCGCCAGCAGGACACCCGATGCAATGTCCCATGCCGACAGGCTGTGGTGGAAATACAGGTCAATGCGCCCGCAGGCGGCGTAGGCCAGGCTGAGGGCGCTGGAACCCATCAGACGGTATCCCTGGACCTTGGGCCAGACGCCGGCGGCCATTTCGAGGAGCAGCTTGGCCTGGTCGAAGTTGTAGCCCAGGTCGAAACCCAGCACCGCCTCGTCAATGTCGTCGCGGTCGGAAACGGATACGGTCTGGCCGTTCAGCGCAGCGCCGCGTCCCTTCTGCGCCGAAAACATCTCATCCCGCACCGGGTCGTAAGTGACGCCGCATACCACCTGGTCGCCGTCGGCAATGGCGACCACCACGCAGAAATGGGGAATCCCCTCCGCGAAATTGCGGGTGCCGTCGATGGGGTCAACTACCCAGGTGTACGGTGACGCGCCGGAAACGGGAGCGGATTCCTCGGAAAGGATGCCGAAATCGGGGTATTCGTCGGCTACGTAATCCAGGATCAGCCGTTCGGAGGCCAGGTCCGCGTCAGTGACCACGTTGGCCCGGCCTTTGAGGCTGACTTCCACCTCGGTCCGGAAACGCTCCAGGACCAACTCGCCGGCGCGCCGGGCGGCGGTTTCGCACACCGCCAATGCGGACTGGCCGGAGCGGGAAATGGGCAGTTCGTCGACGGTTTCGACAGGCATCAGCGCAAACTCACGAGGATAAGCAGGATGGGGCAGTCTAGCACCCGCCGCTCCGGGCCGACAACCGAACCCCAACTCATGCGGCACGCCGGCCGTCCTTGGCCCCGTGCTATACTGCCGCCGTGAGTACGCAGGCAGACAGGCCGCTGGTAGGTGTGGGGGTGGTATTCGTCAGGGGCGGCAGGGTCTTCCTGGCGCAGCGGCAGGGCGCCCACGGCGAGGCAACATGGGGCTCCGCCGGCGGCCACCTGGAATTCGGTGAGACGCTGGAGCAATGCGCCCGCCGGGAGGCCCTGGAGGAGTTAGGAGTCAGCGTGGGTGAGCTTCGCGTGCTTTGCCTGAGCAACATTGTTGCCTACGACCGTCACTATGTCGATGTAGAGTTCCTCGGCGATATTGGCGACCAGGATCCCGTACCCCAGGCCAGCGACGGCTCGTTCTGCACATACGGTTGGTTCCCCCTGCGCGACCCGCCCCAACCTCTGTTCGAGCCTATGCGCCTGGCGATTGCCAGCCTGCTGTCGGGCGACTGGTACCACGCGCCCCCGGGAGAAGGCCCGGGCGCGGCGCGTTCCGACTGACGCGAGATCGGCCTGTACGCTTCTCGGAATCGCCAGAATCATTCGGCGAATTTCATAAACCCGGTGAATTCCTGACATCCGCTGCGTGGCGAAGTATCGGCAGATTTGGTATAATGCTCTGGGCGCCGATACTGCATATTGTTTTACTGCGTTACAGTAATGGCCTCGACATATTGGCAGCTACAGAGGCTCGGGACTGGAGAAATCATTCAGCATGACGCAACAAGTAATATTATCTGCGACAGAAGACTCCTCCGAATATACGTCGGACAATATCCAAGTATTGAAAGGACTGGAAGCGGTCCGCGTCCGGCCGGGAATGTACATCGGCAGCACCGGAGTGGACGGGCTTCATCATCTGATCAAAGAGTTGCTGGACAACGCAGTTGACGAGGCTCTCGCCGGCCACTGCGACCGCATCGATGTCCGCATCGACGCCGACGGCGCCGTCAGCGTTTCCGACAACGGGCGCGGCATCCCGGTTGACGTTCATCCTGACACCGGCGTATCCGGCCTGGAAACGGTGATGACCACCCTGCACGCCGGCGGCAAGTTCGACGGCGCCGCCTACAAGGTTTCCGGCGGACTCCACGGCGTGGGAGCATCGGTCGTGAACGCCCTGGCGTCCCGGCTCCATGCCGAGGTGTGCCGCGGCGGGTTGCGCTACACCCAGGACTACGCCAAGGGCATCCCCACCACCGACCTCCAGCAGCACCAGCGGGTGCGCAAGCAGGGCACCACGGTCACCTACTACGCCGACCCCGAAATCTTCCCCGAGATCACCTATGACTTCGGCCGGCTGGTGGCCCAACTCCGCCAGACCGCCTATCTCAACAAGGGTCTGGAGATCTGCCTGGTCAGCGAGTTCCACGCCGACGAGCGCAGCGGGGACATCGAGCGGTGTTTCTTCTTCGACACCGGCGTGGCCAGCATGGTGCGGAACATCAACCGCAAGCGCAACGTGGTGATGCCGGACCCGTTCTACTACCAGCGCATCGCCGAGGACGCCGACGTCGAGGTCTCCTTCCAGTACCACCACACCGACGGTCACGACAACCTGGCCGCGGACGAGCGCACCTTCGCCAACTGCATCCTGACCCCAGAAGGCGGCACCCACCTGGCCGGCTTCCGCTCCGCGCTGACCCGTGTGCTCAACGACTACGCCCGCAAGCAGAATATCCTCAAGGACCCCAAGGACTCCTTCAGCGGCGAGGACACGCGCGGCGGCCTGGTCGCCGTGGTCAGCGTCAAGTTGGGCGACCCGCAGTTCGAGGGCCAGACCAAGAACAAACTCAGCAACCCCGAAATCCGCAGCCGCGTGGAGGCGGCGACCTCCGAGGGCCTGACCCGTTTCCTCGAAGAAAACCCCACCGCAGCCAAGGGGGTAATCGACAAGGTACAGACGAACCATGCGGCCCGGGAGGCGGCCCGGCGAGCCCGTGACCTGGTGCTCCGCAAAAACGCCCTGGACGGCACCTCGCTGCCCGGCAAGCTCGCGGACTGCGCCGAGCGCGACCCCGCCAAGTCCGAACTCTACATCGTGGAGGGCGAATCGGCCGGCGGTTCGGCCAAGATGGGGCGAGACCGCCAGTTCCAGGCGATCCTCCCGCTCAAGGGCAAGATCCTCAACGTGGAGCGTTTCCTGGACAAGGTGGAGCGTATCCTGAGCCACGAAGAGATCCGGGCCATGATCTCGGCAGTGGGCACCGGAGAAGGCGAGGCCTTCGACATCTCCAAGCTTCGCTACCACCACATCATCATCATGACCGACGCCGACGTGGACGGCTCCCACATCCGGACCCTCATCCTGACCTACTTCTACCGGCGCATGCGCGAGCTCATCGAGGGCGGCTTCCTCTACATTGCGCAGCCGCCCCTGTACCGGGTGCAACGCGGGCGGACCATCGCCTACGCCTACTCCGAAGATGAAAAGGACGTGCTGATGAAGCGCATGTCCACCGCGCGGTCTGAGCCTTCTATCCAGCGGTACAAGGGTCTCGGCGAGATGAATGCCGACCAACTCTGGGAAACGACGATGGACCCGGCAGCCCGCAAGATGCTGAAGGTGACCATCAACGACATCGACGACGTGGACAGCATCTCGGACACCGACGGCGTGTTCGCGATGCTCATGGGCGAACAGGTCGGTCCCCGCAAGAGCTTCATCCAGAGCCACGCCACCGAAGTCCAGAACCTGGACGTCTAATGTCACCGGACGACCTCGTTCTACTCATCTCGGAGGAGGAAATCCGCTCGGCTGTCGCCAAACTGGCCCGGCAGATTGACCAGGATTACGCCGACACCGGTCTGGTGCTGGTTTGTCTGCTCAAAGGCGCGACCGTGTTCATGGCCGACCTGCTGCGCGCTCTCCAGGTAGAGGTACACCGCATCGAGTTCGTCCGGGCCAGCAGCTACGGCGGCGGAACCACGTCCTGGGGGAGAGTCGGCATTACCGGCACTCTGGACACGGAACAGGTCAGAGAAGCGCACGTGCTCGTCGTCGACGACATCATAGATACCGGACATACTTGCGCGGCGCTAACCAGCTACGTGAACGGCTTGGCTCCGGCCTCGTTGCGCTATTGCACCCTGTTGGACAAGCCAGCGCGTCGTGCGGTTGAGATCCAGTGCGACTACGTTGGCTTCACTATCCCCAATCACTTTGTGGTCGGTTACGGCATGGACCTGGACGAGCGATACCGCGGACTGCCGGCAATCTACTACTTCACGAATCACTGATCCATCGGGCGCTGTCCCACTAGGCCAGCACCGTTATCGCTCGGCGTACGGCTTGTACTCCGGCAGGTTCTCGATGCACGAGCGCAGCGCGCGTAACGCAGCATCCGCGGACTCTGCCAATTGCGCCGGACGTGTTGCCACGGCGACTTCCGGTATCCTTGCCTCGAAGTCCGGCCAGCAAGCGCCATAGGGTCGTTGCATCGAGATCGCGACCAGGTGGCCGCTCAACGTAGCCCGCAGTGCGACCAGGGTGTAGCGGTCGTTGAGTTCGAACGCGAACAGTTGCGATTCTCCCAGGTATATGAACGGAAATTCTGCACGCAACGCCTGCTGACGGCACTCGGAAAACTCGACCATCGCGGCGCCCCAGGCGGAATGGAGTTCTGCCGGCTCTGCGGCTGACACGGCGGCGGGCATGTGACCATAAAACTCCTCACGACAATGGTCCAGTTCCGTCAACGCCTCGCCGTTCGAACGGTTCCAGATACTGTCGAACCAGGTCAAGACCCGCTCGGCCCTGACGGCCTCCGGGTTGGCAAAAAACTGTTGTCCGTCAAGCTGCGGCAACTGCTCGTCCAGGCACGCCGACATCCGGTCCAGTATGTGGTCGAAGTACGCGTTGAATTCCACCGGCCCCAGATGGTTCTGCGCTCCCAGCCGCTCAACTTCCGATTGCAGGGTCTCGTAGCACGGATTTCCGGAATGCCACATCTCGAGCATCCTGGCCGGCGCATCAAGGTCCGGCGCGTAACCGGCTCCGATTCCCGAAGCCCGGTGGGTGAGGAGCGCACCCCAGAGGACATCGATGTCAACCGGTCGAGCTCGGAGCATACGGTTGGTCAATTCCGCCGCTCTCTCCTGCGTTCGCGCCACGACCTCCGCCGGCACATCCGGCGCAGGCCTCGCGCCCACTGCTCCCGAAGGCGGTAGACCCGTCGGTGCCGCCGGCGCCGGGATACTGGGAGACGGCGCCGCCGTTGCCGTGGGCATCGTGACCGCGGCGGCTGGCGTCAACGGCGGCACGGTCGGGATTTGTGGTGACTCCGGTTCGCATCCCGCCATGACCAGAACGAAACCGACGGCTGCGATAACCGTGAGCCAAGTTCGTTGCTGGGCTACACCGATTGCATCCGCCAACCCGAGGAGCATCAGTAGGCCACGGCCTGCCCATCACCGCGCGGGTCGGAGGCTCCCGCCAGCACGCCGCGACGCCGGTCCCGCACGATGAGTTGCACTACGCCGTGGTAGGAACCCAGCGGGTTCTGCACCACGTTGTGCCCCATGCGCCCCAGATCCCGGACCGTGTCGTCCGGCATGCCCATCTCTACCCTCAGCTCGCCGGCGCGGTTGATCGTCGCCGGATCCGTGCCGGGGAAACTGTGCCAGCGCGGCGATTCCACGGCGTCCTGGGGTTGCAGTCCTCCATCGATCAACTTGGTCAACATCTGGATCCCAACCTGCGGCTGGACATCCCCGCCGGGCGTACCGCCGACAATGGCAACCTCACCGCCCACCGTGGTCAGGTAGCAGTTCAGCGTGTGCATGGTCCGCTTGCCCGGGGCAATGACGTTGGGGTGGTCCGGTTCCAGGCTGAATCCGCGCCCGGCGCGGTTGTTGAACAGCACGCCGGTGCCGGGAGCGACGACGCCGGAACCGAACCCGTTGGACAGGCTATGGATCCAGCTGACCGCGTTGCCCTCGCCGTCGGCGACGCAGAAATACGTGGTGTCTCCGTGGCCGTTGACCGGAACCAGGGGGCGGACTTCATCGCCGGCCTGGAAGGGATGGATCTGCTCGCGGCGCAGGTCGGCGTACTCTGACGACAGCAAGCCGTCCAGGGGCCAGTCAACGAAGTTCGGGTCGCCGGCGAGACGATTGCGGTCCGAGTACGCGATCTTCTTCGCCTCCACCAGCAGGTGTATCGAGTCGGCCGAGTTCGGCGTCATCGACGACAGGTCGTGACCGCTGACGATGTTCAGCATCTCCAGCAGCAGGAACCCCTGGGACGGCGGGCGGGTCTGGTACACGGTGTGCTCGCGGTACGTGGTGGTGATGGCGTCGCCCACGTCGGCGTAATGGCCGGCGAAATCGGCCTCGGTGAACAGCCCGCCGGCATTGTTCAGCCCCTCAACCATCTTCGTAGCGATGGCACTGCGGTAGAAAGCGTCGGCCCCACCTTCGGCAACAGCGCGCATCGTGTTCGCCAGGTCGCCGTTGACCAGGACCTCGCCGACCCGGGGCGGCCGTCCGCCGTTGGTCAGGTAGATGTCCGCGGTGGCGGCGAAACGCCCCAGCAACTCGGCGTTTCCGGCGAAAGACCGCGCGATGCGGGGCGACACGGGGAACCCCCGCTCCGCGTACTGGATGGCGGGAGCCAGCAGGTCGGCAAAGGGTATGGTGCCGAAACTGCGGTGCATGGTCTCCCACGCGGCGGCCTCACCGGGCACGGATATCGAGTGCGGCCCCTGTATGGGCATCAATGCCAGGCCCTGGCTGCGGTAGTATTCGGCCTCAGCGCCCGATGCGGCAACTCCGCTGCTGTTGATGTTGGTGACCCGGCCGCTCCTGACGTCGTAGGCTAGGATGAACGAATCACCGCCCAGGCCGCAAACCGGCACCAGGGTGACGCATTCCACGGCCGCGACTGCCAGGGCGGCGTCGAAGGCGTTCCCGCCATCCTGCATGACACGGAGTCCGGCCGCCGCCGCCAGGGGCGAGTTCGAGCAGACCATGCCATTCTGGCCGTACACGGCGCTGCGGGTAAGGTGGGTGATGGACATGGTAATGCCTCCTGGGGTAGCGGGTTGACCCCCTGATTATAATGGGCGCCGGACATTTGGATAGTTAAAATTGCGGGATCGATTCGTTTCATAAGGGGGAAACTGTGGCGAAGTCAGTACGAATCGGTATGGTGATCATCGCTTGCCTGGTTGCCGCGGCGGTTGGAGCGCTGTCCCTTCCGGTGGGCGATGCGGCGGCAGCCGACCCGGCGTGTCCCAGCTCCTGGCCGCAGCAAGGCTATGACGGGCCGCTGGTGGAAGCGGACCGCGGCCGCATCGCCTACCAGGACTACTTCACCGACTCCGACGGCGACCGCTGGTTCGTCATCCGCAGTTCCGACAGCAACGGGTACACTACGATCCGGGCCTACCCGGCCGCAAACGACGGATACGTCACCAATTCGCCCGACGGGGTCTGTTACCTGGTGGTCCGCCGGCCCGGCGACACTGAAGACACCGCCGACCCGACGCAGGTGGTTTTCCCTCAGGAGCAGGAAGACCCCTGCCCCGACATATTGGCGACACGTCCCGCCAGCGCATTCCCCGCCCAGGAATACCCGCACCTGGAAACCGCCCACCGGGACGTCCCCACCGACCTCCAGCAGAACGCGGCGGACTTCGTACGCGAAGTCGGACAAAGCGGCGGCACACTCACCCTGCCCATGGCTGTGGAACCTCATACCTACAACCCGCTCCACGTTGACGACGCTTATTCCGGCATCGTCATCGGTTACATCCACGAGGGCCTCACCGGCATATCTTGGCCGGACAACAAGCTCGAGGCGGCCCTGGCCGAATCATGGTCTCACTCCGAGGACGGTCGTACCTGGACCATGAACCTCCGCCGAAACGTGAAATGGCACGACGGACAGGACTTCAACGCCGACGACGTCGTCTTCACCTACCAACACTTCCACAACGAACGGATCAACAAGATCAACGACTACACCGTCGAGATCGTCTTTCCCAACCCGCACATCGATCCCCACTTCCACCGCGACTACGAAGAACACCTCACCATCCCCATACTTCCGCAACACATCGTGGAGCCCGCCCTCGTTTTTGACGAGGAAGGCAATTTCTACGACTTGCCCGATGGCTTTTGGGACGCCCACCCGGACCCTGATGGTCCTGCCCCCGCCGATGTCGTCGGCACTGGCCCCTTCAAGTACCTCAGCCACGTACACGGCGAAAGCATCACCCTGGCACGCAATGACGACTACTGGCTCAGGGACGCCGACGGCAACTCTCTCCCGTACCTGGACGAAATCGTTTTTCGTTTCTATTTTCCCCCGGACCGTGGCCAGGGACCCAGCCAGGCAGAGCTCGAAATAGCCGCCTTCCGCGCCGGGGAAATTGACGCCATCAGCCTCAGCGGCCGCACGTTCGAGGAACTGCGCCCCTACCAGGAGGCAGAAAACTTCTACCTGCAACCACTGGGCCCCGACTTCAGCAGACGGTTCCTGGTTTTCAACCAGAACCCGGGACAAGACTCCGAAAGCGGCGAACCATTCGTCGCCCCAGAAAAGCTGGACTGGTTCAGGACTAAGGTATTCCGCCAGGCGGTATCTTACTCGATGGACCGGGAACGCATCATCCGAGAAGTCCACGGCGGCCACGGCTTCAAACAGTGGGCTTTCATCAGTCCCGCCGCCGGAGACTTCCATAACCGCCGGGTACGACGCTACGAGTACAACCTGGCCCAGGCCAATGCCATGTTGGACTGCCTGGGCTGGCTCGATACTGACGGCGATGGCATTCGCGAAGACCACCGCGGCAACCGCATCGCCTTTACCATCGAACTTCCCCAGGGCAGCGACGACACCACCGTGAACATCATCCGGGACGGCCTGCAGGCTATCGGTGTCAAAGCCGAAGTCAAACGCATCACCTTCAGAGAAATCGTCATCAAGCTGCTCAGCACCTACCAGTGGGATTCCATCATGATTGGCCTCACCGGCGGCCCCGACCCGGACGGTGGGTTCTGGGTATGGCACAGTAGCGGTCACCTCCATATGTGGAATCCCGAGCAGGAGTCGCCCGCTACCGCCTGGGAAGCCCGGATCGACTCTCTTCTGATCAAGGCCGTCACGGAGTTCGACCACGACAAGCGAGTCGAGTATTACCACGAGATTCAGGAAATCGTCGCCGAGCAGTCGCCTATGCTCTTCACCACCTTGTCGGAAACGCTGGTCGCAGTCCGGGACGTCTTCGGCAATACCACCCCCACCCTCTACGGCCTCTGGGACCCCCGATACCTGTACCGCACGGATCAGTAGGGCCGCGCCCCCCACCGTACCACCCCGTCCCTGCCATCCACTTCATCCAGTAGCCGCCGCACCGTATCGCCCTGCGGCGGCACGCTTGTATCCGGCGCGATCTCCGCCAGCGGAACCAGCACGAACGCCCGCAGCGCCATGCGCGGGTGCGGTATCTGGAGGTCCGGCTCGGCCAAATCCACCACCAGGTCGCCGTAGAGCAGGATATCTACGTCGATGATCCGCGGCCCCCAGCGGTACGAGGCGACGCGACCGACCTCCGCCTCCACGGACTTGCACGCCGCCAGCAGGTCTTGCGGCGACAGGATCGTCTCGTAAGCGGCCACCAGGTTGAGGAAGTTGGGTTGATCCGCCACGGCCCACGGCTCGGTCTCATACATCGATGAACACCCGGTTCGATGCATCCCGGGCGTGGCGTCGAGCATCCGCAGGGCCTCGGTCAGCGCCGCCATCCGGTCGCCCAGGTTTCCGCCGAGGCACAGGTAGGTTGTTATCGGCTCGGCCATCCGTCAGGCCTCCAGTCGCGCACGATGGCGTCAGTCATGCGGGCAACCCGCACCATCTGCTTCACGTCGTGCACGCGCACGATATCCGCGCCGCCGGCGATGCTCATGGTCACTGCCGCCGCCGTGCCTTCCACACGATCGTCTGCCGGCAGCCCCAGCACGCGGCCGATGGTCGACTTTCGCGAGACCCCCAGCAGCGTCGGGTATCCCAGTTCCTGCAGTTCCGGCAGTCGGCGCAGCAACTCCAGGTTGTGGTCGGCGTTCTTCCCGAACCCGATGCCGGGGTCAAGGATCACGTTGTGATCAGCGATGCCGGCAGCATGGGCTATGCTGGCGATCCGCCGGAGTCCGCCTATCACTTCGGGAATCAGGTCCTCGTATGCCGCCTCCCGCTGGTTGTGCATCAGTATCGCAGGGACGCCGGCGTCCGCGATGACCCGCGCCATGTTACCGTCCGCCAGCAGGCCCCAAACATCGTTGATCAGCGACGCACCGGCCGCGATCGCCCGCCGCGCCACCGGGGCCTTGTAGGTGTCCACGCTGATCGGGATCTGCACCGCGCGGCAGATGGCCTCTAGCGCCGGCAGCAGCCGGTCCGCCTCGGCTGACGCGGACACCGGCGTACTACCCGGCCGCGTCGACTCCGCCCCCACGTCCAGCATGTCCGCGCCGTCCGCCTCCATGCGCTGCGCCTGCTCGACGGCGGCGTTCACGTCACCGGCCAGACCGTCGCCCGAAAATGAATCGGGCGCCAGGTTGATTATGCCCATCACGTAGGTCCGCCGGCTCCAAACCAGCGGTCCGCCGCCGGCCACGGAGAGCGTGGGCGCGTTGCGTTGCGCGGGCGGCTGGGATGCAGTCAAATCATCCTCCGGTTCGGAAAGGCGCGGGATTCCCGGAACCATTATACTTAGCCGACTAAGACACCATGCAACGCTGCCCGGGTTTGCCGCACCGCCGAGCGTATCTTTTGCATCGTCCACGGAGGCCGGAATTGTCCACACCAGAAGAAGCATTCACCGACCCGGGTTTGGAAAACCTGCTCCGGCTGCAAGACCAGGCCGCGCTCGGCGGCGGCCAACGTCGCATCGACCAGCAGCACCAGCGGGGCAAGATGACCGCCCGGGAGCGGTTGGAAACCCTGATGGACGACGGCACGTTCACCGAGATTGACCGTTTCGTCACCCACCGCACCACCGACTTCGGACTGGCGGACCGCACCTTCCTCGGCGACGCCGTGGTCACCGGCTACGGCAACATCGACGGCCGCCAGGTCTTCGCCTACGCGCAGGACTTCACGGTCTTCGGCGGGTCACTTTCGGAGGTGGTGGGCCAGAAGATCTGCAAGGTCATGGATCTGGCCGCCAAAACCGGCTGTCCCATGATTGGCATCTGCGACTCCGGCGGCGCCCGCATCCAGGAAGGGGCGTTGAGCCTGGCCGCCTACGGCGACATCTTCCTGCGCAACACCATGTTCTCCGGCGTGGTGCCGCAGATCTCGGTCATCATGGGCCCTTCCGCCGGCGGCGCGGTTTACTCGCCGGCCATCACCGACTTTATCTTCATGGTGCGGGGAACCGGCCAGATGTACATCACCGGCCCCGACGTGGTGCGCGCGGTCACCGGCGAAGACGTGACCCACGAACAGCTTGGCGGCGCTGACGCCCACGCGGCCCGCAGCGGCGTGGCGCACTTCGTTTCCGATTCCGAGGAGGAGTGCCTCGAGGAACTGCGCCGTCTGATCTCGTTCCTGCCGCTGAACAACCTGGACGACCCTCCCGGCTACCGCTCGGGAGACCCCGTTGACCGCGCTGACGAAGTGTTGCGCAGCATAGTGCCGGACGAGCCCAACCGGCCGTACGACATTCGAGAGATCATCTACCACATCGTCGACGACGAGGACTTCATGGAAGTCCAGGCCGGCTACGCGCCCAATGTTGTAGTCGGTTTCGCCAGGATGGCTGGCCGCACCGTGGGTCTGGTCGGCAACCAGCCGGCATACCTGGCCGGCGTGCTGGACATCAACGCGTCGGCCAAAGCGGCCCGGTTCGTGCGATTCTGCGATTGCTTCAACGTGCCGCTGGTGACGCTGGTAGACGTGCCGGGCTTCATGCCGGGCACCGAGCAGGAGTACGGCGGCATCATCCGCCACGGCGCCAAGCTGATCTACGCGTACGCGGAAGCCACCGTGCCCAAAGTGGCGCTGATCACCCGCAAGGCCTACGGCGGCGCGTACATTGTCATGAGCAGCAAGCACCTGCGCTCGGACGTGAACCTCGCCTGGCCCAGCGCCGAGATCGCCGTCATGGGTCCGGACGGCGCGGTGAACATCATCTACCGCGAAGAGATCAGCAGCGCCGACGACCCGGACGCCCGCCGCGCCGAGCTCATCGCCGACTACCAGGAACGATTCACTAACCCCTACGTCGCCGCCAACCGCGGCTACCTGGACGACGTAATCGATCCCGCGTCCACCCGGGCCACCGTCATCCGCGCCCTGGAAATGCTGCAAAACAAGCGGGACACCCTGCCGGCCAAGAAACACGGCAACATACCGTTATAATAGTGCCAGGATGGGGCAGGCGCAAAACGAACGTGCCGGGTGGATTGGCATACTCAGCATACCACCCCGACGGGCTGGGCAAGCGTTTGTGTCATTCTATGCTGCGATAGCATCGGCTATCGCGGTTGACGTACTGTTGATTACCCACAATCACCGGCCGGAAACGTGGCAACTGACCGCGGAGATGGTCTTTGACGACGGCGGCCAAATCGTGGCTTGGGCGCTGTCGGCGACTTGGCCGATTATGGAGGCAATGAGAATGGTACTGGCATCAATATGGCGAGACCGGATTAGACGCCAAGCCCGCGAAGAAGGCATCGCAATTGGCGAAGAGCGCAGCAACCAGCGGTGGCGGGAATGGGTTCAGCACCGGGACCAAGCCGAGGCGCGGGGTGAACCTTTTACCGAACCGATGCCGGACGAGGACAGTAGCCAGAAGCAATCGTGCTAGGACGCATCAACGCACGCCGCCCCGGGAGTAGTCAAATGCAGTTCGGCGTCTTCTATCAAATCCCCTGCAGCGAGGGCCAAACTCCCGCCGACCGTTACGCGGACGTGATGGCGCAGGTGCAATTGGCCGACCAACTGGGCTACGACATGGCATGGCTGGCCGAACTGCATTTCGCCCGCAGCTTTTCGGTCATGCCGGCGCCGCTGCTAATGGCGTCGGCGTTGTCGCAAACCACCGAGCGGATCATGCTCGGTACCGCGGTCAACCTGCTGCCCTTGCATCACCCTCTGCGGATCGCTGAAGAGGTGGCGACCCTGGACGTGCTGTCGGGCGGGCGGGCCGTTTTCGGCATCGGGCGTGGCTCCAATCCCAACCACTACCGAGGCTACGGCATCCCCATCGAAGAGCGCAACGACCGGTTCGTCGAAGGGCTGGACTTGGCTCTGCGGGCGTGGAAAGAGGATGAACTGGACTACGACGGCCAGTTCTACCAGGCCCACGGCATCCGATTGGAGCCGAAGCCGATCCAGCAACCGCACCCGCCGGTGTACGTCGCGTCCAACGGCGCCGACACCTTCCCACTGGTGGGCGCCCTCGGTCACAGCATCCTCGTGACCCCACTGATCATTACGGTGCAGGGCGTGAACGATGGGCTGGCGAGCTACCGCGATACGCTGGTCAAACACGGACATGATCCGTCGGCGGTGAAGGTGGTGGTAAACGTGCCCGTGTACGTCGGGGAAACGCAGGAAGAGGCCAAAGCCGGATTCGCGCCAACGGTGAACAACTACCTGGGAACCCTCCGCAGCATGCAGAACAATTCGCGGGGCTCCGGCCGGGCTTTCCAGATCGGCTATGACGACCTGTACAACGAATTGGGCGCGATCGGAACCCCTGAGCAGGTTACCGAACGGCTGGCCTACTTCAGAGAGCTTTACGATCCCCAAGAGATCATGTGCTGGTTCAACATCGGCGGCATGCTGACCAACGAGGAGGTCGGGCGGTCAATGCGGCTGTTCGCCGACGAGGTGATGCCGCACTTCCAGGATTGATGATGACAGGCCGGCCAAACGCCAGCGGGCTGTTCGAGCACGGGCGCGAGCAATTGGCCCGGGAAACGGCCCCGCTGGCAGAGCGGATGCGACCCGCTACCTTCGATGAATTCGTGGGGCAGGAGCATATCCTTGGCGAAGACCGGGTCCTCCGCCGTGCCATCGAAATCGACCGGGTGCCATCCATCCTGTTCTGGGGACCTCCGGGCTCGGGCAAGACCACGCTGGCGCGCCTGATCGCCACCGTTACTCGCGCCTACTTCGAACCCGTCAGTGCCGTGTCCGCCGGAGTGGCCGATCTGCGCAAGGCGGTGGCCGGAGCCCGGGAACGCCAGGCCCTCTACCAGCAGTCCACGATCCTGTTCGTCGACGAGATCCACCGCTTCAACAAGGCGCAGCAGGACGTGATCCTGCCCCACGTTGAAGATGGAACGGTTACCTTCATCGGCGCCACCACCGAGAATCCGTCGTTCGAAGTCAACGCTCCGCTGCTCTCCCGTTGCCGCGTGTTCACTCTGAACGCGCTGGATGACGACGCGGTGAGCGTCATCATCACCCGGGCGCTACAAGATGAAGGTCGCGGCCTGGCGACCCTCGCGCCGCAACTGGAACCGGACGCCCTGGACCACCTGGTCAACATCGCCAACGGCGATGCGCGGGTGGCGTTGAACGCGCTGGAGATGGCCGTGGTCGCCGCAGCGCTGGACGCGGCCGGCCAGCGCCGCGTCACCCTAGACGGCATCGCCGATGCCCTGCAACGCCGCACCCCACAATACGACAAGGCCGGCGACAGCCATTACGACACGATCTCCGCCTTCATCAAGTCGGTCCGCGGCTCATCCCCAGACGGCGCCCTCTACTGGCTCGCACGCATGCTGGAGGCGGGAGAAGACCCCATGTTCATCGCCCGCCGGCTGGTGATCCTGGCCGCCGAGGACATCGGCCTCGCCAACCCCGGCGCGTTGCCCGTGGCGGTGGCGGCGCAGCAGGCCGTGCACTTCATCGGTCTGCCCGAGGGTCGCATCCCCCTGGCCGAGGCAACGGTTTATCTGGCGACGTCTCCCAAGAGCAACGCGGCGTACCTGGCGCTGGAGCGCGCGCTGGACGACGTGCGCAGCCGTCCTCACGAACCTGTTCCGCTCCACCTGCGCAACGCCGTGACCGGACTGACGCGCGGCATGGGATACGGCGCGGGCTACAAGTACAGCCACGACTATGAGGGCCATTTCGAGGCGCAAGAATACCTGCCGCCGGAGTTGTCTGACCGTAAGTACTACGAACCCTCGGACCAGGGTTCCGAAGCCGCCATCGCCGAACGGCTGCGCCGGTGGTGGGGCGACGCCCAATAGATGCCAAGCCGGCTACGCGTGAGCCTGGGTCTGAAACTGGTGGGATCGGAATGGACGGCCCGCTTGGGGATCAGGGCGACGTATATACGTGCAGCAACTGGGATACCGATTGGTTCGGGCGCAGCTTCCGGTCGATGACGGCCCTCACCTGCCAGCCGACGAAGGTGTGGTTGGCCAACACCGAGGGCATCAAGGGGTCGGGCACTGTGAGCCGGAAAGCCCAGTCGGTTTCCTCGTCGGCGGCCAGGATCGCTGGACGCTGCAGCACCTCGCTGTGCTCGATAACCCGCGCCTGCTTGCTCCCCGAGCGTTCCCACCGCATCAGCTCGACGCGCAGTTCGCGCGCCTTTATCGCCCTTCGGGCGGCAATCGAGACGCTGCCCGTTACGGTTCCGCCGTTGGCTGCGTTCGCCGAGTCCAGCGACAGGCCCATTGTGACGTTGCGAAAGGACCTGCTGGCCGGCAGCTCATCGAGTAGCGGCAACCCGTCCATCGGGTCAACATCGGATCGGCTGAACACCACCAGTTCCTGCTGGCACTGGGCCGCCCGGCCCCGGGCTATATTCGCCAGCCATCCGTCATTCGTCGGCAACCAGTCGGCCCGGGTCAAGATCGTCGCCGACAACTCCCATGAGATGCGAGCGTACTTGCCCTTCACGGTGGGCGGCGCCGCGTCCGGCAGGCGCAGGCGTACCGGGTAGCGTTGCGGCACCCCGCCTTCCATCGTCACGTCTTCCGCGAATATCTCGTCAATATGCGCGGGTCCGCCGGGATTCCGCCGACCGCGTCCGCTGGGCAGTATCATCTGCGGCACCGCGTCGCGTGCCGAATCCACCCGCATCAGTTCAATCCGCGACAACCGGAGTACCCCCAACGCCGCCTGGAACGAAAGATGAGGGGTTACGAGGACCTCCGCATCTATGGCGTCCCCGGCGTACAGCGGGCGTGAGTCGATAGCTACGCTGATATCGGCGGTGGGCGATGCGGATTGCCGGAGCATGAGGCATCGAGCAGCTCAATCGTCGACTATCGACGTGAACCGGCGTCCCTCCGGTCTCACGCAGCGCGAATCGCCGCGACCGCCTCGTCAGCCGACACGATGTCCGCCTGACGGTTCAGGATCCGGGCGATTAGAAAATCGTGCACGTCAGGTTCGCTGTCGGCGCAGCAGTCCTCGACGATGTACAGCCGATAGTCTCGGTCCGCGGCAAACCGGGTGGTGGACAGCACCACGCCGCTGGTCGCGTAGCCCAGCAGGATGATGGTGTCGATATTGTTCCCGGTCAGCGCCACGTCCAGACCGGTGCCAAACAAGGCGTTGACCCGATGCTTGCCCACCACCACTTCGTCGTCCCGGGGACGCACCTCGGGATGGATCAGCGACACCGGATCAAACACCGCTGGCTGACCCGAGGCCTTGCGCGCGCTGAACGTCTTGTTGCGCGGGCTGATCTCCGGGTACCCGGGCCGAAACACCGTGGCGCAATAGCAGACCATCAGGCCGGCCTCGCGAGCGGCGGCTTGCAGACCCACCGTTCGCTCTACCACCCCTCGCTCGACAGCGTGGGGCAGGTTGCCCATCGCCTCGGCGTAGAAATCGGCGATGAGCAGCGCGGTGGTCTCGCGGTTGATTGCGAATTCAGACATGCGAAAACCTAAGTGGCGGCAGCCAGGCGGCGCACGGTCCCGTTGACCCGCGACAACGCCTCGTCCACGTCCGCCGATGAGATGTGCCGGTGCGTGACCATGCGCAGCGACTGCTCGCGGCTGTGGCTGACCAGCACCCCGTCTTCGCGCAACGCCGCGATCACCTCGCGGGCCTCGCCGACCTTATCCCGATCCACCTCGAAAATGACGATGTTGGTGTGGATGCTGTCGGGGTCCACGGTCAGCCCATCGATGTCGGCAAGACCGGCCGCCAGGCGGCGCGCGTTGGCGTGGTCGTCGGCCAACCGCTCAACCATCGTATCCAGGGCCACGAGGCCGGCCGCGGCCAGCACACCGGCCTGCCGCATACCGCCGCCCACCATCTTGCGCCACTTGCGCGCCCGCGTGATGAACTCCTGGGAGCCGCACAGCACCGAACCCACCGGACACGACAGTGCCTTGGAGAGGCAGAAGCTCACGTCGTCCACGTCCTTGGTCAACTCCGAAACCGGCACCTCCAGGGCCACCGCTGCGTTGAAAATCCGCGCCCCGTCCAGGTGTACTGCCGCTCCGGCGGCGTGGGCGACCTCAACCACCTCCCTGGTGTCCTGCGGAGTCATCACGCCGCCGCTGCAACGATTGTGCGTGTTCTCCAGGCAGACCAGCGTTGTGGCCGGAACGTGGATGTTGGAGGCGTCACGGATGGCGCCCGCCACCGATCCCGCTGAGATCCGACCGTTGGTCTCATTGGGGACCAACCGGACCTGCGCGCCGGACAACGCCGTCGGCCCCCCAGACTCGTTCCAGAACATGTGGGCTTCCTGGCCCATGATCATTTCGTCGCCGCGGCTGCACCAGGTCAGGGCGGCGATCAGGTTGCTCATCGTGCCGCTGGCGGTGAGCAGGCCGGCTTCTTGGCCCAACATTTCCGCGGCGCGTTCCTGCAGCGCATTGATCGAGGGATCCTCCCCGAACACGTCGTCGCCCACCTCGGCTTCGGCCATCGCCCGGCGCATCTCGTCGGTGGGGTGGGTAATGGTGTCGCTGCGCAGGTCGATCACAGCCATGAAGCCTCCTGAATCGGTGGGAATCCTGGTTTGGACCCGAGAATCTCGGGCCGGCGCCATTCTAGCACAATGGACAATGAAACCCGCCGGGTCATCCGTGCCTGTAACCTGCTATGATGTTTCAACAGACAGGACCAGCACAAACCCGGCCGGAGGCGGCAACATGCGACAGAGCGCGGTCAGTTTCATAGCGAAAGGGATGACCTTCGAGGGCATCATCGCTTTGCCGGACGGCGAAGGCCCGTTTCCCGGCGTGGTGATGTGCCACCCCCATCCACTGCACGGCGGCAGCATGGACAATAACGTGGTGGTAGCCGTGACCTTCGGCCTGGCCGACGCCGGCATCGCCTCGTTGCGCTTCAACTTCCGCGGCGTCGGCAACAGCCAGGGACAGCACGCCCAGGGCGAGAAGGAACACGAGGAAACCCTGGTGGCCATGGACTTCCTGGGCGCACTTCCCGATGTCAACGACGACCGGATCGGACTCGGCGGCTATTCGTTCAGCACGCGGGTGATTTGCTCGCACAAGCAGTTGTACAAAAAGCCCCGGGCCATCGCGCTGGTTGCGCCGTCCCTGGAGGCCATAACCGACAGCCCGCTGCAGAAGGACAAGACGCCGCGCATGATCATCACCGGCGACCGCGACCGTCTGGTCAACTCCGACGGCGTCGACGCGCAACTGGGCAAGTTCGACCCTCCCGCCGATTATCACGTGGTGGCCGGCGCAGACCACTTCTGGGTGGGCCAGGAGCATCAGATGGCCGAAAAGGTGGTGCAATTCTTCGTGAGCCATCTGGCCACGCCGTAGTCTATGTCCCGGCCGCGGAGAGATCGCACTCCGATCTATCGGGATTGGACCCTGCTGCAACTGGCGGCGTTGGCTCTCGCGCTGGACCAGCTTACCAAGTTCGTGGTGCGCCAAACCCTGGAGTGGCATCACTCCTGGCCGGCCTACGGTTTCTTCCGCTTCACCCACGTACAGAACACCGGTAGCGCCTTTGGACTGTTCCAGGGCAACAACATTCCGCTGCTGATCGTCTCACTGGTCGGCATCGCGGTACTGGCATACATCTACCGTACCCAGGAACGGCCCGGTATCCTGATGCGGGTGAGCATCGCGCTGATGCTTGGCGGGGCGCTGGGCAACCTTGTGGACCGCATCTGGCAGGGTCACGTGACCGATTTCATCGACATCGGACCGTGGCCGGTGTTCAACCTCGCCGACTCGTCAATAGTCGTCGGCCTGGCCATCATGGCGTGGGTGTTGGTGATGAACCGGGACCAGGCGCCTGCGGTCGAACCCGACGGCCCGACGGCCTACTCCGCCTGCCCGATCTGCGATGGTGCGATGATCAGCCTGCCCAACGGCGCCCGTTGCGCCGACTGCGGCGTCCGCGAGCGCTTCGTGGCTTATCAGAAGCAGGATTTGCCGGATTAGAGGATTTTCAAGATTGGGCGCAGGCGAGAGGTACGAATTTGTCGTGGGCGGCAAACCCAACCCGCCCCGGCTGGACGCCTGGCTGGCTCAATTGCCTGAACTGTCCGCTGCCGGCCTTTCCCGCAGCCGCCTGCAGACCCTGGCCGCCGAAGGCATGATCACCGTCAACGGAGGCGTCGCCCGTCCCTCCCAGCGGATTCGGCCCCGGGACGCGATAATCGTGAGTGTACCGCCGGCCCGGTCCCCCGCAGACCTGATCCCGCAGGACATACCGGTTCCCGCCGTCTACGAGGACGAGCACCTGATCGTGGTGGACAAGCCGGCGGGCCTGCCCGTTCACCCGGGGCCGGGCCATCCCGAAGGCACCCTCGTCAACGCCCTGCTGGCGCGGTGCCCCGACATCCGCGGGATTGGCGGAGAGTTGCGGCCCGGCATCGTGCACCGTCTGGACCTCGATACCTCCGGCCTGATGGTGGTCGCCAAGACCCAGCCAGCGCACCAACGGCTCACCGAACAGCTGAAGAACCGCGAATTCCAGAAAGAATATCTGGCCGTGGCCGTGGGCCTCGTCACTCCGGAATCCGGGACCATCGACGCCCCCATCGCGCGGGACCCGCGCCACCGCCAGAAGATGGCCGTGGACGCCGGCGGGCGCGCCGCGCGCACCCACTACGAGACCATCGAGGAACTGGAAGGGCACACCCTGCTCAGCCTCGTGCTCGAAACGGGTCGCACTCACCAGATCCGCGTGCATCTGGCGTATCTGGGCTACCCGCTGCTGGGCGACGCGGTTTACGGTAAAGCCAGCGCCTTGATAAACCGGCAGTTTCTTCACGCGGCGCGCCTGGGTTTCCACCATCCCATAACCGGCGCATGGATGCAGCACTCGTCCGACCTGCCCGCAGACCTGGAGCGCGTTCTGGTCACTCTGCGCTGTTCTCGTCCGCTCCCCGCCTAGTGCGTTCTGGCAGCTCTGCCATCACTGCCTCAAATTCGTCGGACTCCAAAGCCTGGGCTGCTTCCCGTATGCCGGCCGCCGCGGCGGTCTCTGCTTCTTCGTCGGTAATGCCCAGTTCGGAGGCCGCCGCCCGCGCCGCCTCCAATGCTGCCTTGACCGTCCCGGCCGGGTCGCGCCGGGCCTCAACGGCGCCCTGGATCACCCCGAGGGCCGCCCCGCGCAGCGCTTCGGCCGGCGCCACTTGTAGTTGGTGCAAAGTTCGCAACGTGCCCATCATGGCTCCCTGAGTGACGTTGCCCAGCTCTCCGGTGATGTCGTCTACAGCGTGAACCGCTCCCCGGGTGGCGTGGCGGGCCAGCTCCAAGCCGTGCCCGGTAGTGTCAGTCATGCGTGACGCGGTATAACTCAGGACGGTTCCCACCTGGTTGGCTACCGTCGCTACCCCGGCCCGACCGCGTCCGGCGGAAACTACCGCCGCCTGGGTGGAAGCGGCCAACTGGTACGCCGTCACCCCGATGGCTACGTCGGCCCCGGGAATGCGCCGCAAGTATCCGTAGGATAGGGACGACACCATATTCAGCCCTGGCACCGAAGAGACGGCACGGGCCGCCGGCGCCATTCCGGCCATCAACTCGGCAAGGGCGGCGTCACGGGAGACCTCGCCTTCCTCGCGCAGGGGCGCCAACAGGTTCAATGACAGCAGACCCAGCACAAAAGCCACGCCAAACAGGAACTCAAAACCGGATAGCGACACGGCCGGCAGGGCCATTATTCCATCCGGCGCCGACCAGGTGACGCTCAAATCCAGGGACCGCACTGAAAAATAATCGGCAACCAGCCCACCCAGGATTGGGCCGATTCCCGAGCCCAGCCCGACCATCATGCCGGCGACGCCGGAAAATGGCACGGCGCGTCCCTCCGGAGCCACCTTTATGGCCAGCGTATTCACCGTGAGCGTGACCCCGGCAGCCGCGATCCCGCCCAACAGGTGCAGAGCGACCAGCAGAGGCATGGTGAGAAAATAACGCTCCGGATAGGTGGTGAATACCCAACCGATGATGACCAGCAGGTAAAGGGATGCCGACAGGGACAGAACCGTTTTGCTCCCCACCCGGTCAGCGAAGCTTCCCCACACCCGGACAAAGAGCACGTTGGAAAGCTGGCCCAGCGCGGTCAAACCCATGACCACCGGCAGCGAGATCCCGATCACCTTCAGCATATAGATGGCGAAAAAGGGTACCGCCAGGTTGGAGATCAAGCTCCAGGCGAACAGAAACCTGATGAGCCGAAAATAGTTGGGATCCCGTAGCGGCGCCAGCAGCATCCGCACCGGGGACTGCTCGGATTGAGCTGATGGAGGCATCATGGGCTCTGCGGCCCTGGACATCGCAAATGCCCCGAAGGTTCCGAAGACGCAGACCCCGCCAACGATCAGGAACGAAAAGGCGAAAACTTCATCGCCAGATCGGGCAATGCTCTCCCACCATTGGACGAAAAAACCGCCGGCCAGCCCTATTGCCGAGATTGCGATGGTGACCATCGCTAGGCGGCGGCCAAAGTAACTGGCCAGTTGGTCGGGAGGAACCAGATCGCGCAGCCAGGTGTTGGACGTCGTGACCCAAAGGGAGTTCAACGCTCCGTGGACGCCGAGGCAAACGATCACCAGGAACACGGCCGTTTTGCCCGGCGTGTCCAGCACCAAAGGAACCAGGCCGATGGGAAGCCACACCAGTTGCATCAGCGCAAAGGCGGGCCACCCCAGGGCCTTGCGACTCCGGAACACTTCCACCAAGAGGACGGCGGGCAACCGCATCACCTGCGTGATGAAAGGCAGCGCCGCGATTATTCCCACCTCCAGGTTATTGGCCCCAAGGGCCAGCGCGTAGGCGGCCATCAAACCGCCGGTTCCCAGGCTCCTCATGCCGCCGGCGGACATGCCGCTCCAGTCCATGTAGCGGAGGCTACGCTGGGTTTCTCCCTCGGTGAGGGTAGGCTGGGGTCGCAGGAAGGCGAACATTGCAAAGTTATCCTATCAGGCTGACGGGTGCGCCGGCGCCATCGTATGCACGATATAATCAAAAGGCGCGCCGCGCCTCTGCGGTGTATCTTGGAAACCAGGCAACCCGAACATGACCGCTAACGCACCCACCCCAGCCGGCGAAACTCCCTCCGACTTCATCCGCGCCATCATCAACGAGGACCAGGCCGTCGGCGCCTACGACGGCCGTGTGGTCACCCGGTTCCCTCCCGAGCCCAACGGCTACCTCCACATCGGCCATGCCAAGTCGATCTGCCTCAACTTCGGCGTCGGCGAGCAGTACAAGGGCGCCCGGTGCCACATGCGGTTCGACGACACCAACCCGACGCGCGAGGACATCGAGTACGTCGAATCGATCCTCGCCGACGTGAAATGGCTGGGCTTCGATTGGGGCGAAAACCTCTTCTACGCTTCGGACTATTTTGAGCAGCTGTACCAGTACGCGGAGCAACTCATCCGCGACGGCAACGCCTACGTGGACAACCTCACCGCCGAAGAGATCAGGGACTACCGCGGCACCCTCACCGAACCCGGCAAGAAGAGTCCCGACCGCGACCGCCCAGCCGAGGAGAGCCTGGACCTCTTCCGGCGGATGCGCGCCGGCGAGTTCGCCGATGGCGAGTACGTCCTGCGCGCCAAAATCGACATGGCGTCGCCTAACCTCAACATGCGCGACCCGGTGCTCTATCGCATCCGACACGCGGAGCACCACCGAACCGGCGACGACTGGTGCATCTACCCCATGTACGACTACGCCCACTCCCTGTCAGATTCCATCGAGGAGATCACTCACTCCCTGTGCACCCTGGAGTTCGAGGATCACCGGCCGCTGTACGACTGGTGCCAGGAGGCGCTGGGCATCTACCGCAGCCGCCAGATCGAGTTCGCCCGGCTCAACCTGACCCACACCGTGATGAGCAAGCGCCGCCTGCGACAACTGGTCGAAGAGGGCCACGTTGCCGGCTGGGACGATCCGCGCATGCCCACTCTGAGCGCCCTCCGCCGCCGCGGCTACACCCCCGAGTCGATCCGCGACATGTGCGAGCGCGTGGGCGTAGCCCGTCGCAACAGCGTGACCGAACTCGCCTTGCTCGAACACTGCCTGCGCGAGGACCTCAACCGCCGGGCTCCCCGGCGCATGGCCGTGCTGCGACCGTTGAAGTTGGTGATCACCAACTATCCGGAAGGCGGCAGCGAGGAGTTCCAGGCCATCAACAACCCCGAGGATGAATCGATGGGAACACGGAGTGTGCCCTTTGGCCGTGAGGTGTACATCGAGCGGGATGACTTCATGGAAGACCCTCCCCGACGGTTCTACCGCCTGGCGCCGGGCCGGGAGGTTCGCCTACGCTACGCCTGTCTCATCACCTGCACCGACGTTGTGAAGGATGAGCAGGGTGAGATCATCGAGGTCCATTGCACCTATGATCCCGACAGCCGGGGCGGCAACGCCCCTGACGGCCGCCGGGTCCAGGGCACCATCCACTGGGTTTCGGCCGCTCGCGCTGTGCCCCTGGAAATTCGCCTCTACGACAACCTGTTCACGGAATCCGATCCGGCCGGAAGCGATACCGATTTCCTGGACCTGATCAACCACGACTCCCTGGAAACGGTCACCGCCATGGGCGAACCCGCCTTGGCGAAGGCGAATGCCGGCGACCGGCTCCAGTTCGAGCGGTTGGGCTACTTCTGCGCCGACACTGACTCCAGGCCCGGGGCGCCGGTGTTCAACCGCACCACCACCCTTCGCGACACTTGGGCCCGCATCAGCCAACGAGACGCCTGATCATCCCATGACACCGCCTGCCCGCGGTCGGCACCCCGCCACCCGGCATGTGAACAAACCGTTCCGTCCCCACGGCCGCTGAATCCACCGGGACGGCGATACGAGGAGGCCAACCGTCGTGTCCGCGCCCGTTCGCGTTCGTTACGCACCCAGCCCCACCGGCAACCCACACATCGGCAACATCCGCACCGCCATGTTCAACTGGCTGTTCGCCCGTCGCAACGGCGGGCAGTTCGTCGTGCGCGTGGAGGACACCGACCAGGGTAGGATCACCGAAGGCGCGGTGGATCACATTCTGGACGGGCTGGAGTGGCTGGGAATCGACTGGGACGAGGGCCCCCGGGTCGACGGCCCCTACGGACCGTACTTCCAGTCCGAGCGTCTTGAACGCTACCACGCTGCCGCCGAGCGACTCATCGCTTCGGGCAACGCGTACCGCTGCTACTGCCCGCCGGAGCGGGTCGCCGAGCTGCGCAAGGAGCAGGCCCGCAACAAGCAACGGCAGGGCTACGACAGCCGTTGCCGGTACCTGTCCGATGCTGAGCGACGCGCCAAGGAAGCGGAGGGCGTCCCCTCCGTCCTGCGCTTCGCCATGCCCCAGGATGGCGTCACTTCCGTGGAGGACTCCATCCGCGGCCACGTCGAATGGCAGAACGACCTTACCGACGATTTCGTCCTGGTCAAGTCCGACGGGTTCCCCACGTACCACATGGCCGTGGTGGTGGATGATCACGCTATGGCAATCTCCCACGTGCTCCGAGCCGAAGAATGGCTGCCCAGCACGCCGCGCCACGTGCAGCTGTACCGTGCTCTCGGCCTCGACATGCCAACCTTCGGCCACCTGCCCATGATCCTGGGCTCGGACCGGGCCAAGCTTTCCAAGCGACACGGCGCTACGTCCCTCATGGAATACCGCGACGACGGGTTCCTCCCCGAGGCGCTGATCAATTTCATGGCCCTCCTGGGGTGGTCGCTGGACGGCGAGACCGAGGTGATGACCGCCGACACCATACGGGACAACTTCACCCTGGAGCGCGTCGGCAAGCCGGCGGCGATCTTCGACCTGGACAAGTTGCAGTGGATGAATGGCGTCTACATTCGCCAAACCGACGACGCCGACCTGGCCGACCGCATCCTGCCCTTCCTGGAGCAGGAATATCCCGCCACGCTATTGCCCATCGACCGCGATTACCTGCTCCGGATCGTGCCGCTGGTGCAGGAACGGCTCAAGACCCTGGCCGACGCGCCCGAGATGCTCTCCTACTTTTTCGAGGAGACGCTCGACTATGATCCGGCCAGCGTCGTCCAGAGGGGTATGGATCCAGCCGGCGCCCACGCCGCAATCCTACGGGCCCAGTCCGACCTGACATCGGTGCCGGACGCCGAATTTCAACATGAAAACCTTGAAAATATTCTCAGGGCCAGCGGCCAAGACCTGGAATTGTCGGGGCGGCAGTTCTTCGGCGCGCTCCGGTCGGCCATAACCGGCCGCACGGCAACGCCACCTCTGTTCGAAATGATGGAAGTGATGGGCCGGGAACGGGTGCTGCTAAGGCTGGAAGCAGCGGCGGAGAAGTTGTCCGCCCTCTAGTCCGGCCGTGGTTCCGGCATGGGCTGGCCACAGTGCGGGCAAATCTCGCCGCCGGACGGACGTGCGAGCCCGCCGTCGTTCCCAGCGTCCGCCACCTGTGTTTCCATCATTCCTGCGCTGATGATGCCGGCCGGTAGCGCGAAAAGCCCAATGCCCAGCAGGGCGATGACCGCAGCCAGCAAACGCCCCGCAAGGGTTACCGGCACCAGATCACCATATCCCACCGTCGTCAGCGTCACCACGGCCCACCACATCGCCGCCGGTATGCTGGAGAATACCTCCGACTGGGGCCCTTTTTCGGCGAAGTACATCAGCGCCGCCGCTACCACCAATAGCACCAGCAGTCCGGCCAGCGTGGCCAGCAGCTGGCTCCCTTTCTGACGCAACACGACGGCCAGCCGGCGCCCGCCGGGGAAATACCTCGCCAGCTTCATGGTGCGGGTCAGGAGACGGACGGCCAGGAGGAAGGAGAGGTTGGGCCCCCCACCGGTCGCCAGCAGCCATACGGCGGCTACCGCCGACGGCGCCAGGGCCGCAGCGTCGATCAGAGCGACCGGCGAAATAACGTACCGCCACCGCTGTCGCCACGGTGACCCGCCCAGACCCGCTTCCGGCGCGGACCACAGCCGCAGGGCGTACTCCGCCAGGAACACCGCCACGGTGATGTCCTCGATGAGGCGGAACCAGAAGTCAAAATCTGCCCGGAAACTCGGCACCGTCCACAGGATCAGCGAGGTCGAGTTGATGACCACCACCGCCACCAACGCAAACTCCACCAGGAATGAGCCCTTATCCTGGCTCAGGCCGAACCCCCGGAATCGTTGACCGCCCTGGGGATCCAACAAATTGAACACCCGGCGGCGCAGGGTGGGTGGCGCCGTGTCTCGGATAGGGGTCGGATCGTTCACAGGCAATTGCCGGTCCCTATGGTGTACCAGGCAGCCGCATCGGGCTGCTATCCAATTTCGCTACCGGGTAAGGAGTGTGGATCGGGTCCGGTCGCGCCGGGCAAAACATACCATCGCGAACCGGGCGTGCGCCACCGTCGCATGGCGGCGTGTCGTTTGGAAGAATTTCGAAAATCAATCAAAACTATTAGCTTTTTTGGGTTGACACCAACGCTTTCGGGGGTTGTAAAGTAATCGCCATGGTACCGACCGTACGCACAGTCGGATTGACTTGTGGAATGGCCGGATAAGGCCAATCGATAGCCTTACCCACTTTCAGTGCGGAGATAAACAACCGGGCGGACGCGGTGATTGGGAACGGGCGGCGATAAAAAATGCGTATGTTCAGGAGCGATTGAGAGATGACGGTAAGCGCTGCGAAAATTATCAGCGACGGAGTGTTCAAGGTCGACGGCGGATCGAGTTTCGGATCAATACCCAAAATGTTGTGGGAGAACCGGGTTTCGACCGACCGCAAAAACCGGGTGACCATGGGGCTGAATTGCCTGTTGATCGAGTGCGCCGGCAAGAAAATCATCGTGGATACCGGCGTGGGCCCCAAGGACAACTATCGCGACAAGGAAATGTACGGCCTTGTCCCCAGCCGCCTCATGCGAAGCCTCAAGGGGCTGGGTCTGGGCCCGCGAGACATCGATGCCGTGGTGCTCTCCCATCTGCACTTCAGCCACGCCGGCGGGTCAACCCGCATGGACCGCCTGGGCGACATGGTACCCTCCTTTCCACGTGCAACCTATTACGTCCAGCGCGCCAGCTGGGAGGACGCCCACAACCCTTCGTTGCGCAACACCGAGGCGTTCCGGGTTGACGACTTTGCGCCGATCGCCGACCGCGGGCAATTGGAACTCCTGGATGGCGATACCGAGTTGTTCCCCGGCCTGACGCTGGTGGTCACCGACGGACACTGCCTGGGACACCAGATCGCCGTGTTCGCCTACGGCGGCGAGCGCGTCGTCTACCTCGGGGACCTGGTCCCAACCCCCCATCACCTGGGCCTGACCATCATCTCGTCCTTCGATTATGAACCGGAAACTACCCTGGATCAGAAGCGCGACATCCTGGCCGAGGCCGAGCGGCAGGGACACCTCCTGATATTCCCCCACGGCCACGAGACCCGGGCCGGCTACCTGGAGCGCCGCCAGGACATGAGCTACCTGCGCCCCGTGGAGTTTTAGATCCGCACGCCGGCGGGAGCCGCTCGCCAGGATGCGACAGCAGCCCGGGCGGCGCTGACCGCCCGGCGGGCTCCTCTAGCGCGACCCCGTGCTGTACGGTGTATCCCCCAGCGGGTGATCCGCCCATTTCCCCGCATCAACGGCGGTGAGGAAATCACCCACCAGCTGATTGAACAACGCGGGTTCCTCAAGGTTGATGGCGTGGCCGCACTGCGGCAGTACCGCCAGTCCGCTCCGGGGGATGTGCCTTTTCATCATTATCGATGGCTCGACGCACGGGTCGTCCTCGTCGCCGATCATGATCAACGTGGGCACCTGGAGCTGATTCATCTGCGGAATCAGTTGGTCGACGGTCGGACGACGCAACTGCACGCCGCGGAAGGTATAGGCCGAGCCTCGGGCGTTGTGCCCAAACAGCAGCCGCATGAATTCCTCGTAACCGCGCGGGTCCTTCCGCTGGAGCTGCACCCGGGTCGGCCCGCTGCCGTAGTCCTTCATCACCGGCGGAGTTCCCTCGGCCAGCAGGCGGGCGGCCATGGCCTCCCCGCCGGAGCGAAACGCCTCGTTGTGCGTGGTTCCTGATCCAGCCGATGCAACGATGATGGCTTTGCATCGCTCCGGATAGCGCAGGGCGAAATTCAGCGCCACGTTGCCGCCCATCGACAGCCCGCCAATGTACGCCTGCTCAAGTCCCAGGTGGTCCATCAGGCGGCGCAGGTCTTCAATGGTTATGTCCTGGGAATACGCCTCAGGATCGTTGGGCACGTCCGACGGCGGATAGCCCCGGTCGTTGTACGTGATCACGCGGTAGCGGTGGCTGAAGTAGCGCACCTGCTGCTCCCAACTCTCGTAGGAGCCGGCAAACTCGTGGCTCCAGATGAGCGGGAACCCTTCGCCGGTGGACTGGTAGAAAATGCGAACGCCGTCGGAATCAAAAGTGGGCATCAATGCTCTCCAGGCGGGAAGTAAAATTGGGTTCTCAGGCAATGGCAGGGATTACGGTTGGTCCCGGAACAACTGCCAGACCGGAACGGAAAAACCGGGCAGCAGGTCGCCGCCGTCCAGGACGTCGTCCTCGCTCAAGATTTCGGGCTCCTGGCCGGGTCGATACCTAGTGACGGTGGTGCGCTCCGGGTCGCCGTACCAGACTTCCCGGCTGCCGAAATCCAGCCACATCTTCGCCCTTTCCGCTACCATTCTCGGCGTGTCGGTGGGAGATTTAATTTCCACCACCAAGTCGGGAGTAAGCGACTGATAGCCGCGAATCGGTTCCGAAATACGTCCCGGCGCAATCCAGGCCGCATCCGGCGCGCGCACTGTATCCGGGTCCGACTCCAGCCGGAAACCGGCGTTGTCCCGTACTACCCCAAAGCTCGTACTGCGAGCGAAGGCTCGCAATTCAAAAGAAAATCTCCCGGTCACGTCACCGTGCAGATCTCCAGGTGGTGGCATCTTTTCGGTCAACTCCCCGCGCACCAGTTCATACTGATAATCATCCCTGGGCATCATCAGCAATTCGTCGGCAGTGATCAATTTCGTGGTGGTCATATCGTGCCTCCTACCGCCGCCGCCGGAACAGCCGCCAAACCTCAATGCTGAACCCCGGCAGCAACTCGCCGCCGTCCACACGTCACCCTCGCCCAAAACCTCCGGCTCCTGGTCGGGGCGGTAGCGGGTGACGGTAGTTTGTTCCGGGTCGCCAACCCACACGACTTGCGTACCGAAATGCAACCACATGTTCGCCCGTTCATCCATATCAACTATCGTTTCGTCGGGAGATTTGATCTCCACTGCCAGTTCGGGGGCCGACTTTGCGTAACCGTCACTGAATTGAGCTGGATGTCCTGGGGCGACCCAGCCAATGTCGGGAGCGCGAACCGTATCCGGATTGGTTTCGAGATGAAAACCGGCGCGACCCGTCACCAGACCAAAGTCGATACCGTCTGAATAATTGCACAACGTCGCCGCGAACCTTGCGGACGCTTTGCCATGCGATTCGACGTGAGGCGGCAGTGGCTCTGTCAACACCCCGCGCACCAATTCATAACGGTAATCGTCCCTGGGCATCGCCAGCAACTCTTCGGCCGTGATCAATTTTGTCGTGGCCATGCTGTTCCTCACTACCGCCGCCGCCGGAAAAGCCGCCATACCGGCACGCTGAACCCCGGCAGCAACTCGCCGCCGTCCAAAACGTCATCCTCGCCCAGCACTTCCGGCGGCTGACCGGGCCGGTAGCGGGTGATGCTGATGGGGTCCGGGTTTGCTACCCACACTTCCCGGCTGCCGAAACTCAGCCACATCGCCGCTTTCTCTGCCAGGTTCTGCCCTGGAGACACCACCTCAACCACCAGGTCGGGCGCCAGGTTAGGGAAGCCTTGCGTCCCTTCCGGTATGCGTCCCGCCGCAATCCAGGCCACATCCGGGGCGCGCACGGTATCAGGCGCAAACTCCAGGCGGTATCCCGGCTCACCGGCTCTGGTCTCTCCATAATCGTTGTCGTCTGAATAAACAGACAGGGCGGTATCGATTCTGCTCACCGCGATGGCGTGCGGGTCTCCGGTAGACACTTTTTTAATCAGCACTCCTCTGACGAGCTCGTACCGCTTCCCCTCTCCCCTTTGGGCCATCGCCAGCAATTCATCAGCCGTCACCAATTTCTGCTGTGTAGTCATACTTCACCGGCCTGCTGCGCCGCGTAAGTTGGCGCCGGCATTGTAGCATCAAAGGCCCCTCCGTCCCGGTCGGGACGGAGGGGCCGCGTTGGCCGACAATTGGCTCTTGACTACTCGTTAGGCGTCAGCGCCAGCGAACGGATCTCGCCGAATTCCTTCTGCAGCTTCTCCCACGTGTCGCCGCCGTCGGTGCTCACGTACACGTAGCCGTAGATGCTGGCAGCCACCATCACGTCGTCGACGTGGGGGCTGGCGGCGAACCAGTACACCACCGAGTTCGGAGTGGCCGACAACTGCGGGGCGTCCCAGGATGCGCCGGCGTCGCGGGTGCGGCGGATGGTTCCGGTGATCCCCGGGATGGAGTCGCCGTTGCCGACGAACATGGTGCTGGGGTTGTCGGGCTTGATTACCATGCCCCGGCAGTAGGAACGCACGTCCTCGGCGTGGAAGCGCGGGAACTCGTGCAGCTCCCAGCTCTCCCCCTCGTCGTTGCTGGTGGAGATGCCAAAGGGCGTGGTGCAATAAATCGCCGAGTCGGGGCCGGGCTTCAGCGCCATGCCGTGAATGTCCCCGTGGAACGGGTCAGGACCCAGGTCCGGCAGGCGCGTCCAGTTGTCGCCGCCGTCCAGGCTGCGATACACGCCGTCCACCTCGATGCCGGCCCACACCGTGCGGGTGTCCCGGGGGTCGACGATGATGTTAGTGGTGCGGGGGATGCCGATGGGGCAGGGCATGCGGACGCCCAGGTCCAGGGACTCCCAGGTCTGCCCGCCGTCCCGCGAACGGAAAGCGTTGGGCCGGGTGCCCACGAACACCGTGTCGGAGTCGTCCGGGTCAACGCCCACGGACCAGATCTGCAGGTCGTCCATCGGGGACTCGATATAGCTCCAGGTGAAGCCGTTGTCGTCGGATCGGAACAACCCGCCGTCGGTGCCGGCGTAGATCCGGCTCCGATTGCTGGGGTCCGTGGCCAGCGCGCGGACGTTGCATTCGGTGGGCAGGGGGTCGCGGATGCGGTTCCAGGTCTCGCCGCCGTTGGGACTTACGGATAGACCGCCGCCCACGGTGCCGACGCTGATGGTGTAATTTCCGGCCATGATTACCTCCTCAACTGCGCAAAATGCGTAACGCGGGATGCCAGACAAGCGGCAATGCGCCGCCGGCCGAATGATAGCACAACCGGCGCGTATCACCGCGCCGGCAATCCCGTTTCAGTCGGGATATCCACCTCACGCCTACCCATCTGGTCATCGCGAGGAGCGAAGCGACGTGGCGATCTCGCACCCGAAGCAGCGTTCCTTGCCCCAACGAGATTGCCGCGCTGCGCTCGCAATGACAGTTCAGGCGTAGTGTCCGCGCGTGAAGGTTGCGCCCCTTACTGGGAGCAACACATCACAGACCCGCCTGACTTCAGAAATTAGGCCGGTCGCTGCCTTCCGGCAGGTCGTAGTCGGGACGATCAATCGAACCGAAGTTGGGCCGCACGTTCATCTCCCGCAGCCGGCGGACCCGCTCCTCGATGGGCGGATGCGTCGAGAACAGCCGCGACATGGAGCGGCCGCTCAACGGGTTCACGATGAACAGGTGCGAGGCGGCCTCGTTGACCTTCATCGGCCGGATTTCGCTGCCCATTTCGAGCTTTTCCAGGGCCCGGGCCAACGCCTCGGGGTTGCCGCAAGTGTGGGCGCCCGTCTGGTCGGCCTGAAACTCGCGGGCCCGGGAGATGGCCATCCGGATGATGGTCGCGGCGATGGGCATGATGATGGCGATGATCAGCAACGTGATTATGTTGCCTCCGCCGCCTTCGTCGTCGTCGCTGTGTCCGCCGAAACTGCCGAAGATCGCAGCGAACTGGGCCATGAACGCCAGCATCGTAATCGCGCCGGCGATGGTGGCGACGATGGTCATTATCAGCGTGTCCCGGTTGCCCACGTGCGCCATCTCGTGGGCCATGACGCCGGCCAGTTCCTCCCGCGTCAGGATGTGGCGGATGCCGGTGGTCACCGCTACGGCGGCGTTCTGCGGATTGCGGCCGGTGGCGAAGGCGTTGGGCGAAGGGTCGTCGATCTCGTACACCTTGGGCATCGGCATGTTCGCCAGCCGCGCCTGCTCGGCCACCAGTTGGTACAGTTGCGGATCGTCGTCAGCGGTAATTGGGCGGGCGTGCGCCATGCTGAGCGCGATCTTGTCGCTGAACCAATAGGCGCCAAAGTTCATCGCCAGCGCGAAGACCAGGGCGATAATCAGGCCAGCCTGCCCGCCCACGGCGCCGCCAATCAGCAGCAGCAGCCCGGTGAGCACCATCAGGAGGAAGAACGTCTTGATATGGTTCATTGCCTTCTCTCCGGCAAACGGACGTGATCGGTGAATTACATTTTCATTCTACCATTGGGCATGTGCGGTGGCAGGTTCATAGGATGCAATCACCCACAGTCGTTATAATGGTTTTTGGACTCGAGACCGCCATGCGGATTATCACCAAAAGAACATTGCGCGAGTTTTGGGAACGGCACCCTGACGCCAGGAAGCCGTTGCTTGACTGGTACAAAGTGGTGGAACGTGCGGATTGGAATGCCCCGTACCAGGTGAAATCAACGTTCTCCAGCGCAAGCATCCTTCGGGGCGACCGAGTGGTGTTCAACATCAAGGGCAATACCTACAGGTTGGTGGTTCACATTCCGTACCATAGACGTAGAGTCTATATCCGTTTCGTCGGTACGCACGCCGAGTACGACACTATCAATGTTGAGGAGGTGTAACGATGCCCGAAATTACCCAGGTGCTGACCGAGGCCGATTATGATATTGCTCTGGCGCGAATTTCCGAGTTGCTGGGAGCCGAGCCTTACAGCCCGGAAGACGAGGAACTCGACCGCCTGTCCACGCTGGTAGAGATCTACGAAGCGGAGCACTACCCGATGGAAGACCCTGACCCTGACTCGTTCCTTGAGTTCCTGCTGGACCAACAGATTGTGTCGCGGGAACAGCTGCTTCCGCTCGCCGGCGGGAGCGATAACTTGGACGCGATGCTGGCCGGCCAAACGGCGATCACTGCGGAAGTCGCACTGGTTCTACAGGAACACTCGGGTTTGCCGATTGAATACCTGATGGCACCTCCCCGGCCGTCGAAAGTTGCCGCCGCATCAGATTGATATGCCCTGCCTACCGCCGAACGGCTGCCATCCTTAAAGACGGGGTGGCAGCCGTTTCTATATTCGTCGGCGTAAATCGCTTTCGAGGTGCCGCGTAGTCCCAGCAGGTGACACCGGCAGCTTGCGCAGCGGATTGCGTTAGCTCAATAATGCCGGTGTCATGCCAGATTGAGGGATGTCGTATGCAGAGCATCAAATCGCCGTGGGCAGAAACGTTTGACGAATTTGCCGGTTCCGTCCGGGAAACCGCGATTATCGCTGCTCCGTTCATCCGCAGGAGGCCATTGGAGCGCCTGGTGCGCAAACTGCGTTCGCGCCGGTCCGTGAAAATTGACCTGTTGACCAGCCTGGCCAGCCACAGTCTCGGGGAGGGACTGGTTGACTGCGGAGCATTGCTGTGGTTTTGCGAGCAGGTTCCTGGAACGTCGATCCGCCACCTGTTACACCTGCACGCGAAGGCTTATGTTGCCGATGGGCATACGGCGATTGTGACTTCGGCGAACTTGACCGACGGCGGGTTGACAAGAAATTTCGAGCTGGGCGTGAAGATTACCAATGCGCCCGCTGTCGAGGAAATAGCGCGCGACCTTACCGAATACGGTGCCATGGGAGTCGCGGTTCCCAGTGATCAATTGGCCGAATTTGACGCATTGGCGCAAACAGCAAAAAGTTTAAAGGCGCGCGCCGACCACGAAGACCGACCTAGTGCAGTCTTCCAATACGACGATGCCTTGAATGAGATCAACGAGAAATTGATCAGCTTGCGGATAGCGGAGCCAGGGTTCGTATCCGACCCCAACGGCTCCATCACCGGTCAATTTGCGGATGCGGTTCGCTATGTGTTGCGGACCTACGGGCCGCTCTCAACCAGTCAAATGAGTCCGCTGGTGCGCAATCTCAAGCCGGAATTGTGTGACGACGAAGTGGACCGGGTGATCAAGGACCGTGCGTTCGGCAAGAGGTGGAAACACGACGTACGCAACGCGCAGCAACAATTGAAGCGACAGGGGCTTATAGTCCTCGAAAACCGCAAGTGGCGATTGGTAGAACAGGAGAAGCGAGCATGACGCAGCGAGATGTCACGTGGGCTTTGGTCGATATCATCACGTATCACTACTTTTGGCCCAACCAAGAAAGCCAAGATGCTGTGTACGGGTTCACCCACAGCTACGAAGTCAATGCAATTTGCGCCGATGCAATTCCTTTCTCGGTAACGCCGGTTGACAAGGAAAGTTTGGAAGAGGTCTTAGAGGAATACGTCGACAGGAAAGGGATCAATACAGAGGACGTGTCCAAAATCCGTACCTGGCTGGCTGGTTTGCCTGACACAATTGCTATCATTGAGCGCGACCGTCGTGTCTAAACCACGTAAACTAGCGGATTTGTACAGCGTGAAATGATTTCAGCGTCCTCTCCAAGCCGGGGAAATTTGCGTACATACCGACAACCTCCATGGTGGCCCACGAGTTCCAATGACAACGAACAAGCCCCGACACCCCGGTCGGTCGTTTTAAGGTCAGTGTGCTATCTTTAGGCGGGAGGCAAGGTTATGCTGGCCAGTCTGACACAGGACAACTGGATTGCGCTCCATGAAGCGGTGGCGTCCGCTTTGCCTGAGGGGCGCTATTTCGACGTGTCCATCGAGGACGGGCGCATCGTGCTGACGCCGGTGCCCCTGTCCAACGGGGAGGTCGCGCATGAGCGGCTGGTGGAATTGGTCCAAACGGCCCGGAACTGGCTGGCGACGGCGGACCGCGAGTTTGACGCGGAACGCGACCTGGCCGCCGCTCGCTGTTTGTGGGAAGCGGTGCGGGCCGCCGTCACCGCCGCGAGCATAAAGCGGGGAACGCCGGTCGAAACCGACGCTGACATGTTCGAATTAGTGGTCGCCCTGGACAAAGAGTTCGGCTCAAATTACACCCTGCTGACCGAGTTCGGCGTGGCCCGCCTGTTTAAGCGCAATGCCGAGGAGATCGACAACTATAGCGACGGCCGATGGGACGGCCTCGAGTTTGACACCGGCCGCCCGGCCGTAAAGCGCCTGATCGAACGCCTCACCGCGATGGCCTCTACTTAAGCAGGCCACAGATGTGTCATGGATGCCGCCGCGCATGTGGCCCTCGCGCAGGCTTATCTCACTGCTTCGGTGCAATTGGAAGCCGATGGCATCCACCAGTTAGCAGCCGAGGCCGTTTGGGGCGCCGCGAATCTCGCCATTGAAGCCTGTCGGCACGCCCGTGGCTTGCGCCACGGTAGTTCTGATGAAAAACGTCGCTTCGTTCAAGCAATGGACACCAACAACATTGGCGGATCATCGCACTGGGACTCGGGTCTAAAAACAGTGCGGGACGAACTACATCATCACTTTTACGCCAACCATCTGTCGGACAGCGAGGCCATGAACTCTCTCGCAGTGGGCCGAATCTTCGTAGAGCGCTTGCTCCAAATATCCGAAACACCCAGCAACCGGGCGGACCCGATATGACCACCAGCAACGACAATCCCCGCACCCTCTCCGGCCTCCCCATCGACCCGCTCTACACGCCGGCCGGATTGGCCGGCAGCGGATTCGACTCCGCCGCCGACCTCGGCCCGCCGGGCGAGTTCCCCTTCACCCGCGGCGCCTACCCGACCATGTACCGCGGCCGGTTGTGGACGCGGCGGCAGATCGCCGGCTTCGGCACCGCCCGCGCCACCAACGAGCGCTACCGCTTCCTCCTGGCCCACGGCCAGACCGGCCTCAGCACCGACTTCGACCACCCCACGCTCACCGGGTACGACTCCGACCACGAGCTGGCTGAGGGCGAGGTCGGTCGCCTCGGTGTCGCCATTGACACCGCCGCCGACATGGGTGAGCTTTTCGACGGGATACCGTTGGACCAGGCCAGCGTCTCGCTCACCATCAACCACCCGGCCATCGTGCTGCTGGCCATGTTCCTGCACAACGCCGAGCGCCGGGGCACGCCTTGGGCGGCATTGCGTGGCACCGTGCAGAACGACTCGCTGAAGGAGTTCCACGGCCAGAAAACCTTCGCCCTGCCGCCGGCGCCGGCCTTGCGCCTCACCACCGACGTGGTCGAGTTCTGCACGAAACATGTGCCCAACTGGTACACCGTCTCCATCAGCGGCTACCACACCCGCGAGGCCGGCTCCGACGCCGTGCAGGAACTGGCGTTCACCGTCGCCCAGGGCATGGCCTACGTCGAATCGGCCCAGCGGCGGGGATTGGCGGTGGACCAGTTCGCGTCCCGCCTGTCACACTTCTTCGGCGTCCATAACGACTTCTTCGAGGAGATCGCCAAGTTCCGCGCTGCCCGCCGGATGTGGGCGCGGCTCATGCGTGATCGCTACGGCGCAACCCGCCCCGAGTCCATGCGCATGCGCTTCCACACCCAGACCCTGGGGTCCACACTGGTGCGCCAGGACCCGCTGAACAACATCCTCCGCGGCGGGCTCCAGGCCCTGGCCGCTGTCCTGGGCGGTACGCAGTCGCTCCACGTCAGCGGCTACGACGAGGCCTACGACATCCCTTCTGAGGAGGCCATGCGCATCTCCCTGGCCACCCAGATGATCCTCGCCCACGAGTCTGGGGTTTCGGCGACTCCAGACCCCCTCGGCGGCTCCGCCTACCTGGAGACGCTGACCGACCAACTGGAAGAGGCGGCCATGGCCTACATCCAGCGCATCGATGCCATGGGCAACGGCAGCATGCTGGACGGAATGCTGGAAGCCATCGGCAGCGGCTACATCGAGAGCGAAATCGCCCAGGCGTCCTACCGATACCAACAGCGGGTCGAGTCGGGCGATTACACCATCGTCGGCGTCAACGACGAGTACAGCGCCGACGCCACCAACGCCGGGTCGCTGGAGCTTTTCGAGTTCGACTACGCCGAGGAGGAGCGGCAGATCGAACGCCTCACCACGGTACGCCAGGGTCGCAGCGAGGCCGATGCCGCGTCATCCCTGCGCGACATCGTGAAAACCGCCCAAGCCGACGGCAACCTCATGCCCCCGATCCTCACCGCCGTCGCCGCCGGCGTCACCGAGGGCGAAATCATGGGCGCCCTCCGCGACCAATGGGGCGAATACGTGGATCCCGGGGTGTTTTAGGCAGTTAACCGCAATGTGCAATATAGTGTAGTCAATCTACGCCGGGTGACCCGCAGTCAAACAAGGAGGAGCCGATGAACAATCCGCTGGCAATCATCGCCATCGTCATTTGCACGGCTTTTTTCGGCCTGAGCTGGTCTGTGACCATCGGACACTGGCTGGATGTGGCGGTCCTTGATCTGGAGGGCAATTTCGGAGTCGAAGGACTGACCCGGCTGGCCTACGCCGGCGCCGCGCTGTCTGTGATAACAGCTTTCGGTCTTCTAGCTGAAAAACTACAGAAAAAGCGCATCAAGCGATGAACATTCTCAGTGACTTGGGAACAATGCTCTTGGGAGTAACCGCGATACTAATAGCCGGTTCTGTAATTGGTATTGGTAGCGGGGACGATATCACGGCACAGGTAATCGGCGCCCTCTTTGCTGGTATTGTAGGCGTGATATTCAGGATTCTAGGCAGAAACGCGGAATGAATCAAAATCGAGGCCTCAACCCACCCCGCGTCCTCCTCGCCAAGCTCGGCCTGGACGGCCACGACCGCGGCGTAAAGGTCATCGCCCGCGCCCTCCGCGACGCCGGCATGGAGGTGGTCTATCTCGGCATGCGGGTCACGGCCGACCAGGTCGCCGCCGCCGCCGCCCAGGAGGACGTGGACGTGGTCGGCATCAGCATCCTCTCCGGCGCCCACATGCGGCTCATGCCTCGCATGGTCGATGCCCTGGAACGCCACGGCCTACGCGGCGACGCTGCCGACGACAACGTTATGCTCCTGGTCGGCGGCACCATACCCGACGGCGATGTCGAGCCCCTGCAACGAATCGGAGTTGACGGTGTATTCCCCGTGGGCACCTTCACTGGCGAGATGATAGATTTCATTCACAATTCCCTCTCCCCAAATGCGAGAGGGTCAGGGTGAGGGTGAAATGTCCTGGCCGCCCACATACAACCCACAATACCAACCCTCGCCCGATGCAGAGTATTGGGACGCCCGACTGGAGACCATGGATCCCGCCGCGCGTGACGAGGTGATCCTTGAGAAACTGCGCGGCCAGGTCCGCTACGCGTGGGAGCAGTCCGGTTTCTATCGCGAGTTCTGGAAGGACGCCCCCGTGGACCCGGCGAACGTAAGGAGCCTCGAAGAGTTCGCCTGCCTGCCCATCCTCACCAAGGAAGAAGTCAGGGTGGAGCAGGAAGCCCACCCGCCCTACGGCCGGTTCCTCTGCGTTCCTCCCGACCAGGTGTACCGCATCCACGGCACGTCCGGGACCACCGGCCGGCCCACCGTGTTCGGTATCAGCCGCGGCGACTGGGAACGCATCGGCGAAGCCCACGCGCGGATCCTCTGGGCTGCCGGCGTGCGACCCAGCGATACGGTCATGGTGGCGGCGGTGTTCAGCCTCTACGTCGGCAGCTGGGGCGCCCTCGTGGGAGCCGAGCGGCTCGGCGCGACCTGCTTCCCCTTCGGCGCCGGCGCGCCCGGCCAGACCGAGCGGGCCGTGGAATGGGCCGAGATGGTGAAGCCGGCCGCGCTGTACGCCACACCGTCTTACGCGCTGTACCTCGCGGAAACCGCCCGTGAAATGGGCGTCGATCCACGGGAGAACTTCGGGTTTCGCCTGATGTTCTTCAGCGGCGAGCCCGGCGCCAGCGTCCCAGCCACCCGTCAGGCTATCGAGGACGCCTTCGGCTGCTACGTCGTCGACCAGGGCAGCATGGCCGAGATGACCCCGTGGATGACCAACGGCGGTTGCCGTCACCTGCAACAGGGTATGCACCTGTGGCAGGACATTGTGTACACCCAGCTAGTGGACCCCGAAACTCGCCAACCCGTCGCAATTGGCGGCGAGGGAGTGCCCGTTTACACCCACCTGGAGCGCGAGTCCCAGCCCATGATCCGCTACTGGTCCGGCGACATCGCTCGCTGGGAGATGGTGGACTGCCCCTGCGGGAGAACCTATCCCACGTTGACCCAGGGCATCTACGGCCGCGCCGACGACATGCTCATCATACGAGGCCAAAACGTGTTCCCCTCTCGCATCGAGGACGTTCTGCGCGGACTGCACGAGTTCGGCGGCGAGTTCCGCCTGGTGGTCGAGCGCGAACGCGGTTACCTGGATCGGTTGACCGTGCAGACCGAGGTATCCTCAGATGTTTGGGCATCGGCGGGCGAAGGCGGACCCGACGGATTGAACGGCCTGCGCGACCAGTTCCGCGACACTCTCCGTCGGGCCCTGGGCGTCGGCGTCGCCGTCGAACTCAAGCCGGAGGGAGAGTTCGAGCGTACCCAGTTCAAGGCGCGCCGGGTGATCGACCTCCGGCAGTAAGTCGTCGCACCGATCCACGCCGCCAGCGGGATGGATTGATGCGCGGCCGGGTACGGTGCCCCAACGGTACGCCCAACCTGAATTGACGGACTGGACGAATGGAATGGCCCCTTCCTGACCCATCCATTTACCGGCCTCCCGGCATTCCCGGACCCCGGGCGCGGGTCGGCGAGATCATGCCCGGTCTCCATCAGCGCAGCCTGGTGACCACCAGCGCCTTCCTGGTCATCACGCCGGACGCTGAAACGGGCGAAGACTCCGTGACTGTCATCGACTCGGGCTGGCGCTTCTTCCATAACCGCCCGGTTTTCTCCTACCTGCGTGACTTGGGGTACGGACCGCAATCGATAAAGGGGTTGATCTCGACCCATTTTCACCACGATCACGTAGGCGGCATGGCGGGCCTCCACCGTTCCACCGGCGCACCCGTATCCGCCCACCGCCTGGAAGCCCCATACCTCTCCGGCGACGGCGGCCGGAGCGTACCGGATCCGGTGCAACCCCGGTGGTTGCGCCCCTTCCTGTGGCCCCTGATGACGTTGATGACGCCGCGCAGTTTCCCGGTGGCCACTCCGCTGGAAGACGGCGACACGCTGCCGCTTCTGGGCGGCGCCACCGTGATCCACACGCCGGGCCACACGCCGGGCAGCATCAGCCTGCACTTCCCCAATGAAGGGGCGCTGCTGGTCGCCGACGCCCTGCAACGCTACCAGGGCCGTCTCACCCTGCCATCCCGCTGGTTCTCCAGCGACATGGAGGCGGCCAAGGAGTCCGTCCGTCGCCTGTCCCAACTGGACTTCGAGACCATCTGCTTCAGCCACTTCGAACCCATGCGCCAGGGCGCCCAGGCAGCGCTCCGATCCCTGGCGGAGTACGTGTGATAACATTCACATGGATCCACAGGATAGACAGGTTTCGAGGTTAGGATATGGAGTTTGGCGAATTGAAAGATGTTGATTTGCGGGAAGTATGGCCGCGTGAAGATCACAATTTCACGCCGTGGTTGGCCGACAACTTGGAGCGTCTTTCACAAGTGATTGGGATTCCGTTGGAAGCGGAAGACACCGAGGTTGCGGTCGAGCAATTTTTCGCTGATATTCTTGCCTCTAATCCAATGGATGGCAGCAAGGTACTCATTGAGAATCAGTACGGTTCGACGGACCACGACCACCTCGGCAAGATTCTTACTTACCTTGCTGGCCTGGAAGCCCAAACCATCGTCTGGATTTCCCAGCATTTCAATGACGCACATCTCTCGGCCATTCGCTGGTTGAATGAGCACACTACCGACCCGTTCTCGTTTTTCGCCGTACGAGTGCGAGTCCTGCAAGTTGCGGATTCCCCGATGGTGCCCGTATTTGAAGTGTTGGAACGTCCCAGTGATTGGGACCGACAAATCCGACGACAAGCAACAAGCCTGAGCGAAAGTGGTCAGTTTCGCAAAGGGTTCTGGACTTACTATTCTGAACGCTACGTTGACGACGGAGTTGGCGTCGGCAGCACTTCCAATCAGTGGGTATATGTTGAAGAAGCAAGTCTCAACATCTCATTGGCATTAGTGAAAGACAAGGTCGGGCTTTTCCTGCGAGGAACCAGGGGCGAAAGCACGGATGTGGCTCGTGAACGGATGTTGCCTTACGAGGCGGCTTTCCGCAAGCAATTTCCTAACTGGCCTGAAGATGAGCCAATTTACGATTGCGCCGAGTGGTCAGCACACACCAACACGCATGACCGCTCCAACTGGCCACAGGCGGCCGACTGGTTGCACGAACACCTTGAAATCTATCGCACCATCCTCACTCAGGATCCGGCGTGAAGATAACTTAAACCGCCACTGGTAGGAGGTGGTTGCAGCAGGCCAATGATCTCGTCCCGATGAAACCTGCTCTTTACCCTCTATTTGTCTCCGCCTACAATCAGCACAAAAGATACTGTGGAGCAGTAGCTATGCTCACTCCTATGGAAACCCTCGACGCTGCGACAGCCCACATCACCGCCGGCCAAGTCCAGCAAGGCGCGCGGCTGGCCTACGATGCCGCATTCCGGGCCGTCGCCGAAGCGGCGCGGCGGCACAAGCGGCCCTGCAAGACGACAGAGGATGCACGGAAATTCGTTTGCTGGCTGGAGGGCCTTCCCAGTGAACCCGATGACCCGGTCGATAACGCCCCGCTTTTCGATTGGGACGAGGAAGGCCAGCCGATCCCGTTGCCGGGACCCGAGTTCATTGGGGCTTTTGACGTAGCGGAAGAATTCAAGCGTCACGCCGAGGCTCCAACAGAACTCACAAGTTGGCAGCCCGACGAATATGCTTTCTACCTACCAGCGGTCCGGTGGCTCGTCGAAGAGTTGGAAACCGCGCAACCGAGAGACCCTTCCGTTTGGATCCGCTAACGCACTTCGACGCGTCTCGCAACCTGGCGGCGCTGGCGACGGAACTTGTCAGCCG
The DNA here is from genome assembly GCA_965203985.1 of Dehalococcoidia bacterium. Lineage (GTDB taxonomy): Bacteria > Chloroflexota > Dehalococcoidia > Lucifugimonadales > UBA3495 > Bin87. Next base: position 242,012 of record CBDBDS010000002.1, read on the forward strand.
CGGCCAGGATATTGCCGCTGGCGAATTAGTTTGGGGAGCGATAGTCCATGCCGTCAGCGCCGCCGACCCGGCCCACGAAATCCAGCTTCCCGACCGTTTCGGCAATCATCACCAATCTCCCAATACCATGTCCACTTTCTCCAACGCCGTCCGACGTATCAGAGAACGTCCCCTATCCGAAACGCAAATCACCACTTGCCTGAACAACGGGCAGCAGATGTTGCATAATCACTTCTATCACTTGAACTTGACCCCGCAGGAGCTTCGATTTCGCGTTCGCCTCGGGGCTGCCTATGCGCTACTGCTCGCCCACGCCGCCGCCCGCGCCCTGGGCCAATCAGCACTGTAACGGGCAACCCGTGCATTGCGAAAAAGTGAGTATCCAACAATGTCTGCCAATTCCGACACCCCCGCGAACCTCCCCCTGCCCCTGGAAGGCGTCCGCGTCCTCGACGCCACCCACATCGTCGCCGGACCGTTCTGCTCGCTGATCCTCGCCGACATGGGCGCCGAGGTCATCAAGATCGAACGTCCGCGCACCGGAGACCTGGCCCGGGATCGCGGCCCCTTCATCGGCGACGCCGAGTCCGGTCAGATCAGCAGCCGATACCTGGGCGTCAACCGCAACAAGAAGAGCGTGACCCTCGACCTGCGCAACGCCACCTGTAAAGCTGCCTTCGAAAGCCTCATCGCCAACTCCGACGTGCTGCTGGACAACTGGGGGCCCGGCGCTTTCCGCCGCCTGGGTCTCGGATACGAACGGCTCCGCGAAATCAACCCTCGCCTGATCTACGCGGAGATCACCGGCTACGGCGACGCCGAGGGAGCCCGCGGACCCTATTCCGACTGGCCGGCCAACAACCTTGCCATCCAGGCGATGTCCGGCTGGATGGACCTCACCGGCGAGCCGGGCGGAACTCCACAGGCCGTGGGCGACAACATCGGCGATTCGGTCCCCGGCGTGTGGGCCGCCCTGAGCATCGTGCTGGCCCTGGAGACCCGTCGTCAGACCGGCGTCGGCCAGCACGTGGACGTGGCAATGTACGAGTGCATGGCATCCCACGTCATCAGCAACATGAACGCCTACCAGGCCACCGGCGCCACTCCCGGACGCACCCGCCAGGCGTCCCTGTCCCCCGGTCTCGCCCTGCGCGCGTCCGACGGGCACGTGGTCATGGCCGGCGTGCGCACCCCGCAGCGCTTGGCCGGCCTCTGGGAACTCATCGGCCGCACCGACCTGCCGGAGTCCGACGAACGCTACCTGCAGCAGTTCCCCGACGCCGATTTCGTTTTCGACGAAATGATCCCGGCCATCGAGGAATGGTCTTCCCAGCGTCCCAAGTGGGAGGTCGCCGGCCGCCTCACCGAGCTCGGCTTCTCCATGGGCGTCGCCCAGAGCGTGGCCGACCTGGCCGACTGCCCGCAGCTCCAGGCGCGCGGAATGTACGTGGACACCGGCGACACCCTGGGCGGAACCTTCCGGTCCCTGGCAACTCCGATACAACTCACGTCATGCCGCCAGCCGGACAACGCCACGCCGCCGAAACTGGGCCAGCACACCGCCGAAATCCTGTGCACCCTGGGCGGCCTCACGGCCGAGGAACTGGCCCAGCTCGAAGAGCAGGGAGCGGTATAATCCCATCGAGGTGAGAAGCATGGACCAGGCGAAAAACACGGACCACGAAGATCAACTCTACAGACTCCAACGCTATCAGGAAGTGAAAAGGCAAGCACATGAAATCTACGAGGCCCAGATCCGACCTCGGCTGGCCCCCGGCGACGAAGACCGCTACGTAAAGATCGACGTGATCAGCGGCGACTACGAAATCGGTGACAACTCGGCCACCACCGGGCGCAAACTTCGAGAGCGCCGCCCGGACGCGGTCATTCACACGATGAAACACCACCAGAGCTACATGGCTTACCTGCGCACGCCGGGACGCCGCATTCGCGAAGAAGGGGCAAATCTTTAGCATGCAACATGGCGCCGTAAACAGCTATTTGGAACCCGTCGTTGCTCTAATGCTGCATGGCAATGGCGCCCCGTCAGAAGCTATAGACTTCACAATCGACACCGGGTTTTCTGGCGAACTGACTTTGCCACAGGACGCCATCAATCGACTGAATCTGCTTCGGGATGAAGAAGGCGTGCCGTATATCTTGGCTGACGGAACTCTGCGCGTCATGCCCAGGTACATCGGACGGGCCCAGTGGCACGGGCAAATCAGGGAAGTGAATGTAATCGACAATGGATCAGAAGCGCTGCTCGGCATGCAGTTACTCTCCGGCAGCAACCTCAACTTTGACACTGCTCCAGGCGGCGCAGTGATCATCACCGAACTGCCGTGAGGCGCCCCCGGATTAATCAACCCTCAGCCAGGAGAACTGTGGTAATCTTGGCGACAATAAGACTCGATAATCGTTATCAGGAGGATGAACGATGTGCGCGATGCTGAAGAGCCGCAACGGGTTGACGATTACCACCAACTCCCCGGCCGCGGCCGACCTTTACCAGGAAGGTCTTGACCTTGTCCTGTCCCAGAACTACGGCCCCGACGTCAAGCTCGAGGGGGCAATCGAGGCGGACGAGGGCTTCGCCATGGCCCACGTCGTCCAGGCGTACGTCCTGCATCTGCAGACCAACGTTCCAGCCGCCCGGGCCGCCGCGGAAAAGGCGGTCGAACTGTCCGCCGGATGCTCACGGGAAGAGCAGCAGATCGCCCGGATCGTGCACTCCTTCACCCACGGCAAGGGCACTGAGGCCATCGGCCTGGTCCACGAGCACCTCGACGAGTTTCCCACTGACACCCTGGCCATGCGCGTCGCCCAGCGCCTGTACATGCTGGGCTGCTTCGGTTCCGGCGTTCCGGACTTCCCCAACCACCTGATGGCGATGATGCGCAAGGTTGCGCCGGCCAACGGCGACGACTGGGCATTCCTGGGCCAGTACGCCTTCGCCCATCACGAGACCAATCAGCCGGAGAAGGCCATGGATCTGGCCACCCGCTCGCTGGAGGGCAACCCGCAGAACGCGGTCGCCAGCCACTCCGTGACTCACTCCTACTTCGAGCAGGGCGACGCTGCCAACGGTGGCCGGTGGCTCGGCGACTGGCTGGATGGCTGGGACCGGCGTGCCTCGTACAATACCCATCTGTCTTGGCACTTGGCCCTGTTCGAACTGGCGCAGGGGCGTTACAACCAGGCGCTGGACCTGTACGAAACCCACATCCGGCCCGGTGTCCAGGCGCGGAACCTGGCGAACCTGCAGGACGCGGCCTCGTTGATGTGGCGCTTGCAGATCTATTCCGGCGAAGAGCCGGGCAAGCCCTGGGACGAAGTGCGCGACATGGCTCTGCCGGCTGCCGAAACTCCGGGACCGGCTTTCCGCGACTGCCACGCCGCGCTGGCCTTTGCCGGCGCCGGGGATGCGGAGTCTACCCAGAAATTCGTGGACCGGGTAAAGGCCCAGGGCGAGAAGGGCGACGACCTGTCCCGCGAGATGGTGCTGCCCATCGCTTTGGGCGCGGCAGCCTTTGCCGCCGGCGACTACGACGAGGCCGCCGACCTCATGGGTCCCACCTATCCCATGCTCGCCCGCATCGGCGGCAGCCACGCCCAGCGCGAGGTGTTCGAGGACACCCTGCTGGAGACCTATATCCGCGCCGGCCGCTACGACGATGCCAAGTCCATGCTCGACGAACGGCTGTCCCGGCGCTCCTCGGTGCGGGACACTTACTGGATGGGCCGCCTGGAGGCCGAAGCGGTCCAGGGCAACCCCGACGCCTCGCGCCAGCTGATGGCCCAGGCCCGGGCGGCGTGGGCCGATACCGCCGACGAGGCCGCCGCCGAGATCCAGCGCCTGGCCATTGCCGCCGACTAGGCCCAACGGCGCCGGCGCAAAAAACGAGGGCGGGTTTGAAACCCGCCCTCAATTCGTTGGCTGGCGTGTCAATCAATGGCCGCAGCCGCAGAACCCCCCGTGTGAGTGTCCGCCGCCTATGGGCGCAGGCATCGGCGAACCACCGAGATCGGACATGTCGCTGGCAAAGCTGTCGCCTTTGCTGACCGCCGCGAAAACGGAGATGGCGCGCTTGGCCGGCTGCTCGCAATGGGGGCAATCCGCTCCCGTGGCGGACATGGGCTGCAACTTTTCAAACTTGTGGCCGCAGGTCGTGCAGGCGTACTCGTAGATAGGCATAACAGGCTCCCGCAGAGATGATGGGGAGAATATACGCCCGGCAACAAGCGAGCGTCAAGGTTGCCCGTCGCCTCACGCGTACCCGGTTTGGTGGCGTTTGATGGTGAAGAGGTTGTGAGGTGGGTCGGGTGTAGCGAGGTAGAATTCGTAACCCAGGTGCAGGATGCCCAACTTCCCACGGGAGCACACCTGGCGTCGGAAGGTTGGAGATACCCGCATCCCCATCAATATCAGCAGGCAGCAGGCCAAAAGCAGGGCCACCAGCAACCGTTGCAGCCGGTCGGTGGTGGTTACGGTGCTCCGGTTCAGCGCGAAGCGTTGCTTACCATCCTTGAAGTACTGCTCCGGCTGCATCCGCTTCCGATACATGCGCACCGCCTGGCGAGGGTCAGCCAAGGATGTGGCCAGATACCAGGGCTCCCGATGTCCTCGAGCCCAGTAGAGCACCAGATTGATCACCACCGCGCCGTCGGATCGGTAAAGGGTGCGAGGCCAGAACAGGATACGGCCTTTACGCAGCCGATAGTCTCGTAACCGACCCCGATAGTCGGCGCCCTGGACCACCACATCGCCCCTGAGGCGAACCACGTAGTCCACGGGGTAGCCGGTGTGGCGGGGCATCCGTTGCAGAAAGTGGATGAGGCTGGCCCGTCCGAAACCGCGGTCAGCCAACAGCAGCGGTCGGATGTTGGTGGGCAGGTGTCGTAGCAGCCGCCCGATGAAGAACTCCTCCACTCGGTTCTGGGAAGGATCCAACTCTGCCGGCGTGGATACCCAGCTGAGCAGGGGCAACCCCCGACCCCGAAAACAGACCGCAGCGAACAGACCGTTTCGCCCCTGACCCAGATCGGACCAGTCGATCATCATCGGAACCCGGCCCCGCAATCCGGCCGCCTGACAGATTGGTTCCAACAGCGCCGTCTGCACCGCCATGGTGTCAAAGCCGGTGTTGGACAGAAAGCGAAACAGTCGCTTCTTACGCTGATGATGCGAATAGGGTAATTGGGTCCGCCAAGCCCGCACCAACACCGATATGGCCAGGGCACGACGCTCCAGAATAGCCACCGTGAGCAGGGCCAGATTGGTCCGACGGGTGGCGCGAAATTGCGGCAATGCGTCGTTCAGAAAGGTGGCGATGCGGTGATACCATGACATGGGCGGCCTCCCCAGGGCAGGAATGTGGCGGGTAACCCATTCCCTACCCGGAGAGACCGACCTTTTTCAACCCCTCAACTCAAACTGGGTACGCGTGAGTGCCCGTCGCGCCTCAAACGTCTGCCCGCTTTGTTGTTGCGAGCGCAGCAACGCCACGCCGCACCCCGATGCGGGGGCGCGATCCCCGTCAATAATCCCCTCCATCCTGTCCATCCCTGCCAATGCCCCGCTCTCGAAACACGACCAAAGCTCCATGACACCACTCGCTTGCCGTATTCAGAACTTATGCTCTATCATTGACTCGCAGGCGATAATTCAATCCCATCGACCAGGTTCCCAGCGTTCACGGCCATCCTGTCAGCATCCAAGTCGCTAACGGCCTCTGCACGAGACTGTCGCCGGCCATTCTAACCGGTGTAGTCTCCTGGGCCACCGGGCCCGCCACAGCCCGCCATGCTCCAGGCATCGTGCCCCCAGGCATGGACAATGAGAGCAAAAAACTCCAGCGCAAATCCTCCGGCCGTAGGGCTGATAACCGCTCGGAACCTGGTCAACACAGCCAATCACATCGCCTGCACACCCTGAACCCTCGGAGGAAGTCCATAGCCACGTTATTCTGAAATACCGCGCCAGCAGCGGTCATCGCCTGTCCGCCGCTGGCGCCACAATCCCGTTCTAATGTCAGACCAGCCCTGTCCGATGATTGACACGCCGATTATGCGATGCTAATCTCCGAGACGGAGTATCAATATGGTCGCAACCACACCCAAACATTCCGGACACGAGCACCCGCGACCCCGCTCCGCAGCGGTGGTGGACGACATCATCTCTCAGTTGAGCGGCCTGGGTTACCGGGACACCGAGCCCCGGCGCCTGGTCATCAGCGCCGTAGCAGCGCAGGGCCGTCCCTTCACGGCCGAAGAGCTCTGCTCCGCCCTGCCCTGTGTCGGCCGGGCTACCGTGTATCGCGGACTGCGCCTGTTAGTGGAAACCGATCAGGTGTGCCGGGTCCTGCTGGAAGATCACGAGCTGCGCTACCAGCTCAGTCACCAGGGGCACCATCATCACCTCTTGTGCGCCGTCTGCGGAATATCGGCAGATTTGGAAGGATGTGACGTAGAGGACATGCTCAGGGAAGCCGCCGCAACTGCGGGGTTCAAAATGAGCGGCCACTGGCTGGAAGTGTACGGCCGCTGCGGCGAATGCGCCGCGGACTGATCAGTCCCCATCTTGCCGCGCCGACCTGATTGATACTCCACATCTTTTATACCCGTTAATCGATACGCTATATCTTTTGCTGCCTGCACATGATGGAGACTGTCATTTGCGCGACCAAATGAGATACGGTATTGATTAAACCGAAAAACGATACCGAGAACAACGGAGAAAACCGATGAACCCACTTTTCAGATCACCTCTGGCTTCTGCCCAGATACTCCCCATGCGGCCAGCCCTGGCGCTGTTGTTCGCGCTGGCGGCTTTCGCGCTGCTGCTGACGGCCTGCGGGGGCGAAGAACCGGACCTCCCTCCGTCCGGTGCTTCGACCGCCGCAGGTTCCGCCCCAGCCGCCCCGGCCGCCTCTGCCTCCCAGCCAACCGCCGCACCCGGCGCCCCGGCCGCTCCCGCCGCCCCGGCCAGTGACGCCGCGCCCGCCGAGCCCCTGAAGGCCGTGGCCGGCAACGTCGTCCTCGCCGACCTGGTGCGTCAGGTCGGTGGCGATCTGGTACAGGTGCACAGCTTGGTCGCCGCAGGTTCCGACGTCCACACCTGGCAGAGCACCCCCGCCGACAGCGTGCGCATCGCCGAGGCCGACCTCATCGTCAGCAACGGCGCCGGCCTCGCCTCCCAGGTGGAAGACCTCTTCCAAAATGCCGCTTCCAACGACGCCGTTCGCGTGGTCGCCTCCGACGGCCTGGAAGCTCAAGAGCTGGTCGAATTGCCCTTCCCGGGAGGCGACGACCATGGCCACGCCATGGAGCACGACGACGATCACGACGCTGAACTCGCCGGACGCCTCCTCATTGGCGACGGCGAAACCGGCGCCCTCTCCGTCATCGACCTGGAAACCGGTCACGTCCACCAGGACGAGTTCAACCTCGGTTCCCGCGCCGGCCGCATCTATCCCACCATGAGCGGACGCTTCGCCATCGCCGTCTCCAGCGACGCCAACGCCGTCAACATCATCGACGGCGGCTTGTACCTCGAAGAACACGGCGACCACTTCGACCTCATTGAAAGAGACGTCAGCCTCCTGGGCATCGACCTCACCGGCGACCGTCCCGTCCACATGTACGTCGGCGGCGAGTGGGCCACCGTGTACTACGACGGCTCCGGGGACTTCCTCCTAATCAACGAACACGAGCTGGAGGAGGAAGGCTCTTCTTACGTTCCGATCACGATGAACGCCGGCGCCCAACACGGCGCCGTGATCCCTCTGGAGGACGACCTGTTCGCCGTGTCACTTCAGCACCCGAACCATGCCCAGAACCCTGAAGAATACCGCCTGCCCATCGGCGCCGAAATCTGGGACCTGGACGGCAACTCCCTGCACCGCGCCGAAGGCTGCCCCGACCTCCACGGCGACGCCGGCAACGGTCACATGGCCGTCTTCGGCTGCACCGGCGGCGTGCTCATGGTCGAAGCCCACGACGGCGAGTACGAAGATGCTTTCATCTCCGCTCCGGCGGGCTCGCCCGACGACTTCCGCCTCACGTCGGTCTGGGGGTACTACGGTCTCGACCACTTCTTCGCCCTGGGTTCCGCCGTCGGCCTGTACGTCGTCGAACCCGAAGAAGGCAGCATGGAACAGTTGATCCCTGCCAGCGACGACCTGCGACCCATCCAGGTCGCCCTCGGCCACGACGGCGAGTTGCTCATCGTGGTCATGAGCGACGGCGAGATCCGCCTGTACGAGGCCCATGACCTGGACCTCCTGGCATCATCATCCGACGCGCTCGGCGATGAGATCGATCCCGGCTTCTGGGCCCGGCCCCACGTGGCCACCGCCCCCGGCCACATCTTTATCACCGACTCCGCCGCCGGCGAAGTCCTCGCCCTGGACGCCCACGACCTCGAGGAAGTCGGACACTGGGAAATCGACGGCACTCCCACCAAGATCGCCTTTGTCGGCATCCTCGGCGAGGGTGACCATCCCGAAGAGGGACACGACGACCACGGCCATGATCATGCCGCCGGCGACCCCCACTTCTGGCAGAACCCCCGCCTGGTCGTCCACTACGTCAACCAGATCACCAACGGGTTGGTCGAAGCCGACCCGGACAACGCCGCAACCTACATGGACAACGCGGCGGCATACATCGAGGAACTGGAGGCCCTGGACGCCTACATCGCCGATGCGGTGGGTTCGATACCCCCAGACCGCCGCGTCATGGTGACCTTCCACGACGCCTTCGGCTACTTCGGCACCCGCTACGACGTGGATGTTCAGGCCTTCGTCGGCGGCCACGGCGGCGACGTTTCCCCCGATGACATCGCCAACGTCCTGGAACTGGTGGAGCACCGCGGCCTCCCCGCCGTGTTCGCCGAACCCCAATTCTCCGCCGACGCCCTGGAACAGGTTGCCCGGGACACCGGCATCCAGGTCGGCATCATCCGTTCGCTGCCCGACAGTACCTACCCGCAATACATCGACATGATGCGCGCCAACGCGGACCAGTTGGCGCAAATGCTGCGGTAACCGGACCGGCGAAACGCCGCGCACCCCCGGTTTGAGATCAGGGGACTTTGGAAAGTCCCCTGATTTTTATATTTTCGCCCAAATCGCTACAATGGCCTGCGTACAGCGGTATCGGCAAGGGTTTACATCGCTGTCAACGGAGGGCCACCAGTGAGTCGCAGCATCACCACCGGGATAATTGTGGCGTTTATCGCCGCGGCGATTGTCGCGATCCTGGTGCTAATATTCCTGCTGACCAATCGAGCTGCGTCGACCCACGCCGACCTTTTGGCTACCGCGTCCATGGCGTCCCAGTCTGGCGAGGCAATGGGGACGGTCAGGTTCCGGCAACAGCAGGACGTCGTGGTCGTCGCCTTGGACGTGAGCGGATTGGCCCCGGGCGGTCACGCGGTCGCCATCCACGAGGTAGGCAACTGTTCTCCCGATTTTGCCGCAGCCGGAGACCACTTCGAGGCCGCGCCTTCCCGGGCCGGCTTCGTCCACCCTAACTGGAAACGCGACCCGGTTCACGGAGAGCACGGCGGTGACTTGCCCAACATCTACGCCCACGCCGATGGATCCGCCCGGGCCGATTTCGTAACCGACGGGTTCGCTCTCCAAGTGGGCCACGACCATTCAATATTTGACGCCGACGGCGCGGCCATCGTGATCCACGAACTTCCCCAGGACTACGGCGTTGCTGAAGGCGATACCGGGGCGCGGATTGCCTGCGGCGTGATCGAGCGAAACCGATAGGGTCCGTGGCGGGCCAACCTTGCGCCGCCGCTCGTCGGCCCGCCCGGGATATCCAGCGGCGCCACTAACCTGAAGCAGCCAATCGACTGGTGCCCGTTTTGCTGCTGGATGGCAGCACGGCCGTGCTGCCATCCAGGGGCGCTTTACAGGGGACGGCACGCTCCACGCCGCCAAGTAGCGACCATCTATTGGGCCGTATAGCCCCCATCAATCACCAGCTCGCTGCCGGTCATGAAGGACGACTCCTCCGAGGCCAGGAACAGCACTCCAAAAGCAATGTCGTCCACGCTTCCAATGCGCCCGATGGGAGTGGCATCCACTCGCATCTGCCGCTGCTCCGGGTCCGACATGGTACGCGCGGTCATGGCCGTGTCGATAAAACCCGGGTGGACCGAGTTGCACCGGATGTTCTCGCCAGCGTACTGCACGGCGGTGGACTTGGTCAGCAGGCGCACGGCGCCCTTGGAACTGGCGTAAGCCGAACCCGCCCCGGAGCCTGGCCTGGTGGCAATGATGCCCGCGATGGACGAGATGTTGATTATGGACCCGCCTCCGGCCGTGCGCATCGCCGGTATCGCGGCCCGGGTGCCCAGGAAGACGCCCTTGCCGTTCACGTCCATGATCTGGTCCCAAACCTCCGTCGGCGCTTCGTGGATTCGGGGCGCGTTGACGCCGCCGATGCTGGTGCCGCCCACGCCGGCGTTGTTGACCAGGATGTCCAGCTTGCCGTAGCGGTTCACCGCTTCAGTCACCGCGTCGGCCCATTGGTCCGCGTCCGTCACGTCCAGGTGCACGTAGGTAGCCTGGCCTCCCAGTTCGCGGATCTCCGCCTCCAGTTTCATCCCATCATCGTCGAGAATGTCGCCGATGACCACGGCGGCCCCTTCCTGCGCAAACAGCCTGGCCTCAGCAGCGCCCTGCCCCCGAGCCCCGCCGCTGATCAGGGCAACTCTTCCTTCCAGTCGCATGATGCAACCTCCCAGTTTGGTGTTGGCTCCGCTCACATAGTAACCTAATGGAAAACATCCCGGCAGTGGCCGCCCTGCAGTCGAGTACAATCAACACCACCCCGGGCACGGCGCAGGACGCCGCCAGGAACGTTGCATGACCGCCCCACGAGCCAATCGCGAACCAGCCACGGAACAGTGGGAGCCATATCCTCATCTCGAAAAAGAAGAGAAGGATATGCAGCAAGGCCCTCCTGAGGAAGACCTGAGAGTCAAGTTGCGCTCCGCACTCACTCCCGGCTACCACTATCCTCGCCATCCCCGCATCCTGATCGGCAGCGAAATACCGATTTACTACGGCGAGCGGGACCCGGTTACCCGCCGGTTTCCCAATGTGCGCCCTGACATACTCATCGCCCTCAACGTGGATACCGATGCCATTTGGCGCCGCGTCGGTTACGACCCGATACAGAACGGCAAGCCCCCGGACGTGGCGGTGGAAATCGCCTCGCCCAGCACCCATCGCATTGATTCGGGTCGCAAGCGCGACATTTACCGGATGCTGGGCGTCCCCGAGTACTGGCGCTTTGACCCCACCGGCGGCGATATGTTCGGACAGGCGGTTATCGGCGAACAGCTTGTAGGCGGGCAGTATCAAGGCCTGCCCCTGCTGCGCTACGACGTCGACGTCGTGGGCTCCACCAGCCCCCTGCTCAACTTGAACTTCCGCTACCAGGGGAACGAGCTGTTCACCATCCACGACCCCGAGACCGGAAAGGAATACGAGCACCCGGAGCAATCGCGCATACGCTTGCTGGAAGAAAACCGCCGCCTGCGAGGAAGCTGACGGCGGCGGTTACCCGGGCAAATGGCTAATCCCCCAGCGTGGTGGCAAGCACCCACATCGGCCGTTCGCCCACTGAGTAAGTGCCCAACGGGGTCAGTTGCCCGCTAGCCCCATCAACGCTGTACGAGGCCAGTTGTCCCGTCGCCGACCCGGCGGCGAACACGAAGCGGCCCGAAGGATCCAGGCTGAAGGCGCTGGGCACAGCCTCGGTGGCGGCGTGGCCGGCCGGCGTCAGTCGACCCTCAGCATCTACCGTGAAACTGGCGATGCTGTTGTGGCCGCGGTTGGGCACAAACAGCAGGCTCCCGTCCGGCGAGAACTGGATCTGCGAGCAGGTATTCCGTTCGGTCACACCGGCCGGCAACGTTGAGACCGTTTCGAACAGAGTCAGCCGGCCCTCACCGTCAATCTGGTACGAGGACACGCTGCATCCCTGCTCGTTGGAGAAGTAGACCAGGTCCAGGCTGGGATGGTAGGTGAGGTGCCGCGGCCCGATCATGTCGGCCTGGTCCAACGTGGCAGGCTCGTTGGCCGTCAATGAGCCCGTGGCGGGGTCGAACCGGAACTGGTAGATGATGTTCGGTCCCGGGATATTCTTGGGCGGTTCCAGGACGTTGTCCTGCACACGGGCGATGTGCGGAACATACGCGAACCGGTTGGACCGGTCGGTCATCATGGCATGGGCGCCGGTGTCGGTGTCCACCACCGAGGTTGCCGCCCCGCCCAGGCTGCCATCGTCTCCCAGCGGGTGCACCGCCGCCTTGCCGTCGGCGTAATATGACGACAGCAGGAAGCGGCCGGTGCGGTCGGTCGAAAGAAACGCCGGTTGCCCGGGCGGCGTCACCGAACCGGTCTGGGTCAGTTCGCCGGTCTGCTGGTCAATGCGATGACTGGTGATCTCCGGGACCTCGCGGTGGCCGGCATACAGGGTTTGCCGGTCGGGGCTGATCGCCAACAGAGACGGCCCACCCGTTACCTCCTCCTCACCGGCGATGGTCAACGCTCCGGTCCCTTCGTCCATGGTGAAGATGGACACCTTGTTGTCGTCCTGCGCTGCAACATACACATAAGTCGCCATTGTCACTGCCTCCTGTTTTTACGTTGATCCAACCACACCATCATTGCGAGGAGCGCAGCGTCGTGGCAATCCCGTTGACGGCGAGATGATTGCTCTCATTGAGGAGATCCCCACGCTGCGCTCGCAATGACCGGATGCGTTACCGCAGCAGGGTCTCCGCCATGCTCTCCAGCTGCTGGCCCATCTCCTCTTCGGAATCGGAATGGTTGGGCCACACGCAGACCCGCAGCGCGCCGGCGTTCAGGAAGTCGTCCACGGTCTGGCGCGTGGTATCCGGAGCCTGTCCGAAAACGGAGATGGTAATCGCCTCGGGATCCCGTCCACGCTCGGCGGCCAGGGTGTCCAGTTGCTTGCGGCTGTCCTCAATCTGGCCGGGATTTGCCCGGTTGGGCAGCCAGCCATCTCCATAGCGCACCACCCGCCGCAGCACGTTGCGGGCGTTTCCTCCCAGCAGGATGGGCGGGTGGGGTTCCTGGGCCGGCTTGGGATACATGTACACCGGCGGGAAGTTGTAGTAGCGTCCGTGGAACTCGGCCTGGTCCTCGGTCCACAGGGCCTTCAGGGCGCCAACCGCCTCTTCGGTCTGGGTCCAGCGGTGGTCGAAGTCGCCGCCCATCATCTCCGTCTCTTCGCGGTTCCAGCCCGCGCCGATGCCGAAGACGAAGCGGCCGTTGCTGTGGCGGTCCAGCACCGAGATCTGCTTGGCGAGGATCAACGGGTTCCGCTCCGGCACCAGCGTGATCCCCGTGCACAGCTTGATCCTCTCGGTCACCGCCGCCGCCATGGCCAGGGACATGTAGGGATCAGAGAAGTGGCGGTAGGTCCACGGTATCTCGCCGCCGGTGGCCGGGAAAGGACTCTCGCTGTTTACCGGCAGAATGGGATGCTCGTGGTACCAGATGGACTCGAAGCCCAACTCCTCGGCCTTCTTGGCGATGAATGCCGGGTCAAGGGTATAGGCTGGCAGGGGGACGATTATTCCTACGGACATTACCTTGCTCCTTTGCGGCAGCGCTGCGAACGATCTCGAAGATCAGCACCGTTGGTGTGTCGGAGTTTATCAGAACGGGCCGGCAGGGGGAGCGCGATTCGGGCTGATCCCCCGCTACGGAGCCCCGTCGCCGAGCAGTTCCCCGGCGAGTTCCCGGGCGGCGTCCAAATCGTCAACGAACCGCCCTTCAGGGAGCCGGCGGAACACGTTCAGCGACCGCAGGGTCGCGTCCACGGAACCGGAAAGGTTGAGCACTATGCACTCAGTCTTTGCGGCCACGGCCGCATCGACCAGCCTTTCGATTATCAGGGCCGCGCTATCGTCCATGTGGACGGTATTGGAGAAATCGAAGATCACGACCTCGTGCTGCCGAATATCCGCGCCGACCATCCAGGCCAGCTCGTTGGCCGAGGCGAAGGAAAACTCCCCGCGCAGATCTACCAGACCCACCCGCGCCTGGAATTGGTCAATGTCCTCATCGCTGGAACTATCCGCGAAAAACCCGCGTTCCAGCAGGGGCACCGAGATCACTTGACCCAGCTCACGCTGCTCCCTGGTGCGTGCCCGCGCAAAACCCGCCACAATCAGGCCGATCGCGATGGCCGTAATCAGGTCAACGAACACCGTAATGACCAGCGTGAGCAGCATGACCAGCAGGTACTCCCGCTGGACGTGACGAATCCGGGTGATGAGCCTCCAATCAATGATGTCCCAACCTACTTTGATCAGGATGCCGGACAAGGCGGCCACCGGTATCGGCTCCGCGATCCATCCCAGACCCAGCACCAGGGCCAGCAGAACCGCCGCGCACGTGACGCCGGAGACCGGAGTGGTTCCCCCGGCCCGTACGTTCACGGTGGTACCCGACGGCGCGCCGGCGCCGGGCAACGCGCCCAGCACTCCCGCGCACACGTTGGCGATGCCCTGCCCGAACAGCTCTCGATTGGGTTTGTGGCGGGTGCGCGTTAGAGTGTCGGCCAGCAGGGAAGCCACCAGGCTGTTTACGGAACTGATCAGGGCCAGCGTCAGCGCCGGTTGCAAGGCCGACAGCAGCAGATCCGGCGCCAGGTTCGGCAGGTAGAGTTCAGGCAAGCCCTGCGGCAGTCTCCCAATTGTGGGCGCGTCCTGCAGCCACAGCGCCGCTATCGCCGTGCCGACGACCAGGGCCAACAGCGGCCCCGGCACGAACCGTCCCAACCGGCGCGGCCAGAACACGCAGATCGCCAGACACACCGCTCCCACAATGACGGCGTGCAAATTCAGACCAACCAACGCCTCCGGCCAGGCGCGGATGATGCCAATCAGACCACCAGGCGCAGGAGCCGCGCCCAGGAAGGGCAGCGTCTGGATGATTATGATGATGAGGCCGATGCCGGAGGTGAATCCGGCGATCATGGAATACGGCGTGTAGTTGATAAACCGGCCGACCCGTAGCAACCCCAACGCAATCTGGATTACGCCGGCCAGCATTACGATGGTGAACGCCTCCGACGGAGTCTCCGCGTGCTGCGTGAGCACGATCATCATCGCCACCGTCATGGCAGCGGTGGAGTACGCGATGCGGGCCGGCGTTCCGCCGAACACGGACGCGCAGAACCCAACGGCGATCGCGCCGTACATGCCGGCTACCGGTCCCAGCCCCGTGGCCACCCCGTAAGCCAGCGCCATCGGGAGCACCGTCGCCGCGGTGGTCACCCCGCCGAACAGGTCTCCCGATAGGGCTCGCGGGCTGTACGCCAGTCGAACCGGAATTCGTCTCGTGCGCAACAACGGACGCCGTCGGCTGATTTAGGTCGAAACCTCTACCGACCGGACCTTATCCACTCGGCGACCCGCTCGCCGATCATAATGGTCGTGCAGTTGGTGTTGGCTCGTATGACGTCGGGCATCACCGAAGCGTCGGCAACCCGCAGGGACTCGATCCCGTGGACGCGGCAGTGCTGGTCGACAACTGACATCGGATCAGCGTCGGGTCCCATCTTGCAGGTGCCGGACAGGTGCTGGCCGATGCAAACTTCGCGCAACATCCAGTTGTCCAGCGCGTTATCGGACACCAGGTCGGCCTCCGTGGGCGAGATCAGCCCGTCGTAGATGCCCGCGAACTGCTCATGATCCATGAGACGCAGTACGATGCGGACGGCCTCCCGCATGCGCTCCCGGTCCCAGTCCGCCTCGAGATAGCGGCAGTCGATGTGGGGCTGCACGTCGGGATCGGTGGATTGCAGGGTCAGCTCGCCGGCGCTCTCGGCCAGTTCCATCATGCAGGTTACGCGGATGCCCTCATTGTCGTAGGGATCCCCGCCCAGCGGCGTAGAGAACGACGAAGGGAAAATCTGCATGTCGTTGCGCGCATCGGAACCACTGGCCGTGTAACGCAGCACCGTTTGGATGCGCGGCGCATCCGGATCCAGCGGAAAATCGTCCTTGACTTTGACCCGCACCGGCACCAGGGGATGATCGCGGAGGTTCTTGCCCACCCCCGGCAAATCCTTGACCACCGGTATGCCCAGGCTGCGCAGTTCTTCTGCCGGCCCGACGCCGGACAGCATCAATAGCTGGGGCGACGCGATGGCCCCGGCGCACAGGACGATCTGCTCGCCCTCGATCTGGAATGTCTCGCCACCGCTTTCAACCTGAACGCCAACGGCCCGTTGCCCTACAAAGAGGATACGGTGCACGCGGACGTTGGCGCGGATGGTCAGATTGAGGCGATGGCGGTTAGGGTTCACGTAGGTCAGCGCGGTACTCATCCGCACCCCGTTGGGGTTGTTCATCGGGAACGGACCAACGCCCGTGGAGTCGGGGTGGTTGTGGTCGTAAACCTCGGCGTATCCGACGTCAGTGCAGGCTTGCACAAACGCTTCCTGAAGGGGCAGCCAGTTCTCCCGGCGATGACGTCGTACCGGTATGGGTCCGTCGAAGCCGTGGAAGTCGTCGGTGATATCTGTATCGGTTTCCTGCCTGCGGAAATAGGGGAGCACGTTGATGTAGCTCCACTCGTCGTTGCCCCAGGAAGCCCAGCGGTCGTAGTCCTCGGGCACCCCGCGCAGGAACACCTGCCCGTTGATGGCGCTGGTGCCGCCAACCACACGCCCCCGCGGGACGTTCACCGGCTCGGTTTGCAGAGGCGTCCCCGTGCCGACAAAGGACCAGTTGTGCGGCGCGCCCATTTCAGAAGCCCGGGGCGCGTACCCAAACTTCAGGTCGTCCGGCGTCTGCTCCAGGTCGGGATAATCCGGCCCCGCCTCCAGCAGCAGCACGGAGCGGGAGGGGTCCTCGGACAGGCGGGTTGCCATGGTGCCGCCGGCAGAACCAGCCCCAATCACGATGACGTCGTATTTCATTCTGACACTCCTTCCCAGATTATCGTCATTCCGGCGAACGCCGGAATCCAGGGCCGCACGTGGTCAAGCAAGCTAGACGGCAGCCAGAAACTCGTCGGTGGTCATCACCGTGCCCTGACGCGGGTAGACCTTCTCGGTGAGCACGCGATGCACCTCCGGATCTCCGTCGGAACAGGCGTCGGAAAGTACGATGAAGCTGTAGTTTATGTCCACTGCCCAGCGCACTGAGGACAGGACGCATCCGCTGGTCGCCACGCCCATGATCACCAGGTTGTCGCGACCCATCTCGCGCAGGGTCACGTCCAGCGCGGTCGTGGAGAACGGGCCCGGGCGGACCTTGGTGATCACCAGTTCGCCCTCGGCGGGAGCGACACCGTCGTGCAATTCCACATCCGGTGCGTATTCCGCAAACGGTCCGCCGCGATGCACGACGTAAATGACGGGGATGCCGGCCGCGCGGGCGCCCGCCAGAGCTTTCGCCGCATTTTCCACCACAGCCACGGGCTCGGTGGCGACGTTCGAGATGATGCGCTGCTGGAAGTCCATGATCAAAACGGCCGTGCGGTCAGCGTCGATCCTGGTTGCTTGTTGTGCCATGGGGAACCTCCGCCTGTGGCGTTATCGGTGGGACCTTACCGGCGGCATTATATCGCAGAGCAGTTAACGAAGGGCCGGCTGGGGGTTGTACAACTGCTGACACCGTTGTGCGGCGCCGAATGTGCCGCCCCCTTATACTCATTCCATCGGCCAGAGAAGCGCGGGGCAGTTCGGATAACGCGGAAATGCCGGCATGAACAATCTTTTCTTACTCGCCGCCGCCATCTACGTTACTGCGAGTCTAACCGCAGCAGTCGGAGCGCTGACCGTCACGGTTTGGGCATATAATGTGGATGACCGGATGCTTTCCGACCTGGTTACGGCGGCAATCATCAACACGGCTGCGGCCGTAGCGGCAATGGGGTTTTTCGGAGGGTTCGATATGATTTTCACGATCTGGCAATTCCTCCGCAATCAGGAAGCGGAAAAGGCGCGCGACCAGGAGAGGGAAGAGGAGCGGAAAACGCGGCAAGCGGAACGTGAGGAAATCATGTCTATGCTGCGTGCGGAGCAAGAGCGCAGCGCCGAACTGACTGCTCGTGTCATGGAGTTGAGCGAAATCGCTATCAACCGCGCCAACGGGCGCGAAGGAAACAACAGGGGCGAATGAACATTCGCCCCTGCCGATTCGCGATATGGTGTCAGTCGACTACAAGTTCAGCGGGTGCTCCTCGTAGTCCTTGACCTTGTCGTAAACCTGGACACGATGCCGGTTGGCTTCCAGCACGAAGATGCGGTCATTCTCGTCCACTCGCACTGATACCGGCCGGCGGAACCGCCACTCGGGCTCCAGGTCGACGCGACGCCGGGCCTTGATGATGTCGGGGTTGGCGTCAATGTAGGTCTGAGTCCACGGGGAAGGCTGCTGCGCATCGCCGACCAGTGTGGCAATAAATCGGCCGTCGGGTGCGTACACCTGGAGGCGGTGGTTGCCCCAGTCGGTGACGTACACGTCGCCCTCGGAGTCGACCGCGACGCCAGTCGGGCCGTGCAAGTCGCCCACTCCGGATGTCGGCGACGCCTCGAACGACAGCAGGAAGTTGCCGTCGGCGTCGAACTTCTGCACCCGGTTGTTCTTCCAGTCGGCGACGTAGACGCTGCCGGCGTCGTCCAGGCAGATGCCCCAGGGCAGATTGAACTCGCCCTCGCCATCCCCCTGATGGCCGAACTTGCCCAGGAACTTGCCGTCCGAAGTGAACCTCTGGACGCGGTTGTTCATGCTGTCGACGATCAGAACGTTGCCGTCGCCATCGAATGCGATGCCGCACGGCCCGTTCAACTGCCCCTTGTCGTCCCCGCTTTCGCCCCAGCAGGACAAGAACGTCCCCTCGGGATCGAATACCGACACGCGATTGAGGAAGTCGTCGGACGCATAAACGTTACCATCGCCATCCAGGGCGATGGAGCGGGGCCAGACGAACTGTCCGTCTCCCCGTCCGAAAGCGCCAAACTGCCCGAGGAACTGGTGATCCAAAGTCACGCGGCTGACGCGTTGGCCCAACTCCTCGGCGCCCCGGCTCAGCACGTACATCGTGTCGCCCGCCAGGGCAAAGTCCTGCGGCGACCAGAACCCCTGCCCCGACATGCCGTACATGCCGATGCAGTAGCTGTAGTCGAAAACCCGCCCGGCGGCCACTGTGGTAAGCATGATAGACCTCCTTCGTCCAACCGACTTCTTCCCTTAACCGTCGTTCCGGCGAAAGCCGGAACCCAGGTCCGCCCTACACGAAGTCCAACTGCTCGAAGTTGCCGCCCACGATGGGCACCGAATCCAGTCCCAGCCACTTCTCGATGACGGTGGCGTAGAGCCCGCGGAAGTCGTAGTTGGGCTCAAGGTCGCCCTGGGTCAGATCCTCCGGCCGCAGGGACGGATAAGCGCTGTAATGGCCGCCCTTCACCTGGTTGCCAATCACGAAGGCCGCGCCGCCCGCGCCGTGGTCTGTCCCGGTCCCGTTGTCTTTGACGCGACGGCCGAACTCGGTGAACAGCACCATGATGAGGTTGTCACCGGCGTCGTGCTCGGCCAGGTCGTCGAAGAAGTCGCCGATGGCGGCGGACATGTCGGTCCACAGCTTCGTGTGCATCGGCGGCTGGTTGAAGTGGGAGTCGAAGCTGCCGTGCTGCGTGTAGAACAACTGGGTGCCAAGATCGGCTAGGTAGACCTGGGCAATGTCCCGCAGGTATTTGGCGATGGGGGTATCCGCATATTCGACGGTGGACGAGTACTGCTCCGGCGCGGACCGGATGATGTCGGCTCCCTTGAGGGCGTCACGTCCGGTCTGCCCCAGGTAGTCCATCACGGGGCCGGTCCCGACGGTGGGAGAGTACATCCGGGCGAACCGGTCCAGAAGCTGATCGCGCTCGGCTTCCACCGGCACGCTGGACAGCACACCGTAGGACTCCAGGCTCGACACCGACGTTATCGGCGTTCCACGCAGCGCCAACGCCCGGGGCAGGCCCTGCCCGAAGTTGACCCCCTTGAGGACGTTTTCGCCGCGCGGGTCCAGGTCGCGGATGACGCGACCCGCCCAGCCTTCGGTTCCGACAATATCCGGCTCGCAGGTGTGCCAGATGTCCATGGAGCGGAAATGGGACCGCGGGGAATTCTCGTAACCGATACCGTGGATGATGGCCACTTTGCCCTCATCCCACAGCGTCTTGATGCGTCCCATCTGCGGGTTGAACCCCAGCTCATCATTGATGGGAATGACCTTGTCCGCCGCAATGCCAACCTTGGGGCGGGCGTCGTGGTAGTGCCCGTTGGTAAAGGGGATGACCGTGTTCAGATAGTCATTGGCTCCGGTCATCTGCAGAACCACCACCACCGGATCTTTCGTCGTAGTCGTCATGTCTTTCCTCCGTGTGTCGCGGGGCGGCAGGTCAGTCGCCCGCCCCGGCCAATTGCCGATGGTAGTGGTCTATGCGAACTGAAAATCACGCGACGCGGCGATGAGGGCCAGCATCACGCCGATCCGTTTTTCCGATGCGGCGCAGTCCTCGGCGGTATCCCAGCGCAGTCCGCCATCGCTGCGGGCCTGTTCCAGCAATTCTTCCCGTGTCCCCTCGCTGACTTCCAGCGGACCCACGAGTTCGAGACAGGCTTCGACGAGCTCGCCGGGTTCCAAATTCCCGCGCTCCCGAAGGGTGTCCACCATGGAGCGGACGCCAGGGAGCGATACGTCGCCCAGCAGGCCAGCGGCGAAGTTCACGCGACGCACCAGCGCTCCTCCGTCGATCCACTCGCTGCCGGTGTGCCAGCTCTCGACGCTGGGCGGGTTCAGCAACTCCTGGCCCTGGTAGGCGCACTCGAACGCCAGGGAGTTGAACCCGGGGCGCGGCTGCCTGAAGTTGCCCGCCATTCGCGCCGTGCTGATCACCAGCTCGGCCGGGCTCTTCACCCGGCTGAAGCGGGCCTGCTTGAAGAACTCGGAGTTGAACAGCACGCGGAGCATGAAGCGAATATCGCCGTCGGACTCGTTGTAGGCCGCCACCAACTGGTCGATGGCGTCAGGGTCGTTGGGCGGTGTGATGTTCCAGCTGGGAACCTGGGGTTCGTCCGCCACGAAGAAATTGTAGAGGTGCCGGGACAGGAAGCGGGCCGTGGCCGGCTGATCGACAACGAGGTTGATAATGTCCTGCCCGTTGAAATTCCCCCGGTGCCCCAAGAAAGTTTTCTCCCCGTCGTCGTGGTCCTCCGCACGGTACTCGAAGTTCCAGTAGAAGCGACCCAACGGGTTGCGGGGGATCTTGGGGCCGATGGTCCAGCCCGTAAAGGCTCGGCTGGCCTCCTTGATGTCGTCCTCGGAGTAGTTGCCGACGCCCATGGAGAACAGCTCGAGCAACTCCCGACCCCAGTTCTCGTTGATCGCCCCCCGGTGGTTGCCGTTGTTGTCCAGCCAGAAAATCATTGCGGGGTTCTGGGCCAGTTCAATCAGGATGTCGCGGAACTTGCCCAACCCGACACGGCGGAACATGGCGATCTGCTGGGTCAACTCGGGCGGGTTGTCCACCTTGGAATTGCCGGTTGCAAAGAGCTGGTGCCAGAACAGCGCCATCTTCTCTTCCAGCGGCCGCTCGGTGTTGATCATGCGGTACACCCAGTCCGCCTGGTTCAGCGGCGGACCCAGGGCTCCCTCGTAGCCAGGCATGAACCGGTAGAGCAACTCCTCGTCCACAGGCTCGAACTGCTCGGGGTTCAGCAGGTCTTCCACCGTGGATTCATACCCTCGCCCAGCTTTTTCCGCCAATTCATCGTGGGTGCCACCAAACCCGGCTCGCCGCATCAGGTGGCCCATCAAAGCGATTTCTTCGCGATTCGTCATGCTTGTCCCTCCCAAAAAGGACGGTTCAATCGCTCACGAAAGAACTAAACGATCCGGTTAACTATATTCGTAATACTACGTATCGCCCAGTTTGATGTCAAGGAAAATGCTTCGACCGAGCCCAGCGGCGACGGTTGGCGCAAGGACACGCTGATGGGTGGTCCGTCATTCACTCGGCAACGGCCGCTTCCAGTAGTAATAGACGAAGCAGTCGGTGGGATTTTGGGGGATGAACAGCGGCATCGCAGACACCAGTTCCCAGCCCGCGGCGCCGCGTTCGTTGAGGAACGCCTCGTCAACCGCGTCCACGTTCATCGGCCCGTTTCCATAGAACCCTCCCGACCTGATGGGCATCTTGTCAACCCAGTATTCCCACTTCATGGCTTCGGCGTCTCCTTGACTGAGGTGAAACGAGACGCCCGCCGCGTCAGGCCACGGGCGGGCGTCCGGCCAGCGCGTCACGATCTGCGGCTACTGCCCCATCTTGACCCAATCGGCGCAGCGTTCGCCGATCATGATTGTGGTGCAGTTGGTGTTGGCGCGGATCACGTTGGGCATCACCGACGCGTCCGCGACCTTGATACCCTCCAGGCCGTGAATGCTCAGATGCTGGTCGACCACCGCCATGGGATCGCTGGACGGCCCCATTTTGCAAGTGCCCGAGGCGTGGGTGGTGTTGAACACGGTCTGCCGCATCCAACGGTCCAGCGCATCGTCCGACGCCAGGTCTTCCTCGGAAGGCTGGATAATATGATCGACGATCGAGCCGAAAGCGTTGTGTTTCAGCAGGTCCACGCTGATCCGCACCGCCTCCCGCAGCCGCTCGCGGTCGCGCTCCGGCTCCAGGTAACGGTAGTTCAACGACGGTTGCACGTGGGGATCGTTTGCGGAAAGGCGAACCTCCCCCGCCCCGTCGGCCAACTCCAGGATGCACTGGATGCGCACGCCGCCGGCCTCGAAGGGATCGGCCCCGCCGATGGGAGTCGAGAAAGACGACGCCATGATCTGCATGTCGTTGCGGTCGGGCGAACCGGTGGCCGTATATCGCAACGCGGTCTGGGTGCGCGGCGCCAGGGGATCCTGTTCGTGGTCGTCCCGCACCTGGCAGATGACGGCGACGATCGGGTGATCGCGCAGGTTCTGGCCGACGCCGGGAAGTTCGTGAACCACGGGGATGCCCATCTCCCGCAGGTGGTCCGCCGGACCCACGCCGGACAGCATGAGCAATTGCGGCGAGGCCATGGCGCCGGCGGATAGCACTACCTGGTCCGCCTCCACCTGGTACACCTCGCCACCGCTTTCCACCTCCACGCCAACCGCTCGTGGTGAGCCTGTCGAACCAGGCTCGAACAGGATGCGCCGCACGACCACGTTGGCGCGAACCGTCAGGTTGAGCCGATGGCGCACCTCCCGCAGGAAGGTGAGAGCAGTGCTCATGCGAACGCCTTCGGGGTTATTCATCGGAACCGGCCCGATGCCGCCCGAATCGGGACTGTTCATATCCGCGTCTTCAGGGTAACCAGCCTCGATGCAGGACTGGACGAATGCCTGCTGGAAGGGCAGCCATTCCTGGCGCGGGAACCGGCGCACGGGAATTGGCCCCTCGGAGCCGTGGAAGTCGTCGCTGATGTCCATGTCCGTTTCCATCTTGCGGAAATAGGGCAGGACATTGATGAACGACCACTCGTCGTTGCCCTCGGCAGCCCAGCCGTCGTAGTCCTCGGGCACCCCGCGCAGCAGCACTTGGCCGTTGATCGCGCTGGTGCCGCCCACAACCTTGCCGCGGGGCGCCGGCAGCATCTCGGTCTGTTCCGCCGAGCCTTGGGCCCACCAGGTCCAGTTGTGGGGTGCGCCCTGGGTCGAGGCATCCGGCTTGTACCCATATTTGAGATCATCCGGGTAGTGCTCGTACTCGGGGTAGTCCGGCCCTGCCTCCAGCAGCAGGATGGAGCGGTTGGGGTCATCGGCCAAACGGGAAGCCACCACGCAGCCTCCGGATCCTGCCCCGATCACTATGACGTCGTATTTCATGGTCCCACCTGCGTTTGTCTGGTCTACGTGGTCGATACGCTCGGGCCAGCATAAAGGAACGCGCGGCGAATTGAAAAGGGCCGTGTCTGGTTGCGCTGGGCCTTTCCAAAGTCATCGTCAGAAGCAGGATTTGCCGGATTCAGGGGTTATCAAGATTGAGTAGATGGCGCCGAGTATGACCACAATCCTGAAAATCCAATAATCCGGCAAATCCTGCTTCTGACGATTGATCGCCGCCGGTAAGGACTTTGGAAAGGCACTGCCGGAGCGGTTCAGCCGATGTCCGCGAACCGATTCCGCCCACTGATGCGGATGACGTTATCTGGCACAGGCCCTATAATCCGACCATCAGCCAAGACGCTGCGCCGGGGAGGAACCCATGAATTTTGGCATGTTCACCGATTTCCATATCGGCGAAAACAGGACCCAGGCCGAGGCTTTCGACGAGTCTTTCGCACAGATCGCCGACGCGGAAGCGATGGGTTTCGACACCGTATGGCTGGCCGAGCATCACTTCAGCCCGGAGCGGGCCGTCCTGGCGTCCCCTATGGTCATTGCCAGCGCAATCGCCGCGCGCACCCAGCGGATCCGCACCGGTCTGGCGGTGCAGGTGTTGCCGCTGACCAACCCGCTGCGAGTGGCCGAAGAAGCCGCCACCGTCGACCATATCAGCAAAGGCCGCTTCGAGTTCGGAATCGGTCGCAGCGGCCTCACCAAGTATTACCAGGGCTACAACATCCCCTACTCGGAAAGCCGGCCGCGGTTCCTGGAAGCCCTGGACATCATCATGCAGGCGTGGAAGAACGACGAGTTTTCCTACGACGGCCAGTTCCATTCATACCAGGACGTTGCCGTGGTGCCCAAGCCCTATCAGCAACCCTACCCTCCCGTTCGGGTAGCCGTAGCCGGAGAGGACACCTTCCCACTGATCGGCAAGATGGGACATCCGATCTTCGTCAGCGCGAACGCCGGTCGGGAGCAGTTGCAGGAGCGTATCGCATCGTACGAAGCTGCGCGGGCCGCCGCCGGACACGCTGGGCCGGCGGATATCGCGGTGCGTATCCCGGTCTATGCCGCTGAGACCACCGAGCGGGCGCACTCGGAACCGGAAGCCAGCGCAATGTCCGCCATCCAGTACGCCGCCAGCGAACTCGTAAAAACGGCGGCCAGCGAGGAAACCGCCGAGCGCATCCGGCGCACCGCCAACACTCCCTACGCGGACGTGTTGAAGCAACGGGTGGTTTTCGGCACGCCGGCGGAAATCGTGGAGCGTTTCAGGGGATACCAGGCGGACTTCGGAGCGACCGGCGTCGTGATGGAGGTCAACTACGGCGGGCGTATCCCTTACGACCGGGTGCAGAATTCCCTCCGCCTGATCAGCGACGAAGTCATGCCGCACTTCAAGTAGCGCCCGGCGTCGCGAACCAAAAATTCAGGGGCGAATAATTATTCGCCCCTGAGCATTTGTCCTTTCGGCGGGATTATTGGCGCTCAGCGCCTGTTCGCCACGTGGGAACCTAGTGCGCAGCGCCGGCCAAAGCTGCTTGGGCAGCCAGTTCTTCGTCCCACGGGCCGGGCATTCGACCCTTTTCGGTGCCACCGATCATGTAGCCGCTCTCGTCGTGGCCCCACTGCTCGCGCGGCATCTCGTAGGACAGCTCGATGCCGTTGCCGTCCGGGTCGCGGATATAGATGCCGATGGCATGGCCGTGGTCCGACACGCGCTCGATGGGAATGTTCTTCTCCTTGACCCGGTAGTACAGCTCCTCGAGATCCTCCAGGCTCTCCATATACCAGGCCATGTGGTTGAGACCCACCTGCCCGCCCTGCGGACCCATCGCACTTTCGCCGACCTCGGTGAGCGCAATCTCGTGCGAGTTCCCCAGGTCGGCAGACATGAAGGCGGCCCGACCGGGTGTGAAGCCGTAGGTGTGCAGGCCCAACAGGTCTTCGTACCAGTCCCTTGCCCGTTCCGCATTCCGTACGAAAATGTTGACGTGTCCCAGATTTCTCGGCGTGTAACCCATAATGTCCTCCCTATGCATCGATGGATTCTGTGCCAGTTGCGCCATGATAACAACGGACTACGCTGAAAGAAAGAGGCATCGGTGCGGCCAGGCGATCTGAGCGACGGCGCGCAATTGGCGTCAGCAACGATACCCCGTCTTGCCGCATCCGATGACGGATGCTAGAATTATCCTACGCTGGTTGACCTGTCCCAGTGCTATGCTCCCCTGTAGCTCAGCGGTAGAGCGGGCGGCTGTTAACCGCTAGGTCGTAGGTTCGAATCCTACCGGGGGAGCCATTTTCATGCCTGCGGTCGGTGCTGCCGGTCCGGAGAAAGATGGCAGCGGGGGAACCGCGCTTATGACGTCCCGGTCTTGTTTCGGTTGCTGGGATGCTCCGATATATGTAACATTCAAATGCTCGTACCGATCTGAAGGTTTGGAGGCATAGCATGCGCGCCATAATCAACAAATGTGCAGTTTTGGTCGCAATCGCGACACTGTTCGCAATTGTCGCAGCGTGTGGCGGAGGCAACGGAGACGCTCCCGCGGCGCCCGCTGCTCCAGCGCAACCCGCCGCTCCAGAGCAGACCACCGCGCCGGCGCAGCAGCCGACCGGCGGCGCGTCCGAGCAGCCCACCCAGGCGCCCGCTATGACCGACGAACCCTTCCGCGTGGGGGTCATGGAATCGCTGACGGGCCCCGGCGAAACCTACGGCAACGTGGCCCTGCAGGCCAAGCAACTGGCCGTCGACGAAATCAACGCCGCCGGCGGCATCAACGGGCGGATGCTGGAACTCATCGCGGAAGACTCCAAGTGTTCGGCGCAGGACGCCATCACCGCTTACAACAAGCTCACCGATGTTGACGGCGTCAAGATTATCCTCGGAACTTCATGCAGCGGCGCCATGTTGGGCGCGGCTCCCCTGGCCGAAGCCGACGGCGTGATCCTCTTCTCCGGCTTGGCAACGAACCCTGACATTGCCCACGCCGGCGACTACATTTTCCGCACCTCGATGAACGACCTGCAGCTGGGCATCGACACCGGCAACGTGATCTGGGCCGACGGCCACCGGAGTCTGGCGACTATCACCGAGACCACCGACTACGCCGAGGGCGTGCGCCGCACCACTGCCGAGCACTTCGTCTCGCTGGGCGGAGAGATAGTGGCAGAAGAACGGTACGCATCCGACGTCACCGATTTCCGCAGCCAGTTGACCAAAATCATCAACGCCGACCCCGACGCCATCCACATCGCTGCCCAGGCCGAGTTTTCCGGTGGTACTGTTGTCAAGCAGATCCGTGAGCTGGGCTACGAGGGGTCGCTCTACTCCGAAATCGTCCCGGTGGGCGCTACCGCTCTGGAAGTTGCCGGCGCCGCCGCCACGGGCCTGAAGGCCGTTACCGCGGAACTGGACCCAGCCAATCCCAAGGCCCAGGAAGTCCTGGAAAACTTCCGGGCCCGTTATGACTACATCACGCTGCCCTGGTATCTTGGTTCCGCCTACGACGACGTGTACATCGCCGCCGAGTGCCTGAAGCAGACCAATGACGACCAGGACGCCGACGGGTTCCGGGACTGCATGTATGGGATTACCTGGAGCGGCACCATCGGCGACGGTTACAGTTTCGACGCCAACGGCGAGGTGGTGGGCCTGTCCAACGCGGTAGTGGTGGTTCTCCCCCTGGCTGAGCGCACCGAGAATAACCAGGGCTACCGCATCCTGGGCCAAGCCGGCAGCGACGCCGCCGTCGGTGCTATGCCCATGGCCGCCATGCCCGCGTCCGACGAGCCCTTCCGCCTCGGTGCAATGGACGCCCTGACCGGCATCGCTGAGTCCTACGGCAACCCGATCCTGAATGCGAAGCTCCTCGCCGTGGAGGAAATCAACGCGGCTGGTGGCATCAACGGGCGAATGCTGGAGATCATCCCCGAAGACTCCAAGTGCGCAGCGCAGGACGCCATAACGGCGTACAACAAGCTGACCGACGTTGACGGCGTCAAGATCATACTGGGCACGACCTGCAGCGGGGCGATGCTCGGGGCGGCGCCGCTGGCGGAGCGCGAAGGCGTCATCATGCTGTCCGCCTCTGCCACGAGTCCCGACATTGCCGGCGCCGGCGACTACATCTTCCGCACCGCCATCAACGACCTCCAACTCGGGATCGACACTGGGAATACCTTGTACGCTGATGGCATCCACCATTTGGCCACCATCACGGAGGCCACGGATTATGCGGAGGGAGCGCGCCGCACTACGGTCGCCCGCCTTGAGGAATTGGGCGGTCACGTCGTCGCCGCGGAGAGCTACGCCTCCGAGGTGACCGATTTCCGGTCACAGTTGACGAAGCTGATCAGCGCCAATCCTGACGGCATCTTCCTGGCAGCCCAGGGAGAATTCTCCGGTGGGACCATAATCAAGCAACTGCGCGACCTCGGCTACGAGGGACCGATCTACTCCGAAGTGGTTCCCACGCAGCCCGAGGCGCTGGGAATCGCCGGCGACGCGGCAACCGGCCTGAAGGCCATCGTGCCCAACCCGGACCTGCAAACCCAGGTTGGAAAAGACTTCCTCACCAATTATGAAGCGCGATTTGGCGCGGTTCCGTCGCTGCCGTGGTTCCAGGGATCCGCCTACGACGACGTGTTCATCATCGCGGAGTGCCTGGGGCGCACCGGAGACGACCAGGACTCGGCGGGCATACGCGATTGCCTCTACGGTCTGAGCTGGAGCGGCGCGATCGGCGACGGCTACACGTTCGACAGCAATGGAGACGTCGCCGGTCTGTCCAACGTCGTAATCGAGATCCTGCCCGCCAGCGAGCGAAACGACGACAACCAGGGACATCGGATCCTCGGACCCGCTCCCACGCCGTAAACGACGTCCAACCTGGTCAAACCAACGTGGGCCGGCCGCACAACTGCGGTCGGCCCTGTTTATGCTATGATTGCGCCGCCATAACTTCTTTTGATCTTGATTCAGACTAGCGAGGATTTCGTTGGCTGGTAATCGTGAGAACGCTCGCGGGCTACCTCGGTTGATAAATGTGCCCGGCACTCGGCTACTTGCCGCTCTTTTGACGGCGCTTGCCCTGGGGTACATCGTCTGGAAAATTGGGCAAGCTCCGCCCCAGGCATTGCAATTCGCGTTCAACGGTTTGGCCGTGGGCGCGGTGTACGCTCTGCTGGCGTTGGGGTTTACGCTGGTTTACAGCACGGTATGGTTCTTCGACCTGTATTACGGGGCCGCCGCCGCCCTGGGAGCATACGGTGTTTTCTACCTGCGAACTGACCCGTCACTGGGCAGTCGCCTGGACCCCAACAGTATCTATGTCAACGCGTTCTTTGGCGCGGTGGTTGCCGGCGTGGCAGCGTGGACGCTGCACACGGTGCTGGAGCCGCGCCTGCGTGGTCGGGCGAGCCCGGCGGTTCTTCGTGCCTGCGTTATTCTGCTCGCGGTCGCGTTGGGCGCCTACACCGGCATCGTACTGGCCTTGCCGGCGCACATCCACCTGACGCTGAGCCTCGCCGTGGGGTTGGCAACTGCGGGCGTGATTATTGCGGTCGTCCAGCGATTTGCCGCCGCGTTGGCGCCAACGATCAGCCCGACCCGTGTCGCGCTGGTCACCGCCGTGCCCGCAGCGCTTTTGGGCGCATGGTGCGGATACCTGCTGACCGGAGCCCCCGGCGCGGGCCTCTACCTCAGCTGGGGAGTTTCTTGCCTGCTGGCGGGTTGCGTGGCCCTCGCGCTGTATCGCGGCCTGTACGTGTACATGCGGGAGCGCGCCCGTTCACCCCTGATCATGCTGGTGGCATCGCTGGGCATCTTGCTGGCAATCGCCGCGCTGATCGTGATCGTTTTCCAGAGCGCGCCCCGTGCGCTTCCGGATGCCTTCGGCAGCACTCCGTGGAATATCGCCGGAGCGCGCATCAAGGGGTTCAATGTGTTCGCCATCGGCGTGGCCCTGGCCGGTTTCGTTGGCATGTGGTATCTGCTGAAACTGACCTCGTTTGGACGCGCCGTGCGGGCCATCGGCGACGATGAGGAAGTCTCCAAGGTGGTTGGCATCAATACCACCGTGATCATTGCCGTGGTGTTTTTCATCGGCGCAATGTATGCCGCCATGGCTGGCATATTGACCGGACACGACACCGCGCTGCAACCGCGCATGGGCCTGCTGCTGCTGCTGAAAGGCTGGATCGCCTCGGTAGTCGGTGGGATCGGCAACCTGTACGGAGCCATCGTGGGCGGGTTTGTGCTGGGATTGGTGGAGCAATTCGGGATCTGGGACCTGGCCGGCGAGTGGAAAGACGCCATAGCGTTCGTCCTCCTTATCCTGTTCCTGTCTTTCTGGCCCCAGGGCCTGCTGCCGAGGAGATGACGCTGTGCCGGTTAACCTCGACGGCATCAGGACATTTGCCCGCCTGGCGCAGAACCCGTCAGATCTGGCCCGCTACGCCCGGGGCAACATCGAGCTGTGGGCCAATCTTTTCGTGATCGGCTGGGCCATCGCTTTCATGCTATGGCAGGGCGCCGGGTTCGCCGTGATCGTGCTGACGGTCTTCGCCATCTGGGCGATCCTGGCGGTGAGCCTCAACCTGGTGGTTGGTTTCACCGGCCTGCTGTCCGTGGGGCATATCGGCTTCTTCGGGTTGGGCGCCTACACCATGGCGATCCTGACGTCCGACCCGGCTTACGAGCAACTCCGGACGGAGGCGATACCCACCTTCGGCTGGTCGTTCTTCGCGGCGCTACCCGTGTGCATCGGGTTGGCCGGGTTGGCCGCGCTCTTGGTCGGGGTGGTATTCAACCGGTTCCGGGACGACATATTCGTCCTCGTCTCTTTTGGGTTCGCCATCATCGCCTTCAACGTGTTCCTCAACCTGCGCAGCGTCACGCGCGGGGCCTTCGGGATCCACGAGATCGCCCGGCCGCAGATTGGCAATTGGGTCTTCGACGGCGAGGTCGAATACCTGCTGTTGGCGCTGGTTTTCCTGGCGCTGGTCATGCTGGTGTCCTGGTTCATCACCACGTCATCCTTCGGGCGGGTTCTCACCGCAATTCGCGAAGATGAACAGGCCATCGAAGTGTTCGGCTACCGGGCCACGCACTTCAAACTGGCGGTATGGGTCATTTCGGCCATGATGACCGGGCTCGCCGGCGGCCTGTTCGCCAGTTGGACTACGTTCATCGACCCCAACTCGTTCATCCTCCTCGAGTCGGTGCTGCTGGTGTCCATTGTCATCCTGGGCGGCTTGGCCACCATCTGGGGGTCGTTGCTGGGCGCCATGGCCTTCGTGCTGCTGGAGGAGGGTATGCGGTTCATCCCGTACCTGCCCACCGAGTACATCGGACAGGCGCGCCAGGTGGTCCTGGGGATCCTGCTGGTGCTTTTGATGCTGTTCCGCCCGCAGGGCCTGGTGGGGAGGTACCGCCTATGACCTCAGACAACGAAACGCTTGCCTTGCAAACCGAGAACATCTCCAAGCATTTCGGCGCCGTCCGCGCGGTGGACGAGCTCAGCCTGTCCATCCCCCGCCAAGGAACCACCAGCATCGTGGGGCCCAACGGGTCCGGCAAGTCGACACTGGTGAACCTGCTGAGCGGCGTGCTCCCCCTGGACGGCGGGATGGTGATCATCGACGGCGTCGGCCTGCGGGTCGTCCACGCTCACGAAACCCCTGAACACGGCCTGACCCGCACCTTCCAGGAAGTCAGGCTGTTCGACCAGATCACCGTCTGGGATAACATCATGGTGGTGCTGACCGAACGCAAGCTGTTCCCGTCGCTATTCGAACGCATCCGCCCGGCCAACCGCCGCAAAGCCCAGGAGATCCTAGAGTCCGTGGGCATGTGGGAAAAGCGCGACTCGCTGGCCATGGAATTGTCCTACGGCCAGCGCAAGTTGCTGGAAATCGGCCGCGCCATGGCGATGGACGTCCAGACCTACCTCTTCGACGAGCCTTTCGCCGGTCTTTTCCCGCAGATGCTGGAACGGGTCAAGGACATCATGAAGCAGATGCGGGCCGATGCCTACACCATCGTCTTCGTGTCCCACAACATGGACATCGTGCGCGAACTGTCGGACCGGATCATCGTGCTGGACAGCGGAACACTGCTGGCGGCCGGTGAAGTCGAGCCGGTGCTGGGCAGCGCCGAGGTAATCGAGGCGTATCTGGGGGCGTGATGGCGTTAGCGTCGGTGCAAACCACGGGTCAGGCCGACGGCAGCGGTGATGCCCCGCTGCTGGAGCTGGTGGGTATCTCAGTGGAGTACGGGGCGGTTCGCGCGTTGCACGAGATATCCATGTCCGTGCAAAAGGGCGAGGTCGTCGCGGTGATGGGGCCCAACGGGGCCGGCAAGTCCACTGTGCTCAAGGCCGTCATGGGCCTGGCGCCGGTGGTCGCCGGCCAGGTTTACTGGCGGCAGCATCTCCTGGCCGCGGCTACCCATGAGATCGTCAAGGAAGGGATCGCCTTTGTGCCCCAGGGGCGCCGGGTTTTCACCCACCTGACCATCACCGAAAACCTCGAGATGGGCTGCATCTACCTGGGCGACCGGTCGGAGAAGGCCAATCGGCTCGATTCAGTGATGGAACTGTTCCCGGTGCTCTATGAAAAGCGCAAGGACATGGCCAGCGCCATGTCCGGCGGTCAGCAGCAGATGCTGGCCCTCGGTCGCGGGCTGATGGCCTCACCGGAGCTGCTTCTGCTGGACGAACCGACCCTTGGCCTGGCGCCGATCATCGTCAAAGAGGTATTCGAAAAGGTCGCGGAGATCAGCGAGCGGCTCGACACCACCATCATGGTAGTGGAGCACAACATCAAGGGCGTGCTCGACATCGTGGACCGGGCCTATGTGCTGGACAAGGGAGAGGTGGTCCACAACGGAACGCCAGACTCGATCAGGGAAACCGATATCTTGACGCAGGTGTTCCTGGGCAGCGCGTAGCTGCTGCCAATCCCTGTTACGGGTTTCTCAGGCGGGCGATTTCCGCCTCCAATTCCCGAATGCGTGTTTCGGCGGCGATGAGTTCGTTATCAGTTTCGTCGTAGGTACGCAAGTAGCGCCGCGCCACTGGGTCGTACCAACGCAGTTCTCCATACTCCCAGCACACGTCGAGGTTCAGCACGTCGCTGTGCCCCCAATACCGTTCCGCGTCCACTTGCACGATGTGTATTGGCTGGTAAACGCCATTGACCAGACGGTCGCCGGCTAAAGACTGCTGGTACCACCGGCCCCCTTGCGGGTCAAACCGCCAGTATTCCGTCACGCCGAATCGGGCGTAGTCGATCCGCTTGCCGGTCTCATCGTTGCGCGCAGTGTTTGGTGAGGCGATCTCCAAAGCGAAATCCGGCGCCTTGCCGTGTTCATCAATAGAATAGCCCATCTCGGCAACAACCAAGTCCCGATCAACGCCGAAGGCGATCAAAAGATCCGGAACCCGGATCACTTCCCGCCGGGTATGGATGTTCCAGCCGATGGGAACTTCCCCAATGACCACGGTGGTTTGCGGCGTGCCGAGGTGGCGGCGCAAGGCGGGCTGGTGACCCTGATCGTCCAGATGAAGGGCATTCTGCATATCATCCCTGGGTGGAAACTCGGGAAATTGACCAGCGGGCTTAGCAGCCGGCGGCGCAATTCGTTTGCTAGTCATAAAAGACCTCGTGGGGGAGGCTCTGCATCTGTATCTTGGCCATTATAGCCACGGTTTTGGAATGATCAAAAAAGGGCCACAGCAATGCCGCCGTGGCCCTCGAAATCAGCTGCTGGAACCGGGGCGATCAGAGCTCGCCGGCAAACATGGCGGTCTGCTTGCTGAAGACCTGCACCCGATGGCGGGGGGCCTCGAGCACGAACACTCGACCGTCGTCGCTGACCTCGACCGCAATCGGGCCCTGGAAGGCGCCTTCCCTCTCGGCCAGGCCCAACGCGCGCTCGCGAGCCCGGACGATGGTCGGATCAAGGTACACACGCTCTGCACCCCACTTGGACAGGCTGGCCTGGCCCTGCATGGATGTGATGTAGCTACCGTTGGCCCGGAACACCTGGACCCGGTCGTTCCTGTAGTCGGTGACGAAGATGTGCCCATCCTTGTCGACTGCCACTCCGGTGGGCCGGCTGAACTCGCCCTCGCCGTCGCCGGACGTACCGAACTTCATCAAAAAGGTTCCGTCGGGAGCAAACTTCTGGATGCGGTCATTACGCCAGTCGGCAACGTAGACGTCGCCGTTTTGGTCGATGTCGATGCCCCAGGGGTGATCGAACTCGCCGTCGCCGGACCCCTTGCGGCCCCAACCGAACTTGAACTGGCCCTCCTTCGTGAACACCGAAACGCGATGGTTCCGGCTTTCCACAACGTACAGGTTGTCGTCCTTGTCGAAAGCCAAGCCGGCCGGCCGGTCGATCTCGCCTTCGCTGGAGCCGGGGATGCCCCACATGCCGATCCAGTTGCCGCGCTCCTGGTCGTAGATTGAGATCCGGTTCAACCATTCGTCTGAGACGTAGGCATAGCCTTGGCTGTCCAGCGCCACCGAGGTCGGCCACATGAACGAACCGTTGGGGGTGGTTTCGTCTGCGTCTTCGGGCGGGATCTTCTGTCCGAATTCGGCGACCACTTCCTCCTCGTCCGGGTGGAAGACGGTGACGCGCTTGCACGGGAAGAATGCCGGGGTCTCGGTCCCGCGGCTCAACACGTACAGCATCCCGTTGTCGTCGCGCGTGATGGCGACCGGGTTGAAGAATCCGTTGCCGCTGCGCACTTCCTGCCGGCCAATGGTATGACTGTATTGAAACGTTACCGGCGCGATCTCAGTCGCAGTAACCATATTTCACCTTCCAAATTTCACGCCGTAGAATTCCGACCGTCCGGCAATCGTAGCGTAGGGGCAGGTTGGTAACCTGCCCCTACTTCGCGTCCGTTCCTGCCGGTACAACGGACCGGGGTTGCAGTTGGCTACTTGATGAAGTCGAACTGCTCGTAGGAGCCCTTCAGGATCTCCTGGTCATCCAGATCCAGCCACTTGTCCAGGATGGTGGCGTAGGTGCTCCGGAAGTCGTTGTTCCACTTCAGGTCGCCCTCGTCCAGCTTGTCCGGCTCCAGGGACGGGTACTCGCCGTAGAGGCCGCCCTTGACGCCGTCGCCGATGACGAACGCCACGCTGCCGGAACCGTGGTCGGTGCCGGAGCCGTTTTCCTGCACGCGGCGGCCGAACTCGGTGAAGAGCAGCATGACAACTTCTTCGTTGGCGTTGTGCTCTTTCAGGTCCTGGTACAGGTCGTTGACCGCACGCGAGACCTCACCCCACAGCTTGGCGAAGGAGGTGGGCTGGTTGGCGTGGGTGTCGAAGGCGCCGGGGTTCAGACCGGTGTACAGGACGCGGGTGCCGAACCCGGCCGTGTGCACCTGGGCTACGTTCTTGACCCACTGGGAGAACATGTCCCCACCGTACTCGACGCTGGAGGAATAGATCTCCGGGGCGGTACGCAGGATATCTGCGCCTTTGAGGGCGTCCAGGCCGGTCTGCGACAGATACTCGTTGATGGGGCCGGAGCCGACCATCGGCGAGTACATGCGGGAGAAGATGTCCAGGGCCTCCGAACGCTGCTCCTCACCGTCGATGCCGGTGAGCACGCCGTAGGTCTCGAGGTTGCCGACAGAAGCAACGGACACGCCGGGCGCGGCCAGGGCGCGGGGGAGGCCACGGCCGAAGTTCACGGCGGTCAGGACGTTTTCCTTGTTGGGGTCCAGGTCCTGGATGGCGCGGCCCAGCCAACCCTCGGTGGACATCTTCGCCGGCTCGGCGGTGTGCCAAATGTCCATGGAGCGGAAGTGGGAGCGGATGGGGTTCGGATAGCCGATGCCCTGGATGACGGCGACCTTTCCGTCGTCGTACATGTCCTTGATGGGGGCCATGGCCGGGTGGAACCCAACCTTGTCATCGACGGCCAGGACTTCCTCAACCTCCACCTTCAGGTGGGGGCGGTAGTCCTTGTACAACGGGTCGTTGTAGGGAATGATGGTGTTCAGAGCGTCAAAAGCGCCCGACATCTGCAGAACTACCAGGACCGGATCTTTCTTCGTAGCGGTCACGATTTCTCCTCCCGTGGGATGGTTTGCGTGGTCTTGCCTTATCCCGTCATTCCGGCGACATTTCCCGTCGTTCCGGGACATTTCTGTCATTCCGGCGAAAGCCGGAATCCAGGGGCCGGTTGGGGCTAGGCGTAAATATATTCCTTGGTGGCGACGATCATCTGGAGAAGCTCACTCACGCGACCGGCAAACTCCGCCGTGTCCGTGTTGACCGTTCCGCCCTTGCGGATGCTGTTGGCCAGCATTTCGCGGGTTTCGGGCGACAATTCGTAGTGGCCCATCAGACGGGCGGTGGTATCCACCATTTCCTCCGGCGAGATCGCCGGACCCTGATCGGCCAGCCGCTCAATGATCTCCTTCACGCCTGGCTGCGCGGTGTCGCCGACGAAGTCGGCGGTGAAGTTGATACGGTGGACCAGAGTGCCGCCATCGATCCATTCGCGGCCGGTGTGCCAGCCTTCCACGGACGGCGGGTTGAAGATCTCCTGGCCCATGTGCTTCATCTCGTCAAAGATGAACTCGAAGCCGGGCTTGGGCTCCGTCCAGTCGCCCACCAGGCGCAGCGTACCGATGACCGTTTCAATAGGGCTCTTGACCCGCTGGAACCTGGCGTTCTTGAACGCATCGGAGTGGAACAGCACCCGTAGCATGGAACGGATATCGTAGCCGGAGCGATAGTACTCGTCCTCCAGCATCTTGATCGTGTCCATGTCCCGGGGCGGAGTATCCATCCAGGCCGGAACTTGCGCCTCGTCGGCCACAAAGTAGCTGTACAGATGGCGGGAGATGAAGCGGGCGGTGGCGGGCTGCTTGGCGATGATGTCGATCACGTCCTCGCCGTTGAAGTTGCCCGTCTCACCCAGGAACGTCTTGGTGCCTTCGTCATGGTCGTCGGGATTGTAGACGAACTTGGCGGAGTAGCGGCCGTAGGGCTGACCAGGAATGTTGTTCGCTATGGTCCAGCCGGTGAACGCGCGGGCGCATTCCTTGACGTCGTCCTCGGTGTAATTGAACTCGCCGTCCATGCCGACGCCCATGGAGAAAAGCTCCAGCAACTCGCGGCCGTAGTTCTCGTTGATGGCGCCCTTGTGGCTGAGACAATTGTCCAGGAAGAAAATCATCGCCGGATCTTTGGAGATCTCCAGCAGCAGATGGCGGAAACTTCCCATCCCGTACTGGCGGAACATCTCGATCTCGTCGTACGACGTGGGGTAGCTCTGGGTCTTGCTGTCGGCGGTACACAGGATGCCGTGCCAGAACAGGCACATCTTTTCTTCCAGCTGGTTCCTGGAATTGATGAAGCGGAAGGCAACGTACTCGGGCAAACCCCGGGTGTGGTGGCTCCACTCGATGAAGCACCTCTCCGCAATGTCCAGGTCCATCCCATGGTCGTGCTGTTCGGGGTTCAGCAGCTCGTCTACTGTCGCGTCGTACCCCTTGGCCGCACGGGCCTCCAGCTCATCGTACTTCGCGCCGAAGCCGGCCCGTCGCATCAAATGAGCCATCAAACCGATATCATGGTCATCGTATGCCATTGATAAAACCTCCTCGATCTGAATCAACAAATCGCCATCGGTATCCTACCATTAAGCGGCAAGACGCTCAACCGTATCGATAACCCGCGACGGCTTCGCCACACCATGACTTACGTTTATCGTCGATTCTTTCCACAACAACCCAGGAACGGGTTCTCGCACAGTCGAGCGTCGCCGATCATTCGGTAGGGACGCGGGCCCTGAAGATCCGGCCGTACTGCACGAAAGCCACCAAGGCCACTACCGCGAGCCCCAGGGCCAGAACGTCGAGTACTGCCGTTACAAGCGCAACCACATCACTTCTTCCGTCCGCACCGGAGACTATCGAACCGACGCTCGCGGCGATAGCAATCCGCACGACCACCAGGACGATGGTGATGGCGGCGAGCCACCAGCGGCGCACGGCCAGCCATCGCTTCATCTACAAATCGAGGCCCGGATTTAGCGCCTAAATCGGCGGCCGCTGCTCGTACAGGCGAGCGTGCTGCTGGTAGGTGTAGGCGGCCTGGATGACACCCGGCTCGTCAAAGGGTTTGCCGGCGAACTGCATCCCGATGGGCAACCCGCTCTCGGTAAAGCCGCAGGGCACTGATATGGCCGGCAGACCGGTGGCGTTGAACGGAGCGGTGAAGCTGCGGCCCCGGGCCGTGCTGCTCGGATCGTAGCCTTCGAATGCCGCCGCCGGCTGGGTCATGGTGGGGGTCACCAGCAGGTCAACGTTCTGCATTACCTCTGCGAACTCCCGGCGCGCCCAAGTGCGGACCCGCTGCGCCTGCAAATAGTCCGCCGCGGACATCATGCCGCCCACACGGAACCGGCCGCGCACGATCTCGCCGAACTCCTCGGGCCGGGTCTTCAGGTTGGGCTCGTGGTAGGCGTAGGCCTCGCTGACCATGATGACGGAATTGGCCGCACGAATGTAGTCCAGGCTGGGCAGGGAGACTTCCTGCACGCTGGCGCCGAGGCTCTCCAATTCGCCGATGGCCTTCTCCACGGTGGCGACCACCTCCGGGTTGACGCTCGGGTCGGGATCGAAGAAGTAGTGACGCGGCAGGCCCAACCGGACCCCGCGAATGTCCTCGCGAAGCGACCGCGAGTAGTCGGGCACGGGAGCCTTGCTCGAAGTGGGGTCCTTGGGATCATGGCCCGCGATGGCCTGCAGCATGTACGCGGTGTCCTCAACCGTCCAAGTCATGGGGCCGGCGTGGTCCTGTGACCAGCTCAGCGTCACCACCCCGTAACGGCTCACGCGCCCGTACGTGGGCTTGAGGCCGACAATGCCGCACAGGGACGCCGGGCCGCGGATCGAACCGCCGGTGCAGGAGCCCAGCGCACCCAGCGCCTGGCCCGCCGCCACCGCTGACCCGGAGCCGCTGCTGGAGCCGCCCGTGATGTGGTTCAGGTTCCAGGGGTTGCACGCCGGCTCGAAGGGCGTGGTCCAGTCGGGGCCGCCCAGGGCAAACTCGTGCATCGCCAGCTTGCCCAGCAGGATGCCGCCGGCGTCCTTCAGGCGGGCCGTCGTGGTGGCATCCTCGGTGGGAACCCGCTCGATGTCAACGCGGGATCCGGACGTGGTGCGGATGCCGGCGGTGTCGTACAGGTCCTTCAGGGCGAAGGGGATACCGTGCATCGGGCCACGATATTGGCCGCGCAACATCTCCGACTCCGCGACGCGGGCCTGTTCCAGGGCCTCGTCCGCAAGCAGCAGGATGAACGAATGCAGGCGGTCGTCAGTGTCGGCGATGCGGTCCAGGCAGGCGCGGGTCAGTTCAACGGGAGACAGTTCTCCCCGGCGCATCAACTCTCCAGCCTGGTGGATGGTAAGGAAATATAGACGCTGGTCAGCAGTAGCCATGGGATGGTAACTCCTTGGGACGCTGCGATCACTCTTTCGTGCGTGCCGGTCTATTCTTCGGGCCAGTCGGGACGAAATTCGACCACCATTTCGGTGGGGCCGAAGCTGATCTGGTGGAGCTCGTAGGCGTACCCGGCGTACAGATCGTAAATGGGCTTGACCTCCACAACCTCCTCACGGGTCATACCCAGACCGGCCTGGTCCGCGATCCGCTGCAGGTCGTCAATGGACATTTCGCTCGGATGGGGCATCGTTATACCTCCGTGGTCAAACGCGCTGATGAGTCCGTCATTTGCCAGAGTGAGAAATGCTGGGGCGATTATACATCGGAGCCGGCCCCAGGCACCGTGGGGCTACGGTTCTCGAAATATCTCCTCGCCGCGTTGCAGGCGCAGGGCGATCTGGTAGGTCTGCCCCACGGCGCGCGATGTGGGCGCGTGGGCGGCCAGATAACGCGCCATGCCGATCAGCACGTGCCGGCCCGATTCCGTTCCCCGCCGCTCCCGGTACTGGCCCAATCCGGCATCCACGATTTGGAACGAGTGGAAACCCGCATCCTCAGCAAGCATCGCATGTCCCAGGGCCGCCATCAGGGCGTCGGGGTCCCCTGCGCCAGTCAGGTGGCGGGACACGAGATGCGACACTTCCTCCACCTGCTGGCGCACGTTCATCAAATCGCCAAGCTCCGCGAGCAACGCCGCGCTGCCTGCCGGGTCGTGTCCCGTCTCCGGGATGCGCTGGGCCGGCATGTTGAGGAACCGGTCGAGATAGATGCTCATGGCGACGTCAAAAACCCCGCGCAGCAGTTCCACCGACGGAGCCCGCTGCAACGCACGGTGCAGGGCATTTGCCGCCGTCAGAGTGTTATGTACGGTGTCCCAGTCGTTGAACTCGTTGGACACATGGAAATGGGCCATGCGCAGGAATGCGGCATAAGCAACCGCGGAGCCCAGCTGTTCTGCGGTTGCCCCGGCACGTATCGCCTCTTTGATGGCCTCGATGATATCCGAAGGCGAGTCCCGCAGCATTTCACGGGCCAGGCTGTCGGCGTCATCCCAGCCGGAGGCGCTGCGCCCCGATTCGCAGAGTGACGGCAACTCTTCGCGGGCCTGCCACACCAGCGACGCCAGGTCGATAGGGTGCCGCCACGCGCTGAGTTCCTGGCTGCGGCGGGCGCGCGCCATGCCGTGAACCAGGCTGGTCAGCGTCTGGCTGGCGTGTTCCCAACCGATGTGGTCGAGCAACTCGAACGCCTTGTTGGCGAAATCCAGCGTATGCCCGGCATCCAGGTAGATGTGGTCGGTGCTGGCTGCGAAGATCATGTCGGCGATGTCACGGGGAGGGATGTCCAGCTCGATGGCGGTGCGCAGACACCGCTCAGCGGCATCCTCGTCCCGCACGTCGATGAAATTGCGGAACCACTGCTTGAAAACCTCCGGCCGAGTCTCGCCGGTTGGCAGCGGGTCAACCACGAAACGGGGCGGCCTGCCGGCGCATTCCCGCGACACGTGGAGCAGCCCCTGGTACAACGCCAGCGGACGGTCATCCTCGGCCAGGTGTGGCAGGATGTTAGCCGTCGCCGTGAGGATGGTCATGGCCGGCCCCCATCCGTCCGACGTGTACCGGGTGCCGAAGTCCGCGCCGATCCGCAGGGGTACCCGGTAATCCGCGCCAGCAGTATGCAAGCCCAACACCGACTTGGCGGAAACCAGGCGGATGTTGTGCTCCAGCCCGTCGCGCAGCCGGCCTGACCAGTGATCAACCTCGTCGCGCTCTGCGGGCCGCGGGTCCACCCAAACCTGCCCATCAGCAACGGTGACCGGGAAGCTCCGCACGTCATCGGCGAAGGGATTGAATGTGCCTCCGCTGGCCAGGTCGAACCGGGCATGGTGCCAGTGGCAGGTCAGGATCCCGCCGCTGACGCTGCCCCGATCCAGCGGGAACCCCATGTGGGGACAGCGGTTGTCCACGGCGTGCACCTGACCGTCATGGTAGATGACGGCGATTGCATGTCCGCCCCCCGTAACCACCCGGCAGCCGTCCCGCTTCAGGTCATCAATGTCGCCAGCCCGTATGTGGCCTGCGATCTGGGTCGCCATGATGCCACTCTCCTCGCCTGGTCAGTGTCGGGATGCAATTGGAACCCGACTAGCCTTTCGCACCGCCGTTCTGGTCCAGCCTTCCTGCCCAGCCCCGCCTGCCCCTCCGCACTTCAACCAATCTTTCCTCAGGCATATCTACCGCAAGTTTCAGATATTGGAGAGCCGACGCCCCGATGCACTGCCCGCTCTCATCCGGCCAGAAGGCCACGGGGGCGATGCCGCTCACGCTCCGGTCGTCATCCAGGGAAATGGTCAGACTGGCGTATCCGTAGCCGCATTCCACCTCCGAGCCGTCAGCAGTGACGTAGGTTACAGTCCGCTCCGGACGGATGCGCAGGGCCTCCAGCAGCGCGGCGGGGAAGGCCGAATCGGTCGCGCCGGTGTCAACTAACGCCTCTGTTTCGTAAGCGTCACCGCCCGCCAGGTTGGCGACGCTGACTTTCGTGTAAAAGATGCCCATATCCGGCCTTCCTATTCTGCTTCTGTATCGGCAATGGCGGCGTCTGCCGCGCCGCGCTGGGCGTACCGGGATATGAAACTGCTGATGGCCCCGAAATATTGCTGGATGCCCACGAACATCAGGTCGTTGTGTCCGGCGCTGGGGATGATCTCCAGGTGTTTCTCTGTGGTTCGCATCTTGTCGTGCATGTCCACCGCGTCAGCCACAGGAGCCAGCTCGTCCCATTCACCGTGGATCACCAGCGCCGGGATGTTGATCGAGTAGAACTTCTCGTGGTAGGCATCTTCCAGGGCTCTGGCCGACTCGGCGTCCAACCCCTCCGTGAAGCGTCCCAAATTGGGCCGACCGCTTTCGATGATGACTCCGTTGATGCGGTCTGACGCCGCGACCGCCAGTTCGCCGGCGGCGTGGCGACCCATGGACCGTCCCATCACGTACAGGGGTCCGGTGAACCGCAGTTCGCCAAGTGCGCCAGTCAGCCAATCCAGCACCCGGCGGGCGTCGGCAAGCATGGTGGTGAAGGTCGGCCTGCCTCCGGACGCGCCGTAGCCTCGGTAATCGGCGACGAAGAAATTGGCGCCAACCCGGTTGTAGAAAGGAGCGATCGCATCGTAGCCGGCCGCCGTCTCGCCGTTGCCGTAGAAAAACAGCACGGTGGGGTTTTCCCTTCCCACCGGGTAAAATCGGCTGGACAGCACCACGCCATTGTCGACCGCTATCCCGTAATCGGCCGCCCCTTCGGGGGTTTCCGTCCAGTGGCGCTGCGGGTAGAACGAACGGGACGACCCCGCAAGGTTGTCCAATACGGAATAATCCACGGTGGTCATGGGCCCCTCCCGGTTACAGTCGGCATTATACTACCACCACATCCCTGACCGTCGATTGATCGCGCTCCAGCCCCAACGCGTGCATCGAATCCCGGAGGTTCTCCCCATGGCCAAGATGGAAATCGGACTGTATGACGTGCTGGACCAGGCGCAGATG
Organism: Dehalococcoidia bacterium; assembly: GCA_965203985.1. GTDB lineage: Bacteria > Chloroflexota > Dehalococcoidia > Lucifugimonadales > UBA3495 > Bin87. The sequence goes on from CBDBDS010000002.1 coordinate 284,991, forward strand.
GAGTCGCACGCGCTGCCCGCTGACGTGTACGACGAGCACATCCGCGGCGCTCAGGAAGCGGAGCAGATGGGGTACAAGTACTACTTTTCCATCGAGCACCAGAGCTCGGACGTCAGCTTCCTCAGCTCACCCAGCGTGTACCTGACGGCCCTGGCGCGGGCCACCAGCGCGCTGCGCTTCGGCGTGATGATTTACCAGCTTCCCTTCCACCACCCGGTACGTCTGGCGGAAGAGGTCGCCATGCTGGATCAACTGTCACGCGGACGCGTGGAATTCGGGGCGGGCACTGGGGTAACCAGCCACGAATTCCTGCGGTGGAAGGTGGATTTCGACCGGCGGCGGGACATGAGCCAGGAGGCCTTGGACATCATCCTGATGGCGTGGACCAAGGGCAGCGTTACGTACGAGGGGGAGTTCTTCCAGTTCGACGAGGCGCTGAGTACGCCGGAGCCTTTCCAGAAACCACATCCGCCGGTGTGGTTCGGAGCCCACAGCGCCGCCAGCTTCGAATACGCAGCGAAAAAGAACTTCCACGTCTCCCAGAACATCGATACCGACCCGGTGATCGCTGAAAAATTCAACACCTGGCGCAACTTGTGGCAGGCGGAAGGGCACGACACGACCATGCCTAAAACCTTCCTGACCCGTCACGTCCATGTGGCCGAGACCGACGCCAAGGCGCGGCAGCAGGCGGAGCCGCACCTCGCCACCGCCGCTCACCCGGAAGCGGTTCCGGCGGGCAAGGGCCGTGATTACATCGGCTCCACTCGCATCGGCTACGGGCCCCACGGGATGCGCGGCGACGACCCGGGGACGCCGGAAAGGGCAGAGTTGCGGCGCACCTTCCGGGAGCGTGCCCAGTCCTACGACTTCTGGATCGACAACGGCATCGCCGTGGTGGGCAGCCCGGAGACAGTAGCGCGGCGCCTGAAGGAGCAGCACGACTTGATCGGCCACGACATCTTCTGCGCCCGACACCTGTTCGGCTACATCGACCCCGATGCTGCCAGGCGTTCGATCCGACTGTTCGCCGAGGAAGTGATGCCGGCGTTTTCCTAGACCCGTCGCAGTAGCTCGGCCTCCAGGCGGTCGGCGTCGAACGCCTCGGTGGCGGATGCGACCTTGACATCGCCCTCGCGCACCATGCGCTCGGCCTCGCTCTCCTCCATGACCTCCGGCAACGCTTCCTCGCGCTCCCGCTGGCGGATCACATCGCGGTTGTGGTCCACGAACAGTCGACGCATGGCGACGACCACCGAGTCGGTGGAAGACAGGTACTCGGGCATGTTGTACTGCGTGTATTTTTCCGCGTCGTAGTCCTGGTTGCGGAAGTTGAAGTTTAGCTCCCAGTTGCGATAGGGCCATGTGGCGCCGCTGACGATGCGACGCAGCAAGCCGGGACGTTTCTCGTATCGCTCGACGTTGAGGTAGACCATGCGGGTCAGGTTCTCCTCGACGGGAACCGGCCAGCGGGTGCTGCGGAAGTAACGGTTGTTGCCGCCGGTTCGAGACATGCCGGGGAGACGGGTGCCGTTCCACTCGTTGACATCGGGGGTGTCGGCAGCAGCGGACGCGCGCCGGTAGTTGGGGTCCTGTCCTTTCCGCTTGGCTTTCCAGTCAAAGAACCAGGTCCAAGCCAGGCGCCAACGATGGAGAGGCCACACGCCATCCACGCCGGGATAGTACATCTGGTAGGGGATGTTCCCATCCTCGTCGTAATAGTACTTTTCCACGGAGGCCTTGCCGCTGCCCGGCCGGTAGTGGACGTTCCTGTTGTTAACCAGGTTCACCCGGTAACCCAGCGGCGTGCGCGGCCGTCCGCCCACCCGGCTGCCGAGGATCCGCAGGGCATTGCGGTGCACCATGAAGGCATTGTGGGCGTCCATGGTGTTTTCCAGGACCAGCACCCAGTTGCAGTCGAACATGCCGAACGACGGGCGACAGATGTTGTGCTCTTCGAACATCTCCGGCGGGATGTCCTCTTGCGGATTCACCGGCTCGCCCTCGCCCATCCACACGAAGACCATGCCCTTCAGGGTAACGGTGGGGAACTTGCGGGCTTTCATGCCCGGGGCGCCCACCATCATGGAGTCGGGACCTTCGGTGAGAAACGCGACGCAGTTGCCGTCGCCGTCGAAGGTGGCGCCGTGGTAGGGACAGGTCAGGAAGCCTTCGAAGTAACAGCGTCCCATCGACAGGTAGACGGCGCGATGCGGACACCAGTCCAACAGAGCCTGCACCTGTCCATCTTTGTCCTTGAAGAAGACCACGTCCGTGCCCAGCATCCGGAGCATGGCGGGCTTGTTTTTCTTCACGTCCTTGGCCGGCAGGGCGGGATACCAGTATTCCCGAAAGCCGTTTGGAGGAATGCGGCTGCGTCGGTCCCGAGGGTTGTCAGGCACCTGGAAGGGTGGCGTGGAGTCGAACCCCTGGGTGCCGCGTCGCATCTCCTTGTATCCGCCGGGGTAGCCGGAAAGCGGCTTCAGCAAGAGGCGTTTGAGTCCCATTTTCGCTGCCTCCCTGTCATTGGGTGATCGGATGCCGCAATATTAGCAGAACGGTCAAGTCGAGAAGCCGGTGCGCACGCCAATCACAACGCAGCGAATCAAGTAGGGACGAATAATCATTCGACCCTACTTCCGACCCGTGCAGTCTGTTCGCTCGCTTAGAACGGGTAGGGTTGTCCGCCGCCCACCGCCAAAACCTGGCCGGTGATATAAGATGCGTCGTGGGAAGCGAGGAAGGCGATGGCGGCCGCCTGCTCGTCGGCCTCACCGCGCCGCCCCATGGGTATCTCCGAGTTGCGGGTCGCCGACCGGTACTCGTCCTGGGCGGCACGCTCGCTGGCGGGCAACTCCGGAGGTACTATCCCAACGCCATAGTCCCGAGGCGTGACCCGGTCTTCGGCCGCCGTCCCGCTGGGTGCGACGCAGTTGACCCGAATTCCCAGATGGGCGACCTCCCGCGCCAGCGAGGTGGTCAGTCCGATCTGGCCGGCCTTGGCGGCGGCGTAAGGGACGCGGAACCGCCCGGTCACGGCATGGGTGGCGATGTTGACTATGGACCCTGAACCCTGCTCGATCATGTACGGCAACGCAGCGCGGCAGCACCACATTGCGGTCCAGAAACTGCGGTCGATCTCCGCCTGGATCTGGTCCGGGGTGTAATACTGCAACGACTGGAACCAGATGGTGCCGCCCGCAATGTTGGCGAGCACATCAATCCTGCCGAAAGTTTCGTGAGCCGTGGCCATGAGGGCGTCGGCATTCTCCCACTTGGACAGGTCACCGAGCGCGATTTCGCACGAGCCGCCAAAGTCCCGGATTTCCCTTCGCACGCGCTCCGAGGTTTCGGCAACCATGTCGCCGATGACGATGGATGCGCCTTCCTGGGCCAGGCGGCGGGCGGTTGCCGACCCGATGCCCTGACCGCCGCCGGTTACTACGGCGACCTGGCCTTCAAAACGCCGGGCGCCGGCAGCCTTGGGATCGAGTATGACTGCCATCATTCACTGGTGGAGCCGTGCGGCGGGCTGCCGTTGTTACCGTTGCGGAGGAGCGCTATTTCAGCCTCAAGTTCAGCTATGCGCCGCTGCAACTGCTCAATGGCTGTAGACTGGTCCGCCGGAGTATGTCCATTACGCTCCAATACGGCAGTCAGCGCGGTTATCGTGCCAGTCAGCGCCGTCATCGTCTCCTGATGCCGGCGTTCCGCTTCCGCCCGATCCTCCCGCCGCGCACGCTCGGCTTCCGCCCGATCCTCTCGACGGTCGCGGCGACGGTCCCTGCTGTCAAGGTAATAGGTCAGCAACTGCGGCACTCCAAAAACGGCCAGCACAATGGCGATGTAAGCCGCGCCTTCAAGGTATTGTAGCGCAGTGCAGCAAGTAGGCGTCAAACTCGCGATGAGCTCAATCTGGGGTTGCATCGGCGCTGGAGAAAAACTGCTTGTCCAGATCGGGATCGGCCACACCCAAGAGCCCGTTGGTGTAAAGGCGGCAGGCCCTCAGCCACAGCACCAGGATTGCGTTGTTGACATACATTTGCGGGAGCTCGCGACCGTGCTCCATCCGAGCGTGGGCGCGAATTCCCGCTTCAAAGAACTGCTCCAGAAAGGGCGTGGGCTCGTTGTCCAGCGCGCACGCCTCCAGGATTTCCGGCGGCACCTCCCGGCAAAGCATGCCGGGAGATTCCTCCGCCATCCGAACGTAGTCGGGTTCCTGCTCCTGGGTAATCACGGATCATCACAGGTTCATCTGGGGAACCATGTAATTTTCCATCTTGTTGTAGATCTGCAGGCGGCTGCGCTGGGCGTCCAGCACCACCAGGCGACCGCTGTCCTCATCGAAATGCACGTCGGTGGGACATGCAAACCGCCATTCCGATTCGGTCGTGGGAACCTCGCGGCGGCGCTTCAGGTAGTCGGCGTTGGCCACCACGGTCATGTCCGCCCACTTGCTGAGCCACTGGGCATCGCCGATCAGCGAGATGATGAAGCCGCCGTCCTTGTCAAAGACATGCACGCGCCCCGGGTGCATCCCGTTGTCGCTCCAGTCGGCGACGTAGACATCGCCGGTGTGGTCGACGGTAACCTGGACAGGCAGGTGCATCTGGCCGCGCTTGGTGCCGGCCTCGCCGAACTGCATGAGCCACTGGCCGTCGGCGGTGAACTTCTGCACCCGGTGATTCCGGTGGTCAGCCACGTACACCGAGCCGTCATTCTGATCGACCGTAATGCCCCACGGGGAGTTGAACTCGCCGTTGCCTTCGCCCAGGGAGCCCCAGCTGGTGATGAATGCGCCGTCAGCGTTGAACTTGCGCACCTCGTGGCTGCGCCCATCGGTCAGGTACAGGTTGCCGTCGGCGTCCACGGCCAGGCTGGAGGTGCCGTGTTCCTTGCCGTCATCGGAGGGAACGGCGCTCCACCGCTTGATGAAAGTGCCGTCCTTTTCGAACTCCGACACCATGTTCATCCATTCGTCGGCCACGTAGATGTGCCCATTGGGGGCGAGAACCATGCCGGAGGGCCAAATGAACTCGCCTTCCCGGTCGCCGTATTTGCCGAACTCGCCGGTGAATTCTTCGTCGCCCTCATTGTCACCCAGGTCGATGATGCTGACCCGGGCGCCGTAGGCGAGCCGGTTCCACGGCACGTTGGAAATGCCCTCGATCCCACGGTTCAGCACGTATACCGTGTTCCCCTCGAAGGCCATGGAAGTGGGCTGGCTGAAACCCATGCCGGACGCGGCGCCCCGGCCCACCGAGTGGCTGTAGTCGTACACTCGGCCCTTTGCGATCTGCGTAAGCATATTCTTACCTGCTCATTGCGTGTGTTTCTTTGAGCGGACACTTGAGGCGTGACGGCCTGGGTCGCTCAAAACTGCGGGGCCAGCAGATTTACACCCACTGGCCCCGGTCGGTCTTGCCATTCTGCGTGTCCCGTTGACCGGAACCCCTGATCCATTAGACAAACGCGACTTTCTCGAATGTCCCGCTGACGATGGGGTTCGCGTCCAGGCCCATCCAGTCTTCCAGGATGGTGGAGTAGACGCCGCGGAAGTCGGTGCCGGGAACCAGGTCGCCCTGTTCCAGATCCTCGGGCTTGGAGGACGGGTACTGGCCGTACTCGCCACCCTTGATCTGGTCGCCCATGACCAGCACGAGGCCGGCGGCGCCGTGGTCGGTGCCGGAGCCGTTGTCGTGAACGCGGCGGCCGAACTCGGAGAACATCATCAGAATGACGTTGTCGCTGGCGTTGTTCTCGCGCAGGTCGTCGAAGAAGCTCGACACCGCGGCGGAAACGTCGCGCCACAGCCCGTCGTGCATCCCAACCTGGTTGGAGTGGCTGTCGAAGCTGCCGTGGTCACAGTACAGCACGCGCGCGCCCAGTTCGGCCTGGTGCACCTGAGAGATGCCCTTGAGCTTCCGGGCGATGGGGGTGTCGGGATACTCGACGGTGCTGCTGTACGTCTCGGGGGCTACCTTCAGGATGTCGGCAGCCTTGAGGCCGTCGAGACCGGTCTGCCCCAGGTAGTCCATCACGAAGCCGTTACCGATGGTCGGGGAGTACAGACGCGTGAAGCGGTCAATGATCTTGTCCCGCTGCATCTCTTCCTGGATGCTGGTCAGCATCCCGAAGTTCTCCAGATCGTCCACACAGGCGACGGGGACGCCGGGGAGCGCCAGGGCGCGCGGCAGGCTCGGGCCGAAGCTGACGGCGGTGACCACGTTTTCCTTGTTGGGGTCAATGTCGCGAGTGGCGCGACCCAGCCAGCCCTCGGTTCCCAGCTTGTCCGGCTCACAGGTGTGCCAGATGTCCATGCTGCGGAAGTGGCTGCGGGGGCTGTTGGCGTAACCGACGCCGTGAATGATAGCCATGTCGCCGGCATCCCAGAAGCGACGCAGCGGGGCCAACTCGGGGTGGAAGCCGATGCTGTCGTTCAACTTGAGGATGCGCTCGTCCGGCACGCCGACCACGGGCCGCTTGTCGCGGTACAGCGGCTCGGCGTGCGGGATGACGGTGTTCATGTAGTCGTTGCCGCCGGTGAGCTGCAACACCACCAGAACCGGATCTTTCTTCGTTGAGGTCATTTTGCTTGCTCCTGTGGATATCGTTCCGCCGACGCGGATTGCGAGACGGCGTTGGCGGCGACGCGTTGCGGGCGTCGCCGCACCGGTCTCGTCAGGCGTACTGGTAATCGCGCAGCGAAACGATCAGCTGCAGCATTTCGGAGATGCGCTCCTCGGATGCGCTGACGTCCGCGTCAGTGGCCCAGGAGATGATGCCGGAGGTCTGGGCGTGGGAAACCAGTTCGTCGCGGGTAGCGGCGTCGACTTCCAGCGGGCCCATCAGGTCGAGGCAGTTATCCACCATCGCATCGGCGGTGAGGTCGCCCTGTGCCTGCATGCGGCTGATCATAGACCGGATGCCCGGGCGATTCACGTCACTGACCATGTCGGCGGTGAAGTTGATGCGGCGCATCAGCGAACCGCTGTTGATCCACTCCACGCCGGTGTGCCAGCCTTCTACGCTGGGCGGGTTGAGCAGGTCCTGGCCCATGTAGGTGGGCTGGCGGGCCATTTCACCCAGGCCCGGGCCGGGGAATTCGTAGCCGCCGACCAACCGCAGGGTGCCAACCACCACCTCGGCGGGGCTCTTCAGGCGGGCGTAGCGGGCGTTCTTGAAGAAGTCGCTGTTGAACAGGACACGCAAAACGGCGGTCATGTCGCAGCCGGAGTCGATGAAGGTATCAGCCAGCAGGTCGATGGCGTCCTCATCCTTGGGCGGCGTCACCTGCCAGGCCGGAACCTGGGCCTCGTCAGCCACGAAGAAGTTGTACAGGTGGCGGGCTATGAAGGTCGCCGTGGCCGGGTGTTCGCAGACGATGTTGATGATGTCCTCACCGTTGAAGTTGCCGGTCTCGCCGAGGAAGGTCTTTTCCCCATCGTCATGGTCTTCGGACAGGTACTGGAACTGCCAGTCGTGGCGGCCGATGGGACCGCGCGGCAGTTTGGGCTCGAAGGTCCAGCCGGTGAAGGCGCGGGATGCCTCACGAACGTCAACCTCGGTGTAGGTGCCGACGCCCATGCTGAACAACTCCAGCAACTCGCGGCCCCAGTTCTCGTTGACGGCGTCGGCATGGTTCTCAAAGTTGTCCAGCCAGTAGATCATCGCCGGATTCTTGGCGACTTCCAGCAGGAGATCCTTGTAGTTGCCCATGCCCTTCTCGCGGAACAGGGCGACCATGCGGGTGATCTCGTCGTAGTGGTCAACCTTGGACACGCCGGTGGCGAAGATCTGGTGCCAGAACAGCGCCATCTTCTCTTCCAACGGCCGCTTGGTGTTGATCATGAAGTGCAGCCATTCGGCCGAACCCATGCCCTGGATCGTGCCCGGGCGCCAGGTCCACGGCTGGTAGCGCACCAGTTCGTAGCGGTCAATAGCCGGCTGGCTCTCCGGGTTCAACAGCTCTTCAACGGTTGCCTCGTAGCCTTTCTCAACGAGCGCTTCCAGTTCGTCCCGGGTAGCCCCGAAACCGGCCCGCCGCATCAGATGGGCCATCAAAGCGATGTCCTGAGATGCCATCTTTTTGCCTCCTGTTTTGTGTTGGCATTGGTGCCGGGCATTATCTGATATGCTTTATCTACCTGTCAACGACGCTCCTGCGCTTCGGCTGACGACCATCCGTACACCGGAGGCCAACGACATGACCACCGTAAAAGCAGCGGTCACCGAGAAGGTCAAAGCTGCCGTCGCCAAAGTCCTGGCCGAGCAGTACGGTCCAGACATGGTGTTCGACCCCATCGTCGTTGTCCCCAGAGACGACGGTGACGGCGAGACTTATCTCCACGTGTACATGGTGTTTGACGGAGACATATCCAAAATCGACATCCGCAAGGACATACAATTCCTCGGACTTTTGGCAGCGGAACTAGGTGAAGGCGCCAGCCCTGAGGTGTTGACCAAAGGCTTCATACCCAGGTCAGAGTGGCCACAACTCGTCCGGAGCGGGTACGTTGGCCCCCTCTAACCTCATCACCACAGCGTGGGTACTGTTCAACGCAGCCTTACAGGAAATCAACCCGGAGCAGGCCCAGACTCACCTGAAACGCGCCGTTAGCTCTGCTTACTACGCCATGTTTCACGCCGTTTGCGCCAACGCGGCGGAACTATTGCCCGGCGGTGCCACCGACCCAGCCACCGTGGCCGCCTGGCTTCAAGCTTATCGAGGGCTGGAGCACTCTCATGCCAGGAGCCAGTGCCGCAACGCCAGCGTGATGGCTCCTTTTCCAACGGAAATCAAGGAGTTCGCCCGCGTCTTTGTGGAAACCCAGGGCCACCGTAACCAGGCCGACTACAATCCGCTGTCCAACTTCTCCGCGTCGTTAGTATCTCAAATCATCAGCCGGGCCGAACTGGCAATCGAGCAGACGGCATCAACGCCGGCGGCAATTCGCCGGGCCTTTGCCATAACGGTTCTGCTGCGAAATCGGGCGGATTGATCCCGCCATGCGCTCCGCTTTGTCAACCATGCCTTCGCCCGCGCCGAGCCAGGCGGGGGCCACGCCCTCCCTGGGTTGGATGCTCCTCTTGGCCGTCGCCCTGTTTTCGCTGGCTCTTCCCATAATTGGCCCCTTGGACGACCATCACTTCGCGGAGCGTTCCCACAACCACGATCACATATATCTCAACGGTCATCCTGTGGCGCACCATCACGCCTACGACGGCTTGGCCCGGCACGCCCATCTCCGGTCCGGGATGCCATGCTCACATACCGCTACCGGAGACCGGGCAGAGGACATACTCTTTCTGACGACGGCGGCCGCCGGGTTGACGCTGGCCGCCCTCAACGCGCCGTCCCACCCGGCTCCTGAAACTTTACGGCCTCCACCGCCGGCGGAAGATGCGGACAATCCACTGGAGCGGCTCAGCGACAGACCCGTCCGTACGCGGGGGCTGAACGTTTTACCTCCGCTACCGCCACCAATAATCTGAATCCTCCATTCGGACCATTCCCACCCCGGCGGTCGATTGCCCGCTATGGCCGTCGCCGGCGCCTGCCTATTCCCACGGAGGATCCATACCATGCAGACACTGCACCTTTGCAATTTCCGGACGGCCCTGCTCCTCGGCGTCGCCATCGCGTTGATGGCGACCCTGGCCTGCGGGTCCGCCGCGCAACCCGACACCGCGACCTCCGGGTCAACCGATCCCGCTTCCGCGACATCCGGCGACCACGGACACGATAGTGATCCCGGCCAAGCCACGCAGGACCAAACCCAGTCGAACGAGGTCCACATAAACCTGCCCATCGCCGGCCGCTCAACCACCGTGACCCGCGACGACCTGCGCGTATCGCAGGGCGACACGGTGCGCCTCACATTCGAGGCCGACGAGGAGGGCGAAATCCATCTGCACGGCTACGACCTCACCGCCGACGTTTCGCCAGGGCATCCTGGTGAACTGGTATTTGAAGCGGCCACCGCCGGAGCGTTCGCGCTCAACTTTCACGTCTTCGGGTCCGCTGACGACCAGCCCGCCGACGACCACCACGGCGCAACAGCCCGTGCGACCGTGGTGTCGGAGCGGCCGGTCAGCGTCCACATCACCGCCGAATCAGACGGGCAGGCCGGCGTCAATATCACCATCGACACCCCTGGTTTTCAATTCGCCCCCGGGTTGGTGGACCAGGCCCACACGCCCGGCTCTGGGCATGCCCACATCTATGCCGACGGTGTGAAGCTCGGCAGGGTCTTCGATACCCAGTACCACATCGAGGAACTGGCGCCGGGCGACCACGAAATCCGCGTGGCACTCAATACCAACGACCACAGCGAGCTGACCTACGACGGCCACGTAGTCGAGGCCACGGCCACCGTGACGGTACCCGACGTGGGACAGAACGTCGCCCCTGCTCCGGCCCAGCAAAGTTCCGATGGGCACGGGCACGATCACGGCCATTCGCACGACGCACCCGGTGCCCGCCAGATCATAGCCGAGGTCCACCTGGGCAACTTGGAAGTCTATCCGTAACTGACGGCAGGCAATCGACAACAAAACAGGGGCGAATGGTTATTCGCCCCTGATCATTTCGTTGTAACTGTCTTCGCTACCGCTGTTCGATGGGCACGTATTCGCGGTCCATTGGCCCTATGTAGTGCAGCCTCGGCCGCAGCAGGATGTTGTTCCCGTACTGCTCGATGCACTGTGCAGACCAGCCGGGGATGCGGCCCAGCGCAAAGATGGGAATGAACAGGTCAGACTCAATCCCCAACAGGTGGTAGATGGAACCGGCGTAGAAATCCACGTTGACGTAGATGCCGCGGTCGCGGTACGGGGCCATCACGTCTTCCGAGAGGTGCGTCAGGATCTGGAACCAGCGCGGGTCGCCGCGCTTCTCGCCCAGGGCCTGGGAGCGCTCGCGCAGGTGGCGGGCGCGGGGATCCTCCGCCCGGTATACCCGGTGGCCAAACCCCATGATGCGCTCGCGGTTGTTCAGCTTGTTGCGCGCGTACTCTTCGGCGTTCTCGGGGTTGCCGATTTCCATCGACATCTTCATCACTTCTTCGGCGGCTCCGCCATGAGCCGGCCCCTTCAGCGTCCCCACGGCGCCCGACACGGCGGCGTGCAGGGTCGAGTTGGTGGAAGCCGCGACGCGGGCCGCAAACGAAGAGGCGTTGACGCCATGCTCCGCGTGCAGAATGAAGTCCACGTCCATCAACGACACGGTCTCGTCGTCCGGAATCTCGTTGAATAGCATGTAGAGGAAATTGCCGGCGTGGTTGAGGTCAGGGTTGGGCGCCACCGGCTCCAGGCCATTGCGGATCCGGTGGTGGGCAGTGACGATGGTCGGGCCCTGGGCGGTCAGGCGCAGGGCTTTGCGGACGTTGGCTTCCCTGGAGTTGTCCTCGGACTCGGTGTCGAAGGCCGCGAGACCGATGAGCGCCGTCTGCAGGACGTCCATGGGGTGCGCGTCCTTCACGGCATCGATGACGGTGATGATCTCATTGGGGATCCGCCGATTGGCCCGCAGGTAGCCGTCCATCTCATCCAGCTGTGCCTGGTTGGGCAGTTCGCCATACAGCACCAGGTGGACAATTTCCTCGAAGGTGGACTTCTCGGCCAGATCGTGGATGTTGTACCCACGATAGAGCAGTTTTCCGATCTCGCCGTCGATGAAACTGGACTCAGTAGTGTCCATGTAGACGTTCATCAAACCGCGGTGGATTTCGGGCTGGTCGGCCATCTGTGTTCTCCTTGATAAGGGGCTTGGCGACGGGGCGCCTTCCCGTTCACGCCGGCGGAAATCGACCGATCCGGCGGTGGATTATGCTAGCATCGGGTTCGGCGGAGTGTCAACCAAAACCGCCCGCCGGCCGACCCCTCCGTCCGCAGGTTTTGAGTATGAAATACGGTGTGATATTGCCCAATGTCGGCCCCCTGGCCCACATCGATTCGCTGATCCAAATCGCCTCCCGCGCTGAGGCGCTGGGCTACGACGGCGTGTTCCTCAGCGACCACATCGCGATACCCACCGAACTGCGTTCGCAGTACCCATATCGAAGCGACGGCCGGTTCCCGCTCACTGCCGCCGACCGTATCCTGGAACCGGTTACAACCTTGTCCTACCTGTCGGCCATCACCACTCGGCTGCAACTCGGTTTCAGCGTGCTCGTGTTGCCCTACCGCCATCCCGTGCTGAACGCCAAGATGCTGGGCACGCTGGACGTGATCTCCGACGGCCGGCTGATCGTCGGGGCCGGCGTGGGCTGGATGGAGGAGGAATTCAACGCCCTGGACACCGACTTCGACGCCCGCGGTGCGGTCACCGACGAGCACATCGCCCTGCTGAAAGCCTTCTGGACCAATCCCGCCCCCGACGTTAGCGGCGAACACTACGGCGTCGCGGGCATTGGCATGGCGCCCTCACCCATATCCCAGCCTCACCCGCCGATCTGGACCGGCGGAATCAGCCTGCCGGCTCTACGACGCGCCGCAAGCCTGGCCGACGGGTGGCACGGCGTCCGGCAAAGCCCATCCGACGTGGCCCGAGTGGCGGCGCGGATCGGCGAACTCCGCTCGTCACGGGGCGCCAGCACGGAAGGCTTCACGATTTCGCTGCGCGCCGGTCTCGATATCACCGGCGCGTCTTTCGACGGGGCCGGCCGCACTCCCCTGCGCGGCTCTCCGGATCAGGTATCAAGCGACCTGGACGAATACGCCCAAGCCGGCCTCGACTACCTCATAGTGGAGCCCAGAGCCGCCACTCCAGAGGAGCTGGTCGATCAGCTGGAGCGGTTCACCAAGATCGAACGTCCCTGATCTACTGGGCCGTCCAGCCACCGTCCACAACCACCTCGCTGCCCGTGACGAAGGACGACTCGTCGGAGGCCAGGTAGAGCACGGCGTTGGCGACCTCCTCGGGTTCGCCGTAGCGGCCCATGGGGATGCGGGCCAGCATGATCGACAGGCGCTCGGGATCGTCGCGGCCCGCCCGAGTCATCTCCGTCACTATCGGGCCCGGATGCACCGAGTTCACCCTGATGCCCCGGTCGGCATACTGCAGCGCGGCGGCCTTGGTAAAGATGCGCACGCCGCCCTTGGAGGTCTGGTAGGCGGAACCGTTGTACGGCACGCCCACGATGCCAAGCTGCGAGGAGATGTTGATGATGGAGCCGCCGCCGGCCTCCAGCATGGCGGGTACGGCCGTGCGCGTGCCCAGGAAAACACCCTTCAGGTTCACGTCGATGGTGCGGTCCCAGAGTTCCACCGGTTCCTCGTGGATCTGGAACGAACTGCTGCCGATGCCCGCGTTGTTCACCAGCACGTCGAGGCTGCCGAACCGCGAGACCGCTTCGGCCACGGCGGCCTCCCAATCCGCTACCTGGGTCACGTCCAGGTGAACAAACCGGCAGCGGCCGCCCTCGGCTGCAATCGACGCGGCGGTCGCTTCACCCTCCTCGTCCAGGACGTCGCCAATGACCACAGCCGCGCCCTCGCGGGCGAACAACTGGGCCTCGGTCGCGCCCATCCCGCGCGCGCCGCCGCTGATCAGGGCAACCTTGCCATCCATTCGTACCATGGGTTCACCTCGATGAAAACAGTTCTCGCTGCGTTGTCATTGCGAGCTCAGCGCGGCAATCTCGTGGCAACAACCGTCATCACCATAGGAATGAGATTGCCACGTCGCTGTCGCTCCTCGCAATGACACCGAGCGTAATCAGAAGTTGTAGGGCGTCCACGGCTTCAGGGCCACGGCGAACGCCCGGTCCGCCCGCAGCACCGCCCCCGAGGTCGCCTCGTCCACCAGGCCGGCCTGCTGCAACGTGCCGAAACTGGCCGCTCCCAGGTACACCGACGCTAGAGCGGACACCGAGATCGCCAGGTCCGCGCCACCGGTAACCGGCCGGCAATCGCCGCCCTCCGGCGACATTTCAAGGCTCCAGCATCCCCGGTTCCAGTCGCAGAAATCGTCGCGGATTTCCAGCACCAGGCGGTCGCTGCTGGCGTAGGTCCTCTGCTCCAACGCCGCGCGGGCGTCGACGACGCGAACCCACAAGCCGTCGCGAGTGGAGCGCTGGAGCCGGCGCGGATCGGCCAGTATCCAGGGAAGCGGATCGTCCGTAGGTCGCCTCGCGGCCTCCGTGCGCTCGTACAGATCCAGGTCGAAGCAGAACCGCCACAGTGCGGCGGACGCCTCGCGAGTGGTCGCCACCAGTTCGTTGACCGTCACCGTGGGCCGCTGGGTGCGGTAGCTAGCGTAGCCGTCGATGCGCCCATCCTCCACGTAGGCCACGTAGAACACACCGCCGGATCCTCCCTGGGAGTGGATGGGATCGTTGGCCGCGTCTTCCCAGTGGTGCATGGCGCGCTGGAACACGGCGGACCGGCCCTGGGTGCCGCGCCGGGACACCTCCGGTAGCATCTTCATGATGTCCGCGGGCGCCACGAATTCCAGGCGGCCGGGACTTTCCATGCGGCGGTCGTAGGCGCTGTGGCGCTTTTCGATGGTCCACTGCTCGTGCACCGCCCCGATGCCATAGCCGAAACGCCCGTAGATCCCGCTCTCGGTGGCGAACAGGGCGGCCAAAGGCTCGCCTCGCTCGTGGATGCCGTCGATCTGGTGGCGCATCATCTGGGTCATGATGCCCCGCCGGGTGTGCGTGGGCTGCACCTCCACGTTGGACACGCCGGCCGCTGCCGACGTGCCGCCCGGTATCGACATCTCCAGCAAGTGCGAGTGACACCCGCCCACGATCTGCCCATCCTCGAACACGGCGATGGATCGGCTCAGGTCAAAGCGGGGCCGCAGATGCTCCGGGTCGTGGTTCAGGCGGTTGCCATGCGCCCGCGACTCCGTGCTCATCCACCGCTCAAACTCGTCCGAGGTGATGTTTCTCAGTTCCAGCATCGAGCTATTCTACGCCCCCGGCTGAAGAGTGGGCGACCACCGCATTCAGCTTGTCGGCCAGCCGGTCTTCGGCTGTTTCCAAATCGTATTGGCTTTGCAATCCCATCCAGAACCCGGCGGAGTTCCCAAAGAAGCGCGAGAATAGAAGGGCCGTTTCAGCCGTGATCGAACGCTCACCGTGGACGATGGCGTGGATGCGACGTGCGTCAACGCCAATGGCCATTGCCAGACGGTACTGGCTGACGTTCATAGGTCGAAGAAATTCTTTATCAAGTATCTCCCCAGGATGAATGGACAGCAACCGTTCGTAAGTATGCGCCGTCTGATCAAACATGATAATCGCTTACCGTCGCCTCGCGCTAAATTGAACTGCTGGGTTTGACAACGGATTCTTCAGATTCCTCGAGGTTACGTGAAATCGACATCTCGATCTCTGCAAGCTGTTTCAAGGATTTGTCGTGTTGCATCGGACACCGGCGTTACCATGTAGCCTTGATCGAGGTCTCCGATTGCAAGCAACTGGGACCTATCTTGAACACGCCTCCATTGCACTGCAATTATCAGGCAGATCGCGGCGTCTAGTTTGTCTTGGTGACGCTTTCTGGGCCTTGCGGGTGAATCCCATGGATCAATCATCTCCGTCGCCCACTGCGAGAGTGCTACAAGGTTGTGATCGACTGAAACACAATGAACTATCTCGCACACGAGCTTCCAGTCTTCCAAAGAGAACTTGAACCTCCCCTGCCAGTCCCGATGGCCAGGGTTATGTCTCGCCGCAGACCCGCGACACATGAATGTCGGACTGAGTGCTGCCAAGGCCAGTGCTGGATAAACCTCGATCACGTGTGTATTTTCCGATGGAGTCCGAGCCGCCTGAAAGTCCACGAAAGCACGCTTGTCGTCAGTGTCGGTCTTGCCGAAATATCCACAAGGCCCTATTTTGCTCATGAATTTCCAGATGGGAGCTTTGTCCCCGAGCAGGTACACGTTATCGTATCCCCGCTGCGTTTTGGTTTCCTTTTTCTTTTCGGTTCGGTTGGCTTTTAGAGCACCACTATTCAGGTGTTGCATCAACGAATCGACGGCGTCGTCCACAGGGCGACTGCCTATGTCGTTGGGAACCACAATCGGCTGGTCGATCGCAACCAGCACGTCGTCACATTCTCGTTGAAGGATTTTGATGATTTCAGCAGCGTCGGCGACATCAGCAACGCGCGGAGCGGGCGCCTTTACAAGAACGTTGTCTTGGAAAACAGCATAAGCTATCCCCCCGATAGTATTCACACCCCAAGCAGAATCGAACCCCACAAACGCTTCTTTCATGAGTACGCCTCGCCTTTATTCCGCTGCCAGACAATCAAAAAGTGGGCCTAAGTGTACCGTATTGCGAACTTTTAGTTGGGAGGTACTGCTATGACGATCCCAGCTCGGTGAGCCTATTTTGACGATAGGCCGAACCGTTTTTGAGATGTGGTTGGGAGATCTGGTATTCACAGCATTTGTTGGTATTGCAGGCACGCCCCCGCTTTCGTGGGAATCTAAGGGCCTCCGCCGCGGGAGAATTGTATCTGCCGAGGCTCCCGGATTCCCGGTTTCGCCGGAATGACGAGGGCTGATTGGCGTATAAACCATTGGTGCCGGTTAGAGTCAGAGGGTGAAATGAGCAATAGAGCGGTGGATGCGTCCATTAGCGTCTGGTTCCAATCCATTCCATTGCGCCAGGATGTTGAAAGCCGCGACGGTGTAGGCCAGATGGGCGCTGAAACCCTCCCACACTCGATGGCGCATCTCTTTGGTGTTCCAGACCACGGACATCATGGAGAAGGTGGTTTCCACCGCCATCCGCACGTTCCACTGGCCGCGCTTGCAGACCTTGACGTTGGCCGGGTCGCCTTGAGCCCGGTGAAAGCCGGTGTCGGTGAGGATAATCATTTGACCGTCGTAGCCAGCGAGCAGGAGCCGAAAAGTCTGGTCGTGGACATTGGCGCCAGCGCAGTCCCAATCGGTGATCAAGCCCCACTGGTTCTGTACGATGCAGAGCTTGCCACCGCTGATCCAACGGTGGTTGGACTTGCCTTTCCGGCCGATCTGGTCCGTCCGTCGCCCATCCCGCACGGGATGGCGCAGTTCCACCCCGTAGCTGTCGGCCACGCCCAGGACGGTGGGTTGGGCCAGGAAGTAGCCGGTCCAGTCCTGTTGGGCTTGTAAGCGGCGGAAGAGCCGGGTGCGATGGGGCAGTTTGGGAAAGAGGTGGCCATAGTTGTCTTTGAGCCAACGGTAGAAGGGCCGCTGCTTGACGTTCTTCATAGCCCAGAGGACACCGATGGTGACCAGTTCGCTGAGCGCGAGGACCGCCTGGGAGTGCCGGGGCGCCCGCGGCATGGCATCGTCTATTTTGCAGTACAGTTCGGTGATAAAATCGGCAATGTTCACGAGGTTCCTCCGCTGTGGAGTGTCGTCAACTCACAGCATAGTGGAACCTCGTGGCATTTTCAAAACAATCTCAAACTAGCACCAATGGTTATAACCAACACACATTGAGAATTCCGAGGACGATGTTGTGTGCCCTGTCAGGTGGTCTGGCAAGCTGACGGCAGAGCAGGGAATGGGACCATCTATCTTGCAGGGCTACCGGAGGACTAACTAGCCTTCGCATTGAAGTGGGGGATGACGTGCTTGCCGAAGAGACGCAGCGTATCCATCACTTCCTCATGGGATATGCCGCCCACCTGAAACAGGGGCATGACCTCATCCACGCCCGCCTCGGCATAGGCTTCCAGGTAGCGGATACAGTCGTCGGGGTCGCCGATGCAGTAGCGTCCACTCCTTATCTGGTCGAGGGATGATGTTTCCTCGCGCTTTGGAGAGTCGGTCGCGGTCGAGCGGGTGTAGTGCCACTGGTAGTCTTCGGGAACGCGGGACGGGTCCTGTTCGCTCCACACGCGGACGTCCCGGAGGGCCTGCTGATGGCGGTACCAGTCGATCAATTCGGCGGAGCGTTCCTGCACCTTCTTGCGCGACTCCCCGCAGATGGCCACGGTGCTTACAGAGACGCGGTTGTGGACAACCCCGGTAGTCGGACTGGCGTTCCGGATGCCGCCCCGGTAGGCTTGCACGAGAGGGGCCAGTCCTGTAGCCCCGCCGCCGGCCATTGCCAGGCAGCCCAAGCCCATGAGTCCCGCCTTCCTGAACGTGTCTTCCTGGCTGCAACCGAGCCAGATGGGCGGGTGGGGGTGCTGGACCGGCTTGGGGTGGACCTCGCGCAAGGGAATCTTATAGTGGTTGCCTTGGTAGGTGAACTCTCCCTCGGTCCATGCCCGCGGGATGATTTCCAGGGCCTCGTCCACCATTCCGGTGGCGTCTTCCAAGTCTGTACCGAAAGCGGCCATCTGGTAGGGGTAGCCGGAGCGGCCCACGCCCAGGTCAACCCTTCCCCTGCTGAGAACGTCCAGGGTGGCGGTGCGGGCCGCGATGTGGAGAGGGTGCTGCACCGGGGGCACCACCACGCCGATACCCAGACGCATCCGGCTGGTGCGCTGGCTCAGTGCGCCAAGCGTTACGTCGGGGGCGCTGGAGTGGGACCACTCGGTACGGAACTGGTGGTCGGCCATCCAGACGCTGCTCAGGCCCATCTCTTCAGCGTAGGCCACTTGGTCAAGCATTTCCAGAAACCGGTCAGCCTCGTAGGAACGGGATGACGGCCTGGGAACCTGCATCTGATAGAACATACCGATTTGCATGGACACGCTTCTTGCTCTTGACTCCGTGCCAATCTCTTCGGTGCCGGTGTCGGAGTAAACCCCGTGGGTGCCTGGAATCTCCAGTGGCTTCCCGTCCAGGGTGTACTTCATGGCAACGGAGTCTTCTCGGTCGGCCAGATAGATGATGTCGTCGGCGATGAATAAACCGTGAAGGCTGACAAAATTGCCGTTGCCCCAGGAACTGAGGAAGTTTCCGTCCCGGTCGAAGACAACAACCGGAGGCTCGGCCCGATGGAAGACGTAAACCCGGTCCTGGGAACCGGTGTCCCCGCCGCTGACTGTGCCGAAACACTAACCTTCGGGAAGTTTGGCCCAGTCCTGTTCCAGGGCGCAGATATATTCCCCGGTTCCTGCTGTGGTCATTTTTTCGCACCTCCACTGACTGGACTCATACTGGAGAGGATGTGAATGCCACGATGAAATCGGCCTGACTTTCATCTCACTACAAAGCTGGGCTGCCGGGTGTTCCCGCGGGCGCAATCCGGTATTTCCAACGTGTGTTGGTAATGGTTTAAGATAGGGTTGGGCCAGAAAAAGAGGTGTAATCGGCGGAGTTATATCGGACCATGCAGGCGAATTGACCGGCTGAAGTTCGGCGGTTGAAAAGTGGGCCCGACAGGGTTCGAACCTGTGACCTGCCGATTATGAGTCGGATGCTCTTCCACTGAGCTACGGGCCCCGAATGCGCGGTGCGTGCATCGTTGTTGCGCCGACTTTCAGGTTAGACCCGGACTGCCCAACCGTCAAATGCCCAGTCGCTCGCGGTACTGTGGGTCCCACTCGGCCAGTTGGCGGCGTTCCACCAGTTCCTCGGGGTCCAGCGTCGGCGACGGCTCGCCGGTGGTGGGCACCTCGGTGATCACCGTGGCGTCGGCCCACGCCGATACCTGCTGGGCCGGCTTGCCCAGCAGCGCCTCCAGCAACGGCACGTTGTCCTGGCCGAAGTTCGGAGCAGGGCCGCGCACTTCCAGTGGGGTCTTGGACAGCTTGTACGGACGTCCCATGATGATGCGCGTGCCCATGTCCCGTTCCGGCGGATACTCCACGCGCTCCAGGAAGTTGCGGCTGCGATAGTGTGGGTCGAAATGCACGTCCTTTCCGCTGAGTACAGGCCCGGAGGCGATCCCCTTGGCCTGGAGCGCGTGCATCATTTCATACTTGTCGTGATGCCTGGTCCACTGCCCGATGGCCTCGTCGATCTCGTCGTGATGCTTCTGCCGCCCGGCCAGCGTGCCAAACCGCGGATCCGCTGCCAGGTCTTCCCGCTCCATGAGCCGGCACAGGGCCAGCCACTGCTCGGTATCCGCAACGGACAACGTGATCCACTCGTCGTCGCCGGCGGCGGGATAGGCTCCCTGGGGGGCGCGGCTGGGGTGACGGTTGCCGATGCGCTCGCCCTCGCGGCCGTTGGCGATGGCGTCCATCAGGTACTCCGACAGGAACATCACGCCGGCCTGGTACATGCCGATGTCCACCCACAGGCCCTTGCCCGTGCGGTTGCGGTAGCGTAGCGCCGACCCGATGGCCAGCATCGCGCTCCAGGTGGACAGGAAATCGACGAAAGAGCGGCCCGCCTTGGACGGCTCGTCTCCCGGGTACCCGGTGATCCAGCAGTGTCCGTGGGTGCCCTCCTGGGTGGTGGCCTGGGCCGGGTAGGACGAGTACGGCCCGTCGCCGTGCCCGTACCCGGTGTTGGACACCATGATGATGTCGGGCCGCAGCTTGCGCAGGTTGGGGTAGTCCAGGTTCCAGCGGCGCATGACCCGTGGAGTGAAGTTCTCCATCACGACGTCGCTGACCGTGACCAGCTCGCGGAAGATCTCGCGCCCGTCCTCCTGGGCCATGTCCAGCACCATGGACCGCTTGCCCCGATTGAGCAGTTGGTAGGTCGAGGGACGGTTCCACCAGTCCTCGCCCGGGTCGTTGTCGGGAAAGGTGCCGTAGAGCCCGCCGCCCCGCGTTATGTCCGGTCGCCCCGGACCCTCGATCTTGATGACCTCGGCGCCCAGGTCGGCGAGCTGTCCGCCGGTGTACGGCAGGGCAAAGACGTAGGTGGAATCCAGGACGCGGATTCCTTCCAATGGCAAGGTGGACATGGTGATACAACTCTCGGATGGGTCGGACACTGTGTTCAGCTCTGCTGCTGACCCGACTGCGCTTCCAGCCGGCGGATGCGCTCTTCGGCTGCCTCCCGAGCCGTCTCCGACGCCGCCAAAGCGGTCTCAGCGGCCAGCCGGGCAGCCTGCTCCGCCGCCAGCGCTTCCTCCACCAGCAAAAAGTCGCACAGGTAGCGGCCCGTCTTGCGGTCGTAGAACCGCAGGTTCGTTTCGTCGTCAACGTCCCAGTCCCACGCCGGATGCCAGCACGGGCACAGGTCCAGCGTCGGGCTGTAAGCCCATATCATCCCATCCGCTTCCGTCGTCAGGTCAATTGCCTGATATTCGCCGTCAACCAGGCGGTCGCCGGCCAGCGCGTAGCCGTAGAAGTCGCCGCCGGTGGGGTCAACCCTCCAGTACTCGGCGATGCCCAACCTGGCGTACAAATCACGCTTGAACCCGGTATCCCTGCGGTGGGTGGTCTCCGACGCCACTTCCATCACGAAGTCAGGAGGTTTGCCGACCTCCCAGATGATGTAGCCGTTGCGCGGCAGGATAGACGCGGCTTCCACACCGAAAGCCACCAGCAGGTCCGGCTCGACCCGGTTGTTCATGTTGGTAGGGTCGAAGTTCAGCACGCAGGGCGCCCGCACCAGCGTGCCCGGCCGCGCCGCAAAATGGCGGGCGACGAAGTAGCCGGACTTGTTGATGGTGGGGCTTTGTATCATGTCGCGCGGTTCCGGGTCGGGGCAGACGTAGTCATCCGTGAACGGAACCAGGGGAACGCCCGTGGTTTGCGGTTGCGTAACCATCTCAAACTCCACCGCCAGCATAGCCTAGATCACGTCCAACTGCCGCATGACCGACAGCGTCTCGCGGTCGTAGCCCAAGCCGTCCACGAACACTTCCTCGTTGTGCTGGCCCAGCGTCGGCGCGGCCATTCTCAGCTGGTAACCGGCCGGCGTCATGCGGAACAGCTCGGCCGGAACCTTGATGCGCCCGATGACCGGATGCTCGGTCTCCCGGTAGAACTCGCGGGATTCGAGCTGTGGGCAGTCGGCAAGTTCCGTAGGCGTCTGCACCAAGCCGAACAGCATGCGCTTTTCCGCCGCCGCCGGGAACAGTTCCCACTTCTCCCGGTCCTTGATGGCTTCCAACACCACCTGGTCCATGGCCGGCCCGTTGCGCACCCGCTGCGCGCGGTCGGCAAACCGAGGCTCCAGCAACTCGGGCGCGCGGAAGAAGTCGGCGATGTCGTCCCAGGTCGCGCCGCCGCCGGCCTGCACGATGATCCAGCCGTCCTTGCAGGGCATGGGGTTCTCCCACATAGTTCCCGGCGCCCGCCGCACCTGCACCCCGCCGATGAACGGGTAGATGGTCTGCGTCGCCATCATGGTGGACGCCACACACTCGGTGATGGAAACGTCCACATGCTGGCCGACGCCGTGTCGGTCCTGGGCGAACAGGGCCATGGCCGTCGCCCCGGCTCCGAACAGGCCACCCTGGTACTGCGCCTGGAAACCGCCGTGCTTGAGGGGCGGGCGGCCCTGCACACCGCTGATCCCCATCACCATACCCATGGCGTAGGACACAATCTCCTCGCCGGCGTACTGGCTGTAGGGACCGGTTTGGCCAAAGGGCGTGATCGAGGTCATCACGAGGTTGGGGTTGATCGCCGACAGCGCCTCGTAGCCGATGCCCCGGTCGTCCAGGTGTCCCGGTCGACAGCTCTCGATGATCAGATCGATGTGGGGGACCAGTTCCTCCAGGATGCGACGCCCGGCCGCCGTCTCCAGGTTGAGGGTGATGCCCTTCTTGTTCAGGTTGAGGATGAGGAAGAAGAGGCTTTTCTCGGGATGCGGGTCGTCGTGGTAGTAGGGGCCAACCCGCCGCATCGCCGACCCGCCGGTGGGCTCAACCTTGAGCACATCCGCCCCGTAGTCCGCCAGCAGCCGCGCACAAAAAGACCCGGCGATATCCTCGCTCAGGTCCAGCACCTTGATTCCGCTCAATGGCGCGTCAAACATGGCGGCGATTTTATCCCAAGCGGGCGACGGCGGCAATTTATCGAATACGCCACGCAACGCAAGGTATACTTGTCGCGCCCCAAATCGTCGGCATGCGTCGCCGATCACGCAAACTGGCAGGAGTTTCCCCGATGCTCATCGACCCCAAGACCTTCGAACGCTTCAACATGATCCTCACCGGCGTCGTCGTGCCGCGACCCATCGCCTTCGTGTCCACCATTTCCACGGACGGTGTGGTGAACCTGGCCCCCTTCAGCTTCTTCAACGCCATGGCCTACAACCCGCCCACGGTCATTTTCTCCTCGTCGCGTCGCGCTCCCGGTTGGCAGGACAAGCGCAAGGACACGCTGACCAACATCGAAGAGACCGGCGAGTACGTGGTCAACGTGGTGGTGGACGATATCGCGGCCGCCATGAACGCCACCGCCGCCGAGTACCCTTCCGACGTGTCCGAGTTTGACATCGCCGGCCTGACCGAGGCGCCCAGCGAACTCGTGAAAGCGCCCCGCGTGTTGGAGTCCCCGGTGAACATGGAGTGCCGCCTCGTTCAGGTCGTGAACATCGGAGAGCAGCCCCACGCTCATGGCATCGTCATCGGAGAAATCGTCCGCATGCACATCAGCGATGACGTGCTTTACGATGGACCCAATGGCCTCCGGATCGACCACGCCGCGCTCAAACCCACCGGGCGCCTGGCCGGAAACATGTACTGCCACACCGACGACGTGTTTGAGCTGGTCCGCCCCACCTACACCGAACAGGACGAGGGCGCCGGCCGTGTCGCCGATTAACCCCAATCCATCCCGGGAGGCAATCCCATGACCACCGCCGCACCCGAAATCAAGCTCTACGGCGCCGAATGGTGCCCCGACTGCCACCGCTCGCGGAACTACCTCGACAGCCAGTCGGTGGCCTACGAGTACGTCAACGTGGACGGCGACGAGGCCGCGCAGGCCTACGTCAAGCAGGTCAACGACAACCGGCTCATCATCCCGACCATCGTGTTTCCCGACGGGTCTGTGCTGGTCGAGCCTTCAAACGCCGAACTGGCCCGCAAGCTACGGGGCTGAACCGCGGGGAACGCTAATCGGGGAACTGCAAGAGTTGCAGCATGTTCCCATCGGGGTCTTCGAGGGTGGCTACCCATCCGCCCCAGTGCTCCCGCTCCGGGACACGGATGAACGGCACCCCGGCGGCAGCCAGCCTTGCGTGCTCCGCGTGAATGTCGTCGACCCCCAGGTGCGGCATGATTCGCAGGGGGTCCCGGGACGCTCCCGTTATCGAGCCGTGGCGCCCCACGTTGAACCTGATATCGCCTAGTTCAAAGGCGGCGAACCCCTCATCTTCATGGAACGAGTGCAGGGGCAGACGCAGGATGTCACGGTAGAACCGGAACATCCGGTCCAGGTCGTCGGTCCACAGGGTTATGCCGACAACGCCGGTGATCACGGCGACAACGGGCCTAGCCGGCGGGAGAGTTGGCCGGCTCATCGGCCGGCCGGCACGAACGGCACCAGCCGTGGAAATCCACCCGTTGCCACATCACCTGGAACCGTGTTTCCGTGGAAACCTGGTCCCGCAAGCGGATGATAATGTCGCTGCTGTCGTCCGCGTCGGCGATGTTTCCGCATCCGATGCACACCAGGTTGACGTGGGGGGAAACGTTGCTCTCATAGCGGGACTGCTTGGCAAAGGGCAGTTCCTGGATCAAACCGCTCTTGGAGAGCACGCCCAAGGTCGAATAAACTGTGGCCAGGGTCATGGAGGGGAAGTGCTGCTGCACGCGCTCGTGGATCTGCTGCACGGTGGGATGGTCGGTGGAGTTGAGCACGGCCTCGGCGATTGCCAAACGCTGCGGGGTGACCCGCACGCCTCCCTGTCGAAGTTGCTGCACAACGGCGCTTTGTATCATCGGCCCCTCCCGATACTGCGTCTGTCGCCTTCCGCAAAAACCGCTCCGGCAGCATCTGGCGGAAAGTATAGCATCGCCGATTTGCGGCCCGCAAATCGGCCACGACGGCCGATCAGGCCGGTCCATCCGCCAGCGCCTGGCCGCCAGGAAACCGTTGTGGCAATGCCCGCATTTTTTAGTGTAGGATGTGCCACCGCAACCGTAAGTGAGGAGCAATTTCCAATGGCTACCACTCGTTCCCGTCGCCTGGCTCGCTCGGTGTCCATCGTCGGCGCCGGACTGTCCCAGTTCGGAGCCTACCCCGACAAGACCAGCCGCGACCTGTTCGTCGAAGCGTTCCAGGATATGCAGGAGACCATAGACACGGGCATATCCGCCCAGGACATCGAGGCCGGCTATCTGGGCAACTACTCGGCCGACCTGTTTGAGCACCAGGGCCACACGGCGCCCATCATGGCCGATTGGCTGGGCATGACCCCCACGCCAATCACCCGCATTGAGAACGCGTGCGCCAGCAGCGGCAGCGCTTTGCGCGAAGGCGTGATGGCCATCGCCAGCGGCATGTACGACGTGGTCCTGGTGGGCGGCGTCGAAAAGATGACATCGCTGCCCACGGAAGGGGTCACCGACGTGCTGGCCTCGGCCGCGGACGGCCTGTACGAAGTCCCCGCCGGCCTGACCTTTCCCGGCATCTTCGGCGCTATCGCCAAGGCGCACATGGACCGCTACGAGACCAACCTGAACCACCTGCTCAAGGTGGGGGTCAAGAACCACGAGAACGGCAAGTTGAACCCCAAGGCCCAGTTCCAGGTCACCGTCAGGGACATGATGGACCGGCGCAAGGCCCGGGCGGAGCAGCGCGGCGAGCCTGTTCCCGATTGGGACGACGAGCTGGACTTCCTCAATGACGCCCGCGCCAATCCGTGGATCGCGTGGCCCCTGCGCCTCTACGACTGCGCGCCAATTACCGACGGCGCTTCCTGTGTCCTGTTGGTCGCCAGCGAACTGGCCAACCAGTTCACCGACAAACCGGTGCACATCGCCGGCATCGGCCAGGCTACCGGCCGTCCGCTGCACGACGCCGAAGAGTTGACCTCCCTGTCGGCCGCGAAAATCGCGTCGGCACAGGCATACGAGATGGCCGGCATCGGCCCCGAGCAGGTTGGCGTCGCAGAGGTGCACGACTGTTTCACCATCGCCGAGATCGTCGCCAGCGAGGACCTGGGCTTCTTCGCGCCCGGCGAGGGCCCCCATGCGGTGGACGAAGGTCGCACGGCTCGCAACGGTGATCGTCCCATCAACACCAGCGGCGGTCTGAAAGCCAAGGGCCATCCCGTTGGCGCCAGCGGCGTGGCGCAGGTCATCGAGGTTTACAAGCAACTTCGCGGTGAGGCCGGGGACAGGCAGCTGGCCAATCCCGACCTGGAGTTCGGCTTGACGCACAACGTGGGCGGCACCGGCGGCACTTGTGTCGTCAACGTGCTCCAGCGCGGTTAGGAGGTCCCCCAATGACCACCGAAACTGAAAGCCGGCCCTTTAATGCGGCGTCCTTCTACGCCTTCCTCAAGGAAGGTCGGTTCATGGGCGTTCGTTGCCGGGAGAATGGGAACATCTACGCCGAGGCTCGGCCGATTGATCCGGTGAGCCACAGCCATGACATGGAATGGCACGAACTCAGTGGACGCGCTACGCTGAGCACGTTCACCTGCATTTCGGTCGCTCCGGCATCCCTGGAAGCCAAGGGGTTCGGCCGAAACAACCCGTACTGCACCGGCATCGTCACGCTGGAGGAGGGGCCACGCATTTCGGCCCGCATCGCCGGCGTGGACGCGGCCAACCCGCAGAATATACGCACCGGCATGGCCCTGGAAATCGACTTGACCGAGATCGACCCTGATGAACCCGGGTTGGTTTTCAGGCCGGCGTAAGGCCGGCTTCACGATCCCTCCGATCGCGCAAGTTCAGCGCCTCGACGACCATAACAAAACCGCCCCACAGTTGTGTGGGGCGGTTTGTTCGTTCTTCATCGCCGGCGTTCAGTCGACTCCCTGTTCTTTGCAAAAGTTGCAGGTCTTGTCGTACCACACGTAGGCGGAATTGGGTTCGTGAAATACCTCGAACTGCGTCACGTTGCGGTATTTGCGGCAACTGAAGCACAATTCTGTATGGGTGGGATCCAGTTGTGGGGGTATGCCCTTCTCGGTGCTGACATAGGTCTTGCGAATCTGGCGATTGGAAAACGGCAGACGTTGCAGGAAGCGCTCTTCAAATTTCAGCTTCCACACTTGGCCGCCAGGCATTGGGCGGAACATCAATGTCTGCTCGTCATCGGGCTGGCGCTCATGGATAAAATCGATATAGTTTCCCAGGCGCTCGTGCATTTTCCCAACGACTTCTTCGTAGGTATCACCGATGGCAGGGATATCCACTTCGACGCAGAACCCCTCCCACGTCTCGGGGTTGGTCTGGGTTTTCTTGATGTAGCAAGTCAGCTGTCGCGGTGTAGCGTTCACGATGCTCCTGGGCGATGCGAATGCATCGCCCGCGTCAAAATATGCGTGGGTCAGGGCTCCTCGCCGGGTCGGAATTAGTCCAGGCCGCGCGTACCCACCCAACCGGTTTCCGAAACGTCAATCATCTCGCCGTTGGGACCTTCGTATTTGGTCTCCACGTTTTGCGTGCGCGGGCCGGTCATGCCGGCGTGCAGGGCGTGGTTCACCTCGTCCATGGGCTGGGAGTTGGCGGCGGACAGGCGCGCCTCGGTCTCTTCAAGGCTTTCAACCTCGAAGCCGATGTGGTGGATGCCCTCCCAGTCCTTGCCGCGCTCTCCGGCTACCGCGTCGTTCTGGAAGTCCAGGATGGCCATGTTGACGTTCCCGTCGCTGAGCATGAATCCGTTGGCGTTGTCGCTCTGCAATCGGGCAACTTCGCGAAGGCCAAACACTTCCTGGTAGAACTTGGCAGTCTTTTCCGCGTCGTTGGTCGCAATCGCGATGTGTTTGATCTGAGGCATTTCAACCCTCCACGTTGGATTTCCGCCGATCGGACGACGGTTTCTCCCTACTAACAGGTGTGCGCAACGATACCATTTTTGTGTCCGACGGGCTAGTGCCGATGGCGCCGCGTCCCGCGCGGGTACGCACGACCCCCGGCAGGTAGCATCCGTAATTCATGGGGCATTTATCCCGGACAAGCCGGCATGCGCCAGGTGATTTGGGACGCTGTAGCATCTGTCTGAGCGCGGGCTACCGGCCCGATCAGAGGATAAAGCGGTCGCGTGGGCGGCTCTCGTCGCCGAGTCAGATCGCTCACGCGTACCCGGTTTGTCATTGCGAGCGCGGCGCGGCAATCTCGCCCCCGATGGCTGTCATTGCGAGCGCAGCGCGGCAATCTCGTCGGCCAAAAAATCCCGTTCATCCTGCCCATCCATGCAAATTCCCCGGTCTAACCAAACCGGGTACGCGTGAGAGTCGGATCGTCGTATTGCGCCGGGCGAACGGATTGGTATAATGGTAAGCCCTGTGGGCCTGTAGCTCAGGCGGTTAGAGCGCAGTCCTGATAAGACTGAGGTCGTTGGTTCGAGTCCATCCAGGCCCACCATTCCTTCCCACGAACCGAAGCGCGGTTCATGCTGCGCCGGCGACGCGTCCCTTGGTACGTTCGCTCCATGCGTCCACGAGCCACGGCGACTCCCTTACCCACTATTTTCCTTGGTAAGAGCCCGGCCGCGTGACTTGGGCGCCCAGTCCAACCTAACGCTTGGTCAGCTTTCGGGTGATTGCGGTGGCAGATTTCAATGATATCGAGTGGGTGAGCTTCGACTGCTACGGAACGCTGGTCGACTGGGAAACCGGGATTTCCTCCGCAGTGTCGAATTCCCTGGAATCCTATGGCGTCCGAAAGACCAACCCCGAAATTTTGGAATTGTTCGCCGATGTAGAGCCGGTGATCCAAAGTTCGGGAGAGTTCAAGGAATACCGCGTCGTCCTGCGTGAAGTGATGCGCATGATCAGTGATCGGGTCGGCATCCAGGTTGCCGAGGACGACATTGACTGCTTGTCCGCTTCGCTGCCCCATTGGCCGGTTTTTCCCGATGCCGGGCCAGCTCTCCACATCCTCAAGCAGCGATACAAGCTGGCTATTATTTCCAATGTGGACGACGACCTGTTTGCCGGCTCCGCTCGCGAGTTGGGCGTTGAATTCGATGCCATAGTCACCTCTCAGCAGGCCAAAGCGTACAAGCCAAACTCTCGTAGCTTTGAACTCGCGGAAACTGTAATGGCCGTCGACAAGGAGCGGTGGCTCCATGTTGGAGAGAGCCTGTACCACGATATCGAGCCGGCCAACCGTTTGGGCATCAGGTCGGTTTGGGTCAATCGCCCGGATCGGGGTGGCGGAACCCGGCCAATCGACGCGAAACCCGACTTTACCGTACCGGATCTGGCGGCGCTGGCCGGCATCATGGTTCCGACCTGACCGCAGTACGGCCGGAAACCGTACCGCGCAACCCTTCGGGCGGTCATTCCTCGGGACGGCGCGCCTGCTCCTGAAGTTCGTACAGCTTGTTGATCGCTTCCAGCGGCGTGAGGTTCGACACGTCCATCCCTAATAGATCCTCGGCAAGCCGCTCATGCCCGGAAGGGAACAGGGGCAATGGCAACTGCGGCGATGGGGCCAATTTTCGTCTTTCACCCCGGCCCACAGCGACGCTTGACCCGCGGTCCTGCTCCAGGTGAGTGAGCAACTCCTGGGCCCGGCTCACCACTGAAGTCGGCATTCCCGCCAGCATCGCCACGTGAACCCCATACGAACGGTCCGCCCCACCCGGCACGATCCTTCTCAGGAACGCCACACGACCATCCTCCTCGGACACGGCAACGCTGTAGTTCCTGACGCCGGGCAGCGTGGATGCAAGTTCGGTCAGTTCGTGGTAATGCGTGGCGAATAACGTCTTGCATCCGAGACGCGGATTGTTGTGCAGGTGCTCCACCACCGCCCGCGCGATGGACAAACCGTCGTAGGTGCTAGTTCCCCGTCCGATCTCGTCAAGAACCACCAGCGAGCGCCAGGAGGCTTGGTGGAGGATAGCAGCGGTTTCCACCATCTCCACCATGAAAGTTGACTGCCCGGTAGCCAGGTCGTCCTGCAGGCCGACGCGAGTAAAGATGCGATCCACCAAGCCGATGGATGCCGAGGACGCCGGCACGAAGCTTCCCACCTGGGCCATCAGCACGATTATGGCAACCTGCCGGATGTAGGTGGATTTGCCGGCCATGTTGGGACCGGTGATGAGCATGATCTGAGCATCGTCGGAATCCAGCGCCGCGTCATTGGGCACGAATGACCCGGCGCCCAGCACCCGCTCCACCACCGGATGCCGGCCGTCCGCGATGCGAATTGCCACACCGTCGTTCAACTCCGGCCGCACGTACCCGTGCCGTACGGCCACGTCGGCGAGACCCACGAAGACGTCAGCCCGGGCAATCGCGGACGCCAGCCGGGATATCGCCGGGCCGTGGTCGGCGATCTGGCGGCAGACCTGGCGGTACAGGCTGCGCTCCAGTTCTTCGAGCTGTTCACGGGCCTCCAGCGCCTGGCGTTCGAACTCCTTGAGCTCGGGAGTGATATATCGCTCGCCACCCGTAAGGGTCTGCCGCCGCTGGTAGTGGTCGGGCACGGATTCGAGGTTGGAGTTGCTCACCTCGATGTAGTAGCCGAAAACCTGGTTAAAGCCGACTTTCAGGTTGCGTATTCCCGTGCGTTCCCGTTCTTCGGATTCCAGGCCGGCGATGAACCCCCGGGCGTCCCTGGACAAACCGCGAGTGCGGTCCAGTTCCGGCGAAAACCCGGGCCGGATCACTCCGCCCTCGCCCACGGAACCGGACGGTTCCGGCTCGATGGCCGTTTCGATCAGCGCCAGCAAATCAGGGATGGGCCGCAGCCTTTCCCCGATCCACGCGACCTGTTCGACCTGATCCCGCGCGAAAATTGAACCCAACTCCGCCGCGGCTTCCACGCTGCGCTTCAATGCCAGAAGGTCCCGGGGTGTTGCCGTATTCATCTGCACGCGGCTGAGAATGCGCTCCAGATCCGAAATCTGAGCCAGGGCGGAGGCCGCGTCATCGCGCCGGAACGCGTCATCATGGAAGAACTGCACCGCATCCAGCCGCCGTTCCAGCCGTTCCAGGTCCAGCAGCGGCTGTCCCAACCATCGGCGCAGCAGGCGCGCGCCCATGGGAGTCCGGGTGCCGTCCAACGCTTTCAGCAGTGACATATCGCTGCTGTCCCATCTCCCGGCGGCGAACAGCTCCAGGTTTCGACGGGTTTGCGGGTCCAGGGTCATATACGAAGCCGTGTTGTACAGGAATGGCGCCGACAAGCCCGGCCGTTCACCCTGCCAGGTATATTTCAGATACTCCAGGATCGCCCCGGCAGCCCGCACCGCCAGCGGCTCGGTCGGCGCTCCGTTGGATTCCAGACCGTATGCCTCGAGCGACAGTACCTCGTAGTATTCCAGCAGGGTTCGCTGCGCCGATTCGAGGCTGAAAGCCGCGTTTGACAGCTGGTTGATAGTTATGGCGTCGCCAACTCCGCCTTGGCCAGCGACGGAGTCTTGAAACTCTTCGCGGTCGGGGACCAGGATTTCCGACGGCTGTAGTCGGGCCAACTCCAGGGTCAACAGGTCTCCCGTCATCTGGCACAGGGCGAACTCGCCGGTGGTGACGTCAACGTAGGCCAGCCCGGCCCGGTCGTCGCCGAGGCACACCGCGGCCAAATAGTTGTTGGCCTGGTTGTCCAGCAACGCCGCCTCGA
The DNA here is from genome assembly GCA_965203985.1 of Dehalococcoidia bacterium. GTDB lineage: Bacteria > Chloroflexota > Dehalococcoidia > Lucifugimonadales > UBA3495 > Bin87. Next base: position 316,511 of record CBDBDS010000002.1, read on the forward strand.
TGACGGTGCCCGGAGTCACTACGCGAACAACTCCGCGCTCGACCAACCCCTTGGAGGTCGCCGGGTCACTGAGTTGCTCGCAGATCGCGACCTTGTGCCCCTGCTTGATGAGTCTCGCCAGGTTGGCTTCCAGGGAAACGGCGGGCACCCCGGCCATGGGCACCCGGGTATCCTTGCCCATTGTTCGGGAAGTCAGCGCGATTTCCAGCGCCGAAGAGAGCGTATGAGCGTCATCGTCGAAGCACTCGTAAAAATCGCCCATCCGGAACAGCACCACGGCGTCCGGGTACGAGTGCTTAATGGTCAGGTACTGCCGACGTACCGGCGTCAGGCGTCCGCCGCCCACCCCTGTAGACATGGCGCGATTTTACCCTATGCGCCAACTCGCCGGGTCCGGGAACCGACACGAAAGCGCCCGGCCGGAGCTGACCGGCTGAGCCGGGGATCCGGCCCGCACTGGCGAGCGCTCAGCGCCGAGCGTCTCTGGATTCCCGTTCCGGACCGGTCCGGCAGAGCGCACGACCGCAAATTTGCGGGAACTTTTATGACTATTCATAAAATTGGGCAAGATGTGGCGCGTGTTCAGTGTGCGCTCACATGACATTCGTGTATGATTGCGCCATCGCATCACCCGCCAGCCTCGCCTCGCAACGACGCTGGCGAATAACATCGGGAAGAGAGGATATGGCAACACAGCGAATCAGAAAAACCAAGTTAATGCGCAGCGTGGAAGAAAAACACGGGCGGCAGCTGGAGAGCCTGGTGCCCGACCTGGTCAACGAGATGGGAATGAGCCGTGCCGCCGCCCATCTGGGGGTCAGCCCCGCTACGCTCGGATACTGGATGTTGAAAATGGGGATCCAATACCGCCGCGTCGCCTTGGCGGACGGCGAGACTATCGAGGTTCGCCGCCAGGGCTAACCGTGGGAGGAGCCAGAGTAGGCTCGCCCAGCCCTCCTTCCGGCACTTCCACCGCCTCGTCCATGCCCGGCCACGCCGGCATGGTGACACAGACGAACCGCATATCTGATTCGGCTTCTGCCCGAAACTGAAATCCCCAACCCGTCGGAATGACCAGCGCATCTCCGGCCACAACCCTTACCGGCGGAACTTCCGTGGCCGGCACTCCCGGGGGACAACGCCAGACCTCCCCGGCTCCGGAAAGCACGTACCACGCTTCCTCAACCGTGCGGTGACGCACCGGGCGGCTGGTTTCCCCGGCGCCGATGGTGACCTCCACCATGCTGCAACGGGTTGCCCCGTAGGCGTCCGTCAGCAGGAGCCGAACCTCTGAGCCATCCGGCGCGACGATCGCTTCGTCCGAACGCCGTCCCACCGGCGGAACCGGCGCCGGGCCGGCGTTCCCGGTCATACCTCCCGTCTTTTGGTACGCGTGGTCAGGCGGAACGGGGCTTCCGTCCCTTCCGGGCCAGGAAGTCCGAGAACCCCTCCTCCACCGTGAGCCCCTTGAAACGACCGGTGCGGCCCTCGATCTCGTTGCGGTACTGCTGTTCGATGGGCAGCCCGGAATGTTCCAGCAGCAACTGCTTGATGTTCGCCAGCCCTTCGACCCGATTGCGGGCGATGCCCGCCGCGATGTCCAGCGTCCGGTCCATCAGTTCTTCCGAGGGAACCAGGTGGTTGATCAGGCCCATGTGGTACGCCTCTTCGGCGAAAACTTCCCGGCCGCTGAGCAGCAGTTCCTTGGCCCGGTGGATGCCCACCAGCTGCGGCAGGCTCCAGGTCGCGTTCATCTGACCGTAGTTCACCGCCAGGAACCGGAAGCTGCTCTTTTCGCAGCCGACCAGGAAGTCCAGGCTGGTGGCCAGCACAGTGCCCCCGCCGTAACAAAGCCCGTTCACGGCGCCTATGACCGGCTTGCTGCTGGTATGAAGATGCCACGTGTACGCGGCGCGCTCCGCCTGCCCGGCTTCGCGCTCCTCCGGGGAAAGCTCCCGGTTCTCGTGGATATCGGCGCCCGCGGAAAAAGCGCGTTCGCCGGCGCCGGTGATGATGACGGCGCCCACGCTGTCGTCGTCTTCGTAATCGGTAATGGCCTGGTCCAGCTCGCGCACCAGTTGTAAATTCAGAGCGTTCAGAACCTCGGGGCGGTTCAGCGTGACCACGCCGATATGGGTTTCAACTTCGCTCCGGCCCATCATCGTGGGGCGCGTCACGGTTTCGGTGTTGATGCACGAGTAAGTGGTGACCATGTTTCCATCCTTGCCGTCGGGGAAAAGAGTTGCCGTCGTACCGCCGGGGCGCCGCCATTATAACGGCATTAGATAAGGGCCGCCAAAATTGGCGGCCCTTTCCGTTAGGTTGGCGTTTACCGCCGGGCGTCGGTTAGCATCGGCCGGCGACGATGCCGGTGTCCTGCAGCACGAACTCGACGGGCACCTCCTCGGGGCGGCCGCGCATCCGTCGCCAGAGGGAGCCCCCGCGCCGGTAGCTGGACTTCACCTTGCGCCGGATGTCGGAGCGGGTCTCCCGGCCGCTCTTGGGCGCCAGCAGAATCCCGGCGGCGGCGCCCACGGCCAGGCCGGTCAGTATCAGGGCGGTGTTGCGCTTCACGTTCTTGTTCATCATGTCTTCCTCCTGTCCTGTATGAGTTCCGGAAATTGGCTGAATGGATATGGTGGGTGGCACGTTCCTTGTCGCTATTCTTATCACGAATTATAATATAAATTAGCACGATTGTCAATAATACCGACGCGGCGGTCCCCGACGTTTCAGGACAATTCCAATGATCCTGTCGCGCCGTCACGATGATAATCCAGCAATTCACCGTGCCGCCCGCATCCTGTCCATACTGCGTATCCATGCAAACCATAACCTGCCGGGTTTTGCGCTATACTGGCGCCGCCTGGCCGGTTCGACCCAATAACTTTTGCCGGCTGACGGCTTCCACGGAGGGAGATTATGCTGGATTTGATCATCCGCGGCGGCCAGGTCGTCACGCCCTGGGGCGTGGGCGACTGGGACGTGTGCATTCAGGGCGAGAAGATCGTCGCCATCACCGCACCCAACGCCATGACCGATGACGTCGGACGGGTCATCGACGCCACCGACAAGATCGTGGTGCCGGGCGGTATCGAACCCCACGCCCACATCGACGCGCCCATCATGGGGCCCGGAAATCTGCGGACCGCCCCACCGGAACAGGTCAGCCGGGCCGCCCTGTTCGGAGGCACTACCACGCTGCTGGACTTCGCCATCCATCACCCGGGCAACACTATCGAGGATGCCATCCAGGAACGGACCAACTCCTGGCGCGGCAATTCCTACGCTGACTACGCCCACCACCTGATGCTCCTCGGCGAGATCCCCCAGCGCACGCTGGAATCTCTTCACGAGTACATCGAGGGCGGTTGGTCCAGCGTCAAGATTTTCACTACCAACATCCGCCCGCCGGAAATGTCCGGCGAGCCCCGCAAGGTCGGCATGGGCCACCTCCACGACCTCATGGAGGTCATCCAGCGCAACGACGCCATGCTCCTCGTCCACTCCGAAGACGACGACATGGTGCAGTACATGTACGAAAAGCTCCAGCGCGAGGAGCGCAACGAGTGGTGGAACATGCCGCTGGTCCACAGCAACGAGTCGGAAGACGTTTCCTTCCGCCGTGTCCTCCGCGTAGCCGAATGGACCGGCTCGCCTGTGTACTTCGTCCACGTCAGCGCCCGCGAGGGCATCAACGCCATCGGCGAGGCGCGCAACAAGGGCATGGCGATCTACGGCGAAACGCTCCACAACTACGCCTGCTTCAACGCCAACAATTACAAAGAAGAGAACGGGATGAAGTACCACACTTACCCGTCCCTGAAGTCGCCGGAGGACGCCGCCATGCTGTGGAAGGGCATCGCCTGGGGCGGCCTGCACACCATGGCCACCGACGAGTATTGCACTGATTGGAACCTCAAGATCCAGGGCAAATCAGTACGGGACGTCACCGGCGGCCACAACGGAGCCGAGACCCGCGTCGGCATCACCTACAGCGAAGGCGTCTCCAAGCGCGGTATGTCGCTCCAACGGTTTGTGGATGTCACCTCCGCCAACGCCGCCCGCATCTTCGGGCTCTACCCCCGCAAGGGAGCGTTGGCGCCCGGCAGCGACGCCGACATCACTCTCATCGACCCCTCGATCAAGAAGCGCCTGACCATGGATGACCTCCATATCAGCGATTACAGCATCTGGGAGGATTTTGAGATCGAAGGCTGGCCGGTGATGACCATCATGCGTGGCACCGTTGCCGTCGAAAACGGACAGCTGAACGCCCCGGCGGGTCACGGCCAGTGGATTTCCCGCAAGATAGACCGCGAGGTCACCAACCGGCCGATTGGGTAGCTTGGCCGATACAACCACAACGGCGTAGGGGCGAATGGTTATTCGCCCCTACATTGCACAAATATCTATGGATTTTTGATTGGATCTCGGAACGACACGGGAGCAAGGCGGCTTCAACGACTTCGAAAATCACTGAGCGGAGCGGCGTTCCTACCGGAAGGTTGCACAGGAGGCGACATGAGCGAAGTATGGCAAGTTGAAGAAGCGAAAGCGAGATTCGACGAGTTTATGGCAGCGGCGGAACGCGACGGCCCGCAAATAGTCACCAGGTGGGGAGTGGAAACTGCCGTGCTCGTCCCCATTGCCCAGTGGCGCAGCATGGAAAAACGAACCAAGCGCAATATCAAAGAACTGCTGCTTGCGCCGGAAGCCCGAACCGAAAATCTGACACCCCCACGCTCGGAGATGGCGTTCCGAGAGCTGCCCGCACTGGATTAGCCTGATGCACTTGCTCGACACGAATGTCGTCTCAGAGATTCGCCGCAGCCGTCCCGACCGGGCAGTTTTAAGGTGGATTGAGCGTATTCCACCCGATCAACTGTTTCTGTCAGCGGTGACCATCGGAGAGATACAGGCCGGCATAGAGATAACTCGTGAGCAGGATTCGGAGAAAGCCATCGAAATCGAAACCTGGCTCGTCGAACTGATGGATTCTTACAACGTTTTACCGATGGACGGGCCTACTTTCCGGGAATGGGCCCATTTGCAACACCGTCGGTCTAACACACTGGCGACGGATGCGATGATCGCAGCCACGGCCATTGTAAATGAACTCATAGTTGCCACCAGGAACGTGCGCGATTTCGAACAATTCGATGTGGAGTTGCTCAATCCGTTTCTAAGTTAGTAGGCGCCGAATTGCCCGTATATCGTTACTCGCGGGGTAAGCCATTTCAACCTCGGCCGATTTCTGACCGCCCCATAATAAAAATTCAAGCCGTCGATGTATGCAACCGCTTCCGGCATGGGAAATCCTTAAATGCGTAACCGCCCACAGGGGGCGGTTCGCTGCCCATCCGTCGAAACGGGATGGGGGGGTCAATGATCACGTTGCCAAATTTTGCGTCGGTTGTCAACCTTCATACCCGCGTACTATGATTGGCGGGTAGCGCGTTCGTCGCGCGACCTTTCGCCTTACTTTATAAGGAGCAACCCCAAATGAAAGCAGCCCAACTGGTAGCCCCAAAGCGGTGGGAGTTTACCGATGTCGACACTCCTGCTCCCGCTGACGGCCAGGTCCTTGTCAAGATGGAAAGCGTCAGCGTATGTGGCTCGGATATCCGTCACACCTACGGCCCGGTTCTCGACGAGTCCGAGTATCCCATGGCGCCTTGCAAAGGCGCTCACGAACTCGCCGGCGTCATAGTTGAAAGCAAGACCGACGAGTTCCAGGAAGGGCAGCGGGTAATCGCGATACCCTATCCCGGCACCGGCGGGCTCTGCGAGTACATCCTGTCAGAACCGGGGCGGCTCGCCTTGCTCCCCGACGAAGGCGGTCTGGACGAATGGGTCATGTGCCAGCCACCGGGCACGGTGCTGTATTCCTGCCGTCAGCTGGGCAGCCCACTACAGCAGAGCATCCTGATCTTCGGCCAGGGCAGTATCGGCCTCAGCTTCACCATGATCCTGTCTCGGATGGGCGCCCGCCACGTCATCGTCGTCGATCCGCTGGACTACCGCCTGGAGAAGTCCAAGCAGATGGGTTCCACCCACCGCATCAATCCCGACAAGCAGGACGTTGCCGAAGCCGTCATGGAGATCACCAAGGGCCGCGGCCCGGACGTGTGCGTCGAAGCCGCAGGTTACCCGGAACCGCTGAACGAGTGCTTCCGTCACGTGCGCCAGTTCGGGCAGGTCATAATCTTCGGCATCCAGACCGACCACATGGTGCCCATCGAACACAACCTGTGGATGGACAAACAGCCGCGCATTATCCCGACCACCGGCGCTCGCAGCGGCGACCCCATCAGCCAGATCCAGGATATGGTGGACCTTCGCGCCCGCGGCTGGGCTGATCCGGCCGAACTGATCACCCACCGCGTTGGCTTCTCCGACATCCAGAACGCCTACGATATGTACGAGCAGCGCGAGGATGGCATCATCAAGGTGGTCATGGATATCAACTCCTAGGCGAAACCTGTCTTGGGCATCTCGCCCGGCGTTCGGGGGCGGATGAATATCCGCCCCTTACGCAATTGACCATTGACCAACGCTCGGTCTACATCCGCCCTGTCGCCCGGCCAGCGAATACGGCTGGCTCGGGAGAACCTGTGCGTCGCCATGGCATTTTACGCGGCCGCGCACCGGGGGCTGATCACGCCCGCGTTTGTACCGGCCAGCACCGAAGTATACGGGCGGGACTGGGAGCCAGTGGACGCCAGCGTTCCGTTGGAGATGTCCGACCAGCGCGGCCTGCTTCGGTGTGCCGGCAACCAGGTCCGCGCCGCCTTTGCCGTGTGCGCCCTCCAGACCCAACGCGAGTTGGACGGAGTATCCGCAAAAGAGCCGCTGCAGGAAACCGATCCCAGCATGAAAGCGGTCCGGGCAGTCTGTTTTGTCATCGGGCACAGCCTCGACCGGGAACTGCTCAACCCAACCTGGGTCGTGCCGACAGAATACCGCCAATGCTTCGAATGCCCGGCGATGGGCCTTTCCCTGGACGCTTCCAGCTGGAACGGTCGGGAGATGCGGTGGGAACACCTCGGCGGGTTGCCGTCCTATCTCGACCTGATACTGTTCGCGTCCTATTGTGTCGACGGCATGGCGGTTCCGGACGCTGCCGGCATTGCCAAGGGTGATTACACGACCCTCCAGGAATTGGATCCGGCGAGTTTGGGCGGGGCGGACCCAATCGTCCCTGGGTACGGCAGCGGATCCGGCCGCCTCCGGCAAACCGGTCCCGCCTCGTCCGGGCCGGCTCCAGGCTCGGGTTGGATCGCCCCGCTTGAACCGCCGGAACCGGCGATCACCATTGCATCGCAAGCCAGCGAATGTGGCCCGGTAGACGACTTCGTCGCCGATGTGTGTCTGACCGGTGCAGAGGCCATGTCCCTGGCCGGCGATCTCTATGCCTCCTACGCGCAATGGTGCCTGGATCAGGGTTACCTGGCCCACAGCCAGCGCAAGTTTGGCCTGGAACTCAGGGCGCGCGGATACCAGCGCAAGCGACGCGGCAAGGGAAAGCACTGGTGGCTGGGCGTCGGAGCTCCGCAGCTCTAATCCCAACTGGGCGTGGTTTCCGGTCAGCGCGCCTATCGGTAACACACTCTTTACACGAGCGCAAAATTCGCGTAACAACCGCCCGCGATACTGTGTCCAACGAAACGGGCAACGCCGCCCACCCTGCTTGGAGACAGAAAATGATCGCCATCGCCGCCGGAGCCGCTTTTGTAGGACTTTTCGCCCTTTGGGTCATCGTGCCCCGCTTCATCCTCCGCCGGCACGAAAAGAGCGCTCAGCCCGTCACTCCCGTGGCGCGCGAGGAATTCGCCCCGCAGGCGGCCGACTAGCAATCTCCAGCCTGCGAATAATCTCGGGTATGTGAGCCGGGGGCATCGTCCCCCGGCTTTTTGTATGTCGAGACTTGGTCCTCGGGCGGCGGGTAGATGCGTCCCGGTTTCCGCGATTGACTTTGACCGGGGCCGTCGCTAGCATTGCGGCAACCATCCTGCCGACCCCGGCACGAGTTCCGTTTCGGCCACAGACTCTCAGGAGGCCACGATCATGTTCGTGCGGCGCGACCTTACCGACACCGTACCCACCCGCGAAGGCAACATGCACTTTGTCAAACAAGGCGCCGGCTATCCGTTGGTGATGCTGCATCCCCTGGGCACATCCACCTGGGCGTGGAGTTCCGTGATAGATGCGTTCAGCCAACACTACACCTGCTACGCCTTCGATATGCTCGGGCACGGCGATTCCGACAAACCCACCCGACACTTCAACATCCCTGACTACGCCCAGGCGCTGGATGATGCCTGCCAGATACTCAACATCCACCGCGGCCACTACGTGGGCAATTCGGTCGGTGCGGTCCTGGCCACCGAGATGGCAGCTTCCTTCCCGGAACGGTTGGACAAGCTCGTCCTGGTCGGCGCGCCGGTATGGGATGCCCGGACGGCTCCGGAGCGTATCGCCGAGTCCGCCGCCGGCTACGACGCCGACGGCATGCCAGTGCCACGGACCATGGAACAGGCCAAAGAGTCCACGACTTTTGCCGAACCCAGGCAGGAGTGGGTCGACGCTAACAACGGCACGAGGGCACAGGCTGGCGCCTGGGTCAAAAAGCTGCACGAGTCGCTGGCCTGGTACGACATCATGACCAGGCTGCCCCAGGTCAATGCCCGCGAAACCCTCGTCCTGTACGGTGAGGTCGACCGGCTGCGCGACGGCGAAGAACTCCTGCACAACAACATCGTCCGCGCCCGCAAACACATCATGCCCGGCGTCGGGCATATACCGCAAATCGAAGACCCGGAGGGGTTCGTCGACGCGGTACTGGCGTTCCTCAAGCCCGGAACATAGCCGGGAAACCCCGCCGAGCCGGTCGTCGGTGACAGTTCAGACTTGCGGGGAAAGTGTCATTGCGAGCGCATCGCGGCAATCTCGTTGGCGTGTGGGAGTCCTTTAGGACAGACGTTGCCGTTACGGCGGCGAGATTGCCACGGCGCTAGCGCTTGGCGATGACAATCTCCGGATTCTGGACACTTACGGCCATCGCGGTCGCTTGGCGTTTCGGAAGCATCCGCGTTAAAATGGAGCCGACGGCAGTCCGTTTTGGATCGGTCGTCGGCCGACCATTTGGATGTACCCGCTGCCATGCCCTCAACTTTTGTCCGTGCGCGCAGTCGCAACCATCGCCTTCTGCACACCGCCAAACGCGGCGCCGTAGATAGCATCCCACCGACGCTCGTCGTCGTCGGGGTAGGGACGGCCGGGGTGCGTCGTGCCATGCTGTTTTCCGAGCGGATGTCCGAGCTTTCCGCGGCAGGACGCATCCAGACCTCGATTTACTACGACTGCAACGAGGTCACCGTAGCCAACGTGCAAAAAATGCTGCAAAAGTCGTTTGGCACAGCTCGCACTGGCGCCGGTACCCAGGTACTGTTCCCAAACTACGTTCCCGTGCCGAACGGTTTCATGCGCGACCCGACACGATTTCGCGACTTCCGCGGGCCGCTGGAACGGGACATGGACAACCTTATCAGCCAGGTGATGCTCCATTCGGAGCGTTGCGGTCGTGTGCCCGAGACCATCATCGAGTTCATGGGGTTTTCCGGCCACGCGGTTCTCGGCGGCCTCCTGCATCAAAAGATGCAGAACGCGTTCCCCAACTCAACAGTCCTGCCGGTCATGATGCTGCCCAAGGACCACGTCGCCGAGGAGTGGACCAGGCGATACATCTGGGAACAATATGAAAACCTGCTGTCCGGCTCCAACTGCCTCGTAACCACCCAGTCAGACGTCAACGCTCGCGAGGACGACGCCCGACTGGCCACCGGATTGGCCGGGTTTGAAGTGGCCGAATTCGGGGACGAGGACGATCCCGCCATCAGCCAGTTGGGTGTAACCCTCAGACGACTCATGCCCACGTCGGGCGGATGGCTGGGCATGGCCGCCGTAAAGCGCAAGATGCCCGTCACTCGGAAGTTCGAGTGGCTGAACTTCCCGCCCTGGTGGCGTCAGTACGCGGCCGTTGGACCGCAGGATGATCTATCCTCACTGCTGGGCAATGCGATTTGGTCCACGCTGGACCCGACCGCCCAGCTTGCCGAGGGGATCAATCAACCCGCCAACGCCCCGCAGGAAATAGTGGTGTCTTTGCCCTTGCACGGCGATGAGCTGGAACCGGTGGCATCTCAGGCCGCGGAAGCATTGGACCACAGCAGCATATTCGACCGGTTCACCAACCTGGACATCGCGTTTAATACCGCGCGGTTTACCGACGGTATCGAACCCGAACCGTATATGCACGTGACCAGGATCTACCCGGTGAAAGGCGAATTGCAGAGCGTCACCGAAATACTCCGCGGTGAGGGAGCGACGCTTCCCTACGGGGCCGCCGCAACGGCCGAGACGGGTTTCGGATCGTTTTTCCACATGCGTGATCTGGGTTCCAATCCGGTTTTGCTCCCGGCGGACGACGGTACTGACGTCGAGGATAATGGGCAGGAGCATATCCGATATATCTAGCAATTCCGGCGGTTTTTTTGAATTGTCCGCAACGCATTCCATTTGACGTATTTGTCTTCATATGGTACAGTCCCACCTGTTGTTATCAGGCTGTACAACTGTGACGGGCAAAGTCGCACGGACCGCCCGATGGTAGGGATTCAGCAAAGGGATTACACTGCTGGTTAATCTAAAATAGTTAGTCTAGGTTAGAACGTAATTTGTCCGCTACTGGAGCAGTTCCTCCCAAAGTCAAATAGGGGGTAAACATAACTATGCCACCGAAGAATCAAAATCGCACTTTCCACATTCGCCGCAATGCCCCCCATAGGTTGGGCTCACAGAGCGATCTTACCCGCGACGGCACTCCGCCCCCGATTGTATCGGTAGCAGTCGGCACCGCCGGCTACAAGCGCAGTTGGCGGTGGGCCAGGCGCATGGGCGAAGCCGGGGTCCTGGACCGCGTGCAGAGCCTGATGATGTACGACTGCAACCAGGGAACCATCGATTCCATTGATACAGAGACCCGCTCGATGCGCCGCGTGCGCGGGGGTCAGTTGCCGGTCATAATTCCCGGTTTCCTCCCCAAAGTTGACGGCTTCCTGCGTGATCCCAACGCCTACAAGGATTTCTACGGCTTGATCCACCGCGATATGGAGCGCATGGTCGACACCGTGGCGCGCCGATCCGAGGAGGTCGGCTCCCCTCCGCAGCTGATCCTGGAATGGCTGGGCTTCGGCGGCCACGCCAAGCTGGGCGGCGTTCTCCACGGCATGATGCGCGAACGCTTCCCCGAAGCCACGTTCCTTCCCATCGTTCTCGTGCCCAGCGAAGCGGTGCTCAAGGAGAATATGCGCCGCGAGACCTGGGGCGCATACGAGGAAACTATCGGCACCCGTATGGTCCGCAACACCCAGGGCGTCCAGGAATTGCAGCGCCACCCGGCCCTGATCACCGACAACAGCTTGTCTCCCAACTTCGAGCGGTTGGACGACAAGCTCGCCATCGCCCTCGCTTCAATGGAAGCCGGCATGCGATACCAGATTGACGCCGGCTCGATGGCGGAGACGGTCACCAGTTTCGGCGATTACTCCAATGGCTGGTTTGGGGTACGCGTGCTGAACCGGCGGGTTGACATCGCCGATACCCGCAGCGGCTCTCGCCTGTTCGGCCCGTTCCGCGGCCGCGAGATCGTGGTCGTCAACGACAACGCCAAGCAGTTGCCTTTCTCTATCAAGTCCGCCATGTGGGACATCATGGATCCCAAACGCACGGACCTCCAGTTGGCGAAGCATCCCTTCCCCGAAGGCGACACCGTGATGCGCATGGTGATCTCCCTGCCGGTAGAAGCGTCCGGGCTGGCAGAAATCGCATCGGACGTCCAGGACCAGATGCACCGCGAAGACTTCGACGCGGCCTACCCCAACCTCATGTGGTCCTTCGCGTCATCGAACTTCCAGCAGTCGCCGGACGATCGGCACATGCACGTATCGTTGTTCTTCCCGCTGCAGAACAACAACATTCCGACCATCAGCGACGTCATGGGTGAGGACAACACGCCGATGCAGCTCGCCGGTACGTTGGAGTACGCCGGTTTCGGCTCCCGCCACTTCATGCCGACGGCGGCCAACGGCCACGAGCCGGAATCCCAGTACGGTTATGTCTCGCGGGGCCAGCAGGTACGTCTCGATCGGGAGCGGAGCCGAACGGCCACCACCGAAGAGCGTCAGCCGTATGGGTATGGCAACGGCTACGGGAACGGCGCCGGCGCCGAGTACGGTCGCTAGTCCAATCGCCGAGCATCACACGCAAAGGCATGAGCCATCCAAATCTGGAGTGAGGTAAGAGAAGTGAAGCGGATGGGTTAGCCGGAGGGAACTCGAAGCGGCGCGCAATCTGGAGAGCGGTATCGCCACTTGGCGGTGCCGCTTTTGCGTTCCGTGGCGCCAGCGGCGGCGTCAGCAGGGAGCGTGAAGGCATAGATCAGGCTGGCCATCATCGGCAGCTTGAGCCGGTGTTCCCAGAACCGGAGGCGGGGGCTTCCCTTCGCGAGCGTCCGGCTGCGGTCGGACGCTCGCGTTCTCACGCGTACCTAGTTTGGCGAGATCGTGGAATTTGCATGGATGCACAGGATGGACAAGATTGGATTGATGCGCTGCTCTACAGTGGTTCCGGTTCGAAGCGGCTAGCAGCAGCGCGCTGATGGCGGAAAGGGAGCATTCACCCTGTTTATCCATGCAATTTGTTCCTCCTCTACAAACTGGGTGCGCGTGAATGCCCGCGTTTGGCTGCGCCGGGCCGGACGGTGCAGTCCGGCGCCGTGCCTCAAGGTAGCGCCAGGGCTGCCTTTCCCGGTCCCTGCCGCTGGAAACTAACGCGCCGGCGGCGTGACGATTAACCGAGCCGGGGTATTCCGGGGCGCCCCGTCAGCCGAGGCCCCGGCCGCCGCCTGACTGGACGTTGCGGAAGGCAATGAGCATCCGGGAACGGCCGATTTAAGGCCCGGCGCACGGTTCTGGCTCGATTTTTGGAAAGCGGCCAATTTCCGCCTCACATTCCGCAGGCGTGCCGGAAATTGCTTGTGTTAGGTTCCGCCCGCAAACGGATTCTGCCCGATCGCGAGGCGGAGGCAAACAGTAATGAAACGCCGTCCAATCATGGGGTTGCTCACCATCGGAGCGCTGGCGCTGGTCCTGTATGCGCTGGGCGGAGGCGGTGAAGCCGTCAGCGCGGTGCGCCTCCCGCCCTGTCCCGAAACCTGGCCGGAGGCCACCGGCTTTCATGACGGCTGGTACGTCATCATCGACCGGGACAGCAACGGGAACAAGCACGGCCGGGCCTATCCGGCCAACGCCGGGTATGACGTGGGATACGTGCCGGCGGCGCCCCATGAAGCGTGCATCGTGCGCATCAAGGACAACCCCGGCGTAGCGCAGCTTTCCTTCCGCGAAGACCGGGACCGGACGCGTCAGACAACTGCGGTCGGGACCGGAACGTCGAGCAATCAGGGCGGCGCCGAACCTGAAACGCCAACGCCGACCCCCACCCCCACACCGGATCCTCCCGAACCATCCACATACTCCGTAAGCTCGGCCGCCATGGTGATTGAGGGCCGCAGCGCGGCCTTGACCATAACGCTGAGCCAGGCAGCGCCGGCCGACGGCGTCGCGTTCACCGTGACGCCAGGCTACGATGGCGATGCCACCGCCGAGGCGGCCGACGTGGGCAGCATTGCCACCCCGGTGACCGTGCCCGGCGGCAATGCCACCCTGGACATCACCATCCCCACCGTGGACGACGCGGTGGACGAGGACGTCGAGACCTTCACCGTCGTCACCGCCGCCACCACCGCAGGCTGGGTGAAAACCGGCGACGGCGGGGACACGGCTGAGGTGACCATCGTCGACAATGACACCGCGGGCATAACGGTGACCGCGGCCCGGCCGCTGGCCGTATCCGAGGGAGGTTCCGCAACCTACACCGTGGTCCTGAACAGCCGGCCCACGGCGAACGTCACCGTCACGGCAGTCAGCGACGACATCGGTGCGGTCACCGTGAGCCCTGCGTCCCACGTTTTCTCGCCGTCGCAGTGGAACCAGGCGAAGACTTTCACGGTGCACGGCGTCCCCGATGACGACACCAATGACGAGCGTGTGGGCATCGGCCACCGGGTGACCAGCACGGACGCGAAGTACGCCGGGGCTTTGGTGTCCTCGGTGCGCGTAGCGGTGTCTGATCCATCCACGTACTCCGTAAGCTCGGCCGCCATGGTCATTGAGGGCCGCAGCGCGGCCTTGACCATAACGCTGAGCCAGGCAGCTCCGGCCGACGGCGTCGCGTTCACCGTGACGCCCGGCTACAACGGTGATGCCACCGCCGAGGCGGCCGATGTGGGCAACATTGCCACCCCGGTGACCGTGCCCGGCGGCAATGCCACCCTGGACATCACCATCCCCACGGTGAGCGACGACGAGGACGAGGACGTCGAGACCTTCACCGTCGTCATCGCCACCACCGCCACCGGCTGGGTGAAAGCCGGCGACGGCGGGGACACGGCCACGGTGACCATCGCCGACAACGACACCGCCGGTATAACGGTGACCGCGGCCCGGCCGCTGGCCGTATCCGAGGAAGGTTCCGCAACCTACACCGTGGTCCTGAACAGCCGGCCCACGGCGGACGTCACCATCACGGCAGTCAGCGACGACATAGGCGCGGTCACGGTGGACCCGGCGTCGCGCACCTTCACGCCGTCGCAGTGGAACCAGGCGAAGACATTCACGGTGCGCGGCGTCTCCGACGACGATACCAATGACGAACGTGTGGGTATCAGCCACCAGGTGACCAGCACGGACACGAAGTACGCCGGGACTTTGGTGTCCTCGGTGCGCGTCGTCGTGTCGGACACCACGTCGTCGAGCCAGCAGGGTTCGTCGTCGGGTCAGCAGGGTTCGGGCGGCGAACCGCCCGGCCCCACAGCAACGCCGGCGCCTACTCCAACTCGATCTTCATCTTCATCCGGGTCCGGCGGTTCCTGTCCAAATGATTACAAGCATGAGCATGATTCTTCCGGAGAACACTGGCACAGTTGGTCCATCAACCAGGCAGACGGCCAGTGCCATCACTACGTTGGCCACAACGAAGGTATCGGCTATCACGAACACTAGCCAGGAGGTCGGTAGGAGCGGGCCGCCCGTGAAAGGATCAGGCGAGTGGCGGCCCTGGCCCAGCCGCCGCCGGACTGATCGGGATGCTGGCCGTCAGCGTCGCGGCTACGCTACAATGCGCGGCGAGCAGATGTAGAAGAGCCGGTCGATTGCGCGGAAGCATCAGCCGTTTCTACTCAGGTCATCATGCGCCAAGTTGAAAACCATAAACTTGCCTGCGTAGTGCCAGGCTGAGCGGCGCCTGAGGGATGCCGGTCCGCGCGCGCTCAGCAGCGTTGCTCGTCATTCCGTGACGGCATAGATTAACGAAGGTGGAATCGTATGCAGACGAGGATCGGGAACCTTGGTATCGCTTTGACAATGTTAGTTGCGCTGCTGCTCGTGGCCGCGGCGTGCAACAACGACGGCCGCAGTTGGGGCGATGCGCGCTACACCGCCGAGATGCGGAACGTGGAAGGCGACCCCATAGGCACCGTCGCCATGCAGCAAGGATCAGGCGGATTCCTGGTGACCGTCATGGTGGAAGGCATCGAGCCCGGCCCGCACGGCATCCACATCCACTCGGTCGGAACGTGCACGCCCGATTTCAAGGCGTCAGGCGGACACATCAACGTGGACAACCGCCAGCACGGGCTGCTCAACCCCGACGGGCCGGACAACGGCGACCTGCCCAATATCTACGCCACCGCTGACGGCGCCGTGCAGGCCGAACTTTTCACGACCCTGGTTGATCCGGACCTGCTGATGGACGACGACGGGTCCGCCATCGTGATCCACGAGAACCCCGATGACCACAACACCCAGCCTATCGGGGGCGCCGGAGGGCGCATCGCCTGCGGCGTGCTGAACTAGGGTCTGCTCCGGCGACAGCGCCCGCTCGATGGCCGGCGCGTCGGGGCCGCAGACGGCTGCTGACCGCTCCGGCGTGACGGAGCCACTGCGTTGAGCCGGCTACTGGATGTTGGTGGGCGGTTTCACCTGTTCCATCAGGTCGTTGTTCCACTCGCCCTCGGCGACCAGGATGGCCTTGGCGTCGTACACGAACGCCTCGATCAGGTTGTGGGCCAGGTACACGTAGGTTCCCGGCTGGCGAATGGTGTGGATGGACGCGCCCGCCGAGCCGGCTGCGATGGTCCAGGTTTCGAGGTCAACGGCCGGCGGGCTGCTGAAATTCCCTCGCTCCCACACGTAGTCGCCATGTCCGCCGATGAGGTGTGGGTACAGTTGCCGGTCGGCCTGTGTGTGGACGATCAGCACGTTCTCTCCCACGTTGGCGGTCAGCTGCCCATCGCCCTGCAGGGCTCCGGTGGACCCGTTGAACACGATGTGCGTTGGGATCAGCGCTTTCATGGCTTCGAGATCGTCAACCATTGAAGCGGCCGGGTTGCCGTACCGCTTGAACTCGCCGTTCTCGTCCCGAGGCAGATAGTAGTCCTGCGCCCCGACGTAATAGGCGCGGTCGTAGCGGATGGGATCCCCCGCCGGGTCTTTCAGCCCGTCACGGGGCAGGACCATGATGGCGCCGTTCATGCCGTGGGTCACGTGCCAGGGCACCATGGTGCCGCCGGGCGCGCAGTGGTACACGAACACGCCGGGTTTCACCGCCCGGAAGCGCAGCACAACCTCCTGCCCGGGTCCGACCTGGGTCAGGGACCCGCCGCCCAGGGCGCCGATGGAAGCGTGGAAGTCAATGTTGTGCAGCAGTTGACTGCCGGACGGGTTGACCAGGGTCAGCTCCACGTAATCGCCCTCGTGCACCACGATGACGGGGCCGGGCACGGTGCCGTTGAAGGTGAAGGCCCAGATGAAAGCGCCGGGCGCGACCTCGATTTCCTTTTCCTCCACGACCATGCGGACCTCCACAACCCTGGGCTCTCCGTTGTAGGTCTGCTCGTGCACAGGCAGGAACGGCGGATCAACCAGTTCCTGTGTTACCCGCTCGAGGCTGCTGACGTCCTCCGGCGTCCACGTTTTCGACCCGGTCCAGTATTCCGAGGACCGCGCCGCCGTTGCCTCTCGGCTCCCGCCGTCAGCAGGAACGGCTTCCGGGCTCGGCAGCGCCGTGGGCAGGGAAAACGCCGGTGTGGGCGTGGCGTCGTCGCCGCCGCGGCAGGCCATGCCGACGGCAACCAACAACGCCACCGCCAGGAACATGAACGCAGCCGGCCGAACCCTCGGAAGCGCCCTGTTCAGATATGACATTGCACAACTCCTTGCAGACGCCGGACCGGGCTTGGTTGCCCGGCGCGGTGGGACTTTCGTTATTGTAATCGTATTACGCGTGTGTCGGATGCGCCGCGCTCTTCCGCTCCAGGTAATCAGCGAAACGTACTCCCGCCCACCAAATCCCGCGTGCTGAGCGCGGCCGGCCAGCGACTCTCCCCAGGTGTGCTAATGCGCTCCGGCAGTCATGAGTTTCCCAGCCATTCACCCTGGATACGTCCATGGAGAAGATGACAGTTAAACCACTGGCAACCGTTGTGACGGCGTTGGCGGCGCTCCTCCTGGCCGCCGGATTCGGCAGCAGCGTTTACGGATGTCACCGCCAGCGGACCCCGGCAAATCGTCTGCCGGTTTCAACCCGGAACTTGGTCAAAATCAACCAACCAATCACCCAATCACCTGCAAAACCAACCGCCAATCACCTGCGAAAACCAACCATCCGGTCACCTGCAAAAATCCAATCCCACCAAACCGTCATTCCTGCGAAAGCAGGAATCCATCCCATCCATCCTGTGCATCCATGCAAAGATAAACCCGGTGACAAACTGGGTACGCGTGAGAGGGATAGTTTGCGGAATAGCCGTCGCGTTCGTAATACCGGTGTTGCGGTTGGGGACGCGGTAGGTGCTCAAGCGTCCCGAAATCATCGCCCACCGGACTGGCTCCTGCCGGTGACGGCGCTGGAGGTTGTCGGCTTAGGTATATTAGAGGAGATTTCGCTACTACGGAATTCGAACGTCACCAGGGCCGCGGCAACATACAACCGAGAAGAACCGGTGAACTGTACTGCGCCCGGATACTGAGCGTGCCCAATGGGGACGTGAAATTCCTGAGCGGCGAGCCCGAAGGCGTCATGCCGCCGGAAGCCGAGCCGGACGGGGAAACCGAAACAATGTGCGAGCGCTGCCTGTTCCGTAGCCAAGAACACCACCCCAGGAACGACCAGGTGGCGGGACGACGTTAGCGGCACTTCCAGGCTCAGAACATAAGGCGGATCAATGGTCCCAGACTATGGCGAAGGAATCGCCTTGCTTTTGATCTTCGCGGTTTGCTCGTTAGTTGCCTTGCCGATAGGACTGGTGGCTGGGCTCGTTGCGGGTTGGATGACGCAGAGAGTGTCCATTGCTCTGGGGGTATGCATCGGGCTCGGCTCGGGAATGCTGGGGATAGGCTTCAATGCGCTCGTGCTTTGGATAACCATCAAGGCGGACGCCGACCTCTCGTCGAGCGACGACCTGTTCCTTCTTATGGTATTCGGCCCGGGTTTGATTGCAGTTGTTGCACCAATCGTGTTTCTTCAACTTGTCCGTCTGTGGCGCAGCCGAAGCGACTGAAACGCGATGCGCAAACCGCAGCCGCTGATATAATTATTGAACGAGGTTTCCAGCATGAGCACCGCAATGAGCGCCGCCGAACGCGCCCGCTTCCTGCAAGCCCTGCGCGAAGACCCGGACTTCCGTGACGAAGTTCGCGGCCTGCTGCTGGGCGACGAACTTTTGCAGCTCCCGGAACGCTTCGCCCATTTCGCGGCCTACGTAAACGACTTCATCGAGGAACAGAAAAAGTTCAACGAGGAACAGAGGGCGATCAACCGGCGCGTCGAAAGGGACCTCGGCATCCTCAAGGGCAACGCCGCCCGCCGCCTGATCCAGCTCCACCACGACACCATACTCGAAATCTTCCAACTGGATTTCGTCCGCACCCTGGGCCGCGACGACCTGTCCCGCATGGTGCGCAACTCGGGCATTGCTACCCAGATCGAATTGGGTCAACGGCGCAGCTTCTACGCCGCCGACTTGGTGCTCGAAGGTACTGACGCCGACGGCATCACCCACTACGTGGCCGCGGAGGGGTCGTTCACCGCCGACCACCGCGACACCGACCGCGCCAAGCGGAACGCCGAATTTCTCGCCAGATTCACCGGATGTGCCGCACACCCCATGGTAGCCAGCGTGTCCAACGACTACGAGGTACAGGAACTGGTAGACGCCGGCGCCATCGGCTGGTTCCAGTTGGACCCAAGGGAACTCGAACCGGAATAGCGGCCTTTTCAGCAGCGCTCTGCCATCCCGAACGCTGAACAAACCATCACCAGCCGGTCGGGAGAGAAACGTGCCGAAACCGACCGTCTCACCCGGACCGCTTTGCTCGCCACCGCCGCGCTGCCCGAGTACACCGACTTCCTGCTGATCGGACTAGCCACCACTTGGACAGCCTGGCGGTAGTTGATCCGCTCCCGTAAATGCGCCCAGTGAGACAGGTGCCCAATCTCTCCATCCGCCCGGCGCTGGTCGCCTGTTGTGTGGTGCTGGCCGTCTTATCCCTGGCCTGCTCCTTCGACTTCGGCATCACCAGGGTTGGAACCAGCTCCGACGGCTCCCTGCTGGTCCAGGCAGATAACCCCCAATTGGACCGCTTTCGCAGCGCCAACGGCGGCCTCACCTGGCAACCCGTGCCGGACACCAGCCCGAACCGACGCGGTCGCATCGCGTGGGGCGGCACCACGATCAGCACTCCCCGTGGAAGTTACAGCATCAACGGCACGGAGATCATCCATACCCAGGGCGACGAAACGGAAACTACCTACTCCGCCGCGTACCTGCGCGACGCCGCCAACCGGATTCTCCAGGATCGAGCAACGTCCGTCGTACTGACAACCGCGCCCCAGGGCATCGCCTACGACGACCACAGCGGCAACGTCATCGTCGCCATGGGCTCACAGGGAGTATTGGTAGGCACCGGCGACGGCAGTTGGCAGCGCGTTGCCGTCCACCGATACGCTCCCACCGACTTTTCCGTTTCCGCCCGCATGGGACTGCTGTGGTCCCTTCCGGCCTTCTGGGCAATGCTGGTGCTGTTTCTGACGTCATTCCCCGCCCTGGCGATAATCCTGGCTCGATGCCGCCGGCGGGAAGCAATTGCCGCCACAGCAGTCATTGCCCTCGTGACTGGCGCAATCCACGTCTTGTATCAACCGGCGCCCGATGATCTCCTCGCCGACGCCATGCCCATATTGGCAGCCATCGTGATTGCGGTTACCGCCGGGCCGACCGTCGGTTTTCTCCTGCACCGCTGGCCGGCCGGATCTTGCAAGCGGCGTGTCCTTTCGCTGCTGGCCGTTGGTTTTCCAATGACGTGGGTTGCCCTGACCTTTCCAAGGCTCGGGCCCTGGGCGGATGGCGGAGCGGTCCCGTTCGGCTTCCTCGTCCTGGTGGCGCTGACACTGGCGTTCATGGCTGCCAGGCCCTATTGGGAAAATGGGAAACAATGGCGGGTTCTTCTCATCACGGTGGCGGCAACGCTGGTCGTCGCCATGTCGCCCACTCTGCTGTGGCTGCTGTACGTAATCTCCGGCGCCCAGGCCGGTTGGATTTCCGCGCTGGCCGCCTCAGCCGTCGCTTTCAACCTGTTCTGGCATCTGAAACGTCGCCAGCACGTCGAACTTGCTGCGCCGGCTGGCGCCGGCAGCACTGGGTAACACCCTGGCCGCCGCTGCGGATAAGGATCCACGCGAACCAGTGTTGAGCCTGTGCCGCCCAGGCGGTTTGATCATGCATGGTGACATCCGATCCGGGACGGACTCACAGTCCGCAGAGGGTTGCATTGAGGGATAGTTGCAGTCGCATCTGGATGTCCCGATGAGCTTCCGCCAGGCCTGGCTCGCAATTGACGCGGCAAGTTCGTACGTTTCAGAAAGCCGCAGGGGGCGGCGCGTTGCTGAATCCGGCATATCTCGTTGGTTTCCCGTTTGCAAATTCACCCTTGTCAATCGACTATGCGACGGCGATGACGTCCGAAAGCCACGAGCGTTGGCGCTGTATTCGCGGAATGGGTAGGCCGCACCCGATGGCGAAACCTTTGGTCAGCGACGAACTATGGGAGATCGTACAACCGCTGCTGCCGGCTCCCAAACCCCGACGGTTCCGCAATCCGGGACGCAAGAGCATCGACGCCCGCAAGGCCCTGACCGGCATTCTGTTCGTATTGAAGAGCGGCATTCCCCCGTATCAAGTACGGGGTGACGTTCCTTCTCACCCCGGCGCGGGCTGGTGGAGTCCACCAAGGCTGGCTCTCCCTTCAACACCCACTTGCCCCGCAGCTCTGCGTCCGCCTGAAAGTGGGCCTCGTCAACGAAGAATATCTTGGTCCCATTCCCTTGGGCGCCCGCCGTCAAAGCGGCATACTCCGCCACAAAGGCTTCCCGCCGCACCGGGTCGGCCTTGAGCAACCGCTTCTTCGGACGCTTCAGCACAAATCCCAGCCGGTGCAAAGCCTGTCCCGTGCTCGACACGGGATAGTTCAGACAACTACTCCGGCTCAGCGCCAGCCCGAACCGTTCCTCCACAAACCGGCGTACCTCCCTCCAGTTCCAATTGGATAGTTCGATGCCCGATGGCCTGGGCCCTTCCCGCACCGCCGCCTTCAACCCGGCCTGCTGCTCCCCGGTCAGCGCGGGGGGAACCTCCCGACTGCTCAAATGACAACGCCCGGGGGCCACGCTCCGCAAACATCGTGGCCCATTGGCCTATGGTGTGAACCTCCCGATCCAGGGCACCACCTACCGCCGTCGCTGTCCATCCCCCGTGTCAAGCACGGGGCAGGCTCTGGGCCAGTAGCCACATCGCGTCCCATCTTTCCCGTTCCCGTGGCGTCGACGCCCGATACCTCCGTCGTCGTACCTCAGCCTCATCCATTTACCACCGCTCCAGCAATGGCCCCATCTCCGTCTTCCCCAACTGCAACCCCCACTCCGATCTCGCTCGCCGCACAACTCATCCACCACCAATTCTACCCAACGCCAATGCGGGTTTCACCTTGGTCTCGGTTTAGTGTTCAGTCAACCTTGGTCTTGAAGGGATCGAGGGTGATTGACTGTGGCGCTAATCTGTCGGCAATACGTATTGCGGCAGGGTGGTGGCGTGCTCAGGGAGATATTTGCAGTTCGGCTGGCTCCAGAAGAGCGCAACCGACTGGAGCAGATGGTTCGGGCGGGGAAGGGTTCTGCTCGGCTTGCGACCCGGGCTCGTATTCTGCTCAAGACCGACCAGGGCTGATCGGCGCCCCGGGTAAGCCAAGCTCTGGACACGTCGCCACACACGGTGTTCCCGATCATGCGGCGCTTTGCCGAGGATGGGCTGGAGGGGGCGCTGAGAGATCGGATCCAAGCCCGTCGGCATCGCAACGTGGACGACCGGGCCGAGGCCCATCTCATCGCCCTGGCCGGCAGCCCGGCTCCCGAGGGACACGACCCCTGCACTGCGCCTGCCGTCCGACCGGATGGCGGGGTTGGGGGCGGTGGTGGCATTGTCCCACGAGGCGGCCACCTCAAACTGAATAAAACGTCCTCAAGCCGTGGCAGAAGCAGCAGTGGCGCATTCCCACAGTAGGCGGTAAATTCGTGGCGGCCCTCGTATCCAGCACGGGGCAGGCTCTCAATACCCATCGCAAGGCGTCATTGTACGAAACCTTTCCGGCGGCCGAAGACCGGCGCATCGCCTGGCGACTGGAATTTCACTACACGCCCAGGCCTGGCAGCCGGTTGAAACGGCCGAAATCCAGTTCAGCGTCTTCTCCCGCAGTTGCCTCACAAGACGCCTCCCCGACCTGGAAACCCTCTACCGAGCAGCCCAAGCCCTCGAAATGGAGCGTAACGAAGCTCAAGCCCGAACCAACTGGCGCTTCGGCATGCAGGACGCCAGAACCAACCTCCATCGATTCTATTCATTCAAGACCAAGGTTGACTGAACACTAGAACCGCATCTCTTCGAAAATCAGCCGCCTTACCATGGCGGCCGTTAGCCCTGGTACTGCAATCGGATCCAACCTCTGGTACACGAGTAGGCCCGCCAGCCATTTAACTCGCGGGCGGACAGCGTAACATCCCACGTACGCACGGAAACACCGTACATCCCGGCACAGAGCCGGAATGGTGGTCGTGAACAGGTGAGTCCGCCACGTTAGGCGCTGGCCTTTCAGTCGTAAACGGCGCGCTGCGCCCACGAGGGCAGCTCCCTGGGGCCTGTTCAGATCAAAGCGGAGGTTGGGAAGAGGAAGGACTGTCGGGGTGATCACCCCGCAATATCTGGGCCCGTCGCAGTTCTATCGCGTCTTGTAACGCATCGGAACCATACCGCTCCAGGATGTCGATGTCCCTGCGTAGAATCGGGTCGGACACCTTGACCTTGTTCTCCGCCTGTCGCAACTCCGTCAAGTCGCTACCACTGGCGCGGCGTCTATTCCCCTTGAAGAACAACAACCAGAACGCCAATCCGAAAGCGATTACGATCACCAGACCGGCAAGATACGGCATCGATTTTCCTCCATGTACCGGGTTCCAGTACCGCGCCAGAGACGCTATCACAGCCATCATCCTGTTTCAAATAGAGCAGACGCCAATGACCTGGCCCGGCGGTTGCTTTCGCCCTTCCGGCGTATCTCGGGACACGTCCAAGTTATCTCGCGGTCATAGACCACCAACGTCCCTTGAAATGCGGTGGAATCTGTCATCCACAACCTCTTCCCACCAGCGACCTCGTACTTTTTCAAAACTTTGGACAGGAGTGGATGAGACAATGGGAGTGATTGACCGACTGACCGCAAGCTGCTATTAGTCAAATCGGCGCGCTGGTAAGTGCGCTGATGACCGTGGCCTGGCCCGGGTTCATGATGCCGGAAAGTGGCGGGACGGACCACCTTTTTGTGTCGCCGCCACGCCAAGGGCGAGCTCCGATTAAATCATGGAAAGACGCCATCACAAGGCCTGTCGCTGCAACGATTGTGTAACCTGGCGAAACTCCTTGAGGCAGCGCTTCGTGGGATGGGATCCCGCAGCGAGCCACCCGCCAACGGCCGGCGCCACGTTGTATGAAGTGCCGGGAGACCACGCGGTTATCTACGAGGATGACGTACTGCAATTCGGCTCCCAAAAGCTGGGCAGCCAGGTTGGGGCACGAAACGATGCGAACGGCAGCATACGCGAGACGCACCTGCTAACCGGAAATCCGGAGACCGACGTAGATGACCCGTCGGAGCAGACTATACCCAGATCGACGGCGGCAGATGCCGCGATTCCTCAACGGCGAGACGCTGATTCGGAAGCCGGTGCGGAAGCGAACGCAGACCTCAGACAAGTCTCACCTCCCGACGCCGACGGGCAGCCTGCCCCGCCACAAGGAGAAGTTGACCTCCGGCAGGAGGGAATTGCGAACATCGACCCATACACACCGGGGCAGGAGGAGGAAAACGTTCCGCCGCCGGACCAGGGCGATGTTAGCAAACCTGCCGAATATCCAGAACCAGAGAATGCCGCTCCGGCGCCCGGTGCGGAAAGGCGACGGCGGAATCGCAGGCGGTTGGCCCTGGTGCTGATTCCCATCTTGTTGACTGTTGCTGTTATCGTAGGGGCGAGTGCGCTGGCAGCGTTGGTTCTTTCACAGCCGGACGAAATGATGACAGCGGAAACGGCAACCCCGCCCCCGGATGTGGGATCCACTATATCAGCGGCGGTGGCGATGGCGGTGGCTGCGCAGTTAACACCGACCTCGGAAAATGCCGCCAGCGGAAGCGAAAGCGCCGCTCCCACGAATACCACACCTCAGTCGGTGAGTTTGCCACAGGTTTCGCCGTCGCCACTGACGCTCTCCAAGTATGTAACCTGGGAACAGCCGCCCAGCCTATCTGAAACAGGGGATCTCGTCTTTAGGGCCAGGATCGACGAGGAAGCGAATTTTACGCCTGCCGGGCGGCAATGCGGCTTTGGGAATGTCTCATTGACGGACAACGCCAACACCCTCTACGGTTCCGTGATCCCGCGCAGCATGGCCATACCCTGTGGGGCAAAACCCAGCGACTGGGTTTCTAACCGCTACTATTTTTCAGACAGCCTGCTAACGGTCACGGTGCAACTACCGTCCCAGATCGTTGAGCAACACGGCTTAATGGTATGCCTGTGGACAGGCGGCGGCACGGATGAAGAGAACCGCCTGCTGGATTGCGCGCCGGTGGGCCGGCCATGACAGGGACTAGTGCAGAGTGATGGCATTTATGCGATGGGGGCGACGAGAGTACCGTTACTGAAGGCGTTGGCCGGTCGGCCGACGGTTAAACCAACCGATTGCGACGAAGCCACAGGTATAAGAAGCAACCCAGCAAGCCCAGAGCGCCAGAGCCTATGCTCAATACAGTCCAGGGAAGTCTACCCAACATGCTATCGAGTTCAGCCAACGCCAATCCACTTACCAAAAGCGCGGCGGCCACGGCCAGGCTGACCCCCAACAGTCCTCCCAGGACCGTAATCTCTCTGACCAATATGGCGCGCCGCTCTTCGTGGTCGACACCGAGGCCCACGAAATTGGCGTACATTCTCCGTAGGTCGGCCACGCGATGCAACGTCACCAAAAGCGTCAGGGATGACAACAGCAGAGCTGCTGCTGTCGGTGCGCTCAACTCCGTCATCAGCCATGGGATCGACTTGGCGGGGAGCCAATCTATACTATTATGGGAAAAAATCGCCGGGGTTTGGAATGCGATGGTGAGCAGGGTGAGCGACCAGAACGCTGATCGGGTCATCCGGAGCTTCTGGAGCAGCCAATAGGCCGCGATAGATGCGCCGGAGATAAACACAGCCCCGAGGATGATGAACTCAGGTTCCCGCTGGAGAAGGCCCCGGCAGCATGCTGCATCCGCGCCATGAGTACCCGGGCTTGAAGTTCCGCTCACAGTCTCCAGGAACAAGTAGCCCGCCAGGATCGCCAGACACCCGACCAGGAGGGACTCAACTGCGACGAACCGGATCATGAATGTGTCCTGTGCGCGTAGAAATTCCTCATCAGCACTGCGGCAAAATCCTCGTTCATGGGGTCCCACCGCATAACGGACACGCCCGAACGGCGCAGCCTGTCCACAAGAGGCTCGACCTCCCGCCGCATGAGCCCGAGAGCCTGTTCCTCAAGTCGAGTATCCGCCCCTTGGAATCCTCCCGATTCCAGGTGAACAACCCTGATTTGGTTGGACCGTCGGTGTCCACGGCGGATGGTTACTAACCGCCTGATACCTCGGAAGAAGCCATCCTGCTCGGGTGATCTGGTCGCCCATCTGGAGTAGTGAACATCCAGGCGGGTAATTACGTAAACCTCCGGCTTCAGTCGGAACAGAAAACCCTTGCACTTTTCTACCGCTTCCACCAGATTCTGTTGCGAAGCGCCGGGTTCGAGCCTCGTGAGGATGTTGGTCAACCTCTGGAACTGCTTGTGACCAAGTTCGGGCGTCAGGATGTCGCTGTTGCTGTTGTACACGTACGCGCCCAAAGTGTAGCCTCGGGTCAGGTAGTATTGGGCTACCGCGCCGGAAGCCTCAGCAGCCTCGTCGATCAATGGAGACAGCGCCGGTCCCACTTCCATGTAGTCCGAGCCGTCCAGAAATAACCAGACCGCCTTTCTGCCTTCCGGCTCGTATTGGTTCACCAACAACGGGTTGAAGCTTCCGGAGTTACGGGCGCTGGCCTTCCAGTTGACAGATCTCATCGGGTCCCCTGGATTGTAAGGACGCAGTTCCATGAAGTCCGTGGTGGATATTCCGGCGACGGCAACGTCTTCACCGGAACGGCGGCTGTGAGCCCGGCCGCGGACCTCGTTGACCCTTCTGATGGCTTGGTTGCGCGGCACAACCGAAATCTCCAGCGGAGGCCCGATGGTCCCCTGTTGTCGTCGGTTCAGACCCAACGCAGCTTCCGTTTCCCACTGGGCCTCGCGCAGCGCGAACACGCCCCGCTTGGGACACTGGATCCGGTACGACAGGTCATAAGTCTTCGTCCCGGGCCAATGCCAGATCACCCGGAGGTTGTTGCCGCTGACGATTTGGGTTTCCCCAGGCAGCGGATCGTACACGTAAACGGCTCCCATGCCACCGTCGACTTCCAGCTGACGCTCGACATCGAGTGAATCGCCAGCCCAACAAACGGACCGGGGCAACCTCCGGTGAAGAACCACCCTCTGGGGAGTGGACAGCGAGGCGCCGATAAGCACCAGCACCAACAGAAAAACAGCGCCCGCAAGCAACACGAAATTGCCCAGGCAGAGGGCGATCAACATTGCCAAGAACGCCGGGGCCAGCCACCGGCCTGGGGAAGCCGTGAACATCATACGGCCGACCGGCGTCCCAGTTCGGTGGGCACCGGGATCTGATCAACCACGTCCTGTACCACCTGCTGAGGCTGTGTCCCTTCGAGAATATCTTCGATGTTCAGGATGACGCGGTGTCCCAGGACGTCGGTCGTCACCGACTTCACGTCGTCGGGGATAACGAAGTCTCTGCCCTGTATGAGGGCCATGCTTCGGGCAACCTTGAGGAGAGCCAATCCTCCCCGGGGACTGGCGCCAACGGCAACTCTGGGGTCCTCGCGGGTCAACCTGACGAGTTGCGTGATGTAGTCAACGATAACCTGATCCACGTACACGTCCATCTCGACGCTTTTCTGCAACCGCAGGAACCCCGCCAGGTCCACCGCCGGCTCGAGGTCCTGGGACGGGTCATCCTTCTGCCAGTCAATGCGGCGTTGCAAAATTTCGTTCTCCTGCTCTCGATTGGTGGGATAGCCCGTGGCCAAACGAAACAAAAAGCGGTCCAACTGTGCTTCGGGCAAGGGATAGGTCCCTTCCTGTTCGATGGGGTTCTGGGTAGCGATCACCAGGAAAGGTGGGCTCAGGAGTAATGTTTCCCCATCTATGGTGACCTGCCTCTCTTCCATGGCTTCCAGGAGCGCCGCCTGGGTTTTGGGGGGCGCCCGGTTGATTTCATCGGCCAGCAGGACGTTGGTGAATATTGGTCCTTTCACCAACTGAAACTCACCGGTGTTTTGTCGCCAGACCCTGGTGCCGATAATGTCCGCCGGCAGCACATCCGGCGTGAACTGAACCCTTCTGGTTTCGCTGCCTATGGCCCGAGTGAACACTTTGGCCAGCATCGTTTTACCCAACCCCGGGTAGTCCTCGAACAGTACATGGCCATTGGCCAGCGCGGCCGCCAGCAATTTCCGCAGCAGCAACCGGTTGCCTACGAACACTTCGGCAACACGGTCAACAATTCTTTCACAGGCTTTTCCAGCCTCTTCGACGTCGATCTGGCTCATACCGCATCCTCAATCTGTGCCCCCGGTGTGGCGGTCACTGGGCAGAATCGCCTGTCTGAATCCGCGCGGTCCGTGCAATAGCTCGTAGCCGTTCGGGTATTCACCGAGGCGGGCCACAGACCTCAAACCGTTCCGGGGAATTATCTCCACTGCCCGGTGCCTCGGTACTCGATGCCTGCGATATTTCCAGCTGTCCCCGAAGGACATCAATGCGTCCCAATCATCAGGTAGGGCGACAGCTAGGTCTTCATGATTTCCTTCGCGGAAAAGGTGAGCGATGGCTCCGTCGAGCATGCGCTGCCGGCGGGCTCGGTTCCAGCGCTCTCTCCTCCTGCCGTGTCGGCGGGAAAGACGATCTATGACTTTCCTGAACCCGGACTCGAATGGTGGAGCGTCCCGGTCATCATAGGTAATCAACGGGAACCAGAGTGCCGCGGCGGCGTCGATATCGGCGCCATTTTGCCAGTAGGCCGCCACCAGCAGGACCGCCATAGGCTTTGGATCATCGCCTGTGGTGAGAAACGGTGTTGCGGCCAGCAGGAGCCTGTTTTCGCCCAGGGTCTCTCTGGGTAATTTCGGCAGGGAGAGCGCCCTTTCGGCTCTCGCCATGGTTTCCGCCAATGCTTGGCGTCTCCATTTTTCGAGCGCTTCCTGCCGCGGTTTGCGAAACGCCCTGGGCCTGAGGGCCGTCAAGTGACAGCGCCTCATCGGTTCGAAAACCTCCGGAACATCCTCCAGAGGAACCTGGTTGCGCAGCAGCAGCGTCAGAACGTAACGCCAAACGTAGCTCCATTCACCGGTACGCACAAAATGCTGCAACGGCGCCACTAAGGCATCCAACCGGGGATCGTCGTGCTCACGAGTATCGGGGGCGTGGCGAGACCAATTGGACCACTGCGGCGGCGCTGAGGTCTCCGGGAGCAGCTCCGACCGCACAGTCTGCCTCATGCGGTAAAACGCGAAAACGGCGAACGCCAGCACCACTACCCACTCGAATAAGGGAGCGAAAGACAACAGGTCGTAGAGTAAAGGCCGCACCAGAAGCCCGTACCAGGCTAACGCTGCCCCCAACCAAAACGCCCGGGCGGTAGATTGAAAGAACCAGTTCGTGATCACTTTCGCCAGCCCGCTCCCATTGGATGTGAAGACCCCCACGAGCAACGCCAGCGCCACTGCGAACAGGCCACAGCCTATCGTAGCCCCGATCAGCGGGTAGCCATGACCCAGAGGGGCCAATGGCACCGTTGACAGCCAGGCCAACGCACCGGCCAGGCCGTAGACGGCGGCCTTGATCACGAGCGCGTAGCGCGCCGGTATGTCGCCATCTATCGTTTTGGGCAGACGCACGGCGTAGAACAATGCCGCAGCGAACGCCGCTATCAGGTACTTGGCATCGAATACGTGACTGAAGTGGGCCAAACTGGCGTATCCGAACTGGTGATTCGGCCACTGGCCCAGGAGCAAAGCGCTAACGTTGGGGAGGGCGCTGATCAAAGCCCACACTGCCAGCCCGCAGCCGGCCGCCAGACACAGGTCGGCAGTCGGCCTCAGCGTCCCGGAAACCGGGTTCCGGCCGGTTTGAACCGCGGCCTGCGCCTCGCGCAAAACATCGGCCAGATAGGTGGCGCTTACGGCCGCCGCCAGACCCCCCATCAGGGGAGATTCGAGAAACCCATAGCTGGCGGACCAGCCCTGGTAAGCAAGCAACGCGATCGTTCCCAGGGCCAGCAACCGGCAGCGAGGAAATCCAAATAGCGAACCGGCCCGGGGAAACCGCAAGCCGATCAAGTCCACAGAGGCCATGGCGGTCAGCACCAGCCCGGCGCCACCCAGCAAGCCGTAATAAAGCTGTGGTTCGGTCAGGTTTTCGATAAGCCCGCTCAACCCTCCCAGAAGGAGCGCGACCCAGAGCGGCAAAGGTACGATCGTCGTCGGGCGTCCCGCCAATAATCCCAGGGCGATGCCGGCCAGCGCGATGATATTGCAATAAACGACGGCGGCATCCCGAGTCCCGGCCCAAAATACCAGGGCGCCGACGAGGAGCAGCGACCAAGCTGAGTCTCGGAAAAGCGCCGCCACCTTCAGCAGGTACGCCGCGGCTTCAGGGCTCAACGTTTTTGGCAAGCCTGGCCACGTCCTGGAACGGTGCGGACGCGATGTCCAGATCCAAAGGTGCAGCAAGAACGCGACGGCGGCCGCGAACATTATCGGCCACACCAGATGACCTATGCCGATACCCGAACCAGCCAGGTTCAACGCCGGAGCGGCGCCCCAGGCAACTATCAGGGCGCTGACCGTTATGGCCGCCGCTGCGACCAGGAACGTGATGCCCAATTCACGGTTAGTGACCATCACTTGCCTGATCCGCCACCAGTCGCCGGCACGCCCGATACATCGATTCAAAACGAGCCCGGCCGATCTCGTGCAAACTGTAGTCCGCTTCTTCGAACCTGGCGATAACCTCTTCCAGCGCCCGCTGGTCCAGGGGGAACCCGCTGGCCACGGCCAGCGCCTCCACCTCCCGGGGAGTTGCCTGGTCAGGAATGTTGGGTACCTGCTGGCGAATCCACATCAGGAAGTCGTTATAGCGACGCACCACATCTTCGCGGAACTCCACCAGCTCGATCTGTCGCGTCATGGACGCGGGAAGATAGTCCAGATCGCCAGCGAAATTCGCCTCTATTTGGTATGACCCGGGAACGTGTCCAATCAGGTCGGTGTAACCAGTGCCGGAGGCGTCGGTGATAACCTCAATCGGCTGATCCGTCTCTCCAATGGACACTATGAGGCGGCGTCCTGTCACTGCCTGTCCGTGGATGTCCGCCAATAGAAATTCCACCGCGATTTTTTCGTCGGTACCCCAGATATCGGGCAGATCATCCGCTGATTTCCGTATGTTGACTGCCAGCACGGTGGGGACCGGTCCTCGCAGTTCGAACTCTTCGCTCGCTGAAGATGGCGAATGGCGTTCGTCCCCCTGGAAACGTGCGGAGACGCGGTGAAGTCCCTCTACAGCCCCGGACCAGGTGGCGATGCACCTGCCTTCTATGTCGGTAGTCAGCAGCATGGGCTCGCCAGGATCCCCCCACTCCAAGTGCAAATCCATACCGGCCAGAGGGTTCTCATCCACGGAAGTCAGCCGGCATTCGGCGCGAACGATTTCACCAAGTCGCCAGATCCGGTCGCTTCCCGGCAGCAGATCCGGGAAGCGTATGGTTAATTTGGTGTCCGCCGTCGGTTTCGGCCCTGTCCCAACGGCCCGCCGGGTTGGCTCTCCATCCGGTTCTGAGCTGCCGGTTTCCTCCAGAGGAACACCCCCGCGAGAAACCGAGGCTGCGGCCTCAACGGTAGGTGGATTGCTGGCAGGGCCTTCTCCACGCCTGCGAACCGGCGCGAAGGAAAGCCGTTTGCGTCCCAAGACGTATGCAAGCGAGGTGCACAGGACAAGGGCCAGGGGGAGGCCCACCCAAAGGAGCCAATCGAACGCGGGTGGCGCGACCGGCAATCCCAACGTATAGACTACGGGAAGATGCCATTGGTCGCCATCAAACCGCAGGGTCAGCGGGATAACCTCGGGCTCATCAACGTCGGGGATCGGTACCGTGAAAACGGCCGCGCCGTCAGCGTCGCTAACCGCTTGACCATCTTCACCATATCGCAAGACAGCGCCGGCAATTCCCTTTCCTCGATCATCCAGCAGTCGCGCTCCCAGCTGAAGCGGCTCACCCGGCCTGGCCGGTTCCAGCGGTACGACAATGATGCTGGTGGTAGATACAACCTCAATGGCGGTCTCGACGGAGATTTCCAGCTTCGGAGCGGCTATCTCCAGCGCCATCCGGCCATTATCCACATCGTCTTCCACCGGGAACGTTACCTCGAACGAACCGGCGGCATTGGTGCGGCCGGCTATCTTTCCATCATTTGGTCCGGTCACAACAACTTCGACGTCGCGCGCCGCCTGGCTTCCGACAACCACCGTTCCGCGCAGTATGAGGTCTTTTCCGCGGGAAATCGTCCCCGGGGCATCCACTACGATTTGGACTTTGGACACCTCGATCGTCCACAACCTGCGGGACGCCTCCAGGCCGGGGGTGCCAGCGAACCCGATCTCCACGATAGCCTCGCCCTCAACGTCAAACACTCGCTCCCAACGGAAGGAACCGTCGGCGTCGGTATCGACCACCGTGCCGGTTCCGCCCATTACTCCCACTGTGACTTGCGAACCTGGCAAGGGTCTGCCATCGGCCCCGGACAATTTCCCAGTCAGGCCGTAGGGATGCCCCAACCGGGCGACCCGGTCCCCGTCGAGAGCAATGGATACCGGCTCAACGACTTTGATTGAGGTCTGGTACGAGGAGGGTTCGATATCGTCGCCGCCACCAAACGTAGCCATCAACGCATGGATCCCGGTGTCGTGGATTGCTCCGCTGATCTGGAAAGCTCCCCGCTCATCGGTAGTGGCTGAATTGGGCTGACCTCCAGCCAACGCGATAGCGACATCTCGCCCTGCCAATGGGTGACCGCGCGCGTCCTGGAGATGGCCCTCAATGGGGAAATCCTCATTGAGACGTACTTGTGGTAGTCCCTGTATCTGCAACACGCTGGGCATGGTGGCGCTGAGGACGAGCTGAGCCTCGTTCCCCAGAAGAAAATCCGATTCCACGAATCTCGCCCCAACCACGTGTTCGCCCGTCTCTACGAAAGTATGCGTAAATTCGAACCGACCGGTGACGTCGGTATAAGCTGGCGAGGCGAGCTGACCATCGATGGTGATTTGGATTTCCCGGTCGGCCAGGCTACCGGCAACCTCTTCCGACAATTGGCCCGAGAATTGCGCAATGGTGTCCACCGAAACTTCGGACGGCCCAGCCAGTTGCAGGCCGGTGCCGGAGTACACTTTGATTTCCGGATCGCTCCAGGACTCTTCGTATTCGGAATTGCCCACAGCGTGGGCGATGAGTTGGTAGCCGCCGCGAGCGAACCGGGTGGGCAGATGGACTTCCACCGAATAGCGGCCTCGCTCGACGGCGCCCGTACCGACCTTGACCCCACCGTTTTCTTTTTTCTCGTTGATGAAGATCTCCACCTGGACTCCGTCCACCGGCGCGCCGGAGGCGGTGGTGACGGTGCCGCCGACGGCAAAAGGCGCTCCCAGTCGGGTCTGGGCCGGCCATTGGGAAATTTCGGTAATCGTCTCTTGCGGGCCCTGGGTTTGGCTTTGCTTTTTCTCGGTTTCAGAGGCGGCCTGGTCCTCCGGCTGGAGGTCAGGAGACTGCGATTCGCTCGCCGCGCCACCGGACATTTCGGAACCTCGGGACGGCGCTCCGCCTGCTGCTGTGGGCTCAAAGGTGATCCATCCCAGGCCCTCGAACGGGACTTCAGCCCACTGGTGGGCCTGATTGGAATAGACCGTCCGCGACTGCTGCGTCGCGCCCACGGACCATCCGGAGACCACCCTGGCCGGCAGTCCGACGGATCGAGCCAGCACCACGAAGGCGCTGCTGAACTGGCCGCAGGTTCCCTCTTTCGCTTCAAACAAGAACCAGTCCACCGGATCGTGGCCGGGAGGCGGTGTGCCGGTGTTGTCGGAGGCATAGCCATAGGCGTAGTTGCTGCGCAGGAAGCGCTCGATGGCCTTTGCCTTCAGATAGGCGCCGTCGTGCCCCGAAGTAATGCTCAAAGCCAGTTCCCGGATTCGAGGAGGGAGATCCTCCGGCAGTTGGGTGTAAGCAGCGTCTGTGAACGGCGTGGCGCCGACCAATTGATCCCGTGGGAACTCAACGTGTTGTGCGATCCACGAATATTCGGTTGGGTTGCCTTGGGAGGCGAAGGTCGCGCTGAGGGGAGCGTAAGACCCGTCAGTCATAATCTGGTCCGCGCGCAACGACATGGGCTTGCGGCCGGCGGGGATGCTGCCCGCCTCCGGGTGAGCGGAAACCTCAATCCGGTCAAGGCCCCGCAGCGTGCCGTATCCCGGCCCGGGCCAAGCCAGGAGGCCGGCCGCTGCGCTTGGAGCCATAGGAAACTCGGACAGGTCCCAATGAGAACGATTGCGCTCCACCAGGACCGGCAACCCGTCCCCTTGCCGGTATGGCAGTTGCACCGGATCGATTTGGCTCCATACTCCGTCCGAGTAGAGCTCACCGGTCGTCGTGCGCAGATACCCAGCGCTGATCCCGCCGGTGACTTGGAACACGGGTACGGGTGGAAGCTCTCGGGCCTGCCGTGTGGTGGTGCCCGGAACACACAACGATCCAGAAGCGCTGTTGACCAATACGCTTCCGTTCTCCAACGCGGTAATCTGAGCGCCAATCTCAGACAGGGCTTCCGCAGCGTTCTCGGGGTTGCTGGACGGATCCCCTGACAAAAGTTCCTGCAATCGGTCTCCCACCGGCGTACCATCTTGACCGGTACCGTCCCACTGTTGCTCAATAGCCCGCGCCAGGTCGGGATCGTCGGCCGCAATTGCCTCCAGCGTCGAACTGGCGGCAGCGTCACCGATCGTTTCCCCGGCGCCATCTAATCCGTCCTCAAACCCGGGAGTCCGCCCGGGAGCGCCGGCCGAAGCGGTCGGTTCAAACGTTACCCACCCCAATTCGTCGAAGGCCACCTCCGCCCACTGGTGGGCCTGATCGACGTACACCGTCTGCAAATCGTCCTCAGGGGACACAGCCCATCCGGACACTACTCGGGCCGGTATTCCCGCCGCCCGTGCCAGGATAACGAAAGCGCTGCTGAACTGTCCGCAGGTGCCTTCTTTTGACTCAAACAGGAACCAATCGATGGGATCCTGATCGACGGGTGGTTGTGCGCTGCCTGGTTCGGCGAAGGCGTAAGCATAATTGGTGCGGAGATACGATTCGATGGCTTTGGCTTTGGCGTATGGCGAGGTGTGCCCTCGGGTAATTTGCGAAGCCAAAGCTGCAACCCGGGAGGGCAGGTTGTCGGGGAGCTGCGTAAACGCTGGGTCGCCGGAGACCGTGGCTTGGGCCAGCCTGTCGCCGGTGGGACGAAGCGTTTGAGCCGACCAGGAATACGTGCTCCGAGGTCGGTCGCTCCGGAAAGTGACGCCGAAGGGCCGGTAGTACCCATCGGTTGAAA
Organism: Dehalococcoidia bacterium; assembly: GCA_965203985.1. Lineage (GTDB taxonomy): Bacteria > Chloroflexota > Dehalococcoidia > Lucifugimonadales > UBA3495 > Bin87. Next base: position 352,145 of record CBDBDS010000002.1, read on the forward strand.
TGTGCCTCGTCCCCAAAGAGATCGGCCACGGGCCGGCCGGCAACGGGTCCGCAGAGGCAGACGACACCGTGATCCGATCCTCGAAGGATTGAAGTCCGAAAGCGCTGATGGGCCACGCTAACGAAGCCGACTGCGGATTCGGATCTCCGGTACTACGGTTACCAAGATGGTCAGGAAGTAATCGGTTAACCAAATCGCCGGTACCCTGCCGGGCTTGGTAGGGCAATTCCACTACATTTGAACTGCGCCACACGCCATTCTGGTAAACATCGGCCACGGCAGTCCTGAAATATCTCGTGTTGGCCGAACCGCGGGCTTCAAACACCGGAATGCGCGTGGGCGCGGCAGCCTGGGCGGTGCTGACCCCGCCCACCAACGCTTTCACGGCTTCGCTCTTGACCGCCAACTTGCCGCCATTTTCCAATGTGGCGATCTCGGCTCCCAGCCCCGTCAAAGCATCTTCCGCCGTATCACGCACTGTCGGATCCGTGTCCGCAAGGGCTTCAGATATTCCCGGTATCGCCTCATCACGCTCCGTATCTGCCAGGCCACGAACGGCGGAGATCCGCACCTCAGGGGCTGTGTCTGATGTGACTGCCACCGCCAGGGGTTCAATAACCGATACATCATCCACTGAGCCGAGAGCCTGACCGGCAGCCGAGCGAACCGAGACGGAATCATCAGAACGGAGAGTCTCCGCCAGAGGTTTCGTTACCCGAGATGCCGGCAACGGAGATTTTTCGCTGAAGCGGGCCAGATCCTCTGCCGCTGCCGCGCGATCGCTTATCGACGGGTCCGTATGCAAGGCGCTCGCTAACCGTTCAAGCTCCTCCTCCCAGACGCCGGACCGGTTCGCCCGCGCTCGCGCTCCTCGTGATCCGGTTGGATCGAATATGATCCAACCCAAGTCTTCGAATCCCACCTCCGCCCACTGGTGCGCCTGATCCGAAGTCACTGTTTGCTCAACCCCGACCTCGGCAATCGCCCACCCGGAGGCTACTCGGGCGGGAATCCCCACCGACCGGGCCATCACCACGAAAGCGCTGCTCAGCTGACCACTGGTGCCCTGCCGGCTATCGAACAGGAACCAGTCAACCGGATCCTGATCCAAGGGGAGCTCGGGGGTCTGGGAGTTGGTGAAGCCATAGGGATACTCACGCAGCAGAAAATCCTCAATCGCCCGCGCTTTCAGATAGGAATTATCGTATTCGGCGGTGACTTGGCGGGCCAGATCCCGGACCCGGGATGGCACATTTGCCGGAAGACCCAGATAAGCCTCGTCGGATGTCGGCACCGCGTGGCGCAACTGTACCTGGGAAAACTCCGGAATCTTGGAAATCCAGGAGTAGTGGCTCGGCGTCAACTCAGTGTCGAAGGTGCCGGCGAATGGGGCGTAACTGCCGTCGCCACTCACCCGGTCCAGGTTCAGGGAAACCGCCAACGGCCCTATCGGCAGAGACCCGTCGGGCGTGTGCGAAGCGACCGTGATCTCCTGATCCCGATTGGCGTGATCCGGCGCGATCCAATGGTGGGACAACAGCGCCGATTCTGCCTCCGGAGGCGGACCGGAGTTTTCGGATAAGGAGTTGGTCATCCCGTGAACCACCAAAGACCGCACATCCTCACCTGCCGAGTAGGACAGTTCCAATGGATTGTGCTGTGTCCAAGTCCCTCCGGTATAGGCATCACCCACCGCTGTGCGCAGGTAACCTGTTTCGGTGGCGCCGCGGACCGAGAACACGGATACCGGTTTGGGCGGACCGGTTTGCCTGGCGGTGACACCCGGCACTGCATAAACGCTCTGATCCCATTCGACCAAAAAGCCTCCGGTCTCCAAGCCAATCACATCGGCCCCTATTTCCTCCAGGGACGCCGCTGCGCTTTCGGCGGTCGCGGGATCGGCGCTTCCTAAATCGAGCACAAGTGCTTCCACTGCATCCGGACCAAGCGGTTCATCGGCATCATCTACCAGGCCGGATGAGGGCCGCTCGGGTGGGGCGTCGGACTCAGGCGCTATTTGCGCAGGATCAGCAGCGAGGGAACCCTGCTCCGCAGGCACGTATTCGTGAACGATCTCCTGATACGCCAACACCGGTTGCAATTTCGCGGGTCGGTCAAACAGGTTCAAACCCCGGATCGCATCGGATGCGAACATTCCGAACATCAAGGCTAGAATCAGCCAGGCCAGAACGGGGACGATGACCAAACGAGGTCTGACTATACCCACTACCGCCACCGAGAGTATGAACGCGGCCAACAGCGCCAACCCCAAAGGCTCGACCCCAATTAGATCGATCTGATGTCGCTCGTAAGGCAAGTCGCCATAAGGAAGACTCCCTTGCGTCGTCGCAGCAGCGCCCAGGTACAGTGCCAGGGCAAAAAATGCCGCGGCACAGAAACCGCTCAATAATCCCGTCAGAAGACGTTTACCCCTCGGCTCTTTCAACCGCTGCCAGCCCAGCCAAGCCGTTCCCACCGCCAGCGTCAGGCACAAGAACGACGCGAGCACGGCGGTCAGTTGAGCGCCGCTCAAGACCTCTAACTGAGTCGCCGACGTATCCAACCGGGCCAGCAATCCCGTATCGTCTGCAGACTGGAGACCTGCGAAGAGGTTGAAAAGGAAAATGAAGCATCCCAGCGCTGCAGCCAGGATGAGGAACAAACCCAGGTGGGGCAACAATTGTTTGACGGACGACGGCACGAGCGGATGATACCAGAGCACATACCAGCGCGCCGTCTCGTGCAAGCGCGCCGCGGCAATGAATGGCGCGAGCGTTTCGGGCATCAAGGCGTGCCTCAGTACGGCTTCAACTCCGCACCCTTTTGGCCCCAATCTACCCACCGAAGGGACGTGTTCATGACGAGGAAGCCGGGGAGGAGATGCGCCGGGCGGACGCAGCGCGGTTTTGATCCGACCGAGGCGAGGAAGCGTTGTCCACCCGGTCGGGATCTCCGTACGCAGAAACCACTATTGACCGCACCTCGGACCGCGATTTACCCAGTTCGGCTAGAGGCTCCATCCCCCGAGGCCCGGCATATTTGGATCGCCTACTCGAGGTAACTGTTCAGAGTTGCAGGGAAAGTGTCATTGCGAGCGTAGCGCGGCAATCTCGTTGGCGCCGGGGAGTCCTTTGTGGCAAACGTTGCGGCTACGGCGTCGAGATTGCCACGGCGCAAGCGCCTCGCAATGACAACCCCCCTGAATTCTGAACAGTTACCACTCGAGAATAATGGTATGCGAATTGGTATACGACTAGCACAATTGGCGAGGTTATGCGCCAACTTGAGCACGATTCACGCCATAAATCGACGGACGCCAGCGCCACTTCCCCCACAAATAACCGTTCAAAATGGCGTTTCGCGCTTGATCTCGGCGCGAACCGCGGTTTCTATGTACGGCCTGCCCGTTACCGGTGCCCACAGCCGCCCAGGGGAGCCAGCCGATTATCAATCCTGCGGGCCCCAGGTCACTCCGAATTCAGCCCTCGATACTAACTCGCCCGTTAAGGTTTCCGCCGTCTGTCCCGCCAGCCATACGCCGGGCGCGGCCAGGGCTTCGGGCTGGACCATGGGTATGTGGGACGTTCCCGGCCAGTCCCCGCGCCGGTTCATCCAGGTATCCACCCGCCCGGGCTCGAAGACGTTGACCGCGATATTGTGCGGCCGCACTTCCTCGGCCAGGCTGAAAAACATTCGCTCCAGCGCGGCCTTGCTCATCGAATACCCAACTCGGCCCTCCCGGTAGTTCCTGGCGGAACCCGAGGTGACGCAGTAGATGGAGCCGCCCTCGCCGCGCGCGATCATGGACGGCAGCGCGTACTTGCACAGGAGCAACGGGCCCCGCACGTTCACCGCCAGGCACTGGTCAATCAGATCAACGTCCAAGTCGACCACCGGCGATTCGCAGTCCATTCCCGCGTTGCAAACCAGGGCGTCGATCCGGCCGAAACGGTCCAGCGTGGCAGTCACCAGGTCTTGAATGTCCTGAACCCGCGCAACGTCGCACCGCACCGGCAGCGCCGTGCCACCGCCCGCGATGATCTGTGCGGCCGTATCGCGAATGTCACCCGACCCGTACTTTTCGTATTCAGTGCCGGCCGACCTGTCTTCTTCGGTGCGCGACGCTACCACGACGCTCGCGCCTGCTTCCCCCAGCCCGAGGCAGATGGCACGCCCGATGCCGCGGCTGCCGCCGGTTACAATCGCTACTTTACCGTCAAGTCTCATTTCATCCCGCCTGTCACGAAACCAAGTAAGCTCAAATCGAGGCGAGCATATATCCCCGCTCCGGCGCTAGCAAGTCGCGTATCCCGCGCCCGTTCATTGGCCCGCCCGGATGAAGTCCGCCACCCGCTCGGCGACCATTATCACCGCCGGATTGATGGGCGCACGCACCAGGTCGGGCATGATCGACGCGTCAACGATGCGCAACCCTTCGATGCCGTGGACTTTCCCGTACTGGTCGACCACCGCCAACGGATCATCGGACGGCCCCATCCGGCACGTGCACGAGATATGGGAATAGGTTGTGGCTTCTCGCATCAGCCATTGACCCAATGCGTCGTCGTCGATCAGGTCGCCGTCCTCGGGTTCAATGCGTCGCCCCAGCATGGGAGCAAGCTCGTGTCGTTCCGCCAACTCCAGGGCCAGGCGGATGCCGGCCCGCAGCCGCTCCCGGTCAAACGGCTCAGCCAGGTAGTTGTAGCGCATGGCCGGTTGTACCCGGTGGTCGGACGAGGTTAGCGTCAACTCGCCCTGGCTTTCCGGCAGCAGCAGGGCCACCATCATCTCCATGCGTCGGCCAACGGCAGTCTCGCCTTGATCTCCGGCCACATGAGCCTGGACGTCCGGCATACTTCCCTTGGCCCGGGGCGCCACGGGACCGGCCAGGCTGATGCCCAGATCGTTTCTCAGGTGGGAGCCGGGAGCGGTCAACCGCAGCGCCGCGCCGCCGGCTCCCCGGTGGGCAGGACCATCGACGCCCTCGCCGGCTTCCCAGGTCACGTACACCTTCGGGTGGTCTTTCAGGTTCCGACCCACACCGGGGAGGTCCCGCACCACCGGAATGCCCAGGTTCTCCAATTGATCGGCCGGGCCCACGCCGGATAACAACAACAGGTGGGGCGAGCCGACGGCGCCGGCGCTGAGGATGATCTGCTCGGCTTCCACGGTGAAGGTGTCACCGCCGCTCTCCACCAGCAGAGCCACCGCCTTTGTCTCTTCAAAAACAATCCGGCGCACTTGGCAATTGGGTCGCACAGTCAGGTTGAGCCGGTGGCGGGCCTGCCCCAGGTAGCCCAGGGCGGTGCTTAACCGGACTCCGTTGTGGTTGTTGGTCACGCCCGGGCCGACTCCGTTGGAGTCCGGATGGTTGTGGTCGTGGGCTTCCTCAAACCCGCTGGCCCGACAGGCGGAGAAGAAGGCCCGTTGCGCGGCGCCCCAGGCTTCCGGGTTGGAATGGTGGACGAAAATTGGGCCATCGGAGCCGTGATAGTCCCCGTGCCGGTCGACGTCCGTTTCGGATTTGCGGAAGAACGGCAGGACTTTTTCGTAACTCCACTGGTCGTTGCCCCGGGCCGCCCAGGCGTCAAAATCCTCGGGAACGCCCCGGTAGAAAGCCGAGGAGTTAATGGCGCTGGAGCCGCCGGTGACCCGGCCCCGGGGCACAAGCATCGGCGGCGCCAGATCTGTTGCCGTTGCCATGAACTGCCAGTTGTGCGGGTCGGTAGTCAACCAGACTGGATGGCCGGCGGCGGTTCGAGCCGCGGGCGGCGTCGGGGCAGCGGCAAAGCCGTACTTCAGCTCGTCGGGCAGCAGTTCAAAATCCGGATAGTCCGGCCCAGCCTCCAGCAGCAGCACCGAACGCCCCGGGTCTTCCGATAGCCGGGCCGCCAGCGCCGAACCGGCAGACCCGGCTCCCACAATCGCCACGTCGTATTTCATGGTTTCCCTCTGCTCACAATCACTCGATTGAACATCAAAAGGACCTCCTCGGTTGCGCGCGCTGACATCCAGCAGTTGCGTGTTTTACTGAAGCGGCTGACGCTGATAGTCGCGGGCGTTCAATTCATAGGTGTTTTCGCTCAAAGCGACATCATGGTCGTGCGTCACGAAAATGCCGCATTCTCGGGAGGCCACAATCCGATTGCCCGAAATGGTGTATTGACGCTTGGGGTTGCCTACGCCTCCAGACGTTTGCCGCGCCGGGTCGCTCCAGAGCCGAATGCCGTTACGGTTTCCCTCAATGCGGTTGCCTTCTAAGACGTTCTCCTGCCCGTGCTCGATGGCGATGCCGTCGAAACGATTGGCTCGTACCTCGTTCCTTCGGACCGTCGAGTCGGTCGAATAGCCCAGCCAGAACCCGTAGTTGGAATAGTTGGCGACGTTGTCTTCAAACACGTTGCCCGAGGTGAACACCGCCTCAAAAGCGTTGTTCGGGGAATAGCTGGCGTCATTGCGGGATATGAAATTGTCGTTGGAAGGTTCGCCGTGGTGCCCTCGGATGAAGAACCCGTCGCCGCTGTAGCGCAGGTTGTTGCCGGTTATCCGGTTATGGTCCGAGCCGTCCTCAAGGAGTATCCCCGCGGAGTCCGCAGTGTCGCACCAGAAGCGGTGAGTGTAGCGGATGCAGTGCTCCGCCTGGTTGTCCGCTATTTGGTTATGGCTGGACTTCAGCAGGTAAATGCCCACGTTCCCGCAGAATGAAGCGTGGTTACCCGAAACCACGTTGTGATCCGACCGGACCATGCTGATGCCGTTGAAATTGTTGCTGGTTTGGTTGTTTTCGATCACGCTGTTCCGCGCCCGGAGGAGATAGATGCCGCCGCCGAACCCTTCCTCCACAGGGGCTTCGATGTCGGGCAGCCAGCCGGCGTCAAGGGGGTTAGTGTTGTCCGACACGACGCATCCCCGGATGGTCAGGTTGGTAACGTTGTCGGCGCGTATCCCATAATGAAAACGGATTGCGATTCCATTGACTATGGTCACGTCTTTGCAACCGTGGACCCAAATCCCTACGCCGCCGCTACGTTCGCCGTCCAGCACCACGCCGGCAAGATCCAGCGTCACCCCGTCAGTGCGGATTTCGATGACCGTACCGGACGAGGCCCGGGCCTCGAGACCCGGGTATCGGGACGGCTCGAAGGTGTCCCTGGTGTACCTGTCCGGGACTACGCGGACGCGGGTCATCGGAGTTCTGAAACGCCGACCCGGATGCGGATGCGAGAATCCGTCACCCTATCGGCGCGTCACGTTGGTCAGCCGGTTCAGTTCAAGCTCGGCCCGCCCCCGGAGATGAACCCCGGATGGTCATCCAAGTCCGACGCATCATCCTGGTGCTGTCCGCGCAGCACGCAGTGCCCGCAAACCTTGCAAACCGGATGGCGGTTGGCGAACTTCGGATGGGGGATGTTGCACGTCGGGCTGTCCGGGCGCTCGCACCGGGGACACCCGTCGCACTTCCGGTTACCCGTGCCCTGTCCCGTTTGGGTTCTTGGCTCCAGTACTGTGACCATGTTCGGCGAGTTCCCCCTCGGATTGTGGACACCTTGGTCGCCGCGCCGGGAGCTATGCCCGGTGCGGCGGGTTTGTGCCTATCGACTGCTGCCGAGCCAGCTATCAGTTCCAGATCGCTGCTACGCGGTACGCCAGCTGGGTGTGCGACTCCCGCACGTCGACGATCTCTGCCGGAACGTCGCCCAGGATCCCCAACGCGATGATCCAGTTCAGGATCTCATGGTCTCCCGAATCCTGTATTTCCTCGGGGCTGAGTTCCGCCAGCTTACTCCCGTTCCCGGCGCGAACCATTTCCAAGTAGCGGCGGTCGGTCTCGACGTCGATCTCGCGGCACTGGAACTTGTGGGCCAGGAAACTGTGCGACCAACTGGAGGACGCCACCACGGCGACCCGCTCGTCCCGGGTGTCCAGGAACCGTCGAATGCCCTGTCCCAGCTGATAGCACCGCTTGGGTGTGGGGCGCGGCGGATAGTCGGGCCCGGCCTCCTCGCCGTAGCAGTTAACGAACAGGGGCAGCAGCGGGAACCTGCCTTCAGGGTCCAGGAACACCAGCGGATTGATGATGGCGTGGGCCAACCCCCAGTCCCAACCCTTGAGGGCACTGGAAGATGCCATGTCGAACCCGTCGCGGATCAGAAAATTCCGCATGTCTCTGGAAAACTCCTTGGGACACTGGAAGGTGAACTTCGTCTCGGGTTCGGCGTCCCAAAGGTTGGTGCGGGCCGCCCCGCGCTGGAATGGATAACCATCGACCTCCGCGCCGGTGTACAGGCAGAAGGGCGGCAGGTTGTCCTGCAGGAAGTTCTCCGCCTGGTCATCGCCGATCACCATCAGGACATCAGGGTTCCATTCGTGGAGGCGGTCCCGCATGACCCGGAACGACTCGACCACCTTCTTCTGGTCGCTGATGTCCAGGCTCAGGCCGTTGTCATCGCCGAGCTCTGCCAGCAGTTGGGGAGGAGGCTCGTAGTTCGGTACGCGGGCAAATACCCGTTCTCGACCCGTGGCCCATGCCTCGGGCGGGGTCAGAATGATCGGGCCGTGAGAACAGCCCAGCCCCAGTAGTTCAGCCATATTATCCTCCTAACGAGCCGGAACCATCGCACGGTTCGGTGGGTTTTCACGATTGTAGGGACCGGCGTGGAGGACTGTCAATTTGGAGACGACCAACTTGGCGCTTGGCGCCACGTGCCGGCAAGGCAGTGTTCCGGAGGTCAAGCCATCGCTCGGCGGATACGGGGCAATGCCCGGCGGGGTTGTTTGCCCTTCTCAAGCATCTTGGTCGGTTACCGTCGCGATTGGCGGTCGCAACTGCACGGTCAGGGTTGCGGTGGAGCCCTGTCCGGCAGTCGATTCCAGGACCACGTTGCCGCCGTGTACGCGAGCTACCTCCGCCGCCTGGCACAGCCCCAGCCCGGCGCCCTGGTTGTCTCCCACCTTCGTGGTGTAGAAGGGTGTCAGAGCCTTCTCCAGCACTTCCGGCTCCATGCCGCATCCCTCGTCACGGATGGTAATGCAACCCTCTTCCTCGTCGGTTTCGATGGACACGGTGATGCGGGGGGCTGACTTGCCGACGCCTTCTACAGCTTCGCAGGCGTTCTGGACGAGGTTCATCACGGCCAACGCCATGCCCTCGGGGAGGGCCAGGCATTGCGGGTCGGACGGGTCCTCCCGTATTTCTACCACGGGCTGCTTGCCGCCATTAACCGCGACGTAGGCGTCCAGAGCGGCTCGCACCGACTGCCGCACCAGGAGGTTGAGGCCAACTTCCTGCCAGACGCCGCTGCTGGTTCCCAGGCTGAGCATCCCCTGAAGGATGCGGTCGGCGCGGCCGATATTCCGACGTATATGGTCCATGTTGGCGCGGAGTTCGCTGCTGATCTCCTCGATTTCCGCATCGTCGCGGTCGTCGCGGTTCAGCGTCTCCATAAGTTCATCCAGCAGTTCGGCGGAGCCGTCGCAGAAGTTGGAAACGAAGTTGAGCGGGTTTCTGATCTCGTGGGCCACGCCCGAGGCCAGGTCGATCATCTCGCCCAGCTTCTGCTGGGCCACGATCTGGTCCTGCGCTTCCCGGAGATCGGACAAGGCTAGGTCCAGCTCCTGGTTGCGGGTTTCCAAGTCGGCGCTGAGCTTCTCTACCAACTGGAGCCGGACGACCTCGATTGAACGCAGCCGCAGCGTTTCCAGCGCCTGGCACGCCTTGGACACTTCGTCGTTGCCTCGGGGCTCGATTCGATGTTCGAAGTCGCCCATGCCAAGTCGCCTGATCCAGGCCTCGACTGCGATTGTCCGGAGGCCCACCCAGACCACCAGCACCGTCTTTGCTGCGACTATAGTCCAGGCGAGGGCCGACAGGGCGATCAGCGCCCAATTCCCCCAGAAGACCGAGGTGACCAGCAGGGCTATCAGCAGGACATGGGTCACCACGATCAGGAGGAAGTGCTGCATCGAGTAACGCCGGAGACTATAGCGAGACATCCCGAAGGGGTCATTACCCTCAATCGGTTGCTCGGGCAAGGTTTGCAAGTTGGCCATCCGTCGCTCCCTATGATGCGGAACGGGTCGATGGGTAACAGTTCAGACTCGAAGGGAAGCGAGCGGTTGCCGGCAGGCGGGGAGAGGATGGAACCCGGAGCCAGCCGGACGATGTGAGTCGAAGTCAGTATCGAGACGGCGCTTCACGGACGCATTTCATGCCGAAGTCAGCTACTTCTATGGTATCACCATCGCCGGTGCCAGCGTTCCCGGGATCAGGTTCCACAATCCACTTACTGCCTCTGAACAGTTATGTTCCCGACCGGAGCGCGAACCCTTGCGGCCGGCGTGCAACTTTAGTCCCGTTCTTCCGGGATCAGGCCGGCCGCGACCAGCGCGTCCCGCAGGGCGTCGCCCGAGATGGCGTGCCGAGCAGTCCAACCGCTGTCCGGTTGGCCGACCATCCCGCGGGCCCACACGATGAGGACGCCGGCCTCCTCGTCCATGTCGTCCGGGATCGTGGAACGCTCGATTTGCGATCTGGACACCATGGCCCATTCCTCAGTGGAGAACATGAGCCGATTGTTGCTGGTGGGCGCCGGTTCGGGCATTGATCGTCTCCTGGTGGGAAGCGGCCTCAGGACAGCTTCAGGCCCGGTCGCCGGCGTCCTCGCATGCCGGTACGTGCCGCGCCAGTTGCTCGATGGTTTCGGTAAAGGTACGGTCGCGGTCCCGCGACTCGGGAAACTCTTCGCCCAGCGGAGTGCCGCCGATGAAGCGGTACATGTCCGTCACGCCCTCAAAAATTTGCGGTGCCATTCCGAGTTCTGCGAAGGTATCGCGGATCTCCTCCATTTCGCTGACCCAGCGGCGTGAGCGCGGCGGCACGGTGGGAATGGTTCGCTCCATCCGCTGCAACACCGCCTGTTGGCCGGACTGGAACTCTGCCAGCAGGGGCTCGGTCAACCCCATCAACTCCGCCGCCATCAGCAATTGGGTGTACAACGCCCAGGAACCCTTGGTCATTGCGGCGTAGCACATCTTTATGCCCGAAGCCTGTCCCACATCGCCGCCCAGATTCAGTACCGTCAGCCCGAAATTGTTCAGCTGCTCGAACTCCGTGGCCTGCTCGCCGGAGACGTAGAAATGCGGACTGTAGCCGGGTCGCGGCGGGCCGCCGATTATGGAAACGTCCACGAACCGCCCGCCCGCGCCGGTAATCACCGGCTCCAGAGTCCGCACGAGCTGCGGAGAGACGGCGTTGCACTCCGCAAACAAGGTGTCTGAACCGGTAGTGGCGAGCGCGTCGGCCACGCTTTGGCAAACTCCCGGCACCGCGGCGGACACGGTCATGGACATTATCAGGTCCGATTGCTCGATCAACTCCGCCATCGTGCCAACGTCGCGAATGCCGGCCTTCTCAGCCAGGCTGCGGGTCCGGTCGCTGCGGCCGGCCAGGCAGGTGATGACGTCCAGTTCGTTTTCCCGGAGACGTTGGCCAACGGCATGTCCCATGTCGCCGGGACTCAAAATGGCCACTGTGCTGATATCCACGAATGTTCACTCTCGAATGCAAAATGGGACGCAAAAACTATAGCACAGGGGTATGGCAATGCCGCCGCGAACCGGTTGCCGGCAGCGCACCGAGCGAGGATACTGTGCCGAGTATCGACCACGCACGACTAGCCGGAAACGGCCGGAGGCGACCATGGCGTTCGCACACCCTGAGTTCCTCGTATCCACCGATTGGTTGGCCGAGCATCTGGCGGACGCTGACGTTCGCGTTTTCGAGACCACGGTGTTCCTGCACACCGTCGAAGGGGGCGGCCGCCGCGCCGAGTCTGGACGGAGCGCGTACGAGACCGGACACATCCCCGGGTCCGGATTCCTCGACCTCCAGGCCGACTTCTCCGACAACGATCAGGCTTACCGTTTCATGATGCCCTCTCCGGCGGCCTTCGCCGAAGCGGCCGGGCGACACGGCATATCGGAATCCTCCAAGCTGGTTCTGTACGACCGCCTTGGTTCGCAGTGGGCGGCGCGGTTGTGGTGGATGTTCCGCTCCATGGGTTGCCACAACGCGGTGGTGCTGGACGGCGGACTGCGCCGCTGGACGGCCGAGGGTCGGGCAACCTCAACCGACCCGGCGACATACGCGCCTGCGTCCTTCAGCCCGAGGTCGGACCAAGCGCGATTTGCAGACTTGGCCGAGGTAAAGGCGTTCATCGAGAGCGGCGACGGTGGCGGAAGCTGCCTGATCAACGCTCTGGGACGGGACCAGCACTCGGGGGCCGACGGCGGCAGCGGCTACGGGCGGGCCGGGCACATCCCCGGCGCTACCAACGTTCCATCAGGAGAGTTGATCGACAACGAAACCGGCCTCTACAGGCCGGCGGAGGAACTGGCGGCGCTCTTCGAAGCGGCCGGCGCGGATCGCTCAAAACGAGTGGTCACCTACTGCGGCGGCGGCATCGCGGCGTCCAACGACGCTTTCATACTCGCGATGCTGGGCTACGAAAACGTCGCGGTCTACGACGCGTCCATGTCGGAGTACGCCGCCGACCCGTCATTGCCGCTGGTGGCCGACTGAGGCAGCCGCATCGTCGCCAAGGAGGTACGCCATGACCCAGGTCGCCACGCTGAACAATACCCTGGAATTCGGCCTGTTCGACTGGATCGAATGGGACAAGTCGGCGCCCAGCGAGATTTTCGAAAACCGGCTGCGGATGCTGGAATACGCCGACCGCAGCGGGTTCTACAGCTACCACCTGGCCGAGCACCACATCACCCCGCTGAGCGTATCGCCTTCGCCGGCGGTGTTCCTGGCAGCCGCCGCACAACGCACCACGAACCTGCGTCTGGGGCCTCTGGTATTTCTGCTGCCCTTCTACAATCCCATCCGCCTCTATCACGAGATCTGCATGCTGGACAACCTCAGCAACGGCCGCCTGGACCTGGGCGTAGGGCGTGGCGTATCGCCTGTCGAGGCCGAGGAGTTCGGCGTCGACCTTGGCATCAGCTGGGAAATGTTCAACGAACAGATGGACATGTTCACTCGCGGCTTCACCACCGGCATGCTGAATTACCAGGGCAAGCACTACAACTATGAAGACATCGAGCTCTGGATCGCGCCCCACCAGAAGCCCTATCCGCCGCTCTGGTACGCCAGCAACAACATCGAAACGGTGCCGTGGATGGCGCAGCACGGGTTCAATACCTGCACCGTGTTTGCCGACAACGCCGCTGTCAAAGCCCACTACGACCTGTACAAGCAGGTGTGGGCCGCCGACCGCATGGCAGATGGCATGAACAGCCACGTGTCTGTGCCCAAGCTGGGCCTCGTGCGTCACATGTACATCGCCGATACTGAAGAAGCGGCCCGAGCGGAGGCCAGGGCGGCGTACGGCGCCTGGTTCCACAACATCGACTACCTTTGGGCTAAAAACAACCTGGACCGCCTGGGCGCGATGCGGGACTTCGACGCGCTGGAAGCGAAAGACGTGATCATCGTCGGCACGCCGTCCACAGTCCGGGCACGAGTCCAGCGGGCCGTCGACGAGACAGGCATCAACTACTTCTGTCCCATATTGGCGTGGGGTGACCTGACCCCCGATCAGGTCATGCGCTCCATGGGTCTGTTCGTGGACGATGTGATGCCCAACCTGCGGCCCGGCGGCTGAAAGCCGCGAGGCACACACAGGAGACCAAGAATGTCATCCAGCGCATCCTATGTACCGGCCACCGCCGCTTCCATCAACAGGACTATCGAAGCTTTGGCTGCCCGCAACGTCGACGCGGTTCTGGTGGAAGGACGGGAGGCGGCCTTAGCCAAGCTCAAAGAGTTGGTGCCGGAGGGATCAGAGGTTTTCGTGAGCACATCCGAGACGCTGGACACCATCGGCTACACGGAGCACATGGATGGCAACGATCGTTACGTCAACCTGCACGACCAGATGGTGGCCCACACCGATCCGGTTGCGCAGCGTGAGTTCCGCCGCAAGACCACCATCGCCGACTACTTCGTCGGCAGCGTGCAGGCCATCGCGGAGACCGGCGAGATCGTCGTCGCCAGCGGTTCTGGCAGCCAGATCGGCGCTTTCGCCTACGGAGCCAAACGGGTGATCATGGTGGCCGGGACGCAGAAAATCTGCCCCACCCTGGCCGACGCCGAGGCCCGCACCCGCGGGTTCACACTGGAACAACACGACCGCTGGCTGGAGGGACGCGGCTCGACGCCCACTCCCATCGGCAAATACCTGGTGATGGAACACGAGCCCATGGTCGGGCGCATCACCATGATCCTAATTCCCGAAAGCCTCGGCTGGTAGACGGCCCACACACGAAACATCGCAAAGGGGGAAGAGTGATGCCAGAGCAACAACGCATGACCACCAGGCTCAAGGAACTATTCGAGCGCCCTGAGATCTTTGTCCTCGCCGGCGGCATGAACGCCATGGGCGCCAAGATGGCCGAGGTGCTGGGATTCGAGGCCTTCTACATGTCGGGAGGCAACACCTCCGCGCAGGTCATGGGCCTCACCGAGGGCGGCACCAGCATGCGCGACATGGTGGACAACGCCCGGAAAATCGTGAACACCATCGACATCCCCGCGTTCGTGGACATGGACACCGGCTACGGCGACGCCATCCAGGTCTACGAGACGGTCAAGGAGTACATCAGGGCCGGCATCGCCGGCACCCACCTGGAGGACCAGACCTACCCGCCCAAATCCGGCCCCCGCCGCCGCTGCGTCTCCATCGAGGAGATGGTCGGCAAACTCCGGGCCGCCATGGACGCCAAGATGGAGTACGACCCCGACTTCGTGATCGTAGCGCGGTGCGACTACGCCGGCGTGCCGGGGGCCACCTTCGAGGACGTGATGGAACGCTGCCTGGCCTACAAGAGCCAGACCAACGTGGACGTGGTCTGCCCGGCCGTAGCGTCCTGGGAGGACAACCAGGAGGCCATTCGCCGCATTCCCGGCCCCGTGCTGCCCCTGTTCACCCACGGTAGCCAGACCCACCCGACACTGCAGGAATTGCAGGACGCCGGAGCCGCTGCGGCCTGGTACCCGGCCCTGACCACCATGGCAGGCTTGCAGGCGTCCTGGGATTTCCTCAGCGATTTTCAGGATCGCGGCACCGCCGCCATCGACGACTTCCTGGCAGCGGCAGCCCAGAGCAAATGGGGCGTCGCCACCAACGGCGGCATCCTCGGCGCGGACCGCATCCGTGCGATGGAGGACAAGTACCTGCCTGACCGACCCCTGTAAGCTCGCTAATGCCGGAAGCGGCGCCAGCCAATTTTTAGGAGTTATGTCAATGAAATACGACCATATCGTTGTCGGCGGCGGCACGGCCGGGTGCATCGTGGCGACGCGGCTATCAGAGGACCCGGACCGTTCGGTGCTGCTCCTGGAGGCCGGCCCTGACTTTCCCGACTTCGAGCAACTGCCCGACATGCTCAAGCTGGGCTGGGGAACGGTGAACCTGGAGGCCCGCGCCGCCGGTTCGCCCTACAACTGGTCCTTCACCGGCAAGGCCACGCCGGAGCAGGCTGAGCCCATGCCTGTACCTCGCGGCAAGGTGCTGGGCGGTTCCAGCGCCATCAACGGCCAGACCTTCATCCGGGGCGCGCCTGAAGACTTCGACACGTGGGAGTCCTGGGGCAACGACGGGTGGGGTTACCTGGAATGCCTACCTTACTTCCGCAAGCTGGAGAACGATGCGGATTTCCACGACGATTTCCACGGCACCGACGGGCCGGTTCCAGTGCGGCACCACCAGCGTGAGACCTGGCCGCCTTCCCAGGAAGCCTTCTTCCAGGCTGCCACGGCCGCTGGATACCCCTTCCATCCCGACGTGAACAACCCGGAGGCTACCGGCGTCAGCCTGCGCGCCGAGAACAACATCGACGGCGTGCGCATGAGCATGGCCCTGTCCTACATCAGTTCGGTGCGTCATCGGCTGAACCTCACCATTCGCGCCAACGTCCAGGCCCGCAAAGTGGTTCTGGAAGGTGGTTCGACAGGCTCACCACGAGCGGTGGGAGTGGAGGTTGAGAGCGGCGGCGACACTTTCGTCGTCGAGGGCGACGACATCATCCTGTGCTCCGGAGCCGTGGCCTCGCCGCAACTGCTGATGCTCTCCGGTATCGGGCCGGCGGACCAGTTGCAGGCGCAGGGCATTCCGGTGGCGGTGGAACTGCCCGGCGTCGGCCAGAACATGCGCGACCACCCCAACGTGTCGGTGCGGTTCATGGTCAAGGAAGACGTTCCGCAGGACCCCAACGGTATGCGGGCCCTGCGGCTGCGTTTCACCGCCACCGGTTCGGACACGCCCAACGACATGATACTTTCGCCGGCGTCGCTGAACACCGTGGTTCGGGACGACAACCCGGCCCATACGGTCAACTGCGGTCTGTACCTGGCGGCCGGCAAGGGCGAACTGAGGTTGGAATCCGCGGACCCGCATACAGCCCCCAGCATGGATTACCGCTACCTGGAGGAAGACTGGGACCGGGAACGGTTGCGGGAGGCGGTGCGCCTCTGCGTGTCCTTCCTGCAACACAGCGCCTACGACGGAATCATCGACGAGATAACGGCTCCGACCCCGGCGGACCTGGAGAGCGACGAAACTCTGGACCTCTGGCTGCGCCGCAACATCAGCACCTCCTATCACATTTCCGGCACCTGCAAGATGGGGCCGGACGACGACCCGATGGCGGTCGTTGACCCTCATCTACGCGTGCGTGGCGTGTCCAACCTGCGGGTCGCGGATGCGTCGATCATGCCCGACGTGGTGCGGGCCAACACCAACGTCACCACGATGATGATCGCCGAGCGCGTCTCCGATTTCATCAAGTCTGGGAGCTAAGTGCGGCGACCAGGTCTTCGTTCGACCCCGCGATGTAACCGTTCAAATAACGGTCAAACAGGCTGCGATACTCGTCCACCTGGGCGTCGATGTCGCAGCCTTTTTCGGCCTGGACCTCCACCTCGAGGATCTGCCCTACACCTTCCACCGTGTCCAGGTTGAAAACCACATTGCCTTTTCGCCAAAGCTCGCGGCGTTTGCGCACCACGGCCCGGGTGCCCAGGGCGGCTTGCAGCACGTCGTTGATACCCGGGTCGTCTGCCGACGACATCCGAACCTGGCTGGTTCTGGCTCCGGCCTCCTGCCGCTCCCGGTAGTAGATCAGCGTGCCCGTTCCCTTCTCGACGCGGAGCTTGAGCCGGCGAGTTCCTTCAGAATCGTCTCCAGCGGGCAGGCGGTAGTAGTGATCCACCTGCTCCTTGACCTCCACGAACGCAGCCCCGTGCGCACGGAGGGTTTCACGCGCAGCCTCGAGATCCACACAGTAGGCCTTGAGCTCGCGATTGAGTTTACGTTGCATTTTTGTTCCGCCCGCGAGCGGGTAAAGCTCGCCGGTTGGTCCCCTGATGGTATTAGGATGCCGGCGACTGGTGACGCGCCGTACCTACAGCGGCAGGTACACGGCCTGGCCCGTCATGGCGCTGCGCCCCACCGCCTCGGTCCACTCCATGTAGTGGACGCCGGTCTCAAAGGCCACCATGTCCACGATTTCCGTGCCGCGGATGGCGTTGGTGAACTGCTCTTCGACCCGGTACCGGGCCTGCGTCTCGGGCGGGTTTGGCACTTCGGTCAATTCCGAATCACCGCGCTTGCCGGCCCACACCCGGCGCTGGGAGTCCACGTGAATCGTGCCCTCGGTGCCGAACATCCAGATCTGGCTGCCCCGGTTCAGGCCGGAGGTGGCGCTCATCTGCATGTGCACCTGCGCGCCGTTGGCCAGTTCGTAAAGTATGTCGATGTGGTCCGGGATGCTCACCGACGTGAGATGCCCGCTGTCGTCCCGCCGGTAGGGCACGTGCACCTTGCCCATGGCCATGACCCGGGTCCCCCGTCCCAGCCAGCGCATCATCGACTCGTAGGACGCGCCGATGTTCAGGGTGTTGTAGCCGCTGAGGATACGGTCGTGCCGCCAATGCAGAGGGCCGTCAAAATCGGCGAAGTTGTTCTGCAGCGACGTGAAGTCCACCGACAGCAGTTCGCCCAGGTGCACCTCGTCGATTAACCGCTTGATGACGTTGTCGATGGTGTAACTGGTGGAGGTCGGCGTGAGTTGACACACCAGATGGGGATGAGCCCGCGAGGCGGCCAGCATGTCCCGGGCCTCCGCGGCATCGTTGGCCATGCGGGCCTCGGTGAGCACGTGCTTGCCGGCCTCCAGCGCGGCCAGCGTCATCGTGCGGTGCATATACGGCCAGGTCCCGATGCAGACGGCGTTGACCTCGTCGTCCTCCAGCACTTCGCGCCAGTGTCCGTACACCTTGGGGATGTTGAACTGGTCCGCGATAACGCGTCCGGACTGGGCCGTCCGGTTCGCAACGGCCACTAACTCGCAATCGTCCACACCCTGGAAACCGGGAATATGACGGTTGCGGACGTTACCACCCGCCCCGATTAATCCAACCCGGATTGGTACTTCAGCCATAGTTTTCCTCCTCGATCATCCTTCGCGCACTGCGGCCGTTCGCCCATCGTGAGTTCTGGCCGCGCGGTCATTCCGGCTGCAATGCGGGCTGTATAATACGCCCGAATACGGCCAGGAGCAGCGAAACATGGCTAATCTGACCAACACGCAACGCATCGGCGCGCTGGTTCCCGCCACCAACCCGGTGGTGGAACCGGACTTCTACCGGGTGGTGCCGCCCGAGATAACCGTCCACTTCGAGCGAATGTGGAACGGCACCTGGGGCAGTCAGCCGGAAAATTCCGCCGAATCGGGCCACCGTCTCAGCATGACCAGCGCGGAAGCCAACGAGGTTGACTACGCACTGTTCGGCTTCGACGTCGGCAAGATGAACGAGGACGTGGCTCGCGGCGCCAGCGCCCTGTCCAACATCGGGCCCGACGTGCTCGTGTACGCCTGCACCTCCGGCACCTGGCACAAGGGTTACATGGCCTATGACCAGGCGATGGCGAAGATCATGGAGGACGCCAGCGGCGTCCAGTCGATAACCGCCGTGACATCGTGCATCGCCGCCATGCGCCACATGGGCAGCCGGAAACTGAGCATCGCCGGTCCTTACCGCAACTTCCACCTGCGCAACCGCCTGAAGCCGCTGATGGAAGAGGCCGGATTCGAGGTGCTGAGCGCGGACGGTGCGCCGTGGATGGAAGATTCGATGAACCCTCGGGAAATCGACATGGACCCGCCCCAGGCCATCATCGATTTTGCCCTTACGGTCGCCCATGACGAGGCCGACACCATCTTCCTGCCCGGCACCGCCTGGCGCGCCCTGGACGCGGTGGAAGAGCTGGAGCAGAAACTGGGCAAGACGGTCATCTCCGTCAACCAGGCCACCATCTGGATGGCCCTGCGTCGGGTGGGCTGGACTGAACCGATCAACGGTTACGGCAGCCTGCTGCGCAATCTGGATTGAGCGAAGCATCAGACACATTGGCAACAACGGAACGGGAGGTTCAGCATGGTCACCAGCAAGCAAGCGACCACCTACGAAGTCGACATTGAAGACGTGGAGTATCTCCGCCAAGGCGATGCGCCTTTG
Source organism: Dehalococcoidia bacterium (assembly GCA_965203985.1). GTDB lineage: Bacteria > Chloroflexota > Dehalococcoidia > Lucifugimonadales > UBA3495 > Bin87. The sequence goes on from CBDBDS010000002.1 coordinate 371,730, forward strand.
CTGGCGCGATTGTTCCGTCCCCGGGGCAACGGCCCCTTCCCCATCATGGTCGAGTTGCACGGCGGCGCGTGGGTGAGAGGCGACCGCCTGAACGGCAACCTGGCGAATGAGGCGCTGGCCCGCAACGGCGTCATCGTGGCGGCCCTGGACTTTCGCGTTCCGCCCGTTGCGGGGTATCCCGCCTCTTTCGCCGACATTCACTACGGAATCCGCTGGTGCAAGACCCAAGCCGCGGCGTGGAACGGCATTCCCGGCAAGGTCGGCGCGATGGGCACCTCCAGCGGCGCGCACCAGGCCATGCTCTTGGGTATGCGTCCCAACGATCCGCGCTACGCGGCGCTGCCCCTGTCGAACGGCGCCTCGGCGCGTGACGGCACCCTGGGCTGCGTCATCATGGTGTCCCCGGTGATCGATCCGTTGGGCCGGTACCTGTACGCCAAGGGCCTGCGCGACGATGTGACCCCGCCGGCCGGCATGGCCGAGCGGGTGACGCCCAATCACGACGAGTACTGGGTGACGCAGGAAGCCATGGCGGAGGCTGCGCCGGCCCGTGCCCTGGCCGCCGGGGAGCGCATGGAACTCCCGCCTACCCTGTGCCTGGCCCGCTCCTACGAGGAAGCCCACCCGCGTCCGGACCTGGACGAATTCATCGCCCAGTACCGCAAGGCGGGCGGCCCCATCGACGTCAAGATCTTCGAAGGTGAAGGCGAGCGGCTGCTGGAGAACCCGACCACCCAAGTGGCGCAGGAGGCTCTGGAACGGATGACGGCGTTCATCCGTCAGCACCTGGGCTGAGCACGAAGGTAACGGACGACGGAACGATCTCCGGAGGGCCGGGTTGCGGAACCTGGCCCTCCGCTGTTTTGGATTGACGAGTCCGACCCATCCGTGTGGGCCGCACGGCCTTACACTTGCGCACAAAGCGTGATTTTGGTAGTAATCCGACAACATGAAAGGGGAAAGCCACGAAAAAGGAGTGCGATCATGTCACGCGTTACGATGATTCAGCACATCAACATCCAGATCAGCGACAAGGACCGGAGCCGGGACTGGTACGAGAAGGTTTTTGGAGCGGAGTTCCTGGATCGAGGCCCCGAACTGAACCAGCGTCAACTACAGTTGAGAATCGGCAACGGCGAAATCCACAGCACCTTCACTCCCAACCCCAACCCGTCGGGCCACTTCGCGGTGGAGATCCACGATTGGGAGGAGATGATCGCCAACCTCGACGCGCTGGGCGTGCAGTACTCAAAACCCTCCATCCGCGAGTACAGCGGCGGCCACTCCACGTATATCAACGACCCGGACGGGAACATGATCGAGTTGGTGCAGCACCCGCTGGGCCTGCGGGACTCCAGGGGCAACACCGTCGAAGTCGCCCACGATCCGGACGGGATGGTCTGGGCCCGCAAGCCCGGCTACGGTCCACCCACCGGGTAACACCGGCGTCAACACCGCCCGCGGCACAACAACCAGGGAGAAGAAGCGATGCCTTATTACATGTACGTTGCCGTGCAGGGCGACAACAAGATCTCCGTCTTCACCATCGACCCCGATACCGGCGGCATGACCTTGCAATCCGACGTGGCCGTTGACGGCGGCCCGTTCACCATGGCGATCAGTCCCGACCGCCGCTTCCTCTATGTGGGCTGCCGGGAGATCACCCAACTGGTCAGTTTCGAGATCGACCAGTCCAGCGGAGGACTGACGCGGAACGGTTCCGTGCCGCTGGACGCCTGGCCCGTGTACGTGGCCACAGACCGCCGGGGCCGGTTCGTGCTGTCGTCCTACTATCAAGGCGCGCGCGTGGCGGTGCATCCCATCGGCGATGACGGCTCGGTGGGCGGGGATCCCGTCGTATCGCTGGAAACCGCCACCGGCGCCCACGCCATGCAGACCGATCCGACCAACGCCTACGCCTTCGTTCCGCACATCGCCGGCAACGGGCCCAACTCGATCTGGCAGTTCCGGTTCGACGAGAACACCGGCCAAATCACGCCCAACTCGCCGGCCACCGTGGACCCGGAGGAGTTCCTGGGGCCGCGACACTTCTGCTTCCATCCTTCGCTGGACGTGCTCTACTTCTCCAACGAGCAGGGTTGCAGCGTCAGCGCGTACAACCTGGACACCTCAAACGGCACGCTGGCGCTGTTCCAGACTGTGACCACCCTGCCGCCGGAAGGATTCAGCGAGCGGAACACCTGCTCCCAGATCCAGATCACGTCGTCGGGACGGTTCCTGTTCGCGCCCAACCGCGGCCATGACAGCATCGCCTGCTACACGGTGGACGCGGAAACGGGAGCGCTGACATCCAACGGTATCGTCCAGTCCGAGCCAAGGCCCAACGCCCTGTGCCTGGACCTTCAGGACCGGTTTATCTACTCCGCCGGCCAGGATTCGGGACAGATGGCCGTCTTCGGCGTCGACGGGGATTCCGGACAGTTGAGCCGCATTGCGACCCATCCGCTGGGCGAAGGACCCGGCTGGATTTCGATCACCGAACTGTCCGGCTGATTCCGCCGACACAAGCAACACGCGACTTCGTAGGAGGCAATCATCATGAGCAAGAACTACAGCATCTGCGTGGGAGCGACAGGATTCGGCGGCGGCGTCTGGCACAGCCCGGACGCGGGAGAAAACTGGACGCGGATCCGCGATCCATTCCCGCTGGGCAGCCAGGTCCGGGCCATGGCGGTGTATCCCGACAACCCCAGCCGCATCCTGGCGGGAGCCGACAACGGCATCTACCGCAGCGAAGACACCGGCGCCTCGTGGGAGAAGCTCTGGTCACCCATGGACGGCGTGCCCATCTGGTCCATCGCCATAGACCCGGAGGATACCGATACCATCTTCGTGGGCATCAAGCCGGCTGCGCTGTACCGATCGCGAGACGGCGGTGAGAGTTGGAGCAGGCTGTCCGTGCAAATGGCCCAGGAATGCCACATCGGGCCGCCCATGGTGACCATGCTGATGGTGGACCCCAAGGACCACCGCACGGTTTGGGCCGGCGTCGAGGTGGATGGCGTCTACCGCAGCCTGGACGGCGGGGACACCTGGACCCACGTTGAGGGCGGCGTCCACCCGGACATCCACGGCATGGCCATCGGAATGGGCGAACCCAACCGGGTGCTGGCCAGCACGCCTCGGGAGATCTATGCCACCACGGACATGGGCGAAAGCTGGCAATCAGTGGTCACCACCGACCAGTTCGTCCTGCCCTACAGCCGCGGCATCGCCGTCAAGCCCGACGACCCCAACGTGATCTTCGCCGGGGTGGGCGACACGGCCATCGGGGGAGCCGGAGCCATCCAGCGTTCCCGCGACGCCGGCCAGACCTGGGAGCGGCGACCGCTGCCGGTGGAACCCAACTCCAACATCTGGCAGTTTGCCACCCACCCGGCAGACCCCGACTTCGTGGTCGCCTCCAGCCTCATGGGTGAACTGTATTCCAGCAGCGACGCCGGAGACTCGTGGGAGAAGGTGAACCGGGAGTTTACCGAGGTGGGCGCCGTCGTGTGGGTACCCAACTGATTCCTCCCCCGGAAGAGTCAGACCGGTCGCCGTGCGGTGACTGTCACGGGGGCGAGGCCATGGCTTCGCCCCCGTGCGCATTAGCAGCCGGTTCGGCGGACGATGTGAACCCCATACGTTATATCGCGCGGCTTCAGGTATCGGTATGTTGAATAATTGGAGTACAATGCGCGGATTACCGTAAGGTGAACATCAGGTTTCGACCCCGCGCCAGGCCGCTGCTTGACACGGCCGGAGACGCTAAATGTCAACAACCCCAGCACCGCAGCCCAACTTCTTCGCCCAGAGGGCGCACCGGTTCCTTGCGGCGCTGGTTTTTCGAGACTTCCGATTCCTCGCCCTTTCTACGCTGTGCAGCAGCAGCGGCGCCTGGGCGCTGATCGTCGCTCGTGGTGCCTGGGTTTACAGCATCCCCGAGTTGGAGGGCACCCAGGGGCTGTGGGTCGGGCTGATCACCTTCGCGGCCATGTCCCCGCGTTTCTTCGCGACCCCGTTCATCGGCTATCTTGCCGACAAGATGACCCGCAAGACGCTGCTGCAGCGGGTGTACATCCTCCAGATCATCCAGGCGTCCGTCATGGCCGTCCTGGTGATGACCGGTGTCACCAATCCCTGGTACGTGGTCATCCTGGCGGTGGTGAACGGGACGCTGCGCTCCACGCAAATGACGGCTTCCCAGTCACTGACGCCCAACCTGGTGGACCGGGACCGCCTGCCCAACGCGGTGGCGCTCAACCAGGCGATGCAGCAGGGCTCCCGCGCCGTGGGCCCGGCCATCCTGCTGGCGATTTCCGTCACCGTGGGCAGCAGCGCCATCTTCGGGTCCGGCGGCTTCGACTTCTCGCTGCAGGACCTGGTGCTCACCCTGGGAACCTCCGCCATCGTGTTCTGGGCCTGCGCCGTTTTCTACCTGGTAGCCCTGGCGTCCGCGCTCAACATCCGGTTGGTGTCGTCCGGCGTGATCGACCGTCGCCGGGGTTTCTGGGCCAACGTGGCCGCAGGGTTCGCGTATATCTACAGCACGCCCCTGGTTTTCGGCATCCTCATGATCGCGCTGGCCCACTGCGTGCTGGTGATGTCCTTTGAGTCCATGCTGCCGCCCCTGGCGCTGGAAAAGCTCTCGCCCGACGGCATCACTTTCAACCAGAACGACGTCTACGCGCTGATGGCCGCCCTCGGCGTCGGCGCGCTGTTCTCCTCGTTGTTCGTGGGCGGCATCGTCAACCACATGACCAGGGGCCGGGTCTTCCTGCTCCTGGGTTTCACCAGCAGCCTGACGCCCATCGGAATGGGCCTGTCATCCCAGACCGGCATCTCGGTGATCGCGGCGGTCATGATGGGATTGGGCACCTCCGGGTTTATGACCATCACCCATACCATCATCCAGTCGGTGGTGCCGGACGAGATCCGCGGTCGCGTCTCTTCGGCGTACTCCATGCACATCGGCGGGAGCATGGCCTTCGCCAACTTGTTGTACGGCCGGTTGGCCGACTTCTGGAACGCGGGCAACGTGATGGCGGTGGCGGGAGCGGCGTTCACGCTGGTGGTGCTCGGGACCGTGATCGCCAGCGGCTTTTGGCGCGACATCTATTTCCGGGGTACGGCTCGCCCGGTGGCCGCCGCCAGTCCCAGCGGAGGCAACGACTGACCGGCAACCCAACTCGCCGGCTCGCTAATCCGGCGATGCTCTGCATCGGTGCGACCGCCCTACCCGGCCGGGGTGGTAGCGAGATGGCGACCCGCCGCCCGCCCCAGTCCGAACCACAGGGTCACCAGAAGGCACAGTCCGGCGGCTATGGTGATGGCGGCGGACCAACCCATCCAACCGGCGGCGGCGGCCAGCGGCAACGCCCCCAAATTGTGGAACCCCGGCGTGAAGTGCAGCACGCCCATGACCCTGCCGCGTATCTCGCCCGGTGCGGACAGTTGCAGGATGGTGGTTGCCAGAGGCCAAACGGTTCCCAGGCTCAGCACCCCAACCACCAGGAACAGCGACCATGACACCCAGAACCAGTTCGACCAGGCGAACAACGTCAGACAGGCGCAGAACGACACCAGGCAAACCAGCAGCCACCGGTACAGCCAGGCCCGGTGCATGAAGGTGATGAGCAGGTTCCCCAGCAGCGAACCGACTCCCGAGGCCAGCAACAGCAGCCCGGCTCCCGACGCCTCGGTGCCCAGGTGTTCCTTGGCGAAGGGCGGGATCACCGCAAGGTGGCTCATGCCGAAGCCGCCCCAGGCGCACGCCAGCACCAGGACGGTGAGCAGCACCGGCGCACGCCAGATCTGCGCCATGCCGTCCGTGAAGTTCCGCAGTATCGGTTGGGATGCCGGTCTCGTTTCTCGCGGTATGGGGCGGATCCTTGCCACGCACAACACGCTGATCGCATAGCACGCAACGTTAGCCAGGAGCGCGGCGCTGATGCTCCAGTGGTCGATGATCGCGCCCACCAGTGGCGGCCCGACGATCCGGCCGATGTGCACGGCGGCGTTGAAGTGGGCCACCGCATCAAGCAGGGTGCGCTGGTCCACCAGGTCGGCAACCATTGCGACCCGCGCCGGCTGGTTCAGTGCCTGCAACGAGCCCAGCAGCACGGCGGCTACGTAGACGTGCCAGACGGCAATCACACCGGTCAGTGACAGCGCCGCCAGCACGGACATCGACGCCCCCACCGCCAACTGTATGGTTATCAGCAGTCGCTTCCGGTCGATGCGGTCGGCGATCACCCCTCCGACCATCAGCAGGCCGACGTTGGGCAGCCCATAGAGGAACAGCGTCAGACCCACCTTGGTGCTCGATCCGCTGACTTCCAGCACCAGCCAGCTCAGAACGAGCATCTGCGCCCCCTGGGAGAGGGCCTGGGTGGCCGATCCGGTCCAATACCACCGGAAGTTGTACGACCGCCACGGACTCAGTATCCGCGTGGCATAGGAAGCCGCGCGTCCTCGAGAGGACTGGGTTTCTAGCACCGGCAGGCCCTGACAGCCCCTGCCGTCAACCCCTCAGACTCCCCGCGCAGTCCAACTCGCCGCGCCGGCAACAATGTACACAACATACTGACCACGGGGCGATTGTAATCTATCCTGCGCCGGGATGGGCCGCGGGTCGCATTCCGCTGGACAATAGAGCCAGCATTCGCCGGCGCGAACGACCCAGCTTGTCAAGCGCAAGCAATTCCGGGGTCAGGTGGTTGTCGCGTGCGTGAACATGCCTCGGTGAGGGTACATCGAAGAGAGGAAGTCCTGGATTTCCGTATGTGTTTTCATAATAGAAAACATTGACGAATTGAGCAGTTCGGGCTAGCATGGCGCTCAAATTAACGAATTGCTGCCAACAGCCGCTGCGTGTCCGAAGAAACGGCCGTTTCGACACGCTCCGGCGTCAATCCCGGTGGGAAAAGCAACCGCCGGGTCGTTGGTGGTTAGTTGCGTGAAAAACTAGGATCCAGGAGGTAACAGGATGGCAGAACAAGACATTGCCTTGATGGCTCACCTCATGCGCCGCGCCGGTTTCGGGGCGACCTATGAGGAACTGGAGGCGCGCGCCGCCAACGGCTACGAGGCCACGGTGGAAGAACTGCTGAACCCGGAGTCCCAGCCCGCTATCCAGGATGACATCCTGATGCGCTATCAGCCGCAGTGGGTGTCCAAGGCGGGCCTCGAGGGTCAGCAGGAAGAGTGGACCTACCGGATGATCAACACCAAGCGGCCGCTTGAAGAGAAGATCGCCCTGTTCTGGCACCACATCTTCTGCACGGGGCACGCCAAGTGCGAGTATCCCAAGCAGCAGAACATCGAGCTCGACATGTTCCGCACCCTGGGGTTCGGGAACTTCGAGGAACTGCTCATGGGCCTGTCCATGGACCCCGCCATGGTGTTCTACCTGGACAACTGCATGAGCCACAAGGACGCCATCAACGAGAACTGGGGCCGCGAGCTTCTGGAGCTCTTCTCCTTGGGCGTCGGCATGGACGGCAACGCCAACTACTCCGAGGACGACGTCAAGGAAGCCGCCCGGGCCTTCACTGGATGGACGGTGACCAACTCCATCCCTCGGTATCCGTACGGCAAGTACGAGGCGGCGTTCATCTATGACCCGTCCGACCACGATTACACCGAAAAGTCGTTCCTGGGTGAGACGGGCAACTTCAACGGCGAGGACATCGTCAAGATTGTCGCCCGGCAGCCGGCAGCCGCCCGGTTCGTGGCGCGGCACATGTACAACTTCTTCGTCGCCGATGAGCCGCAGGTTCCCGCCTGGCAGAACACGCCGCCGCGTGATCCGGAAGCCATCAAGATGCTGGAAGACGAGTACTTCCGCTCCGGCTACGACATCCGCTCCATGCTCCGCGTGCTGTTCAACTCCGACTTCTTCAAGAACGCCCGGTTCGAGAAGGTGAAGAGCCCTACCGAGACCGTCGTGGGCACCATGCGCTTGGTCGGCGATTTCGACATGCCCAGGCCCGGCCTGAACGCCATGACCCTGACCATCCGCTACATGGGCCAGGACCTGCTCAACCCGCCCACCGTGGAGGGCTGGCACACCGGCCGTGAATGGATCGACAGCGGCACCCTGGTGGAGCGCATCAACTTCACCGCCGACGCAGTGGGTGACACCTCCCACCGCGGCGTGCAGGCGATCATCAACCGCCTGGGTTCCGAGGGCGACACCATCTCGTCCGAGCGCTTGGTGGACGGCTGCCTGCAGTTGCTCGGCCACTACCAGTTGGCCGACGTCACCCGCAACGAGCTCATCGCGTTGGCGGACAGCGAAGGCGAGCTTCGGACCGGCACCGACGAGTTCGGCACCCGCGTCGGGCAGATGCTGCAGTCCATCGTGGCGACCACCGAGTACCTGTTCGAGTAACAAAAGGGGGAATGATATGACATCCACCAAGAAAGATCCGGTGCTGGTGGTCCTCCAGTTGTCGGGGGGCAACGATGCCCTGAACACGATCGTCCCTTACGGCGATCCCCTGTATCTGGACAACCGGCCCAACGTGCGGATCCCTGTCGACCAGGTTCTGCCCATCACTGACCGTGTCGGGTTCAACCCGGCCATGGCGCCCATGAAGCGCCTGTACGATGAGGGCAAGGTCGCCATCATCCAGGGCGTGGGCTATCCCACTCCCAGCCGCTCCCACTTCCGGTCCATGGACATCTGGCACACCTGCGAGCCCGACAAGGTCGGTGACGAAGGCTGGCTGGGCCGCGCCGTCCGTGACCTGGACCCGGGGAAGGAAAACGTGCTGACCGGCGTCAACTTCGGTCGCGGGCTCCCCCGGGCCCTGGTGGCCCCGGGCGTGCCCGTCGCGTCGGTGGGCAACCTCGAGACCTACGGAGTGCTCACGGGCATCGAGATCGAGGAACAGCGCACCAAGGCTCTGGACGTGTTCTCACGCGTCTACTCGCCCATGCTGGGCCAGGGCCCGGTGCTGGACTACTTCGCCCAGACCGGCCTGGACGCGCTGGAAGGCGCCGACATCCTGAGCACCGCTCCCCAGATGTATTCCTCCTCGGTGGAATACGGGAACGACACGGTCGCCCAGTATATGCGCAACATAGCGCAGACCCACCTGGCCGGGTTCGGCACCCGCGTGCTGTACACCACCGCGCCGTACAACAGCTTCGATACCCACGCCGGCGAGTTGGCCAACCACACCAGGCTGTGGACGGAAACGTCCCACGCCGTGGCTGACTTCTACGACGACCTGAAAGAACACAATGCCGGCGACGAAGTCGTCCTGCTGGTGTTCACCGAGTTCGGCCGCCGCGTCCATGACAATGGTTCCGGCACCGACCACGGCTCGGGCGGCGTTGCGTTCGTCGTCGGCGAGAGCGTGAACGGCGGTCTCTACGGCGAATATCCGTCGCTGGAAGAGAACCAGTTGCTGGAGGGCGACCTCCACTACAACAACGACTTCCGTGGCCTGTACTCCACGCTGCTCGAGAAGCACATGGGTCTGGACGCCCAGCCCATCGTGAATGGCTCCTTCGAGCAGATGGACTTCATTTAGCCCGGTGGAGGGGAGACGATTATGGTTGTAGCTCAGAGAATTTCCCACGTCCAACTGCAATATAGCCACACCATCGGTCGTGGCGAGCAGTTCGGACCGGGTTTCACCTATCCGATCCACATGGCCCGGGGCGAGGACGACCTGATGTACGTCCTGTGCCGGTCCTCCGAGTACCGGCCGGAAGGCACGCGTATCACCGTCTGCACCGTGGACGAGGAATACGTCAACGCCTTCGCCCGTGGCGTACCCCAGCAGGGCCCCCACGAATACAACTTCGAGGATGGCTCTCTGGTCTGGCCGGTCAACGTTGCCATCGCCAGCGACGGCACCGTTTACGTATCCGACGAGTGGCTCCACCGCATCTCCAAGTTCACCCGCGACGGCGAGTTTATCGGCAAGTGGGAGGAGAACATTGGCAGCGGTGACGGCCAACTGGACCGACCGGCCGGCCTGGCCGTCGACGCGGACGACAACGTCTGGGTCGTTGACGGGAACAACCACCGCGTCCAGAAGTTCACCCCCGACGGCCAGTTCCTGGCGAAGTTCGGGAGCCACGGCGACGGTGACGGCGAGTTCGACCAGCCCTGGGGCATCGACATCGACAGCCAGGGCAACATCTTCATCGCCGACTGGCGCAACGACCGCATCCAGAAGTTCAGCCCGTCCGGCGACTTCCTGATGAAGTTCGGGTCCTCCGGGTCCGGCGACGGCGAGTTCAATCGACCCGCCGACGTCGCGGTAGATCGGGACGGGATCATCTACGTCGCTGACTGGCTGAACGACCGTCTGCAGATCTTCGATCCGGACGGCAACTTCTGCGGCTCGAAGACTGGCGATGCCACCGTCTCCAAGTGGGGCAAGGACAAGCTGGACGCCAACCCCGAGATGTGGGGCGAGCGCGAGCGAGCTCCCGGCCTCGAGCGTGAGCGGGACTTCTGGGCGCCCACCGGCGTCGCAGTGGACGACGCCAACCGCGTGTTCGTCTGCGAGGGTCCGCGCAACCGCATCCAGGTCTATCAGAAGCAGTCCCCCATGTTTATGGGGCCGCGTCTGTAAAGCCTGACGGCACCGGACAGCGCTGGGGCCTCCGCTCCGGCCGGATACCACCGGGTTCACCGGCGGGCCGGCACTGGACGGAGGCCCCGTCGCGTGATAATAGGATTGACTAGCGCCCATACGATCTCAGGAGGCGGCCCCAGCCATGCCCATTACCGTAGCCCATATACCCAACCTGGAGTGTGAAGCGTTCTACTTCGACATGGAACGCCGGGGAATCGTCCTGGTCCCCATGGAGCCCAGCGAGGTTGCGGGCGCCCTGGAGCAGGGCGAAGTGGACGCCGGCCCGGTGTCCCTGCTGGATATCGAGCGGTTGGCGTCTCAGACTTCAACCATCTCCGGATTCTGCGTCGCCTCGGTGACCCGGGCCCCGTCCAGCGTGTTGCTCTCCAAATCGCCCATCGACGAGCTCAGCAGCCGCTCCATCGCGGTGGAGGACCCCGATCCAACCGGGCTGCAACTCCTCCGCGTGCTGCTGACCCAGAAACATGGAGTGAGCGGGACGACATTCGTGGGCCGGGAAGACGAGCACGAGGCGGTTTTCCTAACCGGCAACCAGGGACTGCGCGGCCGACGCGCGGTGCGAGGGTATCCCGTCCGGCTCGATCTCGGCGAAGATTGGGGCGAGTGGACCGGCCTTCCCTTCGTTTTCTCCCGCTGGCTGGTCCGAGAGGGCATGGAAAGGCAGGACTTCCTCGTATTGCAGGATGCCCTTTTCGTCGGCCAGGAGGATTGGATGAACAACCTCTACAAGTCGACCGGGCCCCGCAACGATCTGTTGATGCTGCCCCGCGAGGTACTGGAGTACGTGCAGGGCATGCGGTTCTTCATGGGCGTGCCCGAAGAAAAAGCCGTCGAGCTGTTCCAGGAAAAGCTGTCCCTGCTTGACGACGCGGGCTAGGCGCCCGCCGCGTCCGGCCGACAACAATCACGCTGACCCCATGCCGGCGACACCGCCGGGCCGCCGGGTTTGCTCACAATCACATTCACCCGCGGAGGTTGATGATGGTACTCGTTGGACAGGAACTCGAAACCGGCACGATTCAATACACCAGCCGCGACGGGACGATGATCGACGCGTTCTATAGTCGCCCGGTGGGCGCCGGCTCCTACCCCGGCGTCATCGTCACCATGGAAGGCATGGGACTGATGGACCACCACAAGGACATCGCGGTGCGCTTCGCCGGCCAGGGCTACCTGGCGATCGCGCCGGACCTGTACACCCGTGAAGGCACGCCGGAACCGGAAAACGTTCTGGCCACTCTATTCGCATCGCCCGACGCCCGCGCCATGGATGATCTGGAAGGCGCTGCGCTGTTCCTCAAATCCCAGGCCGACTGCAACGGCAGAGTAGGCATCATCGGGTTCTGCTCCGGCGGCCGCTACACGCTGATGATGGCATGCACCAGCGCCAACATCAACGCGGCGGTGGACTCCGCCGGCGGCCATATCGTGCACGAGCCCACCGAATTGCGCCCGGTTCAGCCCATGGACATGGTCCCCGAGCTGGCGTGCCCGCTGCTGGCGTTGTTCGGCGTGGAGGACGAAAACCCCACGGCGGAACAGGCCGAGCAGATGAAGGCCCTGCTGGATCAGCATGGCAAGACCTACGAGTGGGTGATGTACAACAACGCCGGCCACGCGTTTTTCGCCGACTACCGGCCCAGCTACCGGGCCGTCCCGGCCCAGGACATGTGGCACCGGGTCCTGCTGTTCTACGACCGACACCTGAAACAGTAGCGGTTGATCCTCAGTGAACGCACATCGGCTCCGGGCCGGGAGGTAAAGGGATGAGCCAGTCTCACGGCGAGCACGCCATCGCCTGGCGCGACTGGAGCGAGGACGCCTTTGACGCCGCGCGGTCCGAGGACAAGCCCGTGCTGCTGACCCTGGGCGCCACCTGGTGCCACTGGTGTCACGTGATGGACGAGATCGCCTATTCAGATCCGCGTGTGATCGACCTGGCCAACTCCCGGTTCATCCCGGTTCGCGTGGATGTCGACCAGAGGCCGGACATCTCGCTGCGGTACAACCAGGGCACCTACCCCTCGGTGGCCGTCTTGACACCGGACGGAGATCTGCTGGCCGGCCGGCCCTATACCCCGGCAGACGAGATGGCTGCCCTGCTGGGGCAGATATCCAGCGGCGTATATGCTCCGGAAACCGAACAAACCCCGCGCTCTGCGGAACCCCCCACCCATGCCTACTCGAGGGCGTCGGTAAATGACGTGTTAGCCCGCCTACACCAGCTTTACGACGGGGAATTCGGTGGATTCGGCCGCGAACCAAAGCAACCTCCGTGGGAGGTACTGCGGTTCCTTACAGCTCATCACAGCCTCACTGGCAAACCAGTCTTCCTAGAGATGGTCGAGGCCACGCTCCAAAGTATGTGGCATGGTATCTACGACCGTAAAGATCAAGGGTTCTTCCGCTATGCGGTGAGCCGGGACTGGAAGGTGCCCCATTACGAGAAGATGCTGGTCACCAACGCCCACCTTGCGATGGCATACTTGGAAGTGTTCCAAATCACACGGCGCTCACTTTACCGCACTGCGGCTGAGGGCGTCCTTCACTACATGATGACGACGTTGCTCGCCCCCGTCCAATATTTGTTTTACGCCAGTCAAGACGCCGACGAGGGTTTCTACCGGGGGTCATGGAAGGAAAGGGACGCATCGACTACCCCGCCCGTCGACCGCACCTTCTATGCTGGCTGGAATGCACTGGCCGCCCAAGCCCTGATCGAGGCGGGCAACGTATTGAGGGACGACTTGCACATACGTCTGGGAACCGCGGTTTTGCATGGCTTATGGCATGGCAGTTGGGAACCGGGCAACGGGTTGAGCCGTCGCGCGGGAGCAGAGAGCGGGGGATCACCCGTCCTCGCTGATCAAGTGTACTTCCTCAAGGCGTGGTTGGCCTTGCATCAATCTACGGGCCGACCCGACTGTCTAGCCCGTGCGGTTGAGGTCGCGGAAACTACGGAGCGCATATTCGGTGCCCCGGATGGAGGATGTTACGACACCCCACCGCCCCAATCATTCGAGGCCGGGTTCCTGCGCCGGGAACAGCCAGTGCTGGAAAACAGCTGCTGGGCCGAGGCGCTACTGGTCCTGTCGCACCTGACCGGCGAGACCACGTACGCGGACCGTGCCGGCGCCGCATTGCGAATATTCGAGCCGGTCGTACCCGGGAAGAGCTACCTGGGCGAACACGCCTCGCGCCGCATGGAGGAGGACGAGGAAGCGCTGTTCCTGCCGGCCGGCGCAGCCTGGGGAAGGGCCAGGAGCCTGTTGACCCACGGCCCAGTCAGCCTGGTAATAGTGGGCGATGCGTCCGACCCGTCCTATCGGCCATTACACCAGGCGGCCTTGCGGATCCCCGCCCCCCACAAGGTGGTGCAGCCGCTGGACATCGAGCGCGACTCCCAGCGCATACGCGAGCTGGGGTTCCCGCCGCGCCGCGAGGCCGCGCTCTACGCGTGCATGGGAGAACGTTGCCTCGCCCCGATCAGCACCGCGCAGGGAGTTCGTGATATGGCCCGCTCCCGTCCCTGGGCCGTTCAGTAAAACGCCTCGGCGGGTAACCCGCCGAGGCGCAAATCCAGCGACCTGTTCTGCCCGCTACCAGGACTTCAGAACGGGCAGCACCTCTTTGGCGAAGAGTTTCAGGCCGCGCTCGGCAACGTCCATGGGCGTGCCGCCGAAGCGGAAGGCGACGTTCAGCTCGAAATCTCCCAACAACGCCTTCCGATCCTCGAGGCCGCGCAGGATTTTGTCGGGCGTACCCCAGCTGGCCGCCTTCATGAACCCCTCGACAGCCCCCTCGAGCCCGGCGGAACGGGCGATCTCGGCCTTCTGCTGGTAAGCGTCGTAACCCTTCACCGACGCGAAGTGGTCGCCCAGAAATTCGTAGTGGTAGAAGTTGCTCTCGACAAACTTGCCCTGGTACTGGCGGGCTTCCTGCTCGCACTGTTCCAGATCGGTGCCGCAAATAACGAACTCCGATAGCATCAGCGCCGGCGGCTCCGTGCCGTGAAACTCCCGGTGCAGGGCACGGCCGCGCTCGATGCCCGGCATCCGCATTTCCCAGGGGCGGTCGGCGAACATGATGATGTGCGCGCCGAGCTTGGCCGCGGAGAGCACGGATTCGTCGCTGGCGGCGACGGCGTAAATCCGTCCATCGAAAGAGTGTTGCGGACGAGGGCGGATTTCGGTCCGTTCCTGGGGATAGAACTTTCCGCTGCCCTCGATGAAGCCGGTCTTCAGGGCATCGACGATCATGGGCGCCGCCTCGTCGAACCGTTCGCGGGACTCGTCCATGCTCAATCCGAAGGCCGCAAACTCCCGGCGGGCCAATCCACGCCCGAATCCCAGGCGGAGCCGGCCTCCGCTGAGCATGTCCAGCACGGCGGCATTCTCGGCGACGCGCAGCGGGTTGTGCCAGGGCAGGATTACCGCCGCCGTACCCACGTCGATGTTGGGGTGCTTGGCAGCCACGTGGGTCATCAGCTGCAGGTTGTCGGGCACGAAGGAGTAATCATTGAAATGGTGCTCCGCCGACCAGAGGCACTCGAAGCCCTCGTCAGCCGCGATCTCGGCCAGGCGCAGTTCTTCCTCCCACATCTGGCCGTCCGAGCCTTCATCCCAGCCGTAGCTGGAGAAGATCATCATCATTCCGACATCCATCCGATTACTCCTTGCGATTGCTTGAAGCAGCTCTTGGCCGCGGTCGAACGGCCCTAGAAGGCCGGCTTCACGGGATACGGGGTCAGCTGGAGTTCATGGGTCCAGCAGGACTTGTCCTGGGTGTACAGGTAGTAGAAAGCCTCCGCGATCTTAACGGGGTTTATCAGCAGTTCCGGATTCTGCTGAGCGCGTGGGGTGGCCCGCGTGCCCGGCGAGTCGATGGTCCCGTCGATGATCACGTTGGCAACGTGCACGCCGAATTCGGAGTATTCCTCGGTCAGAACCTGCGCCAGCGTGCGCATCATTACCCGTGGGTAGTACAGCGACTGGCCGGTGTACCGCTTCCGTCCCCGCAGCGACGACGGGTTGTTGGAGATCAGGATGGTGCCCTCGCCGCGTTCGCGCATGGCCGGCAACACCTCCTTGGCGACCAGGAACGGCCCGCTGCTGGAAATGTGCTGTGCGGTTTCGAACACCTCGATAGGGGTGTTTTCCAGCAGTTCCATCTCCGGCGGCAGGTCGCGCCCATCGATGTAGCCCGCGTTGTACACCAGCACGTCCGGATCGCCGGCTTCCTCGCGGATCTGCGCGAAAGCGTTCGAGATGGATTCGGGCATCGACAGATCCAGTTCCACGATGGTGCTGTCGCCGCCCTGCTCGTTGATGGCCGCCTGCAGCGGCGCCGCGTTGGCGGCATTGCGGGTGGTCAACACCGTGAGGAAACCTTCCTGGGCGAACTTCTGGGCGACGGCTCCACCCACGCCCCAGCGCACGCCGACGGGCAGATCGCTGTCGTCGATTTCCCCACCGTGGATCAATTGTGTGTTGCGGCCGTCGGACTGCCATTTGGAGGTCGCCCCAATCACGACGGCGACCGGCTTTCGATTTGTGCTCATTTCGTATTCCTTTTGCAGATGCGGACTGCTCGGCCACAAAGCACTTCGCCATGCCGGGAACAGCCGCCCGATTTCAAGCCCAAACCACCCTGAGACATCAAAGCGGCAGGCGCAGGATTCTGTGTTGCTGGTACTGTACTACAAACCTCCGGGGGAACGGTAATTTTCGGATGCGGCAGCACGCCAGCGGGTTCGGCGCCCTCATGCGTACTCAGTTTCCGCAAACCTGTCATTGCGCGGAGCGAAGCGACGTAGCAATCCCGTTAGCGTAGCGATGGCCCTGGCCCCAACGAGATTGCCACGCTACGCTCGCAATGACAAAACTGGGTACGCCTGAGGTTCTGCTTGATGTTGCGCAATCACCAGTTCAGCCTAGAATGTTGCATCCGAACCCCGCGGAAGGAGCGCTGTTATGGCATTCAAGCTGGTAATCTGCCCACCCAACTACCAGGAGCACTGGCCGCAGAGGCTCCAGGAGGAAATTCCGGATATCGACGTCCATCTGTGCCCGACGGTGGGCGAGGCCATGGAGGTCATCGGCGATGCCGACGCCGCTTTTGGCGACATCGTCCCCGAATTGCTGGAGCGGGCGGAAAACCTGAAATGGATCGCCTGTCCCCAAGCAGGGCCACGCGCCGGTTACTATCACCCGTCATTGATCTCCAGCGACGTCGTCGTTACCAACACTCGGGAGATCTATAACGACCACATCAGCGCCCACATCATGTCCCTGCTGCTGGGATTCGCCCGCGGATTGCAGGTGTACATTCCCCAGCAGGTCGCTGGCGTCTGGCGGCAGGGATACCCGACCATCTACCTGCCCGAGGCCACGGTGGCGATCGTGGGCGTCGGCGGCATCGGCGGCGAGACGGCCCGGCTGTGTTCCGAGTTCGGTATGACCGTGCTCGGCGTGGACCCCCGGCTGCCGGCTCCTACCGCCGGCGTGGCCGAGTTGCACCGCCCCAGCGACCTCCTGGAAGTCCTGCCCCGGGCCGACTTCGTGGTGGTAACCGTGCCGGAAACGCCGGAGACCCAGGGCATGTTCGGCTCCGAACAGTTTCGGGCCATGAAAAATACCGGGTTCTTCATCAACATCGGCCGGGGAGCCACCGTGATCCTCGACGACCTGGTGGACGCATTGCGCGCCGGTGAACTGGTCGGCGCCGGCCTGGATGTCTTCCAAATCGAACCGCTTCCGGAAGGGCACCCGCTGTGGACCATGCCCAACGTGCTGATCACGCCCCATGTGGCCGGCAACGGGCCCTATCTGGACGACCGCCGCACCGAGCTGTTCATCGACAACTGCAAACGCTTCAACGAAGGTCGGGAGCTGCGCAATGTGGTGGACAAAGCCAACTGGTTCTGATCGCGGGAACGTCAGTCCTCACGGCGCTCTTCGCGCATGGTGATCAACGCCAGCGGGATCGACGAAACCGCCACCAGCAGCAGCGCCGGCGCCGCGGCCCGGGCGAAGAACGCCTCTTGAGACGCGGCCCAGATGGAAGACGCCAGGGTGGTGAATCCGATGGGGCTGAGGATCAGCGTCGCCGGCAATTCCTTCATCGTGAGCAGGAACACCAGAGCCGCTCCCGTCAGGACGCCGGGTCGCACCAGCGGCAGGGTGACGGTCAACAACACAGACAACGGGCGGCGGCCCAGGCTACGGGCGGCATCCTCGAACTCCGGCCGCACCTGGAGCAACGAGGTCCGCAGGGAACCCACCGCCGCCGGCAGGAACAACGTCACGTAGGCGACGGCCAGTATCGCCAGCGATTGATAGAACCATGGTGCGTAGTTTGCGCCGAAATACACCAGTCCCAGAGCGATGACGATCCCGGGCAATGCAAAACCCACGAAACCCAGGCGTTCCAGCCACCGGCTGAACAGGCCCGGATAACGCACCGCCAGCACGGCGATGGGCGCAGCGCACAATACCGTCAGGACTGCGGCCAACGCTGAGACCCCAACCGAATTGGCCGCCGCCCGCCACAGCAGCAGCAGCGGTTCGCCGGCCGCCACGCCGCGCACTGTCCAGTACACCAGCACCACCACCGGCAAGCCGATGGAAACCGCCAACACGGCGCTGCAATATGCCAGAGCCGGCCAGCGCCAACGCCCCAGGGGCACCGGCTCGGGCAGGCGGGCCGCGCCGCCGCGGCTGCGGTAGTATCTACCGCCCATTGCATTCCGGGCGGTGTTTTCGCTCCAGACCACCGCTAACGCCAGCACGATGAGCGCCAGCGACCAGGCGGCGGCCAGCGTGCGGTTCAGCGCCGCCCCGTACTGGATGAAGATGCTCCAGGTGAAGGTCTCGTAGCGCATGATGGCAACCGCGCCGAAGTCGCTCAGGGCGTAGAGCGCCGTGAGGAGCCCGCCCGCCAGAATCGCGGGCCGAAGCATGGGGAGGGTGATGCTGCGGAAGGTTTGCCAGCGATCACGACCCAGTACCCGCGCTGACTCCTCCAGCGAAACGTCCATGTTCCACAGCGCGGCCCGCACCGGCAACAGCACGTAGGGAAAACTGATGATGATCAGCGTGAAGGCCGCGCCCGTAAACCCGTAGATGCTGGGGATCCGTTCCACGCCGAACCCTGCTTCCAGCCATCCCTGCAGGATGCCGCGGGGACCCAGCCCCACCGCTATGGCGAAACCCACGATGTACGACGGCAACGCCAGCGGGAGCATGGTGGCCACGCGCCAGAACCCCCGCCACGGCAGATCCGTGCGTACGGTCAACCACGCCAGGGGAGCAGCAATGGCGATGCAGGCCAGCATCACCGCGACCATGAGAGCGACGGTGCGAGCGACCACCCAGAGCGTGCGAGTCCGGAAGATCAGGTCAAAGGCGTCCTCGCCGGCGCCCACTGTGCGCAGCGCAAGGTAGACCGGGGAGACGAGCAGCAGGGCCGCCACCAGCAGGGCCGGGACCCAAACGATGGCCGGCGGACGCGCGGCGCCCTCAAAGAGATAGCCCCAGGTGAAACGGGGAATGTCTACAAGCAGCCGAGCGATGGCGGACATTGGTGGCCCACATCAGTCCGGCAAACGGATTGAGTTCGACTCGCCGGAGCGACGCGATAGCGCTACCGGCCCTCGCGCAGCCGGCGCAGTTCCGCTTCCAACTCCTGCACCCGAGTTTCGGCCCGGATGCGGGCGGCGCGCTCTCGTCCAGCGTGGGTTTCGGCTGTGTCCGCCCGCGCCATTTCGGTTTGCAGGGTTGGGACGTGCTCCCCGGTGGCCGGGTCATGCCAGCCCAGGTAGCCATTCTCCGCCCTCAGGATCAGGTTCAGCTTTGCGCTGTACCCCTGGAATACGCCGGGGCTGATTTCGCTCACTTCTATGGACTCGTACCCGCCTCCCACCAGCCGGTAACCCCGCAGGGTGAACCCGTAGAACCGCCCCTCACTGTCAAACAGCCAGTACTCCGCCACGCCCAAGCGCTCGTAGTAGTCCATCTTTGCATTCAGATCATCCTCGGCAGTGCGTCTGGATGCCACCTCCAGCACGAAGTCCGGAGGCTTGCCCTGTTCGGACACAATGTAGCCGTTGCTGGCTACGTAAGCGTCGGGATCCGCTTCGAAGGCCACCAGCAGGTCCGGATACCTGCTTTCGTTGGCCACGTAGGCCGGGCCGGGCACGATGTAGTGCTCGGCGCTGACGATGGTGGTGTCGGGATTGCCCAGGTACTGGGCTATATTGGGAATTGCACCGTGCCGGTGCAGGTTGTCGACGCTGGTCATGTCGTCAGGGTGGCGCTCCGGTATGTCGGGGAGACGGAAGCGCTCGGCTGGTGGCTCCGGCGGGTTGGCGGGTCGGATAGTGGTCATGTTGAACCTCGACGGGCGGGGTTGGAGGGGATCATACCACCTGCCGCCCCAGCGTCGGCGCGATTGACAGGGCTTACCGTCAAGCGCAGAATGGCGCAAATTCGGGGCGATCCATCGCCCTTTCCACTGTAATCCGTAACGGAATGCGCCTTCGCATTCGCCATTGGAGGAGGTTCCCACATGGCGTTTCCCGAACGAATGAAATTTGGCATCTTCCTGGGCCCGTTTCACCGCGTGGGGGAGAACCCCACCCTGGCCATGGAGCGCGACCTGGAGTTGATCGAATGGCTGGACAAGCTGGGGTTCGACGAAGCCTGGATCGGTGAGCACCACAGCGCCGGCTGGGAGATCATATCATCGCCTGAGGTATTCATCGCCGCCGCGGCCCAGCGCACCAACCGGATCAAGCTGGGCACCGGCGTGGTCAGCCTGCCCTACCACCACCCGCTGATGGTCGCCAACCGCATGGTCCAACTGGACCACATGACCTACGGCCGTGTGCTCTTCGGCGTGGGACCCGGCGCGCTGCCGGGCGACGCCTACATGATGGGCATCCCCCACGAGCTGCAGAGGGAGCGGATGGACGAGTCGCTGGGCGTAATCCTGCGCCTCTTCACCGAGACGGAACCTTTCAGCTACCAGAGCGACTGGTTCGAGTTGAAAGAGGGCTTGCTCCAGCTGCGGCCCTACCAGCGGCCGTACATGCACACCGCGGTGGCGTCGGTGCAGTCCCCGGCTGGCGTGACCCTGGCCGGCAAGCACGGCTGTTCGGTACTGACAATCACCGTGCCGCGCGACCCGTCTGCTGGCCCGTCGGACCTGCAGGGACTCTGGAGCATCGCCGAAGAGTCAGCGGCCGAGCACGGCAACACCATGAACCGCGACGATTGGCGGCTGGTACTGCCCTGCCACATTGCCGAGACCAGAAAGGAAGCCCTGGACGACGCGCGCATGGGCGCCGGCCGCTACCTGCGCGAATACAGCGAGGGAACCAACGGCCGCAAGGCGGTTTACGATGGGCCGCTGGACAAGGTCATCGACCACATGGCCGACACCGGCAGCTGGATCATCGGGACACCGGACGACTGCATCGAAGCCATCGAGCGGCTGGGCGAGCAGAGCGGCGGCTTCGGCGCGTTCCTGGTCCAGACCATCGACTGGGCGCCCCGGGACAAGATGCTGAAGAGCTACGAGCTCATGGCGCGCTACGTCATGCCCCACTTCCAGGGCAGCGTCCTCAGCACCCAGGCGTCAAACCAGTGGGCCAAGGAGCGGCAGGATGACCTGGTCAGCGGGCGGGTCCGCGCCATCGACCGCGCCCGGGAGGCCTACGCCCAACGCGCCGGATAGGGAGGCACAAGGTGATGGCCACCGCAGTCCATGACCGTGTTGACGAACTGTTCGCCGATGCCCGCGAGATGTACGACCAAGCCATCGAACGGCTGGAGCACGGCGACATCCGCGACGCGGCGGAGAAGGCCTGGTGCGCCACCAAGCGGGCAACCGACGGTCTCATACTGGCAATCACCGGCGAAGAACCGATGACAACCGCCGCTACGTCAGACGGATTGGACGATTTGGCCCGCGAGGCCCCGCAGACACGGACTCTGCCAGGGCGCTACTACAGCCGCTTGGGCCAACTGCACGGGGCCTGCTTCTACGACCGGAGATGCAACCAGGAAACCGAACGGCGCATTCGGGAAACCCTGGCGTACGTCAACGACGCCAAGGCAATCGTTGACACACAGGCGACCGGCTAGCGCGGTAGGAGTTCCCGAAAGCGGCCCGCTCCCGAATTGGGAGCGGGCTTTTTGTGTTTCTCGGCTAGGCCGCGACTTTGGCGGCGGCCCAATCCACGCCGTTGAGCACCAGTTGCTGGAACTCCGGCGTCTCAAAGCTGCGACCGTCGTGCCCCAGGAGCAGTACGTAGACGTTGCCGTCGCCGTACTTGCGCGTCCATCCCAGCGGGTAGGTGCCGCCGGGCATGTGAGTGGGGTTCCGGTCTGGACCCCAGGGCCAGGTGCCATCTTCGGCGGTGCCGGTCAGGAAGACGTCGTTGCCGTCCTTGATCGCCAGGTTCATGTACAGCTCGTCGTTGGTCGAGAAATCGGCGATACCGGAAGCCCCGGGATGCCCGGCATCGCTGATGTTCACCGTGAACTGCCCGTAGGGCGGGTGGTAGCTGGTGCCGGAGATCCAGCCGCCGCCGGTGATGTCGTGGTAGTCAGGCCACGCCGCCGCGACGCAGGTGGCGATGTGGATGCAGACGAACCCGCCGCCGCCGCTGATGTAATCTCGCAGGCCCTCCATTTCGGTTTCCGAGAGCGTCCAGTCGCCGAAATCGGGAACGTTCTCCCGACGGGTGTTGAAAACCAGCGCGTCGTAGCCGCTCATCGCGGACCGATCCGCCAGCGGCGAGGCGTCTTCCGTGACCGTGACGTCGTGTCCGGCGCCCTTGAGAAAAGACTCCAATATGGGGGTCGACTCCTCATAGGGATGACGCCCGCCTGAAATCACCAAAACCTTCATGGTATTTTCCCTCCTATCAGTAAGCACGAATTGTAGAGACAAGGGCCGCCGGTGGCAAATCGTTGCCGAACGGGGCGATAACCAACAGCAACGTGAGCCATGGTGCCGTCGATGACGGGGCTCCACGCGCGTCAGGAACCTCACCCGGACCCGGTTGCCGCCCGTGAGGAGGAGATTATTGCCGGGATATGCAGGATAAGCCGGCTTACCGGATTTTCTGGGCAGTACGGCCCAGGGAAGGAAGAACGGAATCAGGAAGAAGCGGCAATACGGGCCTTTTCGCGCCGGACGTGTTCGAGCAATGCGCGGTTGATGAGCGCCTTGTAGCCCGGCACGTCGTGAGCATTGGCCTGTAGCCACGCTACTACGTCGTCGTCCAAATCCTCAAACCACAGCGTGACCTGCTGCTTGACGACCTGGCCGTTGTGGAACACCCCGCGCTTGGCGTTAGACCAGTCAGTAACTTCCGGTATGTCGCCGGTGTCAATTTCGTCTTCGGGCATCGCAGCCAAGGCGGCGAGTTCGGCTTTTTGCTGGTCGGTCATGTTAAAAATCTCCTTCCTCGTAGGTGCGTTGCTCAATCCTGGTGGCTCTTCGTGCGGATATTATGCGGCCCGGGCTGGTTGATTGGCCGGTTTCCGGGTCAATGTCTGGCCAAGAATAAATTACCACCAGGGTCAGTGAATGCACGACGCCTATCGTGCGCCAGCGTGATTCGTATGGGTACGGGTCAGGGTAGGTTACGGCCAGCGTGTCAAGAAAAACCAACTGTGCCGTCTCAAAGCTGATTCGATGCTTGTCTTGGTTGGAACGGTTTTTGTCAGGGTCCCAAATCCAGTTCAAGGACACGCCTCCGTTCGGATTAAACTACGCGAGCCAGTCCGGCGGGATTAGTAAAGTTCACGTTGTACGCACTCCCAGTACGCATCGTGTTCCCGCCAAGCGCCGGCGTGGATGGCCCCGGCCGAGAGCCCTCCGGCGGTAAAGGCGCTGGCAAAACGTCAAGGGTCATCAGGTATTCGTCGCCCTCGCGGAGATCAATCGGTTCCAATGGCACCAGCGCGCCGTTCACGCAGCGGGCTTTTATGGTTTTGAGCATGGTTCGCCTCCTACAGTTCGGACGCTACGGCTGGGTACATTCCCATGGTAGCGCACACGATCTATCAGTCACTTTGGAAAACGCTCTCCAATAGTGATACCGCTTGCATCTTTCAGGCTTTGCAGTGGCTTCGTAGTACCAGTATTTGCTAGTACGATGCCTGCAGCGGCAGAGGCTGAGGTGCATTCGTAGTCCTTCGCAAACGTGTACAGTTGGCCGCTGTCAACTAGTACACCGTTTTCAACAAGTCTGTCTTTCCGATTTTGCAAGGCTGAGTAGTGGTCATTAAGCTTGCGTTTGATGGCCGTGGAACCTGCCAAAATGACGATCCGCTCCCTGCTGTAAACATCGCATTCTGCGAATATGCCGTTAGGCTTCGATACGATGTAAAACCGTTGAGGATCTCTATCGTAGTTTTGACTCGGCGCAACGACATCCACTCCGGTCCGATACTCGTTGATGGCTTGCGAGTCCGGCAACAACTCCACACTTTGCGCTGCACGGCGTAGCAAGTAGGTCGCCTTGTTCCGTGCGCTGTTGAAAATTGCCTGCTTGTCAACCGCGCGGTCTTCCAATTCGGTCAGTTCGTTTTGCCAGTCAGTCAACTCTGACCGAAGATTATCCTCCCATTCGCCGAACATACGACTTTCTTGCGCCCGGCTGTCTGGACGTTTCGTTTCCGGCAAGGCAGCGATGTGTTTGCCGAACAGCGTATCCAGTTCGTCATCATCTCCCAATTCAGCCTCTCGCACTTCAATAAATATGCGCAGTTCGTTCCGTCGCGTATCATCGGCACCGGTGATGCTCTGCCGCTCCGCCTCCAGCAACTCACGGAACAACGCGGACAGGCGGTTGGCCAGATCGTCGTCAATCTCAACGTCGGTTGGGAACTTCATTTCGTCCTCCGGGTCGTAAAGCTCAATCAGTTCGTCCAGCGGTGGCGCGACGGGCAGATGCGCTTGAATGTGTGCGTCGATATGGCACAAATCGCAGACCCGCTGGTGAGCGTCGCCGCAGTGGGTTTCGTAGAGCCAACGCTTGTGAGCGCGCCATCGCCCGCAACGGTCGCAGTCCTTGCCGAAAGCGTAGCCGCAGCCTCGGCAATTATGGCTGGCGGCGGGTGACGCGGTTTCACACCACGGGCATACCACTACCGGGGCTTCGCCGGATTTCTGCGTTCCGCGCGGCTCCAGCGACCATTCGCGGT
Source organism: Dehalococcoidia bacterium (assembly GCA_965203985.1). Taxonomy (GTDB): domain Bacteria; phylum Chloroflexota; class Dehalococcoidia; order Lucifugimonadales; family UBA3495; genus Bin87. The sequence continues at coordinate 396,580 of CBDBDS010000002.1, forward strand.
AGTCCTCGGGCAGGCCGTGGGTTACGGCGTTGGCGGCCAGGTCGAGCAGGATACAGTCGCCGCCGTCGGGCTTGGGGCGCAGGCCCCGGCCCACCATTTGCAGGTACAGGGCCAGGCTCATGGTGGGACGGGCGATGATGATACAGGATGCGTCAGGCAGGTCGAACCCCTCGGTGGCAACGATGACGTTGACCAGCACTTTGATGCTGCCGTCCCGAAAACCAGCGATGGCCTTGTCTCGTTCCTCCCGTTTGGTATCGCCCAGAATGACGGCCGCCGTCACGCCGGCCTCGTTGAACACTGCGGCCAGGTTGTGCGCGTGGTCAACGGACACGGCGTAGGCAATCGTCGGTCGGTCGGCGGCGTGCTTTTGCCAGAAGGCCAGCGCGCCGGCGGTCATAATATCGGGACGGTCGCGGTTGGCTCGTTCAATTCCCCTTATAGCGTAGTCGCCTTCTGGATCGAATTCATTACCGCCGGCAATGCGTTGTTCCGGGGGAGGTATGAACACTTGCGCCTCACACAGGGCGGGAATATCCAGAGCCTGCAAATCGGTGGTTTGAGGACCACATATTAAATCGTCGAAAAGGTGGTCAAACCTTTCCTTTTCCAACAGTCGCCATGGGGTTGCAGTCATACCTACGACCGGCCCGGGCCACTGACGTATAGCTCGGACCCAGCTATTGGTGGCGGTCCGGTTGGGGTCGTCGCCAGCATGGTGCGCTTCATCGATTACCAGCAGGTCGTCAGAGGTGTAACGGTTCCATACGTTCCGTACCTCCCACACTTCCCGCGCTTCCCGCCTAGCAATCCGACGGCCCACGGTCTGGGCCATGAGGATGACGGCGCCGCCGGCCATGGCCGGCGCGTCCTCTCCGGGCGTCCAGTTGACGTTGGTGATGGCGGAGACGCCGGCGTCGGTGAGCATCCGCCGGGTCTGCTCGGCCAGCTCCTTGCGGTGGGTGAGCCAGACGGCTTTGCATCCACCGTGCAGCCAATCGGCCAGCAGCGCGCCGGCGATGACGGTTTTGCCGCCGCCAGTGGGCAGTTGCAGCATCAACCGGGCGCTGGGCACGGCGGCCAGCCCGCTCCGCACCTCCCGGAGCAGATCATGCTGGTAATCGCGGAGTTCGATCATGCCGTCGGATTTTAGCATCGCTTCGAACGCCCTCGAGGCGAACCGGAGCGTAGCCCCGCGACACCGAGAGGAACACCGTCACGGGACCGCAGCCCGCTACACGGCCTGGGCCAGCCCCGGGCCGTTGCCGTTTCGGCCGACACCCACGTACTGGAAACCAAGGCGCTGCATCTTCGCGCCGTCCAATGCGTTGCGCCCGTCGAACACGAAGCGCGGCGGGTTCATGCAGCGCGCGATGTCCTGCCAGTTGGCTTCGACGAACTCCGACCACTCCGTCACCAGCACGATCGCCTGCGCCTGGTTGGCCGCCTCCAGCACGTTGTCCACCAGCCGCACCGTCGCCGGCAGGTGAGGCCGGGCCATGTCCATCGCCTCTGGGTCGTAGGCGCTGACGATCGCCCCGTCGTCGCACAGCGCGTTGATCATGTCCAGGGAAGGCGCCTCGCGCACGTCGTCGGTGTCGGGCTTGAACGCCAGGCCCAGAACTCCCACGCGCAAGCCGTCCATGCCGGCGCCAAATCGTTCCCGCAGCGCGTACACTGGCAATAACCGTTGGCGGTTGTTGATATTGATCACCGACCGCAGCAGTTCCACGTTCGCTCCGCTGGTGAGCGCAACGTTATCCAGCGCCCTCACGTCCTTGGGGAAGCAGGAACCCCCGTATCCGACGCCGGCGTAGATCCGCCCGCCGGTTCTGGGATCCATGGCCATCCCGTCGCTGACGGCGTCGATGGACGCGCCCACCCGCTCGCACAGCGACGCTATCTCGTTGATGAACGAGATCCGGGTTGCCAAGAATGCGTTGCTCGCGTACTTGATCATCTCCGCGCTGGTGATGTCGGTGACGATGTACGGCGCTTCGATCCCGGCGTGCATTGCCTTCACCAACGCGACGGACCTGCTGTCTCCAGGGTTGGCGCCGATGACGATGCGATCGGGCTGCTGCCAGTCGCGCACGGCCTGGCCTTCGCGCAGGAACTCAGGGTTCGATACGTAGCGCAACCCGGCGGCGGCGCGTTCCGCATGGCGCATCTCCTGCTCGATCACCCGCTGACCCGTGCCGGGAGGCACGGTGCTCTTCATCACCACCAGGGTGTCGTCATGGTCCCTCGACCTGATCCAGTTCAGGGCGGATCTGACCTGGCTCAGGTCCGCCGCGCCGTTGGCGGTCTGAGGTGTGCCCGTGGCGATCAGGGTGATCTCGCCCAGCGGTTCGGTGACGCTGTCCGGATGTTTGAAACGCAGACGCTCCTCGTACAACGCCGAAACAATCAATTCGTGCAAACCGGGTTCGTAAAAGGGCATGGCCCCGGATCGCAGTTGTGCAATGCGATCACTGTCTATGTCGAGGCCAAGTATACGGTGACCGGCGGCGGCCAAGCACGCTGCAGCCACCATTCCCACGTAGCCGAGGCCAATTACGGTGATATTCAAGGCGGGTCGCCTCCTTATTTTCCATGCTGACGGGGCATGCATCCCGCACCAATTGTCGGGTTGCGCCGATTCCGGTGTCAAGGCAGTCCGTCCGCACTTCCTGCGAGCCGCAGTGTTGAGCGCTTGCCTGCGAAACGTCCGGTTGAATTCCCGCCCGTCGGTCGGCATACTGGCGCCACCAATCAAACCCGCAATCGACCTGGTTTGCTTACCGGGTCATTGCGCTTCAGGGAGAACCACGTTATGGCAACCCTGGTAACCGGTGGCGTCGGCTTCGTCGGGGCGAGCATAGTCAGGGAACTGGCCGCCCGCGGCCACGAGGTCGTCAGCTACGACGTGCTGGCCGCCGACGCGCTGATGGAGCATTTCCTGGGAGACCTGGCGGAACGGGTCACTTTCATCGTCGGCGACATCCTCGACACGGCCGGCCTCGACGCGCTGCGGCGTGACCATTCCATCGACAAGATCGTCCACGCAGCGGTGTTCACCGTCAACCGCACCGACCGGGAAACGGCCCGCAGCAAAGAGATCCTGGACATCAACCTTACCGGAACCGGCAACCTGCTGGAACTGGCCCGCGAGATCGGCGTCCAGCGCTTCGTGTACATCAGTTCCGGCGCCGCCTACGGCCTGTGCCGCGACCCGGACCAGACCTACAACGAGGACGACCACCCGCAGCCGGGCAACCTCTACGGGATTACCAAACTCGCCAGCGAGCAGCTTACGCACCGGTATGGGAAACTCCACGGGTTCAGCGCGGCCAGCCTGCGGGTCAGCACGCCCTACGGCCCCATGGAACGCATCACCGGCCATCGCGACAACATGTCCACTCCCTACCAGTGGACCGGCGCGACGCTGCGGGGCGAACCCATCGCGCTCGACACCACCGACTTCGGGCGAGACTACACCTACGTCCTGGACACCGGCTCGGCCATCGCAACTGTGGTGGACGCGCCCGAACTGCCCCACGACCTGTACAACATCACCAACGGCGCGCCCGTCACCGGAGCGCAGATCCAGCGCACGCTGGCCGAGCTGTTCCCGGAGACCCGCATCGTGGAGTCCGAGAGCGCCGAGCCGGCGGAGTCCTCCCTGGGACCGACCCGTGGGCCGTTGTCCGGCTACCGCCTGTGGCACGATCTGGGCTGGGTCCCGCAGTACGACCTGGCCGCCGGCCTGACCGATTATGTCCAGTGGCGCCGCGACTCGGGTTTCTTGGATTAGGCGCTGGATTCCGGCTTTCGCCGGAATGACGTTTCATCAACATTCAAGGAGCAACACCATGGCGCTGCCTCCCGACCGAATCGACTACCTACCCATCGTCGACCGGCCAATCATCAAGTGGCCCAACGACGCGCGGGTTGCGCTGTGGATCTCGCCCAACATCGAGCACTACGAGTACATGCCCGTAAACGAGGGCGTGCGCGACCCCTGGCCTCGCGTGCCCTATCCCGACGTGCAACAGTACACCTATCGCGATTATGGCAACCGCGTCGGTTTCTGGCGGATGCTGGAGCCGCTGGACAAGCACAACATCAAGTGCTGCATCTCGCTGAACATGGCGGTGCTGGAACACTTTCCGGAGATCGCCGAAGCAATGGTCGAGCGCGACTACGACTACATGAGCCACGGCATCTACAACACCCGATACCTCTACACGTACACCGAGGACGAGGAGCGGGAGTTCTACCGGGACACCATCGAGACACTGAAACGCCACACCGGCAAGCAACTCAAGGGGATGCTGGGCCCGGCCATCTCCGGCAGCGTGAGCACCCCGGATCTGATGGCCGAGGCCGGCCTGATCTACCACACCGACTGGTTCCACGACGACCAGCCCACGCCCATCAAGGTGAACAAGGGCGGCAAACTGGTTTCGGTTCCCTACTCCATCGAGCTCAACGACTCGTCCGTCCTGCGGGACAACCACTACACCGCCGAATACTTCGCCGACATCTGCAAGGCGCAGTTCGACCGCCTGTACGAGGAGGGCGCCGAGAGCGGCCGCGTCATGTGCATTGCGCTGCACCCCTTCCTGATCGGCCAGCCGCACCGTATCAAGTACCTTGAGGACATCCTCGATCACATCATGGCTCACGACGGCGTCTGGCAGACCACCGCCGACGAGATCGCCGAGTACTACATCGCCAACTACTACGACCAGGCCACGGAACACGCGCAGCGGTTTGCCGGGTGACCGCGTTGCTTATCGGCCCTTGAAATGGTCATTCCGGCGAAAGCCGGAATCCATCTGCTCAATCGGCTGGAACCCGCTCAACTTTTACTTCTCTCGCACCACTGGACTCCGGCTTTCGCCGGAGCGACGAAGGATAAATCAACATGCCCGCCCAACGCACCTTAGGCATGGACCACCCCCATCATGAGTGGTCGCCCATCACCAGCCGGCCGGCCCTGCGCTGGCCCAACGACGCCCGGGTCGCCCTGTGCGTCGTCCTGGTGCTGGAGCACATGGAGTGGCAGGCGCCCGAGGGCAGCTACCAGGTCGCGGGGCTGGCCGGCGGCTCCGCTCCCCGGGCGTTCCCGGACTACGCTCGCGTCTCCCACCGGGAATACGGACATCGGATCGGCATCTTCCGGCTGCTGGACACGCTGGAAAAGCACGGCATCACGGCGACAATCGCCATGGATGCCATCACGGCGGAGAACTACCCGTTCCTGGTGCAGCACTGCCTGGATCGTGGTTGCGAGATCATCGGCCACGGCGTGTCGGTCAGCCGAATGATCACCGGCAACATGCCGGAAGACGAGGAGCGGCAGTATATCCGTTCCTCCGTGGATGCGCTGACCCGGGCGACCGGCAAGGCCCCGCAAGGGTGGTTCGGCCCGGAATATGGAGAGTCGGAACGCACGCCCCAACTGCTGGCCCAGGCCGGACTGCGCTACGTCTGCGATTGGGCCAACGACGAGCAGCCCTACCCGATGACCACCGGCGACAACCCCTTCTTCTCTCTGCCGTTGCTGTACGAACTGGACGACGTGGCTTCCATGGCGCAGCGCAAGGTCACGGTGTCCGATTACCAGCGACGCCTTACCGAGAGTTTCGATGTGCTGCACGCGGATGGGGCCACCCACGGCCGGCTGATGGCGCTGAACTGGCATCCCTGGCTGGTGGGACAGCCCTTCCGTGTGGGCGCGGTGGACGACGCGTTAGGCTACATGATGGAACAGGGCGGCGTCTGGGCCGCCACCGGCTCCGAGATCATCGACTGGTACCAATCCCAAACCGATTGACGAGGTGAACCATGGCCTCCTCTCTGATCCGCGGCAAGCACATCATCAGTCCACAAAGCGCAGGAGGCGTTGAGGTCATTGCTGACGGCGCGGTCTACCAGGAAGACGGCGTCATCAAGGATGTGGGGTCCTACCAAGACTTGCGGCAGCGTTACCGAGCCGACGCCGAACTGGGCGGCCCCAACGTCGCCATCATCCCGGGCCTGGTGAACACCCACCACCACGGCCGGGGAGTCACCACGCTGCAAATGGGCACCTGCGACGACCTTTTGGAAGTTTGGATCCTGGCCGGCTGGGGTCGCCGTCCCTACGACCACTACCTGATGACCCTGTACACCGCCCTGAACATGCTGGAGTCGGGCCAGACTACGGTGATGTACAACCACCCGCAGACGGCGGCGGCCACACTGAAGGAAGACGTCGACGCCGTTCTGCGCGGTTTCCTGGACGCCGGGATGCGCGTGGCATTCTCCAGCTACCTGCGCAACCAGAACCGGGTGGTCTACGCCGGCGACGATGATTTCCTCGGCGGTCTGCCTGCGGATCTGGCCGACGATGTGCGCCGTTATCTCTCAGTCGCCCACATGAGCGACGACGACTATTTTGCCTTCTGCGAAACGATGATCGCGGAGTATCACAACCATGCGTCCAGCAAGGTCCGTGTCCTGTTCAGCCCGGCCAATGCTCAGTGGAACTCCGACGAATTCCTGGTGCGCTGCAAGGAACAGGCAGCGCGGCATCAGACCGGCATCCACATGCACTTGGTGGAAAGTCCGTACCAGAAGGACTACGGCATCCGAACCTGGGGCAAGACACCCGTTGAGCATCTGCAGGATTTGGAGTTCCTTGGGCCGGAGGTCTCCTTCGCCCACGCCGTATGGCTCACCGAGCGCGACATCGACCTGCTGGCGGACGCCGGGGCCACCGTCGCTCACAACGCCAGCTCCAACCTGCGCCTGAAAAACGGCATCGCGCCGGTGAACCCGATGCTGGCCCGGGGCGTCAACGTCGCGATGGGCACCGACAGCACCGCCATCAATGACGACGATGACTTCCTCCAGGAGATGCGGCTGGTGAGCAAGCTGCACCGTCAGCCGGGCCTGGATGAACCGGCCATCACCATGGACCAGGTGCTCACCATGGCAACGCGCAACGCCGCCGCGCCGACCGGATTTGGCAACGAAATCGGTGCGCTGGAACCCGGCCGCCGCGCTGACATGGTGCTTGTAAGGTTGGATAGCCTCGAAGACCCATACCTGGAGCAGGACCTGCCGCCGGTGGAGTTGGTGCTCGGGCGCGCCAAATCCAGCGACATCGCAGCAGTAATCGTCGACGGAGAGGTATTGCTCCAGGACGGCGTCCACACCCGCGCCAATAAAGCCGAAGTCGCCCGGGAACTGCGCGAACAGCTGGCCCGCCCCCTGGAACCTCAGACGCTGGCCACCCGCCGCATGGCGGCGCAACTGTCGCCCTACGTCGAGCAATTCTACCGCAGCCGCCCGCCGGCAATGGGCACGCCTCATTACGTTTACAACGGTCGGACGTGATAGACCGGACATCGTGGACTGGTGATGCTGGAGCTGACGCGAGCGAGTTCCGCCCGTTGACCGCCCACGGGCGTATCCCTACAATCGACCAAAGTGCGCATGGGATTGCGCGTCGTGTTGCCATATTGGGCGACGAGGTTTTCCTATGAACGACATCACCGTCAACGCCTACATTCTCTACGGTCTCATCGGTTTCCTCGGTCTGTTGCAGATCGCCACCTTGGGCGCGGTGCTCCGCCTCGGCTTTACCGTCGGACGACAGCAGGGCGAAATCAGCGGCATTCACACCCGCATCGATGATCTTAGGGACTCCCTGTCCAATCGCATTGACGGTCTCTCCGCTCGCATTGACCGAGTGGAAGAACAAATTGCCAACCTCCGCGAGCAGGTCGCTGAAAACCGTGGCCTCCTTTTGGCGCTTCACGAGCGAGTCGACCTCATCATGCGCCACCGGCACGACGAGATCACCGGCACAGTTATCCTGACTCCCACCATTCCAGAGCCCGCCGCCGACTAGCCCCGAAATCCTGAGATGCCTCCATCACACGCGGTTAGCATAATCAGCGGCATTGGAGCCGGCAATTTCGCCACACCGCGGAGACAACAATGGCACTGAAAGTTGAAACCGCCCACGGCGCCATGACCGGCGCCCGCTACATTGAGAGCCTGCGGGACGGCCGCGAGGTCTGGCTGGACGGCGAGAAAGTTGCGGACGTTACCAAGCACCCGGCCACGACCGGCATGGTCCACGAGCTGGCGCGCATCTACGACCTGCAACACTCGGACAAGTACCGCGACGAGATGACCTTCGTCTCGCCGGAGACCGGCAACCAGTGCAGCCTGTCGTGGCTGCTGCCCCGTAGTCACGAGGACCTGAAGCGCCAGCGGCGCAACAGCGAGATCTGGAACGAGGAGTCGTGGGGTCAGCTGGGACGCAGCCCCGATATCCTTGCTCCTTTTATCACCGGCCTGGTCGCCATCAGTGACGCGCTGGAACAGGTGAAGCACCCCAGGTGCAACTTCGCCGAGAACGTGGTCAACTACCACCGCTACTGCATGGAGAACGACCTGTTCCTCACCCACGCGCTGGGCGACCCGCAGGTTGATCGCAGCGCGCAGCCCCAGAACGAGACCCGCGCCGAAAGCGAAACCGAAGTCGCGCTGCACGTCGTCGAAGAGACCAACGAGGGCGTCATCGTCCACGGCGCGAAGCAACTCGCCACCGCCGCGCCCATCAGCAACGAGACCTACGTTTCCTTGTCGGCCACCTTCATGCGCCGGTCCGATCCCCGGTTCATCCTCTCGTTCTCCATCCCCACCGAAACGCCGGGAATAAAGATGCTGTGCCGGGAACCGGTATCCCAGTGGGCCGGCAGCTACGGCCATCCCCTGGGCGCGGCGTACGACGAGCAGGACGCCATGCTGTTCTTCGACCACGTCCTGGTGCCGTGGGACCGCATCTTCATGCTCTACGACTCGACGCCGCTTTTGCAACGGCTGGGTTCGGAGGCCAACTTCCGGGGCTGGGGCAACCTGTGTCGCATCCACCAGCGCATGAAGATAATGACGGCAGTGGCCACGCTGATCGCCGAGGCCATCGGCGTGATCGAGTACCGCGAGGTGTCCGCCAAGCTGGGCGAGATGGCAATGCACACCGAGATGTGGCGGCACGCCATGGACGGCGTGGAGCACAACGCCTACTTTGTTCCAAACGGGGCTTCCGGGGCGGACAACGGGTTGATGTCCCTAGGCTCAACGTCCGGGATGAATATCTACTTCGCCCAGACCTCCCAGCGCATGGTGGAGTTGCTGCGGGAGATCTCCGGCTCCGGCATGATCATGCAACCCAGCGAGGCCGATCTGGCCAACCCCGAATTCCGACCTTACCTGGACCGCTACATGCCGGGCAAAGGGGTGGGTGTGGAGTACAAGTCCCGCCTGTTCCGCCTCGCCCACGACTTGGCCGCGTCGTCATTCGGTATGCGTCAGGAAATCTACGAGTACTGGCACGGCGGCGACCCCAACCGCAACCGCATCAACCTGCTCCGCAACTACGACCAGACCGACATCACCGGGCGGATCAAGGCGCTGGTCGCCGAGCCTTTACGGTCGTAGGCAGACCTGTCCATTGCGAGGCGCTCGCGCCGTGGCAATCCCGTCGGAGTAACTGCCTAGAGCGGTTTGCACCGCGACGAGATTGCCACGCTACGCTCGCAATGACCTGATGAGCGGCTGCAGTCTAACCCCAGGTCGCAAACCCCATGGCGCAGCCCGTGCCGGCGGGAGACCTGTAGCATGGCACGTAATCGACCACGTCCATGTCCAGGTGCTCGGTGGCACCGGTCACGACGATCCAGTTGCGGATCTCGGAGCTGCCCGAGTTGATCTTCTCTCGGGGCAGGTCCATCAGCTTGTCGACGCTCTTGGCCTGCATTCCGGCTAGGGCCTGCTGGTCGAGTTCCTCGTCCACCACGAAATGGCTCAGCCCGCCGGAGGCCAGGATGCCCACCCGGATATCCTTATCCCAGGATTCAATGGCCGATCGCAGCGCCTGGCCCAGGTTGAAGCACCGCTTGGGCGTCGGCTGGTTGGGTGGGTAGTAGGTGTTGAGCATCACCGGCACTGTGGGGATGATGCCCTCAGTCATCAGACGGTTGTACACGTAGCCGAAAGCATGGCCGATGCCGCCGCGCTCTCCCCGTCCGCGGGAGGGGTCGAGGAATTTGGAGGTGCCCACATCAAACTCGGCATCCATCAGGCTGTCGATGATGTGGAGGCCCAGCGCCGAGTCGGTGGGTACCTGCACGTCCTCCGTGTTGTACCCGATGAGGTTCAGGCCCCCGGTGGACGGGCCGGCCTCGTGGCCGGATACCTTCACCTCGTCACCCCAGTAGACGCAGAAGGCCGGCATATTATCGTCCAGCAGGTACTCGTGCTGGTCGTCGCCGACCATCACCAGCACGTCCAGGTTGGCGTCGTACAGGTTTTTGGACAGGTGGGCGATGGCCTTCTGGTTCTGCTCGTGCCGCTTCGCGAACTTCTCCGGCGTGATCTCCTTGGCGATCCGCTCGGTGTCCGTGCGGGCCAGCAGGCCCTCGAAATTGGAAACGATGCCGTCGGTTCCGATCAGTTCAAGATGTCCCTTGTCCCTCTCGCCACGGCCGGCCCAGCCTTCCGGCGGGGTGCTCAATTGCGGGCTGTGGGAGGAGGCCAGACCCAGTACCAGTTCTGCCATTTTCCGTCTCCTTTGCGGGTATGTGTGACCGCCATTCTATCGCATCGGGAGCCGGGTTCGGCTGCGCTGACGGTACAAGGGTGGGGAAGCGGCGTTATTTTGTTTGCTTGCGTCGCCCTTGCGCCCGGCATATCATTTGGCTCGGCAATCTGAGGGCGGACCGGCTGTTGGTTGCGAACCATCGGCAGGGCGGCACGTACTATCGTCATGATACCGGATTGGAACAGTCAAGGCGTGTTGCCTCCGGTACGCCCCGGCGCCGGCGGAACCGCCGCCGACCGGTCGCCTTATCGGGTATCATTGCACCAGTTGGTAACGACGTTTGCGATTTCTCCGGAGCGGGCGACTGTCCTGCGGGGATTCCTCGACTACCGTGCCGCTCTGCACGCCGCCGGCATCATCGTCGGTTTCCAGTGGGTTGACGGCAGCTTTGTTGAGAACATTGAGGCGCTGGAAGGGCGAGAGCCCAACGATATGGATGTGGTTACGTTTTGTGGTTCGGCAGCGGAGGGTTACGATCATCTATTCGCGTCCGCTGCTATGAAGGAGGCATTCCACATTGACGCTTTTCTGTACCGTATTGACCCGCCGCTCACCTCAGACCGTGTGCGGTGGATCGCTTATTGGTACAGTTTATTGGCACACCGTCGCAATGGACTATGGAAAGGGTTCGTTGCAGTAGATTTGAGCCCGGTCGGAGACCCCGTCGCACGGGAAACGTTGAATTTGGTTATGCGAAGAGAGGGTTGGCAATGAATTATGACGAGTACCTTTTCGACTTATCCGAAATCGGTGAACTGGAGGCACTGCTGGCTTCACCGGACCTAATGGAGATGGAGAAAATCGGCTTGCGCTACCGGCTGGAGAAAGTACGCAAACGCATCGCGGGGATTGCGCCGCCCCCGGCCCCTGTATATGATGACGGCGAAACTGAACCTGCCGCCGCATTGCCCGTGGCCGTAGTCAATCACAACGGCGACGGCGAAAGGAGTGAACAGCAATGAAGTACGATTACATCGTGATTGGCGCGGGCTCCGCGGGCTCGATTATCGCCAGCCGCCTGACCGAGGATCACAGCAAGCACGTGCTGCTGATCGAGGCAGGCCCCGACTACCCTGAGTTCGAGCACCTGCCGGAAGAGGTCAAGTTCGGTTACAACACCGAAATCGACATCATGGTCAGCGACCACAACTGGCAGTTCGTGGGCAAGGGAACGGATACGTCGCCGGAGATCATGGTCCCCCGGGGCAAGGTCACCGGCGGGTCCAGCGCCATCAACGGCCAGGTGTTCCTGCGCGGCGTGCCCGAGGACTACGACGGCTGGGCCTCCGAGGGCAACGACGAGTGGGCCTACACCAAGCTGTTGCCAATCTTCCGCCGCATCGAGACCGACACCGACTACGGCAACGACGACTTCCACGGCGGCGACGGCCCCATCGTCATGCACCGGTTCGCCCGGGAGAGTTGGCTGCCCGCCCAGAACGCGTTCAGCGCCGCCTGCGTCGCCGCCGGCTTCCCGGAGACCTGGGACCACAACCACCCCGATTCTTATGGGGTTGGCCCCACTCCCTTCAACAACCCCAACGGCATCCGGATGAGCACCAACCTCGGTTACCTGTCCGAGTCCCGCCACCGGCTGAACCTGACCATCAAGGCCAACTGCCACGTGCATCGCATCCTGTTCGACGGCAACAAGGCCACGGGCGTGCAACTGGAATCTGGCGGCGAGACCTTCGTGGCCGAGGCCGACGAGATCGTTCTCAGCAGCGGCGCCATCGGCTCGCCCCACATCCTGATGCTGTCCGGCATCGGCCCGGCTGATCACCTGCGCGAGATGGGCATTCCGGTGATCCAGGATGCCCCCGGCGTCGGCCAGAACCTGCGCGACCATCCCACCGTCTGGTGTACCTGGCGCACCAAGCCGGAGGTGGAGCTGGACGGCCTGGCGCCGCGCTCGCAGCTGTGCCTGCGCTACACCGCCGACGGGTCGGACCTGCGCAACGACATGAAGATCAGCATGCAGTCCTTCGCCACCGAGCGGATCAACCGCGGCGGCGACCGCATGGTGCCCCTGGGCATCCGCATGAGCACCGGCATCCAGCTGGCCGCCGGCGCCGGTCACATGCGCCTGCAGTCCACGGATCCGTATCAGCAGCCCTTCCTGGACTACAACTACCTCAAGGAAGAGTCGGACCGGGTGCGGTTGCGGGATTCCGTGCGCCTGTGCATGCAACTGGCGGATCATCCCGACTTCCAGAACCTGATCCAGGAGTGCATCGAGCCACCCGCGGATTCGTTGGCGAGCGATGAAGCCCTGGACGCCTGGATCGCCCGCGAGGTGACCACGTCACAGCACATCTCCGGCACCTGCAAGATGGGTCCGGACAGCGACCCTATGGCCGTGGTCGACCAATTCGGCAAGGTCAAGGGTATTACCAACCTGCGCGTCGCCGACGCCAGCGTCATGCCCGACTGCATCCGCGCCAACACCAACGTGACCTCCATGACCATCGGCGAGCGCGTCGCCGAGTTCATCAAGGAAGGACGCTAAATCGGAGCGTCGCAGGGGCGGATAGTCTTCGCCCCTGCGCAACCATCTGGCTATGCCTCCCGCCCGAAAATGGACCCGCATCGAGGACTTGGCGGTCCTCCACCTCTATCGGGGCAAGGTGGCCCACGACAGCCGTGAAGTGGCGGCCTTGGCCGCCGCCCTGGAGCGCAGCTCCAAGTCCATCGGTGCCCGGATACAGGCCTTCGCCGGCCTGGACCCGGCCAACCCTTACTCGCCGTCCGGTAAAGCCACGGCCCTAACCCAATCGGTCTGGGCCGAATACCTCGCGGACCGCACCGCCATCGCAGTGGAAGGGCAGCGGGCTTACCTGGGTATTCTCAATCGCTATTCCATGGGCCGGCCGTGATGCTCGGCCAAGCGCAACAAAACACAGGGGCGAATGATCATTCGCCCCTGATTGATTCTGCGTGTCCTCGCGGGCTAGACGAGCACGCCAAACCCCGATTTGGTGCAGATCTCCAGCCGGTTGTGGTCCGGGTCGTGGAAGTAGAAGGCCTGCTGCCCGTCGTGGCGGGTCTGGATGTCTGTGCACTCGACCCCGATGTTCTGCAACTCGTCGCGCGCTGCGGAGATGTCGTCCACCTCGAAGGCGGTGTGATGCGACGGCGCGGACGGCGCGTCGGGGTTTTCGATGATGTGGACCATGGCCCCGCTGGGCAACTGCAGCCAGTACAGGTTGTCGCTGTCCACCATCTTGGGGATCTGCTTGACGCCCAGGACTTCCTCGTACCACTTCAGGGCGATGTCCTTGTCCCGAACGTTGTAGGTGATGTGGTTGATCGCCTTCAGGCGGATGTTGTCGGCGTTGAGTCCCATAAGGTTTCCCTCCCGATGGTCAAGGTTGTGCGGTTTGGTCCCGTCAGATTTCCAGCAACCTCTCCAGGTTGCCGAAGAGGATGGCGTCTTTTTCGTCGCGGGTAAGGCTGTCCAACCCAAGCAGCCACGAGACCGGCCAGTCGGCGCACATGTCGAAGGGCCAGTCGGTTCCGAACACGACCTGCTCGATGCCCACCATGTCGATGAGCATCCGCAGCCCGTCTTCGCTGTGGGTCAGGCAATCGTAGTAGAACCGGCTGAGATAGGCGCTGGGCGGCTGGTCGATGTTGGCCCGCGCTTCCGGCCGCACCTGCCAACCCCGGTCCATGCGGCCGATGCCGTAGCAAGTGTAGCCGCCGCCATGGCACAGGCACACTCGCAGCCCGGGATAACGGTCCATCACTCCGCCGAAAACGAACGACGCGTACGTGATGGCGCGGTCGGCCAGGTTCCCGATGGTGTTGGGCAGGTGATAGCGATTGAGCCGCTCGGAGACCACGGTGTCGCCGCCCTGGTGGACGAGGAACATCGCCCCCAAACGTTCGGCGGTCGCCCAAAGCGGTTGGAACACGGGATCGTCAAAGGTGCGTCCATTGACGTGATCGCCGATCATGGCTCCCTTGAGGCCCAACTCCTCGACGGCCCGGGTCAGTTCCTCGATGGCCGCGCCCACGTCCTGCATTGGCAGATGGGCCAGTCCGGCGAAGCGGTCCGGATACTCCTCGGTCAATTGGGCGACGTAGTCGTTGCACTCCCGGTGCATGGCCATGGTCTGGTCCACGCTCAGGTCGTAGAAGTACATATTGGCGTTGGTCGACAACACGTGAACGTCCACGCCCAACGAGTTCATGTCGGCGATGCGCTGCTCTGGCGTCCAGAAGGTGCGCGGATTGTAGCGGTGCTGGTTGTAAAGCTGGGGAGCGGTGACCCCGAACCAGTTTTCTCCGCTCTGCATGGCACGGAGCGCGCTGGCCGGCGTTATGTGCGCATGGACATCGAGAACGCGTACTGCCATTATCGGTTCGCTCCTGTATCGGCGCGCTCGCTTCAGCCTCAGCGACTTCCAGCGACGGACGTTGCGGTGAATTATAGCCGCTTTGGTTTCATCCGTCAGTTCGCTGCTCGGCCCGACGATTGGGACACCAAAACCAACCCTGTTATCATACTTTCGCCACCCAGACCGCAGTGGCAATTCACCGCTCCGGACGCTGTTCACATGACTACCCTCGCTCCACGCGACCGGCATCCGTACTTCATGTACGACGCCATCGTCGCTCAGCCCGACGCCATCCGATCCGTGATCTCGACCCAAAAGGCCCGTTGTGGAGACATCGCCGAGGTTCTGTCTCGCAAGCGCCGCATCTATGTCGTGGGCATCGGCACGTCGTGGCACGCGGCGCTGGCGGGCGCATCCATCATGGAAGCCGGCCCTGAAGCTTTCGCGTGCAACTCGTTCGAATTCTGCGTGTCGCCGCCGCGCGTCACCTCCGACGACGCCGTCATTGTGATCAGCCACCGGGGCACCAAGCGTTCATCCTATGACGCCCTGGATGTCGCGAACAGTCTCGGGGCACATACCGTGGCGATCACCTCCACCGACCCGGGTCCGCGCATCCTCGTTGCCGATGACGGCATTCGCACCGTGGAACAGGAAAAATCGGCGGCCTTCACCATCAGCTACACGACGGCCCTCACCGTGCTTGCCATGCTGAACCTGGGCATGGCGGGTCGCCTGGATGATCCGTCCAATGGATTGGAAACGCTGCCGGGACAAATCGCCGACATCGTGGGCGCCGAGGACGCCGTTCGCGCGTTGGTCGCCGGGCACCACCAACGGCGCAGGTTCATCTCCGCGGGCTGGGGCGCCAACCGGGCCAACGCCTACGAAGTCGCCCTCAAGATCAAGGAGACCAGCCGCGCCGATTGCGAGGGTTTCCAGACCGAGCAGTTGCTCCACGGGCCCTTCTGCTCCCTGGATGCGGAGTGCCTGCTGACGCTCATCGCCCCTGACAGCGAAGACCGGGGCCGATCCGCCGATTTGGCCAATGCCGCCCGCGAGTTGGGCGCGCCGGTGTGGACCCTGACCAACCGGGCTGACACCGCACTGGCCGACGCCGGAGCGATCACCTTCCCCCTGCCGGATTGCCCCGAATACCTGATGCCCATCGCCAGCGTGGTCCCACTACAGCTATTCACCTACCACTTGGCCCTGGCGCGCGGGACGCATCCGGACCTGTTCCAGCAGGATGACCCACTCCAGGCCGCCGCCCGTACCCACTACGATCTCTAAACCCAATCCAACCCAGGAGGCCACCATGCCGGACAATGCAGACGCCCAGCGCTTGATCGAGGAAGCCGCCCAGACCCGGGGCTACACCCTGGAGATGCACCGCATCAACGCCCTCGCCGACCCCGAGTGGACCCAGAAATACGGCGAGTTCATCGAGGCCACCTACACCGGCCAGCGTCTCCTCGACCGCAAGACCAAGGAACTCCTCCAGATCTGCGTCGAGACCGCCCTGCGCGCCGACCAGGAGCAGATCCAGGCCCACATCCGCGTCGCCCTCAACGAAGGCGCCACACCCCGCGAAATCCTGGAGGCCATGCAGGCCGTCATCGCTCCCATGGGCGCATTGGCCTTCCGCCGCGGCGTCCAGGCCTGGGCGGCGGAAACGGGGTTTGAATACTGACCCACTGACCCCGCGCCTTCGAAGCGGAGGCCGCCATGCTGATCAAATCGCTGCACCTGAAAAACATCCTGTCGTTCAAGGACGCCAGGCTGGACCTTCAGCCCCTGAACGTGCTCATCGGCGCCAATGGGTCGGGCAAGTCGAACCTGATTGACGTGATTGCGCTGCTGCAGGCGGTGCCGGGCGATCTGGTGGGATTCCTGCGGCGCAACGGGCCAACGGGGGATTGGGTTTGGAAAGGAGCGGGCTGGGAGGAAACACCTTTCCAGATCGCCGAAGTGGCAGCCAGGTTAGACAATCCGGGAAGTCAATTCGGCTACGAACTGCAAATTATCGTACAGAATGACCGTGTTCATTCCATAGACGAACGGCTCGACCTGATGGCGGGGGATCGTGAACATTCCTATGCCAATCCCTTCTTTCGAGCGGATAATGCGCAGGCCCGGCTTTGGCCGACACGATCCAATAACATCCTTGCTGACTATGGCGACGAACCCATAATGGTTGATGTACCGCGTGGCAAATCAGTTCTGAGTGAGATACGCAGTTACGCTGACTATCCTGCAATCACCGAGACCGCTCGTATGCTCTCCGCGATAAAGGTTTATCGCGGCTGGCAAGTTGGCCGCGACAGCCCGGCGCGTCGTCCCCAGCGCACTGATGGCGATCCCAATTTTCTGGAGGAGGATTTCAGCAACCTGGCCCTGGTGGTAAACGACCTGCTCGGCCGCCGGCTGGAACCACCCCTGGACTCCTACCTCAAGCGGTTCTACGAGTCCTACGAAAGCCTACACCCGCGCATCTTCGGGAACACCATCGAGCTGATCGTCAACGAAGCCGGCATGTCCAGCGCGCTGCCGGCCTCCCGATTGTCTGATGGAACCATCCGCTTCATCGCGCTGCTGGGCATCCTATGCCATCCCAACCCGCCGCCGCTCATCTGCATCGAGGAGCCGGAAATTGCCATGCATCCCGACTCGCAGGACCTGGTGGTTCAACTGCTGAAAAGAGCGTCGGAGCGAACCCAACTGATAGTAACCACCCATTCACCCTGGTTGATTGACCGCTTGTCTGCCACACCCGACCACGTCGTGGTATGCGAGCGGGACCGGCACCCTGCAGATGGCACCAAGTTTAAGCGCTTCACACGCAAAGAGCTAGACGATTGGCTGGAAGACCAGCCCCTCGGCGAGGTATGGATGGCTGGAGCAATGGGCGGGGTGCGGTGATTTCTGGATGATCGTGTACTTGCAAGGCGGCAACCACTTGCGCGTCCCAATGCGGGGATTCCTGCGTAGAGCCGTCGATGACAACATCAACCTTGACGTCAGACCGTGCCGGGATCGTAGCAGGGCGATCCGATTATTCCGTCAAACGCAATCATCAGAATCGTTGTTGTTAATCGATTCAGACGGCGAGGATTTGAACTCGCTAAGACAGGACGTGCTAACCAGAACTAATTCCCTCAATGCACGCGAGCGGTCTTTCTTCATGGTCCAGCTCATGGAAGCGTGGTTCCTGGCTGACCGTGAATGCCTTGCTTCTTACTATGGTGCGTCATTTCGTGCCGGCCGACTGCCCGGCAATCAACCGGAAGCTGTCGCGAAAAATGATGTGATGGACAGACTGCGGCAAGCAACCCAAGACACACCCAAAGGCGCGTATCACAAGACGGACCATTCACCGGATCTATTGCACATGCTGAATCCCTCGGCTGTCTACAACGCTTGTCCCAACTTTGCCCTCCTTATCGACCACCTCAGCGATCAGCGTGCTGGCTGACCGTTGCCTGCTCCCACAGTCGTTGACGCTGTTTGCGGCCGTCCCCTACAATCGGTTGCGTCCCCCAATAGCACCTTTTCGTAACAAAACATACGGGAGTCGTAACCTCGCATGAATACCGACGGCGACAGTATTCGCAGATCCTTCGCAGAATTTTTCGAGCAGCGCGGGCACCAATACATGCCCTCGGCTTCCCTGATACCGGCCGGTGATCCCACCCTGCTCTTCACATCGGCGGGCATGGTGCCCTTCAAGCCCTTCTTCATGGGCGAGCAGACCCCTCCCCGTCGCCGTCTCACCAGTTGCCAGAAGTCCTTTCGCACCACCGATATCGACGAGGTGGGCGACCACAAGCACCTCACCTTCTTCGAGATGCTGGGGAATTTCAGCATCGGTGACTACTTCAAGAAGGACGCCGTCGCCTTCGCGTGGGACCTCTGCACCGGTCTCTTCGGTTTGGAACCGGAGCGGATGTACGTCACCGTCCACCTGGACGACGACGAAGCCTACGACCTGTGGCTCAATGACATCGGCGTGCCGCCGGAGCGAATTTACCGCTACGGCAACAGCGACAACTGGTGGGGTCCGGCCGGCTTGGAAGGACCCACCGGCCCCTGCTCCGAACTTCATTACGACGGCGGAGCCGAAAAGGGGCGTGGCCAACACCGCGTCACCGACGAAATGATGCCCCCCGACGAGCTCACCGCCATGCTCAGGGTAGAAGCCGAGGGCGGCCCCGCTGCCGACCCGGGCGGCTGCCATCCCAACTGCGACTGCGAGCGGTTCGTGGAGTTGTGGAACCTGGTCTTCATGCAGTATTACCAGGACCTCGACGGCGTCCGCACGCCGCTACCCGCCCCCAGCGTCGACACCGGCATGGGCCTGGAACGTGCCGCCGCCGTGCTGCAGGGCAAGCCCAACGTTTACGAGACCGACCTTTTTCGCCCCATTATCGACGCCGTTTGCAATCTCACGGGCCACGAATACGGCGAAAACACGGAAACCGACTACGCCATCCGCGTCGTTGCCGAGCACGCCCGCGCCGCATCGTTCCTCATTAGCGACGGCGTCGTCCCTTCCAACAGTGATCGCGGCTATGTCCTCCGCCGCATCATCCGGCGGGCCATCCGCTACGGGCGCCAGCTGGGACTCGACCGTCCTTTCATGACCGAAGTGTCCGACGCCGTGATCACGCGTTTCGCCAGCGCCTACCCCGCTCTGTCCGAAAACGAAGGGTTCATACGCCGTGTCGTGGGCTTGGAAGAAACCCAATTCCTGGAAAACATTCGCCAGGGAATGCCCTTGCTGGAGGATGTCCTGGCTTCATCAAAATCTGACGGTGTCATCGCCGGCGCGGTGGTCTTCGAACTCTACGACACTTACGGCTTTCCGCCGGAGTTGGTCGACGAAATCGGCCGCCGCGAGTACGGTTTGGCCGTCGATATGGACGGGTTCAACGCCGAGATGGAGGCCAAGCGCGAGCGCGACCGCGCCGGGCACCAGGTCACCGGCAGCATGGAAATCGTCACCGCATATGAGAACCTGGGGGCGGGACGTACCTCTTTCGATGGTTATCAGCGCACGACCATAGACACGCGCGTCCTGGGCATCCTGCGCGAAAACGAGGCAGTGGGACACGCCACCCGTGGTCAGCAGGTCGAGATCGTCCTCGCCGAAACCTGCTTCTACGCCGAGGGCGGCGGACAGGTGGGCGACCAGGGAACGATAACTGGTCCCAATGGACACGTGCGTATCGAAGACACC
The DNA here is from genome assembly GCA_965203985.1 of Dehalococcoidia bacterium. GTDB lineage: Bacteria > Chloroflexota > Dehalococcoidia > Lucifugimonadales > UBA3495 > Bin87. The sequence goes on from CBDBDS010000002.1 coordinate 416,810, forward strand.
CAGAGTCCGGTGGCCGGCCTCATCGTCCACCGCGGACTCGTCTCCGAGGGTGACATCGCTCTGGGCGAAGCGGTTACCGCCCGGGTAGAAACCGAACGCCGCCTGGACGCATCCCGCAACCACAGCGGCACGCACCTGCTCCACGCCGCGCTGCGGTCCGTGCTGGGACTCCACGTACGCCAGGCCGGCTCGCTGTGCGCCCCCGGCCGGTTGCGCTTCGACTTCAATCACGTTGGCGCCATGACCCAGGACGAGCAATTGGACGTCCAGAGCCTGGCCAACCGGAAAATTCGTGAAAACCTTTCTATCACGGCCCGCGAGACCACCTACACCGACGCGGTGCGCGATGGTGCCCTGGCCTTCTTCGGCGACCGTTACGGTGATGTGGTCCGCGTGGTCCGCATGGGACACCATGACGACCACGACGAACCTTTCAGCTTCGAGGTCTGCGGCGGCACCCACGTTCACGCCACCGGCGAGGTCGGCACGCTGGTCGTGCTGGGGGAATCCAGCATCGGCGGCGGCATGCGGCGCATTGAAGCCATGACCGGCCGGGCTGCCGAAGAACTGTTCGTCCAGCAAACCGCCACCTTGGAAGCCATCTCGCGGAAGCTGCAGGCGCCCGTACCTGAACTGGAAGCCCGGCTGGACGCCTACATGGCCGACACCGACGTTCTGCGCCGGCGCCTCGCCGATGCCGAACGCGCCAGCCTGCGCTCGGAAGCCGAGTCCTTGCTTGGACGTACCCACGACGTCGATGGCGTGAAACTGGTCACCGGCGTAACTTCTGCGCACAACGTTGAAGCCATGCGCGAGATGGGGGACTTCCTGAAGCAAAAACTGGAGAATGTGGTGATCGCCCTTGGAGCGGTCATCGACGGCTCGCCGATGATCGTCACCATGGTCACGCCTGACCTGGTTGGCCGCGGTCTCCACGCGGGTCACATCGCCCGCGACGCCGCCAAGTTGATGGGCGGCGGCGGCGGCGGTCGTCCGGAGACCGCCCAGGCCGGAGGACGCCAACCGGAACGCCTGGGCGCGGCGCTGGACAGCGTCGGCAACCTGGTGCGCGATGCTCTAAACTGATAATCAAACTTGGCAGCAGGAGAACATCATGCGTATTACCATCTCCGAAGAGGGACAAGTCACCATCCCCAAGCGTCTGCGAGAATATTGCGGCTTCACGCCCGACGTGGAGCTTGAACTAATTCTGACCGACGAAGGGATGCTCATACGAAAACGGTCGTCGGAGTTGCATCCCGTTGACGCCATTTACGGCATCGCCAACGGCTGGGCCGCCAAGGAGTACGGGAGCACCGACGAGTATATGTCGGACATTCGCGGCTATGACTACGCCGCAGAGCTGCGCCGGTATAATGACCACCGCAGTTGATACCAACATCCTGGTGGACATAACCACCTCGGATGAAACAATCGGCCAGGCGTCCGGAGAATTGCTTCGGATTGCCTATGATCGAGGCCCGATAATTATCTGCGACATCGTGTATGCGGAACTGGTCCCGAACTTTGAAAGTCGCGACGCCCTGGACGCGGCCCTGCGTTCAATCGGCGCAACGGTTTCACCTATAAATACGGACATCGCCTTTGCCGCCGGGCTGCGTTGGGGGCAATACCGGCGCGCCGGTGGGCCCAGGACACGGCTTATTGCCGACTTTGTGATTGGCGCCCACGCTGTTGCCATCGCTGACACGTTCTTAACCAGAGACCGGGGATTCTATGTAACCTACTTCCCTGAGTTGCAAATCGGCTGACTTGCCATTATTGAACGATTGACCATGTCTCCGCCCAAACCGTCGGACCTTGCCCGCGCCGGCCGCCTGTTGGGCCTGGACGTAGGCGACCGACGCATCGGGCTGGCAGTGAGCATACCCCCGGGAGAGCTGATCCTGCCCGCCGGCTACCTGGAACGCCGCAACCGGCGAGCCGACATCGCCGCGATCCTGGAACAGGCCGGCCAGCGCGACGCAGTGGCGATCGTTGCGGGCATGCCCTACGACGCCCATGGCCAACCCGGGGAGCAGGCTCGTAAAACCGCTACGCTGGTTCGCGCGCTGCAACGGGCCACCGATATACCCGTGCTGACCGTTGACGAATCTTTCAGCTCCAACGCTGCCGCCAACGACCTGCTGCGATCCGGCCAGAGCCCGAGCCGCGACCCCGGTGCAGTGGATGCCGCCGCCGCGGTAACAATCCTGCGTCGTTTTCTCGCCTCCTAGGCGTCATTCCCATCCTGACGGGCCGCTCTTCCGTCAGCGTCCTAAATTCATGCGGTCGCGCCGCTTGACGTACTGCGAACTTGCGTTCTATAATGCCGGGGTGTTTAGAACGTCCGTTTCGAGGTGGCTTATGTTCGCCATGAACGCCGTGGCATCCAAGCAGCGTCAAATCGCCGAGCCGAGATTCGACCATTACGAGGATACCGGGTGTGAGGTCGCCTCCACCTGTTTCGACTGTCCGTTACCCCGCTGCAAGTTCGACGACATGGAGTGGTTTTACAAATACCGTCGCTTGGGGCGGTATCTGCACATGGCCTCGGTGATACGCAGCGAAGGTCTCACTGTCCCGGAAGCAGCAGAACGATTCTCCGTTACCGAGCGGACCGTGTTTCGAGTCTTGCGCCGTTGCCAGGATGCCATGCGGGAACTGACACCAGCGGAAGCCGCCGTGTTCGCCAGCCTGGCGGCATGGCCGCCCCGAACGAAGCGAGCCAACTGATGATCGAAGACAGACCCAACACCGCACTGTGGCGCTTCTTCGACGGTGCAGTGTCAGTCAGCGCCAGCATGTTGCTATCGGTCGCTGTCAACGCCTGCGCCTTCTGCAACGGGCTTCCCCTGTTGGGCTACCTCGCGGCGCTGACCAATCGGGAAGACGGGATTATAATAACGGCAACGCTGCTGCTGTTCCCCACCACCGCAGCGCTCTATGGAGTTTTCAAAATGTTCTTCGCAGCCAAAGAAGCCGCCGAACGCAAAGCCCGGGAACGCCAGCGCCAAGCCCAAGAACACGGCCGTAGAGAGGGTATCCGGGAGGAGCGCAAACGGATCGGTCGAATCCTGCAAGAGCAGGGCGTGGAACTCACCCAGGAACTCGCCAGAAGGCTCGCTGGCGACGACGAGTAGCCTGGACTAACCCCGGGGCAACCCCAGGCCACGGCCGGCCACGATGCCCCTCTGCACTTCCGAGGTGCCGCCGCCGATCTTGTGGGAAAAGCTGATCATCCAGTTTTCCGGCAGGCGGCCATTCAGCGGAGCCCGCTTCTCGCCACGTCCCAGCGCTCCATCGAGGCCCGCCACTTCCAGCACGCTGTTGGCAGACCGGTGCAGCGTTTCGCTCCCGAAAGCCTTGCTCATCGACGCTTCCTTGTTCGGGACCAAGCCCTCCCCCTGCATCCATGCCACGTTGTAGGCCATCAGGCGCGCCACCTCGCACTCCACGTACCGGTCGGCCAGCAGGTTCCGCACCCACGGCTGTTGTGTGATCTTGACGCCGTTGCGCGAGACTTTTCCCGCGTACTCCCGCGTGTCATCCAGCAGCCGCCGCGCGATGGCAGAGTAATCGATGCCCGATCGCTCGAAGTCCAGCAGTGTCACCGCCACGTACCACCCGCGGTTCTCCTCGCCGACCACGTTGCTGCTGGGCACACGGACGTTGTCGAAGATCACCTGGTTGAACTCGTGCCCGCCGGCCATGTTGACCACCGGACGCACCTCCACACCGGGCGTTTTCATGTCCACCAGGATAAAGCTGATGCCCCGATGCCTGGGAGCTTCCGGGTCGGTTCGGGCCAGGCACATGATCCAGTCGGAATGGTGCGCCAGCGTCGTCCAGATCTTGGATCCGTTGATCACGTACTCGTCGCCGTCGCGCACGGCCCTGGTGCTCAGCGACGCTAGATCAGAGCCTGACTCGGGCTCGCTGTAGCCCTGGCACCACTGGATTTCGCCGCGCGCAATGGGAGGCAGATGGGTCTGCTTCTGCTCCTCGCTTCCGTGGATCATCAACGTGGGCCCCAGCATCCGGACGCCAAAGATGTCCCTACCCGGCGCCCTGAGGTAGGCCAACTCTTCGTTGTAAATCGCCGACTGCACGGGTGACGCGTCCTGCCCGCCGTATTCCTCCGGCCAGTGCATCGTCAACCAGCCGCGCTCGGCCAGCCGACCGCGCAGGTGCTTGGTGAAGTCCCAATCGTATTCCTCCGGCCAGCGTCCCCCACCTTCCCAATCTGCAGGCAATTCCGACTCAATGAACTGGCGCAGTTCGCCTCGGAAATGATCGTCTTCCGGAGTGAAGCGGTACTCCAAACCATGCCTCCCGCGCAATCAGATAACCGTGTTGATCAGCTTCCGTTGGTCGTCAAGCGTCCACGGCGACGCACGTGACGGTTCGCACGACCCCGACCACCGTGTGGATCTTCTCGGTGACCAGCCCTCCGACCACGGACATATCCTCCCCGGAAATCACCGCGATGATGTCGTAAGGGCCCGTGACCACATCCACCGACTCGATGCCGTCCAGGTCTCGCAATGTGTTGGCTACGTCTCTGGTCCGCCCAACGGCGGTTTCAACCAGCAAAAAGGCTTTCGTTGCCATAATTTGACGTCTCCTGTTTCAAGGGTGAAGCGGAGCGAGCCGTGGCCCTGCCGCGTGCGCCGGGCAATTCTACGGTGGCCCCATGGGAGTGTCAATTGAGCCCGGCCGCGCTACAACTCGGCCGCCAACCGCCGTACCAAGTCCGTCGCTGCTTGCCGGGTATCGTCGCGTTTCAGCGCATACTCCAGCGATGCTCTGAGCAATCCCAGCGGATTGCCGCCGTCGTAGCGTGTTCCTTCGAACTCGCAGGCATAAACGGCTACGTCTTCCATCAACAACGCCAAACCGTCGGTCAACTGGATTTCGCCTCGGGCTCCCGGCGGCGTCCGCTCGAGACAGTCAAAAACCTGAGCCGGCAGCAGGTAGCGTCCCACGATGGACAGGTTCGACGGCGCCGTCCCTGCCGGCGGTTTTTCCACCAACCCGTGCACCCGGTGCCGACCCTCTCCAGCCGGTTCCGAATCAACCACGCCGTAGTTCTGCACCAGTTCCCACGGCACGCGCTCCACGGCCACCGCCGCGGCGCCGTCTTCCCCGGTGACGGCGGCCATCATCTGCGAAAGCACGCCCGGCGAGTGGTCGACTATGTCGTCCGGCAAAATCACGGCGAACGGTTCATTGCCCACCGCCTCGCGTGCCGTGAGCACGGCGTGACCCAATCCCAGCGGTTCGTGCTGGATCACAAATGACACGTCGGCCAAGTTGGCTCCGGATCGCACCTTCTGCAGGAGTTGCGCATCTTCGGCCAGTCGCTCTTCGAGGTCGGGCCGAGGCCGGAAATACTCAGCGATTCCTTCCTTGCCGGGGGACGTGACAACGATGACGTCGGTAATCCCCGCTTCGGCCGCCTCCTCCACCACGTACTGCAACATGGGCCGGTCGAGTATCGGCAGCAATTCCTTGGGCACGGATCGGGTCACCGGCAAGAACCTGGTGCCGAGACCCGCTGCCGGGATGACCGCTTTTCGAACGGTGGCGCACATACGCACCCATCATAGCACGCAGGATCCGTGCGACCGGGAGGCCAGTGTGTCCGGTCACCCGCCGCTGGCTCCCGGCCCGCGACGGCGGGCGACTACTCCGGTTGGGAGAAGGACTCAGCGCTGTCGACCTGGCGCGCCGGCGCCCGTCGAGTGCTTGCCAGGTAAGCGATCACGATCATTGCCGGCATGGCAAGTATGATTATCCCGATGATGATGACCACGGTGAGTTCGGTGAAGCCCAGCTTTCCGAATAGAATGTGGCTCAGGGCCGCCATGATCCACTGGAGCAGGGTCGGGTCCGCCTCGCCATGATGACGGCCCAATGTTGCCAGTATGGCCACGATCGTTGTTCCGCCCATAGCGGTCCCCGCGACCCGAACCGATCAAACGGCTGCCCTAGTACCGGCCGCCAGCGCCGGCCGCTGCCAACTGCGGGCCGGCCTCTGCCGGACGCGAATTGTACCGGCTGGAATAGTGGTATTCCTTGATGCTGTAGGCCATTATCGCCGCCGGAATCAGGGTGAGACCCGCGATCAGGAACGGCCAGAAGTAGCTCCCCAAGTGGTCATACAAATAGCCCGCCAACAGGATGCTGAAGAAAGAGCCGATCTGGTGGGCGAAGAATACCCAGCCGCTGATGGTTCCCAGGGCCCGGAACCCATATACGTCGGCTGTCAGCGTGGACGTGAGCGGCACGCTTGCCACCCATGACATCCCGGACAGCAGCGCGAACGCCACCAGACCCAGCATCCCGTAGCCGAACAGGGGCAGGAAGACCAGGCACATAAACGCCACGCCCCTGGTGGCGTAAACCAACGACAGGACGTTTTTGCGCCGCATCCGGTCGCCCATGAACCCGGTGATGATCACCCCCGCGGCGTTGAGACCGGTCATGAGCCCAAAGATGGTGCCGGCGAATAACTTTTGATCCCAAGTCATCCAAAGCAGGTTGACCCGCTCCGGAAGCACGTCCTCGGCGTAGGGGATGAAGTGAATGCTCAACAACCCGGTGGTGATGCCGCAGACAACGTATGCGCCCGACAATTGCCACATGGGGGGCGTCTTGAAGCATTGCCGCCAGTTCTGGACCTCGTACAGGCCGGAGAGCTGCTGCCTGGAAGCGCTGCCGGCAGGCGCGTTCTCGGGATCCGGGTCGCCGTCCGGGTTGAGGCCCATCGCTTGGGGGCTGGGCCGCAAGAAGAACACCGCCAGCGGTGCCGAGAGGAATATCACCATGGCTCCCAAAAGGAACCACACCGTGCGCCATCCCACCAGTTCCACACCCGCTATGGTCAAACTGGCGTCGTCAATCACGCCCATCAGGTACGCCGCGAACGGGATCATCAGTAGGCCACCGATGGAAGTACCGGCTGCGGCTAAACCCGTTGCTTTGCTGCGCTGACGCCGGAACCACCGCACCACCAGGGCCAGCATGTTGGTTATCGACGCCGCGCTCAAACAGACATTGACAACGATCGAGAACACCGCGATGAACCACAGCAGATCCAGCGGTATACTGACCACGCCCAGGTCCAGCACGTGGTTCATGTCCTGCATGAAGGCCAGGCTCATGATGGCGAGGCCCATGATCGCCAGACCGAAGCCGAACACCCGGCGTGGTCCGTACTTGTCGAACAGCGCGCCCATGATGGGCTGCATCGCCCCGTTGATGAGGAAACCGACCGACCCTACCCACGAAATGTCCGAACGGTCCCAACCGAACGTGGGCTCCATTTCGGTAACAAACAAGCCGAACCCTTGACGGCCCGGCATGGAGAGGAAGGAGACGAAGAAGCAGGTGGCGACGATATACCACCCGAAATACATCGGAGCGGTCACCGGCGCTGCGGATTTGGTAGTCATACGCCCCCTGGTGTCGCAGGTTCCGCGAGGCGATGACCGAACATCGCCAAATATCGTGCCATCATAGCAGGCATCTCAACTTGGCGCTATCACGGATTCTGGACCGATGGCACGAAAACGGCCTTCCCATTACCCTTCCCGCGGAGGACGACGGCGGTGATGGAATATCTCCGACAACGGTATCACCAACTCTGGCAAGAGTGGCGTCGTCAACACGTCGCCCGGGCCAAGTACCGCCCGCTCCACATACACGCCGCCACGGAGTTCCAGCTGGGTTACGGTATCGTTGCGCGGATCTATGGACCAGTACTCGGTGACGCCGGCTTCGGCATAGATCTGCCGCTTCCGTATCAAGTCCCGATTGCGGTCACCGGAGAGGATCTCAACCACAATGTCGGGCGTTCCTTCTACTCGACTCCCGCCCACGATGTCCCGACTTTGCGCGAGGATGATGACAATATCAGGCTCGGGCACCTGCTGTAGTTCCCGGGATAGAACGGTGGTCATTTCGTGATAGAACTGTGCCGGCGGCTGGTCGAAACGGTCAAGGTAGTCGTCAATATGGCGACTGAATTCCATTATCAAAAACTGGTGATCCGGGCTGCCTGACGCCGTGATGTACAGCACCCCGTCGTCGAGCTCCCACTTTCCGTCGGTCTCGTCCAGGGCCAGGAAGTCGTCCAGAGCCATCCGCATCCCGGTGCGCAGTTTCGCAGCCGAGGTCATCGCATCCTCCGCATAGCCGGGCCAGTCAGTCGGCGGCCCCCACGGCGGCTGGAGCAGCCTGGTAGCGCACGGAATACTTCCGCTCCCGTATGGTAAAGGCGGAGATCGCAGCCGGATACAGGACTACGGCCGCTATGGAGAACGCAACGATATAATCGCCCGTGACCTCGCGCAGGTAGCCGGCCAGCAATACGCTGGTGAAGCCGCCCAACTGGTGGAACAGGAACGCCACGCCCGAAATGGTCGCCATGGATTTCAATCCGTACACCTCTGCGGTGAGCGACGACGTCAGCGGCGCGGTGGCAATCCAGGACAAGCCGGCCACTACCGCGAAAATGAGCATCCCCGCGATGACCGGGAACCCGGGCGTCAGCAGCGACGCCACCAGGATCACGTACCCGGTCCCGCGACAGAAGTAGACTGCCGTCAGCCAGTTCTTACGCCCGCCGATCCGGTCTGAAATCCAGCCGGCTCCCGTGGCTCCCAGCGCGTTCAGGCCCGACATCAAGCCGAAGATCAGCGCCGCCGTCTGCGGGTTCACCCCCTCCTCAATGGCCATGGGCACGAAGTGCACCGCCAGCATGAAAGTGGTGCCGCCGCAGATGTAGTAGGAAAAGCTCATTTGCCAGATGGGCAATGACTTGAAAGCCTGACGCCAATTTTCGGCAAACAGGGGCTGTGGCGGTGGCGCGACGGCGCCGCCCGATCCATCAGGCCCGCTTTCCGGGACGGGGTCGCCGTCGGGCGTCAATCCCTTTTTCGCGGGATCGTCATGGAGAAACACGAACGCCAGGGGGATGCCCAGCGCCAGAATCATCACACCCAGGACAACCCAGGACAGCCGCCAGTCGATCAGGCTGATCAGAAAAGCCACGAATGGCACCAGGACCAGGCTGCCCAACGACATGCCCGAGGCGTTGAGCCCAATGACCAGGCCCCTTCGCCGCCGGAACCACTTGCTCAGCATCGCGGCCGTGTTGGTCATTGACGAGCCGCTCTGGCCAATCGCCGCGATCACGCCGAACATGGCGATCATATACCAGATGCTGCCTGTGGCCGCCATCAGCAGCGTGGAAACTCCCACCACCACGATGCCCGTTATCACCACGATGCGCACGCCGATCCGGTCGAACAGGTAGCCCATGAACGGCTGCGTAACGCCGTTGAGCAACGCTCCAAGGGCCGCCGCCCACGACACAACCGTCCGGTTCCACTCGAACTCGGCTTCCATGGGGACCACGAACGCACCGAAAGAGTTGCGCGCCCCCATGGTCAGGAACGCGATGAACATGCAGGTGGCCACCACGAACCACCCGTAGAATATGCCCGGGCGCGCCGGATTATTCACCGCCATACAACCCCCAATGCCGCTTTCGCTACGTTGCTCGCGGGTTAGGCCGGATTGTATGCCTACGGTGATAGGGGCGCAAGGCAGATGTTGACCGCCGAGGTGGCTACGGTACCGCCGGGGGCATAAATTCGCGCAGTTCCAGCGTCACATCGGGGAAAGCCTGAGGAGTAATGGCGCTATCGGCTGGAATGGTGCGGACGGTAGTGTACGCAGCGCCCACCGGGTCGGTGCGGGCTTCGACTTCGCCGGTGCGCAGGTTGGCGATCCAGAATTCGGGGATGCCGGCGGCAGCATAGAACTCCGACTTGGGGCCATAGTCATATTCCAGCGAACTGTCCGCTACTTCGATCAGCAGCAGCACGTCCTCCGGCGTCGCCGTCTCGGCGTGATAGTCAGGTCGAGGGCGCAGCAGGACAACGTCCGGCTCCGGCATTCCATATTCATCCAGCTGTATGGAACCCTGCACACGCACAATGGCCCGGCCCACCAACGGCGGAACCAGCAGCGTAGTCAGCGCGTCGGTGCAGAAGAGGTGCCGGTTCCCGATTGCCGCCATCTGAATTATCTCCCCGGCCAGCAGTTCAACGTGTTCGTCTTCGTGCAGAATGCCGGCCTCGCCCATGGCCATGTACTCGGCCACGGTAAAAAGCCGCCGCTGGATTTGGGGCCGGGTTGCGGTGGTGGTCATGAGTTGGACTCTGCTTTGCCAAAGACCTTAGTTTCCCGATTCTGCACGATCTCACCGCGCGCCATCAAGCCGCCCAGCACTGAATAGGTCAGGTAATTCCGCTGACCGTCACGGATAGACGAGCGCAAGCCCAACAAATCCGCGATTTGGGAGTTGCGCAGCCCGGCGGGATGCGCTTCAAGCAGCATCGGGATCGCGTTCTCGATATGCCGCAATCCTTCTTGTGCCAACACTCGGGCGGCTGTGTCGTCGCTCATTTTGGGGTCACCTCACCCGACACGTTACCCACATCCAGCGAAGTCTAGCGACAAATGCGCATACGATAGAGGGTGGCAAGATTCCAAGTGCCTGTCAACGCAGCCGTGACACGTAACGGTATCGCAATCTTCTTCCTGGCAGGCCTGGTTGCATCTGTCGCAAGATGACCGTTTGCAGTTGGGGCACGAATAGTCGATCATGGGGCACAGAAGACAATTGCAAATGTAGCAACCGACCACCTGATCCGGGCCGCTGTCACCGTGCCACTCGCCACAAATATCACACAACGAACGAATCATGTTGCACTCTCCGAGTGGACGATCAACTTACCCGGGTTTGGTACGCAATTAGTGTAGACAACAGTACCGGTACGCTTTCCGTAGCAGCCTGCCACACCTTGTCGCTATCGACCAAGTGCGGGCGGTGTACCAGGAATGTTCGCATACTGAACAACGCCGTCCAATTGACACCTGGCATTGCCTCCGTGTCCTGTTCAGGAATGGCTTTGGCTGCGTCTGCGGCCAAACCCATTGCATGATAAAGCGCGAAACGGGCAGTCAGGTTACCGTTCAAGTATAGATCAGCGTTGAGTTCGATGAGTCTGATAACAACGTCACACCAGTGGGCTACACGCCCTAGTGGACATGCTTGTGTCGGGCCGCGTTCATCCTCTGGCGTAAATGACATCCCGGCTTTCCTTGTCGCGTACTGCCCACTCTGCGCCTTCGGCGATGCGTTTCTCCAGAATGCTGTTGTCCGTTATCCAGACTTTTGCGCCCGTTGCCCCCTGTAGCTCCTCTACAACGTCGAAGTGGTGTTCGTTGAAGTGCCATTCGTACTTGTCAGAGTCGAACTTGACGATGAGGTACAAGTCCACGTCGGAAAACGGGTCAGGTTCCAGCCCGGGAATCTGGCGCACGGGTGGCCTGGTCTTGCTGGTGTCAACAGCCATTTCATGGATGTTCCATCGCCGGCAAATTTCAGCGATCTTGTCCAATGACAGATCAGCTTTAGTCAGTAGAGGCTTCCTTTTCAGCATAGTCATGACCTGCCCTTCATTGGACGCACTATAGATTGCCCGGTGTAAGCGACCCTAAACGTCCTTCAGAGCCAGCGCGTCCTCGCCGGCGCTGTTGCCGGCCAGGCGGCCGAAGACCATACCAACGCTCAGGCCGCCGCCACCCCGAGTATGAGTCCATCGTCATTTTGACCGCCTCATACGGGTTGCCGAAACTGCTACTCCCGCTGCGCTGACCGCTCCCGGAGTTGGTGCCAGTGGATTTGACCCGAGTTGATAATGTCGTCGATGCGACGGTCCGTGCGTACCGAGGCTACTACGGCATGGGCCGGTTTCCCGGTAAAGCGGGTCAGGTAGCCGGCGTTGCGTATGGGGCGGTCGATGTCGCGCTGGTCGGCAGTGAAAGAGACTTCCACTGCTATATAGTGCAACTGGCCAGCGGCGTCGGTGGCCTCAATAATCATGTCAGCCGCGCGAAAGCTGCGCAGATCGCCGGGCGCAATGTCCGCAGTGTTCTGATTGCGGACCAAATCCCTGACTTCGATCTGGGTGAGTTGCTTCTCGTATTCCAGCCCCAAATCCTCTGCGATGGACATGGCCTGCTTGTCGGCAATGGTGGCGACCCCGACGTCTTTAAGCCAGGTCAGATCGTCCGCAATGCGATTGAATCGACGGTCCGTTCGGTCTGCGAGTTCAAACACGCTGTCCGTCAGTTTCTGAACTTGGTCAATGAGTTGGATCAACTGCCGTTCTATCCGGTCAACCCGCTCGGTAAGTTGATCGACCCGCTCGGCTAGTTGATCGACCCGCTCGGTAAGTTGATCGACCCGCTCAGCCAGCTGGGTAAAGAGCTGCGGCAACTCCAGCAATTCCCGCGTCAGAATGCGGGAGCGCACCGCTTCCATCAGATGCGGATTTTCGTCCAGCGTCTGCATCAAGCGTTCCACCGCTTGTATGTCGTCAATGGTAGCCATTGTTGTGCGCCCGGTCTGGGATGCGAGATAGATCACTTAAATCGTAGCAGGACGTCGCCGCCGCCAGCACGCCCTAAACGTCCTTCAGCGCCAGCGCGTCCTCGCCGGCGCTGTTGCCGGCCAGGCGGCCGAAAACCATGCCCGCGCTGAGGCCGCTGCCGCCCGGGTAGTTGTGATAGAACAGCCCGCCGACCATCTCGCCGGCCGCGTACAGGCCCGGTATCGGGTCCTGGGCGTTGGTCACCACCTGACCGCGGTTGTTGACCTTGACGCCGCCGAAGGTGAAGGTGATGCCGGTGGTTACGGCCCATCCGCGATACGGGGGCGTGTCCAGAGTCTGCGCCCAGTTGGTCTTGTTGACCGCCAGGCCTTCGGTGCAGCGACCGTCCTTGACCGTCGGGTTGTACTCGATGTCCTGGCGTACGGCAGCGTTGTACTCCTCGACCTCCCGAACCAGACCGGCGGGATCGATGTCCAGCATCCGCGCCAGTTCCTCAATGGAGTTGGCCTCGGCGGTGGTCGCCTGGGGGATCCAGTACTCGTCACGCAGCAGATGCTTCACCTTCTCGTCGAAGATCTGGAAGCACAGGCCCTGGGGCTGCTCCATCAGCGCGCGCCCGTAGGTCACGTAGGTGTAGTTGCGGAAGTCCGCGCCCTCGTCCAGGAACCGCTCGCCGTTGATGTTGACCATCAGGCCGAAGGGATAGGAGTGCTTCTGGAACAATTCGGTGACGGTACGGTCGCCGAAGGTAGGGGCGTTCATGTCCCAGGCCACCGCGTGACACGACGACCAGTGACCGTAGGACTGCGCTCCCACGTCCAGCGCCATCTTGATGCCATCGCCGGTGTTGTAGGGGATGCCACGGACCTTTACCGTCTCCCAGCCGGGGCCCAGGTAACGGCAGCGCATCTCGGCGTTGGCCTCGAAGCCGCCGGCCGCCAGCACCACGGCGCGGGCCGCGATGTCCTCGAACCCATCCGGACCCTTGACCCGGAGTCCGGAGACGTTGCCCTTCTGGTCCTGGATCAGCGACACGCCCTCGGTGGAATACCGCACCTCAACGCCCAGTCGCTGGCACACGTCGAACTGCTGGTCCGACAGGCCCTTGCCCGCGCCCACGGCCTCGACCACCAGGCCGCCCCAGAACCGGAACTTGTCTCCGTCGCGGAACGCCTGACGCCCAAAGGACAACACGAAGCGCACGCCGTGTTCCTGCAACCACTTCATCGTGGGGTAGGACTGGCTCACCAGTATCTCGGCCAACTCCGGGTCGGACAAGCCGTGGGTGACTCGCATCATGTCGTCGTAGAACTGGTTTTCGGTGTACTGGCCCACCTCGATGGAGTTGGCCTCGGTCTCCGACATGTCGGGGATCAACCCCTTGATGTCGTCCAGGCCGTTGTAGGCGAAGCGGATGATGCCGCCGGTGAAATAGGTGTTCCCACCGCGGAAATACTCCGGAGCCTTCTCAACCACCAGCACCGATTGGGTCTGCTCGCGGGCAGCGATGGCGGCGGAAAGCGCGGCATTCCCGGCCCCCACCACGATTACGTCATATACAGTGTCATTAGCAGGCAAAACCGCACCTCAAAGGCCGGCCGGACCGTCACCCGGCAGGCAAATTCGCGTACCCGATGATACCACAGCGCCTCTTTTCGCCCGCACGACGCTTGGTGTAACGAGCCTGGCTGATGTAACCTTGACGCTCCTCGGATTCTCCAGGTTCCCGGCTCCGCCGACGCTGTACCTGGCGACGCCCGGAACCCACATTGCCCGCGGATAATGGCCGACCTGGTGATGACATGCAGTACGACGTGATAATTGTCGGTGGAGGTTCCGCCGGTTGCGCGCTGGCGGCCCGCCTGTCCGAAAACCCGGCCCGCTCGGTTCTGCTGCTGGAGGCCGGCCCCGACTACACCGACTTCGAGCAGTGGCCGGCGGAACTCCGCGACGGCACCAGCCAGGATGCGTCCACCCCGGGCGCGGTGTTCAACTGGTCCTACCAGGCCACCGCCACCGAGCGACAGTCGGAACCGATCCAGATCGCCCGAGGGCGCGTCATGGGTGGCTCCGGCGCCGTCAACGGCCAAGTGTTTTTGCGCGGTCTGCCCGAGGACTACGATGGCTGGGCGGCCCAGGGCAACGACCAGTGGGCCTACCGGCACGTCCTGCCTTTCTTCCGCAAGCTCGAGTCCGACGCCGACGTGCAGGACGACTTCCACGGCGGTGATGGGCCGGTGCCCGTAGTGCGTGCCCCGCGCGATACTTGGCATCCCTTCCAGCACGCTTTTGCGCGGGCCTGCACGGGCCTGGGCTATCCCGAAGATGCGGACATGAACAACCCATCGTCAGTGGGTGTTGGTCCGGCCCCCATGAACAACCCGGCCGGCATCCGGATGAGCTGCGCACTGGCATATCTTGCGACGGCCCGCCACCGCCTGAACCTGACTCTACGCGGCAACGTCACTGTCCGGCGCGTCCTGTTCGAGGGGCAAACCGCCGTCGGCGTCGAGGCCGAGAGCGGCGGCGAGGTTTTCACCGCCCACGGCCGCGAGATCGTCATCTGCGCCAGCGGGATCGCATCGCCGCAACTGCTGATGCTGTCCGGCGTGGGGCCGGCCGAGCACCTGACGGAACTGGGCATCCCGGTGGTGCAAGAACTTGCCGGCGTAGGCGAGAACCTGCGGGATCATCCATTGGTCTACGTCGATACCACACTCCACCCCGACTACGTCGCCGAACAATTCACCGGCTCCCGCATCCAGACCCTGCTGCGCTACACGACCGCCGGTTCCGATTCCCGTAACGACATGCACGTTTATGTGAACAACGTGGCGTCCGGGCCCAGTCCGCTGGGCAGCGGCCCCGGCGTCGGCCGTGAAACCCTGCGCATGACGTGCATCCTGCAGTCCGCAGTGAGCCAGGGTCAGCTGCGCCTGGCCTCCTCCGACCCCCGCGACAAGCCGCTGATCGACTACCGCTACTTGCGCAGCGAGACGGACCGGCGGCGGTTGCGCGAAGCCGTTCGCCTGTGTCGGCATATCGTGGACCAGGACCCATTCGCCGCCATTGCCGTTGACCCGGTTTCGCCGACCGCCGATGAAATCGCTTCGGACGCCGCCCTGGACGACTGGCTGCTGCGCAACGTGTTCACCACCTTCCACACCTCGGGCTCGTGTCGCATGGGGCCGGCTGACGATCCCATGGCCGTGGTCGACCAGTATTGCCGCGTCCACGGCGTCGAAAACCTGCGCGTTGTTGACCTGTCCATCTGCCCCAACGTGGTGCGGGCCAACACCAACGCCACCGCCATCATGATCGCCGAACGCGCTGCCGGCTGGATCGGCGAGCCATAGCCAAGCCTGTCATTGCGAGCGCAGCGCGGCAATCTCGTCGCAACACCGCGACGACGCCCGCTATAATGCCTCCGTCCTGATTTGCAGCCCACGGAGTTCCTTCATGCCGATTTCTGAATACGTCAGCCGTTCCATGGAAGAGGGCGGCTGGATCCGCCGCATGTTCGAGGTGGGCATCGCCCTGAAGGCCCAATACGGCGAGGACAATGTTTTCGACCTGTCCCTGGGCAACCCGATCATGGAGCCGCCGGCCGAGTTTCACGCCGAGCTCCTGCGCATCGCTCAGTCCCCATCGCCGGGGATGCACCGTTACATGCCCAACGCCGGTTACCCCGAAACGCGCCAGGCCGTCGCCGGCACCCTGGCATCCGAGACCGGCCTGCCTTTCACTGCGGCCGACATCCTCATGACCTGCGGAGCGGCCGGCGCCGCCAACGTGGTGCTTCGCGCCATCCTCAATCCGGGTGATGAGGTGATAATCCTCTCCCCCTTCTTTGGCGAGTACGTCTACTACATCCAGAACCACAACGGCGTCCCCGTCATCGTGCCCACGACGGCTGAGTTCGGCCTGGACGTTGCGGCCATTGACGCCGCCATCACCCCGCGAACCCGCGCCGTGATGCTCAACTCCCCCAACAACCCGTCCGGCGTCGTTTACCCCGCCGAGGACATAGCGGCGCTGGCGGATGCGATCATGCAGGCCGAGAACCGCTACGGCTCGGAGATCTTCATCATCAGCGACGAACCGTATCGCCGCATCATCTACGACGACCTGACCTACCCGCAGGTTTTTCCCCACTACGAGCGGACCATCGTGGTCAACTCCCACGCCAAGGACCTGGGCCTGCCCGGCGAACGCATCGGCCACATCGCCATCCATCCCCACTACTCGGGCAAGGCTGAACTGTTCGACGGTCTGGTCTTCTGCAACCGGGTCTTAGGCTTCGTCAACGCGCCGGCGCTGATGCAACACGTCGTCCGCGCCGTGCAGGACGCCTCAGTGGAGGTGGGTGAGTACCAGCGCAAGCGGGACTTTCTCTACGACCGGCTGACGGGGATGGGCTACTCGGTGGTGAAGCCCCAGGGCGCGTTCTACCTGTTCCCCCGTTCGCCACTGGCCGACGACGAGGCATTCGTCGCCGCCCTGCAGGAATACAACGTGCTGGTGGTTCCCGGCAAAGGGTTTGGCACGCCGGGCCACTTCCGGATCTCGTATTGCCTGGAAGACCGCGTCCTGGAAGGTTCCATGGATGGGTTCGCGCGGGCGGCGGAGCAGTACCTGCGCTAGCCGTCGGGGAAAACAGCACCCCTGATACGAGCGAATATCGGGCTCAAGTCAATGGCGACTCCGGGCATGGCCTCGGAGGTAAGAATATCATCGGGGCCGTACACCCTCGCCAATGTCATAGATTGTCCGTCGCCTATGTACTTGGCTACTGATTCGGCATTGAGGTCAACCGCCAGCATTTCGCGGACGCCATTGCGAGCGTATACGGGCAGTTTCACCTCCAAATCGCGGCTCCGCGTGGATGCGGACAGCACTTCAACCACCACGTCGGGCGCGCCGTTAATACCGTGATTAACGTCGTCAAAAATGTGGCGTCGCTCGTTGGAGACGAACAGCACATCAGGTTGAAATGTGTTGTGCTCGTCAATGGCTACGTCGTAAGGCGCGACGCGGGTTTCGCCAATGTCCAGCGCATCCGTTTGCAATGTGAGCTGAATGTAAAATCGTCCAGTGAACACCTGATGCGGGTCGTTGGGGCCGGCCATCTTAATCAGCTCCCCTTCAATCAACTGATAGCGCACGCCACGATGCGACGGTGGCGTCAGCTTCATGTAGTCCGCCCCGGTCAACTTGACCCGCAGTTTCGCCTTGGTCTGCGCCATAATGTGCCCTCCCGGCGATGCAAATGGCTCTGATTATGTTGCGCCCCTTAATCGGCTGAATATCGGAGCCAGA
This sequence comes from Dehalococcoidia bacterium, assembly GCA_965203985.1. Lineage (GTDB taxonomy): Bacteria > Chloroflexota > Dehalococcoidia > Lucifugimonadales > UBA3495 > Bin87. The sequence continues at coordinate 434,605 of CBDBDS010000002.1, forward strand.
TCGATCGTGACGCCGGGCATAACATCGGAGGTCAGGATGTCATCGTGGCCGTACACCTGCTCCAGGGCGAGCGTTTCGCCATCCCCGACATATATTGAAACGGTTCCGTTGCGCAAGTCCGCTACCCATATTTCGCGGACGCCATTGCGGGCATACACGGGCAACTTCACGTTCAAGTCTCGTTGCCTCGTGGATTCCGAAAGCACTTCCACCACCACGTCCGGCGCGCCGTTCACTCCGCGCTCGCTCAAAATATGCTGCCGCTCGGCGGACACAAAAAGCAGGTCGGGCTGGAACGTGTTGTGCTCGTCAATGTAAACATCGAAGGGCGGGAGCCTGATCTCAAAAGCCCCTGGTGAGCCAATTTGTAACCTGGCGGCAAAGTGCAACTCTCCGATGAACACCTGATGCGGCTGGTTGGCGCCGGCCATTTTAATCAGTTCCCCTTCAATCAACTGATAACGGACGCCGCGATGCGACGGTGGCGTCAGCTTCAGGTAGTCCGCCCCGGTCAACTTGACCCGCAGTTTCGCCTTGGTCTGCGTCATGGTGTGCCCTCCCGACCGCGCCATTTGCCTACGGCCAGCCGCCGTTAGCCTCCCGCGAGGGCAGGCGCACCGTGGCGTTGCCCCGGGTGGTGACCTGCTGGCGCTGGTTCTCGCCCCAGATGTCCATGTCCACCAGGGACTCGCCGTCCTCGATCCGTTTGCCGGTGACCTTTCCCCTGCACCACGTGGTGTCGCCGACTACGTTGAATCGACGCAGTTCCACGTGCATCCGCTTCAGGAACCCGTCGTCGCCCATCCAGTTGGTCAGCAGGTTGCCCATCCAGCAGCAGCGCTGGCAGCCGTAGTCGTAGGCTCCGGGCAGGCCGGCCGACTCCGCCGCCTCCTGGATGTCGTGTACGCGGATGATCGCCTCCTGCGCCCCTGTGTTCGGGTCCGTGAAACCCCAGGAGGGATGCCGCAGCATCTCGCGCAGCTGGATGCCGTGGCTGATGCCGCCGATGCAACCGGCCACGAAAGCGGTGATGTCGCCGTGGCTGAGCGGCCCTTTCACCACCGGCGTTAGCTCATCGCCGATCTGCACGTCCTCGAACCAGCGCGGGTTGTTGCCCCGTATCTCTTCGTTGAGGATGGCGTTGTGGATTGCCTCGAGTTCCTCCCGGGAATACTGGTAAGGCTCGAAGCTGTACTTCTGACGCTCACGGGCCGCGCTGCGTTCGGCGCGGACCTGCCAGCCCTTGGTCTTCGCGATCATCTCACCGCGCTGGTTGTAGTAGTCGGTGACGCTGGACTGGATCACGATGCGCCCGGCGAACTCGCTTTCCTTTTCTTCCAGGCCGGTGAATTGCTCCTGCACGCTGATCTCGTCGCCCAGGTAGATCGGCCGGTACCATTCCCAGTCGTTGCCGGCGTGGAACCCGTGGACGCCGGGCAACCCGCCCGTTCGGCCCGAGCACCAGTACACGCTGTACAGGAAACAGGGTGGCGCGATGATGGTGCCGTACTTGCTGGTCTGGGCGTAGGAACGATCCCAGTACAGCGGGTTAGTATCCCCGATGCCCTGGCAGAAGTGCCGGATTGCGCTGCGGGACGCGTCCTCGTTGAACAGCCCGACGCCGTACTGCCGGGGCCGATTGAACGTGCCCAACCGCGAACGCAGTCGGTCCATTCCTTCCTCCGTGATCCGTCCCGATTCCAGCACCATCCTGCATAACCTCCAAGTGTCCTGGTAAATCCGCCAGCCATCCGGTGGCCTACGGCGCCGGCGGCACCGTCAAAACCGGCGTCCGCTGGCCCAGGTATTGCTCCGTAACAAACGGTGAGCCGAACCCGTATTCCTCGGCGCACCGGCGCACCACTTCCAGCGTCTCGGCGCGCAGCGTTTGCGGCGCCGGCTCCGTGCCGCCGGAGATGATGCTCCGGATCAGCCGGCCCGCCAGGTCCTGCTTGGTGTCCGGGTGCCCGCAGATACCTTCGTAGGCCACGCCGCCGCAGGTGGGGCAGTACCACCACTCCAGGGTCAACACGGACCGGATGCCCAGGTCAGGCAGTTCGTCGAAGATCTCGTGGGCAGCGTACCGGCCGTAATAATCGCCTACACCGGCGTGGTCCCGGCCGAACATGTGGTGGGTACAGCCCAGGTTCTTGCGCACCAGGGCGTGAAACACCGCTTCTCTCGGCCCGGCGTAGCGCATATCCCACAGCAGCGCCGTGGTCCGGTGAATGTCGTCCCGGAAGAACCCGTTGGCCCGTAGATTCTCGTGGGCCAGCACGATGGCTTCGTCGATGTAATCGCCCTCTTTCTTTTCGCCGATCACCGCGCTCACCAGCACGCCATCCGCCTGGGCTTCCATAAAAGCCCCTTTCATCAGGTACTCGTGGCCGGAGTGTGGCACGTTGCGGGTCTGGTGGGCCACCGCCCGCCGCCATCCCACCGCATCCAATTCCGCGCGCAGTTGCTTCGGAGTGCGCCAGAACCGATCGAAGGGCGGGCTGATCACAGGCTCACACACCAGCGTGATATCTCCGGCCACGAAACGGTCGGCGTACCCAAGCGTGCGTTGCACGCCGGGGTGCTCGGCATCCGTGGTGGTATACACCTGTTGCGCCATTTCGTTCAGATCGACCGCGAATATCTCCGACACGTCGATGGTCGCCAGCGGATTGCCGCCGTGGGTCAGCAGCGCCGTGTCGCCTACCGACACTCCCGCACTTTCCAACGTGGCGCTGTCAACGTCCAGCACGATGGGTATGGGCCACACGTAGCCATTGGTCAGCCGCATGGTCTCCGAAACCGACGCCACGTCACCGCTGCCCATGAACCCGGTCAGCGGGGAGAAGAACCCGTAGGCGATGTTCACGCACTCGTGAACGATCTGCTCCCGCACCTCGATGGCCGGCAGTCCCGCAACGTCGGAGGCACTGCCAAGAGGCCGTACCCGCTCGACCAGCACTCCGCCGTGGGGAGAAAGACTGTTGTCAACTCGTAAAGTCATAATGTCCGAAATTCTATCATCGCACCGACGGAAGCAAACGTCCGACCTCGGCTAATCGCAGGCCCTTTCGATTATTCCCGTCATTCCGGACCTGATCCGGAATCCAGAGCATTATGAATGTGGCGACGTCGCTGGTCGCTAACCGTTGCTGGATTCCGGCTTTCGCCGGAATGACGGATACTGATGGTCGCCGAGCAGTAATCGAAAGGCCCTTCGCGTAAACGCGTACCCGCTACGGGAACCGGTCCGCGCTCCCAACAATACGGGAACCCGATGAAAATGGGTGGAGCGTCCAATGGGACGCTCCGGCCTAGCTGTCGCGATACTCCGCCGTCCGTTTTTGCCGGAACGCGGACACGCCTTCCACGTGGTCCTGGGACGTCAGCGTGATGGTTTCGCCGGCGGCGGCCATCTTCATCGCTGTTTCCAGGTCAAACTCCAGCCCCTTGTACAGCATGAGCTTGGACAGCCGGATCGCGATGGGTGGCCCGGCGGCAATTTTCCTGGCCAACTCCATCGTGGTCTCTTCCAAGTCATCCTCGTCGACCAGCCGATTTAGAAAGCCCAAGCGGTGCGCCTCTTCGGCCTCCAGGAAGTCGCCCGTGAACAGCATCTCGGCCGCACGACCCAGGCTGCCCAGCGTCCGCGGGTACAGCCACGTCCCGCCAAATCCAGGGAACAGGCCGATGCGAACGTAGGCGGACATGAACCTCGACCTGTGGGTGCCCGTGCGGATATCGCAGGCGCAGGCCAGGTCCAGGCCGGCGCCAGTTGCCACCCCGTTCACCATGGCAATCACCGGCTTTTCGCACCGCTGCACGCCAAGGATCATGTCCTGCGCCAGCTTGAAGCTGCGCCGCACCTCGTCGGCGTTGCCCGAGGTCCACCCACTGCCGTTTCCGTTGGACGAGCCGCCCAGTTGGTTCATATCGCCGCCGGCGCAGAACGCGCGCCCGGCGCCGGTGATGATTACCACGCGGGTCTCGGGATCGGCGTCGGCTTTTGCCACGGCGTCGGCGATCTCCACCTGCATCTGGTCATTGAGGGCATTCAGTCGGTCCGGCCGGTTCAGCGTGATCCGCGTGATGCTGCTGTCCCGGTCTGCCTCGTAGAGAATGAGTTCGTAGTCGGGCATGAAATCGTTTCCTCCCCTGTCAAAACGATTAATTTTAGCACGGGAAGCCGCCGATTCCGTTCGCGCCAGATTCCGCTATAATGCTGCCAATTTTCGTTCACCGGGACTGAATTGTGCTTCAATGTTAACCGACACAGGAGTGGTATTCGTTCCATACCCGAGCGGATACGCGGCTTCGCGCACTGCGACTGCTTCGCCATTGCAGCAAGGGTCGACCGGCCATCACTCCCGCACAGACCAGCGATCTGTACAATCAGACCAAACCAATGACTTCGCATGGAGGTGCCCAGTTGGAAGAATCGTCTCATGGAGTATTAATCGCCATCGATTGGGAAAACATACGCAGGGGGGCCCAACTCTACCAGAAAATCGTATCCCCTCAGGCGTTGTACGAGGCCATGACTAATGTGGGGCAGGTATTCGGGGACGTGTTGGGAGGCAAGGCATTTGGCGACTGGAGTCTACGGCCCGATGACGGTACCGCGTTCACGCAAGCCGGCATGACTCTTTATCACGCCCCAAGGACCATGGCCGGAAAAGACCGCAGCGACCCTTCAATCTTGTTGGAAGTGTACGACTGGCTCCGCGACCGTGAAGACTGTACCGTGGTAATTCTCGGTTCGGGGGATTCCGACTACCAGGTGCTCGTTGACCGCGCCCGCGGCATGGGTCGTCGCGTTATCCTGTGCGCCTTCAGCCAGTCCGTTGCCCGCGATATGCTCGCCGTAGCCCCGCTGTTCCCGCTGGAAGCCGAACTGGGATTCCAGTTGGCCGAGCACGGCGACGTGGAAGTCCAACTACCCACCCCGGAGGAGCAGGCGGAAGCGGCCCAGGACGTGCTCCAGATCTTCGTTCGCGAAATGAGCAAGCTGGAATCTCGCATGAACTTCGTGGGATACAGTATGCTGTGCAACCAGTGGATGCTCGACTGGGGAATCGCCTGGAACGAATTCGAATGCCGCCGGCTGGTGGAAGACTGGCTCTACGAAGGTATCATTGAACGGCACGACGTCCCCAACCCCAACAATCCCCAGTACCCCACCTCGGCCGTGAGACTGATCCGAACCAACGAGCTGGTTCGGGACTCGTTGGGATTGAACCGACCGGCCATCTCCAACCCGGTGGTCTCCGCCGTCGCCGATCAGCACTATCACAGCCCGGAGTAAACGGATGACCTCCTTCAGCTACATCGACCATCTCGAGTGCACCATCTGCGGCGACGAGTTTCCGTATGACGGGCTCGCCACCGTCAGCGAATGTTGCGGCAAGGTCCTGTTCGTCCGGTACGACCTGCCCCGCCTGCGACGGGAGGTGCAGCGCTCGGTGTTCGATAGCCGACCGGCCAACATGTGGCGCTACAACGAATTGCTGCCGGTCACCGACCCGGCGGAAGTCATCACCCTGGGCGAAGGCGGCACCCCACTGCTGGACGCCACCACGCTGGCCCGGCAGGTTGGCGTCCGCCGGCTGCTGATCAAGGAGGAGGGTCTCAATCCCACCGGCACCTTCAAGGCCCGAGGCATTGCCGCCGCCGTGTCCAAGGCCGTCGAGGTGGGCGCAAGAGGGTTCACCATGCCCTCGGCGGGCAACGCGGCCGGAGCCGCCGCCGCCTACTGCGCCCGCGCCGGCACTCCGGTCAAGGTCTTCATGCCCCAGGACGCGCCTTCCTCCAACAAGAAAGAGTCCATTGTCGCCGGCTCCGAACTCAACCTTGTGGACGGCCTGATCAGCGACGCCGGCCGCATCGCCGTTTCCGTTGCCGCCGAGCAGGGCCTGTTCGACCTGTCCACGCTGAAAGAACCGTGCCGCGCCGAGGGCAAGAAGACCATGGGCCTGGAAATCGCCCACCAACTGGGCTGGCGAATGCCCGATGCCATCGTCTATCCCACGGGCGGCGGCACCGGCATCATCGGCATGCACAAAGGTTTCCAGGAACTGCTGGAACTGGGCTGGATCGAGGGCAAACTCCCCCGGTTCTACGCCGTCCAGGCCGACGGCTGCCAGCCCATCGTCAAGGCCTGGAACGACGGAACCGACACCGCCGATCCGTGGCCCAACGCTAGCACCAAAGCCGATGGGCTGCGCGTGCCCGGCCCCTTCGCCGACTACCTGATCCTCCAGGCGTTGCGTGAAACCGGCGGCGGCGCGCTGGCCGTCAGCGACGACGACATGATCGAAGCCATGTACACGCTGGCCGCCACCGAGGGGGTAATCGCCTGTCCCGAGGGCGCGGCGACGCTGGTTGGCTTGCAGCGGCTCCTGGCCGACGGCAGCATCGGGGCCGACGAAGAAGTGGTGCTGTTGAACACCGGGTCGGGCTACAAGTACCTCGATCTGCTACGCGGACCGGGCGAATAGATTCGCTCATCAAAGGCCGCGCCGCCCGGATTGTCCAGGGCTACAGCAGCGGCATCTGGAACGCGCGGTCGGCTTCCGTGGCGTTCTTCCCCAGGTGGATGGCCGAGTAGCCCTTGCGGCGCAGGTGGTCCGCCAGGTCGGGGAACCCGAACACGGTGTACACCTGCCTGGGCTGCACGGCTTCGACATAGCCGACCAGGTCGTTGAAATCCGCGTGATCGCTGTAGGGCAGGCTGGCGTCGCCCGGCCGGCCGCGTCCCCAGGGCTTGACGCCGGCTCCCGCCGCCCAGCCGGTCAGCTCCAGGTACCGGACGGGCCGGCGTTCCGGTTTCACGAGGTTTACCGTTTCCCGGGATTTCTTGCCCGGCGGGAATAGCAGCACCTCACCCTCGCGAAACTCCCCGTCACAAACGCGGTACGGGCCGGGGAAGACCACTCCGGCTGCTTCGTATCTCTGCGCGATGTCGTACACGCTCTCATCGCAGGCCACACGGAAACCGGCCGTCAGCAGGTGATACAACGCTTCCTGCGCCTTGCCCAACCTCCAGCCCATAACCACGGGCACGGCCCCCTGTTCCAGCCACTGGGCCACCACGCGCATCGCGGTGCCGATGGACTCCTCCTGGGCCGGGAAGACGTAATCCGGACGACCGTAGGTGCTTTCGATCACCAGCACGTCGCAGGGGACCGGCTGGTGTCCTTCGTTGATCGGCGACGGCTGCACCCTCAGGTCCCCCGTGTACAGCAGGCGTTCGCCGGTCGCCTTGTTCTCGACGAGGGTTTGCGCGGATCCCAAGCAATGACCGGCGGGGTAGAGAGTGATGGCGCACTCCTGCAGATCCAGCCTCTGGCCGAAATCCAACTCCACCGGATCAGATCGATCCAGGTAATCGCCCAGCAGCAACCGGGTGCCGGTCGTCAGCACGGGACGGCGATGTTTGGCGGTGTGGTCCGAGTGCGCGTGGGAAATTACCGACGTGTCCTGCTTGCGCAGGGCATCAAGCCACAATCCAACTTCCGGGATGAACACCCCCCGGTCAAATACCACGTCCAATCAGGCGTCCGGGCCGCCGGCTGCGGCGTGCCGGAGTATAGCACGCGACCCTTACCGACGCCGGGCGACCGCACCACGCCGACGGGAGTCTGCTCCCTGCGCCGGCGCTTACCGGCGTGCGGTATAATCCTTGCCAACCCCGCCGGGAGGCCGCCGTCGCATACCGCCCGCCCGGCTCAACCGAGGAGAATCTAGATGCCTGGTCAAATCGGCGACAACGCGCCGGACTTCACTCTCCCGTCTCCCAATGACGGAGACATATCCCTGAGCGCCTACCGCGGGACCCACACCGTGGTCCTTTCCTTCCACGTCCTGGACTTCACCAGCGGTTGAACGGACCAGGCCACCTCCTTCCGCCGCTTCAACCCGCGGTTTCAGGAGTTGAATGCCCAGGTGCTGGGTATCAGTTGTGACCACGTAGCCGCTCACCGGGCCTGGACCACCACCATGGGTGGACTGCCCTATCCCGAACTGTCCGACTGGCATCCCAAGGGCCAGGTGACCACCGCTTACGACCTCTGGAACGAGGAGCGCGGCGCCGGGACCCGCGCGGTGATCATCGTCGATCCCCAGGGCGTGATCCGGTATCGGGAGACCTATCAGCCGGGCACTCTGCCGGACCCGGAGACGATTCTCCAGGCAGTAGCCGACATCAACGGATAATACAAAAGGGGCGGGTTCCAGGACCCGCCCCAATCATTGGTACGCCATTTGCCGCCGGGCATTATCCACCAATACCTTCGATCCGGTACTCCACCGCGCCCCGGGGCGTCGTGATCGTCACTTCCTCCCCGGCGCTCCGTCCCATCAGGGCCTGCCCAATGGGCGACACCGTCGAAATCTTCCCGGCCGACACGTCCGCCTCGCGCACGTCCACCAGCGTAAACACCCGCTGCTGCTGAGAAGCCACATCGTGCAGCGTGACCCGCGAACCGATGGCGACCCGCTCGGTGTCGGCGTTCGCCGCGTCCACGATCTCCACGTTGGCCAGGTCGTTCTCCAACTGCCGGATGCGGCGTTCCGTCAATTGCTGTTGCTCGCGGGCTGCATCCAACGGGGCGTTTTCCCGCACGTCGCCGTCGCTCCGGGCCAACCGGATTGCTTCACGTATCTGCGGAACCTCTTCCCGCAGGCGCTGCAATTCGGCCTGCAACTCGGTGTGACGCTCCTGGCTCAGCCGCGCGCTGGGTGTGCCCGCTGCCCGTGATCCCGAATCTCCGGCTGCGAACCGTCGCCGGTTGCGCCGAGGGGCCGCGGCATAGCGCGCCAGACTGATCTCGGTCCAGCCGCGCTTGTTGGCAAACGTCAGGAATTTCTTTACCGGATCCAGCCTTGACGCCGGGTCTTCCACGTTCTCTGTGGTCCACTTGGCGTATTCGCCAACCTCTATAGCATGAAGCGTCGCTATCGCTTTCTCCTTGCCAATTCTGGCCTGAAAACGCAGCAATTCCTGTTGGCCCTGCATCGCCTGCTTTTTGTCCTTCAGGTCTTCAACAAACCTGCTGATCGCTTCCGAAATCGAGAGGTTCTGGTCGTTGGTCAACTGTTTATCCCTCCGGTTTTGGCACAGGCCGAGGCTACAAACTCCGTTCAATATAGCATTTGGCCGGCAGCAGGGCAAACGACCCACGGGTGCGGCACATGTTCATAATCCAGGAGGCTGCCATGGCAAGGCGCTTGCGCCGCGGCAATCTCGACGCTGCGGCAGCAATGTCCCTGAATGGATCCCCTGCGCCGACGAGATTGCCGCGCTGCGCTCGCAATGACACTTCCCTCACAAGCCTGAACCGTTGCCGGCCGCGTCGCCCGAACCGCCTCGTGTGGGTCACTTTTGCTTCGGTTTACACCAACATAGACGCGGCGCTCCGGTCCGGCCTTGCAACGCCCCGGAAGGGGCGAGACATGCCGCGTAAAGAGATCTCTCGGTTGCCGGTAATGTCGTCGGTATCGCAACGTGCTCACCATTGTCGGCGTGTCCATTGGGGCATATCATGAGGCAGTTTTGCGCATGACGGTTTCCCGCCCGGATGCTGACCACGCTATGCCGCAGGTGCCCCTTATGACAACATCATCTCTCATCACTATCCCGGCGCGGCGCGGCAAAGCCGCCTTCCTGGAACAGGGCCGAAGCGTGCGCGTGATCAACACTCACGGACAGCAGGTCATCGACACCTGGGCCTTCGCTCGCCACGAACTGACCGAGTTCATGTCCATGGAGCACTCCCGCACCGCCATCGCCCGGATCATGGCGCAAGTTGGACAGTCCATGGTCACCAACCGGCGCCGTCCGATCCTGACGCTGGTCGAAGACACGTCAGGCGGGATACACGACACCCTGCTGGCGGCGTGCGATCGATATCGGTACGAATTGCTGGGCTGCGAGGACTACCACGACAACTGCACCGACAACCTGGCCGCGGCTCTCGCGGAGCTTGGGCTGACTCCGCCGGAAACCCCCAGCCCGTGGAATCTGTTTATGAACATCCCGGTGGCCTCCGATGGCGGGGTCAGCTTTGAACCCCCGGTGTCCCGGCCGGGTGACCACCTGACTCTGCGGGCCGAGATGGATTGTGTCATCGCGTTCTCCGCCTGTCCCCAGGATATGGTTCCCATCAACGGAGCCGACTGCGTGCCCACGGAAGCGCACTTCCAGATCATTTAGCCGAGACGACCGTAGGGAATCGTCATTCCGCCGAAAGGACGTCACCCCGTACTGGATACGGGGCCGGAATCCAGAACATTCCAAACACGGCGACCTCCTGGATTCCCGCTTCTGCGGGAATGACGGATTGATCTTGAAAGGCCCCGCCGGTCAATTGATGACTGCGTCGCGTTGCGGCCGCCCGCCGGCCCTATGCTATGCTACCCAAACTTAACCCCAGCAAACACGGAGGCTGCTGCCATGAAAGCCATCCAGATCACCGAATACGGCGGACCCGAGGTGATGCAATACGTCGACCTGCCGGACCCGAGCCCGGGCGCCGATCAGGCTGTGGTCGACATCCAGGCGGTCGGTGTCAACTTCACCGACATCTACAGCCGCATGGGCGTGAACCCGCCCGGGCTTCCCTGGGTCGCCGGTGTTGAGGGAGCGGGCGTGGTGCGCGAAGTCGGTTCCGGAGTCACCAACGTCGCCGCCGGGGATACGGTCGCCTATTGCAGCCACCCCGGTTCCTACGCGGAGCAGGCCCTGGTCCCCGCGTGGCGCCTGATCAAGATGCCCGAGGGCCTTTCCGCCCGCGACGGCGCGGCCGCCATGCTCCAGGGGATGACCGCCCACTACCTGTGCTACGACACCTACCGCGTCCAGCCCGGGGACCGGGTGCTGGTCCATTCCGGGGCCGGCGGCGTCGGCCTCCTGCTCATCCAGATGTGCAAGGCTCTCGGCGCCTATGTTTACTCCACCGTGTCCACTGAGGCCAAGGCCGAGCTAGCCCGAGGCGCCGGGGCGGACCAAGTCATCCTGTACACGCAAACCGACTTTGCGGCTGAAATCGCCGACGCCACCGACGGCGCCGGGCTTCAGGTTGTCTACGACGCGGTGGGCAAGGACACCTTTGATCGCAGCATCGCCTGCCTCGCCCCCCGCGGCTACATGGTTCTCTACGGCCAGGCCAGCGGCCCCGTTGACGCCATGGATCCCCGCATCCTGGGCAATGGCTCCAAGTTCCTCACCCGGCCCGGATTGGGTGACTACACCCGCGACCGCGAGGAACTGGAACAGCGCGCCGGCGCGGTGCTCGGATGGGTTAAATCCGGTGCGCTCAACCTCCGGGTGGAACATCTCTTCCCCCTGGCAGACGCCCCGGAGGCCCACCGGCAGCTGGCCGGTCGCGCCACCACCGGGAAGATCATCCTCACGCCTTAGCAGTTGCGCTCTGCCGTCGCGGATCAAGCCCCTCCAGCGATGCTCCACACGCAATCACCGTCATCGTGGCCCGCTCCCAAAGGCGCTCTTTTGAGCGACCTGGAGTGGGTCCAGGACGTTGCGGACAAGTACCGGCTGGACGGCCTGGTAATACCGGCCGGGTCGGTGGTGCTGGAACGCATCTCCGCCACCGGAGGCAGGTGTTTTTGCTACCCCGACGGCTCATGGCTGATTGGCCTTTCTCATCCCCGGTTGCAACGTTCGGGCCGAGACGGAATCGAAGGCATCCTGGCGCACGAATTGCTGCACGCGTGGCTCTGGTCCCGGCATCGCTACCAGGGACACGGCGCGGTGTTTGAGGGTCACGCCTCGGTTCGCGGCATCCCACGATGGTGTTCAGCGTTCTGGGAGGTACGCCGCCAGGGCCCGCAACAGCTCGTGCTGTTCGACACCTGGCCGCCGGCGCCGGCTACGGGGCCGTGACGCCATTCCCGATTTTCGGCATGGTTTCACTTCAACGCAACCTGACGATGATAAATCAAACGTGACGACGCGCCAAAGCGTGCTTTTTTACGAGTTTTTGCGAAAATTCCTCAAAATTGGCCTCTGATTTGACATCGGGCATTGGTGAGGCTACACTGCGGGCAGTTAAACGCAGGTCTGCACACCCATCAACCTGCCCTTAAACAAGGAGGCCATATGAGTGCAGCCGCGCTTTCAGCGCACCGACAACCGTCGGAACCGGACTCTATGCGGTCCCGTGAAATGCGGGACCAGTGCTACTGCACTTTCCTTTTTGGGAGCGGCCGCCCAAGCGTGGATGACACCATCCGCGGGCGTGCCAAGCACCAGCTGCCCTGCGAGCCTTAGCTGCTCGCAGTCTGAATCGGGCGGCGGAAGTAGCGCTCCGCCATACGCCCAACCACTCGGGTTTTCGCCGCAACGCCGACTGATGGTTGGCGCGTTCCCAAACGTGTCAATCTGGACCTGAGCCATTCATGTCTCACCTCGGCCGCGACGGCAGACCAGGCCATGATCAGGCCGAAAATCCACCCTTGCCAAACAAATTTGGCCATCAAAGACGAGGAGCAAATATGAGAGAAGTCCTTAGGTCCAAAATCCATCGCTGTTGGGTAACCAGCGCCAACCTCGGTTACGTGGGCAGCATCCTCATCGACCGCGATCTGATGGAACAGACCGACATCATCGCGTTCGAGAAGGTCCAGGTGCTTAACATCAACAACGGTGCCCGTTGGGAAACCTACGCCCTGCCGGCCGAGCGCGGCAGCGGCACCATCGCCGTCCAGGGCGCGGCCGCCCGGCTGTGCCAGGAGCGCGACTGCCTCATAATCCTCGCTTTTGAGGTCACCGACGAGCCCGTCGATCCCCGGATGATGTTGGTCGACGAGAACAACAAATTCCTCGAGTGGATCGAAGGTTCAATGTATGCTGAACCTCAGCCGGAGCCCGTCGCGCTTTTCTGAGCGCGAGACGCAAAAGTACTGCGACGCTGAGGACGCCCTCTACCGTTCCTTCTGGGACGCGGAGGGCTCCCTGTACCGGGGAGTGTTCGATGATCCCGAAGAGCCGGGCTCCGGCTCGATCCTTCGGGACGGCTTTCTGCGAGCGTCCTCCCGCCGGAATGCCATCATGCTGGAGAACTCCGGCATTGATGGTACGGCCAGGGCACTGAGCCCGGGCTGCGGCAACGGCAACACCGCCACTTGTCGGTGTTGCTCCACGGTTGCCCACGTCGCCGGATTCAACCTCAGCGGCGTCCGTATCGCAAACGCCGTCGAGTCCCTCGCAGACGGCCCTGGGCTGGCCCGCGCCTGGAGTTCCCCAAGGCTTGAGCCGCCGAACCCCGCGGGACCCGCCTGCCCGTTTACCCCGCAGTTACTCCTGCCTCCCCCAGATGACCGCTAACGGCCGGGACTCCGAACGGCAGGAACTAACTGCTGCGCCATCCGACGGGTAGATGACAGTGGCAAATGCGGTGCGCAACGAAGCAACGGGTCGCGCCCAATACCCCTGTGTCAAATCAACGCACCACAACTGAATTCACGAAAGGAGCTATATATGGTAACCGGGCACCGGTTTTCGGAACAGGAGACGGAGGAGTACTACGACGCCGAAGATGTGATCTACCGTTCCATCTGGGACGCCGACGGCAGCGTCCATTGGGGAGTCTTCGATGGAGAGCCCAAGGGCCAGGATCACATCCGTGAAGAATTCCTCTCCGCTGGCATCCGCCTCAACGAGCTGATGGTGGAGTACGCCGGGATCGATGCGACTTCCCGGGTGCTGGACGTCGGCTGCGGCAACGGCACCAACGTGATCTGGGTGTCCCGCAACACCGGTGCCAACGCGACCGGCATCGACCTCAGCGGCGTGCGCATTGCCAACGCCGTCGCCTCCATGGAACGGGTACCTGACCTTGCCGGCAAGATAGCGTTCGAAAAAGCGTCGGCCACTGAACTCCCGTTTGCCGAGGGCGCCTTCACCCACGTCTGGAGCCAGGCTACCATCTACCATGTCCCTGATAAGATCAAGGTGCTGGAGGAGGCGTACCGCGTCCTCGAGCCCGGCGGGCAGTTCATCTTCGACGATCTGACCAAGCCGACTCCGGACATCAGCGAATCAGCCCGCCGGTTCGTCTACGATCGGCTGCTCTTCGACACCGATTTCAGCTTCTACTCGTATATCGGCGCCCTTCGAGAGACCGGCTTCAAGGTGTTGCAGGCCCGCGACCTGTCGGCCCACCTGGCCCGCAGCTATACCTACCTGTCCAGGCTGGCGTCCATTGCGGAGGGTCCGGAGGGATACCAGGACCGTTTCGACTACCTGACCGACGCCTACATGAAGACCGTGGAAGCCATCAACAACGACGAGCTCGGATGGGCGCAGTATCTGTGCATCAAGCCGGCCTAGTCCCATCCCAACAGCGGAGCTGAAACCCATGCCTGAATCGGGAAGCATCAATCCGGACGAGAGAGTCCAGTGGGTCTATTCGTCCACCACCAATGACGAGTTGGCTGAGCGTTACGACCAGTGGGCCCGAGAGTACGACGACGACCTCGAAAACACCTTCGTTTGGCTCGCGCCAATTCGGGGCGCCGAGACCCTCGCTGAGCACGTCGCCCGGGACGCTAAGATATTGGACGCCGGCGCCGGCACCGGCCTGGTCGGCGTGGAATTGCAGCGGTTGGGCTACGGCGACATCTGCGCCATGGACCTTTCCGAGGGAATGCTGGACGAAGCTCGTTCCAAGGGCTGCTACAACGATTTCCGCCAGATGGCTTTGGGTGATCACCTGGATTTCGACTCGGACGCCTATGACGCGGTCATCAGCATCGGCGTTTTCACCCCCGGCCACGCGCCGCCCAACTCCTTCGTGGAGTTGTGCCGCGTCACCAGGCCCGGGGGGCACATCGTCTTCAGCATGCGCCCGGACACCCACGTCGAGCTGGGCTTCAAGGATCAGCAGGACGCCCTGGTGGAAAGCGGCGCCTGGTCCCTGGTCGGCGTCACCGAGCCCTTCCAGCCCCTGCCCAAGGGCGAACCGGAAGTGATGCACCAGATCTGGGTCTACCAGGTGAACTGATCCGATGCCATCGCAAATACGACTTGTCGAAGGGCGGCCGTTCGGTCGCCCCATTACTTAGTCACTGTGTGTCCCGGATGCGCACGGACCGGTTCCCCTCACGCGTACTCAGTTTGCGGCGGGGAACCGTCAGAATCAGGATTTTAAGATTTGCGGATTATCAGGATTGGAACCGTTCTGTGATGGAGATCCCCCAATCCTGCTAAATCATAAAATCCCGCAAATCCTGATTCTGACAATTTACGAAACTGAGTTCGCATGAGACGAAACCGCGGCTTGACCGCCTGTTCGCACCGTGATATTCTCGCGCTACAAAATCGAATAGGTTTCTGGCGGGAGCTTGGTTATGCCAGGCTGAGAGGGCGGCCGAAAAAAGCCGCCGACCGTAGCACCTGATCCGGGTAATGCCGGCGTAGGAAGTTGGAATCACCTTTTACGTGCCGCCAGAGTTTAGAGCCTGGCGGTTTCTCGTTTTGCGGCAACCGCCTCCGTTCACCCGTTCGAAGCAACCGGGAGGTTGGTTATGCTGGATACCACCGTAGGGATCATTACGCTGGTTATCGCATGCGCCGTGTTCCTCGTACTCGGCCTGACCTATGCGTGGCGTCGCCGTCGCCAGAGCGTGGAGGACTACACCACCTCGCGCAACCACGCACCCTTCAACGTCGGTGTCGCCACACTGGTCGCCTCCATGTTCGGCACCTGGGTGCTCCTCAGCCCCGGCGAGTCCGGAGCCAACTTCGGCATCATCTCCCTGGTCGGCTACGCCCTGGGCATGGCCGGCATCCCGGTCATGTTCATGTTCGTCGGCCCGCGTATCCGCCAGCTGATGCCCAATGGTCACTCGGTTACGGAATATGTCCGGCACCGGTTCGGCATAGTGCCCTTCGTCGCGATTTTCGTCGTCATCATCTTCGTCATCGGCATCTTCATCACTGCCGAGATGACGGCCATCACCGCCGCGGTGAGCATCCTCACCGGTTCGCCGGCGTGGGCCACCGCCGTAGCCGTCGGCATCGTGGTCATCGCCTACACAGCTTACGGCGGGCTGCGAGTATCCATATATACCGACCGGATCCAGTTCTGGGTCCTAATCCCCGTCCTCCTGCTGCTGGTCATCGTGGCCGCGGTCCTGGTGGGCGGATCAGGCGCCTGGGGCGAGGCGAGGCAGGCCGGCCTGCTGTCCGTCACGACCTCAGGTAGCTACTTCTTCGCCATCGTGCTGATCATCGGCATCGTGGCGTCCAACGCCTTCCACCCCGGCATGTGGCAGCGCGTGTACACCGTGGAGAGCCAGGCAGCACTGAACCGCAGCCTCTGGGGCGCGGCGGCCATAGCCATACCGTTGACCTTCCTGATGGGGATGGCCGGCATCGCCGCCGTCGGCAACGGTTCCGTTGGCCCCTTCCAGTACCCCGAGGTCGCTGCCGCCCTGTTCACCCTGGCCGCCGACGTGTTCCCATTGTGGATGCACTTCCTGATGCTCATCTGCGCTCTCATGCTCGCCATGAGCACGCTGGACACGCTCATGAACGGCCTGGCCAGCGGCATGGCCGCCGACCTGGCCGGGGTCGGACTGGAACGGGGCATGCTCCTGCGCTTGGCCCGCGCCGTCACGGTGATCGTGGCCATCCCCGCCATCATCGTGGCTTCCCAGGGCCACAGCGTGCTCTACGTCTTCCTCATCGCCGACCTGCTGGGCGCGGCCATCGCCGTGCCCATGCTGGTGGGCCTGTATTCCAGCCGCATGCCCGGCTGGGGGGTAATCCTCGCCGGAGCCGTTGGCATCGTCATCGGCGCCCTCTACTACCCCAAGCCTGACCTGCTCTCCCCGTGGGCGCTCACCGCACCCGCCGGCGGCCAGATGTTCTGGGCATTCGCATCGGCGCTGGTGATCTCGTCCGTCATTTCGGCGGTCGTGGTCCTGGGGCAGCGCCTCGTGGCACCCGACAACCAGTACGATTTCGCCATCCTCAATGCAGACGTCAGGCTCATCGACGAACCCGCCGTAGCAGACGACTAATCCCAACCGCAGTTTCCGTGGGGGCGAATCTTCATTCGCCCCTGCATCGTTGCCAAACACCAACCAACCGGCAGGAGGAACCACAGTATGACCATCGTCAACAACGACTATCTCAGCCAGCAGGCCCAGGTTGATCCGGAATCCGTCCGGCCCTTCCCCAACTCCCGCAAGGTGTACGAGACCGGAAGCCGACCCGACATCCGGGTGCCGATGCGCGAGATTTCCCTGTCGGATACCCATTCGACCGACGGCGTCGAGAAGAACCCGCCGATTTTCGTCTACGACACCTCCGGCCCCTACACCGATCCTGACGTCGCAGTGGACGTGCGCCAGGGCCTACCCACCCTGCGGCAGCGGTGGATCGAGGAGCGCGGCGACACCGAGCAGTTGCCCTACCTCACCTCGGAGTATGGACGCGAGCGCCTGGCCGATTCCTCGCTGGACCGCTACCGCTTCAGCCACATTCGCAACCCGCGCCGGGCCAAAGCCGGCAAGAACGTCACCCAGATGCACTACGCCCGGCAGGGAATAGTCACCCCGGAGATGGAATTTATCGCCATCCGCGAGAACATGCGCCGGGAGGAGTACATCGGCACCGGCCTGATGGGTTCCAAGAAGGCCATGAATTTCGGCGCCAACCTGCCCGAAGTCGTCACTCCGGAGTTCGTCCGCGATGAGGTCGCCGCCGGACGCGCCATCATCCCCTCCAACATCAACCATCCCGAGTCCGAGCCCATGATCATTGGCCGCAACTTCCTGGTCAAGATCAACGCCAACATCGGCAACTCCGCCGTCACCTCCAGCATCGAGGAAGAGGTCGAGAAGATGACCTGGTCCACCCGCTGGGGCGGCGACACCCTCATGGACCTCTCCACCGGTCGCAACATCCACGAGACCCGCGAGTGGATCATCCGCAACAGCCCGGTTCCCGTGGGCAGCGTTCCCATCTACCAGGCCCTGGAGAAGGTCGACGGCAAGGCCGAGGACTTGACTTGGGAGATCTTCCGCGACACGCTCATCGAACAGGCCGAGCAGGGCGTCGACTACTTCACCATCCACGCCGGCGTTCGCCTCCAATACGTGCCCCTGACCGCCAACCGCGTCACCGGCATCGTCTCCCGGGGCGGCTCCATCATGGCCAAGTGGTGCCTGGCCCACCACCGCGAGAGCTTCCTGTACGAACACTTCGCCGACATCTGCGAAATCATGAAGCAGTACGACGTGGCCTTCTCCCTGGGCGACGGCCTGCGTCCCGGTTCCATCGCCGACGCCAACGACGAGGCTCAGTTCGGCGAACTGGAGACCCTGGGCGAACTCACCAAAATCGCCTGGGAGCACGACGTCCAGGTCATGATCGAAGGCCCGGGCCACGTACCCATGCACCTGATCAAGGAGAACATGGACAAGCAGTTGCAGGACTGCTACGAGGCTCCCTTCTACACCCTGGGGCCGTTGGTCACCGACATCGCGCCGGGCTACGACCACTTCACCTCCGGCATCGGCGCCGCCATGATCGGCTGGTTCGGCACCGCCATGCTCTGCTACGTGACGCCCAAGGAGCACTTGGGCCTGCCTAATCGTGACGACGTCAAGGAAGGCATCATCACCTACAAGATCGCCGCCCACGCCGCCGACATCGCCAAGGGCCACCCGGCCGCGGCCATCCGCGACAACGCCCTGTCCAAGGCCCGCTTCGAGTTCCGCTGGGAAGACCAGTTCAACCTGGGCCTGGACCCCGACACGGCCCGCGAATACCACGACGAGACCCTCCCCAAGGAGGCCCAGAAGGTCGCCCACTTCTGCTCGATGTGCGGCCCGCACTTCTGCTCGATGAAGATCACGCAGGATGTGCGCGACTACGCCAAGAGCAAGGGCATCGGCGACACCGCCGCCGCGCTGCTCATGGGCATGCAGGAGAAGTCCGAGGAGTTCAAGGCTTCCGGCAGCGAGGTGTACCTGGACGTATAAGCGGCGGCATCCGCAGATTAGCAGGGGCGAATCCGCGGCCGCGGGTTCGCCCCACTTTAGTACGAGTACAATGGAGACACACTCGCTCGCAAGGAGGCGCGCAAATGGCTGCGTCAGCCAATTCCGATACATCCACCCCGTCCGGCGGCACCCCGATGCTGGCGCGCCTGACCGACGGGAGGAACATTGCCATCTTCAACGGCGCCAAAGGCAGGTTGCCGGATGCCGAGTGGTTTGAGGTGGACTGCGACGATGAGGGCCGCATCGTGTTGACGCCGGCCGAAGACGTTCCGGCAGAGGCCTATGCCTGGGCGCAGCAGCGGGACGTGATAGTCGCCGCGCAGAAACCCCGCCCCTACGCCCACCTGACCACCGACGAGTTGCGGGACGTGGAGATGACGCAGGAAGAACGGGTTGCGGAGTTACGGGCCCGTGGTATTTTGCGAGGCGGCAACAAAAAGCCGGGTCAGCTCTCAGTCAAGCCGGTAGTCCGCGTGCCCGGCGCTCTGGAGCATTTCCTCAAAGAAAGAAGAGGACAAGCATAGGTAGATGCTGAATTTAGCGCAGCCGGCAACTGCCTATGTGGACGGGTCTGCATTGCTGTCCATCATTTTTGAGGAAACCGACGGCCCGGCTATCGCGCAACGGCTGGCGCAATTCTCCAACTTGGTTTCCTCCATCCTGCTGGAGGCGGAAGTACGATCTGCCTTGTTCCGAGTGGGGCAAAGCTACAACCCGAACTGGTTGTCCGATTTCGAGTGGGTATATCCCGACCGTCCCCTCGGCCCAGAAATCGCCGACGCGTTGCAAGTGCGCTACCTGCGCAGCGGTGACCTTTTGCACGTCGCCACCGCGTTGTACGCCGTCCGCACCAGCAGCGTTGAGCTGGCGTTCATCACGTTGGACAACAACCAGCGCGAGGTGGCGGCCGGCTTGGGATTCCTCACCTGAAGACCACGCAGGGGCGAATAGTGATTCGCCCCTGCCTTTTTGTCGTATTGCGTCCGGGTTCTCCTATCTGAACACCGCCAGGCACTTGGTGGAGTTGAAGATGTACGTCTCGTACCAATCGACGATCTCCGCCTGGTAGCCCAGTTCGTCCACCGCGCCCACCAGGCACGCCCAGTTCAGCAGTTCCTGCTGGCCGGCGTCCTCAATCTGCGCGGTGGAGATTCCCGCCCACGCCTGGTAGTCACCCGCCTTCATCTCCTCGAACCGTGCCCGGTCCGATTCGATATCCGGATACAGCCACCAGTTCTTTTCCGTTAGGAAAGCATGGGACCACGACGACGACGCGATCAGGGCCACCCGCCACGGCGAGTCCTTCAGCGCCTGCGCCGCCGCCGCGCCAATCTGCATGCAGCGCTTGGGCGAGGGCCCGGGCGGGTCGGGTTCCGGCGAACGTTCTTCGCTGCCGCCCTGGTTGCGAATGACTCGGCTGCCGTAGCAATTCACCAGCATCGGCACCACCGGATAGTCGAACCCCTTGCGGTCGTAATCGAGGTACAGGATCGTGTTCAGGATGGCGTGGCCCAGCCCCGGCTCGTGCAATGGCTGGTAGGCGTAGGACATGTCCACGCCCCGGTCGATCATGCCGGACACCAGCGCTCGCGCGCCCTCCTTGTGACCCTTGTAGTTGAACACCGTGTCCGCGCCTTCGTCCCAGACGTTCCGGCGCGCTGACCCATTGCCGTTGTCGAAGGGCTGGCAGTTGAACTCGTCATAGGCCAGCACGCAGAACGGCGGGATGATGTCCTCTTTGAAATTCTCGTACTGGTCGTCCCCCCAGATCACCACGAAGTCGGGGTTGAAGGCGTCCAGCTCCTTGCGCAGCTCGCGGAAGCCGGCAACCATGCGCTCTCGCAGCCGCACCGCCGATGCGTAGCCCTCATCCTCACCGAATTCCACCCGCATGGGTTCCGGCCAGTTCAGCGGGTTTTTCATTTCGGCGGGGATCCGGTCGTTGGTCCGCAGGGTACGCTTCAACGACGATTCGCCATCCTCATCGGGCCGGATGAACGACGGCGAATGCGTCAGTCCCAGCCCCAGTATTTCGCCCATGATTCCCCTCCTTCCTCGATGTATTGCCGCAGCGGCGAATAATCGTTCGCCCCTGCCTGTGTGCGTTATCCGACGGCCTACTTGAAGATCGCCAGGCACTTGTTGGAGTTGAAAACGTAGGTCTCCACGTAGTCCAGGATCTCCGGCTTGTAATCCAACGTGTCCATCGCACCGGCCAGGCACATCCAGTTCAGCATCTCCTGCTGCCCCGCGTCCTCAACCTGATCCGTGGAAATGCGCGCCCAGGCCTGGTAGTCGCCGGCCTTCAACTCCTCAAAGCGAGCCCGGTCCGATTCGATGTCCGGCCACAGCCAGTGGTTTTTCTCCACCAGGAAGGCGTGCGACCACGACGACGACGCGATCAGCGCCACCCGATACGGCGAGTCCTTCAGAGCATCGGCCGCTGCCGCTCCCACCTCCAGGCACCGCTTCGGCGACGGTCCGGGTGGGTCGGGATCCGGCAGGTACTCGACGGCACCGCCCCGGTTGCGGATCACCCGGCTGCCGTAGCAGTTCACCAACATCGGCACCACGGGATAATCGAACCCCTTGCGGTCATAGTCCAGGTACAGCAGCGTGTTCAGGATGGCGTGACCCAACCCCGACTCATGCAATCCCTGGTAGGCGTAGGCCATGTCGACGCCCCGGTCGATCATGCCGGAGACCAGCGCCCGCGCCGCTTCCTTGTTCCCCTTGTACTTGAACACCTTGTCCTGGGGTTCTCCCCAGAAGTTACGCTGGCGGTGCGCGAAGGGCTGACATTCGAAGTCGTCGTAGGCCAGCACGCAGAACGGCGGGATGATGTCCTCGCGGAAGTTCTCGTACTGGTCGTCGCCCCAGATCACCACGAAGTCCGGGTTGAAGGCGTCCAGTTCTTCGCGGATGCGCCGAAATCCGGCCACCAACCGCGCCCGGTGTTCCAACGATGACGCATACCCCTCATCCTCGCCGTACTCTATCCGCATCGGCTCGGGCCAACTGCTGGGGTTCTTCATCTCCTCGGGGATCCGCTGGTTACCACGGAGCGTCCTCTTGAGAGGGATCGCCTTGTCTTCATCGGGAGATATCAGGGGTGGGTAGTGCGTGAGGCCAAGCCCCAGGATCTCTGCCATTTCGTCACCTTCCGTTTTGTGCGCGGTATTGGCGGTAATGATGGCGCCATTTTCTGTATCCGGCCGGGATGTGTCAACCGAAAGCGCGCACGACGGAAATCCCGACGCCCGGCATTCGAAATCCCCGTTATCGACCTCAGCGTGCCGGAACCGGCGCGGAGCGCCCGGCAAGTCATCCATCGCCGACTGACCGCTCCGTTCCAGATTCGCCGAATGGTACAATCGAGCATCGTCAACCGGCCTGCCGCCATCGGCAGCAGATTTCCAAGGTCGTCGTCAGAAGCGGCATTTGCCGGATCCAGGGATTATCAAGACTGAGTAGATGCCGCTGAGCATGGCCGCGATCCTGAAAATTCGATAATCCGGTGAACGTGATTCAGACGATTGATTGCCGACAGCAAGGACTTTTCAATCAACCATCAGAGAGGTAACCCCGTGCCCGACCAGAACTTCGACGTCATCATCATCGGCGGCGGCATGGCCGGCCTCACCGCCGGCATCTACTCCGCACGCCACGGCCTCAGCACTGCCATCGTCGAGCAGATGATGGCCGGCGCCCAGATCATCAACCTCGAGCGCATCGAGAACTTCCCCGGCTTCCCCCAGGGCATTGCGGGCTACGAACTGGGTCCCGCAACCCAGGAACAGGCGATGAATGCCGGCGTGGAGGTGTTGATGGACACCGTCGAAAGCGTGTCACCAGAGGGAGACTTGCTCCGAGTCGCCGGAGAGGCCGGAGGTTCCTACCTGGGCAAGGCCGTGATCATGGCCGCCGGTTCAAACCTGCGCACCCTGGGCATACCCGGCGAGGAGGAGTTCCTCGGCCGCGGCGTCTCGCACTGCGCCTCCTGCGACGGCCCGCTGTACATGGGGCAGACCGTTGCCGTGGTCGGCGGCGGCGACTCCGCGGCCGACGAGGCCCTGACCCTGACTGAGTACACCGACCGCGTCATCCTGTTCCACCGGGGCGACAACCTGGACTCGCAGCAGGTTCTCCAGGACCGCATCGCCGCCAACCCGAAGATCGAGGTCCGTTACAACTCCGAGGTCATCGAGGTGGTGGGCGAGGATACCGTGACCGGCGTCCGCGTCCGCAGCGCCGATGGCGAGAACGTCGAACCCGTGGCCGGCCTCTTCGTGTACGTGGGCCTGGAGCCCAACTCGTCTGCGGTTTCCGACCTGGTTCCGCTGGATAACGCCGGACACATCCCGGTGGGTCTCTCCATGGACACGCCGCAGCCCGGACTCTTCGCCGCCGGTGACATCCGTCAGCAATCCGCGGCCCAACTGGTCGCCTCCGCCGGCGACGGCGCCACCGCGGCCATCGCTGCCCACCGGTACATCCGATCCCGCCAGTGGTGAGGTTCCGCCATGCAGATCACCGACCACGTTTACAGCACCCACATCCAGGAAGACCCCAGCACCTTCGGGGCGATGCATCCCGGCGGCACCCAGATCTATTTCGTGGGAGATCCGTCGGAAAGCATGGTCATGATCGATTCCGGCGAACCCTACCGCTTCTGGACCCGCCAGATCCTGGACTACTGGGCGGAACTGGGCAGGCCGCGCATCGACGCCATTCTGATCACCCACGGCCACGGCGACCACATCGGCGGCCTGGACCGTCTGCAGGAAGCCTTCGGCTGCCCGGTGCGCTGCCATCCCAAGCTTGCGCCGCGCCTGCAGCACACCCTCGGCGGTGACTCGGTCCATGCTCTGCGCGCCAACGAGACCATATCCTCGGGCGGCGGCGTGACCCTGCGCCCGCTGTTCACTCCCGGCCACGAGGACGACCACTGCTGCTACTTCCTGCGCCCCGACCGGGTCCTCTTCAGCGGCGACAACCTGCTGGGCAACTCCTCGTCCAGCGTACGCAACCTCAAGCAGTACATGACCTCCCTGGAACGCATGGCCCGCACGCGGCCGCTGGTGGTATGCCCGGGCCATGGAAACACCATTATTCGGGGTCAACAACGCATCCAGCAGCAGATCGCCCACCGTCTCGGTCGGGAGGACCAGGTTCTCGCGGCGATGGATGCCGGCGCAACCACCGTGGACGAGATCGTCACCGCCGTGTACCCGCGCAATCTGCGCAGATCCCTGCGCGCCGCCGCCGGACGCAACGTGCGCACCCACCTGGAAAAGTTGCGTCAGGAAAACCGCGTCATCGAGCGGGAAGCGACTTATATCCTGCCCGACTAGGTAGTGTTGACATTTTGAACCCCCCTCCCGTCATTCCGGCGAAAGCCGGAATCCATAGGTTGTGACATGACGAAACGGGAAGGATTGTTTACGATTTCGACCACTGGATTCCCGCGAAAGCGGGAATGATGATGAAATGTCAACACGACCTGGATGCTACGAGCGGTGGTGTGTGGCACGGATCACGGGCGGAATGATGCCAGGATCGCTTCTCGTTCGGCCCCGTAGGCTGCCAGCACTTCCTCGCAAACCGCGAAGTCGGTCACAAAGCCGAAGGGCTTGCTGGGAAACGACGAAGAGATGCTGGTCAGAGCCACGTGGGAACGCGTGCACTCTCCCTCCGCTTCACGCAATCGGTACTCCACGCGAAAAAAATTGTGGCCGCCCATGACCACCGGTCGGGCGGAAACCACCTCAAGGTAGTCCCACTCGCTGCCTTTCGCCACTAATGGCAGGTAAAGGTTCACGAAGAAACGGGTCAGGTTACCGAGCTCGACGTTGGGGTCGACGAACGGAGAGGAGAACCGGAAGGTTCTCAAAACCGAACTGCGCTCACCACCGTAGGCTTCGAATAACGAAAACTGCCTGGTAAGAGACTCGGGGGTCTCGCTCGACATGTACCATCCACGAGGGATATTAATGCTGTAGCGGTAGTCGTAACGCAGGTTTCGGTAGGTGGCCTCAGACGGTCCCCCAGCCAGGTATGTATCCAACCGGTCTGTAATCTCGTTACTCGCGACTGAAAAATTCAAACCTGGCACGTTGCTTAAACTGCCGTCCGGCAGGGTTTGCACAAGCTTTAGCCCCAATCCACCGAAATGATGAGTTTGGCGGCGTGCTGATGGGATGAGAAAGTGCTCCCGGCTTCGGGGATAATGGTTTTTGTCACAGAAAACCAACCCCTCACAAGGAGCACCCATCGGATGCTACCACCTGAGCGCCCCGACCGCATCCAAATCGCGTTTGATGATGCCCGCCTGGTGGCCAATGCTGGGCTGATTCTGCCCGTCACCCTGGCCCATCATCTGGGACTGGGAGAGCTGGTGGACCGCCATGTTGATCTGGGGGATGCGCCGGGTCGAGCCAACGCGGGAGACAAACTGCTGACGCTGGTGGCGTCGGCGCTGGCCGGTGGGGACTGCATTGACGACGCCGACGCGCTGCGCGCTGGCGGGACCGCACAGGTGCTGGGCTGCGCGGTGAAGGCGCCGTCCACGCTGGGCACCTTTCTGCGGAGTTTCCAGTGGGGCCATGCGCGCCAGTTGGATCGAGTGAGCCGTGAGGCGCTGGCCCGAGCCTGGGTCGCCGGCGCCGGTCCGGGCGACGAGCCGTTGACCATCGACCTGGACTCCACCGTCTGCGAGACCTACGGCCTGTGCAAGGAGGGCGCGCAGCGCCACAACTACGCCGGTCAGCGTGGCTATCACCCGCTCTTCGCCGTCGCTGCTGGGACGGGCGACGTGCTGATGGCCCGCCTGCGCAAGGGCCGAGCCAACACCGCTCGGGGCGCCGCCCACTTCCTGCGTGAGACCATCAGCCGAGTGCGCTACGCCGGGGCCACCGGACCATTGACCATGCGTGCCGACAGCGGCTTCTATAACCGCGACATCGTCGCCGCCTGTCGCAAGATGAAGGTCCGCTACTCCATCACCGTCCGCCAGCAACCAATCGTGCGCAATCTCATCGAGGCCATACCCGAAGAGGATTGGACGCCCATACCCTATTGGATGGAGGGCGGCGCCGACGTGGCCGAAACTGAATATACTCCCTTCCAGCATGAGCCCTATGCCGTGCCGGTGCGGCTCATCGTCCGCCGGGTGACGCCCACCCCCGGCTCCCAGTTGGCCCTGCTTACCGAATACAGCTATCACGCCTTCATCACCGACCGTGAGGGCGACACCCTGGATCTCGAAGCCGACCATCGCCGCCACGCCGAGATCGAAAACGCCATCCGCGACCTCAAGTACGGCGTGGGCCTCAACCATCTGCCATCGGGTCGCTTTCCCGCCAACGCCGCCTGGCTGGCGGTGCAAGTCATCGCCCATAACCTCGCCCGCTGGACGACACGTCTCGGGTTGTGCGAGCCGGTGGCCACCACCAAGACCCTCCGGCGACGCTTCTTCTCCCTGGCCGGACGCATCACCCGCAAGGCACGTCGCCTCACCTTGCATCTGCCCCAGGGCTGGCCCTGGCAAAACCAGTTCAGCTCTGCCCTGGCCCGATTGCGCGCCCTGCCGCTCCCTTCTTGATCACGCCCTCGGCGTTTGACCTGTCCAACAGATTACCCAACTGCCTGGCCCATCAGCGCTCAGGCTGGGCCCCTGGCGGTCTCCGCCTGTGATCTGGTGTCGAAAATCGCGCCCAGACTTCTACCACAGGCCGTCAAAATCCCTCCGGCGTGGCTGCTACACTCCACATCGTCCATCTCTCCGACATCAGGCTACCGCCGGCCCGTTCCCTGACCCCTAATCCCTCGTCTGACCACTGCTGCAGTATCCCTTCGGTGGATTCGGGTTTAGAGTGTTGACCCCGATGACACGGCCGTATCGATCTATCAACGGGCCGCCGCTGTTACCTGAGTTAACATCCGCGTCGGTTTGAACAAAATCGGTATCGTAAATGATCCGATGCGGCGCCGAGATTATCCCTTGCGTAAGAGTGGGGGCAATTCCCACCCCACTGCTGAACGGAAACCCCCATGCCGAGACCGGGTCACCGTAGGCCACCGCCGCTGAGTTACCCAACTCCACAGTGTTGAAGACCCGGTTGGAATTCAGTTGGACAGCAGCCAAGTCGGTTAATATGCCTTTACCCAACACCCGGCCGCTGAACTCCATCAACTCGCCATCGGGAGTTTCCAGGCGGGCGATTATGTTTTCGCCATCATCCACCACGTGGCGGTTCGTAATCATGAGTCCGTCGGAGCGGATCACGAACCCGGATCCAAACCCGGTGGGTCCGTCTTCGTCCAGGCCGGTTACATGTACCAGGGCAGGCCGGACAAGACGCGAAACTTCAGCAATGGTCAGCGGACGCCCGGTAATTGGCGCCGCCGCCGGGGCGACGACCGGACACGAGCCGCCGTGGTCGGTGATGGTGAGGTATTGCCAGTAAGGAGAGTTAGGCCACGTGGGCTGCCCGTAGCGCGAGCTGTTCGCCAGCACGGTACACGCGTGATAAGCGCCCTCCTGTAGCCCATACAGCGTGTAGGTAGGCCGGTCCGGGCTTACGTTCGGCGCGTCAACGTCAACATAGACGAACGCTTGCCGCCAGTTTCGAGTGTTGCTCGCTTTCGCCTTGGGATAGTCCCGGTCCATGTTGACGCAGCCCACCCGGTAGTGGGTGGCGCCATGAGACGAACTCCAGGTGATGATGACTTCACCCGGATTGAACCCGTTGACGGCGCGGATGTTGGTCGGCGGCGCGGCAGTGCTCTGCGCCTCTGCGGGCATAACGCTGCTCACGGCGGCAGCGAGTATGGCAACGACCAGTAGGACGGGAAGCGCCTTCAGTAACCTCATTGCCGATTTCAACGTAATTGCTCCGGTTCCAAGTGTCTAGGTCTAGCCAGCCCTTCAGTGCGCGTTGATTGCGCCGTTGTTGCCTTCACCGGGCCGGTGCAGCTGCGGCGGCAGGTGGTTCAGCAGCTCTGGCGCTTCTTCGACGGTGGGTCGCGCGTTGAACCAGGAGCGAAACGCATCAGCCTCGACCTCGGTCATCACGTCCTTCTCCACTGCCTGGTACAGCATCCATTCCACGTCCAGCTCATCGGCTGCCTTGGCGTCATTTATGGAAAACGGGCCCATCTCGTCAGGCCGGTCCGCCAGCCAACTCGCCAGCGCGCCGGAGCCTTCGGGCACAACCTGATCCGTGTCTGGATCCTGCCCGTCTTGCGGCAGTTCGGGCAACGCCGCCTCCGGCGCGATGAACGGCTTGGGTTCCGGCGGCTCGGCGCTGGCCGCTCCGGGGGTGGGCGGGTTGGCATACAGGCCCGGATCGGTCAGATCGGGCTGCGCCGGCGCGGCGGCCGCCTCCTGGACCGGCTGTTCGCCGGAGTTGGCGGCGAACATCGACCCGGCGGCCAGTGCAATGGCCAAGACAACCGCAGCACCCGCAAGCACATGCCACCGCCTGCGGAATAATGAACCGGTGCGCGTCATGATCTCTATCCTCCGAAAGCAGGTCAATGATCGCCATTCAACCTTTTTTCAAAATACATCGCAGCGATAATAACATAGGCTGGGGCAACCTTTGCGGTCGCCCCAACCTCGAAATCATACCGTTTTGGGATCACCGTCGGCGGGGCTTCCGTCAACACGATACACGGCGACGAGCCCCGGCCACGTTACGGCCGGAAGCTGTTGAGCATCGTGTCCCGTTCTCCAGTGTGCGTAGCCAGATGGAGCACGCAAACGCCAACTCCGGTCACGAATCCAATGGGTTTGCTGGGGTAGGAAGAGGAGACGCTGACCAGTTCAACTCGATGCGAAACACAATTCCTGGCCCCGCCCTGTCTGCGGTACTCTAACCGGTAAAACTCCTGGCCGGCCATCGTCACCTTCCGCTTGGAAATCTTTTCAAATAGAACCCAGTTTTCGGCCCACTCCGGCAATTGGCTGTCCCAGCGGTAACCGGCCAGCAGGTCAAGCTCTGCACTCCTGACACCACTCGGCTGAATGAAATTGTATCTACTGATGTACGCTATAGCTTTTTGTCCGTAAGGCCAAATGTCGGTGTAATGTGGCAGCTCGTCATCGATGTACCATCCCTTGAGAATATCCATGCCGTACCCGTAGTCGTAACGCAGGTTGCGGTATGTAGCTTGGGCCGGCCCGCCGGCCGCCATCGTGTTCAGCCGATTGCTCACCTCGTTGCTGGCGATGGCCAGGTAAATGCCGGGGATTGGAGTCGTAGTGCCGTCATCATTGATACGCACCAGGCTGGCAGTGTTGACGCCAACCACGCTGCCAAAGCGGTCCACCACCGGCCCGCCGCTGCTGCCGCCGGCAATGGTGGCATCGGTCTGTAGGTACTTGGTGTCGTCAAAAACCCGATTGGTCGAAGAAATTATGCCCCGGGTCAAGGTGGGATCATCGCCCAGGAATCTTGATGACGGGTATCCCCATGCGGTTATATCGTCGCCCTGAGCCACCGCTGCGGAGTCGCCCAGGGGCAGCGTGGCATAGGTTCGCCCGGCCGGCAGCCGTATCACCGCCAGGTCGGCCAGGATGCCCCGACCCAGCACCTGGCCGGTCAAATTCACCGTCTGCCCGCTGGATGTCAGCATGTTCACCGTCACGGTGGCGGCGTCATCAACCACGTGGCGGTTGGTAACCATCAGCCCGTCGGAGCTTACGACGAAGCCGGTGCCGGCGTAGGTTTTTCCGTCGGAGGGTCTGGAGATGATTTGGCCCAGGGCGGGACGGACGCGCCGGGCCAGTTCCGCGTTGGACAACGGTGTGCTGGCGGCCGGCGGGGCGTTAGCCGGCGGGGGCGCGGCGGCCGAGCAGGCGGAGTCCGGGTTCGTAACCGTGTGAAACGCCCAGCGCGGGTTTTGCGGCCAGGAGTATGCGCCGCTGATGGTCTCCACCGTATTTACCACGTTGTTGCTGGTCAGCACGGTGAAGGCGTGCCGGTCGCCCTGGACCAGCCGGCGCAGGGTGTACTGCCCCCGCCCGCCGGTTACCGGGATGTTCCGTGCGTTCACATCAACATAGACGAAGGCCTCAATCCACTCGCCGGTGGCGCTGGCCTTGGCCGGGGTAGTCCTTCACCATGTTGACGTAGCCGATGCGGTAGTACGCCGCTTGGGACACGGGATTCCAGGAGATGATGACTTCGCCGGTCTGAGGGCCGCTGCAAACCGCGATGTTGGTGACCGGCGAAACGCCGCACTGCGCCGCCCGTGGCGGCGCAGTGGCAACCACAACGCCCACCAGGGCAATCAGTACGATGGCAAGGAACGGGAAGGTCAGCGATTGAAGAGGCTTTACCATGCTGTACTCCGGGGCCGAGGCCCGGCGTTAGTATCAACGGGCTTCGGTTTCCCGGAGCAGTTGGATATGGGTGTCGCGGCCGTCGGGAGTGTCCAGGTAGGTCGGCTGGTATTGCAGCAACTCGGGCGCTTCTTCCGTGCTGGGGCGCCGGTCGAACCAAGCCTGCACCGCGTCCGCTTCTTCCTGGGTCAGCACGTCCTTGTACACCGCTTGGTACAGCAACCAGTCCATAGTGTCGGCATCGGCGGTGAGGGCGTCTTCCCGGGTGATGAAGCCCATCTGCTCGGGCTGCTCGGACAGCCATTGCGCCAGGGGGTCGGAGCCGTCGGCATCCGGCACGACCTGGCTCACGCCGGCGCCGGGTTCACCCGGCTCGGCCGCGTCCTGCGCCACCAGGGCGCGGTATTCCCCGGCAAGTCCGGGGGGCGGTCTCGTGATTGGTCAGGGGCTCGCTCGGCGGCTGCCCGCTGGCCGGCTGGATATCGGGGTTCTACCGCTCGTTGGCGGCGAACAGGCCAATCATCTCCATATCGGTAGTCGTGCCGAGCCGCTCCGGCTTCAGGACGCTCCGAGCTGTTCTTCCAACTGGCGGATGCGGGCGCGCTCGGCGGCGAGTTCGGCCTCGGCGGCGATGCGGGCCTGGCGCTCGGCGTCACGCTCCGCCTCGGCGCTGTCGGCACGGGCTTCGGCGTTGTCGGCACGGGCCTCGGCGCTGTCGGCACGGGCCTGCTGGTCTTCATAGGTGAGGACGCGCAGTCCCGTGGCCGGGTCGTAGAACACCAACCCCTCATGCTCCGCCCGCAGGTACAGCCCCAGCGCCCCGCTGTATCCCCGCAAGTCGCCGCCCGGCAACTCCGCAACCTCGATGGGAACGTACACGCCGTTTTCCAGGCGAAAACCGGCCAGCCGGGTTCCGTAGTGCTCCCCGGTCTCGTCAAAAAGCCAGTACTCCACTACGCCAATAGCGGCGTAGTAGTCCCGTTTCTCGTTCAGGTCACGGTCCGCGGTGCTCGCGGAGGCCACTTCCAGCACAAAGTCCGGCGGCTTTCCCTGCTCCGATACGACGTACCCGTTGCTGGCTTGGTACGCCGCCGGGTCCACGTCAAAAGCCACCATCAGGTCGGGATACCGGGCCCGGGTCTTGTTGAAGCTGGGGTCGGGAACAATCCAGCGGTCGGCCTCTACCAGGGTGGTTTCGGGATTGCCCAGGTGGATGGCCAGGTAGCGGGAGTTGGCGGTCTTGAACAGGTGGTCGAACTGGCTCATCTCGTCGGGATTCCGCTGCGGGATGTCGGGCAACCGGAAGCGGTCCCCGGCCTGGGGCGTTTTGGCGATGGCTTCTGGCGTGGTCATGGCGCACCTGGCGGTTGGCGGCATCGCCGCGCTCCGGCTCTCTCAAGGCCGTATGCTGCGGCTGATGTTCTACGCTGGCCGGGGGATTTGATGTCAGAAACTCCCGGCGTCTTCCCGACATCAAAGGTCTTTCTCAGCTTTCGTCCACGCTGTACACCCGCACCGCGGTGTCGTGGAACATGGCCGCGCGCTCGGTGGGGGAGTAGTCCTTCGAGAGGCGCTTGAAGGCGTTGTACATGACGTTGTACGAGTAAGACACCTTGTCCACCGGGAAGTTGCTCTCGAACATGCAGCGGTCGGGGCCGAACTGCTCGATGCAGTAGTTGACCAGCGGGGCCATGTCGTTGGCCAGCTCCTCAGAACTTGCGGGAACGTCCCGTTCGTGCCAGTCGAAGCCGGTGCGGGGCATGCCGATGCCGCCCAGCTTGATCACCACGTTGGGGCACTCCGCCGCGGCCGCGATGCCCTGGCGCCAGGTCGCCAGCGTCTCGTCGCTGTTGGAGTAGGGGCCGACCCGCAGCAGTCCGCCGATGTGGTTCAGGATTATGGTCAGGTCGGGCACCGCTTTGGCGAAATCGGCCAGCTCGAACATCTGCGGGAAGTACATCCAGCCCTCCAGCGTCAGGCCCATGCCGGCCAGGACGCGGGCACCGGCGCGGAAGTTATCGCTGGACATCTGGTTGGGCATGTTGTGAGCGGCGGTGTTCTCCACCTCGGGGTGCGGGTCCCAGGTGACCGAGTGGCGGATGCCGCGGAAACGGTTGGGGCTGGCCGCCTGGAGAGCCTCCAGCACCGGCTTGACGCCGTCGCCGAGGTTCAGGTTGGCGTGGCCCACGATGGACGCGGCAGCGCGGCAGGGACCGTACAGACCGCTGGCGGACGCGGCGGCCAGGCCCTGCACGAATTCCACCTCACCCACGGGACGCATCTCCTCGGGGCCGGTGGTGCGGTACATGGAGCGGGCCTCCACGAAGACGGTGGAGGTCACGTTGTGTCCGCTGTTCACGTCATCAGCGAGTTCGTGGAGCAGGTAGCGGTGGTAGGGTATCCGCTCGGTGCGGTAGTCCCAGAAGTGATGGTGTGGGTCGCAGATGGGGATCTCGGGCTCCAGGGTTTCTTCCTGCCGCAGCGAGTGCCAGTCATTGCCTCCAAAGGGCATAATCAGCCTCCGTTTATCGGGTGTGCATGGGATTGAGATGACATGGGAGCCGGCGCACGTCGCCGGTTCGCATTCGGGCAAATCATATCATAGGGGTTTGGAGTGTCTTCGGCGGATCGACCAAAACTCGCTACGAAGTGCTCGGCAATGCCAAAAGGCATGGTTGTTAATCGACAGAATGAACATCATACCTAACAGGATTTACTACGGTTGGTGGGTGGTCGCCGCCGCGTCGGGCATGTCCTTTGCCAACGCGGCCACGGCCATCAGCATCCTGACGGTGTTTGTGGTGCCCATGAGCCTGGAGTTCGGCTGGAACCGGACCGAGGTGGCCGGCGCTACCAGCCTTGGGGCCGTGCTGGGCGCCGGACTGGCGCCGTTTACCGGACGGGCCGTTGACCGTTTCGGGGCGCGGGTGACGCTGGTAGCGGGAGGGCTGATCGTGGTGGCCGGCTGCCTGTACCTGGCCGGCGCGCAGGCGCTGGCAGGGTTCTACGTGGCGTTTACGGCGGTGCGCATTGCCGACCAGGGATTGATCCAGGTGAGCGCGTCGGTGACGGCGGGCAAGTGGTTCGCGCGGTACCGGGGGCGTGCTACCGGGTTGGTGATGCTGGGGAACGCGGGCGGCGTCATCGTGATGGCGCCGCTGGTGCAATTGGTCATCTCGCTTTGGAACTGGCGCGCCGCGTGGGTGATGCTGGCCGGCTCGATGCTGGTGGTGGGCACGATTCCGGCGCTGCTGCTGGTGCGCCGTCAGCCCGAAGACATGGGCCTGCGGGTGGATGGGGACGGGGATCCTGATCCGGACGAACAGGCCGAAACGTCCGCCGATGAGCCGGCAGTCGGGTTGGGAGCCATCGTCCGGACTCCATCGTTCTGGTTGATCCTGTTCTCGTTGTTTTTGGTGTCAACCGCCACTTCCGGGATCGGGCTGCACCTGGTGCCACACCTGACCCAGCAGGGGCTGAGCGCCGGCGCGGCGGTGGCGGCGGTCAGCGTGATGGCGATCTCGGGGGCGGTGTCGGCGCTGGCGTTCGGATTGCTGGCAGAGCGGGCCGCGCCCAAGCTGCTCCTGGTCCTGTCCTACCTGCTGGCAGCCGCGAGCATGTGGGTGCTGATGATAGCCGACAACCTGCCGGAGACCTACCTGTTCGCGGTGCTCCAGGGCATCGTCGGCACAGGCATCAACACGCTGGCGCCGATATTGTGGGCCGACTACTACGGACGCAGGACACTGGGGAGCACCTTTGGCGTGAGCCGGGCGGCGCAGGTGGTCGGTTTCGCGGTGGGACCGCTGGCATCGGCGGTGGTGTACGACCGGACGGGCAGCTACCAGGGCGCTTTCCTGGCGTTGGCGGCGGTGGCCGTTGCCGCCGCCATCCTCCTGACGACGGCCCGGCGTCCGCGAGTGTGACCGGCAATCGCGCTGCGCATCACCCGTCCGGCGCGGCTGACCGCATGGCGGCGAGACCATCGTCCACCCCGGGATGCGGCAGGCCCAGGGCGGATATCGTGCGCGCGCAATCCAGGCCCAGCCGGTCATCCATCGGGTCCGTTCCCGGGATCACCAGGCTCGTGTCCAACCCGAACCTCTCGGCCACGGCGACCGCAAATTCGTACATGGTGACCCAGTCGGAGCCGGCAACGTGATGGATGCCGGTGTGATCTGCCTCGGCCAGTCGCTCGATGCCGTCCACCAGGTGTTCGACGTACACCGGCGAGCGATGGACGTTCGTTGGGCCGCGGTATGGTTCTCCGTTGCGTAAGCGATCAACCAGCATGGGCACGAAGTTGCGCCGTCCCGGAGCCGGCCAGCCGTAGACGATGCTGGTGCGCAGGATCGCCCAGGGCGAGGTGATGGCCGCCACGGCCTGCTCGCCCTGGAGCTTGGTCCGACCGTACTGGGTGGTCGGCGCCGGCGTACCGACCTCGGCGTATGGGCCGCTCTGACCGTCGAACACGTACTCGGTGGAGACGAACAGCAGACGGGACGAATGTCGTTCAGAAAGTCGCGCGATGGCCTCGGTGGCGGTTACGTTGACGGCGGTGGCCCTTTCGGGGTTGCGCTCCGCCGTGCCGACGTCGGCCATGGCGGCCAGGTGCACCACGACGTCAGGTCGCGCCAACGCGAAGAGCCCGTCCAGTGTGGCTGGATCGGTGATTTCCACACGATGCCAGGACGTGCCGTCGTCCACCGGCGGCCGGGAGTTATAGGTGCTGAACACGGTGTGCCCCGACGCTACGAGACGCCGGGACACGTAGCGGCCGATGAAACCGCTGCCGCCGATGATGAGAACGCGCATGGGGAGGTCAGCAGGTCAGGTGGCCTAGCGTAACTGTTCAGAACTCAGGGGGTTGTCATTGCGAGGCGCTTGCGCCGTGGCAATCTCAACGCCATCGCAGCGACGTTTGCCCCGAAGGGCTCCCTTGCGCCAACGAGATTGCCGCGCTCCGCTCGCAATGACAGGCGTGTCAGGACACGGGCAGGACCGGCTCGGTGCGGTCGTCGGGGAGCTCAACCTCAAAGGCGTTGAGGAAGAACGCGGTCTGGGCGTAGTTGCCCATGAGCGCGGTAATCTCCACCAGGTGCTGCGCGCCGAACTGCTCCAGGGCGATCTGGAAGGTGGAAGCGGAGACGCGGTGGTTGGCGTAGAACTCGTTGCAGAAGTTGACGATGGCCTGTTCGTCCGCGGCCATCCTGGGCAGGGGCTGTCGGTCGCGGATCGCATCCACTATGGCGTCGCTGACGCCCTCGCGCCGGGCGGCGGGCGCGTGGGCGTTCCAGATGTAGGGGCAGTCGAAGTTGCGGGCGGTGACCAGGATCGCCAGTTCCTGGATGCGCTTGGAGAAAGTGCTCTCGAAGCGCAGGTAACCGGTCAGGCTGCTGCGCCGCCGCGCCATCTCGGGGCTGTTGATCGCGATGGAATAGGGGCCGCCGGTGATGGTGCCGCCGGTGGGTCTGGTGAGCTCGTCGAAGGCGTCGTGGAATTCCGCGGGCACCATGTCTCGGGTTACTACGGGCAGTCGGGCCATGATTCTTCTCCTTGCTGTTTCGTGAAAAGTGTCCCCATCATTAGGTAGCACTGGTGGATTTTCGCATGAAGACCGTCGCGTTGCCGTAAATTCCGCCAGAGAGCGACTCCGGGCTGCGGTGTTCGATCACCGGCCCTTCGCCCATTTTGCTGCGCCACGCTCCGTTGGGCATTTGAATACTAGCGTGTTGATATTCGCTATCAGCCTCGTAGAGCGCAACCTTCTGGTAGCCAAGTTCGATGCTGCTGTCGTCACATTCCCCGAACCCCAATCCGGCAAAAACCTCTTGCAGGCTTTCGATTCTCGCTGACCTCGTCGCATCGGGCGGCCAGTAGTGGCGGGGCGTATATTCCCACCACTGGCTGGTATCACCCACGGCGTACGCGATGCAGTTGTACCGGATCGACGGCGGATCTACCACCACAAATCCTTCGCCGCGCAGATGGGGGAATGAAACGTTAAGCCATGTCAGCCACCTACGCGTAGCCACGGTCTTCGCCCCATTGCAGCCAGGAATTCTGCATCGCTGCAATGTTGCCGTAATCGGCTGGCGATACCGGATCTTCCCCTGTTATCTGCTCTAACGCTTCAAACCAGTGTCCCCTTTCGGCGCGCATCCTCTCGAGGATAAGCGGAACCACCGACTGCCCCAATTTGATGATTTCCTGGAGTGCGGGATGAGCATTTTTAAGGTCCGATCGGGACAGGAAGAAGGTTTCTTCTTCCCACTTGTCGGCCAGTTCCTTGAAACGTTTCCGGGCGGCCGGCTCGATGTCCATTGAGTCACCATGCCTAGCATAGACCCGCTCGCCGCGCGGCGACGACGCTGACGAAGATGACGATGTGCTCATGGCGGCAAACCCCCAGGCCAAATTGCGCCTATGCGACATTCTAGCACCCCGCCCCTATGATCAGCCGCGTCTGCGTGTGGGGCTGCCGGCCAGGCCGACAGCCCTATGCAATATAATCGTGCGCGAACCGCAAGGGGCCAAACAGCGAACAGACTATGGCGGGCAGCACAGCAACAACGGCCGTCGCCGCATACTTCACCGAACTGCGCCGGATCCAGGCGTCGGGCGGCGCAACGGGCGAGCGCTCTGCCTACGGCGCGTTGACCGACTTGCTCAACGCGGTGGGCGATACCCTGCGCCCCAAGGTCTTCTGCGTCCCCGAACTCGCCGACCAGGGCGCCGGCCATCCCGACTTCGGACTCTACACCACGCGCCAGACCCAACGCGGCGGCCAACGCCAACGCCGGGGCCAGCTCCCGGAGCGCGGCGTGGTGGAGGTCAAGTCCGCTGCTGACGACGCCTGGCTCACCGCCGACGGCGAGCAGGTCAGCCGCTACTGGCAGCGTTATCGCCAGGTACTGGTCACCAACACCCGCGACTTCGTGATGGTGGGCGAGGATGCCAACGGCCAACCCGTCCGTCTGGAAACCTTCCGCCTGGCCGATTCCGCCGCCGATTTCAACGCCCGCCTGGAGCATCCCCGCGCCTTCGCCAACGAGGTCGGCGTCGGCCTGGGCGAATACCTGTGCCGCGCCCTGTCCAACGCGGCATCCCTGGCGGAACCGAAAGACCTGGCCTGGCTGCTGGCGTCATACGCCCGGGACGGACTGGCCCGCGTGGAACGGGCCGGCGACCCCGCGTCGCTGGCCGCCGTGCGCGCCGCGTTGGAGGAATCCCTGGGCGTGCGCTTTGAAGGCGACCGGGGCGCGGCCTTTTTCCGCTCCACCCTGGTGCAGACCCTGTTCTACGGCGTCTTTTCGGCGTGGGCATTGTGGGCGCGGCAGACGCCGGCGCCGTCCGGCCCGTTCGACTGGCGAACCGCCGTCTGGCACCTGCGCGCCCCGGTGCTACGCGCCCTCTTTCAGCAGCTTTCCGACCCCGGACGCCTGCAACCCCTGGGCCTGGTGGAAGTGCTGGACTGGGCCGCCGCCGCGCTCAACCGGGTCAACCGCGCCGACTTCTTCGCCCGCTTCCGCGAGGGCGAGGCCGTGCCCTACTTCTACGAACCCTTCTTGCAGGCTTTCGACCCCGAACTCCGCAAGCAGCTGGGCGTCTGGTACACCCCCGGCGAAGTCGTGCGCTACATGGTCGCACGCGTTGACCGCGCCCTGAAAG
Source organism: Dehalococcoidia bacterium (assembly GCA_965203985.1). Lineage (GTDB taxonomy): Bacteria > Chloroflexota > Dehalococcoidia > Lucifugimonadales > UBA3495 > Bin87. The sequence continues at coordinate 472,658 of CBDBDS010000002.1, forward strand.
ACGACCTGGACATCGCCGACGGCCTCGCCGCCGACAACGTCTATGTGCTGGATCCCTGCTGCGGCACCGGCGCTTATCTGGCCGAAACCCTGCGCCGCATCGCCGCCAACCTGGACGGCAAGGGCCTGGGCGCGCTGGCCGGCGCACGAGTCAAGCAGGCCGCCACCCAGCGGGTGTTCGGCTTTGAGATCATGCCCGCCCCCTACGTGGTCGCGCACTTGCAGGTTGGTCTGGCCATGCAGGAGTTGGGCGCGCCGCTGTCGGATGATGGTCGGAACTCTGGTGATAGCAGCGAACGGGCCGGCGTCTTTCTCACCAACGCGCTGACCGGATGGGAGCCGACGGTGCAGAAGCCGCTGCCCTTCCCGGAGCTGGAGGAGGAACGGGATCGCGCTGAGCGGGTCAAGCAGGACACCCCCGTGCTGGTCATCATCGGCAACCCGCCCTACAACGGTTTCGCCGGCGTCGCCGTGGACGAAGAGCGCGAACTGTCCCAAGCCTACCGCAGCACCCGCCAGGTGCGCCGCCCCGAGGGACAGGGTCTCAACGACCTGTACGTGCGCTTCTTTCGCATGGCGGAACGGCGCATCGCCGAAAAGACGGGCCGGGGCGTCGTCTGCTACATCTCCAACTACTCGTGGCTGGACGGCCTTTCCTTCACCGGAATGCGCGAGCACTTCCTGGACGCCTTTGACCTGATCCGCGTCGACAATCTCAACGGCGACAAGTACAAGACGGGCAAGACCACTCCCGACGGCGCGCCCGACCCCAGCATTTTCTCCACGCCGGACGACCCGGTGGGCATCCAGGTGGGCACCGCCATCGCCACGCTGGTGCGCAAGGACGACCACGCGCCGGCGCAATCCGTCGGCTTCCGCCACCTGTGGGGCCAGACTAAGCACGCCGACCTGACCGCCAGCGCCGAGGCTGCGCCGGCCGGCCTGTACGATGACGTTGCGCCGCTGCTGCCCCTGGGCCTGCCCTTTGCGGATTTGGCGGTTAGCGTCGGCTGGCAGGATTGGCCGGCATTGCGCGATCTGTTCCCTATGTCCTTCCCAGGCATCAAGAGTGGTCGGGATCCGTTCGTCGTAGATATTGACTTACCTCGGCTCCGCGAACGAATTAACGATTACTTCGATTCGAGATTAAGCCATGACGAAATAGCGCGGCGTTATCCCTCCGCGATGCGTAGCCCGCGTGAGTATGATGCTCGCGCAGTACGCGACGCGCTGTTGAGACAAGGCGGTCCTATCGAAAGTGGCTTTGTTCGATATGCCTACCGGCCATTCGATGTACGATGGCTCTATCGGGAAGATAGAGAGAAACTCGTAGATAGGCCGCGTCCCGAGTATGTGCCACACGTCTTTGAGGGCAACTTGTGGTTTTGTGCCGTACAGCGTTTGCGGAGAGACGAGACCGAAGCACAGTCCCCAGTCACCGGTCACCTGGCGTCGTTGCACCTGAACGAATGGGGCGCCAGTATGTTTCCCCTGTGGCTGCGTGACAACTCGCTTGGACTCGGCGGCGACGGCACCCAGCGCAGCCCCAACCTGTCGCCGGCAGCGCAGAACTACCTTGACCGGCTGGGCTTGAGCGTGGACGTCCTGTTTCACCACGTCATCGCCGTGCTGCACAATCCGCAATACCGCGCCGCCAACGCCGGGGCATTGCGGATGGAATGGCCGCGCATCCCCCTGCCCGGCTGGCCCGACGGGTCAGCAGACGGCGCGGCGGCAGAACTGTCCGCCTCAGCGGCCCGGGGCCGGCAGTTGGCGGCGCTGCTGGACTCGGATACACCGGTGGCCGGAGTAACGTCCGGCGCGCTGACGCCGGCCATGGCGTCCATCGCCGTCCCATCCACCACGGACGACAGCAATATGACCGGCGACGACTTCGCGGTAACGGCCGGCTGGGGCCACTACGGTTCCGGCGACGCCGTGATGCCGGGGCAGGGTAGAGTCGTGGAGAGGGAGTACACCGCCGAGGAGCGGGCGGCACTGGGGGATGCTATCGCCGAATTGGGCGACACGACGTTTGACGTGTATCTGAACGAGCGGGCCTACTGGCGGAACGTGCCGGCAGCGGTGTGGGAGTACCAGTTGGGCGGATACCAGGTGCTCAAGAAGTGGCTGTCCTACCGGGAGATGCGGGTGCTGGGACGGGCGCTGACGGTGGAGGAGACGCTGGGGTTTGCGGAGACGGCGCGGCGGATTGGAGCAATTTTGCGTCTGGCGCGTGATGAGATAGATAAGGAAATTTAGCTACTCCGCCCCGGGCGCAACCAGGGCAGAGATCAGCCACTAAGCTGACGGATTTCGTAACCGGCCCGACTGCCCGCTCGGAGCTCAGCCGAGCCCTCCGGCAATAGTGTAAAACGATTCCTAAACTCGCCGTTGGTGGATAGTGAAGGCCGGCTCTTATACCAGAGCTGGCCTGATGTCCGCGCCGCCCAAAATGCGTTGCCCGAGTTTGGGGACCACCTTAGCAAAGTGACCCCGACGTTAGTATTGTTGGGCCGTGCGCGGGGCCGGCTACTGGTGTTGAAATTGCCCATGGTACGCGCGGTCGGCGGGGCTGCTCAGCCACTCCAGTTGCAGGGTGGCAATCGTCATACCGGGTACCAGCCGGCAACTGTACAGGCCCAAGTTAAATATCTCCAACGTGATGGAGCCCTCAAACCCCGGATCAATTTTGGGGGCCGTAACGTGTACCCCAATGCCCACTCGCGCGTACCGACTGCGACCTTCCACTCGACCCGCCAAGCGTGGGCTCAACCCCACTGTCTCAACCGTCTTGCCGATGATGAAATCCCCGGGCTTGAGCACATGACCGGAAGAGCCTTGCATCGGTTTGCGCTTCGAGTGTTGCTCCACAAAGCGGGTGGCGTTGAAGGTCTCCAACTCCACTGTGAAGTCGGAGCCGTTTTGCGGCACTTGGATGACTTCGTCGAGCAAAAGGTCGATACAGGCCCCCTGTATTCGGTCAGCCGTCAAGCCAGGCGTAATTCGCAGGTCGCCCGTTTCCAGCACCCAGGCGATGTCTCGGTCTGATAGCACCACGGTAGTCGCTCCTGCGGCGAGTAGGCTAATCGGCGCTCACCAGCATCCCGTAGAAGTCATTCACCGGGATCCGCCACATTTGGGTGCCGTCGTTTCCCACGGGCAAGACCACCATGATCTCGTGGTCGTCAACTTGGATCACCTTTACAGGCAGGAATCTCCTGTCAGGACCCAAGGCTCCCACTGGCACAGTCGCGTCCAACTCCTTGCCCTGGACGGACTTGCTGATCGCCGCCTCAGGCCATCCCTCTGGGACGAGCACCTCGCTGGGTTCCAGCACGAGCCTGTGAGTAGTGCCTGGAAAGACCTTGTGCCCTTTTGTGGCTTTCGTCGCCATTTTAGCTGACTCCTTTGCCCCGGTCGTGTGCGCCGTCATCAAAATGACGCGCGCAAACGTACCACAGACACCGCCAATATACTACGATAATCGTTATTGGGGATAATAATGCAGGCCGCCCGCCAATCTCGGTAAGGGAACATTTGTTCCGTCGCTATTGTATCATTTTCAGCCGCACCCGCTCAAATCGCCTAACTCCCGAAAACCTTGAGTGTCGGTAGAAACAACCCCCGGCTTTTTATGTAGCGAAATCACCTGATAGATAGTAACTGTTCAGAGTTGCGGGGAAAGTGTCATTGCGAGCGCAGCGCGGCAATCTCGTTGGCGCCGGGGAGTCCTTTGGGGCAGACGTTGCGGCTACGGTGTCGAGATTGCCACGGCGCAAGCGCCTCGCAATGACAACCCCCTGAATTCTGAACAGTTACGATAGATAATATCTAAATGACAATCCGGTCCTGGTATGGGATGATTGACCCTGTGGCAGAGGAGGAACAGTATGCCGACCGATCAAGCACTGCTCGCCCGCATTACCACCCGCTCTGACGTATTTGGCGGCAAGCCCATCATCCGCGATACGCGCGTATCGGTGGAACTGGTCCTGAGCCTGCTGGCCCAGGGCGTCGCCCAGGAGAACATCCTGGACGATTACCCCGACCTGGAGCCGGAAGACGTCCGCGCCTGCATCGCCTACGCCCATGCCGTAATTTCCGGTGGCCTATATGCTGATCCTACCAAGGGCGCGCCTGACCACCAACAACGAAGCGTTACCATGCCCAGAACAAACCGCGCCCTCCAAGTAACGGAAGAGATAATCCGCAAGGACCTGCCCGGACACCTCGGGGAAGGATTCCGCATCAGCCACATCGAAAGCACTTTCATGCGACGAAAAAAGCGAGACGTGAACTACATGACGGTGTACTTTGAACCGGGTCATCCGCCCCTCGACAACGACGCCATCATGGAGTTCGAACTCGGACTGCGCGAAAGGCTCATGGGCCAACAGATCCTCGACAAACCCGCGGTCGCCTATATCGACCGGGAGGACGATGCTACGTGACGGCGCCCCAACCGGGTGTTCCTTTTCAGCCACCGGCGCCCTTGGACCCTTGGGCGCTCATTGACTCGGTGCGCGATACACTCAATCGGGCGGCCCATGGTACGCCCGTGTCGCGCGAGATTTTCCACCGCGCCGTGAGCACGGCCTACTACGCGGTATTCCACGCGCTGGCGCGAAATAACGCCGACAACGTCATCGGCGCTCCGACGAACCCAGCAATAGCGTTGGACTGGATCGGCACCTATCGCAGGATGCGTCACGGCTATGCGGCGGGCCAACTCCAGCGGTATATGTTCACGCTGGATAGAAACGGCCGCGAGTTCAGCGAGGATTTCATAAACTTGAAATTCGCGCGAGAAACGGCCGACTACAACCCAGACGCCGTTTTCAACCTGGCATCGGCTAGTCATTGGCTGAACCGGGCGATAACGGCCCTGCACAACCTGGACGCCATGAACCCAACCGACAAACGAACGATCACCAACATTGTCCTCTACGGCCACCCGTGAACGCCGGGAACGGCAGAATCACCGGAGAAAGCATCCGATGGAAATACGCCCGGAAGCCAACGCAATCATCTCTATCTTCCCCGAACTGACCCGACCCTTCTCGCGGGCACAGGTCGCCGAACTGATCGACGCGCTCTCCGACTGCGACGCCAAAGGGTGGGACCCCTATCCGGTCAACGCAATTGCAACCGGATTGATATATGCCGCCAGTCAGCCGGAGTCGCCGGATGACGAAGTCTCACAAGCGTTCCTCAACTACCTAACGGACACCACACCGGAGGCGCTGCCCGACAGCTGGAAAGCCCCCCTGCTCGAAGCCGTCGATGGCGCCGGCGAGACTTACTTCGCCGCCGCGCAGCAGGACTTCGACGTTCAGGACATTACCTCCGGCGCCATGAACCTGTTCCGGGCGGTCAACTGCGCGATCATCGGGCAGGCCGCGATACGCGGCTGGCCCCACGCCGACGCCGACGCCGACATCAACACCATCGTGGGGTTGGCGTCCGGGCAGTTGCCAACCAGCATTACGGAATTCAACGCAATCATCGACGCCATGCCGGACCACCAACTGGACCTTAACAGCGCCTACAGCGCCACTGCCGCGGTCCTGGACTCAGCACGCCACGGCTATTTCCACGATTTCGGCTACACGCCGGAACGAGCCACCGAGATGGCCCGCCACGCCTTCGGGCTGGTTTCCCGGACCGGAGAACCCGTTTCTTGACTCCTCAGGCCCGAAGCCAACTGTCCCAAACGCTCCTGCAACGTTCTGACGACGAATTCGACAGCGGAGGGAACACCCACATCGCTGCCGAACTGCTCTGGGGCGCGGCGGCCCAGCTCCTCCGCACCGTCATAGACACCGACGCAACGCTGGAGTTCACAGGACACGACTCGTACCGCCAAGCCGCACAGCGAGTCGAGCAACTCAGCACGGAACCTTTCGATGTGTCAGACTACAACGCCGCAAACCGGCTTCACATTCACTTTTACCAGGGCCAACTGACGGACAAAGACTTGAAGAACGTCCGGCGAATCACCAAGCGGCTCATCAGGAGGCTCAACGCATACTTGGCGCCGCCTGCCGACGGTGAATGACACGCGGCCGGAACGCGATTACAATCGCGCCAATAGATACGCGGAACCGAACCTGGGAGGTAGCAGCATGGCGACAACGGAACGGTTGAACACGCAGGAAGAGCAACAGTATTACGAGACCGCCGGCCGGGTCCAGGTCAAGCCGGGCTGGTTGCAGGGCGAGGGCCAGCCGCTCCCGGAAATGGAGCCCTACCTCTGGCGCTGGGCCGAGGTGGAGCCGCTGGTGATGAAGAGCGGGGAGTTGGTGACGCCCGACCGGGACGTGGAGCGGCGCACCCTGCGGCTGGCAACCCCCGGCCTGGATCGTGGCACCACCCACACCATCACGGCCGCGCTCCAACTGCTGCTGCCCGGGGAGAACGCGCCGGCGCATCGCCACACTCCTACGGCGATCCGCTGGGTGCTCAAGGGGACTGGCGCGTACACCACCGTGGAAGGCGACAAGTGCTACATGGAGCCGGGCGACCTGGTGCTGACGCCGTCGTGGACGTGGCACGACCACAACAACGAGGGCGACGAGCCGATGGTCTGGCTGGACGGCCTGGACGTGCCGCTGGTGCGCTACCTGCGGGCCAACTTCTACGAAGCCTATCCCGAGGACCAGCAGCCCATCGTCGGCGTGGCCGAGTCGGAGCGCAAGTTCGCGTCCGGCGCGCTGCGGCCGGCGTGGGAGGAGCCCGGCGCCCCCTACTCGGCGCTGTGGCACTACAAGTGGGACAAGACCCACGAGGCGCTGCAGCAGTTGGCCCGGGTCGACGCCAGCCCCTTCGACGACGTGGCCATGGAATTCAGCGACCCCATGACCGGCGGCCCCGTGCTCAAGACCATGACCTGCTGGGCGCAGATGATCCGGCCGGGCATCGCGACCCGGGCACACCGGCAGACCAGCTGCGCCGTGTACCAGGTGTACAAAGGCCAGGGCCACAGCGTCATCGACGGCACGCGGTTTGACTGGACCGAGGGCGACTTCTTCGTGGTGCCGCCGTGGGTGTGGCACGAACACGCCAACGACACCGACGATGAAGTCGTCCTGTTCTCCATCCAGGACATCCCCATCATGAAGCAGATGGCACTCTACCGCGAGGAACCCTACGCGGAGAACGCGGGCCACCAGCCGGTGACCGAGGTGTTCCGGGGGTAAACTCCATCCGTTAATCGGCGGCTGGTCTGCTATAGGATCAGCCGCTGCTGCGCGACCACGGGCTCCGGCGCATCGTCGTCGGGGCCGTCCTTTTGCGTGAACCCGGAGACGCCGACGCCGAGGAGTCGGAAGGCGCGGTCGGGGGCCAGTTCACGCTCCAGCAGCATCCAGGCCGTGGACACGATGGCCGCTTCCTCGTCGGTGGGCGCGGGCAGCGTTGTCTGGCGGGTGAAGGTGGTGAAGTCGGAGAGGCGCATCTTGACGGTGACGGTGCGGCCCACGATTCCCTTGCGGGTCAGCGAGCCGGCAACGCGGCCGGACAGACGCTCGATGATTGACCGCAGGTTTCTGCGCTCCTCGTCGGAGTTGCCGGGCAGGTCGTCGGCGAAGGTGGTCTCGGCGCTGATGGACTTGGCCTCGCGGGAAGTCTGCACCGGGTCATGGTCGATGCCCCGGGCGCGGTCGCGGATGCTGTCGCCGCGCCGGCCGAAGTGGCGGGCGAACCAGGCGTCGGGCATGTCCGCCAGTTGGCCGATGGTTTCGACACCCTCGTCATGCAACCGCGCCGCCGACTTGGGACCCACACCCACCAGCTTGCCCACGGCCAGGGGCGCCAGGAACTCGGCCTCGCCGCCGATGGGCACCACCACCAGGCCGTCGGGCTTCTGAAGGTCCGAGGCGATCTTGGCGACGGTCTTGCCGGTACCCAGACCCACGGACACGGTGAGGCCGGTCTCGGCGGCGACGCGCTCCTTGATGTCGATGGCAATGGCGATGGGCGAGCGGTCGGCGGCGGCCTCGGTTACGTCCAGGTAGGCTTCGTCCAGGGATACGGGCTGGATCACCTGGGTGGCGTCGCGGAAGATGTCCATGATCTGGCCCGACATCTCGCGGTAGCGGTCGAAGCGCGGCCGCACGATGATGCCGTCGGGGCACTGGCGCACGGCGGTGGCCATGGGCATGGCCGAGTGGACGCCAAACCGCCGCGCCTCGTAAGACGCCGTGGCCACCACGCCGCGACCCTCGGGCCTACCGCCCACCAGCACGGGCAGGCCGCGCAACTCGGGGTTGTCCAGCTGCTCCACAGCGGCGTAGAAGGCGTCGAGATCGGCGTGGATGATGTGGCGGGGCTGCATCGTCATGGGACAAGGATCCGGCGAACGCGGAGCGAATGCCACGATTTTACCCCCGGACACGGCGGAAAAGCGTCAGGATTGGGTTCTCGAATGACCGTTTCAGGTTCGATGCACTTCGGTTGCTCCTGCCGGGGTCGATGCTGTCGGTTGCTTGCTGGCGTCAGGATTTGCGTCGGGTGAGATGCGCTGGGTTCAGCCAGAGCCTGATGGTCGCTGGTCAGCCCCCACGGCCGGGGGTGGTACGCAAAGGTTTAACCCCTGTTTCGGATCACTGCGGGGGACCTGATCGGTCCGGGGCCGCAGCTCCCAGGATAGTGGCGTCTCCTGTGGCCGTTGAGACCGCGCCGGTTAGGTTCCTTGGTGGTGATCGGCGGCGGTCCCGGTTGTCGCAGGGCCGGTATTGCGATTTTGCTGCTAACGGATGGCCGTGAACGACCGGATGGCTCTGGCTGAACGATTTATCACCTGACGGGTATATTATGGAATATATGTTCGGAATTTGTCAAGCGGGGTTTTGATGGCATGGATGAAGGACCAGATGGGCGTACGCCGGTTGCCGCGATGCTGTGACCAGTGGATCTGCCACCCACCGGCACGTGTAGGCCCCTGCGCTCTGGGTTATCGAGCTGCTTCACGGCGGCGCAAAAGGCTCCAAATCGGTGTGGATGATGGTGCGGGCGGGCGGCGGCAAGTGGGCGTGGTCCAGACAAGGACGGGTTGGCCACATGCGCCGGAGTGACTCTGAGGGTTGCGCATGGCAACATTTGACTATTGGATGTGATCCGGGGTTGGTGACGCGATTGCATTGCTTTTGTAGTCCGTGTCCCTATCGTCGGACAAGGGAGGACGCAGCGCATCTACAAGCACACTAGATCACAGTCCAAAAACTCCGCCCTAAGCCGCGTACCGGCCACAATGTCATCGGTCTCACAGCAGTATCTCGACGACTGTACACTTTGGTCGGTTGTCGAAACGGATCCACTCGGACGTTCTTCGCGGATATCGTCGCACGATTAACCCTCTACTGTTGATTAGCCTGTCAACCACCCAAAGTACCCGACAAAAACGCCTGAGAACATCCGAGATACGCCCTTACTCGCTGGTTGTCTTTGATGAAAAAATACGTTAACGCAAGTCGTGTGCCACCGTATTTATTTGCCCACCTTGCGATATGGCATACGCGTTGCTACGCGCTTTCGTCAATACCCGGTTCGGCCACCAGCATCGCCATGGACTGATCCGCCGCGGACAACATTTTTAGAGCTGTGCGCGTCTCGGACGACGACAACACACCGATAAGTTTGGCGGTAAGCTGTATGCATTTGTCCTTGACCGAAGGCGCTTGAATGTCGTCTCGTAACGCTACTATGATGCCTAGTTGGCTGAAAAACGCCGACTGTAGACCTTTATTACCGAAAACCTCATAATGCACAAGCGCAGAATGGATCGCTTTGGCACCGTTCACTAGATATACGGACAATTCCGCATCGAGTTCCGACGCAGCGATCTCCTGCATCAAAGCATTGACTTGCGTGATCAAGTCTTGGATTTCTTCATCTGCAACTACGTTTTCCGACATCGGAACCGCGTCTGCCGCGAACTCAAGCCTCTCCAGGAGCTCTGGATTTATGGCGCTTATCAACTCCGCACAAGTCCCAAAAAATCCTCGCTCGAGTAATGGTAGTCTTATGTTATTCAATAAGGTCAAATATCGGTTGGTATCGAGTTGCGGGTTTTGACGGATGGCGTGTTCGCACGCATCCAACAAATCTGCGACATCCTTCAACGCCCGCATGTACTCAGTCCGATCCGAGACACGCAGCGCAGGCATCCACGCATCGACAGCCGGTGCACTCTGACGGCGAGCATTGGACCTAACCTCAAGCAACAACTTGTGCAGACGCCTGACCGGATTATTTTGATCTTCCATGTGGCCATTTCCCCCTAGATTCGTAACGACCGAACGTCTTTCACATGCTTACAAACGGGTAGGCGAAGCACCCTCGGGACAAATCCGATCGTGATACTATCGCATCGTGACTGGCATTGACAACGCCGTCCAAAAATAATCGCTATTGGCGAAACGTGCACCGATTGTTTGGTTGCCGGCACAAGGCCGACATCGGATCCGAGGCACTAGGCCGTGCGCCTTAGAGATCGGGCATACCGTCAATCCGCCGCGCGATCCTAAGACGAGATGTTTCACCCATGCCAAAACCCCGCCGCCGTCCGATCCGTCGCATCCTCGCCTTGGGCCAGGTACTTGGCGCGTAGGCGGTCCCAGAGGTAGAGGCGGGACCAGTTGGGTTGTTTTTCGTATTGCTGGTGTTCGTCGAGGTGGGGGTTGGGGAGGAGGACGGTGATCTGCTGCTGGCCGCCGCCGTTGAAGAGGCGGAAGCCCCAGGACGTGGGCTGGTGGTCGGGGTTGAGGCGGCGGTAAAGCTCGGCGCGGGCGGTGCGGCGCAGTCGAGCCACCTCGGGCGGTGCTGAAGTGTGTTCGCCGATGCACAGGTGCAGGTGCCACTCCTCGAAATCGACGGTGAGGTAGCCGTCGAGGAAGCCGGTGCGGGGCGGGCGCGGCGGCTTGATCTCCCAGACGGCGCCGGGGATCAGCAGGCCGATGCGGATGCGCTCCCACTCGGCCAGGCAGTCGGTGAGGATGCCGTACAGCGTGTCCTGGTCGGTGGGCACGGGGAAGAGCTCGTAGGTGCCGTCCATCTGCTGGACGATCTCGCCGCGGGGGAGGGGCTCTACAGTGGTCATGGCGTCGCTCCCGGTTGGGTGTGTCCGGTCGGTTCCTGGGCGTAATGTACTACACCTGTCGGCGTTGGCGGAGTGGGGTCACGTCAGGAATCGGTACGGCGGATCGGTTCCATTCGCGCAGGGGCCGGCCTTGTCCCGTTTGTCCAGACCGCGTGGTACTATCTGGCGCACCCGCGGGGCGCCGGGCCATTTTACGGCGCACGGCCACTGGCGCGGGACGAAAAGACAGAACACCAAAAGGAGCGGTGTCATGCCGGAGATTGAGGACAAGCTGAAAGAACTGGGCTACGAGTTGCCCCCGCCGCGGCCGCCGGGCGCGGGAAACATCATCCCCTACGTGCGGACCGGGAACCTCGTGTTCCTGTCGGGAACCGGGCCGGGCCTCCCCGGAGGCGGGCTGCTGCACACGGGCAAGCTGGGCGGCGAAGTGACCGTGGAGCAGGGCTACGACTGCGCCCGGCAGACCATGCTGAACCTGCTCACCAATCTGAAAGGCGCCATCGGCGACCTGGACAACGTGAGCCACATCGTCAAGCTGCTGGCCATGGTCAACTCCACGCCGGACTTCGGCGACACGCCGCGGGTCGCCAACGGGGCGTCGGACCTGCTGATCAGCCTGTACGGGGACCGGGGACGCCACGCCCGCTCCGCCGTGGGCATGGCCACGCTGCCCGGCGGCATGCCCATCGAGATCGAGATGATCGTCGAGGTCAACGACTAGGCACGCTCACGTGTACCCATAGGCACGCCCACGCGCGCCCAGTTTGTCATCGCGAGGAGCGCAGCGACGTGGCGATCTCGTTCCCGTGGCGGCGTTCGTTGCCCTAACGAGATTGCCGCGCTGCGCTCGCAATGACAAAGCGGCCCGGCGCGGCCGCTAGCTGCTGCGCTGGGCGAACTCGCTCTTGGCGGCTTCCACCAGCGTGGCGTCGCAGAGCAGGTCGCTGGCGGTGAGGCTCAGGGCTTTGGCGACGGACAGGGCGTTGGACAGCGCGAGGTCGGTGATGGCCGTCTCGCACATGTCCCGAGTGTGGGATGCAACCGGGGTTTCGCTGACGGCGTAGCGCAGCTCGAAGGCCGGCATGGCCTGGCTGACGTTGCCGAAGTCGGTGGATGCGCCGCTGCCGGGGCGGCCGGCCACAGGTTCGTCCAGCTTGATCCCCTGCGCCTGGATGTTGGCCGCGACGGCCTGGGCCAGGACCACGTTGGGCTGCACGTTCTCGTAGAAGGGATAGAACTCCTCGATCTCCAGGCGGGCGCCCGTCATAGCCGCGGCGCCCTCCGCGATTGAGGCCACCTTACCCACCACCTCGTTGCTGAGGTACTGGCCGTCCCGCGAGCGCAGCATGAAGTTGGCGGCGGCGAACTCTGGCACCACGTTGGGCGCTAGGCCGCCGTCGGTGATCACGCCATGCATCCGCACGTCGTCCCTTAGGTGCTGGCGCAACGCATCGATGCCGGTGAACAGGTGGATCACCGCGTTCAGCGCGTTGATGCCCGCCTCGGGCGCGGCGGCGGCGTGGGCGGCCCGGCCGTGGAACATGTACCGGTACCCGACCATGGCCAGGCTCCAGCTCTCGCCGCTGGCCGCCGTCGCGGGGATCACGGTGCGGTTGGAGAAGGGATGCGACGACAGGGTTGCGTCGATGCCGTCAAAGACGCCGGCCTCCAGCAGGCGGATCTTGCCGCCGCCGCCCTCCTCGGCCGGCGTGCCGATGATCTCGATGCGGCCGGGCAGGTTGGCCGCGTTGGCCTGGAGGCCCAGGGCGGCACCCATGGCGGCCATGGCGATGAGGTTGTGGCCGCAGCCGTGGCCGATCTCGGGCAGGGCGTCGTATTCGGCCAGCACCGCGATGGTCGGGCCGTCGCCGGCGCCGCCGGGGATGGTGGCCCGGAACGCGGTTTCGATGCCGCCGACGCCGCGCTCCACGCGCAGGCTGTGCTGCTCCAGGAAGCCGGCCAGGACGTTGGAGGAGTAATACTCCTCGTAGTTCAGCTCGGGGTGGGCGTGGACGTCTTTGGAGAGGTCAAACAGTTCCTGCCTGGAAGACTCTATGGTCGAGTTGGAACTGCTGGCGAGGGCGTCCTTGGGTGCGGCGGCTCGGCTGGTCATGGCGCTGTCCCTCCTGTTCACCGTGGGCGGGCTGAGTCATTCCGCCGGCGAATTCGATGGCATGGATGATATCCTTGAATGCGCGCGAGGTGAATACGCTTGGAAAACTGCCACAACAACCACATACGCAACCTGGCCATCATCGCCCACGTCGACCACGGCAAGACCACCCTGGTCGACGCGCTGCTGAAGCAGGGCCAGGTTTTCCGCGCCCACCAGGACGTGGGCGAGCTAATCATGGACACCAACCCGCTGGAACGGGAGCGCGGCATTACCATCCTGGCCAAGAACGCGTCGGTGTCCTACCGCGGCGTCAGGATCAACATCATCGACACGCCGGGGCACGCGGACTTCAGCGGCGAGGTGGAACGGGTCATGAACATGGCCGACGGCTGCCTGCTGCTGGTGGACGCCGTGGACGGCCCCATGCCGCAGACCACCTATGTGCTGCGCCAGGCGTTGCAGCAGAACGTCAAGCCCATGGTGGTCATCAACAAGATTGACCGCCCAGAGGCCAGGGTCGAGGATGTGCTGACGCTGGTGCAGGACCTGTTCCTGGAGCTGGCCACCGACGCCGACCAACTGGATTTTCCGGTGCTGTACACCTCCGCTAAGCAGGGTTACGCCACTCTGGACCCGGGCCAGAGCGGGGCGGACATGCAACCGCTGTTCGACGCGATCCTGGACTCGGTGCCGGTTCCCACCGGGGATCCGGACGAGCCGGTGCAGATGTTGGTGGCGGCGCTGGACTACGACAACTACCTGGGCCAGGTGGCGGTGGGTCGCGTAACCAACGGCACGCTGCGGCTGCGGGAGAACGTGGCGTTGGTAAACCGGGACGGCGAGGTCACCAACCATCCCCTGGAGCGGATCTTTGTGTTCCACGGCATGGAACGCGTGGAGGTGCCGGAGGCCCACGCCGGGGACATCGTCGCCGTGACCGGGCCCGAGGGCGTCGCCATTGGAGACACCATCGCCAGCGCAGAGGATCCCCAGGCGCTACCCACCATCGACATCCAGGAACCCACCGTTCGCATGACCTTTGGGGTCAGCACGTCGCCGTTCGTGGGCAAGGAGGGAGGCCGCTGCACGTCGCGGACCCTCTACGAGCGGCTGCTGCGCGAGTTACGCACCAACGTGAGCCTGCGCGTTGAAACCACCTCCAGCCCGGATATTTTCGTGGTGGCGGGCCGTGGTGAGCTGCACCTGTCCATCCTGGTGGAGACCATGCGGCGGGAGCAGTTCGAGTTCCAGGTTTCCCGGCCGGTGCCGGTCACCAGGAAGATCGACGGCAAAACCCACGAGCCTCACGAGATCCTGACCCTCAGCACCCGCGAGGAGTACGTTGGCGTGCTCACCGAGTATCTCGCCGCCCACCTGGGGCAGATGCGGGACATGCGCTACGGCGACGACGGCTACGTGCACATGGAGTACAAGATCCCCACGCGCGGCCTGATCGGTTTCAACGCCTTTTTCCTGCGCACGACCCGTGGCGACGGGGTGAAGAACAGCAGCTTCGTATCGTACGAGCCGATGGAGGGTGAGATCAAAAACCAGCGCGGCGGGGCGCTGGTGGCGTCAGAGGGCGGGCCGGCCGTCACCTACGGCCTGCTCAACGCCCAGCGGCGAGGCGACACGTTCATCGATCCCGGAACCCAGGTTTACGAGGGCATGGTGGTGGGCTGCCGTCGCCAGGAAGGGGACATCGAGATCAACGTCTGCAAGGAAAAGAAGCTGACCAACATGCGCTCGTCCACGGCCGACGTTGCCGAGCGGTTGAACGCCACAATCCGTATGAGCCTTGAGGAGACCCTGGAGTTCATCGCGGACGACGAACTGGTGGAGGTCACTCCGCAGAACCTCCGTATCCGCAAGATGGAACTCTCCGCCCTGGACCGCAAGCGCCGCCGCCGCGACGGCGGGAAGGTCCGCGCCTGAAGCCGTTTCAACCGCCCACGAACCGGTCCCCGAAGGTGGCCGCCAGGTAGGACTCGCCGTCTGTCACCGTCAGCCGGCGGGCGGCCACTGCGTCGTAGGGGGTCAGGCGGCCGTACAGGATCAGGACACAGGTCTCGCCGTCGCATTCAAACGTAACGTGAGGGTGTTCCGCCGGCGCGCGACCCGACGGATCTTCCACGATCTCGGCGGCATCGTCGCTCAGCACCAGGTCAATCACCCGGGCCTCCGGCCGGCCGATGCTGAACCGGTAGCGCAGGGGCCGGCTCGCCAGCAGCGGGTCGGGACGGAAGGCCCGCCGGGCGGCCCGGTCTACCGTGTCCAGCAGAGCCGTCACGCTGCCGTCTGAAAGATGGAAGTCGTCCTCCAACCGTGAGCGAATGTCCCACCCGTGCATGGTCAGCTCGGCGATGCGCTGGGTCAGCAAGGTTTCCATGAGCATGGGCCCGGCCGGCCAGTAGACCAGGTTGTTCCACTGGTCAGGCTGCACCTGGCGGAAGAGAGTGACGGTCTCGTTGATGCGCTGGGTGAAGTCTTCGAGCAGCCCGTCGCCCAACCGCTGGCTGGCGTCGACGGCCCGTTGGTAGATGCTCCGGGCAAAGGCGTCTTCATCGTGCTGCTCGGGAGAAGGCGAGCCATCCGGCGGAGAATGATCGCCGTCCAGGCCCCGAAGCAGGCGGGTGGACAGGTCAACGCTGGTGAGGTGTCCGATTACGTCGGCGACGGTCCAGCCGGCGCAGGCGCTGTCGGCGGCCCAGGAGACTGGGGAAAGGTCTCCGAGGAAATCGAGAAGCATCTTTGCTTCGTGTTCCAGCAGGTCGATGCGGTTAGCCGGGGCATTCATGCTGAGCTCCGTTAGTGGTGTGATTGTAAAGTGCGGGCCGCGGCGGCGCGCCGTCGGCAAATGCAAGCGTCGATCACACTCGTGCGTACCCAATTTCCGTAAACTTGTCATTGCGAGGAGCGAGGCGACGTGGCAATCCCGTTGGCGTAGCGACGATCCTGGCTGCAACGAGATTGCCACGCTGCGCTCGCAATGACAAACTGGGCACGTGCGGGTTTGCTCACACTATACCGCCAACGAAGTTCTGCGGTATGCGATTGGGCAATTGCCGACCGCGGGAGGCACACACGCAAGGTTTCGCGGGCGCGTTGCTATATAATCCGCGACGCAACCACGTATTTTGCAGCCAGCAGATGGGACGGTGAAGTCGTCTCAGGATTGACCCGATAACCTTCTGCGCCGCCGAGCGGCAGCGGGTTCCACCAGGCTAAAACGTGGGCAATCCGCTCCCGCCCAGCGTAGCCATGTACCGAGGGAGAGCGCCAGATGAATGAGGCAATTGTATTTGCAGTCCTCGCGCTTTCCCTCGTGCTGTTCGTAGTCGGCAAGTGGCGTTACGACATCGTCGCCGTCCTGGCCTTGCTTGTGCTGGCGATCACGGGGATCGTGCCGGCTGCGGAGGCCTATAAGGGGTTCGGGCACCCGGCGGTGATCACGGTGGCCGCGGTATTGGTACTGAGCCGGGCCCTCTACAACTCCGGCGTGGTGGACGTGATCGCCGGCTGGTATTCACGCATACCCGAGTATCTGACCCTGCGTATCGCCGCGCTGTCTGGGCTGACGGCGTTTCTCTCGGCCTTTATGAACAACGTGGGGGCAGTCAGCCTGTTGTTGCCGGTGGCCGTGCGCGTGTCGAGCCGGAGCGGGCATCCGCCATCGCGCTACCTCATGCCCTTGGCCTTTGCATCGCTGCTGGGCGGAATGACGACCCTCATCGGCACGCCGCCGAACGTGATCATCTCCAACTTCCGCGCCGAACAGACCGGCGTTGCGTTCAATATGTTCGACTTCACGCTGGTCGGACTGGCGATTACCGCGGCCGGCGTCGTCTTCATTGTGCTTATCGGCTGGCGCCTGATCCCGGTCCGGCAAACTCCGCTGACCCTGGGAGAGACGCTGGACATCGAGAGCTACATGACCGAAGTGCGGGTACCGGAAGACTCCAGGTTCGTGGGCATGCGCCTGCACGACATCGAAGACTCTTCCGATGAGGACGTGGCGATTGTTGGGCTCCTGCACCGGGGCATCGTGTACGGCGCGCCCTCCAGCTATCAAATTGTCGACGGCAACGACGTGCTGATCATCGAGGGCGACCCGGAGGAAATCCGCGCTTTCATGGACGCCACGGGGTTTGAACTGGAGGGGTCGGGCAACGTGGAATCCGACATCAGCCAGACGTTGGGATCGGCGGACGTGGCGGTCGTTGAGGCCATCGTGACGCCGGGCAGCCGGGCCCAGGACCGCAGCGCTCGGGAACTGCGACTGCATTCGGAGTTTGGATTGAACCTGCTGGGAGTGTCCCGGCGCGGGCAGCGTTTCATCCGCCGGCTAAGCCATATCAACTTCAGGGTGGGCGACGTCCTGCTGCTGCAAGGACCGGCGGAGGTCGTGCAGACGGGCCTGCCCCGGCTGGGCCTGCTGCCGCTGGCGGAGCGCGAATTGCGCATCGGACAGCGGCGGCGTCTGCTGTTTCCCATCGCCGTGTTTGCGACGGCGCTGCTGCTGACGTCTTTCGGCGTTTTGTCGGTACAGGTTTCTTTCGTGGCCGCCGTGGTGGTCCTCCTGGTAACAAGGATCGTGACACTGGAGGAAGCCTACGAGGCCATCGACTGGCCGGTGATAATCCTGTTGGGAGCGATGATACCGGTGGGCGAGGCGCTGGAAACCACGGGAGGGGCGGCGCGCATCGCGGCCACCTTTGCCGACTGGGGAGGCTTCCTGCCTCCGTGGGCGATGCTGGGGATCGTCCTGGTGACCACGATGCTGCTGTCGGCCGTGATCAACAACGCCGCGGCGGTGATCCTGATGGCACCCATCGGGATCAAGGTCGCGCAAAACATGGGCGCATCGCTGGACCCGTTCCTGATGGCGGTGGCCATTGGCGGCTCGGCGGCCTTCCTGTCGCCCATCGGTCACCAGTCCAATACGATCGTGATGGGGCCGGGCGGGTACAGGTTCGCCGACTACCTGATAATGGGCTTCCCCCTGGTGGTGGTGATCGTCGCGGTTTGCATACCGGCGATAATGTGGGTGTGGCCCATGGGGATCTAGCGGACGCTCCCGTTTTCTGACAGTGCGCTCCGCCGGGAATATAATGGGCAGGACACTGGTGGGAATATTATTCAGCAGGCATCATGGAAGTAATCGGTTCCAACATCCGCGCTGACCAGCGCGATTTCCAGGACAACCAGGCGCGCATGGAATCGCTGGTGCGGGACATGAAAGAGCGCTTGTCGCAGGTGCGCGCCGGCGGCGGCGAGCGTGCGGTGGACCTGCACCGCAGCCGGGGCAAGATGCTGGCCCGGGAGCGGATCGACGGGCTGGTGGACCCCAACACGCCCTTCCTGGAACTAAGTCCCCTGGCGGCGTGGGACATGTACGACGGAGAGGAGGCGTCAGCGGGGATCGTCACCGGCGTCGGCGTGGTGCAAGGCAAAGAGGTGGTGATCCTGGCCAACGACGCCACAGTCAAGGGCGGCACCTACTACCCGATCACCGTCAAGAAGCACCTGCGGGCCCAGGAGATCGCCTTGGAAAACCACCTGCCGTGCATCTACCTGGTGGATTCGGGCGGCGCGTTCCTGCCGTTGCAAGCGGAGGTGTTTCCCGACCGTGACCACTTCGGGCGAATCTTCTACAATCAGGCGCAGATGTCCGCCGCAGGCATTCCGCAGGTGGCGGTGGTAATGGGTTCGTGCACGGCCGGCGGCGCGTACATTCCGGCCATGAGCGACGAGGTGGTGATGGTTCGCCAGCAGGGGACGATCTTCCTGGGCGGACCGCCGTTGGTCCGGGCGGCAACCGGCGAGGAGGTGGATCCGGAGACGCTGGGCGGCACGCAGGTACACACTCGGGTTTCCGGCGTGGCGGACCACGAGGCAGCCGATGATGAGGACGCCCTGGCCATCACCCGGGACATCATCGAAAACTTCGTGCGCCGGCGCGACCCGCCCTTCGAGGTATCGGTACCGGAGCCGCCGGCCCACGACCCGGCGGAACTGTACGGCATCGTGTCCCCGGACAACCGCCGGCAGTACGACGTGCGCGAGGTGATTGCCCGCGTCGTGGACGGGAGCCGGTTCCACGAGTTCAAGGGCGAGTACGGGCAGACCCTGGTGTGCGGCTTTGGGCGCATCTGGGGATATCCGGTGGGAGTGGTTGCCAACAACGGAGTGCTGTTCTCCGAGAGCGCGTTGAAGGGCACGCACTTCATCGAGCTATGCAGCCAGCGCGGAATTCCCCTGCTGTTCCTGCAAAACATCACCGGCTTTATGGTGGGCAGCCAGTACGAGGCCGGCGGCATCGCCAAGGACGGCGCGAAGATGGTCATGGCCGTGTCCAACGCGTCCGTGCCCAAGTTCACCGTGATCATCGGCAGTTCCTTCGGGGCCGGCAACTACGGGATGTGCGGGCGGGCGTACCAGCCGCGGTTCCTGTGGACGTGGCCCAACGCGCGGATCTCGGTGATGGGCGGCCAGCAGGCGGCGGAGGTCCTGGCGACCATCCGGCTGCAGCAACTGGAGCGTCAGGGCAGGACGCTGGAGCCGGAGGAGCGCGAGGAGTTGCAGCGCCCCATCCTGGAAAAGTACGAACTGGAGGGCGACCCGTACTACAGCACGGCTCGCCTGTGGGACGACGGCATCATCGACCCGGTGGACACGCGGGACGTGGTTGGCCTGGGCATTGCCGCGTCGATCAACGCGCCCTTCCCGGAGCAGAAGCGCGGCGTGTTCCGCATGTGAGCCCGGCCCGCTTCCGGTTGACCATAGCAGGGCGTTCGATATTAAATGCCGGCAAGGAACATGAGCTACCCATCCGTGCAGAGGCTTTCCCATGGCCGCCACCAGAATCATCACAAACGCCTGGCAAGTCAGAACTCTCCCGGACATCTTTTACGAGGAGAAGGAACTCGTTGAGGACGGTATGCTGCAAGACCTGCCCCTCCGCCGCATCATACGCCTGCTCGATGAGCGCTACGAGGACCTCCCGGACGTATTCCTTTCGGGGAGGGTGTTCGTATCCTACGACATCACCAACGGCAACCGGCGGGTCGGCCCGGACCTGTTCATCGCCTTTGACGTGGACAGCCGGGGCATCCGGGAGAACCTGCCGAATTACTGGATCTGGGAAACCGGGAAGGCGCCGGACTTTGCGATGGAAGTGGCATCGCCGAGTACGGCGGACGGCGATATGGGCTGGAAGCGGGAGTTGTACCAGCGGTTGCAGATACAAGAGTACTGGCGATTTGACCCTACCGGGGGCGATTTGTACGGCCGGCCGGTAATCGGAGAGCGTTTGGTAAACGGCCAGTACGAGGAATATCCGGCGGAGTATGGCGCGGACGGCTCGGTGAGCAGCCGCAGCCAGTTGCTGGGGGTGACGTTCTACTGGGACGGCGCGGCGTCCTTTGACGTGCTGGATCCGGTCACGGGACGGACTATAGACAAGCGGGCGGCCGCGGAAGCCCGGGCCCAGGCCGAGCAGGCAGCCCGCATCGTTGCCGAAGCCCGGGCCGATTCCGAAAGGGAAGCCCGCGCCGTCGCCGAAGCCCAGGCCAACTCCGAAAGGGAAGCCCGCGCCGCCGCCGAAGCCCGCATCCGCGAACTGGAAGAACGGCTTGGCGGGCAGAATACCTGACACGCCCGGAGTATCCATCTCCCTGGATCAGCCGGGGAAAGGACGCCGCGGCGCGGTCAGCATTTACATTCCGGACACGTGCCAGCCCATGTCGGATGTTCTCTGATGTTCTCCAAAGTGCTGGTAGCCAATCGCGGCGAAATCGCGGTACGGATCAACCAGACGCTCCGGGCCATGGGGATTGCTCCCGTGGCCGTGTATTCGGATCCCGACGCCGGCGCGCCCCATGTGCGGACGGCGGCACAGTCGGTGGCGCTGCCGGGCAGCACCGCCGAAGAGACGTACCTGGACATCGGCAGGATGGTGCAGGCGGCCCGGGACTGCGGGGCCGACGCCATACACCCGGGATACGGCTTTCTGTCCGAAAACCCCGCGTTCGCCCGGGCCTGTGGGGAAGCAGGGATCGCCTTCATCGGCCCCAACCCGGAAAGCATGGCGCTCCTGGGGGACAAGCTGCACTCCAAGGACATCGCCATTGCCGCCGGGGTGCCGGTGGTTCCCAGTTCTACCGAGTGCCTGCCGGGAGATCCTGCGGCGGCAGAGTTCGTCGAACGGTGGGGGTTCCCCCTGATGGTGAAGGCAGCCGCCGGTGGGGGCGGTCGCGGCATGCGTGTCGTCAACGGGCAGCAAGGGTTGGACGCCGACATGGAGGTGGCGAGCCGGGAAGCCCAGGGCGCTTTCGGTGACGGCCGAGTGTTCCTGGAGCGTTATATCGCCAACCCGCGCCATGTGGAAGTGCAGGTGCTGGCCGACGGATTCGGCCACACGATTCACCTGGGTGAGCGGGAGTGCAGCATCCAGCGACGGCACCAGAAGATCATCGAGGAGACCCCGTCGCCGGCCCTGACGCCGGAACTGCGCCGGCGCATGGGCGAAGCGGCCGTGGCCGTAGCCCGCGAGGCCGGATACGTAAACGCCGGGACCGTGGAGTTCCTGCTGGATCCGCGCAGTGGCGAGTTCTTCTTCCTGGAAATGAACGCTCGCTTGCAGGTGGAGCACCCGGTCACGGAGGCGGTACTGGGGCTGGACATGGTGGAATGGCAGGTTCGGATCGCCGCCGGGGAACCCTTGACCTTGCAGCAGGAAGACCTGCGACCGCGCGGCCACGCCGTCGAGTGCCGCATCTACGCGGAGGATCCCTACCGTGACTTCGTGCCATCCACCGGGCCGTTGCTGCGCTGGCGCCCACCCAGCGGGCCCGGGCTGCGTCTGGACAGCGGCGTAGCGCAGGGGCAGGAGGTCTCCATCTACTACGACCCCATGCTGGCCAAGCTGATCGCGTGGGCTCCGGACCGTGGTGCGTGCCTGCGGCGCATGGAGGTTGCGCTCTCGGAGTTCCTCGCGCTGGGGGTGATCACCAACATCCCACTGCTGCGAGCCGTGATGGGCCATGCCCAGTTCCAGCGGGGCGAGTACGACACCGGTTTCCTGGAATGGAACCCGGCAGTAACCCAACCGGCCATAACCGACGAGACCCGCGTGACCACAAGGGCGCTGGCGGCGTGGGCGTCGCAACAGTCCGCAGGGGCGACGCCGTCCGTGACAGCGACGGATCGCCGGCCCAACGTCAATCCGTGGCAGTCGGCCGGAGAACGGAGGCTGCCGTGACCACCGGGCAGGGACAGATGCGCGAAACGTACCCGTCCGCCGGCGCGACGTACCGGTACCGGACCGAGGAAGATGAACGACGGTTCACCTTCAGCCTGGAAGGCGACGAAGCTACCGGTGCGGAAGCATCCATCACCCTGGAAATCGATCCCGCGCCCACGGGCGAAGGGCTGTGCCGAACCCCATCGGGGCGCAGCCTCCCGTTCGCCTGGGCCTGGGTGGGCGCGGATCTGCACCTGTGGCTGGATGGCGACCTGTTCGTGTTCCAGCGCGAGGAAAGCCGGCGCAGAGGCGGCAGCGGCGGCGGCGATGCGTCCGGGGACATCCTGGCCCCCATGCCGGGCGCGGTGCTGGAGGTCCTGGTGTCCGAGGGGGACCGGGTGGAGCGGAACCAGACCGTCGCGCTGATGGAGTCGATGAAGATGGAGTTGGTCATCACCGCGCCACGGGCCGGCGTGGTGCGGCGTGTGTCGGTTGAGCCGGGCCAGCAGGTGGACCGGGGAATGCGGCTGCTGGAACTGGGACCCGAAAGCGACGGCGGCGGCGTCAACTGACGGCGTCGACGCACCGGGGCGGCGGTGTTAGGATGCCTGCGGTTGCGGTAATCCCATTGCGAGGACACGCCCACTGAACGGGAGGAACATCTTTATGCCAGGGCAAGGTTTGGACTATTCGGCGCTATTCAACCGAAACCTGCCGCCTCCCGCAGGACCGTGGGGAGGTCACCCCAAGTACAACTTCATCGGCGGGCACAGCGACCCCGAGATGGTTCCCACGGAAGGGTTCATCGAGTCGGCGGAGAGAGTGTTTCGGGGTGATCCACGGAACATTTCCATGTACAACTTTTCCGGCGGGCCGCAGGGCATCCTTCCGTTGCGGGAGTTCCTGGTGGAAAAGCTGGGTGAACATCGCGGCATCAACACCACCGTTGACGACGTGCTGATCACGTCGGGGTCCGGCCAGGGGATAGAGTTGATCAACGAGATCCTGCTGGAAGAGGGCGACACCGCAATCGTCGAGGCGTTCAGTTTCTCGGGCGCCCTGGGCAACCTGAGGCGGCGCAAGGTCAACATCGTCGGCATCGATGTGGACGATGACGGCATGAGCATGGACCACCTGGAGCAGGCGCTGGAAGACCTGCGGAACCGGGGCGTGCGTCCGAAATATATCTACACGATCCCGACCCTGCAGAACCCTACCGGCACCGTGTTGACCATGGAACGGCGTTACCGAATGCTGGAGTTGAGCGAGGAATACGGCGTGCCCATCTTCGAGGACGAATGCTACGCCGATCTCATCTTCGAGGGCGAGTACGAGAACGCAATCCGGTCGCTGGACGACACGAACCGGGTGCTGCACATCGGCTCGTTCTCCAAGACGCTGGGGCCGGGCACCCGACTGGGCTACGTCGTCGCATCGTGGGACGTGATGAGCCGGTTGCTGTCCCGCAAGAACGACGCCGGCACCGGCGTTATGGACCAGATGATCGTGGGCGACTATTTCACCAACCACTACGAGGACCACATCCTGGAGATGCGGTCGGCATTGCAGCGCAAGTGCGACACGTTGAGCAGCGCCCTGCGGGAGTCCTTCGGTCCCAGCGTCGAGTTCGAAATTCCCCGAGGCGGGATGTACCTGTGGGTCAAACTGCCGGACGGCGTCGATTCCCGCGCCCTGGAAGGCCCCGCGCTGCGGGAAGGCATCGCGTTCAACCCGGGGCCGGACTGGTCCGCCGACCCGGATGCCGCGGCCCGGTACATCCGGCTGTGTTTCGCCCTGCCCTCCGAGGCGGAGATCTGGGAGGGCGTGGAGAAGTTGGCCGAGGTGTTCCGCCGGGAAGGCGCGATTCCCTGACGAAAGAGGGGGCAACCGCCCCGGTGCCACACCTCCAACCTACGCATCGCCCTCGATGCCGCGCACAAACTCGAGCGCCCGGCGGGCCAGCGCGTCGGGTATCTCGACCTTCATGTTGTGGCCCACGCCGTCGAAGAGTTCGAGCCGTGCGTCGGGCATCTGCTCGACCATCAGGCGCTGGATTTCCACCGGCGTGATGTCGTCGTGGGACGCGGCCAGTATCAGCGTCGGGGTTGAGATATCAGGCAGCAACGGCGTGAGATCTGCGGCCAGCAGGCACCCCTGGAGCGCGATTACCTCCGCGGCAGTAGTCTTGCTGCCTTCGTCCGCGTACCACTGAACCACATCGTCCGGAGTGTCCGGCCCGAATCGCCGGTCGGTGTCCGCCAGCAGCCAGGCCCGTGTGCCCTGCTGTTCCAGGATGCCGCGCCACGGAGCCGCGTCCATGTTCGCGCCCATCTGGGCCAGCTTTGGCGTGGACGCCACCAGCGTCAGGCTCAACAGGCGGTCGGGAAAATCGTGGGCGAAGCGGAGGCTCACGATGCCGCCGGCGGAGGCGCCGACCAGGTGGGTCCGGTTGATGTCCAGGGCGTCCAGCACGCGGGCAATATCGGCGGCCAGATCCTCCAACTCGAACGGTTCGCCGAGGCTCTTGTGCGTCCCGGCGTGTCCCCTCATGTCGAAGCGAACCACCGCGCGGTCCCGGGCCAGCGTTGGGACCCACGGTCGCCATCGGTGCAGGTTCCCGCCGGCGGCATGATGGAGCATTACAGGAGCTTCGTGAAGCCAGGGGTCTGAAAAGTCGTCCAGGTGATAGTGAAACTCATCGCCATTCAAGTCGAGGATCGGCATTCTTCCTCCGTTCTACGGTGTCTACGGTGAGCCGGTCATTGCGAGAACACCGCCAGGCGTTCGTAGCGATGGCATTTTTGCACGTCCCTATAATGTCGTCCATGCCGTGGGCAAGAGTGTGTAAAATACGAGCCGGGACACTCCTAATCCGGCCGAAATGACGCGAGGTATTCGCGCGGGGAGGCGGTCATGGCGCTATCTCTGATTCGAGGGAAACACGTCGTTTGCAAGGTCACCGGGCGAGAGTCGGCGGATGTCGTGTCCGACGGGGCGGTGGTGCAGCGGGACGGGGTGATCGAAGCGGTTGGAGACTACCGGGAGCTGAGCGCCCGCTACCCGGATGCCGAGGTGATCGGTTCCGGCAACCACATCGTGATGCCCGGGCTGGTCAACGACCACTTTCACGTTGGGTTGACGCCCTTTCAGATGGGCGCGCCGGACCTGCCCCTGGAGATGTGGAGCCTGCACCGCATCGGCGTGAGGGCCATCGACCCGTACCTGGACCAACTCTACGGCGCGGTCCAGATGATCGAAACGGGGACCACTGCGGTGCAGGCCATCCACTCAACGCCCAGGGGATCCGGCCCGGTGAGCATAGAGATCGCCGACAAAGTTGTCGGGGCGTACCAGGCCTCCGGGATGCGGGTCTCCTATGCTCCCTCGGTGGCGGACCAGAATTCAATGGTTGCCGGACCGGGCGGCGGCGAGGCCGACTTTGCCGCCCGGATGCCGGCGGACCTGGCGGAGCGTTACCGCTCCTTTATGGCGCCCGGTTACCGGCCGGTCGACGAAATCATGCCCGTGCTTGAAGAGATCAGCCAGAAGTACGGTAACAATCGGTACGAACGGGTGCGGGTCACCATGGCTCCCAGCAACGTGCACCGCTGTTCCGACGAGTTGCTCACGAGCATCAAGGAACTGGCGGGCCGCCATAGCACCGGCATCCACATCCACCTGCAGGAAACCGTGTACCAGAAGCTGTACGGCCACACCGCCTACGGCAAGACGCCCCTGCAGCACCTCCACGAGATAGGTTTCCTGGGTCCGGAAGTAGTCTGCGGCCACAGCGTCTGGGCCACCGAGGAAGACCTCAGCATAATGGCGGCTACCGGCACCAACATCTGCCACAACGCCAGTTCCAACCTGCGGCTGCAGAGCGGCATCGCTCCCATGGGCCGGATCCTGGAGGCCGGGATCAAGGTGGCCATCGGCAGCGACGAGGCGGGCCTGAACGACGACAAGGACCTGTTCCAGGAAATGCGGCTGGTGCTCAAGATCCACCGGGTGCCCGGCATCGACCTGGAACCACCCACGTCCCACCAAGTGCTGGAAATGGCGACGGCCAACGGGGCCTACGCCAACTGGTTCGGCGACCGGATCGGCACCCTGGAACCGGGCAAGCGGGCGGACATGACGTTGGTGGACATGCGCAACATCGAGGAGCCCTTCCTGGACCCACGGGTGTCCGTGGTGGACGCACTGGTACACCGGGCACGGGGGATCGACGTCGACACGGTGCTGGTGGACGGTGAGGTGGTGCTCCGGGACGGTCAACTGACCCGAGTGGACAAGGATGAGCTGTTCCGGGAGTTGAAATCGGCCCTGGATCGACCACTGACCGCGCAGGAGGAGGAACGGCGCGAACTGGCGGCGCTGGTGGAGCCGCACCTGCGACGGTTCTACAGCGGCTCGGTTCCGCAGGACCAGACGCCCTTCACCGCGTACAACGCGCGCTCCTGAGCGGGGCCGCACGTAGCGCCCCACGCCGTTGCGTGGTGCTAATATCTTGACGACAACCGGCATGTAAATGATCGCATTGCTCAACCACCCTGGCCCGTCGGCCACCGGAGGCATCTTGGCTATCACAGAACTGGAAATCACCAACCGCACGAGCTTCGCGTCCGGCCAGAGCTTCGGCGACGTGGGCGCGTACGAACTGCTGGAAGGCACCGCCCACTACGCGGTGGACCCGTTGCATCCCCGGAATGGAGGGATCACGGACCTGGACCTGGCGCCGCGCAATTCCGCCGGCCTGGTGGAGTTCTCGTCGGATTTCGCCATGCTCCGGCCGGTGAACGCCGACAAAGGCAACCGCCGCATCCTGTTCGACGTGGTGAACCGGGGACGGAAAACCGCCCTGAGCCTGAACAGCGTTCCCACGGCAAACGACCCCACGTCGCCTCTGGAAGCCGGCAACGGCTACCTGATGCGTCGGGGTTACACGGTGGTCTGGGGCGGCTGGCAGGCCGACGTGCCGCCCACGCCGGGGCTCATCGGGCTCCACGCGCCGGAGGCCATCGGCCCCCAGGGTCCGCTGACCGGCCGGATCATGTGCCAGT
The DNA here is from genome assembly GCA_965203985.1 of Dehalococcoidia bacterium. Taxonomy (GTDB): domain Bacteria; phylum Chloroflexota; class Dehalococcoidia; order Lucifugimonadales; family UBA3495; genus Bin87. The sequence goes on from CBDBDS010000002.1 coordinate 500,181, forward strand.
TCCAGTGCAACGAACCCACGCAGGTGTTCCTGCTGGCGGACCGCCAGCACCTGCCCAATCCCGCCGCCGACCCTGAAGAGGCGGACGCCACGCTGACGGTGCGCGACCTGCCCAACAGCCCGGCCACGCCCGTTGACCGCGACCAGTGGTCCTTCGTGCGGGTGGAAGACGCCGACCTGGAACCGGAGCACAACCACGTCTACATGCCCTCCGGGTTCGAGCCGGGAAGGATCTACCAGCTGGTGTACACCACCACCGGAAGCCGCATCGTGGGCCTGGGTTTCGCGGCGATGCGGGACGCGGTCTCCTTCCTGAAACACGCTCCGGCATCCGCTGGAAATCCCTGCGCCGGCGCCATCGACTACGCCTACGCCATGGGGCGTTCCCAGAGCGGGCGTTTCCTGCGCCAGTACATCCACGTGGGCGTCAACGAGGACGAGGAGGACCGGCCGGCGCTGGACGGGATCATCCCCCACGTGGCCGGGGCGATGCGCGGCGAGTTCAACCTGCGCTTCGGGCAGCCCTCCAAGGACGTGTGCTACATTATCCCGGAGATGTTCCCCTTCACCGACACCACGCAGGTTGACCCGGTGACGGGCGCCCAGGGTTCCCTGCTGGACGCCATCGAGCGTCGTGGCACGGTGCCCAAGATCATGTTCACCAATACCTCCGCCGAGTACTGGCGGGGCGACGCCGCCCTGATCCACACCGACCTGGAGACGCTGACCGACGCGCCCGAAGCCTCATCGGTTCGCCGCTACCACTTCGCCGGTTGCCAGCACGGCTCGGGTGACTTCCCGCCCATTGAAATCAGGGCCAACGACGGCATCAAAGGACAGCTCCCCTTCAACAGCGTCGACTACGCCCCCCTGCTGCGGGCCGCGCTGGACAACCTGGACCGCTGGGTGACCACGGGCGAGGAACCTCCCGCCAGCCGGCATCCCAGCCTGGACGACGGCACGGCGGTGGAGTCGCACACGCTGCTGGAGCGGTTTACCCAGCTGCCCGGCGTTCAGGTGCCCACCGAGACCACCCGGGCGATCCGGCTGGACTACGGGCCGGAGTCGCATCTGGGGCGCACCATCAAGCTGCCGGCCGACGAGGGCGAGGAGTTTCCGGCGCTGGTGGCAGACATCGACGAGTCCTTCAACGAACGGCGGGGCATCTGCCTGCCGGACCTGACCGTCCCGGTGGCAACCTACACCGGCTGGAATCTGCGGGATGAGAGCATCGGCAACCCCAACCTGTTCATCGGGATCACCGGCGGCCTGGCCGGCTGGACTCTCCCGTTGCCCGCAACACGCGCCGAACGGGAGGCCTCGGGCGACCCACGAGCATCCATCGAGGAACGCTATGCCGGCCGCGAAGACTACCTCGAAAAAGTGAACCGCGCCGCGATGGAACTGGTGGGTGAAGGTTACCTACTGGAGGAAGACATGGACGAGGTGATGGATCTGGCCGGCCGGAAGTACGACTACTGGGCGGGAGATGACAGGCAATGCTGATGTGGCCTTGAGTACGCCGGCGCTCCCCGGACACAAGCCCGAGCACGTTCGCGCTGACGGTTTTGTTTACGTTTCGCTTGAAGGGGGCAAACCATGCCTTTGCAACTGGATCACACAATCGTACCCGCCTACGATAAGGTGAAGTCCGCTGAGTTCATCGCCCGCCTCTTCGGGTTGAAGTACGAGGGGCCGTGGGGGCATTTCGCGCCGGTGAAGGTCAACGACATCCTGACGCTGGACTTCGACGACTCCGACAACCCGCGCTCCAATCACTACGCCTTCCTGGCATCGGACGACGAGTTCGACTCCATCCTGCAGCGCATCAAGGACGAGGGCGTCGTCTTCGGCAGCGGGCCGCGCTCGCGCACGGACGGCCAGATCAACCACCTGCACCAGGGGCGCGGGTTCTACTTCGAATGCGAAAACGGCCACGTCTGGGAGGTAATCACGCACACGTACATCACCGACTGACACGCACCGGTAGCTTTCCGTTTTGGATGGTTTGATTGAAAATTCGTCACTCCGGCGAAAGCCGGAGTCCACAAAACGCTTGGACTGACGACGTCCCGGTTCGGAAGCGTCGCTGGATTCCGGCTCAAGGCCGGAATGACGGTACAACCTCGGAAACCGCCCCATGAATTCCGAAGGGTTGTCTGCAACGTGGGTGGTTTGTGGCAACCCCTGCCCGATGTTAAACTGATAAGGCGACGGGCATCCCCAAATTTTGCGCCTGGAACAGCATCCGGAGGAAAAACATGGCCACCCACACTGAATCGGCAGTCAACGACCTGCAAAGGACTGCGCTGGAAAACCTCTGGGTGTACCTGAGGGAACCCAGCGACATGGCCGAGAAGGGTGAGCCCCAGATTTTCGTCGAAGGCAAGGGCTGCCAGGTCACCGACGCCCTGGGCAACACCTACATCGACGCCATGTCCGGCCTCTGGCTGAAGAACGTCGGGTACGGCCAGAAGGAGATCGCGGACGCGGCTTACGAGCAGATGCTCAAGATCACCTATATGCCCATGGGCACCACCACGGAACCCACGGTCATGCTGTCGGACAAGATCGCGTCCATGATGCCCGGCGACCTCTCCCGCTGCTTCTTCACCAGCGGCGGCTCCGAGTCGGTGGAAACGGCGCTGAAGCTGTCCCGCGCTTATTTCAAGCGCATGGGCGAACCGCAGCGCACCAAGTTCATCAGCCGCAAGGACTCGTACCACGGCGCCACCATGGGCGCGATGGCTCTCGGGGGCAACTATCTCTACCCCAGGGAAGATTATGAGCCGCTGATGCCCAACACGTTCCACGCTCCCCAGCCCAACTTCTACCGCTGCGAGTTCAACAGCGAAACGCCGGAAGAATGCGGACAACGGTGCGTGGACGCCATCGAGAGCATCATCCAGTTCCAGGGACCGGAAACCGTCGCGGCGATTATCGCCGAGCCCATTTCCAGCCCCATGGGCGCGGTGGTGCCGCCGGACAACTATTGGCCCCTGCTGCGCGAGGTTTGCGACAAGTACGGCTGCCTGCTCATCGCCGATGAAGTGATTACCGGCTTTGGCCGCACCGGCAAATGGTTCGGGTGCAACCACTGGGACGTTGTTCCGGACATGATGACGGTGGCCAAGGGCATTACCAGCGGGTACATCCCCATGGGTGGGACTATTCTGCGCAAGCCCATCGCCGACGCTTTCGTGGGCAGCCCTCGGGCTGCCTTCCGGCATGTGATCACCTTCGGCGGTCATCCGGTGGCGGCGGCGGCCTCCCTGAAGAACCTGGAAATCATGGAACGTGAGGGAATGGTGGAGAATTCCGCCCGGATGGGGAAATATCTGCTGGACGGCCTGGAAGAACTCAAGGCGAAGCACCCCATCATCGGCAACGTGCGCGGCCTCGGTCTTATGTGCGGTATGGAGTTGGTGAAGGACCGCGAGACCAAGGAACACTTCCCCGCCGACGCCGGCCTGGGTCCCAGGCTGACCCAGGGCTTCGCCGACAATGGGTTGTTCCTGCGCGGTGGCGACCTCATGAACATCATGCCGCCCCTGTGCGTCACCTCCGGCGAGATCGAACAGATCGTGTCCACCATGGACAGCGTGATCGGGCAGGTGGCGTCCGACCTGGACGCTGCCTGACGGCTGGGAGACACAACCGTGGCCCGGTGTTCACGGCCGCATCCACCTGGCGGCGCGACGACGGCTGACCGCGTCGCGCTTACCCTGTTTGTCATCGCGAGAAGCGCAGCGACGTGGCGATCTAGTTGCTGGATGATGCCCGCTCGTCATCACCAGATTGCCGCGCTTCGCTCGCAATGACAGTCCGAGTCAAACCGGGCATGCGTGACGGTTCGCTGCGGCTGGCAACTGCGTTCTAGCTGATGTTCAGGAGACCAATTGCCAGTAGCGGCGACCCTCGGCGCGAACCACGCGTCCGAATCCGCCGTGGTGGCAGATGGCCATGATGGCGTCCTCGGACTCCGCCCGCTCGACCATGGCGGTGCGGGTGGCAACGCCCTGCTCTCCGTCCATGTCGAAGCTGAACTTCCAGCCGGTTTCGGTGACTTGCGCCGGGCCGTGAAACACGTCTCCCAGAATATAGGCCCGCTGTCCTCCGGACACGATGGCGAGGCTCATGGAACCCGGAGTATGGCCCGGCGTTGGGATAGCGGTGATTTCGTCAGTCAGCGCGCGCTCGCCGTCCAGCAGGTCCAGCACGCCGAGGTCTTGCAGAGGGCCGAGGGTCTGGTCCCAGTGGGGAGGGAACAGTTCCATCACATCGGGACGTTGGAAGATCTCCCAGTCGGCGCGGTGTGCCACATAACGCGCGTTGGGGAAGGTGGCTCGGGTCGGCGTTCCCGACTCGTGGGTCAGGTTCCAGCCGACGTGGTCAAAGTGAAGGTGGCTGAAGAAAACGGTGTTGATGTCTCCGGGGCTCACGCCGGCCGCTTCCAGTTCCGCGAGCAGGCGTCCCTCGGCGCCGCTGACCATGGCCTCGATTGAGTGGGGGTTGGTCGCGGCCCCGCCGAGGCCCGTGTCCACGAGGATGGTTTGTCCTTCGGAGCGGATGAGGTAGCATTCGAAGTGGGCCAGCAGGTGGTCGCCGCGGAAGCCACTGGGGTAGCGCTCCTGGTAGGGAGCCCAGGACTCGGCGGGAACCTCGGGAAAGACATCGCTCAGTGGCAGAGTGGCCTCCTGGTCGTTCAGGGACAGAATTTCGACATCGCCAACGGTCAACCTGGCTTCCGGCATGTTGTTCCCTCCTCGGCAGAATAGCGGTGCGGCTCAACGCGATCTGCGGCATCGACGCAGTCCGACCCGTCCTACCACAATCTCCGGACTGATCATGTACGCATCTGCCTGACTCTACCACCGTCCTCGTTTGCTGCGGAGCGCTCGGCTCACCCGTACCCATTTGTATGTTGCAGTGGCCCTGCAGATGGGCCAATTTGTAGGGCAGGCGGGAGGGGAGCGTCGGGTACCCATTGGGTGAGCCGGACCATTACTCCAGGCTGCACCGGGCTAAAGTTGGACGCCCCTCCCGCCCTGGTGTCGCTCCGAACGGATACCCGGGCCTCAGGCCCGCATCGGCAAGTGTGGAGGACGCCGCCATTATTACACTGGGAGGCTCGATGATGGTAGCGGTAGCAGGCGTCGACGTAAGCAAGGCCAGTCTGGACGTATCGGTGGCGGAAGGTGTGGTGAAGCGTTTTCACAACACCGCTCAAGGATTTGACCGGTTGCTGCGCCACTTGTGCAAGGAGGGCGCCACGGTAGTGGTGTGTGAGAGCACGGGAGGCTACGAACGGGGATTGGTGCGCCGTTTGAGAGACCTGGCCTTTCCGGTGCAGGTAGCCCACCCCAACCGAGTGCGAGCCTTTGCTCGGGTTTGCGGCTATGAAGCCAAAACCGATCCCCTGGACGCCCAGGTGCTGTCCCGTTACGGCCGCCTGTTTCCCCAACCGGAGCGCCGGTTGCCCGAACCGGGACAGCAGGAATTGCAGGACCTGCTGCGCCGGCGCCAGCAACTGGTGGCCCAGCGGGTTCAGGAACGTAACCGACTGGGTCGAGACCTTGCTGACCGGGCGGTCCAGTCCACCGAGCGCCATATCGCCTGGCTGGATCAGGAGATCGCCCAACTGGACCGGGAGTACCAGGAGGTCTTGAAGCGCGCTGCCCCGCTGAACCAACGCGCCGACTTGTACCGCACCGTGCCCGGTGTGGGACCAATCACCGCCGCCACCTTGGTGGCCGAATTGCCCGAGTTGGGATACTGCAACCCCAAGGCCTTGACCGCCCTGGTTGGTCTGGCTCCCTGGTCCCGGGACAGTGGCAAACAACAAAAACCCCGCGCCATCCGTGGTGGTCGTGGTGTCGTGCGTCGGGTCCTCTACTTGGCAGCATTGTCGGCCATACGCGTCGATGCTGAATTGCGCTGCTTTCATCAGCAACTGCTCCGGCGGGGCAAACCCGGCAAGGTCGCCTTGGTGGCGGTCATGCGCAAGCTCCTGCTGCGCCTCCACGCCGTAACACAGCGTGGCACCCCCTGGATCCCTGCCCCATCCCCGCAAGTAGCGTGAAAATCCTTGACATCCAACACGGATACTTTGTCTTTTACATCGATGGACAGGATGAATAGGATGCTGGCGATACCGTTGCGACGTTCCGCACACAGCAGCGCCCCGGCATCCGGGAAGCTGACAATAATCGATCAAATCCTGTCCATCCTGTGCATCGATGTAAAATTGCCCCGGTCGCCGTTTAATGCGGGTACGCGTGAGGAGCGCTCGGGCATTGACGGGCCAACATCAACCTGATATTGGTCAGACCTCTACGCCCTCACGGCGGCAGGATTCCTGCGAATTTCGCCGGATTGCTGACCAGAAAGCCCCACCGATTTGGACTTGAAACGGGATATCCGGTGAATTAGTTGGCCCAGATACTCGCCATCGGACGCCGGCTCCAGACCTTTCGGGCGCTGCGGCACCGGGATTACCGCTGGTTCTGGATCGGCGCCAACGCCCAGGCGCTGGGCCGGGGCATGCAGTTCCTCATCCTGGGCTGGCTGGTGCTGGAACTGACCGAGTCTGCGTCCCGCATGGGCTTCATGATCTTTCTTTACGGGATGCCCACGCTGGGGTTCGTGCTGTTCGGCGGCACCTTCGCCGACCGGTTCGACCGACGCGGGCTGCTGATGCTGACCCAGGGCTTGGTGACCCTCCTGATGCTGGGGATCGCGGTGTTGGAAACGGGTGGGCTGGTCACCTTGTGGCACGTTTATACGGCGGCTTTCGTCCTCGGCACACTGCAAGCAATCAATACCCCGGCTCGGCTGGCCATAGTTCGCGATCTGGTGGACCGCGATGACCTGATGAACGCCGTCGTTCTCAATTCGGCGGTCATGAACTCGGGGCGCATCCTTGGCCCCGCAGTGGCGGGAGCGGTCATCGAACTGTCCGGATTGGCTCCAGCGTTGTACCTGGCAACCGGCTGCTTTTTCGTGGGCACGACGACATTGCTCATGGTCCGGCGGGTGCCGACGGCGCCACGACACCAGCGTTCGGGCATCTTCGCTGAACTGTGGGGCGGGCTGCGGTATTGCTGGACGAACCCGGTCACCTTCACCGTGATCGGTATCGGGTTCGCCTTCGGCTTCTTCGCCATGCCTTATGCGCAGTTGCTGCCCGCCTTCGCCAGGCTGGCGCTGGACACGGGCGCCGGCGGGGCCGGGCTGCTGATGACGGGGGCGGGCATCGGCTCCCTTTCCGGCACGTTCATCATGGCGTCGATGGGCAACTCGCCGCACAAGAACTGGCTGCTGCTGGGCTGCATCTTCCTGTTCGGCGTAGCACTTTTCTGCCTGGCCTGGTCGCACTGGTTCTGGGTGTCGTGGGCGACACTGTTCCTGGTTGGTATGGGCAGCATAGTGCCGATGGGGACCACCGTGCTGCAACTCTCCGTGCCCGCCGAGTACCAGGGCAGGGTGATGAGCGTCTGGTACGTTTCCGCCGCGCTGATGTTCATCGGCTCCTACCCTATGACCCTGGTTGCGGAGTACATCAGCTGGACCGCGGCCTTCGCCGGCGGAGCCGCCATCTACCTGACGGTGGCCTCCGTGCTGGGATTGTGGCGGCCAACGCTGCGCCACCTGCGGGTGTAGCCGGACCACGCCGGCGGCCGCCGAGCGTCTATACCAGCGCCCCCCGGATACGACGTTCGCGTATCCAAGGGTCGCTACCTCACGTCGCTAGACGTAGTGCGGCATGACTTCGGCCACGAAGAGGTCCAACGAACGCATGGTCTCCTCATGCGATAGATGGCCCCACTGGAAGGCGGCTACAAAGTAGTTGGCGCCGGTTTCGAGATATTCGTCCATATAGTTTCGTATGGAGTCCGGCGAGCCGGCTACAACGTTGAACCCGCCGCCGCCCGGCGCAGCGTGCTCCTCGAGTCCCGCAGAACCGGACCGGCGCGGCGTGGCGGCTTGGCTGACCTCAGCCTCCCGGTCGGGCAGGTTGGATGGCCTGGGGTTGGCTTCACTGCCGAGGAACTGGGTCAGACCCCGCCTCTCGGCCTCCAGGCGGCGCGGCGCGGCCAGGTTCCATTTGTACTGGTCCCACGCCGGCTGGGCTATGGTCGCGGCCTCGGCATCCGTCTCCGCCAGGTACAGGTGGTTAACCAGGCCGATCCTGGGAGACTCACCCTGGGCGTTGAGTGCGCCCGGCCCCTGGTGCTCGTCCCAGAGCTGGAAATAGCGCTCCACATTCGCGCCGAAGGAATCCAGGTTCCCCACGATGATGGTGTGCATGCCGTTGACGGCCGCGGTTTCCACGTTCCGCATGTACCACAGGGGCGGGTGAGGGTCCTGCTTGGGCCGCAGGCGCATGGGCAGGTCGTCGAAGTTGTAGAACTCGCCCTCAAAGGTCAGCGAATCGTGGCTCAGTCCTTCCCGGACCACCGCCAGCGTCTCGAGGTACCGGGCGTAATTGATCTCAACGTCCGAGTCCTGTCCCCAGAAATAGGCCTCGATCACGCCGCCGCGACCCACCCCGATGTCCATACGTCCGCCGCTGAGGTTGTCCAGCATGCAGATTTCCTCGATCAGGCGCACCGGGTGGTGCAGCGGCAGCACGTAGACGCACGGACCCAGCCGCATGGTGCTGGTCCGCTCAGCAGCGGCCGCCAGGAACACGTTCTGCGAGGGCGCGAGGCTGTGTACTGCCGGCGTGTGATGCTCCGCGAGGTGGTAAGAGTAGAACCCCGCGGATTCCAGCACTTCCAACTGGTCCAATCGCTCGCGGTAGATCTGGTCCAGCGGTACGCCGGGGATGGGCTCAATGTGGTCAAATACCCCAAACTGCAATGCCATTAACAGGTTCCTTCGTGTAATGCGTTCTTGTCGCGATCCGTCAGCACCCTTGCCGCCGCGCAAAGTGCGAGGCAGGGCGCGAGTGGCCGTTGCAACTCTAAAGTGGCCCCCCTTGCCTGTCAAACGCCGCGGATATCGGCGGACGGCGGGGCTGCAACCGGCGCGAGACCACCGACATCACCACCTCAGAAGTGAGCTAACCGACGTGCAAGGTAGGTTCCGGCGTGATGATCAAAGGGCAGGTATCACCTCGTCGCACAGCAGGGCCAGTGCCTCGTCCACGTCAGGGCCCAGTTCCGAGAACAACAACTGTCCGAAACCCTGCTCCCGCGCCGTATCTCTCACCTCCAGCATACGCTCCAGGCAATCCCCCGGCGTCCCGGCGATGAAGATGGCGTCGACCATGGCGTCGGTCACCAGGTCGTCAAACTCCTTTTCCGTTGCGCCGTTCCGGTCGGCCTGATCCAGCCGCTCGACGTCCGGCAGGGACACGCCGAGCCTTTCGATGTCCTCGGTGGTGTAGCCCTGGCGGTACATGTTCAGGACTCGATTGCCGGCGCTCTCCTTGACGAATTCCCGTGCCGCCGACCGGTTCCGGGACAGCGAAATCTTGATCTCGGCAACCCTGGGAACAACCTTGCCATCCCGGTTCGGAGGAAGCGCGGCGTCAAAAGCATTCAGCAGTTCGGGGACCCGGCCGGTGCGCAGGGCCGCCATGTAGTGGCCGCCGAAGATCAGGCCGTCCATGGTCTCGCCGCCAACGGCCATGCCCAACGGCCCGTTGCTGCCGCAGTAGAGTCGCACCGGCGTGGCGGGGCTGAAATTCAACTGGAAGTTTGCAGAGGGGTTGAAGTGGTAATAGTCCAACAGGTTGGGGTAGTCCGCAAAGCAGACCGCCTCGCCTTCTAGGAGCCGTCGCAAGCTCTGCGCGGTCTCCCGCAGTACGCTGACCGGCCGCGGCGTCCGAATAAGCGATGGGGTACGCGGGTTGCCCCGCCCCAGCCCGATGCTCAATTCGCGGCCGTCCATCAACTCGCTGAGGGTGGCAATGGAATCGGCCAGGTCAACCGGGTTGCGAAAATACTGCACGGTGACCGCAGTACCCAGCTTGATCTCAAGGTGGGAAGCCATGGCCGCCAGGACCACAAAGGATTGGCGGCTGCGCAAGTTGTCGGTGACCCAAATCTGGTCCACGCCCTTGGCCTCCGCCCGGGAGGCCAGCTCCACCAGGTGGGGCAGAGGTACGTGGGCGTAGGTGGGCAAGTGGAATTGGATGCCGGTTTCCAGATCGCTCATGACTGCGAAGTTCTCTCCCCATGTTGACGGTGTTACGCGCGTTCCCGTGTCTCTGACTACGACAACTACAGACCTACCACGCGCACGCGGTGGTTATGGGTGTCGGCAATGAACAGGTCGCCCTCGGCGTTGAAACCGCAGCCGTGAGGGTGAAACAACCCGGCCTCTACGGCGGGTCCGCCGTCGCCGTCGCCGCCCTCGCGTCCCCCGGCGATGGTGGCGACCATGCCGGTGAGAGCATCGATGCGCCTCACGGCGCTGTTGTCGGAGTCGAGCACGATGATGTTGTCATGCAGGTCGCAGCGCATCGCTTTGGGCGATCCCCACGTGGCTGCCAGCGCCTGCCCGCCGTCACCCGCATAGCCGTAAACCCCCTCAGCTCCGGCGATGGTGGTCAAGACGCCGTCCGGCGATATTTTGCGGACACCGTTGCCTTCCCGCTCGCAAACGTAGACGTTGCCCAGGCTGTCGGCGCAAACTGCCCGAGGGCCCATCAGACTACCCTTGCTCGCCGCCCTGCCGTCTCCGGCTCGGGACTTCTCTCCGTTTCCCGCGAAGGTGCTGATGATCCCCGTCTGCAGATCCACCCGCCGGATGCGCTGGTCCTGCACGTCAGCGATCAGCAAGCCGCCCCGTCGGTCGAGGCACAGGTCATTGGGTTCGCGGAGCATGGCCTGGTTGCCGGGGCCGCCATCGCCGCTGTACCCGAATTCTCCGGTGCCGGCGACCGTAGAGATGATGCCGGTTCGCCCGTCGATTTTACGCACCGCCGGGTCGAATCTCTGGGCGAAGTAGATGTCCCCGTTGACGTCGATGGCCAACCCGTAGGGCTGGTTGATGACCGCATCGATGGCAAGTCCGCCATCGCCGGTGTACCCCGGTTCTCCGGAGCCGCAGATCAGCGTGATGACGCCGGTGTGCGCATCCACGCGGCGGATGCGGTGATGGCGACCCATGCAGACGATCATGTTCCCCTGGGGATCAAACTCGCAGGCGTAGGGAGTCTGGCACGCGGCGTCCAGGGCCGGTCCTCCATCCCCATCCCAACCCTCGGATCCGTTTCCCACTACGGTCCGGATGATGCCTTTCTCCGCTGGCATGGATACCTCCCAGTCTCAGTCCGAAATCCCGGTGCCCTTCGTCAGGGAGTGCATTGTATATCGAGCGTCGCGCAATACGGCACAGAACCATGCACCGGAAGTTGCCGTCGCCGCAAGTCCGACTATCGGGTCAGTGCCACAAGCGGCCGACACAACTCATGCGAACCCAGTACCCCCACCGGTCATTGTGAGCGCAGCGTGGCAATCTCGTGGTGGCAACAGGGCCTCTTTCCGCAACGGGATCGCCACGTCGCTGCGCTCCTGGCGATGACAAACTGGGTACGGGTGAGATCGGCCTCCCTGGTTGCTCGGGAATCGCCATCGGCCACATTGGGTTAGAATGAGCCGAGTTGAACCTAAAACAGCCGTAGCCGGGAGGTGATCCAATGGTGCAGGGCGGAGCGGAATCGCCAACTACGCCGGGAGCTTTGTCAGGAATCCGAGTGCTGGACTTCACCTGGGTCCGGGCGGGTCCCTGGTGCACCCGATGGCTGGGAGCGCTGGGAGCCGAGGTCATCAAGGTTGAATGGCCCCAGAGCCCCAATACTCGGGGCGCCAACATTGCGACGGGAGCGGGCACCCCCGAGGGCCTGCCCGTCAATCTCAACACCAACGGCCATTTCAGCGACACCAACTCCAACAAGCTCAGCGTCACCCTGAACACTCGCACCGACCGAGGCATCGAACTTACCCGGCGCCTGGTGGCCATGTCCGACATCGTCATCGAGAACTTCGCCTACGGTGTATTGGATCGGTGGGGTCTGGGCTACGAGGAGATGAAGAAGCTCCGGCCGGACATCATTTACCTCTCCATGTCCGGCTTCGGCCACACGGGTCGGGACCGGGACTATCAAACCATGGGAGCCATTGCGCAAGCCCTGTCGGGCATGACCTACACCTCGGGTCTGCCGGACCGGCCGCCCGCCGGTTGGGGCTGGTCCTACCTGGATGACACCGGCGGTTTGTACGGGGCCATGTATGCCCTGAGTGCGATTTACCATCGCAACCTGACCGGTCAGGGACAGCACGTGGACAGTTCCCAGTGGATCCTCGGCGTCCCCCTCAACGGTTCCGCTTTTCTGGATATCCAGGCCAACGGTCGTTCCACCATGCGAGAGGGTTACCCGCCGGGCAACCGCGCTCACTGGCCGGGCACGCCCCTGGTGGACAACTACCGGGGGCGGACCGGGGCGCCGCACAACGCTTACCGGACCAGTCCGGCGGAGCACAACGACTGGTGTGCCCTGGCCTGCTTCTCCGACCATGAGTGGCGAAAGTTGGTGGAGGTAATGGGCTCTCCCGGTTGGGCCACCGGCGAGAAGTTTGCCACCTTTGAAGGTCGCCTGGAGCACCAGGAAGAGCTGGACCAGGGGATAGAGGCGTGGACCAGGACCCTGGGCAAGTACGAGATCATGGAGCGGTGCCAGGCGGCCGGCGTACCCGCCATGCCCGTTCAAAGCAGCCAGGACCGGGTGGAAAATGATCCCCAGCTCAGGCATCGAGAGATGTTCCGGGACGTGAAGCATCCCGCGCTGGGGACCTGGCCCCTTCAGAACGCTCCCTTCAAAATGTCGGAGACGCCGGCATTCAACAGCCGGTCAGGTCCCCTGATCGGCGGGCACAACAAAGAGGTATTTGAGGGGTTGTTGGGCATCAGTCACGAGGAGCTGGTGAGCGGCTTCGCCGAAGGCGTCTTCTGGCCCAGGGACCTCAGCATGGAAGACTATCCCTACTTGAAGGAAATGATGGAGGATGCCTCGCCCGTGCAGTGGGGTGGGAATGAGCCGATAGCGAATCCCGCGCCGGCGCCGGAGCGGACGCCCGACCGGAACTCGGCGGGTGCCTTTGGGGGGCTGCGCGTGCTGGAGCTGGCCGACGAGATGGGGCAGTGGTGTGGCAAGCAGATGGCTGACATGGGAGCCGACGTCATCAAGATCGAGCCGCCCGGCGGCGAGGCGGCCCGGTCCGTGGGGCCCTTCTACCAGGACCTGCCGGATCGGGAGCGGAGCCTTTACTTCTGGCATTACAACACCTCCAAGCGGGGGGTCACCCTGAACCTGGAGACGGAGGACGGGCGCCGCCTGTTCCGGCAAATGGCGGAGAAGGCGGATGTGATACTGGAGACCTTCCGGCCCGGTTATCTGGCCTCCCTGGGGCTGGGGTACGAAGATCTGGCAACGCGTAACCCCGGGCTGATCATGTGCTCGCTGACCCCTTTCGGGCAGACCGGGCCGTGGCGGGACTTCCAGAGCAGCGACCTGCTGCATCTGGCGGCGGGCGGACAGATGGCCCGGTGTGGCTATGACGACGACGTGGTGCCAGGTGCGCCGCCCATCGCTCCCGGAGGAGGGCAGGCCTGGCACATCGGAAGTCACTATGCCTACATCGCCATTACCGCGGCGCTGGTCAGCCGGTCGGTGACGGCCAGAGGGCAGTACATCGATGCCTCGGTGCATGATGCCTGCGCACTCACGACCGAGGGCCATGTGAACCAGTACATTCACAAAGGAGATGTTGTTCCTCGTAGAACCGGAGGCGGCAACACCAACCTTGGGCCCAACGCCCAGGTCCTCTGCAAGGATGGGAAATACGTGAACGTCGGCCAGGTTCCCCCGGAGCGAATGCTGACGCTTGCCCCGTGGATGGATGAGCACGGCTTGGCGGGCGACCTGCTGGACGAAAAGTACCAGGACCCGGCGGTAGTCGCCGAGAACCAGTCGCATATTCGCGGAATTTTCGAGAACTTCCTCGCCAACATCCCCCGGGACGAGGCCTACCGCGGTTTGCAGACGCGTAGCTCCAACGCGGGGGCGATCCGTTCCCCGGACGAGGTCATGCAGGACCCTCACCTGGAGGACCGGGGGTTCTGGACAGACGTGGAATACCCGGAGCTTGGCCAGACACTCCGACACCCGGGGCCCGGGGCCATCTTCAACGGCTCGCCTTGGAGTATCTCCCGGCGCGCGCCGCTCCTCGGAGAGCACAACGAAGAGGTCCTGTGCGGAGAGTTGGGACTGTCAGAGGCGGAGTTGGCCAGCCTGGCTGAAGGAGGTTCGGTGTAACCCTGGTTTTCCTGCCGCAGCCAGTACCGGACAATTGTGGGTGTTCAGAGCCGGCCCCGTACTTGATACGGGGGAATGCCGCTCTTCAATACGAACAGAATGCCGGTCAGGCCTTTGCGGTCATCCAGGCGCTTGCGTCCCGGATTGCGGAACCGCCGGGGTTTGGGGGCCGGCAGCAGCGGTTGTACGATCTCCCATAGTTCGCCGCGGACCAAGGGTTTCGCCATCGAACACGGCCTCCCACTTCCGCGTAATACTGCGCCACCCCCTGCAACGCAACGAACTTACCGAAAGATCAGCCGCATGATTGTGGATCAGCAAGCTATTTTGTTGGGGGTTCTAAGGATCAACCACACCGTTTGGTTCAGCGGCGATCTCCCGGTCTCGAGTTCTACCTGACCATGTCGGATAGACCGGACGCCGACCTGTCCGATCACTTGCCGGTTCGTTCCATCATCCGCATACCGGCATCATAACCGCTCAGCAAATATAGTGTGAACACGCCCCATTACAAACGGCGTCCTCCCCGAAGATCCTTACGCGTCGACCTCGATCAAAATCCGGCAGTGGTCGCTAGATCCCCACTCCTCCAGGCCGTTCATTGCCCGCGCTCGCACGCACCGATGAAACCCCCGAGAGGCGAACACGTAGTCTAACTGGTTTTCGGCAGTGGCCAGTGAACCGCGGGCCGTGTGGTACGTGGGAACGTTCCTGGTGCCCTCTTCGACGCCGCGCGGGGGAGGATCCGCTTATTGGGATGGTTCAGCGGACGGTCCAAGCCGTTTTTGAACTTGGATGCCGATAAGATTCGGCAATTGGTGCCGAAGGTCGGACTCGAACCGACACGGGATATTCTCCCACCGGTTTTTGAGACCGGCGCGTCTACCATTCCGCCACTTCGGCCAGTGGATTTCAGTATAGCACGGTTGCGTGTCCGCTCCGTGGCGTTGTAGCATTGACTACCGTTTCCCAGGCACATTTGCAGCCTCGGGAGCCCTCAACTGAGCACAGATTCGAAAGGCGGCAGCGTCATGGCTACCATCAAGGACCGGTTGGAAGAGGACATTCGCAACACCATGCGGGCGCGTGATCGCGAGCGCCTGGAGACGCTGCGGTTCCTCAAGAGCCAAATCCAGCTGACTGAAAAGAACAACCTCAAGGAGCTGGACGAGAGTGGAGTCACCGACGTGGTGGCCAAGCAAGTCAAGGACCGCCGCGAGAGCATCGAAATGTTCGGCCAGGGCGGTCGCGCTGACCTCGTTGCCAAGGAGGAGGCGTCCCTTACAATCCTGCTGGAATACATGCCCGAACAACTTGGCGAGGAAGAAATCGAGGCCATCGCCCGCCAAGCCATCGCCGATAGCGGAGCCTCCGGGCCGGGCGACCGGGGCAAGGTCATGGGCCGCATCATGCCGCAGGTGCGCGGCAAGGCCGATGGCAGCCAGGTCAACGCCATCGTGTCGCGCCTCCTGGAAACGGCGGGCTGACCCGACGTATGCGTTTCGGCATCCTGGTTTTCCCGGGAACCTGGAGCGATACCGACTGCCACCACGCCGTCAACGGGGTGCTGGGGCAGGACGCCGGTTACATCTGGCACAAAGAGGATAGCGTCGCCGGCTACGATGCCATCATCGTGCCCGGAGGGTTCTCATACGGCGATTACCTGCGCGCCGGCGCCATCGCCCGGTTCTCGCCGGTGATGGGCGCGGTGCGCGATTTCGCCACCGCCGGCGGGTTGGTGATCGGGATCTGCAACGGCTTCCAGATCCTGTGCGAAGCCGGCCTCCTCCCGGGCGCATTGCGTCGCAACGGGCACCTGGAATACCGGTGCCAATGGACCCACCTGCGCACCGAACGCACCGACACGCCGTTCTCCAGCCGGTGCAGCATCGGGCAGCCATTGGCCGTACCCGTATCTCATGGTGAAGGCAACTACTACGCTGATCCGTCCACCATCGCCCAACTGGAGGAGCAGGGCAGGATCCTGTTCCGCTACTGCGAGCCCGACGGCGCGGTGACTGAAGACGCCAACCCCAACGGGTCGATGGACAACATCGCGGGCATCATCAACGAGGGCCGCAACGTGCTGGGTATGATGCCTCACCCGGAGCGAAGCTGCGAGGCCCTGCTGGGCTCCGACGACGGCAACCTCATCTTCGGGTCCATGATTGACGCGGGAGCCCATCGTTAGGGATGCTGCTGTCGCTGGGACTGGCGTGCATCGCGGTGCTTGGGTTCGGCAGTTCGGCGGTGCTGGCCCGCCTGGGAATGCAAGCGATACGGCCCATGCCGGCGTCGCTGATCTCTCTGGTAGGGTCCACGCTGTTGGCGGGGACACTGGCATTGATCTTCGAGCTGGACGCGATAATCGCAATGCCGGCCATCGCCCTGGTGTGGCTGTTGGGCAACGGCATCCTCACCTACATGGGCGGGCGGTCACAGCAGTACATCGCCATCAGCCTGATCGGCGCATCCCGTGTAACCCCCATCGTGGGCAGCGCCGCGCTCTTCTCCGCTTTGTACGCGATCACCCTCACCAGACTAGAGGTGCCGGGGTTCAACGAGCATCTGAACGTGCTGCTGGGGATCGGCACGGTGGTGGTCGTTTGCGGGCTGGCCTTGACCGGCGGGAACTTCCTGCGTCAAAGCTGGGGCAGCGACTGGAAATCGGTGGCCGGTTACGGATTGGCGATACTGGCGGCCGCCTGCTACGGCGCGTCGACCCTGAGTGGGCGGGTGCTCAGCATCCAGTTCGGCTCGCCGCTGATCATGGCCGCCGGCAGCATGTTCTTCGCCACCCTGGTGCTGTCGCCGGTCTTCGGACGCGAGGCAGTACAGAAATCCACCAGTTCCGGTTGGGCGACGTTGTACGTGTTCCTCGCCGGATTCGCCGCCGCCTGCGCCGTGATGTCGCTGTACTTCGCCGTGACCCGCGAGGGATCGAACATCCTGATGATCGCGCCCATCGTATCCTGCAACCCGCTGGTCACCATGGTCATGGTGCGCTTGTTCCTGCGGCAGACCGAAACCATCACCAAAGAGCTGGTTATAGGCACGTTGATGGCCGTGGGCGGCGTGGCGATGGTCGTAGTCGGCGGGCTGATTGGTTGACCTGTATTGATCGTACTACCGAGGGCAACAACGTTCCGTTTTCGCCCATTTGAGCGTAGGATTAGATACCACCTGCAAACGCGCGACACACACGCCGACGGTTACTGCATCCCTGCGAGGCCCGTTATGACCACCAAGCCCACCGCGCCGCCAGCCGTTACCAGCGCCAGCCGCTTTCCCGAACTGCCGCCCAGGGACGATATGCAGAACACCCGCTTTCTCAACGAACCGGCCCATCTGCCCGCCCTGCGCGTGCGTCTGGGGTTCTCGGCAAGCACGGTGGTTACAAGCGAAACGCCCATTGGCTGGAACACCAGCCAACGGCGGGGCCTGCTGCAACCCGACCTCCTGATTGCCTTCGATGTCGACAGCAGCGTCATCATCACCGAGCAAGGATACTCCATCGACTACCACGGCAAGCCGCCGGACTTCGTGCTGGAGATCGCCTCCCCAACCACCAGCAACCGTGACGAGACGGATAAGCGCCGGGGATATGCCGATTACGGAGTGCCGGAGTACTGGCGGTTTGACGACAAGGACGGGCAGCGCTACCAAACCGCTCTCGCGGGCGATCGTTTGGTGAGTGGGGCGTACCAGCCAATAAACGTAGTTGAGGTGAGCCATGCCCGGTACCGGGGGTACAGCGCTGTGCTGGGCCTGTACGTGTGCTGGGAGTACGGGCACCTGCGTTGGTATGACCCGGAAACAGGATACCTGCCCACCTACTACGAAGAGACTGACGCGCGCATCGCCGCCGAGGCGGAGCGGGATGCGGAGCGAGCCGAACGCCTCCGCTTGGAAGCAGAGATCAGGCTTCTGCGTAACCGATAGCCGCCGCCGAGTTTGACCGCGGTGGTCAAATGTCCGTATTCAGGGTCTGCAATGCCGGTAACCAAAGAAATTCTCGACGAAATCGCGCTGTCCCAGGCCGAGTACGACATGATCGTCGACCGGCTTGACCGGGAGCCGAACCCGGTTGAACTGGGCATGTTCGGCGCGCTCTGGAGCGAGCACTGCGGATACAAGCACTCGGGTCCGCTGCTGGGAATGCTGCCGTCGCGCTCTGGCCGGACCCTCTCCCAGGCCGGCGCCGAGAATGCCGGCGCCATCGACATCGGCAACGGACTGGCGGTTGTTTTCAAGGTCGAGTCCCACAACCACCCGTCCGCCGTGGAGCCGCTGCAAGGGGCGGCAACCGGTGTCGGCGGCATCGTCCGCGACATCCTGGCGATGGGCGCGCGACCCATCGCCCTTCTGAACTCCCTCCGTTTCGGCCCGCCGGACAGAGCCGGGAACCGACGGCTGCTCAAGGGAGTCGTGGACGGCATCGGCTGGTACGGCAACTGCATCGGGGTGCCGGACGTGGCCGGCGAAATCTACTTCGACGACTGCTACTCGCAGAACCCGCTGGTGAACGCCATGTGCGTCGGCATCGCGCGCATCGAGGACCTGGCCAGCGCGGCCGCCGACCGACCCGGCGATGTGCTTCTCCTGGCCGGCGCGGGAACCGGCCGCGATGGGATCCACGGCGCGTCCGGACTGGCCTCGCGCACCTTTGAGGAGGAGCAGGAACTCCGCCCAACGGTGCAGGTGGGCAATCCCTTCCTGGAAAAATCGTTGATCGAGGCCTGCCTGGAAGCCCTGGCCACGGGCCGGGTGCGCGCGCTGCAGGATCTTGGGGCGGCCGGCCTCACCAGCGCGGCGGTGGAATCGGCGGCGCGCGGCGGTCGGGGCATCGCGCTGGACATCAGCCAGGTGCATCGGCGGGAATCCGACATGACCGGCTACGAGGTGATGCTGTCGGAGTCCCAGGAGCGCATGCTGCTGGCCGCCGCGCCGGAGCACGTGCCCGCCATCCGCGAAGTGTTCGACAAGTGGGACATACCATGTCGTCCCGTTGGCACAGTGACGGACGAACCCTATGCGCTGGTGACCGACGGCGCGGAGCGGATAGCCTCTGCTCCCGTGACCCACCTGACCGACGCCCCTCGCTACCGGCTGGACGGCCAACCTTCCGCAGATTCCCTGGAACGGCAACGACTGCGGCTGAGGGACGTGCCCATCCCGGCCGACGCCGGAGAAACGTTGCTGCGGTTGCTGGCTGCTCCCAACATCGCCAGCAGGCAGAGCGTGTACCGCCAGTACGACCACCAGGTGCAGACCAACACCGTGGTCGGCCCGGGATCCGGGGACGCGGCAGTGCTGCGGATCAAGGACACCGGCCAGGCGATAGCGGTGGCCATTGACGGCAACGGACGCCAGTGTTTCCTTGACCCCTACCGGGGGGCGCAGATGGTCGTGGCGGAGGTCACGCGCAACCTGTCCTGTGTCGGCGCGGAACCCCTGGCGCTCACCGATTGCCTGAACTTCGGCAACCCGGAGCGGCCCGAGATCTACTACCAACTGGAGCAGTGCATTCGCGGCATGGCCGGGGCGGCCCGTGCGTTGGGCGTGCCAGTGGTCAGCGGCAACGCCAGCCTGTACAACGAAAGCCAGGGCGCCGCCATCTTCCCGACGCCCATCGTTGGAGCCCTCGGACTGCTGGAGGATGTCCAGAGACACCGTGGCGCTGGTTTCCCCGAGGAAGGGTTGGCGGTGGTCCTCCTGGGCGCCGACCGTCTGACGGCCCGCGCGTCCGACCTGGCCGGCAGCGAGTACCTGAATACGATCCACGGCATGGTGCGGGGCCGACCCAGGATCGACCTGCCCCTGGAGCGACGGGTGCAGGCTTTCTGCCGCCGCCTCATTGCCGAGGGGCTGGCCAGGTCGGCCCACGACTGTTCGGACGGCGGCCTGGCGGTGGCCCTGGCCGAGTGCTGCATCCTGGGAGACGGACGCATCGGAGGCGGTGGCCCAATGGGGTTCATCGCATCGGATGAATTCGTGGCCGGCATTCCCCGGCGATGGGACGTCGCGCTGTTTGGCGAAGCGCCCTCCCGGATACTGGTAGCGGTGAAACCCCAGGCGCTGGATGTCGTGCATGGCCTCGCCGCGGCATCCGGCGTGCCGGCGATGACACTGGGCATAACCGGCGGAGAAAGGTTGAATATCGGAATCGTGTTTGACTTGCCGGTGACGAATATCGCGGAAACTTGGTACGGTGGCTTGCAGAGCGCGCTGGAATAACTGCGCTGAATAAAGAACCTGAGAGGCGCCATGAACGCGATCAAGAAGCCGGTTTGCGTCTATATGCTGGCCACGGCGGTGGCGGTGGCGGTGTTTTTCATCGTCAGCACGTTTCTGGGCGATCTGGTCAGCGTGCTGGTCGTCTGGCACGTGCTGGACGTCATGATGCTCATCGGCCTGGCCGCCGCCCTGGCGTTCAACATTCACCAGAAGATCCACGTCAGCGTGCCCGACGGCAACGAGGCGGTTACCCGCGCGTACCTGGAAGCCAACGCCACGTTCTATGCCACGCTGGGCGTCTCGCTGGTCTTCCTGTACAACTGGTTCCGATTCATCAACGGCAGCGAGGGTGGCGTCACCAACGACATAATTTGGATCATCGTGGACACGATGGTTCCCACTGCGCTTGGGGTCACCGCCTGCCGCCTCTGGCGGGAATCTTCTCGGTCATAACCTGCTGGCATGGGAACAACTCAGCGCAAAACAATCTATCTGGCCAACCCGTATGGCTTCTCCGAGCAGCAAAAGACGCGCCTGCTGCCCGAACTCATCGGAGCGCTGGAGAGCCTGGGCCTTGAGGTCTGGGAACCCTTCGGGCGCAACAACCAGGTCGACTTCTCCGAACCCGGCTGGGCGCACCGGATCGCGCTGGCCGATGTTCGGGACGTGCGCGATGCCGACGCGATCTTCGCGGTGGTTAACGGCACTCCGCCCGACGAGGGCGTGATGGTCGAACTGGGCATCGCCATAGCGCTGGGCAAGCCGACTTTCCTGTTCCGTGACGACTTCCGGCGGGTGACCGATAGCGAAGAGTACCCGCTGAACCTGATGCTTTTCGCCGGCCTGCCGGAACAAGGGTGGCAGGACTACTACTACACGTCTGTCGCCGAGATCACTGCGTCGGACAAAGCGTTGGCGCGGTGGGCGCGCAACGATCTCTGAACCGCTGGCCCAACGAAAGCGGGTCCCACCGACCAGATGGGACCCGCGGTGAACCTCCTGGCGCTCGCCGTTAGCTGATGGCGACCACTTCAGCCTCTTCGGCTGTTTCGGGGCGGTCCGCCTCCGCGGAGCCGTGATCGTCGACCGGCGGCGCGGCGATGGTGTCGCTGGGGGAATGACCTTCTTCGGCCGGAGGATCATAGGGCAGTCCCAGCCGGGCCGCCAGCGCGTATCCGACAACGGGGTGCTCCCGGTTCAAGCCAAACACCCTCCGGCGCCGTGACCGGTTGGTTTCTGGATCCCTGGTGTTGATGTTGCGATACTGGAACATTCCATTCGACATCAGGGCTCGGACGTAGCGGGTGATCAGGTTGCGCGCGACCAGTTCGGGCGAGTCACCCCAGTGCTTGCGGATGGTGGCGTCCTCCGCCTCAATTCCGGCGGTGAGGGCCTCGCTGATTTCGTTGCACAACGCCTGGAACATTACCGCGTCGGCGCCGTCCCGCTCCTCCAGGAAATGGCTCATGGCGACCAGGTCGGCGATGCGGGCCGCGTCGCCGTCGGGATCATCGGACTGGGGCAGGTCCATGGCGCCGATGGCTTCCATGAGGGATCGCTCAATCTGGGTTTGTCGGTATGTGGCCGTGTCACTGACGTTGGGTTCGGGGGCGTCCGCCTGTGCCGGCGAGGTCGGGCGGCCTCGGTAGCGGCGATCTCGGGGTCGATCGTCGAATTCCCTGGCCGCGGGCTCATCCGGTCGGTCTGCCTCGCCAGCGTCGTCGTCATCAGCTGCGACTTCAGCCTCTTCGTAGGTCGGGGTGTCCTCCAGGTCGGCCTCGTCATCATCGTCCCGGGCAACCGGTTCGGGGTCCGGCTCGTCGGCCATCAGGATCCAGTCCACCAGGTCGACGCTGCGTATCTTGATATTGCCCTCTTCGGCAACCCGCAGCATCAGCTTCTTGAACCCGGAGAAGCCCAGCTTGCGCTCGTCGAAGCCGGCGATGCGGCGCACCAGACGCTGCTTGAGCGACGTGAGGAGCAGCGTGTGTCCGGCCGCACGCTCGGTTCGGATCACGTCCTCGATGGCACGGATGACCTCGGGTAGCTGGTGCCGGCCGGGGTTAGCCAGGGCCGCGGGCTGTTGCTGGCGTCCACGATGGGCAGGAGCGCGGTGGAAGGCGTTTTCGGGTTCCTCGGCATCGATTGGATCCACGTCCGCGTCGTAGAAGATGAGGCCGTCAACATGGTCGGCCATGCGGCGGGAGGTGGCCCAGGAGACGCCCACCACCAGGACGCGCTTGCCGACCGCCCGGAGGGAGTTGATGACGTGGATGAAATCGGAGTCCCCGGATACGAGGACGAAAGTGTTGATGTTGGGGAAATTGTGTGCCGTATCGATGCAGTCCGCGGTCATTTTTACGTCAACGCTGTTCTTGACGCTGACAGTGCGACCTGACTGGTAGGATCCACGCAACGGCAACCGGGTGGGCACGTACACCGGCTCGATCCCGGCTGCGTACAGCGACGGCGGATCATGGATAAACTGGCTGGCCCCTTTCAGTTCGGGGGCGCGGGATACCCAGTCGGCGTATGCCTTGCCGACGACAACGCGGCCGTGGTTGGAGACTTCTTCCTTCAGCGCGGAGACGTTGGGCGTTCTGCCCCGTACCGCCAGGCTGATTTTGAAGTTCTCCCAGTCGATGAATAATGCTACGTCTTCACTGAATGCGGCGTTGCCATTAACCTGTTGAATAGCGATGATGTTACCTCGACTTGCTCTACTGGCGAGCGGATGTCGTGAAAAAGTGTAATGGGGCCGGTTGAAAACCGTCAAGTTGGTTAGTGCCCGTTACCCAGGCGGATTGCCAGTGACTCCGGAAGCCCTGCCGCCAGTATCCCGCTTTGCGCCGCCGCCAGGTCGTACTCGACACGGCGGTGGTACAGAACGCCACATGCTCCAGCCTCGCTGTCGTGCAGCAGGTACGACGCTCGCCAGTCGCCGTCACGGGGCTGGCCTACGCTGCCGGGGTTGACGATCATCCGTTGCTCCGGATCCAGGGCCACCGGAGCCGAGGGATCCAGGAGTTCAACACCCGCGCGCCCGTTGTCTTCGGTCCAAACCAGCGGGTAGTGCGAATGGCCCACCAGGCAAAACGGCGTTTCCATCAGGGCAAAGGTCGCCATGGCCGCCGGTTCGCTGATCAGGTATTCCATGACCGGATCGCGCAGACTGCCGTGCACGTGGGTGAACGAGCCCATCAGACGCACCTCGGGCATGTCGGCAAGGTAAGACATTTCGTCTTCGGTCAGTTGTTGGGCTGTCCACAGGGCAGCCGCACGTGCTGCGCCATTGAACAGGTCCGGGTTCAGCTTTCCGGTCACAGCGTGGTCGTGGTTCCCGGCGATCGCGACGTGGGGCAGCCTCCGCAATCGTTCGATGCACGCCCTTGGATCCGAGCCATAGCCCACCAGATCGCCAAGAAACCAGACCGTATCGTATCCGCCGGCGCCTTCTGCATCGGACAAGACAGCTTCGAAAGCCTGCAGGTTGGAGTGGATATCCGAGACGATCAGGGTACGCATTGCCGTTCACGGTCGGCGCATGGATGTGGGCGAAACATCGGACAGCGCAGGACCGGACGCACGGGTCTTAGTAATCGCCGGACGCCAGGCTGATCGACAGCACTCGGTCCTGACCGGCCAGGTCGGGCTCGACGGTAATCTCCGCCTCGGGAAAGGCTGCGGACGCCAGGGATCGGGCCTCGGAGAACTGCTCGGGGTCCATTTCCAACAGGATCACGCCGTGGGGCTTCAGGCGGGCGCCTTCGCCGCCGTGCGCCGTTGCGGCCTGCGATAACAGGCGCCGAATGTGGTCCAGGCCGTCGGCTCCGCCGTCCAGCGCGGCTACCGGTTCCCACTGGATTTCCGGTTGCAGGGTCGGGATCCGATCAGTGGGCAGGTAGGGGAGGTTGGCGACGATGACGTCCACCGGCTCGGGCAACGGCTCAAGGAGGTCACCCTTCAACAGGGTGACACGGTCGGCCACGTTGTGCATGCGCACGTTGTATGCGGCGACGTCCAGCGTGGCGTCGTAGGCATCGCTGGCGTAGATCCGCGCCGCCGGCAGGTGTATGGCCAGATTCACCGCGATGGCGCCGGTTCCGGTGCCAACGTCGGCGATCACCAGTTCCCGGCTTTCCATGCCCATGAGCGCCATGAAAAGGGCGTGCTCGACCATGGTCTCCGTCTCCGGACGGGGGATCAGCACGTCCGGGTTCACCAGCAGGTTGACGCCGTAGAACTCCCGATAGTTCAGGATGTAAGCCAGCGGTTCCCGGGTGAGGCGACGTTCCACGATGGCGGCCAGTTGCTCCTCCTGTTGGGGAGAGACCTGCGACTCCTGCTCCGCGAAGATGGCCTGACGCGGCATTCGCATCACGTCCATCACCATCACCTCCGCCTCCAGCCGGGCGTCCGGTATCTCTGCGGACTCGAGGTTGCGGTGGGTTTCCTGGATTACGGTGCGCAGGTTGGGCATACGTCTCAATCGGCAAGGGCGACCCTGCGGCCGCCCCGGAACATGTTGGTCGTCGATATCGCGATCAGGCGGACACGCTGGCCAGGCCCCGTTCCTGGTCGTCGGCGATCAGGCGGTCGATGATGTCGCCCAACCCGCCGTCCATGAGGCGCTGAACCCCGTGCACCGACAGGCCGATCCGGTGGTCGGTGATGCGATCTTGTGGGTAGTTGTACGTCCGTATTTTCTCGGAGCGGTCACCGCTTCCGATCTGGGCCTTGCGGCTGTTGGAAATGGCAGCCTGGTGGCGCTCCTGTTCCGCCGCGTACAACCGGCTGCGCAGGATGGTCATGGCCTTGGACTTGTTCTTGTACTGCGACCGCTCGTCCTGACATACCACGACCACACCGGTGGGTTCGTGTACGATCCTGACCGCCGTGGCCACCTTGTTGACGTTCTGACCGCCGTGGCCTCCGGCGTGGAAGATGTCGATGCGCAGGTCGTCCTCCTTGACGGCAACCTCGACCTCGTCGGCCTGTGGCAGCACGGCCACCGTGACCGTGGATGTATGGATGCGACCCTGCGTTTCCGTTTCGGGCACCCGTTGGACGCGGTGCACGCCGGCCTCGAACTTCAGCCGGCTGAAGGCGTTGTCCCCGTCGACGGAGAAAGCGATGCGGCTGAAACCGCCCAGGTCCGACGGGTTGGAGTCCAGTATCTCCACTGCCCAGCCCTGCTCCTGGGAGAAGCGCTGGTACATGCGGTAAAGGTCGCCGGCAAACAGCGAGGCTTCCTCCCCTCCGGCGGCGGCATGGATCTCCACGATGACGTCCCGCTCGTCGTTGGGGTCTTTGGGGAGCAGGGCGATGCGCAATTGCTGGGCCAACTGGGAAATCCTCTGCTCGACCTCGACCAGCTCCAGTTGGGCCATCTCCACCAGTTCGGGATCGCCGCCCTCGCTGACCAGCGCCTTGAGGTCGGCCTGCTCTTCAAACAGCTTGCGATGCAGGCTGTCGATGCCCACCAGTTCCTCGAGTCCGGATCGTTCCCGGTTCAATTCGCGGAGCTTGGCATAATCTGCAGCCACTTCCGGTCGCGCCATCTCGTCTTCGATGGACCGATAACGGTCCACGATAGGCTGCAGTTTGTCGAATATATCTGCCATCACACACCGCGCGAGGTTGGGAAACTACTCGGGATTATAACTTAGCCCCCGGAATATCTACAAGGAGGATACGCGCAAACCGCAAAACCGGACCGCCGTCTCCGGTTGCCAGAACCAAGGGCCGCTCCGAAGTCCAGACCGGGCTGAAGCGTAGACCCTTCAGTTGTTCGGGTTGCCATCATCGTCCGACTTGTCGTCGCCACGACCGCGGATCCGAGTAACCAGGTCCCAAACGAACGAGCCGATTTCATTGCCGGCAGTCACCAGGGCGGAGATCCGCGCCGATGTGTCCAGCATGATGCACGAAGCCGCCTCAAAGTTGGTCGCCGCCCGCCGGATCCTTGGATATATCTTCAACGCCACCACGGTGAGCGCCAACGCCGCTACGGTCACCATGACGGCCATAACGATAATTGCAATGTCTCGGATAATCGACACGACGTCGGGCGACATAAAACGCTGTCCTTCCTATCGGGGCACAAAAAGCGCCGGGACGACGGTCTGTTCAACCGTCGTCCCGGCGGACGGTCCAGGCTAACCTTCGGAGTCCAGCTCGGCGTCGGTGTCTCCGGCCGCGATTCGGCTGCGGATGCGCTGCCAATAGTCACGGCCGCGCTCCACGGCCTGATTGGCGCCCTGCGTCAACGCCTGTCGCGTTTCCCGTCCACTGCGCGGCGCCAGCAGCATACCGAGGCCAACCCCGATGCCGATGCCGGCGGCCAGCAGGATCAAATCACGTTGGGTGCGGTTCATGTAAGACCTCCTGAAATTGACTGTACGTACCCAATTATACAACGCGGGATCGCCTTGGCCGGCGGGCCCGTCGTCACCGTTATGACCAAATTGGGGTCGAGCAGGGTCGATTTGCACGTTGATTCACCGGGCACGAGATCGATGGTATATCGTTTTTGTAAATATAATATATTATGAATGGAGATAAAAATCAACCGCGCTGCTTGGAGCCGTCCCACCTGCTGGCGGTGGATCAGACTCGCTGCTGCCAGCAGTCCTCTGCGACCGCGACTGGCCCGTCGTAAATCGACCGCGCCTCTTCGATCAGAGCTTCGGTGTCTGTGTGGTAATCGTTGTGAATGTGCGTGATGGTCAACCCGCCCACGCCGGCCATCTGGGCGATGCGCGCCGCTTCCGCCGCCGTGGAGTGCGCGGTGCCGTCGGCCATCTCGCGTTTCGCTTCGGTGCAAAGCGCCTCGTGGATCAACAGCGTCGCTCCCTGTGCTAAATCCGCCAGGTCGGGACACCAACGGGTGTCGCCGGAAAACACCACGGCATGCCCGCCCGATTCAACCCGCCAGGCCATCGCTCCCCTGATGTGGTTGACCTGCGTGGAACGGGCTCGCACGCCCGGGGTCAATTGCACCCACTCCCCCGGCTCAGTGGGGCGGAACATGATGGACCTCCGCCCGTCACGCCTGAGCGCTCCCTCGGCGTCGACGGTGAGCCCTCGGGTCGGCAGGGCCAGCAGGGTGCCGATGTCGGCCATGGCCTGTTCGGAGCCATAGACCTGCATGGGGTGTTCTTCCTCATTGCGTCGGCTGCGCTGCATCTCGATGTGCGGCAACCCCTCGCAGTGGTCGGCATGGCTGTGGCTCAACAGGCAATGGTCAAAGTCGTTCGGCGACATTCCCAATTCATGCCCATGCCGCAGCACGGTGTTGCCCGACGCCGCATCCAGCAGGATCCGCTCGCCGGTAGGGCAATCCACGACAATGGCGGTGTGATTGCGCATGATGCAGCCACCCGCGCCCGTGCCCAGGTAACTGATGGTAAAGCCTGCCGTTGTCAAAATATCCCCCCTGGAAATCGTCAGAAGCAGGATTTTCTGGATTAGAGGATTAGCAGGATTGCAGCTCGTTAAATGGCGTAACGGCCTCAATCCTGACCATCATACTCATCCACCAATCCTGATTCTGGCTCGTTATTGTAGCGTGACCCGTGAATGGGGCAGCACCGCCGGGTTCACCAGGAACTCCGGCATTCGCCCCTGCAGCACGTCCACCGTGGCCTGCGCCGTGCGGACCTCCAGTTCCAGCACCGACTGCTGCGACAGGAAGGCGACGTGAGGCGTGACGATCACGTTGTCCATGGCGAACAGCGGATGGTCGGCCGGCGGGGCAGACGACTCCATCACGTCCAGACCGGCGCCGGCGATCTGCCCGCCTCGCAGCGCGTCGATCAACGCCGGCTCGTCGATGATGGGGCCGCGGGCACAGTTGATGATGTAGGCCGACGGTTTCATGAGCCCGAACGCGGTCGCGCCGATGAGACCCCGCGTCTCGTCGTTCAGCGGCGTGTGGACCGTCACGTAGTCGGACGCTGCCAGCAGATCGTCCAGCGTCGCCGCCGACACGCCGTCGGACAATGCGGCATCAGCGGGCAGGTACGGGTCGTGGACCACCACATCCAGCCCGAAAGCCCGGGCTTTATCCGCCACGGCGCGGCCGATGCGCCCGAAACCGACGATGCCGATGGTCTGGCCGCGCAGCCGGGTCAGCGGGTGCGGCGACGGCGTGCCTTCCCAGCGTCCGGCCTTGGCAACGCCGTCATAGAACCCCACCAGCCGGTTCCAGGTCAGCAGCAGGGCCATCACGTGGTCGCTGACCTCGTCCACGCAGTAGTCGGGCACGTAGGTGACCGGGATGCCCAGTTCGGTTGCCACGTCCACGGCGATGTTGTCCACGCCCACGCCGTAGCGGCTGATGACCCGGCACCTCTCCGCCGCCCGCACCACCGCCGGCGTCACCTGAGCGAAGCAGGTCATGATGCCGTCGCAGTCGGCCGCCAGCGCGGCCAGCGTCGCCTCCGACCCGTCCGGCGCCTCCACCACTTCCACGCCATCGCCCAGGCCGGCGACAAGAACCTCCCGCTCGGGCGCGGTGGAGGGCCAGACGAAATCGGTGATGAGGATGCGAGTGGGCATAGCAGTTGGGTTAGGTCTTCCGAAGATTAGTCGGTGGGAGAGGGTTCCGCAAGCGCATCCGCCCCGTGGCCGGCCAGGAGTTCACGGACGGCGGGGGCCAGTTTAGCGGGAATCAGCATCATCGTCAGGCCGTCGGGCTTGAAGTCAGCTGCTTCTTCCCCCAGCTCTTCCTCTTCGGCCAGGGCTTCGGCGATCAGGCGGTGGACGCGCTCCGCATCCCAGCCGGGCGGAAAGTTGCCGGGCCCGTCCGACTTCCGATCAAGCCACGCCTGAGCCGCCGCGGCTTCTTCGGGATTGTCAGCCTCGTGGCGCGCGATCATGTCCTTGACGGTGGCGAGCAACTCTTTGGGCACCAGCACGTCCACGGTATGGGGATTCTCGTACGCGTATTCCCATTGCGCAATCCATTCCTCTTCAGTGAGGGAATCAAAGTATTTTGCAAGTTCCTGCATCTCTTTGAGTTCATCGGGATCCCAATCGGATTGGTACGTGGTGGGGTCTTTCATCGTCCTCTCCGTTTCGATGGGACCGTCCAGAGTGTCCTCCACGTCGTGCACGTAAATGTGGGGCATCTCGTTTCTGGATCAATGCAAGACCGAAGGCCCATCGTTCAGCCGATGCTCGACTTCAGCGCCCGAAGCCGTCTCAAAAAACAGCTCCAAAGCCTCGTTGAGGTTATCGCGGGCCTCGTCCACGGTATCGCCCTGGCTGGCGATGTCGAGTTCTGGGCAGAGGGCAACATAGCCGTCGCCATCGCGTTCGATAACTGCCGTAGGTTGCCTGGTCACGCTGACTCCTCCAGGAAAGCAGGATCATCTTGGTAGTCGTCTTCCAGCAACGGAACTCCCGCTTTTCGTAACGCATCGAAAACGCGGTCAAAACCCGTGGGATTGCGGGTAGAATCTCGCGGGTCGCCTGGAGGAACCCAGATAACAAGCCCTTTACGCGCACGGGTCAGCAGAACTCTATACCTGTTGCGAGTATACCTGCGGGCTATTTTATGGTTTACCGACTGCCAATCCTTTCCGCGAAATCTACGATATTCCCACTTGGACTGTTGCGCATCTGGAAGCAAATCTCCACCCCAGCACAAACCTACCCAGTCCAACTCCAACCCTTGGCACTCAAACTCCGACGCGGCCACCTCCAGCGACACACTAGAGCGAATATCTTCGTCCCCAGCCAAAAACCAAGTAACGAAATCGTAGCCGGAGCGGAAAGCGCTTGATCTTTCGATCCCATATGCCCGGAGCCGTTGATCCTGTGAAGTGGCCACCAATCCTGATCGCTCGTTCGGTTCTACGTCGTGACGCTGGCGAAGCCAGGATCGGGCGCTGCTGAGCTCTCGCGTAACAAAGCAAGGGAATTCCACGCTGGCTGGGAACTTACGCGTGGCCTGTTCTAAGTCCAACTCCAGGAAATCGTTCACCCACTCAGCCCATTTCTGGGCCCGATGACTCCTAACAACTACATTGAGGTGAGCCAATGGCTCCTGAAGCAACGCAAGCTCGGGTGGCTGCTCGTTCGCAAACAATCGATGACCTGCTACGCTATCTCCGCCGGTTAGCACCTCAGGGGCGGCGACCACACGCCAGGTGTCGCGCCTCTCTTTCAGAGAACGTCCCCACTCTTCGAGACCAGCTTCACCATCATAGATTTCTTGGCCGGCGCCCACTAGGGCGACAACGACAGCCCAATCGGGAACCCGTTCCATTACGTCCAAAAGCAACTCGGGTTCTGATGCGTTGATCGGCTCCAATCCTTTGTTTTTGCGGCTCCTGTCAATCTTGCGAGCATCCCAAGCTCTTTGCGCTTCGTCGAACACTACTATGTGCTCTGGAGGCAGGGATTGCTGACTATTTTCAAGAAAGTTATGCACGTTCTGGATCAGCGTCTCTACCGTACGGTCCGCGTGTTGTGTAGCGTGATCGGGATCCCGTGAATCTCGCGCGACTGCCGCACGTATCACATCCACCAAAGGGCCGTTCCCGGACAAAAACACCGGTAACGTCTCATACGATCCGCTCACCCGGAGATCGTGGACAACTTCAAGCCCAGCCAATGTTTTGCCCGCTCCGGGCACGCCCGTAACGAAACATATCGTTCTCCGGCCACACTCCCGGGCGTCTTGAACTGCTCGCGCAAGCATGTCGACCGTCTGGTCCAAGTTGTGTGCATATTTATGGGATATTTCGCGTACATTATTGCCAGCATAAATTTCCCGTGCCGCCGCCACAATATCAAGCGTCGGACGGTAAGCCGAGGACAGCCAGGTCCAAGGGTTTATCGGAGTCGAGGCAACATTCACCGCATGTTGCTCGCTCCGACGCAACCATTGCGTTAAATCTGAGCCGTTGGATAGCACCAATCCGGTGACCCCGTCTGAGATGCAGAAATCAACGGGTGGGTTTATCGCCGGAGCGCCTGTTGCACACAAAATTGGCACGATACGCCGACTTTGCGATTCTGCATGGAAGTCGCGAAGGTCAAGACTATAAGCTTCGGTTTGCCAACGAGCAGCCGCATCGTGACGCTCAGCACCAACTTTGAACTCGACCACGTATACGGTGGTGGCGCTAAGAAGGATCACGTCCGGTCTACGCGAACGACGCGGAATCTCGTATTCCAATACGATGAACCAATCCTCGAATTGGTCATCCGACAGTTGGCAGCGCAGAAAATCAGCGGTATCACGCCAAGCCCAGTTTTGTTGGGGTACAACATCGTGACCGCCAGACGATTGCACGCCGCGCAACGATTGGCCGATTATGGCGTTGGGGTCCGCATCTATAAAGTCCCTGATGTAACCCGCATATCCGTGTGGCATGTTTGCCCCCTACGTAAACGGCGTCGCCATCATGCCTGCCGGCTCTTCAGTCAGAGCGCGGCGCAGAACTCGGCCACGGTCAGTCCGGCATCACGGATGAGGCGGCGCAGTGTTCCTTTGGCCACCGTGGAATGATTGGGCACAGAGATCGTCGTCATTTCTCCCGCTTTGGTCATCACTATGTGGCTACCCCGCTGGCGGGCCACCTCCCAGCCGAAGCGTTCAAAGTTGCGCACCGTCTCCGAGCCGCTCAAGACCGGCAACTGGGGCATTACAAGGCAACCTCCACCTGCCGCGTTTCGACAGTGAGCGGCAGGCCCCGTTCGGCGCGAACTTCCATGCAGAGCTCGATGGCTTCCCGGATGTTCGACAGCGCTTCATCCTTCGTATCACCCTGACTGACGCAGCCCGGAATGGCCGGGCATTCCACGATCCAGACGCCATCTTCATCCCGGTCGATGGTCACCGTGAGTTTCATGGCTCAATCCTCCCTGCGCCGGGTCAATCCCCTACGTAAACGGCGTCGGCATCATGCCCACCGGCACCTCGATGAGGCTCGGCGCGTCGGCGGCCAGGGCTTCGCGGAGGGCTGACTCCAGGGCTTCGGGGCCTTCGGCGCGGGCGGCGCGGACGCCGTAGGCTTCGGCCAGCTTGACGAAGTCAGGGTTGTGCAGCTCGGCGCCCACGGCGCGGCCGTTGAACTGGTTCACCTGGTCGCGCAGCACGTTGCCGTAGGCGTTGTCGTTGAACACCACCGCCACCGCGTTGATGCCGTGCTGCACCGCCGTGGCCAGCTCCTGCGAGTTGAACAGGAACCCGCCGTCGCCGCACAGGGCCACCACCGGACGGTCCGGCTGGGCCACCTTGGCGCCCAGCGCCGTGGGGTAGGCGTATCCCAGGTTGCCCGAGTAGCTGGACGTGATGAAGGTGCGCGGCTCGTAGGTGGGCCAGAAAGCCCGGGCGTAGTAGCCCAGCTGGGTCATGCCCGACACCAGGATGCCATCCTCCGGCACGGCGGAGCGGACGGCTTGCAAGTACGATTCCTGGGGCTCCGGACGCAGCGCCGACTCCTTGCGACGCTGGCGCAGGGCCTCGGTCTCGGCGGCAAAGGACGGGCGGGATCCCATGTCGATGGTCTCGGCCAGCCTGGCGTCCACCTGCTCCATGACGGTGCGGGCGTCGCCGGCGACGCCGTAGGTGTTCTCCCAGTTGCGGCCCAGTTCGTCGGGATCGATGTCGATCTGCACCACGCGCTGGCCGTCCAGCCACATGGGGAAGGCCATGCGGCTGCCCACGCCCAGGATGACGTCGAAGTGAGGCTCTTCTTTCGCCACGGGATCGTTACGCAGACGCAGCGCGCCCAGCGCCAGCGGATGCCGGTCGTCGATGACGCCCTTGCCCTCGGCGGTGGTGATCACCGGCGCCTGCAATCGCTCCGCCAGCCGCACCAGCGCCTCGGATCCCTCCGACGAAATCACGCCGCCGCCGGCCCAGATCAGCGGACGCCGCGCGCCGGCCAGGATGCGCGCCGCCTCGGCCACCTGCTCGTCGGACGCGGCGGGACGGGCGTAGCCCTCGGCCTCGATCAGAGACACCTCTTTCTGCTCGGCCATGGTTTCCGGCGGCATCTCGATCTCCACGGGCCGCGGTCGGCCGGTGGTGAGTTGCCGGAACGCTTCGTGCACCGCCTCGGGCGCTTCCTCGGCGGTCATCATGCGCCGCACGTACTTGGTGATGGGGCGGATGCAGTCCTGCTGGTCGTTGACCTCGTGCAGGATGCCCCGGTCCGCGCCGATCAGGTCGCGCTCGATCTGCCCCGACACCACCAGCACCGGCGACGACGCCGAGTAGGCGGTGCTGATGGCCGCCGACGCGTTGAGCAGCCCCGGTCCCGGCACCATCAGCGCGGTGCCCACGCCGCCGCTGGCCCGCGCGTAGCCGTCGGCCATGTAGGCCGTGGCCTGCTCGTGCCGCGTGGTGATCAGGCGGATGCCCGGCACGTCGTTCAGCGCGTCCAGCGCGTGGTAGAGCTGCACCCCCGGCAACCCGAAGATGACGCGCACCCCCTCCAGGTACAACGAGCGCATGAGAGCCTGGCCGCCGGTCATGGTGGGCATGATGAAACCTTCCTGATGCAATGATGATGCCCGTGACTACGGGCCGGCCTACGATAGCACAGCGTCCCTACCCTGTCATTTGAGCCGCGTCACCCGTTACCCCGCAGTCGCTCTCGCGTACCCAGTTTGGCGAGATCGGGGAATTTACATGGATGCACAGGATGGACAGGATGGACAGGATAGGATTGATGCGCTGCGCTATCGTGGTTCCGGGTCGAAGCGGTCAGCAGCAGCGTCCCAATGACGGCAAGGCGACTGAAAAGGGGCATTCATCTTACTGCTCTGGGATGGTTTCCGACGGCGGACTGGTTTCTATCATCCAACTCATACCATCCCATTCATCCTGTGCATCCATGTAAATCGTTCCTCTTCTGCAAAGTGGATACGCATGAGCCCGCAGTCGTGATTGCCGCGTTGCTTCCCGCTATGTTACCCTGCCGCACCACCAACCTGTCGCGTTCGGAAGGGTCGATGATCACGTTCAATTGCACCATCCAGGAGGGGATAGTCCCCGAAGACCTGAGGCCCCGCCTGGCTTCCGAGTTGGCACGTATCTCAACCGTATTCGTGGGCGGCAACCCCGCCGAGGTGTCCGTCAACTGGATCGAGATCCCCCACGGTTTCGGCTTCCGCGGCGGCCGGCTTTCCACAACGTCCGCGGTGCGTGGCGAGATCCCGCCCGGCCTGCAGCAAGAAACCCGCGTGGAACTGATGCAGTCCATACAGGATATGTGGATGGACCTCACCGGCTGCACCACCGACGAACTGGTCGTGTCCGCACGCGACCGACGCGACGGCTAGCCCAAAATTACCGGCACAAGGAGCAGACCATGCCGCACTATCGCTGTTTCATCCCCCAGGGCGCCCTGTCCTTTGACCAGAGGCAGGAGATCGCTCTGGCTTTCACCGACATTCACTGCGGCTCCACCGGCGCGCCCCGCAGCTTCGTGTCCGTGACCTTCCTGGAAACTCCGGAGGGCCAGACCCACGAGCACGGCGTGGGCTACTACCTGGACGGCGGTAACCGCGCCGGTCGCTCCGAGGAAGTCAAGCAGCAGCTCCTCGCCGACCTCACCCAGACATTCGCCAGGGTCGCCGGCGTGTCGCCGCAAGACATCCCCGGCCGGATCACCGAGAACCCCGCGTCCTGGACCATGGAAGGCGGCTTCGTGCTGCCTGAGCCGGGCGAGGAGGGCCCCGAGTGGTACGCGGCCGCCGAAGCCGCCGCTGCTGCCGATTAGCATCTCTCCGGCAATACCTTACGCGACGGGGGCAGGGCCAGCACCTGCCCCCGACTCATGCATGCGTGTTGAGCCCTGGCGCTCTGAGGCGTGGACATGACGACTTCGCCCACTGTGTACATCCTTACGGGTGCGCTCGTCGTAATCATAGTAGTGACACTCTGGTTGCTGCCGGCGTCATCATCGACCCAAACCGCTAATGCTCCCCTGCCCTGCCCGAACGTGCCTGAGAATGACGCATTGTGGATGGACGCTCAATACTACGCCCGGGACTTCGGAGTGAGTGTCGAAGAAGCCGTGTGCCGCCTGGCCTTGCAGGGCAAGGTCGGACCGCTGGGATCGGCCCTCCGGTCGGGAGAGCCTGACACCTACGGCGGATTGTGGATCCACCACGAACCGGATTTTGGCGTGACGGTATTGTTCACCGAAAACCCCGAAGCCACCCTGGCGCCCCACGTGATTGACCATCCCCTGCGGGGGATCATCAAGGCCCGCAAAGCTGAGGCGTCGTTGCGATACCTGGAACAAGCGCAACACCGAGCGCACGCACTTGCCAGCGCCACCGGTATTCCGGTCGAGTCGGGTATCAACATTCCCGAAAACCGCGTAGAACTCTACGTCATCGACGTGAAGGGTCTCACCAGGGCTCTCCGGGAAGCCGGCTCCCGGCTGCCCGATCACGTCAAGATCATCAAGGTCGATCAGCACAGTTCACCTGCCTGAACGAGATACGCCGGCCCGACCGCCTCGATTCTCGTCCATCCCCGGTTGTTTCCTTGGAACTATGGATATCCAGTTGCCCAAATCCATTCCGTGTATGCTGCTGATCACGGCGCTAATCGCGTTGGCTTGCGGCCGGCCAACGGCGCCGGCGCCGGAGGATCCCGCATTAACTCTGCCGGCTCCGCTGCCGACCCGGGAGGCAACGGCGACCGCAACAGTCGACCCGACCGCTCCCAGTCCGGCTCCCGTAGCCGAGCGCACGGCGGTCACCTACGACCCCAACCGCACCATGTTCAGCATCTGGCACGGTCCGGACCACCCTTCGGAGGCGACCCTCGGCGCGCTGGCGGATACGCAGGAGTACGGTGACAAGTCTCAGGTCTTGGTCATTCTTGAGGCGCTCAAGTTTTTCCGAAATCGGGATACCCTGGGACAGGCTATAGACACACTGACGGCCCTCACCGGGCAGGACTTCGATTTCGACCGCCGTCTGTGGCGAGAGTGGGTCGGGCCTCGCATGGACGAATACGCCCCGCCTTCGGAATACCCCCGCTGGAAAGTGGACTCGCTGGCGCTGATCGACCCGGCCATTGGCGCCATCCTGGAACCAGGCATCACCCGCTCGCGGGTCGACCTCACCGAGGTGGTCTGGGGCGGCGTTCAGCTTGACGGCATCCCGCCGCTGGAGCAGCCGCCGCACATCCTGCCGGAGCAGGCCACCTGGCTGTGGCCCGGCGACCGGGTCTTCGGCGTGTCCATCAACGGCGAGCACCGCGCGTATCCCTTGCGCATCATGAACGCCCACGAACTCGCCAACGACGTGCTGGGGGGCGAACCGATCTCGCTGGTGTATTGAACCCTCTGCGGCACCGGAATCGTGTATTCCGGCATCGTCAACGGAGAGCCAACCACCTTCGGGACCTCCGGCCTCCTCTACCGCAGCAACAAGGTGATGTACGACCGGGCCACGCGCTCGCTGTGGAACCAGTTCATCGGCGAACCGGTGATCGGACCCCTGGCCGATTCGGGCATCAGGCAGCCCTTCTTTCCCTCGGTGGTCACCACCTGGGAGGAATGGTTGACCGAGCATCCGGACACCACCGTGCTGGACCGGTACACCAACGTATATCCGCCCGATTTTTACGTACCCGAGAACGACCCCAGGGCGATCTACTACGACTACTTCACCTCAGACGAGGTAATGTTCCCGGTATGGAATCGGGATATTACTTTCGAACCAAAAGCGGTAGTGGTGGGGTTGTCCATCGGCGACAGCGCCAAGGCGTACGGCGTGACGGACCTGCAAAAGGTGCGGTTTATCAACGACACCGTAGGCGGCCTCAACGTGCTCGTGGTGGCATCGCCCGAATCGCGGGCCGGCCGCATCTACGAGCGCGGCGAAACTGTGTTCAGGCTGCCAGAGGCTGATGACCCAAACACGGCGCCAACCACACTGGTTGACGAAACCGGCGCTCACTGGCAGGTCACGGAAAGGGGACTGGTGAACGTGGCTGATCCCTCCGCTGTATTCCCCCGTATCCCCAGCCTGACTTCGTTCTGGTTCGGCTGGTTCCAGTACCATCCCGACACCGCGGTCTATCAGCCTGCGCCGTAATGGGTCGGGGTGCACGTCCGAGCGGCCGTGCTATAATTTTGTCCCGCCCTTGGGTGTTTTTCATGGTCCGGGTGCGTTTAGTCGGCACGGACAACCGCGGAGAGGTGCCAGAGTGGACGAATGGGCGCGACTGGAAATCGCGTAGGGGTTTACGCCTCTCGCGGGTTCGAATCCCGCCCTCTCCGCCATATTAACATCGTAAAACCCCAGCAGAACCGGCCGTTTCCTGCTTGATTTGAGTGGGAAACGGCTATTTTTATGTCCAACAAAGTCCCGCGAAATCCGGGGCCAAGCATTGGTTTCAACGGGTTACCATAGACCGGAAGCGGCGCAATCTGGGCCTCGGTGGCTATCCCACGGTTTCGCTGGCGGAAGCCCGCAAAGCCGCTTTGCTCAATACCCGGATGATCCGGGCGGGCCGGGACCCTTTGGCAGAGAAGAGGGAAGCGATCGCGGCTCGACAGAGACCACCGACGCCGACATTTGCCGAAGCGTCCGCAACCGTAATCGAAATGCGGCGACCGACCTGGTCACCGACATCACCACCGCGGATATCCTAACGGTCCTAACCCCGGTATGGACGCGGAAACCCGAGACGGCGAGCCGGGTGAGGCAACGCATGGAGACGGTGCCGGACTGGGCGATTGCCCAAGGTTGCGGTATTGACAATCCCCTAATCGTTCGATCGCCAAGGTGCTGCCCAGGATACCGCGAACCAAGCAACACCATCGGGCACTGCACTACTGCAAAGTTCCGTCGGCGACGCAAAAGGTCAGACAATCGACTGCGGACCCGGTCACCAAATTGTCATTCGAGTTCCTGGTGTTGACGGCCGCGCGCAGCGGCGAGGTCAGGCTCGCCACCTGGGATCAAATAGATTGGGATGAACGGAAATGGACGGCGCCAGCCGAGCACATGAAAGCCCGCCGCGCGCATAAGGTGCCTTTGTCCAAAAGGGCCTTGGAGGTTCTGCGGTTGGCGGAAGGGTTGTCCGATGGGTCTAGTGATTTGGTGTTCCCCGGTCTGCGCGGAAAGCCGTTGTCCGACATGGTGTTTACGTCCGTGTTGAGGAGGCTTGAAATTCCGGCCGTTGCCCATGGGTTCCGTAGCAGCTTCAAGAACTGGTGCACGGAGTGCGCTAACGCCCAGCGGGAGGCGAGTGAAACGGCGCTGGCGCACAACTTGGGCAATCCCACTCAGCAATCGTATGCGCGGACCGACCTGTTTGAACCACGCCGGGAACTGATGGAAATGTGGGCAGATTTCGTGGGCACCAGCAACGTACCTCCGGGAACCACCGACCGAAAATCTGGACAGTCCTAATCCTGGGTAGATTTAAGGTGCGCGTTCATGCGGATGAACAGGAACATCAACGTTATCCCCTACCAGCCGCGGCATCAGTAAATTTTCCGGTTAGGTTTTCGGTAACCCGCCCCCCTTGGTGGTGGACTTTCAGACGGTTTACGTCAACATTAGCGTTGGCCAAATCCGCTTCGGAAACGGCGACGCATGTGTGTAGGTATTTGTGTAGGTCGGTAAGGAGAACTTGAGATTGTGATCGTCTGCTGGAAGGGGGTCTGCCAATCGTCAGCCCGCTTATTGCTGTTGGTCAGTATTTGACAAACATGCCTATCCATTCTGTCCTGCATAAAACACTCTTGGGGATTGTCCCCCGTGCATCGGACATGCACTACGAGAGTATCGGTCCCCCTCAGTACCGTATGAACCACGATGCGTCCCAAATTTTGGACTGAGGCGACTCGCCGGTATCGGCAGTCGTCACCATTGCACTGCGAGAGCCGACTCTGCGCCGTTATAAGCGTGCGCTAGTCGGGCCTTTTTGCTCGGTTTGGCCTGATCACTGGCAGGTCAGAGCGATGGTCCGCATTTCGGGATCGGCGATCCCCCAAGCAAGGGGGAAACCATGGTTGACTCGTCCATTGACGATCTCAAACTTCTTAAGGTCCACGCAGTTCTCGAAATCTGCGCGCTGTCTCACTCCACACTTTGCGCGCAGATAAAAGCCGGCCGTTTCCCGGCTCCCGTGCGCATCGGTCCTCGATCCGTAGCATGGCACGCGCGCGACATCAAAACCTGGCTTCAATCACGCGGTTCCACTTCGGACAGTTGACCGGGATGATGGTGCTGCGGTTCGCTGGACGCCATAGTGGTCTGATCAAACCACCCCGTTTCCAGTCAGCACGGTAAGCAACCGCAGCCATCTGAGTTCCAGGGGTTGGTGCGCCTCTTGGATTGGTCACGTCCTGAGGCCGAGCGCGGCTGAGTGCGTCCCGCACGCCGTCCTTGCGCCTGTTAAAGCTCCTCAACGCAGCGTCAACAGGGCGCGGAGATCATGGTGCCGTTTGGGTTTCGCGGAAAAACGGTTTCCTTTCCGCTACGTTGGTGATCGCGCTTCGCAAAACCCAAGTTCACGATTGACTCGAGCCTCCAGTGGGTTCGCGACTGCAATTGGTCATGATTTGACCCCAGATAGACCGTCGTTGCGCATTCATACAACGTAACAAGGCCAGAGGCGATGACATCATCGTCAAGAACGCCGAAAATTATCAATTGGGTCTGTCTCAACTATTGGTTGATAATTCGGATTCAAGTGCCATTTCGGGCGACGCCGCCGGCTCGAGTTCGCCGTGCTCGAACGATCGGGTCATCGTTCGACATTCCGAGGCAGTTCGGCGGCACGCACTCAGCGAGCTCTTGGGTGGCCGAGACCCCAAAGACTTGGGCCGCCTTCGGGAAGTCATGCGCACCCAGCAGATCGTCGACAACCAAAACGGGTCCCAGACCGTGGTTGAAGTCGATACGCTTGAAGGAGCCGTCCTGTGGGATTGGGACCGTTGTCTGATCGCCCGCGAGCTTGGGATTGAGATCCGGTTCGAACAGTTCGACGCGGGCGACCCGGTCGCATATCTGTGCATCCACGCTTTGCATACGCGCCAGTGGAGCCACAGCCAGAAAGCGGTGCTGGTCGTTTCCATGTGTCGGTGGGCTGGCCACGGGTGCCCCAAAAAATCTACACACTCCGTAGATTTTTCGCATGAGAGCACTGGGAGCGTGACCACTGAGATGATGGCAACAATGGCCGGGGTCAGCAGCACCACGATCAGTCAAGCCAAGGCAGTGCATGCGGCCGGATTCGGGGCGGATGTTATGGACGGGAGTTTGGGATTTGCGGAAGCGTATGGGCGGGCCCGCAGAGCGCCTGCAATCGGCTTGAACAAGACTGATGTGGGCGGAACCAGCTCACCTGATAACGCATTCCAGCGAGGAGTGTAGTCCGAACCGTCCGAACGACCTCCAGCACGGACCAAGCCTCATTCCCGCGAAGTACTGGAGGCACAAGTGCGTGACCTGGAGCGTGCCAGGATTGATCTCTTGGACCAGATACGGCTTTTGGAAGCCGAGAACGACCGCCAGAGATCGGCGGCTGCCGCCGCTGATGCTGCTTTGGAACGCGAGCGCCGACGAGCAGATGCCGCAGAGGCTGAGGTCACTCGTCTGAGATCAATGCTCGCCGATACCGGTTGTAGCAGCGACGAATACGTCAATGACTGACGTCTCCCCAGACATCATTGATCGAGTTCGTGCCTCGTCAGAGGATTCAACCCCAAGTAGCGATCAGCCTGACCGACATAGTGTCGCTTCATGAAACATCGACATCGGTCTAGCATCTACATGCTGATGGACACGTTCGTCAGGATTTCAGTGATCACCCCACTGGTATACGCGTGGGCCGGAGCATACCACCGAACGGCGAGTTCGTGGACGCGGAGGCAGCTTTGGCCCGGGCAACCGGGCTTTTGGCGGATGATCTGCACAGCGCCATCGGAAGAGGACGATTGACGTGGAACCAATCCGAAAGCGGCCTGCTACACCGTTGCTGAAGCTACCCGGAAGCTGAAGGTCAGCGCAGCCGTCGTGTGCGCTGCGATCGAGGCAGGGTCTATGGGACACATCATCGCCGGCGCGGAGTCACTGCGCATCCTGGCGGAGGCGCTGGGGCAACGATCCTCTCGATGGCGTAACAGCCCGGCTGGAACGTCGGAGCAGCTCGCCGGACCCGTGCCATCCCCGTCGCCTCTCCGGGTGACGCCAGGACCACCCCGAGACCACAGAGGGTCGGGGAGGTAGCATCCGCTGCTGTGATCTGACCAGGGGCAGATCGCAACCACAGTCTCCCAACTCAACAAGGGCTTCATGATGACATCCACAGACAGAGAGGAACGGAACCGCAGGCTCATGGGTCGATTGGTGTCGGTGCCATTCGTCACCCAAGGGCAACTGGCATCGCTATCAAAGGAACACCCGAGCACCGTTCAACGGTGGGTCAAAGAACGGGTTGGGGATGGGCACGTGGTACAACGCTCATTGGCCGAAGCCGGGCGCAAAGAAGTGCGGTTTTGGCCTTCCTACGCCGGCATAGTGTCGCATCGGAATACCCCGAATCCCGACCCCTTGCGATGGAGGTCTATCGAAGAAGGCGTCAAAACCTTGATCACACGCATGCCGACGGTGGAATGGGTGAATGATTTCGCGGTCGGCCTTGGGGCCCATGAGGGCATTTGCCCAGACGGCCCGGTTAATTTGAACCTTGATACGGATAGGGGACGGATCCCGGTACCAACCGAAATAGGTCCTGGCCTGAGGTTGGGCGAACTGATTTGGTTCGACAACAAGCCCATCGACGCGGTGTCAATCCATTCGGGCCTAGTCTGGTTCGCGCTGAAGGTGGTGGGACAAGAAATGACGGCCCATCGCCTGCAACAACAGGCCAAAACCATCGATCGTAGGCTTAACCGGTTGATGGCCCGCCCCGGCGGATCAGCCGCACCGACGGGATGGGTCCTGCTGTGCCACGATCGTGCCGCGGCAGCCCACGCCGCCGAGGTGTGGCCGGGGGACAACGTGCTCGTGCCGGATGTGAAAGGCCGGGTGGAACGGACCATGCGGCCGGGAGATTGCACGCCTCCGTACCCGGCTGTCGAGCCGGAGCACGAGATCGGGAATCCCGAACGGCTCGGACGCCGCCGTGGAAAGGACCCGGCGCAAAATGCCCCCCGAAACGAATTTTCGTACCAGGTGTTACGTTTCCTTGCCCACTTCGGGTTTGCGACCCGGGCCCAGCTGCTTCAGAAGTTCAATGACCGCTACGTGAAGGCGGTCAAGGAGTTGCAACAACAACGATTTGTCGGGACATCAGGCGACCTGGTCTACCTCAGGGAGCCTGCGGTTCAGGTGCTTTCCGACATCGACCGGGTCGACTACGACACCGTGCACGGACGTCTGAGCAGGTTCGTGGATCTGAAACGAGGAACTCTTCGGAACCCCGTTCATGATCAAGCACTCCTGGACGTCTTCCTGAAGCTCGAAGCCGAGGGGCTATCCCCCACCGAAGGGAGCCGCTACGCCATGTATCTGGCTGACGGCTCCCAAATCGTGCCTGATCTGGTCTTCTGTTTGGACCGCAAGGATGGCCGCACTCTGCTGGTGTTCCTGGAGCTCGAGCTCAGCGCTACCTATCCCCAGCAGGTGCTCTCGAAGGCACGCCCTTACGTGGATGCGGACCGGCATGGTGTGGAAATCGCCTCAGCCTAGGTGGTCGAGACTGAAGCCGTCCGGCGGCGCTACGCCGAAGCCGGCCGTGATCTCATAATGATGACCGCCGTCCTCGATGACGTCCTGACCGGCCCGTCGCGGGGTCCAAATAGCGCCTAGCGCCGGCACAACAGGGGCGAGGACATCGACGAACTGGCGCACATAGTGGATTTCGAGATCGACGCGTCACTCGAGCGCAGCTGACCGGACAGCGCCTCAGCCGACGTCGACAGGTGTTCCAATTGAAGGGTCGTCTCCCGCATTTTGGCCCCAAACCAACGCTTCCCGACAGTGAATAATATTTTCCGTGCGCCTTGACCGGGCCGGAACCAATAATTCACAATTCAACCACTTGGCGGAAAGTTTTCTTCGCTTGCAAACCCGTTATTTCACACACAGTTCAAACGTGCCAGCAGAAAAAATATTTCACTATCAAAAACGCGTCGTCCGGAACCCCTGCGCGGGGGCCTAATAGGGAAATGGGACGCGAACGGCGCCATCATTGCAGAAAATTGGGCGGGAATAGATGGCAATCGGGAATTCGGCAGCCCGACGTTGCAGGGTTACCATGACCAAGGCCATCAGAATGGGCCGGCGCGGCAAATGACACACACGCAGGCGTGACCGCACTCGTGCTTTTCGGGAAACGCTAGGGTAGGAAGTTATAGCTACGCCTCCTGTGGCGTCTGGGGAATTTTGGTTGGCGAGAAAATTGTCTTCAGCCATCTCGGTTGGCCAGTGGCGTTTCACGTCCCCGCCGTAGAGCAACCGGTCTCCTGGCCTCGGTAATCCCGCGCCGCTCGTACGGGGAGCGCGCCGCGCGGAAGGCTAATTTGGCATCCTGGTTGCCGGCCGCTTTGGCGTATCCGATCGTCGCGCTTGAGGCACCAACCCCGGCCGCTCATATCGCGTTGTCGATTCGCAACTGGTCCGACAGTTGCCTGGCCCGCGAACGGCGCACCGGACGGTCCGGTCATCAGGCGCCCACCGGAGAAGATGGGGACGCGTTTCACAAACGCGCCCCACACTTTGCCGCTACTGTTCGCGCACCGTGAAACTCGGCGGGGCGCTGCCTTCCTCCGAGAGTGCGTTGACGTTGATGATCACTTCAGCGCTGCTGGCCACGTTGACGATGACGTTGCTGGGGCCGCGGATGTTCAGCACCCCCGATGACAGGTCCACTTCGACCTCATCCGGGGCGGCACTACCTTCCGGCGAGGGCCCCCTGGTCAAGGCTCGCACATCCTTTTCAATGTATTTGGAGCTGAGGTCGGTCCGGCGTTTGTCTTCGGGTAGTTGGCGGATGACCCGTTCCACCAAGTCGTCCAGGCCCCAGAGGACCTTGACGCCCGGACTCCCCCCTCTTCCAGGATTGTCTCGTCGGTAT
Source organism: Dehalococcoidia bacterium (assembly GCA_965203985.1). GTDB lineage: Bacteria > Chloroflexota > Dehalococcoidia > Lucifugimonadales > UBA3495 > Bin87. The sequence continues at coordinate 544,831 of CBDBDS010000002.1, forward strand.
CCATGTCGGTGAATACGGCGACCGGAACGACGAAACCGCCAAAGTTGAAGTCACGGTGAATTTCATCCCGGGCCGCCATGCCGGCTTCCCAGACGGTTTCGAGCGGGTCTGCCACCTCGATGTCTCTGTCGTCAGCTCCGCGGTGATACCAGTTATCGCCCTCCATCCCGTAGGTGCCGGGGAGAAAGAAGATGGCAAACCGCCCGATTTTCTGGACCACGACCACGCAGTGGGGCGAGGTACCGTTGCCCGACACCCAAGGGCGCCACACCGCGGCGCCTCCGCGATCGCTGGCTTCAAACTGGGCCATGACGTTGCGCTCGGCGGAGCTCAGCGGAGTTTGGTTGTTTCCGTTGGTCAGGTTGTTTATTACTTGCATCGTTGCACCTCATGGTGATTGTTGTGGCTTGGCTGCGGGACAAACGCAAATGCGGGCGGCCCATGATTCCAGATGGACCGCCCACAGCATTCGGCGCGCAGGTGGTTTGGTGATAGTTGGCGACCGAGAGCCGGCCTCCCGCACTGCAGGTGGCCCGCGCGGGCAATGGTCGCCGTTGGGTCGAGGGTTCATTTGCGTCTGCTTCCTGCCGTGGGGATCGGTTGTTGGCTTCGTCGCGGCGGTGTCCGTCAGGTTGGTTCCGGGGCGCTATTCTCACGTCATGCGCGTGTCCCATGGGGAGGGGCGCCTTGACCACCGCGTGGTCCCATGCGCACCACGATCCGCTTCCCATGCAAACCCAAAACCCGCCCCGGCGGCGGTGGCTGGACCCGATGCGATTCGCGAAGAGCTTCGGTCGGCCCGGTCCGGAAGCGCTGGCGCGCCAACGCCCTCAACTCTTCGCCGGTGAGATCCGCCCAGGGCCTTGCCATCCGCCGGATGGGATCGAACCGCGCCCGGGTAGGCTCTCCCGAGCTCAGGATCAGCAAACGCCTGGCCCGGGAAAACGCCACGTAGTGCTGCCGCATGTGGTCGAAGCCGGCGATGCGGTCGTCAGGCTCCAGGGGCCTTCGCCGGGCGTAGGGCAGCAATACCCGGCCCACCGGGTCAACGTCGCGGTTGTTGAAGTCAAGGGAACCGGCCACCACCACGTCCCACTCCAACCCCTTGGCCCGATGGATGGTGGTGACCGCCACCTCGCCGGGTCCCCGACGTCGACCGGTCACATCGGCAGTGGATCCTCGCCTGGGGAAGGCGGCGGGAATGTCGGCATAGTCCAGGGCGTCCATGTAGCGGCCCGCCACCTCGTCGCGCACGCTGTGCAGCAGCAGAGCCACCTGGGTATAGTTGCTGATAACCCGGTTGCGTTTCGGAAGCGAAGCAGGTCCACCATTTGCTTCTCCTCGTCCCCAGGACTCCTCCCTTCGATTGAGATCAGGGCCGGGTAATCGTCCTCCTCCGAACGCCGGGGCGTGATGGTCTTTTCGTGCCGGAAGGACGGGAGGTCGGGATCGGGATTGGACCAGTCCGCCGACGCGATCCACCGGTCGTAGGCCCGGACTATGTTGCCGTGGCTGCGGTGGTTGAAGGTGAGGCTCACCACGCGGCAGTCGGGGAAGCGTTGGGGGAAATTCAGGATGTTCTCCACCCGCGCGCCGCGGAAGCGGTAAAGGGACTGGTCCTCGTCTCCAACCACGCACAGGTTGCCGTGGGTTTGGGACAGCTGTGCGAGCAGACGCTCCTGGACGTGGCTGGTGTCCTGGTATTCGTCGCACAGCAGGTGCACTATCCCGTCCGAGACCTGTGCGGCGATCTCCTCGTCGTTCTCCAGGAGTTCCACCAACCACCGCTGCAGGTGGCCGAAATCGGCCGCGCCTTGATCGAGGAGCAGGTCCTCGTAGCGCCGGTAACACCGGCCCACCGCGGCGGTGAAACGCCGGCCCGAGTCGATGAGTTCCCTTGGGTCGATGAGTTCGTCGCAGATGCGGTCAAAATACTTTGCCGCATTGCGCACCACGGCATCGGGCCGCCGCCATCCCCGTCGTTCCAGCCGGCCCAGGTCGGGACCGAAGACCTCACTCAGGTGGCGCGCCAGCAGGGCCATCCTTTGGTCTTCGCTCAGGACCCGGAACTGGCCACGTAAGCCAATGCGTTTACCCTGGCGCCTCAGCTGCTGGGCGCAGAACCCGTGGAGTGTGGTGATGCGCACCTGGGACGCGTCGCCGTCATAGCCGACGGCCGAGACCGTGGCGTCGAAACGCCGGCGCAACTCCCGGGCCGCAGCCCGGCTGTAGGTGCATAACAACAGGTTTCGGGGCTGGACTGCGCCCAGCAGCAACAGGTTGACCGAACGCCGGACGATGGCCAGAGTTTTCCCCGCGCCCGGTCCGGCAATGCCCAGGACGGGACCCTCAAGGTGTCCGATCAACTCAACCTGCCGATCGTCCGCCTCCGGCTGCAGGCGGAGAATGGCGGGGGCTAAGGTGTTGGCGCTGCTCATGTAAAGATCTCTCCAAAGTCTGCTTTCCGGATTCGGACCGGTTTCGGGCACCGTCGCATACGCGAACGGCGGCTCCCACGTACAAATTCGATCACGCGTCTTGAAACGGGGTTGCGGTCATCCAATGGGCTGGAAGCGCCGGAGGTCAACCGGGAGGGTCGGGCCTGGTGGAGGCGCGTTGTCCGATTTCCAGTCCCAACGCCTGGCCCCGGACCTCAAGCACGCGCTTCCCGTTGACCGCAAACGCCAGGACTGCCACGCTCGCCGGCGTGGAAGCCGAGCCGGCCTCGGCATCAGCTTTGGATCCGGAATCCTCCCCGAACTCGCCCAACCGGATCTGGCCGTCGGAGATGGCGCAGACCTCCCGGTCGATGCGCTCCCACGACAATCGGTCCGATATGCCCCGGGCGCGTGCGATGTCGGCCAAGTCCGATACCAGGCTCGCCACGCCCCAGACCACGTACACTCCCTTCCGCTCGGCCAGGCGCATGATGGCCTGGTCGGGTTCCATGCCCGGAAACGCCAGCACGGGGACAACGTATGGGTTGTAGCCGGTATGAGCCCGTTCCGCGATATCATCGTGGAGGTCCAGTGCGGCCAGCCAGGTCTCATCCAGCGGCGATGTCCCAACAGCCTGTACGCCGTTTCTGGTTTTCCGATGCCACTCACCGCCGATGAGTTGGTAGTGGCCACCCTTCACTTGCAGGGCGAAGCGGTCCACCCCCGCAATCCAGACGCCGAAGTCCAGTTCGATATGTCGGTAACCACGTCGCCACTCGTAGTAGACGAAACCCTGGCGGTCGCTGCCAGCCAGGGTTTCGTAAACTCGCTGCTCGGCCCGCCGTTTTGGCCTTTTGCGGCGACCGGCCGGGAACGCTTTCGGGTACATTTTCATGGGTCAACTCCTTGGCTATGTGCTCATCTCGGACGGATTGTGTTCAGGCGAACAGGACTGGCGCTTATTCCCTCCCGTATATCTTTCCTGGGCCGGCGCGTGGCCGGCCCAGCATTGGGAACGGACCGTTTTTGCCAAGCCCAAATCCACCGGAGGGAAATGGCGGCGGCGGCCAAACGATGGATGGCGGACCAGGGATCGCGCTGACGAGGACCTGATGCCGATGCAAGGGGAAGTGTGGGGTATGGCCGCCCCGTCGGGAGCATGTTTACGGCCTGGGGTGACGGCGCTGGCCGCGATTTGCCGGAGAGATCGCCGGCAAAGGCCCAGCCTAGGTGGTGATCGCCCAGGCGTGGGGCGTCATGGCGGACAGGTCAAAGGCCGAGGGCGGCGTCAGGAAAGGAGCGGCAGTGAGTGCAATCGGGCCAGGGCGCGGCTGAACTGGTTCTGCCAGGGGCAGCCCTGGGGGAGATGCCGGGTGGGGCGGCGCGCCTTGCGGGTGATGCGCCAGGCCAGGAAGATGAAGCGTCGGCCGCGGGTCTTGATGGTGGTCACCGGCTCGCCCAAGCCGATGCGTGTGGTCCAGCGGGCGAGGTTTGCGCCATGACTTGTACGGCCAGCCAGGCGGCGTTGGGCGCAAAAGCATCCCGAGGGGAGCAACTGTGGATGTTGTCAACCGTGGATGCTCACTCGCGGGTTCCACCGTTGACCGCTTCGCGCCATGCTGTTGAGTATCGTTAGTAGCTTCCTGATGCACGCGGTCAACGCCACTTTGCGATGCTGGCCCATGGTCAACAAGCGCTGGTAAAAATCGCGCAGCGTTGGATTGCTGCGGCTGACCGACAGAGTCGCCATGTATAGAACTTGACGAAGACGACATCGGCCTCCCCGAACCGTCCGTCTTCCCCGCAGTGCTCCGCATCCGCGGGGCTAACTCCCAGTTGACCCACCTCTCGGTGGAAAAGATAGTTTAAATCCCCCACTGACGCCCGGATCCACCCGCCGTGGACCGCCCCCAACGGCAAGCCCACGAGCTACGAGGTGGAGTAGTCAGCAGATGGTTCAACCAACTGGACGGCGGTGGACCCGGCTCATAGCGGCACGGAGGCGTCGTACCGCAACGCCGGCTTGACGGCGGAGACAGCGTACCACCACAGGTTGCGCGCGTTGAATGACGACGTCGCTGGCGAATGGTCGGGACCGGCTTCCGCGATGACCCAGGCCACCCCGAACCTTCCTGCCGCGGGCACGCCGGCCATCACGGCAACGGCCCAAGTGGGTCAAATCCTTACAGTGGATACGTCCGGTATCGCCGACCTGGACGGGCTGCAAAACGCAACTTTCAACTACCAGTGGCCGGCGATGATGCCGAAATTGCCGGCGTGACCAGTTCGACCTACACGCTGGCAGATGCCGACGAGGACAAGCCCATTCAAGTCCTTCGATTCGGGCGACATGCAAGCCGATCACCGCCAATTTTGATGACAGCAGATCACCCGGTACCGCCGAACGGCGGGCTTATAATCGCACCAGCCTTCAAATGAAACTGTCAAACCGCCCCCAACGTCAGCCTCCAGAGGTCCGCCATGGCCACTGACGACACGAATATCACCCAATCCACCGGCCATTTCGAGCTCCCCGACCCGCCCGAACGCCAATACGACGAGAGGACCAGCAACTTCGATTACCTGCACCTACCGGGCAACACCCACCACGTGGTCCAGTTCTTGGGCAACCGTGAGACCACCCTGGTCACCGCAGACCGCTACATCACCACGATGCCGGAGCGTCCACTACCCAGCGGACCGACCCGACGGGTCCCCGACCTGCTGATCGCCTTTGACGTGGACCGGGAGCTGTACCGGGCCAACAACGGCTACATCGTGCAAGCCCAGGGGAAGTCGCCGGACTTCGTGCTGGAGGTCGCGTCGGTAAGCACGGAAGACGAGGACACCGGCCCCAAGCGGAACGACTATGCCGCGCTGGGCATCCTGGAGTACTGGCGGTTTGACCCGACAGGTGAATTCCACGGTACCAAGCTGGCTGGCGACCGGCTGGTCGGTGGCGTGTACCGGCCCATCCATATTGATGAACTGGACAACGACGTCCTGCAGGGCTACAGCGCGGCTTTGAACCTGATCCTCCGGTGAGAACAAGGCAAGATAGCCTGGCACGACCCGGCTACGGGAGAGCACACACCCACCCTTGAAAGCGAACGCGCCCGGGCCGAGCAAGCACGTGCAGCCCGCCTCGCCGCCGAAGTTGAGTTCCGCGCCATACGCGAGGCCCGACTAGCCGCCGAAGCCCGCATCCGCGAACTCGAGGAGAAACTCCGCCGACGAAACTCCCAACCGCTACAAGGACGCCTCACCATGAATCACAGGCAGACCATAACTTCGCAGGATTTCTTCAGCAACGCCGCCGCCCGGAATGCCGGTTTCACCGAACAGTTCTGGCACCAAGCTTACCAACTGTACATGGATGAAGCCGACGGCGACCCCGAGCGAGCGTTGGACATTAAATACACCCGCCCGCGCTCCATCCGGATGCCCTTCGGGGAAGGTCATGTTGACGTGATCGTCCGTGCGCAGCCGGAGCCGCGGGAATACGTAATAATGCGCTTCACAGCATTTCCGGCCGACGGTGAAGATGGGGCGGATGCGGACCAAAGCGGCTGGTGGTACGTCGGTAACGAGCAACGCCCCGCGCTGGGAGAAGGCGCCTTGCTGGACGAAAACGCGCGGTGGTAGCCCACTCCGCCAACGCAGCGCAGACAACCGCCAGCCCACTGGATTGACCGGGCCCCGATTGAGGACGGGCTCGTCGACTGCCCAAGTGTATCCGACGAACTCCTGGACCTGGACAAGACTGCACTGGCTCGGGAGATGCCAGCGTCGGTCCCCGACACCCTGGCACTGCAAGACGAACCGCCATCCGACCAAGAACCGCGCCGAGGGGGATGACCACTGAACCGCCGGACGTTGCAGTTGGCACAGTTGCGCAGACCACCATGGCCACCCCAGTGCGCAAGATAGTGACGTGGCCGCGATAATTTGCCAGACTGGCGCTGCCATGAGAGCCGCTACAGCGTCCTGAGACGCCGCGGTTCGGACCGTCGGCGGGTGAGGCAGTAAATTTTCCCACCTCCTCCAACAAATCCAAACGAAGGCGTCTGGGTGCCCCTGACCACGCCAGAACCCGAGGGTCAACCCGGTCAAGGCCGCCAACTACGTTCCTTACAAAGGCGGTACCCCAAGCGCCAACAGCGTTCTCCCAACGTTGGGGCTCCCGGTTGAGGGCGCTCCAGAGTTCATGAGCAAACACGAAGAGCGCTGCGCGGTCGTTCTCGTTCTCGGCACATGCGGTAGCATGGTCGCCACCCGCATCGACCTGCTCAACGACGCCGCGGGCTCCTTCCACGACCGCATCATGTCGAGGCGTTTCCGCTACTCGGTTTTTAACTGGATTGCAGCAGAAATATGGCGCTGATGTGACGGTTTCCGTCGAAACGTTGTTCCTATTCCAGCGTGCAGGAGGGTGCTCGAGATCAGCGGGATTGGCCGGCGAGCGTTGCCGTAATCTCGAGGAGTAAGGTAACGGCGTTGCCGTTTTCGTCTTGTAGCAGGTGGTCGGCGTGACCGCCTGTTGAATCAATGGTCCCGTTTATCAGCGTCGGAAAGCCGGAACCAGTAGCCCGTCCTTCGTTCTAGGCTCTCCCAATAATCAATGTGCCAATGGTTGCGGAATTGAATATTCCAGAGCACGAAAGTGGCCGGGCACTTGAAATGGTAACCTTGGCGCCTGGCGTTTTCTCGGATTTGCGGGATTTCGTCGGCGATGCGAGATTCGATCCTTCTGGCAGCGCGCACTACCCTATTTGCGCGCATGAGGTCAGCTACGTTAGTGCCGTCCCCAGTTGTACCCAGTCCAGGCCCTATGTATACGGTTCCGTCCGAGACTTGGAGTAAGGCGTTCCCATGGACTTGTCTCAGTTTTTTGATCCCGTCGTCATCGACATTCGGGGTGACTTCGCTTACGCCTGGTATCCGCGCAGAATCTATGGACTCGGGCCAGTTGTTGTGAATGATCTCAAGCATTTCCTGCTGGTACCAAGTATTGGGCGCTCCAGCCCCATGAGGGGCAACCATTATGAAGTAGGCGCGCTTGTCGTCGAACCGACAGAGTAAGATGTGGTTTGTCCGTTTGATGAGACCAGATTTTTGGTCGGTTTCAGTTCCCAAGTGCAAATGGTGGATGTCCCAATCGTCTAGCAAACCGTCGCGAGCTACGACGTCTGCGAGTCGCTTTGTCATGTGTCTGTGAAGCGGATCACCGTTGCGTATGGCGTTCTCCAAGATCTCGATTCCCGCTTCGTGCCCCTGAGCGCTGAATCCTCGTGCTTTCAGCACCTGCCTCGGTAGGGGTTTGATCGCGTATCTGTTTACCTTATTCCAGGTGACCAGCGCTAATTGGTGGTCATCGGTCTCTATTGGTGAAACGTCGTAGCCCGCTTCTGTCAACGAGTTGCGGACGAGCATTCCCAAGTCTCGCAACAGGTTAATTTCGATTTCCAATGTAATTCCCTCGCTATGCCGCGATTCCGGGTTAGGCAGCTAGAGCGTGTTAACGAATTGAGTAGGGTGCCCGGAAACGGGATTCCCGGCTACTGTGAAAAAGGGTATCGGGAAATGTTTCGTGGGCTAACTCTTCGAAAAACACTTTGGGCGTCTGAGCTTGCCGCTGTGGATACGGCTCGCCGGCTTGGAGCCCCGGACCCAGTCGCCGATGCCGACTCGTCACGCTGCCCTTCGGCTTGAACACGCTTAGATCCAGCGATGGTTGTGCTTGGCCGGAGCCGTATGGCTGCTCTCACCACCCTGTAGGCGCGGTAAGTGCGTCCGGTGTGTAGCCTTTGTCGATTTACAGGAGCGTTAGGCCGGCGATTTGTTGTTCACCGACATTAGGCCGGCATTTTCACGGGCATCAATCTACTGCTGGAGAGCGTGATAGTTTGACAAATGCAGGTTACTATTTGTACGTCAATCACCCCTTTTGCCCCGGCTCTCCCCACGCGCTTGATGGCGCCGGTAACATTGATCCGGAACTTCATCATGCTCTGCGTCACACCATAGTGGGTCGACGCCGCCGTCAGGGACCAACCACGCCGGACTACGGAAAGGGCCGCTTCCTCGGGAACCAGCAAGGCGCCGCTCAACCAGTTCGCCTCGTCCTCCACGTCCCGGTTCCAATAACGACAACCCCGCCCATCCACCGCCGGCTCGGGCTGATGGAGCAACAGTCCGTGAGCGAGTTCGTGGCCTACGTCGCTGGCCTGCCGCCCCGGAACGTGGCCATCATTGAATACGATGGTCCGTTCATTGCCGTGAAAAACCGTCACCCCTGAAAACATCCCCTGACCGTCGTTCAGGAAGAGCTCTGCAGCCAAGGGCGCGTTTTCACGCAAACTGGACAGGGGGATTACCGGGATTTCCAGGTGTTCCGCCAAACGCCACACGTCCAAGGGGGAGGCGGGAACCAACCCCAACTCACCCCTTACCTCACGGGCGATGGCGTTCGCCTCCGTCTTGAAACCCCTGCGCACCGGGTTTAGTCCTTCTTCCTCATGCGCTCGTAGGTCGCCTTCACCAGCTGATCCAAGGCCTCCGCGGCCTCAGGGGTCAATTGGGGATCGCCCTTGAGGTAGGTGGAAATCATGGTCAATGTCCCCGGCTCAGGGGTAGGGCGGTCATGGCCGACGAAATTGTCCGCGTTCAAACCGGCCCAAGTCACCAACGCCGCGAGGCTGTCCACATCGGGCCGCCTGCCCTGGGCCATCCTCGTCAGCGTTGATGCGCTGACCTGCGCTTCCTCTGCTACCTGCTTCCACGTGTAGCGCCGTGATCTCCGTTCGGCATCCAGCGCAGCATAGAAGGCCTCAGCGTCAAAGCGGCCCTTCCTCGGTTGGCCGGCTTCATCGTCTGGACCATCATCGGGAAATTGCTCTCTTGCAATCATACGTCACCTATGCAATAATGCTATTGTCAAATCGGACATCGAATTGGCAATCACTCTACAGCCTACGGTGAAAAACCGCAAGCGACACCGAATGGGCACGGCAGAAAGGAGTAAGCAATGACTACCGCACTCAACGTAAACCCGTCCCGGCGCTCCATCCCGTTCACCATCGACGGCCAGCCCTACACCACGGACGACCTCAGTCAGACCGCGGCCGACCTCCTGAGGCTGGCCGGACTGGACCCGGGCACCTACGACCTGGGGGAACTCATTGGGAAGGACCGTCCGGAGACGAAGCGCTTCGACGACGGCGATCTGGTTGAGATCGAAAAAGACGCCCGGTTCGTTTCGATCCGCCAGAAGGGAGACGTAGCCTGATGAACGCGGGCACGCAGAAGTTCATCGACGACATGACAAACGCCGGCTTCGCCCCCAAGGTCGAGGCCGACGTCGTCGTCTTCGAGATAATCCCCATCGACGGGGCCCACTCTGGCCGCTCAGTTGAAACGGGAGTAAGCACAGCGGAACTTGACCCGTGGCCCCAGGCACCTCCGCACTGGATCCACTTCCCCGACGACGTCGGCTTTCCCAAGACCAACACCCAACCGTCGCCGAAGCACGGATGGTTGATGCACAGCCGAAACCTGCACGGTTGGGGAGACGCACCGCCCGCAGTCTGTTGGGCCAGCCACGTCCGGGCGGTCCTGAGCGAGGCGACCTCATGAAAGACCACACTACATCAGTCGCCATGACTGCCGCAGCGGAACAAGACTTGTTGCACCTGCTGGTCCGGGACGACGGGCAGGAGGACTTATGTCTGGCCACCTACTGGCCGTCCACCGGCGCCACACGATCCACCGGGTTGATCAGGACAGTAATCCCACCCGAAGAGGGGGATCGGTTTGTTCATGGGAACGCGACCGTGACCGCCGATTACATCCTGAGAGCCGCCCAAATCGCCCAGAACGACCAGTGTGGGCTAGTCTTGCTCCACAGCCATCCCGGCGCCGACCGGTGGCAGTTCATGAGCGGGCCTGATCGCGACACGGAGTCGAGCTACGCATATCTCGTCAGGGAAATCACTGGACAGCCCCTGGTGGGCATGACTCTGGCTACCGGCAACAGCACTTGGTCGGCGCGTCATTGGGACGTGAAATCGCACAATCAGGTCGACTGCAGCCACTGCGCTAACGTGCGCGTCATCGGCGAAAGATTGGCGGTCTCGTGGAACGACACGTTGCAGCCTGCCCCGGCGGCGAACGAGAAACAAGTCCGTTCGGCGAGCGCCTGGGGGGAGCGATGCCAAGCCGACCTGGCGCGGCGTCGTATCCTCGTGGTTGGCGCGGGCAGTGTGGGACTGGACGTCATCGTGCGCCTTGCGGCATCCGGAATTTGCCACCTGACCGTCATGGACTTCGATGTCGTTCAGCTCCACAACCTGGACCGGCTCATCGGAGCGACGCTCCGAGATGCCCGGCTGAAGAGACCGAAAACCCACGTCGCCCACCGGGAGGCGGAGAAAGCGGCCACCGCCGTGAATTGTCGCATCGACGTCTCCGACAGTTCCATTTGCGAACCCGACGGGCTCAAGCTGGCCCTGGATCACGACATCATCTTCTCCTGCGTCGACAGCCCCTGGGCCCGGTCCGTGCTCAATGCCCTGGCGTACACGGACTTGATCCCGGTCATCGATGGCGGAATTCGCATCGACACCCTTCCCGACCACGGTATGCGCAACGCGATCTGGCGTTCCCACGTCGTACGGCCGCAGCGACCCTGCATGAGTTGCAGCCGCCAGTTGGACCTCAGCGAGGTTCAACTGGACAAACAAGGGCTGCTCAACAGCCCCGAGTACATCGCCGGATCCGGTCGCGCCGCCCCAACGAGCAACCCGAACGTGGCTCCTTTATCCGTCAACGTGGCGGGTAGCCTGCTGGCTCAGTACGTAAGCTTCAGCGCGGCGCCGGCGGGACTGGGGGATCCAGGTCCTTTGCGGTACTCGCTGAATTCCCACTTCCTAGAACACCTGGCGGAAGACACCAGGCCTCATTGCCCTGCGGAGCAGGAGGAGGTCGCTGGAGATCTACGCACCGACGTCACAGGTCGCCACGAAGAGGCCGAGAGAATGCGACGCGACGCACGGGCATTGGGTATCAAGACGAGATTGCTCCGGTGGGCTGACGACGCGATACAGGCGACCACAAGACGGTTGGATCAACTGACGGGGTGAACTCTCGAAAACTCCCGTTGGTCGGAGACCCTCATTTCCAACGGCGCCCGAGGGCTGAACGTGTCTGCGCAGTTCGCCGGGGTCAAGGGACATCGCAAAAAGGATCAGCAACCGGCTTTACGGATCCCGTAATCCCTGACCCAAGCGCATGATGCGTTCCACGTTCCCACCGGCGAGTTTTCGCGATGTTGTTGCTTGACCGCCTATGGACGCTCGTTTATGATGCAATCCCTAAACTTTTAGCGAGCCGACACGGACGCGTGCATCCTTTACCCTATGTTCATGGCACCCCTCCGGTCGTAGCCGGCCCTAACCGGCTACCAATCAGACCGCTGTAGATTTTCCCGATGACCCGCAATGCCATCAATGATGCAAGCGAAATCCCATTCGTGCCGGCCCGACGCGAAGGTTAACTCGTTGACCGTCCCTGCGCGTGAAAACGAGTACGGCCTTACGCTTCCACTTACCGGAAACCTCAATCTCCAACCACGCGTTCCGCACCCGCTTCGGTAAGTGGAGTTCACCCGAAGGAGGAGGACCCATGGCCGACCAGAAGCCCAACCGCACCAACGCTGACGAGATGGCCAAGGAGGTTGAGCGCATCATCAGGCATACGCCGCCCGAGGTGATCCGGGATATGGACCAGCGCCTCAAAGAGCTACGGCGCACGCCGGAAGTGAGCACTTCCGATGAGTTGATGCACAAACGCGCCGGCTGACCATCCACCATCTTCTTGGAGACCCTACGGGAGCCAGGGCGCGACCCTGGCTCTTTTATGTTGAGCAACCGAGGCCAGGATCATCGTGTTTGAACGCTTTCAGGTGGTGAGCGCCGCGGACGTTTTCGCCGACGAGAATCTGCAACCGTTCCCCGAGAACGTAGCCGACCGGCTGCGTGAAGTGCTGACGTCACTGGACACGCCGGCCAGGACCGCAGTAATCGAAAACGACTATACCGACGTGGATTACTCCGCCTCCTATTACGACCAACGGGGGCGATCCTTCACCCCAGACCGGCGAGTCACCAAGCGCATCCATTTTTTCTCCGCGGAATTTTCACAGGACGATTTTGTCGCGGCCAGCCAGGACACGACCCGGTCGATGCAGACTTCCTACCTAGGGTTCGCGGTGTTGCGGCCGGAAACGCCCGCCACGCTGGGCAGGACCGTGATAGCTCATCCCACTACAATTTGCGGGCATCCGGTGAGGTTCCCGACCAGGAGCGCCACCCAAGTGGACCTGGCGGGCATCCCACTCGAGGTCGAAGCGTGTCCCTACATGTCGCAGGACGCGAAGATAATGGTCTGCGCAACTGCCGCGGTCTGGATGTCCACAGCCAACCTGGTCGACAAGATGCCCAGCATCGCCGCTCACACCACTGCCGAGATCACCGCCCTGGCGATGTCGTTGGATCGCCCGTTCGGCCCCGCCGTCGTCCGACGAGGACTGTCAATCGTCGAGATGGAGCAAGCGCTCATCCGAATGGGGTTTGATCCGCGGCGCCACGAGTATCCCAACGCTGATCGCATAATTGAGGTCTGCCACCTGTTTTCCGACAGCGGCATCCCTCCCGTCTTGGGCATCACGCTCGGACCAGTTGGCCACGCGGTAACTGTCGTGGGTTACACGTTGGGCCCTCCGCCGGACGAGATACCGGCCTTCCGCGACGTGGCCTCAGCCCACCAGTACGTTCCTTACCTGGTAATCCATGACGACCAGCGTGGAATGTACCTCCTCGCCGAACTTGAAGACGAACCGGTCGACACCGACCGCCGCACGGCGGTGCTGACCATCCACACACCCAATGGTCTCGAAAAAGCGCGTTGCACCGCCATTCTGGTTCCCTTCCCTCGAAGGGTGATGCTGGACGCCTTGGAAGTGACGGCCCAGGCCGGGTACTGGATCGAGTTCGGAAAGCAATTCGGCGTGATTGAAAAACGCAAAGTGGTGTCCCGCAAACTCCTTGTCAGGTCGAACAGTTACAAGCAAAAGCTGCTTGAGAATCGCCGCTCGCCTTCCCAGCCTGATGGGTATCCGGACGAGCTGGTCGATTTTGCGAGAGCGCTGCCAATGCCGAGGTACATCTGGCTGATTGAGGTTTCCTACGTCGAGGAATGGGATTCTACCAATCCAGCAATGCCGCCGGTGATCGCAGAGTTCGTACTGGACAGCACTCTGACCGAAGACCGCCGTCCCGCGTTCCTGATGGCCCATTACCCCGGTCTGATAATAGGAAACGTGGTTACCGAAGGCAGCGTCGACGTGGTTTCCGAGACCGTGCTCGACGACCGGGACCACCCACCGTTCCCCGACATTCCGCGCCCGTAACCGTGTTGAGCACCACGGTTGTAGTTTGCGGGCTTGTGTCCTCAACTGTACTCGGCGTGACGACTCGGAGTGGTTGTTTACCATCTCTTGCTTCACCAAGGTCGGGACGACAGCACGTACGATAGCAATTCCTTTACGCCACCAATTGCCGGCCGCGCGTGGGGATGCTAACCGCATTTGGCGGCGCGGCTCCCACCGGCGTTGCTGCCGATTCTCGCATGGTACACTCCGCTTCGTTGATCGCCGGCGGAGCGCCACGACGCCGGCGATCACACGGGAAGCAGCCATGGTGATGAAAGGGGAGCCATCGCCCGCGGAGGCGTACCGCATCGCGGAGCGAATTGACCGGGGAGAGCGGGAAGCCGCCATCCGGCGCGTCACCGGCGCATCCTCCGGCTACACCCGGGACCTGGTCAACCGGAGCGGACCCAGCCCGACCGACCCCAACCGGCCCACGGCCCGGGAGATGGTGATCATCCGCTACATGGCCCAGGACCTGCCGGGGCCGGCGTACACCGACCCGGAGCACATCGCGGCGGTCATGGAGATCGAGCCCGACGAGGCGCGGGGGCAGATGCAGTCCCTCCGCGACAAGGGGCTGTTGGGTTTCGAGCCCGCCGTGCCGGTGGAAGCGCCGCAGGAGAACCGACACCCCACCGAACCCAGGGCCACCGCCATGCTGCTGCGCCGCGCGGCGGAGGAAGACCACTTTGCGGAACGCGACGATAACGGCGACGCCTGGTTAGCGCTGGCGGCGTTGACCGTCAGCGACGAGACCATGCGCATCAGGGTCGAGCGTGAGGCGGCGGAACAAATCCTGTTTTCAGCCATTGACGCGGCCGGAATGCCGGAGAGCATGGGCTGGCCGGCGGAGGCCCCGATGTGCATCGAGTTCAGCGCTCCGGTGTGCGTGGGGCCGGAAGGCGACCCGGACACGACGGTCTGCTTCGAGGGATTGATCATCACCGAGACGGGAGATCATCCCGCCCGGCCAACCCTGATCTTCACGTCAGTCGGGGAGACCATTGACCTCAGGATGAACCACTACGATCCGGTTGGCCGGCGCGTCAGCGACCCCGACGGCAGGAACGTCGAGGATGAAGCTGCCCGGGTTGCGGCCAACTTGGTGTCGGGAGTTCTGCGACACATCGGTCCACGGGGAGAGCGTCTGGAACCGGTTCCCCACGAGGGCGGGGCGAGCCTGCCGGACGGAGACGGCGAGGCGCCGTTCCGGTGGCGCCGCGTCCGGGCCCAGCCACCCGAATAGAGCGCCGCCACTGATTGGAGCTAGCGGCCCCGTCTCGGGCAGTGCAGCGCCGCCGGTTCGCCGGAAGGACTGTGCCACACCGTCGCCGCGCCGGTCAGGGGGCCGGCCAGCGCGCGCTCCGTGGTGACGGTCAGCAGGGGAAAGCCGCCGGCGGACCGGTAGTAGTCCTCGATGAAGGGGTCGTCGCACACGAACAGCGCCGGCAGCGGCCTTCCCAGTTGGGCCATGCGCCGCTGCGGACCGCGTCGAAGGTGTCATTGGGGGCCAGGATGGCACCGCTGGCTTCCTCGCTGCCCGAGCCTCCGCTTTCGCCGCGGACACCCTGTTCACCGCCGGGCCCGTGTTCACCGGGGCTTTCGCCCCGGGCGATCTCCTGGGCGGTCTTCGCGCCGCCTGGGTCCCAGCCGTTGGCGATCCTAGGGTAGTTGGCGTAGCCGAGGAGGATCCCGGCGCCCAGCAGGCCCGCCGCGACGGTCACGATAACGAGGGATTTCTTGTTCAACTTCAGGCTGATCATCATTCCACTCCTTTGGTGAGCCATATTGGTTACTGTTCAGGGTAGGAGCGGAATGTCGCAGAAATGTGTCAGCCACCATGACGAAAGGAGGATTGAATCGGGAGATGCGCCAGGAGCCCGATCGGGCCGCATGGGATCATGTATCGACGCAGCTCTGAGTCGAACCATCGCGACCGTTCGCCGGTTGGAGACCTGACCGGATGACGCTCCTCCTGCTCTCAGCCAGCGGGACATTCGGCAGGGAAGCAGTCCGGGGCCAGTCCCTGTATCCGGAGATCTGGGTCGGATGCCGGCATCGCCAGGGGATGCCGCCGCTATTTTCCCCGTGACGCGAGCCGTTCTGCCGCCACAGGAGCCGGTCGAGTTGAAACTGATGACACGCAGGCTCTTACGCGCAGCAACGCGGGTGGGTAAAATGGAACCACCACTGCGGGCGCGACGGCTGACGAACGGCCGACCGTCCGCAGTGGACTCATCGGAATGCGGAAGGGTCGGCGCCAGTTCCCGGGTTCAAGCCGGAAGGAAAGGAAGATCTCAAAATGACCAATCGGGCTCCACAAGACCTGATTCCCTCCCTGGCCCACGAGGACCCGCTGGTGCGGAGCTACACCGCCCGTCTGCTGGGATTGGATGCTGAAGCGGGAGAGGTGGAGCAGTACCTGAAAAGCGTCCTGTTGGAGGAGACGGCTCCGCTGCGCCGGGTGACAGCGCAGGCCATGGGCGAGTTGGTCGCCGA
The DNA here is from genome assembly GCA_965203985.1 of Dehalococcoidia bacterium. GTDB lineage: Bacteria > Chloroflexota > Dehalococcoidia > Lucifugimonadales > UBA3495 > Bin87. Next base: position 561,256 of record CBDBDS010000002.1, read on the forward strand.
TTGGGCGTTGGAACCGTTGAGCGCAGCTCTAGGCGACGCCGATCCGGCGGTGCGCGGCGAGGCCGCCCGGGCTCTGGGCCGGTTGAGCAATGGGGCGGCCGTGCCGGAGTTGATCGCTGTACTGTCCGATACGGCCGCCGAGGTTCGGGCAGAGGCGCTGGGTGCGTTGGCCACCCTGGGAGATGCCCGAGCGGTCCCGAACTTGACGCAAGCCCTGGAATCCTCCGACGTCGCCACTCGCCGCAAAGTTGCCAGCGCCCTGCTGGCCATGGACGCTCAGGAATCGGCCTCTGCCATGGTCCAGGCCCTGGCTGACCCGGACAGCGGCATTCAGGACATCGCGGCGGAGGCCCTGGGCCGGTGGGGAGTTGGGGAAGGCGCGGAGGCCATGGTCCAGGCGCTGCCCCGGGCCCCGGAGGCGACGCAGGTTGCGATCTGCCGGGCTCTGGGACAGCTGCAGGACGCCGCTGCAGCGCCGGTGTTGATCGAGTTGCTGGACGGCTGGCGAACCAGAGCCCAGTCGGCGGCGGCCCAGGCTCTGGGAGAGATCGGGGACCGCAGCGCGGTGGGTGCCCTATGCCAGACGCTGGCTGAGAAACGGGACCCCGACCTGCGCGCTGCGGCGGCCGGAGCGCTGGAACGGCTGGGAGATCCTGCCGCAGTCCCGGCGCTCATTGCCGCCATGCGCCCGCCCGATGGCGAGAACAGTGAATATTACTACCATGACCACCGCCGCGAGGGCGTGATCCGCGCCGCCGCCCAGGCCCTGGGCACGCTGGGCTCCCCGGAGGCGGTGGATCCGCTCCTTGAGGTTGTTCACGATACATCCGAACGGGCGCGACTGGCGGCGGTACGGGCGTTGGCTCCCCTGGGAGCGCCGCGCTCGGTGCCCCATCTCCTGGCCGCCCGTCACGATGTTTCTGACCAGGTGGCGGAAGCGGCCACGGACGCGCTCATTGCCCAGGACCGCGACCTGATGGAGACGGTGCTGCTGGAGTTGTTCGACGGCGGTTCCCCGGTGGACCGCAGCAACTCAGCCCTGGGGTTGGCGCGTCTGGGGTCCGCGGTCGCACACTCCCGTCTCATCACAGCCTTGCGCGAACCGGATAGCAAGGTTCGGGCGGCGGCGGCGCAAGCCCTGGGCCGGGTTGCCAATCCCGACGCGGTGGTGGAGCCGCTCATCCAAGCCCTGGAGGACGCCGATCCCCAGGTATGCCGAGCGGCGATCCTGTCCTTGGCGGAAACCGGCGACCCCAGGGCGGAACCGCACCTGAGCGACCGCAGCGACGATCCCGACTGGCAGGTCAAGAGAGCATTTCAGCGGTGGCTCCGGGTCCGGCAGGAACGGGAAGCCACGGATCCGATGCCGCCGGCGTGACGACGCCATGGCAACGTTGGCGGGAGTGCATGCCTGATGCTGAGCCGATACCCACCGGAAGAGATTGCCCCGGCGCTGGTCCACCGCAACGGCCAGGTTCGACGCTATGCCGCCATGCTGCTGGGTATCGGCAGAGATGAAAGGCTGGTCCCCTTTCTGACGGATCTGCTGCAATCGGGGTCGCCTCCGGTACGGCGGGTCGCCGCCCGAGCCCTGGGGATACCGGCCCGACCGTTTTCCGACCCGGCTTGGCCCGCGCGGTCAGGTCCCGCCGCCGTTGACCGGCTGGCGGTGGAAAGTCTGACGGAGGCGCTCCGGGACCCGGACGCCCGGGTGCGAGCCAACTCCGCCCGCAGCCTGGGCAACCTGCGCAGCTCGGCCAACGCGGCGGCGCAGCCACCGGATGAGACTACACTGACCCTGTTGCGCTCCGACGCCGTGATTCTACCCCTGATCCACGGCCTGCTGGACCCGGTCTCGGAGGTGAAGGTCGCGGTCGCCGACGCATTGCGGGAGTTCTCAGCGCCAACGGCGCTGCCGGCGCTGCTGCCCATGCTCCAGGACCCTGAGGAGGAGGTTCGGATCGCCGCCGCCCTGACCGCGGGTGAATTGGGCGCGCCGCAGTCGCTGCCGATCCTGCTTGAAGCGCTACGTCATGGCCCCTCTCACCGGCGACCACAGGCGGCTGCCAGCCTGCGTGCGCTGGGTGACGCCGCGGCCGTGCCCGCCCTCATGGACGCTCTGACCGACCCCAGCAGAGCGGTGCAGAGGGAAGCCGCCGTTGCTCTCGGCCACCTGGGCGACCTTCGGGCCGTCCCCGCCCTGATTGACGCTCTGGGGGCAACGAACATCATGGCGGAGGAACGCCGGGGACTGCGGGAGAACCTGGTCAACGCGCTGGGCCGTCTGGGGGACCGTCGGGCCGTTCCGGCCCTCATCCGCGCGCTGAAGGACTACGACAAGCACGTGCGCAGCGCAGCCCTGACGTCCTTGGCAGAACTGGGCGGTTCCCAGGCAGAGGACGCCCTGATCGACCTGGTGGACAGGAACATATTTCACGCCCGCCCCGATATCTCCGCCCGGGTAGCCATCCGCAGTCTGGGCCGCATGGGAGTGATTCGCGCCATGCCCACCCTCAGGCTGGCGATGGAGGAGGGTCAACCGGAATTGGCCCCGGTTGCGGCCCGCGCCCTGCGTCAACTGGGAGATACCATCACCGGTGGCGATATGCTGGCGTGGTTGAACAGCACCAACTCCGACCGGAGACTGCGGGCGGTGCTGACGCTCCCGGCGCTGGTTGACCGGGACGCGCTGCCGCATTTGCTGAGCGCTCTGGGCGACAGTGACGCAGCGGTGCGAGCCGCGGCCGCTCGGCAGATGGGACGCTTGGACGACGGGAGCGCCATCCCCGTCCTCACCGACGCCCTCCAGGGCGAAGAGGAAGTTGAAGAGGTTCGCGAAGCGATCCGCGGTGCGCTGGCCGCCCTGGCCAATCGTCGCGAGCGTCACTCTGCGGCGCCCGAAGCAGGATGAACCCCGTCACAGTCTTGGAGGATCCGGATTCTCCAGCACGAGCCGTCCACTGAGGGTAGCCCGTTGCCGCCCAGCCTGTACCAACATGCTGCACCATGCTGTCGCGTTTTATTGCGGGCACGCCGAGGTTCACGTAACATCCTTGCGCGAACCAGGGCTGGGTATCAGTATGACGAACGCCCAGAACAGGTTCGCCGATGCGTTGCCGTGGGTCTTGCCGGCGACGCCGGTGAGCGGTGCGACATTTCGGGAGATTTTGTTGCGGGCAGTATCTCGCAGCTGTTGCAACCATGATGGCTTACGGAACAGGATTATACGAACACCGGCGGTTCGATCTGAGACAATGCTAAACTAAAGCCAAGGTGGTATGCACATTTAACCCCAATCCACCGAAATGATGAGTTTGGCGGCGTGCTGATGGGATGAGAAAGTGCTCCCGGCTTCGGGGATAATGGTTTTTGTCACAGAAAACCAACCCCTCACAAGGAGCACCCATCGGATGCTACCACCTGAGCGCCCCGACCGCATCCAAATCGCGTTTGATGATGCCCGCCTGGTGGCCAATGCTGGGCTGATTCTGCCCGTCACCCTGGCCCATCATCTGGGACTGGGAGAGCTGGTGGACCGCCATGTTGATCTGGGGGATGCGCCGGGTCGAGCCAACGCGGGAGACAAACTGCTGACGCTGGTGGCGTCGGCGCTGGCCGGTGGGGACTGCATTGACGACGCCGACGCGCTGCGCGCTGGCGGGACCGCACAGGTGCTGGGCTGCGCGGTGAAGGCGCCGTCCACGCTGGGCACCTTTCTGCGGAGTTTCCAGTGGGGCCATGCGCGCCAGTTGGATCGAGTGAGCCGTGAGGCGCTGGCCCGAGCCTGGGTCGCCGGCGCCGGTCCGGGCGACGAGCCGTTGACCATCGACCTGGACTCCACCGTCTGCGAGACCTACGGCCTGTGCAAGGAGGGCGCGCAGCGCCACAACTACGCCGGTCAGCGTGGCTATCACCCGCTCTTCGCCGTCGCTGCTGGGACGGGCGACGTGCTGATGGCCCGCCTGCGCAAGGGCCGAGCCAACACCGCTCGGGGCGCCGCCCACTTCCTGCGTGAGACCATCAGCCGAGTGCGCTACGCCGGGGCCACCGGACCATTGACCATGCGTGCCGACAGCGGCTTCTATAACCGCGACATCGTCGCCGCCTGTCGCAAGATGAAGGTCCGCTACTCCATCACCGTCCGCCAGCAACCAATCGTGCGCAATCTCATCGAGGCCATACCCGAAGAGGATTGGACGCCCATACCCTATTGGATGGAGGGCGGCGCCGACGTGGCCGAAACTGAATATACTCCCTTCCAGCATGAGCCCTATGCCGTGCCGGTGCGGCTCATCGTCCGCCGGGTGACGCCCACCCCCGGCTCCCAGTTGGCCCTGCTTACCGAATACAGCTATCACGCCTTCATCACCGACCGTGAGGGCGACACCCTGGATCTCGAAGCCGACCATCGCCGCCACGCCGAGATCGAAAACGCCATCCGCGACCTCAAGTACGGCGTGGGCCTCAACCATCTGCCATCGGGTCGCTTTCCCGCCAACGCCGCCTGGCTGGCGGTGCAAGTCATCGCCCATAACCTCGCCCGCTGGACGACACGTCTCGGGTTGTGCGAGCCGGTGGCCACCACCAAGACCCTCCGGCGACGCTTCTTCTCCCTGGCCGGACGCATCACCCGCAAGGCACGTCGCCTCACCTTGCATCTGCCCCAGGGCTGGCCCTGGCAAAACCAGTTCAGCTCTGCCCTGGCCCGATTGCGCGCCCTGCCGCTCCCTTCTTGATCACGCCCTCGGCGTTTGACCTGTCCAACAGATTACCCAACTGCCTGGCCCATCAGCGCTCAGGCTGGGCCCCTGGCGGTCTCCGCCTGTGATCTGGTGTCGAAAATCGCGCCCAGACTTCTACCACAGGCCGTCAAAATCCCTCCGGCGTGGCTGCTACACTCCACATCGTCCATCTCTCCGACATCAGGCTACCGCCGGCCCGTTCCCTGACCCCTAATCCCTCGTCTGACCACTGCTGCAGTATCCCTTCGGTGGATTCGGGTTTAAGTGGCGATGATGATCAGCTGGGACAAGCCCGTGAATCCTGCTTTTCCGTACTTGGGGAACGACCCGGCTCCGTCGTTTGACCTCCATCATCTGCGCATTTCACCCTGGCTTTAGTTTAGTAGTCGAACATCTTTGAAATGACGGTTGGTCGAGGTTAGCCTGATTGCACAGGAATATTCGGGCATCGTTGCTCTCCCGTCAGCCTGCCAATTGCTCAACCATCAATTCAAGGCTGTTGGTTTACTAGCCCGGGACGACCAGGGAGAGGCCACAGCCCAATTCGTGCCCCGCCCACCGCCGATAACCACCACCATTCCTTGCGGCGGCGGGTGTTTGGCCAGGACAGGAGCACTGTACATGAGCACCTTGAAGGACAAATGCGCCATCGTTGGCGTGGGAGAGACGGTCTACAACCGGGACTCCGGCAGGACCGAGTTGAACATGGCAGTGGAGGCGGCCAACCGCGCCATCGCCGACGCGGGTCTTGTTCCCCAGGATATTGACGGCATCGTGAAGTTTACCGCCGACTCCACACCCCAGGGGGAATTGGCCGCCTGCCTGGGTATTCCCTACCTGCGGTACTACGGCGAATTGGGGCCGCTGGGCGGGGCGGCGTGCGGCCTGGTCATACAGTCGGCGATGGCCGTTGCCCAGGGCGTGGTCAACAACGTGCTGGTGTATCGTTCAGTCAACGGCCGCTCCGGGCAACGCTACGGGTCCGGCACCGTCACCACCCGCCGGGGCCTGGGCAGCTCCGCATTCACCGAGCCTTACGGCCTGTTGGTGCCGGGGCAATCCAGCGCACTGCGGGCGCGTCGTCACATGCACGAGTTCGGCACCAAGATGGAGCATTTTGGCGCGGTGGCGGTGGCCTTCCGAAATCACGCCTGTCTCAATCCCAAGGCCATTATGCACGGGCGGCCCATCACCATGGAGGACTATCTGACCTCCAGAATGTTCTTCGACCCCCTGCACATACTGGACTGCGCGCTGGAGGCTGACGGGGCCAACGCTTTCGTCATCACCTCGGCGGAAAGGGCGGCCAACCTGAAACAGCCGCCGGTGTACATAACCAGCGCTGCCCAAACGCTGCTGGCCGGTATGGACGGGCACGGGCGTTCCTGGGACGAAAGCGGCGGAGCCCTGCTGGCTCCCGAGTTGTTCGGTGAGGCCGGGGTCACCCCGCAGGACATTGACGTGGTCGGCTTCTACGACCACTTCAGCCCGGTGATTATCACCAAGCTGGAGGACTACGGTTTCTGCCAGCGCGGCGAGGGCGGGCCCTTCGTCGAAGGGGGCCGGATTGGAGTGGGCGGAGAACTGCCGGTCAACACTTCCGGCGGGCATCTATCCGAGGCCTACCTTCAGGGCATGAACCAGATCATCGAAGTGGTGCGTCAGTTGCGGGGACAGTCGCCGGCCCAGGTGGAGGGCGCGGAGTTGGGTCTGGTTGACAGTGGCGACGGATCGGGCGCCCTGATACTGAGGAGGTGAGTCAGCTGTGACTACTGCTAATTTTCCCCTGCCGGTGCCCAACCTGGACAACCAGGAATTCTGGGACCAGTGCCGGCAGCACCGACTGGTGCTGCGGCGTTGCCTGGACTGCCGTTCCTTCCACCATCCGCCAAGACCCAACTGCCCGGAGTGCGCTTCGCCCAACCTGGAGTGGGTGGAGTCGCCCGGGAAGGGCAAAGTCTACACCTACGTCATAACCCGCCAGCCGGTGAACCCGGCCTTCCGGGAGCGTCTCCCCTGGGGCGTGGTGGAAGTTGAGCTGGAGGAGGGGGTCCACCTCATCAGCAATCTGGTGGACTGTGGCGCGGACGACATCGAGATCGGCATGGAAGTGGAGGTAGTCTTTGAGGCGGTCAACGACGAGATAACTCTGCCCAAGTTCAGGAGAGTCGGACAGTAGCCATATCCCCGTAGGGTTGCCCTGACTTTCTCCCCGCGTCACAGTGTCAGTTCGGTGGGAATCAGGCGGCGGATGTGGCGGGCGCCGATGTCTCGGGAAAGAGAGAGGTGGCACGCGATGTGCCTGCTGACCCAGAGCTTGCCCCGTGCTTGACACGGGGGATGGGCAGCGGCGGTAGGCCGAGCCTTGGAACGGGATGCCCACACTACTGGCCAATGGTCCAGGGCATTGGCGGAAGGTGGTCCCAAGACGCTGGTTTTTGAACAGACTAGTGGTTGCCCCCGCGTTGGACATGGAGCAACGGGCTGAATTGAAAGGGGCGGTGGCGGCATTGCCATCCCGAATGGGCATCGAACTATCCAACTGGAACTGGAAGGCGGTGCGCCGGTTTGTAGAGGACCCTTTTGGCTTGGCGCTGAGCCGTAGTCCGCCTGTGGCGGACCTGAACTACCCGCACCGGTTGGGGTTTGTGCTGAAGCGACCCAAGAAGCGGTTGCTCAAGGCGGACCCAGCGCGGCGGGAACTTTTCGTGGGAGAGTAGGCGGCGCTGACGGTGGCGGCAGCACGGACGTGGGCCAAGATATTCTTCGCTGACGAGGCGCACTTTCAGGCGGACGCTATCTGTGGGGCAAATGGGTGCTGAAGGGCGAACCGGCCCTGGTGGGCTCCACCAGCCCGCGCCGTGGGAGAAGGTCAGCTACTGCTTGGCGGTGTGCCTGGAGACTGGGGAAGTTGAGGTGATGGAACTGGAAGGCAACAGCAACTCTGAGACTTGGGCAGCCTTCCTGCAGCAACTACAGGCGCGCCACCCCGAACCGTTGGCCGTGATCTGGGACAACTGCCCGGCCCATCGGGGCGATGCGCTACGCACTTATCTGACCACGCCCGGCTTGAACCTGCGCTTGATGAACTTGCCCAGTTACAGTCCAGATTTCAATGCCAACGAAGCCACCTGGGGCTGGGTGCGCCAGGAGGCAACCGCTAATGTGTGCCTGGGAGCCCGTGCCGCGGTGCGGGAACGGGTCGACGACTTTTTCACCCATCTGGACCATCGCCGGCAAGAAGTCAAGCGGCCATGTCGCACCATCCTTCAGGCTCGTGCCGCAGAACTTACTCACCTCGTTCAAGCCGATCCTTACGACCTCACCAATGTAGATCTCACCTTGGCTTCGGTTTAGCCGGACTGCTGGAAATGGCGCTGTCATCAGGCGATCCAAAGTGCTGAGTTTTCGGTAACATTCTCTGGTGAGGCAACAGGCATGGTGAAGGTGAATCAATGACGTTGCGAGGCGCGTAGCGTCATTCGGTGGTTGACCTTGCAGAGCGACGCACGTACATTGTGTCGGCCCTGGCGAGCGCTGGGGAAAACCCGATGAAGATGGGATGTCCGTTCCAATATGACCCTCCGTTTCATTCACGCCGCTGATCTCCACTTGGACAGTCCGTTCAGGGGTATCAGGGCAGCAGCGCCCGAGGACGTCGCCCGGGCTCTCTACTCGGCCACTTTCGATTCCTACAGGAACATCATCGATCTCTGCACATCCGAAAGCGTAGATGCCCTGCTGGTCGCCGGCGACATCTACGACGGAGCCGACCGTAGCCTGAGGGCGCAACAGGCCTTCATCGACGGCCTGCGCAGCCTGGACGCCGCAGGGATCCGGTCGTTCGTGTGCCACGGGAACCACGACCCGCTGGACGGCTGGGAAGCGCGGTTGTCGTATCCTGGCGGTTGCCACCGGTTCGGCCCCCACTTCGAGGCGGTCCCGGTCTTCCCTGATGCACCGGAGCGAGGGTTGGTTTACGGCATCAGCTATCCGACTCGAGATGTGTACGAAAACCTTGTTGCCCTGCTTGGGCAGGTGGACGAGAGCGCATTTACCATCGGGTTGCTGCACGCCAACGTGGGCGGCAATCCGGACCACGACCTGTACGCTCCCTGCTCGCTGGACGACCTTGCGCAGTCAGGGATCGACTACTGGGCACTGGGCCACGTCCACACTCGCCAGGTCATGCGTGAACGCGCTCCGACGGTGGTGTATCCCGGCAACCCCCAGGGCCGGCACCCCAACGAGCCGGGAGCTCGGGGCGTCTACTTGGTGGAAGTCGATGACACCGGCGGCATCAGCCTGGATTTTCGCGCCACGGACACCGTGCGCTGGGAACAGGCGAGCATCGACATCAGCGCACTGGAAACCGAACAGGATCTCATCGACGGAATCGACGATGCGATGCAGAGCCTGCTGGACGATGCTGATGGCCGGTCGGTGGTGGTCCGTGTCACGCTTACCGGCCGGGGCGATTTGAACCGGTTCCTTCGGCAACCCGGTACGGTGGATGATCTCCTGGCCGGCGTCAACGACCAATGGTCTGAGCGGCTGCCCTTTGTTTGGTGTGAACGCATCCAGGACGAAACGGCCGCGGCCATCGACCGCAACGCCCTGCGGTCCGGCGAAGACTTCCTGGCCGAGGTGCTGCGCACCGCCGATCAGGTCAGGGAGGATCCCGCCACGCTCAACGATAGGCTCGCGGATCTCTACCAGCACCGGAGATTCAGGCAGCATCTCGCCGCTCTGACTGAGGAGGAGATCGCGGCGCTGCTCGATGAGGCGGAGGCGCTGGCCGTGAACCTGCTTGCCGAGGACGACCGCTGATGAGAATAACCGGCCTGCATATCGACGGTTTCGGGAGGTTTGCCGACCGCGGCTTCGGCCCGTTGGAACGTCCGGTAACTGTGTTCTACGGCCCCAACGAAGCGGGCAAGAGCACGCTGCTGGAGTTCATCCGCCGGATCCTGTTCGGGTTTCCCAGCGGGCGCAGCCGAGGCAACGAGTATCCGCCGTTGGCAGGCGGGCGACACGGTGGGAGGGTGATGATCACCACGGATGCCGGTGAGGCCATCACCATCGACCGAACTCCGGGACGGGGCGACGGGCCCGTATCCATCACCACCGTCGCCGGCGAGACGCTTCCAGCGGTCGAACTGCAAGGGCTGCTAGGAAACCACTCGCGGAGCGTGTTCGAAGGCATCTTCGCGTTCACGCTGGACGAGCTGAACGATCAGGACCGGCTCAGCGATGACAGCGTCAACCTGCAAATTTACAGCGCCGGCATCGGGGCAATGAAACTGCCTGATGCGTTGGCGGCATTGGATCGCCAGAAGAACGACATCTTTCGACCCCAGGGGAGAAACCAACTCATCCCGAGTGTTGCCCAGGGCATCGAAAGCACGGATACGAAGCTGAGAGAGATTGCTGGCTATGCCACAGAGTACCGCCGCCAGTCGGATCGGTTGGCCGAGATCAACCGGCAACTGGGCGATGTGGGTTCCCGACGCCTGCAGATCGCGTCGGAACGGGACCGGCTGGAGAACCTTGAGCGCGCGTGGGACCACTGGAACGAGTTGATCAGCGCGGAACAACGGCTAGCAGAATTGCCGTCGGTTGAAACGTTCCCGGAGAATGGCGCCATCCGCCTGGAAACGCTGGAGGCACAGGCCGCCGCCGCCGCCGAGGAACTGTCCGCCGCGGACGAACGGGTCAAGCGCATCAAGAACAGCGTTGACGAGGAAATTGAGCATCTGACCATCCTGGAGCGCTCCAGCGAGGTGCGCGCGCTGGAGCGTGCTCGCAGCGCGTTCGACCAGTCGGTCAAGGATCTGCCCGAGCGACGCGCCGAACTCGCCAGCAAGCGTTCCGAGTTGAAAACCTCGCTGGCGAACCTCGGTCCCGACTGGGACATCGAACGCCTCGACCGGTTCGACCTGTCCCTGGTCGTCCGCGAGGAGGTTGCCAACCACGGCGAACGACTCCAGAACGCCCGGGCCGCCGTCGATAGGTCGCTGACCGCGCTGGCGCAAGACGAGGCGACGCTGGCGGACGCCGTGGAAGCAACGCAGCGGGCACAGTCGGAACACGATGCAACCGCACCTCCCGAACTGGACGAAAACGACATCCGCGAACGCCGCCGGCGAATCCGACAGTCCAGAACCACCCTGGATGAATTGGGCCGTGCCGAAGACCGGAGCCGGGACCTGCGAGCACAGATCGGCGATGGGTCGGAACCCGGCGCGGCAGGGTCAACGGGTGGCCGCTCCCGACTGCTGGCGGGCGCGCTGGGAGTGTTGGGCGTCGTTCTGCTGGTGGCTGGCCTCTGGTTGGCAGCGGCCACCACCTTCGGAGCCGGCGCGATCCTGGCTGCAATCGGCGCGGCGCTGGCCACGGTGGCGGTTTTTTGGTTCATGAGGGGCCGCACAAACGGACAGCCCACGGCTTCACCGGCGGCGTCGCGGGTGCGCGGACAAATCAGGGAGGCGGATGAGCAGTTGGCGGAGATACGGTCGCGTCTCCAGGCGGACGCCGACGCATTGGATCTGGAAGCCATCGATGGGAACGCGTTGCTGCAAGCCGAGGAGGGTCTGGACACGGCCAACGCGAGGCTCAGGGAGTGGCGGCAGCTGGAAACCACGCTGGCCCAGGCGACCGAACGCGTCGAACGCCAAACGCAGCGGCGGGATGAAGCGCAGCAGGCCGTCCAGGATGCTGAGGCGGCGCTAGAGGCGGAGCAACAGGCGTGGCAATCCTGGCTACAGCAGCGCGGGTTGCTGAGCACATTCCTACCCGACAGCATCCAGGAGCTGCGCACCCTGGTGGACCTGGCACGAACCCATCACCGGGAGGTGGTGGAGATGGAAAATCGCATCGCCGCCATCCAGACGGATATCGATGAATTCATCGCCATGGCCCGTACGCTGGCCGAAGGCCACGGATTTGCGGCGGAGTGGAGCGACTACCCCAGGGTCGCCGGCGTGGCCGACGACATCATCGACCTGCATCGCGACGTAACCGAGGCAGCCCGAGCCCGCGCCGATGCCGAGCAGGAGTTGGAGGAAGCCCATCAGGAACTGGAGGCGCGGCAGAAGGGGCAGCAGGATGTGACCAATCTGATCGAGGCTCTGCTGAAGTCCGGCGAGACCGAGGATGCGGGCGACTTCCGCAGGCGAGACCGCATTTTCCAGGAACGGGCCGGCCTGACCGCGACCATCTCCGGCGCCGTGGAACAGATGCGGCGCATCAGCGGGCCGGGCGACGCGCTGGACACACTGCGGGACACGCTGGCCAAAACCGACGCCCAGTCCATTCGCGACGGCATACGGCAGTGCGAGTCGGACCTGGAAGAATTCGACGAGCTCCGGTCTGAACTGGACACCGAACGCGGCTCCATTCGGACGACGCTTGAGGGGCTCGCCAACGAGGAGGACTCATCGCGGCTGAGGTTGGAGCGTCATCGCCTCTCCGAAGAGTTGCAGGGGCACGCGCGGGACTGGGCGGTGCGCGCGATTGCCGAGAGCCTTATTCGGCAGGCGCAGAGCAAGTTCGAGCAGGAGCGGCAGCCGGACGTGATCCGCCACGCCGAACGCTTCTTCCACGACGTCACCGACGGCGCGTACCAGACCGTATTCTCCCCGCTGGGCAGTTCGGAGATCAACGTGATGGACGCCGCCGGCAACGTGAGGACACCCCAGCAACTCAGCCGCGGCACCCGCGAGCAACTGTTCCTGGCCCTGCGCTTCGGCCTGATCCTGGAAATGGGCCAACACTCGGAACGCCTGCCGGTCATCGTGGACGAGGCGCTGGTCAACTTCGACCCGACCCGCGGGACCAAAGCCGCCGGCTCATTTATCGAACTCTCCGAGACCAACCAGGTGCTGGTCTTCACCTGCCACCCGCAGATCGTGGATTGGTTCATCGACGCGGCGGCGCAGCGGGGAACAGTTGAGCCGGAGGTGGTGGGGATTTCATGAAACGCGGCGACGATCACAATGGTGCGCATCCCGGCACGAATCCTCGACTAACGCGGTTTCAATTCGCGTCAATATCGTCGAAGATGCTGCGCTTGCTCTGCGGAATGATCGGTATAGGGAACGCAGCGGTACGTCGTCTCCCACCAGCGCATCCACGGCAAACCTGGCAAGTGGTCTTGGCGGCTCGCTTCTGCTCATTGGGCAGCCGTCCCAGGCTGGCGGTGAACGTGTCGGCTATGCGGAATTGCATATTCGATCAGCGGGATCGCCGAATGCTTCACCGAGAAGATCGAAGATCACGCTGAAGTGCTGAAAATCGTCAACGGTGCCGTTCTCACATAGCCAATCGCACAGGTTTGTTTTCTGGCTCTGGTTGACAGTCCATTTGTTGGCGATGGCTCGCTCCTGTCCATCGTAGATCGCCGTCCCTCCTGGCTCAATGTTGATGAATGCTTTGTTGTAAGCGATGGCTTTGTCCAGGGTGGCTCGGCTGAACAGGTTTTCGATGCCTTTGGTTATAGGGTGGTCGCTCATAAACGGATTTTTGCGTTTGAACCTGTTGCCCTTGGTGTCGGCCTGACCTTGATAATCACAGTCGAAAAGGATAACCAACTTTCTGGCAACCACGCTGTCGGAAATACTCATTAATCCCTTCCAAATATTGGTCATGCTGCCTGAGCCATTTCCGTCCTCTAGCTTTACTCCGTCTAGGATGTCCTGTTTGCCCAGCAATTGGGCTGCTCTCTGCAAGTACGCGATATCGGTTTTGCCTTCCAAGTACAGAATAGGAGATTGTGACTCCGCTATGGCGATCTGCACATCACCTGCGAATTTGCTTGTGGTGGCGAATGCACGGTAGGCATCACCGAACTCAGAAAATTCCTCTCGACTGATTGGTTGACCATCCGGCATCCGGTACAGTTCGAAGCCATTCTCGCCAAGAGCCTCATGCATGCCGAGCACGAACAATGGAGAGTGGGTCGTGACGATGAACTGTACTTTGGGAAACAGCCGGATCAGGCTTGGAAGGACTTCGAATTGGTGGACGGCATGGAGATGCAGGTCAATTTCATCAACCAACACAGTGCCCGTGATCGCCGCGGCGGACGACGGCAGGCCGCCGCTAAGGTCGTAATCCCGTAGGATGGACAAAAAGAGGTTCAATACCGATGTCTCTCCGCTGGACAATTGAAAGACATTGGGAACCAAGTTCCCGCCGGGCCCTTCTAGCGATACAATGCGATTTTGGCGTGAACCTATACCGAACCTGACCTGTGCTCCTGCTTTCATTACAAGACGCACTACTTGCAACGCAACTTCAAACAGGTCGGTGGCTTGGCCTTGGGGCGCGAGCTGTACCGGCAGAGGAACCGATTGACCTTGATTTTCTACCCGGAACGGCACGTTGATGACTTGAGTCTCGAACACAGCTCGATCGTATGCGAGGTCGAACAACCAATTCTGATTGACCCGCAATGACAGGTAATTCAGTAGCTTCCGGTCGGTATATCCCTCCAGACGCATTAGGTTCATGTACTCTGCAGGAGCGCTCAAGCTTTCTTGATTTAGCCAAGCAGGCTCCTCAAACCGGTTGGATGGAAAGTACAGTACGCAGCCATTTGCAAAGGCCTCGCGCATGTGATTTGGCGCGGTGTTGAAAATATTTGAAAAAAAGTGGTCGTGTGCATCCTCAGGCATCTGATTCCATTCTGATTTCGCGTCTCCGGCTGGGACGTCGTCCGGGACGTTTGAGTATTCTCGCTTGAGGAGGCTTGACCGCAACTCGCCCATGAACCAGCCGTCACCGAACTCCACTTTAGCAAAATAGGCTTCGCGGCCGGTTTTTATGTAGGCATTGTGCCGTACCTTGAACACCTTACCCTGTTCCACTTCTGGGTTGCCAGGAAATGCGTGATCTTTGGCAGATGCCAAGCCGTTCACAATATGCGAAAGCAAGATGGTCTTCCCAGAGCCGTTGGCACCCACCAATACGACCGGTTTCGGAACATCGCCATCGAACTGAAAAGTGATATCGACATGGTCGATGGGACCGTAGTTGCTGATTTGTACTCTCGATATATACATCATTCCAACTTTGTCCTTATCGGTCGCGTCCTAGCCGCATCCAGGTCCGTATCAAGTGGGCATTCATCCCACCCGAAACACCTTCATCACCTCGTCGCCCAGGTGGTTGATTACCTTGACGGCGATGCGGCCGGTTTCGGGCTTGGGGAACGGGCGCGAGGTGTCGCTGTGCAGAGTTGCCCAGGCATCGGCGTCGATCTCAGCTTTCAGGGTGGTTTTGAGGGAGCGGTAGGGGTCGCTGGCGCCCAGGAAGTAGGCGTGGCGGACGAAGAAGCTCTCCTGGTTGTAGTCGGTGTCGATGAACCAGCAGGCGATGCCCTCCGGCCCGTCGCTGCGTACCTCGCCGGTGTTGGGATGGAACACGTCCACGCCGTTGACGGTGACCTGGGTCCAGTGGTCGGTGGTCAGCGTGAGCGGGAAGTCACCGGCTTTCAGGCTCTGGACCGCAGCGAGCGTTTGAGTCCGTTGAGCATCCGTCCCACTTCCGAAGCCAACGCCAACAGAGGCTTGACCTCTTCTTCCCTCGCCATTTTCAGACGCTGGGCCAGCATCAGAAAGGTTTCGGTTTCCGCCAGAGACCCGCTGGCGATCCCCAGAAAATTCAGGTATTCCCGCGTCCCGTGACGCTCCGCCCCCTCGGCTATGTTCGCTGCTATCGAGACCACTGATCGCCGAACTTGGCTCGTGATCCCGAACCGCTCCTCCGGAGGAAACTTCGCAGAGAGAATATAGACCATCGCGGCCAGATCCATTGATTTCTTCCAGACTTCCAAGTCCTGATAACTCTTTAGTGATGTCATAGTTCGCTATCATCCTTCCGCTTTTGGTCACCAACCACCGACCACTGGCCACCGAAATGTCGGGCTCGCCGAAGATGACGAACAGGTTGCCGTTGCCGGTGTTCTTCAGCTCGCCGGCCATGTGCAGGTCGGCGTTCATGCGGGCCTTGAGCACCGGCACCCGTCCCAGGCTCTCGAACTCGGTGGTGTGGGCGTCGTAGTTGAAGGCGCAGGCAATGAGCACGTCAAACCCGCACTCGGCGGCCTCCCGCGCCGCCTCCACCAGGTCGGGACGGGACACGGTGCCGAACTCCGGGCCGATGAAGATGCCGGCAGTAGCCGGCGGCCGGCCGCCGGTGTCCGGTTCCTCCTCGAAATCCTCTGAAGATTGGCCACTGACCACTGAATACTGTCCACTGGCGCAGACCAGCCGACCCGGCCAGGGCATCAGCGAGGTGAAGTTGATACGGTCCTCCTTGTGCGCCTGCTGGACGCCCGAGCGCCGCAGGTTGTCCAGGATGATGGCCCCGAAGTCGTAGCCCGTCCCGTAGCCGTTGCGCGGTTCGGCGATGCCGTCGAGCACGTCGCCGTTCTCGTCCACGCCCAGCACCCGGTGGGGCGAGATGCTTTCCACGGTGAAGGGGCCGGCGACCCGCACCTTGCTGCGGTCCTCGTGGGGCTTGTCGTACAGGTACTCGTACTCGGCATGGGCGGCGATGGAGGCATCGATCTCCTTCTGGCGGGCGATGCGCAGCGTCCAGTAGTCGGTGAGATAGTGGTCAGTGTCCGGTGGCCAGTGGTCGGGGCGCTCCCTCGGTATCTCCCATTCCTCCAGGGTTCTCTCCTGACCACCGGCCGCGGACAACTGACCGCGGAGGGGCGCCAGCCGTTTCTCATATTCCTCCCAGATGACGTCGATCTCGGCGTTGTTGGCGATGTCGCGCAGGGTGATGTGGGGCACGCGCTCGTACACGAAGCCCTGGCGCACGTTGCCGTAGGTGGGCATCTGCGACGGGTCGCGGCGGGACAGCTGGGCCTCTTTGACCTGCCCCTCCCTGCTGTCGGCCAGAGTGTAGTAGGGGTAGCGGGCGCCCATGATGCGCGCGCGGGCCAGGGCCAGGGCGACGCGGGAGGTGTCGATGGTGATCCACCGCCGCCCCCACTGCTCGGCCACGTAGGCGGTGGTGCCGGATCCGCAGGTGGGGTCCAGCACCAAGTCGCCCGGGTCGGTGGTCATCAGGATGCAGCGCTTGATCGCCTCCGTCGCAGTCTGAACTACGAACACCTTTGGGTCAGAGCGACTTTGGACACCGCCTATATCCAACCACACGTTGGTTCTGGGCACCACGGCAAAGTCGTCCAAAAATCGCAAGTATCGAACAGATCTACCTTCTTGGATGACCCTCGAAGCTTTGTCGAGCCTCTCCAATCCTTGCACAGTTGTTTTCCAGTGCAACCCCGCTGCCGGGGACCAACTGCGATTTTGGAATAGGAAGCGTTGATCTGAATTCGGTGACGCACCTTGTGACGTTAGCTGATCCGACGTAGCAAGTCGGTCCGTTGAAAACGGAAGACCAACTGCTGCGCGTATAGTATCCATAGGCCGGTACTTGGTGGCCCCCTCGCTGCCACCGTGTTTGTCGTCATAAAGATGCCGATATTTTAGATATTGCACATTCTTGCCGTACCAAAGAATGTAGTCTGAGACCGACGACAGGAAGCGCCCGGAAAATCCGGTAGTTTTGGTGTAATCGATCAAAGAGACAAAGTTGCCATCACCGAAAACCTCATCCATCAACGACCGTACCCGATGGACATTCTCGTCGCCGATCTGCACGAAGATGGAACCGGAGTCGGCCAGCAGGTCGCGGGCCACGGTGAGGCGGTCGCGCAGGTAGGTCAGGTAGGAGTGGATGCCGTCGCGCCAGGTGTCGCGGAAGGCTTTGACCTGCTCCGGCTCGCGGGTGATGTGGGCCGCGTTGCCGTCGCGCACGTCGCGGCTGGTGGTGCTCCACTGGAAGTTGGAGTTGAACCGGATGCCGTAGGGCGGGTCGATGTAGATGCACTGCACCTTGCCCTGCAGGCCCTCCCGTTCGGCCAGCGACGCCATCACCTGCAGGCTGTCGCCCAGGATCATGCGGTTGGACCAGTAGCCGTCGTGCTGGTAGAAGTCGGTGCGGTCCACTCCCTCGGGCAGGCCGTTGAAGTCGGCGAACAGTTCCGGTTGCCAGTGGTCAGTGGCCGGTGGCCCGTTCCCTTGCTGACCACTAGCCACTGCCCCCTGACCACTGGTTCTCATCAAGTCTTTGATGAGAACCTGCGGATGCACCTTCTCCTGGATGTACAGGGGCGGCACGTTGACCACCAGGTCGGACAGGTCCTGCTCGTCCTTGCCCCGCCACACCAACTGGGGATCAAGGTCGGGGTTGCGCCGCTCATACGCCTTGCGCAGCGGCGATTGCTGCTCCTCGCGCACCAGGGTCTGGTACTCGGCCGTGGGGATGTTGGTGCGGGTGTCGTCCTCGTGGCGCAGGGCTTCTACGGTTCGCTCGCGTCGGCGGGAGCGGGGCATGAATGTTCCTCCTGGGTGATGCAGCCGTGGGGGTCAGCGAACTACTTCCATTACCGAGCCGTCGGCAAGGATGTATGAGTAGAACTCGCGATCAATCGTGAAAAGGCGGCGCAGAGCAAGGGATTCCGCCGCTGCAATCAGCGACGCATCGGCCAGGTCCATCCTGATGTTTCGGTACTGACGCATCAGGAGGTCCATGCGGTCGGCTTCCGAATCTGTAGTTGCGTGAATACGCAGCAGTCCGGTACGGCGCATATCCCACAGTACGTCCTGCAAGTGGTACCCGGCGTCGCGGGCGAGAAAGTGCATCGCCTCGGTGAAACACTGCCAGGTGGTAATCATCGGCTCCCCCTGTAAAGACCGGAGGGTTGCCGCACATTCCGCATGATACTGGTCTGCTGGGTTAATGTTGGCCACCAAAGGGCCGGTATCAACGAGCAGCGTCATGCTTCACGTTTCCCCGGTCTTCCTTACGCTGACGCTCGTAGCTCAGGAGCACCAGATACATCCGGCGTTGTTCTTTGTCGTGCTTGCCTTCTTCTTTCAGGAATAGCATCAGGCGCTCTCGATCACTCAACCCTTGCAATTGCTCATCCAGATTGCGGCTGAATTCCTGGAACCTGAAGAACTCGGCCCCCTGGCGCAGGTGCTTCTCCTCCATGGTTTCATAGTAAGTTGGGCTGAGGTCCAACTCATCGAGATGCTCTTCCAGGTAGGCATAATCTACCGGATCCTGATACAGGCCGTAGTTGTGCCGGCTTTCCGAAATTTTGCCGGCCTGGTCAGCGGGAAATTCTCCGGCTGTGGACATGATGCTCACCGTCCCTGTTGTGGTTCCGTGGAGGGTCGTGGTTCCGTGGAGGAACTCTAAACTCTGACGCGCTGGGCTTCAACAACCTGCCGCAAGTTGCTCTCTATATCGTACACGTCGGTGAATTCGGCGAAGGCCCAGCGGCCGAACTCGCCGGCTGCGTTCACCCCGGGCAGCCAGTAGGCTTCCATGGTGTTCTTCTTCTCCACGGCGTCCTCGCCGCGGTAGCCCTTGATCTCCACGATGAAGTTCAGGGGATCGTCGTGGCCGTCGTCCACCCGCAGGATGAAGTCGGGGATGTAGGTGCGCGGGATCGAGCCGTACCGGTACGGCACTTCCAGGCCCAGGTTATGGTTCTTGACGTAGGCCAGCACCGCCGGATGGGACTCCACCACGCGGCAGAATTCGGCCTCCCAGTCGCTGTCCAGCACGGCCAGGTTCACGTGGCACTTGCGGGAGTCGGTGGTCCAGAGGCCGGGCCGGGACGTGGTGAAATTCACGTACCGCGTGGACCCGACCGGGTTGTACGGGTCCAGCAGCGCTCGTACCAAACGCTCGCCGGTCCGGCTGGTGATGGCGGCGGTGATGCGGTTGCACGCCATGTCCGCCAGCTCCTGGTACATGAGTTGCGCCGGATAGGTGCCGCCCTGACACACCAGGCAGGCGTCCAGCCACTGCTTGACGACGTTCCGCAGCTTGCCGAACAGGTGCAGCTTCAGGTCCTCGTTGGGATCGCGCCACTTGGTTTCCAGCAGCCGCTTGGTGAGGTGCAGCACCAGGCTGGAGGTGCGCAGGTCCCCGGTGTGGACCAGAGTCAGGTCCACGCCTTCCCCGATGATGCCTTCGTTCCGGACCACCGTCGGCCCGACCAGTTCGGGTGTCAACCGCAAACGGGAGTCGTCGGTGAAGTTGGCGACGAGGTCCTCCCTGGGCGGGTCTTCTCTGTAACCTGAAACGCGCGGGAAGGTTATCTCCAGGTGGTCCCGGTCTGGACGGACGGCGTGCACCTGAACGGTGTTCCGGCGCGGGCCCGGCCTCACCACCACCGGGCGCGCGGTGAAGTCGAACGGAATCCCCAGCACGTCAGCGTATTCCACGTCGAACAGCCCGTCGTCGTTGAGGTCGTAGGACTGCCGCCGCAAGGCGCGACCGACCACCTGCTCGCACAGCAACTGGGTGCCGAACGCCCGCACACCCAGGACGTGAGTGACGGTGTTGGCATCCCACCCCTCGGTAAGCATGGAGACGGACACGACGCACCGGATCTGACCGCCCAGCCGGCCTTCCTTGCCGACGGTGTTCATCACCTCCCGGAGCAATTCGGTTTCGGTGATGTTGTCCGCAGCCTCGCGGTCACCGGTCCTTTCTAACCGTTCCGCGCGAAATCGCTCGATCTGCGTCTCGGCCGCTCTGCGGAAGTCGTCGCTGAGCTTCTCTCCGGATTCCAACTGGTGGCTGTCGATCAGCAGGGTGCGGGGTATGGAGTAGCGATTGCCCGATTCATCAAAGTTGCGGAAAAGTTCCAGGCGCCCGTTATACAGTGCCGTGGAACCGTCTTCGTTCTCCCGCTCGAAGCCCGATATGTAATCGTAGACCAACTTCGACGTGGACGTGTTGTTGCACACCACGATGAAGCAAGGAGGAACCGCAGCCCCCGATGCCTGCCACTGCTCGTAGGTCGTTTTGTAATGCCCGTAGAGGGCTTCCAGGGCAGTCTGCAATTCCACCGGCAGGCCCAACGGGTCCAGGTAGGCGTTTTTTCCGCGGCCGGCCCGGGGCATATCCTCGCGGATGTGCTCCCAAAGGTTGCGGAACACCGGTACGCGCTCGCCGGGAATGTTGTCGGCGACGGGAACGCGGGGCAGCTTCACGATGCCGCACTCGATGGCGTCCATCAGCGAGAAGTCGCTCACGGTCCACGGGAACAGCGTGCCCTCGGCGTATCCCGACCCGCGCAGGAAGAACGGGGTCGCCGATAGGTCAACCACCTGTCGCACGCCCAGCTTGCGCTTGACCATTTCCAGGCCGGAGATCCACACCCGTGCCTCTTCGTTGTTGCGGTCCGCTTCCTGGCGGTCCTCCCGGGTCAGCCGGCCTTCGTCGTCCTCGCCGGGCTTGAGGCGGTAGCAGTGGTGTCCTTCGTCGTTGAGGGCCATGATGTTCCTGAGGCCCATCAACTCCGGCATGACCCTTTGGATCATCTGGCCCTCTGACTCGAGAGTTTCGATTGGTTCTCCAGGCCCCTGCAGCAGGTCGCGGCCGCCGCGGGATATCTCCATGCGTTCCCGCTGGCGCAGGGCATGGTAGTTGGTGATTACGATCCTGGCCCGTTGCAGGTCGCCGAGCATGTCGCTGGGCACCAGCTCCCGGCTGGCGTAGTAGCTGTCGGGGTCGTTGGGCTGCAGCACCCGCAACCGGTCTTTGATCGTCAGCCCGGGCGTGACCACCAGGAAGCCGTTGGTGAACCGGCGGCTGTTTTTGTGGCGCATGGCGTTGATGGTCTGCCACGCGATTATCATCGCCATCACGGTGGTCTTGCCGGCTCCGGTGGCCAGCTTCAGCGCCGCCCGCAGCAACTCAGGGTTGGCTTCGTTGTTGGCGTTTTCCAGGCGTTGCAGGATGCGGCGTTCGTTCTGCCCCATCCTGGGCGCAACTTCGGTGAGCCAGATCAGGGTCTCAACCGCCTCGACCTGGCAGAAGAAGGGGCGGTAGTGGCTGAACTTGTGCTGCCGCCAGTGGAGCAGCAACCGCGCGGTCTCCGGTGTGACGCCCCAGTCGTTGGGCGACGGGATACTCCGCCATGCGTCCACGTGCCGCCGGATTTCATTCACCGCGGCTGTGACGTCGTACTCCTGCTCGGCGGTGGACATCCCCTCCCCCTCGTCCATGACGAGCCGGCGTTGGGATTCGCGGGCCCTCCCGCGCTGGCGCGGCTTGGGGATCGGCGTTATGAACTCGGCGCCGCGGCGGGTCGCGATGACCTGTTGGGTCGGCTGGCCCTCGTCGTCCAACTCCCAGTGTTGCGTGGGATACTCGTACGGAGAGTTGATGATTGGCCGGTCAAAGAAGGGATTTTCCATGATTCTCCTCACTCAAATCATACCTGATACGGTACGGGCCGATTGCCTGTCCGCCGGTGCCGGTTGAAAGCATCCTGGAGGACGTTCTGGACCTGAGCATCCTGTGGGACACCATCCCCGAACAGCAGGGTCAGTCCATTCTGGCCGGGCTGGACCCAAACAACCGGACCGTGGTGTTCAACGAGACCCGACTGACGCTGATTGAGGCAACACCCGGCTTGTAAACACCGTACTGGCACATGAAGCCGGCCACTGGGAAGCGCATGTGGACCCGGCTTTGCTGGATCAGGCGCCGCTGCCCGATTTTGAACGGGAATTCGGGTGTCTGTACCGGCAATCCGGCCCTGGTGGACACCCCAGGGAACGGGAGGCTCACCAGTTCATGGGTTTTCTGCTGATCCCCTCGGACCTGCTGCAAGAGGCCGTACGCGAGGTTGATCTGCTTAGCTGGCCGAACCTTTACGCGTTGCGAGACCTGTTTCAAGTGACGATCACGGCTCTCACGGTGCGCTTAGCCAAGCTCAACCTGCTGTACATCTCGGACGACAAGAAGCTGTATCCATCACGACAGGTGTATGACGGCCAAATGCCGTTGGCATTCTAATCCCTCCGCCTGGAGTACCCACAAGCGAACCCAGATAGAGACATCTACGCGATACGATAAGGAGACGTATCGTGATACGACAATGCGCCCAATATGCGACTCGCCAAGCCAAGCGAGTTCCGTGCAACCGACCTTGCCTCACGTTTTACTGCAGTCAGCACGGCGGGATAGACGCGCATCCGGCCAATAGTCGGGATTGAAATTCGAAACTCACGCTGGTCAGTGACAACTGGCTTTACTGAGAAACCCGTTGTGGCCGTTCTGGATAGCGAATGTCGCGCGCCAATTGAGGGCTTTCACGAAACTAACGGCGAAAAGAAGAACAAGAACAGGTGGCTCTACCATGAAACTTACCGAACTCATTGCTGACGCGCCCTGGCGTTGGGCCAGCACTTACGCGGAAACCTGGCCGCACGAGTACGTGCTGCTGCAAAAGGACAGGCAACGAGAATTGCTGGAGGCCGTGTGTGTGCGACTGAACAACGGCGAGGGCGTACCCGGCAGGTTCTTCGCCATGCGCAACCAATACCTGTTCATTGGAGGCCACAAGTATTGGTTCATGGCCGACGGCGACACTATCAAGGAAGTTCTGGATAGCGAGGATGACGAACGGGAGGTCGTGTTGAATCGAGCGCGGCTTTATCGCGACCGCCGCGATTTCGTCATCCAGGATGGCGACACCGGAATGTGGCACGACTATCCGACCAACCCGGCCGTGCGTCATGGATCAAATGCTCACCGTGAGGATGGCCCCGGTGACTGACGTCTCAGATCGCAAAAGATCGTTCGTCAAAACAACCAACCGAATCCACCAAACCCGGTCCCATTCTGCCTGATCGATGGGCTTGGGAGTTGCCTTGACTCCGCGTGTTGCTTGTTCCGGTTGGCGCCACCGATCTACGTCCAGATACCAATTCATCGTAGAACTGGACACTGCCGCCACCGTCGGCAACTGCACTTCACTGTTGCCGGGGGATTTCCACTGCACCGCATGCAACGGTCGTATGCATCGAATCTGATGTTGTACCGGATATGCTTGGGTGTCAGCGGAGACATTGCTACCGCGCTCTCTGCGATGAGAGCACCACGCCAAAGACATGGCCGACAACGCGGGCAAAGCAGACCACTGAAGTCCAACCGCCAAAAGTCGTAGAATTCGCACGGATTATGTCGCCACCGAAATCGCCAACAACCGCAATTCCGAGCGCTCTACCGTCGGATCAAATCGTCATCACTGAGCTTGGCGCAGCAAGCCTTTCTGTCCTGGAAGAGGCCGTCAAGGACGCTCAGGCCGACAACCCGTTCGCCCGGGTGGTGGTGATCGTGGACCATCACGGCGTGGCCGGGGCCGTGCGCCACTGGCTGGGCTCCCAGGGAACCATCAATGTCACCGTCCAGACCGGAGAGCGCCTAGCGTCGGAACTGGCCGGCCCATTCTTACGCTCCGAGCAAGGCCAGGACGGCCAGGCACGGCGGCCGCTGACCCCTTTGGACGAGGGTCAAGCCGTTCGACGTGTTGTTGATCGCTGGCTGGACACTGTAGCGCTCCGGCTGTCGCCCGTAGGGCGGGAACGCCTCTACGCCGAGGTTGCCGCCGCCTTCCGGGAAAAGGAGCAGTGGCCCGACACGGAGGCCGCGGACCCGGACGAAAGCGCCGTCAGCTTCGACCTGCCCCGCTTGTACGGCGATTTCCGGCGGCTGCTGGACCGGGAAGGCTTTTACACCAGGTATGACATCCCCCGCATGGCGGCTAAGGCTCTGGCCGAGCGCCCGAACCACGGCGACGATTTGGCCGTGATCTGCTATCTGCCACGCCACGCCAACGCCGGAGAACTGGAGTTGATGCAGGCGCATTTGCGTCGCAATCGTTGCCGGGTGATCATCGGCCGATCAGGTGATTACGAAGCGGACGGTCCGGTCAAGGATTTGCTTTGCGACCTCGACAGGGAGTCTGCGGACACGGAATTCGCGAACCCAATGGAACAGGCCGTCGCTTCCGGCGGCGTTTCCGTGGCTATCGCCCCCGGTCCCGTCGAGGAGGTTCGGACGATGGTCAGGCGCATTGCAGCGATCGCCGACGACATGCCATTCCATCGCATCGCTGTGATTCATCGTCTGGAGACTCCCTACGCCAGCCTGGTACGCCAGGAGTTTGATTTCGCCGGCATCCCCTTTTCGGGCGTCTCGCGTCGCACTTTGGCGGACACGCCGGGAGGCCGGTTGTTACTGGGATTCCTGGGCCTGGCGGCGGGTCTGAATGATGGTATCGACCGGGAAACCCTGCTGAACCTGGTGGGCTCCGCTCCGGTGCGATTTCCGCCTTCCCCTTCGGATTCGGGGCAGAGACGGCGGCGGGCAGCACTGGTTCCAGCCACTCATTGGATCAGCCTGACGCGGGAAGCCCGCGCAAACGGGCCGGTATAACAGTGGAAAGAGCGACTGGAGGCTTACGCGCGACAACAGGCGCTGCGCCAGCGCGCACGTTCGGGGGATGGCGGCGCCGACGCAAGCGACGCCAATGACCCAGCGGCCGCCGTGCGCCGGCTGGACATCGACGCTTTGATCTCCTTCCTTACCGAGCTGGAATCGCGTCTGAACCTCGTTCGCTCGTCTTCAACCACCTGGGACGCGGCCTCGGACGCATTGGGCAAGTTTGTGCGTGAATATCTCGCGGTCGGCGAAAGCGAAGCGGACGACCACGACCGGATCCTCAGGCTCCTGGAGGAAATGAAGAGCCTGGCCACTTGGAACGCCTCCTTCGATCTGGATGTCCTGCGGAACGCCATCGGCGATGGCCTGAGAAGCCCGGTGTCCGATCGGGGCAACCCGGTCGGTTCCGGTGTGTACGTCGGACCCCCGGCGGGCATCGTGGGAACCAAGTACAGCCTGGTGTTCGCCATGGGAATGGTGGAGGGTCAGTTTCCCCAGCCGCCACGTGTGTCCGCGGTCAGCGAATGGTTGGACGCCGGCAACCGGGCGAGCACCCAGCGGGCATTGGAACGGTACGACTTCCTGGGAGCAGTCGCTGCCGGCGGCGAAGTGTCGCTCAGCTATCCCGCTGCCGGCGCCGACCGCCGCGCCGCCTATCCCTCCCGCTGGCTGTTGGAAGCAGCCAACCTGCTGCATCAATCCGCTTCGCCCGGGAGCGCGCGACTCACGTCAAGCAACCTGGCAGTTGACGGCGCCTCCAAGCCGTGGCTGTCGGTGATCCAGTCCCGCGAGGACGGCTTGCGTCGATTGTCACCGTCTTCGGCCGGTGGGTTCGCCAGTGCCGCCGCTGATCTTTCCGACTACAACCTGGTCCACTTGCTCACCGGTCCGCGGCGCGAGTTGCCGGCACACCCCGCCATCTCAGGATCGGACCGCCTGGTAGGGGCCCTGGCCGCCCGGAGAGCCAGACTGGGTTCCACCCTTACCCATTGGGATGGTCTGGTTGGAGACAGTAACCCGAGGATCGCATCGATAGGCACGCCGGATCGCCCCATATCCGCCAGCGCGCTGGAAACATGGGCGACCTGCCCCTACCGCTTTTTCCTGAGCCGCGTCCTGGGCCTCTACGGCCAGCCCGCTCCCGAAGATGATGAAATCTCCGCGCTGGACCGGGGTACCCTGGTGCACCGGATACTGGAGCGGTACGTGAACGAGGGGAATACAACCGAGGCCGACCTGCTACGTCTCGCGGAGGAGGAGTTTGCAACAGCGGAGGCTGCCGGCTTCACGGGGTATCGGCTGCTCTGGGAAATGGAAAAGGAGACCATCCGCGGGGCGCTGAGCGTTTTCTTCACAGCGGACCTCGAACGGCTCGGCGGCATCCCCGACGCTTCCCACGCCGAGGTCGCCTTCGACGCGGTGGACGTGGAGGTCGAGGGCTTGGGTACGGTGAGGTTCCGCGGCATGATTGATCGCATGGACGTGTTGGGCAACGAGGTGCGGGTGCGCGACTTCAAGACCGGGCGGCCAAATCCCTACACCTCCGGACCAACGGCACAGACCGCGTACACCGTGGCCAACGGCCGGGCTCTGCAGCTTCCGGTGTACACGGCGGCGGCGCGGCAGATCCATCCCGACGCGGACATCCGCGCCGCGTACTCGTTCCCGTTGAGCGATGATCCCGCGCGGGAAGGCCGCCCGTACACCGAAGCGGATGGCCTTGAGCAGTTCCATCTGACACTCCGCAGGATCCTGGGCATGGCTCGCGCCGGCACGTTCCCGGCCACCCCCGACGGTGAGGGTGAGTACAGCTCATGCCGGTTCTGCGATTTCAACCGACTGTGTCCCACGCGGCGGCGGCAGATCTGGGAGCGCAAGGGCCGACAGGACCCGGCGGTCCGCCGCTTCAACGCCCTGGGCGGCCGAGCGGCCATGGCGGGCAACGACGATGCCGACTGACGACCCCACACCCTGCACCGCATCGTCAACGACCGGGACGCCAACCTGATCGTCGAGGCCGGAGCCGGCACCGGCAAGACCTACGCCCTGGTGAGCCGCGTGGTGGCCCTGGTCAAATGGGGCGTCCGCATGGACAACATCGTCGCTATCACGTTCACCGAAACGGCGGCGGCGGAACTTTCCGACCGCATCCGCATCCGCATGGAACAGCTGCTGGATGAAGACCACCCCGACAACGCCGGCGACCTGTTGTATGCAGGCATCACGGATGTCGAACGCGAGAGGATCGCCCAGGCAATGGGCGAACTGGACCAGGCATCCATCCAGACCATCCACAGCTTTGCCGCCCAACTGCTCCGCCAGCGGCCCATGGACGTTGGGCTGCCCCCCGGCTGGTCGCAATGGGACGAGTTGGCCTCCGCCCAGGGTTTTACCGAAAAGTGGGAGTCCTGGCTCGACCGGTCCCTGGGAGACCACAGCAGCGCCAGCCCTGAGCTAGTCGGCGTAATGCAATACCTCATCCGCGCCGGTGTCGGTATCGGAGCCTGGCAGGGGCTCGCCGGTGAGTTCAGCGCCGAATACGACCGCTTGCGCCGGGACGATTCCCTGCGCACGGTTGACGTCCGAGCGGTGTCGGAAGCGGCGCTGGATCAGATTCAGTCTCTGCGCGCCCTGGGTCAGGACCTGGGCCATCCCCTGCATGAACAGCTGACCGCTGCCATGGTCACCATACGCTCGGTCATGGAGGTCGCGGACGATCCGCTGGCTGCGATTGCCGCTCTGGACTCCGGCGCGCCGGTGGTTCCGGCGGGCAGCGCCGGCGGCAGAGGCAAGTGGGGCGACCTGACCCCAGCAGAAGTTCGCGGCGAGTTTCGTGAGATCGGGCAAAACCTGCAATCCGCCATTCGGAGCGCGGCGGCTCAACCGTTGTTGCGTGAGTTGCGCCGCGCCTTCGCCGAGGAGTACCCCACGGAACGCAAGGCGGACGGCGCGGCCACCTTCGACGATCTGCTGGTGTGGACGCGGGACATGCTGCGCGACAATCCTGCAGGCCGCCAGTACTTCCAGTCGCGTTATACGCACATCCTCATCGACGAGTTCCAGGATACCGATCCGCTCCAGGCGGAGATCGGTTTCTACCTGGCATCGGTTGATGACGCGCCGGTGGGACAGCGACCGTGGCATGCGCTGCCCCTGAAGCCCGGCCGCCCGTTCATCGTTGGCGACGCCAAGCAATCCATCTACCGTTTTCGTGGCGCGGACCTGGGCGTCACCCGTCAGGTGAAGGAGGGCGGACAGCTTGAACACCTCACGCTCGCCCAGAACCGCCGGTCGCAGAAACCGGTGCTTGAATGGGTCAACGCTGCGTTTAGCTCCCTGATGGGCGACGGGTCCGATATTCAGCCGGAGTATGTGGAACTGGAATGGCACGACGATATCCAGCAGGACGACGTCGCTGCCGGCGTGCGCGTCTTCGGCGGTGCGTCGGAAGATAGGGCGGATGATATGCGCCGCCAGCAGGCCCGGCACGTGGCCAATATGCTGCTGGCTTACACATCCCAGGAGGACACCAGGCTCTGCGTGTACGACAAGGATGCCCGGGTGGTCCGCCCCGCCCGGGTGGGGGACGTGTGCATCCTGATCCGTTCCCGCACCGGGTTGGGGATCCTGGAACGGGGCCTTGAGGATGCCGGAATTCCGTACCGCATCGAGGGGGGCTCGTTGATTTTCAACACCCAGGAGGTTCAGGATCTGCTCAACTGCCTGCGGTCCATCGACGACCCCACCGACGAGGTGTCGCTGGCGGCGGCGCTGCGTTCGCCGGCCTTCGCCTGCTCCGACGTGGACCTGCTCGACTGGCGCGAGGCGGGCGGCAGTTGGAACTACCTCACGGAGGAGATGCCGGACGCACCCTCAGCAGTACGAGAGGGCATGCTGAAGCTGCGGGAATACCATGAGCTGCGACACACCGTCTCCACGTCCCGCCTGATCAGCGACTTCGTTCGGGAACGTCGGCTGGAGGAACTGGACCTGGCGGAATACCGCCCGCGCGAAATGTGGAGACGCCGGCAGTTCCTCATCGAACAGGCCCGCGACTTTGAGTCCGACCCCGGCGGAAACAATGCTCCGTGGGACCTGCGCCAGTTCCTCCTCTGGGCCGAAACCCAACAGGATGAGGTCACCCGCATCACGGAGGTCCCTGTGCCCGAGACCGACGACGATTCGGTGCGGATCATGACGATGCACGCCGCCAAAGGCCTGGAGTTTCCCCATCGTCATCCTGTTGGGGCTGAGCCAAACGGCCGGCGCCACGCGCAGCAGAGTACAGGTGGACCAGTCGGACGGCGTCGTGGAAACCAGGATGGGCAGCATGGAAACGCCGGGTTACGCCGCGCTGGTTGAACTGGACCGCCATCGCGCCGAGGCCGAGACGATCCGCCTGGCCTACGTCGCGGCAACTCGCGCCCGCGACCACTTGATGGTGAGCCTTTACCATCAGCGCGACCGGGACGGCAACACCCGCTCCGCGGTCCTGCAAACAATCCTGAACGACGTCGGTTCACGCTTTCAGACCCATGTCGGCGTGGCTGCGGACCCGGCGCTGCGATCCGAGCTCGCGCCGACGCCCGGCGATGCTGTGTCCCAGCCGTACGACTCTGACGGCTGGCAACAGCAGCGTAAAACAACGAACTCCCGCCGGTCGGTCCGCCGGGCGGTGACCGCAACCTGGATTGCTCGAAACGCCAGCGCGGACCCGCAGGACGTGCCGCCCGATCCATCCGAGGTGGAGGACAAGGAGGCTGGCCCGGACAGCGAACAACCCTGGCGGTCCGGGCGGGGCGGCACTGCCTTTGGCAGCGCCCTGCATGCCGTGCTTCAGAGAGCGGTCACGAGCATCCTGCCCCACCTGCCCCTCCCGGCCGACCAGCCGCCGGACGCTCTCCTTGAACAGCTGGATGCGTCCATCGAAAGACTGGCTCCCCAGGAGGCTGCCAACGAAGGGGTGCCAACCCGGAGTACCGCAATCGCTCAGGAAGCGAGACGCGCCGTGAGGAATCCGGCCGTGATCGCCGCCTTCCGCGGCTCCAGGCTGTGGCCGGAGATCCCGGTGGCGGGTCCCATCGATACCCCGATGGGTCAGATTGTCGTGGAAGGCATCATAGATCTCCTGTATCTGGACGATGATGACCAACTGGTCGTGGTCGATTACAAATCTGACGACGTGCGCGATGAGGCACACGTTCGCGCCAAACTGGACTATTACCAATGGCAGGGGGCAACCTACGCCGCCGCACTCCAAAGCGCCACCGGAAAAACGGTTAAGGACGTTCAGTTCCTTTTCGTGCGGCGGGACGAGGCCGTTTCGATCCCCAACCTCCGCGAGTTGATGGACGATCTATCACAAAGGGTCGCGCAGGCAATCCATTAGACCGGCATGACTGCAGGGGTCTCGCCCTGCAACGAAACCAACCGACCGGTATCGCCGAGTGACGCGTCCTGCAGATTTCCCGCACTGATCTTTCGGTGAAGATCGCACTATGCCAGCCGTCCGAGTCTTCGAACTATATCCGTCGACCTCGTGCTCAGCATCAATCGTCATTGTAGGCTCGGATTTCCTCGCTCAACTCGTTACTCATCGAAGGGGCTTGCCTCCCGCTGCAAATGTTGGACCAGCGCGTGGGCGTCCTCTCGCTGGGATTGGTCAGGTTGTGTCAGGGCTCGCTCAGCTGAACTATGCCAAAGAGAGTAAGCGCGAATCTTCTCTGGTAATTGCACACCCAAATTAGGCGGTAGCCGCAATGCAGGTGCTCGCCAACCAAGGAGAGCCGCGCTTGGCGGGCCCGCAGCGATCGAGGCTAGGATAGAATACGGATCAGGTACCGCTTGTTTCCGGCAGTGCGTCAACGTTGATGATGATCCGGCAGTGGTCGCTGGAACCCCATTCATCCACGCCGTTCATCGCCTTCGTGGTCACCCTCCTATCCAAGCCCCGAGAAGCGAAAACGTGGTCCAGTTGCAGTTGGGCCGTTTCCGGCGTCATCGCCGTACTGTAGTACGTGGGGACGTCCTTGGACCCTTCGGCCAGAATGTTGGGCACCGGATCAGCCTTCCGGCCGTTTGGGTACTTCGGGCCAACGTACGCCAGACCAAGTGCGCTCATGCGGTCAACGATGGTCTGAGCTCTGGCGGTGAAGGCGCCCAAGTCGCCGAAGCAGGCGTTCAGGTCGCCCGCTGCAATGATCCGGTGGTCCGGCTCGTCCATTTCGTAGGTACGGACAAACGTCGTTAGGTCCGAGATTATCCGGTGGGCCGATGCGTCGGGGTAAATCCATCCCGGCCCGGCGTTGGGGTGGGGCGATTGCCAGCCCGCATACATAGAAACTACGGTGATTGGTTCTCCCCCGTCTACGGGAGTCACCACGGCTGCGTCGCACAAGCTGATCCCGCTCACTGGCATTTGCAGTGGTCCCGGCCTGCCGCGATGGGGTCCGACCTGCTCATACCGCTCGACCTTGACCCTGTCAGATGTCCTGACGACACGCGGTGGGCGGAGGGAATTGATATAAAAGTATTCGCCCAACCATGGCGTGTATGGGCTGAGCTCCATTGAGACGAGGACTTCACGGGGCGGTGTGCAGGTTTCCTGCAACAGGGCCACGTCAATGTCGTCCATCTCGGCCAGATCAAACCAAGGCTGCCGTTTGAATGCCGTGTTCCAACATGCGATCTTTATCATGCGCTACCTCGCTCCGGCATTTTATGGGTTTTAGGGCCTTTAGGCCGGTGATTTTCACGGACATCCGGCCACCCTGGAGCGGGACTATCTGACGAATATCAGGTTGTGGTTGTTTGGTCAATCACCTGCTTGTGCAGGCGGTGGAGCGCGGTGTGCCGATACCCTTTCCCCTTATCTGATGCGTTCGATGACCATCTGGCAACTGGCGTTGGGCAGGCGGTCCAGGAGCCTGTCTCAAAGAATGTGATCCCCGAAACGGCTGAGGGCCTCGTCGACGGTGCGGTTCCTGCTGATGTGGAAGCTGCACGACCGACGGTGGTTGGGCACAAACTCGTACAAATCCTCCAACTGGTGATCGCCCGGCCAATGCAAACCGAGTTCGTCGAATATGAACGAAGCGAGCGTGAGGGGGTCTGGCAAGCGCAATCCCACGAGTTGTCCATCTGGGACTGGACCACGGCGTTAGAAAAGTTAGAGGCGATATGCCCGGGCAGGGTGGCGACCCTGGACCCCAACTGAAACCGTATGGGCAAGGAGGTAGGTTCGGTAACTCAGGTCATGGATGTTTTCCAGTCGCGGGGCCAGGAGGAATTCGGTCGAGCTAACCGACCGATTGGTAGGGGCAGGAGCAACGTCGACATGGCCGCATCGAGAGCCCCATCGACTGCGAGGTCGGCATCCGCGCCCGAGCCCACGCCTTGGGCCGATCTCAACACCGACCCGGCCGACCGTATCATCGCCGTTACTGCGATGAACGCCCACCGGTTGGTGACCACAGATCGCCGCATCTCGACTGGAACGGCAACCTGCGATGCGTAGATACTGCGCGATTAGCTCCGCCCGTCGCGCGAAAGGAAACGATTTGTTGACAATCCCACATACGCAACTATTTTCAGCGCCGATACCCCATCGGCGGAGAACATCGGTACCTTCCGCACGAGATTGCAACTCCTCCCTGCCTCAACCACTGCCCTATTGGTATATGAAATGGTATATAGGTACTTCAAAACAGCGCATTTTCCGCGATTTTGAGTAGAAAAAGACGCCAAAATAGACGGACGCCCGTTCCGCCATATTAACATCGTAAAACCCCAGCAGAACCGGCCGTTTCCTGCTTGATTTGAGTGGGAAACGGCCATTTTCATTGGTAGTGCACGAAACAATGGCATACAAATTGGTATCCATGAAATATACGAGGGACCCACCATGGCTACGACAATACGCCGACGCGAAGCCCTATCCGTCGCTTTCGTCCGGACCATGAACGAGGTCGGGGTCTATTCTGACGGGAATGGACTGAATCTCCGGGTTGAGAAAACCGGGACCAAACGTTGGATCCAACGCGTAACCATCAACGGGGCGCGAAGAATTTTGGGCTTGAGTTCATATCCCGCAGTCTCACTAGCGGATGCGCGCAAGGCGGCCTGGGCCAACGCAACCATGATCAGCGAGGGCCGGGATCCCGTCGCGGAGAGGCGAGGTCAGGCGCGCCACCTGGGATGAAATAGATTGGGATGAACGGAAATGGACGGTGCCAGCCGAGCACATGAAAGCGCGCCGCGAGCATAAGGTGCCCTTGTCAAAGAGGTCCATAGAGGTTCTGCGGTTGGCGGAAGAGTTGTCCGCTGGGTCTAGCGATTTGGTGTTCCCCGGTCTGCACGGAAAGCCGTTATCCGACATGGTGTTTACGTCCACGTTGGGGCGGCTTGAAATTTCGGCCGTTGCCCATGGGTTCCCCAGCAGCTTCAAGGACTGGTGCATGGAGTGCACCGATGCCGGGTGGGAGGTGAGTGAAACGGCGCTGGCGCACAACCTGGGTAATCCGACCGAGCAGGCGTATGCGCAGACCGACCTGTTTAAACCACGCCGGGAACTGATGGAAGTGTGGGCAGATTTCGTGGGCACCAGCAGCGTACTTCCGGGAACCACCGACCGAAAATCTTGACAGTCCTAATCCTGGGTAGATTTAAGGTGCGTGTTCATGCGGATGAACAGGAACATCAACGTTATCCCCTACCAGCCGCCGCGTCAGTCAATTTTCAGGTTAGATTATCGGGAACCCGCCTCCCCTTGGTGGTGGACATTCAGACGGTTTACGTCATCATTAGCGTTGGACAAATCCGCTTCGGAAACGGCAACGCATGTGTGTAGGTATTTGTGTAGGTCGGTAAGAGGGTGTGTGACAATGGGCTAAACTAGCGCGTGCGGTTCTTGGGGTGAGAATGGGAAGCTGGTTACGCTGGTGGCATGAGCAGAAAGCCTTATCCCAGTGATTTGAACGATGCCCAGTGGGAGGAACTATCTCCGCTGTTGCCGCCGGACACCGTTCGGGGCCATCCCAGAACCACGGACCTGCGTGAGGTGGTCAACGGCGTCCTGTACGTGCTGCGTGGCGGGATACCCTGGCGGATGATGCCCCATGACCTGCCGCCTTGGGGCACGGTGTGGTGGTACTTTCGAAAGTGGCGGGATGACGGGACGTGGGAACGGGTGGAGGAAGCCCTGCGGGGCCGGGTTCGGGAAGCGGCGGGACGAGAGGCCACTCCCAGTGCGGCGATCATTGACAGCCAGTCGGTGAAGACCACGGAAAAAGGGGGCCCAGGGGTTACGACGCTGGCAAACGGGTAACCGGACGCAAACGGCACATCGTGGTGGATACCATGGGGTTGCTGCTGGCGGTGGTGGTTCATGCTGCCAACATTCAGGATAGAGACGGCGCCAAGTTGGTGTTGGCCAAGTTGCTGGGCCGGTTCCCCCGATTGCAGCTGATCTGGGCGGACGCTGGTTACGCTGGCCGGCTGGTGACGTGGGCCTGGGCCACCGGCGGCTGGCTGCTCACCGTGGTCAAACGCAAACCGGATAGCCACCACTTCGAAGTGCTGCCCCGACGGTGGGTAGTGGAGCGTACTTTGGCCTGGCTGAGCCGATGTCGACGGTTGAGCAAGGACTATGAGGAACGGACCGAGAGCAGCGAAGCCTGGGTGCATATCGCCATGGTCAACCTGATGCTCAAACGGCTTCAACCCACCTGAACCCATTTGTCACACACCCTCTAAGGAAAATTCGAGATTGTGATCGTTTGCTGGAAGGGGGTCTGCTAATCGTCAGCCCGCTTATTCCTGTTAGCCAGCATTTGGCAACAGTGGCTCTCGATTATACGCTATGAGTATCGCTGTATGCCGGGGATTGCCACCGGTGACACGGATATGCACAACGAGAGTATCGGTCCCCCTCGGTACCGTATGAACAACGATGCGGCCCAGATTTTGGGCTGAGCTAGTCTTTGCGCAATTCAAGCGGCGTAAGCGAGGGAGTTCACCATTCGGTGGTACAGGGTGGCAGGGGGTTCCTGTGTATCGGTGCTGACCGTGGACGGTGAAAAACCCTCCGACGCCAGCCAGAGGCGCCGACGCACCAGGGCGATGGCATCCACGAAAGTGGGCGACGGCTTGTCGTACCAGGCGGCGGTACGCTGGGTCATCGGATGTTGTTTTTGCAACGAGTGGGCGGCCAGGGTGGTCCAGGAGAAGAGGCCCAGCAGGATGGGCGTAGTGCGGGCGATGGCCAGGTCAGACCACTGGCGTTGGGTTTCCATCCCCAGATGGGTGCGCGCTTCCTGGAAGAGCCTGCCCCGTACTTGATACGGGGTGACTTCGAGTTGCCAACGCAGCACAAACCACTCCAGAATCTGGGTTGGGTCTGCCGACGGGTCGGTGCAGAGGAGGGCCTGGGGATCGAATATGCCCTCGGGATCTCGGACCAGCACCCAACGGATGGTGACGGGAGGCTTGCCCGAGCGGTACCAGACGGCGGTCTGGGAGGTGAGCTCCACGGTGCGGGTGGTGCCGTCGTACCAGGACACGGCGGCGACGGACCACGACACGTCAGCCTGATCCAGGAGGGTTTTCAGCGACGGTCGTCGGGGGCCTTTCAGGGCAGACCGGCCGTTCTGACCCGGCTGGCGGGTGGCGCTGGCGCATAGAGGGCAGCATCCAGGCGGAGCCTGGCGATAAGGGTAACGGGTTCACGAAGGGACTGGCAACAGTGGAGCAGGTCGAGCACGGCGTAGCCGTTGTCCCCCACCAACACCAGGGGTCGGTGGGGCAACCAGCGGCGCAGGAGAATGACCATCTGCCTTGCCCAGTCGGTGATCTTCTTGTGCCGGCGTCCCTGCTGCTAGTGGTAGCGGGACGAGGGCGCCAGCACGGTGAGCACCGGCAGTGCCCAATGGCGTCCCGCCCAGGGCGCCTGGCCCAGCCACATCAGTGAGATCCAGCGCAACCCACTGGCCTTGACCAGTTGATGGCGACTGGAGCGAACTGCGTCCCGGTAGATGCCTCGGGCGCTGATCTTGGCCCCACGAGCCGTTCCAGGGTTTCGTCAATACCGAAGACCAAGGGGCCGTCGCTCCGGTCCAGGTACCGAAGCAACAGCAAAAGCAAGATGCGGGCTACCTCGCGGGGCGACCACACCGCCCGATTGAGCACCGCGTGATAGCGGGCGTAGTCGTGCTGGTCGCTGCGACCCATGACCCGCAGCGCCGCAGCTACGGTGCGCTGCCCCGTGGTCAGGATCGCGCCCACCAGCAGCAATTGCGCCTTCTGCCAGGTCGGGTTGGTGAACACCGTTGCGAAGGGAAGCAGAACGGCTACAATGGCGGCGGGCAGGGTGAGCATGGCCGGCCCTTTAGTGAGATTTCGGTCAGGCCAGCTTACCCTGCCTTTTTGCTTTTCTAAATTTTGCGCAAAGTCCAGCTTTGATGTCGTCGTGAAGATCCAAAGCCGAAAGCTTGGCTTCGTCCAAGTAGGGCAGTTCAAAAATGCCTGTTCAAAAATAGGGCATACGAATTCCGCAATCGAGCTCATGAGGATTTTCGCGGCCTGACGGTTGGTATTACACGCTACCTCATCGATGCAGGCGACGGCCCTGGCGACGAGCCGTTGACCATAGATATGGGCTCCACCGTCTGCCAGACTTACGAGATGCGCAAGCAATCTGCGCATCTCCAAAACTACGCTCGCCAGCGGAGCTACCCACTCGCCGTCGCTGTTGGAACGGGAGACATGCTGATTTCCTGGCTGCGCAAAGGCAGAGCCTACACGGACCAAGGTGCGTGGTCCAATTCAATGCGCTAACATCCCCTCGGCGTGGAGGACACACCTCACATCATCCCCCGCCAGTCCATTCCCTGACCCCTCATCCCACGTCTAACTGCCGCTATATCCCGTCGGTGGATTCAGGCTAATCGGGAGGGTTGACCTTGCGGTTGTGCTGCCAGTAGCACAGGATGAATGTGGCGACCATGCTGATAGCAGCCATGGCGATGCAGGCTGCGGGCGGAAACTCCAGCCAGACGAAGTATCCTCTGGGCCAGCCGTAGAACACCCATGCGAAGAAAGCCACGGTGCCCGTGGCGGCGCCGGTGAGCATGGCTTCTTTCGTGCTGATCCGGGTCATAAGTTGGGCGCACCACCGGGCGGTCAGCATTGCCGGAGCGACGGGTATGACGACTCCGAACAGGATGTGTAAAAAGATGAAAGCCCCCGGCCCACCGTGTGAATCTATTATCATGAGCGTATCCCTCCTCGGCCGGGAGCACTGCTCAAGCCGGGAGCGCGATGCTGCGCTCCCGGCCGATAATTGCCGTGTTCAATCCCTACGGATTGACTTTGACACGGTAGATGTTCACCAACTCCTTGGTGTAGAAGTCGTAAATCTTGATTACACCGTTTCCGGGCGCACATCCAGTCAGGTAGATGTAGCCGTGGTTGTTGACGTATGCTGTGTCTTTGACCGTCGCGGTGCAGGATGAACTTGTGGGTTTAGTCCTGGCAATGTCCAGCACCTTTGCCGAGCCGGTTGGGTTCACAACCACCTGTACCCAATGGTCCGAGTAAACGCGGTACTTTCGGGCAACGTAGCCCACGGTGAAGGGCGAGACGCCGGAGTCTGTGCCCAAATACACGCTTGAGCCGGTGGTGTCAGCTTCCAAGCGATAGGTTCCGCCGGCGGAGGAATCGGATTGGTTGACCGCGGCTTCTATCGTGTAGGTGCCTTTCTCAAGCAACATCTCGATTTCGGCGTCGTCGCTCTTGGAGACTGCACTTTCGCCGATGGCGATGAGTGGCGCCCTGCCGTGAGCTCCGTCTTGAAGATACAGTGAGGTAGTGCGGTCGGACGATGACAGCTCTATGCTCACCTTCTTCGTTGATGTGAGATAGAACGTGTAGTAATCAGCCTTCGATGCCTGCTGCTTTTCGGAGATGCAGTCGGCGCTGCTCCAGCTTCCCGAGGAGACTGTGAACCTCCCAGCCCTTTTGCGGTGGACGGACAGGCATTGAAACAAATCCGCGTCCCGAATCTTGGTCCAGTCCGGTCGGCGGAATATCCACGGCGGACTGGCGCAGGAAGTTGGCTACGTCGGCCACAGTACAGTCGGCCCCGACTTCCTTCAGCCATTGCACGATCAAGGCGGCCAAGCCGCCAGTATGGGCCGTTGCCGCGCTGGTCCCGGTAAAGTAAAGGGCGTCGCACTTATCCGCTGCCTTTCGGCTCGGCAAGCAGTCCCATTTCCATTTGGCGTAGGTGGCGGCGTCCGTGCCGGACGAATACGTCGTCGCGGCCAGGTCGCTGGACTCCCTGGAGAGCGTTCTCAAGAACCTCCATAACGGTTCGGGTTAATTGGAACGGGCCGACGACGACAACGACATGAAGCGGATGCTCGACAAGGTCATAGTCTCGCCACTGCGGGCGTGGCGGCTGACCAACGGCTGAGCGCCCGCATCGGACTGACCGGATGGGTCCAGTCTCCCGCTCGGGTTCGTGTTTCCCGGATTGGCACAAAGCTGGCGCAGCGGAACTCTCCCGCGTTCACGGTGCGCCACTGGTCGCCTGCATCGATTGTCCTTGGAAAATTGACAAAAACCGGTGGACATCCGCCGGATCCGACACGCTCCAGCTGACACACCGTTGGGACGCGGGCCGGTTTTCATGAGCCAACAACATCATGGCGTCGATGACCTGTTGGTAAAGTTCGTGAGGGAGATGCACAACCTGGAGGGCCGGATGAACTTCGTGGGCCATGGGCTGCTGTGCAGCCGGTGGCTACGGTGAGACTGGTGAAGAGCAATGAGGCGGTGCGTCGGGCGCTGCGGTTCAGCGACGGGCCGATATCAAACCCGGTCCTGACGCGCTGATGTCGCTGGAAATGTGTCGGATTGGGTCGGAACTGGACGTCGCCCGGTTGCCGGAATGAAGACGGGCGGTCGTCCGGCCGTTAGCCGGGAGTACGGGAACCCCGCTGCCATGGGATGCGATCCGTTGCGGCAGCCAACATTGGAACCTATACTTGCGCGGCGAGTATGGACCCGCCGCGTTCATCACGGCTGAGGAAGCATGAGAGTAGAGGTTGAGCTGAGTCCCGTCATCGCCGCCAGTGAGATGCCGGAACTGGCGAAACTGGTGGATGAAGCCGGAGCGGACCGGCTGGGCATTTCCGACGTGGCGATGTTGCGGGACACGTTTCTCGTGCAGGCGCTTTGCGCCCAGGCGACCAACCGCGTTCAGATCGGCAGCCTGGTCAGCAACCCCTACCTTCGGCATCCGGCCGCGGTGGCGGCGACCCTGGCGACCCTGAACGAAATATCCCAGGGGCGAGCCTTCCTGGGCATCGGTGTCGGCGCTGGATTGTCGGGACTGGGCATTGACCAATCCCGCCCGGCGCGCCGCCTGGAGGAGTTTCTGCTCGTGGTGGGCCGGCTGCTGAGCGGGGAGAAACTGGACTGGGAGGGTCCCGCCTACCGGATCAGGGGAGCGCAGATCGCCCGCGACATCGCGTGTCGCATACCGGTGGTTGTGGGTACGCGCAGCCGGCAGGTGGCGATGCTGGCGGGGAGCATGGCCGACGCGGTGGTGGTGGGCGCGAGAGAGATGAGGGCGGATGCCCTGGAGCGCTACCGCGGTTGGGTTCACCAGGGAGCGCGGGCGGCGGGTCGGGACCCGGACGAGGTTGAGATCGCGCCCCGGGTGACCCTGTGCGTGTCGCAGGACGGCGAGGCGGCCCGGCGGAGCGTTACGCTCTACACGGCGCACTATCTGTCCCTGGGGAGCGTTGAGCAATCGGGTCTGGAGCCTGAACGGTTCGAGATGATCAAACGGCTGGCGGGAGAGGCGACCGGATGGTACTTCGAGCCGGAGGTCCGCTACAGCGAAGAATTGGACCAGCTGATCACCCCCGGCCTGATTGAGCGGTTCGCCGTCGCTGGCAGCCCTAAGGAATGCCTGGAGCAGGTTCGGCTCATCGCCGGCATGGGATACGACAGCATCAGCATGAACGTGGCCGCCGTGCGCCGGCCCGGTGGGTCCATGTATTCCGGTATGCGGGAGACCATCGAAGGGCTCGGCGAGATGATGACCGAAATCCGGTGCATGTAGAACCGGCACGCAACCGCCGCCGGCGCCAGTGGGTCACTGGTCGTTACGAAGATGTCCCAAAGCAGCACGTCAAGCCGTCGTGGTAATACCGATGGCCGGTTCAAGTCTTCTTAGGTGGGCCGGACTGGGCAAGTGACCGGCAACGGGTAAATATGTGGAGACGGGCAGGCGCCTACAAGTTTATTGAGGGTTCCTCGTAGTCCTTTAGCTTGTTGTAGATTTGAAGCCGGTGATGGTAGGACTCCAAAACTATGATCCGGTCGTCTGCGTCAACGTTGACCGCCACTGGCCGCCGGAACCGCCATTCAGGCTCCAGATCTGTCCGCCGCCTGGCTTTGATGATATCCGGATTGGCGTCGATGTAGGTCTGGGCCCATGGCGAAGGCTCTTGGGCGTCACCGACCAGCGCCGTAATATATTGGCCGTCCGCGGCATAGATCTGGACTCGGTGGTTCCCCCAGTCAGTTACGTATACATCTCCATCTGAGTCCACGGCTACACCGGATGGCCCTTTGAGCGAACCCACCCCAGTGCTGGAGCCTTCGAACTTAACGAGCAACTCTCCGGTAGGGGCGAATTTTTGCACCCGGTTATTTCCCCAATCCGCGACGTAGATGTTGTCCTGACGGTCGATGCAAATGCCCCATGGCATCTCCAGATCTCCGTCACCGTCACCTCGCTGCCCGAATTTGGATTGAAACTCACCGATCTGGTTGAAACTCTGCACCCGGTGATTCAAGCTGTCCACTACCCAAATGGTTCCCCGGGAGTCGAAAGCAATTCCTGACGGTCCGTTTAGCTGCCCGTCTCCGCTGCCGGACCTGCCCCAGTGATATCGATAACTACCCTCTTCACTGTAAATGGTTACCCGGTTGAGATACTCGTCCGAAACGAACACGCGGCCGGTACGGTCCAAATCAATTGACCGGGGCCAAATGAAGCGCCCGTCTTCCTCGCCGACGGAGCCGAACTGTCCTTGAAAATCGTGGTCAAAGTTGATCTTGGTGACACGCTGACCCAGCTGTTCCACACCGCGGCTCAACACATAAATTCGCCCGTTCGGTCCGAGGACGAAATCTTGGGGAGCCCAGAATCCAAAGCCGTCCTGACTGTACATCCCTATGCAGTAGCTGTAGTCATACACCCGGCCGGCGGCGACGGTGGTCAGCATATCCCTTCTCCCGCAAGCTGTTTTGGGATCCTGAAGCTACACGAAGGACATTTGCTCGAAATGTCCACCGACGATAGGTACCGGGTCGAGTCCCAGCCACTTCTCCGCCAAAGTGGAGTAGAAGCCACGGAAATCATAGTTGGGCTCCAGGTCTCCCTGAGTGAGATCTCCCGGTTTCAGCGACGGATAGGTCCCGTACATTCCACCATTCACCCGGTCGCCAATGGCGAACGCTACTCCAGCCGCTCCGTGGTCGGTACCAGTGCCATTATCGCGGACGCGGCGCCCAAACTCGCTGAACAACATGATAACCACCTCGTCTGAGGCGTCGTGCTCACGCAGGTCGTCGAAGAAGTCGCGTATGGCAACGGAAATTTCCGTCCAAAGTTTTTCATGTGGTCCCAGCTGGTCATAGTGGGTGTCGAAGGGCCCGTGGGAGGTGTAAAAGACCTGGGTGCCCAGCCCGGCCAGATGCACCTGGGCCACGTCTCTGAGGCGCCTGGCGATGGCATTGTTGGCGTACTCTACGTTTGAAGAATAGGTTTCGGGAGCAACCCGGATGATGTCGGCTCCTCGCAACGCATCCCGTCCTGCCTGTCCCAGATATTCCATGGTCGGTCCAGTGCCGATGGTGGGAGCGTACATGCGGGCAAAGGTCTCCAACAACTGGATCCGATCCTGCTCGGAGGTGATGCCCGGATTTGATGAGAGTACACCGTATGAAGGAAGGTGGTTGACAGAAGTAACAGGAACCCCCTTCATGGCCAATGCCCGAGGCAGGCCCTGGCCCAAGTTAACTCCCTTCAGCACGTTCTCGCCGCCAGGATCCAAGTCCCGGACGACCTTGGCGAGCCAGCCGTCAATACCGATGGAATCCGGCTCGCACGTATGCCAGATGTCCATGGCACGAAAGTGCGAACGGGGTGAATTTTCAAACCCGATTCCGTGAATGATTGCCAAGTTGCCCTGGTCGTAGAATTCTTTCAACGGCTCCGAATCGGCCCGGAATGCCAGTTGGTCATCTATGGGCAGCAATTGGTCTTCAGGGATATGGACCTTGGGCCGGTTATCCCAATACAAGGGATTGCTATAAGGAACAATCGTATTGAGATAGTCGTTGGCCCCGGTTAGCTCCAGCACGACCAGCACGGGGTCTTTATGGGTTGATGCCATTTTCATATCCTTCCACATCAGTTGTATGCGCTTGCCTAGGCAAACTGATAGTCTCGCGAGGCGGCAATCAAGGTCAAGATCCTGCTCACATTGCGCAATGTGGCCCTGAATTCTTCGGGGGTGCTCCAGGCTAGATCGCCACATTTTTCGGCATGGGCGATCAATTCAGAGTGGGTGGCGCTACTGACTTCCAACGGTCCCATCGCATCGAGACAAGCTTCCACTATCGCCTGGGGGGAATGATCCCCATGCACATGCACATTCACCAACACCCGTTTGACGATAACCTGCACGCCGGGTAGTGAGATGTCTCCAAATATCCTCGCGGCAAAGTTCACCCGGCGCATCAAAACGCCGGGGTCGATCCATTCTGAGCCCGTGTGCCAACCCTCAACGCTGGGAGGATTGAGCAGCGCCTGTCCCTGCCAACCGCACTCCAACGCCAGATCGTTGAATCCTGGCTGGAAGCCTTTATAGTTGCCCGCCATACGCACAGTGCCAACGATCAATTCAGCCGGGCTTTTCACCCGGGCGAAGCGGGCATTCTTGAAGAACTCTGAGTTGAACAACGCTCGCAATATAGACCGCATGTCGCCACGGGATTCATTGTAGGCATCCGCCAACAACTCGATGGCTTCAGGGTCAACTGGTGGTGTAACGTTCCAAGTGGCGACATGGGGCTCGTCGGCGACGAAGAATCTGTAGAGGTGACGGGCCAGGAACCGGGCCGTAGCCGGTTGATCCGCAATAATGTCCACGATGTCTTCGCCATTGAAGTTCCCGGTATGCCCCAGGAAGGTCTTCTCCCGATCGTCGTGGTCCTCAGGTTTGTAGTCGAATAGCCAGTGGAAGCGACCGTAAGGATTACGGGGAATCTTCGGGGCAATCGACCATCCGGTAAAGGCCCGGGCTGCCTCCCTGATATCATCCTCTGAGTAGTTGCCGACTCCGAGGGAGAAAAGCTCCAACAGCTCCCGCCCCCAGTTTTCATTTATGGCGCCGTCACGATTTCCCTGGTTGTCCAACCAGAAGATCATGGCCGGCGACTTTGCTACCTCTACCAGCAGGTCGCGGTAAGTACCCAATCCGTATTCACGGAAGATGGCAATCTGGCGGGTCAGCTCCAGTGGGTTGTCCACCTTGGAGTTGCCGGTGGCGAACAGCTGATGCCAGAAGAGGGCCATCTTCTCTTCCAGAGGCCGTTTGGTGTTGATCATCCGGAACACCCAATTGGCCTGATTTATTGGCAGCGCCCCGGCCCCCTCATAACCCGGGAAGATCCGGTACAGCAGTTCGTCGTCGATGGCCGGCTGCCGCTCTGGAGACAGAAGCTCCTCGACCACGGCTTCGTAGCCTTTGGAGACCCGCTCCTCCAGTTCCTCACGGGTATCACCGAAGCCTGCCCGTCTCATTAGATGGGCCATCAATCGAATGTCTTCTTGGTGGGGCATTGCCGCCTCTCCGTTTATCGAGCCCAGAACGCTAAGCCAGGCGCCGCTCCGCAACATATTAGGATTGGCCAAGTCGAATGTCAACAAAAAGCCGTGACAGGTAACCGTTCAGAGTTGACGAGGCGAATTTGCCGGGTCCACGGTCCCGCTGAAAAACCTTGGCGCCCAAGCTTGGATCCACCGAAGGGAAACGTCGGCGGTAGTCGGACGCGGGATGAAGGGTCAGGGAACGGGCTGGCGAGGACCTGATGCCGATGAAATGGACGATGCGGGATGTGGACGCCACGCCAGGGGGTGTTTGCCTCTGCGGGATGACCCTGCTCCCATGTGATTTGGACGATCGTGCCCAGGGCGATCTCGGTGCTGGCCAGTTACGATGTCGAGCGCCGT
Source organism: Dehalococcoidia bacterium (assembly GCA_965203985.1). Lineage (GTDB taxonomy): Bacteria > Chloroflexota > Dehalococcoidia > Lucifugimonadales > UBA3495 > Bin87. The sequence goes on from CBDBDS010000002.1 coordinate 605,653, forward strand.
TCCATACCCGACCGGACCAGGGCGGAGCAATTTGTCCCGCGCGGTTTGCCGGCGTCTCGCACCGCGTACCCGCTGTTCGCGTTTCTGGTTCCGACAGCCGCATTGGCCGAAGCGGGCGATCCCTACCGGTATCCTCATGGCGACACCGCCCAAGTCCTTGATGCCATCGTTAACCGGTTGCGGCCCCTGGTCGATACGCTGACCCGGGACGCCCCCACATCGGGGCAAACAGACAACTCTTGGTATGCCGTTGCTCCACTTCTGTTGGACGGCGCGTCCCCGGACTCCGTCACATGGATGCGGCAATATCCAGATAGCGGACATCGCTCCGCCGATACGGACAATGGCGAGCACACCGTATGGAGCGATCTCGTCGCCATCGTGTCGGACCAATTGGCACAAAGATTGGCTAACCTGGCATCTTTGGGACGCGCTCCGGAAGATCTGGCGGAGAGGCTGGCGCTGCTCGCGTTGGCTTCACCGGCCAACGCGTCGCTACGCGCTCTGTCCAGAGTTACTGCTATGCCACCCTCCAGTCCTGAATTGAAACGGGAAGCATTGCAGGCTGCGTGGGGATTCCGCTCCTTCTTCCGGTCTCCCACGTCCGAGGGGCTGCTCCAAAACGTGTACAGCCCTTCCATCTCCGCCAACGCCGGAACGTATCTGCAAAGGGTGCTGGCATACTGTATGGGGAAGGTGCTCTATATCTTCATCGCGAGCTACTGGTGGATCCAAGGTCATATTTCCCGAACACTCATCGAGAGATAATGAACCGTATCGAAACGCTGTCGCTAAACCAAAGCGATCAAGATGTAGCCACAGTGGCAAAACGAGTGGTAGAAACCTTGGGAATGGAACTGAGCGGGACTGTTTCAGACCTCGAGCGCGATGCTAAAACGTTTCGTGGGAAGGTCGGTGATGGCGTCACTAAATTCCTTACGCTCGTGGGTATCATGCGCGGCGTTGAATTTCCTAAAGGATCACTTTCCCGGTGGATAGCTCCACCGCAAAGAGGTTGATGTCAACTCGCCCTCTGAAGGCGGGCATGAGTCAATGCGCCGACGCATCCCTCGCCCCCAAATCCCCCGCAATCCCCTCCAGCTGTTCCAGCGCCGCTCGCAGGTCTTCCATGATCTCCTCGGCGATCTGGTCGGGCGGCGGCAGGTTTTCGGAGTCCCCCAGGCTTTCGACGCGGAGCCAGAAGATGTCCAGGTTGGCCTTGTCCCGATGGGTCAACTCCTCGTAGGTGAAACGACGGAACCCCTCGGACTCCGCCCGCTGCGTCCGGTCGTCGGCGCGGTAGCAGGACACGAAATCGTCCAGGTGCGCCCTACTCAGCGGGTTGGTTTGCAGCGTGAAGCGCCGGTTGGTGCGCAGGTCGTAGATCCAAAGGTGGCGCGTCCACGGCGTTTCGCTGGCCGGCCGGCGGTCGAAGAACAGCACGTTGGCCTTGACTCCCCGGGCGTAGAACACGCCGGTGGGCAGCCGCAGCAGGGTATGGGCGTCGCACTCGTGGAGCAGCCGGCGGCGGACGGTCTCGCCGGCGCCGCCCTCGAACAGCACGTTGTCGGGCAGCACGATGGCCGCGCGGCCGTTCATCTTCAGCAGCGCCCGGACATGCTGCAGGAAGCTGAGTTGGCGGTTGCTGGTGGTGGCCCAGAGTCGGGACGCTCCACCGTCAGGCTCGGCCGCTCCGTCCGGCCCTCCTCGTCGACGAAGGTCAGCGTGGATGTACGGCCGAAGGGCGGGTTGGTCAGCACCATGTCGTAGTTGACGCCGCGCGGCGCGCGCAGGCTGTCGTCCACCACGATGTTCGGGTTGTCACCGCCGATGCTGTGGAGGTACAGGTTCATCATGCCGAGACGCGCCGCGCTGTCCACGATCTCCCACCCGTGCGGCGCGTCGTTCTGCAGGTGGTCCTTCTGCTCCTGGTTCATGGTCGGGTAATGCTGCACGATGTAGTCGTGGGCGACCAGCAGGAACCCGCCGGTGCCGCAGGCCGGGTCGCAGATAGTGGCGTCCGGCCCCGGCCGCATCACGTCCACGATGGCCTGAATCAGCGGACGCGGCGTGAAGTACTGCCCGGCACTGGTCTTCACGTCCTGGGCGTTGCGCTCCAGCAGCGACTCGCAGGCGTCGCCCTTCACGTCGGCGCTGAGGCCGTGCCAGTTCTTGCTGTCGATGAGGCCATACACCAGCCGGGTCAGCATGGCCGGTTCCTGGATTCTGTTCTGGGCCTTGCTGAAAATCACCCCCCAGCGTGCCCGGCTGGTAGGACAGGGTTTCCAGGATGTAGCGGTAGTGGATGTCCAGCCCCGCGCCGTCGCGAGCCAGCAGGCTGGGCCAGTCGCAGTCCATGGGCATGGGTGGCGGCTGATAGTCGGGCAGCATCGTGTAGGGCGGCAGGGTCAACTCGTGCATCATCTTGAGGAAGATGAGGCAGGTAAGCTGCGCCAGGTAGTCGCCGTAAGACAGGCCGGCGCTGCGCAGCACGTCGCAGTAGTTCCACAACTTCTGTCCGGTGGCGGTGGTCATGGTCCGAACCCCACTGTTGATTCGTCAGAATCAGGATTCACAGGATTCGTGGATTATAAGGCTTGGGAAATGACGCTCGCGGGGGGTGTTGCCCCAACCCTGTCAATCCTGAAATCCGGTAAATCCTGCTTCTGACATTTTCAGGCCGGCGCCTTCGTACGCCGCCGTGCCGGCTGTTTCTTGCCGGCGGACGCCGCCGCCTGCTCCGCCTCGCGCTGGGCGCGGATGCGTTCCAGCAGCACGGACGCCGGCTCGTCGTCGGGGTCTGGGGGGCCAGTTCGCCGGCAAAGGCGCGTTTGAGGATGCTCTGGCGCAGGCGCTCGGCCCGTTGCCGGCTGGCCTCCACCGCCGCCTCGGCCCGCTGGATAACCGACAGCCGCCGCTCCACCTCGCACGATGCGGCGCTGCTCGGCGAGGGAGGGAGAGGGACGGGCATTTGCTTAACATCGGTTCCTGAGACGCCTGCCTGCCCCGCAGTGGTTCGGACTCGACCACTCAGAAACACTCTTGAATGGCCGGAATTTGCCGCGATTTGTACGAACTCGGGCAATGCGCCGTTCTCAAGTAAGACGGCACGGATTAGTTTGTCGGGGTGCAAGGTTTTCTGGTTGAGTTGTGGCACAACCCCACAGATGAAAAACGCGTATAACCCTTGCGAACCTCGCCGTAATTCCTGACCTGCGAGGCGTCCATAAGGCCGGTTCCTGCCTCGACCGCCGCCATAGGGACGAATGAAACCAACGAATCGTCGGTGACTTGGTTGGTGGAGGTGCGAGGGTTAACAGCGCATACATCGGCGAGAGCTGCGACTGTCCACCCGTGAGGCAGCCCCTGCTGTTGAGAATACCATGTCATCGGCCGAACAGTTCCCGCATCAATTCGTCCTTTGCAATCTCCAGATATTAGGCCACGTCATCGAGAATACCGTCCAAGGTGCCGACTCTCAGCGGGTTGTGTCGGGGAACTGCGACATGATGGTCATAGCCCATGACGCTGCTGGTCAGCCACATGAGGCTGCCCCTCTGCCGCGCTAATGTGTAGCCGTAACGTCGTCGCAACAGCGCGACGAGCTCCATACCGGAAAGGTCACGAGGCATCCTCACACGGGTATGACCTGATTCTGGACCAGGTGAATGCGAATCGCCTCGGGGGCTTGCCCGTCGTCGAAGTAGCACAGCACGGCGTCGCGCATCATATATTTCAAGTGCTCCCAGTCGTCGCCCTCGGTGAAGATGCTGTAACCGATGGCGCGGGCCGTGTAGCCGCCCTGGGGATCTTCCCGCACCTGGAATGCTATTTCTCCATCTGGCATGACAGCCCTCCGGTCATTTTTGCCGGGCCGGATTCTTCCATTGCGCTAAAGGTAGCCTAGAGTACCGTTCTTTTCGGCCTCCAGCACTTCCTCTTTGAAGAAGTCCAGCCGGCCGGCTTTGACGTCCTCCTCGATTTGTCGGTCCCAGGGGTCTTCTTCCAATTTGTCCAGCCACTTCATCAGTTCGGCGTATTCGGCTGCGGTCAGGTTCAGAATGGCTTGCTGTATTTCTGCAACGGTGGTCATGGTCTATGCTCCCCATCAGGGATGCGCCGGCGCCGGGATTTCCACCTCCACTTCCACGGCCACGTTCAGCGGTTCGGGGATGGTCTCGCCGTGTTCGGCCATCAGTTCGAGGTGGTACTTTGCGGCGTCGGTGATCAGGGCTATCGCTTCCTCGCGAGTATCCCCCACGGCCACACAGCCGGGCAGGTCGGGCAGATAGGCCCCGAAGCTGGTAGGCCCTTGCTCAATTATCGCCAGGTACTTCATCTGTTTTGACCTCCCGCCAGCCCCGCTTGACGCAGAATGCTGGCCCAAGTGCCCGGTGGAACGTCGGACCCAAGATGCCCCGCAATGGTAACCGTTCCCGGCTTTTCGGGGTGATGATATTGGCGGTGACTGCCGTTGGTTCTTACGTGATACCAGCCATCCCGTTCAACGATACGGATTGCTTCCCTAACCTTGGGCGGCATGGTTACGACGCAGCCGGCGCCGGGACTTCCACTTCCACCTCCACGGCGGTGTAGATCGGTTCCGGGACTTGTTCGCCGTCCTCAACCATTCCTTCCAAGTGGAAAGCGGCGGCTTCCTGAATGAGGTCCCGGGTTTCCTCAAAGGTGCCGGCGGCGGCGATGCAACCGGGCAGTTCGGGCAGGTGCGCCGAATAACCGGCGCCGGTTTTGGCAATTAGCGCCACGTATTTCACGGGCTGTACTCCTGATGGGTTCACGCCGCCGGCAACGGATGAACGTGCTCGGTGAGCCAGTCCACCAACTCTGAGAACCGGAACGAGTTGGTATCGAACAGATCCATGAAGTGCCTGTGCGCCTCAATGCCGTCGCAATCGATGAAGTAACCGTTCATCAGGAAGAACGTGTCAGCCGCGGCGAAGGCCACGCGCTTGTTGCCGTCCACAAACGGGTGGTTCATTGCCAAGCTTTCCATGAGGGCTGCAGCTTCTTCTATGATGCCGTCATAGTAACCAATCTGTGGTCTCATAACGGCTGACTCCAGGGCACCCATGTCGCGTATTCCGGCCGCACCTCCGGTCTCGTCGATCAAAATCTCATGCATGGTGAGAAGCGTTCCGACGGTGGGATACCTGTGCGTCATTGGGCCAGCAGCTCGTAGAGACGCCGGTTACGCTCCAGGCTCTGCCGGAAGTGCGCGATCGCGTCGGGCTGCGCTTCATTACCGGTTTTGCATTCGACGTAAATGCGCAGCGCATCTTCCAACGCCGCCTCAAAATCTCGCCCTTCAGCGTGGGCTATCTCTCTAATAGAGGCCAGTAACTCAGGTGGAGCCTGACCGGAGAATTGCTCTTTCGCGGTAACCATCTGGTTTTCTCCCGTATCAACGTCATACCATTCTGCGGGTGACCCCGTGGGCTGGTCAAGACAGGTCGCCTACCGCACCAGCTCCAGGTTCAGCTCGTCGATGATGGGTTGCAGGTCGTCGCCGAACACGGTATAGGCTCCCATGATGCCGCCCCACTGGTTGAAGGGCGCGTACTGAAAGTCGCCCGGCTCGATGCTGACGCCGCCGGCGATGTGGTCGCGGATGGCCTCCAGCCATTGCCGCTGCTCGGCGGTGAACTCCCGGCCGGCGGTTTCCTGCATGGCCAGCCAGCCCTCGAAACTATGGTTCACATGGTCGGCGAAGGGGGCCAGTTCGTCGGCGTCGCCGATGGCGTAGCGCACCAGCGCGACGATGTCCGCCAACTGACGCTGGCCGGAGCCGCGCACGCGGGACTCGTCCAGCCGTTGGTAGGCTTGCCACAGCCGTTCCGTCGTCCACGACCGGGGCGGCGCCTGCAGCGTGTCAGCCAGCGCGCGGATGTCGTCGTAGCGCAACCGCTGCCGGTAGGGCCGCTCGTACAGCACCTGCAGCGCGGTGATCTCGTCCCGGTTGTCCTCGATGAACCGGCGGAACGACCGGGTATCGTCGCGGGCGGCGTCCTCGGTGAACCCGGCTTCCAGCACCACGTCCTTGCTGACGGTGTCGATAGTCTGCTCGTATGATTGGTGAATTGTTTCGAGACGCTGTCGCAGGTCGGGGTTTGACGCGAAGGGCACGGCAGCCGCTTCCCGCAGTTGCGCCTCCGCCTGGGCGATGGCTTCGGGCGGCGGTTCGTCCAGGCCGGTGGCATCACGGGCCGCCTCGATGGCCGCATCGGGATCGGTGGCGCGGATCAGGCCGGCAATGAGAGATTGCAGGGGCACGCCGTTGGCGGCCGTTTCGATGGACTCCCGCTCCGCCGGCGAAATCTTGTGGGACAGCCGCGCTAGCCGGCTCGCCAGCGATGATAGGTGGTCCGGTTCGCGGCTGCCCATGGCGATCAGGTCCAGCAGCCGCCCGAATGACACCGTGGGTTCCCGCTCCAGCGAGTAGGAGTCGGACATCTCCGTCTCGGTAACGCCCACCGCGTCCACGACGACGAAGTGGTGCTTGTTCGCCGCGTCCGGCGTCACGGCGTTGAACTCCGTGGGCGAGATGACACGCACGCCGCGGCCCTTCATCTGCTCGAAGAAGTTGCGGCTCTGCACGTTGCGCATGAAGAACACGATCTCCACAGGCTTGATGTCCGTCCCCGTGGCAATCATGTCCACGGTGACCACAATGCGCGGGTTGAACCCAGTCCGAAAGTCCCGGATCAATTGCTCGGGGGCATGTTCCCGGAGTGTGGGGGCACCCACTGGACATGGGCGGGATGCGTATCCAACGCTTGTATCCGTTGCTGCTATCAATGTTGATGTGCGCTCAACGAAATGATGATCCGCTTGCTACGGACGATCGTCGAGGAGGCGTTGCGCCAACAGCGCCACATTGGTATATGAATGGGCATAAAAATGCCTCAGTGCAACGTATTCACCGCGATTTTGAGTAGGCACAGGTGCGGTTTTTCCCGGCCGTCGTCTGACACTCGACTCTGTACAATCAGGCGGCGTAAGCGAGGGTGTCGATCATCCTGCGATATACTCCGCGCGGGAGTTTTATCAACTCAGGGCAGGGCTCGGACGCGGCAAAAGTCTCCTGCTGTGCCCAGATGTGTCGTCGGACCAGGGCGATGGCGTCGGCGAAAGTGGGGTTGGTTTTAACATACCATGCTGTTGTCCGTGGCAATATGCCGCCCTGCGGTTCAATCAAGACATCCGCCGTCATGGTCACCAGGCTGAACCAACCAAAGAGTGTGGGGGTGGTTCTGGCGATGGCCCGCTCGGACCACCCGGGGCTGGCCGATCTGACCCGGCCGGCGGGGCGGCGCTGGCTGGTACGGGGACGCGTCCTAGCGACGCAGACAGTCCAGCATCTGCTGAGCGTAGTCGGCGAACCGCTTATGGCGATGCCCCTTCTGCCAGCCATAGCGGCCCGATGGCGCCAGCGCGGTCAGGAAGGGCAACGCCCAGTGGCGGCCGGCCCACCCGACGCGGGTCAGCAACAGCAGGCTGACCCATTTCAGTTCCGGCGTCATCACTACCTGGTCGTCGGTGGAACGCACCGGGTCTCGGTACCTCCCCTTGGCCATAATCTTCCGACCCCGGCGCCGCTCGATAGTCTCGCCAACGCCGAAAACCAACGGCGCGTCGGTGGGGCACAACCGCTCAACCAACAGCAGCAGCAACGCCCGGCTCAGCTGTGGCGGCTGCCATCGGGCCCGGTTGAGCGCCTGGTGAACGATGGCGAAGTCGCCGTGCTGGCCAATCCCACCAACCAGGAGTTGGGCGTTGCGTCAGGTCCGGCGCTCGAATAGATGCTCAAAGGGCAACAGCATGGTTACAACGACGGCGGGCCGGGCAGGCATGCTTGACCTCGTGTAGTGATTTGGTCAAGCTTACCCTGCCCTTAGTCGAGGCTCAGCGGCATAGTTGTTGCTGGGCGCGGCTACCTCGTCAGGCCATCGACGTCCACGTCGGCAAACGGGTGCTCTGCCAATCGGGCGACCCATGAGCGGGAGCCGCGGTCCCGACTGGTCGAGGCCAGGCGGCGACAAAACTTGTTACCGCCTGTTGCGTCACCGAGGTCTGGGCGACCGGTTGGGCGGCCACACCCTCTTATGATGGACAAACGCATGATAATATGATATCACTTGCTAAATTGATGACACGGCAGGTTTCCCGCGTTGGCTGAACCGGAGACTCCCCGGGATCGGGTGATAGTACACCGGATCCGTAACGGCGATACCTACGAGGCTATCGGCAGCGATTGCGGCATCACCCGACAGCGGGTACAGCAGATCGCCGAGCGGTATGGCGTCACGCCGCTGCGCGCGGAGGACAGGCCCCTGACCGAAAATGAGCTTGCGGTGGCCCGGCTGCTGCAATCCGAGCCGAGGCTGTCCTACCGTGAACTGGCCGAGCAGACGGGGTTGTCGCAGCGACACGTGCGTCGCATCGCCGATAAAGCAGGCGTAGCCTGGATGCGCCGACCGGTGTACCGGCGGGGCATCCACCGCTGGGACTACGACGAAGACGCCGGCACCGGCTGCTGGGTCTGGCGACATGGCAAGTCGGCCCACGGGCACGGCCGGCTGAACGTGGGAAACGGAAGATCAGAATACGCCCACCGATTCGCGTACGAGCAGCATCACGGTCCATTTCCGTCGCGAGCATCCATCATCCACGACTGCGGAAACTACTCCTGCGTCAATCCGGAACACCTGAGTATGGAATTGGCCTCGGCTAATGTCGCAATGGCCCAGCGAGCCGCTCCCGAACGGATTACAGCCGACGGGGCCGAGGATGAATTGTTGCCGACCTCCTTCAGCGCGCCCCACGTCTCCGGGGAATCCCGGGACATCTCGGAATTGGCGACACCTGACGACTATCCGGGATTTGAGGTTGTTCACGCCGTAGAGCCGACGATTACAAGCGGGCCACGTCGACGGGTCACCATGGCCCTGGTGTACGACTTCGACGGCACTCTGGCGCCGGGCAACATGCAGGAGCGGCAGTTCATTCCCGACGTTGGCATGACCCCCAACCAGTTCTGGACGGAGGTGGATCGCCTCTCCAGGGACAACCAGGCCGACCGCATCCTCATGTACATGTACTACATGCTGCGGAAGGCCGGTGAGCAGGGCGTTCCGGTGCGGCGGGAAGACTTCAAAGAGCGCGGCCAGTGGCTGGAGTATTTCCCCGGTGTGCTTGGATGGTTCAATCGCATCAGCGACTACGGAAGGAGCCGGGGCGTGCGCGTCGAGCACTACATCGTGTCCTCGGGCAACGGGGAGATCATCGAGGGCACGCCGGTGGCGAACCTGGTGGACCGGATCTACGCCTCCCGGTTCCTGTTCGACCAGAACGGGGTGGCGGTGTGGCCGGCGCTGGCGGTAAATTACACCACCAAGACCCAGTTCCTGTTCCGTATCAACAAGGGGGCCCACGACCTGAGCGACGATGCCGTCGTCAACCGGTTCGTCAGGCAGGAAGACCGGCCGGTGCCCTTCGCGAACATGGTGTACATTGGGGACGGGGAAACCGACGTGCCCTGCTTCCGGCTGGTGAAAGATCTGGGCGGGCTCTCGGTGGCGGTGTTCCCGCCGCGCACCAGGAACGCCCGGCAGAACGCCCAGCGGTTCGTGGACGAGGGAAGAGTCCATTGCGTGGCCCCGGCGGACTACACGGAAGACAGCCCGCTGGACCGCATCATCAGGGCCAACGTGGACATGCTGGCCAACCGGGAAGCGCTGGGCCGGGTGATGGGCCGAGCCTGAAATCCAGCCCTCAGATGTAGATATTCGCAGATTGCCGGAGGTTAGTGTGACAGTCCAGGAGCAGGTGATGAATGAGATCAGGCGGATGAGCGTGGCCGACCTGGTGGACCTGGTGCGGGCCATTTCCAACGAGATGGGAACTCCTGGAGGGAATACCGAAGCCACTGTCCGGCAACCCGAACCGGTTGCCGCGCGGTCCGGCGGCGGGGTATCGCTCCGCGACTTCGCAAACGACAGGATCGGGACCATTTCGGCGGTGCGGGAGGCGACCGATCTTCGGTTGCGGGAAGCCCGTGAATTGTTGGAGAACGCTCCGGCGAGGATTGCTCAGGGATATCCAAGGGCCACAGGTTCTACAGTATCCGACGACTGGGAGGACGGGACGGAGGCGGCCGGGGTTCCCGCCGTGCCCAAGTCGCCGCTGCCTCAGGGCACGGCAGCAGCCGAAGCTCATCTGCCGGAAATGCCACCTGCGGAGGAAGCGTAACGGACGCCCTTCGGTCTTCAGATCAACTGCGGTCCGGCTACCATTCGTAATTGCCGTAGCGGTCCCCGTAGCGCCGTTTCTTGCCGGCGAGCACGGCGCTGTACTCGCCCAGCCGGAGGGAGCGGCGTGTGCGCCGGCGGTAATCCCGGTGCTCGCGGAGGCCGGTCACCCGGTCGTCCCGGGCCAGTTCCACACCCAGGTCGCGGTAGCCGTCGCGTACCCGTTCGACGTACTGACTGGTTTCAACTGCCCTGCGAGTGGGCTGTTTTCGAAAGGTCCTGCTCATGACAAATCCAACGTACCACGCGGGCATTACCCAAACATTACCTTCGGCTCTCGGCGCAACGGCGCTGGCGTCGCACCGCGGGCGCCGCTGCCGGCGTAAAGCGCGCGGAAAAAGTTAAAACTTCTCGAATATCATTTTTTTTGTATTGACATGACAGCGGTAAAGTGGTAAAGTCCCTTTCAACGATCAGTCCGAGCGACGGAGTTGCCGCCATCGAGAGCCGCTAAACCCGTCCCCAGCACTGACGGAATCTAACTCCGAGGTGAGCCACGCATGGCTACCCCACTTTCCGCGTATGACGCGGCACCGCTTCCCCCACCCTCGCCGGCGCCTCTGGCCGTTTACCTGGTGGCCGACGGCGTTCCCACCGAAATCGAAGGCATTGACGACTTCGATATCACCGTGGACAACCCCGCCAGCGAGGGCGCTGATGCTCCCGAGATGGACATCACCCTGGATTACGACCCGTCCAATCCCCAGCACCGGGCCCTGATTGCGGCCGGCGAGGGCGGCACCGTGACCATCCGCGTCGCTACCCGCGACCCTCACGGCGTGGCCATTGCGTGCCGTGAGATGGACTGCACCGTGGTGCGCTACCGCCTGTCCATGGACGAGCGGTTCCGCGACGACACCAAGCGCCTGCGGGTCAACTTCGACCTGGAGGCCGTGGGCGAAATCCGCATCATCGGCTGACGCCTGGTTGGGGAGAGTGGCCCGCGGGGATGCGCCAGTGCGCCCCGTGGCCGGACGGAGCGTCTTCGGCGGTTCACCCTGGGGTGAATTGCAGGCTCTCCGCATCTCCCGCTTCCGGCACGGTCCTCAGTTCAAACCGCGGACCGGCCGGTGGCCGCTCTCCCAAGCCTTCCCCTGGCCGAGGCGGTCGCGCTTTCCGGTTGAAATGCGCCGCCTTCGCCACTGCGAGGAAATTCAATGACAACGCAACCCAATACCGACCCGATGACCGTGTACCTGTTGCTCGAAGACGAGGAGCCGGTGGCGATCCCGGGCGTCGTCGATTTCAACCTCACGGTGGAGAACCCTGAAGTAGCCGAGGAGCGCGAGGACGCTCGCCGGGTGAATCCCCGCCGGGCGCAGCAATTGCGACGGCGCCGCCGCGCCAACCCGGGCGACCTGAGCATCACCCTGGACTATGACCCCTGCGACTGGGTCCACCAGGAACTGCTGGCCGCAGGCGAAGACGATGGACGCATCGCGCTGCGCATCGCCGTGCGTGACGGCATGGGCGCAACCGTTGCCGTCCAGGATGTGGACTGCTCCGTGCTCCGCCTCAGCATTTCGTTCCGCAAGCGGAACCGGCGCCGCCAGCAGGACGACGGAAGCCTCTACCAATTGGAGGCCGAGCTGCGCCTGCAGCGCCACGGCGACTTCCGCGACGTGGACGTCGCCGGCGTCGGTTGACGCCTCACGCTTTCACCCTGAATTGACCCCTTCCGGTTGACCCCAGGGTCAACCCCCGTCTAACCGCGCTGGGCCAACGGACTCCGCGCCGGGCTACCCCGCGTTTGCCCAGGCAAGGCGACGTATCGCCCGACCCTCTGATTCCCACGGTCTGCATGAGCGCACCACGAGGAACTGAAGATGAAAAACAAGACCACGGCGGCCATCCTGGCATTTCTGCTGGGCGGATTTGCCGCCGACCAGTTCTACCTGAACGAAACGCCCAAGCGGCTCTGGTGGCTGCTCTTGCCGCCGGTGGCCGGCGTGCTGGCGCTGATCGCCTCCATCCGATACGTCACCATGTCGGAGGTAGAGTTCGACCGCCGCTACAACAGCACGGCCATCGAATGACGAAACGCGGCCCTGTTCTTGAGCATCAGCAACAGGGCCGTTTCCATCAGGTCACCGGCATATCGTGATCCGCGCAGCAGGATAGAGGACATGCGCAAACCGAGGAATTCCAGCCTTGAGAGGCGATACGAGGCCGAACCGGTCGACATCGGCGATTGCGCACCCATATCAGACGCGATGGAACGGAGAATCTGGCGTGCGACCAGGAGGTTGCGGAGGTCCACCAAGAAAGCGAAAAAAGCGATGAAGGCGGTGAAGGCGACTCAAGGATCCACCGCAGGACGCTCGACCATCCGGCCTGTCACAACCATCAGGTTCCTGATCTCCAACACCAGGAACCTGGAACTGAAAACCTACTACGACGTGGCACGGCTCTATCCCGAGCGCCAGAGCATCCACATCGAGTTCACCAAAGAGGAAATTGCGAATGGCAGTCCCGCCAAACGGTGGCTGGTGGTAACGATCTGAAACCGGCCACTGTGCCCACATCCCGCGGACATCGCGGAACTGGAACAACCGATACGCACCGCCGACCGAACCATCGGGGGCGTGCAGCATGGAGTGAAGATTATGACAGCGCGACGCAAATTGGCAGATTTCCTGCCGGATGATTTGACCATCGACGACTTCGTTCGGGAATTCAGAGAGGAGACATACCTTGATAAAAAGGCGGCGTTGGCATACCTGCTGCTCAAGGGAGACGTGCATGCATTCACGGTCCGCCTGCCCGTAAAAGACGCAGACGTGGAGGATGAAACGGTAGAGCGGCCGGAACGCCGCGGCACCCGCCTGGCGGTCAATACCAGCGATACCTTCGCATGGGGCTACTCCAACTTCGACGATTTTGCATCGGACGGCGATACCCAAGGTGACCTCTACTTGTTGCTGACGCTCACCTTGGACAATCCCAAATGGGGCGCCACCAAGTGGATTTGCATCAAGGAACAGTCGCACCCGCAGTCGCCCATCGTGCGAGACATGATCGCCGAAGGCGTCTGGGACGAAACCATGCGGGCGCTGCCGCACAACGAGGGCGATGATTCCTGCTGCGACTGGCACCGCGAGATGGCCGAGGAAAATCGTCGATGGACGCCGGAACAGGAGCGGTTGCCTCCCGTCACGTTCGATGATTGGCGTCGAGTTTGACGATTGGCGTCATCTCTCCACGCGTGATTCTGTTCGGCTCTTATCCCCGATATAGCGGCATTGCCACCGATGGTGAACGGAGCGAAAACTCATGGCGACTTACATCGACGGAGAGGATTTCTGGCGACAGAGATTTAAACAAAACCGCGTGCTTCGCAGGTGGGAGTTGCAAAAGCTGCTCAAGGAACTGGAGAACCCGGGGAAACGGCAGTCGGCGTTGCGCACGGCGAAGTGTTGGTTCGACGCCAACAGCGCGGAAGAGCTGCAAGCCCTTCTCGACGCCATGCCCAAGCCCAGGACCATCGCCAAGCGCGGCAAGAAAGGCCGGCGTCCGTGGGTGGTTCTCGAGGAAGAAGATGCTGAGTGGACCGAGCGTTCCGTCCCGCGGCAAGAAGCGGCGGATCGGAGATGCCCGGCGAAGTAGCACGTACCGACAAAACGGCTGGGCGCCGGATGAATGCCATCCGAAAGACACGCTGCGCCACGCAAGAGGAGAAACGAACTGACCGGGGAGATACCGGGGGATGGGACAACCGGCTTACCAGCAATATACCTCCGGCGTTGGTAGATCGCATTGCGCGATACCAAATGCTTGGGGGTGGGAATCGACTCGTCGGTGATGAGTAACGTTCCGGTTTGGCCAACCGGGTCGCGCACCGTGGAGATGGCCCAATGATCAGTGTTGTTATCGAGGTCCTGGGTAGAGCTCTGGATGCTCTGGAGGGAGACGGTGTAGCTTCGTCTCCGCACAGTTACGCCTTCCATTGCGGCGAGGCCGGGGGCATCGCCGCCGCCTGTGGCGCCCTGGGCGTCAGCGCGGAAGAACTGTGCGACGACATATCGGACGCCTACGAAGACGCCGACATGGGCGCAATGCGCGACATCCTGGACGAGCTGGAAAGCCGCCGCCGGCGGGGTGAGCCGGATCATGACTGCGTGGAATGGCGGGAGACGCCGGCGACCGAGTTCGATGCGGCGTTGGGCGAGGCGTTGCGAGCGATGGACGCCGGCGACGCCGTGCGATACGCGCTGATGATCGGGTTCACGGCGGGCCTGATGTACCAGCACCAGGATCCCCAGGGTGATCCCTATGGCCCAGTCCGCGACAAGTTAATCAGGGGATACCGGGAGGGCTCCGATGAACTGCTAGCGCAGGCTCGGGGCACCCTCGGCTTTGCCACCCGGTTCACCGACCCGGCATCGTTCCGGAGCAACGCTGAGGCCCGCCGCATCTACGCGACGATGTTTGAGAGAATGCGCTGGGTGCAGAACTTCGGACTGCGGAAAGCCCGCGCCGGCGATGAGACTGTCTATGCCCAACGATACCTGTGGATCAACTACCGGCTTTCCCAACAGGAGGAACCGGAAACTGGTGATTTGTCTGGGTGAACCAAGGAGCCATTCGTTGGAATCGTCCGGCGCCCATGAGTTCGGGGATGCTTAGAACCCCTAACAGAAAGAGGTCAAGCGTCGGAAGCAGATGATTGAGCAGCCCAGGGACAGGAAAGCTTCATGGATGTCGGCGCGGCGCTCGTAGCGCACCCGCAGCCGGCGGAACTGGTGCAGCCAACCCAGGGGCCGCTCGACCACCCAGCGATGCACTCCCAGCCCGCTGCCGTGTTCCGCGCCCCGTCCACCCAAATCTCCATATCAAGCAGGGGCAGCAACTGGATTACGCCGTGGCGATTGGCCCCGGTCAGGATGGCCGACCGCGGCGTTCCATTGGCTTCGGTGAGCACGTGATGCTTGCTTCCGGGCTTGCCCGGGTCCGTAGGATTGGGGCCGGTCTTTTTCCCCGCCGCCCACGGCCCGCACCGACGCGCTGTCCGCGCAAGCCCGCGATCAGTCCCGACCTTCTGCTCCGCGCAACCGGGACAATAGCGTTTCATGAAGCTTTGCCCACACTCCCGCCTGCTGCCAATCCCGCAACCGGCGCCAGCAGGTCATGCCGGAACCGCATCCCATCTCCCGGGGCAGCATCTCCCAGTTCGTCGCTGGCCAAAGGTTCCGCCATCGAACACGACCTCCCACTTCCGTGTAATACTGTGCCAGCCCACCGCAACGGAATGAACTTGCCGAAAGATCAGCCGCCTGATTATGGATCAGCAAGCCATTTTGTTGGGGTTCTAAACAGGAGAGTTTTCCCATGGGAATCCTCAATTTGCTGGTAGCTCGTGGGGTCGATGCTACTGGCCTCCACGGCAGCGAGGAAGTCTTGGTCCGGGCCGCTCCGGAACAAGTTTATGAATTGCTGTGCGACGTGACGAAAATGGGAGAATGGAGCCCGGAGTGCTTTCGATGCGAATGGCTGGGTGATGCAGTCAGCGCGCGCCCGGGCGCGCGCTTCCGGGGACATAACCGACGAGGATGGATGAGGTGGTCTACCGAGTGTACGATAACCCATTACGAACCGTATGCAGTATTCGGATTCGAAACCAAGCCGCCCGTGGGTAAAGTGCAAAGCCGTTGGCGATTTGACCTTGAACCTGACGCGGATGGCACCATTCTGCGGGAATCGTTCGAAGTATTGTGGTACCCCCGTCCCGTGTTTGGCCTCGTTTTTGGCGGGCAGTCAAACCGACTTGCCCAGCTACGCGAGGGCGTGATCCAGACTCTGCTACGGATCAAACGCGCCGCCGAGGCGGCGTGACCCCGCCATCCCGGGCGGTTCCCGACCGGTTGCGTCCGTTGCGTCCATGCACAAGACGCCAGGACTGCGGAGACGTCCCTGCTGTTCATCACGGACGGTGCCGGGGCTCGGCCCGTTCACTTGACGGGAAAGCGCCTGACACCGTCCGACGATCACAAGAGCAGGTTTTTTACTTGATTCGAACAACCGCCGCGTGGATGTCGCTGAGGTTCCTGGTACCGGTCGCATCGGATATGAAGGTTCGGAACACGTGAGTCAGTTGGCCGGTTGATCCCCCGTCGCCCGAGAGCGTCACCAGCCCGAACCCGGGGCAACTGCCCAAGCCGGCGTGTTTCACGCTGACGGGCATTGGCCCCCGGAAGGCGACGAGAATCATCCGGCCATCGGGGGTAACCTCAGCGTGGTCGGGGGCAGGATCATCGTTGAACTGATATCCGGCATCGTCCTGATTGACAAAGGGCGCCGCCTCGCCGACACAGTGTCCTGAACCGGTGAGGTTGATGGTGCCTACATGCGCTACCGCCTGCTCCGCCAGGGTTGCGTCGGGGTCGTTGAGTATCTTGCCGACATCGAACACCTCTGCCTTGTTCTGTATGCGGTCAAACTGATACAGATACCGTGAGTTGGCCGACACAGCCAGCCCGTGGGCATCCCTGCGTCCCGCCAGTCCCGCCGCTTCGGTGATTCCCAGCGTCTTCTCTTCGTAGAACTTCACCACCGGCGGCGTGTTGGGCACGGTGTGTGGGTTCGCGCCATCCGGATAGTCCAGCGGCACACGGTACATGATGAACGTCGAGTCATCCGCTCCGGCGTCGCTGGCCGACACGCCCGCGTTCAGGTACATGGAGCCGCCGGCTTCCCTGCCGCCACATCCGGCAGCGCTGATGACGTCATTGGTATATTCCGCCACGATGGACATCGGCTCCGTCGTCATGTCCACCACGAACAGTCCGCCGCCGCCGAAGGTCACGTAGACGTGCTGGTTGTCGCTGCTGATTGCGGGACAGACCACGACGTTGTTGGGGCGACCCGGCCCTTCCTTCAGCGCCCCGCTTGGCGTGGTCGTCGGCTGGAAGTTGGAGTACGCGCCGACCACCCTGCCGCCGGGCAGGGTTGAATCGGCCCGCGCCTCCAGGGCGGTCAGGTCCCGTCCTCCCACCAGGTCCAGGGTGGCGGTCTTGTTGAACGTGAAGGTGTCGGTCTGGGCGTCGTAGTCTATGCGTTCCAACAGCTTTGCGGCGAGATTGGCCACAATCAGCTTGGTGCCGTCAGCGCTGAAGAACGCCATGTGATTCGAAGGAGCGGATCCTTCCGGGCCGGTGGTGCGGAAGAGCGCCTTGCCCAGCTTGGCGGCCGCTTCTGGACCGCCCTGGATCCGCTTGCATTCTCGGAGACCGTTTGCCGACCGTGTGCATTGGCCTTCCGCGTCAATTATCCCCACCATTCCAGCCTCCGGACCGAAGAAACTGGCAGCCAGATAGCGATGCGTCGACGGCTGCGGCATCATACCGTGAAGCCGTCTTACGTTAACCCCCAGTTCTTCAAAAGCCGACGGAAAGACGTCGGTGGCCTGGATTACGGTCGCCCCGTATACCGGGTGGTCTTCCGCATACGAACCTGGAGGCGCGGCCAGGAAGTCGCTGCTTTCGTAAATGAGGATTCGGCTGCCGTGGGTTCCGGTTGGATTGTCGGCGCTGATGTCGGCGCTGCTCGATTGGTCCCCCGCCCAGATTTCCCATCCTCCTTCTCCCTCTTCGCTCGCCGCCTCCGCTGTAAGTGTCAGCGCTTTCCAGGCAGACCATTCCGGCTCGCCGTACAAAGCGTTGTGGCTACCCACGGCAAACCAGTACTTGATTCCCGGGGAGAGACGGGTCACCGTCCAAGTGGGTTGACCCCGGTTGACGATGTTGGAGTAACGGACCTCTTTCAGCCATTCCCGGTTCGGCTCACCAAGCGCTCGCCGATAGTCCTCGTCGGCCATCCATCCAACGCGGTAATACGTGGCGCCCTCCACCGCGTTCCAGGTCAGGTTGGCCTCGCCAGGCCCGCTTCCGTTGACCGCCCTCACGCTGGTGGGAAGGAGCGGGGGAGACTGTCCCCGCGCGATGTTGTCCACTCCGCCGACGACAATGAGCACCGCAACCATTACGGCAATACCAATGACCTTCAGCGACATGGGGAAACTCATGGGAACCTCCTAGCGGCGTGCGGGTACGACTTCCTGCCACAGACGCCGTGGTTCCCAAAGACACGTTCCCCGCTAGAAGGCGCGTAAGGAACGTCGCCCCGGTAGTCAAGGAACGTGTGCGGACGGTTAATTCCGCATGACAGTGGAAAAACACCCACTGCGTCTGTGGCAAAGCGGAATATAGCCGAGGTTCCGGGAATTGGCAAGGAACGATGATAGGTTGCCAAGGCTATCGTATATGAAATTACAGCTCCGTTACTCCCACGAAAGCCGGAGCCCACAGGCCACATGGTGAAAGCGTGTGTTGACCCATTCTCAACTGCTGCTGCAGGTTTGGGGGCACGACAGGCTCGGTGAACATTCGCTGGTTCGCAATGTCGTAAAGAGGCTCCGCGGCAAACTGGGAGACGACGCGCAGAACCCCACATACATCTTCACTGAGCCGCGGGTCGGCTACCGGATGCCAATGGGCACAACAACCTGATTACGGGAGGGACCGCGTGCTTGAGTTCGTGTCGGGATCGCCCACGCTCGTGAAAAGTACCGCAATCCGCTCACGCAAACGATGGGCGTCAACGCCAGACCAGTAGGCACCCGCATCGCCATCATTCGGCAAATCTGGTGGAAATGGAAACCCAGCGCACCGCCGCCGGGTACGACAAGCCGCCGCCGACCTTCGTGGATGCCATCGCCCTGGTGCGTCGGCGCCTGTGACTGGTGTCAGAGGGTTTTTCACTGTCCGCAGTCAGCACTGATATGCAGGAACTCCCTGCCACCCTGTACCACCGAACGGTGGATTCCCTCCCCTATGCCGCTTGAATTGCGTAAAGTCCAGCTAAAGCCCGTCCCGGCGAAGCGCCGGCTGTGGGGCAAGCCGTACTGGGGTTGCCCGGCCGCATCCCATGCCGCGACGCCTCCGGCACTGCGCTCGCACTCGCCGAAACGTTGCATTCGCGGGACTGGTTCAACCGCCCGGTCCCGACCGAAACCACTGAACGAGTCTCCCCTTCCCCCCGCAGCACGGCGTTTCAAATTCCGCCGAAATCTAAGTTACCGTGCTTGCGGATTCAGGTCCTCGCCGCGACGACGCTGTTACCAGATTCCCGAAGCCATCACGAAGGGTACTTGCCCAGCATCAGCCAGCCCCCGCTGCTGGGGGTGCTGAAGGCGCACAGCGCGGTCTCGGCCCGCACGGTTACCTGGCGGTCGCCGGCGGTGCCGCGGAGTTGCTCGATGCTGTCGGTGTACATGGCGGTGCGGGTGCGACCGTTGCCCAGGTTGCCGCCGCTGGAACTGAACGGATGCGGGCCCTTGACGGTGATGTCGCCAGCGTAGAAAGACAGGGCTTCGCCCCGCTTGACGCCGTGCCACTGGAAGCCCTCCAGGAAGAACTGGGTCATTATGGAGTAGCCGTCGTAAGGGTTGAAGATGTCCACGTCGGCGGGACCCAGGCCGGCGCCCTCATACATGCGGGCGGCCTGCCGGTCGGTCCACATCTCCACTTCGTCCAGGTCGGGCTGGGTTGTCCGGAACGCGAAGTTGTGCTGGGAATGGTTCAGCACGTACACCGGCTGGGATTTCATATCCTGCGCCCGCTCGGCGGTGGTGAACAGGTAGGCTGCCGAGGCGTTGACGGGACGGTCGCAGTCCCAGATGCGCAGAGGATTCAGGATTGGCCGGGAGCCGATGTAGTCTTCCACCGATATGGGCTGGATGTTGTGGGTGGCGTTGTACCCCCACGGGGTGAGCATCCCGTTCTTGTGCTGGTTGCGGACAAAGTGGACCAGGTCCTCATGTTCGCCGCCGTACTTCATCAAATACTGCCGGTGGGGGAAGATGTTGATGAAATCGTTGCCGCCGTGGTTACCCCAGGGCACGGTCCACTGGCGGGCGCCCCGAGCGTAGTCGTCGGCATTCTCGCCGCCCCGCCGGTAGCGTCCTTCCATGTTGCCGGTGGGATAGATTACCAGGCAGGTGGAGCAAACTCCGTCGCCGACTGCTTGGGACGCCATGCCCACCATCTCGCCGATGGTCGGCACGCCGGTGGGGGCGAATTTGACGTTCTTGAAGCCCATGGTGTTGATGAGCCACTGGGCGTTGATCAGCGTCAGGCCGTACTCGGAGTCGTAGGGCGGATCAAAGTAGGGCCGCGGCGCCCATTGTGAGGCCGTCCCGCCGCTGCCGCCGGCGATGTGGCTGTCGCAGCACACGATGCCGTCCACCTCATCGATGGTGACGCCGGCCTGCTCCATCGCCTTTTCGCAGGCCATGATGGTGTACGCGCCCAGGGAGGTGGTCAGGTCCACGCCGTCCCACCGCCGGTCCACCGGCGAATGGCCGTAGCCGACGACCGCTACCTTGCCCCGGTGTTCCCACACGCCCAGGCCGTCCCGGTCCCTGCGCCATTGGAAGTCATTGCTGCTGGTCATAGTCCGTCCTTTTTTCGCTTTTTGCGCAACCTGTCATTGCGAGCGAAGCGTGGCAATCTCGACGCCGAAGGAAACGTCGCTCTCGCAACGGGATTGCCAGTTTTGTCAAAGACCTGTCATTGCGAGCGAAGCGCGGCAATCTCGGCGCCGAAGGAAACGTCGCTCTCGCAACGGGATTGCCAGTTTTGTCAAAGACCTGTCATTGCGAGCGAAGCGCGGCAATCTCGGCGCCGAAGGAGACATCGCTCCGGCAACGGGATTGCCAGATTTGTCAAAGACCTGTCATTGCGAGCAAAGCGTGGCAATCTCAACGCCGAAGGAAACGTCACTCCTCGCCATGACAAACTGGGTACACGTGAGCTATTCCACCACCTTCCATTCGTGTATCAATTGGCCGGGTGCCACCTCTTCGAAGGTAACCTCCACGGCCGCGCCTACCGGCACCTCGTAGGGCGGGGTGCCCGGCAGGTTGGAGTAGAAGTTCACGGTGGGGTCCTGATCCAGCGTCACTAAAGCAAGATTGTAGGGCTGATCCGCCATGCGACGGTTGAGCCGGCCGTCCTCGATGACGATGTAGGCGGCGATGTGGCCCTTGCCTTCCACCTCTTTCCACTCCACCCCATCCGCGGATTCGCAGACCCGGCAATCTACCCCGGGCGGGTACTGGAGCCTGTCGCATCCGATACAGTTCTGGACTATCAGTCGCCGCTCGTTCACCGCATCCCAGAAGGGCTGGCTGAGTTCATCGGGCACGGGGATTATCTTCGGCATTCCTTACACTCCAACAATTTCTTTTCAAACAACGCCATTACAGACCCGGGTCTGTGGGCGGCTGTGGCGCTTCCCGTCCTCGTGAAGGCTGGGGATCGGAATCGCCAACCCAAATATAGGCTGAAACGCGGAACTGCGCGCCGGCCATTCTACCCATAAAACCGCGCTTCATCCACTTGGGACTGACCTCGCGCGTACTCAGTATTGCGCAAACCTGTCATTGCGACCCCGCACTTGATGCGGGGGTGGCAATCTCGTCGCCCACGCGCCAACCAACCCAATCCCGCCCAATCATAAAATCCCGCAAATCCTGCTTCTGACGTTCCTCCGCCCATCCCGTCCATCCTGTCCATCCATGTAAAAGACAAGTTGCGTGCGCGTGAGGTCCGGCCCGCCTTGACAACCCCAAGCCCCAAGTTACAATCGCCCGGAGGCCTCCTAGACACGATACCAAGGAGAAATTGCAATGCCGTTCTACACCAGAGGCGATGTCACCATTCATTACGAAGAAAAGGGTTCCGGATTCCCGATCCTCTGCACACCCGGCGGCGGATTGAACTCCATCATGAGCGGTTGGCCCAGGCAGGTCATCAACGCGTTCGACGAGTTCAGCAACGAATTCCGATGCATCACCATGGACCAGCGCAACGCCCAGGGTGGCCAGTCCACCGGGCCGGTCCAGGTCGAGGACCCGTGGGGCGCGTTCGCCGACGACCAGCTGGGGCTGATGGACCACCTGGGCATCGACGAGTTCCTCTTCATCGGCTTCTGCATCGGCGGGCCGTTTGCGATGACGCTGATCAAGAAAGCGCCCAATCGCGTGCGTGCAGCCGTGCTTTGCCAACCCGTCGGCCATGCCGACGCGACGCCGGACGCCATGTACGACTCAGGGGTCGACGTCTGGGCTCCCGAGTTGACCGCTGGCCGGCCGGACATCTCAATGGATACTATCCAACAATACTTACACAACCTGTACCGAGTGCAGCCGGACTTCTTTTACAGCGTGGACCGCGACTTCGCCCGCGCCTGCCAGACCCCGCTGCTGGTGATGCCGGACGACACCCCGTCCCATTCACTCCAGGCCGCCTTGGACATGGTGGCATTGGCGCCCAACGCCCAGACGACGGCGTGGCCCTGGAAGGAAGACCCGGACCTCAAAGCCACTACGATCGATCAGGTGCGCGGATTCTTCAGGGCCCATGCGCCGGTCGCTGCTGGCGTCTAGACCCAGCGCTTACAGGCGACCGCAACACTCAGCCGCCCCGGTTGCGCAACCGGGGCGGTTTTCTTGACCTGGTTCAGTCCCGCAGGTAAAGCCCTTAACCGGCAGTCTCGGCGGCGGCGCGGCCGGCCGCTTCTCCGAACCGCCGGCCAAAGAGAGGGGTCATCAGCGCGCTGGCGATGGTCACGGCGAGACACATGTAGCCAATTCCCGCATAGCCTGTACCAGCCAGCAGAACCCCGCCGACGGCGGCCCCCAGCGCTCCCGATGACTGGTTGGTAAATCCCATCAGGCTGGCCCCGGTGGACTTGGACTCTCCCGAGTATTCGGTGCTGACTGCCACCAGGGCGGGCATCAGAACGCTCAAGAACCCGGCGCCAATTGCGACCACCGCCACCGCCAACCAGAGCCCCAGGTCGACCGAGAAGAACAGGCACGCGCAAAGGCCACCCGCGATTGAAGTGCCCGCCAGCAGGGCGGTGCGATGTTTATTGTTCGCCACATACGCCGCCGAATAGCTGCCCACGACCTGGCCTACGGCGGTGATCGCCAGCGGAACGGCTACCAGCGCGAGAGGCACGTCGTAAGCGAGCAGCAAGTGAGCGGGAAAGAAGCTGAGCGTGGCCCAGAACGAAATGCGCTGCGTTGCGCCGACCGCTATCGCCACCCGGAAATAGCGCAACGAAAGCAGCGAGACGTACCGGGAAACAAACGCAAAGTTCCGAGTCCGCTGGCGGTTGTCCTTCGGGAACCACAACCAGTTAACCAACAGTGCCGATGCCAGCAGTGCGCCGACGACGACAAAGGGAAGCCGCCACCCGCCCAAGTCGGCCAACACCGCCACCATCGGGACCGTAACGCCGGCGACCACGCCCTGGATGGCCAACATGGCAGTAATCGCCTGGGCGCGTCGGGCCGGAGAAATGACATCAGACAACACTCCGACCGCAGTCGGTGGGAGCGTGCCGCCGGCCAGGCCGGTCAACGCGCGGAGCGCCAGCAGAATCTCGATGTTGGGCGCAAACGCTGACGCCAGCGCGGACACGGCGAGTATTGCCAATCCAGCCAACGCAACCGGGCGTCGTCCGAACGAGTCGGAAAGAGGCCCCACGCATAGCAATGACGCCGCCCAGGCCGCGAAAGTCGCCGTGGCCAACTGCCCAGCCACCGGCACCGAGACCTTCAAGTCGGTCCCGATCTCCACCAGCAGGGGCGGAACGATGAGGACCGCGCTCATGGCGGCGAAAACGGCAAGCGACAGCCCGACGAAAAACAGGGCCTTGTTTACCTCGGGGGCCGCTTGCCGTGCCGGTTCTGTATCGATACGGCTACGCTCCTTTGATCGACGTAGTCAGGCATCCGCTCCGTAACCCCGTGCGGCAGGTCGATTACTGGTAACGGTTCAGACTTCAGAAGTTTGTCATAGGACTTACGCACTTGAAATTACAAACCCGTCATTCCTGCGAAAGCAGGAATCCATTGACTTTATGGTGAACGAAACTGTAATACTGTTAACGATTTCGGCCACTGGATTCTCGCTTTCGCGGGAATGACGAGTGTAAAGGCTCCCAACTGCGTAAGTCCTATGTCATTGCGAGGCGCTTGCGCCGTGGCAATCTCGGCGCCGTAGCAGCAACGTCTGCCCCAAAGGACTTCCCTACGCCAACGAGATTGCCGCGCTGCGCTCGCAATGACACTTCCCCAGCAACTCTGAACAGTTGCGCTTACTGAGCCGTCCGGCCGCCGTCGATGACCACCTCCGAGCCGGTGACGAACGAAGACTCGTCGCTGGCCAGATACAGCACGCCGTAAGCGATCTCAATCGGCTGGCCCACCCGCCCCAGCGGAACCCGGCCCACCTGGGCGGCGATGCGCTCCTCGTCGTCGGGCGTGTCACCCAGCATGGGCGTCTGTATCGGACCGGGATGCACGGAGTTGCACCGTATGCCCTCGCCAGCGTACTGGATGGCGGTGGACTTGGTGAACAGGCGCACCGCCCCCTTGCTGGCCGCGTAGGCCCCTGAGGTCCCGGGAGCGGGAGCGATGCCGGCCCCGGACGAGATGTTGATGATGGAGCCGCCGCCGGCGTCGCGCATGGCCGGTATGACCTCGCGGGTGCCCAGGAACACGCCCTTGACGTTGATGTCCATGGTGCGCTCCCACTGCTCCGCGGTCATGTCCTCGATGCCGCCCCGTGTGGAGATGCCGGCGTTGTTGACCAGGATGTCCACCCTGCCGAAGCGCGAAACCGCGGCCGCCACCGCATTGCGCCAGTCATCCTCGCTGGTCACGTCGAGGTGAACGAAAAGGCACTCGGCGCCGGTCTCATTGATCTCGGCCTCGGTCTGCCGACCGGCGTCGTCCAGAATGTCGCCGATGACGACCCTCGCGCCCTCGGAGGCGAACAGCCTGGCCTCCTGGGCGCCCATCCCCCTGGCTCCGCCGCTGATGATGGCAACCTTGTTTTCCAGCCGCATGGTCCCGCCTCCTGCTACTCGATGATTGAACGATTGTAGCCGCCCCATTGGGCGGGTCAAGTTGGCGACGGTTGGGCCAACCGTTCAGAGTTGCGGGTAAAGTGTCATTGCGAGCGCAGCGCGGCAAACTCGTTCGCTATAATCGCGGCAGATTGCAAAGACGCGACATCGGGGTGAGACAGATGGAGATCAAGGACGGCGTGTTCATCGTTACAGGGTCGGCCACCGGGCTGGGCGCGGCCGTGGCCCAGCGCCTGGCAGCCAAGGGCGGCCGGCTGGTCATCAACTACACCAAAAGCGAGGCCGAGGCGCAGGCCGCCGCCGAAGCATGCCGCAGCGTGGGTGGTGAGGCCATCCTGTGCCAGGCCGACGTGTCTGTGGACGAGGACTGCCGTCGCATGGCGG
Source organism: Dehalococcoidia bacterium (assembly GCA_965203985.1). Lineage (GTDB taxonomy): Bacteria > Chloroflexota > Dehalococcoidia > Lucifugimonadales > UBA3495 > Bin87. The sequence continues at coordinate 631,305 of CBDBDS010000002.1, forward strand.
CGACGGCGCTGGAAAAATGGGGGCGGATCGACGGGTTGGTGAACAACGCCGCCACGTCGGTGATCGTCCCCCACTACGACCTGGAGGGTTTGTCATCGGCGGACTTCCAGCGGGTCCTCTCGGTGAACGTGGTCGGCGCGTTCCAGATGGTGCGCGCCGTTACGCCGGCCATGCAGGAGCGGGGCAAAGGAGCCATCGTTAACGTGTCGTCCGGGTCAGGATTCAGCGGTTCCGGCAGTTCCATCGCCTACGCGGCGTCCAAGGCGGCGCTCAACGTGATGACCTACTCGCTGGCGCGAGCCCTGGCGCCGGAGATCCGGGTCAACGCGGTCTGCCCCGGCGTCATGCAGACCCGCTGGTGGCGTGAGGGTTTGGGCGAAGAAAACTACCAGGGCTTCATCGACCGCTACGCCGCGACGGCGCCGCTGGGCTCGGCCGGCACGCCGGAAACCGTGTCCGAGCCGGTGGTCTGGCTCCTGGAAGGCGCGGAGCACGTGACCGGGGAGACCATCCTGGTTGACGCCGGCAGCCACCTGGGTCCCGCGCCGGCGCGTCCGCGCTGACGCTGGAATCACGGGCTCGATTGCGGCAACCCGACGGCCCTGGTCGACGCCGTCCGCGCGGGCGCGAATAGTTTTCTTGACACACTATCGGGGCGGGCGCATACTGCCGCTCTTAAGGGAGAGGAATATGTCCGCATTAAACTTCCGCCCCGATCAGTTTGCCTTGGCCGGTTATCGCATCCACTACGCGTGGGTGATCGTATTCATCACGGCGTTGATGCGGTTGGTATCGTCGTCCTTCCGCATGTCGTTCCCGGCCCTGGTGCCCATCATTTCCCAGGTCTTCGGGTGGAGCGAGGGGCTCATCCTGTTCGCGTTCTCGCTGCAATGGGTGGTGTCGGGTATGTTCGGCCCTCCCTCCGGTTGGCTTGGTGATCGATACGGAGCCCGGTTTACGCTCACGCTGGGCGCTTCTCTGTACATCGTCAGCATGATCCTCGCCGGGTTCATGACCGAGTTGTGGCATCTCTACCTGTTCTTTGGCGTGATGCTCAGCGCCTCCATGGGAATATTCCAGGTCCCCCTCACGGTGTCCGTGACATCATGGTTCCGCCGCCACCTGGGATTGGGCATGGGGCTCCTCCAGTCTTCCCAGGGAGTCGGACCGGTGATCGTGCCCGCCATCATGGTCGGTTTGGTCGCCTTCTTCTCGTTGGGGCAGGGCAGGGCATGGGCCGAATCCCTCCCGGTCTTCAGCGCCGACAGCATCGGGATCAGGATGGCCTTCTGGATCCCCGGCATCGTCGGCGGCTTGATTCTTCTGTTGCTCACCCGCTTGTTCCACAACTCTCCGGAAGACGTGGGAATGCGACAGTTGGGCGCCGACCCCAACGAGCCGATACGCGCCGCTCCCACTACAGGCAGAGGCGCCAAAGAGCGGGCCCGGATTTTCCTGCGACAGGCGCGGAAGACCCCCACCTTCTGGAACCTGGTCGGAATTCATTACTGGGGATGCGCCGGACACGCCATCATCATCATGTTCCTCCAGGTCATGGTGGTGGACCTGTTGCGCCCGGAGGGAGGCTACCAGGGGGTGGACGCGGCGTTGGTCGGCGCCTCGGCCATCGGCATCACCATCGCCGGCACCATGCACCTGACCAGCACCATAACCCGGTTTGGCGCTCCCATCGCGGCCGACCTGCTGGGCAGCAAGTGGGTGATGGCCGCCTGCTTTACCCTCCAGTTTGCCCCGGTGCTGATTCTGCTGTTCGCGGATCAGCTTTGGATGTTCTACCTCTTCGCCGTACTCTTCGGCATTGGCTTCGGCGGCGAGATGTCCGCCTTCCCCATCATCAATCGCCAGTACTACGGCCGGGCGCCCATCGGCAGCGCCTACGGTTTCCAGATGATGGGAGCCGGCGCGGGCATGGCCAGCGGAGCGCTGTTGGGCAGCGGGCTGTACATCGGCGTCACCGAGTTGGGGTTCCCGGTCATCCTCGACAACCCCTACTGCTGGACCATCCTGCTGTCGTTCATCATGAGCCTGGGCGGCGTCATCGCGATCCTGTTCCTGCCCAACACGCATCGGCACCAGTTGCCCGACTGGGAGGATGAGTTGCCTCCGGAATTCCGCACCGATACGGCCCCGGCTTCTCCCACACCACCGGCGCCCGCCCCGGCCGGAACATCCCCGGCGCCAGCGACTTCCGGCAACGGCGACTGACACAGCCCCCAATTTCAATAGCGCGACCTGGCCGGGGCGGTATAAACACCGCCCCGGTACTGGTTAATGGCCCTGTGCTATCATCCGGGCAGAGGCTGTTATGACGTTCCCAATCGGAACCGAAAAAACCATCGCCAACCCATCGGGCGCCCATGCCGAAGCGGTTCAGCGCATCGCGAGCGCAGCCGGCAGCGCGGTAGACGCACGCTGCGTCATCCTGTTCGGTTCCCGGGCCCGCGGTGACCATCGCCACGACAGCGATATTGACCTGGCAGTCGTTACTGCCGAGGTCGAACTTGACGCCCAGCAGCGGCACGACCTCCGTGAACGGGCCCGCGCTGCCGCCCTATCCGCGGCCGTCGAACTGGCCAATCATATCGACGTCATCGTCTGGACCGACGCTGAATACCGCACCAAAAAACGGTCCATCAACCACGTTGCCGGCCGCGCCTGGCGAGAGGGCGTGGTGCTATACGGCGTTCACGAGACCCTGCCAGGGGAGGAGATAGTGTCGGAACTGGATAACGCGCGCGAGTTGATGCGCATGGCCCGGGGCCAGACTCGCGCTTTGTTGGCCATGGCCTTTGATGACGAGACTTTCAGCGAAAACATTTTCGGCTTCCACGCCCAGCGCGGCGCCGAGTTGGCGTTCAAGGCGTGGATCACGTTGCTGGGACAACGCTATGAACGGACGCACAACGTTGCCGACCTGCTGGCTGTTCTGGCGAGCAATGGGGTCGGCGAGGCCCAGCCGTTCGCGCACCTGGCATCCCTGACGCCCTACGCCGTCAAGTATGTCTACGAAGAGATCGAGAACCCGACGATGGACCGCCAGTTCGTGGCCGGCGAGGTCAACGCGTTGGCCGACCTGGTGGAATCCCTGCTGCATCAGGCCGAAACGGCAGGCGACATCGGGCAGTAGCAGGATAGCAAACCCCGCTCTACAGAGTTATCATGTCGCCAAATAGATTGCATTCACAATCCTTTGCCCGCAACACATCAAGGTAATCGACGACAAGGAGGCATCACTATGGCAGACGGAATCACTATTCTGGTAGGAACCGCCGGGCAGGGCGTCATGCGGAGCACCGACGGCGGTGACTCCTGGCGGCGCGTGGGCATCACGCAGGGCATACACTCCGACGCGGTGGTGCGCTGCCTGACGCCTGTGCCCGGAACCGAGAGCAGCGTGCTCGCCGGATGCGACAAGGGCATCATCCGCAGCGACGACAACGGGGACACCTGGCACGCGGTCAGCACGCCCATGGACGGCACCGCGGTCTGGGCCATCGCCTTCGATCCGTCCAACCCGCAGGTGGGGTTCGCCGGCACCGGCACACCCAACCCGTGCCAGATCTACCGCACCAGGGATGGCGGAGCCTCCTGGGAGCACCGTCCCTGCGAAGTGGCCGCCGAGTGCCCCGCCGTCGGCGTGCCGCGCGTTACCGGAATCGCCATCGATCCCACCAACGGCAACAGCGTGTGGGTGGGCATCGAGGTGGACGGCCTCCGCCACAGCTCCGATGGCGGTGACACCTGGGAGACGGTGCCGCACCAGGAAATTCCCAACATGGACATCCACAACGTCACCGTCACGGCCGGCCCGCCGCACCGCGTGGTGGTCATGGTGAACGACGACGTGTTCCTGAGCGACGACGACGGTGGCTCCTGGCGGAACCTGGACGTGCGGCAGAACTTCCCCCTGGGATACCCCCGCGGCATCAAGGTCAAGGCCGACGACCCGCAGACCATCTTCACCACCTTCGGCGATACCACCCCCGGATCCACCGGAGTGGTCATGCGCTCCACCGACGCCGGAGCGACGTGGAACAGCCTGCCTTTGCCGGTGGAGCCCAACACGGCGATGTGGGTGGTGAACTCCCAGCCGCAGAACCCCGACTTCCTGCTGGCCGGAAGCCGCTACGGCTACCTGTACCGGTCGGACGACGCCGGCGCGTCGTGGAGCAAGTTCAACCGGGAATTCAGCGAGATATCCTCGGTGATGTGGTTCCCCAACTGAGCGCGACGATTGTCCGTGCCGCGTTTCCCTGTTCAGGAACAACGGCTCATGACTACTCCAAGCAAAGCCAAAATCCAGCCGGGCGGGCCTGAGGCCGCCCGGCTGCCACCTTTGCCGGACCCTCCTCGCAAGAACGACATGCGCCAAACCGAAAACTTCGAGCTGCGCGCCGTTATGAACACCGTAGCTCGTTTCTTTGACGCGCTACGCGATGACTCCACCGTGCTGGTCAGCGGCAACGGCTACGTCTGCGCTACGCGAAGCCAACTGCCCCATGCGCCATATCCTGATATGACGATTGCTTTCGGCGTTGACCGCGCCGCCCTCACTAACAACAACGGCTATGAAATCGACCGGGTGGGGAAACCGCCGGACTTCGTGCTGGAAGTGGCCTCGGAACACACCGGCCGTCGCGATTACACCACCAAGCGCGACGACTACGCCCGGCTCGGCATACTCGAATACTGGCGGTTCGATTACACCGGGGGCCGGTTCCACGACGCGCCTCTGGCCGGCGACCGGCTGGTCAACGACGTGTACGAACGGATTGATGTAACGCCGGACGCCGCAGGTGTGGTCTGGGGTTACAGTGAGGTACTGGAACTGTACGTGTGCTGGGACCGGGGCCGGCTGCGGTTTTACGACTGGAGAACACAGTCTTTCCTCCAGGACCCGTCAGAGTTGGAAGAGGACCGGGACCAGGAAAGAGCCGCTCGCCTGGCGGCTGAAACCCAGCGAGACGAAGAAAGGGCTGCCCGCCTGGCCGCCGAAGCCCGCATCAGTCAGCTGGAGCAGATGCTGCCAAACCCACCGCAAGCATAACCCCCGCGGGCACTTTTGCCGCGCCGCCGTCACATGACGCGGCAGCGGTGAGCGAACCGGCGAGCGCATTGGCATCGCACTCGTAGCGGGAACAGCCGTAGACGCTCCCTGGCCTCACTCACGGCTCGGATACTTGCCCGCTTGGCGCCGTAACAGGCTCGCCAACGGGCTGAATTCCGGCTCCGCCGGAGGCGCCTGCGTCCCCACACACGAGCGTCTCGCCAGCGCTGGAACCCTTGTCACTGCTCCACCGTGATACACTTACCGCGCCCACAAATCGACCCATAAAACGCGTGGAGGCGAAGCACCATGCCCATGGATGTAGCTACCAAAATTGCCCTGATCAAACGGCTGGCCGGAGACATCCACGGCCGCCTGTCCGCCAGTTCCGATGAAGAGCTCAACGCCCAGTCCGCTTGCTCGGAGTGGGACGTGGGAACCGTAGCGGCCCATCTGGCCGGCGGAGCCGTCCGCCAGCAGGAAGCCATGCGCCGGGGCTTGGCCGGCGAGGGCGGGCCACCGGAAGGCGAGACCCTCCTGGCGACTCCGGACCAAGTGCAGGCGGCCAACGCCACCAGTAACGTGCAGGTTCGGCACGACTGGGGAGACGACCTGCTGGACAATTTCCGGCAGAACTACGAAGACCTTGACGTGATGCTGCAGGGTTGGACCGATTGGTCCATCGGCTGCTGGCACCGCCGGCGTGGCACCATGTCCGCCGAGAGTTATGTCGATCTCCGGATCCAGGAACTGGTGATCCACGACTGGGACATGCGCGCCGGCGATACCGGCCAGGGCGACTTGGACCGTGACGGGATCGTCGCGCTGCTGCCAGCATCGGAAATGTGGTACCAACTGTGCTTCCGGCCCACCGCGCCGTTGACGACGCCAGCCGTGTATCGCTTCAAGATCGGCGGCGGAGCCGAAGGCGCGACGCTGGAGCACGACGTGGTAGTCACCGGAGACGGCTACGCCGTGTCCGCATGCTCGCCCGAAAACCAGCCCGAGCTGACCATTCGCGCCGACGCCAACACCTACCTGCTGTGCCTGTACAACCGGGTGGACTGGAACACCGCGAAACGCGCCGGCCGGGTGCGCGTGTCCCAAACCGCCGACACCATCGCGCACGTATCTTTAAGAAACCTCGGCCGTTGGTTCGGCGGGTTGTAGATACACCAGCCATCAGACGAACCCGATAGGGCAATTGCAGGTGCGCGATACAATGATTTCTTATGACGAAGCCGTGATCCGGCAGGAGGTCGCGGTAATCGGGACACTGGCCCGAGGACTGCACGGGTTCCTGAATGGACTTTCGCAGGATGACCTGCGCCGGCACTCGGCGTGCGACGCCTGGACCGTGCGCGACGTGGCTGGACACCTGACCAACCGCGCCGAAAGGCAGATGGCCAGCATGACCCGCGGACGCCAGGGCGACTCGGCGCCGCCTGCCGGATTCAGCGCGCCCGCGGATAATATGGCCATGTCCGCCGCCAACGCGGACGCCGACATCGCCTACTCCATTTCGCTGGGCGACGAGTTGGTTCCCACCTTCGAGCAGCACTACCGGGAACTCCACCTGCTGCTGAACAGTTTCGGCGGCGACGATTGGCGTTGCGACTGCTGGCATCCCCGCCGCGGCACCATGACGGCGCGCGAATACGTCAGCCAGCGTATTCAGGAACTGGCGGTGCACGACTGGGATATCCGCAGCGCGTTCGACCCGCAGGCCGCCCTGCACCCGGACGCCATCCCGGTGTTGCTGGGTATGTCTGAGCGTTGGCTCCGTTCCGCCTACAACCCGGGCGACGACCCGCCACAAGGAGAAATCCGTTACCACTTCGCGCTGTCGGACGCAGATCCCATCGACGTGTTGGTGCAGTCGGAGGGCGTGCAGGTCGGCGTCGGGCTGCATCCGAACCCGGACGACCTCGACATGGTGGTGGCCTGCAACGCCAACACCTACCTGCTGCTGGCCTACGGGCGCATCGACGTGGACACGGCAGCGAACAGCCTGGTCGCCATCGGCGAAGAAGGACTCCTCGAACGCTTCGCCCGGTGGATGGTGGGATTCTAACGGCGCGTCACCGCCGCAACATCGGAACCAACGAGTCGGGGTGTCATGATGGACACCACGGCCATCGGCGATAACCCCCGTATCTGCCTCACCGGCGCCACCGGCTACGTGGGCGGGAGACTGCTCAGCATCCTGCAACGCGACGGCTACCGCGTCCGTTGCATAGCGCGTAAACCTGAGAACCTGCGGAGCCGGTTATCGGAAACCACCGAGGTGGTGCGGGGCGATCTACTCGACCGCGCCTCCCTGGTGAAGGCGATGTGCGGCCAGGACGTGGCCTTCTACCTGGTGCACTCCATGGGTTCCTCGGGAGACTTCGCCGAGGAAGAACGGCAGTGCGCCCGGAACTTCGCCGACGCCGCTCGCCAAGCCGGTATCCGTCGCATCATCTACCTGGGCGGACTCGGCGCCGATGCGCCTGACGCATCGAACCACCTGAGCAGCCGGCGGCAGGTGGGTGACATCCTCCGGGAATCGGGCGTGCCGGTGATCGAGTTTCGCGCCTCCATCATCATCGGCTCCGGCGGCGTCTCCTTCGAGATGGTCCGGGCCCTGGTGGAGCGATTGCCGGTGATGATCACGCCGCGCTGGGTATCGGTCGCCGCTCAACCCATCGCCATCAACGACCTGCTGGAATACCTGCGCCGCGCCATCAAGCTGCCGGTCAATGGCCACCGCGTATTCGAGATCGGCGGCGCGGACGTGGTGTCCTACGGCGAGTTGATGCGGGAGTACGCGAGGTTGCGAGGACTACGCCGTGCGATGCTGCCGGTCCCGGTGCTCACCCCTCGCCTGTCGAGCCTGTGGTTGGGGCTGGTGACGCCTCTGTACGCGCGGGTTGGGCGAAAGCTGATCGACAGCCTGCGCAACGCCAGCGTGGTGAGGGATCCGGCCGCGTCCGATGCCTTCCCGATCCGCCCCATGGGTGTCCGGGACGCCATCGCCGCGGCGATGAGGAACGAAGACCAGGAGGTCGCCGAAACCCGTTGGTCCGATGCGCTGTCATCCTCGGGGAAGGCGCGGAGTTGGGGCGGCGTCCGTTTCGGCACGCGCCTGGTGGACAGGCGATCTGAGACCGTGCCGGCCTCACCACCCGAAGCGTTTGCGCCGATCAAACACATCGGCGGCAATACCGGCTGGTATTTCGGCAATTGGTTGTGGCGCATGCGCGGTTTCATCGACCTCCTGGCCGGAGGCGTCGGCGTGCGCCGGGGCCGGCGCGACCCGTCCGACCTGGCCGTAGGCGACGCCGTGGACTGGTGGCGAGTCGAAAAATACGAACCAGACCGCATGGTACGGTTCTGCGCGGAAATGAAACTGCCCGGCCGGGCGTGGCTGCAATTCGAAGTCACGCCGGCGGAGGACGGCCGGGGGTCGGTGATCCACCAAATCGCCCAGTTCGACCCGGTGGGGCTGGGCGGGCTGCTCTACTGGTATGCTGTCTGGCCGGTACACGCCGCCGTGTTCCGGGGGATGATTCGCGGGATCGCGAAAGCGGCGCGCCAATCGAACGAAGGATAGGATTCGGTATGGGCTGCGGCTCTATGGGCCGGGTTACTTACACCTCAAAAATATCCTGCACCAGGCAGGTGAAGCCCGGCAGAACCTCGCCGCCGTCCAGCGTGTCGGCGACCGTCAACGTCCGCGCCGGGCCGGACTGAGACAACGCCGTAATCGTCCGGGCCTCCGGGTCGGTTATCCAGACCAGGCGGACGCCATGGCGCAGCCACATCTGCGCCTTATCGAACACGGGAATCGGTCTGTCGTTAGGGGAAACTATCTCAACCACCAGGTCGGGGACCACTTGAGCGTACCGTCGCTCACGCACATCCAGGGGCATCCGCTCGGCGGATATGAACGCCACGTCCGGCTCCCGAACGGTGTCCGGGCCATGCTCAAGCTGTACGCCGGTATCGAAGCCGAACACTCGGCCCAACCGACGCGGCTTGACAAAGCTGCCCAACAAGACTGCCCAATTTATCGCGATCTGGCCATGTTCCAGTCCGCTTGACGCTTTCTCGTGCAGCACCCCCATTATCAACTCGCCTTTCACCCCTTCGCTGTGCAGTCGCAGCAGGTCATCGGCGGTAAGCAGTTGTGGTTGGGTTGTCGTCATAAACTTGCCCCTTCAAAATGAAACGGGTGTACCTGGCGAGGATGGCCCGATTATACCAACCGGCTTCGCGCGACTCGCCGCCGCCGAAGGATGTAGCAGTGGATGCGATGGTGTACACTGACCGATAGGCAGGCTACCGGCGGCGGGATCGTAATGACGAACCGGATGGTCATATTGGCCCGTCGCACACCCAGGTGCCGACAATTTGGACGATGAGTCAATGTTGCGGAATTGACTGTCCGCGCACGCCGGCTCTCCGCACTCGGGACGATTGCCCCTCCCTTGGTTCGCCCGATTCAGGACGATTACCGAGCACGATAACCGCCGGCGGCAAAACGTGGACAGTCACTTCTTATCTGCGTGAGATAGCCATTAGCCGCCCTGACCGCAGGATGGTTACTGTCGAGCGAATCCGGAAGGTGTTGGGGAGCTGGTTGTTCCGGTGCATCACCACATCAAGGTGCAGAGATGGGCACACGTATTGGGGCAAGGTCGAATACGAAGGAACGGAACGCCTGATGAAAGTTGTGGTATCCCTCGATGGAGAAAGGCTGGTCAATGCCTACCTGGACGACAAAGCGACTAAAGACTGGAGAAACAACACTCGGCGTCTTTTTGACCGACGCTGCAAAGAGGGAAGTTTCGAGGTGCGAAAATGAGCCTGCGCATCCACTACAGCCCGGAAGACGATATCGTTATGCTGTACATGGACGAAAGAGGTGAAGGCAGTTACGACGTCGAGGGACATTACTGGACTAGGGTTATCCTGCCGTCCAGGGGCGGATACAAACCGGTGGCCTTGGAGGTCATGTTTGTGAGTGACCTTATGCCACTGGAAACCAACGGCCGCTACTGCTCCGAAACCGATACCCTGGTCATCGGCGATGGCGAAGGTTCCACCGCGCTGGCTGAAGAGAATGGCGATTTGACCGCGTACTGGCTCCCCGAAGAAGATGACCCCGACGATTTGAGCCTGGTTGCTGTTGCCCTTCGACGCGCATCAGTGCATCTGGCCCCGGTGATTCACGCCCCAGACGCAACCGCTGGACAACCCATCCAAAAGGAAACTTAATATGCAGTACGACTACATCGTGGTCGGCGGCGGTTCCGCCGGCTGTGTCATGGCCACCCGCCTTTCCGAAATGACCGACAAGTCGGTGATCCTGCTGGAAGCCGGCCCGGACTATCCTGACTTCGAGCATCTTCCCGAGGACCTGAAGCAGGGCAATAACACCTGGCTGTCTGCCTACGGGCCGCACAGCTGGGACCTGCGCGGGCGGGCTACCCCGTTGCAGGACGAGCCGATGATCATCCCGCGCGGCAAGGCCATGGGCGGGTCGTCGTCCATCAATGGGCAGGTTGTCTTCCGCGGCATCCCCGAGGACTATGACCTGTGGGCTGAGTGGGGCAACGACGAGTGGAAGTTCACCGACTGCCTGCCCTTCTTCCGCAAGCTGGAGAACGACTGGGACTACAGCGGCGACGATTTCCACGGCTCCGAGGGCCCGCTCCCGGTGCGCCGGCCCAAGCGCCAGGACTGGCTGCCCTTCAACACCGCTTTTTACGATGCCTGCGTGCGCCTGGGCATCCCCGAGCATCCTGACCAGAACGCCCCCGACTGCTATACCGCCGTTTCGCCCCGACCCATGAACAACATCGACGGCGTGCGCATGAGCACCTCCCTGACCTTCCTCAGCACGGCTCGCCACCGCCTCAATCTGACCGTGCGCGGCAACATCCACGCTCGCCGTGTGGTGCTGGACGGCAACAAGGCCGTGGGCGTCGAGGTGGAAAGTGGCGGCGAGATATTCACCGTGGAGGGCAAGGAGATCGTCCTGTGCAGCGGCACCATCGGGTCGGCGCAGATGCTGCTACTGTCCGGCATCGGGCCGGCGGACCACCTGCGGGAGATGGGCATCCCGGTGAACCACGAGCTGCCCGGCGTCGGCATGAACTTCCGCGACCATCCCGCCGCCTACATCCTGTTCCGCGGCGAGGGCGAGGAGCCGGACACCTTCGCGCCGAACATCCAGGTGGGCCTCCGCTGGAGCGCCGACGACTCGCCGACCAAAGCTGACTTCCAGATCACGCCTACGCTGATGACCAGCGAGCACCGGCCCTCCAGTATCAGCTACGACGGCTCCGGCTTCCACTTCGGCCTGAGCGTGGGCCTGCAAAACGCGGTGGGGTTCGGCCGTCTGTCGCTGCAATCCACCGACCCGGCGGTGCAACCGGATCTCGACTACCAACTGTTCAGCGATCCCTACGACCGCCAGCGCATGCGCCAGGCCATCCGCAAGGCATTGGAAATCGCCGGTGAGTCTCCGTTCAAGGAATTCATCGTCGAGCGGCTCAACCCGGTGGACGCCGACCTGGTCAGCGACGACGCGCTGGACAACTGGATCCTGCGCAATGCCTACACCCAGCATCACATCGCCGGCACCTGCAAGATGGGTCCCGCCAGCGACCCCATGGCTGTGGTGGACCAGCACGGCCAGGTCCACGGCATCGCGGGCCTGCGCGTGGCCGACGCGTCGGTAATGCCCGACGTGATCCGCGCCAACACCAACGCCACCACCATCATGATCAGCGAGCGGGTGTCGGAGTTCATCAAGGCAGACGCCTAGCTTCGGGCGACGGTTGCCAACCGTAGGGGCGGATAATTATTCGCCCCTACTGCGTTTTGCGACATTTCTGCAAGGCGGCAATTCATGCAATTCGAAACCATCGCCGCCCAGGCGGCCCACCAGATTGACGCGGTCACCGGCGCCGTCGCGCCGCCCATCTACCTCTCCACCACCTTCGAGCGCGACCCCGACGGCGAGTATTCGCGCGGCTTCGTCTACTCCCGCGTGGACAACCCCAACCGCCGCGCCCTTGAGCAGTGCCTCGCGTTGCTGGAGGGCGGGGAAGCGGGTCGCGCGGAGGCCGCCGCTTTCGGTTCCGGTTCGGCGGCCACGGCGGCGGTGTTTCAGGCCCTGGCTCCGGGCGACCACGTCATCGCGCCGGATGACTGCTATCACGGCACATCGAAAATGCTCCGGGAGATTTTCGCTCCTTGGGGTCTGCAAACCAGTTTCGTCGACATGACCGACGCGGATTCCGTTCGCCAAGCCGTGCAGCCCAACACCCGCCTGATCTGGGTAGAAACCCCGTCCAATCCGTTGCTCAAGATTACCGACATCACGCGGATGGCCCAAATCGCCAAATCTGCTAACGCCTTATGCGCCTGCGACAACACCTGGGCCAGCCCGATGCTGCAGCGGCCTTTCGAGCTGGGCGCAGACCTGGTGGTGCACTCGACCACAAAATACCTGAGCGGTCACGAGGACGTGACCGGCGGCGCGGTGGTCGGTCGCCAGGACTCCGCCTTCTTCCAACGGGTGCGGTTGATCCAAAACCTGTGCGGGGCGGTACCGTCTCCGTTCGACTGCTGGCTCACGCTGCGCGGCATCCGCACGTTGCCCGCGCGGATGCCAACCCATTCGGCCAACGCCGGGCGGTTGGCCCGCTTTCTGCAGGATAACTCCCGTGTATCGGCGGTGTACTATCCGGGCCTTAAGGACCATCCGGGCCACGACATCGCCGTTGGACAGATGTCCGACTTCGGCGGGATGCTGTCGTTCCAGGTCGCCGGTGGGCGCGACGCCGCTATGGACGTAGCGGCTAGGGTCCGGCTGTTCGTCCGTGCCACCAGCCTGGGCGGAACGCAGAGCCTGATCGAGCACCGCGCGTCCATCGAAGGGCCGGATACGCCAACACCTGACGACCTCCTGCGGGTGTCCGTGGGCTTGGAGAATGTGGATGATTTGATTGCCGACCTGGCGCAGGCGTTGAGTTGATCTGCCGTCCTGCGGCTGGGGCGTATGTGTTACCATCGTGGCGGCCGGCCGGCTGCTATGCGAGGCAAACCATGACCACCGAGACCGCTGCGCTTCAATCACTGGACTTGGAACCTGGCGCTCCGATACCTGACTGGGCTGATCCTGACCGGTTCATCTCCAACGACCCGCCTCCGCTGCCCGACGCCATGCACCAGGAACCCCACTTCACCGACGTGATGAGCACCCTGCGCCGGCACCTGCGCGGGCGCCCCAACACGCTGATCTCGGGGGACAGCCACCTCTACTATGACCGCGACAACCTGAACAACCGTTACGAGCCGGACTGCTACATCGCCTTCGACGTCAACGTCGACACCATCTGGCCCCGTAACGGCTACATGACCTGGATAGCCGGCAAACCGCCCGATTTCGCCCTCGAAATCGCCTCGAAAACCACCGGGCAACGCGACATGGTGGTGAAACGACGGGACTACGCCCGCATCGGCATCCGCGAGTACTGGCGTTTCGACCCCACTGGCGGCGAGTTCCACGATGCTCCGCTGGGCGGCGACCGGCTGGTCGATGGCGGCTACGTGCCCATCGAAACAACCACAGAACCGGATGGCTCAATCTGGGGTTACAGCGCGGTGCTTGACCTGTGGCTCTGCTGGGATAGCGGTTGGCTCCTCTTTTGGAACCCGACCACCCGGAGTTTTCTGCGCAACATCGACGCCGCGGATGACGACCGTCAGGCTGCGGAAGACGCCCTGGCCGTTGCTCAGGGCCAACTGGCCAATGCCGAGGAAACCATCCGCCAGCTGCGGGCCCAGTTGGGCCAATCGGAACCCGGTTCCTGATCTAACCCCAACGGCGATGCACCACCCAGGAGGTTTACCATGTTTGACTTGCTGATCACCGGCGGCACCGTCATCCTGCCCACCGAGGCAGCCTCCGTTGACGTCGGCGTGCAGGATGGACGCATCGTCGCCATCGGCGCGCCGGGGACCTTGACCGACGAGGCGGTGCAGACCATTGACGCCGCGGGCCGCATCGTCACCCCCGGCGGCATTGAGCCGCATATTCACGCCGCCGCCAACGTGCAGCCCGGCGTGCACCAGCAGGTGGAAGGCGTGCCCAACGCCGGCCCCCTGGAGCACTCCCTGGGCGCGATCTGGGGCGGGACCACCACCGTGGTGGACTTCGCGCCGGCGCCCAACGAGGGGGAATTGGTCGGCGGCATCCTCGATTTTCTGTCCGTCTGGAACGGCAATACCTACGCCGACTATTCCGCCCACGTCATCTACCGCACCAGTAATACCGCCGATAGCATCGCCCGCGTGGGCGAATTGATCAACAACGATTTCCCCAGCGTGAAAATCTTCACCACCAACATCCGCCCGCCGGCAGACCCGCCGCTGTCGCTCACGCCCACGGGCCGCATCGACAACGGCCGCCTCACCGACCTGACCGCTCAACTGGCCCGCCACGATGGTGTCCTGGCCGTGCACGCCGAGGACGATGAGATCGTCATGTACAACTACCTGCTGGCGCAGCAGCGCGGCATGTGGGACTGGTACAACGCCCACCTCATCCACTCCAAAGAGGTGGAGGACGTGGCCTTCCGTGACGTGATTCGCATCGCGGAGCAGAACGGAGCCGGCATGTACTTCGTCCACGTCACCGGCAGCGACGGCGTCAACGCGGTGGCCGCCGCCCGCAGCCGAGGGCAAGCGGTCTACGGCGAGGTCCTCACCCTGGCCCTGTCCTTCAACGCCTTCCAGTACCGCGAGCCCGACGGCATGAAGTACCACACCTACCCATCCCTGAAGTACCCCGAGGACGGCACCGACCTGTGGAGCGGCCTGCTGGGTAACAACCTGACTTTCACCGCCACCGACAGCAGCTTCACCACCTACCTGGACAAGACGGCCGGCCTCAACGTGCAGGACATGCGCGGCGGCAACATCGGCATCGAAATCCGCATGGGCGTCAACTACACCGAAGCCGTGGTTCGGCGCGGAATGCCCCTGACCCAGTTCGCCAACATCACCGCCACCAACGCCGCCCGCCTGCTGGGGATGTACCCGCAAAAGGGTGTCATCGCTCCCGGCAGCGACGCCGACTTCGCGATCATCGACCCCACCATCCACAAGCGGCTCACCATGGACGACCTGCACCTGCGCGACTACAGCCCGTGGGAGGGTTGGGAGATCTTCGGTTGGCCCACCACGGTGATACTTCGCGGCAAGGTCATGGTGGATAACGGGCAACTGCTGGGCACGCCGGACGACGGCCGGCGCGTGCGTCGCCGGATCGATCCCGCGGTCCTGCAACGCCCAGCCTTCTAAACTGCCCCAACCTGCAACCTGCTCTCGCCGGCTGAGTCTGGCCAACCGGAGGGTGTCGCTGCCATCATGGCAAACGACACACGGGACAACGTTATTTTTTGCCGGTTTTGCGGCCATCTCAACCGGGTAGGCGAAGCCGGCGCGATGGAGGCGGACCGCATCCGGTGCGCCGGCTGCGGGGCTTTTTCGGGACTGGAGACGGTCGCCGAAGATGAGGCGCGCCAACGCTCACGACGCGTCCGCCTGGGCTTTTTGCGCAGCCGACTGGTCCGCATCGCCATGATCGTGCTGCCCCTGCTGGGCCTGGTCATCTGGGTGCTGTGGGGATACACCGGGCTGCCACCCGACCCGCCGGACCCATCCACGCGGATCGGCGATACCGGGACCGCTGTCGCGCCAGGCGATTGGCCCCAGGCTGGCCGAGGCGTGACCAACCTGGCCTCCGGCGACCCACTTGATCTTCCGCCGGGAACCGCACCCTCTCAACTGTGGGCCCATGTAGCGGGCGCTCCCATCGTGGCGCCTCCGGCGGTCCTGGGAGACCGGGTGTACGTCACCGACGAAGATGGCATTGTCACGGCGCTGGACCGTGCAACGGGCGCGGTGGCGTGGCGGTACGACTCCAGGCTCATTGCCGGAGTGACGCCAGCGGTGTCCGATGGGCTGGTGTTCGTCGTGTTTCGACCCGGCCTGGTGTCCGCCCTGAATGCTGACACCGGCGAAGTCGTTTGGTCGCGCCGGCTGCGGACGGCCTCGTTGCCCTCGCCCACCATCGCCGACGGCCGGCTCTATGTGGCGGAAAGCGACAAGAACCGCCTCCTCGCCCTGGACGCCGCTGATGGCAAAACCCTCTGGGAGTACCGGCTCAGGGATTGGGTGATCGCGCCGCCGGCCGTAATCGACGGCAAAGTGATCGCCACCGCCAACGACGCCAACGTGCACGTCATAGACGCCAAGACGGGAAAGCGGCGTATGATCTACGATGCCGGGCGCTCCCGGTGGGTCCGCGGTGGGCCCATCGCCACAGATGACCTGCTGCACTTCAGTAGTTTCAACGGACGAGTCTGGGGCATCGACTACCAGGGACGCCGGTATCCGTTGGAGCGGCAGATCCTGTACTGGCGAACGTTACTGTTGGTGTGGGGTTTCACGCAACAGGTCCCGCAGCAACAGGGATCCGTGTGGTCGTCCTGGAGCGTGGAAGACCAACCCTATCAACCGGCGCTGTCAGGCACAACCCTGGTGGTCGCGGACGCGATCGGCCCGGTGACGGCGCTGGACTCCCGGGACGGCTCGGTGCTCTGGGAGATCGACTTGGAGGCGGACATCACGGCGCCGGCTACTACCGCGGGGCCAATCGCGTTGGTGGGTGATGAACATGGTCGGGTGATTGGCCTGAATCTTGCCGACGGTTCGACCGCCTGGGAAGCGCAACTGGGCGGTCCCATAACGGCGTCGCCCATCGCGGTGGGAGGCTTGGTCCTCGTTCCCACGGAGGCGGACGGTGGGACGTTGGTAGCGCTGGCGCCAGGGCCCAAATGACGATCCGGTAGGCAACGCTTTCGGAAGAGGCGCTCGTGAGTGAGCGCCTCTCCTCATGTTAACGGTCGCGACAATGCGATTCCCTGCGCCGTCCCCGTACCGAATTCCGTCTCGGTAATACAACGTATTGCGCAGACCGATACTATCACGCCAATAACATAACGATATTCGTCTTTACAGGGTGGTTTGCAGCGTATTAGGCTTGCCGGAATAAATCTTCGCACCGTGATTCGGTTCAGGCATCGCACGACATGAGCGCATATCTGCAAACGTCATGACCGTTGATGATCGGGTTGTTCACCTGGCCGGCTGCTCGGCGCAGCGCACACGGAGGTTCGCATCATGAAACGACGCCGCAAAACGACCCCGACTACGCTGATCCTGGTCGCTATTTCGCTCACGCTGACGTTCGTCATCGCCTGCGGTGGAGCCGCAACCGCTCCCGCACCCGAATCGGACGCGTCCTCGGCCCCCTCCAGCGCGGCCGCAGGAGCGCAGACAGCGCCCACGGCCGCGCCTTCCGGCGGTTCATCCCAGGCCGCCCAACCCACCGCTGCCGCCGCGCCGGCCCAGCCCGCAGCGTCTTCCGGCAGCTCAGCCGCTGTAGCCCAACCGACGCCCACGGTCCAGCCGGTGGAGGTCCAGGCGCCCGAAACCGACTGGGTCACTCGCGGCAAGCACGGGCGGACCATGAAGTGGGTGGCTCGCAACAACCCCGGCTTCTGGGACGTTCACTATGGCGCGAGCCTGACCACGACGCTCACGCCTTCCGGCGTCAGGTTCAACCAGCTGGTGGAGTACAACCCGGTGAACCCTGAAGAGATCATCGGGGACCTGGCCGAAAGCTGGGACGTCAGCGAGGACGGCACGGTGTACACCTTCTACCTGGCCGAAGCGAACTGGTCTGACGGCCAGCCGGTGAAGGCCAGCGACATCGTCTACAGCCTGGACCGCATCACCCTCCCCGACGCGTTCCGCGGCCGCACCAACAGCCTCCGCAACTTCTACGAGCACAAGACCGCAGAGGTGATTGACGAACGGACGGTGCGGATGCCCATCAAGTTCCCGGCCGCCACCTTCATGGTCAACCTCGCCTCCGACTACATGAAGATGTATCCGGAGCACGTTGCCGGCCCCCTGAGCCAGGAGGACGTCAACTGCTGTCCCGAGAACATGATCGGGTCCGGCCCCTTCATCTACAAGGACGGCAGTTGGCAGAAGCAGGAGTCCTACGAATACGTCAGGAACGACGACTACTTCAAGGCTCCCCGCCCGTACTTTGACGGGTTCAAGGTCTTCCTGATCCAGGACGTGGCCCGTTCCATCGCCACCCTGAAGGTCGGTCAGGCCGACGGCACTTACTATCCGGTGCTCTCAACCTACACCGAATTCGTCGAACAGCTGGAGCATGACACCGACGGCCGCATGCGGGCGCTTTTCATGGAAAACGTGCAGCGCGCCGGCCTCAACTTCAACTGGCTGGTCGAACCTTATGACGACCCCAGGGTGCGCACCGCCCTCTGGATGGTCATCGACCAGGAAGAGATCGTTGAGAAGATCCTGCGCGGCAACGGCACCGTGGGCACGCACTTCCACGTCGGGTTTGCCCCCAACGAGAGTGTCGAGGCGCTCTACGAGTTGCCCGGCTACCGCCGGGACGCTGACGGCACCAAGGCCCAGGCCGACCTGGATGAGGCCCGACGCTTGCTCGCCGAAGCCGGCTATCCCGACGGCTTCAGCGGAACCATCACCTCCATCCTGACGGGCTGCACCGCTACCTCCGCCCAGTTGGTCAGCGACATCTGGAAGCGCGAGCTCGGCCTGGACATGACCATCGAGTCCAGCGACGTGGCGACCCTGTACGCCAAGTGGCGCAGCAACGACTATGGCGTGATCGTCGGCTGCGGCAGCGGCATCATCCTGCCGGACCCGTCCGACATCCTGAACCAGTGGTACGGCATCGACACCATGCGCAACTCCGGAAACTGGACCACCACCGAGTTTGAACGGCTCAAGGCCGAGCAGGCGAAGGAACTGGATCCGGAAAAGCGCAAGGAACTCTTTGCACAGATGGTTGAGCTCCTGCGGGCCGAGGTGCCTCACTACCTGCCCACCGGCTGGATGCACGCTGGAGGCACCCTGGACTACCGGATCCGCAACTACCACGTCCCCAGGACCATCCAGATGATCCACAAGCTGGACCACATGTGGTGGGACGAGGATGCGGAGAAGCCTCCCATCGGCACCGGCTACCAGCCGTAGGAGAGACCAGGCTTCTGCTATTTACGGAGGAACTTGACGATCGCCAGGCCCGATCCCGGGAGGCATGATGACCACCTATATCGTGAGGAGGCTGCTCCTCTTCATACCCACCATCCTCATCGTGACCATCATCATCTTCCTGTTGATGTGGATTGTGCCTGGCGACACGGCCATGCTCATCCTCACCGGGAACGACCCGAATGAGGGTGGGCGGGTCAGCCTGGAGGACGTCGAACGGCTGCGCGCTAAGCTGGGCCTGGACCGACCGGTCCACATCCAGTATGCAGACTGGCTATGGGACATGCTCCGCGGCGACTTGGGAGAGTCTTTGTGGTACCAGACCCCGGTGATTGACGAGCTTGGCGGACGGTTCGTCACCACGGTCCAACTGGCCGTGATGGGCATGGGGATGGCTTTCATCATCGCTGTTCCCCTGGGCATCATTTCGGCAGTCAAGCAGGACACCAAGCTGGACTACGTCAGTCGGCTGATAGCCCTGCTGGGCATCGCCATGCCCACCTTCCTGATCGCGATCGTCGTAACCTACGTCCTGGCCTACGTATTCGACTGGTTACCGCCGTTGGACTACGCCAACCTGTGGGAGCAGCCGTTGACCAACCTGCAGCAGATGGTGTTCCCTGCGTTGGCCATCGCATTCCATGATCTTGCGTTCACCGCTCGGGTCACCCGCTCGTCCATGCTTGAAACGATGCGAGACGACTACGTTCGCACGGCTCGCGCCAAAGGGCTGACGGAGATGGGCGTAATCGGTCGGCACGCCCTGAAAAACGCCCTGTTGCCGATCATCACGGTCTCGGGCTACCAGTTCGGCAGGTTGCTGGGCGGCGTCGTGATCGTCGAGGTGATCTTCCTGGTTCCCGGTATAGGGAACATGCTGATCGACGCAATCCTGCATCGTGACTTCGTCGTGATCCAGGCGGTGGTGGTGCTGGTGGCCGCGGTGGTCATGTTCCTGAACCTGGTCATCGACCTTATCTACGGGATACTCGACCCACGGATCCGCTACCAGTAGCGCACCGAATCTCAATGGAGCAGATCAATGGCTACTAGCGACCTCGCCGCAGAACGCGGCTCTCCAGTTCGCAATGCGCTCCTGGCAATTCCCGCCGCGTACCACTCGACGGTGGAGATCGCTCGCCGGAAACCACTCGGTGCGGTCGGCGGCGTCACTGCCCTCATCCTGATTATTGTCGCCATTGCATCCCGGTTGGCCATCCTGCCGGTCCCGGACCCCTACGCCTCTGTGGGCGACATTTTCCTCGCGCCCAGCCGCGAATTCCCCATGGGGACGGACGTCATCGGCAGGGACATCCTCGCCCGTGTCCTGCACGGCACCTGGATATCCTTGTACGTCGGTCTGGGCAGCGTCCTGATCGGCATAACCGCCGGCTTCGTGCTGGGCATCACCAGCACCTACGCGGGCGGCTTCGTTGACCTGGCGTTCCAGCGGGTGGTGGACGCCCTGATGTCGATCCCCGGCCTGATCCTGGCCTTGGCCATCATGGCCGTGCTGGGTTCCTCCTTGAACAACGTCATCCTGGCCATCGTCATCGGTATGCTGGCCCCGGTGATCCGCACCGTGCGTTCCCAGGTGCTCACGCTCAAGGAAATGGACTACGTGACCGCCGCCAGAGCCATCGGTGCGCGCCCCCAGCGCATCGTATTCCGTCACATCATGCCCAACTGCCTGGCCATCTATATCATCATGGCGACCTACTACCTGGGGTTCGCCATCATCATCGAGGCCTCGCTGAGCTTCCTGGGCGTGGGCGCGCCGCCCGACGAGCCCAGCTGGGGCGGCATCCTTACGGTCGCCAGCCGGGAAACCCCGGAGACGGGCATCTGGCTGCTGGTCTTCCCCGGCATCTTCATATTCATCGCCGTGCTGGCCTTCAACGTGCTGGGCGACGCCCTGCGGGATGTGCTGGACCCGAGGCTTCGCGGCCGCTAGCCGCCCACTGGAAACAGCCCGGAATCGTCCCAGCTGGGAGTGAGCCGCCCCGACGCATCGCTTGCGTCGGGGCGGCTTTTTGATCCCTCATCGGTACGATGTTGTGATCTTTCAAGGAGCCCTCATAACCGATGTTTATCCCGCCACGGTATCGACAATTACCATTTGACAAGCGGCAACCTTGTGAGTAGCATCCCCCAACACTGGCCGGCCCAGTCTAGCCAGCGATACCAGGCGGCTGACGCTTGTCCGTTTGCCCGCTTTCCAATTGAATTGCATCGGGAGGGTTCGCCAATGAAGTTCCGACGAATCGGGAGACCCCAATGGTTGTTGCTCGTGAGCTGCGCAGCCCTGTTGGTAGTCGGGCTGGCCTGCGGTGGAACCACCGCGCCCGAGCCCAGCACCGCCCCCAGCCAGCCGGCACAGTCTCAACCGGCGGCCTCTGATAGTTCGGCCCCGGCTGCCCCAACCCCGACGTTCACCCCCATGCCAACACGGGTTCTTGATGCAACGCCAACCGCTATCCCGGTCCCGACACCGGTAGCCATCGACGAACGCCCGGACTGGTGGCAAGAAGGCGAAGGCAAGCATTACCGTGGCACGTTCCCTATGGTCGGCAACAGCAACCCGGGGTTCTGGGACGTCCACTACGGTGGTTCTCTCAACACCACCCTGATGCCCTCCAGCCCGCGCTTCAACCAACTGGTCGAGTACAACCCGGTCAAGCCCAGCGAAATCATCGGTGACCTGGCCGAAACTTGGGAAGTCAGCGACGACGGCACCGAGTTCGTCTTCCACCTGAAGGACGCCACTTGGTCGGACGGCATGCCGGTGACCGCGGAGGACGTGGTGTTCAGCCTTGACCGCATCACCCTGCCGGGAGCCCAGCGGGCGCGCACCGGATTCCTGCGGGCATTCTACGAGCACCAGACCGCCGAGGTGATCGACGGCAAGACAGTGCGCGTGCCCCTGAAGTACCAGGCTCCCACCTTCATGCCAAACCTGGCGTCGGACTACATGAAGATGTACCCCAAGCACATCGCCGAAGATCTGACCCAGGAGCAGGCCAACCAGCCCGAAAACCTGATCGGCTCCGGCCCGTGGCTGCTGGAAGGTTGGCAGAAGGACGTGAGCTACACGTTCGCGCGGAACGAGACGTACTTCAAAGAGGGGCGCCCCTTCTTCGATGGCATCATCGTCCACCTGATCCCTGATACGGCCCGCCGCATTGCGGCCCTTCAGGCCGGTCAGGTGCTGGGAACCTTCAACCCCTTCACCGGCGTCAACCGCCCCGAAGCCATGGCGGTACTGGAAGAGGAGACCGACGGCCAGGTGCGAGCCCTGATCCTTCCCAGCGCCGGTTTCGAGGCATACTTCCTCAATAACGCCAAACCCCCGTTCGACGATGAAAGGGTCCGCCGGGCCTTCTACCTGGGTCTGGATCGAGACCTGGGCATCGAGCGCGCGGTCAGGGGCTTCGGTCAGCCCGGGACATTCTTCTCCCCGGGAGTGGTCGAGGACCTGGCCGACCTGCGCGCCAACAACCCCGCTTTTGCGGAAGATCGCTCCGCGGCGATTGCGGAGGCCAAGCAGTTGCTGACTGAGGCCGGTTACCCCGAAGGCATTTCGGTGAAGATGAACACCCGAAACGCCATTCCAACATTGCCGGCAGCGGAAGTCGCGGGTGAGCAACTGCGTCGGGACGTTGGCATCGACATCGAGATCGTACCCAACGACCTGGCTACCACCTACGCCGTGATGCGTGACGGAACCCACGAAATCTCCACCGTCGGCACCGGCATCATCCTGACCGACCCCGCGGACATCCTCAACCAGTTCTACCTGCAGGACGTGCTCCGCAACCCTCAGAACTGGCAGAACGACCGCGTTGACGAACTGATCGACCTCCAGAACCGGGCCATCGACCAGCGCGAGCGTCAGGGTCACCTGGAGGAAATTGCCGACATCCTGCACACCGGAAGCAGCCACCTGGTGGTGTATTTCTGGGGAGGAGCCGGCGGTGCGCTGGATTACCGCATCCGGAACTTCCACCTGCCGCCCACCGTCCAGCAGATCCACAAGTGGGACCACGTCTGGTTCGATCCGGACCGTGAACAGCCCGCCGAAACCGGCTATCAGCCGTAATCTTCGATGAGAGATGCGCCCCGAGTACAAGGGGCGCATCGTCCAATACCTGTGCGCTCGGTGCCTCACAGACTGAAGGTGGAAGGTGTACGCATACATCGCCCGTAGGGGCTTGCTGTTCATACCCACTATCCTGCTCGCCACCATCCTGGTGTTTGGCCTCTTCTGGATCGTACCGGGCGACGCCGCCATGATGATCCTGACGGGTGAAGAGGGCGACGGCGGCAAGGTCACCGAAGAGGACATCAAACGCGTTCAGCGGGAACTGGGCCTCGACCGCCCCGTTTACATCCAGTACGGCGACTGGCTTTGGAAAATTCTCCAGGGCGACTTCGGCGATTCGGTATGGTATGGGACCCCGGTCCTGGATGACCTGAAGGATCGCTTCTTCATCACCCTTGAACTGGCGGTGCTGGCAATAGTGCTGGCCTTCATCGCCGCCGTGCCTTTAGGAGTGCTGTCCGCGGTCAAGCAGGATTCATTCCTGGACCACATCAGCCGGCTCCTGGCGCTGGTGGGCATAGCTCTGCCCACCTTCTGGCTGGGCATCCTGGTGATCTATGGCCTGACCTATTTCGCCGGCTGGTTGCCACCGTTGGGTTACGCCACCCTGTGGGGCGACCCCTTTACCAACCTGCAACAGCTGATTTTCCCCGCCCTCGTGCTGGCTTTCCACGATATGGCCTTCACGGCACGGGTGGCGCGGTCGGCCATGCTGGAGGTGATGCGGGAAGACTACATGAGAACCGCCCGGTCCAAGGGTCTCAACGAATGGATGGTAGTGGGCCGACACGCATTGAAAAACGCCTTGCTGCCCGTTATCACCGTCTCAGGCTACCAATTCGGCCGGCTATTGGGCGGCACCATCATCATCGAATCCATCTTCGTCATACCCGGTGTGGGCCGGTACCTCATCGACGCCATTATCCACCGCGACTTCGTCGTGGTTCAGGGCGTTGTCCTGCTGGCCGCCGCCGTCGTGCTGTTTTTGAACCTGATCATCGACATCCTGTACGGAATATTGGACCCCAGGATCAGGTACTCGTAGGTTGCGGGCGCACTGGGATATCCTGTGCTCAATGGCCGTTGTTCCGTGAGGAGTGTTCGGACTCATGGCGAATCAAACCAATCAGCGCGCCGAGGTAGCCGCCCCACAGCGAGCGGGGATGTTGCCGCCGGCCGCAGCGGTGGTCCGGGAGGTTAACCGCTTCACGCGCCGCAAGCCCCTGGGGGCCATCGGCGGCCTCCTGGTGCTGGTGCTCGTGATCGTTGCGCTTATGGCGCCGGTTCTTGCCCCCTACGGCGCTCGAGAACTGCCCGACAGTCGCGAGGGCGGTTCAACCGTGTACATCCCGCCTAATTCGCAATTCCTTCTGGGAACCGACCACGTGGGTCGCGACGTTCTCAGCCGATTGATCTACGGCGCACGGATCAGCCTGTACGTCGGTCTCGGCAGCGTGCTGATAGGCATCACGGCCAGCTTCATCATCGGCGTCGCCCTGGCCTACGCCGGGGGCATCATCGACATGTCGGCGCAAAGGGTCGTGGACGCGCTGATGGCGTTGCCCGGCCTCATCATCGCGCTGGCAATCGTGGCAGTGCTGGGCTCGTCTTTGAACAACGTGATCCTTGCCATCGTCATCGGCATGATCGCACCGGTGATCCGCACCGTAAGATCACAGGTCCTGTCAATCAAGGAACTGGACTACGTGACGGCGGCGCAGGCCATCGGGGCACCGCCGTGGCGCATCGTGTTCCGTCACATCGTGCCCAACTGCTTCGCCATCTACCTGGTGCTGGCCACCTACTACCTGGGCTTTGCCATCATCATCGAGGCGTCCCTGTCCTTCCTGGGCGTGGGCGCCCCGCCCGACCAGCCCAGCTGGGGAGGGATGCTCACCCGAGCCGCGCAGGAACACGTGTTGACCGCTCCCTGGGTCGGCGTTTTCCCGGGCGTGGCAATCTTCGTGGTGGTCATGGGTTTCAACATCCTGGGCGATGCCCTGCGCGACGTCCTTGACCCTCGCCTGCGCGGAAGGTAGCGTTGCCAACCAACACAGCATCACTCTTGCGATCAAACCCTGCCGGCCGACTGTTTGCGTTGGCCGGCATATTCTTGTTGACCCTGGCCGTCGCTGCCTGCGCTCCATCTGACGACGCATCGAGCAGCGAACCCTGGGCGGCTCCCCTCGCTCCTACAACCGAGGCGTTCCCAACTCTGGAACCCGCCGCCGATCTGCCCACGGCAGCCCTCGCCGACGCCGCCACGCCATTGCCGACGGCTGCGATGGCTGACGTGGCGACCGCTCTCCCCACCGTGGCACCGCTGATGTCCTCCCCCGAAAGCATGGTGCAAACCGTTCCCGACGCCGCGGCTGAGGAGGCGCGCACGAAATACCAACGCCTGCTGCGCGCCCAGTGGGACACCGACTTCACGCGGACGACAATCTCTTTCGACGAGATCATGACCGGCGGACCGCCCAAGGACGGCATCCCGTCAATCGACGACCCGCAGTTCGAGTCGATAACCGATGCCGACCTCTGGCTTGACGATCTTGAGCCCGTGCAGGTGGTGGACCTCAACGGCGACGTTCGCGCGTACCCCGTGCAGGTGATGGTATGGCACGAACTGGTCAACGACACCGTGGGCGGAGAACCGGTGGTCATCACCTTTTGACCGCTCTGCAATACCGCCTTCGTGTACAGGCGGACGCTCGACGACCAGACCCTCGATTTCGGGACCACCGGCGCGCTGCGCGACAGCAACCTGCTGATGTACGACCGCCAGACCGAGACGTGGTGGCAGGAAGTGGGCGGCGAGGGCGTCATCGGCCACTTCGCCGGTCGCAAGCTGGAACAACTCTACCTGTCAATCGTGTCGTGGGCAGACTTCAAAGCGGCTCACCCCGACGGCCGGGTGCTTTCGCGGCCCGATTCCGGTCGTGCCTACGGACAGAACC
Source organism: Dehalococcoidia bacterium (assembly GCA_965203985.1). Classification (GTDB taxonomy): domain Bacteria; phylum Chloroflexota; class Dehalococcoidia; order Lucifugimonadales; family UBA3495; genus Bin87. The sequence goes on from CBDBDS010000002.1 coordinate 657,616, forward strand.
CATACGCCGGCTACGACCGGCCGGGCAGCGAACCGTTCCTGTTCGAGGGCGAAAAAGACCCCCGGTTGCCGGCCGTGGAGCGGGTGGTGGCCGTGGAACGCGGCAACGATGCCTGGGCCGTGTCATTCACCACGCTGGCCGAGGAGCGGGTGGTCACCGCATCGGTAGCCGGCGAGGACATCGTGGTGTTCTGGTCGCCGGGAACCGCGTCCGCGCTGGACTCCGGATCCATCGCCAGGGGACGGGACGTAGGCACCGCCGGCATCTTTTCCCCGCGAGGCCCCGACGGCAACGCGCTGACCTTCGCGCCGGACGCCGAAGGCCGCATCATCGACGAACAGACCGGGAGCCAATGGGACATATTCGGACGCGCCATCCACGGGCCGCTGCAAGGCGAGCAACTGACCCCGGTGCCGGGTCGCATCGGCCAGCTGTGGTTCTCGTGGGCGGTGTACCGGCCGGATACCGTCGTGTATCCCGCCACGAGCTGAGCGACCCTGCATGCCCGTGCTTAAAGTAGTGATCGTCACCGCCTTAGCTGCATTAGCGGTCCTTACGCTGACCCTGTCGGCTTGTGGTCAGACGACCGGCGACCCATCTGAGAACGGTGCCCAGGCCGCAACACCCAACATTGGGGCAACCGTGCAGGCTGCACTGCGTTCATTGGAAAACACCCAGCTTCCGACCGTTGCCCAGAGCGCCGATCCAACCACTGCACCCGTGCAGCCTGCGACGCCTGCCACCGTCCCGAATGCCGTCTCGTCTTCCAGCCCGCCGTCGGACGCAACCCACACGCCAACCCCTCGACTGGCCGCCACGGCTACGGCAATGTCCTCGCCCACGTCGCCGCCAACGGTGGAGGTCACGCCGACCGCCGAGATCGTCCGGTCAACGGCAGTACTCCCAACCGCGACCCCTGAAGGAGCCGGTCAGCGGGCACCAGCGCCGATGTTCGCGGGGACCTTCATGGACGGCAACGATTATCAGCTCGATGACACCGTCGGCACCCCGACGTTGTTGATGTTCTGGGCTCCCTGGTGACCCCATTGCCAGCGGCAGTTGCCGTCTGTACAGGGTTTCCACGAGGACTACAACGGAGTCGACGCCGACATAGTGGGGATCGCAATAAGCGCGCCCGAACCGGAAGTCCGCGCGCTGATAGAGAAGCAGGGTCTGACCTTTCCCGTCGCCTATGACCCGGCTGGACAACTCTCGAGCGTGTATGGCGTCTCCGGCGTGCCTTTCTACATCTTCATCGACAAGGCCGGTCGTATCGCCCACACCATTCCAGGCGCCCCGAACGACGTAAACACGATCAAAAACTGGATCGAGGACCTGCAGGCGGAATAGCGCACCGTTGGCCGCATGATCCGGGCACTGGATGAATCAGAGAGCCCCACGGAAATCACGACGTGGGGCTCTCTCACGCGTACCCAGTTTCACACGAACTGTCATTGCGAGCGCAGCGCGGCAATCTCGTCAGGGCAACGAACGCCGCCACGGGAACGGGATCGGCACGTCGCTGCGCTCCTCGTGATGACCAACTGGGTAGGCGTGAGGTGGGGCTCCATCTATCGCCGGATGCCTACGCAGGCTATCCTCGCCAGATCCGACGCATCCGGCGCACCGAGTCCAGCCGGGACTCCGCCAGGATGTCCGCCGCCCGCGCGGTGGATATCTCCTGCTTGCGGGACGTGGTCAGCACTTCGGACATCTGCTCGTAGATCCGCTCCGTTTGCTGACGCGAGCGGTCCGGGTTGTACGGCTGGCCGATCTCGGCCGCGGCGTTGATGATGCCGCCGGCGTTGATCAGGAAATCGGGCGCATAGACGATTCCCCGGCGATGCAGTTCCTCGCCATCCTCGGCGGTCATCAGCTGGTTGTTGGCGCCGCCGGCCACGATGCCGCAACGCAGGCGATCAATGGTGGCCGAGTTGATGACACCGCCCAGCGCGCACGGAGCGAAGATGTCGCACTGAGCATCGTAGATCTCGTCGGGCCCGACCACCTTGACGCCCATCTGGCGCGCCCGATCCAGGGCCATCTCGTTGACGTCGGTGGCGATGATGCGGACGTCGTCCTCCAGCAGATGACCCGCCGTGTGCGTGGCCACCTTGCCGAACCCCTGCATGGCGACGGTGCGGCCGCGCAGATTGTCCGTGCCCCAGACGTCGGCGGCGCAGGCCCTCATTCCCATGTAAATCCCCAGGCCGGTCATGACCGACGTGTCCCCGCTGCCGCCCAGGGTCACGTCGAGGCCCACCACGTGTTCCGTTTCCTGGCGCACGGCCTCCAGGTCTCGCCCGGTGGTTCCCACGTCGGTGGTGGTGAGGTAGCGACCGCCCAGCGTATCAACGAACCGGCCCCAGGCCCGCAGCAGCGACTCCGTTTTGTCAGTGCGGGGATCGCCGATGATGACGCCTTTCCCTCCGCCAAGGTGCAAGCCGGCCGCCGCCGATTTGTAGGTCATGGCCCTGGAGAGGTTCAGCGCGTCCGTGAGGGCTTCCTGTTCGGTGGCGTAGGGCCACATCCGGGTCCCGCCACAGGACGGCCCCAGGGTGGTGTCGTGGATGGCGATGATGCCTCGCAGACCGGACTCGGGGTCGCTGTACATCGTCACCTGCTCATGCCCGCGATTGACCATCGTATTCAGTACGTCCATTGCTTCCACCTCCTGCGAATATGCTTCGCTGCATTAATTATAAGACACCACTCAGGCCGGGATGGACTGCGGATGAGATCGAAAGGGTGAATGCAGGCCATGCGTCGCGTTCGTTATGTTAAATATATACAAGGGAATGGGGGTATTGGATCTCTGAAGAAGCACGGTTTGCCATCAGGCCCGCGTGCGCCACTCCAGCCGGTTATGCCAGGCGACCGCCGACCAGCGCACTGAGTACCTGACTCGCGAGCCGGCCACGAGCATACCGCTGCTGGCCGGGAATAAAGCCCCTGACGCGCTCGGCTCCGGCCTGAATCTTTCTGACGCGGAAACGTGGCCACTGCTACAATGAGCATAGTTCCGCCCGACCGCTGCGTGAACGCGTCGGCGACCCGATATCATGGCCCAGCCATCGCATAACACCCTCGTTCTGCCCGTCGCCGGGATGACGTGCGCGGCATGTGTCTATCATGTCGGTGAAGCCCTGCGGTCCGTGGACGGCGTGGCCGAGGTCAGCGTCAACTTGGCGACCGAGCGGGCAACCATCAGCATGGGCAACGCCGATGGCGGCGCATCTCCCGACCTGGATACGCTGGCCAAGGCCGTTGCTGACGCCGGATACCGTCTGGATACCAACCCCCAGGTGGACGAAAGCGCTGGCGGTCGCGGCGCCGGGCCTCGGGAGCAAGAGGAGAAACGCCTCAGGGTCCGGCTTATCGTAGCAGCGGTAGGCGGAGGCGCGCTGCTGCTGGGAAGTTTCCCGGCGCTGCCGTGGACGCCCGATTTGTTGGCGATGTGGTGGTACCCGCTGCTGTTGTGGGCGGTGGCGACCCCGGTGCAACTGTGGGCCGGATGGTCGTTCTACACCGCCGGGTGGGCCGGAATCCGGCGCTTGCAGCCCAACATGCACACGCTGATCGGCCTGGGCACGTCGGTGGCCTATGGCTACAGCGTGGCAGTCGTGCTGATGACCCTGCTCGCTCCCGGCGCATTGACTGCACCTGGAGCGCATCAGCTGCACTTCGACATGGCAGCCATAATCGTCGCGCTGATCCTGCTGGGACGCTGGCTGGAGGCCCGCGCCCTGTCCCGCACGTCCGGTGCAATCGAACGGCTGCTGGACCTGCGGCCCCAGACGGCCCACCTCATGGCTGCGGACGGCTCCATATCTGATGTGCCGGTAGAAAACGTTGCAACCGGAGACACCCTGGCCGTCCGCCCGGGCGAGCAAATCCCGGTCGATGGCGAAGTGACCAGCGGGACCAGCGCAGTGGATCAATCCGCGCTGACCGGCGAGAGTATGCCAGCCGATAAATCTGCCGGCGATTCCGTGTTCGCCGGCACCCTGAACGGAACCGGCGCGATTCTCATGCGGGCCACCCGTGTCGGCACGGATACGACGCTGGCCCAGGTGATACGCCTGGTGGAAGAGGCCCAGGGCTCGGCGGCCCCGGTGCAGCGACTGGCCGATCGCGTCGCCGCCTGGTTTGTGCCGGCGGTGGGTCTGATTGCACTGGCCGCGGCGATACTGTGGCTGTTCCTGGGGCCGGACCCGTCGGTGCGGTACGCAATGCTGACCCTGGTTGCGGTTTTCATCATCGCGTGCCCGTGCGCGTTGGGTCTGGCAACTCCCACCGCCATCATCGTTGGAGTGGGCCGAAGCGCGGAGCGCGGCATCCTGATCCGGAGCGCCGCCGCCCTGGAAACCGCTCATCGCGTGGACGTCGTTGCCCTGGACAAGACCGGCACCCTGACCACGGGGCAACCGGAGGTCACCGACATTGTGCCGGCGCCGGGTGTTCGCGCAACCGATGTGCTGCGTTACGCGGCATCGGTCGAAACCCTGTCGGAACACCCCCTTGGTCAGGCGGTGCTGCGTCGGGCTCAAGTCGACGGTTTGACAGTCGCCCCGTCCACGGATTTCATTGCCCACGCCGGCGCGGGCGTGACCGCAGTAGTCGCCGAACAAGGGGTGGCGGTCGGCAACGCCTCACTCATGCAACAGGTCGGCGCGTCGCCGGACGCCGAGCTTGTCGCGGCAGCGACACAACTCGCTGAAGGCGGATCTACCCCCATGTTCGTGGCCCGAGGCGCGCGTGTTGTCGGCGTGATCGCCGTTGCCGACCGGGTGAAGCCCGGGACGCCTGCAGCGGTGGCGGCCCTGCATCAAATGGGGGTGCGGACGGTGATGCTCTCCGGCGACCGCCCGGAGGTGGCGGCGTCCGTGGCATCGGCGTGCGGCATCGACGAGTACCATGCCGGAATGTTGCCGGCCGACAAGGCGGATGCCATCGCCAGGATGCAGGAGGAAGGGCATACCGTGGCAATGGTGGGCGACGGCATCAATGACGCGCCGGCGTTGGCTCGGGCCAACGTCGGGGTGGCCATGGGCGGCGGGACTGACATCGCCCGGGAAACCGCGGACGTCACGCTGATGCGTGACGATCTCATAGGCGTTGCCACCGCGCTGAGAATGTCCCGATCCACGATGCGGACCATCCGGCAGAACCTGTTCTGGGCCTTCTTCTACAACACGCTGCTGATCCCGGTGGCCGCGGGGGCGCTGTATCCGGTGTTCATCGCGCTGGGCGGCGTACCGGCCGGGCTGGTGTTTTTCTTCGGCGATGCCGGGTTCCTGAACCCCATCCTGGCGGCGCTGGCCATGGCCTTCAGCTCAGTCAGCGTGGTCAGCAACTCCCTGCGGCTGCGGAGGGTGTCGATTCGGTAACATCCCATTTTGCACGGGTTTTTACATGGATGCACAGGATAGGCACGATGGTACTGGTCGGAGGCTCTCTAGATTCCGGCTTTCGCGGGAATGACGAAAACCCAACCACGCTAAAATCGCGACATTATTGCGCTTATCTGTAAAGCGTTGCAAACTGATACAATGTGCTTGAAAGCCCGCTGATAGCGGCATATGGAGCGCATCATGGAAATTGAATTGCTGCGTGGATTGTTGATAGCTTGGCTGGTGAGCAACATCGTGTTGTTAGCCGCACTAATTTTTTTTGGATGCTATACGGGCATTTTCCCGATTTTCTATCGCGATGGGAAATAATTCCGATCATGGAAAACTCCAGTGGAGATGGCAAGCCATGGCAACCGCAACCGACCCCATTTGCCTGATGCAGGTAGATACCGACAATCCCAACGGCGGAACCAGCGAGCACGCCGGGCAGACCTACTACTTCTGCGCCCCGGGGTGCCGCATCGCCTTCGAGCGCGACCCGGAAGGGTGGGCCTCCGGTCGCAACAAACCCATCGCCATGGAGGAGCCGCAACCGCAGCCGGTCACGTTCGTACGCCGGCTGTTCCGTCGCGGACAATAGGCAGAGTCATCGCCGGACAAAAAACGGGGCGGGTTTCAAACCCGCCCCACTTTTCTCGGTCCCGAATGGTGTTGGTCAGGCGCTGGCGCCGCAGCAGCGCTTGTACTTCTTGCCGCTGCCGCACGGGCACTTGGAGTTGCGCCCGATTTTGCGTCCGGCCCGCGGTGCGGGAGTGGAACGTCCCGGGGATACGGCGGCCATGGGGCTCACCGGCGCGCGCGTGCTGCTGTTTTCGGGGGCCCGTGGCGTGGGCGCTTCCGGAGCCAGGGTGACGTGGAACAGCGTGTGGGTGACCTCGCGCTGCATCTGTCGCGTCAACTCGGCGAAGGCGCGCTGGCCCTCAGAACGATAGACCGTGAGCGGATCCCGTTGGCCCACGGCTTGCAGCCCCACGCCGGTCCGCAGGTTTTCCATGTGGGTCAGATGATTGACCCAATGGGTATCGATGGATTTGAGGAGCAGCAGGCGTACCAGGGTCTCCATGTTGTCGGGACCCAGGGAACGCTCCTTCGTCTCGTACAGCGTTTCCGTGTACTCGTCCAGGATGTCCTCGATGTGGTCCCGGCGCAGGGCCAGCACCTTCTCGGGAGTGTCGAGCTCAGCCGGCGGCGGGCAGATCTGGCGCAGCGCCGCCACGAAACCGTCCGCATTCCAGTCGTCCGCGTGCCGGGCCTGAAGGTGGTCGGAAACCAGGCGGTCAAACTCAGCCCCTAGCATGTCCAGTATGCGTTCGCGGAGTCCCTCGCTGGCGAGGATCTGGGACCGCTGCTCGTAGATGACGGAACGCTGCTGGTTGAGCACGTCGTCGAAGTTGAGCAGGTGCTTGCGCATGTCGAAGTGATGGCCCTCGACCTTGACCTGCGCACTGGAGATGGACTTGGTGATGAGCTTGTTCTCCAGCGGTTCGTCGTCGTTGAGCCCGGACCAGTTCATCACGTTCTTGATGCGGTCGCCGCCGAAGCGCTGCATCAATTCGTCCTCCAGGGCGACGAAAAACTGGCTGCTGCCGGGATCGCCCTGGCGTCCGGCGCGGCCTCGCAGCTGGTTGTCAACGCGCCGCGCTTCGTGGTGTTCCGTTCCGATGACGTGCAGCCCACCCAGAGAGACGACCCGGTTGTGTTCCTCCTGCCAGTCATCCCGGTCAGTGTCGGCGCCGCCCAGCACGATGTCCGTGCCGCGGCCGGCCATGTTGGTGGAAACGGTGACGGCGCCGGAGCGGCCGGCCTGGGCGACAATCGACGCCTCCTGCTCGTGGTTGCGGGCGTTGAGCACCTGGTGCTGCACGCCGCGCCGTCGCAGGCGGTCGCTGAGTGCTTCGGAAGTTTCGATGGAGGTGGTGCCCACCAGGACCGGTTGCCCTGAATCCGACCGCTGGATGACATTGTCGATGACCGCCTGCCACTTGCCCTCGGCGGTAGGGAATATCAGGTCGCTGGCATCGTCCCGGACCATGGGCAGGTTCGTGGGAACGGCAACCACTTCCAGACCATAGATCTTGTAGAACTCGTCGGCCTCGGTGACGGCGGTACCGGTCATGCCGGCCAGCTTGCGGTACATCCGGAAGTAGTTTTGCAAGGTGATGGTGGCGTAGGTGACGCTTTCCCGCTGGACCTTGACCCCCTCCTTGGCCTCCACGGCCTGGTGGAGACCGTCGGACCAGCGACGGCCATATTGCAGCCGGCCGGTGAACTCGTCGACGATGACGACCTCGCCGTTGCTGATCACGTAGTCCTTGTCCTTCACCTTCTGGACCTGGGCCACCACCGCGTTTTCAACGTATTGAACCAGGTGGAAATTCTCAGGATCGTACAGGTTGTCGACGCGCAGGTGACGCTCGGCCCTGCCGATGCCGTGCTCAGTCAGGGAGATGGCCTGGGTGCGCTCGTCAACAGTGTAGTCTTCGTACTCCCGCAACCGGGGCGCCAGCCGGGCGCAGTTGGAATAGTGCTCCACCGGCTGTTGGGCGGGACCGCTGATGATCAGGGGAGTCCGGGCTTCGTCGATCAGGATGTTGTCTACCTCGTCCACGATGGCGAAGTGATGCGTTGGCCGGCCGGCGATCCGGGTCTGAACCTGCAGCTCGGCGTCTACCGACATGTTGTCGCGGAGGTAGTCGAAGCCGAACTCGTTGTTGGTGCCGTAGAGGATGTCGGCCCGATAGGCCTCCGCCCGGGACACCGGCGTCAGGTAAGGGAAACCGCCCCGGCCCACGTCGGTGAGTTCGGGATCATAGAGGTACGCGGCGTCGTGCTGGAGGCAGCCCACGGAAAGGCCCAGCAGCTGGTAGATAGGCCCCATCCATACCGGGTCGCGTCGGGCCAGGTAGTCGTTGACGGTGACGATGTGGACACCGTCGCCGGTGATTGCGTTGAGGAACGCCGGCAGAGTGGCCACCAGGGTCTTGCCCTCGCCCGTTTTCATCTCCGCGATCTTGCCCTGGTGCAAAACGGCGCCGCCGATGAGCTGAACGTCGTAATGTCTTTGGCCCAGGGTGCGGCGCGCGGCCTCGCGGACCACGGCGAACGCCTCGGGCAGAAGATCGTCAAGGGATGTGCCATCATCCAGCCGGCGGCGAAACTCGTTGGTCTTCGCGCCAAGGGCCTCGTCGCTCAAATCCCGTACCGAATCTTCCAGGCGGTTGACCCGGGGCACCAGCTGGCCGCGCAGTTTCTCGGCGGCTCGTTCCGGCGTGTCGCCGACTATCTTTTTCAACAATGTAACCATAGGAATCCCTCACCCTTTCCTTCTTCCGGCGAAAGAAGGAACACCGTGCCAGTATAGCAATTATGAGCCGGGTACGTTGAAAAGCCCCGGTCGGATTGCCGACCGGGGATCAACCCAATCACGGGGACCGGCGGCCCGGCGGCCGCCTAATCAAACTGGTAGGGGTACACCACCTGGAGCACGCGCCCGTCCCGCAGCGCGTCGAAGTACCCGTGGCTGGCCTGGGGCTGCTGGAGCCAGCGGCGGATGATATAGGCGCACAGCGACGCCAGCTGCCCGCCGACGCTGGTGGAGGCCGGGGCGATCATCAGGTCGTCGTACATATTGGGGTTGATGGAATCGTTTTCTTCGCTGAGGAAATCGCTCAGCGCCAATGAGATCGACGTGGACCGCGCTCCCGCCATCAGCATCGCGTAGTCGTTGACGTTCCACACCGACTGCATGATGTCGTCGGGGTTCATCTGCGACATGACGTTTTCGTCGAGGAACATCGTCAGGGCCAGCAGGAACCGGCTGAACGCCAGTTGTGACGGGTCCGAATTGCCGTAGATGGAGTTGCCTTCCGTCTTGCTGGCGCTCAGGAACTGCGCCTTGTCGATGTACGACACCAGGAGCGGAACTTCGCGGCGGATCAGGATGCTCAGGCAATCCTGGATCAGCTCTCCCCGGCGCTCCGGCCGCCACGAGCGGAAGTACCCTTTGCCCTGGTAAAGGTCGCCGGGGCGCAGTTCGTTCGGCACGCCGTCGGTGCCGGCGGGAGCGCCGAAGTGCCGGCGCACCAGGGCGTCGTACTCCCCGGACATGGAGATGTACTGGCTCTCCTGCACCAGCAATCCGGCGTGGACATGATGCGGCTGACTCGGATCGTCGGCGCTGAGGCCGGTCAGGCCGGATTCACTTAGGAAAACCAGGTACATAGTAGCCTCCCAGGCTGGCGCGGCGGGCGCTATCGGCCCTGACTGGGGTTGGCGGTGACGGCGGCGCTTGCCGGCGTCGGTGGTTGGGACCGGCTATTGAGCAACGGTCCTGAAGTCGACGTGGAGAACGTCTCCGGTGCGGGGTTGCCACTGGATCTCCGAGGCAACGGCCGTGTACTCGCCGGATTCGCCGGCGATGGTCACGCGGAGCGGTTGGCCGTACTCCCCGCCGGCGCGGCTGATGGCCTGGAGCAAGGTGCGAACCTCGCACTGCAACGAGCGGGATTCGACGCCCTTGCCGTAGAGATGAACAGGGACGATCCCTTCACGGCGCAGCGCTTTGACCTTCTTGCCCAGGGTGTCGCGGCTTTCGAGTTGGACGGAAACCGTCGGGGTGGTCATCGTGATCGGAACTCCTGGAAAACGTGTGGCGGGGACAACCCCGATGTGAGCGCATATCATAGCATAATGTAGAGTTGACAAAAGACAGAACTGACGTACGATTGAATAAGGTCAGCGAGTTTGTGGTAATCACTTCAACAGTCCGCAAGTCAGAGACCCGTCACCATGTCCCCCAACTTGATACAAGAACAGCTGTCGATGGCTTATGCGCGGGCGGTGATATTTGGGGCCGGCTTCCGCTTGTCCAGACCCGAAATTGACGACCACGGAATAGATGGCACGATATTGGATCCGGACCGGCGCGGCGTCAACAGGGTGGATTTCCAAATCAAGGCCACGACACAGTACCGAATTGCAAATGGCGTGGTTGTCTACGATTTGCGGGTCGAGGACTATAACCGCCTCATAATAGAAGACGATGTTCCACGCATCTTGATATTGTATATCATGCCTGATGATGCCAACATGTGGCTTGCCCAAAGCGATGACGAGTTATGCTTGCGGAAGTGCGCTTACTGGGTTTCGCTGATGGGAATGAACCGCTCTCAAAACTCGTCAACCGTTCGTGTCTCAGCCCCGCTAGGCAACGTGTTTAATCGCAATGGCCTGCGGAACATGTTTGGTCAGCTTATATGATGGCGACGGAGGACGCTGATGGACGTGCAAATCAAAGACTCTGATGCGTTGCGCCGGGTGACTCCCGCCATGCTGTGCGCTTATCTCAAAGCCCATGAATGGGTTCACGAGCAAACTTGGCGCAACCGGATAATGGTGTGGTCACGCAAGCGTGATGAGGCGCTACAGGAGGTTCTGGTACCGCTGCGGGAGCATTCTGATACATATGCCGTGCGGGTCTCTGAAGCAGTAGCGCTCCTTGCCAAGATGGACGGACGCTCTCAGCTCGACGTTTATCACGACTTGATTGACGCTGGGAAAGATGCCGTCGTACAAGAATGAACCAAACAGCCGCGGATGAAATTCGCAGGTTCGCCGGCGCTATGGCCTGAATCGGACGTCCATTGCCGGCCGTTCCGACACGGTTGGGAACGCCTATCCCAGCGCCTCCCCATTAGCGCACGCTTCCATGGGTTCGCCCCGGAGGCCGGCCACCAGGTTGCGCGCGGCCAGTTTCATGGTGTTGAGGCGGGTGGGCAGCGCGGCGCTGCCGATGTGGGGCGTGATGACCAGGTTGTCCACGGTCAGCAGCGGGTCGTCGATTGAGATGGGTTCGGGAGCCGTCACGTCCAGGGCGGCGCGGGTGATCTGACCGTCGCGCAGCGCCTCGTACAACGCGACCGGATCCACCACCGGCCCGCGCGACACGTTGATGAGGATGGCCGACGGTTTCATCATGGCCAACTGCGGCCCGCTGATGAGATGATGGGTCTGCGGGGTCAGGGGCACGCTGAGCACAACAAAATCCGCCTGTCCCAGCAGGTCGGAGAACTCCGCGTAGCGCAGGCCGAACTCGGCTTCCACCTCGGGGTAGCGGGTCCGCGAGTGGTAAACGATGTCCATGTCAAACCCGCGAGCGCGCTTGGCGATCTCCCGGCCGATCTGCCCCAACCCCACGATCCCCAGGCAGGCTTCGTGCACGTCCTGCCCCAGCCAGTGGGTGGGGTGAAACTGGATCTGCCAGCCGCCGCCACGCAGCCAGCGCTCGCTTTCGGATGTGCGCCGGGCCGCGCCCAGCAGCAACGCCATGGCAAGGTCGGCGGTGGACTTAGCCAACACGCCGGGCGTGTAGCCTACGGGAATGCCGCGTCGCGTCGCCTCGGCTACGTCCACGTTGTCCAGACCCACCGCCAGTTGGCTGATCGCCCGCAGGCGCGGCGCGGCATCAAGCAGGTCAGCGTCAACACGGTCCATGATGGTGGTCAGGATGCCGTCGGAGTCACCGGCATGCCGGCGCAGCTCCTCCACTGGCGGCGGCGTTTCCTCCGGCCACACGGTCACATCGGCAACCTCCCGGATGATGTCCAATGCCTCCGGAAGCAGCGTGCGGGTAACGAAAGCGCGAGGGGTCGACATGGCACTCACCGCCAAATGTAATAGCGACGCCTGAATGGGACGCCGTGTGCCTGATTGTAGTATCGCCTGGCGCCCGTTGCCAGTGTTACGCCCGAAGGTTTTGGCCGGAGGTTCTGCAAACAAAAAGGACCGCCGCATTGCTGCGACGGCCCCTGTCAACTGTCGGACGGCGCCGGGAGAGACGCGCCGTCCTATTACGGGTGATGGCTGATTAGACCAGCTTGGTGAAACCGTCGCGGTAGCCGCGGGTCTCGGCAATCTCGCGCTCCAGGCGCGCCTGGTCGGTCATACCGGGGCCGGCCACGACGTTCCAGAGAGCGACAAAGCTGGCGAGGACGGTCGCCTGGACGGACGGCTTGCGTGCGCCTTCCCACTGCTCGAGCAGCTCGGCCGGGGTTTCCGGGATCGCGGAAACGTCGACGGCGGCGGACTCAACGGGCGCCTCGGCGGTTTCGGCAACCGCGGACTTGGTTTCGGCTTCAGGATTGATTGCGGTAACCATTTGCTTGCTCCTCATGGCTAATAGTGATAGCCGGTGATCATTTCAATCAATGATACAAGGCGTATTGTATTCCGTCAACAGATATTATACGATAACTTATATCGCTGCTCGAAATAATAAAGGGCGGGTTGGAACCCGCCCTCAGCAGTGATCCTGGCCCCGCTGCCGGATGCGCTACAGCGTCAATTTCCCCGGATTCATGATGCCCGCCGGATCCAGCGCCCGCTTGATATCCAGCAGCGCATCCCGGCTCACGCCCAGTTCACGACCCAACAAGTGATGCAGCTTGATGCCGACGCCGTGGCAGTATTCCATGATCCCGCCCATGTCTTGGGCCAGCGTGAGCACCTCATCCACACCGGCCGCCAGGTTGGCCCGCACCTCCAGATCGTAGCCATCCCGGCCGACTACACGGCGGTCGCCATCGGGCACCACCAGCATTGAGAAAAACTCCGGTCGGCTCCACAGGCAGTACTCCACTACCTTGATCTTCCGGGCCTCCAGCAGCCGGTCGGCGCGACGCCGGTACTCCAGCACCCGGTCGGCGGGCAAACTCATGTGCAGGTAGTCAAAGGTGCGCCCCCACTGCCGCTGCCAGCGTTCTTCGCGAGGGCGACCCGATGCCGTCTGGCGATAGTTCAATGCCGAGTCATGGCGGTGTTTCCAGTAGGACAGGGTCGGTTCCGGCCCCACGTTCCACCCGCCGGCCTCCTCGCAAACGGACATGGCGCGGCGCAGCGCGGCGTCCACGCCCTCCCGGTAGCCTTCGAAAAGCAGGTGGAGCAACACGCCCTCGCTGTCCTCGGTCAGATCCAGCAGCGTGGGACGGATGCCCAGGGCCCGCATCTCCGTTACCGCCGCGAAACCGGCGTCGAAATCGGCGAATTCCACGGTGGCGTATTCGGCGGCCTCCGGCTTGCGGAACACGCGCAGGGTCGCCCGGGTAATCACGCCGAAGGTGCCCTCGCTGCCGATGAAAAGGTGGTTCAGATCAGGACCGGATGACTGCTTGGGCACGGGACGGGTCTCTATGATGCGTCCATCGGGAAGGACGACTTCCAGCGCCACCACCTGGTCGCCCATGGGCCCGAAGGCGGCAGCGCGGTAGCCGACGCCGTTGGTGGAGATGGTGCCGGCCACGCTCGCGATGGGAACGCTGTACGGGTCATGGCCCGGCATGAGCCCGTGGGGTTCCAGTGCATCGTACAGGTCTTGCAGAATCAACCCGGCCTCGACCTCCGCCGTCTGCGAAACCGGGTCGATGCTGATCACCCGGTTGAGCCGGCCAAGGTCGAGGATGATCCCGCCGCGCACGGGCAGGATCCCGCCCATGACGCCGGTGCCGCCGCCGTACGGGATCACCGGCGCGCCGACACGCTGAGCCAGCGCGACGATCCGAGACACCTGGACGGCATCCTCCGGTCGCACCACGACGTCGGCCAGGCGGTCGAACGCAGCATCGGCGTAATAGGCCCGATACGGCGTCAGGGCGTCGGCCGAGTAACGGTCCAGCGACGCCTCGTCCGTCAGGACGTTTTCCGTTCCTACGACGTCCGCCAGATTAGCGGCAACGGCAGGCCAATTGCGGCGGTTCGTAGTGGTGTTCACAGCGGGTTACGGAAAATGGCCTGACCAGTTTCGTCGTGGCCATGATTGGCCAGAGCTATCAACATCTGCTCGTGATTGCGTCGCATTTCCTCGCGCATATCGCGCATCTCGGCACGCATTTCCTCGCGCATCTCACGCATCTCGCCGCGCAATTCCTCGCGCAAATCGCGCATTTCGGCACGCAATTCGTCGCTGACCGTGCGCACTTCTTGGGCAACTTGTTCAACGCGCGCTTCCAACCGTCCAACCCGCTTGTCCAGTTGGTCGACTTGCGCAGTGATCCTGCCCAGGCGAAACAGACTTCCACCTACCAACGCCAGGATCGACAGCAGCAACGCCGCCCCGCCGATTATCGTTGCGTCAAGCATTTGAAACACCGCCATCCGGATGCGTTCAACCGCGTCCCTGGGTCTATTCGGTCGCCTGCTGCTGCCACTGGGTGCCCTGGGGGCCGTCTTCCAGGCTCACGCCCTGCTGGGCAAGGCCGTCCCGGATCTGGTCCGCCAGGGCGAACTGGCGGGCGGTCCGCAGCTCGGTTCGTATCGACACCAGCAGATCGATGAATGGAGCGGCAGCGAGACTATCCTCCGACCGCGGACGATCCTCAAAGGTAAGGCCCAGCACGCCTCCCAGTTCCCGCAGCGCGTCCTGACCGGGGTCGATATTCCGGCCGGCGTCACGGCCGCGGTTGATGTCCCGGGCCAGGTCAAACAGGGCAGCCACCGCCTGGGGCGTATTGAGGTCGTCGTCCATGGCCGCGGCGAACCTGGCCCGGTGGGTTTCCGCGTCAACCTCGGGGCCGGAACCGTTGCCGGCGACCAGCGCCCGACGCACCCGCTCCAGGCTCCGCTCCACTGCGGCAGCGCCTTCGTCGCTGTACGCGAGGGGACTGCGGTAGTGGCTGCTGAGGAAGTACAGTCGCATGGCGTCGGGACTATAGCGTTCCAGGGCATCCACTACGGACACCAGGTTTCCCAGCGACTTGCTCATCTTGTCGGAACCCAACTGTAGGAGCCCGTTGTGCATCCAGTAGCGGGCGAACGGCTTGGCTCCAGTGTAGCATTCGCTCTGGGCGATTTCGTTTTCGTGGTGCGGGAACACCAGGTCCTGTCCGCCGCCGTGGATGTCCAGCTGCTCGCCAAGATACTCCAGGGACATGGCGGTGCACTCAATGTGCCAGCCGGGCCGACCCGGTCCCCACGGGCTCTCCCATGAAGGCTCGCCGGGCTTGGCCCCTTTCCAAAGGACGAAGTCCATGGGGTGCTCTTTGTTCTCATCCACCTGGATGCGCGCGCCGGCAATCATGCTGTCCAGAGTGCGGTGGCTGAGCTTGCCGTAGTCGTCCTTGCTGGTCACACGGAAATAAACGTCGCCGGCGGCGGGATAGGCATGGCCCCGATCAATCAGGCCGGCGATGGCGTCGATGATCCGCGGAATCTCGCGGGTGGCTCGCGGATATTCCGAGGCCCGCTGGATATTCAGGGCGTCCATCGTATGGAAATAGTCCCCGATAAATTCTTCGACCAGCTCATCCTCGGAGACGCCGGATTCCTGCGCCCGCTGGATTATCTTGTCGTCGATATCCGTAAAGTTCTGGATATGACGAACCTCGTATCCCTTGTACTCCAGATATCGCCGCAAGGTGTCAAAGACCACGTAGCTCAACGCGTGTCCGACGTGGGTGGCGGAATACGGGGTCACTCCGCACACGTACATCTTGACCAGGTTTTCCGCGGCGGGAACGAACTCCTCGACCTGTCCGCTCAGGGTGTTGTAGAGCTTCATACTAAACCGGATGGACGACGGCGGTAGCGGGCTGTTGAATTACGTGCGGTGTCAGGGCCGGCACAGCAACGCCACGGCGACAGCCGCTATGCCTTCTTCCCGCCCGGTGAATCCCAGGTAATCGGTGGTGGTGGCTTTGACACTGATCTGCGACTGCTCGACCGAAAGTGCGGTGGCGATGTTCTGGCGCATCAACGGCACATGAGGTGACAGCCGGGGACGTTGCGCGAGCATTGTAGCATCAACGTTGGCGATGCACCAACCACCCGCCGCCAGTACGCCAACCGTGCGTGTCAGCAGGATCAGGCTGCTGATGCCGGCCAGGGACGGGTCGCCGGGCGGGAAGTGCGTCCCGATGTCGCCAGCGCCGGCAGCGCCCAGCAGAGCGTCGATCATGGCGTGGCTGAGCACGTCGCCGTCGCTGTGACCGGCCAGGCCGGTGGGGTGCGGGATCGTCACGCCGCCGAGCACCAACGCCCGCTCCGGGGCGAGGGCATGGGCGTCGGCTCCGGTGCCTACTCGATAATCCAACGACGGTCTCGACGGGGCGGGCTGCGACCCGGATTCTGCCCCTACCCTCGCTCGATGGACTTGAGAACCTGGTGTGCGTGTTCGATGTCGTTCAACGGCCCGCCGTAGGCTATGATCGGGGCATAACCGATTATGATCGCCGCGAGGAATCCCAATGCAGACCCGGACGCGACGAAGTCCGCGTTGGTGGGTTCGTCGCCGATTCTGAGCTGGGAGTACAGGGCATCGCTTTGGGTCGCTACGATTCCGGGCGCGGGAAGGTCGATGTGTGCGACCAACAGCATCACCAGCGGCGCCACGCAGATCAAAGCAAGAATGGACCAGATTATGACCCAGACCAGGAATAAATTCCGCTCGGTATTCACTTTCGAGCGCAAGTGCGCCAGCCGACCCGGGGCTACCGCCATGTCCAGCCGGTCAGCGCTCTGGCGCAGGAATAGAGCGTACTCCCGGTACCGGGAGCGACGATTGACGGTGCTGGCCACCATTCTGATCCTCCGCTTGTCGAAACCCGTTGTCCAAACGCGCGAATTTTACTACCACATGCACGCGCCTGTGCGTGACAATGGGCGACGTTAAACATCGTATGCATACCAGTTGCGATGTTGCAAGCGGACTCGTACCCCATTTGCAGCCGTTTCGGCTTATCCCCGGGCTAATAGCATTGTCGCCACATCTAGGTCTTCGGGAGTGGTCACCTTCAAATTGTCGTAATCACCCCAGAAAACCGTGACCCGGTGGCCGGCAGCCTCGACCATGGCTGCGTCATCGGTGTATTCGACCTCCGCGGCGCGATGGGCATCCAACAGCGTTTGATAATCAAATGCCTGCGGAGTTTGCGCCGCCCACAAGGTCGCCCGGTCGGGCGTAGCCGAGATCACCTGACCTTCGCCCACCACCTTGATCGTATCCTTGACCGGCACCGCGGCAATCGCAGCGCCCGACTCCCTGACTTCATGCAGAGCGCGATCCAGGACCTCCCTTGTTACGCAAGGCCGGGCCCCATCGTGAATCGCCACCCATCGCCGGTGGCCCAGTGCGACCAGCCCGGCTAAGACTGAATCCTGGCGGCGGGCGCCGCCGGCGCAAACCGCTGCGATTTTGGGAATGCCCAAATCCTGCACGATCGCCTCACCATCGGGGACCGCATCCGCGGAGACAACCAGCACGATCCGGTCCACCACATCCGATTGCGCGATGCGCCGGAGCGTATGCGCAATCAGCGGAGCCCCAAGCACGTCCACGAAGGTCTTGTCAGTGCCGCCCATGCGGGTGCTGCGCCCGGCAGCCACCACCACGACGCCCAACAGCCCATCCGATGTCCCCCGTCTGGCGCTATTCAATCTATCGTCCTATCGTCCCCGCAAGGATTGGCGCCCCACGCGCGCCCAGTTTGGCGAAATCGAGGAATTTGCATGGATGCACAGGATGGACATGATTGGATTGATGCGCTGCTTTGCAATAGTGCTTCCGGGTCGAAGCGGGTAACCACGGCGCCCCGTTGGCGGCAGGGCGACGGGAAGGAACCATTCATCTTGGCTATAGCATGGCGACCGAAAACGGGCCGGTTTCCATCATCCAACTCCTACCATCCCGTTCATCCTGTGCATCCATGCAAATTGCTCCTCCTCGGCAAACTGGGTATGCGTGAGGGATTGGCGCGATTGGCGTTGAAGCCTCACATAGTTTATGATTTAGTCGGTCTGTGGATCAATATCACCCTAAGGGAACATCTGCGGAGCGCGTTACTCCAAAGGGGGCATGATGGCACTGGAAATGGCCTATCACGTGGAAACGTACAGCTCGGGAACCCACGGCAGAGCGATCTGCAACGCCCGCACGCATCACTGGGTCGCTGACGACGGCGGCGGTGATGCCGTGGGAGCCGGGGAATTGTTCCTCTCCGGCATCACCGCCTGCGCCGTGAATATGGTGGAGCGGATTGCGCTCACTGATGACGCCCCGGTGGACTTCATGGAAGTTACCGCCGAAGCCTTCCGTGACTCGGAAGCGACCCCCGGCGACGTGAGCCTGTACGCCGATGTGCGTATCCACTTCAAGATCTGGGGCGTGGACGACGACCAGGGCAACTACCTGGTGGACACGTGGAAGAAGCGTTGACCCCTTTATGGTTCGGTCGCCGTGGCGACCCCCAGCACTTCCGTCACCGCCGAATTCGTTGCCGACGCCCGGCCCAAGCACGCGGGGCGCGTCGCCTGACACCCGTCATATCTCGCGCCGCTCGGCGGTAACATATTTGCCCCCGTCCCGCCGGCGGGATCCCGTTGAGCGGCGGGGGCAATAAGTTGAACGCCCGCATCAAGCGTTGCCACAATAGCCTTGAGGCTTAGGCTGGGGTCCCGGCCGTCCCGTTTCCCGCTGGCGCCGGGCCTCCGCAGGTTCCAGATTTCTTTGTTGGGGGATCTGAGATAGAGTTCCCGCTTACCATATTCGCAGCCGGCCTGTCCGACGCATCCGCCGGATTGCTGAAAGACTTCGCCATTGCCATGGCCATCGCGGCCGTCGGGCTGGCGCTAGCCCGGCTGATTTGGCAGCCACCGGTGCTTGGTTACCTCATCGCCGGGGTGATCATCGGGCCATATACCCTGCCGCACCCGGTTATCAGCAACCTGGACACCATCGAGTTGCTGGCCGAACTGGGACTGATCCTGCTGCTGTTCGGCATCGGCCTGGAGTTGGGATGGCGGCGGATCCAGGAGATCGGTCTGCGCGTGCTGGTCATCGGTGTGGTGGAGATTTCCACCCTGACCTACCTGGGAGTGCTGATAGCCGACAAAGTACTTGGCATATCCGGCGCCAACGCCCTGTACCTGGGCGGGGCCATGGCCATCAGCAGTTCGGCGATCCTGCTCAAGAGTTTGCGGGACAGCGGCAACCTGCGGGCCGGATGGGGCCAAACCATAGTGGGCATCCTCCTTGTGGAAGACTTCGCCGCGGTCATCCTGCTGACCCTGCTGGCCGGCCTTGCTACCACTGGTTCCACCGACCTGACGGACGTGGGGTGGCTCGCCGCAAAGCTGGGCATCTTCTGCATCGCGGTCCTGGCCTTCGGCGCGCTGCTGGCGCCCCGCCTGATGCGCTTCCTCTCCCGGATGCAGTCCGACGAGACCCTGCTGGTGGCTTCGCTGGGCTGCTGCTTCGGCCTGGCGTTGGGAGCGGAGTTCCTCGGATTGTCGGCGGCGGCCGGGGCCTTCCTCATCGGCGTGGTCATCGGCGACACCGACGCCGCCGGACGGGTCACGCGCCTGGTCAACCCCGTCCGCGACATGTTCGGCGCGCTGTTCTTCCTCTCCATCGGGATGCTTATCGATTACCGGACGCTGGACGACTACATCGTGCCCGCCCTGGTGGTAGTGGGAGTGTTCATGGGCGGCAAGATGCTGGCCAACACCATCGGAGCGGTATTGGCGGGACGCCGGTCGCGCACCGCGGTGCAGGTGGGGATGACCATGCCGCAAATGGGCGAGTTTTCGCTGGCAATTGGCCACCTGAGCGCCACCAACGCGGCGGTCGGTCCCGTGGTAGCGCCGGTGCTGGCAATCGCTACGGCGATCACCGCGGTCCTGGCGCCACTGACCTCCAAGTTCGCGGCGCCTACCTACGACTGGTTGGAAAGGCGCGCGCCGCCCGCGGTTCTGGCGGTCAACTTGGTGATCTTCCTGGGCATTCAATCGTTCTGGGCCGCCTTCTCGCTGCCCGGGGAAACGGGACGCCTGCTGAAAAACTCGGTGCGCCGCATCATCATTGACATCTGCATCATCGCGGTGCTCACGGCCATCGGCACCGCGGCGGTCTTTACCCTGCCCGACCTGCTGGCCGAACCGGATTCGGTGACCCACGCTCTGCTGGGCGTGATCCTGGGTGGCGCGACGGTGGGAATCAACATCCCCGCCGCCATAGCCATCTGGCGGGAATTGCGGGTGGTCGCCAACCTGACCGTTCGCGCGACGGTGCGTGATACCGCGGGTCAGCCGGCGCGATTCACCCTGCGTACCCTCCTGCGCGACGGCATGGCCACAGCCTTCTTGCTCGTCGGCGTCCTGCTGATGATCCCGCTGATTATCCAGCTCTTCTCCCTGGGAAGCCTGTCCGTTCCGCTGTCGCTGTTCCTGCTGCTGGCGTCCGCCGGCGCCCTGGTGTTTGCCGGCTTCCACGTCCACCGCGTGCTGCAACCGGTCTTCCGCAACACGTTCATCGCTCCTCCGGCTCCCCGGCGCACCGATCCGCCAGCCGCCAGCGCCTTTGAAGCGATGGACGTGGAGAGCCCATCCTTCAACCACTGGGCCGACCCGGACGCACAGCCGGCCCAGCAAGCGCGCGCCGCCGCCGCTGCTCAGGCCGCCGAAGACTCCACCGAGGACTTGTGGCGGTTCCTGGAAGAACGCATCGAAATGTTCAGTCCAACCCCGACGCAGCCGCCGGAAGGCGCGGAACGGGCTGCTCAGCGGGAAGCGGACTAGGGGCGCGCCGGGCCCGGTGCTACAATGCGTGCAGTCACTAACAGGCAGGCGACATGATGCGAATCTGTTCTTTCCTACCCTCCGCCACCGAGATTGTTTACGCATTGGGGCTGGAGGACCAGCTCTACGGCGTAACCCACGAGTGCGACTACCCGGCCCAGGCCAAAGACAAACCATGGGTGGTACGCAGCGTTTTCGAAGGCACCCAGCCCAGCAGCGGTGAGATCAGCCGCGTGATATCCGAGCGCCTCGCCGAGGGACTCGGGATCTATCACATCGACCAGGATATCCTCGACGCGGCCAACCCGGACTTGCTGCTGACTCAGGCCATCTGCGAGGTTTGAGCGGTGTCTTCTCGGCAGGTCGCCGAGTCCACCGCCAACATGGAGAAGCAGCCCGAGGTGCTATCCCTGGACCCGCAATACCTCGGTGACGTGTTGGAAGACGTGCGCCGGGTGGGCCGGGCAACCGGCACTGAATCCATGGCCGAGCAAGTCACAGCCCGGATGCAGGAGCGTATCGATACGGTCGCACAGAGGGCTGAATTGGCTGATATCCACCCCAGGGTACTGCACCTTGAATGGACCGACCCGTTGATGTGCGGCGGTCACTGGGTTCCCGAAATGGTGGAACTGGCCGGCGGAGCCAACTCCTTCGGCGACAAGGAGATGGGCTCCTTCCCGCTGGAATGGGAGGCCATCATCGAGAATCAACCCGAGGTCATCGTTGTCATGCCCTGCGGTTTTGAAGTGCCCCGGGGTATGGAAGATATCCCCCTGCTCACGGAAAAAGAGGGATGGGCGTCCCTGCCCGCAGTGCAAAACGACCGCGTGTACGTTATAGACGCCAGCAACTACACCAGCCGTTCCGGTCCCCGGCTCGTCACCGGCCTGGAGATACTCGCCGAGATGATCCATCCTGAGCTATTTTCGGGGATGATCCCGGAGGCGGGAGCGCGCCGCATCTACGGCTCCGGCCAGGGAGGTTCCCCATGACCACAAAACCGCGGCCGGCCGCTACGTATCCCAATCTCACGGAGTTGCCGGACCCGCCCCCGCTTCCTGACGGCATGAAACAGCGCCCCCACATCGCCCGTACCGATCAGGTTCTGCGCAGCCACTATCGGCGCCAGCCCAACACGCTGGTGTCTGGAGAGGGCTATCTTTGCTTTGAGGCCCGCGATGCTCGCCGATCCCCCCGCCCAGACTGCGTGGCAGCCTTTAATCTCCCCTTTCCCGCTCAACTCATTGAAGATGCCAACGGATACGTCATCAGCGAAGTCGGGCAGCCGCCGGACTTCGTACTGGAAGTGGGATCGCCAAGCACCGGCCGGCACGACTACACCGGGAAACGCGAGATCTACGCGCGCCTGGAGGTCAGGGAATACTGGCGGTTCGACCCCAGCGGCGGGCGGTGGCACGACGTCCCGCTGGCCGGCGAAGTGCTGGAAGAGGGCGTGTACCGGCCCTTGCCAATCGACTACGACGACGATGGCCTGGTGCGCGGCTACAGTCCCAGCCTGGGCCTCGAGTTGCACTGGGAAAACCGCCAATTGCGGTTCTGGGACCCGGCTACGCGGGAATATCTGCCGGACCTTGTAGAAGCGCTGGAAGCGCTGGCCGCCGTCGAAGCCCGCGCCGAACAGGCCGAAACCCGCGCCGAACAGGCCGAAACCCGTGCCGAACAGGCCGAAACCCGTGCCGAGCAAGCTGAGGAAGAAGCGCGCCAACTGCGCGAGCAATTGCGCCGCCGGCAGTCTCGGGAGTAAACGCCGACGGGTCAGTTCAGGCGCGGCCCCTTGAACGGCGTGTTCTGCTCCGCCTGTTCCGCGACGATGCGGTTGGCCTGCCGCATCAGGGTCTGCAACTTTTCCAGTTGCCCGCCGGCGGTCGGGGTCTCCAGCAGCGATTGCCGCACGTCGGGGGGCAGTGGCAGGCTGACGGCCAGGGTGGCCGAGGCGATGCGGGCCAGCGCGATGGGCTCGTCGGGAACCGTAACCTCCCGATCCCACCCGCCGGCCATGGCGGTGAGTTGGCGCTGCAACTGTATGAATTGCTCGCGCACGTTGGCTACCGCCGTTGCGGAAACATCCCCCTCGTCGTCTTCCATGAACCGCACCAAGCCGACCAGATGCGGCACGGTCTGCACGGTTTGCAGTAACTCGAACCGCGTCTCGCCGCGGGTCAGGATGTTCAGCCGACCTTCCTGTAGACGTTGCACCTGCGAGACCCGCGCAGTGGTGCCGACGGTATGCGGTTCCGCAGGTTCGCCCACCTCGTTGCCCTCCTTGATCAGGAGCACTCCAAAGGGTTCGTCCCGGTCGACGCAGTCGCCGATCATGGCCTTGTACCGCTCCTCGAAAATGTGCAGCGGCAACGGCATACCGGGGAAAAGCACCACGTTGTTCAGCGGGAACAACGGCAGTTCGTGGTAGGTCCCCGGTGGGTAATCGTCAGGATTGATCGCCATGATGCCGCAGTATAGCCACGGGGCAAAGACACGGCAACCCACTCGCCAAAACGTAATTGTTCAGGAACCAGGAGGTTGTCATTGCGAGGCGCTTGCGCCGTGGCAATCCCGACGCCGTAGCAGCAATTTCTGCCCCAACGGACTGCCCTACGCCAACGGGATTGCCGCGCTTCGCTCGCAATGACACTTTCCCTGCAAGTCTGAACAGTTACGCCAAAACGCCCCCGTCCGGTAAGAACGGGGGCGCGAATGACAGGCAGTAATTTGCCGCTCTACTTGACCGGTTCCGCATCCGGCGGGCGGTTGTGGATGGCCTTGGTGCCCTTCTTGAAGATGCACGTCCGGATGTTGTTCTCCAACTCCTTCGGGTCGTCGACGCCGGGGTAGCGGGCCTGGGCCTCAGGGCTGGCGAGGTATTCGAACATCTTTTGGAGCACTTCCTCTTCGGACTCGCCGACTATGACCGTGCGATCCCGAGGATCCGAAAGGAAATTGCTTGGCCGAGCGTAATAAATGTCAGGCATGGTTCCTCCTCCGTGACAAGGCTACCAATCCTAGAATTGGGGTGCGCAAGCAGTGGCAATTTGATACACCAAAATCCTTCACGTTGTCAATATGGCGATCATCTCTCGCGTATCCATTTTCCCCCACCTGTCATTGCGACCCCGCGCTTGATGCGGGGGTGGCAATCTCGTCACCTGCGGCGCCCGCTCATCCGATGTTGAGCGGATGCCGGGTTGATCCCGTCGCCGGTCAAGCCCTAACTGGAATCATCCGGTCAATCCCGTTCATCCTGTTTATCCCGGTAAAACGTCCCTCTTCGTTTAAAAGTGGGTACGCCTGAGGGCGGTCACCATCGTCTCGCCCACCGCCAGCAGATTCAATCGAGCCGCACGGGGTCGATGTCAATCCGGCAGTTCCGCGGGACACTCCGCCCTTCCAGGAACTGCCAAATCCTGCGGCCGCGCAGCAACAACCGCCAACGATACCGGCCCCGAACGCGCTCCGGCAGGCACGGGGTGGGACCGATGATGTCGATGTCGGTCCGTCCTTCACGTGCGGCCTGCTCCCTCCAGGCCTGGGCCAGATCTCCCAGGGTCTGTTGTGCGGCGCGCACGCTTAAGTCGGCGCACACGATCTGGGCAAGCCGGTTGAAGGGTGGGTTGCCCTGCAGTTGTCGGGCGGCGATTTCGGTGCCGTAGAACGACGCGTAGTCCTGGGCTGAGGCAGCGGCGATGGCGTAGTGGTCGGGCTGGTAGGTTTGGATAATCGCCCGGCCGGGCTCATGCCCCCTGCCGGACCGCCCGGCAACCTGGCAAAGCAGGGCGAACGCCCTTTCACCCGCCCGAAAATCCGGCAGGTTCAGTCCCAGATCGGCCAGAAGCACGGCGGACAATGTAACGTTAGGGAGATCCAACCCGCGGGCCACCATCTGGGTTCCCACCAGAACCTGCGCCTCACCGCCGGCCAACCGGCCCATCGCCGCCTCCAGCTCCGCCGGATTTCGGACCGAGTCCGAGTCCCACCGTTCCACGGCGACGCCGGGATAGCGCTCCTGCAACTCGGAAGTGATCGTCTCGGTGCCGGCGCCCATCTCCCGAATGCGGCCCCCGCGACATTGCGGGCAGGCCCGGGGCAACCGCCGTTGCCGGTTGCAATAATGGCAGATCAGCCGAGACGACTCGCGGTGGAAGGCGTAGGACACGGAGCATTGGCTGCAGTTGATAACGCACCCACAGTCCCGGCATTGCATGAACGCCGCGCTGCCCCGACGATTGAGAAAGAGGATCGCCTGCTGACCGCTGGCTATCGTCGCGTCCAGGGCTTCGGTGAGGCTGCGGCTGAAAACGCTGCGGTTTCCCTCCCGGAGTTCCCGGCGCATGTCAACCACGCTGATTGCCGGCAAAGGCGTAGCGTTTCCGTCGGGGCGCGGCACCCGCTCCGGCAGTTGCAGCAGGTGATGCCGGCCGCGCGTCGCCTCGTAGTACGTGCTCACGTCCGGCGTGGCCGACCCCATCACCACCACCGCGCCGGAGCGGCGAGCAAGGGCGAGGGCGGTGTCGCGCGCGTGATAATAGGGAGGGTGCTCGTCCTGCTTGTACGCCGGCTCGTGTTCCTCATCAACGATGACTATGCCCAGATTGACCGCCGGAGCGAACAGGGCGCTGCGGGGCCCTACGATCACGTCGGCCAGCCCGTCACGAATGTTCCACCACTGCTCGAACCGCTGCCTTTCAGTCAGTCGATGGTGCAGGACGGCGACGCGGCCGGGGAAGCGATCGTTCACCATGCCGACCGTCTGCGGGGTCAGCGAGATCTCGGGCACCAGGTAAATCGCCTGCTTACCTTGCGCCACCGCATGGGCGATGGAGCGCAGGTACACCTCGGTCTTGCCGCTGCCGGTTACACCGTGCAACAGAAAACTGCGCGGCAGCAGGCCAGGATCGTCCAACGCGGCGGTGATGCTGGCCAGAGCGTCCGATTGAGCGTCCGTCAGCGCTGCGGGAGCGGGATGCGATGGTTCGACCCCCGAAGGAACCTCGGGGCGCACCCGCTGCCATTCCTCGCCCACCAGACCACGCTGGAGAAGCGCGTCGGCCACGGGTCCCACTCCCGTGGTCTCGTAGCCGGCCCCCGCCTCACGCACCGCTGCCAGCAGTTCCACCTGCCGAGTGGCCCGCGCCTGCGGAGCATCCACTTCCTTCCCTCCCGAATCGGGATGGTGGCCGGGTATCAGGAGACGGCGATAACGATGGGATCGCGGTCGCGGCAGGCTGACCTCCTTGCGCACCAGCCCGCGGGACACCAGCCGTTGCAATTCCCGTCGGGCTACGTTGGCGCGGCTCGGATCAATCCGCTTCAGGAACGTGATTTCCTCGCAGGCCCCGGAGGAGCCGGCCAGTTCCCGCCACGCAACTTGTGTAGATTCACGGAAAGACGCTAACTCGCCGGAATCCTCGAGGCCGGAGATCGCGGTCAGGCGTGAGCGCTGTTGGGCGCGAAAACCGGGCGGCAGCATCGGCGCAACGGCCTCGAAAGGGGAGCATCGGTAGGTTTGCCCCAGCCATTCCGCCAACTCCAGCCCCAGCGAACCAACCAGCGGGGACGGCTCCACCGGGTGCAGAATGTCCCGCGTTTCCTCCTCCGACACCGCCGACGCGTCCGCCAGGCTGAGAACCAACCCCTGCACGAAGTTGCGGCCGAACTGGACCCACACCAGTTGCCCTGGTTCCACCGCAAGATGGCGGGGTATGCGATAGGAAAACGTTTTGCCCGGCGGGATCCAGTCCGCGTCTATGGCGACGTCGGCGTAGTTCACGGTGAGACCTCGTTATCCATCTCACGCGTACCCGCTTCCTGGAAACTGTCATTGCGACCCCGCGCTTGATGCGGGGGTGGCAATCTCGTTAGGGCAGCGGACGCCGCCGCGCGAACGGGATCGCCGCGTCCCTGCGCTCCTCGCGATGACAAACTGGTACGCGTGAGCGTTATCCACCTCTTGTATCGAGATCCGCGTGAGTCGCAGGATGTACCAATGCGAAACCGCCGCAACCGCGCCGGATGGGGCAGCGGGCGGCGGCCGATGTTTCGGGTATGTCGCCTACCGATTGGTGCGGTAGCTCGTCCGTTCCTTGATGCGCGCGGCCCGGCCCTGCCGTCCTCGCAGGTAATAGAGCTTGGCCCGCCGAACCTTACCCTGCCGCGTGACTTCCAGCGACTCGATCAGCGGGGAGTGCAGCGGAAATACGCGTTCAATCCCGATCCCGGCCGTGATACGCCGAACCGTGAAGTTAGCTGCCGGCCCGGTGCCGTGGGTGCGCCGGATGCACACCCCTTGGAAAGCCTGCACACGCTCGCGGGCGCCCTCTCGAATCCGGAAGTTGACCCGGACGGTATCACCGGGACCGAATTCGGGGATGTTTTCGTTTACTTCGGGGGTGACGAGTTCAGATGCTTTCATGGCAATTCCAGATTACACGTTACGGTTTCGCTGTTGCAGCCGATGGGAAAATCATCATATCACAATACGGCGCTGGCAGGGTCATCCTCTGACGTCGATTACGACGACCGCCTCCATATAGACCAAACGGTCATCCTCAACGACGGTGTACCAAACTTCCACATCGTGATTGATGGGAAATACGCGGAGGTTGGCCGGCAAACCGCTTTTCGGTCGTGTCAGATAAGGATTTTGTTCCAATCGCCTCCTGAGAGCCAGCAACGCTCTCGTCGCGTCAATTTGGCCGAGGTAGCCTTGCTCGAACGCGGTTTGCCATTCATCCTGAAAAGGTTCCGTGTAAATGACGTTGTACCGGCGGCCTTCACCGTCTGGTGAGTGTGGCTGCAAACCGTATTCTCATCATCGTATCGTTGATGCTGTCGGGTGGGTCCATCATTCCCGACATTTCCCATGGAATAGGTTCGCCGTCTTCCGTGGCTAACCAACCCAGGCCGTACTGAGAATGTTCCTCAACGCCAGAGGTATTGAAGGAAGCGAATTTTTCCAGTTGCTCGTCCAGAATGGCGCAATCGTCTGCGCTCAGCGTTTCCAAGCGGGCCGCACGCTTTGGGCGTATCCGGTAGCGGCGGCTGATGGGACCGTGGTCGTATAGCGCTTCAATGTCCCCGGCCAGCTCCATCTCCCGCCGCAACTTGTGCCAGTTTTTCGGGTGCGGGCCGTGGGGAAAATGAAGGTAGGTGACGCCAGTGATGGGTTCTCCGCGTTTCTGGTAAGCCGCTACGTCAGTGAAGTAGAGCAGCTTGGTCAGCTTGATTATCCCCAGATTAGGGTCGTCAAGGGAACGCTCCGCCAAATAGAGAACGGCCTCAAACAACTTGTCCTTTTGCAACTTGAAAGTTTGCTGCTCCCAACCCTCCTGCTCCAAGATCGCCTGCTCTTCCCTTATCGTTGGCATAAGCCGTCTCCTTGGCAATTTCGGGCGATGTGGGTAATCCGGCCGACCTTTGACTGACTGTCGGCCGGATTGTCGCCAGGGTTTCCACCACCTACTGCCGCACGTACTTGTCCACCCGCTCCTGGGCGCCCAGGGCCATGTAAATGTTGCCGTGGACATCGACCCAACTGCCGTGCGCCGACTGCGAATCCCAGCGGGCCAGCACGTTGCCGTCGGGGTCCATGATGCTGACCCGCGGCGACATGCCGTTCACCCCGCCCTCGCTAATGACCAGGTTGTCCTCGCTGTCGATGGAAATATCCAGCGGCCGCCGCATGTCCTCCCACATGGCGAGGTGCTCGCCGTCCGGCGAATAGATCTGCATGCGGTTGTTCTCGCGGTCGCACAGGTAGAGGTTGCCGTTGGGATGCGCCACGATGCTGTGGGGCAGGTGGAACTCGCCCGGGCCGCCCTTGCCCGGCTCGCCCCAGGATTGCTTCAGCTGTCCATCGCTGGAGAAGCGGTGCACGCGGGCGTTGCGGTAGCCATCGGACACGTACAGGTCGCCGTTGGGCGCGGGCACGATCTCCGTAGGATAGTTGAACGGACCGGCCGAGCGCGGGCACACCTCGCCGGGAACCTCGCAGCCGGTATCCGAGTGCACGCCCCGGTCGCCGATGACTTGCAGGGGCTTGCCGTCCAGCGTGAAGATCACGCACACCGAGTCGGTGCGGTCGGTGATGTACACGATGTCGTCCTGGATGTAGATGCCATGGGCCTCGTCGATGGCCCGCACGCCCCACGACCCGAGGTAGTTCCCGCCCGGCCCGAAGATCAGCACCGGCGGGTCCTTGCGCTGGAACACATAGACCCGGTCCTGCGAGTCGGTGGCCACCGCCGAGGCGTTCCCCATGGTCATGCCCTCGGGCAGGCGCGCCCAGTTCTCTTCTAGGGTATAGGTGTACTTGCCGGAGCCTACTGTCGTCATGATCAAACCTCCCTGGAGTTGCGGTGGTTGAGGTCTCGCTCGCCGTTGGTTCTTCGTTCTCGGATTATCGGTCGAAGAACCCGCTCTTGATGTGCTCACGGATGGTGCTGGCCACCAGTTCCGGACGCTGGAGAGGAACGTCGTGGATGCTGTCTTCCAGCCAAACGGTCTTGCTCGTGGGTATCAGCGACGCCGCCCTGGCCATCGACTCCTCCCGTCGGAAGCGGCGATCCATGGCGTCGGGCGTGGACTGCCGCGCCGGCAGCATCAGCACCGGACACTGCAGCGTAGGGTAGAGTTGCGAGGGCTTGTGGTCCCAAAGCGCGTCGATGATCCGCAGGTGGTTCTCGCGGCGCAGATTGGACTGGATGGTCCCGTCCTCCAGCACGCGGAAGTTGGCCAGCACCGCGTTGATCACCGTCTCCGATGGATTCGGCCCGAACCGCGCGCCCTCGATCACCCGGGCCCGCATCATGTCGGCGGTGAAGCCGGTGAATATGGGCGGCGCCATGTCCTTGCGGGCCTGTTCCAGGCTCCAGCCGGGCCGCGCCGACGGCTCGATGGTCCCGCCGTCCACGAAGATCAGCCCCGCTGCCAGTTCGGGCTTGGCCGCCGCCAGTTCCAGCGCAACGTCCGCCCCCCAGGAGTGACCGACGATGACGGGTCGATCCCACTCCAGCGACCCGATGAACGCCGCCGCGTCGCCCGACACGGTGGCAAAGTCGTACCCGTCGTCCACCTGGGCCGACTGGCCGTGCCCCCGCTGGTCCAGCGCCACCACGCGAAAATCCTCGGCCAGCAGCGGCGCCACCAGGTCCCAGATGTGGCAGGTCGACGCCAAGCCGTGCAGCAGCAACACCGGCCGGCCGTCGCCGCCCCAGTCCCGGTAATGGAAGGGCAATCCGCGCAGGTCGATATCGCAGTCGTTGGGGGTGGGCATGGTCATGGGCAGTCTCCTCGCCGCATTTTAGCACGGGGCCGCCTGCTATAATTTCGCCCGGCGGCCAACCCGAGCCGTTTCCGGCCGCCCCAATTCACAGGAGGAATCCCGACAATGTACGCCATTTTCGTCACCATCAACATCAAGGACGGCCACGCCGAGGAGTTCGCCGCCGCTAGCCTGGGCGACGGCCAGGGCAGCGTCCGCGACGAGGAAAACTGCTTCCGCTTCGACATCCTGCGCAGCCCCGACAACCCCAACCAGTTCTACCTCTACGAGGTGTACGCCAACCGCGAGGCCCACGCCACCCACCGCGAGCAGCCGCACTACGTCGCCTGGCGTTCCGCGGTGGAGCACATGTTTGAAGGCGACCTCGGGCGCGTCGAGATGGAAACCGTGTTCCCCTCCGACGCCGGCTGGAAGGCGCAAAAGCCCGGCCTCGTCAACTGGTAATCGGCGGCATTGGCACAACCGTCATTGCGAGCGAAGCGTGGCAATCTCGCCGGTGTAACCAGCCTTCCCCCGCTGAGACAGCCACGAAGCATTCGCCGCGACGGCGGAAACTCCGTAAACCGGCAGTCCCATGCTCACCTACCTCCGTCCCCGCGACCTCGACCCGGTCGCCGCCCTCGCCGCCGCCGCGATCATCATCTTTGCCATCTTCGCCTGGACGGTAAACACCGACCTAGCCGACCCCAACGACCTGAGCGTGGCCGGCTGGGGCTGGAAACTGTGGCAGATCGGCCCGCTGGCGATGGGCTTTGCCGGCGCCTGGTGGTTCTGGCTGAGCACCCGCCGCGCGGCCTGGGTGCGCAGCCTGGCCCTGGCGGCGCTGGCGCTGATGGTTTTCATCAACGGGTACACCGGGCTGTTCGGCGATTACCGGGGAGACGTGTGGCGCACGGTCAACCCGTTGTTCATCGCCTCGTGCAGCGTGGCTGCGGCGGCGCTGTGGCGCTGCGGCTGCACGACCGGCAAGGTGGGAGCGGTCTTCCCGGCAATCCTGGGGGCCGTGGTCTTCGCCAACGCTTACTTCGTCAACAACGCGGTCCTGTGGATGATCCTGGACCCGGTGCGGATGCTCGCTGAGCTGACCTGGGCCGCCGTCGCCAACAAGGCCAACGTCGCTGCGGCCGACGCCCCGGAGTAATCCCGTTGGACGATGTAATCCCGTTGGACGATGCGCCCACCGTGCCGCCGGTGTACGAGCGCGTCCTTGAGGTGGTGCGGCAGATACCACGCGGCCAGGTGGCAACCTACGGGCAGATCGCCCAAATCGTGGGCGGCTGCACGCCCCGCATGGTCGGCTTCTGCCTGGCATCCCTGGGCTGGTATCCCGAGGAGCAGCGCCGCGAAATCCCGTGGCAGCGTGTGATCAACGCCCAGGGCAAGATCAGCCCCCGCGGCGAGGGCCTGGGCGCCCTGCTCCAGCGCGAACTCCTGGAGGAAGAGGGCGTGGAGTTCAGCGACGCCGGCCGGGTCAGCTTCCGCCGCTTCGGATGGCCGGACCCGTACGAGGGGGAGGAGTAATTCCGCCCCGTCGTTCCTGCGAAAGCAGGAACCCAGTCGTCCCGCGCGCTGCAATCGTTGCGGTAACCAGGACTTTTCCAGAGCGGGAAGCGTAGCCTGGTGGGGAAGGCGGGACTCGAACCCGCACGCCCAAGGGCACATGATCCTAAGTCATGCTCGTCTGCCAATTCCGACACTTCCCCGCGAGGACCGGCGACGCGGCCATCCTTAAATGAAAAATGGTGACCCGCCTCGGGGTCGAACCGAGAA
This sequence comes from Dehalococcoidia bacterium, assembly GCA_965203985.1. Classification (GTDB taxonomy): domain Bacteria; phylum Chloroflexota; class Dehalococcoidia; order Lucifugimonadales; family UBA3495; genus Bin87. The sequence goes on from CBDBDS010000002.1 coordinate 689,662, forward strand.
CCTGCTGATTAAGAGTCAGCTGCTCTGCCAGTTGAGCTAGCGGGCCAAACCATCGCGCCGGAACGCAAATTCAGGCTACCAACAACGCCGATTGGTGTCAATCGTGCAAAGGTGAAAGAGAAAATTGCGAAACTAAAAAACTAGGCTCAGGTTAGCAAGGGTCCCACTCGGCCTCTTGGAAGCGCTCTTCGACTTGGTCTATGTACGCTGGTTCCAAGTCCGACGCCTTGCAGTAGTGTTCGATTGATTTTTCCTTAAGGTCGTATATGGTGTCTGGACGGTACATCCCTCCACCGGCAACGTCAGTCCCTGTCCAGTTATTGAAATAGGCGTTGCCCAACAGCATATGGATGTGGGGATCCAGCGAACGGTCGGGCATGTGCTTGAGCGAGTATTCCAGCCGGCTAATCGCATCGACATTTCTACGGTTTTCGGTTACTCCCCAACAATGGGTCCTTTCCCAGGAAACGACCAGGAAAAGGACGCCGGCATTGTATGAGGCAACTGGCATCCTGGAGCCGTCGTGTTCACGCGCGTCCTCGACGATGTCATGAAACTTCCAACCAGCTTTACACAGTTCACCGTCACCAGCATAGGCGAAAGCGCTTTTGGCCTGGTCAACGTATTCTGGGTTGGTGTGGCTAAAATCGACTAGCCAGTTCTTGGTTGCTTCTGATGCATCTTGCGGCACATGGGCCGTTTCTGGCACCAGTCCGCAGCTAATCCCCAACAGAGCCAATCCCATTGCCAGCAATATTAGCTTGGAGTGCATCTGGGAACCTCCTCACTACCGCAGGTGGCAGTTTGCTGTACTCGCCGAGCCCATGCGTAACCGTCGCGAGGAGGCACGATGTGCCACCTGTTCGGTCTTACATGAAAAGCTGCCACGCGAAGCAGGCCGGGACGGGAGGGCACTCTCAGGTAACGCAGGGCCTACCTTACGGGCAGGCCGGGAGGGCGTCAAGGCGATGCGGATAGCGGTAAGGCCCCCTGAACCAGACGGCCTGCTCTTGCATCGGGGTTCGACAGTCTGATGGTCGAAACAGGCGAGGCAAATCAAGGCCGCCAGAGTGTAGGGATCTTCTCAGATGAAAGAGGATGGCGCAGCCTGCCGAAAAACCCGAACCGACATTAATTTTCGAGAGATCCACCCCACCCCAGCGACAGCCACTCCGCCGGCAGCAACTGCTCGCCAACCGGATCGACCACCAGGTTGAACGCCCCCAGCGTCGACGCGCCCAGCAGGTAATTCCCGTCCGGCCCGAATATGACCGGGCAGGGTCGCTCGTAATCGCCAATCCTGAAGCGGGCAAATCCGTAGCCATACTTGACCCTGCTGCCGTCTGCCAGGATGAATCCCAACTGCTGATCCGGTTCGATCCGCAACATCGTCATCAGTGATTCCGGCAGCATGGAGTGGGCCGCCCCCGTGTCGACAACCGGCTGCACCGGCGCCAGGTCGCCGCCGTCGAGGTTGCCTATGGCCACGTCCACCTTGAACATCGACATCCGTGATCTCTCCCATATCTATTATATGGACCGATTCTATCACTGCCGGCATATTCACCCGTGCGCCCATTCCCCTCACTCGTGCCCAGTTTCTCGTCGCGCGGAACGTGGCGATGCGCTCACCCACGCGCTCTCCCGTCCAGGGAGAGTGAACGCTTTGGGTGCGGGGTCCGTGGATTCCTGCTTCCGCAGGAGTATCCGCGGCCCCCGAAAATCCTGCCCATCCGGTTCATCCATACCAGGAAACCGCCTGAAACGGAACGCTACCCACCATCTACTCAATCGTGATAATCCCCAAATCCGGCAAATCCTGCTTCTGACGATTTACGAAACCGTCCATCCCGTCCATCCATGCCAACCAACCCCTTGCCCATACCAGAACGTCCGTGCTATCATGTGTTCCGCAGGTGATTGTCCCTCTTCAACCAGGTTCCCGGAAAACACGGCCAACAACCATCAGCATCCCAGTCGCTACCGGCATCCGCAGGAGACTGTCCCCGATCACTCTAATCGGAGTAGTCGCCTCTGCCACCGCGCCCGCCACAGCGCGCCATGCTTCGGGCACCGTGCCCCCAGGCATGGAAAATGAGAGCCAAAAACCCAAGCGCAATTCCTCCGGCCGTAGGGCTGATAACCTCCCGGAACCTGGTCATCAACAACCCAATCACCCAATCGCCTGCAAAACCAACTGTCCAGTCACCTGCAAAAATCCAATCCCAAAGGAGCCACTGCAACCCAATCCAATCCAAATTCAATCCGTATCCTGTCCATCCTGTGCATCGATGTAAAAACCAAACCACCGGGACGCACCCATCCCAAGGAGCCGTGATCCATCATGGGCAGCGTCCAGCATCATCAGACCCAGGCCCGGCGCTTTCTGTCCCTGGCCCGATCCGACCATAACGCCGGCGACCACGCCCGCGCCGCCGATGCCTTGGCCCGCGCGGCCTCCCACGCGGCCACCGCCGCGGTGGTGGAGCGGAACTGGTTTAGCCGTTACACCCGCCGCCGGCTGACCAACTACCTGTTCCTCCTGGCGGCGGAGGGACGCATCTCCAACGGAGGTGTCCGCACCTTCCGCCACATCTACGACCTGTCGCGCCGGCTGGCCGAAGCCGACCCCCGGGAGGCCCGACGCCTGTGCCGGCAGGCCCGCAACCGCGTGGCCATGCTCATTCGCTCCATTGAGGGCGCCATCTCCGGCCGGCCGGTCACGGGACGCGGCCGACGCCCGGTCCCACCGCCCGCGCCGTCATGCGCCCCAATCCATAGCGGAGATCATCGCCCTGCCCGACTACCGGGAGATCGCCGATGCTCACGGTCTGGTCGACGCGCCCCTGGCGCGACGCCCCGACCCCCACGGCTTCTACCCCCGGGGCCTGACGCCTCCGCCCTGCGGATGCCACCCCGAAAACCTGGACCTGCGCCGCGAGCCTTCCGCCATAGAAATATCCCCTCTCTGGAAGCGCGCCCTGGAGCGCACCTTCCGCGTCAAACTCCCCGACACCATCCCCGTCCGGGGCACGGCCTAACCTCCTTGTCATTGCGAGCGCAGCGCGGCAATCTCGCCACCGCCATGCTGTCATTGCGAGCGCAGCGCGGCAATCTCGCCGCCGCCATGCTGTCATTGCGAGCGCAGCGCGGCAATCTCGCCACCGCCATGCTGTCATCGCGAGCGCAGCGTAGCAATCCCGCCGCCGCCATGCTGTCATCGCCAGCGCAGCGCGGCAATCTCGCCGCCACCATGCTGTCATTGCGAGCGCAGCGCGGCAATCCCGCCACCGCCATGCTGTCATCGCCAGCGCAGCGCGGCAATCTCGTCGCTGGCGGGGCAATGATGCCGGTAACGAGATCTCCATCACCGAACGGCTCCAATCCCGGCAATCCCCAAATCTCGAAAATCCTGCTTCTGACGTTCCCCGCCGATCAATCCCGTCCCGTCCATCCTGTCCATCCTGTGCATCGATGTAAAATTACCCCGGTCGCCGTTTAAAGCGGGTACGCGTGAGGCCGGTCCCAGCGTTGAAAAGCGCGCCCTCCCCCTGCTAAAATCTATGCAACGCTGGGGATTAGTCTAGTGGTAAGACGCCTGACTCTGGATCAGGTATCACAGGTTCGAATCCTGTATCCCCAGCCATACTTTTGCCCGTGCGCGCCGGCCGTTCCGGGCGAACCGATGACCTCCGCCGGCCCTCCGTCCCAGCGAGTTCGTGTTGCGCGCCAATATGGGCTGGGATAGACTGACTGATACATATACAGGGAAAGCACAGGAGCCCCCGTGACCACCATTACCAGGACGCCCCCCGTAGCCCAAACTCCGATTGAAGCCCGCAACCAGATCGTCAGCATGGTGCGCGACTTCGTCCGCCGCGAGGTCGAGCCCGCCGCCGCCGACCACGACGCCAACGACACCGTCCCCTACGAGCTCATCGACCAGATGAAGGAGCTTGGCCTGTTCGGCATCAACGTGCCCGAAGAGTACGGCGGCATGGGTCTCGACTACACCACCTTCGCCATGATCTTCGAGGAGATCAGCAAGGGCTACATGGCCCTCACCGGCGCCCTGGGCACCCACCACATCCTGACCTACGTGCTCACCCACTACGGCTCCCAGGAGCAGCGGGACCGGTTCCTGCCCCGCCTCGCCAGCGGCCAGATCCGCGGCGGCCTGGCCCTCACCGAGCCCGGCGGCGGCAGCGACGTGGGCGCCCTGGAAACCCGCGCCGTCAAGGACGGCGAGGAGTACGTGGTCAACGGCTCCAAGATGTTCATCACCAACGCCGAGTCCGGCGACGCCTTCTGCCTGCTGGCCCGCACCAACCCCGACGCCTCACTGAAGCACCGCGGCCTCTCCGCTTTCGTCATCGAGAAGGACGGCAGCCCCGGCTTCAAGGTGGGCCGCCACTTGGACAAGCTGGGCTACCGTGGCCTGGACACCTGCGAGCTTTTCTTCGAGGACTTCCGTATCCCCGCCGAGAACCTGATTGGCGACGAGGAAAACGTCGGCTTCGGCCAGGTCATGAGCGGTCTGGAGACTGGCCGAATCAACGTGGGCGCCCGCGCCGTCGGCGTCGCCCAGGCCGCCCTGGACGCCTCCATGCGCTACATCCAGCAGCGGGAGACCTTCGGCGTGCCGATCAGCCAGCACCAGGCCATCCAGCTCAAGATCGCCGACATGGCCACCAAGATCCAGGCCGCCCGCCTGCTGGTCTACGACGCCGCCGCCAAGAAGGACAGCGGCGAGCGCATCGACCTGGAGTCCGGCATGGCCAAGCTCTTCGCCAGCGAGGTCTGCGGCGAGGTCTCCATGGAGGCCATGCGCATCCACGGCGGCTACGGCTACACCAAGGACTTCCCGGTGGAGCGCTACTACCGCGACGCGCCGCTGATGATCATCGGCGAGGGCACCAACGAGATCATGCGCCTGGTCATCGCCCGCCAACTCCTGCGCCGCCCCGAGTACCAACTGTAGAGGACTGTACATGACCCAGACCGAATTGCCCGTCCGCCTCACCGAGCTTTCCCACTGCGCGGGTTGAGCGGCCAAGCTGAGCCTTGAGGACCTGGGTCAGGTCCTGAGTTATGTGCCCCTGCTGTCGCATCCCGACCTGCTGGTCGGGGCCGAGACGGGCGACGACGCCGCCGTCTATCGCATCAACGACGAGACGGCGCTCATCGTCACCGTGGACTTCTTCCCGCCCATAACCGACGACCCCTACGAGTTCGGCGCCATCGCGGCGGCCAACTCCCTGTCCGATGTGTACGCGATGGGCGGCAAGCCGCTCATCGCCCTGAACGTCGTGGGTTTCCCCGCGTCGCTGGACAAGGAGATCCTGGGCAAGACCCTTCAGGGCGGCTACGCCAAGGCCGCCGAGGCCGAATGCCTCATCGTGGGCGGGCACACTGTGGACGATCCCGAGCCCAAGTACGGCCTGTCGGTCATCGGCGTGGTCGAACCCGGCAAGCAGGTCAGCAACGCCGGCGCAAAGCCCGGCGACGTTCTCGTCCTCAGCAAGCCCATCGGCACCGGCATCATCACCACCGCCGGCAAGCAGGGCGTGGTTGACCCCGACGTCATGGCCGGCGCGGTGCAGACCATGGCGGCGCTGAACCGCCCGGCGTCGGACGCCATGCAGAAGGTCGGCGTCAACGCAGCCACCGACATCACCGGGTTTGGCCTGATGGGCCACCTGAAGAGCATGGTCAAGGGCAGCGGCGTCGCTGCCGAGATCAACTTGGGCGGGCCGCCCGTGCTGCCCGGCGCTCGCGAGCTTCTCGACCAGGGCGTCGCCCCCGGCGGGACCCACCGCAACCTCAGCAGCGTCGAGGATGCCGTCACCTGGGATCCCGGGCTGACGGACGCGGACAAGCTGCTCTTGTGCGACGCCCAAACCTCCGGCGGCCTGCTCATGTCGGTTCCGGCAGGCCGGGCAGACGCGCTGGTTGCCGCTCTCCGCGACCACGGAGCAGACTGCGCCGCAGTCGTCGGGCACATCACCGACGGCCCCGCCGGCACCATCCGCGCCACCGAGTAAGACCCACTGGGAGCTTCCCATGACCACATCCAACCAGCAGCAGACCACGGGTGTTCAGCCGGAATTCGGCCTGAAACGGCCCGACCAGATCAAGATCGCGCCACCCGGCGGCGAAAAGGTCCCGCCGGGGCAGTTCGTCGCCAAGACATTCCCGGTGCTGACCTACGGCGATACGCCGGAGATCGACCTGTCCACCTGGACCATTCGCGTCTGGGGATCAGTGGAGCGGGAGATCACCCTGGACTGGCCGCAGTTCTGCGCCTTGCCCCAGGTGGTCATGGACGCCGACTTCCATTGCGTGACCCAGTGGTCAGCCCTGGACCAGACCTGGGAGGGGGTCCTGGTGTCGGATCTGCTGGAGGTGGCGGGCATCTCCCCGGGCGCGAAACACATCATGGCCCACTGCTTCGGCGACTACACCACCAACGTGCCGCTGGACCTGGCACTGTCCGAGGGATTGCTGGCACACCGACAGAACGGCGCCGAGCTGGGCAAGGACCACGGCTGGCCCCTGCGCCTGATCATCCCCAGCCGGTACGGCTGGAAGTCCGCCAAGTGGGTCAATGGGATCGAGTTGATGGCCGAGGACGCGCCGGGATTCTGGGAGCAGCGCGGCTATAACAACAACGCCGACCCGTGGCAGGAAGAGCGGTTCTGGCCTGAGCTGACGCGCTGAGAGCCGGACTGGAGCACGCACAAGAAGAGGGGCGGGTGTTGAACCCGCCCCTCGATTGTGGGTCGATACGTTGCTTACGCGGCCTTGAGCAGTTCCTCGCCAGCCATCGGCTTGGTGGCAATGGTGGAGGATGGCTTCGGCTTGGCCCATTCCATGGCCTGGTTGGGCGCGTCCAGATCCTTCTGCAACCCGCACTGGAGGCAGCTGACGAACATCCCGTACACGTCGCGCCTGAATTCCAGATCGCCGGAGCATTTGGGACAGGCGTTGAACTTCAGTCTCATGATTTACCTCCTGACCGAAAATTTTGCTATCCGCAAATTTGGTGATATCGCCTTGGGAACCTGATCGTCTCTTTTACGAGATAAACGGTTGGTCGGATGCCCGTTTTCGGAGCGCCTGTCCGTGGGATTTTCCTTAGGCCCGGGTCAGCGGCGGTTTGGTTGTATCGGATGATACGTCTTGACATGATCTGTGTCAAGGCTCTATATTGACATCGTAGCATGTGATATAATTCACGCACGGAGCGTCACCCAGATGCAACAGCGATGGACCAACCGCAACCAGACTAGCCACACACGCCTGGAGCCCTATCCCGCTCCGAATGTGCAAGCGCCGGCGGCCTGGCCGGAGGGGATGCCTCCCGCCGCGGCGCGCGGCCTGGCCGGCGCCCCAACGCCGGAAGCCGCAAGTCCAAACCGGGAACTCGAAGGGGTGTACATCATCTCGGTGGCCGCTCGCTTGCTGGAAATGCATCCCCAGACCCTGCGCAAGTACGAACGTCTGGGACTCATCCAGCCGGTGCGAACCGTTGGCATGCTGCGGCTCTACTCTCAGGACGACCTGCGCAAGGTGATGCTGATCCGGCACCTGATGGACAACCTTGGGCTGAACCTGGCGGGGGTCGAATTCGCGCTGAAACTCGTGAACAACCTCAGCGTGTTTTCCCGCCGGCTGGCCCGCGCCACCGACGACGACGAGGTAGTGGAAAACATCCGCGAAGAGATCGCTCAGTTGTGCGGCAGCCTCAGCCTGCCGGCTCCGGAGTGATCACCTAGGGGATCACAACTGAAATCACAATACAGGAACGTGTAAATGGCAATTGACGAAACCCAACCATCCGATGCAGCCCAGCCCGATGATCTCGAATCGGGCACACTGGCGTCGGACTTCTATGCAGCCGAACCATCTTCTGGCGGAGACGGCGCAGATGATGCGCCTCCCCTCACGCCGGAACAGGAGGCGGCAATGCTTCGCAGAAAGCAGGCCGAGGCTAACGAGGAGATCGCCCGCCTGAACGACGCCGTCCAGCGCGGACACGCCGACCTGGCCAACGCCCGCCGGCGTCACGACGAGGAACGGCTCACGATCCAGCGACAGGCCAATAGCCGCCTGCTGGTCGGCCTGCTGCCCATCGTGGATGAACTGGACCTGGCGGTGAACCACCTCCAAAGCGGTTCCGCAACGTCAACGCCTGATGCGTCGGACTCCTGGACTGAAGGAGTACGATTAATCCAGCGCAAACTGGCCGCCTTCCTGGAATCCCAGGGGGTCGCTCGCATCGAGTGCCTGGGTGAGCCTTTCAACCCGGAGTTGCACGAGGCCGTGGGTATGGCCCAGGTTGGCGACGCCGCATCGGGCAGCATCGTCGAGGTGCTGCGCCAGGGCTACCGTCTGCACGACCGGGTCGTGCAGGTGGCCCAGGTGGTGGTGAACCAGTAAACCGGCAAGTCAAGCTCGCGTCTGCCCTGAAGCAGATCGCGGTCAAAGCACAAATCGCACAGCGACATACATCGAGGAGACACGACAATGGCAAGGATTCTAGGCATCGACCTCGGCACGACCAATTCGGTGGCGGCGGTGATCGAAGCCGGAGAGGCTGACGTGGTGGAGAGCGCCGAGGGGAGCCGCATCACGCCCTCCGTGGTAGCGGTCAACGCCCGCAGCGGCGAGCGCTACGTAGGGCAAACGGCCAAGCGACAGGCCGTCACCAACCCCGACAACACCATCTTCTCCGTGAAGCGGCTGATGGGAAGGCGTTTCCAGGACCCGGAGGTGCAGGACGCCGCCAGGCGTCTGCCTTACAAGATCGCCGCCGGCGACAATGGCGATGCCCATGTGGAGATGGCCGGGCAGAACTACGCGCCTCCCCAGATCTCCAGCATGATCCTGCAAAAAATCCGCCAGGACGCCGAGGCGAAGCTGGGCGAGCGCATCACTGAAGCCGTCATCACGGTGCCCGCCTATTTCAATGACTCCCAGCGGCAGGCCACCGTGGACGCCGGCAAGGTCGCCGGCCTGGACGTGAAGCGCATCATCAACGAGCCCACCGCCGCCGCGCTGGCCTACGGCATCGACCGCCAGCAGACCGACTCCAAGATCGCCGTGTTCGACCTGGGCGGCGGCACGTTTGACATTACCATCCTGGACCTGGGCGCCGGCGTGTTCGAGGTCTTGTCCACCAACGGTGACACCTACCTGGGCGGCGACGACTTCGACGAAGCGATTTTGAACTGGCTGGTCACGGAGTTCCGCGCCGAAACCGGGATCGACCTGTCCCAGGACCGCATGGCCCTGCAGCGGCTGCGCGACGCGGCCGAGCGCGCCAAGATCGAGCTGTCCAGCACGCTGGAAACGGAGATCAACCTGCCCTTCATCACCGCCGACGCCAGCGGCCCGCAGCACCTGGTCAAGCCCCTCAGCCGTTCCCGCCTGGAGCAACTGGTGAGCGACCTCATTGACCGTACCGCCGGCCCCTGCCGTCAGGCAATCTCGGACGCCGGGGTCAGCGCAGGCAGCATCAACGACGTCATCCTCGTGGGCGGCATGACCCGTATGCCGGCCGTGCAGGCCAAGGTACAGCAGATATTCGGCAAGGAGCCGTCCCGGTCGGTGAACCCGGACGAGGCGGTGGCGCTGGGCGCGGCGATCCAGGCCGGAGTGCTGGGCGGCGACGTGGGCGACATCGTGCTCCTGGACGTCACTCCGCTGACCCTGGGCATCGAAACCCTGGGCAACGTGACCACCGCGCTGATCCCGCGCAACACCACCATCCCGACCAAGAAGACCGAGACCTTCACCACGGCGGCCGATGGGCAGTCCAGCGTGGACATCCACGTGCTGCAGGGCGAACGGCCCATGTCCGCCGACAACAAGACCATCGGCCGCTTCATGCTGGACGGCATCCTGCCGGCGCCGCGCGGCGTGCCGCAGATCGACGTGACCTTCGACATCGACTCCAACGGCATCCTGAGCGTGTCCGCCCAGGACAAGGGCACGGGCAAGGAACAGCGCATCGTCATCCAGACCAGCAGCGGTCTGTCCGACGAGGACATCGAGCGTATGATGAGCGAGGCCGAGGCCAACGAGGAGATCGACCGGCAGCGGCGTGCCGAAATCGAGACCCGCAACCAGGCCGACAGCCTCGCCTACTCCGCCGAGCGGCTCCTGACCGAAAACGCCGAGACGCTGCCCGCCGACCTCAAGGCCGAGGCCGAGGGCAAGCTGGAGGCGTTGCGTTCCGCCATCGCAGCCAACAACGTGGCGCAGATGCAGACCGCGATGAACGAGTTGAACGAAGCGCTGCAACGGGTGGGCCAGGCCGTGTATTCCCAGCCCGGGTCGGGCGGACCGGGCTCCGCCTCCGGTGGCGCGGACACCGGACCCGACGACACGGTGGAAGGCGAGTTCCGCGAAGTCTAAGCGCGCGGGGCGGACGTGTACCCACGGGGACGAGCGATATGCTCGTCCTCGTGCGATTCCGAGCCGGCCGGCATTCGTTGCGTTGCCGTTGCAGAGGGACGGTTTACCGGGATAAACAGGATGAACGGGATGGACAGGGTGATTCCAGTTTGGGCTGGACTGGCGACCGACTCAACCCGGCACGCGCTCACCATGAGACGAGCGGGTGCCCCAAGCGACGAGATTGCCGCGCTGCGCTCGCAATGACAACCTCCTGAATTCTGAATAGTGGCCGAAACCACGAGGGCTTGCCAAACCGTAAATCCCTTGTAAACTAAGCGAACGTCGTATTCGGGCGCTGACAAAGGTGCTATAATGACGTTGAGCTCAGCATCCGCCGCGGGTGCCGCCCCGCCGGACATTGGGAGAAGTGCAATGAGCGCATCACAAAGAGACCACACCGAAGTCACAGATTTGGATAATGAAAATCCAGTCGTGAGCGCCGCGCCGATAGGCGTGGAACAGCAGGCAGGTCCTGAGGTAGAGGAATACGAAACGGAGGCGCTGACCCCGCTGCAGTCGCACTATCTGGAAACGCTGCGACAGTTGATCGAGGTCAAGAACGAATACCAGACGGCGCCCGAATTCGAAGGTTGGATGATGGACGCCATCAAGCGCTCCATCTACTCCGCGCTGCGAGATTGCATGGAAGCCAACATCGGCGACGCGGCCAGGGAACTGCTGAACCAGGAACACCAGGTCAACTGACCACTGGGCTCCGAAGCAATGCGGGTCGGGAGCAATGCTCCGGCCCGCTTTTTCGTGTCGAGATTGCCACGGCGCAGGCGCCTCGCAATGACCACCTGCTCAAGCGGATGTTTGACAGCCGTTTCTGCCCGTATGCTATACTCCGTTATGCGCTAGCCGAGGTGGTGGAAATGGTAGACACGCGGTCTTGAGGGGGCCGTGGGCTTTCGCTCGTGTGGGTTCAAGTCCCGCCCTCGGCACCATCACCGTCGCAAACAAAACAACGTGACGTTGATCAAGACAGCGCAGCGCAGAAACGAGGCGACGTAGCCAAGTGGTTAAGGCGGAGGTCTGCAAAACCTCTATTCGGCGGTTCGAATCCGCCCGTCGCCTCCAGATCTTCAACGCAAGCTGAGGATTGCCACCCTAACGGCCCGCGAGGCCAGAGAGATCCGGCGCAGCGCTTTGGCTCAACGAGGCGTTGCGCCTTTTGATTTTGAAACGTGCCGAGGTGGCGAAACGGCAGACGCGGCGGACTTAAAATCCGCTACCTCCCGGAGGTGTGTGGGTTCGAGTCCCTCCCTCGGCACCAATTTCTCAATAGGACCAGCGGCCCTACTCAAAATGGCACGAATAGAGCCGCTCCCGCCCGCAATTTTCCCGAAATGTGGCACAATTGTGGCACAAATCAACAGTACGCTGCCGCATCAAGCAGGACGATACCGCACTGTACCCAATGGAAGGAGTAGATGGTCTCCGGCGCCACGCAGCGCCGGGCACCGATCTACTGGTAAGTCGGGGCCGCAATCTTTCTGCGTGGCCACGGCCTGATTTCCACGATAGGAACCATGGTCATCCCTCTATCATTGATGGGAGGTAGATTCAGGTGGCGTCTCGCTGCATCATCGGCAAAGTTGACGGACAGGGCGACGGCAAAGCGATCCTGTGCGCCCGCGGCTGCTATCCAGACGAAGCCGGCGCCGCTCTGCTGGGGCGTTACTCCGAAGAGCCTCTGATCGACGAACTCATAGCCCTGGGGTCAATTGCGTGGCTGGAAGCCGAACCGAAGGAATGCGAGGCCCACCACCGGGATCGCGGCTATCCTTGGGAACACTGCCAACCCCACTCGTTCACGGGCGGCACCGAAGCATTCTTCAGCGAATACTGGGGACCTGGCCCCGAGTGGCTGTACGTCTGGACTCCCGACGGTTGGCTGGCAAGTCCGGCGATGGCGGGGAAGCCGCCGCAGAGCTATTTTGAAGACGGCGGCAGCCTCGGCGACCCATCATGGGCTGAATGGATCAGCAGAACGCGAGAGGCGCAGCGGGCGCGTCCCCTGTATTCCGTAGTGGCCGATTTCCAACGGAGTTCATAAATCCGCTGGGCCGATGTACCTACGTTGCAGCGCCGGTTCAGGGCCGCTGATGCCGTCAAGCGGTATGAAACCCCGCCTGGCGTGCCGGAGCTTGGGCGATTGGTCAAGATGAGAGGTCAGCCTATGCTGTCTTGCCTGGTTCTTTCGCCGCCATGTCGATTACGACCGGACGCCACAGGCTGTTGTAGCATTGGCCTGATCCCTGGGTAGTCAAAGCGACGGGCCGGATCTTTGCGGCAGGCCACCATCGTGATTTTGGCGGCTCTTGCCCCCGGTTGTTTGCTTGCAGACGCGCTAGCATGCCAACCAGGAGGCCCTATGGCCTGGACAACGTTTCCGGGAGATTATTGGGTTGGTTGGTCTGCTCAGGCAGGTAGAATCAGGATGCGATTTGCGCGTGATCAGAAGCGGTCACGTCGCCATGGCCTGCAGGATCGAACGCCGGTGCAGCCGTGCCGTGAACTCCACCAGCGGGTCGAGGTTTCCGTCGTCGGCTGCTTCCAAGGCGTCGATGTAGTCGTTACGGTCGTCTCGGGTGATGACAATCGGCAGGTAGTCGTGCTGCGCCAAGTGCCAGGTCACCAGTGCCCGCGTGACGCGGCCGTTGCCGTCCTGGAAGGGATGGATCTGCGCGAACCGGTGATGGAGCCAGGCGGCGACTGGCAGCGGATGGTAGACCTCCGGCTGGGCGATATACTCGCCGTACCAAGTGAGCAGGTAGTCCAGTTCGGAGTCGACGTGCTCCGGCGGGCAGTACTGGTGGATCATTCCGTCGGGTCGGGTGGGGTTGTTGGGCATTGTCTTGAAGGCGCCGGGATGCAGGGTGGCGTCGAACCATTGTCCGAACTGGTTCATGGCTCGGTAGGTGGGCTGGTGGGCGACGATTACCTGGTGGAGCTGTCGGATGACGGAACGGCTGATGGAGCGGCCGTTGCGCACTTCGCGGTAGATGGCGTCCAGCGCCGTCATGTGGTCCTGCAAGATGGCCAGCAGGTTCTCCGGGTCCTGGCCGGTACCGGATGTTGGGATGGCCGGCAACTCGAAGCCTTGTTCGATGAGGGTACGGGTTTGGGCTTCGTCGAGGCGGTAGATGCCCTCAATGATGCCGGTCTCGATGGCCCAGCTGCGGCGCAGCGCTGACTGGCCAGCGTCCTCGGCGTTTGACCGGTGTTGGAGCCACTGCCGGAGCAGTTCGTCGTCCTGCGAGAAGTCGTGCGCCGGTTGCGGCGCCAAGGGTGTGATGGGACACCAGCTTCGGGTCGTCATGGTTTCATCTCATTTGGCATGGACTTGATGGTCGACGCTGCGTGTCAGAAGTCATCGGTCGTCCCTGCTTCAGGGCCGTAGGTGTCGTCCACTCGTTCGGGGCAGTGGGCGGCGCTGACGTCGCAGGAACGGCACTCTGGCGCGCCCGTCGCCCGCTTCGGTGGCGTTGGTTCGACGCGCCATCCACCAGTGAGGAGTGAGGGCGGTGGACGCTCTGGCGGGCATGCGCCCGGATCGTGATTGCGGCTATCGTTGTCTCGATTGGCATGTGGTGCTACATCCTTCCCAGCTCATATGGTTAGTATATTACTGACCGGGTGATTCCAGCCCGCAACTCGCCGACCGCGCTGTCGCGGCCCCATTCGGGATTTGACCGGATGATCTCCCGGTGGCGCCTAACGCGGCACGCTATCGCTCGCCGACCTACCGCCAGTCCGGTCGGCAGTGGCGGTCGTCAAATGGAACGGACAGCGGCCAGGCTTGCTCGGCCATCACGTTGAGGGTGTTGTCCCTGCGGGAGACTGTGCCTTCAATCGCTACCAGCGGCCGGCGCAAGGCGTGTTTGAGCCGTTCCCAACTCACTTCCCAGACGGCGACGGGGATCAGTCCTCACTCGGCTTCCAGCGTCAGAAACACCGCTTTGGCCAATGGCCGTTGGCGCCTTACCAGCCTGCTGGCCACCCGCACCACGCCTCCGTCGCGGCGGCCTTGCACCGTATCGCTGTTCAGCGCTTCCGGCCCCAGCAACGGGCGGGCCAATTCCATCACCTGGCCGTCGGGGCACAGCCCCAGCAAAGCGTACCCGTCCGGCCCGCTCTGCCCTGCTCTGCACGGAAACCGCCGCCGGCATTGTCGCCGTGGGCAAGGCCAACTGTCCCCGCCGCACAGCGGCGGCGTAGCCGGCACCCACCTGCCACAACGCTTGCCGCCGGAGTGCGCTGCTCCAACAGACTGTGGCAACTCGTCATCACCACCAAACGTATTCGACGTTTCGCTTGGAAGCAGATAGGGAATTGCTTCCCCGCAAGCATGGAGGATTCAGTTGGATTTCCGGAATATTCCGGCATCTAGATTGCAGCCTGCCGGCGAGCTTTCGCGAGTCCAAATTACTGCCGGCTGGCGCAAGGCCCGTACCGGCTGATCAGACCGTCGAGAGCTTCAGCTAGCTCGGAAGGATCCGGCGTCGCCGTGGATGCGAAAGTCGACGGGACCAGTTCCCGGAAAAATTGGATTGCCTCTTCGTCGGTGACCGCGACCAGATTGTCGGCCAGTTTCCCAACGTCTTCGGCGGTGAATCCCAGTTCCGATGCCCGGTTCGCAGACGCCACTACCAACCAGCACCGCTGAGAGACCGTAGGGACGTAGAGTGGGTACACGCAATCGGCAGGCACGCGGGTTTCTCCGCGGAGTAACGGGTACCAGGTTATCGACTGGATGGCCGGAAGAACGGCCCCGGCGACGCCGGGCAGCGACACGGCATCCCAGGGCAATCCGTAGGCCACGTCAATGGCAGCGCTCTTCCGAATTCGGACTTCCCAACGGTCATGTCCTCGGTTAGAGACGTGTAGTTCGTTCAAAGCGCTCCTTTGCCGGGCTTTGCTTGCGATAGAAATTCCTCGGAACCCTGGCCCGCCGGCTCACTGCCGTCTCCTCACCGGAAAAATCACGGACGTTCGACCGGAAGTCATTATAGCGTCCTTGATTGTTCAGCTTCCCGACTGCTCGTCGGTCGCAAACCAACAGCGCTTTGAGGGTCTGGGCCGCACCTACGGTGGCCCCAGTGCATCGGAACTGCCTTGGGCAGCAGTTCCGATGCACTGGGGCCAAATTCAGGGCTTGCCGGGACGCCTTCCAACTCTTTCGCCACCGAAGCTACAGATTGCCCGGGGTCAACTACCCCGAAGACTACACACAGGAGAATTCCATGAACAACGATTACAACGAGCGCTACGGCTACAGCCTGCTGCGCCGCATCAATGACGAGACCGTCCCGAATGAGGCCAAGCGCATGCTTCTGGCCCGGGCCGGCGTCACCGACCCCGACGCCATAGAGCAGGCGCTGAGTCTTTCCCCCGCTTTTGAAGAACTGTGCCCCAGCCTGTCAGAGCAGGCCAGGGCCCTCACCAATCCCGACCGGGAGCCGGTTGCCGACCTCCAGGCATTGGTCGACCGAAGACAGTCCGAATTGGCCCGGCAAGCGTTGCGCGACGGGGACACCGCAGAAATCGAGCGCGCCGTCCGGCGGCTCCGACAGACGTTCGGCGAAACGCCGGGTGACGGACTGCGCCATCGGCTACGGGAAGCCGTTGACGATGCCCTGCGACTGGCCGGCGCCGACGGCGGCCAGCGCGTCGTGAAAATGATCAGCGAATCGGCTTTGGGCGTGCTGGAGGACCTGGAGTCCCATATGGCGGAACCGATCCCCCACGAAATCGGAGACCCGGACCGCGTACCGATGGCGCTGACCCTGCGGGAAATCCTGGAGCACTGCGCGATGGTCAAGGGCGCCAATGAAGCGCAGGCGCTGTGGATCATCCGTCAGGCTGTCGACCACGCCGTGCGGTGGCTGGGCGCTCGCGATTTGGGGCTTGAACCCAGAGGGATGCTGGAGCGCATCACCGGGGAGCACGGCCTCGACCACGACCAGGCCGTGGCGTTCCTGATCGAGCTGAGAGCGAACCATGCCTGAAAGTCGGAAAAGGCGACGCGCCAAGCACATCGCCAATCATTGCGTCTTATGCGGGCGTCCGGCATCCCCGGGGCATCCGATGTGCGTGCGCTGCTACCGTTTGCCCCGCTGCGCCGGACGAGACTGCTTCCATCGAGTGAACCTGGCCGGGGACCTATGCCCCAACTGCCGAGAGGCGCTCGGTCTACCCCCGCAACGTTAGCTGCAACTACCTCAAGCCATAATTCCGAGGGACTGCAGCAACAGGATGTTGACCATGACCGCGCGACTGATGCGCCATTGCGCCGGCGACCGGGACATCTCCAGCGTCCGGTCGCCGGCGCAATGGTCTACAGACGAACGGGTTGCCCGGTGCGATTATGGCGCTGATGGGAACCACATTCTTACCGGCGCCAGCATGACGCCTGCCGCACCAGTCCGCCTCAGCAACATTGATGAGGCCAACGGCTTTGCAACCGAGCGCATCGGCGTGGTGAAGATGGGCGACGAGCGGCCTGAGTTCAGAGCGATTACCATCCCCACGCCGGCGGCGGGATTAGCCCACGAGCAGCCCGCGCTGTGGAAATACTGGATGGATCGGGGATGGTTGCAGATTGGGCCGCCCCGCACACGATTTGAGTAGCCGCTCCCGGAGGACATTGACGATGACTAACCAAAATCCCGAGCCCTTTGACCCCGAAGCCTGGTACGCCGCGCGGAAAACGGAGTTCGCCCAGGCGTTGCCCAACGTTGGGGTCACGACGCACGTCGCCGTCCAGGGCCTTTCGGCTCTGTATGACGCCGACCTGAGGCGGCTGGCGCCGGAGCCGGGGAGCGATTGGTCCAACGTGGTAGCGGGCTGGCTGCACCGGAAACGATTGGCCCTGGTGAAGCGGGAAGTCGCCGATCTGTTGAGCGAGGACGTATGACCAGAGGAGGTTGACATGTGGCAGATGGACGAGCGAACCCGAATTTACGCCCCAACGGATTTTGTTCCGGTAGGCGGCGTGCGTGAATGGCGGATTTTGCGGTTGCAGCCGTGCCGCTACGTTGACTGCCTGATCCGCGAGCATTGGGAGTGGTTGCCGGAACGCTATGCCACCGAAGCGGCGGCGTTGGCCGACGCGCGGCAATTTTTGAGCGGGGAGCCGTGGCCGCGGCCGGATGGTGAATGATGAATGCTCGATGGACTCGGCAAACCAGCGGCCGCGAGGGAACCACCGCCGCCGGCAAGCCGCTCACCCAACGCTGTTGCCCTGAGTGATTCGAATACAGCGTCGGCAGCCCCTGCCGCAACACGCAGGTCGCATAGTCGCGGCGCATTCGGAATTAACTGGGTAATCTCACCGTGACTCCCAATGCCACCCCCAACGCTCCGCCGATATTACCGCCAGTCCTGGCGACGGTGGCGGTCGTCAAAGGAAACGGACAGCGGCCAGGCCCGTTCTGCCATCACGTTGAGGGTGTTGTCCCGGCGGGAGATCGTGCCTTCAATCACCACCAGCGGCCTACGCAGCGCGTGCTTCAGCCGTTCCCAGCGGCCTTCCCACACGGCGATGGGGATCAATCCCCACTCGTCTTCCAGCGTGAGAAACACCGCTTTGGCCAATGGCCGTTGGCGCCTGACCACCCTGCCGGCCACGCGCACCACGTCGCCGTCGCGGCAGCCCTGCACCGTGTCGCTGTTCAGCACGTCAGGCCCCAGCAGTGGGCGGGCCACTTCCATGATTTGACCGTCGGGACACAAGCCCAACAGGGCGTACTCGTCCAACATTCGCTCGGCTCGGCTCTGAACGGAGACCGCCGCCGGCGTTGCAGCAACGGGCAGTGCCAAAGCCAACTGTCCACGCCGCACTGCGGCCACGTAGCCGGCGCCCACCTGCCAAGGCGCCTGCCTGCGGTCGGCAACGTCGGGCATGGTATCCAGCGCGCCGGCGCGGGCCAGGTTTTCCAACGCTTCCCGAGGCAGACCGGAGCGGGCCAGCAGGTCGGGCAGGTCGCGGAAGTCGCCAGCATCCCGCGCCCGCAGCAGCGTCTCTCCCAACCGCCTGTCAACACCCTTCACGAAAGTGACGCCCAACCGCAGCGTGTTTGGGCCCTCGGCGGTACAGAGCAAATCCGAGCGGTTCACGTCGGGATGGGCGACGCGCAAGCCCAGGCGGCGGGCGTCCTGCTTCAGGGTGTCCAGGTCCCAGAAGCCCATGGGCTGCTCGTTGAACAACCCTACGAAGAACTCCAATGGGTGATACCGGCGCAGCCAGGCCATCTGGTAGGCGGTGAAGGCGAAGGCCAGGGCGTGGCCTTCGGGAAACATGTAGTGGGGATTGAACTTGCCGAAGACGGCCTCGGCGACAGGTTCCGGTACGCCCCGTTGGGCGGCGCCGGCCAGAAACTTCCCGCGGTACTCGGCTACCAGGGCTGCCCCGTTGCGGCGTCCGAAGGCGCGGCGCATCCGGTCGGCCTCGGCGGCGGTGAGCCCGCCCACGTCCATGCCCAGCTGCACCACCTGGTCCTGGAACAGGATCACGCCCTGGGAGCGTTCCAGAGCATGACGCTCCAGGGGATGGTCGTAGTTCCAGGGCATCCCGTTGCGTCGGCGCAGGAACTCGGCGATGCCGTCGTGGGCCCCCACGCCGGGACGCACGGCGGCGATTTCCAGGGCCAGCTCGTAGATGTTTTCAGGACGCATCCGCACGATGGTCTGCATCTGGGCGGCGGACTCCACCTGAAACACGCCCACGGTGTCGCCCCTGCCCAGGTCGTCGAACACGCCTTCATCCCGGTAGTCGATGCCGCTGAGGTCGGGTTCGTGTCCAGTGCGGTACCGCACCAGGCGCACCGCCTGCTGCAGTTGGGACAACGCCCCCAAGGCCAGCAGGTCGATCTTCACCAGGCCGGCGTCGTCCACCGTGTCCTTGTCCCACTGGCCCAGGTAACGTCCGTCGATCGCCGAGGGCTGCACCGGCATGAAGTCGGTGAGGCGTGTTGACGACACCAGCATTCCGCCCGGATGCTGCGCCAGACCTTTGGGGAAACCCTCGAGAGCGCCGGCCAGCCCGAAAAGATGCTTCCAGCCGGGGCGCCGCGCCAGTTCGCCGCAGCCGAGCAGTAGGGGCAGCTCGGATACCGAGTTGGATTCCAGCCGGCGGGCCAGCGCGCCCACCTCGTCGGCGGGCAGTCCCAATGCCTTGCCCAAGTCCCTCACCACGCCCCGGGCCTTGTAGGTGGGAAACATTCCGGTGAGCGCGGCGTGGTCCCAGCCCCATTCCTCGATGACGCGGAGAATGAGCCGTTCCCGGATGTCCCGGGGAAAGTCCAGGTCGATGTCGGGCACGGCAGGGCTGTCCGACGACAGGAAGCGGTCCAGGGTCAGCCCGTAGGCCAGCGGGTCCACGTGGGAGAGGCCGATCAGTAACCCACCAGCATGGACACCGAGGAGCCGCGGCCGCGTCCCGGCGGCAGCCATTCCAGGGGCGTCTCCCGGTGACCGTAGCCCAGTTCCAGCATACAGTCGCGGGCCAGCTCCACGATGCGGTGATAGACCAGGAAGAAGCCGGCCAGCCCGTGCCTGCGGATCAATGCGAATTCCTCATCCAGCCTGTCCTGGACTTTTCGGTCGATGCTTCCGTAGCGGCGCTGGGCCGACTCCGCACAGAGCCGCTCCAGCCAGGATTGGGCAAGGTGAGCTAGCGCGCCATCCGGCACAGATTGGAGTGGCCGGCGCCGGTTTCCGCCAAGAAGGTCACCGGACCGATGGTGTCGCCTTTCTGCACTGGGAGTTCCACGCCCGTTACCGGCCGGATGCCGGCGGCGCGGCATCCCTTGGCAAATTCCAAAGCCCCGCAGAAGTTGCTCACTTCGGTCAGGCCCAGCGCCGGGTATTCGTGCTCGGCGACCCGCGCGACCAATCCGGCCACCGATGACTCTACGCTCCCGAATGGAAACCGAGACTCGATGATGAAGATACCCCAAGTCAAATCATAGGGAGCCTGTCATCGCTGAACAATACCCTCATAGGCGCTCTAAATTAATCCCAAACGATCGAGAGAGCCATTCAGCAGGGCTAATTCTCGGGATTGATGGCGGAGAGGAACTCGGGTAGATCTTCCCACCAGCCGAGCGTGATGGTGTTGACGCCCATCGAGCGTAGATAAGATTCTTTGACGGGGTCAGCCCGCCCTTGAACAAGGTAGCGAACGGGCATATCGTCGTTGGTCGCGAGGCGTGCTTCGTCATGGATCATGATGAAATTCGGATCAGAGAGACTGAATCCGACGAACACGAAGGCGCAAGATCTCAATTCATGGCTGAGATGATTGAGCATCTCGCTGCGTTCTCGGCGAGCCGTGGCAAAGTCCATACGGCAGAGAACGGTAGTTTGCGGTTGGTCGATAGAGCCGTTCATCTTGACAAGATGGACTTCGTTCTGTTCGTTGCGGTGAGCAGTGAACTCCTCCGGGGTGCTGCTGACCCGAACATTACGCCCGCTACTGCGTAAGCCAGTCTCGATCAGTTCATCGAAGTTGGTGGTGAACATCGTTCCCACCGGTAGCTTCGCAAGTTCCCAGTGTGACTTTGTTAGGCGATTAATGTCACCCGGCTGTGAGGCGAACTGCTCACGCAAGAATGCGTAATAGTTCGCCACCCCGACTTTTTCTCGGAAAAGCTCTGCGCAGTCAAGCGGGCTCTGTTCCGTGAAGAATCGCTTCACCACATCGCCATACTCCTGAAATTCCGATAGGCTCTCGACGCGTTCCCTCATTCTGCGAATCAACAACGGCCAAGAAGGGAAGCGGTGACCGTCGTCATACTCTTCAAATTCGAACAGGACGCGACCACGGCCCACGCCGAAGGAAAGACCTGCGCCAAGGAAAATAAAAACGTCTGCCCTGCCGGCATTCAGCTTTTCGCGAATTTCCGAGACGAACCGGTCATTATCGCGGTGTTTCAACCATTCAAATGGCATTAGCTAAACTCCTTCCAAACGGCGGCTCCGTCCAATAGATTATAGGGACTTGGGCGCAGATATTCCATTACGGCCCTGACTGTGTTCGGGTATGCCACTTGTTCAACGCCCGGAGCGAGACCGTGCACCGGCTACCCGCCTTCCGCGACGCCTTCCAGCGTGGCCGTTGCCTGATACCCGCCAGCGGATTCTACGAGTGGCGCCAGCAGCCCGGCGGCGGCAACTCCCCCCGTCTGGGTGCATCGCGCCGACGGAAAGCCCGTAGCCTTCGCCGGCATCATCGGCGACGATGGCCGGAGCGAACCGGCCGCCGCAATCATTACCACGGAACCCAACTCACTGATGGCGCCCGTCCACCACCGGATGCCGGTCATTCTGGAACCGGAAGACTGGGGGAAGTGGCTCAATGCCGACGGCCACAATCCCGACCTGCGCGCCCTGATGCTGCCCGGGGAATGGCCGAGCCTGGCCCTGCGGAACGTTTCCAACGCCGTCAACCGGGCTGGCAACGATGGGCCTGAGTTGGTGGCATCCGGCTCTGCGCCCACCTCGCCGATGCAGGAGCGACTCCTATGAAAAAGGCCACCCACCTATCGGAACCCCTCTCCGAACAGCCTCTGCCACTTGCGCAAGCTCGCCTGCGGGTCGGTTTCGGCGTAGGCGTCGTTGATAAGGTCGTTGTACGCCTTGAACTTCTCCTGGAAGTTGCGGAAGTCGTTTTCATCCCAATGCCGGTCGAACCGCTCGCTGCGCAGGGCGGGATTGCGCAGCCGCGGCCGGCGGGGAACGGCTTGCAGAAAAGCGTTCATGCGCCTTGACACCGTTTGCAGCGTGTCGGGAAGATTGTTGAAGCGCTTGCCGCGCTCGTTCACGTGCACGCTGTGTCCGGCCAGCGTGGTCAGGAGCACCGAGGGAACCTCAAAATTGTCCTTGTGGTCCCTGAGGTACTTCAGCAGGCGCACCGTTCCTTTCAGGTGGCCGTTGGTCACGTCGGTTTTGATGTTGAACCACTCCCGGTAACCCGTACCGTCGGTGGGCTCGAACTGTCCGCTCTCCATGTTGCAGATGCGGCGTTGGTCGCCCTGGGCTATGCAGGGTACAACGTCCAAGCTGAAGTCCCCGGCGTATTTCACCGTGACGCAACGGGTCTTCTTCCGCAGTTTGTCGGCGAGGTCGGGGTTGCCATGCAGGCAGGCGTAGAGTTCATCAATGTAATCCGGCGCGCGTTTGCCGCGGACGTGCTTCATAAAGAGCAGGATGTCCGCGTCGAATTCCCCGCCGCGTACCGGCCTGATGACGGTGTCGAGCGCGTAAGACCCCTGCCTTTCATTGGACTGGTAGCCGTCCAGGTTCTGACTCAGGAACGTCGTCACCGCCGTAGTGCGGCGGTTGAGATCACGCCGGCGGGCCGTATTGAGGCTGACTTCCTCGGCAAGGAATCTGTTGAACTCTTCAATGTGCTGCACAAGTCAAATCCCCTTGATATGGGCCAGAATCCGGCGGGATTGCCGGTCGAAGGCGCTGTCAGCCAGTGCTTTCAGGTTGTCCATATGACGTACGTCGTCCAGCTGCCAGGTTTGGATGGTCGGGTCAAGGCGCAGGTAGCGCGGGCCGAGCATCAGCTTTGCCATGTTGGTGGACGCCTGGGATTGCAGGCTCAGCGTGTATGAAACCAACTTTTCACGGCCCCAGCCCGTCAGCAGACCCCAGCGTCTCCGGCGGCGGTACATATTCGGCGCCTGTCCGGTGCCTATGGACAGAATCCTCACTTGCTCGATGCTCCGGTTGAACTTGGAGACCGCCTCGGTGAGGGCGATGATGGACGGGTTGTTGGCCCACAGGCCGCCGTCGGCCAGCAGGTGAGGCCCGATCTCCTTGGGGTCGAAGAAGGTCGGCGCGGCGCAGGACGCCAGGATAGCATCCCTCAAAAATACGTCGCCGTCCCGCGAATAGGGTTCGCTCAGTTCCGCCACATAGCGCGACTTGAACACGTGGACTCCGCCGGTGGCCAGGTCGGCGCTGGGAATCAACAGCGGAGTGGACAGTTCACCCAGGGTGAGGTCGGGCACGTACCGTCGCAGCACGTCGTCAAGGGGCTTCCGGGAATACCGGCTGCGCCACAACATGGTAGGACCGTCGATAACGCGCCGCTTCCTGAAAATGCGTGGCGACTCCTCCTCAAAGAGGCACACTACTTCCGACATGGGAATTGACGCCGCCCCCGCTCCGGCCAGAATTGAGCCGGTGCTGACGCCGGCAATCAGGTCAAAGCAGTCCTTTACCTGCGCCCCAAGAGTCGCCTCCAACCGGTCCAGAATTCGGGCGCCGTAGATCCCCCTGACCCCACCGCCATCCAGGGCCAGGATGCTGAAATTGTCATTTGAGGTCATCTTGGGGCCGGCCGCACCTCCGGAAAAGCGTCCTGCAATCCTGCGGCGCACCCTACCATTCGACTGAAATTTGTCCTGGAATGGGAACCAGTTGCCGCGGTTGACCCAACCGCGGCTGCCTCAGAGGTCTTATGCGCTTTCGATGAAGCCCGGAGACGTCGCAGCGGTGGGTACTCCATAAAACGGTGCCATGATGACAGGCCGTGAGGTATTCGTCCGCTTGGCGCAGGAAAGACCAATTTAAACTAAGCGGCAGGCTTGCGGAGTTTGCCTGGAGCGGATTGGTTGGCAGGATGCAAGGAGTGCGATGAATGAATAGCTGCGATTTGTGCCGACGGTCTCACAGCAACGGGTTACGCCAACGCAGGCCGGGGAACCGGACGAAATCCGAATCGCTGGAATGCAACTCGGCGTCACTTTCCATGGCCAGAGCTGCGATGTGGGCGTCGGGCACCAAGTTGGCATTGCTGCCTGGTACGGCCAGGTTTTGTTGGAAAAGCGCCAGATGGCCGTCGCCGGGGTTGAGCGGCGCGACGTGAGGTTGACTAAACCAGTCCGCCGCGTATTCCGCTGCAATAGCCGGCGACATGGGATAGTTGAGCACCCCGGGAATGGTGATTACTCTCACAAAACCCGCCGCCACCGCCCAAGGCACGCCGACCTTTTCAACTCCGTCAAGCAAGCCTTCCCACCAGCGTCGCGCGACGACATGCAAGATCGCGTCCGGGTTGTGAGCATAGACCAGCAAGTTGATGTCAGGGACAACCATTTGCCTGTGCCCGCTCCTGGTCCTGCCGCAACACCCGGAAATAGCGATCAGCGTCTTGTTCATACAGGAGCTGTTTGAGCGCTTTCGGATCGTTTACGTCAAAGGTCGGACCCGCTTGGTCGGGAACGTTCAAGGTTTCAACTCTGGCGGCGTGGCCCTCCGGTTCCGGGACGTGGGTTGCCTCGATGTTCAGCACGACCACCGCGCCCTCGGGTAAGTCAATGGTTTCCAGCGGGGTCAACACTCCGTCGGCAAATCTGGCTTTCACCGTTGTAGTCATTGCTGATCTCCTGCCTCGGCCGGCTACCCATGCCACGTTGACAGTGTAGCATGTCCTCCATTTGCCCCGCTGCTGCGCCGTGTTAGTAGACGGCTTTGTGGGGTCGGGCGGAGTTAGGGCGAGGCCGCTCTGGAGAGGGTGATGGATGGTTAGAATCAGGATGCATCGGATTTACCGGATGACCGCCGCCGTCAATGGGGAAGGAACCGACCGCCGCGGCAAGCCGCGTCTCGGTCAGACGATGGAGCTCAAATACCCGCCGCCCACACGAGGACGCCATACGTCGTCCCGGAGAATCGCTAAGTCATGCCTAACGATTCTAATTTTTTCCTGACGTAGGAGAAAAATTCATCTATGGCCTGGACTTCGCAAATCTCGTATAGCTCCTCGCCGGCTTGGGTGAGCAGCACAAGACCGACCGGCATATTAGTACTGCTTCCAGCCAAGTCCAGTGAGACCTGCTGTCCATGGTAAGAAATGGACGAGGTAGCCGAAACCAGTTGGAAAAACCCAGTGACTCCGTTGAACTGGATAAGTCCAAGAGATTCCAGACGAGAGCAACCGTCGAAGGTTATTCCCTTTCCGGCATAAAGGCCTTCATGCAGATCATAAACCAGTGGCATGGCACGGTCTTCAATGTTCCACGCGAAGCGGCAGAGGTTGACGAACAGCTCCGCGTCGCGCTTGTCCAAGTCTGCCATGATATTGACAGTTTTTCGTGAGAACGAACCTGGCCTATCGGCTTCACCCGCAAGAATTCTAGCCCATGAGTTTTGCATTTCCTCGTCTGACACTATGCGAACTTTGTCAAAAAAGTTCGCGATCCAGTCATTTTCCATTTCATTTGGAGATGCGTTGACACTGACGATAGAGAGTGCTTTTGAGATCACGTCCTCCATATTCGCTTGATGTGATATGGCCTCCGTGACGGAGCGGAGCTCAGCCCTCCGCACAAGGTTGGCAATCTCAATGTCAGATTCCGCATGGATTTTCTCTGCTATGGCTTCCGCTTTAGCTATACGTACAAGCTGGCGCGGAGCAGTGTACCAGCCGATTGCGTCTGAAATTTTATTAATGAACGCCACCCCTGCGGCAGTCCCAGCGACAGCTAATGCAGTTTCAAGCATGGTAAATGGACCTCTCAAAATTCTCCAGTCCTTTCAAACGCTACGCGCCCGCCGCCGGCGGGTTTCCAATAATTCCGTTACGACGGCGTACACCGCATCGCGTTCGTCTTTGGTCAACCCTAACGTATCGAAAACCATATCGTCAATCTGCCGGCGCGAGATCCAGAGTGCTGAGTTTTCGGTGACATTCTTCGCTGAGGCAACAGGGATAGGGGCAAGCGGGAATTCGTGCGGATGCTGCGGCTCATGGAGGACTTCTCCCCACCGGAGGTCCACCGTGCCGTGCGAGAGGCCCTGCGGCTCGGCGCCGTCAGCTTTGACTCCGTGAAGCACCTGCTGCTGTGCAGGATCGAAGGCAGGCTGCCACGCCTCGACCTAGATCTCTATCCCCATCTACCCCGGGGCAGCGTCCAGACTATTCGCGCCGATGACTACTTGGCGCTGCTGTGAGATAGGAGGGCAGCATGAGCGACCAATCCACGCTGCTTCTGGAGCACCATCTCAAGGAATTGAAAGCCCTCCTTCCTGAGGGAGTACGGCAAGCTGGCTGACCAGTGCGCGGCCGAGGGTGTCAGTCATCCCAACTACCTGCTGCGCCTCGCCGAGCTGGAACTCACCGACCGCCACCAGCGCCTGTTGCGGCGCCGGATCCGCGCGGCCCGTTTCCTGCCACCAAGGGACTGGATACCTTCAACTTCTCCGCCATCCCCTCGGTAAACCAGGCTCTGGTCATGCAACTGGCCCGGTGCGAATACGTCGAGCGGAGTGAAAACGTCATCGCCATCGGCAACAGCGGCACCGGTAAGACCCACGTCGCCCTCGGTTTGGGATTGGCGCCTGCCAGCGGGGAATGTCGGTGGGTTTCACCACGGCCGCCGCCCTGGTCAACGAACTCGTGGAAGCCAGGGACGAGCGCCGGCTGCTCAACCTGCAGCGCCAACTGTCCCGCCTCAAGCTCCTCGTCATCGACGAGTTGGGCTTCGTACCCCTGTCCCACACCGGGGCGGAACTGCTCTTCGAGGTATTCAGCCAGCGCTACGAGCGGGGGTCCATTCTGGTAACCACCAACCTGCCCTTCGACGAGTGGACCGAGGTCTTCGGGTCGGAACGGCTCACCGGCGCGCTGCTGGATCGTCTCACCCACCATGTGCACATCCTGGAGATGAACGGCGACAGCTACCGCCTCCGGGGCAGTCGGCAAAACGCCGCGGTGGCGGCAGCGGCAAGCCGGCCAGCCGTCGGTTAGCGCCCCGCGGATGCCAATGCCGGACCGTCGTCAATGCGGGGCCCCACCCCGCCCCAGACCGTCAGGCACCACCCTGAGTGGTACAGTTTTCAACCGCCCAAATTGTCGATGGTCTACGATTCGGTCAGTAGCTAACTGGTCAGGGAAAATGTCAGTCCCATGAAGGACCTGACATTGAACCAGCTAGAACAGACGCGACTCCATGTGCTCAACTCAGTATTGGAACACCAGCTACCGGTGGCCCAGGCCGCCGAGATCCTGGGGGTGAGTGAACGCCATGCCTGGCGACTTCTGGCGGCCTATCGGAGGGAAGGCGCCGCCGCACTCGCTCACGGGAACCGGAGCCGCAAACCGCGCAATACCGTCTCCGACGACGAGGCCAACGCGGTGGTGCAGTTGGCCAGCACGACCTACGCCGGCGCCAACCACACCCACCTCACCGAGTTGCTCAAGGAACGAGAGGGCATCGACCTGAGCCGGCCCACGGTGCGGCGCATTCTGACCAGGGCGGGCATCTCCAGCCCGCGCCACCGGCGTCCGCCCAAGCACCGGGTGCGCAGGCAACGGATGCCTCAGGCTGGGATGCTGGTGCAGATCGACGGCAGTTTCCACCGGTGGCTGGGCGACGACGGCCCGCAATTCACCCTGCTGCTGGCGGTGGACGACGCCACCAGCGCCGTGGTCAACGCGGTGTTTAGCCCCGAGGAGGACACCCGCAGCTACTTCATGCTGATGCAGGGCCTGATCGAACGCTGGGGCCGACCCATCGCGCTCTACGGCGACCGCCACGGCGTGTTCAGGTTTTCCGGCAGGCCCAGGCACATTCAGCCGCCGGTGGAAGCCACCCACTTCAGCAAGGCCATGGCAGAACTGGGCATACAGATGATCTTCGCCCGCTCTCCCCAGGCCAAGGGCCGGGTGGAGCGCGCCGCGGGAACCTTCCAGGACCGGCTGGTAACCGAACTGCGTCTCGCCGGAGCCAGGACCATCGACCAGGCCAACGCCGTACTGCGGGATTTCCTGCCCCGCTACAACCTCCAGTTCGCCGTACCGGCTGAACTGGACGAGCCGGCCTACCGTCCGTGGCACGGAGATCGACCCCTGGATGAAATCCTCTGCATCAAGCACACCCGCAAGGTGGCCAGGGACAACACGGTCCAGTACAACTGGCGCACCCTGCAACTGCTGCCCAGCCAGGAACGTCCCAGCTACGCCGGTGTGCAGGTGGAGGTCCTGGAACACGTCGACGGCCGCCTGCAGGTGCGCCACGAAGGCGAGATCATCCCCAGCCGGCCTGCGCCGACTCGACGCGGGGCGCTGCGCGCTTCCCATGGCGCTCTGGCTCCCACTCCAGAAATCGGCCGCATCGTGAAACGCCTGGGCAACCACCGTGTCAGCCAAACCCAGCTGCGGAACTTCGTCAACCTGGAGCCCGATCCCGTCGTCGAGGAAGCGGTGGTCGACAACAATCACGGTGAACCCCCGGCACGCCGGGAACTCACCCCGCGACAACTGGCCCTCTGGAAGGCCGTGCAGCAGGCCAAGGCTCAGGGCTTATCCCTGCGCGCGATCTCGCGCCAACTGGGCGTACACCGCAACACCGTCCGCAAGTACGCCCATTCCCCGACCCAGCCGACCAACCGGCCCATCAACCGTGGCGCCAGCCGATCACATCAACCAGCCGCCAGCCGCTCCGACTGACATTTTCCCTTTCCATTTAAACTGACAGAATCGCTGGACAACGACACCCAAATTCAGCGATCGAGCTGCCCAACTGGTACATTTTTTCTCCGCCCTTGACAACCTCCACCAACGACCCAGGATTTTCAGGAGCCACACATGGAGTACACTATCGACCAGGTCCGCAACGCCCTCGCGTCCGCGCGGGGCGGCAACCCCCCTGACGGCGAACTCGGCGACTTCGCCGCCGAAGTGGTCGGAGCCACCCCCGTATACCGCGTCACCCAGGACGACCTCGCCGTCTTCGCCGAGGACCGGCCCGACCTCTCCGAGGCCCAGCAGGAAGCCTTCATGGACGCCGCCAAGCGCTACATCAAGAACTCCGACAGCTTCGGCGAGGCCGTCAAGGACTGCCTCGACGCCGCGTTGGCCGACGCCCGCGCCGCCTGAACGAAGCCCCAACACGACAACGCCGGCGGCACAACGCCGCCGGCGCCCTCACAGGCAGGACCATGAGCCCCGAAGACATCCTCCAGATCCACGAACTCCTCCAGGACCGCGGCGTTCCCATCGACGTAACCGTCTCCGAAGTCCCGACGGAAGAGCCCGTCAAGCCCGGCCGCACCCCCCAAAGACGCGCCAGCATCGCCGCCGCCGGCCGCGAAATAATCATCGACGACCACCCCATCATGACCGAGATGCGCGTCCGGGAATCCCTCTGCCACTACCCCCACCGCGTCACCCTCAACGGCGAGATCCTCGCCACCATCCCGCCGCCGCAGGAAGCCGCATCGGAAATCGCCACCACCGGCCACCCCCTCATCCACACCCCCCACTACCAACCACGCGAGGACGAACGCCAGCCGGGCACCCTCCACACCCAGGGACTCGCTTACCGCCACGGCATCCGGGAATTCCGCTACCGACCGGCCGACACCCAGTACGGCGAACACTTCACCGTGGCCCAGCAGATCGCCGTTGAACCCCACATCCACGTCGATGTACTGCCGGAAGTAGTCGCCCACATGGTGATCGCCCACCGGTTCAACATCTCCGACGAACTGCTCCGGCAGGCCGAGGTCCAGCACCACGCCGCCGACGCCGCACTGGGCGTGGACCCGCAACGCCCACAACCGTTGGCCGCCTGGCCGCCGCCTCCCCACTACCTCGGCGACGACGCCCCCCGCAACTGGCTCTGGACCGACCTCACCCCCGTCAACCTCGACGTGCCCGACCCCGCCTTCGCCTACACCGTCGCCGCCGCCCTCTACGGGAGCAGCCAGGGGTTTATCCCCGTCTCCAAACCCGCGGACCACACCCTCACCTTCGTCAGCATGACCGTCGCCCCCCGGGACGGCGATCCGCTCACCGTCGCCGAAGCCCGGCAATCGCCTCAGCAACGCCCCATCGGCGCCCGCGCCAACTCCATCATCCTCAACCTAGAAGTGGACGGACAACCCGTGCAGGTCTCCGCCGACATCGCCCTCTGCGGATCCCGAGAACTCAACAACGAAGCTTTCTTCACCACCAAGGCCGTAACCGATACCGACTTCCTCACCCACATCATGGCAAACGCCTTCTGGCAGCCGCCCTTCCACGGCGCCGAGCGCTTCGACAACTCCCGCTACCTCAACGCCCTCTCCACCGCCGCCGTCAGAATCATCCACGGCGAAACCGCCGGCCTCGAACACGAGGCCAGCCGACTCCTGGAAAACTTCCACCCCCAGTCGCAACTCCCCACGGAAGACGATTTCTCCTTCCGCCACCCCAGCGGCTGGACCTTGTCGTACCGCAACCCGGACTGACCAAGCAGGTTCACATGCTCACCAGGATATCCCCGGACGCCATGCGGTCGCCATGCAGGCCCACCCCGACGAGCTCAGCAAAACGCCGCCGCCCGAACCCATACCCGACTCCCCCGAGACCCGCTGCTTCTCGCCAATATCCCTCGCCGACTGGCTGAAACTCTGCCAGCGGGCTAACGTCCCGTACGTGCCGGCACGGCACGTCGCCACCCTGAACCGCGTGGACTGCCTGCGCTTCGAGGAACCGAGCTACGACGCCCGCAACAGCGCCGCCATCGAGCAGGCTCAAAACGCCGCCCATTACGGCGAGATGCTCCGCTTCGACTGCTGCGCCGGCCTCGACACCAAGCTCCTGTCCGACGAGGGCGCCCGCCAGTGGCACCCCGATACTCCGAACATCTACATGGGCGACCCCCGCGCCTACGACATCTTCTTCGCCCACCACCGCGAGGCCATACCCATCTGGGCAAGACCCTGGATCACCGCCATGATACACGGCTCCCATCCCGTCGAGTACCGGGCCTACGTTGAGGACGGCAAACTCATCGGCGTCTCCAACTACCACAACCAGCGTCCGCTACCACTCAACCCAGGCCACCTCCAGATCGTCGCCCGCTACACCCGGGCGCTCATCGAAAACGCCGAGACCCCGTTCCTCTGGAACATGGACCCGGACCTGGGCAACTTCTGCCAGGAACACTCCCCCGACGACGTCCACTTCACCGCCGAATTCATCGTGGCCCGCACCGGCCGGGTTCTGTTCCTGGAAAGCGGCCCACCCCACGAACTCGGCGGACACCACTGCTGCTTCGAACCCTTCAACCCCCGCGGCACAGCCCTCGCGAAAAACCGCGTCCTGCCCTATCTCCCATACTGACGCGAACATCCAGCCGGTTTCCGACGCCTCGTCTATCCTTGCCACCAGCGCCGCAATCCAGCGGAAACTCCCAAATCCGCGAGGCTACATGAAAACCGCCGCATTCCTCCTCGCCCTCGCCGTCATTGCCTGCTCATCCAACCCAACACCCGACTTCCCCATCCCAGACGAGCATACTGCGTCCGCAAGCTCCAACTCTTGCAGTACCGCCGCATCCGCCGCCGGCGCCCCCGACGACGTGGCGGAGTTCCTCGCCCATCCGCAGGACTCAACACCTCAACAACGCCAGCGCGTCGCCATCTACCTGGTGGCCATAGGCGTCGCCGAACACTGCCCCGAATTTCCCGGGGACGATGCCCGGAACGCGCAGACCGCGTCGCCCGAAGAGCACGGCAAACTCGAAAAACCCGTCCACCCCGAACTGCTGCCCGTGAACGTCCAGCGGTTTCCCGAAGAATTCCGACGACTCTGCCGCGCCTGGGCCCTGGAAAACCTCAGCCCCGTCGGTTACGAGGAATTCAAGCAACTCCGGCCCGACCGCATGGACGACCTCGACCGGCGCATCTTGGGCGAACGCTTCAACAGCCAAAGCCTGCGGCGCTACCGCAGCAACCTCGCCGGCTCCGGCGAACAGTTCTGGCACCCTACGGCTTCTACTTCACCACCACCGGCCCGGATCCCGAGAACCTACGTCGGGATACCGTGATCGCACGCTCGCCGTTCCACTTCATCGGCGGCAAGATACCCTCCCAGCAAGACGTAAAAAACCTGTACGGCGAGTCCTCAATCCTCCACCAGAACATGGTCGGCAACGGCTACGAGGCCGTCGTCCTCTCCAACAACCCCAGTTGGTGCCAGCCCTTCCGCCCCGACGACGTCATCGTGCAACCGCCCGCAATCACCCGCCGCTGATCCCCGGCGGACCCGGGCATCAACACCGCCCGGCTCCGATGATGCGGCCGGACAGCGACCGCCAATACCGACCTCAGAATACCGGCGACCAACCTCACCCATAACGCAACCGTCCAATCAAACCGCGCCGACGCCGCAAACAACGCACGAATAGCCTTCACAGAGGCCCCAAATCGCGCCGAAAACCCTTTCAAGCACCCTGAACACCAGAAACGACGATTCAAGACCGAAATCAAGCGTTTGCGCCAATCAACCGCATACGCATTCCCGGCCAGACCACGACCAAGCTCATCCGAAACTGTCCCTCACCCGCATGGTGGCACAACACCGCCAAATCCAGAACCGTCCGCCATCAGGCCGGACCCGCACCATACCCACCATGTCCCTGACCACTCATAACCCAAACAACATCGCCACCAAGGACCAGCCAAATGCCTGCCGCAGTCGTAACGGAAACCCTCCGCCAAGCGCTCGCCCGATCGATCTCCGTCGCCCAGTCCGGCCGCAGCCCGGAGATCACTCCCGAAATCATCCTGGCGTCCATCCTGGCCGACAACGCCTCGCCAGCCACCAAAGTCCTCAACGGACTAGGCCTCCATTACGCCGACGTCCGTAAAGCCCTAGCCTCTTCCAATCGCCGCACCTCACCGCCCAACCCGCCATTCTCAACAGAAGCCGGACTGCTCCTGCAGCAGGCCATCGCCAACGCCCATCAACAGGGCTGCAAGCGCGCCGGCACCACCCACACCATCGCCTCCGTCATCGACAAACCACCGCCTTCACTTGTCCCGATACTGGCCAAAACCCAGGCCACGCCCGACCGGATCGACCTCGCTTTTCACGACCTCACAGACCCCGAATGAGGCGGCTGAACCCGCATTTTTTCCGCATTTTCGGCTTGAGCACTTCGGTATACTCCATTACGCTCAAATAAGCACAATTTCCTATTGCAGGACCCCCCACTACACCCCCATTTCCGCGCTTGAGCACTTCGGTATACCCCCGGAAGTTGGAATTCTACTTTGAAACCAGGTGCGCCGGCTAGAGCACTTCGGTATACCCTTTACGCACGAATTTACCCTTTGCCTATAGTACCCCCCCAAACGCGTTTTCCGCCGCCAATCGACACGCCGGACCATCTCAACCCATTGCAGGAAATCCATGGCTACCAGACACCACAACGCCGGTCATTACCAGACCGTCACCGCACCCCACCTGCCCGACAATCCCACGTTTGAGGCCTTCGTCCCCAACCCGCTTCCGCCGCCGGAGATCGACCTCCGGGACGACGATCACCTCGCCCTCGACGCCAACATCCAGGCGGTCATCGACCTGGCCCAAAACTCCCCCGACGGCGGCTACGCCGCCGCCCAGCTCGCCGCCACCCACGAGGCATCCGCTTCGTCATCCATAGAAAACGTAGACGCCCCCACCTACTCAATCCTCATGGCCGGCCTCACCCGAGGCACTCTGACCGACGACCACCGCAGGGGCCTGAACAACCTCCGGGCCATCGAACACCTCATCGACTCGCCCATCAACACCGAGTCTTTCCACCAGGCTCACTCACTGCTGTTCCACGACGACCCGGCGTACCACGGGACACCCAGCACCATCCGCGACACCCAGATTTTCATCGTCGCCGCCACCGGCCGCGTCATACGCACCATGACGCCCCAACACCTTGTGGAGCCAATGCTGGACGACTTCCAGAACTGGTTCCATTCACCCGAATACGAGGGCGCGTCGCTTTTCGCCAAGCTCGCCCTCTCCCATTACCAGTTCGAAGCCATCCACCCCTACCCCGACGGCAACGGCCGCATCGGCCGCGCCATCACCGCCGCCATCGCGGCGCAGCACGCCCCCACCGGCGTCCACCTGCCCTTCTCACATTCCATCTTCATCGACTCCGACCGCCGCGACTATTACCACGGACTCGCCACGCTCCAGGAAACCGGCGACTGGCAGCCCTACATGGCCTTCATGTACACCGCCATCCTCAACGACGCCCTCCGCAATCACTACGTGCTCACCAGGCTCAACGAACTCCGCGAGCGCCATATCGCCGACCTCCCCGACGACCAGCTCGTCCACACCGCCCTGGAATGCGTGCTCCAGAACCCCCTGATCACCGTCTCCCGACTGGCGGACGCCACCGGAGCATCCCGGGCCGGAGCATCCCGCGCCCTCGCCGAATTGGAGAAGACACGCATCATCCAGCGCCATCCCGAACACTCCAACCCCGCCGTCTGGGAATGCGCCGAGGTCATGCACATCTCATCCATACGACGCCCC
Organism: Dehalococcoidia bacterium; assembly: GCA_965203985.1. Lineage (GTDB taxonomy): Bacteria > Chloroflexota > Dehalococcoidia > Lucifugimonadales > UBA3495 > Bin87. Next base: position 724,466 of record CBDBDS010000002.1, read on the forward strand.
CAAGCCCTCGAACCACCGACCAGGTACACCGGCATCGGAGACGTCTGACTGCCTCATGCGGCTTGCCGATACCCGACAAAGCCCACGCCAGTTCCCATCGCGTAAGCTCCTTCCAAATTCAACAGGAGCTTTTTCATGGCTGCCCACCCAACCGTATCCATTTCCCTCAACGAGCCCAAGACCCTCGGCACCAACCTCGAACTCGCCACCGACGTGCTCGGGCGCTTCGTCCAACTCATGGACATCATCGCCGGCCCCAACGCCTCCTTCACCCACCAGCCGAGGATCACCGAATACGCCGACGGCAAATTCACCATCACCCTGCCGCCCCACCAGATGCCGGCCGCAACCGAACTCACCTCCGCCATCGCCGCATCCTCCCTCGACGACCTCACATTCTCCAAATCCCTCGACGGCATATCGCCGGAGGCCATCGAGCACACCGTAGCCCTGCTCACCCGCGTCTCCGAAGCCGACCTCACCCTCGGCCTCATCACCCCCGACGTGCGCTACCAGTTCGAGAACGCCGACCGCGCCTGGGCCTCAATACACAACTTCAGTACCGACAACATCCTCGAATCGGAGAAACAGGTCGAAGGACACTTCGCCGCCTACCTCCCCACACCCCGCCGCGCCCAATTCCACCGCACGGAAGCCCAGGACACCATCTACGCCACCGTCCACCCCGGCGTCGCCGACTCCGCCGCCATCCAGCCCATCATCGGCAAACCCTGCGTCACGCTCCTCCACGCCCGCACCGTCGGCTCCGCCCCTACCCGCTACCTCATCAAGGAGTTCTCCCCCATCAAGTAGGGAGCATGGTTCCTCACCGGTGACGAATCTCGTAACTCCCTTCCCAAGCAGTCCTATCAGCCAGCAGCCTCTATATGGGGCTAGGTCGCCGGCAGGTCAGCAACGCACTCCGGGATGTTCATCCAGTCCCGAATTCCCATCCGGGAAGCGACCCTGCAAGGTCCAAGGACGAGCAATGCGAAAGCAGAGCGCCGAAAGCCCGGTCATGCACAGCGTGACCAAGCCTGCCGCAGACTTTGGCGAGGATGCGCCGCACCCGAAAGGAGCTGACCTTACGGTCATGCACTACACCAACTACCAGCCCACCCCCGTATATTCGTCAGACGGCTTCCGGCTCATGCCCTGCCATCCGGCACGGGCACGCAAGCTGCTGCACAACGGCCGTGCCGTGCCGCATCATATCCGCGGCATCTTCGGCATCCGCCTGCCGGACCGCACCCGCACCCAGTCCGAAGTCCTAGACGCCGCGCTCCGCATTGATCCCGGCTCCATCACCACCGGCATCGCCGTTACCACCGATGATGACGACAACCAGCGCACCGTACTAGCCGCCGTGGAGGCCAAGCACCACGCTTTCACCAAGGCCACCATGACCAAGCGCCGCCGGCACAGCAGGAACCGTCGCGGCCGGCTGCGCTACCGAGCACCGCTGTTCGATAACCGCCACCGCAAGTCAGGTACCCTGCCGCCCTCCGTCGACAGCCTCCGCGCCGACACCATGCGCGTCGTCCGAACCATGCTGAAGATGTATCCCATCACCAGAATCAGCATAGAACGCAACAAGTTCGACCCGCAGCTGATGATGAACCCCGACATCAAGGGCGTGGAGTACCAACAAGGCACGCTCTTCGGCTGGCAAGTAAGGGCCTACATCCTCGACGCAACCAAGGCCGTTGCGTGTATTGCCGGCGTAGCAAAACGCGACTGGAACTCGACCACGCGCACCCGCGCGCCGTCGGCTCCGACCGGGTGGACAACCTCGTCGCCTGCTGCCGCGACTGCAACCTCGCCAAAGCTAACCAGCCCATCAAGCAATTCCTCAAGGACAAGCCTGATTTGCTGACAAGCATACTCGAAAGGCTGCAACGCTCCGACCTGGCTCACGCCGCCCATGTCAACGCAGCACTGCCCGCCATCGTACGCGACCTGCTGACTCTAGGAATCCCCCTCAGCTCCACCGACGCCGCGTCGATCTCCTGGGCTCGCAAGCAACTCAACATCCCCCCGGAGTGGTCCGGCGGAGAGGTGTACTCCTACGACCTCGACCTGACCATGCCCAACGGGAGCAGCGAGACGGTCCGATGGCAGGGCTATCCAGCGGTGAACAAGCCCGGCACATACCAGGCCGGCACTGAGGCCAGCATCAGCGTCAAGGTGGTGTACGAACTCCCCGACGGGGACGACGTCAGCAGCGGGGCGGTGGCCCTGACCTGCACCATCCAGTAGCAGCCAGCGGCAATTGCCACACCGGCCTTGAACCCATTAGCGCGGGCGTCCAGCTACAGTTGGACGCCCGCGTTTGGTTACACTACACGCGGCGCCGAAATCCCGCTCCAACACCTGTCAATGTTTCGCGACAGCCATAATCGCGCCGGCCAAACCTGACCCCACAACGAGGTCTCAGTCCAGCTCATCGCCGGGAACCAGCGTAATCTCGCTATCGTCGCCGCACAGATCGAACCAATATGACGCAAACGCCACCTCCGCGGTACGGGACACCGTGTGCGCGACCGCCGGACCCAACTCCCCAACGGCCTCACCCACCAACAACAGCGGCCAGCCTGACCCGGTGCTCGGCGTCTATCCACGTCTGCAGCACCCAGCCGGCGCCCAGCTCCGACTGCGCCGCAAACCTCGACAGTTCTCCCAGCCGTCCCAAACCGGCATCATGCCTCCAGGCCATCGCCAACTCGACCAAACGGACCAGCTCCGACTCCGCCATCCCCGAATCGGTCAAATAACGCATTTTCCCTTCGTCCCCCATTCTCAAATGAGACGCAAGCGCACCAGATCCCTGGGGGTCGAGGCCTGCGCGAGGGGGCGCCGAGACTGCTGGTCACGGCGACCCCGCTTTAATGCCGCAGGCGCGGGCAACTTACCCACTGGATGCTCGCCTCCCCGCTCAGGGACAGGGCCGTTCCACGAAAGCTGACGGCAACGCAACTCCATCTCCGGCAGACCGCAAACGCAGGGCCCCAGCCACGGGAAACCACGGCCTCGGGAGAGTGCCGTCAGACGATTGACCCCAGCCACACACCGGCATAACATCCGGGTCAACGCGTGAGGGCAGGGTGCGCCCGTCGCCAACATGCCAGCCACCACGCGGCGAAAGGCGATAAGGTCATCATGCCCAGCAAGAACAATCGAGCCCGCAAAGACGACAACGACGGTTCCCGGCTTGACGAACTGCTTTCCGAGATACGCAGCTCCGAACGCGCACTCCCTGCCGCCATACAGAGAAGGACCGGCCGTACTTTCGCGAGACCGATGGACGACTACCGGGGCCAGCCGAACTGCCCCTGCGGGAAGCCGAAGAGAGCAAACTCGCCCCTCTGCCCGGAATGCGCCTACGAACAGGGCTACATAGACCGGGCGACCCTGACCAGCAACCTCGCGCTGCTGCAGGGCAACGCCACAAACGGCCTATGCGACTGCGGCAACGCGAAGATCGCCTGGGAAGCCACCTGCAAGAGATGCGCCATCCAGAGCGGACGCATACAGGCGACGACCGAGCCGGGACAAGTTCCCTGCCCGGGATGCGGCGACGGCAGAAAGCCGGAATTCTCCTACTGCACCGGCTGCGCCAAGGCCAGAGGACTGCTGGACAACGACGGCATGGTAACCACAGCCTCCCCCACCAACCGGTGCTCATGTGGAATGCCCAAACCGGCCGCGTACTCCCGGTGCATGACCTGCCACGCCAACCGCCCGGAACAGACCAGCGACGTCCTGGACAAAGCGGACACCAAGAATTGCGAACGCTGCGCAGGGCCGGTCAACGCCGCCAAGCGTTTCTGCCGCCGCTGCATGGACGAAATGGGCGCGCCGCCGGGGGCCTACGACGACGCATTCAACGACCGCAGGAAATGCTGAGAAATGCACATTCGCCCAAGGAGCAAAAACCATGCCACTATACCGAGACACATTGGATCAACCTTCCCGACGATAGAGGCCCTGGCCGATTACCGCGTCACGGTCCTAGCCCCGCAGATGGGCGGCGTCTGCCCCGCAGCGGAATACACCTTCGACGCATCTGACGACGACGGCCAGACCTTTCGCAACCCGTCCGATCAGGAACGCGAGGAGCTGAAACAGGCCGTGCGCAACCATACGGAATGCTGTCTGAACCGCTCCGAGGAGTGCCCTTGGCGCGACTGACCCACGGAACCACCGTGTACAAACCGTGAGAGCAAAGAGGCACCCAGGACGGAAGGAAAGGAGCGGAGCGGTATTGAACAGACCAGCGCATCCGGCTCGACAAACGGGCGAGACCGGTTCACGATCTGGCTCATCAGCCTGGGAACCCTCCTGTTGACGGGCGTGCTGATCATGAGCGCAACCGGCGGATACGCGCTCACCCAGCGTCCCGCGGAACTGCCGCACGTCCCGCGCCGGCGGGGATACTCCGTACCTCGACCGCATCAGCAACGAGCAAGCCCAACAACTCACGCTGGAATACTACCGCCTCGTCGCCGCCGAAAGCTATGGCGTCAGCAACGAAGTCACCAGCATCCTCTACGAGAACAGCCACGACAACGGGTTCAGGTCCATACTCACCGGACACGACGCCATGGTTGATCCTCAAACCGGCTACCACGTCGTCTACAACAACCGCACCCTCATACACCGTTCCGACCTCACCCCATGGGCGATGGGAATTGAACAGCCCACGCGAGACCACAACCGGCACGGCCACGTCCCGCCATTGGACTACTCGAGCCACGGATGCAGTAGGATATTCATCCACCCGCGAGGCTGTCCGAAGAGCCCTCAAGGAGATGAGAGCATGAGCGAAAGAATGTCCGCCACCAAGTCCCGGCTCCTCGCTTACATCAAGCATACCCCCGGCTTCGAGACCTCCTACCGGGAGTATATGTCCCTCTCCACCGAGGAAATACTCGAACGCTTCGAGGCCGAAGCTCCCGAAGCCCACCGGAAATGCCTCGAACGTTTCGAGCGCAACGGCACGCCGCTGCCGGCGCCGGCATGAACGACCTCGACAACGGCTAACTCGCAACCGCCGGCGCACAGTGCGTCGGCGTCTTGCTTCCAGCCCCGTCAGCCAAAGTTGGCAGAGGGCCCCCAAACCGGCGAGGTTTGCGCAGATCGCCCCGCGCTGGCGGGGATGCCCCCACCAAGCCTCAACGCAGAGAGAATCCATTTGATTGACCCCTTGCCGGCGGGGATAATCCACTCTCACCCTTTGGTCTGCGGCGATTTTGCAGTTGACCCCCTACCGTTTTCCAAAAGAATCACCTTCCCGTACACAATTGCGCTACCTGTAAGGCCAACTCCGAAACGAAAGGCCGATAAGCGTGAATCCAAGGTCGAAAACCCGACTAAGGCTAAACGTTCTCGACGAGCGGCAACCCCTAGCGAGTTGGACCAGAGACGACAGAAACGCAACGAATACGAAAAGAGCAGAAATCAGAATCCAGATCGCAAACAGTACAACCGCGACATCCAAAGGAAACGGCGCCAGCAGCGCAAGGAACTCGGCCTATGCCGGGATTGCAAGAACAAAGCGATTGAAGGCCAGACCCGCTGCCCAGACTGCGCAGAGAAGCACAGCAAGCGAAAACGCTGACAAACATCGCACCTTGCAAACGTAACTTTCCTGGAGATGCCAAAAGGCCGGGCCAGTCATTCCGCTCGGCCTTTCACCGATACATTCGGGCTCTTACCAACCGGCCGGTCCGTGCGCAAGTCAGGTCGGTGCGCATCAGTCCCGCAGCGCCCAGGCATATCCCGCTCAGCGTACCTGAAATACCGGACCGTGGTTCTGAGATTCCACCAAACCCAAACGATTTTTGACCAGACCAGCCCCTGTGAATTAACATCCAGGCACACTCCATCGAAGGCGGACACAGAATGACCAATAAACTGCCACCTATGAGCCACGCCGCCGACCTGGTCAGAGAACATCTCCCCGATTACCTCGGTGATAGCTTTGAAATCTCCGACGTAATCGCCGAATCTTTCACGCACCGAGACCGGGAACTCGGCTACATCACCGTGCGACTCAAACCCGGCCACCCTCCCGTCGACGCCAGATTGCTTTCGCAGTTCGACGTTGATATGCACCAGAAATTCATCGACCGCGGCTTCTTCCCCCCGCCGGCTGTCGAACTCAGCGCGGCGGCAACCGGCGCGAACCAGACTGGTTAAGATGCAGCAGAACTTCCAACCGCCCGTCCCAGTGGACCCACACCATCTGGTCGCCAGTGCCCGGCTAAGCTTGGCAGCAACACCCCCAAACTCCCCTGAGTATCGTGCGACCGCTCATCGAGGCGTGAGCACTGCGTACTACGCGGCGTTCCACGCGCTGAACGCGAACAACGCCGGCGCCATCATTGGCACACCCACTACGCAAACAATGGCAGATGACTGGATCCGAATCTATCGGTCGACGCGACACCGCCACGCTGCCACTCGCCTCGACCGCAACCAACTGCCGTTGTCAAACGGCGCCAGGATCTTCTCACGGTCCTTTTCCAGACTGTACAACGCTCGAATACGAGTCGATTACCGTCCCCAAACTCATTTCGATGGGAATGCTGCACACTACTGGTTAGACCGCGCCGAAGTGGCCATCCAGGAATTACAACAACTGAATTACAACGAGCGAGCTACCATAGCAGCCATTATGACCTGACCACCGCTGAAAGAAACTGATGAACCATCGGTCATTCACGCTAAGCCCATCAAGGTTCAGCATAACCACCGTCCCCGCCAACATCGCCAAAACCCTCGCCCGTTTCCGGTTGACTGATCCTCCAGAAAGCGAACCCGACGACACGATGTACACCAAATTGGACGGTAGACCGAACTTTCCCCCACACGGTTCAACTGGCCGGGCCACCAACCCCCATGGACCCGGCCCAACGTCGCGAAAATCGACGAGCATCTAAACGCGCCTACCGAGAAAAGCACGGCTACCAGCCGCTCACTCCTGAACAGAAAGCCCGGAAGAATCAGAAAGACCGGGACTTAAGAGAAGATCGCAAGGCCGCCGGATTATGCGTCGCGTGTACCCAACCACCGCGCCCTGGGAAGACCAGGTGCGCTTCGTGTGCTGAAAAGCAACGACGCTACTGCCAGGCTAAACAACAGGCCAAAAACGAGCCAACGCCCCGCAGTTCCGTGCCAGACGAACCTGGCCACACCCAGTTGGTCCAATATGACCGTGACCGCAACCCCATCGAGCTGCGACCAAAGAACGCGCGCCCCAGTGATTTATGACCGCAGATGATGAACCATCCGCGGTCATTTCATTTCATACGGTCCATTCGAAACCCCACTCACGGTTCCCGGTCGGGGATACTCACGCCAAAGACCACGTCCTCCTCCATCCCACTCTCGACATCATCCCGAACGAACGACCGGCGACAACCCCACCTCACGTGATTAACGACAATAAGGAATGCCTCTTGCGCTGACTATTTTTGCCGGTTGAGGTGGGGTAAAACCCTCCACGTGGCATCATCGACACGTCGACGACCGACGGCGACCGGCCAGTCGCCCACGACTAACGGGGTGGCTGGCCTTTCTGGCCGCCGCACACGCCCTCCAGTGCCGCGGCCAGACACCAGACCTTGCATTCCCACCAACATCAAGGAACCCTAGCAGTCGATCGAAATCGCCACCGACGACTTCTGAATTGATGACACCAGCCGGTGGCGTACAAGCGTTGCTCACTGGCACAATGGAACCGTCGCCGACCCACGGCGACGCCGGCCGCCCCGACTGACGGGGCGGAAGGTTTTAATCACCACCGCCGCCCCAAGTTCCGGCCGTATAGCCACGGTGACAGCCGCAGAAGGCCCGACGGGCATTCCCCCATTGCGGCAAACAAAACACCCACCTGGGCAACCGGTGGACCCCAGGAAGCCCGATGCAATGCCTGGCTTGCACCAGGCACGTCGAAGCGGGCTACTCCGACCAACACCGACTCCTGCACCGTTGGCGCCATCCGCCAACCGGCCTTACCCGTTCAGATCCCCGCCCAGGAAATTCCTCCCCACCGCAAGCGCACTCTCCATCACCGAGAAACTCCCCGCCGCCGGATCTACCACCATATCCCCCGGCTCCGTCACCGCTTCTATCAGCGCAGACTGCAGGCCAACCGGCTTCCGGTGAGTATGTCCCCTACGGCCGGACAGCTTCTCCGACCAAAAATCGGGAACCTCACTACCCTTCCAACCCCCATCCACCACCAGGGGCGACTTCTGCACCACCAACAGGTACTCCCCATAACGACGCGTCCGGTAACCCATCCCCATCCTTCCCTTATCCCAGGTGATCAGATCGACCACCTCCAGCGGAAACTCCTCAAACCAGCCGATGGACCCCGAACAGAGGTGGTACTTGTCCGTCCACAGGAACACGTGGCCGCTCGGACGCAACACCCTCGCTATCTCGCCCAAGAACCGCAGAATGACCGGTTCCGGCATCTGGACCAACGAAGCCCTGGCCTGCCCCCGCGCCTTCCCTTCGTTCCCGTACGCCAGCTTATCCAGCACACCCCGGTACTGCGGGTCGAAGAACACCGCCGGCACGGAATCATACACCAGGGTTCCCAGCAAGTCCAGACCGTCCATCTTGTGCCTGACATTGAGCTCCAGCATTGGCCTCATATCCTCGTCAGAACGACACAGCGCGTTTTCGCCTTACGAGCTGCGCCACCGGCTTCAAACCCTCCGATTTCACCGTCTGCACCACGCGCCAGTGAGAATAAACCAGAGCCGCACGGACCGTCGCGGCTCCACCGTCAGCAAAACACCCTCGGGCCCTTCAACGCCCCCGGTCACGTTGACCAGGCCGGCGGGTAGACTGTTCCCGACCGTGAGACCGGGACGTACTGAACATCCCCCTGCGAGAGGATCAAGCCCCACCCTCGCCGCCGCAATCGGCGAACAGGTAATCCACTCGACCCACCTACCAGGATAGATCACCGTCATAGGTTATCGGCCTAACGGTGCTCGGAAAAGGAGCCTACCGTGCCCGACGCATCATCACTCCTCATCAACGTCGATGAAATCCTGTCCTTCTTCGACGAAAAGCCCGATTGGGCAGACAGGCACTCGGCGGCAATCGTCGCCATGCTCTTCGAAGATCTCGCAGCTGCGACCCTACAGCACTGCCTCATCAAAAACGGAGCGACAGCCGTCAACATCAGACCGGAACCCGTCACTACCGGGCAAAAGAGAGGCCCATGGCTTGACCGCTGGATCGAGGCTGACCTCTGCGACGGAACGAAAGCGATCTTTCAGACGGAAATGAAAAGCATTTCGGCCCAGGCTTTAGGACACAAAACCATTGCCCTCGACGCCACCAGCGCCGTGTTCGAACAACATGAACAAGAGAACTGGGACCGTCAGTGGGATCCAGACAAGTACACCCTGATCCATCAGAGAATCGCCAAAGTGCTCATACCGATGAGACGGCCACCCGGCACGGAACACCGAACGCTGCTGCCCCTCCTCATTTGCTGGAACCCCATGAAGCCCGTGGAATGCGCACAGCGCAAAGACCAAGTCGACGGCGGTCACCTGTTCAGCGTCACTGGCGTCACCTACCAGTTCACTTTCCCGAAGCCCCACAGCTGGAAAATCAACCCCAAGTTCACCGACCTTTGGGTGTTTTCCGTCTCGAGCTATCTTCGCAGCATAAGGCACGAGATCGCTGGCCCTCTGGAACTCACGATGCCCAATGCCGCGCAGAAGATGCGAGCGTTGCAGCGCGTCACGCAGATCCCTTCCGAACCGAATTGAAGCCCAGCACCCCCAACGAACAAAGGGCCGCACCGCCAAACTGCCCCCGGTAACGAGCACGACCAGTTCGAGCTCGCCATCAGCGGCGTGATCAACAACATCATGGTGCAGGTGCTCAACCCCGACGGGACGACGTTGGACAAGTACATGACCGACACCGGCGCGAAGCGTGACCTGTTCCCAGTCATCGCACGGTCGATCTTCCACAGGATCGCGGAAACGCCACCGTCGCATTTGGCATCACCCCAACCCAAATTCAAGAGGTACCGGAAACAGTGAAAAAGGCTTACCGCATAACGATTGGGCGCACAACCGCCCGCTACGACTGGGACCGGTCAGGAGTTGCCTTAGCTGCCCTCCTGCTCCTGGGCGAAGCCATCGCAGCATCCTTGGCAGCAGTATCCCTAGCATCATCGGCCGACTTAGATTGGGGCAACCTGGCCGCATTGCTCGGCGCCGCCGTGTTGGTGCTGTACGTCCCCATCGCCATTTGGAAAGGCAAATTGCCGTTCGCAGTTCCCACCGAGTACGAGAAACGCAGAAAATACGCGGAGGCAACTTTGGGCGTGAGAATCCCTCGCTACGGGGACAGGGCAAAAGACGGTACGAGAATACCTCCCACACTGGTGCGCCTAGACAACGACTCGAGCGAATCAATCCGAGTAGCCGTAGGCCGAGCGTACGCATCAGGAGACCGCTTACTGCAACGCTTTTGCGATAAGCCTTGGGTAAAAGACGTGAAAGTCGAAATCGAGCTGGCAAGATCTCGATTATTGCCACCCACAATTAGCACAGATGGCATCGAATACTCCCCAGAACTGATAGACCAATCGCAAGATCTGCGACAGGCAGCCATAATTGCCGAACCCGACCAGACTGGCGACGCCAACCAACAGGAAGCGTCGTGAACGCCACCACGAGCTACACCGAGAAGATCTACGCCGTCACTCTCGACCAGCCCTGGCCCTCGCTGATTGCCGCGCAGGCCAAACTCATTGAGACCAGATCGTGGGCGCCCCACAAGGCCGCCATCGGACAGCCACTGGCCATCCACGCCGGCAAGAACCGGAATTTCCTGGGCAACCCCCATTACCCGGATTTCAACCACGCCGTCGCCCAGCACCTGGGCGATACCTGGCACAGCAGCCTGCCTTTGGGCGCGGTGGTAGCCGTGGCCATCCTCCAAGACGCCGTGCAGATCCAGCCAGACACCAAGCTGCCCGAAGGCGACGAGCTGCTCTTCGGGCACTACGAGACCGGACGCTGGATGTGGATACTCAGCGACGTCAGGGCAATCGACCCACCCGTAGCCGCCCGCGGCTATCAGCGGCTGTGGAGATGGACACTGCCATCCGAAGTGAGGACCATCCTGCCGACAGCCGAACAACCTCCCACAGAGAGAAGCCTATGATAGATGCAAGCAGCTCCGACGAACCGGGGCAATCCCCCCAACCAGCAAGCGGCCGCCCTTCTGATGGCGGCCGCCGAACTTTGCCCAGCCCGCGATGCAGAACCCAGAGGGAACACGCCGATGATCGAAATCGCCGACGCAGCCCCGTGGCAACATCCGTAAGCCCCAATCCACCGAAATGATGAGTTTGGCGGCGTGCTGATGGGATGAGAAAGTGCTCCCGGCTTCGGGGATAATGGTTTTTGTCACAGAAAACCAACCCCTCACAAGGAGCACCCATCGGATGCTACCACCTGAGCGCCCCGACCGCATCCAAATCGCGTTTGATGATGCCCGCCTGGTGGCCAATGCTGGGCTGATTCTGCCCGTCACCCTGGCCCATCATCTGGGACTGGGAGAGCTGGTGGACCGCCATGTTGATCTGGGGGATGCGCCGGGTCGAGCCAACGCGGGAGACAAACTGCTGACGCTGGTGGCGTCGGCGCTGGCCGGTGGGGACTGCATTGACGACGCCGACGCGCTGCGCGCTGGCGGGACCGCACAGGTGCTGGGCTGCGCGGTGAAGGCGCCGTCCACGCTGGGCACCTTTCTGCGGAGTTTCCAGTGGGGCCATGCGCGCCAGTTGGATCGAGTGAGCCGTGAGGCGCTGGCCCGAGCCTGGGTCGCCGGCGCCGGTCCGGGCGACGAGCCGTTGACCATCGACCTGGACTCCACCGTCTGCGAGACCTACGGCCTGTGCAAGGAGGGCGCGCAGCGCCACAACTACGCCGGTCAGCGTGGCTATCACCCGCTCTTCGCCGTCGCTGCTGGGACGGGCGACGTGCTGATGGCCCGCCTGCGCAAGGGCCGAGCCAACACCGCTCGGGGCGCCGCCCACTTCCTGCGTGAGACCATCAGCCGAGTGCGCTACGCCGGGGCCACCGGACCATTGACCATGCGTGCCGACAGCGGCTTCTATAACCGCGACATCGTCGCCGCCTGTCGCAAGATGAAGGTCCGCTACTCCATCACCGTCCGCCAGCAACCAATCGTGCGCAATCTCATCGAGGCCATACCCGAAGAGGATTGGACGCCCATACCCTATTGGATGGAGGGCGGCGCCGACGTGGCCGAAACTGAATATACTCCCTTCCAGCATGAGCCCTATGCCGTGCCGGTGCGGCTCATCGTCCGCCGGGTGACGCCCACCCCCGGCTCCCAGTTGGCCCTGCTTACCGAATACAGCTATCACGCCTTCATCACCGACCGTGAGGGCGACACCCTGGATCTCGAAGCCGACCATCGCCGCCACGCCGAGATCGAAAACGCCATCCGCGACCTCAAGTACGGCGTGGGCCTCAACCATCTGCCATCGGGTCGCTTTCCCGCCAACGCCGCCTGGCTGGCGGTGCAAGTCATCGCCCATAACCTCGCCCGCTGGACGACACGTCTCGGGTTGTGCGAGCCGGTGGCCACCACCAAGACCCTCCGGCGACGCTTCTTCTCCCTGGCCGGACGCATCACCCGCAAGGCACGTCGCCTCACCTTGCATCTGCCCCAGGGCTGGCCCTGGCAAAACCAGTTCAGCTCTGCCCTGGCCCGATTGCGCGCCCTGCCGCTCCCTTCTTGATCACGCCCTCGGCGTTTGACCTGTCCAACAGATTACCCAACTGCCTGGCCCATCAGCGCTCAGGCTGGGCCCCTGGCGGTCTCCGCCTGTGATCTGGTGTCGAAAATCGCGCCCAGACTTCTACCACAGGCCGTCAAAATCCCTCCGGCGTGGCTGCTACACTCCACATCGTCCATCTCTCCGACATCAGGCTACCGCCGGCCCGTTCCCTGACCCCTAATCCCTCGTCTGACCACTGCTGCAGTATCCCTTCGGTGGATTCGGGGTAAGGCTGGCACCGCCCAGTGGCATGACCGCAAGACCTCCCCACCTGCAAAGCATCGAAGCCGTCTGAGCTCGGACCGCCCGCAGATGACGCCCGGGAGCCTGTTTTCGCTAACCCGGGCAACTCGGTACACAGTAGGCGCAGCACGCGCGCCAGAGCCGTAGCGCAGTTGCGGCCAAGTTCGGGATGCGGTAATTTCATCCCGTCCCGACGATAACGACAAAAAGAAACGCCCCCGCCAGGGGGGCGTCGTGCCAGCGGCACTACCCGCTGGGGGGGGGTGATAAAACCCCACAAGGGCGCACAGGGAATGTCAACCGCCACTGCCAGCATCATAGGCGATTCCGCTACTCCAAAGTAGGCGTGACCAACCAGGTCTTCGAGTGAGGTGTACATAGTACTTACCGAAATGCTTCAGAGGTTGCTCAGACGGCGGAGAGTGAAAAGAGGTGAATGGCATGGATTTTGTGATAGTCATGATCGTCGGAGCGATCTTGATCGCCACTACGGCCACAATCGCCAGTTCAATCACAGGGCGGAAGGCGGCTGAGCGACAGCAGAGGTCGTTCAATGACGACCGGGTCGTAGCCGAGGTCAGAATCAGGGTTACCTCCACCGTCGCTTGGATCTGGGCCACAGTGTGCACCGCTTTGTTCGGGAGCGGGGCGGTACTGTACAAGGTCAGCGACATCGTTGCCGCTATGTGCAGATAGCTCGCACTTAGACGACAGGTCAAGATGCTGTTACTTGGATTGCCCTGCCACACCAATTGTGAGGGCATATCGGCAGAGTAGCGAAATTTCCTACCAGCATCAACATTGCCATCCCACACGGCTCGCCGGCCCAGCGCGTGGCGGTGTACGCAGACGGCCCAAACCTCTACCACGGTCTCAGGTCCCGCGGCTGGCGCCGGTACTACTGGCTGGACCTGCTCCATCCAGCCGAAAATCTGCTGTGCCACGGTCAGCGCCTGGTGATAGTCCGGTACTTTACCGCTGCGCTGTCCGCCCACGACCGTCCAATGCTCAAAACGATGACAACAGCCAGTAGCGCGAAACCGCCCCACGCTGGCAAAATGTCACCGTCGCGGACTACCGGCGACCAAGGTCGACATGAACGACAAAATCGGCGCTGCCGCGGTCAACCCGCTGCGTCAGCTCGCCGACGCGATGGAAGCCAGGGCCTCCAACCCGTTCAATAGCCTCTGGCGCCCGTACAACATCAGCCTGGCCACTGCTTCGGACTGACCACTGGGAAATCCACACCCGCTGAACATCATGAACGTCCAGCCAACGAGATCAGGTCAACCGAGGGCCCAATTGGCCCTATCCTGCGGATTGCCGTATGGCTGGAGCGAAACGTCGCCACGCATTCCTGTTCCACGGCCAGGTCCAGGCGGTCCACAACCAGAGCCCACGGCTCAAGTCACGGCGCACAGCGCCACGGTCAAGGTCCCGCTCAACGGCGATGCCGCGCCGCCGGCCGAAACGGGCCGGTACAGACCGGCCAGACGCACGTACATCCCTGCTGACAAGAAATCACCATGACCGCCGTCAGCCTAGCGCCACTCGCCTCCTGCCGGGTAATTCCGGCTGAGACGCCGGAACCAGACCCGGTCAACGCCGCCATCGCCAGCATGATACTTTCCCTGCGCGAAGGCCGCCACTTCCACATCGAACCGGGCCGGATCCAGTGGCACGACGAACACGACCTGCAAAGAAGCTTCGTCAGCGACGGCTCCCGCTGGTACGCCTGCGATGCAGAGACGTGGCCGGACCCGCATCCCACGCTGCCGCCGGACGAAGAAGCTGGCTTTCTGCAAAACAGGATCGACCACCTGCTGACAGCCTCTCTGCGCGGATGGACCATCAGGGGCGGTCGCCGACCGCACCCCGAGGGTCATGGAAACATCGGCTTCATCGCCTGGGACTGGGCCAGCCACGGCAACGTGCCACGCCTCGAAGTGGACCCCGGCGGGATCATCACGTACTGGCACCACTGGCCGGAGCCGGACCTCCCCGCACGAGAACGCCACGATCCCGGAGAAGGGCAGCCACATCCACCCTCACGGAAATAGCCCGACGGAAACAGGAGACAACGCACCATGCTCCCCATGTAGGGGCTCACCGACCAGGGCCCACCCCACGAGATCCCGCCGGAAGCCGCCGCCGACTACAGCCACACCGGCTGGGAGGGCGGTTTCGAACGCGGCGGCTTTGAGGTCTACACCTACACCGCCGGCGAAGACTACGATATGCTCGTCATCCGCATCGACGAAGTATTCTACGACGAACTCGACGAGGAATCCCCGGAAGACGACCCCGAACACTGGGAAGTCGACAAGCGGTACTCCACCTGGCGCGGCGAATGCCGCCTCTACGGAGACCCCCGCGACGAGGAAATCCACGAACTGTTCCAGATGGGCCAATCGGTAAGGACCGACCCCGATGACCGGCGCAGAGAAGCCAACGTCGCGTTCATCTACTCCGAGGTCGCCATCGAATCCCCGGACGACGTGATCCTGGAACTCCTGCTGAGGGTACCCGAGGCCTGGCTGCACGCCGCCCTCACCTGGCGCGGCGCCGTCTGGCACGGCTGGACCCAAAGCTACCGGAACGTGGCCGGCAACGTCGTCGCCCCGTTCTGGATCTAGCGAACCCCCACAACCAAAATCGGCAACGCCTGACGACGGCGCCGGCAGAGCCACGAAGGTCACCGACCACGGCCATGAGATGACCACCGCCGAGTGCCCAGAACCCACTGAGGGATTCCCAAAGACCGGTAAACTTGCCCGAATGCGCAAACCGAAGAATGCTGGACTGCCGACACCCCACGTGGGCTAACCCCCATAAAGGAAACCGACATGAGCGAAACCGCAACCGCCAGAACCTTCTTCTGGCATATCACCCGAGGCCCGGTCTACACCTGCCGGGACCACGACAACATCGAGGTGCTGCAGGTCCACCAGGACCTCGCAACGCCCGCATGGCGCGTAAGCTACCCGTCCGGCGGAAGCAACATCCACGGCTGGATCGGCAACGCCAGAAGAGAAGCCGAAAAGCACATGGCCTCCCTGGGCGACGACCGGGACCTGTCCTTCATCGTCTATTGACACCAACGCGTCCAGCCCGCCACCGGGCAGCCCAATCGCAAAGAGAGTGAAGGACAATGCCGGCACAACAACCCACAGATCCCGTCGCGGAGAACCTCGCGGCCCACGACGATCCAACGCCAATGGCATTCGACAGCGCCGAGAGCCCGGACAACGAACCCGCAGTGGCGCCAAAGGGCTACCGGCCCCACTACGTGGCGACGCCCGCCGTGATGGACGACGACCTGGAGGACACCGAGTGGATGAACGCCTGGCGGACCTACTTCGCCAGCGGATCCAACCACCACCACTGGTTCCTCATCGACCACGACGGCGAGGCCCACATGGTGGAAATGGTGGACATGAGCGGGTCCTACCAGGCCTACGGCCCCGGCTACTCACACCGCTTCGAGAACGCCTACGACGCCTTCTGGACCGCCGAGACGCTCGCCAAGACGTTCACCGACGAGAGCTCACTGGACTTCCAGCCGCGACAGCGGCAGCCTGGGAGCCGGCGCGACACGCATCAGACCGACATCAGAGGCAGAAATAGTAGCAACGAGGTACATAAACCATGACCAGGGCTCCCGATCGCGCCACGCTCCTCAATTCCGTCCTGCAGAACGTGCTGTACGTAGCGGACACCGACGCAGTCCACCACATCCAAGAGTATGCTGACCTGCACGGAGTGGCCGATCTGGAGGACGTCACAAGCCCATACGAGCCATCGCTCGACGCGACACGAGCCCACCAAGCGGCGCCAGCACTCGACGGGCACATCAACGATGCCGTCGACAACCCCGCCAACTGGTCACCGTTCGCCGTCAAGACATCAGATATCATTGACACCGTCACCATGGACGCATCAAAGCAGGCGCGAAAGGAACTGCCCGCGATGGAGTGGACAGCACTCGTCCAAGCCGCCGCCGCGCAGATCCTGCACGGGGCGAACGAGGCTCGACACAGTGAGGCCGTAGCCCTCCACATCGCAGACTCGGAAGAGCACTGAGCCACATTGCTGCCGCCCGTGCAGTGATAAACCGTGCGGTCAGCCATCCAGGGCCCGGCAGTGCGTACCACCTCCCCCAGTGCTACACCCGCCGCGGCGCCACCCGGGCAGAGGTCGCCGACTACCAGGGCGCCATCGAAGACTTCGACAAAGCCGCCGACATCACCGGCCTGGTCCACCGCAACCCCCCAAGACCCGCAACCGGCCATCAACGACGCCACCCAGGCAATAGAGCTCGACCCAACCCACCACATGGGCTACGGGCACCGCGCCGTCGGTTACACCCTCCTGCCTACACCGGATTGGCAGGCCGCCCTGGAAGACATGGACGGTTCGATTCCCTTGCATCCCCAGCATGACAGCGAGGCTTTCAAGATGCGCGCCTGGATCCACGACAACCTCGGGAACCACGCTGGAGCCGAACAGGACCGACAGATCGCCATTCAATAACCAGCGCCCAACGTGCGCTTCTCCACTGACAGCGAGCCATACCGAACTCAAAATTGATGACACCGGCCCCTCGCGCCGGCTTATCTGCAACTGCCATAATTGACGCGTCGCCGACCGACGACGACCGGCCAGCCGCCCACGACTAACGGGGCGGCTGGCCTTTCTGGCAGGCCGCACCAGCCCACCAATGGGATTGACGACGCGATCACAGCCGGAGTGACCGCCACCACCACAACGGGGGCATAGACCAAATATCTCGCGGATCAGTTGCGTACAGGGGTTTACGGGAATCCGCACTCCCGCGAAAATAGACCCACCTACCCCAACACCCCAGATTGGGAGAAGATCATGAACACCCCACTCCAAATGGCGCAACGCTACGCCTACCAGGGCAACCAAAACACCCTCGACTACGAACTCCAATTCCTGCCCGACTCCAGGAGCGAGTGGCTGCGCCGCACCAACCTTCTGGTGGACGAACTCCGCACGCTCCAACCCCTTTCCGGCGCGCTCTACGCCAGCATCGCCGGCCAGGACTACTATTGCATCGACGGCGTCATGGTCAAAGTCGCCCACGAAAACAGCACATTGACCGGCGACTGGTCCGACGCCGGCCAATACGTCATCACCCCGGAAGAAACCGGCGAACTCGACATGGACACAGTCAGAAGAAAGCTCGCCGAAAACGGCGTCGGCACCGTAACCGCCGATCCGCCAACCGGCATCGAAACGCTTCTCCAAGACGGCGGCGAAGCGGTCAGCTTCGACTACGCCACCGCCCGCGACCTGCCGGAAGGCCTCCAGTACCAAGATGACCAACTCGACGGCCCCGCCGCGCCGCCGGAGGTCCGACTGTGGTTCGGCATGGACGTCGAACCCTTCACCGGCCAGCCCAAGTTCGTTGACCTCCTCGACCTCGGTACGCAGTTCGCCTTCAAGGTCAACGGCAAATACGGCATCGCGCTGCCCGGCGCCGACACCACCGTTGCCATGAACGACAAAGTCGGCACTGCCGCGGTCAACCCCCTGCATCTGTTCGCGGACGTGTTGGAAGCCGGGTCCTCCTACCCGTTCAACAGCCTGTGGCACCCCTACACCATCAGCATGGTCACCGCCAAGAACTGAATGCTGGGACACCCACATCCGCGGAACATCATGATGTCCACCGAAATAGCTTCACCGCCGCCGGCCACGTTCGAAACCACGGCAGCCATCGTCCAACGACACGGCCGCCACGAAGATAGCGACAACCAGCCGGACTGGGTCATGAAATCGCAAGCGCACTGCGAACTCATGGCCCCAATGGGGAACGACAAACGGATACAGTACCTGGAAATCGTTGGTGGCGACGATCAAACCACGAGGTTCATAACTGAATCCGTCGCAGAGACCATCGGCAAAGCCGCCAAACCCGCCCTGCGCTCGGCGGCGCGCGAGTGCGCCACCGCCAAGAAAGACATCCACAACCTGCTGGGCGCATGGCCCGAACCGCACCACTTCCAACTGCTGAGCTCGGCGCTTTCCGGAATGACCAACGAACAGAAGAGCCTCGCCAACGCCTACGCCGCCTGCCAGATATACCAGACGGCTGCCGCAGCCCTGTACCTGGCCATCATTGACGACTTACCACCCGTCGAAGACCTCCTCCCTTACAGTGACGAGATGCGCCGGCGAGACCAGGAAATCGCCGACAGCGGGTATGAGGACGAGGTAGCCGGATGGCCCAAGTGAACACTGGGCAGATATACACTTGCTCTCGGCGCCGAAATCACGCCTGAACACCCGTCCCTGCGACCCAACAGCCAAAATCGCGCCGGCCCAACCTGACCCACAACGAGGTCTCAGTCCAGCTCATCACCGGGGACCAGAATAATCTCGCTATCGTCGCCGCACAGATCGAACCAATATGACGCAAACACCACCTCCGCGGCACGGGACACCGTGTGCGCGACCGCCGGACCCAACTCCCCTACAGCCTCACCCTCTAACAACAGCGCCAGCCTGACTCAATCCGGCGCTCCTTGGCGCGATCTGCCTCCGGACTACGGGGACTGGAAGAATACCCATCGGCGCTTCTGCCGCTGGCGAGACCGGGGAGTGTGGGCGGCTTTGCTGGAAGCAGTCATGGATGACCCTGATTTCGAATGGCTGATGATCGACGCCAGCTACATCAAGGCCCATCCGCACAGCGCCGGGGCCCTGGGCGGAAACCAGTCCATTGCCCGCACCAAAGGGGGCTGAACAGCAAGCTGCACCTGGCGGTGGATGCCCACGGAATGCCGGTCAGACTGGCGCTGACCGAGGGCACGGTGGCCGACTGCTCCCAGGCGCTGTCTTTGATCGAGGGCATTGCGGCCGGGTGCCTGCTGGCGGACAAAGCCTATGACACTAATGAAATCATAGCCGCGGCCCAGAGGATGGGCATGAAACCGGTGATACCGCCCAAGAGCAACCGGAAGAAGAAGCGAGAATACGACCGGGCGCTGTACAAGCTGCGGCACTTGGTGGAGAACGGGTTTCTGGAATTCAAGCAGTGGCGCGGGATAGCGACCCGCTACGCCAAGCGGGCAACATCATACTTGGCCGCCTGCCAACTCAGAGCAGCTATGATCTGGAGCAAACTCTTTTGACGACACCACCTAAACCGAAGCCAAGGTGAAATCTACATTTGCTTGGCCGGGAAGATCGGCTCGAGCGCTGCCGGTCAGTTCTGCGGCGCGAGCCTGAAGGATGGTGCGACATCGTCGCTTGACTTCTTCCCGACGGTGGGCCAGATCGGTGAAGAAGCCGCCCACTCTCTCCCGCACTGCGGCACGGGTCCCCAGACACAGGTTGGCGGTTGCCTCCTGCCGCACCCAGCCCCAGATAGCTTCGTCAGCGTTGAAGTCTGGGCTGTAGCTGGGCAGGTTCACCAGGCGCAGGTGCAAGCCGGGTGTAGTCAAGTAGGTCCGTAGCGCGTCGCCTCGATGGGCTGGGGAGTTGTCCCAGATCACCGTCAGTGGTTCGGTGTGTCGGGCGCGCAGTTGCCGCAGGAAAGCGGTTGAGGTGGCGGAGTTGCTGTTGCCTTCCAGTTCCATCACCTCTACCTCGCCGGTCTCCAGGCACACCGCCGAGTAGTAGCTGACCTTCTCCCCACGACGCGGGCTGGTGGTGTCAACCAGGGCTGGCTCCCCTTTCAGCACCCACTTGCCCCGCAGATCAGCATCAGCCTGAAAGTGCGCCTCGTCGGCGAAGAATATTTTGGCGCCACTGCGTCGCGCCGCCCCGGTCAGAGCCACATACTCTGACACAAAGGCTTCCCTTCGCACGGGGTCGGCCTTGACCAACCGCTTCTTTGGTCGCTTCAGCACAAACCCCAGTCGGTGCAGGTAGTTCAGGCAACTGCTCCGGCTCAGCGTCAAACCAAAGCGGTCCTCTACAAACCGGCGCACCGCCTTCCAGTTCCAGTTGGATAGTTCGATGCCCGCTTGGCTGGGCGGTTCCTGCACCGCCGTCGTCAACTCGGCCCGTTGCTCCACGTCCAACGCGGGGGGGAACCACCAGTCTGCTCAAAAACCAGCGCCTTCGCACCGCCCTCCGCAAACGCCCTGGTCCATTGGCCAATGGTGTGGGCATCCCGTTCCAAGGCTCGGCCTACCGCCGCCGCCGTCCAACCCTGCGCCAGCAGCCACATCGCGTGCCAACGTTCCCGTTCCCGGGGCGTCGGCGCTCGATACATCCGCCGTCGTACCGCAGCCTCATCCATCTGCCACCGCTCCAGTAGTGGCCCCATCTCCGTCGTGCCCAACTGCAACCCCCACTCCGATCCGCTCGGCGAACACCGCATCTATCGCCAATTCTACCCAACCCCAATGCGGGTTTCACCTTGGCTCTGGTTTAGTACTACAGTTGCAGATATGCGGTGCGGAGTTTCAGGCGGCGTCGATAATGACAACGCCGGGCCGTTGCTTGGTGGCGCCGTCTCCACCGCGACCAGGTCAGGATGAAATCAGGCAGTTGGTTCTGCGTCCATACCAGGCGTGCCAGCAGCCGTCTCACCTCCGGGACAGTCACGGGGATCAGTTCCTCATCGGGGCCGTAACAGCCCCCTTTTCTCCTCCTTCCACCGCCTGATTCCTGATTACCGCCAGATAGGCATGGGCCAACATCGCCAGGGTGATGTGCCGGTACCAGCCATCCCACCGCCGCACCTCGTACTGGTCCAATCCCACCTCTCCCTTGGCCTCCTCAAAACACTCCTCTATGGCCCAGCGCCTGCCGGCAACTCTTACCAGTTCCGCCAAGGCCGTTCCCACCGGGCCATAACAGACGTAGTAGGCCAATTCCTCCGGGTCGGCCACGCTACGGCGGGTCAGCAGCCAGTAGCCCTTGCCGGGTTCTCCCAGGGGCCGTATGTCCATGACGGCCCAGTCTTAAACCCGGGGACCCTTGGCACCATCGCCGGCGTTGCACCTGACCCAACCCGATTCCTCAACCTGCGCTGCCAGCCGATCAGCCCTCACCTGGCTGAGCCCTTTGTCCGTCAAAGCCCACAGCTTCTCGCTGCGTTTGATGGCCATGACATGCGGAATCTCCTCACGTTCCAACCACAACCGCAACTTGCGGTCGCTGCAGTAGACCTCGTCCCCGGTAAACCAGGCGAAAGGCACTTCCGACGCAACCGCCCGCTCCAACATCTGCCGGGCCAGTTGCCCCTTGGTCTGAAAGCCGACACTATCCGGCACCCCGGCCTCCCGCCGGCGTTCCCAGTCATCAGCCCATACCTGGGGCAGGTACAGTTCCCGGTCCAGCAGGGTTCTGCCCCCGGCTCCCGCATAGGCCAGGAACACGCCCACCTGAGAGTTCTCGATCCGGCCCGCGGTACCGCTGTACTGGCGCTGCACTCCAACGGACTTGTCGCCCTTCTTGAGAAATCCGGTCTCGTCCACCACCAGTATCGCATCGCCGTCGCCCAGATGCTCCACCACGTACCGTTTTAGATCATCCCGGACCAGATCTGCGTCCCAGACGTAACCCGACAGCAGGCGCTGCACCCCGTAGGGAGTAGCGTCGCCCGCCCGCTCCGCCAGTTGCCAGCCGTTCTTGCGTTCCACTGGACTGAGCAACCCTTTCAGATACTCCAGTGCCCGCCGGCGCGGCTCAGGCCGCCGGAACCTACCTGCGATGCACTCATGCACCCGCTCGATCCCGTCAGCCCACCGGGCAACCTCCACCGCCTCATCTCTCCAAGCAACCACCACCTCATCTCAACACTCGCTAGTTGCCTCAATTCTACCCCTCCATGATCTGCAACTGTAGTACTAGGACACAACTGGCCGGTGTGGCTGCAATTTCGGGGCGGCCAGGGCGCGGCGGTGCTGCTGGGCGTGTCGCTGGGACTGTTTCCCGTGGTCACCGCCGTCTGCCTCGTTCCCGTCGCCCTGGTCATGATCATATTTCGCAACGTGGTCCTGGGCTCGGCTACGGCCTATGTGCTGGTCTGCATAGCTCTGGTCATCGTCGGGACTGAATGGCCGATGGTTTTGTTGAGCATCCTGCTGACTGTTCTGGCCGGTGCGACGTATCTTTTCAGGTCTCGCCGGCGGATCTCGGCGTCGGTCCGGAATAAACAGTGGCGACGATTGCCGTCTTTCCGCTTCGTCGAATAGCCGCTGAAAAAGCCGGTTTGACTCGCACGCAGGAGTCAGTATTTCCTGGAGAGTGGACCTTGTTGCCCACGCAATCTTTTGACCAGCAGATCCCGGTGTCCGCCGGCCGCCGGCGCCGAGAAATTATAGGTGCTGTACCGGACCGGAGCCGCGCTTCGGCATGGTGGGTCTACCTATACGCCGGCTAGCGGCTCCAGCTTGCTGATCAGCAGGTCGATCTTGTCCAGGGCCTCGGCCACGTCGGCAGCGGCATACGCGTCCTCGTAGAAATTGCCGTGGAGCGAGTCGGCCACCATGTAGAACGTGAAGACGTCAAGGTCGCCCAACTCGGAACGGAGACGGCTGGCCACACGGGACAGGTGGCGATGCTTGCCATGGTCCCAGCCGCGATCTTCGGCGATGGCCTTGAGTATCTGCGCAGCAGCGCCCCAGCCCTTCTCGGAGGCCTGGCGGACGTCACCGCTGGCGAGTTCGGCCCTGGCTTGGGCCAAGAGATGGTGGCTGTCTTCGCGGTACTTCTGGGTGGACATGATTCCTCGCTTACAAGATACCACGTGTGTGAATTTACGCGGTCATTGACTCGGCTTTTGCGGGTCGGCTCCAGTAGGGGGCAGAATCGTACGCTAAGGCCGTTATCGGCATTTTGGCCACCGGTATTCGCCGGTGAGCAGGATGTGAGCCCACCCAAGGGGTGAGATGTGGGCCAGGAGTTCGAGATCGCCGGTCAGGCCGGCGTGTTTCCGCTGTCCGGCCGTTTCGTCGAGATTGGTGGTATTCCAGTAAATGACGATGGCGGCGAGGAGGTTGATCCCAGCCGTGCGATAGTGTTGGCTCTCGCTGGAGCGGTTAGGGTGGATTCACCGTGGGCAGGTCGTAGGGGGCAGCACGCTGGTGAACGCTCCAGATGCTTCGTCTCGGCGGGTTCCACCTCTCCGTTATCCGTTCATTCCGGCAGGCGCGGCGCTGTCCGTAAGGGGATCGCTGAGCGTACGGCCCAGCCCGTCGCCGCCAACCCCGCCGCGCCCGAGCCCGGAGCGTCTCATATGAATGGTACGGTGACAATTGCGCAAGCGGGACCCTATCCGTACACTTCCCCCATGACCCCAACACCCATGACCGCAACCCTCATCGGATACGCGCCCGCTGTTCCACCGACCGTCAGGACCTGGACACCCAGCGTCAGGCCCTCCTGGAGCTTGGCGTCGCCGAGGACCGCATCTACACCGACCACGGCCTCACCGGCACCACCCGCGCCCGACCCGGTCTTGATCAGGCCCTCGCCGCCGTGCGTCAGGGCGACACCATGGTTGTGCCGAAGCTCGACCGCCTGGCCAGATCCGTTCCAGATGCGCGCGCCATCGCCGACCAGCTCCAGGAACGGGGCGTGAAACTGGCCCTGGGCCGGACCCTCTACGACCCGGACGATCCCATGGGCAAGATGTTCTTCAACATCCTCGCCACCTTCGCCGAGTTCGAGGCCGATCTCATCCGCATGCGCACCCGCGAGGGCATGGCCATCGCCCGCACCAAGGGGAAATTGCGCGGCAAGCAACCCAAACTGTCCGAGCGACAGCAGCGGGAACTCTGCCGCATGCACGCCACCGGCGAATATCCCATCAGCGATCTCGCCGAACTCTTCACCGTCTCAAGACCAACCGTCTATCGCACGCTCAACCGGCGCCTTTCCCCTTAGCGTACGATTCTGCCCTCTACCGGAATCGACCCGAATTGGAGTGTGGGGTCAGTATATCAGGCATGGTTTGGGCCAGTAGTATCACAAAGTCAGTGGGGCCCTCGGCTGATTCGGGGAAATCCGTGCTGGCCAGGTCACACCGCCACGCCATCTCCGACAAATCCCGGAGCGCCTGGGCAACCGCAGGGTGGCCGTCGCCATACTTGATGGCAACGTCATAACCGGCGGCCCGTTCGGCGGTCTGCTGCCACCGGAACTGGTTGCTCGTCTGCGCAAGCCAGATAATTTAAGCAATCACCATCGGCGGGGTCGTTGAGCGCGCGACCCCTGATCGCCCCCGGTCAGCAGGTCCGTGTCGATTTGTGCATTGCCTCGATTAGAACGTTACTTCAACGTCGTCCCCCGAGGCCCTGCTTTCTTCAGTCGGAGGTCACCGGTCTTGGAGCATGCAGGCAAACGCCAGTTCATCGTGAACCGATGTTTGGTGTCGATTGCAGCGCATGGGTCCGTCCGGCGTTCTCGCGGAAACGCCGGTAACGTCGTCAAGAGACTGTTCCGGGTATCCGCAGTCCAGAACCATCAACTCATCGATGTGCAGCGGGCTCTCATTGCAGAATGCCTCATAGCGGCGGCCGAAATGAACCTTGAGCTCCAGCTGGTATTGATCCATGAAGAAGCCGGCCTCCGCGGTTGCTCTAACCTGTCGGCCATCACTGCCGCCCATCCACAGGTAGGCCCACAAGTCGGCGGTGTCGGCATCCGAGAGTTCTTCCGGGGAGGGAGTCGGAAGGCCGGCAGGGCTGGGCGGATGCGGCGCGATTCGCGGATGAGCGGTCTCGTCCTCCAGAATGCAGGCGTACGTCAGATCGTCGCTGGTGGAGGATTGGTGGCGCTGGCATCGCATCGGGCCCTCCGGCGTCGCCGCAAAAAGGCCAGTTATGTTGGCGAGGGCTCTTTCTTCGGGTTCACCGCAATAGTCGAGGGGTTCCACCTCGCCCTGGTGCATCGGGCCCCCGTTGCAGAAGACCACTGCCTGGCGGTCAAAGCGCACGCTTACGTCCAGGCTGGACCCGTCCACGAAGAAACCGGACTGGGCGCTTGCCCTGATCCATGCGTTTCCAATTCCATTGTCATACATCCACATGTATATCCACATATGGGCGGTCTCAGCGTCCGACAGGTCTTTCCAGGAGGGAGCAGGAGGGCTAGCGGAAGCAGAGTCCGTTTCTCGTATCTCGTCGGAGTTCGGGCCCTTGGCTATCGGACGCTTCGCCACCGTTCCGTCGGGTTCGATGCGAAGGCCAACGTATGATCCGGCGCTGTCGTTGAACAGGGCAACTGCCGCCGCGCCCCTGCCAGGGTAGCCCAGTTGTCGCAGCCAACCTGGGATGACGTGTTGCATCAATGCGACGTTGAAGCTGTGCTCGGTCAATTCAGGAGTGAGATCAATTGCCTCCATTCCGGCGTCCACGTGGTTCCGCACGCCGGCAAGGGCCTGGTCCGGGGCGAGGCGGAATTGCTCCAGTTCCGCCCTGGCGCCCTCTTCGATGAGTATCCGCTGCAGGTCGGAGGGCATGCTCTCCCAGACGTCCGGGTTCACCAAATTGGGCAGTGGGACCCACCTGACCAGGGGTCCATTCATGTAGTGGGTGACTTCGTACCAGCGCTGGCCGTATGCGGACCAATGCGACGTGGCGGCGGCGTCCAGACGGCCCTGTTTCAGAGTGTCATAGACCTCCGCGAACGGGACGAACTCGGGCCGGGCTCCCATTCCGCCCAGCCAATCCGACATTGGAGAGGACCTGCTGCGGATTTTCAGACCCTCAAAATCGGCCACGCCCCGCAAGGGGGCTCGACCGAAGAGAAATACATCGTCAAGAAACCAGTTGTGGTTTACGACCATTCCTCCGAGGGTCTCCTGCGCCAGGACTGCGTCCAATGTGGGCAGCATCTCCGTGGTCCCTTCAAACAGCGTGCGGTGGTCGGAGTACAGGCCATACAGGTTCAAGATTCCAAAAATCGGCAGCTCTCCGCCCACGTATCCGGAGTAAACGGCGACCATTTCCAGCGTTCCGTCCGAAACCAGTTGCAGGGTGTCCGTCGCAGCCAGGCCGGTTTCGGCGAGCGAGGTGATTGCGATCCGCAACTGACCGTTGGTCCGTTTCTCCAGGTTGGGCGCCCAGAATTCCTCGACCAGCCGGCAGGAGGGGAGGGCGCGGTTGATGCAGGCGTAGTGGATCTCGATGCTGTGCCCGCTGCTGGTCAGCGGCGCGGGATCGGTCGGGTTCGCCCTTTCCAGCAACTCCCGGTAATAGGCGGACTCGAACAGCCAACTGAATTGTTCGATGGAGCGCAGGGTAACGTTTCCGTCCCGGTCGCCCAGGTCAATGCTGGGGGCCGGCCCAACCAATTGGGTCAGATCACCGGCATATACGGCGCCCGGGCCGCCGGCTTTGAGAGCGGCGTATTCCTCGTAGCGGGTGCTCGCCGCCGCCCTCGATCCATCAGCATCATCTCGCTCAGCGGCTGCCAGGGGTTTGTCCCCGCAGTTGCTCAGATCGCCGAGATTGGAGTGGTCATCCAACCGGCTTGCCAGACTGTCCGGTATGCATCCCTCCAACCGGTTATTGTTGACCCACAGCCTGGTCAAGTTGCCGAGGTCGGCCAGTTCCGGCGGTATCTCTCCGCTCAAATCATTCCAGCCAAGCCACAGGCTTGTGAGGTCGCCGAGGTTGCCCAATTCCGGCGGTATCTCCCCGCTCAGGTCATTGACTCCAAGATCCAGCTCTCGCAGCATGGCGAGAGCGCCCAATTCTGATGGTATGTCGTCGGTGAGATGGTTGAAATGAAGGTGAAGTATTTCCAATCCGGTGAGATTGCCCAACTCGGGCGGTATTGCTCCGGTCAGGTCGTTACCGTTAAGAAACAGCGACTTCAGATTGGTCAGACTGCCCAATTCCGCCGGCAGCGCTCCACCCAGGCGGTTGTTTGAAAGATCCAGCAGTTCCAGGTCGGAGAGGTGGCCCAATATAGCGGGTATCTCCCCGCTCAACCGGTTCCCGTCCAGTTGTAGACCAACAACGCGGCCGTCAGCATTGGTGACGACGCCGTACCATTGGCCGATTGGCCGATCGCTCAGCCAGCCGTTGTTATTCCGCCAGTTCCGGCCGTCGGTGGCATTGTAGAGGGAGGCCAGAGAGTTCCTGTCCGCAGGTGTCGGGGTATCTCCATCCCCGGACGAATGCAGGGTGTTGAAGGAGTATTCGGTCAGCGCCCTTTGGAATCCGTCCTTCGTGAAACCGTATAACACGACAAAGGCGAAACGCTCGTCCTGGATGCTGACCAGCATCCGCATTGCTGCCAACTCATCGGGTTCCACTCCTAGCTGGAACTCAAGCGCCACGCCGGGGTCTCCGGAAGATGTCAAGATATTCTCACGTCGGATCTCAATAGAACTTCCGGAAGACTCCTCCAATATGGAATCCACCAGTTCCTCCAACGTCTGTTTCTCATCGAACGCTGCCAGATCGAATTCGAGAATACCCACCGACCCTCTTTCGCCGTCTGCTGTATTTGCCGCATAGAAGGTGAAATGAGGGGGTTGATCATCAGGGTACATTTCGACCCATTCTGCCGGGACCTGTACCGAGAAGTCCGAAAGCTGGCTCTCGAACACGATCATTTTCCCAAAGGGGCTGTCCACTTCCAGCGGGCTGGGCGGCACTGAGGCCGTTTCCGTACCGGACGAGGCCCAGTCCACCGACAGCAGATATCCGCCTGAGTCCCAACCGCTGAATTCTTCGACGATTATGAAATACTCGCCGGTCATCGGAACGCGGTACACCAGCTCCGCGTTGGCCTCGAACAGGCCGCCGCCGCTGTCATCATCCTGGACTACCTGGTTGATGCGGGAGTTGGGGAAGTCAACTGACAGGACTGTATCGATGTTGAGAGAGTCGGTGGAGATTCTCAGCAGTTCACCCTCTTCCAGGCGGATGGAATACCAGTCCCGGTCGCCCGGATGGTCGACGTTCCCTCCGATGGTGTCGCCCAAATTCAATCGCCGTCCATCGTCCGGGTCGGTGAACGGAGACATGGGAACGTTGGCGGTCAGATCGAAGCATGAGGGCGAGTGCGCAGGAGTCTCCACCGTGAGAAAGTGGTGCCCGTCCGTCCGGGCTTTCGCATTGCCCTGCGCCACGCCGCCAGGACTATTGGCCACATCCAGCAGCATATTTTCGGCAAGGTCGGTCACTTTGAAGCGGACCGGATTCGCACAGGCGATTTCGATTTCCACCAAGTCCCCGGTGGCGATCTCCATGAGAAACGTCCTGGAGTCCCAGGGGTTTTGCAGGTCGCCGCGGAACTCGTTGCCGGGCTGCTGACTCCCGAACCGGCGGTTGCCTACTCCCCACGGGTCGTGCCCTTGAATGAGCCGTTGCACCCGGGGTTCCAGGTCCGCCGCGGAGGCGGCCAGAGCGTAGCTTGCCTCGGTGAATTTGAAGACGGTGATTCCGATGACCTCGCCTTTGGAATTGAGCAGCGGGCCGCCGCTTTGTCCCCCGGCTACGACCGTGTCGGTCTGAAGGTAAGTCATCCCTAGTTGGTTCCATTGACGATAGTGCGACAGAAGACCGGAGAGGATGGTGGCGGCGGGAGGCGACTCGGTCTCCCCCGGATAGCCCAGGAGATATACCTCGCTGCCGATGGGCAGGTTCTCCCCGTCACCCAATCCCAACGGCGGGGCCGGCGCCGTCACCGGCCCCAGGAGCGCAATGTCGGTCATCGGATCCCACGCTGCCACCGGCGCCAGAAATTCTGGCCCGTCGGGGAAGACGATCCGCGCCTCCTCCCAGGGCCATACCACGTGATGGTTGGTGACCACGTAGCCGCCTTCGATCAGGAAGCCGGAACCGGCGCCCGTCGGCGTTTGGACGAACGCCACCGATGGAGATACTTGCTCGTATAACTGTTCGGCGGTCATTTTCCCGGCGGGAACCGGAGCAACGGTGGGCGACGGAGTCCCCGTGGGTGCGTGCTCAGGCAACGGAGACCGGGTGGGCGGAGGTGTGAGTATGACGGCAGGCGTCGGGGATAAGCCGCCCGAAAACCGCTGAGCCTGCCCAGCGGTTTCACTCCCGCCGTTGCAAGCCACCGTCAGGACCGCGAGGGCCAGGCTCACCGAATAAAACAGCCGGTGGAAAAGAGGCATCATTTGTATACCTACTGCCTATGCGCTTCCAGGCATTGGTCCCCGCAGTTTAATGGATGGAACGGCACCTTGGCTGGGCTTTGTGCAATTCAAGCGGCGTAAAAGAGGGAATCGTCAAGGCGGTGGTACAGCGTGACGGGGAGTTCCTGAGTTTCGGTGCTGACTGCGGACAGTGAGAAACCCCTCCGACGCCATCCACAGGGATCTGCCGCGTCTGACGGTGGCGGGTAATCGGATCCGCCGTCACTTGCCTCGCTGCTACTGCTGGTTGCTCTGCGATTGTATCGGCCGTATACGCTCGGGTATGGTGATTCGCACGGGGCCGCCGTCAGCCAACAGCACCGAATCGGGCGGGCGGCCTGGATGCGGCGCCAGTCCGTGGGTGAGCGCCGTGAAGTCGCAGTCCACATCGTAGGCGTGAGGAGCATTCAGCAGCCATGGTTCCCGTTCCGCCGCGTAGCGGCGCGGGTTTCGCCGCGGCTGGTAGGTCCACTGGCGCGCCGTGAGGAACTCTTCCAGGCTGTCCGGCTCCGGCGATTTCCACAGACCGGACGCCGTGGCCCTCATGTGTCCGTTGAGCCACCGGTATTCCACCTCGTCCCGTGTGCAGGGGTTGTCGGCAGCGATCGCCAGCTGATAAAACGGTTCCCGCCAAAGCGCTGGAGCGGCCATCGCGGTCAGGCGGTGGGCGATGAACTGTCTGATGAACAGCGCGCCGGGCGGACCGCCCTGTTCAGGCTGCACGTAACTCCGGATGTTCACCTGCCGGAAGTTCCTCGGATGCAATGCCACGCCGGCGCACCGGTGATCCGATACCGTCAGGCCCACCAGGCTGATGTAAGCGCTGCCGCGCCAGCCGTGCGGAATCAGGCCGGGGGCAAGCAGCGGTCTGATGGCGTCGAGTTCGACAGCCCACGAGCAAATCAGCAGGTTGGACCATCGGAAGGAAATCGGACGTATCGTCATTGGGTCTCCTGGCTCCAATGGGTTGGGCGCTGCGCGTGTCGCCTCCTCATGGTGGATAAAGGGTTTCCATCGGCGTCACACGCCCGGATCAATCTGGGGATTATGCCAAGTCCGGCCTCTTATCCGTCACGACGAGGGTTCCATAGGGAAAGTCCCGGTACCTACACCGTCCGTCGTGGAACCGACGCCGGGGTGTCCCTCCCGTGGGTCGAATTTAGCCAGGCACCCACAGCCTGAAACGTTCGAACTGCATAGGGCCCATGGTCTCGTCGCCGGTATCACCAATCAGCAGCACCTCTCCCCGTTCCAGATTCCCGGACAGGTCCAAACGGGATACCAGCTCACCGTCCGCGAACAACAATCCCACCGGCCCAAACCCGACCAACAGCAGATGCACGCTGTCGCCAAGCTCGCCGGTCAGGGCTCCATCGGTTACCGCTGAGTCGTCACCCGACCTGAGCCATTCGTGAGTCCAGCCGTTTTCGCCATTGACTACCACCGAATCAAATCGGTCGGAGCCCACAGCACGGACCAGAAAGCCCAGGTTCCAGTCATCGCCGGAGGGTCTCACAAATTCCACCTCGACCAGAAAATCGAGGGCCTCCGCGTCGCTGGAATATTCCCACGGCCCTTTGGCTTCAACCCGTACGTTACCCGCATCGGTCTGGTGAGCCTTCGCCAATGACCAAATCTCAAAATCCCGCACACGGGTGAGGGCGCCTGCTGACTCATTTCCCTTGAATATTCCGGTTACCACCGCCACGTCGCCCGATTCGGGCATATCCGAAACGTCCAGCCAGGCCACGAAATGGCCGTTGACGAGCAACAGTCCCCTATCGCCGAATACCGCCATCTCCAGCAGGTTCCGCCCTCCATCGCTGATATCGAGATTCCCCAAATGGCCGCTGGAGACCGTGGTGGTTTGGCCGGAGGCGCGGTCCCGCCAGCGCAAACTCCATTCCCCTTGGCTGGTGACCGCCACATAACCGAAGCTGCCGTCTTCCAGGTCCCGGTCGTCCCTCAGGTAGAACCCATAATCCCAAACAGCAACATCCCCCGAGTAGGGATTCACAAAGGTGGCCGACACCAGGAAATCATCAAGCCTCACGTCCGCCGCCTCCCGCTTAATCTTGCCGTCGCCCGGATCATGCCGCATGGTCACGTTGATCGGACCGAACAAGCGACCCTCTCCGAACCGGTCCCAGAATAAACGCTCCTGCGCTGATCCAAGATCATCAACTTCCAGATCTATCTGCCGACACCACTCATCCAGGAACTCGTCAAAACCGGATGGATCTTCAACCACCGAATCCCGCATGGCCGACACAAACGCAGTCCTATCCTCCAACAGCAACTCCACCACACCCCTGGCCAAGCGCCGGTTGACACCGTCCGAAACCAAGCTTTCCTCGACGTCTGTTATGAGATTTTCCCTGGCGTCTTCGTTGCTCTCCAAACAGTCAAAGACCCGGTTGGTCAACACGTCCGCCTCGGCCACACGCTCACCCGACAGCGGAGTCAACGCTGACCCCGGCAAGGCCCGCTTCACGGATAGGAAATATCCTCCCCCACTATTGCCGACGGCCTCTTCAACGCCGATCACCAACTCGCCATCCGAATCAGGCCGGTAGATCACCCTGGCGTTGGTGCCGAACAGGCCACTGCCACTGTCGTCATTCTGGGCGAGTCGATTGCCTCCGCAACCCCGGCGGCGCACTCGCAGAACGGTGTCCACATTCAGCGAATCCGTGGCGACCTCGACCGTTTCGCCTTCTTTCAAGCTGATCCAATACCAGTCAACGTCGCGGAAATGGTCCAGGTTGCCGGCTATGACTTTGCCCTTGACCACTTCCCTGCCATCATCGGGATCTGGCAACAACCGCAACCTCACGCTGCTGGACAGCCGGCACCGGACGCGCTCGCCCCCGTGCTGCCCGACCTGCAGGAAATAGACGCCCCGCTTCGGCAGCGCCACATTGGTCCACTCAGCCGCTTCATCCCCGTCGTCCCGCTGGACTTCCGTTCCGGCCCCGTCGTACAGGTACATTGTGGCCCGACCCTCGCACGCCAGCTCAAAATCCACCGTGGTCGGCTCCGGCGCCGTCAGTACAAAATCCCGCCGGTCCCACCGGTCATCCAATTCGACAATAAACTCCAACTCACCGGGACCCTCGGGAAATACCCGATCTCCCAGGGCCAGGGTCTCCGCGCTCCGCTTCAACCTGCCCACGACGCGCCCAACGTCGACTGATGACGCCACCAGAGCGTATTGGGCATCGGTGAAATAAAATCCGGAGATTCCCAGCAACCTCCCCCTGGCGTCCACCATCGCGCCGCCGCTCTGCCCACCGGCAATCGAGGCATCCGTCTGCAAATAGGTTATCCCCGCCTGGTCCCAGCTCCGCAAACGCGAGAGAACTCCGCTGACGATGGTGGGTTTCGGCGACCGTTCCACCTCGCCCGGATAGCCGACCATGAAAACCTCTCCGCCCACCGGGAAACTCTCCCCCTTGCTGAACCTCAGACCTTTGGCTCCCGTGTCCACCGGACCCAGCAGGGCTATATCCGCCAACGGGTCTACAGCCACCACGGGGACGTTCCTGAGGTCCGCGCCGTCAGGAAAAAGCAACCTCACCTTCCGGTCCGGCCAGACCACGTGATGATTGGTCACAAGGTATCCGTCTTCGAGCAGGACGGCACTGCCCGTGCCAACCGAACTGAGCACCATTGCCACGGAAGGGGATATCAGGGAATACACATCAGCAGGAGACAACTCGGGCGTGGGCGTCCGAGTAGGTTGCGGCGTCGGCGTGGTCTCCAGCACTATCGTCGCCACCGGTCCGGCTTCGGAAGCTCGGGCCACGGCGGAAGTGTCGGCTGACGGCACCATCGGCGCCAATACAGCCGTGGGCGCGCTGGTCGGTTCAATCACCGGCTCCGAAACCACGATTGACCCTACCTGTTGGGGTCCGGAGCCGCCAGTGCACCCTAGAATGAAAATCGCCGCCCAGACTGCAGACACGCTCATGACCGCAATCACGAAATGTTTCCGAAGCATTACAGGCCCCAGCGCGTATGGATGCTCCGGATTATACAAGCGCGTACCAGCCTGGGGCGCAATAATAACGATCCTGGCCAAAACCACGATCAGGGCCCGTCGCGTCGGATGCGTCAGCGTGAGGCTGGTTGCGAGAGCCCGCAATGTTCGACGAGGGGCAGCCCATCGAGTCAATTGCCGTGGTGCGTTTTCGGCGGGTTGGCTCACGCACCCTGCTCTCATAGTTCTCGACGTTATAATCAAGGCCGGATGTTCCCTGACGCTCATCCGAGAGGTCGTCGAACTGAACGACGGGTATCAGCGGTCGCCACACTCGGCAATCACAGAGCGACCGAAAGAACCGAATGTCAACACGCAGGCTTCCCAACCCGATGACCAGGTCTACCATTGCGCTTCTCCTGGTTTTGTTCCTCCTCGCGTGTGCGTCGCCTTCCCCGCCCACGCCGATTCCGGTGCCCGGCCGGACGCCGGAAAGCATGGTCGTAGAACAGGCGCACGCGGAATCCAGTACGGCAATCGCCCAACGTACCGCTGCATTCGCTGCTCCACCTGCAACTCCGACCAATGCGCCCGCGCCTGCGGCTGCACCTATTGCGACTCTCGCTCCGACCGCTACGCCGCGACCCACCATCATGCCGACGCCCACACGGTCGATCGGCGAGCTCACTGATAGGGTCAGGCCCTGGGTTGTCCAAATCACATCATCCCACGGCAGCGGCACGGGTTTTTTCATCCGGGACCCCATCCGTTGGGCCGACTGGTATGTGGCAACCAGCCAGGACGTGGTCGGCGCCGACGGCTACGTGACCGTCGATTGGGGATTCGACGGCATTCCCCAACTGACCCAGGTGGCAGTGTTGGGGTCCGACGCGGTCGCCGATGTAGCCCTCCTCGCCGTTGGTCCTCATGACTTCGACACCAGCCAAACCGATTGGTCGGGCGGTCTCGATCTCCTGCTCACTGCCGGCGATGGCATCCAGACATCTTCGACCTACAAATTGGGCGCCCGGGTTTTCGCACTCGGTTTCATAACGGAACAGAAAAACATCGCTCTGACCCGCGCCATCGTCTCCGCAGAGACCCTTGACCAAAACGGCGTACACCGGATCGCTATCGACGCCGTCTTGAATCCTGGCAACAGCGGCGGGCCGCTGATGAACCGCGCGGGCGATATCATCGGCATGAACTCCAAGGGGAACCGGAATCTCGCCGGTTTCGGGTACGCACTACCCATGAAAGAGATTCTCGACCGGTTTGAAAGCCTGAAAAGCGGCGCAAACATCACCGCGCGGCCCTGGCACATCGGGAAATACTACAAAGGCGAAACGCTGCACGTAAGCATCGCGGACGTGATGCGTACCGACGAATTACGGTGGACCGCACCGTCTGGGGATTCGAGTCCGGACGGTTCCGACGAAGATGCGTATCGGATCATTCCAAACTTTGGCGGCAATGAGTTGGTGCTGATGCGCGTCAAAGTCGAGAACCATACCGTACCCAGCGCCTCCGTCGATATTGACCGAAACGCCGCGGCACTGCTGGATTCTCTCCAGGCCCGATATCGCCCGCTGGACATCGGCGAACGGGCAGAAGAATCCGCCATGGCTGGAAAGGAGTCCGACCGTTGCAATGTCCCGTTGAATCCGGAAGCGCCCCAGGACTGCGTCAAGTTCCTTTGGAACCCACTGCACGAGGAAGTTCAGCACGACGGGGGGATCGAGCCCGTAGAACGGTCCCAAGTCCTGCGCCGAGGCACCGGGTTGGATGGTTGGCTGGTGTTTGAATTGCCGAAAAACGCGGAGATCACGTCCTTTCGTTGGTTGGCCGGCGACACTGTAACCATCAACTTCCAGGAATGAAGCCAACGGCAGCGGATTGGCCAGGAGCGCGCTCGCACGTGTCGTTGCCAAACCCTCTCACGGTGATTGTCGCGACATACTCCTTCGGGATTGATACCACATTATCAGGCGTCGGAGCGAACCATAACGGCCGGTTTTGGGACGATGACCATCTCGGCCTCAATTCACCTCCAGGTATGGACCCTGGCAGGTTGCCGGGTCGGTAGCAGTTGTCGGGGTCGGCCATGCGCTGCAACACGCTCCGGTGAATCTTGGCGCCGTCCGGAATGTGGCGGTCCTTCGCGCCCAGCCTCCGGATATGCCGGTCCGAGCGTCGGATCTCCCCGAATAGTCGGCGACCAGAGACTCCCTTCCTTCCTGCGGTAGACGGCGGCCATGTAGGGAACCGGGTTATCGCTTCCCCTGGTGAGCAAACCGCACTTGTGCAACATGCCGGCCAACACCCGAACGGTGTGAGAGCCCCGGCTGTACCCGAACAAATAGACCTGGTCCGCAGAATCGTAGCATTCCATGAGGTACCGGTAGGCTTCCCTGACATTGCCGTTCAGACCCTCGCTGGTAATCCCCATGCTGGAGACTGACGCCACCGGCTCGTCCAGCAAACCGATGGCGCCGTTCCGTAGCGGACTGTGAGTCCCGACGCCCGGGTCGTAGTAGGAGATCCGCTCCGGCCCATCCGGGCCCATCCGCTCGAACAGGCGCACCACGTTGGTGTTCTTGTCCGGAGCGTCGTATTTGCCCCGCGTGCCGTCGCAGCAAATCACAATCCTTTTCATGATTCCTTCCAGCGGATGGTTGGCTACTTGTCGTTCATCAGAGTCGTGCCCAGGCTCGACAATGCCGTGATCCCCACCGGCAGCAGTCCCACCAGTGCGCCGGTGACAAACTCCGAGATCTCCTTGGACGTGATTGCCAGATATACGAGGTAGACGATTCCTCCGTTCAGTATCGCAATCAAAAGCGCGATGACCAGCAGGTTCACCCGCACGGGAGTGAGCCGGCTGCGCTTCTCCGTTTCTTCCGCCATCTTGATGCCTCCTTTTCTGGTGTTGCGCGCGAACCTCTAACAGGCACCGCTGTCCGCGCCCGGCCTAAGCGGTCCCCGTTGTTGACGTCATTTGAGGCTTGATCGCACACCGAAGGTCCCCAGTGTAGTCCTCGGTGCGCGGTGCCAGCATATGCGATGGCGCCGTCGCCGACCGCGCTAAAGTGGACGGGCCGGGCGACGGGTTGGCGAGCCCAAAATGCCGGATGCGAGTATAGTTCCCATCGGAGTGTCATCTCCTTCCCATGCCAATCAGGATGACGATGACCTCGTCGAACAGCCGCTCCGGCGCCGGCCAGAACCGGGTCTCCACGGTCTTGATCCCCAGGGCGATCAGCGTGGCCCAGGGCTGGTGCAGTGTGACGGCTCATCCCTGGAAGGGCCGGAAGCGCTCCTCGGAGGGCGCTCCCCGCGTCGCGGTCGCCACCGGACCGACGCCGGGTCTGACCTCGGCGATGACGCCGGCGGCCACGGCGGCCCTGATGATGTGGTGGCGGCAGTGGTCCTGGCCGCCGATGCGGTAGAGAATCTTCGGGTAGACGGTGTTGGGCACGCGAATGGGCGGCACGAGTTCGGCGCCGCAGGCAACGCATTGGGGCATGGTTCTCACCTCCGGGTGATCGATGTCCTTAACGGATTGTAGTGAAAACCGGCTGCACCCCTCTGCGCCTGTCCCGGGACGCCGCCGCGCGGTGGACTGGCAGCCAATGGTATGCAATGGATTCCATTGAATTGGATTGGACACTAGAGCCTGTCTCAAAAGTCGGGAAAGTTGTTGGGGTGTAGACTGGGGGCCAAAAGTTGGACCTGGAGGTCGGCGATGCCGCTTCGTGATATGGACCGGGAACAGATGTGGCTGTTGCCGCCGTCCTTGGACGACCTGCTGCCGTTGGACCATCCAGCGCGATTCGTGGCCGAGTTCGTCGATGCTCTGGACAAGGAAGGCTGGGCGGAATTGGGCGTGGAGATAGAAGGAGACCCGCTGGGAGCGCCGGCCTACCATCCCAGAGCACTGCTGAGCGTGTGGCTGTACGGCTTCATGACCGGAGTGCGGTCATGTCGCAAGCTGGAGGCGGCCTGCCGGGACCAGATACCGTATCTGTGGCTGACGGGGTGGCAGCATCCTGACCACAATACTCTGTGGCGGTTCTACAAGGGACATCGACAGGCGATGCGGAGACTGTTCGAGCGTACGGTACGCACGGCGGTGACCATGAAGTTGGTTGACCTGGCAGTGCAGGCGGTGGATGGGACGAAGGTGAGAGCGAACGCAGCGGGAGACCGAACCTACGATGCTGAGGGACTGGGCCGGTTACTGGACCGGGTGGAGAAGGCCATCGCAGACCTGGAGGCCCAGAACGAAGCAGGAGAGGATGCCGCGGTCGCCAATCTGCCGGAGGAGTTGGCGGACAAGGAGACCCTGCGAGGACAGGTGCGTCGGGCGATGGACGAACTCGCCAGTCGAGAAGGCTACAAGCGAATCAACCTGACTGACCATGACGCTCGGAAAATGAAAACCCGTGAGGGTTTCGCGCTCAGCTACAATGCCCAGGCGATGGTCTCTCCAATAGCTCCGGACGGGGAAATGACCGGTATGTTGGTGACGGCGGTTGATGTCGTGGACGAGCCAGTTGACTACGGCCGGCTGACTGCTATGGTGGAACTGGCGGAGGAAACCACGGGCACGAGAGCGCCGATGACGTTGGCCGATGCCGGCTATTACGGCGGCAGCCACCTGGATGAATGCGTCCGGAGAGGGCAGCGGGTCGCGATGCCGGAGCCATCGCGACGACCAGTGGGACATCCGTATCACAAGGACCACTTCACATACGATCAGGAGGGCGACAGCTACAGTTGCCCTCACGGGCAGTCCCTGCGCTTCGTACGCACCAGGGACTATAAGGGAGCGCCGATGCGGGTCTATCGGGCATCTGGGGCTGTATGCCGGGCATGTCCAGCCTTTGGAGAATGTACGAAGGACGGCCGCCTGGGACGCAGCCTGGCGATAGGTCCTTATGACGCGGTGCTGCGCGATCATCGTGCGTGGATGGAGACCGAGGACGCGAAACAGGTCTATGACTTGAGAAAGCAGTTGGTGGAACCAGTCTTCGGCATCATCAAGGAGGAGCAGGGAGCTCGGAGATTCCTGTTGCGCGGCATTGTCAACGTGGCGGCTGAATGGGTATTCTTAACATAAGCGGATAATGGATTTATGATAGGGTTCCAGTCTGATTTGAGAGGGTGCTGTGATGTCCCGTCCGCGCGCGTATCGCCACGATGTTCGTTGTCCTGATTGCGGAGCCAACTGGATGCGCAAGGACGGCTTTACCAACGGGAAGCAGGCTTACCGCTGTGGCGAATGTAACCGTCGTTACGTGCCGGAGGGGGCCTACCGCCGTCCGGGGCCAGCGGTGAAAGCGCGGGGCATCGCCATGTATACCGAGGGGAGTTCGCTGAGCGCCATCGGGCGGGTGCTGGGATACAGTCCGGCGGCGGTGCAGGGGTGGGTCAAAAAAGGGGGCGCCAGGCCCTGACCGCCTTGGGGGAATGGAGTGAGCGCCGTAACGCGGGTCTGGTGGGTCGTCAGCGGGCGGCGGTGGTGTCCTGTGATGAGATGTGGACTTACCTGGGGGCGCGGCGTGGTGAGCAGCGGGAGGAGCGGTGGATTTGGACCGCGGTAGTGGCGGAAGCTGACGGGAACCGCTGGGTGGACTTCGAGGTGGGTGACCGTAGTGAAGGACCCTTCTTGCGGTTGTACGCCCGACTGCCGGAAGCGGAATTGTATTGCAGCGATGCGTATGCGGTGTACCCGGGGTGGTTTCCTCCGGACCGCCATGTGGTGGGCAAAGGCGGGGCGGTGAACTGGAACGAA
Organism: Dehalococcoidia bacterium; assembly: GCA_965203985.1. Classification (GTDB taxonomy): domain Bacteria; phylum Chloroflexota; class Dehalococcoidia; order Lucifugimonadales; family UBA3495; genus Bin87. The sequence goes on from CBDBDS010000002.1 coordinate 764,460, forward strand.
GGATTGCATTCAGTATGGCGAGGGAAGTTGAACCGGCTGATACGGCGAACCAAGGGGTACACCAAAAGCATCGAGATGCTGGTGTACTCTCTGGCCCTGGTTTGCTGGCGACGGAAGATGCAAATCTCATTTCCGCTTACGTTAAGAATACCGCTGAATGGACCATGTTGGTCACCGCCTTCAACCTGCGCACCCTCTGGCGGGTGTGGCGGTCCTTAGTCTCCATTCCTATACATCAGGAGATCTCGCCTCATCCCGCTGCCTGAACCGGGGTTGAAGACAACGACAACCTACCCGTTGCAGACCATCGTCTGCTCTACGCCCTTCAGGATGGCTCCTTCTGCCAATCCTGCCATCCTTCGCGAACTCCCCATACCCGAACCTCTTTCTGGGACAGGCTCACTAATCCATTCCATTGCGAATGCATTCCATAGGATAGGTATGCATACCATTGCAATGGATACCTATCCATTGATCGCGCCGGTCACCGGCGTCGCGACGGACGTGGTCACGCTGGGGATCCGGCGCTCTCCCCGAGTACGGGGCAGGCAACCTCGCCCCAGGCTGTTTCGCAGCCCGCCATGGTCAGGCAAACGATGGTGGAAAGTGCCCCTAGCGCCCGTCCTGCGCCCCTCTTGCGAACACCCATTCGCCGCGCGGTAATTAGACTTATCACGCATCTTTCACCTGCTCAAACCGCCTCCGCGAACCCGCCCCCGGAGACCCGCCCATGACCACCGCCCTCGGTGCCCACATCTTCCCCGGCGAGCCCGCGCCGCTGCCCGAGCTGGCCGCCGCCGACCGGGGCGTGGCCTCATCCCTGGAAGCCGTCCTCTCCGACAACACCCGCCGGACCTACGCCGCCCAGTGGCGCGTGTTCGACGACTGGTGCGACCAGGAGGGGCTCAGGTCCCTTCCGGCCGAGCCCCTCACCGTGGCCCGCTACCTGGCCGCCCGGGCCGGCTCCGGCGCGTCCATCGCCACCTTGCGCTGGCGACCTCGGCCATCTCGAAAGCCCACGAGTGGGCGAAGCTGGAGTCGCCCTGCCGGGACCCGGGCGTGCGCGCTTCTTTAAAAGGATGGGGAAGGCGCCTGGCCAAGCCCCAGCGTCAGTCCGGCGCCCTCACCGCCGACGTCCTGGCCGTGATCCGCCTCACCGCCGTCCAGCCCCGCAAACGCGGCCGTGGGATGGAGACGCCCGCGCAGGCCCAGGAGCGGGCAAGATTTGACGTTGCCCTGGTGGCCGTCCTCTCCGACGCCGGCCTGCGCCGTTCCGAGGCTTCGTCTCTCACCTGGGGCGACGTGCAGCGCTGGGACGACGGCTCCGGCCGCATCACCGTGGTCCGCTCCAAGACCGACGCGGAGGCCGTCGGCGCGGTGGTGGCCGTCACCCCCGCCGCCATGCAGGCCCTGGACGCCATCCAGCCAGAGAGCGTTGGCGGCGGAGAGAAAGTCTTCGGGCTTTCGGAGTCCCAGATCGCCCGGCGGGTCAAGGCCATCGCCAAAGCCGCTGGGCTTTCGGACTGGGAGTTCTTCAGCGGCCACCGCGGGCGCGTGGGCATGGCCCGGCACATGGCCCAGAACGGCGCCTCCACCCACGAGATCGAACGCCAGGGACGCTGGAAACAGGGCGGCGGCATGGTCGGTCGCTACACCCACGGCGAATCCGCCGGCTCGGCGCTACGGTATTTATGATGTCTATCGCCATGCGGGCGAACACTGAAAAACGGCGTCATCCACACGGAGACAAGGCAGTGCGCGTTCCACCAGCGACAACCTCACCTTTCAGGGATAATTGCAGATCAATCCGTTTTAAGTGGACTGCTAACCATCCGCATTTTTTCTTCCGCGTCGAACTGTTCGCGACGTTCTTGCAGTGTCTGATCGTCATACAGCCAATTGAACCGTGATGCACCCCAAGACGGACATGCAGCCCCGGAGCACCTTGGTGACCATCACATCCATAGCAATGAAAGCATGGACACCCTCCGGCCGGCGGAGGCTGGCAGTGGGGAGAAGGTGTTCGGGCTTTCGGAGTCCCAGATCGCCCGGCGGGTCAAGGCCATCGCCAGGGCTCCGGGGCTTTCGGACTGGGAGTTCTTCAGCGGCCACAGCGGGCGGGTGGGCATGGCAAGGCGCATGGCCCAGAACGGCGCTCCCACCCACGAGATCGAACGCCAGGGACGCTGGAAACAGGGCGGCGGCATGGTCGGCCGCTACACCCGCGGTGAGTCCGCCGGATCCGCGTTGCGGTATCTGTAAAAAATATGTACCGGTCCGGCCGAAAAAGGCTTGCCTGTGAGCGTAGGTTGCGCTACTGCGTGATTGCTGGCAGCCAGTTGTGGGTGGCGGTGTCCAACGACAGTTATGATTTTGGTGCGCTTGGTGAAACTGACGCCGGTGGCACGGTAAGCCAGAGGATCAGTCTGTCTTGCTTTCAGACTGCAACGACCCGTCCCTCCCCTTGCGGGCGATTGCCACTGCCACCCGGACTTCCCGCACGCGAAGTTCGGAGATAGCCAAACTCCAGCGTCGCCAAAAACTAACCCATACTGCAGGGAGGCTGCGGCAGTTCCTCGCATCAGATAAGAAGGTCCAGTTCTTCATCTTCTAGCCCGTCATCGTTGTCATTCGGGCTCTCTACCTGAATGATCAAGTCTCCATTGTCAAACGAAGGCCACAATGCACTAAGTTCTGGCAACCGGCCCTCTCTGGTGGTGCTGAGGTAAACCCATTTGGTAGCGAGGTTGATGGCATCGAACAGCGCTTGCCGGGTTTGGCTCGGGATGTTGTTTCGGAACCGGCTCACTACCAATTGAGGTAGAAGCACAGAGTCAAAAGTCTGCCCCACAGCGGCATCGTAGGTCAGGAGTTTTGGGAGATGGTCAAGCGCGCCAACCGGGTGTTCCAATTCGAACTCGATTCCGAATGCTTGCAGTTGTCTGGCGAATGAGGAAACAAGCCCATTCGTAGGCAGCAGTACGGCGGTTCTTCGGTCTGTACGCAGTCGCTGGCGCAAAACTTCAGCGAGCCGCCTCGTCTCACCATGTGCTGTATCGGCAATGTAGAAGAGTGGCTTCTCCCGTTCAGGTGTAAAATGAGTCTCCCGATTGATATAGCTAGCTCTTTCTTCCGGATCGGAAATAAACTGCGCCGATAATCTGGTGATGAACGGAGAACGCCGGATGACGGGCAACTCGCCGGCGGTTTCCAAGACGGTTTCGGGCTGTTGTCGTCGTCGCCTCCGTTCCTCGTCGGCTCGGTCTACGAGTGCTTGGTCCCGAGACATCTGGGCCGCGTTACGATACCAGGATAGCTCCCAATCGTCCATCGAGGAAATATCCCGGAAGTAAACAAACGCATCGGACAACGCGGATTGCGATTCTTCGATAAGACCGAGCCTTTCGTAGATCTCCGCGGCCAGCGCGAAATTCGGGCCTATATTTTCTCGGTCAAGTGCCATTTTGACGGCTTCCAGTGCATCCGAAGGACGACCGTTCCTCAATGCTAAGTGTGCCAAATTGAACACCGGTCCAGACCATGTGGAATCCGCTTCAGCAGCGTCGGCATATGCTCGATTTGCCCGTTCCAAATCTCCATTAGTCTGGTACAGGAAGCCAAGATAATTTAGGTAGTACACATTTGGCGTTATGGTGAGGTTTATCGCATTCACTTGAAAATCGATTGCTTTATCAACTTGGCCCAGCGCAAAGTAATATCTCGCGAGTTGAGCAAACGTTGCTGGGAGTCTTTCCCTTTCCACGTTACCAACTCGCACTGCCTCTTCTGTTTCGTCGATCATCTCACGAGTCGCGTTAGGGTTGGTCACGTGGCTCAGGGGGTTTTCAATTGTTGATCGGAGCAACTCAGAGCCGGCATGGATGTTTTCCGACAACGACAATTCAAAATGGAGGGCCTTGTTCTCATCGTACCGGAAACGTAGTCGCAAACCAGTTCCGCCCTCCACGGTGGGTGGTATTTCCCACGTTTGGGAGTAAATGAGCGACATTTCATCACCGGCCACGATTTCCACGCGCAGTTGAGTTGGATCGGCTATGCTGTCTTGGCTTGGAGTCGCTAGTGAAAGTTGTTCTTCCCAACCTCTTGGCGGATACGGTAAACGTGCGCCACGAGGGATCAATGTCATAGGAGACAGACCAGTGCGGATCGAAATGGCATCCGACGCGACCGGCTGTATCACAGGCCGCCCGTGAAGAGCCATGGACAGCGCGTTGTAGGCCGCGCCTCGCGCGATGGCCACTTGAGCATCTTCTGCATTCTGGTGGGCCATAATCTCGGCCGAAGGCAAATATTCTTGGATTGCATCTCGCATTTGCGGTATGAGCGTGCTGCCCCCGACCAGCAGGCAATGATCCACCTCATCCTTAAGTATGTCAGCCCGGTCCAACGCGTCTTGAAGGGGAGCAAAGATCGACCATGTGCTGTAGTACTCAGTTTCTTGCATATCCAGTTTATCCGAGTCAAAGAACGGCCTCAGCACGGCTTCCAGATCCTGTTCGCTGAGGGTGTATTGTTCCAACGTCCATTGGCCTTTGTCCGGCAGTTCAAAAGGGGCTTCTGGTCCTGGATGTGTCAGCACGATGGGAGTCTTATCCGCACCCTGATATTGCTCAAGGCGCTGCCTCCTGTCAATTTCTTCACAGAGTTTGGTTTTTAACGTTTCTGCAACGCCAAGGAGCGCCGGCTCCAATCTGTGCTTACGCTCGCTGTAAGTCACATCGCTGCGTTGCGCCCCATTTCGCTCAATCAGTTGAGGTATCAAGATCTGGTGAACGATGGCCGCATCAATGTCGCTCCCGCCCAATCGGTGGTAACGTGACACGGACAACTCCGAGATTTCCATCCCTTCAGGATCGACTCGAAACACTGCTATGTCGCAGGTGCCTCCTCCAAAATCAAACACCACCAAATTGCTTGGTTTGTCGATGCTGGCTTGGTGGGAGACAAGGTAGTCAATGAACGCCGCCACGGGTTCGTCAAGCAGGTCTCCACCGACCACTTTTATACTTGATAAACCTGCAGCTTCCACAGTGTCGTTCCGCTGCGCCATTTGAAAAGAGGCTGGAACAGTGATTGTGACGCTTCGCGGCGGGAGGTCGTTACTGTCCTGTGCGGCTTCTCTGAGGAACGCAAGGACCTTGGCAGCTATTTCCTTTGCAGAGCGGTATCCATCCGGAGCCTGGTGGTAGGTGCGCCGCAAGCCCATATCGTTCTTGGTGTTGTAGAAAATGTCCCTATGGGGTCGACTCCTGCTTCCTCCGATCATTCGCTTGGCGCCTTCGCCAACGCGAGATCGTCCTCCCACAATGGCTACTACGGACGGGATCAGTTGATTGATATATTCCCCGGTGTCGGTTTCCTGTTTGATCGGCAAACAGCGCACCCTCGGTTGATCGCCAGACTTGGGATCCCATAACACCTCTGCCACCGCAGAATTTGTGGTGCCAAGGTCGATACCGATTGCACGTATCGGTTCAGGCGGCAGGCTACCGGTGTCTCTGGTGATAATGTCCAAAATGTTCATCGTTGGGCGTCTCCCTGTCAACGATGCCTTATTTTGCTCTGGCAGATTGCGTCCTGTCAACATTCCCGGTTCGCCCCATCTTCCCTGATGTGGTTTAGGCAGCTGCCTTCAAGATGTTGGCCGTTGGCAATGCATCGGCACCGAGGTCATGGCCGAGGGTTAGTCGCAACCGCCTTCTTGCCATTCGTAGCGCTATTCGGCCATTGCCGCGCCCACCGAGCGTCGGGTCGTCAGACAGTGGGGGAAGATGCCCTCCACGACGCTCCGGTTCCAGATGTCCTTGTTCCACTGTATGGCGTAGAACTTTCCACTCCTTACCAGTAGGATCTTGGGAGCGGTCATTGAAAACGGATCGGGCAGGTACGTGTGTATTTATCGCCGCTCTATACCTATGGCTATGGCCGACCGGTACGCCAGGCCCAAAGCGCCGCAGCGAGAGCAGAGCACACCAGGTGGGTGAGCAAAGTTGACGCTAGGTCGCCGAACAGGTAATAGAGGCCGACCACAACGAAAGCCGGTATCGTCAGCAGGGCCAAGAGGTACATTCCGCTGACGATGCCCTCGTCGCGGCGCTGAATATCGTCAACTACGCTGCACACCGCGGCGGCCGATCCGTTGATGCATTTAGCCGCCAAATGTGCGGCGTACGCGGTCCCCGTTGCCGACCTGCGTGCGAGAGCGGCTAGGCGCCGCAAGCTGAGTTTTGCCCAAGCGCGGCCGGAGTTTGTGCCGGAGGCGCTGGCACCCGCAGTGTTGTTCGACCCGGCGGCACGTTGTTGCCCGATTACTTGAGTCGAACCCGCCCACCGACTGGACGGGCCAGCGCCGCTTGACGGGTTAGATTGTCGCCGTCTGCCCCCGGTCTTGAGTGTCAGTCGCGGCGGCCTGCCGGCGCGCGCACGAGGTGCCCCGGCCGAGTCCCGGCGTCCCAGGACCTGTCCCGGCGAGGGAACCTGTGCAACCGGAAGCCGGCAATAGCGGCGCAACTCGGTCGTCAGCTTGCGCACCGTTGGATCGGGGCAGCTTGCCAGCGCCGACCACAGGGGTGTGGCGCCCGGATTTTCGAGGTCCTTTCTGGTGAAGAGCAGGTTGTCCCCGTTGTGAAAGCGGTCCCAGAGAGTTGGGTCCGAGCCGACGGCCGCCAGGCTGAGGTGGATGACCAGCGCGGGGAAGTTGTCGATGTTCCGGTCGTAGTCCCGGGCGGTCCTCGCCGGATGCTGGTAGTTGCGGTGTCCCAGCTCCGGGCTGGGCTGTCCCTGAAAGGTATCCACGAAGACGCCGTCGTAGTCAACCAGGCGGATCTCGCCGGAGGGAGCAACGATCACGTTGCCGTGCTGCAGGTCGTTGTGGGCGATGGGCAGGTCCTGCAGGGCGGTCATCAATGCAAGCCATCGCCGGGACAGGTCCCGCATGGCGCCGGCGTCGTTCCGATTGGCGCCGACGTACTTATCCAGGGTCTCACCCTCCGCCCAGTCCATCTTGACGACGGGGTGTCGCTCGCCGCCGACCAGCAGCTCCCGGTCCAGGTACTCGAAGTCCACGAAACCCGGCGGATGCAGCATGCACAGGTAGTCGCTCATGGCCCGGTACCGCTGTTGACGGTCGGGAGCCTCGCTGACGAAGCAGCGCACGGCGCGCTCCCTGCGGTTGCCGACCAGACGGTACACGCTGGCGAACTGACCGGAATACACGACTGGCTGGCCGGAGCCCTTCCGCAAGGTTCGACCGGCGGACAATTCCGGGTCCAGGAAACGCTGCCCGGGGTTCTGCATGGCGGCGGTGTACGCTTCTCGGGTGGGCATGCTCAGCACTGTCCCGCAGCTACGCGATGGTGGCCATCAGGAGCGTGGCGTCGTCGTTTCGCATGGCGCCATCAGCCCGATGCTCCGCCACCCAATCCTCGCGACGTTGGGGCGGTTCCTGACAGAGTTTCCGCAACGTTGACCACGGATCGTCATGGCGCGATTCCCGGGTCAGGGCCCAGCAGGCCACCGCGTCGGTGGCCAGGATCACCAGGTCCCCTTGGCGGCACTCTCCCATCCGTAGTTGCATCTGCCCGGTCCCGGTCGAGTTGGCGGGGTTGCTGCTGAGCAGGCTCGGCGTGTTCCCGAATTGGGTCGGGTCATCCACGGGAAAAGCGGTGTGGAGCCGGCCCTCCCTCACGATGAACAGGCAGCAATCGCCCACCGCCAGCGCCTGCCAGGCGAGCGACCCGACGCCTGCCGCCGGCCGGATATTGATCCCGCAGAAGGTGGCCATCGCGCCCTGCTTCACCTTGGCGCGCCCGTGCCAGGGAATGTTCCGGCGCAGCACGTCCCGGTTCCATTTCTCCCGGCATGGTTCCAGCCGCCGCGAGAGGGTTTCCGCAGACAGGCTCCCCATGTCCAGCGGCTCGCCGTCCACAAAGTTGTTGACCAGCAACCTGGCCCACTCCCTGGAGAAGGCCGCTTCGGTGGCGCCGTCGGCAATGGCCAGCCGGGCCGTCCAGGCTGAAGCTCCTCGCGGCTCGGGGATCGACATGTTGTAGGCGTCCTCATTCTCGGCGGGCCGGTTGCCCGCCTTGGCGAAGGAGAAGGCTCGCGGCGGTTGTACTCTCATGGAAGCCCTCCCGGGTCGGAGCGTCAGTGCAGGTCCAGCGCCGGCCTGGTCCCGATTTCCAGGAACTGGACCAGGGCCGCCAGATCGCTGTTGAAGACGTACCCGCGGGAGCCCTCGGAGACGGGTATGCCCAGGCTGGCGGCCTGCCGGAGGCTGTTCTCCGGGAGGACCGAGGACATCCGGAACAGATCCACGGCGTAGCCGTCGTCCCGGGGCAGGTTTCCCTCCTCGCCGGGATACATGATCGGCGCGGCGGCCACGTCGGACAGGTGGATGTTGAACAGCAGCGTGCCGCCGTCCTGGGTGGCGATGTTCATGATGTCCCGGGCGATGGGGATCGGGTCGCCGTCGGTGGCCGCGCCGTCGGTGATGTTGATCACGATGGGAGGGAAGGACTCCGGGTGTTCGGACACCCACTGCCGGAGGGCCTGGGCCGCCGCGGACAGAGCCCCGCACATGGGAGTGGCGCCGCGCGATTCAGGCTCCAGCCATTCGGGTATCGCCTCGACGAGGTCGATGAGCCCGCCCTTGCCGTCGCTCTCCCTGACCGGGCGGTCGATGATCGCGGCGGCGGCCTCCACCTCGCTGGCCAGCCGGAAGGGATCATTGGCCTCGACGCCCACGAAGGGAGTGGTGACCACCGGTCCGCCGATCCGGTCGGTGCTGTAGGTGATCACGCCGATGTGGAAGTAATCCCGCACCTCCTCGCCCTGGGAGCAGCGCTGGATGATGTCGCTCAGGGTGCGGTTGACCGCGGCCGACGCCTGCTCGTGCTTGTAGCAGCCCGGCTGGCCTCCCAGGGCGTGAGACATGGAGCCGGACTGGTCGACCAGGAAGAGGAAGCAACCCGGGTTGATCCTGCTGATTTCGGCGCTGTAAGACATTTGCGTATCCTCCTGAATGGGTTCGGAGTTGCATCTCGGATGTGATTGGGGCGTATCCAGGTATCTGGCGGCCAATGGACGCAGTACCGGCGACGTCCCGGCCAGGGCGCGACGACGGCGGCGGGCTAGAAATCGAGCCCGCCGTGCCGGAGATTGCCGTTGCGGACGGTTCTCCGGTTCTTTTGCCGAGCGCCGCCCTTGGCCGGCTTCCCGGCGCCGGAGAACGCCGATTGCCGTATCGTCCGGCCGGGGGCCGACTGTGTCTGGGGAACCCCGACGTCGCGGTGGGCGCGTCGGAACTCCCGATCGGTCCGGGCCCCCTTCCGCAGGTTGCAGGTGCGGCAGAGCAGCTGCAGGTTGTTCCGCTGATTGGACCCGCCGCGCGCCAACGGGACCTTGTGGTCGATGTCCATCAGGTCCATCCGCTGGCGGCTTCCGCAGTACATGCAGCGACCCCGTTGCCGCCGATACAGATCCTTCCTGATATCGGCTCCCATCCGCGTCCGCTTCGGTCGCGACGCGGTGAACAGATCGAAAACCATGCTTGCCTCCCTTGTGGGCTTCGGTTGGGCAACGATTGGCGGGCGCTGACCCTGGCCGGTTGATCCTTCAGAAGCCGAAGTTGCAGATGTGGCCATCGGCGCACGTGCTGCAGATGTCGGTGAAGCAGACCAGGCAACGCCTGATGTGGCGACGACAGAAGGCTCCGTGGCATCCCTGACACCGGGCCGCCGTTCTCCCGTCGCACACGTACGCTCCGCGGGGCGCGAATTCGCATTCCATGATGTTCGTCCTCCTTGGTCGCCGTCTTTCGCGGCAGACCTGAACCGCCGGGGAAACGCGCCACCGAGCGGGTCAGGGGGGCCATTTGAAGAGGCCGGGCGCCGGCAGGGCGATCAACTCGGCCGACGCCGGCCAGTTCAGGGCGTGGTCGTTGAGCGCCATCAGGTCCCACCGGTCCAACTCCCGGCCGATCTGCGTTGCGGTGGCCCCGTAATTGCGTTCCAAAGCCAGTTCCACGCTCAGGTTCAGGTGAAAAGCGCCCAGACCGCTGACCAGACCGGCCGTTTTCCATACAATGGGCGGCAGGCTGTGCATGTAGATTTCGTTCCCGCCGCGCTCGACGTAGGCGTCGGGGAGGCCTTCCGGGGAGACCAGGCGGTCCAGGGCCGTGGGGTAGTCATCCAGGAACAACTCCACCAGCACGCCCAGGATGCAGTGGCGGCGCAGACCGGCGCGCTCCTCGCTGAGGCTGAAGCGGCCCGGCAGAAAGCGGTCACCGCCGAAGGCCGCCGCGACGTTGTGCCATCGCGATACCAGGGAGAGCCCGCCGGCCCGCTTCACGGCGCCGCCGTGCCACCGGCCGCCCTGATGGAGGAACCAGCGATTGGCTCCCGCCCGGCGGGCCCAGTCATGGAACCGGATGCTGTCGGCGCCTTCGATCAAGCGCTTCCCGCCGGCCAGCTGTGGGAACGCCCCAAATGGATTGTTGCCGTGATCGCGCCGCAATACGTCCAGCAGGCCGTGCCCGTCTCGCGTTTCCACCACCACGAACTCAATGGTTTCCCGGCCGGGCTTCCTTACGCCCAGCGCCGCCTTGGCAATTTCCGCCATGCTCATTTCTCCGTTCACAGGGTGGCATCTTCCTGTGCTTTCGATCCGCCTTCACAGGACGGAGGGTCGCCGGCTCCGCCGGTGTGCCGCGGCGCTCACGCCTGGCGGGGCTTGCCGGCGTCAGAACGCTTCCTGCGCCACGCGCCGTTCCGGTTGCGCGCTCGGGGTTGTGCCCCTCCCCTGCCGGGGACACGGGGAACTCCACGTCCGGACTTGCGATCTGCCATCGTGTTTCCTCCTGTCTGAGGGCTGCGGCCCGGCTTGCCTCCATTGGTCGCCGTCGACAAAATGGCGGAGCGGAGGCTCGGACGCGCCGACTCTCGCCGCCGCGTTTTCATGAGATGCCGTTTCTGTCGTGAGACCGTCCGGCGCATGGTCGCTGCACCGCTATTGACTATATAGTTATAACGACAATATAGAACGCTGTCAAGCGCCATGCTGCTCAGGCGCAGCCCGTTTATGCCCTCGCGCTCCTGAGCGCTTACGTCATGGCGTCCCTAACGCTATAATGGCTCCGCAATCCCGTGGGAGGTCCCAACCAGCATGCCAGTGGAAATCGTCGGCTTCGCCAACGCTCTCGCCCGTTGCCTGGACTTCGAGGCGGTGGAACCGGCCGACCTGGAAACAGCCCTCTCGGACGCGCCCGAGCCCCTGGAACTGCGCTTCGTCGAGCCATCGGCCGACCCGCCCCTGATCCGCTCCGGCTCCGCGTTCACCCATCTCCTCTTTGTCCAGCACGGCACCGTGGTTCCCTGGCAGAATCCCCACTCCGAGCTTTCCGCTCCCTTCCTCATCGGTGAGCACGAGTTCCTCACCGACGCCCAGCGGTGGGTCGCCAGCTACTCGGCCGTCACCGAGGCCATCGTCGTGGACATCCCCGTAGGCGTCATGCAGTTGACCCTGGACCGGATCCCCGGCGTGCGCGACCGCATGCACCAACTGGTGATGCGGCGCCTGGCGCGTTTCTACTGGACGTCGCTGGCCACCAGCGGCACCCCGGCCTCTCGCGTGGCGGCAGCCCTCGTCTCCCGCCTGGCCCTCATCGGCGATGACCACGGCCAGGACCGCACCATCGAGATCCGGCAGAAGGACCTGGTGCGCCTGACCACCATGTCCCGGTCCGCGGTCGCCGACGGGCTGACGGCGCTGGCGGCGGCAGAAACCATCCGCGTGGGCAACGAGCCCTCGGCGAGGTTTGCCGGAGTGGTGTTGGTCCCCGACGTCGACCATCTCAAGGACCACGCCTTTACCGAGGTGCGCGACCGGGCAATCCACCCCCTGCTTGCCCGACCTGACGACGAATGACCGGGAGCCGGGGGATGGCGGTTGATCCTTCAGCATTGCCTCACCACCGCCTCAGTAAGTCCTTGCGTGCCCAGGAGCTCACAGTGTGGCGGCAGCCGTTCCCGGTAGACGGCCCCGTCCATGGACAATCTCGTGTGGCTGATGCTGGCCTGGCGGTCTGGTTCCACCGGAGCCAGGCAATCAAACTGAAATAAAAGCCCGAAAAACATTTATCGCGCATCTTTGATCCGCTGAAAACAGCCTCCGGAGACCCGCCCGTGACCACGGTTGACAACCATATGCAGTCCATCCGCCGGCGTCCCGGCCGGCCGGAGAAGAGGCCATGCCGCCGGTGAGACGGCACCGTATTGGCGATCAGCTGCCGGCCGTGATCCACCCTGATCCCGATCCGGCCGGAATTGCCCTCTGCCGGGACCTGGTTGCCCAGACCGACGCGGGGGTCGTCGTCCTCTTCGGATCGAGGGCCACTGGCGGCTGGGACGAGCAGTCCGACCTGGCCCTAATCATCATCCATCCCGTTGCCGTTGCCGATGACAATGATCACAGTAAAGACCTGGGGCAGGCCTTGGCCGAACTCAGGGAGCGACACTACCCGGGTCATCGCGACTACGACAGCCCCCATCGCGGCGTGGCGGATGGGTTAATGATCGAGACCCCGCAGAATTACCACGCCGGCCGCCGCACCCTGAACCACGTCGTCGTCCGGGCCGCCCGGGAAGGATGCATCTTCACCGGGGATCCTGGTGCCGAGGACAGCTACCGCCACGACCGAGACATCTCCAACGAGTGGGAGTTGGTGACCCTGGAAAGGATCAAGAGGGCGTCCGGGGAAGCCCATGACCAGAGCTACGTGCGCCGGTCCTGGCTGGATCGATCGCGGCGCAGGTCGGTCCTGAACACCATGCGCGGGCGAAACGCCCACGGGCTGCTCTGGAACTCTGGCGCGGCGCTTTTGTCCATCCTGGGCGTCATCTACCCCCGGGACTCGGTGGCGGAGATGTCCACCGCCATCACCCGCAACGACGCCGGCTGGAATCACCGGTTCCGGAGCGAGCTGGAACGCATCGACCAGTACGCTTACTGCGGGTGCGAGGTGGTGGTCACCGATCCCATCGACGACGTCCCCGCCATGTGGCGTGATCTGGAAGTCGACCGGGACGCCCTGTGGGGGCGCATCCGCCAGCTCAGCGGTTACGACCTCCACGCCGTCCGCGAAAGTCCCTGCCCTGGACCGTGAACCGCATTTCCCCGCGCGGATAACCCATATCACCCTTTCATCCCGACGGAGCCGTCACGACCACCATCCCCGGCGATTACCGGATAGTTCCCCAGCAGCCTACGTCAGCGCCGGCGCTGGCTGCCACCGACCGGGGCGTGGCGTCGTCTCTGGAGTCGGTCCCCTCCGGGAACACCCGCCGCACCTATGATACCCAGTGGCGGATCTTCATCGTTTGGTGCGACGAGGTGGGCCTCAGGTCGTTGCCGGCCGAGCCCCTCACCGTGGCCCGCTACCTGGCCGCCCGGGCCGGATCCGGAGCCAGCATCGCCACGTTGCGCCTGGCCACCTCGGCCATCTCAAAAGCCCACGAGTGGGCGAAGCTGGAATCGCCCTCCGCGAGCCGGCTGTGCACGCCTCTCAAAGCCCCGGTGCCACTCCTGGGCCTTCGCCTCCGACGTCCTGGCTACCGCCCGGCTCACCGCCGTTCATTCCCACCAAGCGGCCGTGACGGCGAAGCAGGCGTCAGGGCTGGCCGGGTTTGACGCGGACTTGGTGGCAGTCCTCTCCGACGTGGGGCTTCGGCTCAAAGGCTCGATCATCGCGCCGCCATCAGGTTGCGCGCAGACCTTTTCGACAAGCCCTTTCCTCGCGTTTTACACATCCGATTGTGCCCGTTCGGATAGTTCAGCGATATGCTGCAGTTGAGAGATGTCTACGGCGACCGTTTCGGGAACCATGGAGTGTCTTCTTCCAACCGGCCAATGTACCAATAGGCGATGCCTTGATCGTCTTCCAGCGGTGCGAACATTTCCCTCCACTCGTTAACGTAGAATCGTCCCCCTCGGGCTCCTTTGACCACAGCGATTTGATAAGCGACCCGTTCTGCGGCCGCGGAACCCACACAGTCACTCAACTTAACCGTTTCCAGGACGTTGCGCCGCGGTTCAGACGTGTATCTGATGTCCCTAGAGTCGGCTGTCAGAACATACCTGATGCCAGGATGCGGCCCGTTCCACTGGTCCCCAGGTGCAAGGGGCTGTCCGTGAAGATCGACAGCTTCTCCACTGATAATGTTGCCTTCGAAGTTAAATCGGAGCCGTCGATCGTACTCTTCATCCGCCAGGTAGCAAACCACGGTTTCCCGGCCCACCGGAACGACCACTTGGCCGTATTCGTTCAGGTAGAAAGGCCCATTGGGTTGGCCTCCTTCTGGAGCCTCTTTTTTTATGTGATTGACTATATTGACCAGACCATCGTGCTCTTCCGTGGTTAACAGCCACCGCTCGCCGTGAGGGGTTTGGTAAGTGAGAGAGACCACAGGTCTGCCACTCTCGGTGCGAATTGTATATCGGGCATCTTTTCCAACCGCACGCGGGCGATTGCCCATAAAACGTGAAAAGCAGGACATGACATTACCTCCTTCGTAGACATTCTGCGCTGTTGTCACCAGAGGATCTAAGAACCCCTAACAAAATGGGTTGCTAATCCATAATCAGGCGGCTAATCTCGCGGTAAGACCGGACCGTAGCGGTGGGCTGGCGCCGTATCTGCGGCAGCGGGAGGGGGTGTCCGATGGCGAAACCTTTGGTAAGCGACGAATTATGGGAGATCGTACAACCGCTGCTGCCGGCCCCCAAACCCCGGCGGTTCCGCAATCCGGGACGCCAGCGCATCGACGACCGCAAGGCGCTGACCGGCATTCTGTTCGTATTGAAGAGCGGCATTCCCCCGTATCAAGTACGGGGCAGGCTCTGGGAAATGCTGCCCCAGGAAATGGGATGCGGTTCGGGGATGACCTGCTGGCGTCGGCTGCGGGATTGGCAGCAGGCGGGAGTGTGGGCAAAGCTCCATGAAACGCTGTTGTCCAGATTGCACGGAGCGGACCAGCTGGACTGGTCACGGGCTTGCGTGGACAGCGCGTCGGTGCGTGCCGTGGGGGGCGGGGAAAAAGACCGGCCCCAATCCTACGGACCGAGGTAAGCCGGGGAGCAAGCATCACGTGCTCACCGAAGCCAATGGAACGCCGCTGTCGGCCATCCTGACCGGCGCCAATCGCCACGACGTGACGCAGTTGTTGCCCCTGGTGGACGCTGTGCCGCCGGTGCGGGGTCAACGGGGCCGACCCCGTCGCCGGCCCCAGCGGCTGTACGCCGACCGGGCTTATGACTCGCGGCGGCATCGCCAGGAACTGCGGGCGCGGCACATCGCGCCCGCCCTGGCCCGGCGGGGCGCCGAACACGGCAGCGGGCTGGGAGTGCACCGCTGGGTGGTGGAGCGGACCCTGGGATGGCTGCACCAGTTCCGCCGGTTGCGGGTGCGCTACGAGCGCCGCGCTGACATCCATGAAGCCTTCATGTCCCTGGGCTGTTCAATCATCTGCTTCCGACGACTAACATCTTTTTGTTAGGGGTTCTAAGATGCCTCGGTGGCATGATGTTGTATTACCGCGCCGTCGACGGTTACCCATCGGGATAGAATTCGAGGTCACCATCCAAGGACACTAAGAACCGGGGGATTCCTCCTTCCACCCAGAAAGCGTGTCCCAGATTGTTGACATGAACTTTGGTCAACCCACGATGATTGCGGCGCGCTTCGTTGACGGTTGCCAAAAGACGTTCGGCTTGTGTTCCCCCAGCATAAACCTCCCCGCCTCTGACTCGTTTTGCTATGCGACCACCCGCCCTAGCGCGATAGCGGAATTCCTGACTTGGAGTGACGGGCCCGGGGTAATGATCCCCCGGGAACAATTCTTCAACACTAATATTGTCCGGAATCATCGGTTCACGGGCAAAGTCAAATGGTTCACCCAGAATGCCTCCGTATAATGTTTTCCACACGCGGGTTGTGTCCTGAGCGAGTACTAGGATAGCTGCCTTTTTGGGAGTGATACGGAATCGACCATATTGGCCTTTTAAACGACGCACCGTTTCAGGGACCTCTTGCGGATTGGCGGCTATCGTTCCCTCAAGGTTTGTCACGTTTCCATGGGTATCTGTTGTAAGTTCATCGCCAACGTAGCCCCCGGGATACTCGTCCCCAAAGGCCAGTCTGCTCAGGTCGATGGCGTCTTCGTCCGGGAGCGGGGACCGGGGGGGATTGTAAACTTCGTTGATCTCACCGAGTGCGTCTCGATAAAAATATCGGTTACGGTCTGCACCAATCAACTCTTCCCAGTTTTCTCTTTCGTATATTTGCTCATCCACGGTCTGACGCACATAGAGTACGCACACCCTAGATGCTTTGTGGTCTCCCGTACTGTCTCTGTGAACGCGCAATACTCGGCCAATACTTTGAATCCGCTGGCGTGGCGAACTAGATGAGGCTACTATAATCCCAAGGTCTGCCTCAGGGACATTGAAACCTTCTATTAGCGAGCGCGCCGACACTACCACCTGAGCATCACCGGATCGGAAGAGGTCTAGCGTCGCCTCACGTAGATCGGGTGAAAGCTTGCTGTGCTCCATGACAACAGGTAGTCCATCTTCCCTTAGAAGCCCGAAAAGTCGCACGACTTCGGATATGCTTTCGTGAAACAGAATGACCCGCGCCGCATCTCGATCTTCCAACGCTTCCTTTACCAATTGCCGAGCAGCCGCGACACGGTGTCCGGCCTCATACAACAATTGCTTCCTCCGGCTCGTATCGTTCATGAAGCGGTATGCGATGGCAGTGATATCCGATTGACCTCGCGTGCCCACCTTACTTGCCCACGCCAGCAGTTGGCCTCCGGACAATTTTCTGGCGGTTGGCGATGCAGCCTGCAACTCTCGTCTGGCGTCGGCGATCGACCTGCTAAGCGTTTGGTAGCGCCCATCCTCTTCGGGAGACAGATCAACGCCAATATGATGGATCTCGAATGGGGGTAGTACGCCCAGTCGAATTGCTTCGGCATACGTCATTTCGTAAACGATGGGGCCAATCTGAATCCCCAACTTGGAAGCATTGTACTCGTTGAGGGAGGCCTCTTCGGTGAGGTCGTCACGTTCCGGAGTAGCCGACAACCCCAGGCTGTACTCTCGACCAGTCTCCAGTACGGCGGACATCGCCGGTGCTCCGGCTCGATGACACTCGTCAACTATCAGGAGTAGATGCTGCCCTATTCCCAGGCTCTTGGCCATTGCGGGCAATTCCTTTCGAGCCGAGGCCAGCACGGCAACTACAACACGCCGTGTCTCGTCGAAGTTTTCCGAGTGCCCGCCGCCCATCCGCCCCACAGCGCATTCGGGCAGGTTGGAGCGTTCACGAAACACCTCAACCCATTGGTTCATCAACACAATGGTCGGGACAACTATCGCTACGCGGAGGTCGGGATCCTCTCGCTGGAGTCGTTCGGCAATCGCGAGCGCAACCACAGTTTTCCCAGCCCCGGTAACCACCTTGATGGTCCCGCGCATACCGGCAGCGAACCAAGCGTGGCAAGCATCTCGCTGCCAGGGCGCCAATTGGATACCCTGAGTGAGCGCCCAGGTATCTGGCAGCGAATCTCGCCCTTCGTTTTCTCGCGCTTGATCGGCGGAAGTTACAGTTCCATCGGCTTCTGAATACTTCTCAGCCCACTCTACAAGTTTGAGTTGTTGCAGGGTAAGACGCTCACGGGGCGATAAACCCAAGTATTGTGTCATGTGCTCCCTCGACCAGGTCGTTCAATCGCCAGCGGCCTTCGACGAAGTCCACGCAGTCCTCACCGAGAGTCGCGCGGCCATCTCGCGCACCTAACCCATTTTATCTGATCCGTATCGTCTACGTCCATTCCTCAGGACAATGCCATATGATTGTGATAGGACCGTGTTCAGCTAATTGAAGTCCCAGCCGGCCTTTTCCCGCTTGGCTTTGATCTCGACCTTGGCGGTGCGTTCCTGCTTGAGAAGGTTCAGCGCTAGTACTCAGTCAAGGTTGGCAAGGCAGGGATAGAAGTGATGGAGTTTGGTTCTGGCATAGTCGGTACTGAACCGCCAGTTGATAAGTACGCACGCGGTGTTGCGCGGCGTTTCGTAAGCCGTAATGGCACGTTCCAGGGCGTCGGCATCGGGGTTTCTGCCTTTGAGACAGGCGCGGCTGAGCGCGCTGAATTCGATCCCACCCATGTTGAGCCAACTGACGTGCTTGGGTGTGTGGTGAAACTCCAGCGTTTCACGATGCGTCGGGCCCCGGCCGCCGGGAAGGTTTCGGAGAACGACGCCATACGGTGGGTGTTCAGAGCCTGCCCGATACTTGATACGGGGTTGTCCAGGACCATGCGGACCACGGACGCGTCGGGATAGACGGCGTCCACCAATTCCCCGTTCATCTGGGCGATGCACCACTGTCGCTTTTGCCAGGGCTTGAAGATGTATTGTGAGCCGGAGGCGCACCGTCTCATATGACAACGATTCCGCCACGCACAACTTCACCAGCTTGTCGGCAAAGAGCCGCAGGGTCCAGTGGTCGCGTCCGTAGGGCGCGTCGCTGCACGCCAGGGCAATCAGGCGGGCTTCGCCCCGATCATCCAGCTTGCGGAAGCGGTTGGCCTGGGGAGGGTCGCGGAGTACGCCATCCAAACCTTCCATAGCGTACCGCCGCTTGGTGCGAAACACCGTGCGCGGCGACGTGTCCACAGCCTGCCCCGTGCTTGACACGGGGGGCCGCCGCCACTTGGGACGTACTCCAACCCTCATCAGTCTTGAGCAGGATGCGCGTCCGACTGATGACCCGTGCCGAACTCCGGCCGCTGCGGATCAGCTTCCCCAGTTCAGACCGATCCGTCGCCGACAACTGTACCGTAAATTTCTCCTGAGAGATGGCGGCCGCACCTTCCGCACCGCTGTTTCCAATCACCGTAGCAACCATGGCCCATCACGTCCTTCGTCTGCCAATGCACGTTTGAGTAAGTACTCGTTCGCCCAGAGAGGCATCGGCGGTCCAGGGGTTCACGTTCATCAGAACCCGATGGCCTTGCAATGGGACATGACCTGTCGTATGCCCGTGATGTCCCACTTGGCGATAGTGAACACCGGCTGTCCGGGCCCTTTGATTGTCGCCGTCATTGCGGGTCTCTTGTCCTGGTCATCGAACGGGGCAGCGTACAGTTCACGTATCGCCATTCGTAGTTCCCCCAGCGACCCGGAGTTGATTTGAGTGCGGTCGGATAGCACGACCCAGTATCCGGTGATAGTGGCTTGGGGGGGCGAGCCGAATTTGGACCATTTATCAGGGACGATGCTTTCCAGATGGAAGTCGAGGTCGATGTGTATACTGCGGTGGTTCCGGTCACGGATCTGGTCAACCAGCATGGCAGGATCAGGGTCGGCAGCGAGATGCGACGCTCCTGTGCCGACAAACCACCGATCTGCCACCTTGTCCCAGATCTCATCGAGGTCTTCCTGCTCCCTGAGGGTCAACCGCAAGCCATCCACAAACTGGAGGAGGCCATCGGTGTATTCCAGCAGTGCGTAGTGGGGGATGTCCCGGTATTCGCTGAACGGGTCTCGGCTTGCGCTAGGTCGGTATGACGACACGGCAGTGATGGGATGGTCGTGCCAGTCGATGTACATGGAGCGGCGTCCGCGGTGGTCGCACTCGTAGTTGAGCGTCGGCGCCCGTTCTCCGACTTCGTAATCCAGGGCATCGAGCTGGAACACGAACTTGTTCAGGTTGGCGTACTGTTTGTTCTCCATGCTCCAGGGGTGAAAATGCGACGTTTCCGGAGGCGTCGGCGTGGGAGTAGGGGCTACCGTTGGAGTTATGGTGGGCGGAGGCGTTGCGGTGGGCGCATCCGCCGTGCTGACGGTAGGAGATCCTGCCGGGGTCGGCATGGCTACCGCAACCCGGGTTACCGGCACCTCTCGGGTGACCTCTACGGTCTGAGGGACTGCCACCTCACGAGTGACCTCGACGGTTTCCGAAACCACGACAGTAACCGGAACTTCTTGCGTCACCGGCACCTGTCGGGTTACCTCTACGGTCTGCGGAACCGCCACGGTCACCGGCACCTCCTGAGTAACCGGCACCTCGCGCGTAACCTCTACTTCTTGAATTTCGGGCGGACCGGCGCATCCGAGGGCGGCAAGCAGCAGTGCCAGGCTGGTGGCGATGATCATTGTTTTGAGCAACACCATGACCCCTTGAGTTGTGGTCAAAGGGTTGGCGGCACCGGTAGACCGGTAATCGATTGGTGTTGAAAACATTCGTGAAGCCTCTGGCAACCTATTCATCGTGCAAGTCGCGTAGTAGAGACCTGATAATTTCGACATCGCCAGGTGCTCCTCGTATGGTTTCAGCCACACGCCCTTCTTGATCCAGGAAAAAGTAATTTGGCACACCGGTCACGCCGTAGGCTGTCGCCAACTCACCGTAGAGATCGTGTGACATCGGGAACGTGAGACCGGCACTGTCAACGAAATCCCGGACATCAGATTCGGGGGCGCTGATGGCTATTCCCAACACGTCTATGCCCGCGTTGTGAAACTCCTCGGCGTAAAAATCCTGCACTGCTGGCAACTGCTGCTGACAGTGCGGTCACCAAGGAGCCCAGAAAACCAGCAGCGTCGGCGTCCCCATCGCGTCGTTCAGATCAAAGGTCTTTCCGTCCATCAATGGGCCGGTGAACATGATGAACGGTCTTTCCTCCCCTGCACTCGCGGCGAACTGAGCCGTTGCTGTAGGCGCCACCGGAGATGGCGGTCCAGGCGTAGGCGTTTGTGTTGGATGAATGTCTGGGTCTTGGGCGTCACTTAGGGAGAGGATGGCGGTTGCAGCAGGCGATGGCGACGGTTGAGGCGCGCCAATGAACTCCGTTGCTGCGGGCGTGGCGGGCACTGTACCAGTGGGTTGGAGTGGGGTTGCCCCTGCTATGAACTCCTCGGCTCCACCTTTCTGTTCAGAGGGACGTTTCCCTGCCTCGGCGGACTGCAATGCTGCCGTGATAGTGGCTTGGAAGTCGGGTTCGTCCGAAGGCTCCTCGTTGAAATGCAGGCAGGCGCCGCCGGCCAACAACAAGGCGCATAATGCGAAACCAGTCGCTACAGCTCGCGCTAAATGTCTCAACATTTTAAACCTCGTCCGTTAATGAGAAGGTATAACGTGCGCAATGCGTCCCCAGCAGATGAGGCCGCCATCTATGCGGATCCCGCAGGAATGCGAACGTTCTACGGCGATAGAGCGGAACTTGCCGGGCGGCGGGTCACTTTGCCCCTGCTGATTGTCTCCCCAACAACCTACCGATCCGTCCACTCGTATCCCGCATCCGCGGGTATTGCTTCCGGCGATCGATTCAAACTCGCCAGCAGCTTGTGACCCCTGGACCGAGAAACTACCGCCCCAACAGATTACTCTGCCCTGTTCACTCAGGCCGCATGGCAATCCGCCTTCGGCAGTAACAGACCGGAAAGGTCCGTCCTGGACCGCCCCTGAGGCGAACCGTCCACCCCAGCAGACCACGTCGCCGTCGCGGCGCAATGCACAGGCATAACCGTAACCTGCGCTTACCGACACGTAATCTCCAACCGGCGGCGCAGCGCCGCCGGTTGGGTAGCCGTATCGGTCGATTTTGCTGCCCCAGCAAACCACATTGCCGTCGGACTTCACTCCACACGCAAAATCGGAGCCAGCGTCCACGGACACGAAGGTTCCATCGGGCGGCGTGGCCTCTCCGGCTTCATTGCTTCCCCAGCAGCCCAGCGTATGGTCCACCTTCAACCCGCAGAAGAAATAATCGCTCCCGGCGCTGACAGAAAGGAATTTGCCTTCCGGCTTCGGGACTGGTTCGCCAGTGGGCCTGATCCCTATCCTGCACACCACCTCGCCGTCGTTGGCCGACGCGCAGACATTTCCGTTGAGTGACACGCTAACGGAGCGGAAGCCTTCGAGTTGAGGAGGCACCAATCGCCAGTCATCATAATATTGCCAACAAGCGACGCTCCCGTCAGTCCGCACACCGCAGGTCTCCCTCCCAGCATCTATGGTAGCGAAATTCCCGTCGGGATATGTTCGTTTGTTGTAATTGTGTTTCCAGCAGACTAACCGGCCGTTGGTGTGCAAACCGCACGGATTCACACCCATGCCTACGCTGACGGACCGGAACTCGCCTCCTGGAGGGGTCGCCGAGTTGTCGTAAGAACTCCCCCAACAGACCACACCACCGTCTATCCGTATTGCGCACGATGTCCATGAGCCAGTATCGACCAACTTGAACGTGCCCTGTGGTGGGACACTGGGGCCGGCGAAATTCGTGCCCCAGCAGGCTATGCTGTGGTCCGTGCGTATTCCGCATGTGTGTTGATACGCAGCGCTAATCGAGCGGAATGTTCCTTCGGGCGGACTGGACTGACCCGAATACGTTCCCAGTGGGTCTCCCCTATGGGAATTATTGCTCCCCCAACAGGCGATCTTTCCATCGACCCGGAGGCCACAGGTGTGATAACCGCCGGAACTGATTGACTGAAATCGTCCACTGGGCGGGTCTGCCTGGCCCAAACGATTCTCCCCACTCTCATCGTGATTGCTGCCCCAACACACTACGTGTTCATCCACTTTCACCCCGCAGGTGTGAATCGCTCCCACACTTACCAGGTGGAATTGTCCGCTCGGAGCTTCCGACTGTCCGTAATTGTTCTCCCCCCAGCAAGTCACGGTCCCATCGGTTCTAACGCCACAAGCGTGCCTGACTGCGGCATCGTTGATGCTGACCGATTTGAACATGCCCGGCTGCGATGCCGCAATCTCAAGATGACCGTCATCATCTATCCCCCAACACGTAACGTCTCCGTCCTCTTTGATGCCGCACGAATGACCCCCGCCGGCTGTAACCAGGAGAAATTTACCGGATGGTGATCCGGTTCTACCCAGACCGTTATTGCCTCGGCAGTCCGCAGATCCATCGTCTGTGATATCACAGGTGCTGTCATATCCTGATGTGACTGGCCCATCGTATCCCCAGCAGACCGCGCTGCCGTCAGCCTTGACCCCGCAAGTATGTCTCCTACCGGCGCTGACTGATCGGAACGATCCCGTCGGTGGCGTTGCCTGTCCTGTAATCGCCGCCCGAGATATGCCGGCCTTGTTGTACCCCCAACAAGCGACTCGATCGTCGGTTCGTACCGCACAGGCATGTGCTCCTCCGACGCTCACTGTTTTGAATTTCCCGGTGGGTGGAGTGAACCGCCCTTGATAGTTGACTCCCCAACATTCCAGTCCCCCGTCCTCCCGAACGCCGCAGGTGCGACGATTTCCTGCGTCAATTGCCTGGAACTGGCCGCTCGGTGGGGTAGCCTGGCCGTCAGCGTTCTCACCCCAGCAAACCACGGTTCCATCCGATTTTAATCCGCAGGCATGTCGGCGACCAGCAGTAACCGATTGGAATGTTCCCTTTGGGGGATTGGCTGCACCGTCGTAACTTCTGCCGCCACACGCAATGGTATCGTCAGGTTTCAAACCGCATGCGAAGCCATCGCCGACGCTGATGGATTCCAGCTCTCCGGCGACCCCTTCAATAATACCTCCACCCGAATCTGCGCCTTCCGGAGACCCATACGCCCATCGTATCGACGGAGAGCGTCCGCCGTTATGACCCCAGCAGGTTGCTCGGCCATCGGCCTGTACGCCGCAGGTGTAGCCTGGCCCCCCACTCAAGGATATAAATCCCTGAGGCGGCACGGTCGGCGCCGAGGCCAGCGAAGGAGGCAAGGGATTTGTGTCCAAAGCCCCGGCATACCCCCAACACTCCACCTTGCCGTCAGTTTGCACCCCGCAGTTGTGGTCCAAACCGGCGTCTATCGAGTCAAAGAGCCCCGGAGGCGTATTGGATTGGCCGAAATCGTTTCTTCCCCAACAAATCACCGAGCGGTCGACTTGAATTCCGCAGGTATGTGACCTTCCGGCGCTGACGGTCCGAAAGTCTTTGTCAGGGGCGTCCGTTTGCCCATAGGAGTTGTTTCCCCAACAGACCATTTCTCCATCTGTAGTGACGCCACAGGTATGAGCCAAGCCTGTACTCACGGACTGAAATGCACCTCTCGGCGCTCGAGATTGCCCATGAGAGTCTCTTCCCCAGCATGCCAAGGCGCCATCGGCCAGGATCCCGCAGGAGTGGTACAAACCAATGCTGATCTTGGCAAACGAACCCGCCGGTGGGGTGGCTCTCTTGTCGCCGTCATCCCCCCAGCACAGCGCCGTATCATCGCTACGCAATCCACAAGTGAAGCCATAACCGGCGCCAACCGATTTGAACATCCCTTCTGGGGGTGTAGCCTGGCCGTCCTCGTTCTCGCCCCAGCACGACACATTCCCAAGGGCGTCAACGCCGCAAGTATGCAAGATGCCGGCACTCACCGATTGGAGATTCACTCCCGCTGGCACGGGTAGTTCCGAACCTTCCAATGCCCAGCAGGCCGCGCCTCCGCTGACTCGGATCCCGCAACTGTGTCGCCAACCGGCGCTGACCGAAGTGAATCCTTCTGCGGACTGAGGAGTAAACGTCGCCCAGTTGCTCCAATTGGACAGTGCGGTCAGGGAGCCTGCGCTTTCTTGGAAGGCCAGCACTACGAAACGGTACTCGTGCCCGTTATCCGCCGCGAACACCGCTGATGGCGAAAGCAATGTCTCGCTCTGCTCTCCGCTTGACTCGCCGTTTTTCACTACCCATACCCAATACCCGGTCGCATTCGCTGCCGGTATCCATCGCAGACGCACTTCGCCCGGACTGATGCCCGCGACGGCCACCAATCCCGTTGGGTCTCCGAGGGGCAACGGTGAAACCGACAGCGCGGCGCTGGAGGTCGGAGTGGGCTTGGGATCTGGATATTGGCCTCGCGTCTCGCCGGGGTCGTCATTCTTTCCATGAGCCGGAGCAACGCCATCAGGCCACGACCACAGGGCCACGAACAGGAGGCAGACGAACACGCCCAACGGAACGACAGCAACCAAACCGGGCCGCTGGCGTCGCTTTACGCCCATGGGCAATGCACTTACATTCCTGGTCAGCATGCGGATGTCCTCCAGGGGATGGCGGAGGCGCCACATCATGCACTGAGAGCGGGTTTCGCAGCATAAAGCGGCTGCCTCCGGGGATGTCCCGCCTGAGACGGTGGACGACGTTCAGCGCAACGCCGGGAGGTCCGGCTGCTGCAACCCGTCTGAAACCGACCTCTGTCTGTTATACCAGACGAATATGATCTAAACATGATTAATCCATCCAATATACGTGACCTATTATCACTTATCCGGGAATGCGCCAAAATTGCCCATCGGCTCCCGATTTGGGGATCCGGCGGAGCCGATCAATGCCGTCGAGACGACGCCATGGACGATGCCGGGTACCAGGCCGGTGACCTCTTGGGAGAGATCGCGAGGCTGTGGGAGCGCCTTTCGGAACCGGCGGCAGGGCCAGCGCGTCATCTCACGCCTACCCAGTTTGTCATCGCGAGGAGCGTAGCGACGTGGCTATCTCGCGCCTGGTCCATCCGCCTGTCGGGTTCGGGAGCGGCGTCGCAATGGGCGCTCAATCCGGCAGGGCGCGCAGGTCGTAAATGATGGGTGACGGCGCCCCTTCAACAATGGCCGGTAAAACGGCCCGGCGTGGCCCGGAGATCTTTGACCCCGCTTCCGGTTCCGGTCGGCGCCGCGGCAGCTCCATGGCTGCGCCGCCGCCGCCGGGTTCGGGGAAGCGGATGTCCCTCGGACCGACCCGAGCCGCCGCATAGGCGGAGCGGGTTCCACAGGCATATTGCGGCCGCATCGGCCGGGGTGGTGCCCAATATGGCGCCGCGTTCACTGCTGATCGACGAGCAGACCCGTCTGCTCCGCATCGCGGGGTTGATGCCCCTGGCCAGCGTTTCCAACTTGGCCCCGATCCTGGGCATCGGAGAGCAAAACGTCCGGCGTATGCTGGGTCGGCTGCGCCACGGCGGCTTCCACCACGCCGTGGCCCGCTACGGCCCCGACGTCTGGACGCCCTTCATCTACGCCACCGAACGCATCCTGCGCCGCAAGGAACAGCACCGGCTGTGGGGCGTGGACGCCTACCTCCACGAGGAGGACCGCTACCTGCGCATCGCCAACCGGGTCTTCTACGAGGACCTCGATCAGCAGGTCAGTCCCTCGGCGCGGGTGGTGGTGGCCGCCGACGCCTGGGCGGCGGAACTGGCCCGTCGGACCCTGACCGGCTCCACTCCCACGCTGATCTGGGCGCCGGGCCTGGGCTACGGAGGCCACCCGTGGTGGAGCTGATGCGATGGTGGAGCTGATACCGTCGCGGGACCTGGTGGCGGACCCGTCGGATCATCCCGCCCTGGGCCGACCCGAGCACATCGACCGCTGGCTGGCCGACAACCCCGACCTGTCCGCGCTGGACGGCCCTTTGGCCTACCGCGTGTTCATGACCATCGCCCAGTTTCCCGCCATGCGGGCGTCCCACCTGAGGAGCGTCGCGGGCGGCTCGCCGTCCCGGATCCGCCGGATACTGGAGGATTTCGTCCGCACCGGGCTGGTGGCGCGGTTCGACGAACGCCACTACCTGGCGGTATCGGGAATGCGCCGCGCCGCCACGCTGAGCCGGGTGTCGCCCACGGTGATCCGCGGTCGCCACGGGGCCTATCTGGAAACGTGGTACCGGCATCACGAGCTGGCCCATGACGACGGCGTGAACCGGCTGGCGGCGCGCTTCGCCCAGGCGGGCGTGGCCGCGGTGGCCGGCTGGCGTGGCGAGGTGAATGTGCCCGACATCACCCAGGTAAGGGCCGACCTGCTGATCCCCGTGGTGGCGGCTGAGCCGGCGTACGGCCGATTTGGCGCTCCTGCGCCGCGTCCTTGAGGACGTGGGCGTCCGGGTCGTGTCGGCCTCGGATGCCATGCTGGAGGTCCGGCTGGACGATCTGCTGAAGGCCCTGAGCGGCGAGGAGTTCGACGTCGTCTGATGGCGTGTGCGGACTCTTACTGCCGCTGAGCGGCCCGGGCGTTGCCGGACGGCTCGCCGGGGCCGCTATTTTTGAAATGCGAAGGCCGAAGTCGTTGCTTCTTCAAGTCTTTCATGTCGACGACGTCTCCACTATCGATCGAAGAGAGCGGTCCTCTCCTAATCTGTTCCATGTAACGTGCCCCGGCGGGGGTGGATTCGATAAGGTCGAACATGGAGCCGAATCCCAAGCTAGTCGCGGTGTCTGATCGAGAACGTTGAATCCCGCGAAGAAGTTCTGGTTCCAAATTCTTGTAAGCGCCGGGATGGACGTACACGTTGTCCCACTCCCTGAGTACTTGAGCGAGGAAAGGCCCGATTGTTGATGAGGTTTCCTGTTCTATCCCACGGACGAGTTCTCGCATCGCGCGCGAAACGGTTAGGCGGTCATCTATGAAGTACGAAATTAACGCTAAAGATCGAAGAGTTTGGGGGTAAATGTGGATAGCCACGTATGCCCATTTCCCGCGCAAGTCCCGAACCGGCATGAAATCGCTTGAAGCGACAGGCAAAGACGGGGATATTTCCAAAACGATATGGTGCATAGCGTAATTTTGTTTGCCGAGCCGTTTCGACTCGAACATGAGCCGGTAATTCCGCAATAAATTAACCTGATACTCGACGCGGCGAAGCAGGGAGTCGAGGATTTCGACTGCAATCGCGACCTGACGACCTTGTTGCTCTTCCCTAGCGGAACGAATTGCTGACAACAACCCAGCGACTCTATTAAGCCGAAACAAAAAAGTGCGATAAGCAAGCAAAAACAGCCAGTGCTCCGGGCAGGGACGCTTCTCCTCAACCGATTGGTACAGCGACCAGTTGACGCATTGCTCATCGAACGCTAACGGCAAGCGACGCGTGTGGAAGTCTGGATATTCATCTATGAGCGCAAAAACCACATTGTCACATTGATCGCAGACGAACCATCCAACGGCGGCGTCAGCGGTTGAAAGGTCGGTGGGGGTGAATTCAGTTACCTTCCATAGGGGATACGTCGACACGCCTAGTCGGCGTCCGCTTTCCGGATCTCGGGAAGCAGTATGATCGCGAACCGATTTCAAATCAGGTGCCAATCGGTACACCCGCAGGTCATGCGGGTTGTTGTGGGAAGGCTCGGCAATGCTATCGAGAACACCATTCTGTTGGATGATGTGGTTCCGTGAGTTGCAAGGCCCGCCGCAATACTCGAAACCGTCATTACCCAAACCTACCGCGATCATACACCCATTGTCGGTGTATCTGAACATCTCTGACTGTAGAGCGTCCAAAGTTTTCACGGATCGGGCGATCTCCTCACCGTGCAAAGGACCTTGCCCGACCTTGCGCGCCATCAGATCCATGTAGATGCGTGGCGAAAATTTGATATTAACCATCCTGCACCTACCGGTGACGAATTTCTGGGAGGAGCGGGTGTTCCACCCGATGCGTCAGGTCGATCATCGGGTAAAACTTGGCACCCTCGTGATTTTCGACAATACGCCTCACGGCTGACTTTGAGGGTCCGTGGTCCACGTAACGTGGATGGACCCACCGCTTGCATGGTACTGGGGCCCGACGCTGAAACGTTCGCCGGGGATCGCCTTACTAAGGACTCTGCGGATAACCGTTGCCGTTTCTGGGGCTGATATTAGGCTGCTTTGTTGGGGTGCCATTCTTGTTGACCTTCACTCTCGAACCGTTGATGGGTGGCCAACTGACACCGATTTTTGCCGCCAGTTTTTGATAACAAAATCGGTATAATCTGCCTTGAGGCGACGATATGGGTGACATCAATGATACCCCATTTGGTTCGCATAACGCCTAATACGTGAACCGGCGGGCAGGGCGCTTTCGTTCACCAGGATCACGGCGGCCTTCCTCGGCCCGAACGCCTTCCCCTCTCACTCCGTTTCCGCCGCTCTCGTCCAATCCTATTCGCAGTAGCAGGCACGGTCCACAAACGATGCGCCGTCATCCGCCTCGAACGCCCATTGGCGGGAACCCGTCAGGGGCGACCAAACCGTCGAACACTTCGGACGTCGTCGCCGCGGCGAAGTTGGCATCGACGAAGTAGCTCTGCAACGGGCTGTTGGCTGCCACCGGCCGGGGCAGCTTCAGTCCACGTTCCCGCTGGAACCTCCGCAGCGCATGTCCCATTCGCATCAGCAGTGAGCGCAACTCCGCTGGCGTCAGCTCCACACGCTGGCACAGAGCGCTCCGGTGGATGCCAACCTCACCGGCCCGCCACACGTACCGCGCCATCCACCTGGCCGCCGGTTCCAGGCCAGCCAGGAATTCGCCCGCCAGGGCCTCCGTCCATTGTCCGAGACCCGGTTCATGGGATCCCGCCGCGCCCTGGGTTCCGGTGGCCGGCGTCGCACCATCACCGCTGCCCGCCGGCGTCTCCATTGACCCGCCGGCGCCTACCGCAGGTGCGTTTCGTCCCGCGCTCCCAAGATGCCACAGGACCCGGACCACCTCGTCAGCGCCGCCCTCAATCTCCACGCGCACCTGGGTCACGGTGACACTCTCCTATCATCGATCTTCCGGGTCGCCAGTGTCGCCACGTCCGATATCCCCAGCCGGTCCGCTCCGGCTTCATCCACCAGCTTGGCCAGTTCCACCGTCTCGCCGGTGGCTATGACGGGGCTCAGCTCAACTTCGACCCTCATATTCTCTCAACCGTTACGGACCTGGCGAATCCATACTCGCCGCGCAAGTATAGGTCCCCCTGCTGGCTTCCGCAACGAACCCCGTGGGGATACGTAGCCAATGCCTACCAACACCTTGAACCAGCCGCGCCAGTAAGTGCCGGCAGTCGCGCCGTCCGGGCGAGATACTGGCATCCGGGGGGGGCTGGCATAACCCAGGCGCGATTTTCGGGCTCGGAGGCGGATTCCCCCGGCCTCCGCCCTTGCAGGGGCTCATATCGCCGGATTCTGCACGGCGGTGGTGGCCAACCACCTCGAAATCGGCCGTTTTCGGCCGGATCCGTCCTGGGCGAGCGCACCCCCGGTGCCTTTGGCCGAAAGCAGTACGCGAAACGCGGGACAGCGGGCGGTCCAGTCCCACACCATAGCGGCATCATGAGGACGTTGGCCGTCATCGTCGCGATCGCGCTGCTGTACACCGCCTGCAACGTCGCCGCCGCCATCGGTTAGACGACGCCCTGGCTACCGCCTCCGGTCCAGGACCCTAAACCAAAGCCAGGGTGAAACCCGCATTGGGTTTGGGTAGAATTGGTGGTGGAGGAGTTGTTCGGCGAGCGAAATCGGAGCGGGAGTTGTAGTTGGGGAAGACGGAGATGGGGCCACTGTTGGAGCGGTGGCAAATGGATGAGGCTGAGGTACGACGGCGGATGTATCGGGCGTCGACGCCACGGGAACGGGAGAGATGGCACGCGATGTGGCTGCTGGTCTAGGGTTGGACGGCGGCGGCGGTAGGTCGGGCGTTGGATCGGGATGCCCACACCATAGGCCAATGGGCTGCGATGTTTGCGGAGGGTGGTCCCAGGGCGCTGTCATTTGAGCAGTCGAGAGGTTCCCCCCGCGCTGACCGGGGAGCAGCAAGCCGAGTTGAAGACGGCGGTGCAGGAAGCACCCAGCCAGGCGGGCATCGAACTATCCAACTGGAACTGGAAGGCGGTGCGCCGGTTTGTGGAGGACCGCTTCGGTCTAGCGCTGAGCCGGAGTAGTTGTCTGAACTACTTGCACCGGCTGGGGTTTGTGCTGAAGCGTCCCAAGAAGCGGTTGCTCAAGGCAGACCCAGCGCGGCGGGAAACCTTTGTGGCGGAGTATGTGGCTTTGACGGCAGCGGCCCGACGGACTGGCGCCAAGATATTCTTCGCTGACGAGGCCCACTTTCAGGCGGACGCAGAGCTGCGGGGCAAGTGGGTGTTGAAGGGAGAGCCAGCCTTGGTGGGCTCCACCAGCCCGCGACGGGGGAGAAGGAACGTCACCCCGTACTTGATACGGGGTCAGCCACTACTCGGCGGTGTGACTGGAGCCCGGAGAGGTGGAGGTGATGGAACTGGAAGGCAACAGCAACTCCGAGACATCAGCCACCTTTCTGCGAAAACTGCGGATGCGACACGCCGAACCGTTGGCCGTGATCTGGGACAACTCGCCAGCTCATCGGGGCGACGCCCTACGCACTAATCTGACTACACCAGACTTGCACCTGCGCCTGGTGAACCTGCCCGGTTATAGTCCGGACTTCAACGCTGACGAACCCATCTGGGGCTGGGTACGTCAAGAGGCAACCGCCAATGTGTGCTTGGGAACTCGTGCCGCAGTACGAGAAAGGGTCGGCGACTTTTTCACCCATCTGGACCACCGCCGGCAAGAAGTCAAGCGACGATGTCGCACCATCCTTCAGGCGCGCGCCGCAGAACTCACTCCCCCCGTTGAACCCGATCCTTACGGCCCCACCAATGTAGATTCCACCCTGACTTCAGTTTAACAAGGGTATGAAAAGGTTTGTCATGGAGGGGAGTGGCGGATGATGTGCATCTGGGGCTTGGGTTCTGGCCAGGGTTCCGGCAGCAGCCAAACGCGACGCCACAGTCGGCCCTGGTGCAGCAACCGCCGCAGCCAGTCGACGCCGTACCGGACTACGCTGACGGTTCTCACTGGCCGTCGCCACGGGTGGCAGCGTTGTGGAGACGGTGTCCTGGGCGGGGCTCTGAGATTGCCGGGAGCCAACTTCCGGTCATTGGCGTCCTCCACCCTGGTCCCATAGGCCAGGGCCAGCAGCGTCGCCACCGACAGCACCAGCCAATGGCGGGAGATGCGCGTCGGGTCAGTGCGCCGGGTCTTGTGCCATTGCCAGCCCACGCTCTTGATGGCCTTGAAGCCCAGTTCGATCCAGAAGCGCAGGGCATACCAGCTCACCCCAACCTCCTCCGGCGGGTGGCTGGTCAGTATGACCCAGGGTTCCCGCTGATCCCCGTACCAGACCACCAGCAGGGTGCAGCGGCGTTTGGCTCTGCCCCCGTATCCGGTACGGGGCAGGCTCTTGAAGGCGGTTCCCCGGCCGATCCACGCGGCATCGGGATGGGAAACGAAGGATTGGGCGGGGAGCCGTCGGCCTCCCTCGGCGCAGAAGGTGATGTTTTTCGGGTACCTGACGTAAGGATGCCAGCCCTGTGCCTGGATCTGGCGCCACAATTTGGGACTGGTCAGGCCGCGGTCGCACAGCACGATTACGGTCAGTTCCCTGGGCATCGCCGGCGCCAGGGCTTGCAGCAACTCTACGATGGGGTCCATCCAACCCCCGGGCCGCTTGGCCCGCATAATCCACCAGAGCCTGCCCCGTACTGGATACGGGGCCACGGGAATGGCCCATTCTCGGGAGAGCACGCTGATGACGATGGCGGCAGTGTCGTCCCCCTTCAGCGTCGGGTCAACCGCCAAGGCCAAACGGTCGCTACGCCACCAGGCCAACACCCATTTCAGCAATGGCGCGAAACAGAGGCTCACGTCCAGTTCCGTCCCACAGGGACGGGCCCGATCGCTGCCGTCGTAGAGCCATTCCCGCAGGTACTGCCGTCGTCCGTTCCAGTTGCCCCAGGGCGAGAGGGCCGCGGCCACGGCGTTCTGGCAGGCGCTGCCCGCCAGGATGGTCCCGCAAACCCACAACACCAGGCCAGTCAATTGTGGCTGGGAGAGGTGCGGTAGATGCGCTTCAATGGTCTTTTGCATCTGATAGCATTCTCTGGGAAGGCGCATTGAGGGTCTCCGGCCTTTGGTAGTGTCACCACCAAGATGCCGGATGCCACTGCGCCTTCCCAAGCTAACCCCTCGCCTGATTTCGGCCCTTTACATACCCCTGTCAGGTACTAGCCATGGAATGCGAGAGGCGAGGGGTCCCTAAGGAAGACCTTCACGCATGCCTATAAAAGGCTCGTGACCCGGCACCAGATGCACTTGAAGGGCATGCGCTAGAATGTCAATTTTCACCAACTTTGATCATCTAAATCGCGAAATGTTCACGGTCTTTGACCGGGATTTTCATGGTCTTTGACCACCTTGGGAGCCAGATCGGCGACCATTGCCGCACTTCGATGTTGAGGTGCAGCGATGGCCTACCGGGAGGTTTCCAGGATGGAGATAAAAGAGATAATCCGCCGCTGGCAGGCGGGGGATGTCCCAGGGCGGATTGCCTTTGGGACCGGGCTGTCCCGCAACACGGTACGGAAGTACTTGGCGGCGGCGCAGGCTGAGGGCATCGCCCAGGAAGGACCGCCGCCCAGCGAGGAGCAGTTGGTCCGGCTGGCGACGATCAGTCTGTCGGGACCGCGGCAGGCAGCCACGCCACGGCAGGACCAGTTGGAGCCGTGGTCTGACCAGATCTACCAGTGGATCACCAAAGACCGGCTGCAGATGACCCGCATCCACGAGCTGCTGGGCATGCGGGGATGCCAGGTATCGTACCCGTCGCTGCGCCGTTTCATCATCAACCGCAACTGGCGGCGTCGCAGCAAGACCACGGTGCGGATGGCGGACACGCCACCAGGAGAAGTGGCCGAGGCCGACTTCGGCCGGCTGGGCATGATCACCGACCCAGCCACCGGCAAGCGCAAGGCGGTGTGGGCCATGGTCATCGTGATGTGCCACTCCCGCCACTGCTTCGTCTGGCCCATGATGCAGCAGAAGCTTCCGGACGTCATCGCCGGACTGGAAGCGGCGTGGGCGTTTTTCGGCGGGATGCCCAAGTACCTGGTCATCGACAATTTCCCCGCTGCCGTGGTGGGCACGGATCCGCTCAATCCCATTCTCACCAGGGGCTTCCTGGAGTACGCCCAGCACCGGGGCTTCATCCCCGACCCGGCCCGCAAGGGTCATCCCCAGGACAAGCCCAAGGTGGAACGCAAGGTGCCCTACGCCAGGGAACGCTTCTTCAAGGGCACCGATTTCAACGATTTCACCCACGTGCGCGCCGCCGCGCCCAGATGGTGCCTGGAGGTGGCCGGCATGCGCATCCACGGCACCACGCACAAGAAACCGCTGGTGGTCTTCCAGGATGAGGAGCGACACACCCTGATCCCCTGGGACGCCGTACCCTACGAGATCGCCAACTGGCGCACCAACACCGTCCATCAGGACCATCACATCAAGTGCCTGGATGCACTCTACTCGGTGCCCTCCCACCTCTGCCGGCCCGGCCTGAAGGTGGAGGTCAGGGTGGACAGCAAGCTGGTGCGCATCTACCACCGCGGCCAGCTCATCAAGACCCACGAGCGCCAGCCCAAAGGCGGCCGCTCCACCGACGTCGCCGACTATCCCCCCAAGGTCGCCCCCTACACCACCAGGGCTCCGGACGGGCTCAAGCGCGAGGCTGCCAACCTGGGACCGGCGGTGGGCGAATTCGCCGAGCGCCTCTTCGCAGGCGACCACCCCTGGTCCAAGATCAGGCAGGGACATAAGCTGCTGCGCCTGGGCGACCGTTACACCGCCCAGCGCCTGGACGCCGCCTGTCGGCGGGCCCTGGACGTCGACCTCATCGACGTCTATCGCGTGGAGAACATCCTGGTCCAGGCTTTGGAAGAGGAAACCACGCCCCAACTGCCGCTGCCCCTGCCCACCGGCCGCTTCGCTCGGCCCGGATCCGTCTTCGCCCAAAGCGATCCGTACCGCCGGAAGTCGGCCTGAGGAGATTATACCCATGACCCGCGTAACCGAACTCACCCCTCTGCTCAAGAACCTCAAGCTGGGCGCCATGGCCGCCACTCTACCCGAACGCATCGCCTTGGCCCGTCGTGAACAGCTGGACTACGCCTCCTTCCTGGAGATCATTCTCAGCGACGAGGTCAGCCGCCGCGCCCAACGCCGCATCGAAGTGCGGCTCAATAGCGCCGGTTTCGAGGAGACCTGCCGGCTGGAGGACTTCGACTGGTCGGCGTCAATTACTCTGGATCGCCGACTGCTGGACGCCGTCTTCTCCCTGGAGTTTCTGGACAAGCACGAGCACGTGCTGCTGGTGGGACCTGCTGGTGTCGGCAAGAGCTTCCTGGCCCAGGCCCTGGGCTACTCGGCAGTCCGCGCCGGACACACCGTCCGCTTCAGCCACGCTGACGGCTTTTTCAGGGCCATGGCGCAGGCTCGGGTCGACAACTCCGTCGACCGCGCCTTCCGATCCTTCCTCACCCCCGACCTGCTCATCCTCGATGACCTGGGGCTCCACCGCCTTACCGCCCAGCAGTCCGCCGATCTTTACGAACTCATCCTCAACCGACACCGGTCCTCCAGCTTCGTCATCACCAGCAACCGAGCCGTCGAAGAATGGCTCAGCCTCTTCGACGATCCCATTCTGGGCAACAGCGCCCTGGACCGGCTGGCCAACGCCAGCTACCAGATCGTCATCGAGGGCACCAGCTACCGGGAACGGCTGTCCCCACACCGCGCCCTGCTCAGCAACGAAGGGGGTGATTGACCGGCCAACTACAACCTGATATTAGCTAAATCACCGCGCTCCCAAGGTGGTCAATGACCGTGAAAATCTCGGTCAATGACGATGAAAATTCACAGCTAGAATCGCTAGCGATCCTTTTTCCCGATGACCCTGCAGTTGCAGAAGTATGGCGCGAATACTCCGCCTTGGAACTCGGCGACCATCCATCTCAAGGCACCCACCTTAATTTTCCAACTTACCTGGCCGTCGCATACGGAAACGCTAGCGCCCCTGACTTCGTTCAGCTAATGGAGAGGCACTTGAGCCAGCTAGAGCAAACGCTCGGGTGGCACTGGTACAGCGTTTTCACCCGGTGTGTCTCACGGCGCCTCCGACACGACCCAGAGGCAACCAACATAGTCAGGGAATTCATAATGGATCCAGAGACACCAGACTCTCGGGCTGTGCTGCTTTTGTCGCTTTTGTCAGATGCTGTGGGGCTTGACGAACGTCTTCTCAATGAGATGCAACGACGGATCGCCCTACAGGATAAGATCCAACTCGCGCCCGTCCAGCCAGATCCTGTTGCTTTGGCTGATCTTTCCGTGACCACAATTTTTGCCCGCATCGCCGACTCCGCTTGGGACGTTCGGACGAGCTGAACAACCAATGGGCATCCCGAATTGCGGTCCTTCACTGTCTACGCCGCCGTAGCGAGACAAACCTCAGAATAAGCAGTGATTTCGTGACCACGGGTAATTTATTGGGAATCTATCAACTGCAGCATCGCTCCGATCCTGCGTGCTGTGTCGGTGAAGTGCTGTACCTCTTCCGGGATCAGTGGTCGGCCTAACACCTTGCTTTCCCGGTAGGACAGCCACTTCTTGAGCACCTGGTACCCGCCCAACTGGTAGTTCCACACGGACGCCGGCACGTTCCGCCAGTAGGCTCGCTCGTTCAAGTACACGTCGAAGGTGGTCTCGCCCATCATCGGCACGGCGTCGCCCAGCGCGGCTCGTTCGGCGGTGGTGTAATCGCGCTCAACGACCCGACCCTGGCCAGGCATGATAGCCTCGCCCGTCCCGAAATGGCCCCAGCCGGCGGTCACGGCGAAGTCCTCGCCGACCATGTTGCCGCCGCCCGTGGTGACGGGCACGGCGATCGCGGCCAGTTCCGGCCGCAACGTCCCCGTGGTCACGCCGGTGACGGCCGTGTCGGAGTCCAGCAGCGCCGCCAGCTCCCGCCCCCGGGCGGCCGACGCGGCCAGCGTTTCTGCCGCGCCCCCGGCGTTGCCATCGGGCCAGCCCGGCAGCGGGATGCGCGGCCACTCCATCCGCAATGCCCCAGCATTGGCGACACGATAGGCCGGGTCGTGCAGCATAGCGACCACGTGGTGGAACAGGTCCTCGACGCTCAGCCCCAAGCGATCCAAATACTGACGCGCTGATAACGACAGGTTGGGACGGTGTTGTGTAGCGGCTTGATTGGTGGCAAAACCCTCATCACACAGCCATGCCGGAAACATGCTGGCGCTCCACTCATTCAGGTGAAGCGAAGCTATGTCCGTCGTGAACGCAGTCTGGGACTCGGCGGCGTCCCTGCGCAAGCGAGGAACTGCGGAGAGCCACAGGTTCCCCACGAAAACGTGCGGCTTGTATTCGGCGCGAGGTCGATCCAACAGCGCACCTTCTCCTTCCCAATATAGCCAGCGGGTGTCGAATGGGCGGTAGGCGTAGCGAACGAAACCATCCTCGGTCGGCCCGCCGCGTTTGAGCAGTGCGTCACGCACGCCTCGGGCATCGAACCGCGCGGTGGACCTCATCACGCCGGGATAGCGACGGGCGATCTCCTCGTGGCCCAGGTCCGCGTCGAAGTAATCGGCCACCCGTTGCTTCAGCCGGTCAAGGTCAACGTCAACCAGGAAACCGTCCCGGCTGGTTTTCACGCCCGGGAACGAGGTCGGGAACAGATCGGGCAGCGCCGGCCAATCCTGCCAGCCGTCGCTCACCGCGAGTTCGGCGAAAGGCAATCCCAGCGACAACAACGGCTCGACACCGCCGTACAGACTATCCGGCTCACTTTCCGCCGTTTCTACCAGCTCGCCGTGCTTGGACTGGCCCCACAGGTGGCGGAAGTCCACCTGTTGCGCTGGCTCATGGCCTGGCTTGCGCACCAGCGTGGCAATCGCCGTGCCAATCTGGATGCCCACGGGATCTTCCGGAGTGGAGAAGATGCTGGGGTCGGGCGCCCCTTCCGGCGTCGTCTTGCCGGTCTTGTACTTGTCCCCGTTGAGACAGTCAACGCGGACGACGTCGAAGGCATCCAGATATCGCTCGCGCATCCCGGTGAATGACAGGCCGTCCAGCCACGAGTAGTTGGAGATGAAGCAGACCACGCCCTGGCCGGTCTTCTCGGCGATGCGCCGCTCCGCCATGCGGAAGAACCGCACGTACAGGTCGTTCAGCCCCTGCCCTTCGGGGCGGCGCACCTGCTTCGTGGTGCGGTAGGCTTCAGACAGTTCCCGCTCCTCGTCCACTGCCATGCCGGCGAAACCGTTGTAGGGCGGGTTGCCCAGGATCACCAGCACCGGCGTGTCCTGCTTGACGCGCTCGGCACGGTCGCGCTCTTCCTCCAGCTCCGGGAAGGGCAGGGGTTTCTGCACCGTGGGCTCCCAGCCGGTCAGCGCGTTGGTCAGGAAGACGCCGGCCCGCTCGTTGCCGTCATCGGAGAGGGGAGCATCCAGTTCCTGCATGGTGAGCCCCACCTGCAGATGGGCAACCACATAGGGCGCGGGCATGATCTCGAAGCCGAACACCCGCTGGGTGGCAGCCTGCTTCACCCGCGCGCCGACCAACGCGCCCAGTCCGCTACCCTCCAAGTTCGAGGAGATGCGTCGCAACACCTCGGCCAGGTACGCGCCGGTCCCGCAGCAGGGGTCCAGCACGTACACGTTCTCGGCGGCCAGCCCATCGGCGATGCCCAGGTCATCCTTCAAAGCCCGGTCCACGCGGGCCACCATGTAACGCACCACCTCGGTGGGGGTGTACCAGACGCCCAGCTGTTTGCGGAGGTCGGGATCGAAGGCCTGGAGGAAGGGCTCGTAGAAGTAGGGCACGGCTTCGCCTTCGTCGAACCTGGCGAAGAAAGCCTCCCGATCCACGCGGTTCAACGCGGCCGCAGTCCAGTCCAATACCTCTACCAATCCCAGTGGCTGCAACCGGCCCGGGTCTGATAGCTGCTGGAAAAGTG
The DNA here is from genome assembly GCA_965203985.1 of Dehalococcoidia bacterium. Lineage (GTDB taxonomy): Bacteria > Chloroflexota > Dehalococcoidia > Lucifugimonadales > UBA3495 > Bin87. Next base: position 803,168 of record CBDBDS010000002.1, read on the forward strand.
CCCGCAACAAGGGCGCTCTCAGGTGCCAGACCGCGGTGCGCCAGTCGAATGAGCTGTTCGGCAGCGACTCCTGCCGCGCCCAGAGCACCCACGCGGAGAAAATCCCGTAGAAGAGGGTCTGAACCAAAGTGGACCGGAAAAAGTCAGCGCCCCTATCGCCCTCGAAACGCACTCCCAGGGATTCCTCCAAGGCGGAGCGCACGGCATCGAGAGACGTCGTGTCGCCAGCAGTTTCAACACGAGACAGGCCGTCCCTCGCGTAGGACGCCAGCAACCAAGCCAGATCCTTGGGCTCAGTCAATGAAGCGGAATGGGACAGCACCCGGCCCAGGTACTCGCCCAATCCTGCGCCAACCTCGCTGGCAAGGGCTCGCGGTCTCTCCAATTTCGCGTTGAACTCCGCCTCGGAACCCGCTATACGGAAAGTCTCCAGCCGCACCGGCTGGCCGGCGGCATCCTCGCCCACCAGCACAAAGTCCCTGGCGTTGGTCACCAGCACCCGCCGGTAGCTATCCCAGTAGCGGCTCACCTGGTCGCCGGCGGCGGTGAGCCACACGTCATCACCCACCGGCTTGACCTCTACCACACCACGTTCCGGTTTCTGTCCAGTCTTCGGCCTTCCCTTCTGGACCTGCCGGGTCGAGTACAAGCCGAAGTCGGGATGACCGGCGCCCTGGTCGGCCAGCTCCTGCACGCAGAAGACCTTGGGCCGCAGCGTACCGCCAACGGCGTTCAGCAGGTTGGCCAGCGGCACGTAGAGGGATCGCTCGTCGGTGGCGCCGCCGGAACTGCGTACCAGGCGCAGGTCGGTGAAGTACGCCTCGACGGCGTGGATCAGTTTGCGGTTTGCCATATCACCCTAATCATTGCAGGCTCTGAGCGTACGTCCGCTTCATCAATGATCACTCTTGGTCTGTAGCGGCCGGCTGGTTTGCAACTCTGATCTTGCCGAACTCTTCAATGAGCTGCCCCGAATCGACCAGCTGTTGCACCGAGGCATCAATCGCAGCCGCAATTTTGGGCCCGGTCCGGGTGAAGCCATATCTTCTCGCCACCTCTTTAGCCAGTTCACCCCGTGGACTGCCGAACAGTGCTCTAGCAGCGTCAATCACGACCGGTCCGAGTTCCGTAGGTGGTATCTGCTCGATGGTTCGATCACCCAAGGTGCGGGGCCCCTGAGCCAGTTGTTCGGGGTTTACCCACAGGAAGTCTCTGGATTCCTGGATCTTCCCGCACTGGACTTCATCATCTATCAGAACGGAGATCCTGCGTTTGACGCTACTGGTTAGCCTGGCAGGGTAATAGCATTCCCGCAGGCGGTTCATCACCACTTCACGATGAACTGGTCCTTCCACCTGTACCACTCCGATGATGCGTTCTGCCAGGCCATAGTTTGTCTCGTCCGAGAAACCATAAGCGAGAATCCTTGACGGCAGCTTTGCCACTTGATACTCGGCGAGTTCGACCCGCGCCTTCGCGGGCTCTACCTTCTCCAATTCCGGCGCCCTGGTACTCGGTTTCCGGCGTGCGGCGGCGCGGGGACGTTTCGATGTCTCGGATCTGGCAGCGCGCAGGGCTCCCTCCATCCGTTCCATCTCGGCGCCAGGATTTTTGGTCCATGCCGTGGACCATACTCTATGGATCCGCCATCCCAGGCCCTCCAGAACCTGCTGACGCTGCCAGTCGCGATCCCGCGCGGCCGGAGTGCTGTGATACCGCCACCCGTCGCACTCAATCCCGAGATCATATCCTCCCGAATCTTCGGCCTCTATGGCGAGGTCGATACGATAGCCGGCAACACCCACCTGCCGGGCCATCTTGTACCCCTTGGCCAGCAGAGCTTGGGCCACAGATTCCTCAAAGGGCGATTCAGAGACCGCGTTCGGATCAACCGTAGCCTGTCCTTCCAGCGCACGGTGCGGCGCCTCAGCATATTCGAGATAACGCTTCAACAGCCGCGCCCCGTCCCGCTCAGATGTAATCTCCGATGCCCGCAGCGAGTGGACCAGGTCTATGCGGCGCTTGGCTCGCGTGACCAGCACGTTCAGGCGCCGTTCACCACCGGTTACGTTCAGCGGCCCAAACCTGTTTGGCGTGGCTCCGGACCCCGCGGTCGGACCGTATCCTACGCTGATGATTATGCGGTCCCGTTCATCGCCCTGGACGTTCTCCAAGTTCTTGACGAAGAAGGGTTCTTTGACGCCATCGGCAAACCAATGGTCGACGTCCCGCTGTTCCAGCCTGCGATACTCGATCAACTGGTCAATGTAGTCGGCCTGAGCCCGGGATAACGCCACCACGCCCAGGCTCTCCTCTACCGGTCGTGTCCTCATGTGTTCAAACACAAGGTCGACGACGCGCTCCGACTCTTCCCGGTTGGTGCGGGTCGCACCGGCATCATATCTGCCGTCCGACAGGTAGATATCGTGCATCCCGTCCCAGGAACCACCGTTTGGGCTCATGGGTGAAGGGAAGGTCAGCAGGCGATCCTCGTAGAAATAGTGGTTGGAGAACCGGATCAGGGATTCGTCCCTGCTGCGGTAGTGGACGTTGAGGTGTGTTTCCGTGAATGCAGCACCGACCAGTCCCACGGCCACGTCGAGTATGCTCTCGTAACCGGCGAGCCCATCGTCCGGTTCATCATCGTCGTCGTTGTAATTGTCGTCGTCCGGCGAATGCGCACGGAAGAAACTGCTGGGCGGCAACTGCTTCTGATCACCGGCAAAGATGACCTGCTTTCCCCGGCGTATCGCTGGAATGGCGTCTTCGGGGAAGACCTGCGAGGCCTCGTCGAAGACGACGATGTCAAAATCCAGCTCCAGCGGCAGGTACTGGCTGACCGCCAGGGGACTGACCAGGAAGCAGGGTTTCAGCGCCTGAACTAGGCGGGGAATGGTATCCAACGTCCTCCGAACCGACAACTGCCGTCGCTGTTTCGACAGTTCGCGGCGCAAGATTGCAAGGTCATTGGAGCCGGAAATACTGACGGTCGTATCGGGATAGGAATGGAAGACCTTCCTGCGGATCTCATTTTCGGCCGTTTCCACCATCTGGCGGTCCAGAGCCATGAACCGGTCAACCAGGTCGACCTGCTCATGGGCGTCAAAGTACGCCAGCTGAGGCGTGCTCATGTACAGCCAATCCAACCAGGCGGTCCAGATCCGGCGCTCGACTATCGCCGGAACTTCGGAGCAGTCTTCGGTCGCCTTCCGGATTTCGTCCATGGCGACGGGCCCCAGATGTCGGTCCACGTCAGATGCCGCCGCACTGTACGTCAACCAATCGCCGGCCCAATCCGCCTCGGTATCCAGCCTCCGAGCCCACGCCAGGATGTCAGTAAAATCGGCATCCGCCCATGACGTGAATGGACCGTACGCCAGGGCATAGCTATCGTGCAGTTCCTCCAGCCTCCCGCTGGCCGTTTCCAACGCCCTGCCGACCGGTTCCGCCAATTGCCTATATACCGCCGAGTCTTCCGGCTCTTCCACATGGCTTGCGAAGGTGGCGGAGAAGTCAACAGATGATGCGGTTGCCACCAGCTCGGCCACCCAATCCACGTCCGCTCTGACCGTGTCCCAGTCGGTGTCGAAACCGGCGTAACGTTCTCCGAAGCCTCTCCGAACCGTTGGTTCCCTGGACGCGCATTCCGCTTCCACGGCGCGAAGGCGGACGGCTTTGCTCAAGAGATTCGGCAAAATCTCCACACCTTCCGGCCTCCGAGCGCTTTGCCCCAACACGGCGGATGCTACGTCCTCGATGCCGGATGCAATCTGACGTGCCTGACTGGCCAGCTCTCGCAGAGTAGCCAGCTTCATATCTCCGCCGAAAACATCCTGTTGCATCGTCGCACCGAGACGGATCGAACAGGAAGCGGCAGCATCTTCGACGACTCTTTGCAGGGAAGCGGCCGAAGTCGCCATCCGGTCGGCCAGTTGCCCGTCGGCCAATATGCTGCCGGTCCGATGGATCACAGCCGGATCGGCCGTTTCGGTACTGAAGAACTCATCGACCTCGGAGACCTCCGCAAGGACCGCATCCCAATTGCTTTCCTGGGCTCTGTATCGATCACCCATTACATCGGACAGCTGCGGACTCTGCTCGGCCCACTGATCCCGCAGTCCCTTCAACTCCATGATCTCGTTGACCACATCCAATTCCTGCCGGAAGGTCATGCTCCCAGAGACCCGCCTGTGGGCTCTGATCATCCTGCTGTCGCTCCGGTACCTCCCGGGAAGCATCCGTTTCCACCATGATTGGTGATCCGTGCGAAAGCGCCTCGCCATCTCCGGGTCAATGGCGTCAACTACAGCGCGGTCAAACCTGGAGAAGGCTTTCTGCTCGGCAGCTTTGATCCGCCCGACAACCGACTGCGCAGCCAGGATATGCTTAGTGGCGGCCTCTCTCTCCGCCCCGGCGAGCCAGTTCGCCGGAATTGGCGCCAGCGCTGCCATTCTTCCCGCCCGGCCCTTCAACCACTCCACATCAGCCCAACTGTCGGGTTCCCTCAGGGACATGAACTCCGCAGCATCCGCCCCGGTGGACATCAGCCTGGATACCGCGCCTTCGATTTCTTCCAATGACGCGGACACCGAGCGGTCGGCGTTCAGAATTCGCTGCGTCCAGTCCGAGGACAGAAGTTGATCCAGATATTGACGTTGGGCCATCAACTTCTGCAGGTCCACGGATGAACCCGCAAAATCGATATCCATCGGCGGGTCACCAAAGTATGGGGCGACCTCAGCCAGCAGCTCGCGCCGCTCGGACTGGGCCTTCTGCTCCCTATCGACCGCCCCTTCCAGTCGTTCCGTAACACCGCTCTTCAACCATTCGGCCGGAACGCCCGGTCCGGTGACCAGATGTCCAGTGATCCGCATCTGCCGATCAACCTCCCCGAGCGTCTGAGGTTCGATCAACCCGAGCCTTGTCGCCACCTGCGCAGCGTCCCGATGCACGTTCTCGAATGCGTCGACGAGGGCGCGCATATCGGCCCTCACCCGGTCGGCGAGCTCAAACGTCGGGCTGGATGTCTTCAATATGCACCACATGCTGGTGCCGTGCTCTCTGAATTCCCTTCCCCTGGTGCTGATGCGTTTGGCCGCCTCCAGCACGGCCGTCAGCCGCTGGCGGTCGAAGTTCTCCAGATTATCGATCGGGAAGGGAACGTGAGGGGACTCCCTGACCGAAGACAATCTGCCCTGAACATCGAACGCGCTCATGCCAAGGGGCTGTCTGATCGCGTGCAGAGTCCGCACATAATCATTCAGCTTGTCCCGGGTCTGCTCCAATTCATCATAGGCGAAACCCGCTCGCCGCACCTCTCGCGGATCATCAACCGCCTGTTTGAGTTGCCGGTAGAAATTCGCCTTGCCTCCCCGCTCGCCGTGCAGGTCCAGGCAGAACACGCCCAGGTTGCTCTCTTCCAAGCGGTCCTTGACCACGTCCAACGCAGCATTCTTTTCGCTGACAAACAGGATCGACTTGCCACGCGCAAGGCCCGTCGCCACGATGTTGGCGATCGTTTGACTCTTGCCGGTGCCGGGCGGACCGTAGATGACCAGGTCGTGGCCATCCATCGCCGCTTTGACCGCCAGCATCTGGCTGTAATCCGCCGGCAGGACGGCGAACTGTTCCCTCAACCCGAGCAAATCGTCGAGCCCGGCGCCCTCCATCTCCTTTTCGGTGGGCAACTTAGGAAGGGTATCTTTGTTCCGTGTAAACTCCGGGAGTTCCATCCCCGCCAGCATGGACACCATCCCATGCCTCGTTGGGTCCTCTTTCAACTCCTCTAGGTCACGCCACATGGCCAGTTTCGAATACGCGAAGATCGAAAGATACAGATCGTTGCTCACCGTCCAATCGCGTCGCTTCTTGAACGCATCTCGGTATGCATCCAAACATTCGCACGGAGTGGCGGTATCAAGGTCCAGTTCCGGCAACTCGATCCCAAAGTCGTTTCTCAGCTTGGCGGCCAGAGTTGCATTGGCGACCAAGTCGTCGTCGGCACAACGCAACCTGAATGGGCTCCGCGGAGAAGCCCGCTCCAGTTCACACGGCAGGAGCAACAGCGGCGACGCCAGTACCCGCCCATCCGTATCCACCCATTCCAGCAACCCCAAGGCCAGATAGAGTACCGACAGGCCCTGCTCTTCGCGGAACTCATTGGTCCGGCGCATCATATTACGCAAACGCCGTTGCAGCTCGACGGGGGTGCCATCAGAGCTCAGATCACCAGGAACAAATAGCGGCGGGTCCTCGTCTTCAGCCTCGTCGATGCCGTACACTTCCGTTAGACCCCGGCTGCGGCTGACCGGCGGTTCCGCATAATCGAAGCGCAAACCGGTGGCGCTCCCCGACAGTGAGGTGAAAATCTTGTCCGGTGACCAGTCGACTATTTTTACCGCCGTCGTCCCCGGCCGGAAGTTCAGCAGCCGGTTCCGTCGGTCAAGTTGCAGTAGACGGTCCTGCCAATCGGTCAGTACCTCCACCACCCGTGCTTCTGGTGATTGTCGCGTCGATCGGGCCATGTGGAGCTAATCCCTCCGCGTGCGCGTTCTACTCGGCGCCAGCCGCAGTGGGGAGGGCGCGCACTTTCGCACCGACCGACTGCTCTGCCAGCGCCAGCTCGTACTGCGCTTGCAGGTTCAGCCAAAACTGGGGGTCCATGCCGAACCAGTGGCCGAACCTCAGTGCGCTGTCGCCCGTCACCGCACGCTTGCCGGCCATGATCTGGCTGATGCGATTGGCGGGCACGTCAATCTGCCGGGCGAAACTCGCCGGCGACACGCCTCTCTCCTCCAGTTCATCCTTCAGGATCACACCAGGGTGCACCGCTCGTTTCAACATGGTCGCCAACTCCCATCAGTGATAGTCCACGATCTCAACGTCGGATGGCCCATCTTGCCCTTCCGGCCAACTGAAGCAGATCCGCCATTGCCGGTTGACCCTTATCGAGTACTGTCCAGACCGGTCTCCTCTCAGCGTTTCCAACCGCTTGCTACGCAGTGCTCTCAGCGTGTCCAAAGACCGGGCTGCATTCAGTATAGAAAGACGGCGCGCCGCCTGTTGTTCGAAGCTCTGAAACGCTGGGACAAACTCGCCGCCGGCGAATGCCTCGGTCCGGCGGTCCCGGTAACCTTGTATCATGCAAACTCAGTGTAGATACGCCTGACGTAATCCGTCAAGCAGCACATGCCAGTTATTGCAGATGCGATAGCGCTCGCGCCGGCACACGATGCAGGCAACCCCGGTTGCCTACAATCTTGGCTCGATAAACAGCCGCTACGTCGCCTCGTGCTTTTCGCCAGCGCACGGGCCCGGGTTACATACCACCAGCTGGGTGTGAAAGGCGTCATCCTTGTTGATGTTGTTCAGGCTGTTGCGTCCAAGACGTTGTCTGCTTGCAAGGCTTCGGCGTCGAGGTCATTGGCGAGCGTGAGGTACCGGCGGACTTCGGCCCACTCGTCGTGCCGCTCGGTCAGCACCGCGCCCCTTCACCTCAACAATGGGCCGGGTCGTTCAACAGGTTACCGGAGGCGCGGGATTGGACGGTGTCGTAACGGATAAATCCACCGTAACCGCCGATTCCCGGTAGCGGCAGAACGCATTGGCCAATTGCATCTGCCGAGGGGAGCGGCACTCCGGGGTGAACAACTCAGGGGAACCCACCAGGACGCACACGGAGCGCGCCCGTGATGTGGCTACATTCAGACGATTTGCGCTGTAGAGAAACTCCATGCCGTGGGGCGCCTCCTCTGGCGTGGATGTCGCCATAGAGTAGATCACGACCGGAGCTTCCTGCCCCTGAAATTTGTCCACCGTGCCCACGTTTGCGCCCGGCAACCGCTCTTGTATCTTGAAGACCTGGGCATTGTAGGGAGCAATGATGAGCACATCGTCAAGTCCGACCGGATGCTCGAGGCCCTCCCGGTCGATCCATCGTGAAGCGCCGTCGGTTAGGCCATCGACCAGGGACGCCACCGCCTCAACCTCCTCCGCAGAGGAACTCTGATTGCCGTGGTGAGACACCGGTACGAACCGCAGTCCGGTTCCCGTGATTGGGCCGGGAGATTTGACCTCCTGCTTGCCCAGACCGGGATGCACTGTGAGCTTACCCTCGTAGAAAGCCTCGGACGTGAAAGTGCAGACGTCCGGATGCAACCGCCAAGTTGCTTCCAGAAATAGACCCTGAGCCTCGCTGATGGTCTGTCGATCCCCAAGAAGGTGGCCCAGCGCGGATCCATCAGTTCCTTCCGGATGAACTCCCTGCATCGGCTGGTCCAACTGCTGTGGATCCCCAACCAGGACCAGGTTCGGACCGGCGTGCGAAACAGCCAGGACGTTAGCCAAAGACATCTGCGCCGCCTCGTCCACGAACAGCACGTCGACGGTTTCCATCGCCTCGGGCCTGGCCCACAGCCAGGCCGTTCCGGCCGCCACCCGGCAGGAGCCTTTCAGCGCTCGAAATACCTGCCCATTATCCGTGGTCAGAGTTACTCCCGCCGGCGTGTCGTCCTCCGGCTCATTTGTGAGCTTGCGCACTGCTCGCAAATCGAGCGAACTCGCCTCGGCGGCGCCCATCACCTCGCCCAACAAGTTGGCGATAACCTTATGGCTGTTGGCCGTGATCCCCACGCGGCGGCCCTTTCGGACCAACTCGCAAATCATGCGGGCAGCGGTATAGGTCTTGCCGGTGCCGGGCGGCCCTTGTATGGGAAGAACCCCGAAATCACCGGTCCTCGCGATACGCATGGCAGCATCCAGCCCAGTCTCGCCGTCCGCGCGAATCGGCTCGTCCACCAGGTTGGGCGCCCTCCGTTGCAGTAGTTCCCGGGCCGCCCGGTAAGGACCGTCTCCGGTGATGGCATGGTCGGCCACGTAATGTCCCAAGCGCAACAAAGCTTCCTGCAATACACCCGTATTCACATGGTCGTGGGTGAACACGGCTGCCGGATGCACATCGGCCGTATCCCTACGTTTCTTGATGTCGACCGTGTAATTCTCCGTATTGAGCGAAACCAAATCGCCCAGACGATCGCCACCTTCAGCCCGCAGTGGTTGTCCATCGCGTAGATTGGTCTCCTGGGTGGGGAAGCGGTAACGGTGGACCGGTGTCTGCACGGGTGCATCGACCGCGCCGATAAACTCCAGACCGGCCAAGGCAGCGCGTTCATTGGTCAACTCTTCTACCGAGAGTTCGCTGAGACGGAAGTACTCCCACCAGGTTGCCTTCTCCTCCCGACGATGCCAGTCCAGGACGTTAGCCAGCACCCAGCGACCGTATTGCTGGGGATCCTTGTCGTTTTCCCAAGGGTCCACGTCTCCTGCGATACGCTCGGCTAGCGCCCGAATCATCATCTGACGTTCGCTGATTGCATCCGATGCCGCGCCGTCATCAAAAACCGGTCTCGCGATCGCCTCGCCTTGTGCCACCAGCTGGGTCCGAATGCCCTCCAGCCAATCCCTCAGGTGAAGTGTCGAGGCACAATCGTCCCGATTGTATCCGGCCACCAACTCCATATCGCTTTCTTCGATGGCTTCCACGTCCCCGAATTCCAAGGCGCGGGACATGGCGAAGAGCGCCGAGTTGGCTGCGCTGAGCGGCACCCAGCGAGTGAACGCGAAGAACTGCTCCAACTCCTTGATGGAATAGCTCTCAATTCCAGCCCTCAAAGCGCCGCGCACCACCCGGTAGAGATCCACGAACAGACCGGCGCGAAGCATCCGGTCCACCTCTTCCTCTCGGGTCGCATATCGGCACATCAGCCTCTTGAACGCGCTGGGCTCGTAGGGAGCAAAGTGGTAGATATGCAGATCGGGACACTCGGCCCAGCGTTCCATCACCCAATCTACGAATTCCTCGAAGTTCCGCTTCTCCGCTTCCTGGGTGAAACCCCAGAGCGCCGAGTAGTCCTCCTGACCGTTCTCGTCAACGGTGAGGTAGCCGATCAGATACTCCAATCCCCCGCGCCCGACGAAAGGATCGCCCTCCAGATCAAGGAAAATGTCGCCCACCGTGGGCTCGGGTAACCGGGCCAGGCCGGTCTCGGGCTCCGGGGGCAGTGTCTCGTACAGCGGAATATCCTTGTCCCGGCTCTCAACTTGGAGCCTCGCCTGTTCCCTGACCCTTGCGTAACCCGATTGAGCGCCCCGCTTCGGCTGCCAGGTTATCGGCAATGGCTCCATGGCCAGCTTCGCGGTGCGGTCTATGGCCCGCTCGGTCAGCTCGGTGATCTGCGAGGTTGAAATGCCAGCTACTAGGCAGAGGTGATCATCGGCGCGCCGGCGTGTCGAGCAGTCGCCTGACCAACGACACACGCTGCAGTGTTCCTTGGGATCGGGATAGACGCCGGACATACCCGTACCGTTGACGGAGCTCTCCAGCCAACGCCTGATGAACCGGTAGTATGCGGCGTAATCGCCAGTGCGGTATTGCTCTGGCTCAAACTCCGTCCAGGGAACTATGACGTGCATGCACTCGGGAAGCTTGTCCTGGATGGCTCCAACCAGGTCCGAATACAGCGAGAGCTGCAGGATGGTGCCGCTGCGGGTTTCCCGGGCCAGCTTGGTGTCGGTCACCTCATAGGACCATCCGCCCAGCGCGCTGGGCACATCCACCCGGCGGAGAATGTCGGCGCGGCCGGCAAAGCGGCCGTGGCGCAGAGCGGCTTGGTAAATGACCTGATCACCGGCGCGCATTGCGGCAATGGTGTCAGCGACCGAGGCGTCGCCCACACCCACGCCCTCGATGACAGTCACCTGCTCGCCCCGGTCCTTCAGATGTTCAATGTAGGCCTGTTCGTGAGCCAGGCCGCGCTCTCTCAGCAGCTCCAGCGTGGGGTCCCAGCCGGCAGGAGCGAAACGCTGCCCGCCCGCGACTTCATGGTTCAGCTCCGTGAGGCGCCGGCAGGCCAGATGGTTCACCAGGTCATTGGCGCTGAATTGGATCACACCGTCAACGATTTCCACGTTATCTTACTCCTCACCGCCGGCTATTGATCAAAGCTGCCGGCTTATATATTCCAATCGGGTTTGATGGGATGTGCTCGTAGGTCTGGACCGGACCCAAGGTGTTCAGCAGTTGCCCTATGAGCATGGCCAGCCCAGCTGGCACAGCCATGAACAAGTGCACTCGCCCACTGATTACGTAATCGCCTCGGGCCTGGCGAATAGCATCTACCGTTCGTCTGGCAAGGTCCACTGCTTGGCCGGGCGTTTCCAAAACGGCGCCCTGCCTGCTATCGTCGCGGTTGACGTGAACATACGCCCTGAATGGCCCAGTTTCACCTTCCGACGCCGCAACCGCCTGGGTGACGTCGTTATTGACGGAAACCAGAACTGCCAAATCGCCGGATTCAAGATCTCCGTCCAAGGTTATGACCGAAAAGCCGGTGTCCTCACGATAACTGTTCAGGCTCCAGATTTGCGTGTCGCCGCCCGGCATCCTTTGTTCCCAAGCGGCGTTGATGCCGGAAGTGGCCATTAGTTCACAACCGAGCGCAGTAGCCGCTGGCAACGACGCGAATCCGCTAACCAAGAGCTGTCTATGTGGGAGCACTTGCTCGACGGCTCGCTTCACATCGGTTAAGGCCGGCAGCAACTTCAGCCTCCAGGCCTCAGCCGACGCTTCACGGTCATAGTCGCCCCCAAACCGGTGGCTCCAGTCGATGATCAATGCCGCCCCGGGCTGGTTGCCGCCGGCTCGTCTGGTGTTGAACGATATCCTCAGAGGCGCATCAGCGGGCAGATAAGTGGCGATGGCCTGCAATCGCTGCCTGAGTACCTGGTCGGCGACCTTGTCGATCTCCTCGTCCGTGGCCGGGTCGGAATCGATTCTGATCATGTTCCAATTGGCTACGTTGAACAAGCTCACGCTGTTTCGTATCGCTGCGGCGGCCTCATGGTAGCCCAGGCCTCCGGCTGCCACGGGCACTACGAAAAATCCGTCGCCCCTGCCGTGACGCTCGACGGCTACCGGTGCTTCCACATTGCGTATCATTGGAGAGTCGGCCGTTTCGGGACTGATCCAAAGCACCGCGTTGGCCACGCCATCGTCACGCAAGACCCTACGCAGTTCCGTTTCCGTGGGTTCGGTGTTCAGGTCGTCGACATCGCGCCAGGTGGGGATTCCTCGCTCGCGTTGGGAGGTAATCAGCCGGGCACATTCGTCACTGCGGCTCCTGCGGTAACTGAGAAAGGAGCGACCGGTTGGATCAGTCATTTGCAATCTCCAGAAGAGCTGTCGTCACGCTCCGGCGTGAGTCGCACCGCCTTCTCATCGCGAGGGAAGATATGCATGGTCATCTCACAATCCGCGCCCGCGACCAGCAGGATCGGTTCCGGGCACCTGGCATCCTCGCTTTCGGCAATCTCATGCATTCGCCTGATGTCTGCAGAGCTGGGTTCAGGCGAACCCCCAGGGTGGTAGTGCCATTCGCCCAAGTAGTACTCTTTCTTTCGCCACAGGTCGCTAAGCAACTCCCGCAGTCCCTGGGTGCCTCTGTAGAACGCAGTTCGCCGCCGCCGAGAATCGGGCGGGGGCCCGGTGACCCGGGTCACGATCGCCGTGTCCAGCATCTCGTTGTAATGGCCAATGAGCACTCCACCGGTCTCCAACGGGTGGGAATCGCGGCATAAATCCAGGATATGCGCCAACGGATCGGCGCCAATGGACAACCGGAACCGTTCGTCAGTAGACCTGAACACCGCATCAGTCGGGCAGGTCATCGTTCTCGAACATCCTGATGCCCACGAAGTCTCCATCTTCGTCTTCCTGTTGCTCCAAGACAGCAAAGGTCGAAGCGGTGGAAGGGTCATTGATGGCCTGTTCTATGAGCTTCACCGCGGCCCCGGTCATCATCCAGACGTCATCAATGCGGGCAGGATGCCTCGGATGCCAGCAGCCAGGACCGTCACGCGGCATTTCATCCAGTTCGTACTCCTCGGCTTCCAGACGAAGCCAGGGCTGAATCCGCTGTGTGAACTCATCGCGAGGGAACGATGTTCCATTCGCGGCAAAGAAGAACAGGCGACGAGCGTGCAGCCCCAGCGAGACCGATATGAGTGTCTTGCTTTCGTTCCAGAGGAACCGGCTCATCGCGGCTATTGTGTTGTCATCTCCGGTGGTGTCGATGACGACGCTGGCGCTTCCCACGCGCTCTTCGTTCTCCGCACCATTGGGCGGGAACGCGGCGTCGATGCCTGATATCCGGGCGTGCAACGTGGCGTCATTCAGTCTTTCGGCAACCCCAGTCGCCTTGGACCGGCCGACGTCTGAAACCGGCAGGGTGTGGCGCACCAGGTTGCCGGCTTCCAGAACGTCGGGATCGATGACGGTCAGGTCCCGGATACCGGCCCGGGCCAGCATCTCGGCAAGCGCCGAGCCGACTGCTCCGGCTCCTATGATGAGAGCGGGACGGCGGGTTGCCGCCTCACCCAACCTGCCTCTGACGGAAATCTCGTTCTGGTGCCAGTTTTCGCTCCCGAGCCATTGCAGGGCGGCGCCGTCGAAGATCGCGCTTTGTTTATACCCCAGCCATCTGCCTTGCTCGTTATTGCGGAACCCCTGCTGCCGCCCGGAACTTCGGTCCGGCAGGCGCAGAGCAAGCCAGTGCATTCTCAGTTCAGGACCACCGACCCTCTCCGGAATGGGAAACCCAATCAACAGTATGGCGAGTTTTTGCGACGCCATGACCAACGGCCGCAGCAGTCCTTCCAAATCGATGGATTGCTCCCTGAATGCTTGTCTGAGTTCGCCCCACGAAGCCGGCAATTGATAGGGTTTCAATATTGGCGCACTACGGGCCCTGACCCACGCAAACGATTGATCCCCGCGGGCGTCCAGCTCTCGACCCCACTCCTGCTCTACCGCCGCTTGGCCCTTCCCAAGGTGGAACTCCGTCACTGCGAAGATCGGAGAGGCCGTATCCAGGGTCACCCCGCGGGCGGTTCCGCAACGTTTCCCCCTGGTCAGCCACCGCTGCAGCGACGCGACGCCCTCAGAGAAAGCGACCATGGAGGCGTCTGAACTGGGCACGTAGGGCAGCTCGTAGTAGTCCCCCACTTGGACAAGTTCGTCGCGCGACGCCAATTCCACCCAGGTTTGCGCCCGCTCCACATGCCAAGCCAACTTCCGTTCCGGCTCTGCCGGCTCGACGGCATATCCCAACCGCTGAAGCGGCGCCGATTCAGTCCAGGTGCACAACAATCCCGCGCGCCAGGGCCGATCGGGTTTGCCCGGTCCGTTGAAGTTCTGATGAGGGAACGTCTGGGTTATTCCGCCCACCTTGGCCGGCCAAATGCCGATCCTGTCATCCGGGTAGTTGTCGCCGACGAGAGCGAACCAAGCCGTCACCTGAGGGATCGGCCCGCCAAGCACGGTGTCCGCGGCGATGCGGAGATGGATCGCCCAGCGCCGTTCCTGCGGATACCACTCTGGCCGCGCCGGCATCACCACTCCGGGCAGGTCCGCCAGGGAAGACAGACCCGCCCGAAGGTTGTTGCCGAGTTGAATCTCCACGATGCGATTATCCGAACCGCCCGCCCTGAAGCTGACTGGGTCCCTCTCTGCGCGTGAAACTGCGCTGGTTGGGCCGCACCGGGTAGCGGTTGCCGAAGATCTGTTGCCACAGCCCGGCGCTCTCACCGGAGTCGGTGCTGTTCATGGCCTGACGGGCCACCCTGGCGGCGTTCTGGGCCTTCCGATGGAACTGGCCGAAATCCTGCGAGGTAATCCGTTTCAGCACGTTCTGCTCAGGTACTCCCCGGTCTGCTGAAAACGGAACCTGTCCTGCGCTGGCGTGCGATTGGTAACGCCGGTTGATCTCTTCCAGGGTTTCGGTGAAACCCTGAGCCAGGCTGGTCACTCCGTCCGGACAGCAATCGCCGACGATGTGCTCCAGCGGGTAGCTCTTCGGATGTTCCTGCTCCGGGTGCTGCGTTTGCCACCACCATTTGACCAGCCGCACCACCGAATTGTAATGGCCGTTGGTCTTGCGGTTCTTATCCTGTGTCCACCTGATCTGTTCCCGAGGATGCGTGCGCTGCCAGATGCGGGCTTCGCGGTCGGGGATCCAAAGAGGTTCGCTTTTCCATTGCCCCTCTACATCCCAGGAATCGCCGTAGGCGTGTTCTTGCGCGAGCTGGGACAACAGGTTCTTCTCTTCCGTTTCAGAGGGCGCCGAGGTGAGCACCACATCCAGCTTCACGCCGGACATTTCGATGCCGATGGAACGCCCTTTCTTTTTCCACTTTCCCTTGTAGTACCGGTTCAGGAACGGCACCAGCAGATTCATCGCCTGCTCCGGGGTGAACTTGTGCCGGTCGACCCTGGTCACGACCACCACGTCCACGTCCGGTTTGTCATCGGCTTGAGGACGGATGCTGGTGTGGCGACGGTAGCTGCCTTGGAGAAACGTCTCGACGATCCATGGCTTGAGATCGTCGTCCGCCATGAGCCGCTCTCTCAAACGGATGTGTGCGTCCCGCAGAGCGTTTTGTTGCGAATCGGTAGGGCTGATCTCACTGACCAGCTCCCTCAGTTGATCGTTCAGTTCCATCGATATCTCCTGTGATGGATGTGGTATCGGTGAAGAGCGTTTGCTGCGGTCGGATACGATCCGGCCTGCGCGGCTCCAGGATTATCAGCGTGGTAACGGTTACGGACGTACGCATCGGGCAGCGTAGTCCCGGCAGTGTCCGGACTGGCGGCATCCCGCAGGAGGCGCCATTTCTTGGCGGATAATCCTGCGCGTGATATGTCTCCCCGCAGGTCAGTCCGAACACCAAAGGTGGCCATCCGGAACGTTGGGATACGCAGACCAAAATTATCGCAAGCAGCCACCTCCAAAACTGGGTACGCAATCATAAAGCCATATTAACAGCATATCATATGTCGGCTAACCTTCGCAATCTATGGCTGAAATTACACATTTACAACGCGGCGTACAACGCTATACTTGGTGGCAGTACCGAGGAGGTTGGATCACCATGCCTGTCGAGATCGCTGGATTCGCCCAAGCCCTCGCTCGTTGCCCGGATTTCCAGACCGTCGAACCACCGGAACTGGAAGACGCTCTCACAGAAGCAACCGACCCGCTCGCGATGGAATACGTCGAAGCATCCGCGGATGCCCCATTGATCCGCTCCGGCTCGCTGTTCACTCACCTGCTTTTCGTCCAGCACGGGACCGTCGTTCCATGGCAGTATCCATACTCTGAGTTGGACGCCCCTTTCTTGATTGGCGAGCACGAGTTCCTGATGGGCGCCCAGCGATGGGTTGGCAGCTACTCAGCCGTTACCGAGGCTATCGTCGTGTGGATCCCCGTGGCGCTCATCGACCTCGTAGTCGATCGGATCCCGCAGGTACGAGATCGGATGCACCAATTGGTGATGCGCCGCCTGGCACGCTTCTATTGGACTTCGCTAGCTACCAGCGGCACTCCGTCCTCCCGTGTGGCGGCAGCGCTTGTTTCTAGACTTGCCCTCGAAGGCAACGACCACGGCGAAGAAAAGACCATCCCAATCAGGCAAAAGGATCTCACTCGTCTAACCGCCATGTCCCGTTCCGCTGTTGCGGACGGGCTGTCCGCGTTGGTGAAAGCAGACGTGATCCAACTGGGCGGTCGCAGCTCATCGAGATTTTCCGGCGTGGTCGAGATCCCTGACGTCGACCCCCTGAAGGATTATGCGTTTTCGGAAGTCCGAGACAAGGAGATCCGATCTTTGCTCGCTCCGTCGGATGACGAATGAACAATGAGGACCCCGACTCGGCCGCAGCCAAGGTGGGGTCTACATTAATGGGACGATGAGAACCAGGTTGGCGGCCTTAACGCTCGTCTACCACCCGACGTGGGATCCCGATCTGACATCTTCCTTGACACGCATCGTGGTTCACGCAACAGCCGTTACGTAAAACGGCCCTTCTCTCGGTAATGTGGAGTACATCGGTGGCGCCCAAGCCCAGCCCAAGGCACGAAAAAAGGCAGACTTTACGCCGAAGTCTGCCACTGTTAGCATCGAAATGTGCTCCGACATGGCTTTGTCCCGAATCTCCGGTTGGGACAGTT
This sequence comes from Dehalococcoidia bacterium, assembly GCA_965203985.1. Taxonomy (GTDB): domain Bacteria; phylum Chloroflexota; class Dehalococcoidia; order Lucifugimonadales; family UBA3495; genus Bin87. The sequence continues at coordinate 820,231 of CBDBDS010000002.1, forward strand.
CGCTGACTTTTGGGATAAAAGCCATGTTGGAAAAACCAGACAAATTTGTCCGTTCCCAATCTCGGCTTCGAGACAAGCCACAAGAGAGTTGATTTTTGATGCCTGGACACGACCCACTCCGATTTGTCAACGCCCTTAGTTCCAAGCTGGCCAGCAGAGCCCGGCATGTATGCGTGTTTCTCGGAGCAGGAACCTCAAGAGCCTGTGGCCTACCCGATGTGTCGCAATTAGAGAAGAGCGTTAAACAACGCCTTGAGCATGACGATGCAAAGCAACTATCACGCCAACTGAACGGGCGCAACCTTGAGCAGGCCCTGAGCCGAATCAGGCGGTTCGCAGCGTTGCTTGAGGGGGATTCCCAGTTGGAGGGACTAACTCGTGAAGCAGCAGAGGAATTAGACCGAAAGGTTTGCCAAGCTATAGTGGCTGAACTTTCCGTCGACAATGCGGATTTGCGGCCTGCGCTGCAATTCGCGGCTTGGGCTGCTCGGGCTGACTATCACTGGCCGTTGGAAGTTTTCACCGTTAACTACGATTTGCTCGTCGAGACAGCCTTTGAGCAAAGGCGGCTCCCTTACTTCGACGGCTTCGTCGGTAATCTTCAAGGGAGATTCTACACTGACTTGGTGGAAGGGACCCCAGAAGAGCACGATCGTTGGATCCTGCCGTTGTTCGTACGGTTGTGGAAACTCCACGGTTCGGTAAACTGGGCTTGGGATACAGCAACTGACGCTGAAATTGTGCGGCTGGGCTCTCCCGTGTCGAGTGCCGCAGCTGCCATTTACCCATCTGACGCGAAGTACGACGAGAGCCGGAGAATGCCGTTCTTGGTGCTACAAGACCGGTTCCGTCGAGCTCTTACGCAGCCAGAAACGCTTACCCTTGTTTCGGGTTATTCATTTGCCGATGAGCACCTTAACGAGATGCTCTTCGATGCAGCAGCGCGCCGTCCTCGTTCGGAGACCATCGTCTTCTGTTATTCGGAGATCCCGCCGGTCGTGCTGGAGCGAGCAGCCATGACCCCGAACCTGCAAGCAGTAACGACTGACAAGGCGATCCTCGGCGGACGATTAGCGACATGGGAGCCGCCAGCTGATCAGTCGGTTCCTGTCGACTTCTGGAACGATGAGAAGTTTACCCTCGGCGACTTTAGCAGCCTAACCGCGCACCTGGCGGTCAGTTCACCTGAAGCGAGAAACGAAATTCCGAGAGAGGGAGGTGAAATTCTCGATGGTTGAGCAAGCCCCCACCTATATTGGTCAGGTCAAGCATGTGCTGGGGTCGACGGTAACTGTTGAACTCGATGGAAGTTTAGCTGGAGTGGCACCGATCTATAAGGGACATCTCCAACCTGTCGGACAGATCGGCTCACTGGTTCGGATTCCCCAAGGACTCGTTGACCTCGTTGGGTCGGTGGCCCTGCTAGGCATCTCGGAACTCTCCGGAGCCCAGGAACCTTCCCAGTCCGTCCAGAATGGAGACA
>CBDBDS010000003.1:0-451426 GCA_965203985.1 Dehalococcoidia bacterium
GCGCAAAATCCTGAGCGGTGCCCGCGTACTCCGGGTCGTCGCGGAGAAGATCGCCGTACTCCTTCATTGACGAACCGCACCCGGCCGACGCCGTTACCACCACATCCACGCCCGCTTCCTTGAAGGCGTCGATGTTCCGGCGCGCCATGCGACGGCCCAGTTCCAAATCGCCGGCGTGCAGATTCAGCGCGCCGCAGCATCCCTGGGCCGGCGGAACCGCGACGTCACACCCGTTCCGCTGCAGCACGCGCACGGCCGCGCGCATCGCATCGCCTTGCATCAGCGGCATGACGCAACCGGACAGCATGCCCACGGTCATCCGCCTTTCGCCCTGCGCGGGGAATATCTGGCCGCGGGGACCGAAAAACTGACGCCCCATGACGGGCATCTGCGCTTCCATCGCCGCCAGATCACCGGGCAACCGGCTGAGGAGCCGAGACTTTCGGACCAACCGCTGCAATCCGGACCGTTGGTAAAACCGCATCAGGTGTCCGGCCAGGCGCAGCCTGCCGTTGTGCGGCAGCGCTGCCCGCAGGAACAGTTGCGACAGCCGGCCCAGTTCGGGGCTCTGCATGTCGTTGTCCTGGACCTGTGCCCTGGTGTGTTCCATGAGCCGCCCGTAGGGCACCCCCGACGGACAAACCGCCTCGCATGCTCGACACTGCAGGCACAGTTCCCAGTGCGACACCAGCCGGTCGCTGATGCCGGTGCGCCCTTCGTGGACTGCTTTCATCAGGGCGATGCGCCCGCGCGGGGATTCGGTTTCCAGCCGCGTCTCGACGTAGGTGGGGCAAGCGCTCAGACACAGGCCGCAATGCACGCACCGGTAAAGGTCCGCCTCGGCCGGCGCGTCGGGACCGGTAAACCCGGGCCCGTCGTTCAGCGACCCCTCGAAGGGCAATCCGTACGGGAAACCGTGCCCGGCATCTATGCCACCGCCCATGTGCTGGCCGGCGTCCGAATGCCGGTCCGGGGCTCGGACCATCACAATCCTCCAACGAAGCGGCCGGGGTTCAGGATGTTCCGGGGATCAAATTGCCGCTTCAACCGGCGCATGATCTGCATGCCAGACGGTTGCTCCCCCCAAACGTCGAAATGTACCTTTGCGTGATCCGGGCACCGCTCAATGATCGCTGCGCCGCCCAAATGCCCAGCCGCTGACTGGATGCCACGCAGTCCCGTGATCACGTCTTCAGGATGAGCGGACGCCGGGTCAACCCACCACAGCAGCCGACCTCCACCAAATCCGACGTCCGCCACTACCGATGGTGGCGGTGCGTCCCCCATCGGCACGCTGGCGAAAGCCAATATCTCCCGCAACGCCGAGGGCGGCGCGTTGATCCTGACACATATCGAGGGCGGCGTTTCGGCATCAGCCGGAAGGTCCGTAAGTGTGCGGATCAGTCCGTTCGCTTCGTCGCCCCCGGCAACGCGGACTGCGCCCGCCACCGGAGACCAGAGCCCAACTGTGTCTTTCACCCGGCGTTTCATTGATGCCGGCCGGCCGCCGGACACGGCGACGGCCAGTGTGCTTTCTCCCATTGACGGATCTATCCGCTGCGCTGCCTCGCCCGTCAGGATGTGCAATCCCAGCGGAGCGTAGTATTGGCTCTGCAGGTTCTGCGCCGCGTCGGCTGCGGAATCGACACCGTCGAATGCTGCCAGGATCACGGCCCAATCCGTCGGCGCCGGAGCCAGCTTGAAAGTTGCTTCGGTGATGACTGCCAGCGTGCCCAATGATCCTGCGTAGAGGCGGTTCAGGTCGTAGCCGGTGACGTTTTTGACCACCTTGCCGCCTGCCTTGGTCTGGGTTCCGTCCGCCCCTACGACGCTCATCCCTATCAGCCAATCCCTGGGCAGGCCGTAGGCAGACCGCAGTGGACCGCTGGTCCCCGTCGCCAGGGTGCCACCGATGGTAGCGCGATCCGCTATCGGCGCCGCGATGGGAACATGCTTTCCGTCTTGCGCCAGAGCCTCATCCAGCTGAGCTATGGTTGCGCCGGCTTCGACGCTCACGGTCAGGTCGGCGGGCTGGAAATCTACCAGCCGGTTCAGGCCGGTCAGGTCCAGCGCGATGCCCGGGCGTGCCGGAGCATTACCCAGTTGTGTGGACGTGCGCCCTCCGGACGGGTATACGGCAACTCCGGTGCGATGCGCCCAGGCCATTACCTCAGCCACCTCATCGGCGTTGGACGGTTTCGCTGCGACCACGGGCAACCACTGCCCGATGGCATATCCTCCCAAATCCCCCGCGTCGACGACTGCGCTCGGGCCAATCAGATCCGACAGTTTGCCAGCGATGGAAAACGTTGTGGTCATGCTAGGGGTGGAGCCGCTCGGACGCCGAAGCAACGGCTGCGGCGATCAGACGTACATTCCAACGGTAAGCGCCGCCGGATGCGCTGACGGCCGCCAGTAGCTCCCGTCGGGGAATATCTTGCCGGGGTTCAGCCGGTTGTCAGGGGCAAAAGCCTCACGGACCAACTGCATCGCTGCCATGTCCGCGTCGGTGTACACCAGCGGCATGAACTCCTTCTTTTCCAGGCCGATGCCGTGCTCTCCACTCAGTGTGCCGCCCAATAACGCGCACTCTTCCATCAGCTCAGCCGCCGCCGCAATCGCGTTTTCCATAACGCCGGGCTCGCGGGCGTCGAACAGCATGCAGGGGTGCAGGTTCCCGTCGCCGGCATGGAAGACGTTGGCGATGGTAATGCCGTAACGTTCGCTGACCTCGCTGACCTTCCGCAGCATCTGTGTCAATCGAGTTCGTGGCACCACCCCGTCAACCAGGTAGTAATTGGGCGCGATGGTCCCGAAGGCGCCGAATGCCGTTTTCCGGCCCACCCAGAGGCGCTCCCGCTCGGCGTCGTCCTCGGCTATCCTGACGTCGGCGGCGCCGGTATCCCACAGCGCTGCTTCCACCTCGCCGCTGACCTCGTCAACCTCTTCGTTCAGGCCTTCCAGTTCGATCAGCAGCACTGCGCCGGCGTCGTTCGGATACCCGGCGTCGGTGACGTTCTGCACCGCCTTGATGCTCAGCGCGTCGATCATCTCTAAGGCCGCAGGTACGATGCCGTGGCCGATCACCGCCGACACCGCGGTGCATGCCGAGTCGATGTCGGGAAAGATGCCCAGAAAGGTTCGCACTGTTTCCGGCATCGGCAGCAACCGGACCAATATCTTGGTGGCGATCCCGAACGTGCCCTCGGAACCCACGAACGCCCCTCTCAGGTCGTAACCGGTGGCCTCCCGTGCCAGACTCCCCAGATGCACCACCTCGCCGTCTTCCAGGACCACCTCCATTCCGATGACGTGGTTGGTGGTCGTGCCGTACGCCAGGCAGTGCGGGCCGCCTGCGTTCTCGGCGATATTTCCCCCCAGGCTGCACGCCCGCTGGCTCGATGGGTCGGGCGCGTAACGCATCCCGAACCCGCGCACGTGATTGTCCAGGTCCAGGTTAATCACGCCGGGCTCCACCAGCGCGGTGCGGTTTACCGTGTCCACATCCAGGATGCGGTTCATGCGCGGGAATGCGATCTGCAGCCCCTCCGGCGGGGTGATCGCCCCGCCACTGAGGCCGGTGCCGCTTCCCCGGCCGACCACGGTCAAGCCTGCCTCGTAGGCGATCCTCATCACTCTGCTGACTTGGTCCGTGTCAGCCGGCAAAACGACCGCCCCGGGCATCGAGCGGTCTACGGAACCGTCGTACTCGTAGACCAGCAGGTCCTCCTGGTGCGCAATTACATAATCGTCACCAACGACGGCGCGGATGCCTGCCAGAAGGTCATTGATGGCCACGTTGTGAGAGCCCTTTTATCGTCAGGCTATTGACGGAAGGGTGAACACGGTTCGCCCGTCAGTGTCGTGCGTGTGGTTCGCCAACGCCGCCAGCATCTGGTTGTTCTGCTGGACCTCGTCGCGCAGACTGTTTACCGCGTCCGCCAGTTTGTCAAACCCGGCGACCATTTCAGCCCGCAGCTGCTGGATGGACTCCTGATACTCTTGGCGCAATCGCTGGATAGCCTCTTGGTGCTCCCGATTTGATCTTTGGATAGCCTCTTGGTGCTCCCGATTTGATCTTTGGATAGATTCTTGGTGTTCCCGATTTGATCGCTGGATAGATTCTTGGTGTTCTTGGCGTTGCTCCTTGACTTCAGCGGTTAGGTCTTCAACCTGTTTGCCGAGGTTGTTCACCTGATTGATGGATCCACCAAGCAGGAAACTGCCCCGGAGTAGCAGTATGACGATAGTTAAACCAATGCCAACTGCGGATAGGCCCACAGCGACGAAGGCGATTATAGTGGTAGTTTCCATACGCGTCCCCGATTCCGGCAACTGCCCACCGTGGCCACCAAAGTCATTCTACTCCTTGCGGCGCTGGTATACCTGGATGCGGTGCCGGTTGGCTTCCACGACGAACAACCTTTCCTCGTGGTCGAGCCTTAGCGACACTGGACCCCAGAAGTAGGGTTCCGTTTGCGCCGAAATCAGATATGGCGTGTCCAGGTGGTCCGGCAGGTCCGGCACCAGGTTGGCTATCTGACGCGTGTTGTATTCGTCTGGGTTCACGGACATGAAGTCCTGCGCCCACTTGGAGAGCGTGGCCTGGCCCCGGAGCAATTGCACGAAGTTACCGTCCGGATCCAACAACTGAATCCGTTCGTTGCCCCAGTCGGCCACGTATATGTAACCATCGGAGTCCACGGCAACCGCCGAAGGCCGGCTGAACTCTCCGTCCCCAGCGCCGGAGGACCCGTAGGTGGCCAGGTGCTGCCCGGTCCCGGTAAACTTCTGGATCCGGTCGTTGCGCCAATCCGCCACGTAAACGTTCCCAGCCCCGTCCAGAGCCAAACCCCAGGGCATGTTGAACTGGCCGTCGCCGTCGCCGAACTCGCCCCAGGTGGTTACCGGCTCGCCGTCGGAGGTGAACACCTGCACCCGGTGGTTGTACTGCTCAGCGACGTACACCGTTCCGTCAGTACCTACGGCGATCCCGGCTGGTCCGTGCAGTTGCCCGGCGCCGTCGCCCTTTTCTCCCCACATCCTTACGAATTCGCCGTCGGTGTCGAATACGGTGACGCGATGCAGGTGCTCGTCCGTCACGTGAATGTGCTGATCGGCGCTGATCGTCATCCCGATGGGCAGCGTCCACTGCCCTTCGCCGCGCCCGGTACCCTTGCTGAACTCGCCCAGGTAATCCTCATCCCAGTTGAGGACGCCAATGCGGATCAACGCCTGTCGGGCCGCGTCAGCATGGTTGAGCACCAAGATGCGTCCGTCGTTGGTGAAGGCGCAGTCGTACGGGTTGATGAACCCTCGACCGCTCTGGTTGGTCGTGACGCCGATGGTCTTGACGTATTCCATCGGGCCCGCGCTGACAGCAGTCGCGGTAGTCATTGCAGCCTCTCCTGTTTTGCATAGGGGCGAATAATCATTCGCCCCTGAAGTCGCCCATTACGCGCTGTAGAAGCGGCTATGCCAACTGGTACTCCCGCGTCGCGGTCAGCAGCCGCAGTAGGTTGGCGATGCGCTGCTCGTCCGCCTCGGTGCGGGAGCCTTCCCGAAGGTCGGCGGGACCCTGCTCGTTGGCGAACTCCCGTATGGACGTGGTGGTCGCTTCTGAGAGTTCCAGCGGCCCGATCAGGTCCGCGCAGGCGGCAACCTGTTCCTCGGGGGACAGTACTGCCTGGCCCTGCCGGGCCATGCGGTCGATGATCGCCTTGACGCCCGGGTTGCCCGGGTCGCCCAACTCCTTGCCCACGAAGTTGACCCGCTCGACCAGCGCGCCGCTGTCGATCCACTCGGCGCCCTCGTGCCAGCCCTCCACGCTGGGCGGCTGGAAGATGCCCTGACCCATGTACATGGTCTGGCGCGCCAACTGGTCGGCACCGAAGGTCGGCTCCTGGTAGGTGCCGGCCATGCGGACCGCGCCCACAACCAGTTCAACAGGGCCCTTGACCCGGGCGAACCGGGCGGCTTCCGATTTGAAGTAGTCGGAATTGAACATGGTTCGCATGATGGAGCGGATCTCGTACTCCGATTCGAAGTAGGAGGCCATCATGTCGTTGATGACCGCTTCACCGGCATCGTCCACCTCATCGGCGGCGAAGAACTGGAACAGGCGGGTGCAGATGAATCGAGCCGTGGCTTCCTGCTGCACGATGATCTCGACGATGTCCTCGCCGTTGAAGTTGCCGGTGTGCCCCAGGAAGGTCTTTTCGCCGTCGTCGTGGTCGTAGTCGCGGTAGTTGAAGTGCCAGTTGATGCGGCTGTACGGCCAGATGGAGTCGCGGCTGGCCCGGGTGGACATGTACTCGGCGTTGCCCAGCGTCCATCCGGTGAAAGCCCGGGCGCACTCCTTGATATCGTCCTCGGTGTAGTTGCCCACGCCCATGGAGAAGAGTTCCAGCAACTCCCGCCCGTAGTTCTCGTTGATGTTGTCGCGATGGTTGTCATGGTTGTCCAGCCAGATGATCATGGCCGGGTCCTTGGACAGTTCCACCAGCATCGTCTTGTAGGAACCCAGGGAGTGGCGGCGGAAGGTGTTGATCTGGTTGACCAGGGCGCTGGCTTGGTTCAGCTTGGAGTAGCCGGTGGCGAAGAGGCCGTGCCAGAACAGGGCCAGCTTCTCTTCCAGCTGGTTACGGGTCGTGACCATCCGGTACATCCAGTATGCGCCGGCGCTGTTCAGTTCCCGCATCTCGGCCATTTCCGAGTGGTACCTTCGGATCACGTCGTCGGGCATCACCCCGGGGTCGCCGGGATTGATCAGGTCTTCAACCACGTTTTCGTAACCCTGCTCGACCAGCTGCTCCAGCTCATCGCGGGTTGCCCCGAAGCCGGCCCTGCGCATCAGGTGAGCCATCAGGGCAATGTCGGCATTGCTCATAATTGCCTCCGCAAATTCTCTGTCAAATGATGGGGATGACCGGTCGGGCTAGTTGCCGACGAAGTCCCACTGCTCGAACTGGCCGTTGACGATGTTCACCGAGTCCAGGCCCAGCCACTTGTCGGCGATGGTCGAGTAGGTGGAGCGGAAGTCGTTGTTCCAGTGCAGGTCGCCGTCCAGTTGGTCGCGCTCGGCCAGCGACGGGTACTGCCCGTAAAAGCCTCCGTTGACCTGGTTGCCGATGATGAAGGCGGTGCCACCGGAGCCGTGGTCGGTGCCGGTGCCGTTGTCGCGGATGCGGCGTCCGAACTCGGTCCAAACCAGCACGATGGCGTCGTCGCCGCGGCCGTGCTCGTCCAGGTCGGCCAGGAAGTCGCTGATGGCGCCGGAAACCTGGGTCCACAGCCCGCCGTGAACCTTGATCTCGTCGCCGTGGGTGTCAAAGCTGCCGTGCTGGGTGTAGTAGATGCGGGTGCCCAGATCGGCGGTCATCACCTGCGCCACGTTCTTGAGGGATTGCGCGATGGGATTGTCCGCGTACTCCACCGAGGAGGAATACTGCTCGGGAGCGGTGCGCAGGATGTCAGCGCCCTTCAGCGCGTCCCGCCCGGTCTGGCCCAGGTAGTCCATCACGGCGTCCTGGATGGACCCGCCGTACATCTTGCCAAAGGCGTCCAGGCACAGGCCGCGGATGCGTTCTTCCTCCACGTCGGGGAACAGGCCGTAGGTCTCCAGATTGCCGACGGAGGCAACGGGAACGCCGGAGGCGCCCATGGAACGGGGCAGGCCCCGGCCGAAGTTCACGCCGGTGATCACGTTCTGCCCGGAGGGGTCAAGGTCGCGGATGACGCGGCCCAGCCAACCCTCGGTGGCGATCTTTTCCGGCTCGCAGGTGTGCCAGATATCCATGCTGCGGAAGTGGGAACGGGTCGGATTCGGGTATCCGATGCCGTTGACGATGGCGACCTTGCCCTCGTCCCACAGGGCTTTGATTGGAGCCATGTTGGGGTTGAGACCCAGCTGTCCATCCAGCGGTATCACCTGGTCGGTGGGAATGCCAACGTTGGGCCGGAAGTCATAATAGTGGCCGTCGGCATAGGGAATGACGGTATTCAACGGGTCATTGGCCCCGGTCAACTGGACTACGACCAGAGAGCGGTCATTATTGGTGGTGGTCATCGCGGATGGGCCTCCTTATTCGGGCGCAACGCAAAGCGCCAGCGCAGGCTTGGCTGATGCTGGCAGTTTAAAGTGTGCGCCCCGGCGTGTCAACGAGACGGCTTGCGATGGCTGGCTAGGTTCGTTAAGGACGGGTTAAGAACTACGAAGGTACATCTGCGCCATCCAGCTTTCGCATGAGGTGATTTGCCAACAAAAGCATTTCCAATGCGGCTTCCGGTTCGTCGGCAAGTTGGTGGTCGTGGGCTCGTGGGTTTCTGATGCCGGTCATCGCTCCAGCGAAAATATCCATATACCCTTGTTGCTCATCACGTTCAGATTGAGTTAACAGGTTGCTGAGTTTAATGGTTGGACTGTTCACGCTGAATGCCTGACGCATCAGAGCAGCACCATCTCGGTTCAGCAGCCTGGATTTGTCGCGGACAGCGTTGTTCAAGCACTTGAACGCTTCCTCAACCGCACGAGCATAATGGCGGTCGCGAAAAAGCGACCCGCTGGCATCACGCAGCGGCTCGCTTGTGATGAGTTCGTCGAAGAGGACGGGCCAAGTGTGACCCTGGCTCGGTTGACCCACGCGCCGCAGTTCGTACCCTGCCTCGTTAATGGAGCGGAGGAATTCGCCTGCTGCCGTAGCGAATTCCCTAACCCGGGAGCGGTCGTCCACTACGGATTACGCCCGTACAAGTGCCGAGCCATGCTCGCAAAAATCTGTTCAATCTGATCTGGGCTAGCCGATGCGTCGATGTGCACCTGAATGTCAAGGTGCAACGCCGGACCGCTGTTTGTTGTCGGTTCAGCTGGAGTAGCGCTGGGCAGCGAAACATCGATAGGGTCATCAGACCGGCCAGCTTCCTCAATGTTGATCGCTGTATTTTCTGGAGTTTCTGCGAGTACTTCCTCGATAGTACGCACGTGTTCGCTACCGGTGATTTCAGTGATGAGGTCCAAAAACCGAAGATTCGCTATGAAAATCTCAGATGCCTTTCTGCGGTCGATGTCCGCAACTCCGAGCTTTCCGAGCTCATCCCCCAGCACAGATTCGACAGGAAGCCTGTGGGTTTTTATTCTCTCATAGAGGCTGTTGAAGCACTCGATTTTCGCTATTGCGAGTTGAAAATGTTTCGCCGTTGTATCGCGGGGTGATATCCCTTCGCCCAATGCGGCTCGGCCCTCACCAGTGACGGACAAGGACCCCACCGTATCACCAGCTGCAGTCAAACCGTACCGCGCTGAGCCGGCAACCCAAGTATTGCTCGATCCACTGTCAGGAGCTCGGCCAATGTGATCGAACAACGTTAGTCGCTGGATCTCCCCATCGACTGCTAACTCCATAATGCGCTTGGGCAGCAAAAGCGCATCCTCGAACTTTACCACTGGGAAAACTCGAGCCGAACCACGCCCGCGGCGGGAGCTTGTTCCTGTATCCAATTCGTTGATGAGCGGCTGAGTCACGATTTCTCACCTTAGATACTGCTGTATCGTCTGCCGTCTGGCTCCATCCTGTAAGCGGTGGGCAGTTATGATTTAGAACATAGTATCATATATTAGTCTGCAATTCGTCAAGGCGTTTGATGCCCTTCAAACCATAGGCTATACTACCTGCCGCCCCGTGCCTGGCCCGGTTCGTCGCCGGCCATTGGGGACGCACTACCAATCGGAGCCGTTGGCAAAATGGATTTCAACATCGCCGTGTTGGGTGGCGACGGCATTGGACCTGAGGTTACCGCCGAGGGTGTCAAGGCCATGGCGGCCGTGGGCCGCGCTTTCGGGCACAACTTCAACCTCGAATACGGGGACGTCGGCGGCATATCCATCGACAAACACGGCACGCCGCTGACCGACGGCGTGCGAGATCTCGCTACCTCGGCAGACGCCGTGCTGTTCGGCGCGGTTGGCGGACCCAAATGGGACGATCCTTCCGCTCCCACGCGACCGGAGGACGGATTGCTCGCGCTGCGGGCCCATCTCAACGTTTTCGCCAACATCCGCCCGGTCAAGGTCTATCCCCAGCTCACCGACTCCAGCGTGTTGAAGCCTCACGTGCTGGAAGGCGTTGACATGGTGGTGGTGCGGGAACTCACCGGCGGCCTGTATTACGCCCAGCCCAAGGGCCGCACCGAAACCCCCCAGGGCATCGTCGGCGTCGATACCATGCGCTATTCCGAATCGGAAATCGAGCGCGTGCTTCGCGTCGGCTTCGAGTTGGCCCGCGGTCGGCGCGGCAAGCTGACCTCCGTGGACAAGGCCAACGTGCTGGAAACCTCCAGGCTCTGGCGGGCTACCGCCACTCGCCTCGCCGACGAATATCCCGACGTTGAACTGGAGCATGCCCTGGTTGACGCCTGCGCCATGCAGATCGTCCTGCGCCCCGCGTCCTACGACGTCATCGTTGCCGAGAACACCTTCGGCGACATCCTCACCGACGAAGCGGCCATCCTCGCCGCGTCCATGGGACTCCTCCCCTCGGCCAGCCTTTCCGGCGTGCCCCAGGACGGCGCTCGAACCCCAGGTTTCTATGAACCTATCCACGGTACCGCTCCGGACATTGCCGGACAGGGCATCGCCAACCCCTGCGGCTCCATTCTCAGCGCGGCCATGATGCTCCGCTACTCCCTCGGCCTTACCGAAGAAGCGGCCGCCATCGAGCGCGCCGTCCAGAGCGTTCTGGAGCAGGGCTACCGTACCGCTGACATAGTCACCGCCGGGGGTACTGCAACGGCCACCACGCAGATGGGCGACCTCATCGCCAACGCTATCGGCTAGGGCGGACCGAACCCGCGTGCTGAACGTTCTTTCCGGCGTCGGCCTTGCCGTCGCCATTGTTATTTTTCTGGCCAGTGCGGTCGCGGTGGTGTTCCTGGGAACCTATCTCGCCAAGTACGGCGACGCCCTCGCCTCGCTCACGGGTTTGGGCCGGATGTTCGTCGGCAGCATCCTGGTCGCGCTGGCGACTTCACTGCCGGAGGTGTCCAACAACATCACCGCTGTCCGCATCGACAACCCGCAGTTGGCCCTGGGGGATGTGCTCGGATCCAACATGTTCAACATGCTGATCCTGGCGGTCGTCGCGTTGCTTTTTGGGGCCAAGCGGTTCGTGCAGCGCGTCGCTCCGGAACAGGGTTATCTCATCGTCCTGGCGGCCCTGCTCACCGGTATGGCGGTTCTTTTTGCGCTCTTCAAAAGCGGAGTGAGTGTGTGGCAGGTTGGCATCTCTTCCATCATCGTCATCGCCGTATATCTGGTCGGGATGTGGTTCGTGTATAACCGCCGACCCTCCACTGACGGAGAAGAAAGGGAAGAAGACGCCGGAATCACGCTGCGCCGCGCCTGGATAATGTTCATCCTGGTATCCATAGGGGTCATCATTTCCGGCGTGCTGTTGGCCCAGAGCGTGGACCGGATCGCTCACGTCACGGGAGTATCCTCAGGTGTCCTGGGCATTTTGGCGGTGGCCCTGGTCACCAGTATGCCGGAAATCTCAGCGACGTTCGCGGCGGCGCGCCTGGGTGCGGCTGATCTCGGGTTTGCCGGGGTGTACGGCAGTTGCGTATTCAATATAACCATCCTGGCCTACGCTGATTTCTTCTATCGCAAAGGCGTCGTGGTCAACAGCGCGGAGACCGAGCATTACATCGCCGGGGTCATCGCCGCCGGCCTGATCGCTTGGGGCGGCCTGCTTTTGTGGGGACGGAACCGTCTGCCGCAATCCGTGATTGTCGGAGCCCTGGCGCTGATGTTGTTGGTCACCGTCGCCGGGGCGATTTGGGTTGCCCTCCTGGGAGCACCGTCCCACTAGATTTCCGCCCCTTCGAACCGCGCGATCTCGACGAAATCACCGGCGCCGTAGTCCCAGTCGAACAGCGCCGCTTCCACCACCCGCTCGCCGTCGATACCCACCACCAGTTGCTGTACCGGATAGGCCGGGCCGTCCCCCCAGGGGCTGGTGGCTACGGTCCGGTCCGTTGCGGACAGGTAGGCCTGGCCGTTGGGATGAGAGTGGTAGATGATCCGCGCCGGGGTCTCCGTATCCAGGCTGTTGTTGAGTTCCAGCAGGTCCGCCGTGCTGAAAACGTAGGCGGACTCGGCCGTCCGGTCCGCCGCGGTGGGGTGATTGCCCGATGCCTGGTCGTTGACCACGGGGCGTATTCCGGTTACCGAGGTACCGCCCGCCGGGCCGCTGAGCCATCCGCAGCACTCCGCGGGAAAGGCTTCTCGCGCCTGACGAAACACGGCCTGCATGAACTCCTCTGGAATTTCCAACGGATCCGCAAAATTGGCCATTAAACCCCCTTGTTACGAAAACCGTAAACTGATATTCTAATTCGGCCGTTTATTGACTGGTTACCGTAATACTCCGGTAATACAGTAGCGGTAAACTGAAATCGCAAACTGACAGCCCGCCCCGCCCGCTACGGCGACAATCGCAAACAGGATGGAGAAATGCAGACCCTAACCCGCAAATCGTTGAAGCTCAAGGCGTGTCCCCGCTGTGGCGGCGATATCTGTCGCATGAGGGACACGTTCGGAGTCTACCACCAGTGCGCCCAATGCGGTCGCGAAATCCGACGCGTGGCTACCAGCCCCGTACCGGCCACAACCATCGCCACCGTGGATATGCCATCGAATCCGCCCCACCATCGCGAGAAGGTCACGGCCTGATCAAGATACCGAGCACAAGTACCCGCAGGCAGCGGCCTCGGACTTGGCTCCGAGGCCGCAATATTTTTAACACCGCATCTCGACCGTAGCGACAACCGTCATCAAATTACCGTCAATCAGGTACGCACAGTCACGACCGGCAGGCCACACGCCGTCGGGTCAAGGAGATGAGATGATGGAGAGCACACTGAATCGGGCCCGGTATGTTCGGGGCGTGCGGCGCCGGCGCATGGATCTGGGCTCCTGCCCCCACTGCGGCGGCGACGTACGCCAGGTCCGCGACATTTACGGCGATTACCGCCAGTGCCTGCAGTGCAGCCGGGAAATCCCCAGCGATCCGGCGCCGATGGTCCAGTCTGCGCCGGCTGCCATGCCCGCGGCGCCGGGATCCGACGAATTGCTGGTCGCATAAACCACCGACGCTCTGGTCGACTTCTTCGGGGTCCGAGTTCTAAACTCGGACCCCGTTTTGCTGCTCAAATCAGTCGGCGGCCAACCGGTCACCGGAACCGCCGGGGCATGTTGTCATTCCGGTCCTTGACGAACACGGCGTACTGCCGTACCGCCTCTTCCTGGGAGGCCGTCTGGATCGAGCCGGGCCGCAGCTGGCGGATGTAATCGATTGCCTCGTCGGGTTCCCATCCGGTGTTCACCAGGTATGACGCGAGAATCGTTCCCGTCCGGCCAATCCCCGCCGCGCAGGTTACCACCGTGGGCCGCTCCCAAGTCTCGATCTGCTGCTCAGTGAAAGTTACGATGCGGTCAATCTGCTCCACTGAAGGCGCTTCGAAATCCGGCACCGGTTCGAACAGTTCCTCGAAACCCCACGGCTCACCCGATATTGTCTGCTCTTCCATGCGCACTATCGCGGTGATGTCGTTGAGCTCGAAGTAGATCAGATGCCGGCGCTCCATAGGCCCCATGGCTCCCGCCAGCGCGCCGGGCAAAATCCAGCTGAAGTTGCGAAAATTGTCTTGCATGGGTCGCTCCGTGTTCCGGCTAACCGGTCCGTGCTCAGTGGGCCGTTGCGGCCGGTGTATCGGGCGCCACCGGAATTTTCAGGCGGCGGTGCAGTTCCGGTTCGTCGATACCGACTATTTCCATAACCTTATCCCTGGATCCGTGGCCCCGGACGACGTTGACGCCGGTACGCGGAATGCCCAGAGAGCGGGCCAACACATCCACCGCCGCCCGATTGGCTTTGCCCGCAACGGGAGGCGCAGTGGTTCGCACCCTCAGCGCTCCGCCACGCCAACCCACTATCTCGGTGCGGGTGGCATTTGGTTGCACCCTGACCCGCAGGTGGCATGTGGTCGGCTTGGTCATCAATCACGTGATAATGGGTCTGGTATAGTATGGACGCCGACGGCCATGTGAACCGTTGCAATTTGGCGGGAGTTCGAATGGAGTATAGCAACATTACGCTTTCGGTGGGAGACCGCGTCGCCACGCTCCGTCTCAACCGACCGGACGCCCTCAACGCCCTCAACCCTGACCTGCTCTCCGAGTTCGCCCACGCAGTCGCTGCCGTTGGCGATGACCCTTCCGTCAAGGCGCTGGTGGTGCGCGGCGAAGGCCGCGGGTTTTGCGCCGGAGCCGACCTGTTGTATTTCGACCGGGTTTTCGACGACCTGTCCCTGATGCCCGATTACGTGAAAGACCTCAACGACGCATTCTTCGCCCTTGAGGCAATGCCCATTCCAACCATAGCCGTGGTGCACGGCTACGCCCTGGCCGGTGGAATGGAGCTCATGATGGCATGCGATATGGCCCTTGTCGCCGAGGATGCGCGCATCGGGGATCAGCACGCAAACTTCGGGTTGATCCCGGGCGGCGGTTCCACCCAACGCCTCCCGCGCCGCGTGGGCATGCCTCGGGCCATGGAGCTGTTGACCACGGGACGGTGGCTGAACGGTCGGGAAGCCGTGGAGTGGGGCCTGGCCCTTCGCGCCGCGCCGCCCGAAAACCTAGAAGACGAACTGGAATCCATGCTCGATGGCCTACGGGGCAAAAGCCGTGTGGGGTTGAGCCTCATGAAAAGTTTGGCTCGCCGGAGCCAGGATCTTCCCCTGAAAGATGGCGTCGCACTGGAAGGCGCGACTTTCACCCACGTGTTCGCCACGTCGAGCCATCCCCGAGAGGGCATCCAGGCCTTCAAGGAAAAGCGTCAACCCGAGTTCTGAGACCGCGACCCAGTTACGCGGTCTCTGACCGTATTGGTACGGCCTTTAACTACTTTGGCCGTTTAGGAATTACTGGTTTGAAAATCAAGGACATCCTCACCAACCGAAGAACGATCTCCTTCGAATTTTTCCCGCCTCGCGAGGCGGAGGGAGTTCCGAGCGTGGTCGACGTCGCCAGTCGCCTGCAACGGTTCTCGCCCGACTTCGTATCCGTGACCTACGGCGCCGGCGGCGGGACGCGGGCCTTCACCGAAGAAATCACCATGCGACTCAAGCGCCGCGGCGACATGGAAGTGATGGCGCACCTGACCTGCGTGGCCCAGAGCCGCGAGGAAGTTCACGGTGTGCTCCAACGACTCCAGGCCGCCCACATCGAGAACGTCATCGCTCTCCGGGGTGATCGTCCCCCGGGCACCGAGGACGAGCCTCCAGGCGAGGACGAATTTGCCCACGCCACTGATCTCATCCAGCACATCGGAGCCAATTTCGACTTTGGCATCGCCGGCGCCTGCTATCCCGAAGGTCATACCGAGTCGGACGACCTGGAAGCAGATATCGCCTACGCCCGCATGAAACAGGATCTAGGCGCGGACTTCCTGATCACCCAGCTCTTTTACGACAACGACTACTTCTACGGGCTGCAGGAGCGGGCCGCCGCCGCGGGGATTACCATCCCCATCATCCCTGGCGTCCTGCCCATCTTGAGCACTCCCCAGATCCGGCGGTTCACCTCCCTCTGTGGCGCAACCATCCCGCCCCAACTGGACGCTCGCCTGGAGCGCTTCGCCGAAGACAATCGGGCCGTGCGTGAAATCGGCATCGAACATGCCACGCGACAGGCCGAAGACCTGTGGGCCAACGGCGTGCCGGGCATCCATTTCTACGTCCTCAATCGCACCTACTCGGTGTCGCACATACTCAGCGACCTGCACATCGGGGGGCACGACGGAGGTTGACCCGACCAGGCTCTGATCGACCATGCTCTCCACCGGCGTTGACTTCATCGAAATCGATCGCGTGGCCGGTATCCTGGACCGGTATGGCGACCGCTTCCTGCGCCGGGTTTTCACCCCTGGGGAAATCGCCTATTGCCGTGGTCGCGCGCCCAACCTGGCGGCGCGTTTCGCGGCTAAAGAGGCGGTGATGAAGTCCCTCGGCACCGGTTTCCGCGGCGTCGGCTGGCGGGACGTGGAGGTGGTCCGCGCCCCCAGCGGCGCACCTAGCCCGCGACTCCACGGCCGGGCCCGCCGTCGCGCCGAGCGATTGGGCGTCACTGAGATCGCCATCAGCCTCTCCCACTCCCGGGGATTCGCCATGGTCGTCGCCGTGGCGGTGCGGCCCGACACCCCGGAATCCCTGGAAGCGGCCAGTGCCTCGCTCTGGGGCGATGATCTGGCGCCCGCGGCTGCTTGATCCCATGGCCGTTAAGGTGGTCACCGTTGCCGAGATGCAGGCGTTGGAGGCCGCCTCGGAAGCTGCCGGCGTCAGCACCGACACCCTGATGGAAAATGCCGGGCTGGCTTGCGCCCGGAGCATTCGGGAGCGCATGGGCGGGGCCGCGGGGCGCCGCGTCGTCGTCCTGGTCGGACCCGGCAACAACGGCGCCGACGGCCTCGTCCTGGCCCGGCACCTGGCCCGTTGGGGTTCCGACGTGTGCTGCTACATCGTCCGCGGACGCCCGTCGGATGATCCGAAGATGACCGACGCGCTGGCTTACGGTGTGACGGTCGCCGATTGCTCCGGGGACGACCACTTGGCAATCTTGGGCCGGCTGCTGGCCCGAAGCGACGCGGTCGTGGACGCAATCCTCGGCGCCGGCCGCTATCGCCCCCTGGATGGCCTGGTCGGGGACGTTGTCGCCCTCGTTAATGATGTCCGCTCCGGCCGGCCGCGCCTGCCCGTCGTGGCCGTGGACCTGCCCACCGGCGTCAACCCCGATACCGGAGACGCTGACCCGCGAACACTCCGCGCCGACGTGACCCTCGCCCTGTGCCATCCCAAGTACGGCATCGCCAACTTCCCCGGCGCCGGCTATGCCGGGCGGATAACCGTGCTCGGCATCGGCCTGCCGGACGAGGTATCTGCGTCAGCAGATGCTGACCTGCCCACCGAGTGGATGACCCCGGAATCAGCCCGCGCCCTGGTTCCCGCCAGGCCGCTCACTTCTCACAAGGGAACTTTCGGCCACCTGTTGATCGTTGCCGGCTCCCGCAATTTCGTCGGCGCAGCCTCCCTGGCTGCTCGGGGAGCCCACCGGGTGGGCGCGGGGCTCGTCACCCTTGCCACACCTGAATCGGTCTATCGTATCGCCGCCTCCCGGCTAACCGAGACCATTCACCTGCCCTTGCCCGAAGACGCCGACGGGCGCATAGATGCGTCGGCCGCTGATGTGATACGCGCACGCATCGGCAACTATTCCGCCATGGCGGTGGGCTGCGGCCTGGGCTGGTCGAGCGGCACCACCGCTCTAATCGATCGTCTCCTGTTGGCCGGTGAAGACCGCCCTTCAATGCCGATCGTCATTGACGCCGACGGGTTGAACAACCTTTCGGGATGCCCGGATTGGGCCGACCGCTTGCGCGCTGCTGCCGTCCTGACACCTCACCCTGGCGAGATGGCGACCCTAACCGGTCAACCCACCTCGCAGGTGCAGTCTGATCGCATCGGCATCGCCAGCCGGTCGGCTGCAAGTTGGCGTCAGACTGTGCTGCTCAAAGGGGCGCACAGCGTGGTCGCCGCTCCGTGTGGGAAGCGGTGCGTCCTTCCCTTTGCAAACCCGGCGCTGGCCTCCGGCGGAACCGGAGACGTGCTTACCGGCATTGTCGGCGGACTGCTGGCCCAGGGCCTAAACACCTATGACGCCGCGCGATTGGGCGGGTTCCTCCACGGCATAGCGGCGGAGCAGACGCGCGCCGAACACGGCAACGTCGGCGTAGTCGCCAGCGACCTCCTGGATCGAATCCCCGCCATCATGGCCGCGCTTCGCGGCCCGGAGGTTACCCGTGGTTAGCCTGACGCCCGAACAGGCGGCGCGACTTTCCGAAACCCCCGTGGGACACTTGGCCACCGCCGATGCCAACGGGCGGCCCCACGTGATTCCGGTCTGCTTCGCCTACGATGGCCAGCATATCTATTCTGTCCTCGACGCCAAACCCAAGCGCGGTAGCCTGACTGGCCTCCGTCGCGTCCGCAACATCCTCGCCAACCCGCAGGTCTCGCTGGTCATTGACCACTACGAAGAGGATTGGACCCGGCTCTGGTACCTGTTGGTTCAGGGCAGCGCGGAACTGGTCGAAGACGGCCCCGATCCTGCGGCGGCCATTGCCAGGCTGCGCGAGAAGTACCCGCAATATCGAAACATGCCTCTCGACGGCAATCCGGTGATCCGGATCACACCCGAGCGCGTCACCGGCTGGTCGGGCAGCTGATCCATCCGCCGCCGCCTTGACCCCATAGCCACCGCACCCTAGAATGCCGGCACCCGGCCCAAAGGGCCGTCTTTTGCAGGTTTGCATGACCCAGCTTGTTTTCATCCATGGCCCCGGCGCTGGCGGCTGCGCTGACTCCTATATCAACCAGCTTTACCATTACCCCAGCAGCCTCGCTCCCAACCTGCCGGGCCACCTGGATGGTGCGCCGTGCAGCAGCGTGGAGCGTTACACCGAGTGGCTGCGGGGATGGCTGCACGCGCGCGGACACCACGAGGACCTGGTGCTGAGCGGCTTTACCCTCGGTGCCTGTGTCGCCCTGCAATATGCTTTGGACTACCCCGACGAGGTCAAAGCCCTGGCGCTCATGACCATCGCCATGCGTCCCAAGCGGCGCCGGCCCCAGGATCTGCAATTCCGGCTGGACGCCGCCGAGAACCCGGAGACCTACGAGAAATGGCTCGGCATGATGGACGGCGTCATGCACTTCGTCGAGCCCGACCTGCGCGCCCGCCTGTTGCAGCGGCATCGTGAGGTCGGCCCGGTCGCGCAGCACCGCGACCTGGTGGTCATCGACCGATTTGACGTGCGCGACCGGATCCACACCCTGAAGGCGCCCCTGCTGCTGATCCAGGGTGTCGACGACCCATTGGCTACCGGCGACTATGAGGAAGAGATTCATCGCGCGGTGCCCGGATCAAAACTGATCAAGATGAAAGACGCCGGCCATTTCCCCATGGTGGAAAAGCCGGACGAATTCAACGCGGCCCTGGACGACTTCCTGGCCGGCATCCACTGATCCCCATACCTCGCCGGAGCGCGAGTTCAAGCACACCCCAGACCTGGAGGAACCCCACCGTGGACGGAGTCACCGCTGTAGCTAACGTTTTGAAGATGGAAGGCGTGGACTGGATCGCGGTCATGCCTTCCAACCCGCTTATCGAGGCAGCCGCTATCGCCGGCATTCGCCCGGTCGTCTGTCGCCAGGAACGCACCGGCGTGCACATGGCCGACGGCTTTTCCCGGATCAACAACGGCAACAAGATCGGCATCTTCCTGGCCCAGAACGGTCCCGGCGCCGAGAACTCATTCGGCGGTGTCGCCCAGGCCTATGCCGACTCCGTGCCTATCCTGGTGCTTCCGGCCGGCGTCGCCCGCAATCGCCTCGGCGTGGAACCGAACTTCCATCCCGTCCAGGCCTACGCGCCCATCACCAAGTGGGCCGGCCACGTCAACTTCGCGGATCGGGTGCCCGAGCTCTTCCGGCAGGCGTTCACCAAGCTCCGGTCCGGCAAGCCCGGCCCGGTGCTCCTGGAAATCCCCTCCGATCTGGTGTCCGACCAGATCAGCGAAGAGGACTTTGATTACGTCCCGCCGATCAAGATGCGTGTCGCCGCCGACCCGGCAGCTATCACGCGCGGCGTCCGCGCCCTGATGTCCGCCCATCGCCCGGTGATCCACGCCGGCCAGGGCGTCCTTTACGCGGAGGCCACCGACGAGCTGCTGGAGCTGGCCGAATTCCTGCAGATCCCCGTCATGACCACGCTGGAGGGCAAGAGCGCCTTCCCGGAGAACCATCCCTTGTCCCTGGGCGTTGGCGGGTCCAGCCAGACCGGCCCGGTGCACCGCTTCCTGACCAACGCCGACGTGGTCTTTGGCGTCGGCGTCAGCTTCACTAAGAGCGGCTTTACGGTGCCCATGCCCGCTGGCAAGACGTTGATCCACCTCACTAACGGCGAAGGGGACGTGAACAAGGATTACCGCACCGACTACCCCATCCTCGGCGACGCCAAGCTCGCCCTGCGCCAGTTCATTGACGAGCTCAAGGCCCAGGGGGCCCAGCAGCGTGCTCCGAACCAGGAACTCGCCGACGAAATCACCGCCAGCCGCGAGGCGTGGATGGCCGAGTGGCTGCCCCGCCTCACCAGCGATGAGGTTCCGTTGAACCCCTACCGCGTGGTCTGGGACATCATGCACACGGTGGACCTGGACAACACCATCGTCACCCATGAGTCCGGCAGCCCCCGCGAGCAGGTGTCGCCCTTCTGGGAAGCCCGGGCTCCCCGCAGTTTCATCGGCTGGGGCAAGTCCACGCAGTTGGGCTACAGCCTGGGCCTGGCCATGGGCGCCAAGATGGCCGCTCCCGAGAAGATGGTAATCAACTTCATGGGGGACGCCGCCTTTGGCATGGTGGGCCTGGATGTTGAGACCGCCGTGCGCGCCAACATTCCGATCACCACCGTGGTTATGAACAACTACACCATGGCAATCTACCCCGACAGCCGCATCCCCACTGCGGTGGAGCGCTACGGACTGAAGGACCTCAGCGGCGACTTCTACCAGGTAGCCCTTGCGCTGGGCGCCTACGCCGAGCAGATCACCACTCCCGACGAGATCAAGCCGGCCATGCAGCGCGCTATGCAGGCCAACGCCGACGGCCGCCCGGCCCTGCTTGAGTTCATCACCAAGGAAGAGGGCACCTTCTCCAAGTTCCGCTTTGACTAGCGTGCTGGCGGCCGGTCACCCGGAGTTCATTTCCATAGGGGCGAACGAGCATTCGCCCCTATTGTCTTGCCCGCGATACGCACCCGGATTGTCCGCGCCATTCGCTGCCCTGCCGCCCCATCCCGTACAATATAACCATGGCATCTCGACCCTTGATACCTGCTACGGCTGACGACATAACCGCCGACTGGATGCAGCAGGCATTGACAGCGGGTGGTCTATCCGCAGCGACAGCTGTCGCCGCGGTGGACGTCGAAAACATCGGCGCCGGCGTGGGCATGGTGGGAACGATACTGCGCTGTCATCTGTCCTATGCAGGCGACGTCGCCAACGTGCCGGAGTCGGTGATCGTCAAGTTGCACAGTTCACACCCGGAGACCGTTCAGACTGCACGCCGGCTCCAGTTGTATCGGCGGGAATACTCCTTCTACCGCCAAATGGCGCCCGACGTTCCCCTGCGCTCGCCTGCTCTCCTCTACGGAGATTTCGATGACGGCGACCACCGCTTTGTCCTGGTCCTGGAAGACCTGCGGGGCATGGCTTCAGTGGACCAGATCGATGGGGCGAACGCCGCGCAGGCGACGACCGCGGCGCGGGCGATTGCCCGGATGCACGGACGGTATTGGAACCGGGTGGATCAGCCGCCCGTGGCCGGTTTCCGCGATGCGGCCACCCCGGAACGCCGTCGCCTCGTCCAGCATGTCTATCAGGCCAGCCTGCCGGCCGCTTTCGAACGCCTGGGTGACCTGTTCCCCGAACCCATGCGACGGCTCGCCGAATCTTACGGCCACCGCATAGTGGAGCACAACGAGGCTGTCGCCGCCGGCCCGCTGACTTTCTGCCACGGCGATTTCCGGCTGGACAATATGTTCTTCGGCGCCGAAGATAGCGATGATTTCGCCGTCGTTGACTGGCAGGTATGCGGCGTGCGCAGCGGTTTGTACGACGTCGCGTATTTCCTTTCCTCCAGCGTCCCCATCGAGGTCCGCCGGGAGTTGGAGGTTGAGGCGGTGTCCGAATACCACCGTGTCCTCCTGAGCACGGGAGTGCGGGACTTCACTCTCGACGAATGCTGGCGCAGCTACCGGCAGAATATGCTCGGTTGCTTCCAGATTCCCATAATCGCGGGAGGGCAACTGGATTTCAGCGATGCCCGATCCCGGCAGTTGGCCGACGTATTTCTAACCCGCACGCTCACGGCCATCGATGACCTCGACGCGGAGGAGTTCCTGCCGGGCGGTACGTCGCCTGGTGGGATACTGCCCTCGGTGTAAGCCTGACTTTGCGCGATTCCAAGGGCATAAGCGATGGAGTCAACCGGTCAGTCGCGCGGGTCTATGGGAGTCATCGTACATCAGGTTCGGCGGTTGCCGGTGAAAATCCTTCCGGGGCATCGGCAGGAGTGAACAGGTCAGATCAGTTTGCGCTGCCATTATACTTTTTCCAAATTTTCGTAACGCGCTGGGGAGAAGTCCATTCGGCTCAAGGGAGCTTTGCTAATGGCATTAAAACCATGCTCCTACTGCGGCGAGGATATTGAAGAAGACACCACGGTATGTCCACATTGCCGCACTTTCGGGCCATTTGAAAGTTCGTTGCCGGCGGCTTCGGTCGATACGCTTTCGGACCTATCGAAGGAACGTGATCCTCGTGAAGGCAAGGCTGGAAGGGGATGGTTCAAAGACCTGTTGAAGGAGGTGGGCTGTCACTATGCTGTTGGCTGCGGTGGCTTCATCATCGCAATTGCAATCGCGGTTTTTTTCGCCTTCATTATTTCCACGTGCGGGAACGGCCGGCCGGAGGAATTCGACTGTCGCGAACTTCACGATTGGGCGATGGAGCCTACAGATTGGGAGGACACGGACACGGGGCAGCCACTCGATGATTTTTGGATTCTTGAAATCACCCCCGATCCGGACGCGGATACTACGGCTGAGTATGGGGCCTTCTGCCAGGCCGCAGCGCAAACGACCGACGGGGAACACTTAATCTGGTACGTGTTAGAGGATGACGGGTCGGTTTCCCTTGTTGCAGAGCCGTTACATTAGCCGGACTTGCACGTTCAGGCGGCGCAGTACAGTTGCGCGGGACGCCCGCACGTAGCCGGAAATTCCTGGCGCTGGTCTTTAGTGTCAGATGGCGTGAATTGCTGACACCAACTAATGGCGCACCCGGCCATCTCGTGTTTAGACTGGCCGCGTCGAATCTCGACCAACGGAGTCAACGATGACCGTCACCGGACCACCGGCGGAGCCTGCCGACCTCGATGCCTTCCGGGCCGAACTCGAGCGCATCATCGCCGGCTCTCCCGTCTCCCTTGCCGCGCTGGACTGGGTTCCACGGGATTTGTCTGGCCAAGCTGACGTTGAGCACGCGGACGAACAAATCTCGTGCCGCAACGTTGCTATGGTCTCTTACCAGCCGACCATCCTGGACCTGCCACCGTGCGAGCGCCCTCGGGAACGTTTGCGGGAGCACGGCCCGCGATACCTGAACAACGCCGAGTTGGTCGCCATTCTGCTGCGCTCGGGCGTGGCCGGGGAAAACGCGATCAGCGTCGCCATGCGAATCCTCGCCGAGTTCGACGGGCTTGCCGGTTTATCTCGGGCCGGATACGCCGAATTGTGCGATCAGCGCGGACTCAACCACGCCAAATCCAGCGAGATCATGGCCGCCCTGGAGCTTGGCCGCCGCATCGCTTCGCTTGCCCCGGAGGAGCGCGCCCAGATATCCTGTCCGCAGGACGCGGCCAGCCTCCTCATCGCGGAGATGGAACCGCTGGTGCAGGAGAACCTCGTCGTCCTGCTGCTCAACACCCGGAACCAGGTGGTGGCCCGCCGAACAATCTACATCGGGACGGTGAACAGCAGCGCGGTACGTCCCGCCGAGGTGCTGCGTCCCGCCATCCGGGAAAACGCTCCGTCGATCATCGTTGCCCACAACCACCCGTCCGGTGATCCGACGCCCAGCCCGGAGGACATCTCCGTCACTCGCGACTTGGCCGCCGCCGGGAAACTCATGGACATCGAGTTGCTGGACCACCTCGTCATCGGACACGGCGGGCGGTTCACCAGCCTGAAGGAAAAACGGCTGGGTTTCGATTAGACCCGCCAGACAAGGAGATCACGCGATGAGCGATTACTTCCTCAGCCCCGAGAGCCGTGGTTACAAGGAACTTGCCGAAGGCGCCCGCACCCGCACGTTCTGGGGCGCCCAGATGCTGTTCTCACTGGTGGAGGTTGAAGCCGGTGCCCTGGTTCCGCTGCACACCCATCCCCACGAGCAGGGCGGAATCATCGTCGAGGGCGAGCTGGAAATGGGCATCGGCGGCGAGGTGCGCGTCCTCAAGCCGGGGGACATGTACATCATCCCCGGCGACGTTGAGCACTATGCCCAGGGCCAGGGAACCAAGGCCATCGCGCTGGACATATTCAGCCCCGTGCGCGAGGAGTTCAAGTACTAGGCGTCGTCGCCGAAATACTCCGCCACCGCCATCACCAGGTTTCCCATGTGCGGGTGGTCCGGTTCCACGTCCACCGGGATGCCGAACTCCTGCAACTTCCGCGTGCATACTGGCCCCACGGACGCAACTGCCACGGGTCCGCCGAGGCTCGCCCGCAGTGATTCTTCGCGTCTGGCCTTGGCGGCGATGGTCATCAGGTTCGGCACCTGCGGCCGGCTGGTGAAGGCCAGGGCGTCGATTAGGCCCTGCTCCATGCGGTCGATCAAGTCGACCACCGGCGCGGTGTCATCGGGCAAGCCCCAGTCATACAGCGTCAGCTCTTCGTAGTCGGTCCGCTGCTCGCGCAGGTAGGTGGGAAGCTCGGAGTCCGGGCCGCCGTAACGCTGGAAGATCACCCGCTTGCTTGCGAGGTCCAGGTCGCGCATCGACGCAATCAGATCGCTCGAGGTGTACGGCTCGGGCGGCATGATATCGATGGGTATTTTGTGGCGACGCAGGATCCGTCCCGGTTTCGGGCTGCGCGCCACCACCGTGATGCCTCGAAGCGCCTCTTCGAATTCTGAAAGTCGGCCCATCGCGTCTGCGATGCCCATCATCGCGTTGGCGCCAACGCCCGTCAGGAAGATGGCGGCGTCGACGCGCCCCTCGCAGACGTCGGCTATGGCCCGCTGCACTTGCGGGCTATCCTGCAGGTAGTGTTCCTGCATGACCGGCGCGCCGAGCGGCACGCCGCCGTGTCGCCGGATGAGGCCGGCCATCTCGTCGGGCATCCGAGCCTCGACGAAGGCCAGCACTCTACCGTTAAGCGATGCCTTGGCCATTGCGACGTTGAGAAGCCGCTAAACGGCGCACTCGCCTTCGCCGCGCTCCAGCACGTACTGGTTGGTCCGCTCCCAGTCGAAGTACATCTCGCCGCCGCCCTCAGCCTCGTGGCCCACCTCCTGGGCGCGGGCCGCCACGGAGGTCATCTCCTCCAGGCCCACCCGGTCGAGGAAGTCGTTGAACCGCTCGGACTCGTCGGCGCGGTTGTCCTTGTAGTACGTGACGATGTCCTTCAGCACCGACGGAACCAGCTTGGCCGGCACCTTAACCTTGGGCACCCGGGTTCCGATGCGGGAGTCTTCCACCTGGTTGTCGCCGTAGTTTCCGCCCAGGAACAGTTCGTAGGACGGTATCTGCTGGCCCTCTACGCCCTTGACCGCCGCTCCGTGGAACCCGATGTTGGCGATGTGATGCAGGCCGCAACCGTTGGGGCAGCCGCTCATCTTGATGCGGATATCGCCTACACCCTTGTCCTCGGAAAGGCCGTTCCAGTCCGCCATCTCGGTCCGCAGCGCTTTGGCCAGTCCCATCGACGAGGTGATCCCCAGTTTGCAACTGTCCGTGCCCGGGCAGGACACCACGTTGCTGATGTGGCTGTGACCCGCCTCCGCCAATTCCAGCGGCTGCAAAGCCGACCAAACGTCGTGCAGGTGGCCCGTCGGGACCCAGCGCAGCACCAGGTTCTGCTCCTGGGTCGTGCGCGCCTTGCCGCCGGTGTACTTGCGGACGATGTCGGCCAGCCCGCGGAACTGCTCCGGACTGAGGTCGCCGCGCACCGTCTTGATGTACACGACGTGGTAACCGTCCTGCCGCTGCGCCTCGACGTTCGAGCTCAGCCACTCCTGATATTCACGATCGCTGTGGTCGCCATTCCCTGCGGACGGTTGCGCCGGGGGATCCTCGCGCTGGATGTCCTCTGCGGACATCAGTGATCGGAAATCGATGGGGCCGATATTTGCCAGTTCAGCATCCACCATGTCCCGGAACTCGTCCAGGCCGATGCGGTCGATCAGCACCTTGAGCCGCGCCATCATACGGTTCTTGCGCAGCATTTCGGCGTTGTTGAATACCGTCCACACCGCCAGGGCGACGCGCAGGTAGTCATCCTCGGAAACCCACTCGTAAAGTGGCTTGGCCAGGCGCGGCATGATCGACGTGCCGCCCCCGCAGTAGACCTTGAACCCCTTGCGCTGCTCCCCGTCCACTTCGTTGTACTGGGACACGAAGGTCAGGTCCTGGATCGCTGCCGCCACCTCGTCCCGCTGGTCGTTGCCGGTGAACGCAGACTTGAACTTGCGGGGGAAGTTCTGGGTGATGGGATGGCGGACACCGAAGCGCACGTACGCGGTGAGGTATGGGGTCGGGTCGAACACTTCCTCCGGGCTCACGCCGGCCGTCGGCGGTCCGACCACGTTTCGCACCGTGTTCCCGCACGCCTCACGGGTAGACAGGCCCACGCTGCCCAGGATGCGCAGCACTTCCGAGGTCTGTTCCAGCGGGATGTGGTGCAGTTGGATGTTCTCCCGGGTGGTGATGTGCCCCTTCTTTAGCGGCGCGTACTTCTCGGTGATGTCGCCGAAGCTGTCCAGCATGTCCGCCGATATGATGCCGCCCGGCAGCTTGACGCGGATCATTTGCACGTCCGCCTGCCGCTGCCCGTACACTCCCTGCCGCAGGCGGAAAGGCGTGAACACGGTGTTGTCCAGTTCCCCGGTGCGGAACCGGTCAACTTCGGCGTCGAAACGCTGGATCTCATCCTCCATGAACGGGATGATGGTACCGGCGTCGGACGCCAGGCGCATACTGGACGCGTGGATGGCTTCCTGGCTGGGGTTTTGTGTCTGGCTGGTCAAGAGATCCCTCCTCGGCGATCTTGCACGAAAAAACCCACCGCTGCCGCGTGGCAAATCGGTGGGCGCAGGCGCGAACCTGAGATTTCCGGTCAGGTCTATCCCGCCCCCGATTTCGGGGGACAGGTACATGTGCAGATGCAAACGCTTTTGCAAGTACTATGCATTTGCGAAAACTATACTGCCGAGGTCGGGAATTGTCAACGACGGAATCCGGGCCAGATTTTGCGGATTTTTGCGTTGCGAATACGCATCCGTCAGCGCAGGGACCGGTCGGATTTTACGCTCCCGGTTCCCACCGTGTGCCCGGAAACCAGCCACATCACCCGCTCCGCGATGTTGGTGGCCCGGTCGGCGATCCGCTCCAGGTCATGTGCAACCCATAGCAAGTACGTGGCCCGCTCGATGTTGCGCGGGTCTTGCAGCATGTAGGTCAGCAGCTCACGATAGATCTGGTTGTACAGATCATCCACCGCGTCGTCGTCTTTGCAGACCTTGCGGGCTTGCCATTCGTCCCGGTTGGAGTACGCCTGGAGGCTTTCCCGGAGCATGGTCAGGGCCAGTTCGGCCATGCGCGGGATATCGATCAACGGCTTGAGCAGTGGCTGGTCACCCATGCGCAGGCATATCTTCGCGATCCCCTCGGCGTAGTCGCCCATCCGCTCCAGTTCCACCGCTATGTGCACTGCTGAAAGAACCTGCCGGAGGTCACGGGCCGTGGGCTGCTGAGTAGCGAGCATCCCGACGCATTTGTTCTCCAGGGCGTCCTGCAGCCGGTCGATCTGGTCGTCTTCTTCAACGATCCTCTGGGCCAGCTCGTTGTTCTGGTTTTCCAGGGCGTCCAGCGCGGAACGTGTTGCCTGCTCGACCAGGTTGGCCATTTCGGCGAGATCGTCTTCCAGGCTGGCCAGGTCGCGCTCGTAGTCAGACCTCAGCATTGCGTCGCCTCCTTGTCCTTTTGGCAACCCGGCTCGCCGCTAACCGTGACCCGAATTTGTCCAACGTTCGGTGGGTCACGCAGCCGTGGACTAGCCGAACCGGCCGGTGATGTAAGCCTCGGTGCGTTCGTCAGAAGGATTGGTGAACAGCGTCCGTGTGTCGCCAAACTCGATGAGGTGCGCCACCCGGTTTTCGTCTGGCATCAGGAAGGCCGTCTTGTCGGATACCCGCCCGGCCTGCTGCATGTTGTGGGTCACGATCACAATGCTGTAGGTTTTCTTGAGTTCCTGCATCAGTTCTTCGATTGCCAGTGTCGCTATGGGGTCGAGCGCGGAACAGGGTTCGTCCATCAGGATCACGCTGGGCTCCACGGCCAGTGCCCGCGCGATGCACAGGCGCTGCTGCTGCCCGCCGGACAGTGACAGCGCCGATTCCTTCAACCGGTCCTTAACTTCGTCCCACAAAGCGGCGCCTTGCAGGGACTGCTCCACGAGATCGTCCATGTTGCCCTTGAACCCGTTGATCCGCGGGCCAAAGGCAATGTTGTCGTAAATCGATTTGGGAAACGGGTTTGGCCGCTGGAATACCATTCCGATCCGGTACCGGATCTGGGTCGGGTCCGATTGCGGCGCGTACAAGTCGAAATCGCCAAACCATATTTTGCCTTCCATCCGGAAGATCTCGATGAGATCGTTCAGGCGGTTGATGCACCGGAGCAATGTGCTCTTGCCAGCGCCGCTCGGTCCGATGATGGCAGTGATCTCGTTTTCCGGCATGTCCATCGTCACGCCCTCGATCACCTTGTTGGAGCCATAATAGACCCCCACGTTGACGGCGCGGACGGCGTATCGCGTTGCCACTCCGGGTGCGGCCATTCTCTGTTACCCCCTGAGATCTTTTTGCAGCCGGTTGCGCAGGAATATCGCGAAAGCGTTCATGCCGAGCAGCATGATTAACAAGACCACGATCCCCGCGGCGGCCAAGTAGTGAAATTCTTCCTGCGGCTTCGAAATCCAGACGTAGATCTGGATGGGCAATACTGTAAAACGGTCCAGCGGGCTGGCGGGCGCGAATGGCACGAACGACAGCGCCCCCATGATCACCAGGGGCGCGGCCTCGCCCATCGCCCGGCTGACTGCCAGGATGATGCCGGTGAGGATGCCGGGCATCGCCTGCGGCAAAACCAGACGCCAGATCACCTGCCACCGAGTGCCTCCCAGGGCAAACCCGCCTTCCCTGATGGATGGCGGCACGGCTCGTATCGCCTCTTGGGATGAAACGATTACCACGGGCATGATCAGCAGGGCCAGTGTCAGGCCGGCCGCCGAAACATTCTTCCCGTCGTTGCCCGGAGCGACCAGCACGAAGAATGCGACGAATATCGACAGTCCCAGGATGCCGTACACGATCGACGGCACTGCCGCCAGGTTCTGGATGTTGGTCTGGATCAGTTGGGCCAGCCGGCTTCCACCCGAATATTCCTCCAGGTAAATGGCTGCCGACACGCCCACGGTGAACGACACGAAAATGCAGATTCCCATCACCCACAGCGTACCCACTATCGCCGGGAACAGCCCGGAGTTCACCGCCTTGCTGGAAGGTATTTCCGTGAGCAAGGTCCTGATCGACGTGCCATCAAGGTTGAGCCAAGCGAATGCCTCTGACAGCACGCTATAGAGCAGCGCGACGAGCATCAGGAGCGCGATCATCACCGCCCCCACGCACACTGCATAGAAGATCGACGCATTGCGCTTGCGGCGCGCCAAATTTCGCTGGTAGCTGGGGTCGATGCCGGCCGCCATTATTCGTACACCTCACGGAACTTCGCCACCACGAGTCGGCTGAGCAGATTCATCAACAGGGTGATGATGAACAGGGTGATGCCCACCGCGAACAGCGCCTGGAACTGTGCCGTACCAGGAATGGCGTTATCGCTGAAATTGGTAGTTGCCATGAAGCCGGTCATCGTGTTCACCGGATCCAGGGGATTGAACGTCAGGCTGTCATTTTGACCGGCCGCGATGAACACAATCATGGTCTCGCCAATCGCGCGGGACGTGGCCAGGATGATCGCAGCTACGATTCCCGACAGGGCAGCCGGCACCACGACCCTTGTGGCGACTTCCACCCTGGTCGCTCCCAGGGCATAGGCGCCTTCGCGCAGCGCGTTGGGCACGGCCCGCATGGCGTCCTCGCTCAGGCTGGACACCATGGGAATGATCATCACACCCATCACGATTGCGGCCGACAGCGCGTTGAAGATGCCCACGTCGTCGCTGAAGGAGCGCAGGATGGGGGTGATGAAGAACAAAGCGAAGAAGCCGTATACGACGGTTGGCACTCCGGCCAGCACTTCAAGGATGGGCTTGGTGATTGCCCGCAGGCGGGGATGGGCGTATTCGCTGAGGAAGATCGCGCTCAGCAATCCCAGCGGGACCGCAACCACCATTGCCAGCAAGGCGATCATGGTGGTTCCCACGAGGAGCGGCCAGATGCCATAGGAGCGGGGTACCAGCAGCGTCCGCCACTTGGTATCGGTCAGGAAGCGGTGCCACTTGACTTTTTCCGGCACGCTGAAGGACTGGGTCTGTAGAGCAACGCCGGCGACCGGACCCGCCAGCGCCGATACGGAGACCTTATGGGATCTGCCCGGCGCCGCGTCGGCTATCACGCAGGATGTGCGTTCCGGCGGCAGGTCCGCGCAGTCCGACAGGTCCGCTTTCAGGCTCGGGAGTACGGAAACCGCGTACCTGGTGGGAGACTGACCGGTTGCCGGCGCGTCCCAGTCAACGTAGATCAGGGAGTCGGTGATCGCCCGGACGCGTATCTCGGGGATGATGCCCGGAGCCAGGGCTACTGGCGCGGCTCCCGACTGTGCTTCCGCTTCGCTGGTTGCCACCCGCTCCGTTGGCCGTTGTTCGTAGAAGTCCGAGGTGAAGAAGCGTACGCCTTCAAAGAGCAGCACCGATACGATCCCAACCGTGGTCAGGACTGAAACGGACGCCAAAAGAAAAAGTACCCACTTGATGATACGTTCAAGTAGGTACTTGCTGCCGCTGCCGGTAAGCGCTCGACCGACCGTCGGTACATCGTCGACGCTCGGTTTGCCTCCAATTATTTTGTCGAAAAGCAAAGCGGCTCACCCTCTCTGCCGGCGGTCCAGCCCATTATCCGGACTTGATGCCGCTGATCTCAACCCGCTACCTTCCATATTGGACGTTATTATAATAGGCCAGCCGGACGGTACCGGCAACCCGAGAATTTATAATACAGAAAATGCTGCCGCCGGATGGCCGAATTGCGCGCTGCGCCGGTGCTGCGGCCCGACCGTGGGGGGTCCCTTGAGCCAAAAACTGCAACTGAGCGTGGTTGATCAATCGCCCATGCGAGAGGGTAGCAATGCCGGCGTCGCGCTCCGGGAAACCATCCAGCTCGCCGTTGCCACTGAGCAGATGGGATATCAACGTTACTGGGTGGCGGAGCACCACAACCTGCCCAACTTCGCGGGCACCGCTCCCGAGGTCATGGTGGGCCAGATCGCGGCGCACACCAAGAGCATCCGCGTTGGTTCCGGCGGTGTGATGCTGCCCCACTACAGCGCGCTCAAGGTCGCCGAGACCTTCCGTATCCTGGACTCGCTGTACCCGGACCGCATCGACCTGGGTATCGGCCGCGCTCCCGGCAGCGACCAGATCACCGCCGCCGCGCTGGCCTACCCCAGCATGCCCAAAGACGTTCGGCACTTTCCCCAGCAGGTCCGCGACGTCATCAACTACCTGAACGACACCCAGCCCGACGACCATCCCTTCAACGAAGTGCTGGCCGCCCCGGAGGAGTCCGATACCGCTCCCAATGTCTGGCTCCTCGGTTCCCGCTACGAATCGGCTTTCATGGCCGCCAAGATGGGCCTGCCCTTCGCCTACGCTCACTTTTTCGGGATGGGCGCCACCGACGGGCCGCAGATCGTCGAATCCTACCGCCAGAATTTTGAGGCCTCGGAGTACCTGTCCGAGCCGCTGGTCAACGTGGGTGTCCAGGTGCTGTGCGCCGACACCGAGGAGGAGGCTCGACGCATCGCGTCCAGCCGGAACCTGGGTCGCCTCCGCTCGGTCACCGGCCGGGCCAAAGGCATCCCCCACCCGGACCTGGCCGCCAGCTACAAGTACCTCGCCAACGAGTGGCAGTTCATTCAGCAGTACAGCCGCAATTGCGTCGACGGCGATCCCGAGCAGGTCAAAATCGGGCTGGAAAAGGTCGCCGAAGACTACCAGACCCCGGACCTCAGCGTCGTCACTATCTGCTACCACTATGCCGACCGGGTTCGCTCCTACGAATTGGTGGCCCAGATCTGCGGGTTGGACCCATTAAACGATTAGGGGCGAATGTTCATTCGCCCCTGACACCCCTAGATTCCGGCCGTCCCGCGGATCATGCGCCCAGCTTGGCCGCTAGGTCCACGAAACTGTCCGCGACCACGTTGAACGATGGATCCGGGGTCGGGTCCGGCGTGCGGTCCGGGCCATGCTCCCGGGGGCGTGGCACGAACCCGGTGCGCAGGCCAACCTTGGCCGACGCCAGCAAGTCGCCCTGGTGCGCCGCGACCATCATCACCTGCTCCGGTTTCAGGCCCAGCAACTTGACCGCCGTTCCGTAGCTTTCCGGGTCGGGCTTGTAGTGCTGCGCCACCTCGGCGCCCAGGATGCAGTCCCACGGCATCCCGCCGTTCTTGGCCATGTTGGTCATCAGCGCAATGTTGCCGTTGGACATGGGCGCGATCACGAACCTGTTCTTGAGACGGTAGAGCCCGGGCACGCTGTCGGACCAGGGACGGAGGTTGTGCCAGAAGTAGGTGACCTCCATCTTCTCGTCGTCGTTCAACCCGCTGATCTCGTATTCGTCCAGCACCTCGTCCAGGGACATGCGGTGCAGCGCGTCCAGGTTGGTCCACGGCAGTTCGCCGGTTCGCACCTTGTTCATGTAAGGGCCGTACTTGCTGCGCCAAGAGTCCGCGAACGCGCCCCAGTCCCGCTC
The DNA here is from genome assembly GCA_965203985.1 of Dehalococcoidia bacterium. Taxonomy (GTDB): domain Bacteria; phylum Chloroflexota; class Dehalococcoidia; order Lucifugimonadales; family UBA3495; genus Bin87. Next base: position 32,949 of record CBDBDS010000003.1, read on the forward strand.
GATCCCCTTGATCCGCCCCATGTTCGCGCACTGCTCGGTAATGCTCGACCGCCAGTCGACCACCGTGCCGAAAACGTCAAAAATGCAGGCCCTGATGTCCAGCCCCAACGGGGTATTCGCCATGATGTGTGTCTCCTTTGCCGGCAGTTCCACCCTGCCCTTGCCGGGGATATCCTAGCACATCCCTCTGACCTGCCCGGATCGGGCACGAAGAAGCGCTCGCCTGTGCCGGTCGGCGCCAATCAATCCTTACGGCGAACGCTCGCTTACTTCCGCGCCCGGTAAACGCTATAATCCCAGCCAGACGTCCGGTTCCGCTGCAGTCAGGGGTAGGTGCGAAGATGAAAGATCGTTACGAACAGGAAATCGAGCAACTGCTGAACGAGCTGGAATCTGAGGTGCCGGATCCACCAACCGTGCCGGCTGATGCGCCTCCGCCTTTGGATGACCAACCGTCTCCCTTCACTCCGCGTGAGCGACGTCCAAGGATCCTCATCTCGCCGACCAAGCTAGCCATCGCCGGCGGCGTAGTGGCAGTGGTAGGTCTGGTTCTGGTGAAGATGCCGATGCTGTCCCTGGCCGGCCTGCTGATAATGGCCGTAGCCGTAGCGTGGATGTTCATCCGCCGTATGGGCAACCGGCAGCAACAATACTGGCGCGGTCGTCCCATCGAACCGGAGCCCCGGGGAGCCTGGCAGCGTTTTCGCCGCTGGTTGTCCCAGTAATTACCAGCCGACGGCCGCCCCGTCCTTGCGGGGTTCGCTGCCGCCGCTGAGCACGCCGGACTCTGGGTCCCGGCTGATCGCCTGACCGCCGCCCATGCCGCCGGCTCCGCCTCGCTGAGGCCCGTGCATCACGTTGACCCGGTGGCCCCGCTGGTGCAGGCCCATCACTACCGCGTCGTCCACGTCCCCTTCCAGCCAAACGGAATCCCCGGCCACTTGGAACCGCAGAGCGTCCAGGGCTCCTTGCGCGTCCATGCCGAAGTCCACCATGTTCGAGATCACTTGCAGGTGACCCTGCGGCTGCATGAACCCGCCCATGACGCCGTAGCTCAGCCAGAACTCGCCGTCCCGCGTCGCCATTGCCGGAATGATGGTGTGGAACGGCCGCTTGCCGCCCTCCAGCGAGTTGGCATGGCCGGGCCGCACGTTGAACAACGACGCGCGGTTGTGCATCACGATCCCGGTGCCGGGAACGACCAGGCCCGAGCCGAAATTGGCGAAAACGCTGTTGATCAGGGAGCAGGCATTCCCCGCGCCATCGACCACGCTGATGTACACCGTGTCGCTTCCCGGAACCATCTTTCCGTAGGGGGCGGTGTCCATCGCCCGCTCCGGGTTGATCAGGCCGCGCCGGCCTTTCGCGTACTCTTTGGACGTCCACATTTCAGTGGGCACGTTAGCGCAGCGCGGGTCGGCCAGGTACTCGAATGCATCCGCGAACCCCAGCCGGGTGGCTTCGATCAGGTGGTGGTAGCGCTCCGCGCTCTGCGGACCCATCCCGGCAATGTCGAATCCCTCGACGATGTTCAGCGCTTCCAGCGCCACGATGCCCTGTCCGTTAGGCGGACACTCCCAGCACGTGACCCCGCGGTAGTCGGTCTTAATGGGCTCGTCCCAGTCCGAGTGGTGCGACTCGAGGTCGTCCTCCGCCAGCCAGCCGCCCTGCTCCTGGACGAATTGCGCCATAGCTGATGCTATCGGCCCGGTGTAAAACGCCTCGCTTCCGCCCTCGGCAACTGCCCGCAGCGTGCCGGCCAGGGTGGGCAGCCGCATCATCTCCCCTTCACGAGGGGCGCGCCCGTTTACCAGTAACTCCTGTCCCGAGGGCAGCGCGGCCAGTTTGTCCTCCTGCTGTTTCCATTGGAACCCGATGATGTCGCTGACCGGAAAGCCGTTCTCCGCGTAATCTATGGCGGGCGCTAGCGCCTCAGCCAGGCTGATCGTACCCTCGGACTCCAGCAACACCTCCCAGCCGTGCACCGTCCCCGGAACCGATATGGACAGCGGGCCGAAGGCCGGCATCCGACTGTGACCCTTGGCGTGCAGGTCGTCAATCGACGCGGCCCGGGGAGCCCGGCCGCTGCCGTTCAGCGCCGTTACCTTCCGGTCCGCCGCTTTCCACATCAGCGCGAACACGTCGCCGCCGACCCCCGTCGACATCGGCTCCACGACGTTCAGCGTCGCCGCCGTCGCCACCGCCGCGTCAACGGCGTTGCCCCCGTCCATCAGGACCCGGAGGCCGGCCATCGCCGCCAGGGGTTGGCTGGTGGCAACCATCCCGTGGGTGGCGTGTATCGTGGAACGACGTGAGTTGAAAAACATGGTGATAGCTCCGGGTTTGGGTGGCGGCCAGTTTAGCACGGCCCCGGAAATGTGGGAGTGTGGGCCGTTATGATAAGATGCTCGCGTCGTTTCTCTGGACCTGTTTTCCTGCGGTCCGCGACACTCCCACCAGCCCATTAGTTGTCACCACCCAGGAGGTTCCTTGAATGGCCATCACCGTCGGTCAGCCCGCTCCCGATTTCACCCTGCACGAAAATCCCGCCACTCGCCATAGCTTGAGCGACTACCGCGGCAAGAACGTGGTGCTCGCTTTCTTTCCGGGCGCTTTCACCGGCGTCTGCACCACCGAAATGTGCACGTTGCGCGACAGCATCGGCGAGTTCCAGAACATGAACGCCGAGGTTATCGGCATCACCGTGGACCCGCCCTTTGCCCAGGCCGCCTGGAAAGCGGCCAACGATGTCAACTACACATTCCTGAGCGACTACAACCGTGAGGTGGTAAACGCTTACGACGTTGCCCTGCCTGGTCTCGCCGGCATGGAAGGCTACATCGCCGCCAAGCGCGCCGTGACCATCGTCGACGCCGAGGGCATCGTCCGATACCACTGGGTCGCGGACGCCCCGGTCAATGAGCCGGATTACGATGAGGTCAAGGCCGCCGTCGCCGCTCTGGGCTGATCCGCCGACCACCTCTTGAAACTCAGGGGCGACCGTCTCGGTCGCCCCTTTTCGTTGCTCGTTCCGGGCGGCTGTTCCGCTATGCTGCCCAGGGGTGGTTGGTTAACCGCTGCACCACCATGTTCGTCAGTCGCTCAGCGTCCACTTCGAGGCATACGTCCACATTCGCCTCTCTGCCCGTCAGCCCGTACCAGTCGGCCACCGTCTGGCCTCTCGTCAGGTCGCTGCCCGTGTCGACGGCCACCGGCAACCGTTGCATGGTCATCAGGGTTGGATCAATCGCCGCCGCCACGGCCGGCACGTCGTTGTAGCGCACCGCTTCGCCGTCGGCCAGCCGGCCCAGCCGTCGGTATGCCGCCTGCGTGTACGCCGATGCCGACACCAGCAGCTGCACCGCCGGCGCGGTACTGGCGCGCAGCCGCTCGAACTGCTCGTCCGAAAATCCGCACCGGTCGCACACGTCCAGTCCTACTTGAGTGATCGGCACGCCCGAGTCGTACAGGATCGCCGCCGCTTCCGGGTCTTCGTGGATGTTGGCCGTCGCTACCGGCGAAACATTGCCGGGAACCCTCACTGCCCCTCCCATGACGACCACGCCGGCCAGCGCGTCTGCGATTTCCGGAGCCAGCCGCAGGGCCAACGCCAAGTTGGTCATCCGTCCCAACGCCAGAACCGTGATCTCCCCCGGCGCGTCCAGGGCCCTGGACGCTATTTCCACCGCCGCCCGCCGCGCCGGCCTGCTTTCCACTGGCTCAAGGGCCGGAGATTCATCGGCTACCTCCCCCAAAGCGTCGCCTCCGTGGATGTGCGACGCCCAGCCGGCAGTCGGAGGCCGGATCAGCGGCCCCTCGGCTCCCGGATACACCGGAATATCAGTCCGGCCGGCCACTGCGAGGATCCTGCGAGCGTTGTCCGCGCACCGCGGCATCGAACCGTTGCCGTAGCTGACCGTCAGCGCGTCGACTTGCAGTTCCGGGCTGGCCAGGGCCAGCAGGATGGCCGCGCAGTCGTCGACACCGGGATCCGTATCGATTATTACCCGTTTCGTCATGTTGGTTCTCAGACCCTTGAAGGCTGACGGAACGGTCCTGCTGGGCTGGTGGTGTCCCACCAACCCTGCGACCCGTTTTGACGTCCGCAGTCGGTTACGGCATTATACCTGCCGCTAGGCGGGCTGCTCGGCGTGGCCCACTCGGAGGGAAAGCTAATGCCGGTCAACGAAGTTCAGGGTGTGGTATCGCGAGCCAAAGGCGCGGCGGTCGAACTGGTTCCGATCCTGGTGCCGGACCCCGGAGAGGGCGAGGCGCTGGTGCGCGTGCAGGCGTGCGGTGTCTGTCACACCGACCTGCACTACCGTGAGGGGGCGATCAACGACGACTTCCCCTTCCTGTTGGGCCACGAGGCGGCCGGCGTGGTTGAGAGGGTCGGCGCGGACGTGACCAACGTTGCGCCCGGCGATTTCGTGATCCTCGCCTGGCGAGCGCCTTGCGGCAACTGCCGGTCCTGCCTGCGCGGTCGGCCGTGGTACTGCTTCGCCAGCCGCAACGCCCAGCAAAAGATGACCCTGACCGACGGCTCCCCACTGTCGCCCGCGTTGGGCATCGGCGCCTTTTGCGAGCTGACCCTGGTCGACGCCCTTCAGGCCGTCAAGGTCGATCCGTCCGCCAACCCACTGGCCGCCGGCCTCATCGGCTGCGGAGTGATGGCTGGCCTGGGCGCCGCCATGAACACCGGCGATGTCGGACGCGGCGACTCCGTCGCCGTCATCGGATGCGGCGGAGTGGGCAACGCGGCCATCGCGGGCTCCCGCCTGTCGGGCGCTCACACCATCATCGGTGTCGACATAGACGAACGCAAGCTGGAGTGGGCCCGCCAGTTGGGCGCCACACATACGATCAACTCCACCGATAGGGATCCGGTCGAGGCGATCCGGGATATCACCGGCGGCAACGGCGCCAACGTAGTCATCGAGGCAGTGGGCAACCCGGCCACCTACGAGCAGGCCTTCTACGCCCGTGATCTGGCCGGCACCGTCGTCCTGGTCGGCGTACCCGATCCCACCATGAGAATCGAACTGCCCCTGATCGAGGTGTTCGGCCGTGGCGGTTCGTTGAAGTCCTCGTGGTACGGGGACTGCCTGCCCACTCGTGATTTCCCGATGCTCATCGACCTGTACCTGCAGGGCAGGCTCGATCTGGACGCCTTCGTAAGCGAGAGCATCGGTATAGGCGATGTCGAGGCCGCTTTCGCCAGCATGGAGCGCGGTGAAGTCCTTCGCTCCGTGGTGGTCATGTAGACCCGCGCCATGGCGACGTTCGTCCTGATACACGGGGCCTGGCACGGCGGATGGTCCTGGTGGAAGACCGCCCCGCTGTTGCGACAGGCCGACCATAGAGTCCTGGCCCCAAGCCTGACCGGGTTGGGGGAGCGGGAGCATTTGGCGGCGCTGCTGCCGCCGGCTGCGATCAATCTCGACCTGCACGTTCGTGACGTGGTCTCACTGCTCAACGCCGAGGATCTGACCGATGTCATCCTCGTCGGTCACGCATACGCGGGAATGGTGATTACCGGTGTTGCGGAACTGGCTCCCGAACGCATCTCGACCCTGGTCTACGTCAATGGCGTGGCCCCCGCTGACGGCGAGGCAATGGTCGATCAGCTCGAGGCCGTCCGCGGCCCTGAGTTCGTCGCCCGCATCCGTGGGTTCATCGCGGAAGGAACGCCGCTAATGCCTGCGCCCACCACTGCCGGTGAGATTGCGCAACGCTGGTCCGTAACAGACCCGGCAGACCAGGCGTTCATGTTGCCCCGGCTTTCGCCCCAGCCTACCCTCACTTTCGCCCAGGTCGTTCGAACAGGCAATCCTGACGCCGCTGCCCTTCGCCGCGAGTTCATCCTCTGTAGCGAATCGGGCTTCGAACCCGTGGCCCAGCGCGCTGCCGCTTCCGGTTGGGGCGTCCACCATATCGACACCGGTCACGATCCCATGGTCACCACGCCCCGGGAGCTGGCAGACATCCTGCTGACCATCGTGTCTTCATAGCCAGTGCCAGGCGCTTTGGACCGCCGCGCACCGCGGCGCCGTTTTCTTGACGCATTTCGGGTTACGCAGTACCATGATTTGCCGTCGGAGACCTACCTATGCCCAAACGAACTTACCAACCCAAAAAGCGACGCCGCGCTCGCGTGCACGGCTTCCGCTCACGTTCACGCACTTCCGACGGTCGCGCGGTACTGCGCCGCCGGCGTTTCAAGGGCCGGCACCGGCTCTCCGTATAGCCAACGGCCTGTTGGCTGCTTTGAACGTCGCCGGTTCCCTACAGCCGATGCAACGGCAACATAGGCTGGGCGCCACCGCTCGTATCTCGGAGGTCCATCGCCGGGGACGGAGCGTTGCCAACGGCCTGCTGGTTATGCGGGTGCTGCCCAATGGCCTGGATCGCAGCCGTTTCTGTTTCGTAACCGGAAAGCGTGTCGGGAAAGCGGTGGTGCGCAACCGTGTTAAACGCCGCTTGCGGGAGGTTGTCCGCAACTCCGCTCCGGCGCCCGGTTGGGACACCGTTCTCATCGCCCGTAAAGGCGCCGGCGACGCCGATTTCAAGCAGTTGGAACGTGCCGTGCACAACCTCATCCGACGCACCAGGCTGAACGCCCCTCCCGCTCCTGCCGAGGGTCAGGATAATATGCGAGACGCCGCGAAATGAGAGCAGTCGCCGTCGGAGCCATCCGCCTTTACCAGCAGGCGCTATCCCCGTACCTGCCAGGAGTTTGTCGCTACCAACCCAGTTGCTCCCAGTATGCCGCGGACGCAATCGTCCGTTACGGCGTCGTGCGGGGAACCTGGCTCGGCGTCCGTCGAATATTGCGCTGTACTCCCGTGGGCGGCCACGGGTATGATCCCGTAGTTTGACCGTTGATAATGACCCACCAATTCCCGCCCTCCCGCAATCTCCTGACCCGCTGGGCCTTCCCCGCCACATCACGATCCTTGAGGATGCTGCTGGCCCTTGCCGCGCTTGCGGTTCTGTGCCTGGCGTTCGGTGGCTGCGGGCGGGATTTGGGGGCGTCCACCAAGGGATGGGGTTCCGTGGCGGTGGCGAATGGAGTGGTGTACGCCACTACGCTGTCCGGCCAAGTCTACGCCCTGGACGACTTCGGACTGGAAGGCGTCAGCACCCGGTGGCTGTCATCTGTCGGACCCGAAAACGGATTTGGCGGAGCCTACGGCTCTCCAGCGGTGGGACGCTACGTGTACGTGTCGGGGATTGACGGCTTCCTTTATGCTTTCGACGGCTCTGGAGGTGCTGGCGCGGTACAGGTGGCATGGCGCCAGCCCCAGTTCGAGGCAGAAGATATGCCACCCCTGGTCGGAAGCCCTGCACTGGACGAGGCCGGCGGCATCATCGCCGTGGGATCCGAAGACGGTGGACTGTACGCGTACAACGCCCTGACCGGAGAGAGCCTCCGCTGGTCTCCCTTCCGCACCGACGGGAAGGTTTGGTCTACCCCGGTGCTGCGTAACGGGGTGGCCTATTTCGGTTCACAGGATGGCAGTGTTTACGCCGTCAGTTTGGAAACCGGAGCGTTGGTCTGGCGTTTCGACACCGGCGCCGCCGTGGTGGCCACGCCCCTGGTTCACAAGAATCTCCTCATCGTTGGCTCCTTCGACCGTCAGCTGTATGCCCTGGGTCTGAACGACGGCCAGCCGCGCTGGCAGGTCGGGGCGGCGAACTGGTGGTGGGCAACCCCGGTTTCCTCCGGCCGCGCGATCTACGCCGCCTCCATGGACGGCAACGTGTACGCTGTCGACGACAACGGCGTGTTGCTCTGGACGTACGACATGGGCGCTCCCATCGTTGCCAATCCGGTGCTGGTTGAGCGCGGTCTGGTGGTAGCCTCCCGGGAGGGCCGGGTGGTGTTGCTTCGCGCGTCCGCATCGGCTCAGGAAGCGCCGCTGGAAATAGCCTCCTACAGCATCCCCGACGTCGAGATCAAATCTCCCTTGGTCAAAGCCGGCACCGCCGGTCTCGGCGGCGCGAGCGAGCAGGAAGCGGTGTATCTGGGAACCGACGACGGCAAGGTCCACCGGCTCCAAGTGCTCTCCGGTTTTACACCGCAATGGTGTTACGACACTTCCGAGAACGTCAGATGCTAACGCAACTTGGGACTCATGGCCGCAATCAGCGTTCTGATAGGTAAACCGCAGTGGAAATTTTTTCCATATTAGGATCCATTTGGGACGAGGTGATCATCCGGCCCATGCTCAACACCTTGCTGGTGTTGTACGTGCTGTGCTTTTCCCAGATGGGTATCGCCATCATCGCGTTCACCGTGCTGGTTCGGGTGGTGACCATCCCGCTTACCATCAAGCAGCTGCGGCAGATGCGCGCGATGACCGCCATGCAGCCCCGGGTCCGCGAAATCCAGCAGCGCTACGAGGGCGACCGCCAGCGGATTTCCCAGGAGACCATGCGGTTGTACCGCGAGAGCGGCGTCAACCCCATTGGCTGCCTGGGCCCGTTGATCGTTCAGATGCCCATTCTGATCGGCCTGTTCCGGGTGTTGATCCTCACCCTGTTCAACAACCCGCAGGATATTGTAAGGCTTTCCGGGCTCTTGTACCCGTGGATTACTTTTGTGCCGATCCATTCGGCGGCGCCGGTCAACAACACCTTCCTCTGGCTCGATCTCAGCCAGCCGGACCCGTCGCCCATCGTCATGCCAATCCTGGTGGCCGTTACCACCTGGGTGCAGCAGAAAATGACGCAGATGCCGTCTCCGGACCCGCGTCAACAGTCCAGCCAAACGATGATGTTGTGGATGATGCCCATTTTCCTGGGAGCATTCTCCCTGGGCTGGCCCAGCGGACTTCCCCTCTACTGGGTGGTTTCCAACCTCATCGGCATCGCGATCCAGTATTTCATCACCGGTTGGGGGCCCTTGTTCCCGCTGTTCCCACGACGCGGTCAGGATGCGGAAGACGGCGTGACCCTCGTGGAAGTGACCCCGGACTCCGACCAGCAGGAGAGTAAACCCGATGGATCAGATAGTACAAACCGGGAGAACCGTCGAAGAGGCCGAAGAGCAGGCGCTCGCAGCTCTCGGCGCCGACCGCAGCGAGGTAGAGGTCGAAATACTAAATAGGGGACGCCAGGGCTTCCTCGGCATCGGTGGCGAACTGGCCGAGGTTCGCGTCACCCGCATCGGCGCTGCGCCACCCGATGGGCCGGACCGGGCCGAGCTCGATACGGACCACGACCGGGCGGACGAACCCGACTCGATAGATGAACCGGACCGGGACTATGAACCCGCGCCGATCCAAACAATTTCGGCCGATACCCCCGCTGGAGCCGCCGTCCAGGCCGTCCAGCGCATTCTCACCGCAGTGGGCGCGGACGTCGACGTTACCCTGCGCTCCGAGCACGACGAGTTGGCCGGCGGCCCCGTGATAGATATCAACGGCCCCGACTCCGGGCTCTTGATCGGGAGACGCGGCAATACGCTGCACTCGCTCCAGTTCATCGTCCAGAGCATCGTGCGACAGCAGTTCGAAGAAGAGGTCCGCGTGGCGTTGGACGTCGAGCAGTACCGTCAACGGCGTGAGGATTCCCTGCGCGAAATGGCCGACCGCGTCGCGGACCGTGTCCAGCAGACCGGTCGCAGCATAACCCTGGAGCCCATGGCCCCTTCCGACCGCCGGGTGATCCACCTCTACTTGGGAGAACGCGACGGTATACGCACCGAGAGCGTGGGGTACGGCGACGCCCGCAAGGTTCAGATTATTCCCGAGCGGGACTGAGCCTGCTGGGGACCCAACGTCGCGGCATTGGGTGCGATTGTCGGCTGCGTTTTCGTTGACCCGCTTCCGGCTGCAACATAGAATGCAACCATGAAGGCTCAGCCGGCAACCCCGACAAATTCGGACCCCTTTGATCACCCCCGCGAAGAGTGTGGGGTGGTGGGCGTGTACGCGCCGGGCTCGCACAGCGCCACGATGACCTCCATCGGCCTGTTCGCATTGCAGCACCGGGGGCAGGAATCGGCCGGGGTTGCCGCCGTGGACCAGGGCCGAATCAAGGTACACACCGGCATGGGGTTGGTGTCTGAAGCATTTCGCGACGGCGACATCGACGGGGTCACCGGGGAAATGGCCATCGGTCATACCCGGTATTCGACCACCGGAGCCAGTCGGAGCGCCAACGCCCAGCCGCTGCTCGTCGACGGATTGAACGGTCCGCTGGCGGTTGCCCATAACGGAAACGTCATCAATTCTCGACAGTTGCGCGAGCAGGTTCAGTCCCAGTGGGGTTCCACATTCGAGACCAGCACCGATAGCGAGGTTATTGCCCACTTGCTGGCCAACGCCCCGGGCAAAACCTGGCCCGAGAAAATCTTCTACGCCATGCCCCGGATGCAGGGGGCATTCTCCCTGACACTGTTGACTCCCGATGCGGTCATGGCGGTCCGAGACCCTTTGGGTATCCGCCCCTTGTGCCTGGGCCGCCTGGAAAACGGCTGGGTGGTCGCTTCGGAAACCTGCGCCCTGGATCACATGCAGGCCGAGTTCATTCGGGAACTGGAACCCGGCGAGGTGATCGTCATAACCCACGACGGTATCGAGAGTGCGATATACGGGGACGCCGCCCGTAGAAGCCGCGCTTTGTGCGTCTTTGAGTGGATCTACTTCGCCCGGCCGGACAGCGTCATGGACGGCCGGCTCATGCACACCGTCCGGGAGGAGATGGGCGCGCAGTTGGCGCGGGAACATCCGGTCGATGCCGACCTGGTGATCGGCATTCCCGATTCCTCCACCTCCGCCGCCGTGGGTTACGCCCGCGAATCCGGCATTCCTTTTGCCAACGGGTTGGTGCGCAACCGTTACGTTGGGCGCACCTTCATCGAACCCGAGCAGCAGCGGCGCGACCGCGGCGTTCGGCAGAAATTCAACCCGATGCCCGCGGTCCTTGCCGGCAAGCGTCTGGTCGTCGTGGACGATAGTATCGTTCGCGGCACCACCACCCCTCATGTGGTGGATTTGTTGCGTCGCGCCGGCGCGGCCGAAGTGCACCTGCGGGTTTGCGCTCCGCCCATCAAGCACCCCTGCTACCTCGGTGTTGACATGGCGACGCGGCAGGAACTGATCGCCGCCAACAAGTCCATTCCTGAGATCCGGGATTTGACCGGCGCCGATTCCCTGGGTTACCTCAGCGTGCGCGGTTTGATGGACCTGGTGCACGGCCAGCAGGGCGGGTTCTGCGACGCCTGTTTCACCGGCAACTACCCGGTGCCGGTGCAACTGGAACTGACCAAGCAGTCGCTGGAACGGGCCACCGCCTGATGACCGCTGGCGAGGTTGGCGCGGCTGCCCCCGCATCGGCCGAGTACGCGGCCGCCGGCGTCGCGTTGGACGCCATGGACGGCCTGAAGGATCGGATCAAGGCCTTTGCAGCCATGACCCACGGCCCGGAGGTGTTGGACAGCAGCGGCGGTTTCGCGGGTCTGTTCGCCCTGGGAGAGTACCGGGACCCCGTGCTCGTTGCCAGCGCTGACGGCGTGGGCACCAAGCTCAAAATCGCGTCCCAGCTTGGTCATTTCGAAGGCGTCGGCCAGGACCTGGTCACCCTCAACGTCAACGACATACTCACCAAGGGCGCGCGTCCGTTGTTCTTCCTGGATTACATGTCCTTCAGCACGCTGGACGAGCATCGCCTGGAAATGCTGATGCGCGGCATGGTCTGGGGCTGCCGGGAAGCCGGCTGTGCTCTGATCGGCGGTGAGACCGCCCAACTCCCCGGCGTCTACTCCGACTCTGATTTCGATCTCGCCGGGTTCGTCGTGGGCGTGACCGAGCGTGACAACCTGCTTGACGGTAGCGCAGTTGTTCCCGGTGATCGCCTCATCGGCATTCCCTCCAGCGGCGTGCATACCAACGGGTTTTCGCTGGTGCGCCGGGTGTTCAACACTGATAAAGATCCTGACGTTCTGTTCCGTCCCTGCCCGGGATTGGACCGCAACCTGGGCGACGAGTTGATGGTGCGGCACCGGGCCTATTACCCGCTCCTGGAACCTTACTTGGAAAGCATCAAGGCGCTGAGCCACATCACCGGCGGCGGTCTGCCGGGGAAGGTGCCGGCATCGCTGCCCCCGGGAGTGACCGCCGAGTTTCATCTTGGAGCCTGGCCCATTCCCCCGGTATTCGGCGCCATCCAACAGGCCGGCGAGATCAGTGACGAGGAGATGTACCGGGTGTTCAACATGGGGCTCGGCATGGTCGCGGTGTGCGACCCGGAGCAAGCCGCCGGGTTGCTGTCCGGCTTGCCGGGCGCGGTGGACGTCGGTCAGATCGTCGAAAGCCCCGGTCCGAGCCGCACCGCATTTCGGGCTGCCTGATCCAATCCGGACCGATCGACATGGAAGAAGGTGGAGGCCGTTATGAACCTGAAAAACCCGTTTCGCCGCAACGCCCGCAACAACGCCGATGACAAATCCGAACCCGTGTTTGACATGATGCGTCCCTGGTGGGCGTGGGGCCCTCTGGGCTTGGTGTTGTACGGGAGCCACCACTCCGACACGCCGGTTGACCCCGGACAAATCCACCATTCCGGCGACGCGGCTAATTTCCATCAACCCGGCGACATGGGCGGTGGCTTTGGCGGCTTCGACGGAGGCGGCGGCGCAATCTAGATCCGACCGCGATTCAACCAGGAGTATCCAGGTAAGTTGAAAGCATTACTCAGCGTATTCGACAAGACCGGCATCGAGCATTTCGGGAAATCCCTGGCCGATGCCGGCTATGAACTGATCAGCACGGGCGGAACCCACCGCAGCCTCGTCGATGCCGGTGTGCCCGTCACCCAGGTTTCCGACGTAACCGGCTCCCCCGAAATTCTGGACGGCCGCGTCAAGACCCTCCACCCGGTGATACACGGCGGCCTGCTGGCCCGTCGCGATTTGCCGGCGCACATGACGGAGCTGGAACGGCACGGCATCGGCGCCATCGACGTGGCCGTCGTCAATCTGTATCCCTTCGTCGAAACCATCAGCAAACCCGGCGTTACATTAGACGACGCTCTGGAGAACATCGACATCGGCGGCCCCACCATGCTGCGGGCCGCGGCCAAGAATTTCCCTTCCGTTGCCGTCGTCGTGGACCCGTCCGACTACGAATGGGTCGCCGACGCCCTTTCCGGTCCTGGTCTGGACGCCCAACAGCGCCGCGCTCTGGCCACCAAGGCTTTCCAGCACGTGGCAGTCTATGATGCGGCGGTGGCCGATTACCTGTCCAACGACCCGACGTCCGAAGAGGAAATGCCGCAACAGGTCACCATCGGCCTGACGCGGGTCTCCAGCCTGCGCTACGGCGAAAACCCGCACCAGCGGGGCGCTCTGTACGTCCCGGCCGGCGGCGGCGAGGGCGGGTTGGCGCGGGCCACCCAACTGCACGGCCGGGAACTGTCCTTCAATAACCTGATGGATGCCGATGCCGCCTGGCGTACCGTGAGCGATTACGATGATCCGTCGGTGTGCGTGATCAAGCACGCCAATCCTTGCGGACTCGCCTCCTGCGAGGACATCGCGCAGGCCTACGAATTGGCCTACGCGGGCGATCCGGTGTCAGCTTTCGGCGGTATCGTCGGTTTCAACCGCAACGTCACTGCCGCTGCGGCCGAGGCTATGGACCCCGTGTTCTACGAGGTGGTCGTTGCCCCCGGCTACGATGACGATGCCCTCGAGATCCTCCGTCGAAAACGCAACCTGCGTATCCTGTCGGTGGATCCTGCGGCTGGCGCTCCCGGTTCCGTGGATTACGATGTTCGCCCTCTCAGCGGCGGCGTCCTGGTGCAAACCCCCGACGCCATCGACGAAAGCCCCGAGGCCTGGACCACCGCCACCGAGCGCGCGCCAACTCCGGCCGAATTAGCCGATTTGGGGTTCGCCTGGAAAGCGGTGAAGCATATCAAGTCCAACGCCATCGCCTTCGTCAAGGATCGAACCCTGGTTGGCATGGGCGCCGGCCAGCCCAACCGGGTGGTCAGCGTGCACCTGTCGCAACGCGCGGCGGGCGACAAAGCCGCCGGATGCGTGCTGGCTTCCGACGCTTTCTTCCCCTTCCCGGACAACATCGAACTCGCCGCCGAGGCCGGCATCACCGCTATCGTCCAGCCTGGCGGTTCCATCCGCGACGACGAGGTGATTGCCGCCGCCAACCAGGCCGGCATCGCCATGGTGTTCACCGGCGTCCGCCATTTCCGGCACTGACCGTCCCGTTGGACGCCTATCTGGACATCGAGACCACCGGTTTCATCGGTGGTAGTTCCTACCCGACTGTCGTCGGTATTGCCGTGGATTTCCCCGGCGACTGGTCGACCAGCCAGTTGGTGGGGAACGGCATCACCACTGACGCCGTGCTCCACGTCCTCGAAGGCGTGACCACCATCTACACCTTCAACGGGGCCAGCTTCGATCTGCCGTTCCTGGCCTGGAAGCCCGGCGTGGACCTTCGTCGCCGATTTGAACACCGTGATCTCATGCGAGAGTCCCGGCGCGCCGGCCTGAAAGGCGGGCTGAAAGCAATCGAGAAAGCGCTGGGCATCGCACGGAACCTGCCGGATATGGCCGGCCACGACGCGGTGCTGCTTTGGGACAAATACCGTCGTGAAGATAATCACGACGCCCTGGATATGCTTCTTGAATACAACCGGGAGGACGTGGAAAACCTGCGCGTCCTCCGGAATATATTGGAGGACGAAAATTGGAACTTGGACTGAAAAGCAAGAACGTGCTGGTAACCGGCGGCGGCAACAATATCGGTCGGGCCATTGTGCTCGCCTTTGCCGCTGAGGGCTGCAAAATTGCCATCGCCGAGTTGAATCACGACGCCGGCAAGCGCGTCGCCGCCGAGGTCGCCGTACTCGGGACCGGGGCATCAGCCATCGTGGTCGACGTTGATGTGACCGATCAGGCCCGCACCGCCGCCATGATGGACGAGGTCGTTGATCGTCTGGGAAGCGTGGACGTCCTGGTCAACAACGTTGGCTGGACCATCGACCGCCTCTTTATCGACAAGGAGCGCGACGAACACGTCAAGGAGGTCGATGTCAACCTCTGGGGCGCCATCAACTGCATTCATGCCGTGCTCCCGCACATGATCGAGCGGCAGGCCGGCGCCATCGTCAGCATCAGCAGCGACGCTGGCAGGATGGGCGAGTACCGTGAGGCAGTTTATTCGGCATGCAAGGCCGGCGTAATCGCCCTGAGCAAGTCACTGGCCCGCGAGACCGGCCGCTATGGTCTCCGGTTCAACATGGTCTGCCCGGGCCTGGTGGTTCCCGATCAGTCCGAGGTGGCCGGCTCCGAGAGCATGTGGAGCCAGGGGATGCAGGACCTGTTCACCGACGAGGTCCTGGAGCGGGTGAGGCGCGCCTACCCCCTGCGTCGCATCGGCTCGGCCCAGGAAGTTGCCAACGCGGTGGTTTTCCTCGCCTCCGACGCCGCCAGCTTCATCACCGGCCAGACGCTGAGCGTCTCGGGCGGATACACCATGATGTGATCCACCCCATCGTCTGACAACAAACAGGGGCGGGTTCTCACCCGCCCCAACTTGAGCCTCCCAAATAGCAGACGATCAGATACAGGCTAGCATTTACATTTTTTGACCGACTTTTTGCAAGAAATACAGTGCCACTCCTTGGGTCCGGCAGTCATACCGCCCATCAGCGCGTTTGATGCGGACGACAGAGACCGATATTCATGATCCTGGACTTGGCGATAGCAAAGCCGTTCCCTCGGTACCCAAATACCCTCTACGATAAGCTTGCGTCTCAGCTCCCGTGTCCATGATGGCGCCGACGGTACTTCGTCATACCTGGCACATGCGCCTTCTTCGACAATAATCGTTCCGCGTTCCGTCAACCTACCGAAAGCAAACCCTCCTCCAGCGTTTGGGCCAGTTTGAAGATAAACGTCTCTGGTTGCCATAAATCCTCCTTATTCCGATATGCTGGTGTACCCTGCGCAAACAGGCTACGCGCCAATAGTGGTTCCGTCAACGGTTTAAGTTAAAAACTAGGGGGCGAGTCGTCGACTCGCCCCCGCGTGTTTTTGATATGCCTCGGGACTACTGCTGGTTCGTACCTACCAGAGCCCAGGCCTTCTCTTCCATCGAAGGAAGTACGGCCTGAACGAGATCGTTGTCCACGTTGGCTGCCACGGTGGGGTAGCCGGCGCGGTCGATCATGCTGGCCAGGTTGCCGGACTTGAACTGGTCCAGGGTCCAGGCCAGGGTGTTGCCGCTGGTGGTAACGTCCCAGTAGATCCGGACGTCCTGGTTCCGCGGGCCGTAGTGGTAGTGCGGCGCGATCTCGAAGCAGTCGAAGGCCAGCAGCTCGAACTCCTGCCCCAGGTGATCGGTCAGCACGTGGATGGCTACGCCGCGGTCGTTGGCCGCGCCGATGTTGCTGCGGAATTCCACGCCGAAGCGGATGTTGCCGGCTTCGTAGATGTGGTCGCCGCGGAAGTGGGTGACGGTGCGGCGTTCGTCGCGGGCCTTGCCCAGCGCGCACTGTTCCGCCTCGTCCATCTTGTTCCCGTCGATGCCTTCCATCTCGATCTTCGACGCCAGTTCATCGTAGCCGGCGCGTCGGACCATGGCGGGCAGGTTGGTGCGGATGTTCTTCAGGGTCCAGCCCAACGGAGTGCCGACGGTGGTCTTGTCCATGTGCAGCCGGATGTTCATGTTCTCCGGCCCGTAGTGGTAGTGGGGGTCCTGGTCGAAGCAGTCAAACCGCAGGATCTCCGTCTCGTCGCCGTCAATGTCGCCGAAGACCTGGACCATCAGGCCCTGGTCGGGCATGATTTCCTTGCGATAGGACAGGGCCACGTCCACCGGCCCCACGTTGATGATAGTGTCTCCCTTTTCCATGAGCTCGCCTCCTCCTGGAATGCGGATTCGTGTATCGGTCACGGGCACCGTAACCGTTGCTTTAGCGGCGATTATAGCACCGTGCCAGTAGAGCGCAAGAACACTTTTCAAAAGTTCGGCCAAATCGGTGTGCGCCGCACCCGTGGGCCCTATAATTGGTCCACTCCGGTAGTCCTATGAGCCAACGTCGTCGCACTCATATCACCGCAGATTTCCCTGGGGCGGTCTGTCCGCCCCGTAGCGTCGTCAGATTCGTCGAGACCGACGGCCGCGAGCATCGCGCTACGGTGACGTCAATCCGAACTCGTAGCGCCCACGCCATCGACGACGCTGGCATCGAATGGGATATTCCTTACTCGGCCGTCCTGTCCGTCATTGATGCTCCCGTACCGGAATGCACGCTGCGAGAAATCCAGGCGCTTGGCGATAGCCTCGTGTCTTCATTCCAGTCCAAAGGAGTCCTGCCCTCGGGTTGGGTGTTCGGTTTCGATCTCGCCAATTCCCGCGCCGGTGTCTGCCGCTACGCCGAACGACGCATAGATCTGTCGGTCAGCTATGGTCTCGCCGCCACGCGAGCCGAGATTGAGGACACCGTGCTCCACGAAATCGCCCACGCCATTGTCGGACCCAAACATAATCACGATGCCGTCTGGAAGGCCAAGGCGCGGGAAATTGGGTGCGCCGGCGAGCGTTGTCACCGTGTCCAGCATACGACGCCCAAATGGATCGGCGAGTGCGGCTGCGGTCAGCAGTGGTTCCGTCAAACCCTGCAACGCCGCATGATGCACAATCGCGTTTGCGCCAAATGCAACGGCGCCATCACATGGCGCAGGAACATCGACAGTGTGGCCCCAGTGAACATATGAGCATCATCGGGGAATGGCGGTGATAGAATTAGGGCCGGGCGCCTCCGGAGCGATCGACGATATGGAAATCACATTAAGCGCAGAGTCAGTCGCCATCATTGGCATCTGTGTAGTCATACTGCTGGCTGTAGTAGGTGGGTTTGTCGCCCAGGTGCGCTATACCAGCAAGCTGGCCACGCGGGAGGAGTTGCACGGCACTCGTGACGAACTCCGCCAGGAGATAACGGCTACTCGCGACGAACTCCGTCAGGAAATGGCGGCCATGCGCGAGGAGTTCCGCCGGGACATGGCGGCCATGCGCGATGAATTGCGGGAGGAGTTCCACCGGGGGATGGCGGCCATGCGGGAGGAGTTCCGCCGGGACATAGCGGCCATGCGCGATGAATTGCGGGAGGAGTTCCACCGGGGCATGGCGACGGTGCGCGATGAGCTCCGTCAGGAAATGACGGTGATGCGCGATGAGCTCCGTCAGGAAATGACGGTGATGCGCGATGAGCTCCGTCAGGAAATGGCGGCCATGCGCGATGAGCTCCGTCAGGAAATGGCGGCCATGCGCGATGAGCTCCTTGGGGCTATCCGCGATAGCGAGGCCCGGATCATCAAGGCTTTGGTCAATCATCGGCACCCACAGCAGGATGGCCCGCCCATTTTCATCGAGCCTGCCTGAGGTCCAATCCGCCTGACCGGTACAGTAGTATAATGCCGCCGCCGTCGGCTCTGCGGCGGCTCCCCTTAATTTGGCCCCCGGCCGAGGAGATTTTCATATGAAAATAGGTGTCAGCATCCCCCGCCTGCCGGACGCCGAAGGCATCCGCGAGTTCTGCGAGCGCGCCGAGCGGCTGGGCTTCGAGTCGGTGATGGCTGGCGATCATATCGTGCTGCCCGTGGGCGGCACCAACCAATACCCGTACACTCCCACCGGCGCCTTCCAGCGTCCCTCGGACGAGCCGTTCCTCGAGACCATGACCATGCTGGGGTTCATGGCTGCTTGCACCAACGAAATTCGCCTGGGCAGCACTGTGCTGATCCTTCCCTACCGAAATCCCGTGGTCCAGGCCAAGATGTTTGCTTCTCTGGACGTGCTGTCGGGTGGCCGGATTATCTGCGGTGTGGGCGTTGGTTGGCTGGAAAAGGAGTTCGATATCCTCGGCGTCCCCTACGCCGACCGCGGGCCCATGACGGATGAATTCCTGGCCATATTCAACGCCCTGTGGACCGAGGAAGTGCCTGATTTCCAGGGCCGGTACTACCAGATCGACGGCATATACTTCGAGCCGAAACCCATCCAGCAGCCGCGCATACCCATCTGGGTCGGCGGGCACACCCGGCGCGCCCTGCGACGCACCGCGAGATACGGCGACTGTTGGCACACCACGCGTCAGACTCCCGATTTCGTCGCTGAGAACCTGCCTTATCTGCGGGAGCAGACGGAACGCGCTGGCCGCGATCCGGCTGACATAACGATCTCACTCAAGCGAAGCCTGCACTTCACGGATATGGGAGGCGCCGAGGAGGGGGTTGGTGTCCGTTCGGGTGGGGCGCTCATCAACACCACCCAGGCGGTCATTGACGACGTCCATTACTGCAACGAATTGGGCATCGACCAACTGACCTTCGACTTCCGCGTCGACGGCATCGGTCCGTGCATCCAGGTAATGGAACACCTTGCCGAGCACATCCTCCCAGTTGCGGAGCGGCTGGGCTGAGCCGACACCTGAAGATGGCAAGCGAAACGGGGCGATGAAAATTCGCCCCGTTTTATCGATCCCGTTCCGGCGGCTTTACAGCCCGCTCTCCTTGAACCATTCCGCGCGTTCCACCAGGTGTTCGGCCGTCATCCGCATCTGCTCAATCTGCTCGTCGGACACCGGGCGCTTTACCGAGCCGGGCACGCCCGCCACGAAGCTGCGGTCAGGTACGTCCACATTGGACAGCACCACCGCATTGGAGGCAATCAAGCACTCCTTGCCGATGGTCGATTCGGTCAGAAAAGTGCAGTTGTTGCCCAGCAGGCTGCCCGTGCCGATGCGGTCTCCGTGCACGACCACACAGTGCCCGATGGAGACGTAGTCCTCGATGACCAACCCGTCGCCATGCACCACGGACCCCTCCTGGATGTTCACGTGGTTGCCGATAGTGATGACATCCCCGTCTCCGCGAATCGTCACCCCCGGCCACACGCTGCTGTACTCGCCGATCACCACGTTGCCGACCACGTAAGCGGCCTCGCTCACCCAGGCCGTGGGCGCGATTTTCGGTTCAATTCCACGCAAGCTACGTATCAAGATGCTTACCTCACACTAGAACGCCCCGGCCCCTTCGGGCCGGGACGCGATGTCCGTCGCGGATTATAGCGCGAAGCGGCGGCGCCAAACAGGGTTCGGAATTAATCCCTCCACTCTTTCACGGCCTGTCGCGCTTGACGTTCCCGCTCCCGTTCGATGATGGCGCGCCGCTTATCGTATTGCCGCTTGCCGCGCGCGACCCCGAGTTCCACCTTCGCGTGGTGGTTCTTCAGGTACAGCCGCAGCGCCGCCAGGGTCAGCCCCTTTTCCGCGATCTGGGACGCTAGCTCGCTGATCTGGCCGCGGTGGACCAGAAGCTTGCGCGTTCGCCGTGGCTCATGATTCATGTAGCTCCCAGCGTCGTACGGCGCAATGTGGGCCCCGTGGAGCCATAGTTCGCCATCCTGCACTCGCGCGTAAGCATCCCTGAGGTCCACTTTGCCGGCGCGTATCGATTTGATCTCGGTGCCGGTCAGCACCAGGCCAGCCTCCACTCGATCCAGTATCTCGTAGTCGTGCAAGGCCTTGCGGTTGACCGCGACTTGGCGGTTGTTGCCGCCGGTTGCCGCCTGGGATTTCTTTTTGCTGTTTCGGTTCTTTCTCGGCATGATCGCCGCCGTTGCTTTTGGTCGGAGTTGCGGCCGCGTATTGGTCGGAGTTGCGGCCGCGTATCCGTGGGCCGTCCCTGCATATTCTATTCTATCGCGACGCTAGCGCCGCGCGATTTGCTCGCTAAGCACCTCGAAAGCGCGTTTCAGGGCTGCGTCCTGCTCGAAGTCTATGGGCAGAGGATGAGCCTCGGCTTCGATCTCGATGTCAGGCGTCACTCCTTCGCCTTCGATCTGGGTGCCATCTGAAAGGTACCATCGCCGGATGGTGAAGTAGATCGCAGAGCCGTCCGACAACTCTCGGGCGATGTTGACGCTGCCCTTGCCGAAGGTGCTGGTTCCCACCACCGTAGCGCGGCCGCTGGTTTGGATTGCACCGGCCATGATTTCGCTGGCGCTGGCCGAGAATTGGTTGACGATGACGACCAGCGGCACATCCGTGGCCGGGCCCCGTCGAGCCGCCTCGTAGTCGCTCCGGTCGCCCTCGGCGTCGATCTCATACAGTATCGTCCCGCTGTCCAGGAACAGGTCGGTGACGCTGATTACCGAGGCCAGCAGGCCACCCGGATTGTTGCGTAGATCCAGTATCAGCCCCCGGCCGTCCGCTGCTTCCAGTTCATCCAACGCGCGTCTGACCTCGTCCTCGGTGGTGTTGGAGAAGCTGTACACCCACAGGTGACCAATCCCGCCTTCCAGCATCCGGAACGCGGTGCTCTCGATGGGAATCCTCCCCCGCGTCACCGTGATGCTCACGTCCTCAAATTCGCCGACGTGTCGCACCAGCAGCGTGACCTCGGTACCACCCGGACCCCGGATCAGGTTCACCGACTCGATCAGAGTCAGCCCGTCTATGTTTTCGCCATCCACCGCCAGGATCAGGTCTCCCGCGCGGATTCCCGCCTCTTCGGCCGGCGCGCCGGGAATCGGGGCGATCACCGTAAGGCCAGCTTCAGTCAACGTAACCTGCGCGCCGATACCCTCGAAGTAACCTCGGTACCCCTCCTGTTCCCGCGAGTGCTGTTCCGCGCTGAGATACGAGGCGTGCGGGTCCTCCAGAGCGGCCAGCATTCCGCGAATTGCCCCTTCCGACAGATTCTTCGGGTCGATCACCTCGTGGTCGACGTGTTCGTCCAGCAGGATGCGGAAGGCTTCGCCGACGGTTCCCAGTTCGGTGGGTAGTCGGTCGCCCGGCGGAATCGGCTCCGTGGCCCCGGCGCTGACACGGTTGCAGCCGACCAGGACCACCAGCAGTAAAAGCGCAGTCAGGAGTAGCGGCAGCCTCGCCGCAGTCAAGCGATCAGTCATCGTCTGCATTGTAGCATGGGCCCTTTCGTTGACACTCCTTCGTGCTCACTGATAGCATCCCCGGCACGTCTTGTCCCGGCTCCGGAGTAGCAAATTGGTCGGCATCGCAGCGTATGGCGCGTACATTCCCCGCTACCGTTTGGGGGCGGACACGGTTGGCTGGAACTCCCGCCAAGAACGCGCCGTGGCTAATTTCGACGAGGACAGCGTGACCATGGCCGTCGCCGCCGGCTTAGACTGTCTCGCCGGACACGACCGTTCCCTGATCGACGGCATTGTGTTCGCCAGCACTACCCCGCCTTACGCTGAAAAGCAGTGCGCCGCCATCGTGGCCGCCGCGTTGGACCTCCGCACCGACATTTTCGCCGTCGACGTCGCAAACGTCCTCCGGGCCGGCACTAACGCCGTCCAGACTGCATTGGACGCCGTGGCCTCCGGACGCGCCGGTCAGGTTATCGTGGTCATCGCGGACAGCCGACAGGGTCCGCCCCGGGGCGAAACCGAGCGTGCGTCCGGCGATGGCGCCGCCGCTTTCGTCATCGCCAATCAAGGTGTGATCGCCGAACACGTCGGCAGCCACGCGGTTACCGACAACATGCTCGACGCGTGGCGTTCGCCGGGAGACCCCTTCGTCCGAACCTGGGAGGACCGTTTCGCCACTGAAGAGGGCATCGAGCGAATTGTTCCTGATGCCGTCGGCGGCTACTGCCAGCGCACCGGTATCGAATCCTCGGACGTGGCCAAAATCGCCCTGTACGCTCCGGATGCCCGGCGTCACGCCCGGCTTGCTCGTCAGCTGGGGTTCTCCGACAACCAGATCCAGGAACCGCTGTTCGGCGCGGTGGGCAACACGGGAGCGGCCTTCGCGCCCATGCTCCTCGCGTCCGCGCTGGAAACTGCGGAGCCGGATGATCTGCTACTCACCGTATCGTACGGAGATGGCAGCGATGTAATCGGCTTCCGCGCCACCGGCGCCATCACCCTGGCTACCACTCCACCAATGGGCGTGTCCGGTTGGCTCGCAGCCAAGCGCTTGCTCGCCGACTACGAGACCTACGCCCGTTGGCGGGAGGTCTGGACGCTGGATGACGCTTCACGCCGTCCCGCCGCCGCTTCCCCTTCCGTATCGGCCTTGTGGCGTGAGGGTGACAAGAACGTCCGGCTCTATGGAGCCCGATGCCGGAGTTGCGGTTACGTGCAGTATCCGGCCCAGCGGGTCTGCGTGGAGTGTCGCAAGGTGGACGACGGCGAACCGGTGCGCCTGAGCGAGACGCCGGCGTCGGTTTTCACCTATTCCATGGACTACATCGCCGGCGCGGTCGATACCCCGCTGGTGGTGACAGTCGTTGATTTCGAGGGTGGCGGTCGCGTTCTGTGCATGATGACGGACCGCGAACTTGACGAGGTCCACGTCGGTATGCCGGTGGAAATGAGCTTCCGCAAGCTGCGCGTCGTCAACGGGATCCACAATTACTATTGGAAAGCTATACCCAGGCGGACACCCGAGCCGGCGGCAGTGCCCGCGTAAATGGAGGAAAGAACGATGAGCGGAATCAGGGATCGGGTCGCCGTGGTTGGCATGGGATGCACCCGTTTTGGCGAGCGTTGGGACGCGTCGTCGGCTGACCTGATGGTCGAAGCCGCGTACGAAGCCTACGAGGACGCGGGGCTGGATGCCGGCGATATCCAGGCCGCCTGGCTGGGCACCGTCAGCAGCTTCCGCACCGGCCAGCCCCTGGCCGAGGCCCTCAAGCTGGACTACATCCCCATCACCCGCGTCGAGAACGCCTGCGCCACCGCCACCGACGCCTTTCGCAACGCTTGCTACGCCGTTGCCGCCGGCGTGTATGACATCGTTTTGGCAATGGGGGTGGAAAAGCTCAAGGACAGCGGGTTCTCCGGTCTGGCCATCGCCGCCGGCCCCGGCTCAGATGTCGAGCCGCCCACGCCGCCGCCGTCGCAGTTCGCAATGGCGGCCACCCGCTACTTCCACCACTACGGCATCGACTACGACGACGGCAAACGAACGCTGGCACAGATTGCTTCCAAGAACCATCACAACGGCACGCTGAACTCCAAGGCACACTTCCAGCGCGAGGTCAGCGAGGAACAGATCATCAACGCGCCGATGATCGCGTGGCCGCTGGGTCTGTACGACTGCTGCGGTGTCAGCGACGGCGCCGCCGCCGCCATCATCACGACGCCGGAGATCGCCCGCACCTTGCGCGATGACTACATCCTGGTCAAAGGTCTTGGCCTCGCCGTTGGCGCCTTTGGTGTCCTCCGCAACGACTGGGACTTCACCTACTTCCCCGAGACCGTGCGCGCGAGCCAGGCCGCCTACGAGGAGGCTGGCATCAGCGACCCCCGAGCCGAAATCGACATGGCGATGGTCCACGACTGTTTCACCATTACCGAGCTGATCATCATGGAAGACCTGGGGTTCAGTCCCCGCGGCCAAGCCAGCGCCGACGTTGCGAACGGGGCGTTCTCGCTGGAGGGCGACCTGCCGGTTAACACTGACGGCGGCCTCAAATGTTTCGGGCATCCCATCGGAGCCAGTGGCATTCGCATGATCTACGAGGTCTACAAGCAGATGCAGGGTAAGGCCGGCGGTCGGCAGTTGCAGAAGGCCGATCTAGGCATCACCCACAACCTCGGAGGTCGCCCAGGGTCATTCACCTGTTCCGTGGCGGTGTTCGGACGGCCCGACTAGCGGTTATGCGTTAGCGCTGACACCGAGCGAAAATCAGCCAACACCCCGACCGGAGCCGTGTGAGCGGTCTCCGGTCTATTTTATGAGAGAGTGCCCAATGCTTGGCTCGATCAAAACCGTAGGCGTCTACGTGTCCGATCAGGCGAAATCTGTCGATTTCTACGTGAGCGTCCTGGGCTTTGAGGTCCGCCGCCGTATGCAGATGGGCGCTGGCGCGGAGTGGATCGAGGTTGCTCCACCCGGCGCCGAAACGTGCCTCGTCATCTACCCCCGCGAACTGATGCCGGACTGGGCGGAACGCAAAGCGTCAATGGTGTTTTACTGCGCCGATATACCCGGCACGATCGCTCGCCTGAAAGCGTGTGGCGTCAAAATCGCCATGCCACCGGCTGATCTCCCCTGGGGCACCTTTGCTGCCATCGAGGATCCCGACGCCAACTGGCTGGGTTTGACTAACCAAACCATCGCTTATGTGCCCGAACCGGCCGACGCCGACCCGTAGCGCGCCGGCGTGGCGATTGCAGGATTTTGTCTGCAATTTTTTGAATTCGGTCAAAGTTGCAAATCCCGCCCGATGCCGCCCCAAGCCGCCGGTTGCTATAACTGGTGGCGATGTTGACCGAAATCACAGAAACTCAGGATTTGGTCAGGGTGACCGGGCGGGGCGCGTTGGTCAACTTTGAAATCGATGACAGCGCGCCGCTCAAAGACGCCTGCCGCGCCCTGCGTGAGTATCTCGGGCGCAACCGTCTCCTCTACTCCGGCGGCGAAGTCATCGCCGACATCGGCGTACGACTCCTCAGCGATGCCGACCAGGACCGTATCCGCAAGGTGATCGAGTCCGAATCTGGACTGTCCGTAAAGCAGTTCTGGTGCCGCCCCGAAATCCTGGAACAGGAGAGCCGGCGGATCTCCCAGTTGATGGACCGGCAAGCCAGCATCGTTGGCTCCTTGTCCAGAGGCGGCGAACCTGGAGAGCGTCCGCCCGAAGAGGCCGAAACACCAGAACCGATCCCCGACGTAGCCAGGGAGACGGTCTCCGAAGATGTGCCCTCCTCCGAGTTGACTGCTGGCGAGGTGGATGAGGCATATAGAGTTCCCGTGGACATCGCGCACGGGAACCTGCGGGCCGGCGAGACGCGCCGTTTTCCGGGTCACGCCGTCATCCTGGGGAATGTGAACCCGGGCGCCCAGGTGATCGCCGCCGGCGACGTAATCGTCTTTGGGGGCTTGCGCGGCCGGGTTCACGCCGGGGCCAGCGGCGACACTACCGCTACCATCCTTGCCATGTCCATCGCCTATCCTGTGCTCCGCATCGCCGATTACTCCTGGCATCGTGATGGCCCCGCCAACGGAAACGCACGCCAAAGCAACGATGGCAACGGCCCCACCCTTGCCCGGGTGTCCAACGGCGTCATTCAGGTCGCGCCATATTTGAAGACCAATTCCATGCATCAGGGAGGCAATCCCAATGAGCGGTAAGACCATCGTCATGACTTCCGGAAAGGGGGGCGTGGGAAAAACTACCGCAACCGCCAATGTGGGGACCGCTTTGGCCCTCCGTTCCAATCGCGTGGCCGTCATCGACACCGACATCGGACTGCGCAATCTCGACGTGGTGATGGGACTCGAAAACCGCATCGTCTATGATCTGGTGGATGTTGTCGAAGGGCGCTGCCGCCTCGAACAGGCCCTGATCCGCGACAAACACGCCGGCGACCTTTACCTTATCGCGGCCGCACAAACCCGTGATAAGGATTGCATCACCACCCAGCAACTTGTCGGCCTCTGCCAGCGGTTGGAGGACGATTTCGACTATGTCATCGTCGATTGCCCCGCTGGCATCGAGCAGGGATTCCGCAATGCTATCGCCGCCGCCCGGGAAGCCCTGGTCGTTACAACTCCCGAGGTTTCGGCCATCCGAGACGCCGACCGGGTGATTGGACTGCTCCAGGCGGCGGACATCCGCGAGATTCGCCTGATCATCAATCGCATCAACCCGGCGATGGTTCGCCAGGGCAACATGATGGACGCCTCCGACGTCCTGGAGATGCTGGCGGTGGACGCCATCGGCCTGGTCCCGGCCGATGATCGCGTCATAACCTCCACCAACAACGGAACACCCGTTGTGTACGACTCTCAGTCGGCGTCCGGCCGCGAGTTTGTACGTATCGCCGCTCGCATCGACGGCGAGCACGTCCCGCTGATTGATCCGGTTGACGAGACTCCCACCTCCATCATGGACAAGGTGCGCAACATCATGGGCATCAACCGCAAGGCTTCCGCCCATGTTTAATTTCCTGCGTAAAAATCGAAATCGCGGCCATGGCAACCCGCGACAGGTAGCCCGGCAGCGGGTTCAATCGGCCATTCGCCGGGATCGCATCGAGGTCTCCGCGCCGCAGTTGACGGCCTTGCGAGACAGCATGCTGTTCACCATTCGGGAACACCTGCCGGTCGCCCCTGAGTTTGCCGAGTTCGGCATTCAGCGCGATGGTGACGAGCTTTTCCTGATCTCTCGGGTTCGCCTGCACCAGGGCCACTGACTCCCCGGGCCGCGCCACCGGCCGCTCGGTCTGTCGGTTGGGTCCGCATGTCTCCGGCCCGTGCACTCTGACCCGGTGGCCGGCCACGCCGGCGCCGGCTAGACGTAATTTGACCCCCGATTGCCGTGCGCTATAATGCGGCAATTATCCCAAGTTAACCACTGGTAACGACGGCATCAGCACGTTTGGCGGCGGATTTCAGGCGGTTCCTGACTTGCGCACCTAGCCGGATCATGTCGGTCGTCAGACCCGGTTCCAGGTCGCAAGCAGGAGTTCCGAAATGGCCACGACTCCCGCCCCGCAGCGCAACTTCTTCCAGCAAAAAGCCTATCGCTTCCTCGCGGCCCTGGTTTTCCGTGACTTCCGGTTCCTGGCCGTGGCGTCACTGTCCAGCGGCAGCGGCGCGTGGGCGCTGATCGTCGCCCGCGGTGCCTGGGTCTACAGCATTCCCGAACTGCAAGGAACCTGGGGCCTCTGGGTGGGCCTTATTACCTTCGCCGCCATGTCGCCTCGCTTCTTTGCGACGCCATTCATCGGCTACCTTGCCGACAAGATGACGCGCAAGACTTTGTTGCAATGGGTCTACGCGCTGCAACTCACCCAGGCGGCAATCATGGCCATCCTGGTGATGGTGGGCGTCGACAACCCCTGGTACGTGTTGTTGCTGGCAATCGTTAACGGAACCCTGCGGGCCACCCAGCAGACCGCCGCCCAGGCGTTGACGCCGAACCTGGTGGACCGGGAACGCCTGCCCAATGCCGTAGCCCTCAATGAAGCCATGCAACAGGGTTCACGCGCCGTCGGTCCGGCGATCCTGCTGGCAGTCTCCGCCACCGTGGGAAGCAGCGTGCTGTTCGGCGGTGGAGGCGTGGCGTTCACCGTTCAAAACCTGGCGCTGACCATCGGCTCTTCTGCGATCGTGTTCTGGGCCTGCGCGGCTTTCTACCTCATCGCCCTGGCGGCCGCCCTCAGCATTCGAACCGTATCTACCGGCCGAATCGACCGCCGGCGCAGCTTCTGGGCCAACACGGCCGCCGGGTTCGCCTACTCTTACAGCACCCCGCTGGTGTTCGGCATCATCCTGATGGCGCTGGCCCACTGCGTTCTGGTGATGTCGTTCGAATCGATGCTGCCGCCCCTGGCCCTCGAAAAGCTTTCACCTGACGGGATCACGTTCGACGAGAACGATGTCTACGCATTGATGTCCGCCTTGGGGATTGGAGCGTTGCTATCGTCGATCTTCGTCGGCGGAATCGTGAGCCACATGACGCGCGGCCGGGTGTTCCTGTTCCTGGGCTTCACCAGCAGCCTGACGCCTATCGGCTTGGGCCTGTCCGCGCAGACCGGCGTCTCCATGTTCGCCGCCATCATGATGGGACTGGGCACCTCCGGATTTATGACCATCACCCACACCATCATCCAGTCGGTTGTTCCGGACGAAATCCGCGGCCGTGTGTCCTCCGTGTATTCCATGCACGTCGGTGGAAGCATGGCGTTCGCCAACCTGCTGTACGGTCGGCTGGCGGACTTCTGGTCGCCCGGCATGGTGATGGCAGTGGCCGGCGCCGCATTCACTCTGGTGGTCGTCGGCACGGTGATTGGCAGCGGTTTCTGGCGCGGCATCTACTTTCGCGGCGAGGCTCGCCCGGTAGCCGCGGCGGCCAGCCCCGCCGGCGGTGACAATTAGCCGGCCCTCGGTCTCCCCGCCGTCCGGCCTCCGCTGCGATGATCTCGGTGCAGGGCCGGGTCGGCCGGCATTTGCCTGAGTGTTGGTTGTCCCGCGTGCACCGGGCGCCGGAGCGGTTTGCTATCCTTGGATCAAGACAATGCAGTTTCCCGGAGTTGTGCTGTGCCTTACGATGAGATAACCCGCTACCTCGAAATCACTCCAAAATCCCGTAGCATCTGGGAGGAGGCCTGCCGGTACTTGCCCGACGGCGATAGCCGGCATTCCATCTTCTGGAACCCGTACCCGATCTTTACCGAATCCGCCCAGGGAGCCGTGGTAACGGATGCCGACGGCGTCGAGCGTCTCGATTTCATCAATACGATGACCACCATGATCCTGGGCCACGGACCCGCTCCCGTTCTCGACGCCGCGCGGCAGCAGATGGAGCTGGGTCTGGCCTACAACTCGCCCAACCGTCACCAGGTGGAACTCGCCAAGCTGCTGTGTGAGCGCATCCCGTCTTTCGACCAGGTGCGCTTCACCAACTCCGGGACCGAGGCTACGCTGAATACGCTGCGCGCCGCCCGCGCCTTCACCGGCCGCAGCAAGTTTGCCAAGGTGGAAGGCGGTTATCACGGCACCCATGACGCGGTCCTGGTCAGCCTGCGTATCGACCCGGCCAGCGGCGGCGCCTACGACCACCCCGAACCCGTCGCGTCCAGCGCCGGCCTTGCCGATGGCGTCCTGGATCAGGCCGTCATCGTCCCGTACAACGACGTCGAAGTGGCCCGGAACATCCTGGAGGAGCATCGCGATGAGCTGGCCGCGGTGATCGTGGAGCCGGTCATGGGCTCCGTGGGGATGCTGCCCGCCGATCCCGCGTACCTGTCCATGCTGCGCGACTTCGCCGATGACAGCGGGGCGCTGCTCATATTCGACGAGGTGATCAGTTTCCGCGTCGCGCCCGGCGGCGCCCAGGAATACTACGGCGTGACTCCCGACATGACCGCCCTGGGCAAGATCATCGGCGGCGGCTTCGCGGTGGGCGCGTTCGGCGGCCGGTCGGATGTTATGGCACAGTACAGTCCGGTCAACGGCGCCGCCATCGCCCACGGCGGCACCTTCAACGCCAACCCCATCAGCATGGCCGCCGGCGTCGCCACGCTGAACGAGCTGACCCCGACTCTGTACCGCCGCCTCGCCGAACTCACTGAGATGCTGAAACAGGGCATTCGCCAGGTCTGCGCCGAGCTGGAGCAGCCCGTCGTAGTTACGGGGGCCGGTTCCCTTTTCGGCATACACTTTGGCAGCGGGCCGCTACACAATTATCGGGACATCGCCGCGACGGACAAGGCGTTGGCCGGCCGGGTGTTCATCGGGATGCTGAACGAAGGGTTCCTGCTGGCCCCCAACCTGGTCGGCGCGGTGTCCACCGAACTGGGCGAGGTCGAGATCGACGCGTTCGTGCGCGGTTTCAAGCGGGTGCTTCAGCGCCAGATCGATTAACCCGTTGGCATCGAAGTAGAAAGGGGATCACAGCGGATTTTAGCCAAGACGCTTGACAATCGACCCAGTTCAACCCATTTGAAAACAGCCCCCAAACGGAGAGAGCACCGATGGCCGCCAACAACACAGACCTGCACGCCGCCAAGCGCGCCAAGAACGACGAGTTCTACACCCAACGGGGTGACATTGAAGATGAACTCCACCACTACAGGAGCCACTTCAAAGACCAAGTTGTCTACTGCAATTGCGACGACCCTCGGGTGAGCGAGTTCACCAGGTACTTCATCGCTAATTTCGAGTTCTTTGGCCTTCGCAAACTAATCGCCACCTGCTACAAGAACCGCAACCCGGATATGTTCAGTCGCAACGACACCGACCAAGCGGTCGGCTTGGTGGTAACCCGGAACACGCTCAAGAATGGCGGGCATGTGGTACAGCTCAAGGGAGATGGAGACTTCCGCGGCGCGGAGTGCGTGCAGTTCCTGGACGAAGCGGACATCGTGGTTACCAATCCGCCTTTCTCGATGTTCCGTGAGTACGTGGCGCAGCTGATCGAGCACGACAAGAAATTCCTGATCGTGGGGAACAAGAACGCGATCACCTACAAAGAGATATTCCCCCTGATCCAGTCAAACAAGCTGTGGCTCGGCATCAACCCCAAGGGGCGGGACATGCTGTTTGACGTGCCCGACGATTACGCAGATGCCCTACTCACCAATGGGAAAGAGGGTAGCGCATACCGTGTCGTCGATGGCGTAATCAAAGGCAGGTTGGGCAACGCCGCGTGGTACACGAACCTGCCCCACCGCAGGCGAAACGAGGAACTCCGGCTTTATCGCCGCTACAACTCCGAGGACTACCCCTTCTACGACAACTACGACGCTATCAATGTCGACAAGGTGGCGGACATTCCCGAAGACTATGCCGGCGCGATGGGAGTGCCCATCACCTTCCTCGACAAGTACAATCCGGAGCAGTTTGAGATCGTCAAGTTCAGGAAGGGCGACGATGACGAAGACCTCCGTATCGGGGACAGGTGCCCCTACTTTCGCATCGTCATCCGCAACAAGAGGCTCTAAACATGGACATCGAACAGCGCGAAGTCACTGTGGGTGAACTTACCCAAGGCTATCACGACGACGACGAAGGCGGGGTCAGCGGTTATGGTGCTCGGCTCGACATCCGGCCTGCCTACCAACGCGAGTTCGTCTACACCGGCAAGCAGCGGGACGCTGTAATCAACACGGCCATCCGAGGGCTGCCACTCAATGTCATGTACTGGTCCAAGCGTGACGACGGAGACGGTGACCACGAGTTCGAGATGATTGACGGTCAGCAACGAACCATCTCCTTGGCCCAGTACGTCACCGGTGCTTTCTCGTACGAAGGGAAATTCTTTCATAACCTCACCGAAGAAGAACGGCAGGCCTTGCTCGACTACAAGCTGACCATTTTCGTCTGCTCCGGGCCGGCGAGAGAGAGGCTTGAATGGTTTGAGACCATCAACACAGCCGGGGAACGCCTGACGAGCCAGGAACTGCTCAACGCGGTTTACGCCGGCCCATGGGTCTCCGACGCGAAAACCTACTTCAGCAGAAACGGCTGCGTTGCCGCGAGCGTCGGCGGCAAGTACCTCAACGGGTCCGCCATCCGCCAAGAATTCTTGGCAACGGCGATTTCCTGGAGCGCAGCGGGCGCCGACGTTCGAGAATACATGGGGCAGCGTCAGCACAACCAGAGCGCGGAACCGCTGTGGGACGAGTTCCGTGCGGTCATCGACTGGGTGGAAGCGACGTTCCCCAAGTACCGGAAATCTATGAAGGGCGTCGACTGGGGCACTCTGTACCGCGAACACAGCACCCACGACTTGGACGCCCAAGATCTGGAAGCCGAGCTGGCGCGGCTCATCCAAGACGACGACATAACCAACGAGAGGGGCATCTACGCCTTCGCGCTGACGCGCGACCCTAAGCATCTGAACCTCCGTACATTTGACAATCGAACCCGACAGGCGACCTACGAGCGCCAAGAGGGAAAGTGCCCTAGGTGCAAAAACGAGTACAAGATAGGGGAGATGGATGCGGACCACATCACCCCGTGGATTGAAGGTGGCCGCACCGAGGCATCAAACTGTCAGATGCTCTGCAAGCCGTGCAATCGCTCGAAAGGATCCAAATGAGGCGTTCGCGTGGGCCTGCCTAGATTTTGCTTTAATTGCCAACGATAGGGGCAGGCTCAAGACCTGCCCCTTTTTGTTGGCCCGTATGTTGGAGATCAGTCCACCGGAGGCCGCTTTTCCCATTTCTCCGGCACCGGATACACCGGCGTGGCGATCTTGCGGATGTTCTCCGTGGCGAACCAGTCTGCACACTCTTCCCGCCACTTGATGAAGTGGGGAGCGTTGCGATGGGCTTCTACCGCGGCTTCGTCCTCATAAACCTCGAACAGGTGGATCTTGTTTTCGTCCTCGTTGTCCTGCAGGACATCGAAGCGCAGGCATCCCGGCTCATCGTTGTTGGAACCCCTGGCGTCCCCCAGCATGGAGGCCATGAACTGGTCCTTGAAGCCGGGTTTGATATTGATTTCCACAATCAGCGCGATCATTGTCGTCTCCTTGGATGGCAGTGATTCGACGGGGATTATAGCAGCGACCGACACAAAGTTGTAGAATGCCGCCATAGTCGGCTCGCCACACGGGAGGCAATCATGGCAGATATTCCCATCGTGTACACCCTGACAGTGTGTCCCGCATGCGATTCGCTGCGCGCCGCCTGGCGACGCGAGGGCGTTGAATATGAGGAGCGCCGCGTCGACCAGAGCCAGGACACGTTGGACGAGGCTCTGGACTATGGGGATGCCGTTCCGATCATAGTGTGGCCCGATGGCAAAGTGGAGACGGGTTTTCGCGGTCAGCGCGGTTGAGAAATCGGCTGACCGGCCGGTGGCCTGTCCCCAACCTTCCCCTCGGCAATCGCCGGAACCGAATCGTCTAAATCAAGAGGTGCAATCATGGTGCAGGAAGCCAGCGTCGTGACCCCGGAGCGTTACTCCCAGGGCATGACCTACGATCAGTACATGGATACGGTCAAGGTCAATAAGGCCAGGATCGAAGAATATTATTCCAATGTGGCATTGGACTCTGAGCAGACCGCCAGGCTGCGCGAGTTGGCGTCACAGGAAAACGGCCCGGCTCGCATGATGGTGATCGGCGAAGACTGGTGCGGGGACGTGGTGCGCGAACTTCCCGTTCTGGCCCGCGTCGCCGAGGCCGCCGGGCTGGAGCTGCGCATCTTCCCCCGCGACGAAAACCACGACATCATGAACGAGTTCCTCAAAGAGGGCCTGTACATGTCGATCCCGGTCGCGGTCTTCTACGACCAGGGCCACGAGTACATCTGCCACTGGATCGAGCGCTCCGAGGTCGCCAACCGGGAGCAGGGCGAGATTGAATCCGCCATACGCTCCGAGCAGCCGGATATCTCCGACCAGGACTTCGGCCGGCAGCGGCGCGCCCGCACCTCGGCCCGGGCTGGCGATTGGCAGAAAGCCACCGTGGACGAACTGGTGGGGCTCATACAGGAACACCTGCACTGACTCCCGTGCCATTGCCGGTGCTATTGGGGCGGACCATGGTCCGCCCCGATTATTAGTCGATTGGCTCCAGGGTGAACCGGAAATTCTCGATGACGGGGTTGGCCAGCAGCCGGTCGCACATCCCTGCCACGTCGCTCTCGGCCTGGGCGTGGTTTTCCGCGTCGATCCTGATTTCCAGGTACTTGCCGATGCGGACGTCCTCCACCGTTTCGTAGCCCAGGCTGTGCAGACCGCCCATTACGGTGAGTCCCTGGGGGTCGTTCACCGCGGGTTTCAGGGTCACGTAGACCCGTGCCAAAAACATGCTGGTTGCGCTGCCTCTCTGATCGCCTCAGCGGTTACCCGCCGGACGACTGCGTCATGTCGATCCCGGTGGTACACGGCAACCCGTTGGCGAACTCCGGGCCGGTGTTCCCGGGGTAGTCCTCGAAAAACTTGGCGATGCGCGCCGGGTCCACGCCTTCCATCCGGTCCAGGACGCCCCACGTCGTCAACGCCACCATTCCTTCCGGTATCGCCAGGTAGCGGCGGACGATGGCGAATTCGTGAGCTAGAGGGATGGCCTCCACCGCCGCTCGCAGCGCGGCAACCTCGGCGTCGCTGGCCAGGTTGTAGCTCACGATGATGTTCCCGTGTTCCAGGTTATGGACCAGCAACTCGTCCGGCAGCGGATGGTTGTAAAACCCGCAGTCGCTCCACGCTCCCCAGTGACGGCCGGAGGTGGGCGGCAC
Source organism: Dehalococcoidia bacterium (assembly GCA_965203985.1). Classification (GTDB taxonomy): domain Bacteria; phylum Chloroflexota; class Dehalococcoidia; order Lucifugimonadales; family UBA3495; genus Bin87. The sequence goes on from CBDBDS010000003.1 coordinate 67,664, forward strand.
CGTGCTGTAGCCGCTGGGGATCACGTCGGTGATCTTCAATTGCGGCGGGAAGTGGTCGCGGCTGGGCATGGCCTGGACCCGGATCGGCCCGTCGGTGGGCTGCACCATGGCGGCGGCGATCTCGGTCGGCGTTGGGGTGGATGTGGCTGTCGGGGCCGGCGTTGCCGGGGGTTCCGTGGGCCTCAGCGTGGGCGCGAGCGCGCTCCCGGCCGGCGCGATGGTGATAGTAGGTGTGGGCAACGGCGTCGGGGTGGGCAGAGGTGTGCCGGTAGCGGTTGCCAGAGGTTCCGCTTGCGGCGCGGGCGCCGATTCCATCGACTGGCAACCCAGCAGCGTCAACAACAGTCCCAAGATACAGGCGGTTCCCAGCGCGCTCCGCGCGATCATAACCGCGGAACACCTACGGGTTCATCACGCCGCCGGTCGTGCACGGGGCGCCGTTGGGGAACTCCGGCCCCAACTTGCCGGAATAGGCCTCGAAGAACCGCTCGATCCGGTCTTGGTCGATGCCAATCACCCGGTAATTGTCGGCGTCATCCACCTCACTCACGTTCCACTTGTCGATAACGCCCCAGGTAGTGAGTGCGATGGTCCCCTCGGGGAAGAGTTCATTGCCGTCTGCATCCACGGTGCCCGGGTTATAAGGTCTGGCAACGCCCCAGGCATTCGTCAAGCCGATATCGTCGAAGGCGTTTTGCAATTCGTCGATCTGCGCCTGCTCGGTCAGGTTGTAGCTGACGACGATGTTCCCGTGCTCCATGTTGTGCACGATGCGCTCGTCAGGCACGGAGCGCGTGTAAAAACCGCATTGGACCCAACCGTTCCAGTGCCGGCCGGACGTGGGCGGCGTTGTCAGGTAGCCCTCCGGCACAACTTCGGCGATGGTCAGATTGTCCGGGAAGTGGGCTGCGCTCGGTGCAAGCTCGGCTTCAATTCCGATCCCTTCCACGTATTCACTGGCCTCGCCCTGGCCGGCGCCGCCGAAATTGACCGGCAGCACAACAGGCACCAGCAGCGCGATGATGAACAGTCCGGCAATCGCGGCGAAGGCAAACAGCAGCCAACGGCTGCGAAATCCGCCGCCGGTCGCTATTGGCGGAGTCCGCCGCTGGGAGCGCCGCGCGGCGCTCCGTCGGCGATGTCGGGAGGGAGGCAATCCGGTTCCTTGCGGTGCAGCCGCTGGCTGACGACGCCTACAGCGTATCGCCGGTGAGCCGTTGGTAGGCCTGGCGATAAAGCTCGGCGGTCCGCTGCACGATGTCATCGGGCAGTTCCGGAGCCGGCGGTTCCTGGTTCCAGCCCTGGGCGGTCAGCCAGTCCCGCACGAACTGCTTGTCGTAGCTCGGCTGCGATTTCCCCGGCGCGTATCCCGCGGCGTCCCAGAAACGGCTGGAGTCTGGCGTCAGCAGCTCGTCGATCAGGATCAACCCCCCGTCCAGGAAGCCGAACTCCATCTTGGTGTCCGCCAGCACTATGCCCCGATCTTTCGCGTAATCGTGGGCGTGCAGGTACACGGCCTTGCTGATGTCGGCCAGCTTTTGAGCCGTGTCCTCGCCCACCATGGCCACGACTTCGTCGTCGGTCATGTTCTCGTCATGGCCTTCTTCCGCCTTGGTCGTCGGCGTGAAAAGGGGCTCGGGGAACATGTCGCCCTCGACCAGGCCGGTGGGCATCGGTTTCCCGGACACCGTGCCTTGCCGGCGGTACTCGCCCCAGGCGGAGCCGGTGATGTACCCGCGCACGATGCACTCAATGTCGATGCGCTCCGCCTTCTTGACGATCATCGCCTGCCGGCCGACGCCGTCTTCCGAGTAACTAGGGTGGGTGAGGACCGGGTTCCCCGCGTACGCGGCAGCGTCCGGCCCGTCGGCCAGGGCCACCAGGTGGTTGGCCACGATGTGGTCCGTGAGCCCGAACCAGAAGGCGGACATGCGGTTCAGCGCCGCCCCCTTGTCGGGAATCCCGTTGGGCAGGACGACATCGAAGGCCGATATGCGGTCGGTGGCGACCATCAGCAGCAGATCGTCCGTGAGTTGGTAGGTGTCGCGGACTTTGCCGCGATGCATGCGGTCGGGCATTCGGGTTTCAATAATCATGGCAGCCATTCAGCGACCGGGTTGAGTCGGTCGGAAAGTGTGTGTCAGGCCAGCGCGGGTACGGGCAGCAGCCCGATGCGCTTGAAGTTGTCGTCGATGTATCGCGTGTAGTAGCCGTAGTCGAAGAGCTCGTCCATCTCGTCCGCGCTCAGGTGTTCGGCCGCCTCGCCGTCAGACTTCAGCAATTGCCGGAAGTCCTGGGCGTCGTCCCACGCGCGCATGGCGTTGCGCTGCACGATTTCGTAAGCAGCCTCACGTGAAAGCCCCTTGTCTTCAACCAATGCCAGCAGCACCCGTTGGCTGAAGATCAGCCCCCGGCTGCTTTCCAGGTTCTGCCACATCCGGTCGGTGTCCACGCGCCAGCCGCTCACCACGTGGGTGAAGATGCTCAGGATGTAGTCCAGCATCAGGCAGGTATCGGGCAGGATGATCCGCTCGGAAGACGAATGGCTGATGTCCCGTTCGCCCCACAACGCGACGTTCTCCAGGGCCGGAACCGCGTTGCCGCGGATCGTGCGCGCCAGCCCACAGATGCGCTCCGTCAGTTCCGGGTTGCGCTTGTGGGGCATGGAGGATGAACCCGTCTGGCCGGCGCCAAAGGGCTCTTCCACCTCGTGTATCTCCGTCCGCTGCATCCCCCGGATCTCGGTGGCGAACTTCTCCAGCGACGCGGCCACCAGGGCGGCCGTAGTGATGAAGTGAGCATGGCGGTCGCGTTGCACCACTTGGTTTGACACCGGAGCCACGTCCAAGCCCAGGTGGTGGCACACCCGCTCCTCGATGTGCGGCGGAATCGTGGCATGGGTGCCCACAGCTCCGGAGATCTTGCCAACTCGAATCGAATCGCGCGCTGCCGCCATTCGTTCCCGTTGTCGCCGCAGTTCGTCCCACCACAGGGCCAGCTTGAGCCCGAAGGTCATCGGCTCCGCGTGGACGCCGTGGGTTCGGCCCATCATCAGCGTGTCCTTGTGCAGGACTGCCTGCTGGCCCACGGCTTCGATGGCGGAATCAATTTCGGCAAGCAGCAGATCGGCCGCGGCCACCAACTGCAATGCCTGGCCGGTGTCCAGCATGTCGGAGGAGGTCATCCCCAGATGCAGCCAGCGCCCTTCCGGCCCCAGGGTTTCCGTGATCGAGCGCAGAAACGCCGTGACATCGTGCCGGGTGGTTTCGAAAATCTCCATCATCCGCTGGTGGTTGTACGCCGCTCCACGCAGCGATTCCATGTCCTCCAACGGGATGACGCCGGCCTCGGTCCATGCCTCGCATACGGCCAGTTCGACGTCCAGCCACATGCGGTATTTGTTTTCATCAGACCAGACCTGTTTCATCGCCGGCCTGGAATAGCGATCAATCACTGCGTCGCCTCCGCGGGATCTCCATAACGCCAGAATATTTTATCACAGCGGTTTTCCGCGCCGGCCGTGCCTGACGCCGCGCCACGCAGCACTCCGTCGGGCAGTGAGCCGGAATTAGCCGCCTTTCATCGCGGCCATGTACTGCCGGAGGGATTCCAGAACCGGCCCGAAATCGGTGAATGAGGTGAACTCGATGCCGGCCGCGTCGCACATGGCCGCCATCTGGCGATGGGCGAACACCGTGTCCGCCACCTCGCCGGCCTCGAAATCCGAGCGTCCGTCGCCCATGAAAAACACGTGATGGCCCCGTTCCTGGAACCGGCGCACGATCAGGGCCTTGCTGTTGCCCAGGTGCGGGGTGTCGGGATACGCGAAATCGTACCGATAATCGCATACCCTGCCCTGACCGTCGAATTCCGTGGCGACGGCGTACACCGGCATTTCCGACTGTCCGCACCCGTCCAGCAGCGCCTGGATGTAAAAGTCCAGGCCCTGGCTGACGATGCACATGGGGATCGAATGGGTTCGGCAGAACGCCGACAGTTCGGTGAAGTGGGGGCGGAAATTGGCGTGGGCGCGCACGTAGGACTGCATGGCGTCCTTGTCCGCCTGCATCCGCAGGAAGGTCGCCTCCTGATAGTCTTTCAGCGACAGTTCTCCCGCCCGGAACCGTTCCCGCACGTCGGTCCATGTCGGATGGCCGAACTCGTGCAACAACAATTCCGCCACGTTCTGGGCCGCGGCGGTATCGTCGAAATCCGTGAGCACCGCCGGCATCCGGCGGTCCGGTGCGGCGGTTCTAGCGTTCACGCAGAGACTGCCGGTAGCGCTCGACGGCGTCGCGGATGTCGTCGTGCTTGATGCCCAGGATCTGCGCGGCATAGTACGCGGCGTTGCGCGCGCCCCAGCCGCCGACGGCCATGGCCGCCACCGGAATGCCGGGCGGCATCTGGGCGGTGGACAGCAGCGCGTCCCAACCGTTGAGCTCGCTGGAGGTCAGCGGGATCCCGATTACAGGCAAGGTGGTCTGCGCGGCCAGCGCGCCGCCCAGCGCCGCGGAACCTCCGGCGGCCGCGATGATCACTTCGATGCCGCGCTCCCGCGCCGTCGATGCGTATTCGTGGACCCGCTCGGGCGTGCGGTGGGCCGACATGACGCGGACTTCATAGTCCACGCCCAGCGATTCCAGGGTGTTGATGGTCGGTTGCACCGCCTCCTCGTCGGAGGCGCTGCCCATGATGACTCCTACCAGTGGCAAGATACTGCTCCTTGTTGTTGTTTGGTTGTCGGATTGCGATCCGGGGCGCCGGTCAGTCCATGTCCGCGATGTCCCGGAAGGCGTCGAGAAGGGCTTTCTGGATCGACTCGGTGTCGTCGTCCACTTCCTCGTCCTCCACGATAACGTAACCGGCGTCCTCGTCGTCGATGCCGACCCGCACCTCTATCTCCACCGGCTCGCCGTCGTGCCAGTAGAGCGTGTAAACGATCTCGTCGGCCAGTTCGTCGTCGCCGGCTCCGTCCTCGTCGTCATCGAAGTCGTACTGCCAGGACCGGTCAACCAACAGGCGCGCGCCGCCGTCCAGCAGGACGTCGTTCATTTCGCCCATCATGCCTTCCACGGCCAATTCCGCCGCGAAGCGCTCGAGGAGCGTGCGCCGCTCGGCAACGTCCGCCATCTGCTTGCCGTAACCCTCGTTGTCCACGCGGACGCGCAGTCGTTTCAGGTCATCCAGCCAGGGCATTGATCAGTCCTCCGTCGTGGGGTTCGCGTGCGGCGGCGCCGGGTTTGGTCAGCCGGCGGCCCGCTTTTGCCGCCCGTTAAGGTAACAGAACTCATCAACGCCGCGAAAGTCAGGTAGATGCAATCGAAACGCCAGTATGGCCATAGTATCCAGGAGGTCGATGTAGCACAGTCCAGGGTGTCCCGTCCGGAGCCCCGGCGGCAGCATTCCCAGGCGGCGCAGCGTACGCTCGGTGTGCGGACTCCACGGCGCGAAAAGTGTCGGTTCGCGCAGCGTCAGCAGATAGGACGGCCACTCCTTTCCTGCCCCGGCCAGGCCGAAGCCGCCGGTTTCAGCGGCGCACTCCTCGAACCGGTTTTCCAGCTTGATGGTGTCGTACAGCAGGAAATCCATCGCGTCGCGCACCTCAGCGATGGGGTTGCTGCCAAAACGCTTGGCCTGTCTGCCTCCGGCGCCGCGATACAGTGCCAGCGCCTCCGTCTCGGCGAGTTGGGGCAGGTAATCCTGTTCAAGCCAATCGGCGCGCCCGTCGTTGCCCCAACGGCGGCGGCGATAGGTATCCAGATCACCGCCCTGCTCCGCGTGGTGAAAGGACTGCGCCAGGGCCGGCCAATCTTGCGCTGACGTGGTGTTGCTCGCCATTGGAGGTATCGGGTTGCCGCGATTATCGCGCCGGGGCCGGCTGGGCTGACCGCAGGTCAGCGATATCCCGCCGGTAGTACGCGCCGTCGAAACTGATTTCCGCAGCCCGCCGGTAGGCGTGATCGCGAGCGCGCCCGACATCGTCACCCATGCCGACGCACGCCAGCACGCGCCCGCCTGATGTGAGCAGCCGGCCGCTGCCGTCCTCGGCGCTGCGTACGCCAGCGTGGAACACCAAGCTGTCTTCGCCGTCGCAACTTTCTCCGTCCAACCCGTGGATCTCCAGCCCGGTCTCGTAGGAGCCCGGATACCCCCCGGAAACCATGACCACCGCCACCACCGGCCTGTCCGACCATTCCACGGGGGGCATATCGGTCAAGCTGCCCGCCGCGCAGGCCATCATCGCCTCCACTGGGTCGCTGATCAACCGGGGCATGATTGCTTGTGTTTCCGGGTCTCCGAACCGGCAATTGAACTCCAGCACCCGCGGCCCATCGTCGGTGAGCATCAGCCCGCAGTAGAGCGCGCCCCGGTATGGAGATCCCCGCGACGCCATTTCCCGGATCACCGGCAGCATGATTTCGGAGCGGATCCGCTCTGCCAGGGTCTCGTCCCAGAACGCCGGCGGTCCGTAGCTGCCCATACCGCCGGTGTTGGGCCCGGTATCGCCTTCCCCCACGCGCTTGTAATCCGTCGCGGCAACCACGGGCGACAGGTTCTCCCCGTCGGTGAACCCAAACACGCTCACTTCCGGGCCGTGCAGCCATTCCTCGATGACCACCGTTTCACCGGCATCACCAAACATGCGGTCTCGCATGCACGTGGCGATGGCAGTCTTGGCCTCTTCAAGGTTGGCGCACATCGCAACGCCTTTGCCGGCGGCGAGCCCGTCCGCCTTGACCACTAGCGGCCGGTTGCGGTGCTCGGCGTATGCCAAGGCCGCAGATGCGGTCCGGAACACCCGGTACTCCGGACCCGCCACGTCGGCGGCATCAAGCACGTCCCGGGCAAAGCTCTTGCTGGATTCCAGCCGGGCAGCCGCGCGGCTCGGGCCAAAGCATGGTACGCCGGCGGCATTCAGTCGATCGGACAGACCCATCGACAAGGGCATTTCCGGGCCAACCACAACCAGGTCAATCGATTGGTCCAAGGCGGCGTTGACCAATCCGTCGATATCGGTTTCGGCGATGGGCAGGTTGGTTCCAACCATCCCCGTCCCGGAGTTTCCCGGCGCCGCGAGTATCTCAGTTACCCGCGGTGAGCGTGCCAACCGCCAGGCCAGGGCATGCTCCCTACCACCGGAACCGACTACCAGGACGCGCACTGCCGGCTACTCCCACTCGATGGTTCCGGGGGGTTTGCTGGTGATGTCGTAGACCACGCGGTTGACACCGTCGACTTCGTTCACGATACGGTTGCTGATCCGTGCCAGGACGTCGTATGGCAACCGTACCCAGTCCGCCGTCATCGCGTCTTCCGAGTTGACGGCTCGAATGGCGCAGGCGTATCCGTAGGTGCGGTAGTCGCCCATCACGCCCACCGTTCGGTTGTCAGTCAACACGGCGAAACTTTGCCAGATGTCCCGGTACAAACCCGCTTCCTGGATCTCTTCCAGTACGACGCGATCACAGTCGCGCAGCAGCCCGACCCGTTCCGGGGTGACCTCGCCGATGATTCGTATTGCCAGGCCCGGCCCCGGGAAGGGCTGTCGGTAGATAATTTCTTCCGGCAAGCCCAGTTCCAAGCCTACGGAGCGCACCTCATCCTTGAACAGGTAGCGGAGCGGCTCTACCAACCCGAAGTTCATCCGCTCCGGCAGGCCGCCCACGTTGTGGTGGGTCTTGATGCGGGCCGAGGCCCGGTTTTCCGGGGTTTCACTTTCGATCACGTCGGGATAGAGCGTGCCCTGGGCCAGCCAGCGTACGTTTTCGATCTCCGCCGCCGCGTCTTCGAACACCCGGATGAACTCGTTGCCGATGGTCTTGCGCTTCGTTTCCGGGTCGATGACGTCCCGCAACCCGTTCAGGAAACGGTCCGACGCGTCCACGTAGCGCAGGTCCATGCCCATGTTCTCGTGAAAGGTCTGCTGCACCTGTTCGGCCTCTCCGTGCCGGAGCAGGCCGTTGTTAACGAAAATGCAGGTCAACTGCGACCCGATTGCCTGGTGTAGCAGCGCCGCAGCCACCGAGGAGTCGACCCCTCCGCTGAGCCCGCAGATCACCCGGTCGCTCCCCACCTGGTCCCTCACCCGGGCCACCGTGTCCGCCACGAAATTGCCCGCCGTCCACGAGCCGGAACAGCCGCAGATCTCGCGTACGAAGTTATGCAGGATGTTCATGCCGTCCGGGGTGTGCTGCACCTCAGGGTGAAATTGCAGGCCAAACCACCGCCATCCATCCGAAACCGCGGCGCAGTCGCTGTTCTCGGTGCGCGCCAGCGTGGCCATGCCTTCCGGCAGGCGTTCCACCCGGTCGCCGTGGCTCATCCACACCGGGGCCGAAGCTCCCAACCCGGCCAGGAGTCGGCTTGGCAATTCCGCCACCTGCAGATCGGCGTGTCCATATTCCCGTGCGTCCCCCGGCGTTACCTTGCCGCCCAGTTGATGGACCAGCGCCTGCATGCCGTAACAGATCCCCAGCACCGGGACCTTGGAATTCAGCACCCAGTCTGCGATGGTCGGCGCGCCCTCGTCGTACACGCTGGCCGGGCCGCCGGACAGGATGATCCCTTTGACGTTCAGATGCCTAATCCGGTCACGCCCGGCGGAGGCCGGTATGATCTCCGAGTACACTTCCAGCTCACGCACGCGCCTGGCAATCAGGTGCGTATATTGGGAGCCAAAATCGATGACCGCGATGGCGTCTGGCTGCGCTGTGCTGCTCATATACTCCCTGCCGCCGTCTGTGGAAATCGCGCAACATATTAGCATAGCGAGCGCCGGACTCGGACCACTGCTCGCCCACGCCGGCCTGTTAGAATTATGGCCGCAGAGCCAGGGATTATCCTGCGGACATTATGACCGTATTCGCGACAACCCGAACGCCACGCTTGGGCGGGACCCAAATCGTCCAATGGCCATTGCCGTTGAACCAGCGCAATCAACTCGACGGTTTGGATTTGCTCGCAGCGCTGGACGCGGAAACCATCCCGTTGTGCATATTCGACCCTCAATATCGAGGGATCCTGGACAAAATGCAGTACGGCAACGAAGGAATCAGCCGGGGACGCGCCAGGTCATCGCTGCCGCAGATGAGCGAAAAGGCTATCGTCGAGTTCATCTCTGGCATCGCAACGGCATTGATACCGTCCGGTCACCTGTTCCTCTGGATCGACAAGTTCCACCTGTGCACGGGCGTTGGTCCCTGGGTGGAAGAATGGGGGCTGGAGGTCGTCGATCTCGTTACCTGGAACAAAGACCGCATCGGCATGGGTTACCGTACCCGACGCGTTGGTGAATACCTGCTCGTCGTGCAGAAACCGCCCAAGCGCGCTAAGGGTGTCTGGCAGCGGCATGACATCCCCGATGTGGTTACCGAAAAAGCCGAGCGCGTCGGCAACGTTCATCCCAAGCCCGTAAATCTCCAGGCGCGTTTGATAGAGGCGGTGACCGACCCCGGCGACGTAGTGCTCGACCCTGCGGCTGGCAGCTATTCCGTGATGACCGCTGCCCATCAGGTTGGTCGCCAGTTCTTGGGCTGCGACATCGCCGGCGATCCGTAATCAGGCAGATGGTTAAGACCGAGGAGAGCAACCGCAAATGGCTCATTTCATCCATACTCAACATCCCCGACCTGCGGCAAATTATTGAGCGGGAAATCGGCGAGCGTTAGGTCCGATGAGGGAGAATGACAATGACCTCCGTAAGTTACAACCAGCATCAGGCGCAGCATGTCGGCGGCAGATTCGTCCAGCCGGACACCACAGTGGCGGAGCGCATAGACCAGCTATTGCTGAGCCTCCCCCATGAACAGCGATTGAGCCTGCACCGACGTGACCACGCCCAGTGGCTAAAACAAGCGATGGCCCTCCACTGGGGCGATAGTCTTCCCCAGCCCTTCATCGGGTTCGACCTGGACGAAGGGATGTTCATTATCGAGTGGCAGTCTGACTCCGAGTGCAATACACTTACCGTGGACGCTGAGAATCGCATCGGATGGTACGACCCGTGGCCCCCCGGTGAAAACGATCCCGAATTGGCTACTGAGCTCGACCTGGACTCGGAGGAAGGGTGGGAACTCCTTCGCTGTGCCCTCACGATAACCCAACCATAACCACTGGCGGCCCCTATTATCGCCAGGTACACCCCAACAATTTCCAGGACGGCCGGGTACTGTCCCCGGCCTTTGTATTACAGGATATGGGCTGCCATATGACGCTTTCCCTCAACGATGGAACCCGTACCACGGCGCGGCGATGCTACCTCGAATACACCCATGACCAGGAGCGCTCATCCGTCGCCGTCTTGGAGATAACATCGCGAGAACTCGAAGAATCAGGAGTGGTCCGAGTGGTTGATTCGCCCAACGACCAAACCCACGCCCACGTCGACGCCATATACCAAAAGCCTCTGAGCAAACGACAGCAGCGGAACGTGGCGCAATTCCTAACCGTGTCTGCAAACAAAAGAGGTCCAGCGTACCTACCCAATGGTGACTGATCCCAGTCACCAACTCACCGTCCAGTAGAACAGCCATCTCCCGCATGGACTTCCAAACCGAAATCAACCGCGCCGCTGAAACCCTCGCCCAGGGCGGCGTCCTCGCCATTCCCACCGACACGCTCTACGGTCTGGCGGCGGACGCTTTGAACCATCACGCACTGGACCGCGTCTACGCCGCCAAGGGCCGCCCTGCGGATATGCCCCTGCCCGTGTTGGTTTCCGGCTGGGAGCAGGCGCTCCGGGTCGTCAGAATCTCGCCGCAGTCTGAGTTGCTGGCCAGACGCCTGGCCGAAACCTACTGGCCCGGCTCGCTGACGATGGTGCTGCCCGCCGTACCCGGTTTGCCGGAGCGCCTGACCGCTGGCCGGGACACCGTCGCCGTGCGCATGCCCGACCATCCCGTACCCCTGGCTCTCGCCGACGCCTTGGGTCGCCCCATCACCGGCACGAGCGCCAATCGCAGCGGCGAACCGGACATAATCGACCCGGACGAACTGCGCCGCGTCCTGGCCCCTCGCGTTGATGGTATCATTGTGTCCGGCCCCAAACCCGTCGGCGGCGCCAGCACCATCGTAGCGGTATCCGGCGACGGCATCAGTCTTCTCCGCGAGGGTATATTGCTCTACGAGCGCGTGCTCGCAACCCTTGAATCGGTCGGGCCGGTCGATTAGCGAGGTCGGTGATCGCAACGGCGGAAACATACGATAGCTACCGCGCTGGCGTGGACGCCGAACTGCGATCGGCGTTCGATGGCCGGCAGGGCATGGTTTACGACCTCCTCCGTTATCATCTGGGCTGGGTGGACGAGCGGGGGAACCCCGCCGATGACTCGTTGACCACGCTGCACCACTGCGGCGTCCTGGCGATGGCATCCGCCGACGCGGTTTCCGGCCAGCACGACGAGGCGGTCACCGCCGCCGCCGCTGTTGAGTTGGCGTACAATTTCGTGCTCGTGCACAACGACGTCCAGGCTGGCCGCATCGACCAGGATAACGACCGTCCCAGCATCTGGTGGGTGTGGGGTCCGTCGCAGGCCATCAACGCCGGCGATGGATTGCACGCCCTGGCCCGCTCCGTGTTGATGCGCATGTCCGAAGCCGGAGCGGATGCGGAAGTCGTTCTGGCTGGCCTCCAGGCGTTGGATCGAGCCTGTCTCACCCTGTGCGAAGGGCAGTACATGGACCTGACCTATCAGGACCAGATCATGGTTTCCGAAGCGGACTACATGGACATGATCGGGAGAAAATCCGGCGCATTGACCGGGTGTTCGGCGCGCCTGGGAGCCCTGGCCAGCGGTGCCGCATCGGGCACCGCCGACGCGCTGGAGCAATGGGGCAACAAACTCGGTATGGCTCGCCAGGTCCGCGAGGATATATCCGACCTGTGGGGCCGCACGGGCGACGGTTTCACCCCAGCCAATATCCTCAACAAGAAGAAAAGCCTTCCCCTGATCCACGCCCTGCAAAACTCGGACACCGCCGCCAAGCGTGAACTGGGCTCCATCTACATGAAGCGCGTTCTGGAACCCGGCGACACGCCCCGGATTGTCGCCATTCTGGAAGAGGCCGGTTCCCTGGATTACTCCAACGATAAAATGGACCAACTGCTTGGCGAAGCGCGCGAAGCCCTTGCGGGTGAAGGTGTCGCGCTTCAGCATCCAGCAGCGTTGGATTGGGCGACCCATTGGGTCGTCGGTCGCGATTCGCGCTGATTTTCCGGACCAGAAAAGCATGACCAAACGCGCGCTCAACCAACTGGACGTGGACGGCAAGACCGTGCTGGTGCGTGTCGACTTCAACGTACCCATTGAGCAGGGCGTGGAGTTCATTGCCAACTACGACCATCGACTGCGTGCCACCCTGCCCACCATCGAATACCTGGTGGATCGGGATTGCAAGGTGGTGTTGTGCTCCCATTTGGGTCGACCCCGCGGCAGGGTCGACGAGACCCTGCGGCTGGCGCCCGTTGGCGAGCGCCTGGCTACTCTCCTCGGACGGCCGGTTACCCCGCTGGACGACTGCGTCGGCCCCGCGGTGGCTGAGGCGGTTAGCGACATGTCGGCCGGCGATGTTTACCTGCTCGAGAACCTGCGTTTCCACGAGGGCGAAGAGAGCAACGATGAGGGATTTACGGCACAGCTAGCCAGTCTAGCCGACTGCTTCGTCATGGACGCTTTCGCTGTAGCCCACCGAGCCCACGCCTCCACGGTAGGAGTTCCCCAGATCCTCCCCACCGCTATGGGGCTTCTCACCCAGCGGGAGGTCGAGTCCCTGGGGGTGGCCCTGGAGAACCCCGTTCGCCCCTTGGCGGCGCTAATGGGCGGCGCCAAGGTCAGCGACAAAATCCTCGTTCTGGAAAACCTGCTCACCCGGCTCGATCACCTCTTCATCGGCGGAGGCATGGCGGTGACGTTCCTGGCCGCCCAGGGCAAACCCGTGGGGCATTCGTCCGTGGAAACCGACCGGTTGGATTTTGCCCGTGATGTGATGGCGCGGGCCGACGCTGCCGGCGTTGCCGTGCATCTGCCTGCCGACCTGGTCGTTGCCAACGAGTTTGATCCCAATCCCGATGCGGTGGACACTGTGGCCTCGGACGCCGTTCCCGACGGCTGGTACATCATGGACATCGGCCGTGACGCGGCTTCCGCTTACGCCATCGCTCTTGCCGATTGCCGGACCATCCTGTGGAACGGGCCAATGGGCGTATTTGAGATGGAGCAATTCAGCGTCGGCACACGACAGGTGGCCAATGGCATTGCAGGTTTGGCCGACGCAACCACGGTCGTGGGCGGCGGCTCCACCGCTGAGGCTGTTGAAGCCCTGGGCCTCATGGACAGCATGACCCACGTATCCACCGGCGGCGGCGCCTCCCTGGAGTTCCTCGAAGGGCGCGTCCTCCCCGGAATCGACGCCATACCTGATGCCTGACCGCCAGCCGACCACCGGAGCCAAGCATGATTGACCTGGAACAGATCCACGACAGTATCGCCAGCACCCCGTCCAAAATCGTCCTCCTGGTAGCCGATGGTTTGGGCGGACTGCCCCATCCCGACACCCGCAAGTCCGAGTTGGAGACTGCCCACATCCCCAATCTGAACGGGCTGGCCCAGCGCAGCGCCTGCGGTTTGACCACCCCCGTGGAGGTCGGAATTGCTCCCGGGAGTGGGCCCGGCCATCTGGCGCTTTTCGGCTACAACCCGCTGAAGTACCTTATTGGCCGTGGGGCGCTGGAAGCCCTGGGCATCGGAGCCGAACTGCTGCCCGGCGACGTGGCCGCACGTGGCAACTTCTGCACCGTGGACGACGAGGGCCTGTTAACCGACCGTCGGGCGGGCCGGATCCGGACCGAGCTGAGCGCTCCGTTGTGTCAGCGCCTCGACAGTATCGAGATCCCCGGCGTTCAGGTGGACGTGATGCCGGTGCAGGACTACCGGTTCGTGCTGCGCCTGCGCGGCGAGGGTCTGTCCGAAGCGGTGGAAGAGACCGACCCCCAACGCGAGGGTTTGCCGCCCCGCCCGGCGCGAGCGCTGGAGGCCGTGGGTGAACGCACCGCCGAGGTCGTCCAGGAATTCGTAACCCAGGCCGGGCGTCTGCTGTCCGAGGAACAACCCGCCAACATGGTTCTGCTCCGGGGATGGGCTCAGCTTCCCAATCTTCCTGAATTCGGGCGGGTATATCATTTGAACCCGGCGGCCATCGCCGCTTATCCCATGTACCGGGGTCTCGCTTCCGTCGCCAACATGCGGATCATTCCCACGGGCATGACCTTTGGCGACGAGGTGGACACGCTGCACGCCAATTGGGACGATCACGACTTTTTCTTCATCCACTACAAACCCGCCGACGCCGCCGGCGAAGACGGCGATTTTGATGGCAAGGTGAAGTGCCTCGAGGAACTGGACAAACACATCCCCCGCATCCTCGACTTGGAGCCCGACGTGCTCATGGTCGCCGGCGACCACTCCACGCCCGCCGTCATGGCGTCCCACAGTTGGCACCCGGTTCCCTTCATGCTGCACTCGCAACTGACTCTCGGGGAAGGGGTCGACGGGTTCAACGAGCGCGCCTGCGCCCAGGGGTCAATCGGCCGGATCCCGGCGGAAACCATCATGCTGCTGGCGCTGTCCCACGCTGGCAAACTGGGCAAGTACGGCCCGTAACGTCATGTCGAGATGCTGGCCTGTGAAGCGCTGCAATTCCTCTCCGCGGTCGGTCGCTGCGGTGAGGTGCTCTAATGGAGCAAACGCACTATGAAATGCTGGGTGTACATTCCACGGCCAGCCGCTCGGATATACTCAGAGCATACAGCAATTTGCGTCGAGAGCTTGCGGCGAGGGGCGATCAGGCGCAACTGCAAAGCATTACCCGCGCTTTTAATGTACTCAAAGACTCTCGAAGACGTGCTGAGTATGATCGACAAATAGGGACGACCGATCGGGAAGAAGATCGGCGAGAACAGGAGGAAAGGGAACGTCGGGAACGAGATCGTCGTCGGAGGGAAGAGCGCGAGCGTCAGGAACGAGAACGTCGGGAACAGTTTCTGCTCTGGCAACGAATGGAACGGGAGCGCCATCAGCGTGAAGAAGACGCACGTCGACAATGGGAGGAGCAGGAACGCGATCGGAAGGCAGTTGAACAGGAACATTTACGGCCCAAGCGGCATAGAAGCGGATGGCTCCGCTTTGTCACTGCTGGTTACGTTCGCCTCGCCGCTGTTGTCGGCCTTTTGATAACCCTATCAGCGGTGTCGTTCGGGTTATATGCTTCTGGATGGCAGTTCCCTTCGTTTGCCCCGGTGCCAACTCCCACTCCGGCGCCAACACCGACGATTCAGCCGTTGCCTACAGCTACTTTGCCGCCGCTAACGGCGACGCCACTCCCACCACCACCAACGCCAACGCCAACGGCGACACCACTTCCAACGCCAACAGCTACGCAACTGCCAACGGCAACACCATCGCCGACTCCGACGGTAACTCCACGTCCTACAGTTTCACCTATTGACCGGGCTGCCGCAGCTTACGCCAGCTGTAACGGTCGATACACAGACGAAGTCAGGGAGCAGCGCTACGCTGCCGCTAGACACATTTTGGTACAGGGTTACCGCACTGTTGCCGACTTGCTGCAATTGGTGAGGGAAACCTGCGGCGGCACGATAGCACCTGGGAGGTGAATAATGGCAACGGCTTTTCGTCCCATGGTCGTTCGTAGTTGGGCAAAGGGCGCAGCCGAATCTGAGATCACTACGCTGGCCGAAGCCGCTTCGACGCAATCCGGCGATATTGGCGGAATAAATCTGATACTGTGTCCGCCATTCACCTCACTGGCTGCGGTCAGTTCAATAATTGGCGATACCGGCGTCGTAATCGGCGCGCCGGCCATACGCGACAAGCATGGAGCAGAAATTAACGATGAAATCGCAGCGACCATCCTAGCCAGCCGGTGTGAATATGCCCTTGTAGGACATTGGCGATGGCATGAGACCATGGACACCGTGGCATCCGAAACGGCGGCCGCTTTGCGTTGCGGTATTCGCCCGATACTCTGCGTTTTTGATAATGATGAGCATCATCACCGGGAGGAGCCGATAGAAGACACCATGCGTCGGCAGATTCAGGGGGCGTTATCCCGCGTCAATTTTGAACTCTCTCCCAAGTCACTGGCAATTGCTTACGAGCCCGCGTGGACTTTCGAGTCACACCAAACATTGTCTGCTGAACGAGCAGCAGAGATATTGCAGACGATTCGCCAAGTGATCACCCAGCGATTGGGGGTGGAAATCGCCGCATCGGTGCCACTTCTCTATGCCGGCCGAGTCAGCCCAAGCGATGCGGATGCTTTTGCTGCGGCCGAGGGCATCAACGGCATTTTGGTTATCGACGACGATGTTGATTCAGCAGATTTCATGCACATTGCGCGGTCTTTCTCTAGGATTTCGCAGCACCAAGAAAAGCATTTTATTCCATCGCCGGCACCCAGGTCACAAGGCGCGGCCGCTGACGATACGGAACTCACCGCTGAACAGCAGGCCGTATCCCTCCTACTCAAACGCAGTTTGCTCCCGGTGATTTCCGAGCTGGAAAACGCCCTAAAATATCTGGGTGAGCGTGAAGCCCAAGGGCTGGAACTAATCCAGGACAAATTGCAAGAACTACAAAAATGGGAATGCATCTCACGTGTGGGTGAAATCGGCGAGCAGTTTGACCCGGATGTTCACCGCGCCATCGGAACGGACGATCGGAGTGATTACCCTTCTCGGACTGTGGTAGAACTAGTGCAGCCAGGTTACCGTATTGAGGGCCAGGTAGTGCAAAAGGCGGAAGTAATCGTCAATCGCTAATCGTTCGGGCGTCCGCGGTCCCGAAGCGCACATGCGACACCAGGAGCGGGAAAATGGCTAGAGTTTTGGGAATAGACCTTGGCACCACCAACTCCGTCGCGGCAGTGATTGAAGGCCGGCGGACGCAGGTTCTCGAGAACAACGAGGGCGGCTACATCACGCCGTCGGTAGTGGCGATTACCCCGGACAGCGCGAGGCCCATCGTAGGGCAGACGGCCAAGGATCAGGCCGTCATGAATCCGGAAAATACCGTTTACTCGGTGAAACGGATAATGGGTCGCCGCTTTGATGAAACAGAAGTGAAGGACGCCGCAGCGCGCCTTCCTTATAAAATCGTCAGCGGCGATGAAGGTATCGCGTATGTCGAGATGGAAGGCAAGGTCTATCCGCCGCCCCAGATTTCCGCCATGGTGTTGCAGAAAATCAAAAAGGATGCCGAGGCCAAACTCGGCGAGACAGTCACCCGGGCGGTGATCACCATACCGGCGTATTTTAACGACAGCCAGCGGCAAGCGACTCTTGACGCCGGCAATATCGCCGGGCTGGAAGTCATGCGCACCGTCACCGAACCGGTGGCCGGAGCGCTGGCATGGGGTATCGATCAAGAGGAGGATGCCACCATCGCCGTCTTTGACTTGGGTGGCGGCACCTTTGACGTTACGATCCTGGAAGTTAGCGACGGGGTTTTCGAGGCCAAAGCGATAAACGGCGATACGTACTTGGGCGGGCACGACTTTGACACGGCCATCTTGGATTGGTTGATCGAGTACTTCAAATCCGAAACGGGGATCGACCTGAAACAGAACCGCAGCGCGATCCAAAGTTTGTCACAACACGCCGAGCAGGCCAAAATTCGGTTGTCCAACACTGATCAAACGCGTATCACCCAAGGATACATCGCAGCTGACGCCAGCGGGCCGTTGCATTTGAACAAAACCCTAACCCGTTTGCAAATGGAGGAAATGGTCCGCCCGTTAATCGACCGATTGGAGCGCCCATGCCAGGGGGCGATGGCCGACGCTGGCGTTGCTCCGGAAGACATCGACCACGTTATCCTGATCGGTGGCATGACGCGCATGCCGGCGGTGAGAGCGAAGGTCCGCGAGATTTTCGGACAAGAGCCCACCAGCCCGGTGAACCCGGACGAGGCTGTGGCAATAGGAGCCGCCATCCAGGCTGGTATCATCAGCGGCGAAGGGGGCCTGGCCGACGTGCTGGTGCTTGACGTAACTCCCCTCAGCCTGGGTTGCCGGTTGGTAGATGGCCGGAACGATGTCATCATTCCTCGCAACAGCACCATCCCGACGATGGAGACGAAGACACACACCACCGCGTTCGACAACCAGACTGTGGCGACCATAAATGTCACCCAAGGTGAGTCGCCATGGGCTGGTGAAAATCATCACTTTGCAGAATACCAACTCCTAGGTATCCCGCCGCAGCCCGCTGGTGTGCCAAAGATTGAAACCACCTACTCGATTGATGCCAATGGGATCCTGACTGCCACGTCACGAGAAATGGAAACAGGCAAGGAAGTGGAGACCATCGTCGGGGACGCTTGCCGGCTGCCGAGGTCAGAGGTTGCCCGCCTGACTGACGAGTTGGCGGTTTTTGACTGAAATCTCCGAATAATCTTTGGCATGCCCGGGAGGAAACCAGCTGTGTTAATCCCCTCTAACATCGTCGCCGGCAACTGGAAGATGAACACTGACATCGCTTCCGGCGTATTGTTGGCCGCCGCGGTTGCGGCCGGCGCGTCGGCGCTGTCTGGGGTACAGGTCGCGGTTGCGCCGCCCTTCGTGTCGCTGGTGGCGGTGCGGGATGCAGTGGCTGGGAGCGGCGTAGCGGTGGCCGCGCAGAATATGCACGCCGACGACAGTGGCGCGTTCACCGGAGAAGTAGCTCCACCGATGCTGGTCGGTTTGTGCGACTACGTGATCATCGGCCACTCAGAACGCCGCCAGTTCTTCGGCGAAACGGACGAGTCCGTGGGCCGCAAGGCCGCGGCGGCGCTGCAACATGGTCTGCGTCCCATCGTTTGCGTCGGCGAGACGCTCGATGAGCGGGAATCAGGCCGGGCTGCCGAGGTCATCCGTCGCCAGGTCGTCGCTGCGCTGACTGATCTAGACCCCGAATCCACCGCCGGTCTCCTGACCATTGCGTATGAACCTGTCTGGGCCATCGGCACCGGCCGCGCCGCGACTCCCGAGATCGCGGAGCAGATCATGGGCGGGGCGATCGGCTCCACAGTGGCGGCCGTCTTGGGAGCCGATGCCGCTTTGGCGACTCCGCTGCTGTACGGCGGTAGCGTGAACCCGGCCAACGCCGCCGACTTCGCCGCCGTGCCGAGCATCAACGGCGCCCTGGTGGGTGGCGCGAGCCTTGAGGCTGGTACCTTCCTGGACGTGGCGGCCGCGTTCTCCAATCGCGACCAGTAGCGTCCGTCCGGCCGGTTCATGTCGGCCCCCCGTAATCTCGTCGCCATCGTCGGACCGACTGCGGTCGGCAAGACGGCCCTCGCAATCGAGATCGCGCAACGTTTCGACGGCGAAATCGTCAACGCCGACAGCCGGCAGGTCTACACCGGCATGGATATCGGCACCGCCAAGCCCACTCCGGCCGAGTGTCGGGCTGCCCGCCACCACCTGATTGACATCCGGCCTCCCGACTCCCCGTTCAGCCTGGGAGAGTTCCTGCCGCTGGCTCGCGAAGCCATCGAGTCCATCGTCGCCCGGGGCAAGTTTCCCATATTGTGCGGGGGAAGCGGTCAGTACGTGTGGGCCCTCCTGGAGGGTTGGACCGTGCCCCAGGTCCCACCCGATCCGACATTCCGCGCCAACCTGGAGCGTCGCCTCGCCGCCGAGGGCCTGGGCCCGTTGTGGCAGGAGTTGCGGCGGCTGGATCCTGACCGCGCCGACGCCGTCGACCCGGGGAACCCGCGCCGCATCATTCGCGCCCTCGAGATTGTGAACGCTACTGGCCGGAGGGTTGACGGTCTTGGCAAAAGCGCAGAGCCTCCGTATCGTTCTCTCGTCATCGGTTTGACCGCCGACCGTGCCATTCTGTACCAGCGCACCGACGCCAGATTTGACGCAATGATGGCCCGGGGGCTGCTGGGCGAAGCCCGCCGCATCGCCGCCGCGGGATATGTCCTCGGGAACGGCGCGCTGTCGGGTGTCGGTTACACCGAGCTGGGTATGTACCTGGCCGGCGAAATGACGCTGGACGAAGCCGTGGCTCGTTCCAAGACCCGTACCCATCGCCTGGTTCGGCGACAATACACGTGGTTCAAGCCGGTCGACCGGCGCATCGATTGGCTCGACGCCACCCACGGCCTGCCGGTCGCCGAGGCCACCGCGATGGTAAGCCTTTTCCTGGAACAGCCGACCCCTTGTGATACAATTGGCGCCTGACGGAAGGGGCCGCTCTCAGCGCAGGAGTCGCAACGATGGAATTCACCAAAATGCACGGCGCTGGCAACGATTACGTCTATGTCGACGCCCGTGCGATGCCCGAACGGGACTGGCACAGCCTGTCGCGGGCAATCAGCGACCGTCACTTCGGAGTCGGTGGCGACGGGCTTATCCTGGTGATGGATTCCGACGTCGCGGACCTCAAGATGCGCATGTTCAACTCGGACGGCTCCGAAGGCGCCATGTGCGGCAACGGCATCCGGTGCTTCGCCAAGTACGCCATTGAACGCGGCATCGTGTCCAACTCGGCCCAGCAGGTCACCGTTGACACGATGTCCGGTGTTCGTACCATCGTGCCCCATTACGCCGGCGCCACCGTGGACTCGGCGCGGGTAAGCATGGGTCTGCCCCGTTTGGCCCCATCGGAAATCCCCGTTGATGTTGATCCTGCCATCGCCGGCCAGGATGGACCAATCCTCAACTATGCCATCCATCCTGGCGATTTCCGGTTATCCCTGACGTTCGTGTCCATGGGCAACCCCCATGCTGTGACCTTCATCGATCAGCCCATCGAGGAATTTCCCTTGCACAACATCGGCCCCCTGGTGGAACGCCACCCGATCTTCCCCGATCGGGTGAATTTCGAAATCGTCAACATTCGGGAGGACGGCAACGTTGACGCCCGGGTTTGGGAGCGCGGCTCAGGGGAAACCATGGCCTGCGGTACCGGAGCGTGCGCCATCGGCGTCGCCTCGCGTCTGCTGGGCCACACCGGCGATCGGGTTGCGGTCAACCTGCCCGGCGGCACCCTCAACATCGAGTGGGATGGCGCCGGTGAAGTCTATCTGGAAGGCCCAGCGGCCGAAGTATTCAGCGGAGTGTGGACAGAATGAGCAATTACGTGACCGGCCCCACCACCTTTGACCAGCTTCGTTGGTCCTCTCAGGTTTTCCGTGGCCTCTCCGACGACGCGACGTGCATCGCGGCGCGGGTTCCATCGTTTCGTGAGCCAATCATGGCTGGCCAACAAGATGCGGATTGGTCCGCCCTGGTAACGTATGTGAACCAATGGGGCTGCCGAATTCCCCGGCACAAATCGGATGGTATCGCCTCCGCGGTCAGCGATGCCGCCCGGTTGCTCGCGCCCATGGCGGTCTCCGCCCTGGAATTCGACGACCTGCGCTGCTCGACCCTGGACGTTGTGGAGCGCGCCTTCGATCGGCTCACCGAGGCCAATGGCGTCGGCCCGACCGGAGCATCCGCACTCCTGACCGTCATCAACCCCCAGTTGTTCGTGTCCTGGGGCGAGGGTATCCGAAAAGCCTATTTCCCTCAGGACCGCCCCAACGGCGCGACCTATTCCCAGTTCCTCACCGTCATGCGCATGGCGGCCCTATCCATCGTCGCCGACGCTCGCACCCAGCACCGCATCGAAGATCCGGCTGGCGCGCTGTCGGCTCAGTTGGGAATCGATCCGCCTTTCAGCCTGGCCAAGTTCGTTGACGAATACAACTGGGTAACGCTGGAGCGCGGGTTGGCGTATCGGCCGGAGGTTGCGGCAGCGGTGTAGTACGCGATGGCTTGGGAGGTTGAAGTCACCAGCGAATTCGTGCAGTGGTTCGATGGCCTCTCGGAGCGTGAGCAGGACGATGTAGGAGCAGTTATTGATTTGCTTGCGATTGAGGGTGTGCGCCTCTCTCGTCCGCAATCGGCGAGCATCGCTGGTGCTCGTAACTCGCATATGCGTGAGCTGATAGTGCAAAGCGGCGGGCGACCAATCCGAGTGTTCTACGCTTTTGATCCACGGCAGACAGCTATAATGCTGATTGGCGGTGACAAGACTGGCGTCAGCGACCGTGTCTTTTATGCGCGGTACATACGGATAGCCGATAATCTCTACGACGAATACATCGCGGAACTGGAGCGAGAGGGCTTACTCTGATGTCGGGACGACATGAATGGAGCGATTTGAAGGCACGAATGACGTCGGAACAGCAAAGACGCATAACGGCAAAAACTGCCGAATTGCGGGCCATGCTGCCACCCACAACGTATGCTCAAGTGCGTTGGGCGGCAATCCAGTACGACGCAGGCGACCATCGCTACAACAAATACTATAGGGCCGTCTACGAGCCTGAGTATCCGCATCCCCTGGTGAAACGCCTTTATCGGTCCGAAGACCGGGCCCCCGACATTGGGCCGTTGCGGCGGTTTCTGAATCAATGGAAGTGCCGTTTGCGCTGTGAATCCGATAACCTTGTCGCCGAAGTGATGATGGAATTAGGTTCTTATCGGGAAGGCTTGTTCGACTCGGCAATTGAAGCCGAATTCTTGGATGACGCAATATTTAATGCCGCCGAATTGGCGTTTGACCGGCTGGCGTCGATCCCGCACGTTGGGCCAACTACGGCATCTAAAATCTTGGGTGTGTTGTATCCGCGGTTTTTCGTCATGTGGGATACCGACATTCGGAAGGCATACTTTGACCGCTCACAGTGTAAAGGGTATGAGTTCGCAATTTTTTTGAGGGAAATGCGGAGTTCGGCTGTTTCCATCATCGATGACGCCCGTAACCATGAGATTGAAGATCCGGCGGAAGCCATCTCCAATGAAATTAGGCAGA
This sequence comes from Dehalococcoidia bacterium, assembly GCA_965203985.1. Classification (GTDB taxonomy): domain Bacteria; phylum Chloroflexota; class Dehalococcoidia; order Lucifugimonadales; family UBA3495; genus Bin87. The sequence goes on from CBDBDS010000003.1 coordinate 90,537, forward strand.
ACCCGCCTTTCACTCTCGCCAAATTCATCAACGACTACGTATGGCTGACCATTACCAAGAAAGAACGATTTTCTCCGGTAATGGTGGCCCAGGAGCATCATGCCTAACCTCTCCAACCGTCTCGGCAAACTTGCCCCCTATCCCTTCGTCGAGATCTCCCGGATCATCGCGGAGAAACGCGCCGCCGGCGCCGATGTGGTGACCTTTGGCATTGGTGACCCTGATATTCCGACTCCGCAACCCATCATAGACCGCCTCCTCACCGCTTCGCAGGATCCGCCTAACCATCGGTATCCCGAAACCGATGGCCTGCCCGAGATGCGGCGCGCCGTCGCCCACTGGTACAAGCAGCGATTCGACGTCGACCTTGATCCCGATACCGAGGTGCTGCCCCTGATCGGCGCGAAAGAGGGTATCGGACACGCCGCCTTCGCGTTCCTGGATCCAGGCGATATAGCGCTGGTGCCGGACCCGGCCTATCCTGTATACGCGGTAGGCACCATGTTCGCCGGTGCGGAGAGCTACGTGATGCCGCTGTACCAGCGCAATGGCTGGCTGCCCGAACTGGACGCCATTCCTGAAGACGTGGCCCGCCAGGCCAAGGTGATGTGGCTCAATTACCCCAACAACCCCACCAGCGCAGTGGCATCCCAGGAGGACCTTGAGTCCGCATTGCGATATTGCCGCGATAACGATATCGCCATGCTCCACGACGCCGCCTACTCCGAGGTCGGCTACGAGGGATACCGCGCCGGCAGCATGATGCAGCTCGATGGGGCCAAAGAGGTTGGCCTGGAATTCCATTCTCTCTCGAAGACTTACAACATGACGGGCTGGCGCATGGGAATGGCCGTGGGCAACGCCGACATGATCAAGGCGCTTTTCCAGATCAAGGCCAACCTGGACTCAGGCATCCCCCAGGCCATCCAGGAAATGTCCATGGAAGCGCTCACCGGTCCGCAGGACTGCATCGATGAAAACATTGCCACCTACCAGTGGCGCCGCGATCGCGTCCTCCAGGCTCTGACTCGCATGGGTTTGAACGTCGAAACCCCGCGTGCCAGCCTCTACATCTGGGCTCCTGTTCCGGAGGGCTTCACCTCAGCCGACTTCGCGGCCCGCCTGCTGGAGGAAATAGACATCGTCGTTACCCCTGGCTCCTCGTATGGGCAGTACGGCGAGGGTTACATCCGCCTCTCCCTGACCACCCCGGACGAGCGCGTCGAAACCGGTTGCCAACGCCTGGAAAACTGGAACATTCCCGCCCCGCGAGGCTAGCCATGACTACCGCGAAAACGCCATCGCGCCTGATGACTGCCGATGAACTCCTGGTGATGGAGCGAGTCCCCGGCAAGCGGTACGAACTCATCCGCGGCGTCCTCACGGAGAAAGATGTGGGCACCGGCTATCCTCACGCAATAACCCTAGTCCGAACCACTGGCCCGCTGTTCCACTACACAGAGGCTACCGACCACGGTGAGGTTCTTGCCGGAGAACCGGGCTACCGGCTGGAAACCAATCCTGATACGGTTCGTTGCCCAGACATCGCTTGGTTTGCCACTGGACGCATTCCGCCCGGGACTGTGGGTTTTCCCGATCTCACGCCGGACCTGTGCATTGAGATCGCGTCGCCCAGCAACTCACGCCGTGACCGACTCCTGTCAAACAAAGCTCAAATGTGGCTGGATTTCGGCGCCCGCGAAGTCTGGGTACTCAACCCGGAAGACATCACCGTTACCCGCTACCGACCTGACCAGACTCCGGTCGTGTTGCGTGAAGACGATATTCTGGACGGCGAGGAACTGCTGCCGGGTTTCAGCATTCCCGTGTGGCAACTCTTTCGTCGGCAGCGATAAACGCCGTCTATGCCCAAATCCCGCCAACCCAAACCCACTGGCCCGCTAACCGAACGGGCGGTGCTGGTCGCCGTGGAAGCGAAAAAGCGCGGCGAGAGCCTGTGGGGTCTGGACGATACACTGGTCGAACTGGACTACCTGACCCGGTCCGCCGGCGCGGAGGTGGTTGCCACCGTTTCCCAGCGCGCCGAGCGCATCACCCCAACCTACCTTGGCAAGGGCAAGCTCCAGGAGTTGCAGGACCTGCTGGCGGACGAACGTCCCGACGTGGTGATCTGCGACGATGAACTGACCCCCACCCAGCAGCGCAATCTCGAAGCGGCCTTGCAGATCAAGGTCATCGACCGCACCGCGCTGATTCTCGATGTATTCGGACGGCACGCCCGCACCCGCGAGGGCCAGATACAGGTCGAACTGGCCCAGCACCAGTACTTACTGCCCCGATTGGTTGGTCAGTGGTCCCATCTGGAACGCCTCGGCGGCGGCATCGGCACCCGCGGTCCCGGCGAAACTCAGCTTGAGACCGACCGCCGGCTGATCCGCCGTCGCATCCAGAAGATAGAGTCTGAGTTGGACAACGTGCGAAAGCGCCGCGGCCAGTACCTGGAGCGCCGCCGCCGGTCTGCGACGCCGATGGCCACCCTGGTCGGTTACACCAACGCCGGCAAGAGCACGCTGTTCAACGCCCTGTGCGACGCCGGCGTCCCCGCCGAGGACCAGCTGTTCAACACGCTGGACCCAGTGACCCGTCGGCTGCGCCTGCCGGACGGCAACGAGTTGCTGCTCAGCGACACGGTGGGCTTCATCCAGAAACTATCGCCCACCGTGGTCGCCGCCTTCCGCGCCACGCTGGAGGAACTGAGCGAGGCCGACCTCCTCCTGCATGTGATCGACATTACCCACCCCAAGGCTCCGGAGCAGGCTGAGGTGGTGGAACAAACCCTCTCCGACCTGGACCTAGGCGGCAAGCCGCGCCTGCTGGTCATCAACAAGCTGGACCTGCTCACCGACGATCCCGCCGACGTGGAAGTCCTGGACCGGATTGACCTGTCCGCCATTTCCGGCGCGGATTCCCCCGCGGTCAGCGGACGGGTGTTCGTGTCGGCAGCCCGGGGCTGGAACCTGCCGGCTCTGCTGGAAGCCATTCTGGATCGGGTGGGCGCCTCCGTTGCGGCGCCGGCCCCCGCCCCGGTCTAACTCTTTCGGACGCTCAAACTTTATGACTCTGCGCCGCAAGCTCCGCATCATTCACACCTCGGACACGCATCTGGGAGACGATTGGGACCCCGACTCGGCGCAGCGCGCTCTATCCGCCGTAGTGGACGGTGTGCACAGTCTGAAGGGTGATGCCCTCCTGATCGCCGGCGACGTCTTTGACAACGCTCGCATCTCCGACGCCGTGCTGGATTTCTTCGTCAGCGAAATCGGCCGCGCTACCGTCCCGACAGTAATATTGCCCGGCAACCACGACCTCTACGACTCTGCGTCGCTATATCTGCGTTCACCCTTCGCAACTGCACCGGACAACCTCCACATCATCAGCGGCACCCGCGGCCAAACCCTGAGCTTCCCCGATCTGGCATTGGAAGTCTGGGGCCGAGCCATGGATAGCCACACGCCGGCCTTTCGACCCCTGGCCGGCATCCCGAACGGCCGCAACGGCCACTGGCGGGTCGCCATGGCCCACGGCCACTTTCACTACCCCGACGACACCGAGGAACGCTCATCGCCGATCCACCCGCACGAAATCGCCGAAGCCTCCTGCGACTACATCGCGCTGGGCCATTGGGAGCGCTTCGAGGACGTTTCGCAGAACGGTGTAACCGCGTTCTACTCAGGCTCACCGATGGGCGCGTCAACGACCCGGGGAAGCGTGGCTGTGAACGTGGTCGAAATGGTCCCGATGGCATCGCCGGGCGTCAGAGTTTCGCAGGTCGAATTGCAGATGTCCCACGTGTTGCCAGGAAACTTACCGATTGCAGCCGACAACTGACCAGGAGCCGTCGCTATGAAATCCATCTCCCGCGACCACCGCATTTACCTCCTCCACCCCGAGAATGAGCCGGCCGTCACAATCGACTCCGGCGACGACCTCATGGTGGAAACCTGGGACGCCTTCGAGGGTATCCGCGAGCCCGGCGTGCTGCAAGAGAAGTCCCTGAAAGGCCCCGCCACGGGCCCGATCTACGTCAACGGAGCCGAACCGGGCGACGCCCTCCGCGTCGAGTTCGTCAGCATCAAGCCCAAGGAGAACCCGGCCCACATGGTCATGCCCGGCCGCGGTTTCCTGGAAGCCGAGTTCACCGAGGGCTACCCCACCGTGATGAGCATTGACGGTGACGACCTGGTGTTGCCCAGCGGAATGCGCCTGCCCCTGAACCCGTCCCTGGGCCTGGTTGCCACCACGCCAACCTACCCGCAGGAAACCGCCAGCGACAGCGGCCCCTACGGCGGCGACATCGACATGAAAGAGCTGGTCGAGGGCAGTACCCTCTTCCTGCCGGTATTCGTTCCGGGCGCACTGCTGGCCATGGGCGATTGCCACGCCGTTGTCGGCGATGGCGCGGTGGCCGGAACCGGCGCCGAGTGCTCCGCCGACACCCACGTTCGCGTTACCGTCGAAAAGGGCATGACACTCACCGGACCCCGCGCCATCACCCCCGACCACTACGTCGTCCTGTCCCACGGCGATGATCTCGGCCCGGCCATGAAGCAGGCCGTCCGCGAGATGGTGGACTTCTTGATCACAGAAAAGGGCATGGCTCCCTACGACGCCTACACCCTGTGCAGCCTGGCCGGCGACGTTCGCGTCTCCCGCACCTTCCGCCCCATCAGCCCGGTCAAGATGATGCTGTCGCGCCAAGCCTTGGAACAGCTGTAGTCGGGTAGTTTTCGCCTTCATCCCAGCCATCTCCCACAAAGATAGTGCCGGATAGTTGCGATACTGAATCGCCGCCGCGGTGACTACTGAGGAGGATCGTGATGGCCGTAGTCGAGCGGGAGTACGATTTCGAAGGGTCAACCTACGGGTCGGGCGGCGATGGTGATCCGATACTGGATGGCTCGGGCAACTCGGAGCGGGAGGGAGGTTCGGGATGCATTACCGGCATTGTCTGGGCGTTGGTCATTTATGGCTCGGCAATGGTGCTGACCCTTGTCATACCCGGAGCCGGGGATTTTTGGGGCATGGTCATTGGGGCCCAAGGTGAGGGCACCAATTGGGTCCAGGCAAGCGCCAATGTCCGTCTCCTGGTTTTTGCCGTTTCCCTGCTGTTGCTTTCGCCGGCGGGTTGGTGGGGCGCTCTTATAGCGTTCCTGGTTGGAACCCTTTTGACCATAGTAGGCTGGTGGATATTGCCGGCCGATGTCTGGGGACTGCCTTTCCCGGACTGGTACCTCAACAATAGTGTCGGGATGTACTGGCTATTGTGGATTGCGACCCTTGCCCGGTCACTGGCCCGTTTCTGAATCGCCGTCGACCGAAAATGACCGGCGCCGTTGCGCCGTTTACGCCACGGAAAACCCCCCGTCCACCGTGATTACCGCCCCGGTAACGTAGTCCGACGCCCGGCTAGACAGGAACACCGCCGCTCCCTGCAACTCGTTGGCGTCGCCCCAGCGACCCATGGGGATCCGGCGGTTGATCAGGTCGTAGCGCTCCGGCTGGGTTTCCGGGATCGCCTGCGTCAGTTCGGTCATGAACCACCCCGGCAGGATGGCGTTGGACTGGATGTTGTCGCCGGCCCAGGCCACGGCGAAGCTTTTTGATAACTGCACGACCCCGCCCTTGCTGGACGAGTAGGGCACGCCGCTGCCCCCGCCGCCGAAGATGCTGTACATGCTGCCGATGCTGATGATCTTGCCGCTACCCTGCGCCTTGAAGTGCGGGTAGACTGCCTTGCTCGACAGGAACGCCGCCCGCAGATTAACGTCCAGCACGTTGTCCCACTCGGCCGCGGTGATGTCCTCCGGCGCCTTCCGAACCGTGGCCCCCGCGTTGTTGATCAGGATGTCAACGTGCCCGAAATGTGCCACCGCCCGCGACGCCATATCGTCGATGTCCGACTCGCTGGTGACGTCCGTCGGTATCGCGAAGGCGCGACGCCCGGTCGCCTCGATGGCTTCTACCGCAGCCGCATTCTTCTCCGCGTTGCGTGCGGCAATGGCGATGTCCGCCCCGGCGTTGGCCAGGCCCAGCGCCATGCCGAGGCCCAAGCCGCCGTTCCCGCCGGTAATCAGGGCTACCTTGCCGGTAAGGTCAAACAGATTGCCGTTGCTGCTGGTCATTGCCGTCGTCTCCGTTCGTTGCGTGATTGATTGCCGCCGGGTAGCGCTGGGCTATTCTGCCATCCGCTGGCGTTGACTGCCACCGCCCGCTGTCAAAATATTGGAGGCGACCCACCGGGCCGCCCCCAATTGCGCTAAATGTTGGCTCGGCCTACAGGTTGATCAACGCCGGCGCCGCCACGAATGCCGGAGCGAACACCAGCGACACGATGGCCATCAGCTTCAGCAGGATGTTCAGGCTCGGTCCCGAGGTGTCCTTGAATGGGTCACCCACCACGTCGCCTTCCACCGCGGCTTTGTGGGCGTCTGAGCCCTTGCCGCCGTAGTTGCCCAGCTCAACGTACTTCTTGGCGTTGTCCCAGGTTCCGCCGGCCGACGCCATCATGATCGCCAGCATGAAACCGGCCGACACGGACCCGATCAGCAGGCCGCCAAGAGCCGCCTCGCCCAGGATGAACCCCGTGGCTATCGGCGCCAGCACGGCCATGACGCCCGGCAGGATCATCTCCCGCAGGGCTCCCCGGGTGCTGATGTCCACGCACCGCGCTGAGTCGGGCGTGGCCGTTCCTTCCATCAGGCCGGGTATCTCGCGGAACTGGCGGCGCACTTCGTCGACGATCCCCTGGGCCGCGCGGCCTACCGCCTGCATCGTCAGTGCCGAGAAGATGAACGGCAGCATCGCGCCGATTACGAGCCCCACCAGGATCTGCGGCTGCAGGATGTTGATGCCTGCGCTGCCGGCCGCCAGGCGGCCGTCCGGTCCCAGGGTGATCAAACCGGCGCTCACCGAGTAGGCGGCCAGCAGGGCCAGCGCGGTCAGCGCGGCCGATCCGATGGCAAAGCCCTTGCCCGTGGCCGCCGTGGTGTTGCCCAGCGCGTCCAGCGCATCGGTGCGCTCGCGCACCTGCGGGTCCAGGTTGGCCTGCTCGGCGATGCCGCCCGCATTGTCCGCCACCGGCCCGTAGGCGTCGGTCGCCAGGGTGATTCCCAGCGTGGACAGCAGGCCGACGCCGGCCAGCGCGACACCGTAGAACCCCGCGAACCAGTACGCCAGCAGGATGGCTACCGACACGCAGATCACCGGGATCAGCGTGCTGAGCATTCCGGTGGCGATGCCGCTGATGATTACCGTGGCCGCCCCGGTTTGCGAGGATTCCGAAACCCGCTGCGTCGGCTTGTAGCTGTATGAGGTGTAGTACTCGGTTGCCAGACCGATGATGGTCCCGGCAATCAGTCCGGCCACTACGCAGCCGAACCACCACCAGTTGCCGGTGAGCGTGATGGTCAGGATAGCAGCGAAGATTATCAGGAGACCGCCCGCCGCGAAGATGCCGTACCGTAGCGCCCAAAGCAGTCTCTCGAAGTCGGCCTGTTCGCCGCTGCGCACCACAAACGTGCCCAGGATCGCGGCCACGATGCCCGCGCCGGCCAGCAGCATCGGGAACACTGCATCGTTGCCGAACACCGCAAAGGCGGTCGTGCTGGCCGCCGCCAGCGCCACCGCCGAGATGATGCTGCCCACGTAGGACTCGAACAGGTCGGCGCCCATGCCGGCCACGTCGCCCACGTTGTCGCCCACGTTGTCCGCGATGACACCGGGGTTGCGCGGGTCGTCTTCGGGGATGCCGGCTTCCACCTTGCCCACCAGGTCGGAACCCACGTCGGCCGCCTTGGTGAAAATGCCGCCGCCTACGCGGGCAAACAGGGCGATGGAGCTGGCGCCGAACCCAAACCCGGCAACCGCCCCGATGTCCTGGAAAATCAGGTACAGGATGGTGACGCCCAGCAGGCCGATGCCCACCACGGTTACGCCCATCACCGTGCCGCTGGAGAATGCCACCCGCAAAGCTGGGTTCAGTCCCCGCATAGCGGCGGCGGCGGTGCGCACGTTGGCGCGTACCGCCACATTCATCCCGACGAATCCGGCCAGACCGGAACAGATCGTGCCGACCAGATATGAAATGGCCGTGGCCGGAACGCCCAGGTTGTGAGTGAAGACCGTGTAGTCCAGTACGGCCAGGATCACGGCCACCACCACAACGAATGGCAGCAGGGACATGTACTCCCGACGCAAGAAGGCGGACGCGCCGGTGCGGATGGCGTCGCCGATTTCCGTCATGCGCTCGTTGCCCGCGTCTGCCCCGACCACTCGCCAGGCCATAAACGCGGCAAAGGCCAGCGCAAGGACCCCCGCAGCCAAGGGCACGATTATAGGTATTGATTCCATACATTCCTCTCCGTTTTTGGACTACAAATTACGACAAACGTTGCGAAATTAGCACAGGCCCTGTTGAGTGTCAATTAACGTGATCGTCAGTTTTCGATGCCAAATCGACGATGGTTGCGGTGATTTCGCCGTTCTTGATATCCAGGACTGCGACGGTGCCCAGATAACCCGGCGCATGGCGACGACCGGGATACGTGGGGCTGCCGGGGTTGACGAACAACACACCGTCGCGCCATTCCACCATCTCCTCGTGCGTGTCCCCGAAGACCACCACGTCAACCTCACCGCCGAATTTCTTTTGCAGTAACGCTTTCAGATCCGATTGCGGCCAAACCAGTCCAGTCCCGTCGGGCGTCGTCGCAATCGACGGCGGCGGCCACTGTATGTCGTGTACCATCCCGATCCGTACCCCCGCTACCTCGACGATGCGAGAGACGTTGGCCAGCCGCCCCCCGGACTCCACCGGGTCCTCGTACCCGCGCACCGCCAGCACCGGCGCCAGTTCCTCCAGGTAATCCAGTACGCCGATGCATTCCAGGTCGCCGCAGTGCAGCAGCAGGTCGCAGCCCTGCAGCGCCTCGAACACCGCCGTCGGCAGGTCCCGGCCACTGCCCGCGGAATGCGTATCGGAGATAAGCCCGATCTTCACCGGATCAACTTATGCCTCTGCGGGGGCCAGCGCTTCCAGCGTGCCCAGCATGGTGTCCCGGTCCGACCCGTGGGGGAAGGCCACCAGCGGCATATCGACCCCGTTGCTCCGGAACCGGGCCATCTTGTCCCGACATTCGCGGGGTGTTCCAATCGCGGTGATGTTGTCCACCATCTCGTCGGTTATGCAGGCGGCCGCTTTCGCCCGGTCTCCCTCGGCCCATGCCGTCCGCAGTTGGTCGCACTCGTCGCGGTATCCGTATCGGCAGAACAGATCGTAGTAGTAAGTTCCCATTCCGCCGATGTAAAACGCCATGTGCGAACGGGCCTGGGCAATCGCGTCGGACACCGTCGCCTCATCCTCGCTGGCGCAGCTGAGTATCTGCGGCGCTGTGGTCACGTCGGAAACCTGCCTGCCGGCCGCTTCCGCCGCCTGTGCCAGCGGTTCTTTCACTTCGGGCAGCCTCTCCCGGTGCGTCCAGATGGGGAGCCACCCGTCCGCGGATCGGCCGGTCAACTCCAGGTTGCGTTTCCCCAGCGACGCCACGTAGATCGGCACCCGCTCCTGCACCGGCCGCACGCCCATGCGAAAACGCTTCAGGTTGTAGAACCGGCCCTCGTAGTTGACCCGCTCGCCCGAAAGCGCCAGCCGGATGATGTCAATGTACTCGGCCGTGCGGCCCACCGGATGGTCAAACTTCACACCGTGCCAGTCCTCGATCACGATGCGGCCGCTGCTGCCGAGCCCCAGGATGGCCCGCCCGTTGCTGATGCGGTCCAGGGATGCGATGCTCTGCGCGACCAGTCCCGGCGTCCTGCTGTACACGGTGACGATCCCTGTGCCCAGGCCGATGCGCTCCGTGTGGCACGCCAGCATCGTCAGTACGGTGAAGGCGTCACGTCCCCACGACTCCCCGGTCCAGAACGACTCGTACCCCAGGCGGTCGGCGGCCTGCGCCACGGCGATGAGGTCGTCGTCATCGTTGTTGTCGCGACTGCTGAAGGTCAGCGCCATGCGTTGGGTGGTCAAGGTTGTCCCTCAATTCCGGTTTTGCCAGATATAGTACGGGTCCAGCGATTCGTCGGTCATGGTTTCGCCCAGCGCCTCCCCGACCGCGGGGAATGCCTTGCTTTCCATCTCGATCAGCCGGCTCAACTCCTGCGACCAACGTTCGATGGCTGCGCCGTCCAGCTTGCCTGACAGCATCTCGGAGAAGCCTTCCACCACCTGATTGGTGGGAATGGCCAGCGTCGGCCCCGATATGACGAATACCACCACCTCCGGCATCCTGTCCTCGTCGTGGTAGTCCACTCCCAGGCGCTCCAGGATGTAGTGCATGGCCACGCCGCGCACGATGTCATCCACCTGGTTGGGCAGGTGCATGAGGTGCAGGAACGGTCGATCCCCGCCTTCCCGCAGGGCGCTGGCGAATTCGCTCTCCACCGTGCGGTAGTATTCGTCGTTGAACACGTCCTCGGTGGACATCAGCCTGACCTCTGCCGACGGGCCCCGGGTATCCACCACCACGAATTCCTTTAGGTGCGGGAAGATGGCCAGGGTGATGTCGGGATACCGTCCGTTGGGGAGCGGCCCGCCGCTGAGTTCCTGGAACAAGGTTGTGCTCCTTGCGCCTGATCGGCCCCGACCGCTCGCCGCGATGGGGGAAGTTCATCGATCCTGATGTCAGCCGGTGATCAAACCCCGTATCGCCGCCGCGACGCCGGAAAGGTCATCTACCTCGGCATCCGCCTTGCTGTCCGGGTCATCCGGATCCTCGGGCTCGTAGAAACCACGGATCCAGACGGATTTCATGCCCACCCGGTTGGCTCCCACCACGTCATTGCTCACGTGATCGCCGACATGGATCGTGCTCTCTGGTTTCGAATCCAACGCCTCCATGGTCATCAGAAAAATCTCATCGGAAGGCTTGGCCAGCAGAACCTCGTCGGAGAAAGTCATGGTCTGGAAATATTGCGCCAGGCCATGTTGTTCCAGGAACTGACGGAAGGTATAGCCCGGAGTCATGCCCGTGTTCGATATCAGCCCGATTCGCAGCCCCATACCGCTGACTGTGGCTAGGGTTTCCTGCGTCGCCTCGTGGAACCGCGGCGGGTAGTCGAAGAACGACTCCGCGTAGACCCTCTCGATCTCGGCCAGGGTCGGCTCCGGCAAACGTCCCACCAGGCCGTCTTCAATCAGGTTGACGAAGATTTCCACCTGCTCGCGGAAACTCACGTCCGCGTTGTTGTTCCGGACCGCTCGGCAGGCTCGGTAGCATCCCCGGTAGGCCTCGCGGATGTGATCCGGGTCGTGGTGGATCCCCTGCTCGGCCAGCAAATCGCGGGCGCCATCCAGGCGAACCTGTGCCCTTTGGAGGCCCAGTTCCCGATTGTCCAGGATCAAGGTCTGCCACAGGTCGAAGGTAACGGCGTTTATTGTAGCCACTTCTTTTGCGGTTCCTGCCGTCGTGAGAGGTTCGTTGTCGATCTGCGGAACCCGACTACAGCGGAGGCCGCTGCGTGTGCCAGTCCGTCGCCTGCTGGTAAGCGTAGGCGGCCCGCAGCACCGTCGATTCGTCAAAGCTTCGGCCCGCCAGATGCAGGCCCACGGGCAGCCCGTCCGGCCCAAACCCGCAAGGCACCGAAATCGCCGGCGACCCGGTGATGTTGTACACCCGCGTGTACTTGGTCAGCATCGGCACCGCCGGCAACGCCTGGCCTCCGATCTCAATCCGCCTTTCCAGGATCTTCGGGGCCGTTACCGGCTCAACCGGCCCGGCCAGGAGGTCAACGCCCTCCAGCAGACCGGCCACCTGCTGGCAGAAAACCTGTCTCGCCTGCTGGGCTCTCAGGTACTCCGCCGCCGAGATGAAAAGCCCTTCCTCCAGCCGCTCGCGTACCTGCGGGTACATCTTGTCACCGTCGCTGAGCAGGACGTCCCGATGGGCGGCCGTCGCCTCGGCGCTGAGGATGGCGTTGCTGATGGGCTGGGCGTACTCATACAGCGGCAGGGAAACGTCCACGATCTCCGCGCCCAGTTCGCCGAGCACAGTGATGGCCTGTTGCGTCAGCGCCGCCACGGCAGGATCTATTTCCGTCTCGAAATATTCCCTGACCACGCCGATGCGCAGTCCGCGGATGTCTCCGGTCAGCGCCGTCGTGTAATCGGGAACTGGTGCGTTCGATGTGGCATGGTCCGCCGGATCGGATCCGGCAATCACGTTCATGGTCAGCGCCGCGTCTTCCACCGTCCGCACCATCGGACCGGGATGGTCCAGGCACCAGGACAACGGTGTCAAACCCGCGCGGCTCACCCGTCCATAGGTCGGTTTGAGGCCGACGATGCCACACAGCGCCGCCGGAATTCGCACGCTGCCGCCGGTGTCGCTGCCCATGGTGATGGTGCACTGACCTGCCGCCGCCGCTGACCCGCTGCCCCCGCTGGAACCGCCGGTAATTCGCTCCGGGTTCCACGGGTTGTGCATGTGGCCGTAATCGCCGTTCTCGCCGGTTGGACCGAACGCGAAGGGGTGCATGTTCAGCTTCCCCAGCAGGATCGCGCCAGCCTGCCCGAACCGGGTCGCCACCGTGCAGTCCTGCTCGGGCACGAAGTTGTCATAAATCCGTGTCCCCGACGTGGTCTTGACCCCAGCCGTGTTGAACAGGTCCTTCAATCCCACGGGGATGCCATGCAATGGCCCGCGGTAATTCCCCCGGGCGATTTCGTCCTCGGCCCGTTGTGCCGCGCTCCTCGCCTGCTCCGGCATCAGGGTAATGAACGAATTGAGGGTCGATTCGGTCTCTTCGATCCGGGCCAGGCAAGCTTCCACCACCTCGACCGGCGATACCTCCCGGTTACGGATGAGGCCGGACAGTTCCCAAGCCGACATGTAATGAAGTGCGTCGGCCATGGTCTAACTCCTCCTCACCGCCGGGTCGGAATGCTGATATGCGGACGGGATGAAGGCGGATGGAGACTCGGCCCCGGAGACATCAATCTCGTAGAGGCGAGCCAGACCCTCGCGCATCAGCGCAACTCTGCGCGCCAGGTCTTGGCCTCTTTCTTCATCCGACACGTCCAGACCCAACGCCTGGGCCATGCGCAGAAACCCTTCGCCAAACCCTGGTGATTCGGAACCCGTGGCCATTAGCTCTCCCCGCAACATCGCCATGATTTGCTGTCCAGGCGGGCGCCCGCAATTATGGCCCAATGAGTCCAAGTTGGCAAATGGCAGAGCCCGCACCCGGCCTCCCCTCAGCGTACCGAATCCGCCCCGCCATCGCTCATGCGTGCCCAGTCTCCCCCACCAGTCATTGCGAGCGCAGCGTGGCAATCTCGTGATGGCAACAGGGCCTCTACCAGCAATGGGATCGCCACGTCGCTGCGCTCCTCGCGATGACAAACCGGGTTCGCGTGAGGCCACCATCGCCCTTGTTCTATACTGCAACGTCCAACTCTGGACTCCACCTGCTGATATGGCATTTTTGTGATGCAATCCTTCTGTACCCATTGCGGCGCCGCGCTTCCGCCGGGCGCGGCGGAATGCGCGGAGTGTCGCTCAGCGGTGGCGCCCGCTGCCGCGCCGGCCGATGCGCCGACCTGGGGCATCTGGCCACCCGCCCTGGGATTGATGGTCCTGGTGCCATCGGCCGTACTGATTGCGTCCCTGGCCCTAGTGATCCCCCTGGCCGTCGCTGCCGTGATTTCTGCCACCGCCCTGGGATTGCTGCAGGTCGTCCTGGTGTGGCTGCTCGGCATCCGCACCTGGCCGCCCCCGTTGGCGGCAGTTGGGTTCACCGGACCGCGGACTTCGCTCCGTGCCTCCGCGATGCTTGTGGTGGCCGCGCTGGTGTGCAGTCTCGGATTCGCTCAGCTGTACACCATGGCGGCTCTGGCTTTGGGATGGGACTTCCTAATGCCTCCCGAGATTCCCGACGGTTTGCTGCTCCCCGGAGGTTGGGTTGTATTCAGCGCGCTGGCCCTGGCGGTCTGGACTCCGGTTGCCGAGGAAACGTTCTTTCGCGGTTTCATCCTGCGGGGACTCGCCAACCGCTGGCGATTGGCGCCCGCCCTGGTCGCGTCGGCCGCCGTGTTCGCTGCCCTGCACCTGGCGCCGGCCCTGCTGCTGCCCGTGTTCGTTACCGGATTGCTGCTGGGCTTCCTGTACCATCGCACCGGCTCTTTGTGGCCCTGCATCGCCGTCCACGCCGCGCAGAACCTGGTGGCCGTGCTCAGCGCGTGGTTGGGCCTGTAAACTCACAGCCGCGCTCCAGCCGGGATGGCCGCCTCACCCAGCGTACGGCACGTACCCCATCCCGCCGTCTGGACACCCGCCGGCCCGTAGGATAGTCTAGTTGTGCTTCTAACTCCCGCTTTCTCGAGTGACTAAGATGACAACCCAGACCGCCATTCGCCCGGACCGTATTGCTGCCAAGTTCTCGTCGATCAAAGCCGAGGGCCGACCCGGTCTCGTCGTGTTCGTCACGATCGGCCACCCCTACAAGGACGCCGCGCTGGACGTCGTGCCGCGACTGGTCGAGGCCGGCGCGGACGCCATTGAGTTGGGCATTCCGTTCAGCGATCCCATCGGCGAAGGTCCAGTGATCCAGGCTTCCAGCTACGTGGCCTTGCAAAACGGGGTAACCGCCCGGGACTGCCTCAATACCGCGGCTGCCCTGCGGCCCCTCGTCGGCGATACGCCGCTCATTTTGATGGGGTACTACAACCCGGTCATGTCCTTCGGCCTGAAGGAATTTGCGGCTGCGTGTTCCGAAGCCACCGTGGATGGCTTAATCATCGTTGACCTGCCGAGTTCGGAGGCGGAGGCGCTGGTTGCGGAACTCGACCCCTACGGTGTCCGCCTGATACCCCTGCTGGCGCCAACCAGCACCGATGAGAGCATCGAGCGTTCGGTCTCGCTGGGCGGCGGGTTCGTCTACTGCACCAGCGTGGTGGGGATCACCGGCGCGCGTTCCGAATTGTCCCATCGCGGCCTGGACCTGGTCGACCGGGTTCGGGAGCGGACGGATCTCCCCGTCACGGTCGGGTTCGGCATCTCTAGCCGGGAGCACGTGCTGGATGTTGGCAAACGCGCCGACGCCGCAGTCGTCGGCAGTCTGCTGGTGCGCGCCCTGTCCGACGGCCCCGATGAACAGGCGGCGGAACGCGGTGCCAGCGTCGTCGCCGAACTGGCGGGACGGACCCTTTAGGGTTCGTCGTGATCATCCTTTGTCGCCTGCCGCGGTAACTCCCGAATTGTCGGAATCATGCCCGTTGACAACGCAACGCGACGGGAGTAGGATTTTCGTCGAAATGAGTACCGCCTGCCGCCAAATCGTCCCCGGGTATTATCGCCCCTTCTACTTTTACGCTTACCGCAGCACGGCCAGCGTAAACCCGGTGTTGGAAGCCCGATAAAACTTGGTGACAACCACTTTGGCAGGACTTCAGCCGGACGGAGGCTGAAGTCCTTTTTGTTGGTAATGTCGGCCCCCGCATCCGGTACCGTCAGGAGGACAAAAACGATGGCAATCTCACCGGCAAAAGACGTGAACGTGATGAGCAACAACGCATTGATTCAACCGTCCGAACTGGAAGCCCGAATTCCCCTTACCGCCAGGGCAGAGGAAATTGTGCTCGACAGCCGGCGACAACTCGAGGACGTGCTCAACGGCGACGACGAGCGCTTTGCCGTCATCGTCGGCCCCTGCTCCATTCACGATAAATCCGGCGCGCTGGATTACGCAGCCCGCCTCAAGCCCCTCGCCGACCGGCTCAGCGACCGCATGATGATCGTGATGCGCGTGTACTTTGAAAAGCCGCGCACCACCGTCGGTTGGAAGGGCCTGATCTACGACCCCAACCTCAACGACACCTACCAGATCGAGGACGGTCTGCATCGCGCTCGCCAACTGCTGCTTGAGATCGCCGAAACCGGCCTGAGCTCCGCCACCGAATTCCTCGACCCCATCGTGCCCCAGTACGTCGCCGACCTGGTCACCTGGGCGGCCATCGGCGCCCGCACCACCGAGAGCCAGATCCACCGTCAGATGGCTTCCGGCCTGTCGATGCCCGTCGGCTTCAAGAACGGCACCGACGGCGACCCGCAGACCGCCGTGGACGCCCTCGTCGCCGCCCGGACACCGCAGGCGTTCCTCGGTATCGACCACGATGGCCAGGCGTCCATCGTCGAGACCCGCGGCAATCCCAACTGCCACCTGGTTATGCGTGGCGGCCGCAGCGGCACGAACTTCGACGCTCGCTCCATCGCCGCGGCCACTGACGCCCTCCGCAAGTCCGGCGCTCCCGCTCCCATAGTGGTGGACTGCAGCCACGGCAATTCCAACAAAGACCACACGCGCCAGCGCATCGCCTTCCGCGACGTACTGGAGCAGCGGTTGGCCGGCAACTCCGACCTCATCGGCGTGATGCTCGAAAGCAACATTAACCCGGGCGCACAGAAGCTCGGCGCCGATCCGTCCGAGCTGGAATACGGCGTCTCCATCACCGACTCCTGCATCGGTTGGGACGAGACCGTGGACCTGCTTGAATGGGCCTACGAGTCGCTCGGCAGCGAGGTTGCGGTACCCGCGAATTAGCGCCTTGCACCGCGCATCCGTCACACCCAGGAGGGGCGAACCGACGTTCGCCCCTCTTCTGATTCCTGGCGGGACGCGAACCCTTCCAGCCACTGTTACCGTGTTATAATCCGGGTAATTCGCAGTATAAATTTGGCCCCCGGAAAGCCGGAAAATCATTGCCATTGCAGTTCTAGGAGGCCGGTATATGTTCCCAACAGTTAGCCTTATCTCAGACGTTTCCCGTGAAGATGTTTCCCGTATCCGCGATTGGCTGCGCGATCCCGAGGTCAGTTCGCTGTGGTACGGAACCGACGATTCCGACGGCCACGCCCTGCACATCGGCTACGCTCCCGAAGCCATTCAGGACGCCGACGACGACACCTGGCGTCAGACATTCAATCAGGATGAAAGGCGCATCTACTCCATCTACGCCACGGATGAGGCCCATATCGGGGAGGGTCAACTGCTGGTGGAATGGCCTTTGGAAGAGGCTCAGCTTTTCATCCTGATCGGACGCAAAGACCTCTGGCACCACCACTACGGGACCTCAGCGCTGGTCACCATGTTGGACGAAGCCTTCGACAACCTCGAACTTCACCGCGTGTGGGTGGATGTCCCGGAGTACAACGAGCACGCCCTGCAGATGTTCCGGCATCTGGGGTTCGTGCTTGAAGGGCACCTTCGCCGTACGCACCGCAAGGACGGCAATTGGTACGACTCTTTCGCAATGGGTCTGCTCGTCGACGAGTACCACCGCCGCCGCGAACGGGTCCTGGCCCAGTACACGGCGTAACCCGCGTCCGAGACGGGAGAATGACCCAGACGGAGGAAGCATCATGCCGGTCATAACCATCAACGGCGTCATCGGCAGCGGCACGCTGGAGATCGGCCACCTGGTCGCCCAGAACATGGGCCTGAACTACGTTGACCGGTACATCTTCTCGGAAGCGGCCCGTCTGGTCGGCTCCCCGGTCAGTCGGCTCATCGAAAAGGAGCAGCGGGTCGTCCCGTTTCGCGAAAAGGTCGCCCGTTTCATGCAGACCGTTCTCGAACGGTCCGCCGTGGCCGGCGCCGGCGCCGAGCCCTACTTCGGCCGCGGAATCGAAATGCTCCCGGCCGAGGCGTACACCGAGTTGGTATCCGACGCCGCTTCCTCGTCCAACGTCCACGACCGGGCGTTTATCGAAGCCACTACCTCCGTGATCAAAGAGTTGGCCGGCGGCGGCGACGTCGTGATCATCGGCCGCGGCAGCAACATGATCCTGGCCGATACCCCCGGTGTCATCCACGTCGGCCTCCTCGCCCCCATGGACGTTCGTATCGACACCATGGCCAAGCGTGAGCTGTTCTCGCCCGATGAGGCGCGCGCCTACGCCGAGGACCTGGAAAACGCTCGCGTGACCTTCTACCGTAAATTCTTCCGGTCTGAGGCCAACGATCCCACCAAGTTCCACCTGATGCTCAACATCGGTCGCATCTCCCAGAGCACCGCTGCGGAAATCATCGCTCACGCCGCCGAAGACATCACCGCAGCAGTAGCCGCCTAGCCGTGCTGCCCATCTCCGATGCCGGGCGGCATCACGGATACCTCCCGGTCGTCAATCTCGCCCTGATCGGGCTCAACTCTCTCGTATTCCTCTACGAGATCGCCATCGGTGGGTTCAGCTTCCTCTTCGGCGGAGGCGGCCTGCGGATCTTCGTTTTCTTCCTGGAGTTTGGCTTTATCCCTGCCGAACTGTCGTCGGGCCGGGGCTTTGAACTGCTCCCGCTCGGCTCCGGGGCAGTCGACATCGCATCCCCCATTCCGACCTGGGGAACGATGCTGACCTGCATGTTCATCCACGGCAGCCTGATGCACTTCATCGGCAACATGCTGTTCCTGTGGGTGTTCGGCGACAACATCGAGGCTACCTTCGGCCACGTCAAATACCTGCTGTTCTACGTCGTGGCCGGTGTCCTCGCCACCCTTTCGCATTACGCAATCGATCCGTCGTCGCAGACCCCGCTGGTCGGCGCCAGCGGCGCAATTTCCGGCGTCATGGGCGCCTACCTCCTGCTCTACCCCCGCAACCGTATCCGTACCCTGCTGATCTACATCCTGATCACGGTCATAGAGCTCCGCGCGGTCTGGCTCCTCGTCATCTGGTTCGCGTTGCAGGCTATCCAGGGCCTGCTCTCCATCGGCGTGAGCCACGAAATCTCCACTGCCTTCTTTGCCCACATCGGCGGCTTCGTGGTCGGAGCCATCGTGGGATTGGCGGTCCGACCCTTCCGGCGTGGCCCAGGCGGTATTTCCCGCTCCGGCGGCGGTCGGGGCCGGCGCGGAGACGATTACCAACGGCCGCCCCAGTACTGGCGCGGCCGGCGAATTGATTGATGCGGGACGGTCGGCGGTTACGCCATATTTGACTGCAACACTCCGAAGGCTTCGTTCAGCAACTCCGTTGCCAACGCGCGGTCGTTCGCCAACCGCCGCGCATCCAGGTTGCTGTTGTAGAAGTGGCGATGCAAGCGGCGGGCCGCGCGCCAGCTACGTTTTCGTTGGCCGATGTCGCCTGGAAAGTTGGACCGCCCCGGGATGTAACCATCGTTGAAAGATCCGCCGGCGGCGCGTCCGAAGCATTCGGCCAGCGCTCTCCC
Source organism: Dehalococcoidia bacterium (assembly GCA_965203985.1). Classification (GTDB taxonomy): domain Bacteria; phylum Chloroflexota; class Dehalococcoidia; order Lucifugimonadales; family UBA3495; genus Bin87. The sequence goes on from CBDBDS010000003.1 coordinate 109,776, forward strand.
CGCGTAGTGCAGCGCGCCCCAGATACCTTCACTGGCCAGTTGGTTTTCGTTCTCGTCAAACAGCTGGTCGGCCCGTTGCCGCAATGACCTGGCGATTGCGTAGAGTTCCTGCCAGGTCATTGGGACGTCTCTGTCATCGCCAGCAGTTCTTCGATGAATTCCACGGCCAGATCAACGTACTTTCTGGGATCGTCGCCGGGCATGACGCCCAACTCGGAGTCGTCCAGATAATGCTCGCTGGCCATCAGGCACGCCATATAGTAGTTGGGATATTTATTGCGGTTTTCCGAGTCCAGCAACTCGACAAAATCGATGCGCTCATCCGGCGTGTCCACAGTCATCCCGCGCTTGGTGGCGGCGCAGCGCAGGGCAACCTCCGTAGCCTTCCAGATGTAGGTGGAGCCAAGCTCCAGGCGATGGGATTCATAAGCGGCCCAGGCCCGGTTGAGGTAGTCATCGGTAATGGCGCGCGCGTCGCGCTCCGGCTCGGTTGCGGCGGACATTTTTGTTGCTCCAATTGACGGGATGGCAGGGTTCCATCACCGCAGCGCTGACCCGATTTTAACACGCGCCGCCGCTTGTTTTGCCGCCGGTCGCCGGGCCAATATACAATGAGGTCAAGGGGAAACGCGGAGGCGACAAATGGACGTGAAAGAAGTTACCAAAACGGCGCGAGAGTACGTAGCCGAAGTTTTCGCTGATGAGCAAATTACCAACCTCGGACTCGAGGAGGTGGTGTACGACGTAGAATCGGAGCGATGGCGCATCACCTTCGGTTTCGCCAGGCCCTGGGACCGGCAGGGAGACATGGGCGTCCGGATGGGCTTGAAGGCCCCACGAGCCTACAAGGTCGTCAGCATTGATGACAACAATGGCCGCGTTGTGGCCCTCACCGACCGTATTCTTCCCGATGTGAAGGCCTGATGCCAGTTACGGGCTTCTTGATTGACACCAACTTGCTCGTGCTGCTCGTGGTTGGCCACGTCAACCCGGATCTCATTGCCAAGCATCGGCGACTGGCCGGGTACACGTTCAGGGATTATGAGGTTCTGATTGGCCTCGTCAATTTGGTTGACCGGGTATTTTTAACTCCGAACACCCTTACCGAAGCGTCCAATTTGCTGAGCCAACACGGCGAACCCGAACGAACGCTGCTGATGGACGGCCTCCGGGCATTGATTGAGGGCAGCGACGAAATTGTTATCGCCAGCGCCCAAGCGTCAGCCAATCTGGCATTCCCAAGTCTGGGACTGACTGACGCAGTTCTGCTGGAAGCGGCAAGTGAGGAAAGGCCGCTGGTCACTGTAGATGCGCGACTATACTCGCTGGCGACAGCGAAAGGACAATATGCGGCGTGGGATTTCTTGGGTGAGCTGGAGATTGAACGAAGCAATCGGCAGGCGTAATCCAGTCTACGGCGGTGTAGCCTGTCCGTAGTTGTTGTTGCACCAGCAGGCAACGCCACCGTCGGTTTTTACCCCACAAGAATGATGGAGACCGGCGCTGACCTGTTGGAATTCTCCCGTCGGCGGTGCAGCCTCCCCGAAGCTATTGCTTCCCCAACAAAGGACGCTTCGGTCGATTTTCACGCCGCAAGTATGTCGGGAACTGGCGCTGAGTTGTCGAAATCTTTCCTCCGGCCGCCACGAAGATTCGCCATGATCATTACTGCCCCAACAGACTATAGTGCTGTTAGCCCGCGTGCCGCAGGTATAGTGTTCGCCGCTACTAAAGCTTCGGAAGCTTTCTTTGGGTGGCTCGGCTTGCCCATACTCGTTGCTGCCCCAGCAAACGACGACGCTGTCAATTTTACTCCGCAGGAATGGTTGGCCCCAGTGCTCACCTACCGGAAATCGCTCATTGGCGGTGAAGTGCGACCTTCCTCATCTTTACCCCAACAAGCAACGCCACCATCAGTTTTCAGCCCGCAGCTATGCTCTGTGCCGGCACTGACTTGGCCATAGTTATGAGTTGACGAATATCGCGCTTCCGCCGGCGGGTCTGGAAAACACCCGATGGCGGCGAGTGCCAGCACGGTCAGAAAAGTCTGGCATGCAAAGAACGGCAGCCGGAAGAACCACCGCGCCGATTCCATGTCTTTACGCCTCCGGGTACGGGTTCAACCCCAGCATGTCCCGGGCCTGCTGCGGTGTCGCCGGCTCGCGGCCGTGCAGCCGCGCCATGGTGACCGCCCATTCGATGTACTCGGCGTTGGATCTGGGCTGCGGGTTGTTGGGCAGGAATGGACTGTCTTCCATGCCCACTCGGATATGCGCTCCCGTGGCGATGGCGATGGCGCACAATGGGAAAGTCTGGCCCATGCTGCTGTGCGCCAACCAGGTTGCATTCGGGTAGTGTTCCCGGATGGTGTCGGCGATGAGCATGTAGTTGCGTGGGGAACCCACCATGTTCAGGCGGCCGTCGCCCCAGTGCGCCCCCGGCTCTACCAGGAAGTAGCGGGAATCCCGGATGTACCCTTCCCGCATCAGGGTGATGGCGGCGTTCACGTTGCCCACGTCGTGCACGGCCGGCTCGGGGAAAGTGCCCCGTTGGTAGCAGGCGTCCAGCGTGGCTACGATGTCTTCAAAGGAGTTAGGGCTGGTCACGGTGCGGCGCTGGCCGGTCCCCGGATCCTGCACCCACCGGGTGCCGCTGCCCAGGTTCAGCGACACCATCTCCACCGGCTGCGGGGTCTCCAGCAGGTAACGCGTCACCGCCTCCACCGGCACGTGGGCCTGTCGCGCGGTGGTGTGGTTCAGGACCAGATCGCACTGCGCCCGGATCATCGCGTCGGTCTGCGCGTACCACGCCGGGTCGTAGCTGATGCCGCCGTCCGGCGTTCTCGCGTGGATGTGGACTATCGACGCCCCGGCTTCGTAACACCGGATTGCCTCCTGCGCCACTTCCTCCGGCGTGAACGGCACGTTGGGGTTTTGCTCCCGGCCACGACTGCCGTTGATGCATCCTTTGATGATGATAGTATCCATGCTTCCCGCCTGTTGCGTGATGTAATTGCTCGCGTACCGCTGTCATGGCGACCGCCAGCGACCGTTCACCGGACATTAACATGGGGCGGAAATCAGCCCGTCCCATCGGTTTGTTCGCTATGCTATCATACTGCCGGCACGGGATTTCCGGGCCTCGCTCGCCCGTGTCAAGCCCGCATTTGACGTACCAGCCGGAGGAATAACTAATGCTGGACTACACCCCCAACATGGTCCTGACCAGCGACAAGGAATACAAGGTAGTCGGGACCCGCCCGGTCCGCCACGACGGCGCCGACAAGGTCACCGGCATGGCTCGCTACAGCGCCGACCTGAACCTGCCCGGAATGCTCTACGGCAAGGTCTTGCGCAGCCCCCATGCTCACGCCCGCATCAAGTCCATCGACACCAGCCGGGCAGAGGCTACGCCCGGTGTTCGCGCCGTCATCACCGGCGCCGACATTGTGGAACCCACCGGCCGCGCCTCCGACCTGGCTGAGGGCGCGATGGTCAACTTCAAGTTCCTGAGCAACAACATCATGGCCCAGGACAAGGCCCTTTACAAAGGCCACGCTATTGCCGCCGTCGCCGCGGTCAGCGCTCACGCCGCCGAGGAAGCCTTGGACCTGATCGACGTCGAATTCGAGGTGCTTCCGCCGGTGATGCACGCCCGCGATGCGATGGCTACCGACGCCACCCTGGTCCACGAGCGTCTCGCCGCGTTCCAAACGGCCGGCACCCGCGCCGGCGGCGTGTTGGATGACGACGATGACACGCGGGGCACCAACACCGCCAACCACTTCGAGTTCCGCATGGGCGACCTCGACGCCGGTTTCGCCGACGCCGACATCGTCGTGGAACGCAGCGTGTCCACCTCCGCCGTTCACCAGGGCTATATCGAACCCCACAGCGGCACCGCCATGTGGCACGACGACGGCAGCCTGACCATCTATTCCAGCAGCCAGGGCCACTTCACGGTCCGCGACCACACCGCTCGCCTGGTGGGCATTCCGGTATCCAAGGTCAAGGCTGTCCCCATGGAAATCGGCGGCGGTTTCGGCGCCAAGCTCGCCGTGTACATGGAGCCTTTGGCGGCCCTGCTGGCCCGCAAGGCCCACGCTCCGGTCAAGGTGTCCATGAACCGTACCGAGGTCTTCGAGGCCACCGGGCCGACCTCCGGCACCGAGATCTCCTGCCGGATCGGCGCCACCAACGACGGCAAGATCACCGCCGCCGAGGTGCACCTGATTTTCGAGGCCGGCGCGTTCCCCGGTTCGCCCGTCGCCGGCGCGGCCAACTGCGTGCTCGCGGCCTACGACATCCCCAACACCTGGATCGAGGGCTACGACATTGTCGTCAACCGGCCCAAGACCGCGGCCTACCGCGCCCCCGGCTCCCCGGCCGCCGCCTACTGTGTCGAAGTCGCGCTCGATGAACTGGCGGAGAAGCTCGGCGTCGACCCCATCGACCTTCGCCTTATCAACAGCGCCAAGGAGGGCACCCGACGCCCCACCGGCCCGCTGACCCCCACGGTCGGCTACGTCGAGACCCTGGAAGCCACCAAGGAACACCCGCATTACTCCGCGCCCAAGGATGGCAAGAAGCGCGGCCGTGGCGTCGCCTCGGGCTTCTGGGGCAACAACACCGGCCCATCCGCCGCGGTTGCCCTGGTCAACCCTGACGGCACCGTGACCCTGACCGAGGGTTCGCCTGACATCGGTGGCACCCGCGCCTCCGTATCCCAACAGCTGGCCGAGGTGCTCGGCATCGCCGTTGAGGACGTGAACCCGCAAATTGGCGACACCGACAGTATCGGTTTTACCTCCAATACCGGCGGCAGCAGCGTTACTTTCAAGACCGGTTTCGCCGCCTACACCGCCGCGCAGGACGTCCGGCAGCAGATGATCGCCCGCGCCGCCCGCATCTGGGAAGTGGAACCCGAGGACGTGCTCTATGAGGACGGCGTCCTCAAGCACCGCGCCGACGACCAGTTGCAGATGACTTTCCAGCAACTCGCCGCGCGCCAGGTGCCCACCGGCGGCCCCATCGTCGGCCGCGGCGGCGTCAACCCCGGCGGAGCCGGCCCGTGCATCGGCGTCCACATCGTAGATGTGGAAGTCGACGAGGACACCGGCAAAGTCGAGATCGTGCGCTACACCGCCGTCCAGGACGCCGGCAAGGCCATCCACCCGTCCTACGTGGAAGGCCAGATCCAGGGCGGAGCCGTCCAGGGCATCGGTTGGGCGCTGAACGAAGAGTACTACACCAACGACCAGGGGCACATGGTCAACTCCAGCTTCCTGGACTACCGTATGCCCACCAGCCTCGACCTGCCCATGATCGACACCTGCATCGTGGAGATCACTAATCCCAACCATCCCTACGGCGTGCGCGGCGTCGGCGAGGTGCCTATCGTGCCTCCCATGGCCGCTATCGCCAACGCCATCCATGACGCCATCGGCGTCCGCTTGACCGTCCTTCCCATGAACCCGGGCAACGTCCTGGAAGCGCTCTGGGAAAAGAACGGCTCGTAGATCCCGTCCGGACCAGGCAGGGGCGAATGGTCATTCGCTCCTGCCCCATTTGGCCGCGACTGCTGCCAACCATGAGGAGGTCGGAATGCCTGACGTATGGATACCCGCGCCGATGCAGCGTATCACCGGCGCTCCCGACCGGGTTCAGGTCGCCGGCGCCACTGTGCGCCAGGTCATCAACAACCTGGAGCAGCTCCATCCCGGCATCAAGGAACTCCTCTACGACGAAGAGTTGGATGACATAACGCCCGGTCTCGCCGTCATCGTTGATGGAGATGTCAGCCAGCTCGGATTGATGGAGCGGGTCAGCGAGGACACCGAGATGCACTTCCTCCCCGCCATCGGCGGCGGCTGAACCCTGAGCCTGGGATCACCAATAGCGGAGGGGCGGCCCACGGGTCGCCCCTCTGCGCATTCTTCCATTGTCGCCCGGTTCGGTTACAGCAGGAACGGCGGCCCGATCTCGCCTTCAGGCCGTCGCTCGATCCGCTCGTTCGCCAGGTCCACCTTGAACCCCAAATCCTGCAGTAGCTTGTAGCCAACCAGCGGGACTGCCGACGGTACCGCTCCGTTGACAAAGCCTGTCCCTTCCAGCATCCCAATCGCAATGTAAATGGGAGTGGGTTTGATTGTGCCGTCAGCCATCATCAGAGCGGCGCTGGCGTTGGGTACGGTATCCAATCCCAGAGCGTCAATGTCGGCCTGCGGGATGCCGACCCAGGTCGCCCCTGTATCCACCAGGAAGTCGAACTCGCGCGCTCCGTTCTGACCGGTGATGCTGCCCTTGGCGTAGGTCACGCCCATAGTGCCTGTCCTTGTGCTCAGTGCTGGCCGGCATCGCGATTATAGCATCGGGCGGGTCGCTATTCCGGGAACAAGGTCAGGACTGCCGTGCCCCTGCTGTAATCTTCCCCGGTGGCCGAACTGAACGCAGTCACACCAATCCCTTCCTGCAGTATCCGGTATTCTTCCGGTTCCAATGCCAGGTCGTCCCCGTCCAGCTGTGAGACGATGCGCCGCACGTCAACGTAACCCAGGAACTGCCCGTCCGTCGCCAGGTGGGCGGTTGCCCGCCGGTATTCGGCATCTGATGACAGGCCGTCTCCCTCGCCGTTCTGCCGCTCCACGATGGCGGACAGTGCGCTTTCAGTAGTCCCAAAGGTGAGGTATTGGTCGTGGAGGACATAGCCCGGCCGGTAACCGATTTGGCTGCCCATCATCATCCCAAACGGGCCCAGGTCAAAAACCGTGGCGTCATCGCCCGCTCCTACGTCAATTGAATTGGCCGGCAGACCGGCGTAGTTTCGCACCAGGTTGGCAACTTCGCCCATCGTGGCTTTCAGCCCTGCCTTCCCGTCTTCCCGATAAGAGAGCATTGCCACCGCGTCAATGGCATTTGCGGCCGGATCATCCGTGACTGCGTCGAAATCAAAGTCGCGCACTGCCAAAATGGCCTGGCCGGACAGGTGGTCGAAGAAGTCCGTTTCCAGGTCAATTCCCGTGAGGTCTTTGACCAGCCAAAACCCCAGGTCCAGCGCGTCCGCCAGCGTAGCGTCGGGATCCAGTTCCGGTGCGTCGCTGCTGGTTATTTCGTCCGCGCCGTCGTTGATTTCGTCAATCAATTCGGGATAGGGGAGCAGTTCGGCCAGATCGTACTCCCCCAGCGCCGTCCGCCAGTGGTCAACGTTGGGGTCGAAGGCGCCGGCCATGAAGCCCAGGGTATCGGCGGGCAGCAAATTGGCCGGGTCTTGCAGCGCCATGGTTTCCAACCCGGGAGTGGCCACGGTGGGCGATACCACCTGCATCGTCACCCCGCGCTCTACCCACCCGGCGGAACCGGCCACCCAATCCGGCGCTTGTTCGGCGAACGCCGCCGGGCCGAACATGCCCGGCATCAACGCGCCGGATTCGCCACTCAAGAATTCATCAAACAGCTCAATACCCTGTTGGTAATTCAGGTAAAACGAGGAGAAACGGTGTTCCGGCAATGCCGCCCGGGCCGCTATGAAATTGGCTTCGTTGGCCAGGGAATCGCCGCCGTCTTCTATTCGGTCCAAAGTGTTCTTCAGGGTTATTTCGTCGGTAGCGTACACCAGCAAGTCATTGGTCAGCGCGTAAGCCTGAAAGGCGTCTTCGTCAATCCAGGTGTCAACGCCGCGATGGGAACCGGCCTCGAAATCGGCGCCGTATTCTTCAGCCATGTAGTCTCGCCATTTGGTGAGGAAAGCGGTGGCGGCATCCTGGTCACGGACGCCAATGGCGGCAACCGCGGTTGGCGTTTCTCGCTCAGCGTCAAAATCAATCAGGGCCGCCGAAATCTCCGGGCCAATCCACGGCATTACCTCCATCTCAAAGTCAATCCCGGTATCGTCTTCAAACTCTTCACGCAATTCGTCGATCAGATCGGTAAAAGCCGGGTATTCATTGAGCCGCTCCCAAATATCCCGCATTTCCTCGAACTGGCCCCCGCCGGGCGTCCAGGTGACCCAACCGTAGACCAGTGTGTCCGACGGGTAGTAGCGAGCCGAGTATTCCGGTTCTTTCGCGCCAACCAGCAACGCCAGCAATGGACCGGGAATGGGTATCAGTCCGCGCCACATCGCCAGTCCAACGACTATGACGGCGACGATCACTACGGCGGCAATGGCGCCGACTATCTTTATCAGCATTCGTATTACGTCCTTGGTATGCGGTTGATTCATTGACAGGGTAACATGCCCCTTGATCCGGCCGTTGACAGCAGCCATCATCCCGGCTACATTGGCTGCGCGGTTCGCCCGCACATTAAAATTCGAAAACCGAACGCCGGGCGCTATTCAAACCCATGGGCTTAATTGGGAAGGCGGTGCGAATCCGCCGCGGTTGCGCCACTGTAAGCGGGGAGCCAGCTGACGATTGGCCACTGCCATCCGCCCAACGCGGATTGCGGGAAGGCGTCGGCATGGCTTGGAACCGCGAGCCAGGAGACCTGCCCGGTGTTGCCTCGGAACTCTGCTCTGCGCTCAACAGGGTCGTTCTGGTACGCGCTTTGGACGGGTTGAATCCCTCCGGCGCTAATTCACTTCAGTGATAACCTTCGACCCTGGTGGAGCTACTTCCCAGGGTTTTCTTCTTGCCTGAAAACTGATGACATCCTCGAACGCAGGAATAAAAATGACCGTCGTGGGCGTTGGCCCCGGCGATCCCGATATGCTTACCCTCAAGGGCCGCGAGGCGATCGAGCGCGCCGACTTGGTGGTCGGCTTCAAGACAGTCCTGGATGTAGTTGCCAGCCGCACCGGCGACGCCGAAGTGCGCCCCATGGCCTACCGCGATCAGGAGGCCGTGCTCGACTACGCCCAGGAGCAGGCCCAACAGGGCAAGAACTGCGTCGTCTGCGTGTGGGGCGATCTGAACGTCTCCGCTAAGGAACTGTTGAATCGCGTCCGCCGGCGGGCCGAGATGGTCGAACTTGTGCCCGGAGTCAGCAGCATCCAGTTCGCCTGCGCACGCGCCGGTATTTCCCTCGAAGAGTCCTTGTTCCTGACCCTGCATCAACGGTGGGATCGCGGGTCCGAACTTGGGGAATTGGTTGAGACGCTGAACCAGGGACGCCGCAACGTCATACTGCTTCCCCGCCCCTTCGACTTCATGCCGCCGGCCATCGCTGCCGGCGCCATCGCCGACGGCGCCGATTCCGAACACCCCGTCACCGTGTTCCAGCGCCTTACCCTGCCCGACGAACAACGTTGGGAGGGGACGCTGGCGCAACTGGCACAGGTCACCGAAGAGTTCAGTGATCTGTCCATCATGGTATTTCCTAGGCCGACCGAGGACCCTGACTGACCATGACCACCGACACGCAGGCCGCGACCGGTTCCATCGTACTGGTCACCACCGCCGACACCGACATCCTCACCGCCGAGCGCGCTCTGGTCGGCATGCCCTGGGGCGACACGGTGGCAGTGCACGCATTCAACCCGGTGGCACTCGAAGGCGAATCGGATGACTCCGTGAACGCTCGCCGAGAACTGCTGGAAGCCGTCAACGACGCCTCCGTCGTCGTGCTGCGCCTGCTCGGAGGTCGACGCGCCCTCGGCGACGCGTTCGATCCGCTCTGGGAAATTTGCCTCCGTAACCGCACACCGTTGATCGCATGCCCGGGCCACCAGGAATGGGATGACGACCTGGTCGCCGCGTGTACCGCTCCGGTCGCCGAGGTCGAAGCCGTATTTTCGTATCTGATGCGCGGCGGTGTCCTCAACTTCCGGAACCTCTTCCTCTTCCTCGCCGACACCTACCTCGGCGGCGATTTCGGCCACGAGGCACCGGCGCCCATGCCCTGGCAGGGAATCTACCATCCCGAAATGCCCGAAGGCATTTCCGTTTCCGACTACCTGGCCGCCCGGTTTGTCCCTGACCGCCCCTCCGTGGGCGTCCTGTTCTACCGCGCCCACTGGATGAGCGGGAACCTAGCGTTTGTAGACGACCTGATCGCCCGCCTGGAGGCACAGGACGTCAACGTGCTCCCGGTGTTCTCCTTCAGCCTCAAGCATCAGCCCGAAGATGGCGATGCAGACGGCGATCACACCTTGACGGAATACATGGTTGACCCGGATGGCATCCCCCGGGTGGACTGCATCGTCAGCACCATGGGGTTGGCCATGAGCGACCTGGATCACCAGCAGGGCGGAACGGGCGCTACCGTCGCCACGGGCTGGTCCCAGGAACTACTGGACAATCTCGACGTGCCCATCATCCAGGGCATCGTGAGCACCGGTAGCCGCTCCGAATGGGAGGACAGTTCTCTCGGCCTGGGCCCCATCGACACGGCGATGAACGTCGCTTTCCCCGAGTTCGATGGCCGCATCATTGCCGTGCCCATTTCGTTCAAGGAAGACACTGGCGCCGCTCCCGATACTCTGTCCGCCGGCCGCATGCAGCGTTACGTTGCCCAGCCTGACCGCATGGACTATCTGGCCCGCTTGGCATCCCGGCACGCCGTCCTCCGCCGCAAAGCCAACGCGGACAAACGCATCGCCATCATCCTCAGCAACTACCCCACCAAGGACGCGCGCATCGGCAACGCCGTCGGCCTGGACACGCCGGCGTCGGCCATCAACCTGCTCCACGCCCTGAAAAACGCCGGATACCGGGTGCAGGACATTCCTGTCGACGGCGACGACCTGGTGCAACGCATCATCGAACGTTGCAGCAACGACACCGACACCTTGACCGAGGAGCAACTTCGCCTCGCCGCTGGCCACGTCGAACGCCGCGACTACGCCCGGTGGTATTCCAGTTTCCCGGAATCTGTCCGCACCGAATTGCTGGATGCCTGGGGCGAACCTCCGGGCCATGTGTACCGGACCGGAGACCGGCTCGCCATCGCTGGCGTACCCTTGGGCAGCGTGTTTGTTGGCCTCCAGCCCCCGCGCGGTTTCGGCGAGAACCCGATCTCTGTCTACCACAACCCGGACCTGACGCCGACGCATCACTATATCGCCTATTACCGCTGGATACGCGACGTGTTCCAGGCCGACGCGATGATCCACATCGGGAAGCACGGCACGCTGGAATGGCTGCCGGGTAAGGGCGTCGGGTTGTCCCAGGCCTGCTACCCCGAGGTGGCGCTGGACGACATCCCCCTCTTCTATCCGTTCATCGTGAACAACCCGGGCGAGGGAACCCAGGCCAAACGCCGCACCCATGCCACGATCATCGACCACCTCATCCCGCCCATGACCACTGCTGACTCCTACGGCGATATCGCCAAGCTGGAGCAGCTCATGGATGAGCATTACCAGTGCCAGACCCTTGACCCGGCCAAGCTGCCCACGCTTGAAGCCCAGATCTGGGAGATGGTGCAGCAGGCCGAACTCCACCGCGACCTCGGCGTCGACGAGCAGCCGGATGACTTCGGCGAGTTCATGCTGGAAATCGACGGCTACCTCTGCGAGATCAAGGACGCCCAGATCAAGGACGGCCTGCACACCCTGGGTCAGCCGCCAACGGCGGAGCAGATGGTCGGTCTCCTGTGCGCTCTCACCCGCCTCGACAACGGAGCCGTTCCCAGCCTGCGCCGCGCCCTGGCGGAAGCCCTGGGCTACGACTACTATGCCCTGCTCGAGGATCCGGCCGCAGCAGTCAATGGCAGCACTCCCTCCGCGTTGCAGAGCGGCGATGCCGATGCGCCCATCCGCAATGCCGGCGACGTCATCGAAGCGCTGGAGTCCCTGTGCCGCCAGGCATACCAACGCCTGTGCGACGATGGTTTCGCGGCGCATCTGATCCCCGGTGTGGTAGCAGATGCGCTGGGCGGGCCTGACGACCGCACGGAGAATGTGCTCAATTACGTGGGCCAGCACATCTACCCGTCCCTCCTTCGCACCACCGACGAGATCGACAACCTGTTGCGCGGACTGGAGGGCCGGTTCGTGCCGCCCGGTCCCTCCGGCGCTCCCACCCGGGGCATGGTCAACGTCCTGCCCACCGGGCGAAACTTCTACTCGGTCGACCCTCGTGCGCTGCCGTCGCCCACCGCGTGGGACGTGGGCAAGTCCCTCGGCGACGCCTTGCTGCAGAAATACCTGGACGAGGAGGGTGGCTATCCCGAAATGGTCGGCGTGGTGGTCTGGGGCACCTCCGCCATGCGCACCCACGGCGATGACATTGCCCAGATTCTGTACCTCCTTGGCGTCAAACCGGTCTGGCAAGCCGAGAGCCGCCGGGTCAGCACCCTGGAGGTCATCCCCGTCTCTGAACTGGGCCGTCCCCGCATCGACGTAACCGTGCGCATCAGCGGGTTCTTCCGCGACGCCTTCCCCAACCTCATCTACCTCATCGACCAGGCCGTGGCCCTGGCCGCCGCGCAGGACGAGTCCCCGGAAGATAACTTCGTGGTCAAGCACGTTCGTGAGGATGCCGAGCGCCGCTCCGCTTCGCAGGAGGCGGACCCTACGGAAAGCGCCGGCGACTCTTCGCTCTTCCGCATCTTCGGCAGCAAGCCGGGTGCCTACGGCGCCGGCATCCTGGGCGTGCTTGACGAGCGCAACTGGGAAACCGTCCACGACTTGGCCGAGGTTTACACCTCCTGGGGTGGTTACGCCTACTCCCGACAGGACTTCGGCGTGACTGCCCGCAACGAGTTCCGCACCCGCTTCGGCCAAATCGTCATCGCCGCCAAGAACCAGGATAACCGCGAGCACGACGTGTTCGACAGCGACGACTACATGCAGTACCACGGCGGCATGATAGCCACCGTCCGCTCCCTGACCGGACGCAACCCCCGCCAGTTCTTCGGCGACAGCAGCGACCCGTCCCGCGCTCGCGTTCGTGATCTGCAGGATGAGGCACGTCGGGTGTTCCGCAGCCGCGTCGTCAACCCCAAGTGGATGCAGTCCATGCAGCGCCACGGCTACAAGGGCGCTTTCGAGCTGGCCGCCACGGTGGACTACATGTTCGGTTACGACGCCACCGCCCAGGTCATCGAGGACTGGATGTACGAGGACGTCACCGAAGAATACGTCCTCAACCCCGACATGCAGGAATTCTTCCGGCAGAGCAACCCCTGGGCCTTGCGCGGTATAGTCGAGCGCCTGTTGGAGGCGGTCCAGCGCGGCCTGTGGGAAAACCCGCCGCCGGAGATGTTAGATCAACTGCGACAGATGTACCTCGAACTCGAGACTGACATCGAAGCCCGCCAGGAAAGCAATGCCAGGCAGGAAGCCGGCGCCCGTACCAGTCCCGCAACCGCTTGATGAGCAGGAGGACGCGGCCGATGGAAAATACGCTCGATTTGCTCAACGAACTCACCAGCGACCCGCAGATGATGTGGGTCGTGGGCGGCGGTTCCGTGGTCAGCGAAAACCACGCCCACGGCATCAAGACGCCGGAGGTCCATAACGGCTGGGCCACCATCGAGGCCGACAACTGGCATTTCCACCTCCAGTTGGAAAAGATCGACGGCATCCAGTTCGTGGAGGCCACCAGCCACGGCGACCTCAAGTCCTACTACGTGCGGTTTTCTCACCAATGGGACGAAACCCTGGTCCGCTGCTATTTCCCCAATCCCTACCTGGACGAAAACGAAAAACGCACTGACTTGCAGCCGGATAAGCTCCGGGCTTTCGAGGAATCCCGCGATCGTTGGGTCGGTAAGGAGGACGACCTCATCTTCGTGGAGCGCTAACCAGTGCATTCGCCGATATTGTGCGACTGTCTATATTGTGCTACCGGCAGCCAGGTACTAAAATGCTACCCGTGATGAGACTCAAAACGTCCATCTCACAGCAAGAGGAGTGAAAACATGGGTATGATCAATCGCTTCTTGTCCGCCACCGACACCGCTGCATGGGCGCCGTGGCTCGTCCTTGGCGCAATGGCCCTCTACATCGTCGGTTACGTTGACGGCGGAGTGCACGCCGCTTCCATAGGCGCCCCGGGCATCCTGAACACCGTTCACGAGTTCTTCCACCACGCCCGCCACGTCGCCTTCATGTGCCACTAGGCTCTGCGTTGGCCCGGCGTTGATGTGACGCTGGGCTACCCGTTTCTTCCGGCTGCTGCCGGAACGGATCGTCAAGTTTTGCCGCGCGAACGCTCTGCGGAGCGTCTGGAGGAGTGCGCCGTGAATCTGCCCGACTGGTTCGTCCGTGCGTTTTCATCACGGTTGGCCGAGCGGCCATACGAGCTGTTCAGTCAGATAGTCATCGGAGGTTTGTGATGACGCGCATTCTCCCCACCGCCCTGGTCATGGGCGTAATTGTAGGTCTGCTCGTCGCCGCCTACATGAACATCGTCAACGTGCCCGTGATGGAATGGGCCATCGCCCTCGAAGGCTGCGACATTGATCGCGCCGGCTGTGCTGAGCAGTTGGCTGCCGTCGAAGACGAGGCTCCGTTGCCCTTGTCCTTTTTGACTTCCCTCGGCGGTCAGCGCATCGGGATGACCGTCGGCCTGGCTGTAATCGGCATCCTCTACGCCGCCGTCTTCACTGCCCTGTACCACCTGATGCGCAAAGCCACCCCGGGCTGGAACCCCTGGGCCTGGGCCGCCGCGGCCGGCTTGCTGGGCTTCTGGGGCGTGTCCATGTACACCCAGATCAAGTTCCCCCTCAATCCACCCGGGATCGGAGACGAAGGCACGTTGTTGGCCCGCCAGGGTTTCCAGTTCCTTTTCATCGCGGTGTCCACCATCTCCGTGTGCCTGGTCGTGTATGGCGTGGGCCTGATCAACCGCAGCTCGGCTGGCTCGGGGCGGTGGTTGCGCTACTGCGGCATTGGGTTGGCCTACGCAGTGGTGGCGCTCCTTCTGGCCTTTGCTGTGCCCAGCGTCCGCGACGCCGCACCGGCCTGGCTCCCGCCGGAACTCACCATCATGTTCCGCACTTTTACCGCCGGCGGGCACCTGCTGCTCTGGATGGGCATCGCCTTCGCCACCATCGGCTACCGCTACTATCGCGAGCGAGACGTACACGCCTATCCCCAGGCGGGCGGCCCGGCTCGGGCGACGGCCGGCTGATGAGCCGCAGTCTTTTGGTGATCCCGTGACGCAACCTGCCGCCGCCCGCGAGCCGAGGTTCCCCTTCACCGCCATCGTCGGCCAGACGCCGATGAAGCGCGCGCTGTTGCTCAATGCGATCAACCCCCGCATCGGCGGAGTGCTGGTCCGTGGCAAGAAGGGCACCGCCAAGAGCACTGCCGTACGCTCGTTGGCCGCGCTACTGCCTCAGGTTCCCGTGGTGCCCGGCTGCGCCTACAGCTGTCAGCCGGGCGTCCCCCAGGATGTGTGCCAGTGGTGCCAGCAGGCGGGAAGGTCCGGCAGTCCATCCGCTCGCCAGGTGCGCATCGTCGACTTGCCGGTGGGCGCCACCGAAGACCGCTTGGTCGGGTCGCTGGACATCGAGCAGGCCATCAAGTCCGGCGAGAAGAACTTCGAGCCGGGCCTCATCGCCTCCGCACACCGGGGCATCCTGTACATCGACGAGGTCAACCTCCTCAACGACCACTTGGTGGACGTGCTGCTGGACGCCGCCGCCATGGGCCGCAATTACGTGGAACGGGAAGGTATCTCGGTCAGCCACGCCGCTGAGTTCATGCTGGTGGGCACCATGAACCCAGAGGAGGGCGACCTCCGGCCGCAACTCCTTGACCGCTTCGGTCTCGCCGTGGAAGTGGACGGCGTATTCGAGCCCGCCGAACGACGGGAGGTGGTGCGCCGCCGCATGTCCTTCGAGTCCCGTCCCTTCGATTTCATGGACGATTGGGCCGACGCTGAGCAAGCGGAACGCGAGCGTCTCCTGAGTAGCCAACGGCTTCTCGCCGACGTGGTCGTCCCCGATGAAATCCTCGAGCTCATCACTGACATCTGCGCCGAGTACCAGGTGGATGGCCTGCGCGGTGACATTGTCATGTACAAGACCGCCAGCACCATCGCAGCCTACGAAGGTCGCACTGTCGTTGACGTTGAAGACGTCCGCGAGGCCGCTCTGATGGCCCTCCTCCACCGTCAGCGTCGACAGCCCTTCCAGCAGCCCCACCTGGTCACCGAGCAACTGGACAACATGCTGGAGGACTTTCAGAACCAGCAGCGCGACCGTGAGCCGTCTGCCGACGATAATTCGAGCAACGACGACCCCGGCGATTCCGATAGCGATAGAGAACCTGACCCTCCTGAAGACCAGCCCGAGGACCCAGCCGAAAGTTCCCTCGGCGACGAATGGTTTGAGATCGGCGACCCCTACGCCGTCCAGAACCTCCAGGTCCAACCACCGGACCGGCGCGCTCGCCGCTCGTCCGGCCGCCGCGCCACCACCGTAAGCGGTACCTCGGCCGGCCGATACGTAGGAGCACAAGTGCCGGATGGCGCTGCATCCGACTTGGCGCTGGACGCCACCCTGCGGGCCGCCGCTCCCCATCAACAGTCCCGCCGTCAAACCCCGGACGCCGACGCGGCCGCGCTGCTGATCGAACCTTGGGATGTCCGTGAGAAAGTCAGGGAGACCCATACCGGATCACTGATCCTATTCGTCGTCGACGCCAGTGGTTCCATGGGCGCGCAGCGTCGCATGGTCGCCGTCAAAGGCGCAGTCATGTCGCTCTTGCTCGACGCGTACCAGCGTCGTGATCGGGTGGGCCTGATCGCCTTCCGGGGTACCGGCGCCGAGGTGTTGCTCCCGCCTACCGGCAGCGTCGAAATGGCCCAGTGGTGCCTCCAGGAGATGCCCACCGGCGGACGCACCCCGCTGGCCCGCGCGCTCTACCTCGCCATGGAAACCCTTGAGACCGAGTGCCTGAAGGATCGGGATGTGCTGCCGCTGCTGGTACTGCTGTCCGACGGCCGGGCCAACGTCACCCTCGCCGGTGAGCAGTCCTCCAACGTCCTCACCCTGCCCGACGAAGTGCGCCAACTGGGCGAGACCGTCGCCGCCGCAAAGATTCCCGCTGTCATCGTGGATACCGAGCAGGATTTCATCAAGCTCGAGCTCGCGAAGAACATCGCCGACGCCATGTCCGCGCGCTACATCAAGCTGGACGACCTGGCCGCCCAGAGCCTGGCCGACGCCGTCCGCCGCGAATTGCCCGGCGAACGTCCGGTAGAAGACCTGACGCCGGCCTGAGCAGCGTCCTCGCCACGCGCCAACCGGTCGTTGCATATCACCGGGCCAGGTGAACCGTCATTCCTGCGCAGGCAAGAATCCGGCAGTCCGGCGACGGGCGTTCTCCGCCGAATCAGCCCGGCAGTGGTAACATGATTCCATCCTGATCCCGACAGCGAGGTCCCGATATGCCGCGCACCCTCCCCTACGCCGATATGGACAAGATCCTGTCTCTCTCCAAGCGACGGGGTTTCGTTTTCCAGTCCAGCGAGGTGTACGGCGGCCTCGGATCCACTTGGGACTACGGCCCACTGGGCGTTGAGCTCAAGCGCAACGTCAAGGAGGCCTGGTGGCGCTCCGTCGTATCGGAGCGTGACGACGTAGTTGGCCTGGACGCGGCCATCCTGATGCACCCCCGCGTCTGGGAGGCCAGCGGCCACGTGGAGAACTTCAGCGACCCGCTGGTGGAGTGCCGCCAGTGCCACCGACGCTTCCGCCAGGACCAACTGGAGACCGACAACTGCCCGGAGCCGAAGTGCGGCCGTGACTTCACCGAGCCCCGCCGTTTCAACTTGATGTTCCGCACGTTTATGGGCCCCGTTGAGGATTCCAGCAACGAGGTTTTCCTGCGGCCGGAGACTGCCCAGGGCATCTTCGTCAACTTCCAGAACGTCCAGACCGCCACCCGCAAAAAGCTGCCCTTCGGTATCGCCCAGATAGGCAAGGCTTTCCGCAACGAAATCACCCCTGGCAACTTCACCTTCCGCACCCGCGAATTTGAGCAGATGGAGATCGAGTTCTTCGTCAAGCCCGGCACCGACGACGAATGGTTGCAGCAATGGGTGCAGGCGCGTTTCGACTGGTACGTCAGCCACGGCATCCGCGCGGGCAACCTCCGTCTCCGCGAGCACGCCGGGGACGAACTCGCCCACTACGCCAAGGCCACCTATGACATCGAGTATCGCTTCCCCTGGGGCTGGGGCGAGCTGGAAGGCATCGCCAATCGCACCGACTTCGACCTCGGCCGCCACAAGGAATTCAGCGGTGAGGACCTGACCTACTTCGACGACGAGATCCACGAGCGTTACCTGCCCTACGTAATCGAACCCTCCGGCGGCGTCGACCGCGCCACCCTGGCCTTCTGGCTGGACAGCTACGACGAAGAGCCGGACGGCAACGACACCCGTACTGTCCTGCACTTCCACCGCGCCCTGGCGCCGGTGACCGTTGCGGTGTTGCCGCTCAGCCGCAACGCGCGCCTGGCTCCCACCGCCCGCAGCGTCTACGACCTGGTGCGTCGCCGTTTCCGCTGTCAGTTTGACGATGCCCAGAGCATCGGCCGCCGCTACCGCCGCCAGGACGAGATCGGCACCCCCTACTGTGTCACCGTCGACTTCGACACGCTGGATGACCACGCCGTGACCATCCGCGACCGCGACACCATGACCCAGCAGCGTATCCCCATCGCCCGCCTCCTGGACGTCCTCCAGGACCGCTACGATCACGGCTGGTGATAACCATGCCCCCTCGAACTCGGCGCGAAACCCCGGCTCGTCGGGATGCCCGCATCCGCAAGCACTTGGAGCAGGCTCGGGACTACTGGTCCAAATGGCCCGCCCACCTTGCGGATGGTGATCTGTGCCAAGCCGGCGAAAAGGGATGGGGCTCCGTTGCTCAACTCACCAAGGCCGTGGCGACTCTGCGCGGCTGGCAGCACTACGATCACGTGGCCATCCAGGAAGCGCTGACCGAGTTGTCAGACGAAATGCCTGATCGCATGACCGAGATAGCGCGGGGTCTTGCTGCAGCAGAGAGATTGCACGGCAACTTTTACGAGGTGTACATGACCGCCGCGCTTACTGAGTTCGCGCTGAGCGAAGTGCAACTCTTGCTGGACATCCTTTGGGAACTTCTACCCGAAGAATACACGAGCGGTGTGTCATTCGCCGATTGGGTTGAGGCGATCTGAAGCTGCTTGTTAGGTTCAGCTTAAGCCATGCCCTCTTCCATCGTCGCCCAAATGCTACACTCCGGCCTCTATACCGCCGTGATCGGCCGGAGCGTGCGCTTCTACCAGTCCACCGGGTCCACCATGGATGATGTTGCAGAGTGGGCCCGCACTGGCGCCGAAGAGGGCGCGGTCGTCGTCGCCGAGACGCAGAGCGCCAGCCGCGGGCGCATGGGCCGGCGCTGGATATCTGACGAAGGCAACCTCTACTTCTCCGTTCTCTTCCGGCCGGAACCTGATGCCTTGGCCTCGCTCAGTCCCTTGGCCGGCGTCGCCGTGGCCCGTTCCATTCGCCAGGTTTCCGGACTATACCCGTCCATCAAGTGGCCAAACGACGTGATGATCGACGGACGCAAGGTCGCTGGCATCCTTGCCGAGAGCGCGCTGTCCGGCGCTCAGGTGCAATACGCCATCGTGGGTATAGGCATCAATGTCGCCCTGGACGTATCCGCCGACCCGGAAATAGCGGCCACTGCCACCAGCCTGAACCACGCTGCCGAAGCCGAAGTCGACCGCGCCGAACTTCTCCGTCGCATCCTGCAGCACATGGATGCCCTGTACCTGGACCTACGCCGCGGCCGTTCTCCCGTTGTCGAATGGCGCCGCTGGCTGGATACTCTGGGCCAGCGCGTCACCGTCACTCACCACGGCGCAACCGACACCGGCCTGGCCGAGGAAATCGATGACCACGGCAATCTGCTGCTGCGCACCGACGCCGGGGACTTGTTGACCCTCACCGCCGGAGACATTACCCTCCGAGCAGCCACAGGAGCGACCGTACCCAATGCTTGAAAACCTGTACCTCGATGGCAAGGTCGTCGTCATCACTGGCGGCGGTACCGGTTTGGGGCTCGAGATGGTTCGCGCCCTTACCCGCTCCGGCGCCAACCTGGCCATCGCCGGTCGTCGTCCCGGTCCCATCGAGGCGGCCCGCGACGAGGTGATTGCCGCCGGCCAGGACGCCATCGCCGTCCCCACCGACGTTTCCAAGTCGTCGGATGCCGATGCGCTGATTGACGCGGCAATGGCTCGCTTTGGCCGTGTCGACGTGCTCATCAACAACGCCGCCATGGTCGCCGACAACGTCCTCAAGCCCATCTGGGAGATCACCGACGACGAATGGGATTCGGCCATGTCGGTCAACCTTTCCGGCGCTTTCTACTGCGCCCGCGCCGCCGCCAAACCCATGGCCGACGCCGGCAAGGGCAAGATCATCAACGTTGCATCCGGTTTCGGCCTCCGCGGCGGCCGCGACATCTACATGTACTGCACCTCCAAGGGCGGCGTGATCCAGTTGACCCGTGTCCTCTCTTTCAGCCTGGCCCGGTATGGCATCACGGCCAACAGCATCGTGCCTGGCTTTATTCCCACCATCGACCCCGGCGCGGAGATCAACCGAACCTTACCTCAGTCGGGTGACTTCCTGCCCACCGGCAAGCTGGGAAAACCCGAGGACCTCGGACCCATCGCCGTGTTCCTGGCCTCCGATGCCTCCGACTATATGACCGGCGAGATGTTCATCCTCGACGGCGCCGGCTTGGCCGCCGGCATCACGCCCACCGGCCATGCTCCCGTCGCGGCGCTGGAACCGTAACCCGTTATCTCTACTCGAAAGCCATCACCCATCCACTCGAAAGCCATCACCCATCCACTCGAAAGCCATCACCCATCCGTCATTGCGAGGAGCGTAGCGACGTGGCAATCTCGTCCCAGGCCCGTCTCCCGTCCGAGTTCAACCTGTCCGGTCAAACCGCCATCGTCGCCTCAGCCGGCGGCGATGAATCGCCCTTCCTGGCCGCCGCCCTGGCGGAGGCCGGCGCTTCGGTCTTCGCCGTGGCTCGCCACGGTGCGGCCGCCGATGCCATCGCCGATGCCGTAACCGTCGTCTCCGGCCGCGATACCGGCCGCCACGTAGGCCGTTGGGACACGCCGGCCGCTGCCTCCGCGGTCCTCGATACCTTCGCCGCCGCGCATCCTCGGGCTGACATCCTGGTCAACGACACCCGAAGTTTCTTCGCCAAGCCCGCCGTCGATATCACCCTCGCCGAGTGGGACGAGCTTCACGCCCGCAACGTGCGCGCAACCTTTATGCTCAGCCAGGCCGTGGGTCAGCGCATGCTGGACCAGCAGTACGGTCGCATCGTCAACGTCATCTCCAACCTGGCCGAGCGCGCGGTCATTAACTGCTCCGCCTACAGCGCCACCCAGGCCGCAGTTTTGTCGCTGACCCGATCCCTGGCCGTCGAGTGGGGCCGCAGCGAGATCCGGGTCAACGCCGTCGGGTCCGGTTGGTCCACCGCCGAGGACATCCCCCTGGAAACCCAGCGCGAGGAACTCCTGGTTCGCTACACCCCCATGCGCCGCAAGGGCCATCCCCGCGACCTCGCGGCCATGCTCGTCTACCTTTGCTCCCCTCACTGCGACTACCCCTCCGGCCAACCCGTCTACATTGACGGCGGGTTGAACGCGCATCCGTGACTGGCGGTGCAACCATGCCGACACTGGATAACATCACGATCAGAGGTTTCAAGAGCATCAAGGCCATTGAGCGGCTGAAGCTCAATTCCATCAACGTGCTTATCGGGGCCAACGGCTCGGGCAAGTCAAATTTTATAGAACTGTTCTCTATGGTGCGTGAAGTGGTTAGTGACCGGCTGCGACATTTCGTTGTCGGAGCTGGCGGGGCAGATAGCATTCTTCATTTCGGATCACGCACAACGGGACAGATAGATATCGTCATCAGTCTGAATGATGGCAATTGGTACGAGTTGACGTTAGCACCTATCGCTGGTGATTCTTTGGGTTTGATTCATCAGTCTGCCAGTTATTGGCAGCGACCGTTGCTGTTGGATCCGTATGACCAATTCCCTGCCGCCGGCCTTCTGATCGATGCTGACCCGTGGGTTTCGTACCATTTCCACGACACGAGCCGAGCATCGCCAATGAAAAAGACGGCTGATTTGCACGATAACCGTTTCCTGCGACCTGACGGTTCCAACTTGGCCTCGTATCTCTATTTGCTGCGGCTCAAACATCCATTTGCTTACAATCAGATCCGGCACGTGGTACGGTTGGTGGCGCCGTTTTTTGACGATTTCGAGCTTGAACCGCAGGCGTTGAACCCGGACACGATCCTCCTCGAATGGCGGCACAAGGGGTCTGACACCTACTTTAACGCAAGTTCGCTTTCCGACGGCACACTGCGTTTTATCGCGCTGACCACCCTGCTCTTGCAGCCGCCAAGCCTGCGTCCCTCGGTAATACTGCTTGATGAGCCGGAGCTGGGCTTGCATCCATACGCAGTTACCATGCTGGCCGCCATGGTCAAGAAGGCGGCCGTGTACGGTCAGGTAATTATGGCCACCCAATCCCCAATGTTACTGGACCACTTTGAGCCGGAAGACGTTATCGTGGCCAACCGGGTGAATGGGGAAGCCAGGTTCGAGCGGCTCGACGCCGAGAGATTGGGAGTGTGGCTGGAGGATTACAGCCTGGGGCAGCTGTGGGAAACGAATGAGTTTGGGGGTGTTCCGGGCCCGGAATGGCGGCCGGTCTGACGATATGACGCGGCTACGTATTCATTGCGAAGGTCCAACCGAGAAAAACTTCGTTGACGAGGTGCTGGCGCCGCATCTGTACCCTTTCGGATACACAGAGGTCAGTGCTTGGGTGGCGGGAGAACAGCGGGAGAGAACCCGCCGCGGCGGCATCCGGTCGTGGACGGAAACCCGCCGCGGCATCGTCAACCAACTTCGCCGGGATGCGGGCCTCATGGTGACCACCATGGTCGATTATTACGGCCTCCCTTCCAGCGGGCCGAGCAGTTGGCCGGGCCGTGCGGAGGCGATCCACCTCCCTTTCCCGGACAGGGCGCCCCGCGTTGAAAATGCCATCCATTCCGACGTGGCAGCCTCAATAGGTGATGGATTCAACCCTGACCGGTTTATCCCCTATGTGATGATGCACGAGTTCGAGGCCATGCTGTTCAGCGACTGCCAAAAATTCGCTGAAGCCATTGGTCGCCCCGAACTCGCCGCTAGCTTCCAGGAAATTAGAGATGGCTTCGACACCCCGGAAGAGATTAATGATTCGCTGGTGACCGCTCCGTCCAAGCGGGTCGAGAGTCTGGTGCCGGATTATCAAAAGTCGGTGGACGGAACTGCTGCGGCTATGGAGATCGGCCTCACAACCATCGGCCAAGAATGTCCCCATTTCGGGCAGTGGTTGGGACTCTTGGAAAGATTGGTGACCGCGGTCGCGTAATCCGTTGGGCGGGCGTGGGTTCGGAGCCCGCCCGCCTTTCCTTACCCCATCTCAGGCCCGCAGGTGCTACAATAACCCGCGATGATTTCCGCCGCTGTTCCCGTCCGTCCTAACCCGGTGCGCCGCCTGTCCGGCATGCGTGATTTCGACGCCGGCGCGCGCCAGCGCAAACACGACGTGGAGCGCCGCCTCGCCGATTTCATCGGCCGCTTCGGCTACTCCGCGCTGGAAGTCCCGGTGCTGGAGACCACCGAGCTTTTCCTGCGCAAATCCGGCGGTGACCTGGCCTCCCAGATGTATTCCTTCATTGATCCGGGCTCCAACGCGGTCAGTCTGCGCCCCGAGTTCACCTCCGCGATCATGCGGCATTACCTGGAGATCAACGGGGGCAGCGACGACCCGCCCTTGGTCCGCTGGCAGTACTGCGGCCCGGTCTTCCGCTACGACACCGGCAGCGCCGCCGACACCGGTCAGTTCACCCAGGTCGGCGCCGAGCTGGTCGGGTCCAACAGCATCCTCGCTGACGCTGAACTCGTGACTCTTGCTGCCGGCATTCCCGCCCAGCTGGGCATCCCCGATTATCGCATCCGCCTGGCCGACCTCGACGTTCTGGACAGCGTGTTGGACACCGTAGGACTTTCCGACCGCGCCCGTGAGTTCATCGTCGCCAACATGAACCGCATCGGCGAGGACAGTGACAGCCTGGCGTCCACCCTGCAGCGTGCCGCCGAACTGCACGTCGTCTCAGGAATTGGCCTTCCGGACGAAGAGAAACACCTGGCCGTCGCGGTCAGCGGCTTGCCCGACGGCGCGGCCCGCTCCGTGCTGGCCGGTTTCATGCGCTGGAACACCTCTGCCGATATGCCCCTGGGTCGTCGTTCGCCCGACGAAATCGTCGACCGCCTGCTGCGCAAGTTGCGCGGCGGCGACGCCTCGGACGCTGTTGAACGCGGTCTCGCCTTGGCCGGTCAACTGGCCGGCGTCAAAGGCGATCCCGCCAACGCCCTTTCCCAGGCGCAATCCATCGTCGCCGCTACCGGGGCGGACACCCACGCCATCGACCGGCTCATCGAGCTTACCGCACTTATCGGCGGGGACCCAGCGGTGTCTGGGCGATTGGAAATCGATTTCTCCCTGGCCCGCGGTATCGCCTACTACAACGGCATTATCTTCGACCTCGTTCGGGGCGGCGACGATGCGTCATTGGGAGGCGGCGGACGGTACGATGCTTTGGCTCGCGCCCTCGGCGGGGAGGGTGCCGTGCCTGCCCTGGGTTTCGCGTGCACGCTGGAAGCATTGCTCGCCGCGATGCCTCAGGCTGATCCACCGGATCCCGAGCACGACGCCGTCCTCGTTGCTCCCCTTGCTGAAGACTCCAACGCCGCCGCCTTGCGCGCCGCCGCCGACATCCGCGGCCAGGGAGACATTGCCGTTCTGGACGTGGGCGGAAACAGCGCCCATTTCGATTTTGCACGAACGGTCACGGTGTAAACCGGGAGCATCGGCTTGAGACTGGTCATACCAAGCGACGGAGAACTGGGCGAACCCACGATGAGGTTCCTCGCCTCCTGTGGTGTCAAGGTGAACCGGCCCAACTCCCGCCGGTATACCGGATCCATCCCGTCTCTGCCCGGCATCGACGTGCTCTTTCAGCGCACCGCCGACATCACCACCAAAGTGGAGGAGGGCAGCGCAGAGATGGGCATCACCGGCCTGGACCGGCTGATGGAATATCGCCACGACGACGACGCGGTGATCCCGGTCATGGAGGATCTCGGCTTCGGCGGATGCGACTACGTGCTGGCGGTGCCCGACTCCTGGCTTGACGTAACGTCCATCGACGACCTGGCCGATCTGGCACTGGACTTCCACGAGCGCGGCCAACAACTCCGAATCGCCACCAAGTACCCACGATTGCTGCGTCGCTACCTGTTCGAGCGCGGCATCAATTACTTCACCCTGGTGCCCGCCAGCGGCACCCTGGAAGCCGCGCCCATTGCCGGATACGCCGACCTCATCGCCGACCTGTCGGCCACCGGAACCACACTCCGTGAGAACCGGCTGAAGACCCTCGACGGCGGCACGATCCTCTCTTCTCAGGCCTGCCTCATCGCCAACCCATCCGCGCTAACCGGCTGTCCTGACGACCTCGAGCTCGCCCGCTCCTTCACCGAGATGCTGGAGGCGCACCTCCGCGCCGACCCGTACTACCGCATCACCGCCAACGTCCAGGGCCGTTCGGCCGAGGACGTGAGCGCCATGATCCTTGCGCGCCCCGAAATCGCGGGCATCCAGGGACCCACCGTCGCCCGCGTATTCAGCGTCGAGGAAGAAGACTGGTACGCCGTCTCGCTGTTGATCCGCAAGAACCGCCTGTTGGACGCCGTCACCCACCTTCGTGAGTGCGGCGGGGTCGATATCGCCGCTGCCCAACTGTCTTACCTGTTCAAGGGCGAATCCCAGGCATTCGCCGGTTTCATGGACCGAATCGCTTCGATCAACGGGCAGGATGTCGACCATGCCTAACCTGCCCATGCACATCTACGTGTGTCAGCAAGTGGCCATTGATTTGGACTGGGGCTACGTCCACGACCATCCCGGCGCTGCGTACCTCGGGTCGACTACGCCGGATATCCGCGCCATGACCAAGTGGGACCGCGCCCGTACCCACTTCTCTGACCTGTCGGTCACCCACGTCGGCGCCGGCGTCGAGAAGATGTTCACGCTGCACCCGCACCTGGCCGGCTCAAACAACGGCTTGTCCCCCCAGACCCGGTCCTTCCTCCTGGGTTACGTGAGCCATTTGGTCGCCGACGAGACGTGGATCACCACCATGTTCCGCCCCCACTTCGCTCACGATAGCCGTGTCACCGACACCGAAATCGAGTCCCACATCTGGGACCGCGCCCTCCAGCTCGACATGGATCGGGTGGTTCTCGACGAAAACGCCCGCCTTGTCGCCGAAAACGACGCCATCGCCGCGATGGATCAGATGCCGGCTCTGCAATTCCTGGAGGAAGAACTGATCGACGAGTGGCGCGGTTGGGTGGCGCGGCTGCTCGGTTGGGATTTCACCTGGGAACGCCTCAAGCGCGCCCTCAACCGCATGTACCGCGACAACGACGAGGTGCAGCAAGTTGTAGACGGATTCCTGGAACACATGCCCCAGAGCCTGGAGCGGGTGTACGAACGCGTCCCTCGCGAACTCATTGACATCTATCGACAGCGGGTTATCGACGAAACCAAGGCCCAGGCCCGGGAGTATCTCAGTGCAACTTAAAATGGTGCGTGGGCTGTTCGCCGCCGAAACGGTCTTGACCCGTATCGACCCCCTGGATCTGTCGTCCCTTCCCGAGCCTGTCCTGCAGCGCACTCGCGATCTATTCGGCCCGGATGCGACACCGGAGTCGTCCGTATTGCAGATGCTCCGCGACGTCCGCGCCGACGGCGACTCCGCCGTGCGCCGCTACGCTAGCCTGCTGGATAACGCGGAGTTGGATGACCTGCAAGTCTCTGAATCCGACCTGAAATCCGCGTGGGACTCCACTCCCGATGATCTCAAGCGTGCCCTCGAGTTGGCCGCCCGCCGCATCACCGAATTCCACGAGGCCACGTTGCCCCGCGATTGGGTTGACTTGGGTGGGGGTTTGGGCGAGCTCGTGCGACCGCTGGAGCGCGTCGGCTTGTACGCCCCTGGAGGCACTGCCGCGTATCCTTCCACCGTCTTGATGACGGCCATACCGGCGCGCGTCGCCGGGGTCAGCGAGGTAGTGCTGGCTACGCCCCGCCGCGGCCAGGAACCGCTGAACTCAACCGTCCTCGCCGCTGCCCGCATCGCCGGCGTCGATGCGGTCTACCAGGTCGGCGGCGTTCCCGCCATCGGCGCCCTGGCCTACGGCACTGAGTCCATCCGCAAGGTCGATAAGATCTGCGGCCCCGGCAACGTCTTTGTGGCCTACGCCAAGCGCATGGTCCAGGGGCAAGTGGACATTGACGGCGTGTTCGGCCCCACCGAGACTATCCTCCTCGCCGACCAGACCGCCAACCCGGTGTTCTGCGCCGCCGATCTCATCGCCCAGGCCGAGCACGACCCCATGGCCTCGGCCATACTCGTCACCGACTCTCAACCCCTGATTGACGCGGTGGAAGCTGAGTTGGATTCGCAAATCGCCGATAACCCCCGCGCCGAAACCATCCAGCAATCGCTGGAACGGCAGGGCTGCGTCGTAGTGGTGGACGACTTCGACGAGGCCATCGCCGTCGCCAACCATATCGCCCCCGAGCACCTTTGCCTCATGGTCGCCGATCCGTGGGCCTGGGCTGGACAGGTGCGCAACGCCGGTGGCCTCTTCCTCGGCGAGTTCTCGCCCGAGGTGATGGGTGACTACATCGCCGGCCCGTCCCACGTGATGCCCACTGGCGGAACGGCGCGGTTCAGTTCCGCCTTGAGTGTCCACCACTTCCTTCGCACCATGCCGGTCGTCGGCCTCAGCCCCCAGCGTTTCACCGACCTGGGCGCCGCCGCCGTCCGTATCGCCGAGGCCGAGGGCCTGCCGGGCCACGCCGGCGCAGTTCAAGCCCGCCTCGACCACATCGCCGCCACGCAAACTCGCTAACGCACTTGGATCGTTCGCTCATGCCTGATATCGAAGAACTGTTGCTCCCCCACATCAGTCGCTTGAAGACCTACCAGGGCGTCTCTCCCAGCGAAACGCTGGCCGAGGAGGCGGGTATCCCCTTGGAGCAGGTCATTCGCCTGAACGGCAATGAGAATCCCTACGGCCCATCGCCACAGGTGGCCGAGGCGTTGGGCGGTTTCCGCGACTACAACCATTACCCCGACCCGGCCCAACGCCGTCTCCGTGCCGCCCTGTCCGACTACCTCGGCGTTCCCGAGGACAACATAGTTGCGGGCAACGGCAGCGACGAGATCATCGACCTTCTAATGCGGATGTTCCTTGCTCCTGGCGATGAGATCATCATCCCCGTTCCGACCTTTGGCATGTACTCCTTCTCCGCTGATGTGGCTGGAGCCGAAGCCGTATCGGTCCCGCGCGACCAGAACTTCGACATCGACATTGAGGCGATCCAGGGCGCGATAACGCCACGCACCAAGGCGATCTTCTTCCCCACGCCCAACAACCCCACGGGCAACGTGGTTACCGAAGCGCAGGCCCGCGCATTGCTCGACACCGGCCTGCTGGTCGTATCCGACGAAGCCTACTACGACTTCTGCGGCCAGACCCTGATGCCGCTACTGTCCGAGTACCGGAACCTCGTCGTCCTGCGTACCTTCAGCAAGTGGGCCGGCCTGGCCGGCCTCCGCATCGGCGCCGGCGCCATGGATTCCGAGCTGGCCGCAACCATGATGGGCATGAAGCCCCCGTACAACGTGAACCTGGCCGCCGAAATCGCCCTGTTGGCCTCCCTTTCCGACACCGCTCACCTCCTGGACCGCGTGGACGCCATCGTCAAGGAACGCGGTCGCATGTACCGCCTGCTGTGCGAAATTCCGGGCATCACCGTCTGGCCCTCCCAGGCGAACTTCATCCTCTGCAAGATGCCAGACGGGCGCGGTCTGGAAGTGTACGAAGCCATGTGCCGCCGCGGCGTTTTCCTCCGCTACTTCGACAACGAACTGCTGCGCGACTACATCCGCTCCAGCGTTGGTAAACCCGAGGAAACCGACGCCGTGGTAGCCGGTTTCCGCGCCGTCCTCGGGGTGGACTAGCATGGCGATGTCCGACCCATTGCAGCGCACCGCCTCCCTGGAGCGATCCACCGCTGAAACCAGCATCTCCATCTCCGTGGACCTGGACGGCCAGGGCCGTTACGAGGTCGACACCGGCAACGGCTTCCTCGATCACATGGTCAGCCAGATTGCCCGCCACGGGCTGTTCGACATCACCCTGAAAGCCCAGGGCGATACTCACGTCGGGTGGCATCACCTCGTCGAGGACACCGCCATCATGCTGGGTCGCGCTTTCGGCCAGGCCCTGGGCGAGCCGCGCGGCATCCGCCGCATGGGACACGCCATCGTCCCCCTTGACGAGACGCTGGTGATGGTGGCCGTCGACTGGAGCGGGCGACCCTACGTTGCCGTTGACACCACCCTCAACGACAGCATCGTTGAAACCCTGTCCGGCGACTTGGTCGCCCATTTCCTCGAGTCATTCGCCATCGAGGCGCGCATCAACCTGCACGCCCGGGTGCTGGCCGGCGTCAGTCCCCATCACAAGGCGGAAGCGCTGTGCAAGGCCTTGGCCCGCGCCCTCCGCGATGCCGTCGAGCCCGACCCACGCGCCGCCGGCCAGGTGCCCAGCACCAAAGGCACACTGGACGCTTGACTTCGCCAGAGCGGACGATTTGGGGTACCGTGACGGTCGTCTGTTTTTCCCGGTTGCCGTGGGCAAGATCGTCCGGCTGCTATTCGGCCCTCCATTCACGTATAATGGGAACTGTCAAAGCCCAATGATCAAGCTTTGACAGGAGGCCGCCATGACCATCATTCACAGCGGAGTTAATCAGTTCAACCGGGTCCTCGTGAACGTACTGGACAAGCCTTTTGTCGCCCGCGTATTGTCCCCGTTCCAGCCCATCGCCAACACGCTCACCAGCCGATACCTCAACTACGCGATGCCCGGCGATTGTCCTCCTGCTTCCTCGCCCGTGGCCTACACCATCATCGACGCCGAGGGTAATACCAGGTGGAGCGGAGATACCGCTGAACTCAACGAAAACCCCGAGCACAGGCACCGGAACATCCGCTGAGTTGTCATCACTTGGATAAGAAAGGGCCCTCCCCGCGTCCGGGGAGGGCTTTTGCCTGTGACCCGGTGATGCGACCTAAGCGCCGCGCACCGGTCGCCCCCGCCGCGCCAGGAAGTCGGGGAACGCTTCTTCCGCCAGGGTCCCCCGCAGCACATTGGTGGTGAAGTCCTTCTCATTCACCCACTGCTGCTCCAGGCTCTCACCCTTGTGCTGCAGCAGCAGCCGCTTGATGCCAACCACCGAGGGCGTGTCGTTGGTGGCGATCTCTGTGGCTACTTCCATCGTCTTCTGTCGTAACCGGTAGGTCGGCACCAGGTGGTTGAGCAGCCCGATACGGTAGGCCTCTTCCGCTTCCACGATCCTGGCCGTGAACAGCAGTTCCTTCGCCTGCGGCCAGCCCACCTGGTTGGTCAGCGTCCACGTCGAGTTGATCCGGCCGTACGCTGCGGCCAGGAACCGGAACCGGGCGGCGTCCGATCCGATGCGGATGTCCAGCGATGAGGACAGCACCGCCCCGCCGCCGTAGGCCAACCCGTTGATCATTCCGATCACCGGCTTGTCCGAGGCGCTGACCTCGTAGCCACCCCGTTGTCGCCGGGCGGCGCGTTCGTCCATGCCGTCCCGAGTCAGCGTGCCCGCATTGAGCGCGGCCTGGTCCTCCCGCTGCTCGTGGATGTCGCCGCCCGCCGTGAACGCCGGTACTCGCGGGTGAGTGTCCGCACCGGTGACCACGATGCACCCGATCTCCGGATCCTCGTTG
This sequence comes from Dehalococcoidia bacterium, assembly GCA_965203985.1. GTDB lineage: Bacteria > Chloroflexota > Dehalococcoidia > Lucifugimonadales > UBA3495 > Bin87. The sequence goes on from CBDBDS010000003.1 coordinate 140,674, forward strand.
GCGCACCGTACCGCGTCGTGAAGCTCTTCCGTTAACTGCCGGTTCATGGCGTTAAGCACTTCCGGCCGGTTCATCGTCAAAAACGCCACGTGCCCCACCACTTCGCGGCGCCGGTCGCCGCTGCCTTCCCACTTGGAGACACGTTCTTTGTCGGACAGAATGTACTGGTAAGCCATGGAAATCGTCGCTCCTGTTACGCTGTTCGATTGGCCGCATTGTATGGGCAGCCGCCGGCCCTAGTCAAACGCCCAGATCGACAGTAACTGTTCAGAGTTGCGGGGAAAGTGTCATTGCGAGCGCAGCGCGGCAATCCCGCCGGAGCAAGGGAGTCCTCCGGGGCAAACGTTGCTGCTAAGGCGTCGAGATTGCCACGGCGCAAACGCCTCGCAATGACAACTCCCTGAATTCTAAACAGTTGCGATTGACATACCACCGCGCCGCCCTGATCATAATCTCAGGTGCTTCCTGATGCTTTCCGCCCTCATCAACTACCATTCGGTGCGCCCGTTCGTCAGGCGGTGGGCCGTGGTGGCAACGTGCGCCCTTTTCGTCTGCCTCGGCATGTTCGGCCTGGTTGGCCCCGATGCTCGCGTCGGCGCCCAGGCGGACACCGTCCTGAACCTCCGCGTCGAAAAGACCATCAGTCCGGTCAAGGTGCGCGTGATCCAGCGTGCCGTCGACCGTGCCAACGACACCGGAGCCCAACTACTGATAATTGGCCTGGACACGCCGGGTGGCCTGTACAGCAGCACCCGCGAGATTGTCGAAATTCTCCTCGGCTCTCCCGTGCCCATCGCTGTGTTCGTCTCGCCGCGGGGTTCCCAGGCCGGCTCCGCCGGAACGTTCATCACCGCGGCGGCCCACATTGCCGCCATGACCCCTGGATCCAACATCGGAGCCGCCACCCCGGTCTCCGGCACCGGTGAGGAAATCAGCGAAACCCTGGCCGACAAGGCAACCAACGACGCAGCGGCCCTCATCCGTGCCATTGCGGAAGAGCGTGGCCGCAACCCCGATGCTCTGGAGGAAACCGTCCGCTCCGCCGCCTCCTACAGCGCCAGCGAGGCTTTGGAGGCAGACATCATCGACCTGATCGCCGATGACATCCCCGCGCTTCTCGTCGCTCTGGACGGCCGCACCGTGGTTACTATCGCGGGAGAACACACACTGGAGCTCGCGGGCGTCGAGGTGCGGGAAATCAAGATGCAATGGCGGGAGCGCTTCGTAGATTTTATCTCCAATCCCAACATCGCCTTCCTGCTGCTGACCCTGGGCAGCATCGGGTTGATCATCGAGATGCTCACTCCGGGAGCCATCGGCCCCGGGGTTGCGGGCATAATCTGTCTTGGTCTTGGATTCCTCGCCTTGGGCAATCTCCCGTTCAATTGGGCCGGCGTGGCATTCATCCTCTTGGCCATCGTTTTGGCGGCCCTGGAGATTTTCGTGTCGGGGTTCGGCGCATTGGGAATCGGCGCCGCGGTGAGCCTCGTGGTCGGTGGTCTATTGCTGTTTGGGGACTTTGGCGGCGGACGCATCACTCCCCCCAGCTTTCCCACGGTGTCGGTCAACCGTTGGGTTCTGGTCGGCGTCGGTGGCGTATTGCTGTCGGTCGCCGGATATCTGGCCTACGAGGTGATCATGTCACGCACCGGCCGACGGCGCGGCGCGGGTCGGGGCGAAAGCGCCGGCAGCGACGGCCGCAGTTCACCCGGCAGTCTCGTCGGGCAGACCGGCGTGGTGACGTCGGCGCTGCAACCCCGCGGGGTGGTCGCCCTGGCTGACGAGACCTGGTCCAGCGTCAGCAACGATGGTCTGCACATCCCGGCCGGACACCGCGTGCGCGTGGTCGCCGTGAGCGGCCTGCTGCTCACTGTTGAGGTCGAGGCCGGCCCGGCCGTAATTGAAGGCCAGGAATGATGCTAGAATGGCCCTAACACTCCGCCCGTCCCGATTCCCATAAGGAGGCGCCAAAATGGCCGCAGGGATTGTCGTCGTCCAGCAGTACCAGCGTATGGTAGTCCAACGGTTCGGTACCTATATCGGCACCAGGGGGCCCGGACTGCGCTTCCTGATCCCCATCCTCTACCATGGGACCAAGGTTGACCTTCGTGAGCGTGTCACACGGGTTCCTACCCAGAAGTACATCACCGCCGACAACGTGGTGGTGGACATGGACTTCGTGATCTACTACCGCGTGATGGACGATCAAGTCGACCGCGCGGTGCTGGAGGTTCAGAACTTCGAGGCCGCCGTCATCAACCTGGCCTTCGCCACCCTGCGCTCCGTCATCGGCTCCCTGGATCTGGCGACCACGCTGTCCGAGCGCGAGCGCATCCGCGACGACGTCCAGATCCGCATGGACGAGGTCACCACCCGCTGGGGCGTCAAGGTGTCCCAGGTGGAGATCAACGAGGTCGACCCGCCCCCCGGCGTCAAGGCTGCCATGGAGCGGCAGAAGTCCGCCGACGCCATCCGCACCGCCGAGATTACCGAGTCCGAAGGCCAGCGTCAGGCCGCCATCAACCTGGCCGAGGGCGAACGCCAGTCCGCCATCCTGCGCGCCCAGGGCCAGCGCGAGTCGGAAATCCTCCAGGCCGAGGGCGACCAGCAGGCCCAGGTCCTGCGGGCTGAGGGCTTCAGCTCGGCTCTGGAACGCATCTTCAGCGTTGCCAGCACCGTGGACGCCCGCACCATGAGCTTGCAGTACTTCGACACCCTGAAGTCCCTGGGCGAGAGCCCATCCACCAAGTTCATCTTCCCCATGGAGTTCACCTCCATGCTCTCCCCCTTCCTCGGCATGGGCGGCATGAACCCACCGGACGGCGGCAACAACCGCGCCAACACCGGCAACGGTGCCAGCGCCGACAACGAAAACCGAAGTTGAGCTACCTGCCTCAAGGAAAGAAAACTAACGGGGCAACCACTGTGGTTGCCCGTCGTTTTGACTGAAATAAGGAGGCTCTATGCCAAGGTCAGGCGACAGGATGTGGATGGTTCGAGCAGGATGGAACGGCACGGTGGCACACCGGTTCGTTGGCGATGGTGTCGTGTACGTCAACGAGGACGGCGGTGGGCCAATCCGCCATGGGGTTTCCAACGGCGAGATGCAGCGACTGGTGGAGATGGCATATCCCATGGAGAGCCAGGGGGCGATCCGAACGTGGTCCACGATGATCTTGAATTTCTGGTACGAAGTTCAGATTGGATACGCCGTCGTAACCTATGATCCCCGAGCACGGCGCTACCATATCGGGGCTGTTAAATCGAACGCAAGACGCGAAGCCGTGATCTGGGTGGACGGATCCACGGGTGAAGAATTCGAGGGGGTCGGGTATGTGCGAACTGCTGTGTGGATAGGCACAGCATCGCGGGACGATTTATCTGACAGTGCCCGAAACCACTTGGGGCGGCCCCCAAACTCTTTGCGCTTCCCCCCACCACCAGCGAGGAGTTGCGCCAGCTTTGCGCGTAAGCACGCCGGCAATTCGATAACGGATATGGATTAGCCTTTCTGGCCGTTCTTTTTGGCGGCCTTCTCCTGCCTTTCCTTCCGTTTCTTTTCAACTAGGGCTTCCAATTCCTCGACCGTGAAGCCTTCGGTAAGGCCATCCAAAATACTTGCTTTGAGGCTTTTCGGTGTTTTGGCAAAGAGCATTCTTGTCCCTCCTGATACAACGTCTGCGGCAATGATCACCACCTCAACGGTCAGCCAGATCATGCAGAGGCTGAACGCCTGGTCGACCGGCCCTGAATCCAGCAGTTCCGATAATAGCAGTTTCGCATCAAGCGGGCTAATGTGCATCATCGCGTCCGTCAGCAGGATGCGCGCCGCCCAGAACCCGGCCCAAATCACGCACACCGCAATGCGCGCCATCCGTGTCAGCGGTACGCCGGCAACCGATGCCAGCAGCGAATCGTCGCCATCGACCCTACGCCGCCGGCCTTCACTGTCCACGGCTATACTCCATTATTCGCCGGCAAGATTGGCCAACCCTCCTTCGTTCGCCAGCAACCCCATCGCCGCCCCGTAAGGCTCCGCAGCTTTCCCGTCTATCTGCCTCAGCAGGTCTCCCAACTCGGCGTCGTTGCCCATCCGCTCCGTGATCCGCCGATACAGCTCCTCCTGCACCGTCTCCAGGAACTCCGCTCGCCGCCGCTCGGCACGCCGATTTTCCAATCCGCCCGTGTCGCTCATGTACTCGCGATGCGCGGTAACGTTGTCCCACAGCTCCCCGATCCCCACGTTGGCGTAAGCCTGAGTCAGTAGAACTGGCGGGTTCCAGCCGTCTCCCAGGTCCGCCATCTGCAGCATCGCGGTCACCGCCGCCGATAGCTGGTTGGCGCCGTCACGGTCCGCCTTGTTGATTACATAAAGATCGGCAATTTCCATGACTCCGGCTTTCAGCGTCTGTATCGAATCACCCGACTCCGGCGTCATCGCAACCACCACCGAGTCCGCCACGCCCATGATGCCCAGTTCCGTCTGTCCCACGCCCACCGTTTCCACCAGCGTCACGTCCTTGCCGGCCGCGTCCAATGCCCGCACCATGCTCTTCACGATGCGCGGCAACCCGCCGGACTGCCCCCGCGTCGCCACGCTGCGGATGAAAACCCCGTCGTCCAGGTAGTGCCGCTGCATCCGGATCCGGTCGCCCAGCAGCGCCCCGCCCGTGAACGGACTCGTCGGGTCCACCGCCAGGATGCCCACCGAAAGCCCTAGTCCTCGCAGATGCTCCGCCAGCCGGTCCACCAGCGTACTCTTGCCCACCCCCGGCGGGCCGGTGATCCCGACGGCGTATCCCGCGCCGGTGTGCGGGTCCAGCGTGGCCATCGCTTCCGCCGCCGCTGGATCGCCGCGCTCCAGTAGCGTCAGCACCCGTGACAGAGCGCGCAGTTCACCTTTCAGCACCCGTTCGGCCAGTTCACTCATCTGGTATCCACGCGACGAAAATCGTAAAGTTTGCAACGAAACACGGCGGCCAATTTAACATCGGCCCGTTCGCGGGTCAAGGATGACTATCCCAGTCACCCTTAACAACTACCGCACCAGCGGTTATCATCGTCCCGCTCTCATCCCGACGACTGAACCCAGAGGTGACCTCCATGACTACCCGCTCCGAAACCCTCCAGTGCCGCGTTGCCATCGTGACCGGCGCGGCCAGCCCCATCGGCATGGGCCGCTCCATCACCACCGGCCTCGTCCGCGCCGGCGCCCGCGTCGCCATGCTGGACATCAACGAGGACTGGCTGGACCAAACCGCCAACGACATGCGCGAACTGGGCGGCGACGAGTGCGTCCTGCCCATCATTGCCGACGTCACCGACCCCGAGTCCGTTCAGAATGCAGTCCAACGAACCATTACCGAGATGGGCGGCCTCCATATCCTCGTCAACAACGCCGGCATCAACCCCCGCACCGCCGGTTTCGGCGGCAGCGCCTCCGGCAGCCGCACCGGTTTCTTCGACATCGTACCCGACGCGTGGCTGCGCGTGATTTCCGTCAACCTCAGTGGTCCCTTCCTCATGGCTAACGCCGTGGCCGGCCACATGATGGAGCAGGGTTTTGGCCGCATCATCGGGGTTACGACCAGCATGGACACCATGTGGCGCAAGGGTGGCGCTCCCTATGGCCCGTCCAAGGCGGGACACGAAGCCCTGGTCGCCATCATGGCCCAGGACCTTGAGGGTACCGGCGTCACCGCCAACGTCCTGACTCCCGGGGGCGCCACCGCCACCAACATGGTCCTGCCGCCCGAGGGCGCAACTGCCGACGTGCTCATCCAGCCCGAAGTCATGCAGGCACCGGTGGTCTGGATCGCCTCCGATGACGCCAGCGACTGGAACGGCCGCCGAATCATCGCCTACTACTGGGACGAGTCGCTGCCCTTGGAAGCAAGGCTCGAGAAGTGCGGCGCGCCCGCCGCGTGGCCTCAACTCGGCCTCCAGGCCGTACACCCCGACTGGTTCGGCCGCGGCTGATCTGCAACGCGAACCCACAAAGTCGTAGGGGCGAATAAAAAATTCGCCCCTACTGCTATCAAGCTGACCGCGCGATCACGCGCCCGATAAGGATTGGGCGTCCGTAATGAAAGCCGCGGTTTCGCGGATACGCCTTTCGGTGTGTCGGTTGCACGCTCCAGTATAGAAACAGGAGCCGTGCAACTGGCTGAGCCGACTGTAATATCGCCTTTGCAGCGAGTTTGTCGCCCTGCCCGATTCGACTAAGTCGTCAAGGCAGTCGCTGGTCAACCCGGTTGGTCCTGGCTCCTGACCTGTCAATGCCAGGATTAGCGCATCGGTGGCCCGCTTGGTAGCGCACCAAGCCTTTTCCGCGGCGTCTCGAATGTCGCCATGTTCCAGACGTTCGACAGCTTGGTCTTGAAGCTGTCGAGCATCCGCAAAGATTTCGTCAACGTTGTCCTGAGTTGCAACGGTGGTCGTTACCGGTCCTCTATTGCGAATGGTTTATCCGCAAAATCTTGGGCAGCTGCGCCTTTCGGGTGGCAATGTCTATGGACTAGGACCCCGTTCTCTAACTCGGTGCGACCACCATGTTGATGCTCAACGACATGGTGTATTTCTGTCTCTGACCAGTTAACCTCGCTGCCGCAAAGGTTACACTTCTTGCCGTCTCGGAAGTAGATGATCTCTCGTTCGAGCGGTCCAAACAGCCGCTGCGGGTCTTTAGGTTGCAGCGGGCCCAGAAGTTCATACATTTGTTTGGCATAGAATTCGTGACGACGTTGGATGGTATCGGCGCGGTCCGCGTTTGTCCTAGCCAACTGTCCGTACTCGGCCCAAAATGGATTCGTGGCCTCCTTGCCTTTGGACGCTATGGCCAGGAACTCAGAGAAACTGTCAACCGCATTGGGCAGGGCCGTCTCCCAAGACCTCGTATAGTCGTCCCAAAGAGCATTGACCAGTAACACGAGATGTATCGCGTGGTGATTGGCCAATTTCGGTCGCTTGCCATTTCCAAGAAGGTCATCCAATTTTGTCAGGATGTTCCTTAAACGCTCAGTTTCTTTCGTTGTCGGATCGAAATCGAGGTTCCTGTAGTAAAAATCGTCGATCGCACCAGCGTTGATGTCTGTGAGCTTGCCCAGACCGTCTTCACGTGCTGACAAGTACAGCATAGTAATCTGCGCCGCCAATGTCCGAGTCTTTCCCCGGTCTGTGCGAGGGTTCAACTTCATGACGCGCTGGAAAAATGGGTGGCCTGGATACCTGGTCAGCTCGGGTTTTCCACCAGTTTGAAGCACGAAGTCGGTGAAGTTGCCGGGATGCACATCTCGTTTCTCTTGGGGATTGAGTGGCATACCGCCTTGAAGCCTGACGAATAAATCGCGGACCTCATTGGGTTCGTCGCTAGTGATCATAGCAACGGGCAACTCTGTCTGTGAAAATTGTTTCTTAAGCTCCTCAGATAGGGAATGGAAATCTCGCCTACCCCACGGGCAAGGTTGTTCTTTCAAAAAAATCGGGAACCGAGCTTGAGCGTCGTCTTCAATCGGGTCGAAGAGAGGATAGGCCCCTTCTGCGAACTCGTAGAGGGCGTTAATCCTCTGTTGACCGTCTATGATCTCCAAGTCTTCCCGTTGCATTCCCGACACCACCTTTTTGATGTGGTGCAGGTAAATTACTGGCAACGGATAGCCCCGCAACAGCGAATCGACGAGCCGTTTTTTCTGGGCAAGTGTCCAGACTGACCCTCGTTGGTATTCAGGATTGGCCGTGAGCATCCCGTTTTTTCGGAGATCCATCAGGTCTTGGACGGAACGGTACTCGAGCGTATTCTCCAATTTTAGATCCTCCTGTTAGATCTGGTTGGTATGTCAGTGCCGGAACCCGGTGTCGAACCCCCGCGCGTTCGGGTTGATCAGCAAGTCCGGCCGGTTGCCCCACCGCTTCAGGAACCGGCCGAAGTTCTTCCGGCTCAGCTCGTCGCGCTGGTTCTCCTCCAGCTCTTCCCACTGGCGATGCTCGTGGCGCACCAGCGGCAGGCTGCTGTCGCATACCACCCGGTACCCCGAGTTCTTGAACTGGAAGCAGTAATCGATGTCCAGGTTCCGGTAGAAGCGGAAGGACTCGTGCATCAATCCCACGGAGGGCAGGTCCGCCCGACGGAACGCCATGCAATACGCCTGCATCGCGTCGGCGTCGCCCCGGTCCACTTCCTCGTGGAAGTGTTGCATGTCATCGGTCGTCAACCCATAGGGACCGAACACGCCAATGCTGTTGTCCGCCAGGTGTTCCGCCACCGGCGACAGGATATCCCCGACCACCTCGGTCGAGGCGTCCAGCAGCACGATGTACCGGCCGCGCGCCTGCTTCAACCCGATGTTCTTGCCGGCGGCGTCACCCACCACGTGGTCGCAGTGGATCACCCGTACGTTCGCGTGTTCCGCCTGCGCCTCCTCCAGGTATTCCGCCGTGCCGTCCGTGGACCCGTTGTCCACCACGACGATCTCCACCGACGCTCCGCCGGTGTGCCGCAGCACCGCCTCAACGCATCGCCGCACGTCGTCAACGTAATCGTAGGCGTTCACCAGGAAGGTGAAGTCGTAGAGGTCAGGTTGGTCCAGGACGGAAGGCACTTCCCGCGAAGCCGACACCGAGGGCCATCGCGCCGCCTGTAGTTCCAAAGGCGTTTGCGGACGCACCAGAGTTGCAACTCCGGTGTCCTGTACCACCATCCCACCTTCGACCATCTGCGACCGTAGCGCGTCGGCGTCGCGGTACGCCGCCTGCTGCCGCAGCGCGGCCCGGCGCTCCACAGCATCGCTGTTCTGACTGCCGATCTCGTACCGCTCCGGAATCTGGTCCAAGTCGAGCCCGAACACCCGGTCAAAGTCCAGGATCAGATCCAACTTGTCCGCCGACGACAGGTCCGATCTCACCATGTCCCAGGTGATTGCCAGCGCCGTGGGCAGGTCCAGGTCGTTGTGCACCGCGTCCCAGAACCTCCCGCTCCATTCCCTGCCTTCGGCGCTCAGGTCGTGGTGACCCGAACCATTGCCGGACATGTTCCGCCACACCCAGATGCGGTTGCGCAGGCCGGTCAGCGCCTTCTCCGCCGCCCGTAGCGACGTAAAGGTGAAGTTCATGCGGTGCCGGTATCGCACCGTCATGCACAGGTAACGGAATGCTAGGGGATCGAATCCTCGCGTCGCCAGATCCTCGATCAGGAACACGTTCCCGGCCGACTTCGCCATCTTGGCGCCGTCCGCCAGCAGGTGCTGTCCGTGCACCCAGTAGTTGACGTGCTGCTGCCCGAACGCCCCCTCGCTCTGCGCGATCTCGTCCTCATGGTGCGGGAAGACGTTGTCGACACCGCCGGTGTGGATGTCGAACTTCTCGCCCAGGTACCTGTGGGCCATGGCCGAACACTCGATGTGCCAGCCGGGAAAACCTTCGCCCCACGGGCTGTCCCACTTCACGTCCCGACCCGGCTCGGCAGCCTTCCAGAGAGTGAAGTCCCGCGGGTCGCGCTTCAACGGATCCGCCTCGGCGCGCACTCCCTCCAGCAGGTCGCCGCCGAAATTGCGCGACAGCTTGCCGTACTCCGGATAGCTGTTCACGTCGAAGTAGATGTTGCCGCCCGCTTCGTATGCGGCGCCGTTGTTCATCAGCGTGCCCACCATCTCCAGCATTTCGGGGATGTGGTGCGACGCCCACGGGAACACGTGGGCCGGCAGAATGTTGATCCGCTCCTCGTCCTGCCAGAAAACATCCGCGTAGAATTCGCCGATTTCCTGCAGTGATTTGCCTTCGGCCAGCGCGGCCATGATCATCTTGTCGCCGCCGGCCTCCGCCAACTCCTGGCGCATGTGGCCCACGTCGGTGATGTTCTTGATGTGGTAGACCTCGTTGCCGTCAGCCACCAGGATGCGGCGGATCCAGTCGGCCATGAGGTACGTGCGCAGGTTCCCAATGTGGGCGTAGCGGTACACCGTCGGCCCACAGGTGTACATGGACACCCTGCCTGGAGTCATCGGCCGGATTTCCTCGACGTTCTTAGTCAGGGTGTTGTAGATGCGTAGCATACCTCTACCTCCGGCGGGCGCAGTTGGCCCAAGTTTAGCACGCACGTCGCCCCGTTTGCACTCGCGCCTCCCGCGCGCGCTGCCACTTTCCTCCAAACTGTCATTGCGAGAATGCCGCCTGGCATTCGCGGCAATCTCCTGATCTAAAGGCGCAGCACGTTTGTAGGTATGAGGCGTCCGGCCACGGGATCTACGGCCAGCAGCGCTTCTTCCAGCGTGACCACGCCAAGCAAAGTGGGCTCGCCCGCTTCGGCGAAGATCACCGGCGTTGGGAATTCCTGTCCTTCAAGTCTGATCATGGTTCTTCCGATGTCCACCGGCGCGTTGCTTCCGTCCGCCAGTTCAGACTGCACTGAGCGTTCCACCGGCACTCCCAGCCGCTGCAACGTGGTTCTGGGCACCGCCGTGAAGGTTGAGCCAGTGTCCACAATTACGTCGATTTCTTCGAACCTACGGCCTTGCGGGTCTCCGATACCTATGGTGACCACTACGGTTCCCATTGCATTGCTCCTCGATTCGCTGGATTGACGGGGTCTGTGCGCTGCTTATCTCCAACCTGCTTGGGCAGTGGTGCGGACGGTGTGGGGCCCGGGCTGGGCCAACGTTGGCCGCTATCGCGCTGGGAAGTCGTCAGAAGCGGGATTTTCAGGGATGGGCTGGGGTCAGCGTCTGGCGGGGCGGTAGTCTCGGGGGTCCAGGCAGGCGTCGTACATCGCCCGGTTTATCCGAACCCAGTTTGTGCCGTGGATGCCGCGACGGAAGGTGCTGCCCGGGCCGACTGGGAACGCGGATTCAAAAGTGAGCGTCCGGTTCTGCGACGCGGCAATCTGCTTGGCCAGGCTGACCGCCGGGCTGAAGTCCGAATCCTGGCTGACGATGATGGCGACGTCGTAGCGGCGTTCGTGAGTAGCCTGCACCAAGTCCAGGGCCAGGCTGACGTCAACGCCCTTTTCCTGTCCGCCCCGGTTGACCTTGCCCCGATAAACGTAGATGCCCCGGCGGGCCAGGTAGCGGAGCTTATTTAACCAAAAATCGTGCCAATACGGGTTATCGGGGCGACTCGGAACGCCAGTATAGAAGCGGATTTGGTACAGAACACGGCCGGCCTCTCTGCTGACCAGGGCGTCGGCTATTTTTTCGACATCGTAACTAGGCCAAGCATATGACGATGCTTTGTCCATCGGGTTTCCGTGCCAAGCGTCCTTTGCCGAGTGGTAGAGATTCTGGCCGTCAATGAAAACTATGGTGTCCATAATCAAAAAAACCCCGGCCGGGGAAACTGGCGCAAGCCAGCTCGTGCGGACGGGGGGCAAATCAGGGTCAGCATAACGTCCCTTCCGGGTTTCCGTCAAGCGCGCCATCGGCAAAAATCCCCTCCCGGGGAAACCGCCGCAAGCCAGCTCGCGATGTTGGCCGCTATCCCGCCGGGAAATCGTCAGCGCCGGGATTGCCAGGATTATCGGATTTTCAGGATGCCGCAGCGCCAGCGCCAGCGCCAACCAACCCAATCCTGACAATCCCGTAATCCCGCAAATCCTGATTCTGACGACATCCCCGCTGTCTGGCTAACCGCGTCGGAGTAGCCGGTCGTACTCTTGATGTGACCCGATCCAGAACCAGATGATGTCGTTCTGTTCCATCACGCCAAGAGCGCGGTAGCCGGCGCTGACGCGCAACGAGTAAACGGGGTGCCTTCGCCCGACGCGTTTGAAATTCAGGCTCGGGTGGCTCGGGTTGTCCTGAAACATGGTGTACGCGCTCCTGGCCTGCTGTTTGACGTGGTTCGGCAGCAGGCGGTAGGCGTCCCAGAAGCTGCCTCGCGTGAAAGAACGCATGGCTAGAGGTCGGCCGGGTCCAATGGAGCGGTGGCGCCGGCTCGGTGGTCGGCCAAAGTTTCAATGGCGAGGCGGCTCAGCAACTCATCCGATTCCGGCCGGTCGAACAGTTGGTCCCATTTCTGGTCAGCCTCAAGCTCTGCCAGCAAGAATCTGGCGAGCCGGTCCTGTTCTTCGGAAGGCAGGGCGGCGGCCCGGTTGAAGGCTTCTTGCAGCAGTTGGTTCATGGTTATCCTCCGGGGATCGTCAGCGCCAGGATGGCCAGGATTATCGGATTTTCAGGATGCCGCAGCGCCAGCGCTGACCAACCCAATCCTGCCAATCCCATAATCCCGTAAGTCCTGATTCTGACAACACCGTGGTTGCAAGTGGGTGCGCGTGAGGTTTGCGTGGCCGCTGGCTTACTCGGCGGCGGTGTTGGACTATCCGTTGTTGGACCTGAACCAGCGGCTGCCGAACCAAGCTACCAGCCAAGCGTTGGAGATCAACATTGTCGGCACTGCGAACGCGGCGAAATTGCGATACGCTCCGGTAAGTCTGCCGAGTTGCGATTCGTTCAGCCAGCCGAGCTGCGGGATGGTGCAGTGGATGAGGAATATGACGACAAGCCATCCGAGGAGCGCCAACGCTGCCAGTGCAATCGCGCCGGCCACGAGCGCTAATGGCCACGACCGCACGATACCTCATCTTGAACGTCAGGTCGGACCACGAACGATTTTGACGCCCCTTTTGCGCTTCGGCTGAGTCCCCCTGGTCATCAAACTCTGAGAAGGTCTGCCTCCCTCTCCGCCCACGAATCGCGGCGGCGGTGTTTCAGGCGGCATGGGAGTTTGAATATTCGCGGTACTTTTTGGTGAAGTAAGTTTGGATGGTTTCGTTCGGAATGAGGAGCGACCCCCACTTGCGGTTCCAGACCTTGTGCCAGGGCGTGCCCTTGGCATGGGTGATGTTGACTGTTCCGCCCCCTCCGTAGGGCCGGTACTGGGTGTACACCGAGTCCATGATGGACTTCTCTGCGTCGGTGAACTCTTCCGGATGGGCGAGAATCGGGGCGGTGATCGGCCCGCCGCGATAATAGTTCAGGTTGTAATAGACCGCAGGGAGGACGGGGCCGTATTGCCAAGCCTCCCACAGGCCCTCATGCAGCGGCTGACCGTGGATGCCCAGCATCCAGCCGTGGCAAAAGTACAGGAGGTTCTGCACTTCGACGTGGATAAGCGGCTCTTCTTCGGCGATGCCGCGATTGATTAGTTCATTGGCGGCGGTTCTTGGGTCGTGCGCCATGACGATACCTCCGGCAATGTGGGGTTTCGATGCTAATAAAGGGGTGATTCCCTGTCAACGGTTTCAAAGTATCCAGCGCGCACCCGCCGGATCACTCCTAGCCGGCGTGCGGCCCCTCGCCGATGTTGGCCAGAATACGGTTTTTGAGCGGCTCTATCAGAGCTTCGGCATGACGTCTGGGCCATGAGAGATGGAGGAAGTGGTTGGTGTCAAAGTGCAGGTCATCGAGTTGGTCATCCCGGCAGGTAAATATCACGGGTATGTCCAGCCCTTGAGCGAAGCCCACTTCGTAGTACACGGAGCCGCGGACGCCGCCTTCGCCGTGGGTGAAGTCCGCTATCATGAACCGAGAACGACGTATTTCGGCGATGATTTGGTCGTCGATTTTGCCCAGAAAGTCCGGTTTTTGGTCGATGCGTAATGGCTGGTAGCCTGCCGCTCTTACAGAGGGCGCGATGGCCCTGTCGTATAGGGCATCGGTTGCTTCGTTGAACCACATTGCGATGAAGCACTGGTCTGACTTGACCTCGGTTTGGCGTTGTTCCATGGTGGAGTGACCATGCGTCGTGACCGTATAGTCAGATCCGTAGATGACTCTTGTTTGTCCATCACTGTCGGGGAAATGTATGTCGAGTCTTTTTATGAGCCCCTGATCATGCAGGCTATTTGCGAGGTATGAAATCTCTCGATGCTCCGTGGATTCCGTGTATGCAAGCGCGAATTGGTAACTCTGTACATTGTCCGGTTGTCGTCGTGGCCGTTCGAAGCTGACTGGTTCGCCAACTTTTGGTGTTCTGTCTATTAAAACCTTCAGTAGGCTCGTAAGTCTTTCTTCCATTCGCGCCCGGCCGGCTGACTTGGCGGCGACAATAGTACTCGCGTTGATCGGTGGGCAGTCGTTGCCGAGTTGGTGTTGCCGAACCAGCAGAGTAGTCAACCGCGCCTTTTCGTTCTCAGTCATGTTGCCGAGTTCGGTTGATGCGTCATCAAAAAGCCGATAGCTGCCGCCGGCTCTTGGCGAGTTGTCTACTATCACCGAGTCACCAACCCGGGTTATTGATTCGCATTCGGTTCCCCAAATCGGGCATTGTTGGTCTCCCACGATGGTTCTCCTTCCTTATCAAGCAGTTTCTAGCCTGCTGCGATCTGCCGCCCCGCCAACGCCGCCTGCCCCGCATCGCTCAAAAGTTCTCCTACCAATAATTCTATCAGACGCGCCGTCTCGCTCTCCGGTTGCCACTCGTGGCGCAGCAGGCGGCGAGCCGCGCGGGATTGCGCGTCGCCGGCCGGCCGATCCAATATCCCGCTGCCCGCAATCAGCGCGGCGCACTCCGACACCGCCAACGCTCCCAACTCGCTCAGCCTGACGTGCAGCGGCTCGCCGGCGTCGTAGCGCGGGATGGGCAGCTTCCAACCGTGCTTGTGAAAGTCTCTTGCGCCGTACAGCCCTTTGGTCATAAACGCCGCTGCTTTTTCTGTGAGCACTCGGCTGTTGATGATAGCAAGCAGGTAATGGGCTTCCTCCTCGGACCGGCAAATCGTCTGAAATAGTTTGTGGTCCACTATGGAATGATTGTCTTTGATAAACGCCGCGGTGGGTTCGCCTTGCGTAGTGTAGGCAATGCGCGTTGTTCCGTCGCCGCCGATTGCCCCTTGCAAGTATTCGAGCTGGCTGGTGAGCTTGTTGAGGTGGTTCAGGTTGTCAAACAGTTCGGTAATAACGCGCCCTTTGTGGGCATCTCTGAACAGCGCGGCGGCATTGTCCCAACGGCGTTGCATCCCTGAGTTCAACGCTGCCACGTCAAGCCCACCGTCGGGCAGCGAGGGCATTGTCATCATGGAGCGATGCACAGGCAATACAGCCTTTAGCGGTTCCAGCGCAACGTAAGGCGCGATGCACTCGCCCAAGTACACGTCGAAGAGATGGTCGTTGCTCACGACTCCTTCCAACCAACTCAACTGCCCATCGTAGGTGATCTTGTCCTGGCCGCTCAAGCGGGGCCTGACGTTGGTAGTGTTGGCCGCCGGGAGCATCACCGTGTGCGGCAACGTATCGACGAAGAACAGCCGGCGGTCAAGGATGGTCGGCCCCTGGCTGGATAACTCGGCGTAGGGCGACTTGAATTTGCCATCATCGTGATGCAGGGCCTCCGACACCCTGGCGATGCCGGCGTAGTCGTCCTGCCAGTTTCCCCGCCAGGTCTCCACCGTCCCCGGCGCCAGCGGCCGGCCCGTTTCGCCGGCCGCGTACTCTGCGAACACGACGCTGGCCGGCATCGGGAAGAAGTCCGGCGTCACGTTGTCCAGGTCCCACGGTTCTTGAACCTGGAAGTTCACGCTGACGCTCGGCGCGTTGCGCCCACCCTTGCGACGGTAGGTTCCGCCGCGCCATTTCAGGTGCTGTCCGGAACGCAGGGCGCTGTGGGGCAGCACCATGCCGATGACGGCCCCGTCTTTGGCGTACAGCTCGGCGCAGCGGGTGTAGAACAGCGTGGCGATGTCCTGGTGCGGGGCCAGTTTGCCGCCGGCCCAGATCTGGTAGCGTTGCTCGCTCATGCCGCGCAGTTCTTCGCGGATGATGTCCGCGCTCTGGCCGTAGGTCAGCCAGGGCGGGTTGCCGATGATGCGGTCAACCTTCTCCTCGGCGATCACCGCCGGGCGGATCATGTTGCGGATGTAGTAGGCCCACACGTGGTTGCGGCCGGCGGCGTGCAGTTCCCGCATGGTGGCGGCGACGGCCTGCATGCTCCGGCGGCACTCGTCACTCATCGGGTAGCCGTCGGCGACGTGCTCCGCGTCGCGTCCCTCGTCGATGGCGGCGGCCATTTCGGAGATCAGCCGGTCAACGTCGGCCTGCTGGCGGGCCAGTTCCTTGGGGATGCTGAAGGTGACCGGCCCGGCGTGGCCCGGCAGGGTTTCGCGGGTTTCCAGCTCGATGGACTGGCTGGCGGCCAGGGTGCCGGTGTCGTAGCGCAACTGCATGGAATCGCCCAGGTAGATCGGCGCGCTCACCGCGCCGGCGCCCGTGTCCGTCCCCGTGCCTGTGTTCTCTTCGCGGGCGGCGCGAATGGTTCCGGCGGCGGCCATCACCCAGGTGGCCTTGGCCAGCTGGACGGCCACCGGGTGAATGTCGATCCCGACCACGTTCTCCTGCAACTTCCGCAGCGTTGCCGCCGCCGACAGTTCTCCGGCGTGGCTGATGATTCGCTCAATGGCAGTTTCGATGAACGTGCCGCTGCCGCAAGAGGGGTCCAGCGTCCGCTGGTGCAGCGGGTCGTCAACCACGGTTGCGGTGATTTCCTGGGCCAGCCAGCGCGGGGTGTAGTATTCGCCCAGCCGCTTGCGTTCTTCCGGCGTGATCACGTTCTGGTAAAGGGTGGGCGCCACTTCGCGCGGGCTCTGCGTCCAGTCGAATTGCTCGACGACGCGGGCGATTTCCCGCAGATACGCGCTTTCTCCCGCCTCCGTGGGCCAGGTGAACAGGTCGGCGTCGATCACGCCGTGCAGGTCGGACTGTTCGGCCAGGATGCGCCCTTTGAGCAGCGCGTCCGGCCTTTCGGCGGCGTGGCGGGCCACGTCGCCCAGCAGTTGCTGCTGCATGATGAGGGCGACCAGGCTGGTGATGTAGGTGTGCCGGATGAACAGCCAGTCGCTTTCGTCGCCGGCCGTGGCGGCGTCCTTGCCCAGGGCCACCTGGAGCAGGTCCTGCCAGAGCCGGCGTTTCACCGCCACCGTTGGGTCTTCACGGTGGGCTGCGTAGGCTTCCTGCAAGAGCAGGTTGCCGGCGCGAAAGGCGTCGGAGTCGCTGCCGAAGTAGCGTTGCAGGTTCTCCGCCGTGGGGCTGACGTTTTCGGCCGGCGCCGAGATGATGCCGTGCAGGTACTCCCGCAGTCGGGGCGCCTGTTCCGGCCGGTCAAAGGTGCGGTGCGTCTCCCCGCGCCGTAGCGGCAGTTTCTCCTCGCCCACCCGTCGCAGGAAGTAGTGGACGCCGTCGGTGAGGATGCCGTTGCGCACCCCGCTGCCGGCCTTGAGCAGGCTTTCGATGTACCCGTCCAGCTGGTCAACGTCGTCCGGGTTCGGCGCGCCGTTGCGCAGGATGTCGGTTTTGAACTCAATGCACGTATTATGTACGTACAGGTCCATCCGGCCGGGGTTGCCGATTCCGGGCGGCCCCTCGGTCGCCATGTCCGCCAGGCCGGCGATGCCCGCCGTCTCCATGAATCGGATGAAGGCCAACCGGATGTCGTTCTCCGTGTCGCCGCTGCGGTGACGGTCGATGACGAGGCTGAAAGTCTCCTGCTCCTTTTCGGTGGCCATGGGCGTTGTTGTTACGGGCTCCTGGGAGCTTTCCGTCTGCTGGGCGTGTCGGGTTTGGCCCGCCGCCAGCGTTCCAGGATGTGGGGGATAACCTCGCCGGTGGGCTTGGCTTGGGCGAAATCTTCCGGAGTCCATTCGGGGGCGTCGGGGTCTCTGGCGATGATGACGTTGACGGCGGTCTCTTCCCCGTACTGCGCGGCCACCTCGTCGAAAGTCATCGCGGTGGACGCCAGTTCTTCAAAGTTCATCCCGGCTGCAAATGTCAGAAGCAGGATTTGCCGGATTTCGGGATTTTCAGGATGTTCATAAATCCCGAAAATCCTCTAATCCTGGTAATCCTGCTTCTGACAATGACTTTGCACAAGACCTGTCTGGCAAACCCGGATTATGATGACAACACGCCCCGGAAGCGGTTCGTTATTACGAACTTCGCACCACCGCCGCTCCCGACGCCTTCAGCGCCTCAATCTCAGCTACAGAGTAGCCCGCTTCCGCCAAAATCTCGTCGGTGTGCATCCCGAACCAGGGAGCCGGCGGACCCAGCCTCGGCGGGGTGGCGGACAGCCTCGCCGTGGTGCCGGAGTGGTCCACGCTGCCCCACACGGTATGTTCCCGCGTAACCACGAACCCGGCGTCGCGCACCACCGGATCATGGCGGTAGTCCTCCATCGTCAGGTTGGGGGTAACCGACACGCCCAGCGGACGCAATTCCTGCATCCAATGTTCGATGGTGTTGCCCTGAATCACCTCGCCGATCGCTTCGGTGTCGTGGTGGATATCGCGGAAGTTCAGCGCTGACAACAGTGATCCATAGGCGCCGGCATCCGGGCAATAGATATACAGCCAGCCATCCGACGCTTTGTACAGCCGCGAACCCGCCGAGTAGCCCCGCGCATCCGTTCCCTCGATGTCCTCCCGCTGGTACCCGGCATAGTCCAGGAAGTACGGCGACTGGAGAAGGCCCGCCGTCAGCGCCAGCCCGCTGTCCACCGACTGGCCCTTGCCCGTGCGGTTCCGCTCGTGCAACGCCAGCGCCACGGCGTAGGCGCCCATCAGGCCGGTGCCGTAGTCGTTCACGGCGTAGGGCGCCAGCATTGGCTTGCCGTCCCGGCCGCCGCGCCGCACCTGCATCCCGCTGGTGCCCTGCGCCAACTGCTCCCAGCCGGCCCGCTCCGACCACGGCCCGTCGTATCCAAAAGCGTTCAGCGACGCGTAAACGATGTCGGGCTTGACCTTCTTGACTTCCTCGTAGCCGAGGCCCAGACGCTCCACCGCCGACTTGCGATTGTTCTCCACGATCACGTCAGCCGACTCGACCAACTTCCAGAAAACCTCTCGGCCTTCGTCGGTCTTCAGGTTCAGCATGATGCTGCGCTTGCCCCGGTTGACGTCGATATAGCCAATCGGGTCCAGGATGCGCGTCGGGTCGTCGATCTTGATCACGTCCGCCCCGAACTCACCCAGCGTTCGCCCGCAGGTCGGGCCCGCCAGGATGATGCACAGGTCCAGCACCCGCACGCCTTGCAAAGCGGACATAACGTCGCCGTGCCCGTTGCTGGCTGAGGCCCGCGCCGGCGCGCTCTCCAACTCACGGAGTACCTCGTCGGTATGCTCGCCCAGCTTGGGCGCCCGTCCCTGGACCGCGCCCGGTGTTCCCCGCAACCGCACCTGGACGCCCGGCTGCTTCATTGCGCCGCGCTCGGCATCCTCCACTTCGACCACCATCTTTGCGTCCACCGCATGCTCGTGCACCAGCCACTCGTCCACGGTCTTGCACACTGTGCAGGCCCCGCCCTGCGCGTTGATGTCCGCCTCCCACTCCCACGCCGTGCGCTCCTTGAACATCTCCGCGAAGCGGTCCTGCCAGAACGCCAGCGTGTCCGCGTCCACCGGGCGCCCGAACAGCGACGTGGCCTCCTCGATCCATTCCGTTTTACCGGCCGCCGTCAGGGTCTGCCGCGCGAACCGCTCGAACATGCCATGGTGGTAGACCCACCGGCCGTCGGCGCACTGGTAGGGGTGCGACATCACCGTGCGCGGAAAGTCGAACAGGTCCACGTACTCGTAGTTGTTGAACTTGATGATCCGGCTGCCCATCGCGGTGAACATCGCCGAGTGCAGCGGCACCTCTATCCGCTGCCCCTTGCCCGACTTATCCCGCGCGTTAATCGCCATGGCCACGGAAACCGACCCGAGCAGCGCCGAAAACGTGCTGGCGATGGGCAAGGGGGTGAACAGCGGCTCGCCATCGCTCTCCGACGTTTCCGGATAGAAGCCCGTTTCCGCGCTGATCACCGGGTCCCAGCCCGGCTCGTTGCGGCTCGGGTGTTCCTCGCCGTATCCGGGGAGTGAGCAGTAGATCAAGCGCTCGTTGTCCGCCGCCAGCTCTTCGTACCCGATCCCCAGCCGGTCAGCCACACCCGGCCGGAAATTTTCGATAACCACGTCCGCGTTGGCGGCCAGCCGGCGCGCGTTCTCCCGCCCGGCGTCCGTCTTCAGGTCCAACATCACGGATCGCTTGCCCCGGTTCCACGTGGCAAAGGCCGGCTCCGACCGCGCCGGATCGCCGCCCGGTCGCTCCACCTTGATCACGTGCGCGCCCTGGTCGGCCAGCAACATCCCCAGCATTGGGCCGGGCACATACTGACCGAATTCCACCACGTGGATATCTCGCAACGCGCCTGAAGTGCCGTTCGTAGTCATCGATCTACTCCTCAGTTGGTTGTTCTCCGTTCAGACTTGGCGGCGGCTCGTCAAAAGGCAGGCCGCTTTCTTCCGCCCGCTGCCGCCGGTCGAGCCACCGCAGCCAGCGCTCCTGCTGTTCCTGCCGGCCTTCTTGGATCCCCTTCTCCAAGCCTTCTTGGATCCCTTTCTCCAAGCCTTCCCGCATCCCTTCTTCTTGTGCCCGTTGACGTGTCCGCTGCCGATACCATGACCCAAATACCATGTCGATCACCTCCGTGAGGACGTACGCGGCGGGAAGGGCAATCCCGATATTGGAGGCGCCGGCTGCGATGATCCCAACAGCTTGGGTGTCCCAGCTTTGCCCGCTGTGTGTGCTGACGCTGTTGTAACTGCTTATGGCAATCAGTATAAGCCAAACCGCAGTGAAGACACCGGAAAACCACCGGATCAGCCTGGTGGGTATGTTGAGTATGCCGGTGCGATCTTCCCAGTTGCCGAGCCCATCGTCTGACCGTCGCATGACCCTGCACGTAGCCTGGGGCAGTTATGGCTTTTGGCCAAACCGGGCGGGGTCACACCCGTCCAGGCTGATGCCGGTGCTGCCCGATGCCATGATCTCCGCTATCCCCTTGCCCATCGCCGGCCCCAGGAGGATGCCCTTCTTCTGGCCTCCGGTGCAGATGTACACGTTGTCCCAACCCGGAGCCTGCCCGACGATGGGCAGCCAGTCCGGCGTGACCGGCCGAAGGCACGCGGTGTGCAATACCTGCTCCGCCCCGCTCAGGGCCGGCATCAATCGTGTTGCCCTCCGCATGATGTCGTCTCGCGCCTCATCGGTCAGCGACAGGTCGAAGCCCACCTCTTCTTCGGTGGCCCCGCACCAGATCAGCCCGTCGGGTTTTGCGTACATTGAACTTCCGCCGCCGATTAGCTCGTAGTCCAGGCCTGGACCCTCCGGTCGTACCCGAATGATCTGACCCTTCAGCGGATCCACCGGTATCGCGATGTCCAGCCATTGCTCAGCCGTTCGGCACCAGGGACCCGCGGCGATCAACACCGCTCCGCAGGCGATTTCGCCGTCGTTGGTCACTACCGACTCGACCTTCCCATTCCCCAGCCGGAACCCCACCGCGCTGCCGGAAATTACTGTGGCGCCGAGTTTCTCCGCGGCCGCAGCCAGCGCCTGCGTGAACTCCAGCCCGTCCAATGCGCCGTTGCCCACCGCCCGGATCCCGGCGATCACCTCAGGAGTGATCCGCGGTTCCAGCGCCAACACGTCCTCACGCTCCAGCCACTCCGCGGAGAACCCTGGCTCCGGGGCACTGTTGAAAGTTTCCAGCGTGGCCCGAAGATCATCCAGTTCCTCCGGGTCCAACGCCACCTTCAGTATCGACATGATCCGCCCGTGGTACTCGATGCCCGTCTCGGCGGGTAGCGAGCCCCACAGTTCCTTGTGCAGCGCGAACGATTGCAGGGCCATCGGTTGCAACGGATCGGGCCAACCGTGCCCTTCCAGCGGATTGAGCCCGCCGGCGTTGTACCCGGAGGCGTGGCTGGCGACGCCCTCCCGTTCGATGATGGTGGCTTTCACTCCGTTGGCCGCCAGGTAGTAGGCGGCGGCGCAGCCGGCCGCTCCTCCACCGATGATGACTACGTCTGCTGCTTGGTCGCTCATGGTCTCGTCCTCAATTTCAGCTACAAAATTGCGTTAGGATATAATTCCCGATCGGGAGGTGTCTATGCCAATCTACGAGTACCGGTGCCCCGTTTGCGGCAATGAGTTCGAGTCCATTCGACCCGTATCCCGCGCCGACGACCCCATCGATTGCAAGGAGTGCGGCCAGCCGGCCAGCCGTCAGATATCGAACTTCTCGTTCAAGTCCGACACGTTCACCTCGCCCAAGCTCAGGAACCGGCCGGGCCAGACCTTCCGCGGCAGCCGCGCATCCGACCAGGCTGAAACGTCGGAAAACGACGCCGGTCAACCTGCTGTCTAGGGCTGCCGTGCCCGGGCCTCGTTGCAGGCGATGCACGTGCAGGCGGCCCGCAGCGCCCGGTAGGTGTAGATGCCGGTGTAGTGCGCATCGCTCCACAGGAATTGGAGCGCATATTGCCCGACCGCCATCTGGTCCAGTGCTCGCACGTCCTGGGGAACCGAGTCGGGATCCAGCAGCGCCCGACCGGTCATCTCCTCCACGCACGACGCGCAGGGGCAACGCAACCGCAGCATGCGATGCGGGTAGATACCTCGGTGGCCGTCGTCCCAGTTGATGATGATGGAACTGCCGGAAATATCGACGTCTGCGTGCTCGTGACCGTCTTCGTCCACCCGGACGACCGGCTTGATGATTTCGTTGGTTGCCATCGCTGCTATCCGCCGGAGCTCGGGGCCTGCACCTCGGCCAGCCGCGCCGGCCGGGGCATCTCGTCAGGGTCGGTGGGTATCTCGATTATGCTCGGCCCGTCCACCGCCAGCGCCTGGGCGAACGCCTCTGCGATATCCTCCGGTCGGTCGACGTAAAACCCGGCTCCGCCGAACAGTTCCGCGTATTTGTCGAACCTGGGGTTCACCGTGTCTGCTCCCACGTACCGCTCGTTGAACGCGTACTTCTGGTAAGCCTTCTCCGACCCCCAGCAGTCGTTGTTCATCACCACCGAGATGTTCTTCAATCCGTAGCGCACCGCTGTCTCGAATTCCTGAGCATTAAAGAGGAATCCGCCGTCGCCGTTGAAGTTCACCACCGGCCGATCCGGCGCGGCGAAGTTCGCGCCGATGGACGCCGGGAAGCTGAACCCCAATCCTCCCAAATCCAACGCCATGATCAGGCTGCGCGGCTGGTAGTAGTTCAGCCGGTCCTGCCCAAAGTTCGGTGCGAGTCCTGCGTCCAGAGCGACGATGGCGTCCCGGGGCATCACCTTGCGCAATTCGGCGTACACCCGCTGCGGCTTGATGTAGTCGCCGGACAGCGTTCCCTCTTCTTGCAGCCGTGACGCACGGGCGGCGTTCCAGCCGGCCACCCGACTGGTCCACTGTGGATCCGGCCGCAGCTCAGCCTCTGCCACGATCCCGTTGATCTCGTCCACCACGGCGCCCACGTCTCCCTCGACTCCGACCGCGATTGGGTAGATGCGCCCGATCTCCTTGGGGTCGATCTCAATGTGGACGATGCGCGCGTCCGCAGGTATGAACCGGTGGTCGAAAAACGTCGTGGATTGCCCCAACCGCGTGCCCGCCGCCACGATTACGTCCGCGTTGCGGACGGCATCGATGGCTTCCTGCGCTCCCAATCTACCCAGATGGCCGAGGTAATTGGGATGGTCGTTGGGTACCGCGTCCGCCCTCCCGTACGATGTGACGATGGGCGCTCCGGTCAGCTCGGACAGCCTTGCCACTTGGGCATCCGCCAGGCTCCACTCCACGCCGCCGCCGGCCACGATCACCGGCCGTTTGGCCGCCAGTATCTCCTGCGCCGCCGCCTCAACCTGCGCCCGGTCGCCCCGCGAGTGACCCTGGCCGGTGCGATAGGCCGTCGGGGCCATCAGGTCCACGTCAACCTCCGCCCCCGGCAGCAAGTCCCGTGGAATGTCCACCAGGACCGGTCCCATTTTGCCCGACGTCGCGATGCGGAACGCCTGTCGCAACGCGTCCGGTAGCCGTTCTATCTTGTTGATAGAGTAGCTCGCCTTGGTGATGGGCTCGAACAGCGCCACCTGATCAAATTCCTGTGTCGAGTCCAGGTGCTGGTGGTCGCGCGACGCCGACGGCGCCAATACCACCACCGGTGAATGCGATACGTAAGCCGATCCGATACCGTAGGTCAGGTTCAGAACACCCGGGCCATTGGTGACCAGGCACACCGATGGCGCGCCGGCGATCCGGCTGTACCCGTCGGCCATCAGCGCCGCGCCCTGCTCGTGCCGCACCCCCACGAACTCCATATCGTCGCGGTCATAAAGCGGATCCAGCACGTCCAGGAAGGACGATCCCACGATCCCGAAGATCTTGCTCACCCCCTCCTGCCGTAGCAGCTCGATTACCGCCTCGCCTGCCTTCATCCGTTGGTCCATTGCTCCGCGCTCCTTTACCGTAGGTAAGCGGGCAGTGTAGCATAGGCCGTATGGTGGATTTTATAAATAGAGGACAAACCAAAATGCAGTTGCAGCGCATCAATTACAACGACCTGACCGCGAAGCAAAAGGAAACCTACAATTTTCAGAAATCTGCCGCTATCCTCGCTGACTACGGTTTCAACTGCATCAAGCTGACCGACGATTGGCAAGGTGCTGATTTTTTGGCGCACCGTTTCGATGGGACGACTACCCTCAAAGTCCAGCTCAAAGGCCGCTTGACGATTGACAGGAAATACGTCGGGCAAGACCTCTGGATGAACTTTCCAGTAGGCGAGACGTGGTACATGGTTCCCCATGACAAATTGGTTAGGGTTATTGGTGAAAGGACCAACTGGCTGAACACAAAATCATGGCGAGAGTATGGCGGGTATTCCAGCAATAACCCATCATCCGATTTGCTGGCAGAGTTGCGTCCTTTCGCGCTCACGAGCGCAGCAGCATACAACGAGCAGGTCGAAGAACTCACATCCGATGGCAGTAGAATAACATACAGCAATCGGTCAGCAGAGCCCATTCCAAATAACAAGGCAGAGCGCTCTTCTGGAGGTGAAAGATTGCCGAATAGCATTTCGATTCGCAAGAATTTCATAGGACGAGGAGTCATTAGGCGGTTCGAGTTTAATGGTGTCGGGTACGAAGTGGCCCATGATGAATTGGT
Organism: Dehalococcoidia bacterium; assembly: GCA_965203985.1. Lineage (GTDB taxonomy): Bacteria > Chloroflexota > Dehalococcoidia > Lucifugimonadales > UBA3495 > Bin87. Next base: position 165,630 of record CBDBDS010000003.1, read on the forward strand.
TCGGATCGCTGGAGAGGTGACGCCGTGGCTATCATCTTCCTCCTGGGTCGATCGAGGTGGCTACAGCATCAGCGCTCCGTCCAAAGATTTCTTGGATAGGTTGCGTCCTTACGCTTTGAACTTCAGCGGTTAGCTTGCCGCATCTCATTTTGCATCGTATGCAAAAACCGCCGCCGTCCCCATGCTATAATGCCGCATCACTCACTGAGGAGGCCTCCCCAACATGAGCACAGTGGCAGTGGAGGTGGTGTACCGGGGGATTTTCCAGAAAACCCTGGCCCGGAACATCGTCCGCACCATCGTTTTTGCCGCCCGCAAAGAAGGCAAAATAGGCACAGCTTTTGGTCGCTACGGCGACTCACCCGAACGGAACGGCATCCCTGCCAAGCAGTTCGCCATCGTTTCCGACAGCCCCGAGGAACTCGAGGAAAACCTGGCCGTTTACGAGGCCCGCGAGGTGGATGTCACCATCAACGTTGACGACACCATGTGCAAGGGCATCGAGTCCTGGGCCTGGTACGGCTTGCAGCCGATCAATGCCCTCACCAAGCCGGGCGGAACCTTGATCGTAACGTCCCGCCAGGAAGCAGATGCTCTCATTGAGGACATCCACCAGAAGGATTCACCCTTCAACCTCGCCATCGTACCGGCGACCACCAGCTTCTCCGGCCTCTGGGTGTACAAGGACGACCACACCGACGTCCGCATCCTCGGCGCTCTTGCCAAGGTTTGCCCCGAGTTGGTCAGCCTCGACTCGATGCTGGCCGCTCTCGAAGATCAGGATTGGGGCGGTCTCAAGCTGACCTCCGCTCGTAACTCCTTCGACCGCACTGTCCAGCGCCCCGTCGAGCCCGGCGAAGGCAACGACGAAACTCCTTTCACCTTCGACCTGCTCGGGTGGCGTGAGATGGAAGATGGCCTGGTCATCAGGGGCATTGACGGGGGCACCGGCTTCCGCGGAGGTTCTCTGGCTGACGGCTACGACCCCATCAACTCCAACGCCTCCGGCGACACGGACTATCAACCCACCCGCAACTCCGTTTTCAAAAAGTTCAGCACGCGTTCCATGCGTCCGGTCGTCAACTTCGATACCTGCATCAAGTGCACCCTGTGCTGGCTCCAGTGTCCGGACACCTGCTTCGACGTGACCCCCGACGGGCTGTATGACGCCAACATGGAGGCCTGCTGCGGCTGCGCCGTCTGCGAAGCCGTGTGCCCTGTCGCTGGCTGCATCACCATGGTCAACGAGGCCGAGTTCAACGACAACAACAGCCAGTGGGAACACTGGACCCGCGACAAGGACGGCTACCAGAAGTGGATGACCCAGCTTATCGAGGTGCAGAAAGCCCACGACGCTGACACCGAGCGCAGCCACGGCTATCACAGCCCCGGCAAGTACGAAGCTGAATCCGAATCCGAAGTTGCCCTTACCGGAGACGATGACTGATGGCCACCGCAACCCTTCACCAGACCGAGCGTGAGGAGCTCATCAGCGGCAGCGAGGCCATCGCCATCGCTTGCTCCCTCGCGGACGTCGACGTTATCACCGCCTATCCCATCCGACCTTATGACACGGTCATGCAGTACGTGTCCAAGCTCAAGGCCGATGGCGCTTTCGACTGTGACTTCATCGTTGCCGAAAGCGAGCACTCCCAGTTCGAGATCGTCAAACACGCTTCCGCCGTCGGGGCCCGCACCTTCTGCGGCTCCAGCGGTGTGGGTTGGTTCTACGCCTTCGAGGCGATAACCGTGACGGCCGGCCTGCGCCTTCCCGTGGTCGCCATGGTGGGCAATCGCGCCCTGGACGACCCCGGAGCCTTCGGCGTTGAGCACAACGACGCCATGGCAGTGCGTGACCTGGGCTGGATGCTCTACTGGGTGGGAACCGCCCAGGAGGCGCTGGATACCGCCTTGCTCGCGTGGCGCGTCGCCGAGGACCCCCGCGTATTCCTGCCGGCCGCTATCTCTTGCGATGGCTCCTTCCTGACCCACTCTCAGGCGATCGTGAACGTGCCGACGCAGGAGCAGGTAGACCAGTTCCTGCCCCAATATGACCGGGGCCGGCTGCTCCTCCATCCCGACAACCCCATCACCGTCGCGCCGCAGGTCAATGAGGACTGGCTGATGGAAATCCGTCGCCAGACCGACGATGCCATGCGCCGCACCAGCGACGTTATCAAAGAAGCCTACGAAGAGTTCAAGCAGCTCTTCGGTCGTGGCGATGACAGTCCCTTCATTGAAGAGTACATGACCGAGGACGCCGACATCGTCCTGGTCGGCATGGGCACGCTCGCCATGCCCGTCCGCGTTGCCGTTCGTCGCATGCGCGAGGAGGGCAAGAAAGTCGGCTTCCTCCGCGTGAAGTTCTTCCGCCCCTTCGCCACCGACGAGATCCGTGAGGCCCTCAGCCACTGCAAGGCGGTCGGCGTCATCGACCGCGACTATTCGTACGGCTCGCCTTCATACGGTGGCGTGCTGTTCAACGAAATCCGTTCCGCCCTTTACACCCTGGACAACCGCCCGCTCATGCAGAGCTTCATCGCCGGCCTCGGTGGCCGCGAAGTCCTGGTCCGCGACGTGCAAGAGATGACCTCCATGGTCCAGGACTCAATCGACGCCGGACATGTCAAGGAAGAAAACACCTGGATTGGTGTCCGCGAATAGGAGTGCCGCTATGACTACCATGACCCAAGACCTCCCCCAAGTTAGGGGTGTCAAGCAAATCCCGGTGTTCGAAGGCTTCACCTCCGGCCACCGCACCTGTCAGGGTTGCGAATCCGCCCTCGTGATGCGCCTGATGATCAAGGCCGCCGGTCCCCGGACCATTGTGGTCGGCAGCACCGGTTGCATGTACGTGGCCAACACCACCTACTACAGCACCCCGTGGGTGGTGCCGTGGATGCACACCCAGCTCGGCTCCAGCGGCTCCGCTGCCACCGGCACCGCCGCCGGCCTTGCCTCGCTCATGCGCAAAGGCAAGATGCAGGATGAACCCATCAACGTAATCGCGTTCTGCGGCGACGGTGGCGGCGTGGACATGGGACTGTCCGCCATCTCGGCGGCCCTGCAGCATGATGAGTACAACCTGCTCATCCTGTGCTATGACAACGAGTCCTACGCCAACACCGACATTCAGGTGTCCGGCTCCAGCCCATGGGGAGCCAATTCGACCTTCTCCCCTCCGGGCAAGGTTCACCGGATCATGAACCGGCGCTGGAAGAAGAACACCGTTCCGATGCTCGCCGCGGGCCATCCCGACGTTCGCTACGTCGCCACCGCCTGCGGATCTTACGGTCCTGACTTCACCAACAAGATCCGGCGCGCCCTCACCATCGGCGGCCCGACCTTCATCCACAGCATCGACCCGTGCCCCAAGGGCTGGGACTACGATCCCAAGTACTCCCACGAACTCGGCATGTTGGCTGTGGAAACCGGTATCTGGGTCCAGTACGAGATCGTTGACGGGGAGTTGATCCTGAACGGTCCGTCCCGAGCCATTGCCCGTGGCATCCGTCGCCGGAAGCCGGTTACCGACTACCTCCAGCGCCAGGGACGTTTCGCGCACCTGACTGAAGAGGACCTCAAGTTCTTCCAGGAGCGCATCGACGAGACCTGGGAGAAGTGGTGGATTCCGGGGATCGTCCCCTTCGGCCCCCACGACGAAGGCGAGTAAACCCACATCGGGCTCCCATGCCGACGTTATTCAAGGGCGGGTTCGACACCCGCCCTTTCGGTTTGTATTTGTACAGTCGTCTATCCGTTCAACACCTAAACCATACGTTTAAACGATACGTTGACCTCTCGTAATCATGTGTTAGACTTGTTGCGGAATTGACACCGCGAGGTAAAACAATGGTAAAGGTTGCCCTGACATTTGAAGGTGATGCCGATGAGGTGATCGTTGCGATGCGACAACTCGCGGTCGGCGACGCTAGCGACGTTTCGCCTGTTGTTAGCAATACTGAAACATCGGTGGCGACCGCTCCGGTCGAATCACCCGACGATGCGGCATCGCATGATTCAAATGAGGTTCCTGAAGGCCGCTGGACTATCGAACATGTCCGAGCCTTTTGGGGTTTCCTGGCCGATGATGCCCGGGAAATTTATCAAAGAGTTGCTCAGAGCGCGGGCTACGTGCTTTCTCGTCAGGCCTTGCTGGAAGAAATGCACCTGACCGTGCGGCAACTGTCCGGCCGCCTCTCGTCCCAGGGACACGCCGTGCGCCGCATCCGCCGCGTCCGCAACGTTTCCTTGCCCCATCCCATGTCGTTCGACTCCCAGGCGGACGAATACCGGATGCTCCCCGACGTAGCCGACGCTATTGTCAGGCTGAATCTGTAATGCTACTCTGCGGCATCCCAACAGTTGACCTCTCAATTCGGTCAACGATCGGAGTACCCCGATGAGAATGGACCCCATCAACCTCTACGATTACGAGGCGCGAGCCAAGCAGGTGCTGCCCCACAACAACTGGGAGTTCATCGAGGCCGGCTCGATGGACGAGATCACCACCGCACGTAATCGTTCCGCCTTCGAGGCTCTGACTCTGCGCCCGCGCTTCATGCGCGACACTACCGAGCGCAAGGTCTCCACCACGGTCCTCGGCCAGGACATCAGCTTCCCGGTGATGATCGCCCCTACCGGCGGTCACGGCAATGCTCACCCCGACGCCGAATGCGCCACCGCTCGGGGCGCCGGCATGTCCAACACCCTCATGATGTGCAGCACCTCTTCCAACTGCAGCATGGAGGAGATAGCCGAGGCCGCCACCGGACCGCTGTGGTTCCAGCTTTATCATCGCGGATACGACCTTACCGAGAATCTGGTCAAGCGTGCCGAGGCTGCCGGTTACCGCGCCATCGTCCTCACGGTGGATACGCCGGTCCCCAGTCCCAAGGAACGCGACGTGCGTAACCGCTACCAACGGCCCGGCGACCTCGGCAACTTTCGGGAGCAGCAGGACCGTCTTTCCGAAGTCAGTGGAACCGACGAGTCACCGACGTGGGAAATGCCCCAGTCGCCGCCGTTGACTTGGGCCGAGGTCGAATGGTTGCGCGGCCTTACCGACCTTCCCCTTGTGCTCAAGGGAGTCCGTGTCGCCGAGGACGCGCGAATGGCCGTCGATCACGGAGTCAACGGGATCCTGGTCTCCACCCACGGCGGCCGCCAGCTCGATAGCACCATGTCCAGCATCGAGATGGTCCCGGAGATCGTCGCGGCCTGCGGGAACAAGGCCGAGGTGTACGTAGACTCCGGCGTTCGCCGGGGCAGCGATGTCCTCAAAGCCCTGGCCCTGGGCGCTCGCGCGGTTGCCGTTGGCCGTCCCCTCTACTGGGGCCTCGCCGTCAACGGAGCCGAGGGCGTGCATCACATGCTGGAACTCCTCCGCGAAGAGTTCAACCGCGCTATGGCCTACTGTGGTCAGAACAGCGTAGACGACCTTGAGGACCGCCTGCTCAATGTGCCGCGCGAATGGGGTCCCTTCCGCACCGAAAACGACATCGCGGAGCACCTGCCTTTTTAGTACGGCAACGTTTCTACAGACTGGGAATTGTCAGGGGCGGACGACAGTCCGCCCCTGCTCTTTGAGTGATACTCTTCTCCATTTCGCCAGCATCAGTTGTCTGCGGCTACTCCGACGGCGCCCGCGCCGATCTCCGCCAGGAACCCGGTCAGCAGTCCATTGAAGATGTCCGCCTGCTCATAGTGCGTCGAGTGGGCCGCGCCGGCCACCACCTCCAGCCGACTCCCGGGTATCAGCCGGTGCGCCGCCTCGATCACGTTGGGCGGAAATATGCGGTCTTCCGCGCCGACCACCAGGAGCGTGGGCACCGCAAACCCCGCCAGGTCCGCCGCCTTCGGTCCCGCGGGGTTTCGGAACAGGCCGGACACAATGCTCACCGGCATCGGCGGATTCATCCTACCGATGGAACCGAACAGGAACGTCAAATCCGGATGGTTCGCGATGAAACCGTCGCTCAGTGCGCGGCGCAGCGGGTCTTCCGGCGGGTGCACGTCCTCGAGCAGGGAAACCACCGACGGATCGCCGATCCCTCCCGTAGTGTCTGCCAGCACCAGACCCGTAACCCGCTCCGGATGTGCCAACGCGAAGCCCAGGCTCGTCACTCCTCCCATGGACTGGGCCACCAGCGTCGCCCGGTCGATCCCCAGGTGGTCCAGCAGCGATTCCAGGTCGGACACGAATGTCGCCGGCTCCGGCGGCGCGTCGGGCCCGGCCGTCAGTCCCCATCCTCGGTGGTCGAAGGTCACACACCGATAATCCTGCTGGAATACTGCCACCTGACGCCACCAACTCAGGTGGCTGCCGCCGCGTCCGTGGGCAAACACCAGCGCCGGCCCCTCGCCGTGGCTCTCGTAAAACACCTGCGTCCCGTTGATCTCTGCATACGGCATGTAGACCCTCCCTGACTATCCTCGCATTCTCGGCAATCGCCCCGCAGTATGATGCGGCAAAACCTAAACCACCCATCCCTCCCGGCGGTACGCCGCGTCCCAGAACATGTACTCGTACCGGCTGCTCGCCATGAACGCGTAGCGCATCGCTTCTCGCTCTTGCTCCCCGACCCGTTCCGCCATCTCGTCCACGAATCCGGTCCAAGCGTCCACGCTCGATTGCAAAAACCCCTCCACGTAGAACCGGGTCCACTGCCCGTACAGCGGGTGTTCCGACTGGCCTACCTCGTCCTTCAGCAGGTGATACGTCCAGGGACAGGGCAGCAGCGCCGCCGCTGTTGGACCCAGCCCGTACATCCCCGCCGTCACCAGCATGTGGTTGACGTACGCAGTGTTGGTTGGTGACCTCGTCGCTCCCTCCACTTCCGGCATGGTCAGCCCGGCAGCCTCGATCAGCTGGTGATGCAACGGCCTCTCCACGGGCGTCATCACCCGGTGGGCCAAATCCTGGAGCAGTTTCGCGTCGGGAGCCTTGGCCAGAGTCATTGCTACGGCCCGCCCGAACCCCTCGAGGTAATGGTAGTCCTGCCCCAGATAGTACTGGAAAGTCTCCAGGGGAAGCGTCCCTTCCTTAATCTCCCGCAGGAATGGATGCCGGAATATCGCCGTCCAGATCGGCTCCGCCTCTGCTCGCAGTTGCTCGCTAAATCCCGCCATGTCGGTTTCTCCCGTCTGTGTAAACCACGTAAATCGGCACGCATCCACCGAGGAATGCGGTTACCCCTGTTTACAGAAATGCCTCGTTGATCAGCACCAGCTCAGCGTACGCTGCGTACTGGCATCCGAACCCTGCTCCCGCCTCCCGCGCATGCGCCGTCAGGAATTCGAAAGGGCTGTTGCCCACGTCGCCAAGGTTATCCAGGTACACCTTGTGTTCTCGCAGCGATGCCAGCCCGGTCTCCCAGTGTTCCGACACGTCCACGGCGTGCGTTGGCACGGTCGCGCCGAACACCGCAACGAAGCGCACTTCGTTCCACGGTTCTAGCCCTTCGTCGAGCAGTTCTGGGAATATCCATCGGTTCCCGGCATCTCGCGCCGCGTCGAATACCGCCAGCCCCACCCACCGGTGGTCCGCCATGTTCAGGTGTCCGCTGAAAAACTGGAGGTGGTGGTTGATGGTGATCACGACGTCGGGCCGGTGCTTGCGTATCATTCGGCTCAGGTCCCGCCGCAGCGGCAAGCCGTACTCTATCACCCCATCCGTGTGGTCCAGGAACTCCACTGTGTCCACGCCCACGACGTGGGCCGCGTTGATCTCCTCCTGCGACCGCAAGGGAGCCACTTTCGACGGGTGCATCCCGTCGATGCCGGCCTCGCCCCGGCTCACCATCACGTAGGCGATGCGCTTCCCCTGCGCCGTCCACTTGGCAATCGCCGCCGCTCCCCCGTATTCAAGGTCGTCCGGGTGGGCCACTATCGCCAGACCCGTTTGCCAGTTCTCGGGCACGGGCACGTTGGGCGCCTCACGTCGCTGCATAAACCCTCCGTAGTGATCTCGATGTTATTGACGCCGTGTAGTGTGCATCGGTCGCCGGCGGCCCTGTGAATTCCAGGGCCAACCGGCCGGCATCAAACCAGTCGCGGGCTTGGCGATGTTACCGCCGCCTCCGCCGTGGCGACACGACGACCCGCTGCATCCCGAACCGACACCGCCACCCGCCTGGCCTGCACACCGGAGGCGTCGATGTCGTGGCCAAGCACCACGCCGTCGCAGCGCAGTCTCATGCCGGGGTTCACCGCTGCGTGATGAGCTATCGACAGCCTGCCGCCCCACCGAAAGTCGTGGCCGAAATCGGCCCCCATCAACCCTTCCAGCCATCCCGCCGTGACCCATGTCAACCCATGTCCATCCGGACGCAGGTCGAACCCGGTCATCTCTTTTGCCGCAAGGTGAAAGTCGTGCCATTGCTCCCCGGCTGGCAGCCGCAATTCCCCCAGGTGGCCGCTATCGCCGGCGCGACCTTGAACCAGGCTTGCCACTACCGGGTTGACCTCCGGCTCGTCTATGTCTCCTTGTGGACGCGCTGCCTCACTGCCGATGATGAACGCGGCCTGCGAGCGCAGGATCTCGGTTCCAATTTCGTCGACCGCGAAAGCGGCCGCTCTTAACCAGGCTCGGCCGCACTTCTCGCCGACTTCCCTCATCCATCCGCCGACCTGCACGCGCCGGCCAATGATCGGCGGCCGCAGGAATTCGAAACGCTGCCAGACCGTGACCAACGGTTCTCCGACGCCGCGTTTGTCCAGCATCGCCCGGCAGTCTTCGGCCATCAGGTTGGGGAAGCAGCCGTCAGCGCCCACCGCCCGCCGGTACTGGATCAACGCTGTTTCGTCAATCACGTATTCCAGGTTGCCGATCTGATCGCCGGCCCGTAGATCGTACCAGGATCCGGCGGCCGTCATGCACTTCCGCCGGTCCGGCGTGCGTACTCCAGCAGGTCCGCTGCCGCTGCCGCTTCGTCTCCCAGCGCGCGGTTCGCCATAGCCCGGCCCCGGTATGCTTCAGCCAGCGAATCGTTGAGTTCCACCGCCTTGCCGAAGGCTGTCACGGCCGTCGCGTAATCTCCCAACGCTGCCTTGGAGTTCCCCAGCGACAGCCAGACGCCGGCCAGTTCGGCGTTCTTTTCGATGGCAATTTCATACTCCGCGATGGCCGCGTTGTGATCTCCCAGGTCCGCCCGCGCCACGCCCCGGTTGTGGTGCAGTGTCGCCGTATCCATGCCGCACTCTTGCGCCAGGTCAAAATCGGCGATAGCGTCAACGGGTTCCCCGCGGGTCCGTTTGGCGATTCCGCGGTTGTAAAGCGCGTTGGCAAAAGTCGGCACCAGTGCGATGGCGGCGTCGTAGTCCCTGATGGCCGCGTCGTATTCCCTGCGGTCGCTGTAGAGGTTTCCCCGGGCGTAGCGGTAGTCGGGCTCACCCGGTCGGAGTTCAATCGCCCGGTTGTAGTAGTCCAGAGCGGTCTCCCGGTCACCGGAATCTCGATACGCGATACCCAGGTTGTACTGGGCGTTGGCGTGTTCCGGGTTGATCCGCGCGCACGCCTGGAAATCCGATATTGCTTCCTGGTAGCGTCCCAGCGAGATCCGGGCTACCCCTCGCGCATAGTAGTAGTCGGCGTCGTCCGGCTCCAGTTCAATCGCCGCGGTGTAGTCGCTGATGGCGTCTTCGTAGAACCCCAGGTGCCGCCTCACCACGCCGCGGGCGTAATACGGCACCGGATACTCGGGATCCGCGATTATCGCCCGCGTGTAGTCCGCAATCGCCTGGTTCAGGTCGCCGCCGTTGCGATATGCCAGGCCCCGGTAGTAGTAGGCCGGCGCGAACTCGTCGTTGATCTCCAGAGCGTGGTTAAAGTCGTCAACCGCGGCCTGTAACTGGCCGGCCCTCAGGGCCAACTGTCCCCGCGCGGTGTAGTGAAACTCAGTCGGTAAGTCGCCGCCCGTGCTCATTTCGTCTGTCCGCTGAACGTCATCATCGCGCCATCATTCGCCCGTTTTTCTACCACTGCGGACGGCTTTTGACCATCCAAACCGTGCCTTCCATCGCCGGCATGTACATCCGCCGGGTCACAGCTCTGTTTCATAGAGGTCGTAATGGGAATGGCTCATGCCCAGGGCTTCGTAGGTACGCTTCGCTGGCCAGTTATCGCGCATCACGTACAACCGCATGCCGCGTATGTCGCCGCGGGCGTCAGCCATCTCGGTCAGCCGTTGGTATAGCTTTCGGTACACGCCTCGTCGCCGGGACTCGGGCTTGACATAAACGGATTGAATCCACCAGATCCAACCGTTGCGCCAGTCACTCCATTCGGTCGTTACCATCAACTGGCCTACGGGGTTGCCTTCTGCTTCGGCTAGCAGATAAAAGGCTTTCCCCTCGTCCACGAGCGCGGCTTCTACCCCGGCTCGGAGCGTCGTGCGGTCCAGCGATATCCCTTCCGACTCCAACGCCATCGCCGCGTTGAACCTGGTGATGGCTTCTCCATCGTCAACCCCGGCCTGTCGTATGTTCAATTCTTCTGCCATGGCGTCATAATTCTAGTTACCCACGATATAATAGGCAACCTGACTGCACCGTTCCCACTCACCCGGATTGGTCGTTGCCTGATCGGGGAGCAGCGCGTCGGGACCGTTTTCAGACCAGTACCACCACGCCGATAGCCATCCCTCCCGGTTCTCAGTTGCAGCTAAGGGAACCACCATACTCACCACGAGCACGGTCAGATCGACGAGGAGCCCCCATGCCTAACCAGGAACGATTGATCAACGACTTCTGCGATTTGGTTCGAATCGACAGCCCTTCCGGCGAGGAATGGGACGTCGCTCTCCACGTCTCCGAGCGGCTGTCTAATCTCGGCTTCCAGGTCGCACGTGACGAGCACGGCAACGTCATCGCCCGCGAGGATGGGGACAATCCCCTCCTGTTGTCGGCCCACATGGATACCGTCGACCCCGGCCGCAGCATCAAACCCCAGGTCGTCGGCGACCGGATCACCTCCGACGGCAGTACCATCCTCGGCGGCGACTGCAAGGCGGGAGTGGCTGCCATCATCGAGGCGCTCCAAACTGTGCACGATGATAACCGCCCCCGTCGTCCCGTACAGGTCGTGTTCACCCGGGGCGAGGAAATCGGCCTGGTGGGTGCATCAAACCTCGACTTTTCGATGATCTCCAGCACGGAGGCCGTCGTGTTCGACGGGAACGGGCCGGTCAACTCCATCACCGGCGGCAGCCCCACCTACATGGCTTTCGACATTGATATCAAGGGCCGTGGCGCCCACGCCGGCGTCGAACCCGAGAAGGGCCTGTCCGCCATCCGCATCGCCAGCGACATCATCGCCGAGTTGCCCCAGGGGCGCATCGACCACGAAACCACGTTCAACGTCGGCACCATCGCCGGCGGAACCGTTCGCAACGCCGTCCCTTCCGAGGCCACCGTATCCGGCGAGTTCCGCAGCATGAACATGGAGTCGCTTGAACTCCTACGCATGCAACTCGTTGCTGCCGTCGACAGGATTCGTGGCCGGTACACCGAAGCCGAGATCAACGAAAATCTGGAGATGATGTTCCAGATGTACCGCCTGGACCCCAACGAGGCCACCGCGCAGCTGGTCACCCGCGTCATGCGCGACATGGGCCTGCAGCCGGACATCCGACCTTCTGGCGGCGGCACCGACGGCAACGTGTTTCGGCTCCACGGCATCGAGAGCGTCGTGGTCGGCATGTCCACCAACCTCATGCACACCATCGACGAGTACGTCGTCGTGCCTGACCTCCTCAACACCGCCCGCTTCTGCGAGGAGCTGATGACCTTCGGTGCCTGACCCCAACCAAATGAGACTGGCCGGCACCGTCAGATGCTGGCGAAGTCCGTCCGGTCTCCGAAGCAAGCGTTAATCATCGTCGTCGCTCGTGCTGAAGACCCGGGCGGCAACCTCCGGCCTCAGCGAAACGCCGGCCTTTTCCAGTTGCGCCTTGATGCGCTCGTGTTCCTCCTGCCGCACCTGTTCGACCACCTGCTCCCGCACCTGTTCGGCCACCTGCTCCCGCACCTGTTCGGCCACTTGCTCCCGCATCTTTGCCATAATTTCGGCTTTTTTCGCCTCTCGGATCGCCTTGCCTTTTTCAAACATCTTTCTCATCCAGTCAAAGGTAGCGGCCAGTGGCACGATGAACGCCCAGTAGAGCTTGGTCACCAGGACCTCAAACCCATGGTACAGGAAATTCTCGCTCCCTGACCACCATTGCAAAACGAACAGGCTCACGCAGCCCACAATAACGAACCCGGCAGCCTGCACCCCGATGCCGCGGTCGCCAAGCCCTTCAGACAGTCGCCCGGTTTCTATACTTCCATTAGGCATTGAAACCCGCAGGTACAGCCATCTCTACCCGTTGGTCCCGCTACCAACCAGTTCGCTCAACCCCGCCCCAAACTCCTCCCGCTGCCACTGCCGCACTTCCCCGTCCCCGCCCGCCAGTTCATGGCGTAATCGTTCCGGCCTCAACGCGATCCTTTCCAGGCTGGGTGTGGGCCAAATGTGGCTGACCGCCAGATCCAACTCCGCGCTCAATCGCAGTCGCCAGTGCTTCAAAACCTTGAGCCGTTCCCGGCTTTCATGTGTCCAGGGCTCGGCGCCTCGCTCTGGCCTCGGTGGTTTTGGCGCTTCAGGTCCGCCCATGCCCCGTTCAAGCGCTTCCATTAACTCGCCGAAGCACCGGGACGCCAGCATCCCGCCGACTCCCCGTGGCGGCCTGCCGTAGCACTGCGCCAGTTCCAACAGGTCGCCGTTGCTCGCTGCCTGCGTCGGCGGAACGTCCCAGGCGCACGCCTTGCCGTCCCGAAACGCGTACAGTTCCTGGAGTACAGCCGCTTCCCTGGGATTGAGGCTCTCCCATCCCTTCACCCGACGAAACGCTGTCTCCAGCGGTTCCTCCGGTGGATGGCGCAACGCTTCGATCCGCGCGCACTCTTCGCGCACCCATCCAACGCGTCCCAGTTTGTCGAGCCGGTACCCCAGTTCGTCGGCCAGCGGCAACAGGTGGTGTACGTCGCTGGCCGCATAATCCAGCGCCGGACCCGATAGTGGCCGCAGCCCCCAGTGCGAAACCTGCAGCTTGGGGTCCTTGGCGATCCCCACGCCGCAGAACTCTTCAAGTACCGCTCCCAGGTTCGGCCTCGATACTCCCAGGAAACGCGCGGCCAATCCGGTGTCGAACAGATTGCTGACCTCAAAGCCGAAATCACGGTCAAAGAAACGCACGTCCTCTTCGCATCCGTGCATCACGACCGCTACTGCCTCGTCCGCCAACAACGCGCCCAGGGCGTCCAGTCCCTTCACGGACAGCGGGTCCAGCAGGTACGTCTGCCGTCCGTCCGAAATCTGTATCAGGCAGATCCGCTCGCGGTACGCGAACCGGCCATTCCGCTCAGTATCCAGCGCCAGTCGCGGAGCCCGCCGTAACTCCTCCGCCACCGCGTCCCAATCCCCCTGTTCGCCAATATAACGATACTGATTCCGCAACAACTACCCCGGATTACGCCGTCATTTCAATCCATTGCCGGTTCAACTCGGCCAGTGTAGCACACGTCGCCAGCCACCGTTGTGCCGGAAGCGCCAGGCTCTTGCAGGGGTGCGCCTGGTACCGTAGGGCTCTGCCCGGAGACCTCCGTGCTATACTCGCCGCACATCCCACCGCAAGGAGCATTGCACCCCATGAGCGGCGCAGACCTCAAGCAGACCCTCCATCAGGGCGGCCGTATCTTCGGCACCATGATCAGCATCAACCGCAGCCCCCGTTGGATCCCCGTTCTCGACGGCGTCGGCCTCGACTACGTCATCATCGACACCGAGCACAGCCCTCGCAGCCGGGGCGAACTGGGCGACTACCTGACCATGTTCAGCACCATCAGCGTCGTTCCCATCGTGCGCATCCCAATCCCAGATTCCCACTACGTCACGATGGCCATCGACGCCGGCGCTCAGGGCATCCTTGCCCCCTACTGCGAGACCGTCGACCAGGTGCGCGAGGTCGTCAAGGCCGCCAAGTTCCGCCCACTCAAGGGCGCCGCCGCCGAGGAGGCCCTGGAGTCCGGCAAGTTCCCCAGCGACGCCAGCCAGGATTACCTCGCCGCTCGCAACCGCGACAACATCTGCATCATCGGCATTGAGAGCCAGGCCGCCGTCGACAACCTCGACGCCATGCTGGCCGTGCCTCACATTGACGCCATCTTCGTCGGCCCCAACGACATGAGCATCTCCCTGGGCGTTCCCGACGACTACGCCCAGGAGGTCTACAAGACCACCGTCAAGGGCATCATCGACAAGTGCGAGGCCAAGGGCCTGCCCACCTTGGTTCACCACCAAACGCCCGAGCTATCCGAATATTGGATCGAGCAGGGCGCTCGCTTCGTCCTCCACGGCACCGACAGGCGCGCCCTGGCCGAGGGCTTTCGCACCGAGTTCACCCGCCTCCGCGATAAGGCCGCTTCTGTGTAGGCTTCACCGGCGCCAGGGGAGCAAGATGCCGTCGGCTTGCCGGGTTCCTTGGGCGACCAACAAAAACGCAAAGGGCGGGTAGCCAAACCCGCCCTTGTTTCGAGTAACTAATGTATGAGGGACGACGAGCCGGGAATCCACCGCCTCTACGCTACTCAGTCACTGGATGCTTCCAAAGCTTCGGCGGCGCGGATTAGCGCGGCCTCGGCGCGAATAAAGGCGTTGGATGCGGTGTCAACTGCAACGTGAGCGGCCTCCGCTGACACCGATAGGCTATGCAGTGCTTCGGACGCAGCCGCAAATGCCCGTCAGGCTTGACCGTGGGCTTCGGTGGCTTCACGCAAAACGGCTGGAGTCGTGGGTTGGGTTGTGGTCATCGGTAAATCCTCTGATGTCTTTGGGCTAGCATAGTAGCAGCAGGGGCCTCAATTCCGCGAACTGCCTTCCCACCGTTCCCGCAGCGACGCGATGTAGACCTTCTCGTATTCCCCGTGGTGCCCGTTCGCCGGGTCGTCCGCCAGACGTTCGGCCCACATGTACTCCACATCCGCCCACACGATTGGAAACTTGGGTTGGTCAAAAAACGCCGACACCGCGTCGAAGGGCGAAGCCCCTTCCATGTATCCCAGCATCTGGAAATTGTCGTACAGGTTCCCCTGTTCCGACATGAACCGTCCCCGCATCGCCGCCATGATCATGAAGTTCGCCATGATCCATCCAACCTACCGTTCCTGCTACACGTCGGTGCATAAGACCCTGTCATTGCGAGCGAAGCGCGGCAATCTCGACCCGCCACTACCGCGTCAGGATGTGCACCGTCGTAACGTCGCCCGCACCGGAACATTGGGCCACTCCGACCCGCGCGTTTTCCACCTGCCGTGGGCCGGCTTCGCCCCGTAGCTGCGTCACCGTCTCGTGCACCATGCGGATACCGCTGGCTCCGAAGGGGTGACCCATCGCCAGCAGGCCCCCGTCTGTGTTCACCGGAATGTCCCCGCCCAGCGCCGTGCGCCCTTCCTCGGTCGCCCGCCAGGCTTCTCCGAACGGCGTCAGGTGCAGGGCCTCGATCTGCTGCAACTCACCGATGGTCGCCGCGTCATGGACCTGCGCGATATCAACGTCCCCCGGCCCGATCCCCGCCATCTCGTACGCCTGCAAGGCGGCCGGCTCCGTGCGGTACGGGCTGAAAGCCGAATGGTCGCTGCCCCGTCCGTTGTAGTTACCCGAGGTCAAAGCCGCCGCGGCCACGCGGATCGCGCGGCTCCGGTCGATGCCGTAGGTGTCCAGCGCGTCCGCTGCGCACAGCACCGCCGCCGCTCCGCCTTCGCTGGTCGGGCAGCACTGGTACAACGTCAACGGGTCCGCGATTAGCCGGGAGTTCAGCACGTCTTCCACTGAATAGGTTTCTTTGCGGTGAGCGTACGGGTTCATCGACGCCGCCTGCCGCGCCTTCACCGACACCTGTGCCAGCGCGGACGCCGGCGCCCCGGTGTCTTCCATATACCGCTTCATTCGCAGCGCGTATCCCGCCATCATGTGGTCGCCGCCGATGTACCGTGCCGGGCTGTTTTCGGCGGTCACCGTCACCGGCCCGCTGGGCACCTTCTCCGCGCCGAAAGCCAGCGCCATGTCGAACACGCCCGACGTGATCCCCCAGTACGCCTGCCAGAATGCGGTGGACCCGCTGGAGCACGCGTTTTCCACGTTGATGATCGGCACGCCGGTCAGTCCCAGCTGCGCCAGCGTGGTCTCGCCAATCGACATCCCGTGGTAGTAAACGTGCCCAAAGTACGCTACCGGTATCGCCGACCACGGCACGCCCGAATCCCGCAGCGCGTCAACCACCGCGTCCCGCGCCAGGTCCGACAGGCTCTCCCCGGGGAACCGCCCGAAGGCGTGCAGACCCACTCCCACCACCATGACTTCGCGACCGGGCCGAAACTGCGTCATTTGTTTACCACCTGGTTGTTGTCGTGCCAACGCGGTGCCGCCGCTGTACGCACCTCGGAGGACACGTCATTGCCAGCGCACCGCGGCAATCGCGTCGCTTGCTACGTCGGCCGCCACTTGTACACGGCGCGCTCTGATCCTTCGATTCCATCCATCCCCACGGTTTGGAGCACTAACGTCACCGGCATCCCGACCCGGAGGTCTTCGTGCTCGCAGTCGATCACCTCGGCCAGCACGTGGGGGCCCTCGGGTAACTCAGTCTCACCAAGGACGTAAGGCACCGGTCCCGGCCAACCCGACGGTGGCACCCTGACGATGGTGTAGCTGTACAGCGTACCGTCGGCGGATAGCTCCACCTCTTCCAGGTCCGGAGATGTGCACGATTGGCAGAAGGTCGCCGGTCCGAATACGTAGACCCCGCATCGCAAGCACCGCATCCCCAGCAGCACGCCCCGCTCGCCGCTGTCGTCGGTCAGCCGCAGGCATCTGTCATCTACTGAAACTGCCATGTTGGACCACTGTTGCTTGAGGCGTCGGTCAAATTCGCAAACGCCTGCATCGTTCGGGTGCAAGGCAGTTTAAATCCGCCCCATACCAGTGTCAATTGAACTGGAGCGCGTCGTAGCGGTTCACTATCCGGCAGCACAGGCGGCACCCCCAAACCATCTCATGGGAGTGAATGCAGATAGCGGTCCTACCGGTCACGTGTCTGCTGCTGATTTTCGCCTAACGGCACTACATCGCTAATCGTTCACGGAACATTTTCCCGTGCCACCAGGCGATAATCATAAAGTTGACCGGTATCGTTTACGGGTGTATTGTGCGCCGGTATCACACGCGCAAGACTCTATCTGCGTTTAGTGTCGGAGGTATCGAATGTCGCTTAAGGCAGCCCTGCTCGGTTCATTAACACTGTCCCTTGCAATCGTCCTGGCCTGCGGAGGAACCGCTGCTCCTGCTGATCCTCAGATCGTCGAGGTCACGCGCGTCGTGACCGAACAGGTGGAGGTCGAAAAGGTCGTAACCGAACAGGTCGAGGTGGAGGTCGAAAAGCAAGTAGAGGTCGAGAGGCAGGTGGAAGTCACCAGGGAGGTCCTGGTGGTGGCCACGCCGGTACCTCCAGTCGAGGACGTAGTCCGGCAGCAAGCCGATCCTACGGGCACGTTGACCGTGAGCCTGGAAAACCTCGGTGCCCAGGTCACCGACCCAATCCTGCAAGGCCGCGCCGGTCACGCTCAGTACCAGGCGCCTATCTACGACGCTCTCCTTGGGTTCAACTACGAGTCCCAGTACGGCGGCGTCGGTCCCGGGGTTGCAGAGGAATGGGGAATCGACCCCGATGGCAACAGCTGGACTTTCAATATCGCTCCGGGCCTGGTGTTCCACAACGGTGAGGTGCTGGACGCGCACGACGTGAAGTTCAGCCTCGAGCGCACCATGTACCACGACGAAAGCGTCGTGGGCGACGGCAACCGCCTCAACCGGCAACTCAGGCAGCCGTCCGAGGAAGCCATCGAGGTTATCGATGACCTGACCCTGCGAATGCACACCGACGGACCTAAGAGGGTGTGTGACAAATGGGTTCAGGTGGGTTGAAGCCGTTTGAGCATCAGGTTGACCATGGCGATATGCACCCAGGCTTCGCTGCTCTCGGTCCGTTCCTCATAGTCCTTGCTCAACCGTCGACATCGGCTCAGCCAGGCCAAAGTACGCTCCACTACCCACCGTCGGGGCAGCACTTCGAAGTGGTGGCTATCCGGTTTGCGTTTGACCACGGTGAGCAGCCAGCCGCCGGTGGCCCAGGCCCACGTCACCAGCCGGCCAGCGTAACCAGCGTCCGCCCAGATCAGCTGCAATCGGGGGAACCGGCCCAGCAACTTGGCCAACACCAACTTGGCGCCGTCTCTATCCTGAATGTTGGCAGCATGAACCACCACCGCCAGCAGCAACCCCATGGTATCCACCACGATGTGCCGTTTGCGTCCGGTTACCCGTTTGCCAGCGTCGTAACCCCTGGGCCCCCTTTTTCCGTGGTCTTCACCGACTGGCTGTCAATGATCGCCGCACTGGGAGTGGCCTCTCGTCCCGCCGCTTCCCGAACCCGGCCCCGCAGGGCTTCCTCCACCCGTTCCCACGTCCCGTCATCCCGCCACTTTCGAAAGTACCACCACACCGTGCCCCAAGGCGGCAGGTCATGGGGCATCATCCGCCAGGGTATCCCGCCACGCAGCACGTACAGGACGCCGTTGACCACCTCACGCAGGTCCGTGGTTCTGGGATGGCCCCGAACGGTGTCCGGCGGCAACAGCGGAGATAGTTCCTCCCACTGGGCATCGTTCAAATCACTGGGATAAGGCTTTCTGCTCATGCCACCAGCGTAACCAGCTTCCCATTCTCACCCCAAGAACCGCACGCGCTAGTTTAGCCCATTGTCACACACCCTCTAAGCCCCACTTCTGGAGCTTGCTGACCAGGGCGGTGTTCCAGGGCGGCCAGATCATGCCCAAGGACTACATCGAATCTGTGGGCGACGACGGTTTCCGCGCAGAACCCATAGGCAGCGGTCCCTGGATGTACGCCGAGCACTCCGTGGGCGACTACTTCCGCTATGAAGCCTTCGACAAGTCCCACCGCGGCATCCCTCACTATGCCAACCTGAGCCTGCTGCTGGTGCCCGAAGAGAGCACCAAGCTGGCCATGGTACGCACTGGCCAGGCCGACCTCATCGACCTGGTGCCGGAGTCCGCTCCTGAGGTGGAAGCCGCTGGCGCACAGCTCACGGTCATCGAGGGCGTGGGCATGTTCATCTACCAGTTCTGGGGGCTCTACTGGCCCGAGGCCCAGGCACTGCCCATCGGCGATATTCGGGTTCGCCAGGCCATGTCCCTGGCCATAAATCGCCAGGACATCATCGACTTCACTCTGAACGGCTATGGGCGGCCTTCCATGCCCTTCGCAACTTTCCCCACCAGCGTGGACGTGGACGTTCCTCGCTGGCAAAAATGGAGCGAAGAAGCTCTGGTGTACGATCCGGACCGCGCCAAGGCTCTGCTTGCTGAAGCGGGGTATGCCGACGGGTTCGAAGTCACCTTCTGGAGCACCAACTTCTCGGGCACGCCGTACATGAATGACCTCAGCCAGGCCGTCACCGGTTTCTGGGAAGAGATCGGCATCAAGTCCGACCTGAAAATCGTTGAAGGTGGCGTGTTCAGCCCTATGACGCGGCGGCCGAGCCACGATGAATGGGGCGAGGGTTTCAACGGAGCCGTTACCATCTACCGTAACGCGGGTCGGCCGCTGCCAGTGCCTCGGTATCAGTCCACTTTCCACCCCGATAGCAACCACGTGGCATTCGGCGATCGCGACAGTCTGACACCGGTGGGAGAGGAATACTTGAGGCTCCACGAGATCGCTATCTCCGAGCGTGACGATGCCAAGCGGGCCGAGGCGACCAATGCTATCCTCCAGTTGGTAGCAGATCAGTGGATCGGTGTCCCCATTGTCCAGGGCGTCAGCCTGTACGCCTCCAATCCGGAAACCGTGGGACGCTGGCAGGGTATCTACGGTCGCGGGGAACTGGGCGATGTCTTCCATCGCATTCCCCACGCCGAGGGCAACCCCTGGCAGTAATCGCCTGTCGCCTCCTGTTTCAGGGGTAGCACGATCTCCCGAGCGTAGCCCGGGAACCTCAGCGCCACCCCTGACCCTTAGTCGCTTTCGCGCCGGGAATTGGCCGAACCGCCCGGCGCGAACCATTCCTTGAGGTCGGGGATTTGCAAAAATACATCCTCAACCGGCTCCTGCAGGGCATCGTCCTGCTCTTCATCGTCGCGCTGATCGTGTTCGCGCTGGCCCGGGCAACCGGAAATCCAGCGGACCTCATGGTGCCCGAGGACGCGACCGAAGAGGAACGCCAGTTCATCGAGCGGAACCTGGGGCTGGACCGTCCGTACCACGTGCAGCTCTTCGTGTTCCTGACCGGCATTGTCCGCGGTGACTTCGGCGACTCCCTCGTGTATAAAAAGCCGGCGGCTGAGCTCTTCTTCGAGCGGCTGCCCAACACCCTGAAGTTGTTGCCGTTGTCCATGTTGATTGCGGTGGGTGTTGCCATACCGCTTGGGGTTATCGCGGCCGTCAAACGCGGGACCTGGATCGACCAGGTGGCCGGCGCCATCGCCGTATTCGGCGTGGCTACGCCGAATTTCTGGATCGCCATCGTCTGCATCTACATATTCAGCGTGTGGCTGGACATTCTCCCACCCGGGAGAATGGGCGGCCCTTCTCACTACATCCTGCCCGCGTTCACCCTGGGCACCTTCTCCATCGCCGGGATCATGCGGCTGATCCGGTCCAGCATGCTGGAGGTGCTGGACACCGAATACGTCAAGCTTGCCCGGATCAAGGGCGTGCAGGAGTGGAAGGTTTTCTGGAAGCATTGCCTGCGCAACGCCCTGATTCCAGTGTTGACGCTCTTCGGCGTCTTTGTCGGCGGATTCGTCACCGGAGCTATCGTTACTGAGACCGTGTTTGCCTGGCCGGGCATCGGCCGCCTCACCATTGACGCTGTGGCCCAACGCGACTTCCCCCTGCTGCAGGCAGTGATCCTGTTGGACGCCGTGATCATCCTGGGAGTAAATTTGCTGGTCGACATTACATACGCTTACGTGAACCCCAGGATCCGGTACGACTAGGAGCGACATGGCCAACGACCGCGCAGATACCAGCGTGCAGATACTGGAGGTATCGGGCGAGCGGCAGGAGCGGCTGCGGTATGAACTCAAGCGGCTGCCTTGGGTACCCGTGGTCATCATCGCACTGATGATATTCGCGGCCATATTCGCACCGCTGATCGCCCCTCATTCGCCGACCAAGCAGTCCCTGCGCGACAAGCTTCGGCCGCCGGCCTGGCAGGCTGAGGGTACTTCGAAATATCTGTTGGGCACTGACATTCTGGGACGGGACATCCTCAGCCGCTTGATCTACGGCGCAAGGGTCAGCCTGATCGTCGCGTTCACGGCCCTATTGGCCGGTGGCGCTATCGGCGGCGTCCTGGGCCTGCTGTCAGGCTACGCCGGCGGTAAGACGGATACGTTTATCATGAGGGCGGTGGACGCCACCCTTGCCTTCCCGACAATTCTGTTCGCTTTATTGTTAGCAGTTACCATGGGGCAAGGACTGCTGACAGTGGTCCTTGCCGTAACCCTGATTCTCTGGGCGAGGTTCGCACGGGTCACGCGAGGCGAGGTGCTGGGACTCAAAGACAACGACTTTGTCGCGCTGGCTCACGTCCACGGTTGCTCCGGCGCCCGAATCATGTTCGTTCACATAATGCCCAACGTTTTCAATTCCTTCATGGTCATGTTGACGTTGCACGTCGGCTTGGTCATCCTTACTGAAGCATCGCTCAGCTTCCTCGGCGCCGGCATCCCACCGCCCACGCCTTCCTGGGGTCAGATGGTCGCTGACGGCCGGGCCAAGGTCGCCACCGCGTGGTGGATATCCATCATCCCCGGCGTCGCGATAACCATGGTGGTGATCGCGTTCAACGTGTTCGGAGATTGGTTGCGCGATCGCTTGGATCCCAAGCTGCGCCAACTCTAGGCCGGAGCCGGCCGGATCAAGATGTCGGCAGTGCCCGGGCAATTCGCGGATTAAATTTGGGGCGCTCCAAGCGGGGCGCCCCTATCTCGTCCACAGCTCCCGAAGTCGCCTATGGGGAGTGATGCAGAGACGCTCCCTGCCCGGATGCTTTCCGCACTGGCTATTTTTGCTGAGTTGCCAGTCTGGTCAGTTTGTCGACTACCAAGCGCGCCAACTCGCGCGACCAGAGCAGCATGGCCGCGCTGCCGAGGATTATCACCAGCCCGCCGCCCAGCATGAAACCGTTGACGTCGGCGCAGAGACAAGGGGTCCCAACGGCGACCACATAGCCGCCGGCTAGCATCGCTGCCAACGACGCTGCCCAGAATATCGCGGAGGTCAAGGCGATCCAAACGCCTCTGCCGGTTAGCTGCAATTTGTGCACCCGTTGTGTACGGTTTGCAATCACCCGTTCCGTTGACTGCACCGCAATTTTAGCACGGTCGCCTATCTGACCACCGGTTTACATGTTTCGGCGCTCGCCAAACCGACGCGACCCAACGCGTTTCTGGCAGCCTCCTCGTGAAGCTGCGCCAGTTGCGCCGCCGCCGCCCGCATGCGCGGTGGATGGGTCGCTTGACCGTCCCCAACTCGCGTGATAGCGTGGCGCTCACGCAATCCGTCGCCGGCCGCCGGTTCGTGGCCGTCAGACCCCGAGTTTACTTATGAGTAGCATCCTTGGTCTGGATCCTCTTCCCGATCGCCATTCGTGGGAAAAGTCGCTCGGCGAATTCCTTGATATCGTGGTGCGGTCCAACCCGGACAAGATTTTCGTTGAAATCGCGGGGCAGCAGATCACCTATGCCGACTTCTATCGTCGCTGCCGCTCCGCGGCCACCATGTTCCGCGACTTGGGCATCGGCCACGGTGATCGCGTTTGTCTGTTCCTTCCGAACGTTCCCGAGGTTCTGTACACTTGGTTCGGTCTCGCGCTCATCGGCGGCATCGCCGTCACTATCAACACGGCCTACCGGCGCGATGAGATGGCCTTCATCCTGAACAATGCGGAAGCCTCAGCCCTCGTCGCCCACCAAAGCCTGCTCGATGTAGCAACCCAGGCCGCTGACATCGCTCCTTGCGTCCGCCATCGCCTTTTCGTGGGTGATGCTGCCGCACCCGCCGGCTGGACGGCTTACTCCGAGCTACTGGGCGCCTCAGCCGAGATCGCCGAGCTTCCGCCCGTCGCTCCCACCGACATCTCGATGCTCCAGTACACTTCGGGCACTACGGGCAATCCCAAGGGCGTCCAGGTGACCCACCAGATGTACGTGTCCGCCGGTCAGGGTTTCGCCCTCTGGACCCAGGCCACCCCCGACGACCGCTTTTTCACCTGCCTGCCCTACTTCCACGCCAACGCCCAGTACTACAGCACCATGGGCACCCTCGCGTCCGGCGCCACCCTGATCGTGCAGGATCGTTTCAGCGCCTCGCGGTTCTGGGACCAGGTGCGCGAAGCTGACGCCACGGTGGTCAATTTCATCGGCATGATGATGCCGGTCCTGGCCAAGAACGATCCGCAGCCCGACGACGCCGACAACACCGTTCGCCTCTTCTACGGCTCCCCGGCCTTTTCGCCCGAGTTCCTCTCGGAGTTCGAGCAGCGCTTCGGCACCGACATCATCGTCGGCTTCGGCATGACCGAAACCTGCTATGGCACCATCGAGGCCATTCGAGGCGAACGCCGCCCTAACTCCTCCGGCCAGCCTCGCAAGCATCCGGACGCCGCCTTTGAAAACACCGTGCGTATCGTCGATGATGCCGGCGCCCCGGTTCCGAACGGCCAGCCCGGCGAGATCACCATCCAAAACCCCGCGACCATGGCCGGCTATTGGCGCAACGACGCTGAGACCGGCGCCTCCTTGCGCGACGGCTGGTTATTCACCGGAGACCTCGGTTGGCTCGACGACGACAACTACCTGTACTTCGTCGACCGCAAGAAGGACGTCATCCGTCGCCGTGGCGAGAACATCTCCTCCCAGGAAGTCGAGGACGTAATCAAGAGCCACGAGCATGTCCTGGACTGCGCCATCATCGCCGTCCCTTCAGAGCTCGGCGAAGACGAGGTCAAGGCCTACATCACGCCGCGGCCCGGCGCGTCGCCCCAACCCGAAGACGTTATCTACTGGTGCGCCGACCGCTTGGCCTACTTCAAAGTGCCCCGTTACATCGAAATTCGCGATGAACTGCCGCGAACCCCCAGCCTTCGGGTCCGGAAGGATGTTTTGCGCCAGGAGCGCGAGGACCTCATTTCGGGGTGCTTCGATCGCGAAGCCGCCGGCATCCAAATTCGGCGGTAGCCAGCGCTCCGTTGCCACAGCCGGCGGATCAGGCTTGTTGGGTTGCGGCGAAGTGCACTGTTTGGGAGCCCGGGCGCGAACTCGTCAACCACATGCACATAAGGCGACATAACGATTACAATTGAGTCCAGCGAGGTGCAAACCCAATGAATAAAATCGAAGCTATTTTCCGACCGGAACGTCTCGACGTCGTCAAGGATGCCCTCAGCGAAGCCGGCATAGTGGGCCTCACGGCAAGCCAGGTTTCAGGCCGGGGCAACCAGGGCGGTGTTGAAGTGACCGCGGCCCGCGGTCTCGGGACCTACCGCATCGACATGTTGCCCAAGGTGAAGGTGGAGGTCGTGGTCAACGACGAGGACACCGGCAAAGCGGTGGACGTTATCCGCACCAACGCCATCACCGGCGCCCCTGGCGACGGCAAGATTTTCATCTATCCCGTCGGCGACGCGATCCGGATCCGCACCGGGGAGCATGGAACGGACGCCGTGTAGTCCAAATCCTGAACATCCTGTCTATCGATGTAAAACGGAGCTCGCAATGCCCGAACCCCGCTATTGGCTGTTCAAGTCCGAACCTTCTTCCTTTTCCTACGACGACCTCGTGGCCGAGGAGAACCAGACGGCCGAGTGGGATGGCGTCCGCAATTATCAGGCGCGCAACTTCATGCGCGACGACATGCGCGTCGGCGACTACGTCCTTTTCTACCACAGCAACGCCAAACCACCGGGCGTAATTGGCACCGCGCGTATCGTCGGTGAAGCCTACCCCGACGACACCGCCTGGGACCCCAACTCCCGTTACTACGATCCCAAGTCCGACCCGGCCAACCCAACCTGGCTGATGGTTGACATCAAGGCCGAAACGCGCCTGCCCCGTTTCGTCAGCCTCAACGAGCTCAAGGCCAACCCGGCCCTGGCCGACATGCAGGTCATCAAGCGCGGCCAACGCCTCTCCATCCAGCCCGTCACGGCGGAGGAATGGGCCGAGGTGCTGGCGATGGCCGAGCGCCCCGAGTCCTGACACCAGCTACCGCAGCCGCCTGGGAATTTGAAGGGCGGGTCCGCGGACCCGCCCTGCTTTTCTGCCTCTTGCGGTGGAGCGTCGTCTACAGCGCCCCGCTGATCGTAATATCCAGCAACGCCGGCTTCCCGCTCTCGAATGCCCGCTTGATCGCCGGCCCGATTTCCGTCGGATCGTCGACCCGCTCGCCGTGGACGCCCATCGCCTGCGCCATCATTGCCAGATCCAGCCGGTTCGCGAAGTCCATGCCCACGTAATCGCTGGCCCGGTCCGTGTCGTCCAGCATGTCCCGCAGGTAGACCTCCATGTTGACCTTGAGGATGCGGTACGCCTGGTTGTTGCAGATGGCGTAGACCACCGGGATGTTGTACCGGCTGGCAGTCCAGAGCGCTTGCACCGTGTACATCGACGCTCCGTCTCCCACCACCGCCAGCACCGGCCGGTCCGGATGCGCCAGCTTTACCCCCAGCGCCCCTGGCATCGCCCAGCCCAGCGCTCCTCCCCGGATGCCGTAAATGTCGCCGGGCTTCTCAAAGTCGAAGGCCCGGTTCACCGCCGGCCGCGAGGTCACCGCTTCGTCGGCAATGATGGTGTTCGGCGGCACCGCGTCCGCCAGTTCGTGCATCATGCGCTCCACCGGCATAGGCGAGTTGTCCCAGGTCGCCGCGATCCGTTCCTTGTATCGCTCCGCGTCCCGTTCCCGCGCCGCCGCCAGGGTGGCCGCCCGCGTAGCCGCTGCCTCACGCTGCCCGCCGCTCATGTTCGATTCCAGCGATACCTCCAGGTCAGCCATGCCCGCTGCCGGGTCGGCCATGATGCCAACCTCGGTTGGGTAGCTCTTTTCGATCTCCCAGTAATTGCTGTCCAGGTGAATCAGCTTGGTATCGGGGTTCAAAAACGGCACGTCCACGTACAGGAACGACGCGAACACGTCCGTTCCCACCGCCATCACCACGTCGGCGTTCTGGAACTGCCGTGCCGTGGCGGGGCTGTTCAGATTCAGCATCCCGCCCCACTGCGGGTGCGAGGTAGGGAAGTTCACCTCCGAGTACGACGTGGCGACTACCCGCGCTCCGGTCTGCTCGGCGACCCGAACCACCTGCTCCACGGCGTTCGACTGCGCCACTCGGTCACCGACGACTATCACCGGGTTTTCCGCTCCGGCCAGCAATTCCGTAGCCCGGTCAACCGCCGCTGCGTCGGGCCGGATCCGGAAGTATCCTTCCGATGAAGCCACCGGCTCGAAATCGACCTCTTCGTCCAGGGTGTCCCACGGGAAGGACACGAACACCGGCCCGGTGGGCGGCGTCTTCGCTTCCTTGAACGCCCGCCGGATCGCCACCGGAATATCCGAGGCGTGTCGGATCTCGACGCTCCACTTGGTGTACTGCTCTGTCATCTCCACCAGGTCGCCCGACAGCACCGGCTCGCTGATCAGCATTCGTGTGTCCGAGTTCCCCGCCGTCAGCACCAGTGGTGTGCCGCCGCGGAACGCGTTGTACAAACCACTGATCCCGTTGGCCAATCCCCCGGCGATGTGGATGTTCGCGAACGCCGGCTTGCCCGTGGCCCGCGCGTAGCCGTCGGCCATCCCTACCGCCGTCCCTTCCTGCAATGCCTGGATGTACTGCAGCTGCGGGAAGTCCTGCAGGCCGTCTAGGAACGGCGTCTCGCTGGTGCCCGGGTTCCCGAATATGTACTCGACCCCCTCCGCCACCAGCATCTGCGCCAAAGCGTGCTTGCCCAACATTCGCGTCATGATCTGCCTCCTGCGCTAGTACCGTCATCCCAGCGCCGTTACTGTCATTCCGGCGAAAGCCGGAATCCAGAGTCGCCCCTACTGATAGATCATCCACTCCAGCAAGTTGTTGTCCGGGTCTCGCGCGTACAGGCTCACCGCCGGCAGGGAGCCACGCAGCCGGGCGCCCTTGCGCGGGCCGGGCCCTCGGATTACTTCCACTCCCGCGTCTGCCAGCATCTTCTGGCATTCTTCCGCCGAGCCGTCCCATACGAAGCAGATGTCGGTGCAGCCGGGTACGGCGGTCGGCCCCCGGTAATCTGCCAGATACCCTTCCGGGTGCACGTTGATCTTCGAGTCGCCCACCTGGATGGAGAAGATGTTGGCCGTGCCGGCACGCCATTCCTCTTCATCGTTGATGTCGAAGCCCAGCTTCTTGTAGAACGCCATCAGCCGTTCGGCGTCGGCGGTGGGCATGGCGATATGGTCAATCCCAACGGTGTGCATACCTTTCCCCCTTTTGTATTGTTTGTACTCCCTGGACAGCCGTTCCCGCCATTCTTTCGGGATGTACGGTGGCTTGTCAATGCCGTCCGGGTAGAGTTCATGGGTCGGCTTGGCTTCAGCCCAGAACTCTTCGTCCAGCTCCGGGTTATCAGGGTCGGCGGCGATGCCGGCCATAATAGCGGCTTCCTCTTCGGGTGTAGGCCAGATGGTGCCTGGTTTAAGCTTGGGCATATTCTCGCATCTCCCGGGGGCTGGCTTTGCGCAGACTGATGATGCGCTTTCTGCTGCCACGCCAAGTGTAGACCACAGTATAAAGCCGTACGCCGATGTAACTGGTATCTACCCAGCGCAGTTCGCCGTGGATAGTATTCGACCGTTGCAGAGCAGTGTCCCATTCAAAGTCGTAAATCGCGGTAAAGTCGACATCGTGCTTCTCCGCGTTCTCCTGTCGCTTCTGTTCGTCCCACTCGTAATCGCTCACCGGGCCTTCACCGTCTCCTCCCGCTCTGCCGCCGTACGCCCCAGGAAGTACAGAATGATCCGCTGCGTTTCGCCGGCGGCTTCATTCGTCATCAGCCCGTGCTCCGCTCCGGCGATCACGTGCAACTCGGCGCCGGCTATCCCCGATGCCAGGCTGCGGCCGCATTCCACGGGTATCCGGCTGTCCGCGTCCCCATGGACTACCAGCGTCGGCATCTTCAGCTCCGACAACCGCGACTCCAGCGAATCGCCAATGTCCAGGTACGCTTGCTGCGTTGCAGCAATGCCGTCGATGCGGGCCAGGTTCTCCGCCGCGATCCGCGCGAATCGCTCCGGATCATCGGTCATCATCTGGGGGAACCGCTCCGCTATCGCCTGCTCCACGGCCGCAGAACGACCCACCGACGCGATGCGTTCCTTCAACCGGTGCAATTCCTGCCGACGGATTTCCCGCTGGTCCTCCTCTGAATAACTCATGGTGTTGATGAGGATCAGCGCGTCGGTCAGTTCCGGATAGTCCAGCGCAAACTGCGTCGCAATCGGCCCTCCAGCCGACGATCCGAGGATGTGGGCCTTGCTGATGTTCAGGTGTCCCAACAGACCCCGCAGGTCCCGGGCGCAGCTAGCCATATCGTACCCGTCCGCCGGCGTGTCGGACTCGCCGCACGCCCGCCGGTCATAGAACACGCAACGAAACCTCTCGGACAGCGCGGCAGCCTGCCGGTTGATCGTGTCCTTGGCCCCATCCCCGCCGCCCAATCCTCCGTGTATCAGGGCCAGCGCCGGCGCTGACTCATCACCAAACACCTCGTAGTGCATCCGATACCCGTTTATCTCTGCAAAAGCCATCGTGCCGTCCTCCCGCGCGCCAATCCGAGTGCGGCCCAATATAATTGACGGCCCCAACGGCGGCAATGCCCGTTGCCGTCAGAGCACTGCGCTTCAAGAATGGTATGATCGCCCCCGTACAGTATCCTCGCTTGCCCCGTCCGTCGAGGTTCAGCATGACCACTACACGACCCGCCAACCCGCCTGCGGCATCCGCCCCGGCCGAACCCTTCCCCCTGCCCGACATCCCGCAGCGTCATCCCGACGATATGACCTCCGTAAAGCATCTGCACGAACCCGGCCAGACCCACCACCTTTCTCAATACCTGGGCAACCACGACACCACCCTGGTCACCGGCGAACGCTACGTCATCCTGGGGCCAGACTACGACCCCAACTACTGCCGCTACCCCGACCTGCTGGTGGCCTTTGACGTCGACCCCGCCGCCTACGAAGCCCGCAACGGCTACGTCGTGTCTGAGCAGGCCAAGCCGCCGGACTTCATCCTGGAGGTGGCCTCTCAACGCACTGCCAACGACGATCTGGGACCGAAGAAGGATTACTACGAGCGGCTGGGCGTATCTGAATACTGGCTGTTCGACAGTGAAGGGCGATTCTACGGGTTCACGCTGCGAGGTCACCGGCTGGTGGATGGGAAGTATGAGGAAGTAGAGGCGCGCGAGATCCGGCCCGGCGTGTTCCAGGGTTACAGTGCGGCGCTGGACTTGATCCTGAGGGTGGATGGCGGCTATCTGGGTTGGCATGATCCCGCTACCGGAGAGCACATTCCAACCTTCCAATCACAGACTGCCCGGGCTGAAGCCGCGGAATCCCGAGTGCGGGAACTACAAGCCGAGCTGCTCCGGCTGCGCGGGGAACGTTAGCGCACGATCAACGACCCCCCATGGCGCGCTTGACCGGGCAAAGTTCAAGACTGTCATGTCGGATAGCGCGCAACATCGTGCCACGGCTCCCATATCTAAAGCTGTTACCTTCCTCAGATTGGAAGGTACGGGAGACCGTGCCGCTCTCAGTTATATGGTGGCGGCGGTTGGGATTTATTCCACGATACCGCTGATAATCGCAGCCGCTGGTGGAGTGGGTAGTCCCTTTTTGTTCAATGCCGGTTGGCGGCTCGGGTTGACCGCTGGCTATGGTCTCTTCCTTTGGTTTTGGCATCGCCGTCTGATTCGAAATTCGGAGGTTCGCGATGTGCTGAGGCGACGTATATTGTGCTGGTCTTTTATACCAATGGTGTTTAACAATTTCGAGCTGGCGTTGTTCTCACTCTCGGCACGGTACGTTGACATTTCGGTTGCTGCGGTAATTTACGAACTGTATCACGTAGGAGTGATCTGGCTGACGGTGTATCTTTTCCGTAAAGAAGAAGGAATATACCGACAGGTCACGTTTACAACCTTGTTGCTGATGTCGGTCGGTTTTGCCGGCATTGGTTTTGTAGTATTCGCCCAGACCGGGGTTTTCTGGGGCCTGGGCGGGTTACCAGGGTGGTCGATTCTCTGGGGACTGTTATTGTCAGTCTCGGCTACTGTGGCCGCGGCCTGCGCTGCTTACGCTTTCAAATGGAGCCGGGACGTAGGTTCTATATTGGTAGACCGTGAACTGGCTGAAAGCGATGGCAGTGCGGATGTGTTTTGCGTAGTGGCTGTTAACTTTGTGGCGAACGCTATATGCATTCCGTTGAATTTCGGTATCGGATGGGGTTTCAGTGAGCAAGTAAATGGCAGTGTATTCGTCGGAACTGTCGGGATAGCCGTTTTGGGGGGACTTTTCCTGAATTCAGTGCCCAGCGTGTTCTGGCGAAAGGCTAACCTGATTACTAGTAATCTCGGGGTGAATGCTCTGGGATATGCGACGCCAGTATGTTCCCTACTGTGGTTGTGGATTTTCGGGTTCGTTAATGTGGCTGCATGGCAGTATTTGGTGATCGGGACCGCAGCAGTCATAACTATCAACCTCCTCATCAATTTCGAAGCAGAAGTCCGGTTTGGCTTCAAATCGCTGATCCTCGCCCTCTGGGCCTGCGGCGCATTCGTCTACCTCCGAGACGAATTTTTGCATCTTCTTCCGTTTGGCGGCTGGCTCTGGCCCCGGGAAACCTACCTCGGCGCCCTGGGCTTCTCGGCCACCGTCTTTATCCTGCTGCTCACCTTCCGCGTTGCCCGCCTCGCCCCGCGCACCCAGGACGAGGACAACCGCATCTTCGCCTTGCACCGCAACCTGGAACTGCTGGCCCGCCGCGGCCTGATTGCCCCTGAGGCCAGCGAACATCTTCGCGCTATCGACGGGTCCCGGAATGCCGAGGAACTACGACGTGCCTACACACGGGTCAAACTGTGCTTCGTTCAGGCCGTCGCCGTGGACCTGCCCGTCGCCGACCGCCGGCTGCTGGCCGACGCCGAAACCCAGCTCAACATGACGGTACACTCCCGGCAGCAGGGTGTGGACTTTGGCGAACTATTTGCCCTCATCATCTTCGGCGGCAGCACCGTGCTGCTGTCCCTGTTGTCCCGGCCTGAGGTATCGGGATGGACGGCCTTCCTGTATGAGGTATTCAGCGCGCTGTTCCCGGCGGTGATAATCTTTCTCATCGTCAACGTGTGGGACTTGCATCGGGACCGCGCCAACCTGGTCTTGACTACCCAGCAAGGGCCGGAGGGCTACGGCGTGATCTTTCGCGACCCCAGAAGCCGCCGATTTGAGCAGGGCGTCTCCGTCGTAATCGGCTTGCTGATAATAGCTGCCTACGCGGTGCTGCTCTGGTACAAATGGATCGGCTGAACCGGGAGGCCTGCAGATGAGAAACGCGCCCCGTACGTTGATACAGATACCCAACATCGCTAGGGACCGCCTGATCGGGAACCGTCTCGCCAACGCCTACATGCTGTTGGCCGTTGCCCTCTTTTCGGCCCTGCCGCTGATCATCTCTTGGGGCGGGGGCGGAAAAACTCCCTTCCTGTTCAACGCCGCCATGAGCGCCGGCGTCGTCCTCGGCTGTCTGGTCTTTATCGCCTACCGGTACCATTCCCTGCTGTTCAACGCCAATATCCTCCGCCTCATCGCCGTTCGCGCCATCGATCACAGGATTGCCCTCTCCATCGCCGCCAACTTCAACTTCGCCTTTCTGGCCTGGTCGACACGCTTTGTGGACGTATCCATCAGCGCCATCATGTTCGGTACCTGGCCCATTTTCATCGTCATAATTCACGACCGATTGTACAAACACGAAGAGCGATACCACCGGCTCTCCCCTGAAATATTGTTATTGATCGCATTTGGCTTGCTGGGTTTCGTCTTCATCATTGTCGGGCAGGCCGGCGGCTTCCAGAACGTCGAGACCGGTCGTCTCGCCGAGCTCATCATCGGTGTCGTCCTCGCCACGCTGGGCGCAATCGCCACCGCCTGCAACGCCTTCGGATTCCGCTGGGGAACCGACCTGGCGCATGAAATTTCGGATGCGGGCCGGCCAGTAACCTCGGGCGATGAGTCGGACCATGACGAGGCCCCGGATCAAGGCGACTTGGACTTCTTGGGGCTCCTGGTTGCCCTCCTTATCGCCAGCGCCGTCTCCGGCCTTTTGAACACCTTTGTCGGAATCAGCAGCGGCGAAGTGATGGATTCCCGGTCGCTCTTCATCGCGATCGTTGTGGGTGGCGCAGCCAGCGGCATCGCCAACGCGGCCTGGCGCAAAGCCAACCTTATCGCCCATCACGCGGGCGTCAATGCGCTGGCCTTTGCGGCTCCCGTATTCAGCCTGGCGTGGCTCTTCTTACTCACCCAGACTCAGCCGGAGAACTTGGATTATCTCATCATCGGGATCATAGGAATAGTAATCGTCAACCTGCTGATTAACTCTGAGGCGGAGGTCAGGTTCGGCTTCAAGGCGCTGCTGCTGGCCCTGTGGACCTGCGGCGCCTTCGTCTATCTGCGGGACGATGTGCTGCAGTACCTGCCCTTCGGTGAATGGCAGTGGCCCGGAGAAACCTACTTCGGCGCCCTGGGCCTGTCCGCCACCGTGTTCACGCTGTTGCGCTCGTTCCGGGTAGCCCGGCTATCTACACAAACCCAGGAAGAGGATAACCGCCTCTACACCCTGTTCCAGAACGTGGACCTGCTGGCCCGCCGCGACGTAATCCACCAAGCCGCCCGAATGCACGTCATCAGCATTGACAAGGCGGTGACGCCCGAACAACTGAAAACCGCTTACCAGGACACCAAGGATTGCTTGGACCGGGCCGAGGCATCCAATCCCAACCCTGACGATCAGGTCCAACTCGCCGAGGCCGAAACCCAGCTCAACGTCATTGCCCATTCCCGGCAACAGGGCATCGAGTTCGGTGAGTTGTTTGCGCTGATCATATTCGGCGGCATTACCGTGTTCATCGGGATGGCCTCGCGTCCCGGCGTAACAGGCTGGATCGGCTTCCTGGTCGAGATGTTGGTGGTGCTGTTCTCCGCCGTTATCGTATTCCTGATTATCAACGTATGGGACCTGCACCGCGACCGGGCCGGCGACATATTGGAAGAGCAGCAATATCAAGACCACGATGGCGCAGTCTTCTACGAGGGATATGGCGTGGTGTTCCGCGACGCGGTCAGCCGACGCTTGGAGCAGACCACATCAATCGTAATCGGATTGCTGGTGACTATCGCTTACGGCGCTTTGTTGTGGTACAAGTGGCTACCCTGACGGCGCTGTGATGGTTTGCCGCTGTCGGGCCGCAGGCGGATGCCGGCGGCCCCTATGCTAAAATTTGATTCAACACGACGCGTCATGACGACCCAAAACCACATCTACTTCGACCACGCCGGTACCACGCCCATGGACGAACGCGTCCTGGAGGCGATGCTGCCCTACTTCACGCAGCTTTACGGCAACGCCTCCAGCGTCCACACCGTCGGGCAGGAGGCGCGCTATGCCCTGGACGCCGCCCGCGAGCGCGTCGCCCGGGTGCTCAACTGCCGCAACCGCGAGGTAGTCTTCACCAGTGGCGGCACCGAATCCGACAACGCGGCCATCCGCGGCGCCGCCTACGCCCTGGAGGAGACCGGCCGCCACGTCATCACTGCCGCCGCCGAGCACCACGCCGTCCTCCACGCGTGCCAGATGCTGGAAAACCGCGGCTGGGAGGTTACCTACCTGCCCGTCGACGACTACGGCCGCGTGGATCCCCAGCAGGTCGCCAACGCCATCACCCCGGAGACCGCTCTCGTTTCCATAATGTATGCCAACAACGAGATCGGCACCATCAACCCCATCCCCGAAATATCGGTCGCAGTCAAGGACCGCGCCCAAGCTCTTAGCCGTACCATCGTCATGCACACGGACGCCGTGCAAGCGGCGGGTTTCCTGGACCTCGACGTGCGTCGCCTCGGCGTGGACATGATGAGCCTGTCCGGCCACAAGTTCTACGGGCCCAAAGGGGTGGGTGTCCTCTTTTTGCGCCGGGGTGTCCCCTACCTTCCCTTGATCACCGGCGGCGGCCAGGAGCGCGAGCGCCGTTCCGGTACCGAAAACGTGGCCGGCATCATTGGCCTGTCCGTGGCGTTGGAACTGGCCGACAGCCAGCGCGACGCGGTTGGCGCCCAGTGCGCCGCCCTGCGCGACCGCATCATCGCTGAGGTCCGGCAACTGATTCCCGATGCCGTCCTCAACGGGCATCCCACCGACCGGCTGCCCAATAACGTCAACTTTTCCTTCGACGGCGTCGAGGGCGAATCCATCCTCCTGGGTCTGGACCTCCAGGGCATCGCCGCCAGCAGCGGCAGCGCCTGTAGCAGCGGCTCGCTGGAACCCTCGCACGTCCTCCTCGCGCTGGGCAAGACCGCCGATACCGCCCGCGGCTCCCTCCGCGTTACCCTCGGCAAGCACAACACCGACGCCGAGGTTGACCGCCTGTTGTCCGTGCTCACCGAACTCATCGGTGACCTGCGCCAACTGCCTACTTTGACCGGAACGGGCAATGATTAGGCTGCGCCGTCTCGATTTGGTCCGGCGGGCTGCGCCGGTTTTCCTCTTGGCGTTGTTGGTACTGGCGGCCAGCTTGGCCTGCTCCTCGCAGTCGCCCAACATCGGCAGGTATTACAAGGGCCGGATCCTCCACGTCAGCGTCGCCGATTTGCAGCGCACCGATGAACTGCGCTGGACTACCTCGACCCGCTATCCTGCCCAGGGCGCGGTTGGCGAGCCGCTCTACAAGCTGTCGCCGCAGTCCGACGAAAACGAGCTGGTTCTCCTGCGAGTCAGGGTCGAAAACCACACCGCCACCAGCGCCATTGTCAACATCGACCGCGATTCGGCGCAGTTGCGCGATTTCTTCCAGGGCAAGTACGCTCCAGTCAACGTAGGCGCCCTGGCGCAGGATGCGGAAGTCCCTGAAAAACCGTCCGACCGCTGCAACGTCCCGGTGAATCCCGAGACCCCCACGGAATGCGTCAGGTTCCTCTGGAACGCCGTATACGAGGAGCAGCAGCCTGACGGCCAGGTCAAGTTGGTCCAGCGTGCCCAGCAACTCCCCCGGGGAACCGGCCTGGACGGGTGGTTGGTGTTCGAAGCTCCCAGGGGCACCGAGTTCCGTTCTTTCCGTTGGGGCGCCGGCGACACCGTCATCATCGACTTTTGATCGTTGTTGGCGTGTGCCGCCAACCGGGCTCTGACCGTATTTTTCGCATGAGCCGGGAGGCGCGACCCGCAGCGTCAGCAACCTCCCAGTGGTGCCTCGCATGAGCCAATCCGCCGGTAGGGACGCCATTCCGGTAGGCCGGCGCGTTTTCCATCTGGTCGCCGCCAGCTGCACCACGCTTTTGGCCCTCGTCATGCCTGAGCCCGCCTACATGACCCTGGTCGGCGGCGGCGCGCTGCTCTCGCTGGCGGTGGACGTCGGTCGCCAGCGTGCGGGAATGTTCAACCGAGTCTACCTGGGGATCTTCAGGTCAATCCTGAAACCAACCGAGACCACCGACATAACCGGCGCCACCTATCTGCTGATCGCGGTTTTCTTCGCGTTCTATTTCTTCGGCATGGACGTGGCCCTGCCCGTATTGATGTTCGTCGCCGTCGGGGATCCAGTGGGCGCGTTAGTCGGGCCGCACTGCCCCGGCCCGCGCCTTTGGGGCAAGTCGCCCCTGGGCAGCCTCGCTTTCATCGCTGCCTCGATGGCAGTTTGGGCAATCCTGGTAGCCGCAGGATTCGGGGTCTGGTCGTGGGCTGTGGCGATTACCGCCATCGTAGCGGCCGCCGTGGAATTCGCGCCGCTCCCGGTGGACGACAACCTCACGGTGCCCCTCGTTGCCGGCGGCTTCATGGTCGGGGCACGCGCCGCTGGACTGTAGCCGTGCCCTTGATCAGGTAGCGGCGCCGTCGAATCCGATTACTTCCGCACGCTGGCGCTGGAAGTTCAGGTACGACCCCTTGGACATCGCCGGGCGGAACGAGGTTGTAACCCGCTTCCCCCCTTCGGCGTTATCCGCCAGCAGGTCGATCACCGACATCGCCATGATCTTTGCGGGATTCACCACCGCTTGGTGGTAATCCTTGACCAGATATTCGGAGCTGTGACCCGCTCCTTGTGCGCCGGCGGTATAGGGGTGGATCGCCGGAATTATGTGGCTCAGGTCACCCATGTCCGTAGACCCGCCCCGGTTACGCGAGGGCGGCATAATGAGAACGCGGCTCTCCTGTAGCAATCCCTTCGCGTTCGCGCTGAATACGTCCATCAGGTTCTGGTCGTGCCTCATGGGCAAATAACCCGGTATGTTGGTGATCGACACCGATGCACCCACCGCCAACGCGCCCGACCGGAAGCAGCGATCCACGATGTCCGAGTAACGCACCACCGCTTCGGGAGTGCCCGCCCGCACCCGCCATTCCAGCCGCACGTCCGACGGCACCGAGTTTACCGCCTGCCCGCCGTGCGTCATGATGCCGTGGATCCGCACGGTATCCGGGTCCCGGTAGAGCTCCCGGTTGGCGTTCACCGCCTGTAGCGCGAAGTTGGCCGCGTTCAGCGCGTTGATGCCCAGGTGCGGCGATGACCCCGCGTGGGCGGCGCGGCCCATGAACTGCACGTACTTGACCACGTGCCCGTTGCTCGTGCCGCCCAAGGCGAAGGAGTGCGAACCCATGTCGCTGGCGGTGTGGCACATCATCGCGATGTCAATGTCGTCGAACTCACCCAGGCGGATCAACTCCTGCTTGCCGCCCATGAACTCGATCTTCCCTTGCTCCCGCAGGTCCAGACGCCGCGCGACCTCGATGAACTCTTCGGCCGGCACCGCAAAGGGCACAATCTCCCCGTTCAGTTCGGGCAACACTTCCGGCGTCGACAGCCCGATCACCGCTCCCAGCATCATTCCGATCTGACAGTTGTGCCCGCAGGCGTGGGCCGCGTTGGTGGTGTCGGCGGCGTGAGGATGGCCGTCCACGATCAGGCTGTCCAGTTCTCCGATGATTGCCACGCGCGGACCGGTTCCGGCGCCGCCTTTCAGGTTCCCCTTGAGGCCGGTCAACGCCAGGTTGGCGCGGAACTGCACGCCAAGCTTGGCGAACTGCTCTGCAACGACCCGGGCTGTCCGGTATTCGCTGTATCCCGGCTCGGGGTGTTCCAGGATGTCTTTGGCCACCGCGATCAGGTCATCGCTGTGCCGGTCGATCGCGGCGCATGCCGCCTGCTTCAGTTCTTCGCGCGTGGCCATGCAGTCCGTTCCGTGTGCGGGAGGGGAGGTTCGGGCAGTGGATTCTGGTTGTACCGGAGGGAG
Organism: Dehalococcoidia bacterium; assembly: GCA_965203985.1. Lineage (GTDB taxonomy): Bacteria > Chloroflexota > Dehalococcoidia > Lucifugimonadales > UBA3495 > Bin87. The sequence goes on from CBDBDS010000003.1 coordinate 203,341, forward strand.
GTCCCGCAGAATGGGTCGCGGGGGTTATTTCTCCGTGTAGGTTTCCTCGGCCGCCAGTCCCCGCATGAATTTCAGGTATTCCCGTGATGTCATATCGGGCCGGTGGTTTGCGACCACCAAGTTGGCCTCCTTGGCCCCGTCAGCCATCAGGTCGATGACCGTGGACGCCATGGCTTTCGCTCCGGTCACCACGGCCATCTGGTAGTCCTGGATCACGTAGTCCGCGCCGTGGCCGATCCCCGTGGCACCGCCCACGTAGGGATGCAGCACGGGCATAATGGCGCTTACGTCGCCCATGTCGGTGCTGCCGGTCCGGTGCTCCGTGCGACCAATATTCTCGACGCCCACCAGCTTTTCGGCGTTGGCGCGGAATATGGCCTGCATGCGGTCGTCCTGCAGCATGGGCATGTATCCGGGGATGGTCTGAATGGTCACCGTGGCGCCCATCGCCATGGCCCCCGCCCGCAGGGCGCGGTCGACCTTGCGATTGGCGTCCATGATGGCGTCCAGGGTCTTGCCCCTGACGAAGGTCTCCATCCGCACGTCCGCCGGCACCGCGCTCACTGCTTCGCCCCCCTTGGTGATGATGGGGTGCACGCGAACCGTGTCGGTGTCCACGAAGGTCTCGCGGTTGAAGTGGATCGCCGACATCGCCAGCGTCGCCGCGTTCAGCGCGTTGATCCCCAGGTGCGGCGAACCGCCGGCGTGGGCTCCCTTACCCACGAACTGTATCCTCTTGGCAACGGTGCCGTTGTTGGTGCCCGTGAGGCACAACTGCTTCTCGCTGGGCGCGCTGGTAGTGTGCATCATCATGGCCAGGTGTACGTCGTCGAACTCACCCAGCTTGATGAACTCCGGTTTGCCGCCCAGGAATTCGATCTTGCCATCCCGGCGCAACTGGGCCCGGTATTCGATCTCGATGTATTCCTCCGCCGGTACCGCCATGGACAAAATGCGCCCGCTGAGGTGTGGCAGGACGTCGTCCCGCATCAGGGCCCTGGTCACTCCCAGCATCATGGCGATCTGGCAGTGATGCCCGCAGGCGTGGGCCGCGCCCGTGTCCCCGTTCGCGTGCGGGTGCTCGTTGACGATCAGGCTGTCCAGCTCGCCCATAATCGCCATGCTCGGCCCCTCGCTGCCGCCGATGATTTCTCCGCGCAGGCCCGTCATTCCCAGGCCGGACCGGAAGGGCACTCCCATCGCTGCGAACTGCTCGCCGACCAGCGCGGCGGTCTTGAATTCCCGGAATCCCGGCTCGGGGTTGGCCAGGATCTGCTTGGACAGCGTGATCAGTTCCTCGGCGCGGGAATCGATCTCAGCGAATGCCCGGTCCTTCAACTCTTCTTTCGTCGGCATCCCACGCCCTCCGGGGCAATCTCAGGCCACCCTCGGCGACCGCCCGCGAATGGTAACATAACCTGCCGCCGGTGCCTATTCAGCGTGTGAGCAACCACCGCCGCACGCGCCCGGTTTCGTGAATCGTCAGCAGCAGGATTTACGGGATTTTATGATTGGGCAGGATTGGAAAGCTCTCCGTCACAAAACGGTTCCAATCCTGATAATCCCTGAATCTTGAAAATCCTGATTCTGACGTTTCCCCGCCGCAAACCGGGTACGCGTGAGATAATCCAAGCATGGCGCTACGAATAGTTATCTCTCCACAGGCATTCAAGCACAGCATCGGTGCGCGGGAAGCTGCGCTGGCCATTCAGCGGGGTGTCCTCCGCGCCGCGCCCGACGCCGAAACCGTCCTCATCCCCGTGGCCGACGGCGGGGATGGGACATTGGCCGCGCTCATCGACACCACCGGCGGCAGCTATCGTGAGGCCACGGTGACCGGTCCTTTAGGCGATCCGATGGTTGCCCGCTGGGGTGTTATGGGCGACGGCGTAACCGCTGTAATCGAGATGGCTCTGGCGTCGGGACTGGCCCTGATCCCCGACGACCGGCGCGACCCGCGCCGCGCCACCACCTACGGCACCGGAGAACTGATCCGCGCCGCGCTGGACGACGGCTACCGGCGCATCATCGTCGGGCTAGGTGGCAGCGCAACCAACGACGGCGGGACCGGCATGGCGTCCGCACTGGGCGCTCGGTTCCTGGATGCGAGTGGTGATCAGTTGCCACCAGGCGGGGCCGCTTTGGTCAGCCTGGTTCACGTGGACGTCGCCGCGTTGCACCCCGCGTTGTCCGAAACCACCATCATCGGAGCCACCGACGTGACCAACCCCCTGTGCGGCGAAACGGGCGCGTCCGCGATCTTCGGGCCGCAGAAAGGAGCCACCCCCGAAATGGTGTCCGAATTGGACGGCTGTTTGGCGAATTATGCGCGCGTGGTCCGGTCTGACCTGGGCCTGGACGTGCTGCACACCCCCGGCTCCGGCGCGGCCGGCGGCTTGGGCGCGGGCCTGATCGCATTCGCCGGCGCCGAATTGCGCTCGGGCATCGACATGGTCTGCGACGTGCTCGATTTCGACCGTCACGCGCCGGGAGCCGACTTCGTTATCACCGGAGAGGGGCGGGCTGATCGCTCCACGGCGTTCGACAAGGCTCCGGTGGGTATCGCCCGCCGCGCTCGTCAATTTGGCGTCCCCACCGTGCTGATGGCCGGCAGCTTGGGACCAGGTTACGAAACCCTTTACGACCACGGAATCGACGCCATCCTGCCCATAGCGGAGGAACCGGCGGACCTTGATTCCAGTCTCCTCCGCGGCTCGGAACTGCTGGAAAGGGCCGCCGAGCGGGCTATCCGGCTCTACGGGCTGGGACGTAACCGCTGATGTCGGCGTTTATCCTGGCTATGGAGCATTGGCTACCCCGGCAACCCGAGGACGTGTTCGATTTCTACGCCGACGCCTTCAACCTGGAACGATTGACCCCGCCCTGGCTGCGCTTTGAGGTCGTCACTCCGGCTCCGATCACCATGCGCTCGGGTGCGGAAATCGACTACCGCCTGCGCCTGCACGGCCTGCGCTTGAAATGGCGCAGCCGCATCACGGCCTGGGACCCGCCCCACCGTTTCGTCGACGAGCAAGTACGCGGGCCGTATCGTACCTGGATCCACGAGCACACTTTCACGCCCCACGAAGGCGGCACCCTTGTCGGCGATCACGTGCAATACGCCATGTTCGGCGGATGGCTGGCCGACCGCCTGTTGGTTCGCCGCGACCTCAGGCGAATTTTCGCCTTCCGGCAGCAGCGCCTCGCGGAAATCTTCGGAGGCTAGGATGGGCCGCTACAGCGCGCAGTTTCACACGCGTCCACCTTGTCATCGCGAGGAGCGAAGCGACGTGGCGATCTCGTTCCCGAAGTAGCGTTCCTTGCCCCAACGAGATTGCCGCGCTGCGCTCGCAATGACGGTTTCGGTCAAATTGGGTACGCGGGAGCGCGCGCAGTCGGTCGCGCGCGGTCCGGTCAGTTAACGCGCGAGGACACGAACTCCAGCACGATCCCCGCCAGCTCCATCGCCCGTTCCGCGTCCACGTCATCGAACGCCTCCGACGGTATCCCGCTGGGAAGGTATTCCGGATACCTGGTGATGTCGTAGTACTTGTCCAGCTGACGCGCGTCCGCCTTGATGGTGTCGAAGAACATCTCGAAGATCTTGGCGTCTTCGCACAGGTCGATCAGGGAGTTGCCCCACACGTCTTCCGCTCCCCGCCGGTACAGGTAGGCTTTCACCGCCTTCTCCGCAGCCTGCTGGCTCAGGAAACAGGCAACGTTGTAGCGTCCGCCTCCCCGGTTGAAACCCGCGTCCTCAAGGTCCTGCTCCGCCTGTCGAAACCAGCGAGCGCCTTCCGCCACGAAATCAGGCATCGAAAATCACCCTTCCTTGCTTGCAGGCCTGGTACAGAGCCGGCAGCGTGTCTTGCAACTCTGCGAATTCTGCCGGCGTGTAGACCTGAGCCGTCATGCCGACCTGCGAACCGATGTGGTAGGAGAAGAAATCCGCGCGCCGCCCGAACGGTCGGTCCGTGTCATGGACAAACACCAAGTCGATGGTGCTGGCCGGCGAGTAGTCGCCGCTGACCATGTCGCCGGTCAAAATCGCCTTCTCGATCCCCAGCGTGGGCAGCACGTCCATGATCTCGGACAGCTGCTGTTCCATCATTTGGCGCCGGAACTGGATGAACCCTACTCGCATCGGCATTGGCCTACTCCTTGTTCAGCAGCACCATGTGGACCTCACGCGGCCCGTGCACGCCCACCACTATCGTCTGTTCAATGTCGGCGGTCCGACTGGGGCCGGTGATGAAGTTCAGGTAGCTGCCCATCTCACCGCCGTCCCTTACGTACTCCAGCCGCCGCAGCGCGAACAGATCGTCCAGCGTGCCGACAATGTCCGACGGCCGGACGATGGCCACGTGCACCGGCGGCACCACCGACACCAGGCGGCTCAGGCCCCGCCTGGGCAGCACGACTACCGAGCCGGTTTCAGCAATGGCGTAGTCGGCCCCGGTGATGCCCATGCCCGATTCCGCCAGCCGTTGCCGCACTTCGGTCCGGCTGGCGGGGCCGTCGTACACGGCGGGCCAGCAGAGTCCGCCGGCGCCCGCGACGGCAGCGTCCACCGGTACCGTGTCGAACACCGACTGCTCCGATCTGGCCACCGACGTGACCCCCATCCTCCGCACCAACGACGTAACATAATCCAGCGCTTCCTCTGCCCCTTCGCATCGCTGCACGTTCCATCCCCGGAGCCCTGCGGTCGCCGCCAATTGGTCCAGGAGTTCGAGCCTTGTCTGCGCAATGAGGTCTCGCGCCGCCTCCGCCTGCGCCTCGATCTCAGGCAACTCCTGTGTCAGCGCCTCGTATGGCTCTGCGGGCGGCCCGCTTTGCCGGCCCAGGGCCGCACGCACCGTTTCCCTGAATTGCTCCGATGGGATACCCAACGAGCCGCCCGAAGACCCGGTAACACGATTGAACGGGATACCCATGCGTTAGTCCCCGGAGCGGTTCGACTGCTGGCCGGCCAGCTCGTCCCGCCAGATTTCCGAGAATGATCGAGGTGCGGGAACTGGCAGATCCCGCGACCGCGTCCAACGGGACACCAACGGGATGCGCGTGCGGCCCAGCAGGCCGCCTTTCGCCATGGGGGCCAGCAATCGTCGGCCAATCCTGCGCCCGATATTTAACAACCGCGGACTGGACATAACGGAGGCAAACCCCCGCGCCAGCAGGCTCTCCGTGTCCGAGCCCGTTCCCTGGTAATTTTCCGGCCCCTCGGCGATGTTGTGTCGCAGATGCAGCAGCATCCTGGGAATGTTGATTTGAACCGGGCAGGCGTCCCGGCACGCCCCGCATAGCGTCGAAGCGTTAGGCAGATCCTTGGCCTGTCCCACTCCCACCAGCCCCGGCGTTACTATGGATCCGATCGGCCCGGGATACACCCACCCATAGGCGTGGCCGCCCACCCGCTGGTAAACCGGACACACGTTCAGGCACGCCCCGCAGCGGATGCAGTAAAGCGACTCGCGCAGCGCAGGATCGACCAACAGCCGGCTGCGCCCGTTGTCCACGATCACCAGATGAAATTCCTCCGGCCCGTCCTCATCCTCGGCGCGACGTGGCCCGGTGACCATGCTCATGTATGACGTGATGCGCTGACCCGTCGCCGAACGCGGCAGCAGCCTCAGAAACACCGCCAGGTCCTGCAACGACGGGATCACTTTCTCCATGCCGGCCAGGCCCACGTGGACCCGCGGCGCGGAGGTGCACAACCGGCCGTTCCCTTCGTTGGTGATAATCACCAGCGAGCCGGTTTCCGCAACCAGGAAATTTGCCCCGCTGATGCCCATGTCGGCGTCCAGGAACTTCTGGCGCAGCACCACCCGGGCTATGCGCGCCATCTCCTCGATGTCATCCGAATACGGCACGCCCAGTTGATCCGCAAACAGTTGGGCCACTTGCCCCCGGGTCTTGTGCAGCGCCGGCGCCACCAGGTGGGAAGGCGTCTCGTCGGCCAACTGGATGATGTACTCGCCCAGGTCGGTTTCGAACACGTCGATACCCCGCGCCTCCAGCACGTGGTTGAGGCCAAGTTCCTCGGACACCATCGACTTGCTCTTCGTGACTGTCCGCACGTCGTTCGCGCGCGCGATCTCGGACACGATGGCATTGGCCTGCTCTGCGTCAACGGCAAAATGCACTCGCCCGCCGGCCGCGTTCACGTTCCGCTCCAGCATCTCCAGGTAGTAGTCCAGGTGCCCGATGGTGTGTTCCTTGATCCGACGGGCCTGCACTCGCCACTGCTCCCACACTTCGGGAGTAACCTCTTCGATAGCCTCCCGCCGCGTCCCGTCAAAACCCGCGCCCGCCCGGCGCAACGCCTGGCGCAGTTGGGCATCCTTCACCGCCGCCTGGGACGCGGGCACGAATTGTCGGGTCACGACCTCCGCCATGTCTAACCCGCCCCGCCGTCCAGGACTTGAGCGATATGCCGCACGCGGAGCGGCAATCTCTGTCGGCTCACGGCCCCGCCGATGTGCATCAGGCAGCCCATGTCACACGCCGTCAGGGTGTTTGCCCCGCTGGCCGTAGCCGCGGCAACCTTGTCGGCCAGCATCTCCTCCGAGATGTGCGGATATTTCACCGCAAACGTCCCGCCGAACCCGCAGCATTGCTCTGCATCGGGCAGTTCAACGCGCTCCACGCCCGGCGCGGCGTCCAGCAACCTCTGCGGAGCCTCTTTGACCTCCATCTCGCGCAACAGGTGGCACGATGGGTGATAAGCAACTTTGGTCCCGCCTTGCGTGCTCTCCACCGCTGCGGGCTCATAGCCGACCACGTCGACCAGGAATTCTGTGAATTCATGGACGCGTTGGCTGAGATCTTTCGCCCGCTCCAGCATTTCCGGGTCGTCCGCGAACAGGTCCAGGTAAAACACCCGCATCATCGCGCCGCAGGAGCCCGAGGGCACGACCACATATTCGCGGTCGCTCAGGATATCCAGCGTGCGCTCCGCCAACTTCCGCGCCTCTGCCGTGAAACCGGAGTTGTACAGGGGCTGGCCGCAACAGGTCTGGCCTTCCGGGAAGTCGACATCGACTCCGGCATTCTTGAGCACCCGCACCACGCTGACCCCAACTTCTGGATAAAGCTGGTCAACGATGCAGGTGACGAAAAGGGACGCCCGAATGGGTTGCGGCTGGCTCAAATCAAATCCTCGTTCGCGGCGCCGCAAGGTTAGCAGAGTGCTACCCATCGGACAAGGCGGGCATGCCGCGCGGTCTTGGTCTGAGCCCGGTCGCTGGGTATCATAGTGCCGCCATCATCTTCTTGGACCGGAGCGCAACTATGGTGGAAGAACTCGGCAGAATCACCCGCCCCGCCACCGCAAATTACCAGGGAAAGCGCAAGTTGTTGCTGGCCCCGCTAGTCAACCTGGCCGTTCCCGCGGAGTCCATGCCGCCCGAAGGCGCCGAAATCCTGACCCGCTATTGGGACCAGGTGGATGTCCAGGTCCGGGCCGTTCAGAACGCGTTGGGCAGCGTCGCGCACGTTTACCACGAGAACCTGCCGGAGGGCGGCGATGCCGGTCTCGGCTACCTGGAAGCCACTTCCCAGGGTAGCCATGAATTAACCGCCGCTCTCGTGCAAGCCGGGGCTGTTCTGGAGACGACGGAATCCATGGAAATCCTGGCCGAAACATTGGACCTCCAGCGTTGCTTGATGCAGCCCCTGATGAGCCCCGCCGTAGCGGGTCGGCTCCAGGAATGGTTCGGAGACGCCAATCGCCGCCGCTACGAATTTGTCGCCGACGCCATCGACAACACGCTGGGAGACGACGAGACCGGGTTGCTCCTCATCAACGAAAGGCATCAGGTCCAGTTTCCCGGCGATGTCGAGGTGATCTACATCGCGCCGCCCGCCCTCGATGAATTCCGCCGCTGGCTGCAAAATTGGAGCGAACAGCTCCAGCGGGAAATGGCCGAACCACCCGCCGAGCCCGATCTCCCAGACCCGCCCGAACAACCCGCCTGACCAGGACCAAAAACGGCTCCAGCCGCTTCCCTTGCCCCAGGCCAGCGCATGGATGCCAGAGGGGACGCCCAGCCACAGCCGGACGCCCCTTTTTCTGAACCTCCGGACGGATCATTGCCCCGTCCGGCCACCTCCCTACTCCGGCACGGTGATGCTGGCGTGCCCCCGCTCGCCCATGCCGGCCTCGCTCTGCGCCCGCACCCACACCTGGCAGGTCCGGCCGGATTCCAGGTTGTTGAAGCTCACCGTTGAATAAACCCGGGCCAGTGGAGAATTGGCATGGATGCGCAGGATGGGCGGGATTGGGTCCGTTCGGTGGTGGAGCCTCCCCATCCTGTCCAATCCTGAAATCCCGTAAATCCTGATTCTGACGATTTACGAAACTTACCCTGACCCCCGGAAGCCTTCCGGATGGAAAACCGGTCACCAATAGCCCGCAGATCTTAAAACATGAACCATGTGATATAAGTAACAATTAAGGTCTGTTTACGTGTGTTTTATTGTATAATCTCTGATGGCAAGGTTCATCGCCAGGGCGCGGCATTGCGGTTCAACGGATCGCGGCGCGGTTGCCGCCGGGAGAGGAAATATGACGCAGCAGTCGGATCAGCAAGACCGGGAGAAGGCCGCCCTGCGGGAGCGTTTGTCCCGCCTCAGCCAGGCCAGCCTCCGCATCAACGAGAGCCTGGACTTCGACCAGGTGCTCCAGGGCGTCCTGGACTCGGCCCGCTCCCTGACCAACGCCCGCTACGGCGTGATGACCCTCCTCGATGACGGCGGCCTGGTCCAGCACTTCCTCGCCTCGGGGATGAGCGCCCCGGAGGCCGAACGGCTCTGGCTTACCCCGGACCGCTGGCGGCTCTTCGCAGCCCTGACCAACGTCTCCGAACCCCTGCGCCTGCCCGACCTGGCGGAATACGTCCACGCCCTGGGCTTCACCGACTTCACCATCCCCGTGCCGGTGGACGTGTTCCGCTTCATGGCCGCGCCCATGTTCCACCGCGGCGACCGCGTGGGCCACGTCTTCGTGGGCGACCGCGAGGACGGTGAAGAGTTCAGCCCGGAGGACCAGGAGACCTTGGCGATGTTCGCCGCCCAGGCCGCGCTGGTCATCGCCAACGCCGGCGCCCACCGGGAGGAGCGCCGCGCCCGCGCCGACCTGGAAACCCTGGTCAACACCTCCCCCGTGGGCGTGGTGGTCTTCGACGCGGCCACCGGAACCCCCGTGTCGGTCAACCGGGAGGCCGTGCGCCTGGTGGAGGGGCTGCGGGACGAGGGCCAGGACGCGGAGGACCTGCTGGAAGTGGTGACCTGCGTGCGCGGCGACGGCCGGGAGGTCTCCCTGCGGGAGCTGCCTCTGGCCGAGGCGCTTCAGGCCGGGGAGACGGTCCGGGCTGAGGAGATCGCGCTCCGGGTGCCCGACGGGCGCAGCGTCAGCGTCCTGCTCAACGCCACCCCCATCCACTCGGAGGACGGGCAGTTGGCGTCCTTTGTCGTGACGCTGCAAGACCTGACGCCGTTGGAGGAACAGGAGCGGCTGCGGGCCGAGTTCCTGGCCATGGTCAGCCATGAGCTCAGGATCCCCCTCGCGGCGGTCAAGGGCTCGGTCACCACCTTGCTGGAGGCGGCAGGTGACCTCGACTCGGCCGAGACCGCCCAGTTCCACCGCATCATCCGCGACCAGTCGGACCAGATGCGCTTTCTCATCGGCGACCTCCTCGACGTGGCCCGCATCGAGACCGGCGCCCTGTCCATCGACCCGGAGCCCACCGACATCCGCGCCCTGGTGGAGGAAGCCGGCAGCCGGTTCCAGAGCGGGGACGCCAAACGCACCCTGCACCTGGAGCTGGCCGACGACCTGCCCCTGGTCATGGCCGACAAACGGCGCATCGTCCAGGTGCTGAATAACCTGCTCTCCAACGCCGCCGGCTACTCCCCCGACGGGTCGCCCATCGCGGTGTCCGCCGTTCGGGACGCGGTCCACGTCGCGGTGTCCGTCTCCGACCACGGACGGGGCATACCGGCCGAAATGCTGCCCGAGCTGTTCCGCAAGTTCTCCCGGGCCGCGGGCGCCGACCCGGCGTCGGGCGTGGACGGGTCGGGCTTGGGCCTCGCCATCTGCCGGGGCATCGTGGAGGCCCACGGCGGACGCATCCGGGCTGAGAGCGACGGCCCCGGCCTGGGCGCCCGGTTCACCTTCACCCTGCCGGCGGCGGAGAGTATCGTTGCCGCCGTGCCGGATCCGCCGGCCCCCGCGCCACGCACGCGGCGGACGCGAAGAGAACGGGTGCGGGTGCTGGCGGTGGACGACGACCCCCAGGCCTTGCGCTACGTCCGCGACACCATCACCAGGGCCGGTTACACCCCGATAATCACCGGCGACCCCGCCGATGTGCCCCGCCTCATGGCCGAGGAGAAGCCCCACCTGGTCCTGCTGGACCTGGTGCTGCCCGACCGGGACGGCATCGAGCTGATGAACGACGTCCGCCGCATCGCCGACCTGCCGGTCATCTTCCTCTCGGTGTACGGCCAGGACGACACCGTGGCCCGGGCCCTGGACATGGGCGCCGCCGACTACATCGTCAAGCCGTTCTCCCCCACGGAACTCGCCGCCCGCATCCGCGCCGCCCTGCGCAAGCGACTGGAACCCTTCGCCGACGAGCCCGCCGTATCCTACAACCTCGGCGCATTGACCATCGACTACGCCCAGCGGCGGGTGACCGTGGCCGGCGAGCCGGCGGAGCTTACGCCCACCGAGTACGCCGTCCTCTACCAACTGTCGGTGCACGCCCCCCGGGTGCTGACCCACAGCGTGCTGCTGCAGCAGGTGTGGGGGCCGCAGCGCATCGGCGAGGGCTGGCTGCTGCGCGACGTGGTCAAGCGCCTGCGCCGCAAGCTGGGCGATCCCGCCCGCAACCCCAGCTACATCATCACCGAACCCAGGGTTGGCTACCGCATGATCGCCCAGGAGACCCCGCCCCGCGAGCCAGCCGACCCCGCCGCCACCGAACGGTCCCAATCCTGATAATCCGCCAATCTTGAAAATCCTGATCTTGACGATTTACGCAAGCGGGGGAACCGTCAGAAGCAGGATTTACGGTATTTCAGGATTGGACGGGATTGGGAGAGCGCCGCCACCGAACGTTCCCAATCCTGTCCATCCTGTGCATCCACTAACGGCGCCGGGTCACCTTCAGGGTGAAAGGCTCCGGCGTGATGGTCAGGCCGGGTATTTCGTACTCGGAGAGAAGGTCGTCCGACGTCCGCTCGAAGCGGAAATTCTGCATCAGCCGGGTGACGTAAAGCCAGATCTCCATTTCCCCCAGGTGCTCGCCCGTGCAGCGACGGTGGCCCAGGCCGAAGGGGATGAAGTTGCCGCCGGTAAGGGCGTCGGCGGGCGACCCGTCGGGTTGGGGCAGGAAACGTTCCGGAATGAACTCGTGGGGCGATTCCCAGAAGCGTGGGTCGTGGTGGATGCCGTACAGATTGGCCAGCAGCTTCGTTCCCACGGGTATCCGGTAGCCGCCGACTTCCGTGTCGCGCGACGCTTCGTGGGGTATGCCCAGGGGGCTGGCGGTGTGGTAGCGCATCGTCTCTGCAACGGCGGCGAAGGTGTAGGGCAGGCGGGCCCGGTCGTCCACCACCGGCCGGGCCTCGCGCCCGATCATCCGGTCCAGCTCTTCGTGGATTTTTTCCTGGACCTGCGGACGGTTGCCCATGGCCAGCAGGAAGAACTTGACGGTGGTCGCCACGCCGTCGGTGTGCGGCATCATCATGTCCATCAACAGCTCGTAGATCATCTCGTGGCGGAAGCCGTCGCCCGACGCCTCCCGGGCCAGCATCACGTCAACCAGGCAGGCCGGCGCGGACGGATCGAAGCCGGGGCGGCTGCTCACCCTTTCCACACAGGACTTGAGCAGATCTTCCCGCAGGCCCTTGCGCCGGCGACCTTCTTTGGCCGACTTGCTGGGCAGGAACCTGGTCCAAGTGATCAGGTCGGCCGGGTCGGCGCGGTCAACCACCGAGCGGGTCCAGTCCATATCCTCCCGCAGGAGGTCCAGGAGCCGGGTGAGCTCCTCGCCGCCTTCCCAGCCGTCGCCGAAGAAGTTGCGGAAGGCCATGCGGAGACTATTCCGGTACAGGATGTCGTTAGGACTCACCGGTTCCCCGGCGTCGGCCGCCGCGCCCACCTGTTCCACCAACTCGGAGATCACGGGCTCGACGTGATTTTCCCGCGTCATGTCCAGGTTGTGCGGGCCGTACATGTCGTGCCGGCTGAACTCGTCAAGGAGTTGCCAGCGCTCTCCGTAGGGTTCCACCACGAAGCTGTTCCCGCCGGTCAGCGCCATGATGGGGGTGGTTTCCCAGCGATTGGTCAGTTCCGGCCTGGCGAAAGCATCCTCCAGCAGCGCCGGGTGGTTGATCACCGCCACCGGGACGTTGCCCAGGCGCACCAGGAAGACGTCGCCGTACTGCCGGGCCATGCGGGTGAGGGCCAGGTGCGGGTCGCGGCGCAGGGCGGGCAGCGACCCGATGACGGGCATTCCCCGGGGGCCGGGCGGCAGGGGGAGGGAGGATACGTTGCGGGTGGAACTCATGCTTGATGCTCCTGTCCGTGTCACCACCTGGAGCTCTCCTCGGAATAAACGTGGTCGGGAACCCCATAGGTGATGCCGGCCTCGTCGTACACCGCGGAATCAATCAGGGCGGTGAGCTGGGAGGGGTTGTCGATGTGCGCGCCTCTGGGAATGATCCGGCCCGCCGCCGACTGCCTGATGTTGCCGAAGCGCTGCTGCAGCCGGAACCACGGCAGCACCCCGAAGGATGATCGCGTAGGATACGACAGTTGGCGAGGCGTCCCGTGGCCCGGGCGAACTCCCGCACCTGGCGGGGATTGACCACCACCACGGGCAACGCGGCGGCGCCCAACTCCGACACCAGGACGGTTTCCAATCCCCCAGTGGCCTCCACGATGATCCGGACCGGCTGCAATTCGGTCAACTCCTGGACCAACTGGGGTAGCGCGGCGTCGGTGTACTCCACGCGCCCAGCCTTGCCTTGGGGGAGTACCCAGAGGTCCAGGTAGGCTTTGGATACGTCAATGCCGATGATTGTCGCGGTGGTCATGATGTTTTACACTCCCCGTACCTTTGGTTTGGCGTGGCTTGCCATTCCCGGACTACCCTGCCTTGCAATACGGGGTCTGGTCAGACAGCCCCTCACAACTGTTCGGGTTAGCCAAGGGTGAACGGCGCGGCGACCTTGCTGCTTCACGGCTTCGCACAGCGAGCCCCAGGATTAACGGTCTGCCGCGTCGTGGCTTCTCCAAGATACAAGGATTTACCGGATTTCAGGATTGGGCAGGATTGGGAGTGCGCCGCCACCGAACGTTCCCAATCCTGTCCATCCTGTCCATCCATGCAAGTTCCCCTGCCCCGAAGGCTCCCCTCCGCCAACAAGATTGCCGCGCTGCGCTCGCAATGACACTTTCCCCGCAACTCTGAAAGGTTACCCGCAATCGGTCCCCGCTCCTGCTAACCGCGCCGGATCACCTTCAGGGTGAAAGGCTCCGGCGTGATGGTCAGGCCGGGTATTTTGTACTCGGAGAGAAGGTCGTCCGACGCCCGCTCGAAGCGGAAACTCTGCATCAGCCGGGTGACGTAAAGCCAGATCTCCATTTCCCCTCCCAAGCGGCGGTTTGACCCGCTTCAGTCCGCCCCGCCGCGCGTCGTCATTCGGCGGTGCCCGGCGCGGTGGCGGACCACTGGCCAACGCTGTCGTCGATGAGCGCACGAGCCTGCACGTCATACGTGGCGCGGCTGGTGAGGTTGGAGAGCAACACCCACGTCGCGTAGCCGTCTCGCCGCTGGTCATCGCCTGGCGCGCGGTGAGAAAACTGTCCGTGGCTGCGCCGGCCGGAGTCTCCGGGGCCCGGTGAGCGAAATTTGGAGTTCATGGCGCCGCGAACGAAACCGGCCGCCCCGATTGCGGGGCGGCCGTCAATTCCACCGGTTTTCGGATCGTCTCGCCAGGCCGTCTGCTCGTCCAATCCTGTTGTTCAGATGCGGGGGGGCCTCGTTGCAGTCCGCGCCGCAAACAGCCGATGACCATGCCGTATGTGTCCCGTCAGAGTTGCGGCTCGCAATGGCATCTCGCGCCAGCGTTGAACTTCAGCCTCATCTTTACCCCCTTCCGAATATGGCGGTGATAATGCGCCGCAGGACACCGGGTTGACGACGGGTATCGTGGCGGTATCCACATGTGTAGCGGCTGCAGCGGTGGTACTGCGTGGTGTGCAACATGGTGAATCCTCCCTGTTCAGAGTGTCCCGATTCTGATAATCAACGGGTTTTGTCCGGGTGGTCGTCTCCTTGTCCTGTTTGCCATGTGCAGGGGATCTTCCGGTTGACGTGAGTTTCCGATTGCCTGGCAGGTTCGGCACGTTGCCCGCTTGGGCTGCCCAATCACTGATAATTATTATCATGTCAGACGATACAGTAGGTGTCAACACGCTTTCCATTCTCATGCGCACCCGGTTTCCCCCGCCGGTCATTGCGAGCGCCGGTTTTGCGAACCCGCCAAATGGGAGTAGAGTACGGCAGTCAATTTGCGGTGCGGGCCAGGCCAGGGAGGAGTTCGGTCGCGAGATGAAACCATTGCTGTCCACTGCGCTGCTGCTCGGCGTGGCCATTTTGCTGTCCGGATGCTCCGTTGAGGAACCTGCCGAGGTGAGGCTGCGCATCCTGGCCATCAACGACCTCCACGGCAATATCGCGACCTCCTCCGATGCCTTCGGCGGCGTGGGACGGGTGGACTACCTGGCGGCCCACATCCAGGCGGCCCGGGCCGAAGCCGACCACTCGGTGTTCGTTTCGGCCGGTGACCTCATCGGAGCCTCGCCCCTGATTTCAGCGCTCTTCCACGACGAGCCTACCATTGAGGCCATGAACCTCATGGGCCTCGATCTCAACGCAGTGGGCAATCACGAGTTCGACGAGGGGCCGGCGGAGCTGCTCAGGATGCAGCGGGGCGGACCGCACCCGGTTGACGGAGGCCGCGGCGATGGCCCGTTCGGCGGGGCCGATTTCGATTTCCTGGCCGCCAACGTCGTCGTGGACGAAACCGGGGAAACCGTCTTCCCGCCCTACGCCGTCCGCGACTACGAGGGTGTCAGGGTGGCGTTCATCGGCGTCACCCTGGAGGGAACCCCCGGCATCGTGACCCGAAGCGGAGTGGAGGGGCTGACGTTTCGGGACGAGGCCGAAACGGTGAACGCTTTGGCGCCGGAACTGCGGGAAGAGGGCATCGAGGCAATCGTGGTCCTCCTTCACGAGGGTGGGTTCTCCGACGGGGGACCGGACGACTGCGGTTCCGGCCTCACCGGGCCGGTGGCGGAGATTGCGAGGAAGCTGGACGACGCCGTGGACCTGGTAATCGCCGGCCACACCAACGACGAGTTCGTCTGTGAGGTGGACGGCAAGTGGGTCACCATGGCCGACCGCGGCGGTCGCCTGTTCACCGTCATCGACGTGACACTGGTCCGGGACACCGGGGATATGGTGGTGCAGTCCGCGAAAAACTTTCCCAATTCACAGGCGGACGTTACGCCCGTTCCTGCGCTCACGGCGCTCATTGACCGGTACGAGGCTCTGGCGGCGCCGCTGGCCGACGCGGTCATCGGCAGCGTCGGCGCTGACATCACGCGCGAGGGGAACCGGGCGGGCGAGTCGGCTCTGGGCGACGTAATCGCCGACGCCCAGTTGGCGGCAACCCGTGGCGACGACGCTGGGGGCGCGGTGGTGGCATTCATGAACCCGGGCGGGATACGGGCCGACATCCGGTTCGGCGCGTCGGGAAACGAGGCCGACGGCCAGGTGACCTATGGAGAGGCATTTGCCGTCCAGCCCTTCGGCAACAGCCTGGTGACCATGTCCCTGACCGGAAGGCAGATTGATGCCCTGCTGGAGCAGCAGTTCGATAATCCACAGGCGGGGTCGAGGAGAGTGCTCCAGGTTTCGGAGGGGTTCAGCTACGTCTGGGACCCGGCCGCGCCGGCGGGGTCGAAGGTGGATGCGGCGAGCATCAAAATCAACGGCGTTGTGGTGGACCCGGACCGGAGCTATCGGGTAACGGTGAACAGCTTTCTGGCCGATGGCGGCGACGGCTTCAGCGTGCTGGCGGACGGCGTCGAGAGAGTTGGCGGAGACGTTGACCTGGACGCGCTGATTGCCTATTTCGCCGACCGTGGGACGGTGGAACCGGGACCCCAGGATCGCATCACCCGCATGCCCTGAGATGGTCAACCATCATTTTGTCGCCGATCACGGGGTAGGCGTGTCGCGTCAGTGCTTTCTTCCCGTTGCTTGGCGCGTCGGTCGCTGGCCCAAGTCGGGCGGCGCACCCTAATGGCCGTCGGCGTAAGTTCCCGGCTTCTTTTCCGTGCGAATTCTGGCAGCGGTCAGGGCGTTATTTTTGACCTCGGGCGTCGGTTCTCGCCTGTCCGGTTACGCGACACCGTGTACCATCCCATATACCAACGAATGGCGTGAATATACGAGAACGGGTCAGAACATGCGAGAACGAAAAACGGCCGGTTCCTACTTGAAATCAGGCAGGAACGGGCCGATGTTTACCGCTTATACGCTCGTAACTGGCGGGAGTGCGAGGGAGTCGAACCCACCTACCCCGCTCGTCACGAGGCATAACGGATTTGAAGTCCGCAAGAGCCACCGGGCCCCATCCACTCCCGCGAATCAGCGCTTAGCTCTCCAGTACCGCGTCGATCTTCCGCTTCAGGGCCGGCTTGGGCTGTGCGCCCACGACTTGGTCGATCGGCTGTCCGTTCTTGAAGAAAATCAACGCCGGGATGCTGCGGATGCCGTACTGCGCCGCGATTTCCGGCGCGTTGTCCACGTCCAGCTTGGCCACGTTCAGCTTGCCTTCGTACTCCAGCGCCAGGTCATGCACGGCCGGAGCGATCATCTTGCAGGGCCCGCACCATTCCGCCCAGAAGTCCACCATCACCGGCAGATCCGAGTCCATTACGTTGCTTTGCCAGTTCTCTCCGTTCACTTCGATAGGTTCGGGCATTCTAATTCCTCCACATTGGATCGCTCTGCAGCCGTAACAGCAGACGGCAATCGCCGCCACGTTAGCCGGCCGGGATGCTGCCAATATTATACCCCGCCTGTGGGGCGGTCAACCGAACCCCCACCGGGTGACCGGCCTTTCCAAAGTCGCGGTTGGCGGCCTTTCGCCCCGAATCGTCATTCCGGCGAAAGCCGGAATCCATCAGTCATAGAATGAACGAATTTGAAGCGCATATAGCAATTTCGTTCTCTCGATTCCCCGCTTGCGCAGAATGACAGCGATGGCGCGCTTGCCCTGCGGCCCATGGGCACTCCAAGTCGGTCGGCGCCATGAGGTGTTAGTATATTTCCCATGACCCAGACCTCAGTCTCCAACGACGCCGACACAGTTGAACGCGGCGACATCGTCGAGTTGGACCTCCACGCGTGGGGCCGCCTCGGCGAGGCTATGGCCCGGCACGCCGGGTCGGACGTTTTCGTCTTCGGCGGCATACCCGGGGAACGGGTCGAAGCCGAAATCGTGGCCGTCCGCCGGAGGTACGTCGCTGCCCAGGTCACCCGCGTGATAGCCCCGTCTCCGAAGCGGGTGGAACCGCCGTGCGAATATTTCGGCCAATGCACCGGTTGCCAATGGCAGCACGTTGACTACCAGGAGCAACTGGCCGTCAAGACCGAGATCGTGCGGGATGCGCTGGAGCGGATCGGCAATTTCCACGACCCTCACGTTCAACCCACGCAGGCGTCACCCCGCCAATTTCACTACCGCAACCACGCGCGTTTCAACGTCTGGCGTGAGAGCGGCGCTCTGGGATTCACTCATCGGGAACGCCGGCGCTTCGTCCGTATCGACCGCTGCCTGCTGATGCACGACGGTATCAACGACATCCTGGCCCAATTGCAGGGACGTGCCGCGGAGACCTCGCAGTTGTCCATCCGTAGCTCGCCGGACACCGGCGACTACCTCGTCCAGCCAACCCTCAAGAACCCTGAGATCGCAATCCCCACGGGACAAAAAACTTACCGCGAATCCGTAGCCGACCAGGAATTCCGGGTCGCGTCGCCGTCCTTTTTCCAGGTCAACGTGTGGCAGGCGGCCCGGTTGGCAGAGTTGGTCAAGGACTCGCTGGAACTGACCGGCGATGAGACCGTGGTCGATGCCTACGCCGGCGTCGGCACGTTCGCCGTGCTGCTGGCGCCTTTCGCCCGAGAGATCATCGCGGTGGAAGAATCCACCGCAGCCATCGCCGACGCCACGGAGAATGCCGCCGGCCACCCCAACGTCCGGCTGCTCACCGGCAAGGTGGAGGAGATACTACCAACCCTGAAGGTGACACCCGACGCTGTGATCCTGGACCCGTCCCGGTCAGGGTGTCAGCCCCCAGTGCTTGAGGCGCTCCTGGCCCAGCGGCCGAGCCGCATCGCCTACGTGTCCTGCAACCCCGAATCCCTGGCGCGGGATTTGCGCGTGCTGAGCCGGGGCTACCGTATCCAGTCGATCCAGCCGGTGGACATGTTCCCCCAAACGCACCACGTGGAATGCGTGGCGACGCTGGTCACCAAGCCGGCGACCGCCGAGATCGTGCTGGCGTCCGCCTCTCCCCGCCGTCGTGAACTGCTGTCCGGTTTGGGGATCGACTTCCGAGTGGCTCCCTCCGCCATACCGGAAGAGCAGGAACCCGACGAGAGCCCTGAGCAGATGGTTCGCCGGCTGTCACGAGAGAAAGCCCTGGCCGTTGCCGGGGCGGAGTCGCCATCATCAGGTTATTACATTGCCGCCGACAGCACGGTGGTTCTGGACGGCGAGTCCATCGCCAAGCCCGCGGACGCCGATGAAGCGCGCTCCATGCTCCGGCGCCTGCGCGCTACCACTCACCAGGTGATCACCGGCTTCACCGTTTACGATGCTGCAACCGGTCGCTGCATCACCGACACCAACGCCGCCGATGTCCAGATGCGCGACTTCACCGATGCCGAAATGGAAGAATCCATCGCCAGCGGCACTCCCATGGACAAAGCCGGCGCCTACGCGATCCAGGATCCCGACTTCAGGCCGGCCTCGCTGCTATCAGGCTGCTACTCCAACGTTATGGGCCTGCCTGCCTGTCGGATCGTGGACGCCCTGGGTGAGATGGGATGCGCGCTGCCGGATCCGGCGTCCATGTCGGTTCCGCCGGGATGCACCGTTTCCTGCTCCTTGCGTCCGACCACCCTCTGAACTCGTCGGATACTGCACCGTGAACTTTTTCGGCATCGGCACCCTGGAGTTGCTGGTCATTCTGGTCGTTGCTTTCATCGCGCTGGGACCAGGCAAAACAGTTGAAGTCGCGCGCACCATCGGCAAGATGACCCGCGAGGCCCGGCGCACCTTCACCGACATCATGGACGCTGCCTCGGTCGAAGAGCGCGGTGGACGCGCCCCGGAAAAACCCGCGCCGACGACCCCGCCGTCGCCGCCTACTGACCCCGTGCCGCCGCCGCCGCATCTGGCTGCGCAAAGCGACGCCACCGACAACCGCCCGGCGTCCCAACCTCCAGACCAGCGGTAAGGCCACGCCCCATGAGCCAGTCGATGCCGTTGCGGGAGCATTTCCGCGAACTGCGATCCCGCGCTCTGGTCTGCACCATCGCCCTGCTCGTTGGCACGGCGGTCTGCTTCTACTTCTACGAGGAGATCTACGCGGTTCTCCTGTGGCCGGCCCAGCATGCCGCGACCACTGACACCGTCAACCCCCTCCGCTTTTACCAGGACTTCAACCTGGGCGTATTCCGACCTGTCGAATCTACCGGGGTGGCCCCGGCCTTCAAGCCCGTTCGCACCGAGGTCACCGAGTTTTTGAGCATCACCGTGCGGGTCTCGCTCCTGGGCGGATTGGTTTTAGCTCTGCCCGTAATCCTCTACAACGTCATCCGCTTCGTCGCCCCGGGATTGACTCCCCGGGAGCGCAAGATACTCTTTTCGTTCCTGCCGGCCGCGCTGCTGGCTTTTGTGGCCGGCATGGCCTTCGGCTATTTCGTGATGATCCCGCCCGCCCTCAGCTTCCTCATCGGGTTCGGCAGCGAGGTTGCGGACCCACTCATCCGCATCAGCAACCTCGTCAACATCATGATCCGGCTGCTGTTCTGGCTGGGGTTGTCCTTCGAAACGCCCCTGGTGATGTACGTGCTGGCCGTCCTGGGCGTGGTCAACGCGCGTACTTTCGCCCGCTTCCGGCGGTTTTGGCTGGTCGCCGCCTTTGTGATCGCGGCGGCGATTACGCCCACCATCGACCCTCTGAACCAGGCCATCGTCGCCGGCCCGCTGATCGTGCTCTACGAGGTTGGTGTCCTCTTGGCCCGCCTGGCCGGCCGCCGCAACCGGGCCCACTCGCCCTTGAACGCCGAACCCGCCAGCGAATAGCGCACAATGAAACGGGCCCGCCATCGGCGAGCCCGTGAATTCAGTTGACTGTCCTGCGGCGTTTACGAGCGCTGCTCTTCCGAGGCGTTCCGGTCAGCCGTCGGCTTGTCGTCCTCCCCCGTCACCGAGGTCTTGAACGACCGTATTCCCTTGCCCAGCGCGGAGCCCACGCCCGGCAGCCGGGAGGCGCCGAATATCAGCAGCACCACCAGCAGGATAATCAGTAGTTCCGTCAGGCCAAGTCCCGCAATGCGCATGTCGCTCTGTCTCCACGTAGGTGCGTCCATTCTATCAGAACGTCCAACACCTCACCATTTGCCCAAACCGTCGTTCCGGGCTTGTGCAGGGTCATTGTCAGAATCAGGATTTACCGGATTTTGAGATTTTCAGGATGTTCGCAAATCCCCAAAATCTTCTAATCCTGGTAAACCTGATTCTGACAGCGCCGTGGCAATCTCGTCAGATCCGAACCGTTACCGCGATTGGCGCAAGCGGTGCAGTTCCGCCTCAAGTTCCCGCCGGGCGACCCGCTCAGCTTCCAGCGCGGCCTCCGCCGCTTCCCGAGCCGCTCTTTCTTCCGCGATGCGCCGCAGCGGTTCCCCGGTAGCCGAATCCGCGAATTCCACCTGCTGCTCTCCCCAGTAGATGTCCAGCCCCAATACGGCGCTCCTACCCCAGGCCCGTCCCTCCGCCGTCCGGTGAACCTCCAGCCGGCGATACGCTCCGTCCACCAACTCCTCGCCCACCAGCGGCTCGCCGTACAGTTCGCCCCCTCTCGGGTCGTACCGCCAGTATTCCTGCACTCCGAGCCGGGCGTACAGGTCCCGCTTCCGGCCCAGGTCGTTGCGGTAGGTCGAAGGGGAGGCGATCTCCAGCACGAACTCCGGCGGCTTCCCCACTATCCAAAGCAAATACGATTCGATCTCCCGGATAGTCTGCGGATCCACTCCGAAGGACACGTACCAGTCCGGGGCCACGTGAGCGCGGCGATTGCCTTCATCGTAGTAAATGAAGGTGTTGGAGCTCATAAAGACATCGGAACGACCTCGAAAGTGGTCCCGCGCCAGGTACAGGCTGTCGGTGATATAGGGTTCCTGGGTCATCGCGTCGGGCAGTGGCTCCTCGTTGGGCGGGTAGAGGGCGATCAGGTCGGCCGACGATAGCGGACGCGAGGTCGGTTGGGTGGTCATTTCATTGCCTCGCCATTCATTGCGGACCGTAAAATCATCCGGCTCATGATACCATCGCGGGCAAATCCGGCCGGCGATTGGAACCGGGCGCTGATTTGACCGGCGCTAACGTTGCAGAATCCGTCAGACCCTACTAACATCTGTACGCAAAACCGGGTTGTCGCCAAGCCACTTTTGCGCTTGACAACCTTGCAACCTGAGGAGGAACCAATTGGCCGACCAGCCCAGTGAAAAATCCATAGAAAGGATGCGCGTTTTCGTGGAAAAATTCTGCCAAAAATCTGGCACGTTCACGCATCCGGAAGAGGGTGTCGCCGAAGCCGTAATTTTGGGTCTCGCCCAGAACATTGACGAAATCGGCCGCCCACTGTGTCCCTGTCGCTTCTATCCGGACAAGAATGAGGAGGTCAAGCACCGCACTTGGGTCTGCGCCTGCGACGACATGCAGATCTACAAGTACTGTCATTGACTGCTTTTCGTGAATGAGGCAGGTCTGCCCATCACCGAGCATCTCCCCGAAGACCACGAAGGCCGCGCCATATATGGCGAGGTGAAAGACCCCACTCCCGACAAGGGTCGTCCGCTGCGCCACAAGGCCGAGGAACGCGAGATTGAGCGCCGGGAGCGCCCGTCCTGACCCGCCGGAAATACGTCCCAAACGGGCTCTGCCCGTGGAGATCGGCCGCTCTCTCATACCGGGGGCGGCCGCTTTCGGATCGCCCCAACTTGCCGCTGTCCGGTGCCGCCGCTATAATGCCACAGTCCGCGCGCAGCCCCCGCCATAGCGGCGCAAGCCAGATGCAGGGCGCGTTACGCTCGAACAATCCACCTGTCCGGACAGATTGATGACGACCGTTTCGGAGTATGACGTAGCAGTAATTGGCGGCGGGCCCGGCGGCTATGTGGCCGGCATACGAGCCGGTCAACTGGGTCTCAAGTCCTGCGTCATCGAAAAAGAAGCGCTGGGCGGTGTGTGCCTCAATTGGGGCTGCATTCCCTCCAAGGCTCTCCTCAAAAACGCCGAGATCGTCTCCTACGTCCACCGTGCCGATCAATTCGGCCTGCAGTTCGATAACTTCCGCGCCGACTACAGCGTCGCCATGAAGCGCAGCCGGCAGGTCGTCGACCGCATGACCCGCGGCGTCGACTTCCTGCTCCGCAAGAACGGCGTGGACAGCATCGCCGGCACCGCCCGCATCACCGCCCCCAACGCGGTCGAGGTCACCGGCGCCGACGGGCAGACCACCCGGATTGCAGCCCGCAACATCATCATCGCCACCGGAGCGCGACCCCGGAGCATTCCGCCCCTGCCGGTCGATGGCGAGCGCATCATCACCAGCCGCGAAAGCATCGTCGCCGAGGATGTGCCCGATTCCATTGCCATCGTCGGCGGTGGCGCCATCGGCGTAGAGTTCGCGTACATCTACCGCATGTACGGCGCCGAGGTCACCGTGATCGAATTGTTGCCACATCTCGTGCCCAACGAGGACGAGGAAATTTGCCAGCAACTGGAGCGCGCCTTCAACCGCCACGGCATCAAGGCGGTCACCGGAGCCGGCGTAACCAATGCCCAGGCCGACGCGAATGGAGTGACCCTGACCATCGACAAGGACGGTGTAACCGAGACCGCGCGGTTCGACAAAGTTCTCGTAGCCATCGGCGTTCTCCCCAACACCGAAGATATCGGTCTGGAAACCGTCGGCGTGGCAACCGAACGCGGATACGTAGTTATCGACGACAAGATGGCCACCAACGTGCCGGGCATCTACGCCGTGGGAGACGTCACCGGCAAGCTGGCTCTCGCGCACGTGGCATCAGCCCAGGCCGTGACCGCCGTGGAGTCCATCGCCGGCGAGGAGACCCAGCCGCTGGACTACACCTTCATGCCTCGTGCCACCTATTGCCACCCCCAGGTCGCCTCGTTCGGGCTCACCGAGGCCCAGGCCAAAGAGCAGGGCTACGAGGTCAAGATCGGCCGCTTCAACGTCCAGGCCAGCGGCAAGGCCGTCGCCATGGGCGAAAATGACGGTATGGTCAAATTGGTCATCGACGCCAACTACGGCGAGGTGCTGGGAGGCCACATGTGCGGCCCGGAGGTCACCGAACTTCTGGCCGAACTGCAGATGACCCACTTGCTGGAAGGCACCACGCTGGAACTCGGCTGGGCCGTCCACGCGCACCCCAGCGTCGCCGAGATGGTGCACGAAGCCGCCCTCGACGCCGAGGGCCGCGCCCTGCACATGTAAACCGGCGCGCAGACGCCGCCCCGCGCCGGGCGGCGCCGCAAATCTGCCACTGAGGAAGGGATATGCTGAGAGCGGACGTCCCCGAACTTGACAAATCCGACCTGCTCGGTTTTTACCGGCAGATGAAGCTCATTCGAGAGTTTGAGCGAGAGTCGGAACGGCAGTACACCCGAGGCAACATCAAGGGTTTCCTTCACGTCTACAACGGCGAGGAAGCCATCGCCGTCGGAGCCATCAACACCCTGCGCCCCGACGATTACATCGTCACTCACTACCGGGACCATGGCCAGGCTCTTGCCCGCGGCATGACCAGCAACGAGGTTATGGCGGAGTTGATGGGCAAGGTCACCGGCTGCAGCAAGGGCAAGGGCGGCTCCATGCACCTGTTCAGCTCCGAGCTGAACTTCATGGGCGGCTACGCCATCGTCGGTGGACAGCTCTGCATAGCGTCCGGCATTGCCCTCGCCGTTCAATATCGCGGCGATGACCAGGTGGTCCTGTGCTTCTTCGGTGACGGGGCCGTCAACGAAGGCGAGTTCCACGAAGCCATGAACCTGGCCGCCATCTGGAAACTTCCCGTCATCTTTTTCTGTGAACATAATCTCTACGGCATGGGCGCCTCCTCCAAGGAGACCCTCGTCATGTGGGATTCCCTGCACGAGATGGCCGCCGCTTACGGCATGTCCCGCTACGAGGTGGACGGCAACGACATCCTCGAGGTTCGGACATTGATGCAAAAGATCAACGCCGAAGTCCGCGCCGGCAGCGGCCCGGCTTTCGTCGTCGCTCGAACCTACCGCCTGCGCGGCCACTCCGTCGCCGACCCGGCAAACTACCGCCCCGAAGACGAGGTGTCGTACTGGGCCGGCCAGGACCCGATCCCGCGCTTCCGCGATTGGTTGACTGACGAGGGCATCGCTACCGTCGAAGACTTCGAGGAGATCGACGCCAGCGTCGACGAAGAGATCGTCGTCGCTGCCGAGTTCGGCGAGACATCCCCCTGGCCCGAACCCGCCGACCTCTACGATCACGTCTACACCGACCGACCGACTGAAGGTATCCCCGCGTAACACCAACAGCCCCAGGCGAGAGGAACCATCATGTCGGTCATCACTTATCGCGACGCCGTTTCGTCGGTCCTCAGGGAGGCCCTGGATCAGGACGACCGCGTCTTTCTCATGGGCGAAGACATCGGACCCTACGGCGGTGCGTTTGCCGTCACCAAGGGTTTCTGGGAGCAGTACGGCAAGAAACGCATCAAGGACTCCCCCCTCGCCGAATCGGTCATCGTCGGCGCCGGTGTGGGCGCCGCCATGGCTGGCCTGCGTCCCGTGGTGGAGTTAATGACCATCAACTTCAGCCTCCTGGCCATGGACCAGATCGTGAACCACGCCGCCAAGATCAGGTACATGTCCGGCGGCCAGTTCTCGATCCCGTTGATCATCCGCACCGTGACCGGCGCCGGCGCTTCGGTGGGCGCGACCCACTCCCAGTCCTTCGAGGGGTGGTACGCCTCCGTTCCTGGACTCACCGTCGTCACCCCGTCCACGCCCCGCGACGTCATCGGACTTTTCCGCTCCTGCCGCGAACTCAACGATCCGGTCATGTTCGTCGAACATATCCTCCTCTACGGCACCCGCGGCGAGGCTCCGGATGGCGGCGATTTCCGCATTCCCATCGGCCAGGCCGACCTGCGGCGCACCGGTGGCGACATCACGCTCTGTGGTTATTCCCGCATGGCGCTCGTCGCCGAGCAGGCGGCCGCCATCCTCGCCCAGGAAGGCATTGAGGCCGACGTGATCGACCTGCGTTGCCTCCGCCCGCTGGATATGGAAACCGTCGTCGCCTCGGTCAAGAAGACCCATCGGGCCCTTATGGTCGAGGAAACCACCCGCCTGGGCGGTTTTGCCGGCGAATTGGTGTCCCAGGTGCAGGAAGAGGCCTTCGAGTACCTGGACGCTCCGGTGGGCCGTGTTGCCGGCGCGGAAGTCCCGATACCCTACTCTTTCCCCCTCGAGCAGATGGCCATCCCCAGCGCTGAATCGGTCGCTGCGGCCGCCCGCAAACTGGTCAACGGCACCTGAACCTCGTCGGTCGTTCCACGCCGGCGATACCCTCGACACTAGCAATCCACAGGAGAACATCGTGGCTACCAACGTCGTCATGCCCCAGATGGGATACGATATGCGCGAAGGCACCGTCGTCCGCTGGTACAAGCAGGAGGGCGAGACCGTTGACCGCGGCGAGGTCATCGCCGACATCGAAACCGACAAGGCCACGGTCGAATTCGAGGCCTACACCGGCGGAGTTCTGGGCCGTATCGTGGCGGAAGCCGGCGTCGCGGTCCCCGTCGGAGAGTTAATCGCCATAATCACTGAACCCGGCGAGGCCGTCCCGGAAGCGGCAGCCCCGGCGGCCAGCCCGGCAGTGGCCCCGGCTCCGACCCCTGCGCCAGCCTCGGTGCCTGCCGACCCGCAACCGGCGGCGGCGCCCGCGCCCTCACTGAACGGTGAAGTGCGCGCCTCCCCCATCGCCCGCCGTCTGGCCCGTGAACGCGGGATCGACCTGTCTCTGGTCACTGGCACCGGTCCCAACGGTCGCATCACCGAGCGGGACGTGGAAAATTACCAGGCCCCGGCCGTCGCCGCCGAACCCGCCCCTGCGCCCGCAGTCACCGCGGAGCCCGTAGCTGCTCCCGCTGATTCGCGCATCGAACTCAGCCGGATGCGTCAGACCATTGCGCGCGTCACCTCGGACAGCAAATCCACGGCTCCCCATTTCTACGTCACCGCCGAAATCGACATGGAAAAAGCAATGTCGATGCGCCGCGACGTGAACGATGCCGCCGACCCGGAAAACCGGGTCAGTGTCAACGACCTCATGGTCAAGGCCTGTGCCCTGGCGCTGGTCAAGCATCCCAAGTTCAATTCCTTCTACCGCGGCGACCATCTGGAAGTCCGCGGCGCCATGAACATCGGCATCGCAATCGCCCTGGAATCCGGCTTGATCCTGCCCGGCGTCAGCAATTGCGAGAGCAAGAGCCTGCTCCAGATTGCCGCTGCCACCAAGGACCTCATCGCCCGCGCCAACAGCGGCACCCTGCGCAACGAGGAATACAGCAGCACGACGTTCAGCATCAGCAATATGGGCATGTTCGACGTCGAAAGCTTCACCGCTATCATCTACCCGCCCCATGCGGCCATTCTGGCCGTGGGCAGCGTCAAGCAGCAGCCCGTCGTCCGCGATGGCGAGATCGCGGTCGGAACCATGATGAAGGCGACCCTTTCCACCGACCACCGCGTTGCCGACGGCGCCGAGGCGGCCCAGTTCCTGATGGAAATCAAGCGGGTCCTCGAAAACCCGGTCAGCCTGCTGCTCTAATCCCCGGCGAACCCACGGAGCTCCAACCATGCCCCAGATGACCGGCGGCCAGGCTGTGGTCGCGTCTCTCCAAGCCCAGGGTGTCGACACTGTGTTCGGCATCATCTCCGTCCACACCCTCGACCTCTTCGATGCCCTGTTTGACAAGCAGGATGACGTGCGTTTCATCGGCGGCCGGCTCGAGTTGGGCTGCGGCTACATGGCCGACGGCTACTCGCGCGCCACCGGACGCCCCGGGGTTATCCTGACCAGCACCGGCCCGGGCGCTGCCGATTCGGTCGGCGCAATGGGCGAGGCCTATTTCTCCGCTTCATCCATCCTGCAGGTCACCACCAACGTCGAAGCCGAGTTCGTGGGCAGCGGCAAAATGGCGACCCACGAGACCAAGGACCAGTTGGGCATGTTCGCCGCCGTCACCGACTGGAACGCTCGCATCGATCAGATTGAGTCCATCCCGGACCACTTTGTCGAGGCGTTCGTCCGGTTCGGCGAGCGCCGTCCCCGGCCCATCGAGCTCGAGGTGCCCACCGACCTGCTCGGCCAGCAGGCAGAGGTCGAGGTGCTCAGGCCGCGCGACCCGGACGTCCCCCAGGGTGACCCGGTACAGGTCGAACGCGCCTGGAATTTGCTTCGCAACGCCAAACGCCCCGTGATCTTCCTCGGCGAAGAGATTCATACCACCGGCGGCGCGGATGACATAATCCGCCTGGCCGAAAAGATCGGCGCCCCCGTTGTAACCGGCGACGGCGCCAAGGGCACCTTCCCGGAGAGTCACCCGCTGTCTCTGGGCATGGCCTTGGGCAACCGCATCTGGGGTCAGAACCCGGTGCTGGAATGGATGGGTGACTGCGACGTCGCGCTGGTGCTGGGCAGCAACCTTCCCTATCGCTCGACTTCCGGGGTCGGCGTCAAGCTCCCGGAGAAGATCATCCACGTTCTCCTCGATGGTGATTACATCGGCAAGAACTACGAAACCGAAGTTGGCATCGCCGCCAACAGCGGTGCCGTAGTGCGCCAGTTCCTCAGCGCCGCCGGTGACGATCTCGGCACCAGCAACGACTATCGGCGGGAAATCGCCGACCTCAAGGCCAGCATCTATTCCGGCTTGCGGGATCAGTGGGGCCCCGAACTGCGCGCGTGGGAAGCCATCCGCTCCGTTATTCCTGACGACACCATCTTCTCCCTGGATGCCACCGTCCCGGCCAACCGCGCCGTGCGCTGCCTCCAGATGGACCGGCCCCGCAGCTACATGTACCCCCACGGCTGGGCTGGACTGGGCTTCGCTTTCCCCGCCTCCATGGGAGCCAAGGTTGGCCGGCCCGGCAGCCCCGTAATCTGCGTATCCGGAGACGGTGGATTCCAGTACAACGCCCAGGAACTCGGCACCGCCGTCCAGTACGGTATCAACCCCATCGTGATGGTGTTCAACGACAACGCGTGGGGAGTCCTCAAAGGCTATCAACGTGATCGCGGAAGTCGACAGATGGCGACGGACTTGGTCAACCCCGACTTCATGAAACTCGCGGACGCTTACGGCATCGGCGGTACCCAGGTCCGCAACGTTTCCGAAATGGCCCGCGCCGTCCAGGACGCCGTTGCCGCCGACCGCATTCACCTCATCGAGGTCGTCATGCCCGACGGCTTCCCCGCCTTCTGCCGGAATTAGCCCATGTCCACGGACTACAGCCGTCATACCGAAACGGTTCGCGAGCAATTTCGCATCCAGTCCTCCCGTTTCGAGCAGTCAATCGGCGGTCAAAGCAACCGCGCGATTGGACCGTGGATCATCGATACGCTCGGCCTCATCGGATCTGAGACCGTTTTGGATGTCGCCACCGGCACGGGTCTTCTGGCGCGGGATCTGTCCCCTTGCGTTTCTCACGTCACCGGCATCGACGTGACGCCCGAAATGCTCGCACAAGCCCGTCAGATCGCCGCCGACTCCGGTTTCGCCAACCTTACCTTCGATGAGGGCGACGCCACTTCGCTGCCTTATCCCGACAATTCCTTCGACCTGGTCATCAGCCGTATCGCCATCCACCACTTTGAAGACCCCGAAGTCGAACTGGGCGAAATGCGCCGCGTCTGCAAACCAAACGGCAGGGTCACCATAATTGACATTACCGTCTCCGACGACCCTGCCATTGCCGACACTCACAACCGGCTGGAGCGTTTGCGGGATCCGTCGCATACTACCGCTTTCTGCCTGACTGATCTGACCGCCTTGGCGCAGCGCTCGGGTCTCAGAGTCGTCACCACCAGCGAAAACAAAGCTGTGCGTGACCTCGATGAGTGGATGGACGTGACCGCCACCGGCGAGGACGTCCGGGCCACCATTCATCAGGCGTTTGAGGAAGAAATCGCCGGGGGCACGTCCACCGGGATGCTGGCCCACCGCGAAGATGGTCGCCTTAAGTTCGTCCATCATTGGGCCGTCCTCCTCTGTGAGCTGAGCCCCAGCTGATTCCAGCGTCCAAAACCCTTACTGAACGGCCGCCCGCTAAATTGGGCGGCCTTTTCGATAGTGGTTACAATGCGCTCCAGATAGGAGATTCTTCGATCATATGCAGCAACCACCCGACCAGCAGCCGGATAGTCAACGCCGCATCTACCCCTTGTCTCCGCGCGACCTCACCGAGGAGCAGATCGCAGTTACCTTCGCGATGACCTCCCGCCGGCCGGAGCCTTTCGACGAAATCGCCACGCAGGTCAGCGCCGAGCGCGCCGCTGACTTCAACGAGCGCTGGGTCGTGGGCTACGGTCACGCGTCGGTGGCCGAACACGCGATACTTCATCTGGCCGTGGAGAACATTTCCCGCCTGACCTGCGACACCTTGGAAGATAACCGCCTCGCGTCGTACACCGAGAAGTCCTCCCGCTACCAGGTCATCGACCCCGAGAGCTTTCACATCCCGTCGGAGCTGGACAATCTTCCTGCTCTCCGGGCCGAGTACGTGTCCGTATGCCGTGCCCTGTTCGTGGCCTACGCTCAACTCATCGACGGCGTCATGTCCCATCTGCGGTCCCGGCAGCCCCAGCGCGATGGCGAGCGCGATTCCGCGTACGACCTGCGCTTGCGCCGTCAGGCCACCGATGCGTGCCGCGCCATTCTGCCCGCGTCCACCCTCACCAACGTGGGTGTCACCGCCAACGCGCGTACCCTTGAACATGCCATCAGCAAGTTGATGTCTTCGGACTTGGCGGAGGAGCGTGATGTGGGCTCAGAGTTGCGTGAGCAGGGCCGTTCGATCACCCCTACCCTCGTCAAGTACGCCGATCACAGCGCCTACCTCGCCGAACCCCGCCAGGTGCCTGCTCCAGCGGACGAACCGGCGCCCGACAGCTCGCCAATCTCCGTCAGGCTGCTCGATTTCGATCGCGACGCCACGCGCAAGCTCGCGTCCGCCCTGCTGTTCCGGCGGGGCGGCGACTACGGCCACGCTCTAGCCGTGTCCGAAGCTATGACCGAAATGCAACGACTAAAGCTGATCGACGGCGCGGTCCGGGACATCGGCCCGCACGATGCCGCGCCCCGTGAGTTCGAGCTGGCCGGCTACACCTTCGAGTTCGTCTTCGACTACGGTGCCTTGCGGGAATTCCGTCGCCACCGGATGCAGACCTACCTCGGGCAGCCGCTCACCGTCGCCAACGGGTGCAATACGCCGCCTTTGGTTGAACAGGCCGGACTGTCCGGTGTATTCGAGTTGGCTGTCTCGCAGTCAGAGCGGATGTACGCGGCGCTGGCGGACGAGCACCCCGCATTGGCTCAGTACACTGTGACCCACGCTCACCGCCAGCGGGTCTTGTCCCGGATGAACCTCCGCGAGTGCTACCACCTGTTCAAGCTTCGGAGTTCCCGCCAGGCCCACCAATCCATCCGTGAGCCGATCCTGGAGGCGATGCGCCTTGCCGTCGAGGCACAGCCGGAACTCTTTCGGCACCTGCCCTTGCGCAACGCCCCGGTGTGGTGGCCGTTCCCCCAGCG
The DNA here is from genome assembly GCA_965203985.1 of Dehalococcoidia bacterium. Lineage (GTDB taxonomy): Bacteria > Chloroflexota > Dehalococcoidia > Lucifugimonadales > UBA3495 > Bin87. The sequence goes on from CBDBDS010000003.1 coordinate 234,612, forward strand.
TTGATCCCGCCGGGCGCTACGGATCCGAGCAGTCCCTGGTGAACCCGCAGTTGCGGCAGATGATCTTGCAACTGCGTTCGTACATGCGATTTCCGCAGATCTCGCAGTCCAGACCGTCGTCACGCCTCGGCGGACGGGGAGCTTGAGGCACAGTTCTCTGGCTGGTCATGTTGCGTCACCTCCCTCTCCAGATTGACGGCGGCACCGGCGGCCCACCAATGATGCGAGCGCTCAGGAACATCTCGCCCGTGGGCGCCGTCGGACCATGCCGCTCGTCCGGCAGCAACGCCACCTCGTGGAACCCGAACACCGACTGGTCCAGTTCTAGGTCCTTGACGCCGCTTCCGTCATCCTCGTTCACCACGATGCGGTCGATCAACATCCGCTGGTCATCGCGAACCAGCCAGATCTGGTAGGTATCCGCCGGCATCCCGGAAACCATCAGGACGCCCCGTTTGCCGGAAGGATGCAGCATCAGCAGCCCGTGGGCCGTCGGCTCCGTTCCCAAAGGTGACGTCATCGGAAGCTTCTCCGTCTCCGGTTGCGCTGAAAGCACGGTGGCCTGGACCATGTCCGCCATTTCCTTCTTGACCAGGTCCACCGACTCTGCCCCATCGTCGGCTTGCGCTGCAACCTGCGATGAACCCGCCGCCCGGCTGATGTTCGGGGCCAGGTTCGCCGAAGCTACCGTCCGGCTCATCTTGACCTCATGCTCGGTCGCCGTCGGTGACGATTCGGCAATGGCCTGCGCCGCCTCCCGTGCCGGACCCTCTGCCGGTGAGAGCGCTGCGACCGCTGCGCTTGCCGAAGCCAGTGCAACCGTTTCATGCCGTGTCGCCATTTCCTCTTGCGCCGCCGTCAGGCTTTCGATTTCCTGCTGCTGCGAAATCATGAAACCCACCGATGCAGCCAACAACAGGCTCAATGTTCCTACAGCCACCGGTGCGATCCAACGGCGCAATCGCTTCATCGACCAGCGCGGATCAGGATCGACGCGCCGCACCGTTTCCGGGCCGCTCCTGCGGCCGATGGAGTTGGCCAGCACGCGCTGCTTCAGACCGGCCGGCAGCGGAACCTCCGGAGCTGCGGCCGCGAGCCTCGCCGCCGTCTCCTGGAAACCCAGCAGCACTTCTTGACAGTGCGGGCACCGGATCACGTGGTGGAACACCGCCTGGAACTCGGCGTCGTCCAGCGCGTTCAGCGCAAAGGCCGCCAACTCCCCTTCGGGATGCTCCGATGCGCCGTAAATTTCGCCTGGATTGTCAGACCACATGGGCTTCCAACGCTGCCTTGAGCTTTTGCATCCCGAGACGCATTCGGGTCTTTACCGTCCCCAACGGTATCCCCAACATGTTGGAGATCTCTGATTGGCTGTAACCGTGCCAGGCTGAGAGGTACAACGGTCGGCTTTGCTCCTCGGGCAGGGTCAGCAACGCCTCGCGTACCAGCGTGGCGTCAAAACCGCGCTCCACCTCGCGTTCCACGCTTATTTTAGCGTCGGGTATCCGGTGCAGCGCGTCCATATCCGGATACACCGTGTGATCCGTGGTGCGCCTTCGTGACCGGTACATGTCCACCACCTTGTGGTGCGCTACGGACATGATCCAAGTGCTGGGCGCCGCCATTTCAGGCCGGTAGCTATCGGCCTTTAACCAAATATTGGTGAATACCTCCTGAACCGCATCCTCGGCCAGGGCTTCGTCCTTCAGGACCGAAACTGCCAGCGAAAAAACCCGTTGGGCGTAACGATCATAGATCTCTTCCAAGGCTCTTTCGTCGCCGGCGCCGACTGATGCTATGCGCTGGGCGTCTTCGCGATGTGGGTTATCTGACACCACCCCTCCAAAGTTATCAGGGGTTCAATAATGCCTGGTTATCCGTATATACGTCCGGGCTATCCCCCCGGATTGCTCAGGCCGTAAATCGTTGGCGAGACCCGCAGAAACCGGATCCTCCGCGTTACACCACCAGGCTGTCGAATATGTCCTGGATATTCGGAAGGTTCTCCAGCGACCAGATCAGCTCCAGCGTCTGTTCGCATTGCTGCTCAGTGACCGTAGGGCAGGCCAGCCGTCGGAACTTGGCATCCACGTCGGCATCGCTCAGGGGATTTTTCCCATGCCCCTTGGGGAAGCTGGTTTCCGCCACCTCGGTTTGCCCGTTGTTCTTGATCACCTCGATGCGGCAGTTGTACTCGGCGGGATACCTTTCGGTGAACTCTGCGTTTTCGTCGATCCGCATCTTGTTGATGACCGCGCGCAGTCCGGAGTCAGCGATGCGATCCGGCGCAAACGTCGCCGGCGTCACCTCTCCGTCCCGGAGGCCGACGGCTGCCAGGAACGGGATGCTATGGTCGGCCGTTTCCCGAGTCTTGGGGTCCCACTTTTCGGGCTCGGTGGACGCGCTGCTCACCGCAGAGCGATACGACTGGATCTTGATCGACGCGATGTCTCCTACGTCCACCCGGTCGTGCAGCTGAATCGCCAGATCAATGGGCGCCTGCGTGTGTATCTGTGAGGGGTAGAACTTGAAAATCGTGTCCGTGATCCGGAACGGAGCGTCGTCGCCGCCCATGGCGTCAAGTTCAATCGGATACCCGATAGCCTGCTCCCACAACCCCTTGCGGCCCTCGAACGGCTCAAAGGGTCCGGTCATGCCTTCGGCCGCCAATTGCGCCGCGAAGATGCCGGCTCGCGTCGCGGCCGCGGCGGCGCAGCCCTTCCACATCGACAACTCGCCCATCCGCGTCACGCGCAGGGGGACGTTGGGCACGACGGCCAGCGAAATCGCGTGGCCCATCTGCTCCTCGTCGAGGCCCAGGATTTTCCCGGCCGCGCACGCCGCTCCGATCACGCTGAGGACGCCCTGGTCCCATTGGTTGTCCGGCACGTGGTCGGCGATGCGGCAGAATGCCTCGTAGGCCAGCGCGATCGCCGTTATGATCGTCCGCCCGTCCGCCTCAACACTGTCCCCCACGGCCAGCGCCGCCGGGATCATGTCGCTGGGATGGCCGCCGCCGGGCGAGAAGTACGAGTCGTTGCAGTCTAGGTACCGCACCATGACCCCATTGGCGAACCCGGCCATGTCCAGCGACGACCGGTCGTAGGTGCCCAGGATCCGGGCCGAGGTCTTGCTCGTCACGTCCCCGGCCAGCTTGCGGGCCACCTTGGCCGGCTCGCTCAGGTAGCCGCCGACGGCGCACCCCAGCGTATCGGCAACGGTGCGCTTGACTTGATGCACCACCTCAGGCGGCAGGTCCTCGTAGGTGAGATTGCAAGCGTAGGAGCTCAACAGCTCGGTGGTGCGGTCCATATGCTCCGTTACCTCTCTTCTTCGCGTGTGGCGGCCGAACCGACGCCAACCATTCTACAGCCCGCTGACCTGCGATCGCCTTTGACCGCCGTTCAGCGAATCACTGCTTCCGCGATCCGCTCCATCTGCGCCGACATCTCCGCTTCGGTCTCGCAGTGTTCCGGGCGCACCACCACGCGGTTCGCTCCCGCGTTGAGGAAGTCCTGCACCAACTGCCCGTCCGGAGCCTGACCGTACACCGAGATCGTCAGCGATTTGGGGTCACGACCCCTGGCTTCGGCCAACTCGTCCAACCGTTTCCGGCTCTCTTCCACCTCGGCCGGCGTGATCCGGTTGGGCAGCCAGCCGTCGCCCCAGGTCGCTACCCGTTGCAGCACCCGGCGCGCCAGTCCGCCCAGTATCACCGGCGGGTGAGGCTCCTGAACCGGTTTGGGGTTGGACTTGACCGGCGGAAAATCGTAGTACGTCCCGTGGAATTCCGCCTCGTCCTTGGTCCACAGTTCTTTCATCACCTCCACCGCTTCCCGTGTTTGCGTCCAGCGGTGGTCGAAGTCGCCACCGAAGATCTCCGTTTCCTCCCGGTTCCAGCCGGCGCCGATGCCAAAGAGGAACCTCCCGCCGCTGACCCGGTCCAGCGTGGCGATCTCTTTGGCCAGCATCAACGGGTTTCGCTCCGGCACCAGGGTAATGCCGGTCCCCAGCTTGATTGTGCTGGTGGCCCCGGAAGCCCGCGCCAGCGCGATGTACGGGTCGGCGAAGTGGGCGTAGGTCCACGGTATCTCGCCCCCGGACGGAAACTGGCTGGCGCTCTGCACCGGCAGGATCGGGTGCTCGGCGTACCAGATCGACTCAAACCCCAGCGCCTCGGCGGTGCGGGCCATGAAGGCTGGGTCCAGCGTGTACGCCGGCAGCGGTATGGAAGTTCCGACTGACATAACGTGTGCTCCTTGTGTGGCCGGCTCAGCGCCGAGCGGGAAAACGGTCAAGTTGGTGCGGCCAATTCAGGATCGGCCTGTCGCTGGTGATGAGACGATGGCCTTCAAGCGCGGTTGCTACGATAATGCGATCTGCTGGATCGCCGTGCATATCAGGCAAAGTGCTGGCCCGCGCCGCGATGGTGCTATCAACTGGGATTTCCACGAATCCATCTGATGATAACCGTTCGTGCCATTGCGTAGCAGTCCTACCCGTAGGAATACGCCCTTTTTGTAATAGCATTCCGATTTCCCAGATTGAAATCGCTGAAAACGCGGCTTGTCCTCGAAGGATGGCCGTTGCAATCAGCAGGCCGGCTTGGTGACCCAGGCTCGGATTGTTCGTGAGCAACCAGATGATTACGTTGGTATCAAGCAGCGTCAACTCAGCCTTTCCTTGCTGCGGTCAACTCGACCAGAGGTTTTTCGTCGTCAAAGATTACCACCTTGCCGTCCGTGCTCTCGGAGACGGCGGTAATGATTTCCTCTAACTGCGCTAGGAACTCATCGGTGTCGAGCGTGAGCAATTTGTGCCGATGCAGAATCGACACGTCGATTAGCTCCGGTACTTGGTACTCCGATTGCCTGACATCATCGGGCGCAGTGAACCAGGACGCCGGCATCGGCCCGGAGATGTCCCAATCGTCATCCGTCTGAACGGACGGATCGGTGTACCACTCCACGGGCATGGGGCCTTCTATGTCGCCGAGTATGTTGATGTCTTTGAAAGCGCCCCGCGAGGGATTGGATATCTCCACGTAGCGCGTGAGCTTAGCCACCGGAGTGTCACCGTCAGTGATGACGACTGCCCCGCCTTGTTGGGAGATTTGGGTAAGCATCTCCTGGCAATGCGTTTTAAATTCGTCGGAGCTCAAGCGCCACGTAGGCCCCAAGACGAAAAGAAAGAACATTTTCTCCTCCGATCAATTGCAGTTTGTGGCCGCGGACCTAATTTGCTTGCGTTCACTGTAGTGTTCGTTCGCAACCGCAGGTCTCAGTCATCCGCCGCCACAGCTTCCCGCACGCCAACGATCGCGTCGTACACCTCCGCTCCCTGCCCCACCAGCACGTCCACGTCCTCGGTCAGCAGATACCCCTGCTGCACCAGCGTCGCGGCGCACTCCCGCACCCGCGCCAGGTATTCGTCTCGCGATGCATACCGTTCTTCAATCGACGGCCTTGGATCTCCGGACGCCACGCGCTCCGCACGGCTCACCGCGAAGGGAATCGCGCCACCGACCACGGTCCCGCCGGGCGAAAGCACCTGACCCGTCCCGCCGATGTCAGCATGACGAACGTTCCACCCCGTGTACGTGGCCAACGGCACCGCGACGGCCGGCAACCTGACGCCGCCAACCTCGTTCCCGTCGGAATCCACGGCTGACACCAGGAATGGATACGCCTCGCCAACTCCCGGCGGGATCACCGTCGGCACTGCCCGGTCCGGCCCGAAGTCCAGGTGGCGCATGACCTTGTGGTGCTCGGGGAACTCCACTGCCGGGAGCGCGCGGAAGAATTCCGCCAATTCTCCGGCTTCAACGATGCTATTGTCTGCATATCGGGGATACCCATGCGCTGGCGGTGCATCGTTATGGGTAACCCAATTGTCCAGATGCGCCAGCGCGGCGCGCATCAGCGGGCGATAATCGACGTGATTCAACGCCTGCGTGCCGCGGGCCCCCGAATCGGGATTGGTATCGGAGATCGGCAGGTTCGCCGGTCCGTGTTGCGTCCCGCAGAACAGCCAGGAACGCACGTTGTCGGGCAGCGCGGCATCGGCTTGACCGTCAGGCGTCACGTGAGCCAGCGCGCCGTGGCCGCCCCAATACTCCGACGAGGTGTTGGTGTAAATCACCTTGGGCGCCACGCCCCGGCGGCTCACCTCGGCAAGTATGCCCCCTTCTCCGCCCGGTTCCAGATCCAGGAACGGCGGCAGGTTGTTGACGCTCCGGTTGGACAGGCTCGATGGTTGACCGAACCGCACGTTGAACTCGCCCATCTTGCCGCCGGCCACGTTGGGCAGCATCCCCTCGAAGACGATCCTGCCGTCCTCGTCGCGGTTCAACCCCAGGTGCAGCATCTGCCTCAGGAAGCGGCCGCTCTGGCTGCGTCCGTAGGCGTAGGCCCGACCCAGGGCGCCGGCCAGCGGATTGGCCGTGCCTGCGAAGTCCATTGTCCCATGCCGTAACCACGCAACGATATCCCGCGTCGCCAGCAAGCCCAGCCCGACCACCGGCGCGTGGGAGGTCTCGTATACGACCCGATATACCTTGCCAGCCTCAAAACCACCCTCTAGGGTCACGTGCGCCGCATCCGGCACCCGCCTCCCGTCCACCAACCGGGCGAATGCCCACCTTTCGCGCGGAATGACCGTCTCCGGAGCGTCCTCGTGTTCCTGCACGGTCAGCACCGAATCCCAGCTCTCCAGGTGGTTGGTGGGATAAGGCCGGTGGTCCCGGTCCGACAGGAATTGGGTTTCAATGCGCGCCAGAGGTTGAAAGGAGACCACGGTTTTGCCAGCAACCGGCGAGCCGTCGGCGTTATAGGCGCTCGGCACGTTGCACCGGAACAGCCCCGGCGCATCCGGCACGTCGTGCTGCCACCCGCACCAGACCAGGCTGTAACCCTGCCTCATCAGGAACCCGTTCCCCGGGTGCGGGTCGGCATCCGGCGGCCCGTCCGGTGAGCTGTTCAGGTTTTTCAGCGCCAGTTCCTTGCCGCGGTTCAGCACGTCCAGCAACAGCCGTCCGTTCCCGTGGTCATTGTCCACCGGCTTGATGATGCGAAAATCGGAGGAGAACTCCACCAAACCGTCAACGTTTCGCGGCGCCAGCCCGATGTCCGCGATCACCGCATTGTCCCCATGCTCCGGGTCAACCGCAAAATGCGCCACCCCGTCAATCTGCTCATACCGCCCTACGTCCCCAAACACTTCCCCGCCGGCGAAAGGCTGCCGCGTCCTGATGTCCAACTTGGTAAGCGCCATTTCGGTCCCCTCAAAAGTTCGCAACGTCTTTTATCTGTTCGTTGGATTAGACAACTTGCCGGATTGCAATCCGTCTCGGCGCAATCGTCCTGATCCCGAAAATCCTTCAAATCCGACAAATCCTGCTTCTGACAATCCCGTCCATCCTGTCCATCCATGCCATTCCCGGTCATAGGATTTCACTGGCGTCCACGTCAAGGTCACTGGGAGGTTCCGCTCCGGTGTTGTCCCGCCACCATTGAGCGAAGGGTTCGTCGCCCATCTGCTCCTTGAGCCGCGCCAGGTGCGCCTTCACCTGCACCAGCATGGGCAGTTGGTGGTCCGCAACCAGTTGGTACGTCCGCGCCACCCATTCCAGGGCGTCCGGCAGATTCCCCCGCTGTTCCTCAACCAGGCCCAGCTGGCCGTAGGTCCGCGCCGCCCGCAGCACGTCACGCACGTTCTCAAACGCGATGCGAGCCTGGTCGTACCAGTGATAGGCCTGCTCCAGATCGCCCTGCTCGTGATGGACCACGCCCAACTGCCGCGCTTCTACGCCCACCCCACGCTGGTCGCCCATCTCTTCCCGGTACTCCATGGCAACCCGCAGCCACTCGTCCGCTTCATCCGTGATGCCCCGCGCCTGCGCCAGGGTGCCCAGATGGTGAAATTCGACGATCATCTGCTCGGTCATGCCCAGGCGGTCGCTCAGTCCCAAAGCCTGCTGGTACCAGGATTGCGCGTCCTCGAACAAGTACTCTGAGTGATCCACCGTTCCCAGCGAGTGGAAGATGTAGACCGCCGTTTCTTCGTCCCGATTTTCTTCCACGATCTCCCGCGCCCGGTGGTACCAGCTCCGCGCTTCGTCGTATTCGAACCGCAGGTGGCACGCCGACCCCAGGGCGCGGAAGTCGTTGACCATTTCCTCGTAGTCGGGCAGCCTCTGGTGGATGTCCAACGCCCGCGAGTACCATTCCTTGGCTGCCCCGTACTGGCGCTGGTGCTGCCGCACTTGCCCGATGGCGAAACAGGCGTCGGCTATCGACTCCTGGTCCTCGCCACCGTCGATGATCTCCAGCCCCCGCTCCAGCCACTCGGATGCGGTGGCGTACTGACCCCGTCGCGTAGCGATCAGACCGTTCTGGTGGTAGACCGCCGCAGTGCGCGCGTCGGTCTCTCCGTCCGGTTGCTCCAGCAGGTAATCCAGCAATTGCCGGTTGAACAGGTCAGCCCGTTCCAGGTCCATCCGCTCGACCGATTCCATTGCGTCAGTGCCCAGCAGGTATTGCCAGAACTCGATGGCGCCGTTGCCTTCCGCTTCGCCGGCCGTGTGCCCGATGGTATCCAGCAATTGGCCGCGCAGCCGTCGCAACTCAGGGAACCGTTTCTGCATCCGGTAAACCTGCGCCAGCGGCTGGAACAACACCTGCGCGTTGTCCCACTGCCGGTACTCCAGGGCCAACCCCAACGCTTGCGTCAGGTTGCCCTCCTCCGCCAGCACCGCCGTCACGCCTGTGTCCTGGTTCTCATAGAGGCTTTCCATAAAGTAGTCCGCGGTATCGGCGTACACCCGGACGAACTCCATTTCAAGCTGCTGGATCCCGCTGCCGGCAACTTGCCTACCCAATTTCCGACCCAGGAACCACGGTATCGACGGGTTGATCTGGTAGACGCTGGGCGAGATCGACTCCAGGAAGCCGGCGGCATGCGCCGACCGCAGCATGGTGCGGCAAGATGCATACGAGCGCCCCGACGACTGCATCCCGCCTTCGGGCGAGAGCAGGCTCCGCGATGCCCCGGCGGTCAGGTCGTCCCCCACGATCTGGCTGTACGCCCGCTCCTCCGTGATGTGCGACAACACGTCCAGCATGACCCTGCGCTGGAACAGCGACAGGAACGGCAGATGCGTCCGGTTCCGCCGCGACATCCGCGAGAATGCATACTCCATCGCCGCCGTCAGCGTCGCCCCGCGTCCCGCTTCGCCGCCTTCCGGCTCACTGTCGATGAGCCGCGCCATCTCGCTGACCGCCGCCGCCGCCGGAACCTCTTTCACCGGGGGTATCGCGATCTGCATCGCCAACGGGTGCCCGTCCAGCATGCCCAGCAGCTCAAAAAAGTCCGCATCGGCGCGCGTGGCCGGCACCTCCGCCTGGTGCATGATTTGAGCGACCAAGGCCAGCCGGTCCGCCCCCGCCAACCCATCCAGCGTCAGGGAGGCGTGTGGCCCCGAGACCCATTCCTCCTCGGCCCTTCTGCCCAGCAGCAGCGCGTTGGTCCCTGCGGACCCGGTGGTCACTTCGCCCAGGAATGCCGCAAGCTCCGGCAGCTCCTCTTCGCCCAGCAGGCCGGGAGCGCCGTCTGGAAAGCCGGCCACGTTTTCCAGGTTGTCCCACACCAACAGCGACGCGTTGTCGTTCAGGTAAGCCGTCACCCATCGCCGCTGTTGCTCCGCCGGCATGTCCGCGAAATCCAGCCCCGCCACCGCCGTCCCGATCTCGTGCACCACACGCTCCAGGCCCGCTGGCTGCGACGTCTCAAACGCTGTGTAGAACACGCCGCCCGGGTACGCAACCCGAGCCGGCTTCAGGAACCACCGGCACAGCGCCAGGGCCAGTTCAGTCTTGCCCACGCCGGTGTCGCCCGACAGGTGCACCACCGAGTGCGCCTTCAGGGCTCGCTCCAGTTGCCGCAGTTCCGCTTGCCGTCCCACCAATCCGTATTGACCGGCCACCGGAATCTGCAGGTCGTCGGTCGGTGCTTCCTCCGGATGGATCACCGGCGCAGCCAGCGGGTCTGGCTGAACCTGGGCTATCACCGGCGGTTGGTGGACGCGCGACTGGTAGACGCACGGCAGGTGCCAGTCCCAGAACACCCGCCGGCCGTACATCGTGACCCGCTCCGGCGTGTCCATCAGCCCGCGTCGGATCGAGGATACCGCCTCCGATACGGTATAGCCCTGCGCGATGCGACGGTAGAACGCAGCCACCGCGCCTTCTCCGGCATCCGGGTGCACCGGAACCGGCAGGACTGCCACCTGCGCGACGCCGGCCTCGGCCACCGCCATTGCCGCCTCGGACCACGATGCCAGCGGCGGGAATTCTTCCTGCACCCCGGCAGTGATCAAAGCCACGTTGACCCCGCCCGCCGCCAACGCGCCGCCCAACTCCGCGGCGGCAACGGCGCTGGGACTGCCGTCATCTTGCTCCAGTACGATTGACCCGCCATCACCCAGGGTGGCTCCGTCAATGTGGGCCACGTGGTAGTGGCTCGGGTTCCGCGCCAGCAGATCTTGCAGCGCGGACAGCGTGGCCGGCCTCGGGTTGTCCAAGGACACCTGGACGTTCAGCCCCTCCAGCGCCGCCACCGTCGCTTCGGCCAGGCTGGCGCCCGCTGCCGCCGGCTCCGGCAGCAGCGACCCAGCGCCGGGGACCTCCAACGCCAGGGGGCTGGTCGAAAGCATCAGCACGTTCAGCGTGTCTTCCTCTGCTCCTTCCACATCGTCCGCCGGCGCCTGGCTGGAGGATTGTCGCGCCACCCCCACCAACCCGTTGATGAAGTATCCCAGCGAAGGGTCGTTCATCAGTTCCCACGGCAGCGACATGAACCCCGCGCGCGAGGACACGATCGTCAGCACGCCGCGTTCGTCCCGCGCCATCACCGCATCCAGCAACTCACGGGCTTCGCTTTCCGCGCCGAACGCCGACTCGAACAGCAGTCTGCCCAGGTTCCGCATGGCGAGTTCCACCGCTTCAATCTGGGCGATCCCCGCGGGCGACCCGCGCCGGAACTCCGTGTGATAACGGTCCAGCGCTCCGCGCTCCTCCTCGGAGAGATCTATGCCGAATGCTGCCGGCGCTGCTTCCCGCGCATCGCCCGATGCTTCAACCAGGCGCACCTGCACCTGTCCGGAGTTGAGCAGATCGTGGATTTCCAAACTAGCAGCCATTTTGGAGAATTGCTCCTGTAAGTTTTGCAACGGTTGACGGTTTGTTTCGAGTGGGCCGGGCGCTCCGGTCAAGCATCGGGTTGCCTTGTCGGGAGACTTCGAGATACCTGCGAGATAACATAACGTAGCAGGTGGTAGTTCGTGCTCAGCAACATTCGCTTTCTCGCAATACACGGATTGCGTTTCGGCAGACTTTTGGCAGCCAATCAACGCTATCCCTGTCCGCGCCAGACGAGCATAGTGAAATCAAGGTGCTAGTGTTGCTGACCGGTGCTGACACGTCATCCCCCGGTTCAGCCATGTTGCCACACCGTGCGGACTCACTTATAATTCGTCGTATTCTACGGACAAGCGTACCTACCTCAGTCGAATCGGCGGCATTATACAACATAATGCTGCAATTTATTCCCAAATTAGGCACTGATAACCACCATGACAGCGCTCTCCGCAGTCCGACGTTCCTGGTTGCTGACTCCGGTTTCGCATCCGGATCGCGTATCGAACGCCCCCTCCGCCGGCGCCGACGTGATCGTGCTAGACCTGGCGGAATTCGTGGCCGAACCGGATAAACCGGCGGCCCGCGAGTCCCTGCGCGATTGCCTGGTTCCCGCCAAGTCCACCGGTGCGGAGGTGTTCGTTCAGATCGACCCCGAGTTGATGCTCGCCGATCTCACCGCCGCCGTGTGGCCCGGTCTCGACGGCATCGTCGTGACCCGCGCGGAAACCTCGGATCAGGTCGTCTCCATCGACGCCATCATCTCCGAACTTGAGAACCGCCGCGGCATGTCGCCGGGCAGCGTCGAGCTGGTCCTCTGCCTGGAAACCGCCCCGGGCAACCACAACGGTTTCGAGATCGCCACCGCCAGCTCACGTACCTGGGGCCTTTCCCTGGGACGCGCCGACTTGGTCATGGACCTGCGGCCCGAGCCTTCGGGCGAAACGCACCTCATGCAGTACCTCATGCAGCGTTTGGTGACTCTGGCGTCAGCCACGGCAACCGTTCCCATCGGTGCATGGTGGCGGTTCCCGGATCGCGGGCTGTTGGCGACACCTGAGAACACCCTCGCCGCCGCACAACGCGGGCGCGCCATCGGGTTCAAGGGTTCTTTCTGCGTTCTGGACAATCAGGTTCGTCCCTTGAACTCGGGCTTCACCCCTTCCGAGTCCGAGGTAGCGGCGGCTCATGCGTTGTGCGAGACGTACGCGTCTGCCACCGCATCGGGCACGTGCGCGATGGTATCCGTGGACGAGCGCGCCCTGACGCCGGACATCGTCGCCCAGTATGCCAACACCATTGCCCTTGCCGACGCCTGCTCGACCCGGGACCGATCCAAAGCCGCCGCGGTGGAAGGCTTTCCGGTGCCTGTCCCCTAGGAGTTACCCATGCCCAGCTCAACTCGGCGACTGAAGCGGTCCGGTCTGACGATGCCCATAGTCACTCCGCGCTTTATCAACAACGCCTGGCATCGCGGCTGCGACTACATCAACATGGACCTGGAGGACTCGGTCCCGCCCAATCTCAAGGGCTACGCGCGCGGCCTGGTCCGCGAATCCATCCCGGTGGTCAACAAAGGCGGCGCCGACGCAGTATGCCGCATCAACCATGACTTGATGGAAGCGGACCTCAACGCCGTGATCTGGCCCGGCATCATGATGGTCAACTATCCCAAGGCAGAGTACGGCCACGAAATCGAGCGCATGGACGCGATCATCACTCGCCTGGAAGCTGAACGGGGCATCAGGCCCGGCACGGTTGAAATCGGCGCCAACATCGAGACTGCAGTCGGAGTCGCCAACGCTTATGAGATCGTCACCGCGAGTAGCCGTGTTCGCGATTTCGGCGGCGCTTCCGGATACGACATGTCCCGCGACCTCGGCGTCGAGATGTTCGTCGGCTTTGACCAGTTCGTGTATGGCAAAGGCGAAGTTGAACTCGCGGCCCGGGCTGCCAATCGCGAACCCCGTGCGGCTCCGTTCACGCCTAACATAACCGGCAGCGTCAGCGATCCCGACCGGGCTTTCGCCGAAGCGGACGCGGCGCGAAAGTGCGGGTTCCGCATCGGAGGCGGGTTGCACCCCGCCGTCGTGGAGCCTCAGATCCGCGGGTTCGCCCCTTCCGACGACGAGGTTTCGGACGCCCGGTGGGTCCTGCAGGAATACCGCAAGCTCTCCCGGACGGGCGAAACCTGGGTCCAGGTCGATGTTTCATCTGTGGATCGGGAAGCCTCTCCTCGCCCGATGGCCGCCGAATCCTATCTGGGTCGCCATCGCGCAATTGACCGCTATGAAGCCGCACGAGCGGAAGAGTTGTTGCAATGGCAAAGCCTGTGTCAGGAACGTGACCGGGAGAAAGCCGAAGCCATCGAACGCGTCCGTGCCGCCGAGCCTGCGGAATCCCGGAGTTGATTGGGAGTTGTTCATCATGCCCATCCTCGTACGGCGCTCCAACCTGATCGTTCCCGCGGTCGAGCAGCGGGCCGTGCGCCGCAGCTGGATGTATGACGCCGACTCCGTGACCATCGACCTTCAGGCCGGGACGCCGGTTTCGCAACTCCCACAGGTCAGGAAAACGCTGCGCCAGTCAATCTCCCTGGCGGGAAAGGCCGGCGCCGAGGTCTTCGTCCGGGTCAACGCCCAGTTTGTCTACGCCGACAGCGATGCCGCCGTCGGACCTGACCTGACCGGCATCATTCTCCCCGGGGTCGAATCGTCCGAAACGATCGCAGAGGCCGACGCCGTTTTGTCCGAGCTGGAACGCAAATATGGTGTTGTTCACGGTTCCTTGGAAATAGCACCGTCCATCGAAACCGCGGCCGGCGTTTGGCACATACGCGACATCATCACCGCCTCGCCGCGCATCAGGCAGGCGGGTATCGATGAGGCCGCCCTTGCCGCCTCCCTGGGCATCACCCAGTCGGCGGAGCACGACCCCTTCGTATACGCCCGCGGCCGCCTGTGCATCGAGGCCACCGCCGCCGGCGTCCAACCGGTCGCCGTCGCCGACCCCATGGGTGTACAAACCGGGCATCTTTCCCACGAGGAGATGGCCAAACTCGCCACCGATACCCGTAACTTGGGCTTCAAAGGCATTGTCTGTGGGCATCCCGCTTGGATCGCTCCCGTCAACGAGGCCTACACGCCCACGAAATCGCTGGTAGAATACTACACCCAGGTCCGGGAGGTCTTCGCCCAGGCCCTTGCCGCCGGCACCGCCGCAGCGCCGTTCGCCGGTCGAATGATCGACGTGCCCGTGGACGAATGGGCCAAGGACGTGCTCGCCATGAGCGCCGCCTGCGCCGCTCGCGACGCCGAAAAGCAGGCCGCTTTGGCCGCCGCCGAAATTTATTTCGACCCCTCGGTGCCGGTGATTGACTAGCCTTCCCGCCTGGTACGCGCCGTTTGCGCCGGACGGGGTAGCGATAGCCCGTCAACCCTTGTCCCGCTCTCTCGCATACCCAGTTTCTCTGGAGCTGTCATTGTGAGCGAAGCGCGGCAATCTCGTCAGGGCAACGGACACCGCCGCGTGAACGGGTCGCCACGTCGCTGCACTTCTCTCCATGACAAACTGGATACGCGTGCGGCGTCCCTCTCACACTGCATCGCTTCCAGTATCCTATAGAAGCCGTTCACGGGACGGGTGCAGTATCCTCGAAACGGCCCTGCACCCCCAGCATGCTTCAGGAGACTCCCATGATCTACATCGACGACGAACTTCGCCGCCGCATCGACAACGCACTGGCGGACCGCTGCCCCATGTTCATCGCTACCGTATCCCCGGACGGCGAGCCGCAGATCAGCATGCGCGGCAGCGTTCTGGTGTTCGATCGGGAAACTCTGGCCTTCTGGGAACGCGGCTGGCGCAACTCCGCCGCCAATATCCAGAACGGTTCCAGGGTCGTGCTCTTCTATCGCCACCCCACTGAGCGCGTCAACTTGCGCTTCTATGGCACCGCCACCATGTACCGCGAAGGCGCAATCAGGGACAACGTCATGTCCCGCACCGTCCAGGGCGAGCTCGACCGCGACCCCGAGCGTACCGGCGCCGCCGTCCTGGTTCGCCTCTACCGCATCAACCAGCTGTCCGGAGAAGTCCTACAGGAACGATGAGCCGCAGAATGTCGATTTCCATTTCACACCTCACCGCCCAGGCTCTGCGCATCGAAGCAGGTAAGCCGTGGCACTCCAACCTCCTGCTCAATTCAATAGCCGCCGGCGTGATCGTCGGCGGCTCCGCCGCTCTCGCGGTCGCGATCATGTCGCTCATACCCGGATGGGGTGCTGTTTCCCTGGCGACTACGCCAACCTTCTGCATCGCTTCTCTCTTGTGCGCCACGGTGATAGCCGTCAAGTCCTGGTCCCGTTGATCGCCTCGTGGCCCTGCCCGTTTCGGCATCAGTTCGTTCCGAAGGCTTGACCTCCCGCGTTCGCCTCTACCGCGTCAACCGGCTCTCCGGTGAGGTGTTGCAGGAACGCTGATGCCCAGCTATCTGGTACCGTGTTATCATCACGCCCCAGGGTGCGTTATCAGCCGCGAGGGCGAGCATGTTCATAGTCAATACGATATTCGGCGGGGTACTCGGGGGAGTGGTCTGCTCCCTTCTGGTTGCCCTGATAGCATCTTTGTTCGGGTTCAAAAACGCTGACCTGGTAGTCTTGCCGGCGTTCTGGGCTACCGCGCCGCTTATCGCTTTTTGGATAGGATGGAAATCCTTTCCGCGATGATGGCAACCCTTCGCCGCGCAATTGGGTGGGTAGCAAAACCGATTGCGTGGGCTTGTGAAAATCCGGGGAAATCACTCATCATCCTATGGCTGACCCTCGGTGTTCTGCTGTGGGTTTTCCTTTTGTCGCCGTACCTTGGCGAACTGGGAAATTGCCTCTTTGGCAGCCCCGAAGAAAGTCGTATCGACTGCCTAAACGTTCGCATCGCCAAACCACTGCGCGAGGACTCGGTAATCGCCGCCTACGCTGCCGCCACGGTAGGCGTACTGA
The DNA here is from genome assembly GCA_965203985.1 of Dehalococcoidia bacterium. Lineage (GTDB taxonomy): Bacteria > Chloroflexota > Dehalococcoidia > Lucifugimonadales > UBA3495 > Bin87. The sequence goes on from CBDBDS010000003.1 coordinate 250,801, forward strand.
TCGCATACCAGTTCGCGCGCCGCGGCGATGCGCCTCCAGCACGGCGAGATGGGGATGCAACCAAGATTCCTTGCCAGGATTAAGAACCTGCACGAGGAGCATCCCCTTCTCTCTGAAAACCCCTGCTCCACCGTCAGCGCGCCCACAAAAGTCAACGAACAATTAGAAGCAGGAATGGTATGCCCACATACAAAGGTAACGTCGGCAACCTCATGCAGCACTGGACCCTCTGCGAACTGCTGCAAATCGCGCAGCAGCAAGGCGTCCCAGGACTGAATTTCATTGATGCCCACGCCATGGCGCCACTGGCGAGGACGAAAGATGGCCCGGATAGCCGATTCAACCGTGCGGAAGCCCGAGTGCGGAGAGACCATGTACCGCATCACCAATGGGAGTCAAGATATGAATGGGCATGGCACCACTTGGCCCCAAGCATAGGCTATCCCAACAGTGCCGCCTTTGTAGAGAAGGTCTGGACAGGCGAATTCTCACTGTCGTTGTGCGAAGTGGACTGGCCTACCATAGCGGAACTGGGGTCGTGGCTAGATCGCGTTCGCAATTTAGAGCGGTGCAAAAACGCCGAGCTATTTCCAGGTGACTGGAGAGACGGGTTTGATCGATTGCTGCTCCACCCCGCTGATGTGAGGTTGTCTCCGGGCTCGCTGACGCTGGTCTCGCTTGACCCGTATCGGTACGACCCTACCAAGGATTTTGATGACGGGCGGAACAAAGACGGCGGGAATCTTTACCCGGATGATATTTCCCGACTGTTGCGCGCTCTGGCTACATCGAGGGTGCCAGACCCTATAATTATTCAGATGTCCACCTACAGCCATGATCGTGGCAGGGCATCACAGGGAAGGGTTATACCCCAGATCGACGTGGCACTGACCACACAAGGATTCTCAGATGGCGTGGTCGTGACTGTACCCAACGCCCAAGGGAATGGCGACCACCAAAGCATAATGTCGCTGGTGTACGCCCGCGGTCTTGACGACAAGCGGATCCGACGGTTGCAGAACCTTCCCCATTTCTGTAACGGTTGGGCTTGGGAGATTTAACGCCGTCGGGTAGAGCACCGTTCCGATGTGATGAGGGTCCGCAAACCTCCAGGATACTGTTGCATGGGTATCCCAAGCCTAAATCCACGCTAGGCATACCCCACCGCCAACGCATCCGCCGCCTTCACACCCTGTCCCACCGGCAGCGCCATCAGCGGGTTGATGTCCAGCTCGCCCAGCGATCCCTCCAGCTGAGTCGCCATTTGCGAAACGTTCACCAGCACGTCAGCCAATGCGTCAACATCCGCCGCCGGCGCGCCCCGGAACCCACGCAGCAGCCGCGCCCCCTTCACCTCGTCGATCATCTCCAGCGCATCCTCGCGCGTGATCGGACACAGCCGCAGCGCAACGTCGTTGTACACCTCCACCATCACGCCGCCCGTCCCGAACAGCAGGATCGGCCCCAACTGCGCGTCGTAAGACACGCCCACAATCGTCTCGACGCCACCGGCAACCATCTCCTGCACCACCGCGCCGTCAACTCGCGCGTTTTCGTCATACCCGCGCGCGTTGGCAGTCACCTCCGCAAAAGCTGCCCGCACCGCATCGGCGTCAGCCAAGCCAAGCCGTATGGCGCCGGCCTCCGTCTTATGCAAAATATCTGCCGAGTTCACCTTCAGCGCCACCGGATAACCGATCCGCTCCGCCGCAGCCACCGCAGCGTCAGCGTCGCTCGCAATCTCTTCCCGCGTCGTCGACACGCCGAACGCCCGGATCAACCCCTTGCTGTCGTACTCCGACAGCGCACCGCCGCCCGCCAGCGCCTCAGCAGCAGCCGTTTGCTCCGTCGTAAGCTCCGCAACCTGCGCGAACCCACGGGCCAACCGTTGCTCACGCCAGTCGTGGTAGTCATTCAGGAACCGCACGCCCGCCGCCAGTTTGTCCGGCACGTAGAACACCGGCACCCGCGCCTGCCTCAGCATCGGCAGACCCGACGCCGCGCCCCGCGTGCCCGTCCACAGGAAAGCCACCGGCATCCCGCTGGCGTCCCGTTGCGCAATCACCTGCGTCGCCTGTGGGTCCGCGCCCGCTGACGCGACCACCAGCGTCCCGATGCCCTCGTCCTCTGCCATGAACGACATGATCGCGGGGAAGTCGTCGCTGTTGGCGAACCCCGTCACGTCCGACGGGTTGGCCGCCCAGCCGAAACCCTTCAGGATGTCGTTGATCCCGTCCCGCGCTCGGTCCGATAGCGCCGGCAGGTCCAGCCCCGCCTGCCCGAACATGTCCGCCGTCAGGCTGCTGATACCGCCCGAGTGCGACACCACGGCGACGCCCCGCTTTTGCGGCCTTGGGCACTGCGCCATCATGTTCGACACCTGAAGCAAGTCGTCATAGTCCTGCACCCGTATCACGCCGTACTGCGCGAACGCCGCTTCGTAAGCCGAGTCCTCACCCGTCAGCGCCGCCGTGTGCGATCCGGCCGCCCGCGATCCCAAATCCGACCGCCCGATCTTGATCAGCACAATGGGCTTGCCCCGCTCGGCCGCCAGCCGCGCCACCTCCAGGAACTTCCGCCCGTCCTTGAAACCTTCAACGAACCCGGCGATGACCCGCGTGTCATCATCATCCAGCAGGTACCGTGCGAAGTCGCAAAAGTCCAGGTCCGCCTCGTTCCCGGTCGACACGATGTACGTGAACCCGATGCCCTCGTCCACCGCCCGCGTCAGGAACGGCCCGAACGCCGACGCCCCGCTCTGGCACACCAGCCCGATGGGCCCGCTCAAGGCCGACGCTCCCAGCGACGACGCGCTGGCCCAGATGTTGTCCTTCAGGTTCGCCAGACCCAGGCAGTTCGGCCCGCTCACCCGCATCCCCGACTCCCGCGCGAACCGTCCCAGTTCGGCCTGCAGATCCCGCCGGTCGTCCACGGCCCGCTCGGAAAATCCCGCCGAGATCACGATGGCCGACTTGGCTCCCTTCTCGTGGCTCTCGCGCAGCGTGTCCAGCACCGCGTGGTACGGCACGACGATGCCCACCACGTCCGGCGCTTCCGGCAGCGCCGACACCGACGGATAGCACTGCAACCCCTGCACCTCTTCGTACCGAGGGTTCACCGGATACACGTTGACCCCGCGCTCCATCGACCCCATCGCCGCGGCCACGAACCGCCCGCCGTACTGCATCCGCGGCGTCGCTCCCACCACCGCAATCGACCGCGGGTTCAGCATCCGGTCAATTGACGCCAGCTGTGCATCAGTCCAGAAATCCATCGGTGTCCCCCTCAAATACAGGGGCGAATAACCATTCGCCCCTCGCGTCCAATCTCAGGATCAAAAATCCCGTCCATCCTGTCCATCGATGCAAGTTTAAGTCTCCCCCGACCTCCGCGCGTCCGCCCGCCAGTCGTCCGGACTCGGCCCCCGGTCGATCAGCACGTCCACCACCGCCGGCAGACCTGACGCCCGCGCGTCCCGCAGCGCGTCGCCCAGGTTGCGCGAGTCCGCCACCTGCACGCCGAAGCACCCGAACCCGCGCGCCACCGCCGCGTTGTCCGTCTCCGCGAACTCCGATGCGATGTACTGACCCGGCGCCTGGTGGTGCCGCACCATCCCCAGCGCGCCGTCGTTGAACACCACGCAGATGATCGGCAGGTTGTACTGCATCGCCGTCGACAGTGCGTTCACCGTCATCATGTACCCGCCGTCTCCCGTCACGCTCACCACTGGCCGCCCCGGATACGCGATCTGGAGGCCCACCGACGCTGGCAGCCCCCAGCCCATGCCCGCCGTGCCGCCCGGGCAGAAGAACGTGTGCGCCTGCTGCGACTGGAACAGGTGCGCCATCCACGTCCGGTTGTTCCCCGCGTCCAGCGCGTACACCGTGTCCGCCGGCATCGTTTCCTGCAGGACCCGCACCAGCCGCTGCGGCAGCACCGGCGACGAGTCGGTGTGCAGTCCGGCGTCCTCGTAGAACCCCGCGTCCGTCTTGCGTCCCGGCAGCGCGCCGGCCCATTCGCTCCGGTTGCCGGCCGTCGATCCCGAATCCTCCGCCGATGCCTCCACCAGCTGCCCCAGGATGCTCCCGGCGTCGCCGATCAGCCCCAACTCCACCGGGAACGTCCAGCCGGCGTTCCGGTCGTCGATGTCAATCTGGATGATCCGCTGTCCCCGCGGGTTGAATATGTTGGGCCGCTCCCGCACCGTGTCCTGCGGGCTCAGCTTCGCCCCCACGATCACCACCGTGTCGGCGTCGCCCACCGCCCGGTTCGCCGCTTCCTGCCCGTAGACCCCGACCATGCCCACCGATAGCGGGTGCGTCTCCGCGATGGCCGACTTCCCCTTGTAGCTCGTCGCCACCGGCGCGTTCCACTGCTCCGCCAGTTGTTGCAGGGCGCCGTGCGCCCCGGCCATGTGTACGCCGTTCCCCGCCACGATCACCGGCCGCCGCGACTGCGACAGGATCTCCACCGCCTTCTCGATGTCTGCTGGCGCCGCTTGCGGCTTGGCCGTGTTCAGGTACCCCGCCGTGTCGTGGATGAACGGCGGTGACTCCAGGTCAACCTCGCCCGCTATTGACGCCGTCCGCATCAGCAGGCACGTCGGACCCGGCCGCCCGCTCATCGAGTGCTTGATCGCCAGTTGCGCTCCCAGCGCCGCCTCCTTGGGCGACGTCGCCAGCGTCGTGTACTTCGTCATCGACCGGAAGATGTTGTGCAGGTCGATGCTCCCGTACTCGCCGGCCCCCGACTGGTTCGCCGGATGCTGCCCCACGCCGCCGTCCGACGTGTCCGTCAGCACCAGCATCGGGCTGCTGCTCAGCATCGCCTCCATGATCCCGAACGACGCGTTCGACCCCATGAAAAGCCCCTGCCCCATGATCACCGCCGGCTTTCCCGTCGCCCGTGCGTAGGCGTCGGCCATGATCGCCGCCGTCTGCTCGTGCCGCGTCAGGTACGTGTTGATGGCCGGCTCCTTCCCCACCAGGTTGGTGAAAATCTGCCCCGTTCCGCCGCCCGGTATCCCGAACACGGCATCAATCCCCGCCTCCTCCAGAAACTGCACAATCAACTCATGGGCCTGCGGCATGGTACTTCTCCAGTGAAATCGTCATTACAAGAGTGAGGTCGTTGTCATTGCGACCGATTCCCCAACCTGTCATTGCGAGCGAAGCGCGGCAATCCTGCCAGCCTCGCCCCCTGTCATTGCGAGCGCAGCGCGGCAATCTCGTGGGTTCCGCGCACGCCCCGGCAGATCAGGGCCGATTGCCGCGATAATACCCACCGCCCGCCGGCCGGTCAACAAACCCGGTCGCCTGGCCGGATCCTTGCTCCAACACCGTCATTACTGCGCAAGCAGGAATCCATTGCGTTCTGCTTATAACATCGCGCCGTTGACCGCCGCGCCTGCCCACAATACCATGCCCACCTACCCAACCGTGCTCGGACGTGCGACGTGACAACCCAGCAACCCCGCCATAGTGAACCCAGCGCCAACAACGAACTCGGCGACCTGCTCCGCGGCATGCTTTTCGGTTGCCATGTGCGCTCGGAGAACACCCAATTGATTGTCGGCAACCCCAGCCTGCAGCTGGACAACTTGATCACCGCCCCCGACCGGGCCCCGGTTGTGGTCGAGGCTGAATATGAAACCGTGGGCACCGCAGAGGGCGACGCCGCCGGGCGCATTGGCCTGTCCGTGGTGGGCGAAGCCCATCCCATTGAAGCCGCTATCGCCTTGCGTTATCCCGATTCTGTCCGTTTTGCCACTGACCTGCGCAATGCTCTCGCCAGCGCGCCCCTTTCCTACGCCGTGTTGTATGACGACGGCAGCCGCTTCCCTGAAGCCGGCTGGCTGGAAGGCAGCGTTACCGATTTGGCTGACCTCATCAGCCTGGTGTCCGTTCCTCAGCGCGTTGTGGATGCCGCTACCGCAGCCCTGGAACAAGGCATCGAGTACGCCGTAGCAGTCCTCGACAATATGCACCGGACTCGACCCGATACTATGCCAGCTATCGCCCGTTTGCTGGGGATGCCCGATGTCCCCCAAACCCGACGCATGGCCTGCGCCATCGTCGCCAATGCCCTGGTCTTCCACGAGCGGTTGTCCGGCTCCCATGACATCCCGTCTTTGCGCATGGTTTGCGGCGACGACGTCCGCAACCCTTTTGGCCGCACACTGGATACCTGGGGCGAGATATTGCGCGTTAACTATTGGGCAATTTTCTCCATAGCCAAAGACATCATGGAACGCATCCCGTCTGGCTACGGTTGGCCCGTCATGCGACTCTTACGCGACACCGCTCTCGAAGTCATCGAGACCGGCGCCAGCATCGCCCATGACCTCACCGGGCGCATCTTCCAGAGACTCATCGCCGACCGCCAGTATCTGGCAACGTTTTACACCTTGCCGGCGTCAGCGTCGTTATTGGCACGGCTGGCCGTGGGCAAGTTGAACGGCATCGACTGGTCCAACGCGGAAGCTATCGGTAAGTTGCAGGTCGGCGATTTCGCCTGCGGTACCGGCGCTCTGTTGTCGGCAACCTACCAGCAGATCGCCGGACGACACGAGCGCACTGGCGGGGACCCTACGGCGCTGCATCCTGCAATGCTGGAAGAAGTCCTCTATGGGTGCGACGTGATGCCGTCGGCCATTCACATCACCGGCTCCACCCTGTCCGGCATCGCCCCGTCGGTACAGTTTGATAACTCCCGCCTCTACACCCTGGCCTATGGCCGGCAGCAGGATGGCAGCGTGGCTATCGGTTCTCTGGAACTGCTCCAATCCTCGGCGGCATTGACCTTGTTCAACACCAGCGACCCGGCAATGCGCACTGGCAGCGTCGGCGAGGAAACCGCCGCCCAGATTGTCGCCGACATCCCCGACGGCGGTTTTGACCTGGTGATAATGAACCCGCCCTTCACCAGCAACACCAAGCACCGGGATGCTGAAGGCAATGTCCAGAATGCGGCCTTCGCCGCCTTTGGCGCATCAATAGACGACCAGGACGACATGACGGCGCGCCTGACCCGTCTGGCCCGGAACTCTCATTATCACGGGCATGCTGGACTCGGTTCTGCCTTCGCATCCATCGCCGATAAAAAAGTTCGCCCCGGCGGTGTGCTGGCGTTGGTCCTGCCCTTCACCGCCGTTAACGGATCTTCGTGGGCCAAGTTCCGGCGAATGCTCGCAACACGATATACCGACATCACCATAGTCAGTTCTACCGCTGCTGGCAGCGATATGTCATTTTCATCGGATACCGGCATTGCCGAATGCCTGGTCATCGGAAGACGGGCTTCAAAGGCTGACCCGCCCACTGGCCGGGCACAGTTCGTATCCTTGCGCCGGCGACCCCAAAGTTTCATTGAGGCCCAGGAAATAGCAGATGCAATTCAGTCCGCGACTGAGTTGAGGGAGTTGGAAGACGGCCCATACGGAGGCATACCACTTCGTTGCGGCGCTACCCCGGTAGGCGAGATTTTAGACGCTCCGGTAGATCAGCATGAAAATGGCTGGGGAGCGGCTCGCATAGCCGATGCGACGGTGGCGCAGGTAGCCCATTCTCTGGCCGCCGGCAGGTTATGGTTGCCGGCAGAGCCGCAGCCCCTTGAACTGCCCATAATTAGGCTGGGAGAAATTGGGCGGCTGGGCGTTCACGACTCAATGCTCACTATGGCAACCCACAATGGCCCGTTCGTCAAAGAACCATCGAGCCCGGCGTCCACTTACCCGTCTCTCTATAACCATGACGCAACTCGGGAGACGAAGCTCATTTGCGAACCCGATTCGCAACTGCGCGTGAAACCGGGAATGGAAACGCGAGCCGCCGAACTCTGGGCTACCGCCAGTCGCGTCCACATCAACCGAGACTTCCGTCTGAACTCTCAGCCGTTGGCGGTCGCCTTCACCGATCGACCATCCATTGGTGGAAGAGCATGGCCTAACCTGACCTTTGCCGATAGGACATTTGATTGCGCATTCACCGTATGGACGAACAGTACATTGGGGTTGTTGAGCTATTGGTGGAATTCCAGTCGCCAGCAAAGTGGACGCGGCGTAATGACCCGCCAACTGATACCATTCCTCCCCGTCCTGGACCTCCGCGCCCTCACCGGCGAACAACTCGCCACCGCCGAAGCCATCTTCAACGAGTTCCGCGAAAAAGACCTCCAATCCGCCTACCTGGCCGACGCCGACCCCAACCGCGCCCTCCTCGACCGCCGCGTCGTCTGCGACCTTCTCGGCTTCAACGAGCATATCTACGCCCTAGTCCGTCGCCTCGCCTTTTCCTGGTGCCTCGAACCCTCCGTCCACGGCGGCAAGGCCCGCCCCAAATCCGCCTCGCTGATTATCTGACACCTCCACCCTTACCATATCCCGAACGCCCGTGCTATCATAACCATGCAGGCGACAGATCCCTAACCCGACCAGGTCTCAAGCGAATACGGCCACCCAGATCAGCATCCAAGTCGCTAAACGGCGTCATGGGAGACTGTCTCTGATCATATTACTCAGGGTAGTCGCCCGGCCACCGGGCCCGCCACAGCCCGCCGTGCCGTGGGCACGGATAATGAGAGCAAAAAACACAGCGCAACACCCCCGGCCGTGGGGCTGATAACCGCTCCCAGACCTGGTCGCCAATCGCAAATCCATCGCCTGCACCATCAAAATCCTGGAGGCATCCCATCGCAACATCAATCTGAGTTCCCGCGTCGGCAGTGGTCATCGCCTGTGCCCTGCCGGCGCTGAATCATGGCAAAGCGCAGGATTGACATAACCGATCCGCCTATATCACGTACATCCTGTCCATCCATGCCATAACCCCCGGTTGACCCATCTCCCGCACTGCCCTATCATCCCGGCCAATTCGACGGCCGTTGTTCGGCTGTCATTGCGAGCGAAGCGTGGCAATCCCGTTCCCCTTCGGAACACCGATCGCCCGCTAACCGATGAGAGGTGCAGCCATGCGTGGATCCGAAGCCGTTGTCAGGGCCCTCGAACAGGAAGGAGTACGTTACATATCCGGATTCGCCGGCGGCGGCCTCGCCCCCCTCTGGGGCCCCTTGCGCGCCTCCTCAATCCGGCCCTTTGCCGCCCGCCACGAGCGCCTCGGCGTCGAGATCGCCGACGGCTTTGCCCGCGCCACCGGCGAGGTCGGCGTCGCCATGACCGGCACCGGGCCCGGCGCCACTAACTGCCTCACTGGCATCGCCGGCTGCTACGCCGACAACGTCCCCGTGCTGCTCCTCATGGGACAGCACCCCATGCGGAACCTCGGCCAGGAATGGCAGCAGGAGGTTTCCGCCAATATCTTCGACGGCCTTTGCAAGTGGCGCGGCGCCTTCACCCGGGTCCAGGACATCCCCCAGGTCATGCGCCGGGCCTTCACTGCCCTGCGCTCCGGCTCACCCGGTCCGGTCGTCCTGGAGATGCACCAGGATGTCCTCACCGCCGAGGCCGACGAGTCCGCCCTCGCCTACACCCCGGTGGGCACCCCCGGCAAGGCCGGCCCCTCCGATGCCGAGGTCCAGCGCGCTGCCGACATGCTGGTCAACGCCAGCTTCCCCATCCTTAACGTCGGTGGCGGCGCCCTCAGCGCCGGCGCCGCCGATGAGGTCCTCGAGATCGCGGAAATGCTCTCCATGCCCGTCGCCAGTACCATCATGGGCAAGGGCGTCTTCCCGGAAAACCATCCCCTCTCTCTGGGCGGCGGCGTCTATCCCCGCAGCCGGTATGCCTCCGGCGCGGCCATCCAGATCAACCGCCAGGCCGACGTCGTCCTGGCGGTCGGCAACTCCTTCCGCCAGCCCAACGGCACCGACGGCCGCCCCATCCCCGAGGGCGTCAGCATCATTCATATCAATGCCGACCCCGCTGACCTCAACAAGACCTACCAGGTCGACCTGCCCATGCTTGCCGACGCCAAGCTGGCCCTCCGCGCCATCATCGACGCCGTGCGCCAGCGCATCGGCCCCGGCGGCGGGGGCATGAAGCAGGAAATCGTCGACGAGATCCGCGCCTGCCACGAGAAGGCTGAGGCCGAGTGGATGCCCCGCTTCACCGACCCCGATACCCCTACCAACGGTTATCGCGTCGTCCACGAGCTCCAGCAGCTCATCGACCCCGACCGCACCATCGCCCTCCACGACGCCGGCGGCAGCCGCGGCTACGTGGTCCCCTTCTGGACGACCACCCGACCGCGCAACTTCGTCGCCATGGGTGGCATGGCCGCCATGGGTTGGTCCGTCGGCGCGGCCATCGGCACCAAGCTCGGCCGCCCCGACCACCTGGTCGTCCACGTCCTCGGCGACGCCTCCTTCGGCATGACCGGCATGGACCTGGAGACCGCCTCCCGCATGGGCCTGCCCATCCTCACCGTCGTCATCAACAACGGCGGCACCGGCGGCGGCATGATGGGCATGGAAGACCCCAACGGCACGCCACCGGAGATGGCCGTGCTCGGCGGCAATTTCAGCGTCGTCGCCAACGGCCTCGGCTGCTACTCCGAGCGCGTCGACAATCCCGAGGACATTCGCCCGGCCTTCCAGCGCGCCATCCGCGCCACCGAAGAAGGCCAGTCCGCCCTCGTCGAGGTCATGATCCGCCCCCTGCCCACCCCAGAGTTCCCCGACGACTGGTCCCTCTGATCAGCCGCCGCTCATCCTGAGCCAGTCGAAGGATGCACCTCTGGACATTCCCCTCTCCCTGGACGGGCGGCAAGTCCGCCTTTGGAGGGAGAGGGTGAGGGCGACCACCGTCGCTTAACACGCCCGTGGCCGAACATTCATTCGCCGTGGCCCACCGTAATCTTGGGCCACGGCGGGGTTTTATCAACCCGGCCGTCCCGATACGCTCCGAAGCCGCGATGAACTTCGTACCGGGTTCGGCCCTCAATTCGACGGCTTTATCGCCGCCGTTTTGATGATCTTCTCCTCGGTGTGCTTGCTGGCCCTCCTGCTCAGCATCATTACGGGAGTCCTGTGCGCCCGCGCCATGGCTTATCTCAACTCGTTCTCGGCGATCATGCTGGGGATTGGTATGGCCATCCCGGCCTATGGTCTGTGCGTGGTACTGAGCGCCCCGGTGATTTTCTTGAACGTCGGTGATGAGGTTCTTATTGCCACCAACATCATCGTGGGCGCAATAGTCGGAGCATCGGGATCAGCCGCCACCTGGCGGATTTGCCTGACTTGGAACCGTCGCCGGCAAAAACGCTTCTCATAGTCCCAATTGGCGGCAGGTGCTTCCACCGGTCATAATGTCTGAACCCAATTGGCAGACATCGGAGGGAACCCAATGCAAACCATCACCATTGACCGCTCTAAACGCCTCAAGCAGGAACCTCAATTCGGCCACAACCGTTGGCACCCGGACATCCCGCCCATCGTGGAAGTCGATCCCGGCGAGGAGGTTGTCCTCGAAACCCGCGATGCCTCTGACTCCCAGATCCAGCCCGGCATGACCGGCGCCGACCTCGGCGGCCTCGATGCCAAGGTCGGACACCCCCTCACCGGCCCGGTCTACGTCAAGGGCGCCGAACCGGGCGACCTGCTGGAGATTGAGTACCTTGACATAACCGCTCAGCCTCGCGGCTGGACCCGCAACCGTCCCGGCGCCGGGTTCCTCCGCGACGTCTTCACCGATCCTTACCTGGTTCATTGGGATATCGCCGACGGCTGGGCGACCTCCGCACAGATCCCCGGCGTGCGCATCCCCGACGGCTCCTTCATGGGCACCGCCGGTTTGGCGCCCTCCCATGCGCAGATGGCTGCCTGGGCCGCCCGCGAGGCCGACTACGTGCGCCGCGGCGGTACGGCTGCTCCGCCTGATCCCGAGGATGCCGTGCCCGCCGGCGGTCGGATCGCCAACGAGGGCCTGCGCACCATCCCGCCCCGCGAGAACTGTGGGAACGTCGACGCCAAGCAGCTGACCACGGGTTCCCGCCTGTTCGTCCCCGTCGCTGTGCCCGGCGGCCTCTACTCCGCCGGCGATGGCCACTTCGCCCAGGGCGATGGCGAGGTCTGCATCACGGCGATTGAGATGGGCGCAACTGCGGCCGTGCGTTTCGCCATCCACCAGGGCGAGGCTGCGCGGCATAACATAAGCTTCCCCCGTTATTCTCACCCCGGCTACTTCCTCCCGCCGGAATGGGCCGCGCCCCGCAATTTCACTGCCACCATCGGCTATCCTATCCGCGCGGATGGAACCCAGGAGGGCGAAGACAGCCTCACCCTGGCCGCCAGAAACGCTCTGCTCAACATGATCGCGTTGTTGCAGGAGCGCGGCTGGACCGCTGAACAAGCCTACATAATCTGCAGCGTGGCCGTGGATCTCCGGGTGAGCAACATCGTGGACCTGCCCAACGTCACGGTGTCCGCCTTCCTACCCGAGGGCATTTTCAACGGATAGCTCGTCCGCACACCTGCGACTTACTTGTGGCGCCCCGAACGGGGCGCCTGTTTTCATGCCTCAGCCGTAACCGCTCATCGGGCTGGGGCGATCCGAGCAGCGCGCCGGCACGGCCGGTCAGCAAAACGCCCCGACCATTTGCCACCGGCCGGGGAGTTCCGCTGTCCCTCGCTCGCGCGAAGAACCGGTGCGCCAACCGACCCGCTCGCCTGTGGGCCGTTGGCGTGTCACCTGCGTCGCGGGCGGCCTCAGGCGCGCTCCGCGACGTGGCTGCGATTAGTTAACGCGCTTGACTTCCAGGATTTCACCGGGAGCCAACGCCACGCGTTTGACGTTGATGCCCATCTTCAGCATCCAGTAGCCCAGCGTCGCTTTGCTGACGCCCAGGGTGTCGGCGGTTGCCGTCAGCCCCTGATCGTTGACCAGTTCCGGGAGCAGACGCTCGAGCGGCTGGTCGAATTCCTTTTCTACGCGAAGCATCAACTTGGTTTTGCGCGCCATGATCCACCTCCGACGGTGTACCAGTTTTTGTACATTCGCCAATCAACAGGGTTAGTACCCCATTTTTCGGTTACCGAAGCCTGCGTGACGTTACACTACTGACCAATCTGACGATTGTCAAGCGCAACCAAAGAACAGTCCTAAAAGTTTTTTATATTATTTTAGAACGGCCCTGGTTACGTGCTTATTTTGGCATACCGCGACGCTTGGCGCTAGGAATGCGGAAACCGAATCCGGGCAATTTCCGCTATCTTGGACCAGTTTGGCGTTTTCGGATCCTATCGACGCGCCTGGCGTCGGGTGCACGGGGACCCGAACGTGGTTGCCGGGGATGATCGGGCCTGGGGTCTGGATGCCTCAGCTGGTATCCTCCGAATGCTCACCGGTGTACTGCTTCGGACTGCGTTTTCTGCGTTGCATTCGTCGGTGCTTCATGAGGCGATGCGTGTACCACCCGCCGGTACACGTGTAAGGGACTGTGGCATTGTCCACGAGAAGACCGCGTCGCTGCAATGCGTGTACTGCGATTGCCGAAATGTAATACCATTGGTGAGGCGCTTCGTAGTCAGCGGATTACACCGCCCTTGGTCAGTTGTACACACTCGGCGCGTTGATTGCATTTGTGATAATGTAGGAACCGCGTCGTTACACGGTGGCGGATCTCGCGGCGTAGGATGACGTGTACTGCTCTCTTATCTTGCGGATAGTACATCTCAAGGAATGTAGTGAGCGCAGGCCCAGTCCGGGGGTTTCGGCTGTACGCTCAGATGCCCCCACGAGCTCATCGTCGTAAGTGCGGAGGTTGACACTCCCGGGAGGCCTGCCTAACCTTGCCGTCGACCCTGTATAGCCGCGATGGCGGTTACAATGGAGATTGGCCTTGTACATCCCAACCTTGCGTGACGTTTACCGCGCTCGCGCCACCATCGGCCCTTATTTCCCGCGCACGCCGCTTACCTATTCAGCTGGACTGAGTCAGGCGCTGGACGCGGAGGTTTACCTGAAACACGAGGAGCACTTGCCGCTGGGAGCTTTCAAGGCTCGTGGAGGTATCAATCTTCTCGCCAACATGGATCCAGAGGACCGGCAGCGCGGCGTGATCACCGCCAGCAGCGGCAATCACGGTCAATCGATCGCCAGCGCTTGCCGGGCGTTCGGAGCCAGGGCCCTGATCGGACTGCCGGTGGACGCGAACCCGAACAAGGTCGCGTCGATGGAGGCTTTAGGTGCCGAACTGATCTTCCACGGCGCGAACTTTGATGAGGCTCGCCGGTACTGCGAGCGACTGGCCGCAGAAGAGGGCTACCGATATGTACATCCGGTCAATGAGCCGGAACTCATCGCTGGAGTAGCCACGGCAAGCCTGGAGATCATCGAAGAACTGCCCGACGTGGATGTGATGTTCCTGCCGATCGGTGGCGGTAGCGGAATTTCCGGCGCTTGCATCGTCGCGCAGGCGCTCAACCCGGAAATCCGCGTCGTTGCGGTTCAATCCGAGGCTGCTCCCGCTGCCTATCTCTCCTGGCAGCAGGGTCAACTGGTGCAGGCGCCGATGCGCACCTGGGTAGAGGGGACGGCCACGGCTGAAGGCTACGAGTTGCCCCAGCAGATCATGCGGCACCGCCTGCACGATTTCGTGCTGGTGAGTGAGGACGAGATTCGCCGCGCCGTGGCGATGCTGATCGAAAAAGCGCACACCCTCGCCGAAGGCGCCGGGGCAACTGCGTTGGCCGGCGCGGTCCGTCGTGGGGACCTGGTTCTCGGGCGCAAGATATCGATCACGGTGAGTGGCGGCAACATCACGCTGGCGCAACTGCGCGATTGCATCGACCTCTACCTGGAGGAGTGACTGCGTTCTTCCAGGTAGCGGGCCAGTTCATCGCGCCGGAATTCAGGCAGCGTGCGTTCACCGTTCCTGTCGATCAGCCACAGACCGTCCGAAGGCTCCATCATCTGCCCGATTTCCCAGCCGGTAACCCCTACCCGGTCCAGTGCGCGCAGGGCGCCCGGAACATCTCCCGCTGACATCGTCGCGATCAATGCGCCCGAACCCAGCAGACCCATCGGGTCAAGGTCCAGCGCCTCGCAGATGACGGCGCACTCGGGAAGCAACGGCACGCTCTCCGCTTCGGCAACCAATCCAAGGTTCGACGCCGCGGCGATTTCCCGGAGCGCAGTGATCAGCCCGCCCTCGGTGACGTCGTGCATGCTGTGTACGGCGTGAGTTTCGAATAGCGCCAGCGCCGCCGGCAAAATGCTGATACCGGGATCGCCCAGATAGTCCGCGGCTTTTTCCAACGACTGCTTGTCGAGCCCGTGAGCCCGGAGTTCGGCCGCGTGTTCGCGCGCCAATATCGCAGTTCCCTCGATTGCCAACCCGGTAGTCACGATGATGCTGTCGCCATCTTGCGCTCCACCGGTGGAAACCAAACGGGTCCGATCGATGAGTTCACCCAGCATCGTGCCCGCAACTATGGGTCGTGGGAGCCCATCGGTCACTTCGGTGTGGCCACCGATCACCGCGACCCCAATTTGGCGGCATGCTACTGAAATGTCCATGAAGATGCCGCGCACGTCGTCAGGCGTGGCGCTGGTCGGCAACAACACGGTGGGCAAAAACCACCGGGGAGCCGCGCCCGTGCATGCCACGTCGTTGGCGTTGACCTGGACTACGTACCAGCCCACACGGTCAGCGGCGAAGGTTACGGGGTCAGATTTGGCGATCAGGACTCGATCGCCCATATCCACGACCGCGCAGTCCTCTCCCACGCCCGGACCAACCAGCACCCGCGGGTCGGCAGCGCCGAGGTCGGAAAGTAGTCCCTCCAGCAGGTCCGGAGGCAGCTTGCCTGTTTCCAATTCCTTTACCTTTATCGAGGGCAGACGACCTGAACGTCCGCAGTCCTACGGAAGTGCGTCATCAACGGCCGCCGTGTTATCCCACGTGGCCGGCCTGATCGGGTCCGGGGATGCCGCAATCCGACACGTTATCTGGGTCGCAATCATCCATCATCGGCTTGGGATTTCTGTAAGGATACAACAGGTTGACGCTCGAGCAGGAGCGAGGGTGTCATTGCGCCGATCCCGGCAATTCGGTTGCATGGCGAACGGTACGTGCTATAATCCTTGAACTTCCCGATTGGGTCGTCAATCGGGTCTTTCCGGCGCATTCGTCTAGCGGCCCAGGACACCGCCCTCTCAAGGCGGAGATCAGGGGTTCGAATCCCCTATGCGCCACCAAAGATTTCTCCCGCCGACGTCCTAAACCGCGTCGGCGGTTTGCTTTTCTCCGGCCTCCTGGCGGTGCCTGCCCAATGCTGGACTCGACCACACTGTTGGCGTTAATCCTGGTGTTGGGTTCGGCCGGGGCCCACGCCACGTGGAACTTCCTGCTGAAGCGCGCACGCGATCAGGAAGTGTTTGTATGGTGGCTTTCCGGATTCGGCGTTGTGGGCACGTTGCCTGTGGCAGCCGTATTGGCCTTGCGTACTGAGTTCGAACCCGTAGGTTTGTGGTTTGTTGGGGCGTCTGCGGTAGTCCACATCTGCTACTTCCTGTTCCTGGGTCGCAGCCTGGCGCGGGCTGACTTGTCGTTGGCCTACCCCATCGCGCGCGGATTCGGGCCGGGCCTGGTACCGGTGCTGGCCGTATTCACCCTTGGGGAACGAGTAACTCCCGTGGCCTGGGTTGGCATCGCCTGCATCGTTGTGGGGATTTACACCATGTCGTGGTGGGGCCGCATCCGGTTGCTTTCCGCGGAAGCCCTGGCCTCCAATCGGGCGGGCATTGGATACGCGCTGCTCACCGGCGTCTGCATCGCTATGTACACCGTGATCGACAAGCAGGGCGTGGCATATATCAGCCCCTTCCTCTACCTGTATCTCACTACCCTGGGGGTGGCGGTGGGAATGCTGCCCTACATACTTCGGAGTCACGGAGCCGGAGCGGTTATCTCGGAATGGAGAGGAGGATACCGGCCGGTGGTTGCCGCTTCCCTGCTGCTCTTCCTGGCGTATGGTCTGGTGCTGACGGCCATGCGCATAGCCGACGTGAGCTACGTCGCGCCGGCTCGGGAGGTTGGTCTGCTCTTCGCTTTGGTCCTGGGCGCGGTTGTGCTTAAAGAAGTAATCACCCCCGGCCGGGTGGTGGGCGCTGGGCTGATTGTGGCGGGGCTTGTGCTTATAAGCGTGTTCCGGTGACGCTGGCTGGAGCGGCTATAATGGCGTCGACTATGCTCGCTATCCACATGGCCGGAGGGGAATAGGATGCCCAACGAAATAGACCTGTTTGAGGCAATTTACAGTCAGCGTCAGATCACGCGATATAAACCTGACCCAGTGCCGCAAGCCGCCATCCAGCAGATGATCGATGCGGCAGTTCGCGCTCCCAACGGCGGCAATACACAGCCTTGGGAATTCGTGGTCGTCAACGACGCGGACACGGTAAAGGCTCTCGGGGAGTTGTACAAGAACACGTGGTTGGACGCCATGGGCTGGGAGCCATCGCCCACCGAGTCGCGCGTTTACCGGCATGCCCGTTACCTGGCGCACCACATGCCCGAGGTTCCGGCGATGATTGTGGTATGCGCGGATCACTCACGTGGAGGTGGGTTCCAATCGGACCAGCCCATCGAACGCGGGAGGCACGCCGCATCGATTTGGCCGGCGATCCAAAACCTTTTCCTGGCCGGCCGGGCGCTTGGCCTGGGAACTCGCATAACCACCGTCCTGAACCGCAAGGAAGACGAGGTCCGCGAGATCCTGGGACTTCCCGAGCACGCGGAGATGATCTGCCTGACCCCGGTGGGTTATCCCCGCGGAAGTTTTGGCCCCACTAACCGACGCCCGCCATCTGAGGTGACCTCGTTCAATCGCTGGGGTTTCCGTGACTGGCACGAATAGACAACCGGAGATCTCATGACCGATACCCCTACCCTGAAGATCGATGGTGTCCGCTACATCGTCACGATGGATCCGGAACGACGGATCGTTGCCGACGGGTCGGTTGTCATAACGGGGAACCGCATCAGCCAGGCCGGCAAATCCGCCGAGTTGGCTGATGCGGTGGCCGGCCAGACGATCGACGGTTCGGGGATGGTCCTAACGCCTGGTTTCGTCAACGGCCACATGCACATCAGCTATGCCCATGCGGCGCGCGGTCTGTTTCCTGACGATCTGGGCGCCGAATACCTGCCCAATGTATTCCGGCTCCAGCAGGCGATGAGCGCCGATGACGAATACGCGACCTCCATGCTGGCGATCGTCGAGTTGTTGAAATACGGGACGACCACATTCATCGACCCTGGAACAACCACCCACCTGGAACACTGCATGACCGCGTACGATCAAGCCGGCTGCCGGATTGTGATTGGCCGCAACGTGCAGGACCGCCCCAACCCGCTGAACTTGCCGGTCTACGGGACCGACGAAGCGATACGAGAGACGGAAGATGTCCTTGCTCTGGCGGCGAGCAGAAGCGGTGAATTGATAACCGCGTGGTCGATGCCCTTTTCAGCCGAATTCTGCACGCCTGAGCTCCTGGAGGCGTGCGACCGGATTGCGTCAGACCACGCGACGCGGTCCACGTTGCATTTCACGAACGGGCCTCGCTGGATCGAAGAGTGCCGGCGAGTCCATGGGTGTACCCCCACGGAATACCTCGACCGGCACGGGGTGCTCAACTCGCGGATGACGCTGGCCCACAGTCTTGGGATCGGCACGGACGAGGCCCGCTTGATCGCTGATCGGGGAGCCGCCGTCGTGATGTGCCCCACAGCCGCGGTCAAAGGCGGGGCGGGAACATCCTCCCACGGTTTGCTTCCGGAATTGCTGGAATTCGGCGCGACGGTGGGACTGGGCACCGACGCGGGCAACAACTCCAACCTGCTGGAAACCCTGCGGTCGGTTTACCTGGCCGCCGTGTTGTATAAAGACGGACGGCGCGACGTGGGTATGATCCCGGCGGAGACGGCGCTGGAGTTGGGCACCATCGGTGGCGCGGCCGCCCTTGGCATGGGTGATTTGATCGGATCGATTGAGCCGGGCAAAGCGGCCGACTTGGTGCTGTTCGACACACGTCGTGCGGAGTGGGGAGCCTTGCACAACCCGATCAACAGCCTCGTTTACAACGCCGATGGGCGTAGCGTGCACACGGTCATAGTCGATGGCAAGGTTGTGGTGGCCGATCACCGGCCGCTGTTCGTAGATGAAGCGGCGTTGGTGGACGAGGTACAAGGCCGGGGCGAGGCTCTGTTAAAGCGAACCAGCGTGGCGTTTGCACCACGCTGGCCGATTGTGTGAAAGCAGGAGCCGGTATCAGGTCTCCTGTCCGGGTTCACCAATATCGATATCCCTGAGGATATTTTCCAGAGCCAGGTCCAGGGCAGGGTCGAGATCGACGGGTTCGACGTACGGGGTGTACTGGTAGTCCAAGCGCACCTGGTCGATGATCTGCTTGGCTTCGCTGTTAGTGCGACCAAGCCGCTCCAGGTTGTCGAGAAGCTCCTGCGACTCCCGATTCCCCATCTGCTCCAGTTCCGACAGATCCATCTCGATTTTGAAGATAGAACGGAGCCGGCGCAGGATGTCGTAGTATGCGCGGTGGTCCTGGGTGATGCCCAACTGGTTGTTGTTGCTGGTCATGAAGGGGTACATGGGAGCCATGGCGCCCATTCGGAACATCTGGACCTCGGGATACTGGTAGTGGGCAACGGAAACCAGAGCCATACCGATGGTCGGCCCCTGCCGACCTCGGCTGCCGTAGCTACTGAACTGGACGCCATGACGCTCCAGCTGTTCGCGCATTTCCGGGCGGGAATAGACGCAAGTGATCCGCCTTTCGAGATCTGGGGGCGCGGGACCGTTCACACCCTCTACGGCGACGGTCTGCTCGATACCCAATTCCTTGATGGCCGAGAAAAAAGCCTCGGAATAGATGTCCAGTCGATACCAGGGCTCTTCGCCCAGGAAGACGATCAGGCCGCTGCCGATTTCGTAAAAGGAATTCTGCCGCGACATGGCGACGCTGGGCAGCCCCTCGTTGAATGCCGCGGAGGGCCGGAACGCATCATGGGTGCCGGCAACCTGGAACGGATAGCACATCCGGTTGACATATTCGCTGAATTGACCGACCTGCCGTCCACCGTTTTTCTCGATGAGATAGCGCGGCAACCCGCTGGAGATGCGGCCGCCATTGGACCATTGGCGGCGCCAACCGGCCAGCAGATAGCTGGATTCCGGTTTGTCGCTAAAGGTAAAGAGATCCTCTGGCATAGTTGACCGCCTCCGAATGCGGCTGCGACGCTGAGGTTTGGCCCAATATAACACATCGACCTCGAGCGCCCGCGCCCGTTTCGCGCGGAGGAGCCGCTCGTGGGCGGGTTCTGGGTCGTGTTTAGTTGCGAGAGAAGCCGCCGCCGCCACCGATCCCACGGGTCTGCTCGTTGACCAGGAAGGTGGCGGTGTCCCGGCCATGGACGGTTTCAAGTTCGGCGTCAAATCGCTGACCACCGAACTCGCCCAGCATCTCGAAACGCCGTTCGGTGTAGACGCGGCCCTCGTATCCTTCGGCGAGGATATCCCGCTCCGGTTCGCCGGGACAGGTACATCTCGACGGCAGTGGTCATCAGGGAGTCACGGTCCTCGCCGCTGAGAAAGTTGGGCGCACGCAGGAAGACGTAACCCCAACGGATGCCCTGGTGTTCCATCATTGGATAAGCGTCCTGTTGCCGTTGGAGAATTCCGGATCGTCCACAAAGGACCGTGCATTGGCTGCGGGTCTTGGACGCCTTCCCGGCCGGCCGCGATCCGGGGGCTGCATAAAAGCGGAATGGTGGGCGGTGAGGGACTCGAACCCCCGGCCTTCTGCGTGTAAAGCAGACGCTCTAACCATCTGAGCTAACCGCCCGCTGACGCTGGTGGGCAGACATAGAAATGGCGCGCTTGGCGAGATTCGAACTCACGACCTCTGCCTCCGCAGGGCAGCGCTCTATCCACTGAGCTACAAGCGCGCGTCGGAAATGGTGCCGAGGGAGGGATTTGAACCCACACGTCCTAAAGGACACTGCGCCCTGAACGCAGCGCGTCTGCCGTTTCGCCACCTCGGCAAGGTGGTTTCCGTTTTTCGGTCCCGCTGCGGTCGGTATGGTGGGCGATGGAGGATTTGAACCTCCGACCTCCTCGGTGTGAACGAGGCGCTCTAACCGCTGAGCTAACCGCCCGAGCGTGACCTACGATGATTCATTATAGCCTTGGTGTAGTCACACGGCAACCGGGAGGTTGCAGCGCGAGGGGTCGCGAAAAAGGGGACCCGCCGTTTCACTGCGCAGGGTCCCCTGGCCGGCACGTTATGTAAAAAACCTGCCAAATTCGTGCTTGGCATCTACATAACGTGCGTTGTGCGAACCAACCGTAGTCAGTGCGCGCCGACCCCACTGATCTCTTTGCCAGGTTCTCCCACGGCTCCCGATTCCCTAAGCTTGGCAAAAGCCTCCGAGTCGTAACCGAGTTCCGCGAGCACTTCCTCATTGTGTTCTCCCAACAGCGGAGGAGCCAAGCGCAGTTGAGAAGGAGTGCCCCGGAGCTTGATCGGCGAGTTGGGAACCCGAAGGTCCGGCACGTGGGGGTGATTGATCTCCAGGAACATTTCCCTGGCTTTGACCTGTTCGTCGGCCACCACGTCGGAGGTCTTGTTGATGGGGCCGACGGGGACGCCGGCCTCGTCGATTACCTTGACCCAATGGGCGATGGTGTTGTCGGCGAAGATGCTGTTGAGGTGATCCACCAGTTCGGCGCGGTGGGCAACGCGGTCGGGGTTGGTGGCAAACTTGGGATCGTCCTTCAGGTCGGGATGCCCGATTGCGTTGCAGAACCGCTCCCAGAGGTTCGGGTTGGCGACCCCCAGGATGAAAAAGCCATCCGACGCCTGGAAGCTCTGATAGGGCACGAGGCTGGGATGGCCGGAACCGAGGCGGTGGGGCTCGACGCCGGTGCCGATGTAGCCGGTGGCGTGGTAGCTCATGGCGGCGACCTGCCCGTCCAACAGGGCGGTGTCGATGAGCTGACCCTCGCCGGTCTTGTCGCGATGGTACAGCGCGGTGACGATTGAGCCGTAGGCGAGCATGCCGGTGAAGAGGTCCACCAACGAGAAGCCGACGCGCTGTGGAGGGCCGTTCGGGTCGCCAGTCAGGTGCATCAAGCCGCTGTAGGCCTGAATGATCAGGTCGTAGCCGGGCTTGTTGGCCATGGGGCCGGTGCGGCCGTAACCGGAAATGGTGCAATAAACGATGTCGGGATTGATGGCCTTGATGTCCTCATAGCCCAACCCCATGCGGGCGAGGGTGCCGGCGCGGAAGCTTTCGATCATCACGTCGGCTTCCTTGGCAAGCTTCTTGACGATGTCCAGGCCCTCTTCAGACTTCAAGTTGACGGACAGGCTCCGCTTGTTGCGGTTGAACGACATGAACTGGGTGCTTTCGCCGTTCCAGATGGGAGGCCACTTGCGGGTTTCGTCACCATCGTTGGGCTCTTCAATCTTGATGACATCGGCCCCCATATCGGCCAGATTCTGGGTGCAAAACGGGCCCGCCAGGGTACGGGTCAGGTCGACGACCTTGATGTTTTCCAGAGGCTGAGACATCGTTCGGGTCCTCGCTTTTTTCAGGTTTGGCGGATTATAGCATGGGGGTAATGTTGCGTTGACGCGGGAGATGTCAGGTGTTAGCGTGTGGCCGAATTTTCGTTATGTCAGGTTTCGATGACGCGCGATCACGGTGACCGCCCGCTGATCCTGTCCCTGGGCGGCATCAATATGGATCTGGTTACATTCTCGAACCGTCTGCCGGCCGACGGCGAAACCGTGGTGGGCGAGCGGTTCGTGACGTATCCAGGGGGGAAGGGCGCCAACCAGGCGGTGGCGGCGGCGCGAATGGGCGCCCGGTCGGCAATGGTGGGACGGGTCGGCGACGATATGTTCGGGCCTCAATTGACGGACCTCCTGGAGGCGGCGGGCGTGGAGGCCGGCGCGGTGGGCGTCTCATCGGGAACCAATTCCGGCATCGCGGTAATCAGCGTGGGAGAGGGTGGACAGAATCGGATCGTGCAGGTGCTGGGCGCGAACGACACCTGCGGTGATGCTGAGTATGAGGCCGTTGAGGACTTGCTGCCGCGGGCATCCGCGTTGATGCTGCAGTTGGAAGTGTCGATCGGCCTGTCGGTCAAGGTGGCCGAGCTGGCGGCCGCGCAGGGGATCCAAGTGATTCTCGATCCCGGCCCGGTGCGACCAGTTCCTGAGGAGTTTTACCGGCACGTCTCGGTAATCACGCCCAATGAAACTGAAGCGGAGGCGCTGGTGGGATACCCCGTTACCGACGCGCGCACGGCGGCCAGCGCGGCCGAGGAGTTGCTGGCAAGGGGTGTCGGGTCGGCGGTGATCAAATTGGGCGCTCAAGGAGCATACTGGGCCGATGGTGACGGCAGTGGGGAGGTCCCTCCGTTTCCGGTGCAGGCGGTCGACACCGTGGCGGCCGGCGATGCTTTCAATGGGGCGCTGGCGGTGGAGCTTTCCGAAGGGCATTCGTTGGCGTCGGCGGTCCGATGGGGGTGCGCGGCGGGCGCGCTGTCGGTGACGCGGGTTGGGGCGCAGGATTCAATGCCGACGCGGGATGAAGTCCTGGCGCTGCTGGGAACGCCTCGGGATTGAACGTTTTCCAAATCTTCGGGAATGAACATGGAATTTGAGCACATTGGCTATGAAATTGGCACGGGCAAGAGTTCAAGTGCGATTGAAACCTACAATTTCCACAAGGCGGCGGCGGTGCTGGCCGAGTACGGCTTCGAATGTGTCCGATTGACCGACGACTGGGAGGGCGCGGATTTCGTGGCGTATCACAAAACCGCCGGCCGCGCCCTCTCGGTTCAACTCAAAACCTGTCTCGTCATCGACAAACGGTACACGCCTTTCAAGGAACTATACATGTGCTTTCCGCTCGATGGGACGGACGGCACCTGGTATTTGGTCAAGCATGCTGACCTAGTGGCTATTGTGGAAGAGTACGCGCCGGACTGGTTCCACAAGTACCGGATGGAAGGCGGGTTTTATCATTACACAGGAAGATATGGACGAACCAGGGCAACGCAAAGTCTCGTGCTGGATGCGTTGGAAAGGTTTGCCTACCGTCCACTGTACCGCGACTTGGGCTATCGAGAGGCGCGTGAATTCAAACTGCGGAAGAGCCTGGAATATGCCAAAGTCGAGAAAACGGAAATCCGCGCATGACCGGTAACGACACGTTCTGCGCCGGATGCGGGGCTCGCCTGGCACTGAGGGAGCACGAGGGTCGTGAGCGGCCGGTGTGTCCCAAGTGTGGGCGGGTGGTCTACTACGATCCGAAACTGGCGGCCGCGTGCGTCATCGAAAGGGATGGCAAGACGCTGATGGTGAGGCGGGCGGTGCAAACAGGCTACGGGTTGTGGAGTATGCCGGGCGGTTATGTTGACCGGGGGGAGCCGGTGGAAACGGCGGCGGCGCGGGAAGTGGAAGAAGAGGCGGGGCTGCTGGTGGAGATCGGGCAGCTGATCGGGCTGTTCTCGGATGTGGGCAACCCCGTGGTAGTAGCAGCATACGCGGCGACCGAAATCGGCGGCGTGCTGGCGCCGGGCCCCGAGTCTTTGGACGTGGGGTTTTTCGCGCTGGACGACCTGCCGCCGCTGGCCTTTCCCAGAGACGAGCAGATTCTAAGGCGTTGGCAACGCATTCGACACGAACGCTCGTGAGATGGCGGTTATGTCGCTGATGCGTCGCCTGGCGCCGGTGCGAGGTCTGGCCGAGCAGGCCGGCCGTACCCTGTTGGATGCGCTGTATCCATTGGAATGCGTCGGGTGTGGTGGCTCGGGCAAAATCATCTGCGATCGGTGTGCTCAGGAGTTGCCGCGATTGGTTCCACCATATTGCCGGGTTTGTGCGGCGTACAGCGAGTCCGAACTTTGTCGGGCATGCGCGCAGTCTGGTCGACACTTCGACGGCGCGCGGTCGCCGTACCGATATGAAGGAAGCATCCGCGACGCGATCCTCGCCCTGAAATACGGTGGCATCAAAGCGGCCGCGCCGCAACTGGGCGACATGCTTGCCGACTACCTGAAAGAGAATCCGCTGCCGGGCGACGTGGTGGCGCCGGTACCGATGCATGAGAGCAGGCGGCGGGAGCGTGGCTACAACCAGGCAGAATTGCTGGCCCGTAGGGTGGCCGGACGCTGCGATATTGGGTACCGGGCCGACCTGTTGGCCCGGACCCGCAAGGTTGATCCCCAGGCCGGCATGACCAACGCAGCCAGCAGGGCGACCAACGTCGCGGACAGCGTTGTCGTGTTGCGACCGAGCGAGACGCATGGCCGTGGAATCATCCTGGTAGACGACGTGGCGACAACCGGCAGCACATTGAATGCTTGCGCGGGGGCGCTCAAGGAAGCCGGTGCCGCGTCGGTTTGGTGCCTCACGCTGGCTGTGGCCGGGAGCCACCGCACGGGAGAGTGAGCGCTGGGGCACGCATGAAGTCGGGTCAGGTTTGACATCCTACATGCGGTCTGCTGAAATGGCGGCAACGGCTACCAAACCGACACCAAAGGATCAGGAGGCAGCATCATGGCAGGCAACACTATCGTTTACGTTGGCGCCGAAGCCAGCGGACTGTATCGAAAGGCGGCGGGCGATGCTCACTGGGATCTGCTCACCGACGGACTGGCGCCGGCCACCCAGGCCCGGGCCATTGCCATCCATCCCAACGATCCCCGCACGATCTTCTGCGGAACGCAACGGGGCGTTTACCGGAGCACCGACGGCGGCGACCATTGGCAGCGGATGAACATGACCGAGGGGCGGGTGGTCTGGTCCATTCGATTCCATCCCAACGACCCCAATATCATGTTCCTGGGCACCGAGGGCGCTGAGGTGTACAAGAGCGAAGACGGCGGAGAAAACTGGGCACACATCGCAACGGTGTCAAATCCGGCACAGGTGCAGATGGCGTTTGCCATGCGCATCCTGGGCATCGACATCGAGGCCAGCAATCCCAACAACATGTACGCGGCCCTGGAAGTGGGCGGCGCAGCGAGCAGCACGGACGGCGGCAACACGTGGACGATCCGCAACAGCGAGTTCGCCGGCGACGTGGACCTGCTGGACCTTCACGGCGTGGCCGTGGGCGGCGCAGATTCGCAGTCGGTGCTGATCTCCAACCGCACGGGCGTGTGGCGGAGCAGTGACCGGGGAGCATCCTGGCAGGACTGCGAATTCGACCGGTTCTCCGACATCAAGTACTCGCGCGGCGTGGTGCGTGACCCCAGCGACGCGAACACGCTATACGCCTGCGTAGGCATGAACTTCGGAAGCGAACAGGGCGGCGTGATGCGGACGACCAACCTCGGCGAAAGCTGGGAGCGGTTCGATTCGGGGGTCAACCCGGGCAGCACCACCTTTGGCGTGGCGGTGAACCGTCAGGACCCGTCGCAGGTGTACTTCTGCACGCGTCGGGGCCAGGTGTTCGGCACCCACGACGGCGGGGCCTCGTGGTCTTCCGACCAGTTGCCGGACATGGCTCAGAACGTGATCAGCGTGGCGTGCGCGTCGGCATAAACTCAGGGCCATATCGCGCCAAGACTGGCGGCGGTTCGCTGATTGCGGGCCGCCGCCAGCGAACTTTATGGGAGAAGATTAACGTGAGCATCCAATCCGTAACCGAAGCCATCGAGCATTGCCGCGCCGTGGTTGATGACTGGCCTGAGTGCATGGTCGAGTGGTCTCTGGCATGGCGTGAGGTCGATACCCGTTACGCTTTCATCGACCCCATCATCAACGCGTTGGGCTGGAAAGTTTGCGATCCGAAACAGGTTGTCGCCGAGTGCAAGCGTGGCGAAGGCTGGCTTGATTACGCCCTCTTTGACCGTAACGGAATATCAACCATCCGCGAAGGAGGAGCGCCCATAGTCGCAATTGAGGCCAAGTCACTGTGGGGATATGGACGCTACTTATTGCAAGAACACGAGAGTCAGTTGGAATACTACGTTACGGCGGAACCTCCTATGGAGAGGGGGCTGGCAGTCTTGACCAACGGCGCGGAATGGCGCATCTACGACGTTGCCAAGCCCGGCGAGTTTTCGAAGAAGCTAGTGGCGGCTGTGGACATCACCCAGGGAAGCGGTGACATTGCAGCGAGTGAACTGCATCACTGGCTGCGAAAGGAACGGTGGTGGTGATGCTATCGGCTTGGAAATTCAGTTCGCTGCTGGCGCAGGGCAGTGTATCATCGGGTAACGACGTTGGCATGAGTGGTCCAGCCGTCGCGGAGGTGAATAATGCTGGCGATAGAGGGGGCGTTGCGGGGGTTATGGGTTGGCTTCCTCGTCCTTGGGGTTTGGGTGATCGTGGGGCAGCTAACGGGGTGGAGTTGGATGCCATCGCTGAACTTGCCAGTGTGTCTGGTGACGGGTTTAATTGCCGGGCTGGCGAAAGTCGTCAAAGACTCGAACCGGGGGAACATTGGCAGTCAACATTAGGCTTCGACTTAATGAATGGCTGGTGAGACTACTGTCCCAGGTGAAACGGGTCAGCATCCGGGTGGTGTTTGGAACGGCGATTTTACTTTCGGCTGGGGTGATTTATTTGGAGCCGTATGTTACAGGCACGTTCTCCTGTCTAGGCGATATGATCCAAGCGCCCACTGAGGGGCGTTCAGTTAACTGGCAGTGCCTGGTCGACGTCCTGGACGATTTGCGAGATGACGGCACAGCGGCGACGGTGATTCTGGCTATCGCCGCGGCTGTCCTCGCCAGCGCTTGGAGCAGTGGTTCCAGGTCAGCCGAATGAAACAGGGGCGGGTTCGACAACCCGCCCCTCATTTTTGCCAACCGACTTCGGTCTAGCTGCTGGCTTTGGGGAGCCAGTCTTCGTTCCAGGGGAACTCGTCGGGACCGGTGCCGAACGCGGGCTGACCCTGGTCGATGCGGTCGCGGTAGGGGCTGGTGACGGGCTCGCGGTAGGGGTAGAGACCGCCCTCGTACATCTGCTCGCCCTTCTTGAAGTGGGTGGCCTGTTCCAGGGTTTCCACGAAGGGCATGTTGATGTCGTAGAGATTGCCGGCGCTGGCGCGAGGGCGCGGGCCGGCCTTGGAGACGTGTCCGTAGAGCTCGCGGCCGATGATACGCTCGGCGGCCCAGACACACTCGATGAGCTTGTCGATATCCACGCCGGTCGGGATACCCATATCTTCCATCATGTGGAGGAGGTCCTCGGTGGGGGCCATACCAGTGGCTCGCCCGTTGCCGCAGTAGGGGCAACCGCCGAAACCGCCGATGGTGCCGTCCAGCTCAAGGGTATCCTCGGGGCCGAGGACGCGCATGGCGGCGTAGGCGGAAGCGATGGCCATATTGCGACCATTGTGCAGGTGCAGACGGAAATGGTCGATCTCAGGCCAGCGTTCCTTGACGCGGGAAATGCTCTCCTCGACCTTGGCCGGCGTGCAATGACTCATGGGGTCGCCCATCGAGCAACTGCGCACGCCGATTCCGGCCTCCTCCCACAGCCCGTGCTGGTACTCGAAGAGGGTCATCAGGGTGTCCACCTCGAACTCGCCGAGGAAGTTGGAACCCCAGGAGGCGTTGCAGCCAATGCCGGCCTCGGTGATCCCCATTTCCTGGGCCTGGGCGATGATGGCGGGCCAGCGCTCCATCTCCTGCATCTGGCTGCGATTGGTGTTCCGCCGGGCGAACACGTCGCAAAGGTGGCAGGACAGTCGGGGATAAGCGTCGCGCTCGATGGTCAGGGGCGGAGAGTAGGCGCGGGCGCGTTCCACGCCCCTGGCGTTCAGCGCGAGGGCGCTGTAGGTGACGCCCAGCTTGGGCGTGAACTTGGTGACAATCTCGTCGATGCGTTCCATCTGGGGGGTCCACCTGGGACTGACGAAGGAACCAACGACGATGCTGGTGAGGCCGGTTTCGGACAGCATGTCGAGGAGCTCTACCTTGTCATCGACGGCGATGTTGGCGTCCTCGATCTGCATGCCTTCTCGCATGCCCTCCTCTTTATAGTGCACAGTGGGCCATTGGTTTGGCATGGGAAACTCCTTGCGCCGGGCCGGCGCGGGTGGCTGATTCCGGGGCGCGCGAACGCGCGGAATGCCGGAATTCTAGGGTTGGCCCGCCGGCATTGTCAAGAAACGGACGGCGTGCTTGGGCGCCGGCGCCGGCCGTTACCAGAGGCAACCCACCGACACCCACCGCCTCACTGTTCGTACCAGGCATGATGGGGTCCGCGAGTGATTAGAGACTATCTTAGTTTGATCCTCTGGGGTTCGGTCAGTGCGGGAATCACAGCCACACGGAGCGGGTCAACGGCCCTGTGCATGTCCGTTGACCCGCACGCATGAGTGAAGATGTTTCGATAGGCATCCTTCCTGGTTGCGTCGGATGATTGAGCAGGCGATTTTGCGGTGACCAGGTCTCGGAGCGGTTATCAGCCCCACGGCCGGGGGTGTTGCGCTGTGTTTTTTGCTCTCATTGTCCGTGCCCACGGCACGGCGGGCTGTGGCGGGCCCGGTGGCCGGGCGACTACCCTGAGTAATATGATCAGAGACAGTCTCCCATGAAGCCGTTTAGCGACTTGGATGCTGATCTGGGTGGCCGTATTCGCTTGAGACCTGGTCGGGGTACGGATTTCTCGCCTGCAGAGTCAGTATAGCACGCGCGTTCTGGACGTTGTTGCGGCACTGTGTCATCGATTTCAACCAAGCGGACCGCCGACCCTGGGCTTTTTCAAAGTCCTGGTTGGCGGCCCTTCACCCCGAACCGTCATTCTGGCGCTAGCCGGCATTCAGAACATTCCGATCACAAGGACCTCCTGGATTCCCGCTTTCGCGGGAATGACGGATTAACTTTGAAAAGTCCCTGCCGCCGACCAGAGCCCCGCAGCGGCGGCAACTCTGAACGACTCCCGGCTCGCCGCGTATGGGGATTTAGCGAGGGCCGAGGGCCAGGGAGTAGGCGATCAGTTTGTAAACGAGCTTGGCGGCAGTGTAGGAGTGGGCGGGCAAGCCCAAGTCGGGCGCGAGTTCGCATACGTCGAACCCGACAACGCGGCGATCCTGGCATACGCGCCGGAGAAAACCGGTCAATTCCAACCAGCGCATGCCGCCCGGCTCAGGGGTGCCCACCGCGGGCATTTCGGCGGGATCCAGGACATCCAGGTCGATACTGACGTAAACCTCGGAGCGCAGGCCAGAGATTATGTCATCCAAGTCGCTTTGGCCATGGGGAGGCCAGTAAGCGGTGGGAACGCGGTGGTGGTCAATGTATTGCCGTTCTTCTAGATCCAGCGTGCGCACGCCGACCAGCGAAATCGGGCAACGCTCGGCGATGCGGCGCGCACCGGAGCCGTGACCCCAACCGGTTCCCTGGTATTCGTCGCGGAGGTCGGCGTGGGCATCCATATAGAGGACAGAGAGTTCCGGACGCTGATCGAGATGCGCAAAGGCTGACCCGATGCTGGCCGAGTGATCGCCTCCGATGACGCCGGTGAGCTTGCCTGAAGCTTGGGCAGCGTAGTGAGAAACCGCTGCACAAACGCGCTCCACCATTTGATATGGGTCGCCGACGTGAGGCTCCAGGGGAGGCGTAGTGTGGATGCCGAACTCGGCGACGTCGACATCCAGCTCGACATCGTAGTCTTCCAGGGCGGCGGAGGCCGCGATGATAGCAGCGGGTCCGTGGCGAGCGCCGGAGCGGAAGGACGTGGTGCTGTCGATGGGGACGGGGATGAGGACGGCCGCCGCGCTATCCAGCGAGGACTGCTCGGGCGGGAGCGCCAGGAAGTTGGTCGGCGTCCAGGGGACGGGCGGGATCTGCGGGTCAGGCAACGGGGGAGCCGGAGGCGGCGGTTTGGAGAACGGTGCGTTGCCGCTGGGTTTCGCGGGCGCCCTGGTCCGCATCGAGCCATTCCAGGCCGCGATCCAGCAACCAAGTTTTCACGCTACGGAGGTCGAACAGCGAACGGGCGTCGGCGAGGGCCTGCTCGTGGTCGAAGGATTTGCAGGAAAAAACATCGATGTTGACGTAGTCGCGCTCCGGGAAGGTGTGGACGCTGATATGGCTCTCCGCAATGATCACGAAGCCGGAGATGCCGTTGTCGGAGGGTTTCGGGCCGTGGTATTCGAGGACTTCCGGCTCGGTGATCCGGGTCATTCCCAATGCGGCCGGGTATTCATGGAGGAAGGATCGCAGGCGGTCGGTGTCCCACATCATGGCGTGGTCGCCGCCGAAACCGTCAATGATCAAGTGCATCCTGCTGCCGAGCCCCCGCCGATAAAATAAGCCCCGTAAGGACGGGGCCGCGCCGTCTTGTGAAATTGCGGCACATAGAATATCATAGCCGCCACGCTAATTCAAAGGGTGAAATCCGCAGCCGCAACCCATCGGCGCCGAGGTCGCAAATCCGTTGACCCGGCGTCGGCGTATGCCAGCCAACCGTGAATTCGGATGAACGCTGGCAAAATGAGCCCAGTGGGCGGAAAGACCATGGCCGTAGACGCTGAAAACCAAGCTGACCTGGAGTTGGATCCGGTAACGGAGGAGGCGGACGTCGATGCGATGATCGAAGTCCGCGACCTGACCCATTACTACGGGCCCATGCCGGCGGTGGAGAACGTGAACTTCACGGTCCGACGGGGAGAGATCCTGGGATTCCTGGGCCCGAACGGGGCAGGGAAGACGACCACGATGCGAATCCTGACCGGGTTCATGCCGCCGACGCGGGGCACGGTGACGCTGGACGGATTCGACGTCGTGGAGAAATCGTTGGAAGTGCGCAAGCGCGTCGGTTATCTGCCGGAGTCGGTGCCGTTGCACACTGAAATGACGGTGACCAGCTACCTGAAATACATGGGCACGCTGCGGGGCATGAACGGCCGGAGCATCCGCCGTCGGATCGACGACGTGATCGACGTGTGCCGCCTGGAGGACTACCACAAGACCCTCATCGGGAAGTTGTCCAAAGGTTTCCGGCAACGCGTGGGCATCGCGCAGGCGATTCTGCACGAACCGGAGGTGCTGGTGCTGGACGAACCCACCATCGGCATCGATCCAATCCAGGTGGTGGAGACCCGCAGCCTGATCCAGGACCTGGGGCGGGAGCAGACGGTGGTGCTGAGCAGCCACATCCTGCCGGAAGTGAGCATGATCTGCGAGCGGGTTCTGATCATCCACGAGGGGCACATCGTGGCGGCCGACACGCCGAACAACCTGGCGCAGCACCTGCGCGGCGTGGCCCAGTTGGAGGTTGAAATCGGCGGGCCGCCGGCGGACGTTCTACCCGTGCTGCGGGGTATCGAGGGTACCACCGAGGTGACCCACCACCCGCGTCCGGGCGTGAACGCGTACCGGGTGAAATTCCGAGAGGGGCTGGATCTGCGCGACGACATATCGCGCACCGTGGTGAGCAACGGGTGGAGCCTGCTGAGCATGCAGATGAGCAGCATGAGCCTGGAGGAGATCTTCCTGCGGGTGACGACAGCGGAAGACGACGTAGAGTAGCCGGACCGGATAACAATGCGAACCATCCGCGCGGTGGCGTTCAAGGAAATCCAGATCTACTTCAGCAGCCCCGTGGCGTACATTGTGGCGCTCATCTTCATGGCGCTGAGCGGGTTCTTTTTCGTCCGTGACCTGGGAAATCCGTTTCCCGAGGCCTCGTTGAGCAATTTCTTCCAGGGGGCGACCTTCCTGTTGATCCCCCTGGCGCCGGCGTTGACGATGCGGCTGCTGGCGGAAGAGCAGAAGCTGGGCACGATTGAACTGCTGCTGACGTCGCCGGTGCGGGACTGGGAAGTGATCCTGGGCAAATACCTGGCGAGCTTCGTGTTCCTGCTTTTCCTGCTGTCCCTGACTTCATATTATGTAATCCTGCTGCTGGTGTTTGCGACACCGGACCCGGGGCCGATCTACTCCGGATACATCGGGCTCATTCTCTACGGAATGGCGGCTCTGTCCGTGGGCATCCTGACGTCCACGCTGACCAGCAACCAGATCATCGCCGCGGTGGTGGGCACAGGGATTTTGGTGGTGCTGTACGCCACGTCGTTTATCGGTGACGTGGTCACCGGGGTTTGGGCGACGGTATTCAACCAACTTGGTTTCACCAGCCATTTCAACGACTTTGACCGGGGGATCATCGATTCGACGCACATCGTGTACTTTGTCACGGTGACCGCGTTGTTCCTGTTCCTCTCAATACGCGCGCTGGAGTCGCGGCGCTGGAGGTAGTATGAGCCAACAGCGCATTGGCGACGGGCCCCGAGATTGGCGCCGGCGCAGGGGACGAGACCGCCAGGCGGAAGCCGGTGACGGCGGCGGTTCCGTCGACCAGCCGGAGGCGTTGCAGGAACAGTCGCGCACGCTGTTTTCCTTCATAGAGCCGGCGTTCGACCTGATCGCGATTTTCTACGCGCCGATACTCATTGCCGGCGTGATCGGCCTGATAGTTGGCGCGGTGCTGCTGGCGTTCATCGGTTCCCTGAAGCTGTACGGCGGGATCGTCATCGGCATCGGGGCGGTGTTGATCCTGCTGGTAGGGCTGTCGTATTTCAGCCAGGTGCTGGCGGCGTTTTTCAGCCGGACGGGGCGGTATGGCGTCAACACGGTGATTATGACCGCCGCGTTTTTCGGGCTGGTGGCGCTGGTCAATTACGTGGCATTCGAAAACCACGTGAGGTCCGATACCACGGCGACCAACCAGTTTTCCCTGGCGCAACGCTCCCGTGACCTGCTGGACGGGCTGGACCGCCCGATCAGCGTCACGGCCTATTACCCAGACCAGATACCCAGCATCGAGATGCTGACCAGGCAGGGCAAGGTGGAAACCACGCTGAGCGAGTTTGCGCGGCGGAGCAGTAATTTCACTTACCAGTTCATTGACCCGCAAAAGGAGGCCGACCTGGCCCGGAGCCAGGGAGTCACGGCATACGAGACGCTGGCGGTTTCAGCGGTCGGAACGGACATTATCGACCTGGTTCAGCCCACTGATGAGGTTTACAGTCGGCTGGAACAAGATTTGTACACGGCGCTGCTGGTCGCCACCGAAACGCAGCGTAAGAAGGTGTATTTCCTGAGCGGGCACGGAGAGCGCGACGTCACCCGCCAGGCCGAGGACGGCTACCTCAAGATCCGCGAGGGACTCGAGGTGGACAACTACCAGGTGGAAACACTGCCCTGGGCACCGGTTGATGAAGACGTGGCCGTGCCCGACGACGCGGCGCTGCTGGTGATCGCCGGTCCCACCGGCGAGTTGCCGGCGGCGCACCTGAACGCGCTGAATTACTACATGGCCGGCCGATATCCCGACGGCGAACCGCGGCGAGAGGCGGCCCGGATCATCTTCCTGGCCGAGCCGGACACGCACGATACCTTCCGGGCCTTCCTGGCATTCTGGGGCGTGATCGTAACCAACAGCTACATACGGGACGTTGAGGGATCCCAGCCCAACGCGCCGCGGACGCTGCGGGTCGGCATCTATAACCCGGATGCGCCGCCGGAGATCGTTGCGCCCCGAGGGCGGCCGCTGAACGTGGCTTTCATGCCCGGTACGGCCGCCATCGAACCGATACTGGAAGAAACAAACACGCGGTTGCCGCGCCCGATTGCGGCGACTACCCCGTCGGCTCGGCTGATCGACGACATTGAGCGCGTGGATCCGGTGGATGAAGACCCGCAGCGGGTTTATTTCCCGGCCATGTACATGGACGTCATCGCGCCGGTGGGCGCAGCGGCGCCGACGAGCCGGCCGCCGGACAACCAGATCGCCAGCATGGTTGTGTTCGGTGACTCGGATTTCGTCTCTAACCGCAACGTGGACCGTGGCTCGAGTGCGGCCCTGTTCCTGAACTCGGCGAACTACCTGATGGGCGACTTTTCGCTGGTGTCCATCCGGGACCGTGAGTTCGTCTACCGGGAGTGGAACCTGGACGAGAACGAGTTCAACTTCGTGCGCTTCTCGACGTGGCTGCTATTGCCCGGACTGATGGGCATCATGGCGGTCATGGTCTGGTGGGTCCGCCGCTAGAGTAAGGTCCCTGGATTCCGGCTTTCGCCGGAATGACACAAAAGAGAGCGCTGGAATGATGGAACAGTACGCCGGGATGACGGGACACAGTTGAGATGAACATCCGGTTGACCATCCTGCTGGTGTTCGTGCTGGCGCTTTTTGGAGCGCTGGCGCTTTGGTTCAAGCCCTGGGAGCAGGATGCCCCACGAGAGGAGGAGCCGTGGGCGTGGCGGATCGACGACGACGCCATCGTGCGCGTTGAGGTGACCCACCGGGGTCAGGCGGGCGGTTCCATCGAGTGTTCCGACAAGACCTTCCCGCTCACGGGCGAAGTACAAACCGTGGATTACGACAAAGACCTCGGACGGGGCAAATGGTTCATCGTGGAGGGCGACCAGCGTGAGGAGGTGTACCAGCAGAGGTGGTCAGGAACGCCTCTGCTATTGAGCGGCCCCAGGGTCAACCGCGTTCTGGGCACGACAATTGAAAACCCGGCGCAATATGGGCTTGACCCTCCGGAAACGGTAATCGTCATAACCGAGGAAACCGGGTTGTCGTACGAGTTCTGGCTGGGCAACCTCACACCCGACGAAGGCTACAGCTACATGCGATTGGTGGGCGACCCCCAGTTGCTGACAGTGCCGGAAGTGTGGGGGCGGGTGGTCAACTGCCTGGCGGTGAGTCCGCCGGTCATCCCACCGCCGATAGAATTAGGGTATTTTTACGAGGAAGAGTTCCGGGACATCCAGGAATTGCAGATCACCCACGACGGCGTGACGGCGACCTACGCTCGGGAGCCGGGCGTGCGCACCTGGCACGTCACCATCGGAGACGACCGGCAGGCAGTTGTGGAGCCTGAGTGGTGGCTTTCGCAGTTGCAGTGGTTTGGTCAACCGGGCAAGCCCGGCGGGCCGGACACGCCCGGCGGATGGCACGTTGATGAAGAAGGGGCAAGAGATCCGCAATACGGGCTGCAGCCGGCGGACACGACGGTGCGGATCAAGACGCACGAAAAGATGCACGAATTCTACATCGGCGGCGGGCATATAGAGGTGGATCAGGACGGCCAGCCTTTCCTGGACGACGCCGGCAACACGCAAGTGCTGGTGCATTACGCCGGGCTGCCCGACGATCCGATCGTGTACGTGGTCAACCGCGTGCGTGCGGAACGGACCTTCTGCCTGGTTGAGGATCCCCCAATAGAAAGACCATACAACTGCCCATAGCCGGGTCGGTGAGGAGGGCATTTTGAAGGCAGAGATTATCTCCGTCGGCACGGAGTTGCTGATGGGCGAGTTGACGGATACGAACGCGAGTTGGATTGCCGGTCGGCTGCCGGCCCTGGGGATCCAGTTGCAGTGGGTCAGCATCATCGGCGACGACTTGCCCAGACTCACCGAGGCGTTTGTGCAGGGGTGGCAGCGCTCGGACATCATCTTCACCACCGGAGGCCTGGGGCCGACCCAGGACGATTTGACGCGGGAGGCCGTAGCGGCGGCGCTGGGCGAAACGCCCGTGGTGCAGGAGCCGGAGCTAGAGAACTTGAGGCAGTGGTTCCGAAATCGCGGGCAGGACATGCCGGCCCACAACGTCAAGCAGGCGTACCTGATACCGTCGGCGGAGTTCATCACGAACCGCAACGGAACGGCGCCCGGATGGTGGGCGCAACGGGACGGCAAGCACATAGTCTGCATGCCCGGACCGCCGGGCGAAAACCGCGCCATGTGGCAGGACGAAATCGATGCCAGGTTGAAGGAACTCGTCGACACCGAGGTTACCATCACGCGCAACATCAAGACGCTGGGGTTGGGCGAGGCATCGGTGGACGAGATAATGGACGAGTATTTCGGACTGGAGAACCCGTATCTTGGGATCTATTCCAAGGCCGACGGGATCCACCTGCGGATCATCGCCAGGGCCGCGGATGAGGCGGCGGCGCGGGAGATGATTGCGCCCATCGAAGACGCCATCCACGACCGGCTGGCGCCGTACGTCTGGGGCTACGACGACGAAACCCCGGAGTTGTCCGTGGGCGCGGCGTTGGTGTCCCGTGGGATGACGCTGGCGACCATGGAATCGGTCAGCGGCGGTTTCCTGGCCAACACGATAACGGAGGCGCCGGACAGCAACCAGTGGTATCGGGGCGGCAATGTGGCGTACACAATCGACGCGATGGTCGCGTCGGGCGTCGATTCCGGCATTCTAGAGACCCACGGGGTCGTGAGCCAAGAGACCGCCAACGCCATGGCCCAGGTCGCTCAATCCGCGACGGCCGCCGATTTTGGGATCGGGATGACCGGCGTGCTGGGTCCCCAGGAACTGGAAGGGCACCGGCCCGGGACGATTCACATCGCGATCGCCCACGGCGGCGACGTGCGGGAATTTCCGCTGCGCACGCCGCCGCGCCGGCTTGTGATCAAGCGGCGGTCGTGCAACACGGCGCTGACGGAACTGCGGAAGCTGATAACGGAAGTGGCTTCGTAATGACAGGGACTCGGTCCCGATGGTACGATGCAATTGGATGACGTGAGGTGGTTGCGCCGCCATGCCATGGTCACGCCTTTCGGAGCGGCTGTGGCCACGTGCCTTCTGTCGGCCCTGATCGGGGGAGGACCATGGTTATTTTGGCAAGATCTTGAGACAGTAAAGTCAATGGCCGGCGTAGGCACCATCGCTTACGGTATGGCTGCCGTACTGGGCGAAGGGGGAATTAAGTTGGTGTTCTGGGCAATTGATGAACGCAGAAAGAAACTGACGGCGCGGGAAATTGACACGTTGACCGACGTTCGAGAGCAACTACAGAAGGAGCAGGACGCCGCCGGAGTCGCTGTGGTGGACGATATGATTGAGGACCGGCGGCGCAATCCGCTGCGGATAGGAATCCGGCGGCGACGCAGGCAGTAGGCGAGACCTATCCCACAAAGAAAGGCTTGGGGCGGGTTCGAAACCCGCCCCTTTTGCGTTTGTGTGGTCCCGAGATTCGGACCTACATGGTGAGCGACCGGTACAGCATGGGCAGCCGTTCCGGCAGGGCCCAGATGTCGTCCAGCACCTCGTAGTTGAGGTCACCGCACATAGTCTTCAGGTAGTCGTGGCCGGCCTTGTCGACGGTCAGGCAGAAGGGGTTGATTTCCTTGCGCTTGGCTTCCAACAGGGCCTGGTGGGTGTCGTGGACGGCGTATTCCTTTTCCACACCCTCGCGGCTGTAACCCCGGTCCTGAGGACGACCGTCTGAGATCAGGAACATGATCTTGGTCGCCGCGTCCTGATTTTCCAGCTTGGTGATGGCGTGGCGGATGGCCGAACCCATGCGGGTGGCGTGGAGCGGGGTCACCTTGTCGATGCGCCGCTTGATCTTGTCGTTGAACTGCTCCTCGATGTCCTTGATGACGTAGAACTCAACGTTCTCGCGGCCATAGCCGGAGAAGCCGTAGATGCCGTAGGTGTCGCCGATGGACTCCAGGGCGTTGATGAGGAGGGCGCAACTTTCGCGCTCGAGGTCAATGATGCGCTTGTAGTGGCGGCGCACCAGGCCCTCGCGGCGGCGGCGCAGCCAGACCATGTATTCCACCGGATCGTCCGGGGCGTCCCGGTCGTCCACGGAGTGGCGGCCTTCGTCGATGGCCTCGGCGGTGGACGCCGACATGTCCAGTAGGAAGACCACGGCGACGTCACGTTCGACGCGGTTGCGGCGCCAGTAGATCTTCTCGTCCGGGGGCACGTTCATGCGGAGGTCGGCCCAGGCTTCCAGGGCCGAGTTCAGATCGATGTCTTCGCCGTCGATCAAGCGGTAGGTCTTGCGCCAGGTCTCCGGCATGATGAGCTCGAACTGTCGCTTGATGTGCGCCAATAGCGAGGCGTAGTTGCGAAGGGAGTCGTTGTAGAAGTTGGGGTCGCCCTCGTCCAGGACCTTCTCCTTGACGATGCACCAGCGCGGCTTGTAGTCATTGGCGCGGAAGTCCCATTCGTCGTAGACGAAGGTCTTCGGCTCCAGCGCTTCCAATTCGCCGCCGGCGTCGTCATCGTGGAGGATGGGACCGTAGCCGCGGCCAGGGTCGTTGGACGGTGGGGGCACTCCGGCTTCCTTCATGATGTTCTGGGCGAACATGGCCATGCTCTGGTCGACGTCGCCTTCCTGGGCGTCGAGTTCGAGTTCGGCGCTGTCCTGGAGCAACTGCTCGAGTTCCTCCTGGGTCATGGGCTCGGCGTCGCCCATCTCGCTCTGGTCCATCTGCAACTTGGTGAGCAACTGGACCATTTCCGGCTTGAAGTCGCCGCGATACTCAACGGGCTCAGGGGATTCGTAGGGGTCGCCCTCACCCTGCTCGCCATCTTGCTCGCTCATCTGCGCCTGCAGTTTGTCGAGCAGAGCCTGGTACTCTTCCTCGGAGAATTCGCCGGGATCGTCCAGGTCCTCGGGTTGGAATTCGTCCTCCGGTTCCTGCTGGTTCTGGAGGCGGGAGATGATCTCGTAGGCACGCAGGGCCGCTTCGGCGGTGTCCTCGATGGACGCGCGGACGGTGCGCAGGCGGTGCATGATACGGGCGAGCATGATCGCTTCTTCCCGATAGTCCTGCGGCACCGGCAGACCCTCGAAGCGGTCCAGGCTCATGTGAACCAGCAACTCGATCAGGGCTTCCTGCAGGGGTAGTTCCTCGACACGCGGGCGTTGGGTCAGGGCATCGCCCTGCACGTCCAATGCCGGTCGGCGGATGCCGGGGTACTCGGTCTTGATGCGATAGTCCAATCGGCAGTCTTCCAGCACGCTGAAAAGGTCGAAGGCCATGCGGCGGTCTTCGAACAGGGACAGGAACCGGCCGATGTCGGTGTAGACGCGCATGGTGCCGCCCGGACCGTCGCCGACTTCGATAGAGGGTACGGTGTCGGAGTCCATCAGTTGGAAGTGCTCGGCGGTGGCCGTGCGGATGGCTTCGATGCGGGCCTGGATCGCCTCTTCCATCGGGAACCGGCGATCTTCGAACACGTTGGCGGGACGGACGAAATCGAACTGGAAACTGCCGAATTCGAGGTGGGAGACCTGATGGGTTGCCACGACCTTGAACCAGGCGAAGTTCTGCGATTTGTCGTTGTAGTTGTCGATGACCGGGGGCAGGTAGACCTTGGTACCGTCGGTGGACGCAGTATCCTGGTCGACCCAGCCGATCTGGCGACGGACCAACTCGGCAGTGGAAAGCACCTCGATGTTCTCGCCGGACAGGGCGCGGGTGTAGAGACGCATGATGCCCTTGACCCGTTCCAGGTCCAGGCTGGAGGAAAGGGTTTCCAGCATGGATTCCGAGGTATTGGATTCGATCTTGAAGAATGCGATGCCGCTCTCGGGGTTCTCGTTGAGGAGTTCGACACCGTGTTGGTACCACTGGTCGAGCTGTTGCAGGGTGATCCGGTTGAGCACCGGGTCCAGGCTCTTCAGGAAGGGCGGGACGGCGTCCGGGGAGCTGGCAAGCAGGCCGTCGCACAGGTCGAGGATGTGGCCCTGGGAACCCGCGGAAACGTGGGATAGGGCCTGGGCGCCGTCGTAGAGGAACCGGGAGGTGTCGCGGAGGCCCATCTTGGCGAGCTTTTCGCCGAGACGCAGGAACCGGCCGGTCTGGCCCTCTTCGACGTGCTGGAGCGCGCGGGGAGCCATTTCCAGGCAGGCCTTGACCTCGCGCCAGCTGCTGTCGGTGAGGGCGCGGGACATGGACAGGAACGCCTCGCGCTCCCGACCCATGGCCGGCAGAACGTCGCGACCCAGTACCAGGCACTCGGCGGCGACATCGTAGGATTTATAGGACAGCGCCTCGATGAGTGACGCGAAAACTTCGACGTCCCAGAAGGGCAAGTTGCGCACCAGGTCGGGACTAACCTCGAAGAACCGCGCGGCCAGCGTGCTGGACTTCCAGGTGCCCTTGTAGAGCGAGCGGCCCAGCCCAGCCCAGCGCGGGATGTACTGGGGCCGTAGGTTGGTGACGATGGATGGGCTGGCCTTGAAGAAGGCAACCGCCAGAGTCGGTGAATCCTGGGACAGGTAGGTCCCACAGCGCGCCCACTGCATGAATGAAGCAAAGGCGAGAGACCGCGCAACCTCGGGGCTTACGCGGTAGTATTCGACCGCGGACTCCCAGGAGCGGACGGTTTGGGTGCCGATGGCGACGCCCTCGCGGGCCCAGAGAGCCGTTTCCTCGTCACTGAAGGACTCGGCCATGGCGTCGGCGACGGCCTGGTAGGCTTCGGCAACTGCCGGGGGGAGTTTGGCCAGTTCGTCCAGCAGATCGCCTGTAGCGGAATTAGTCAAGGCTCGTGCCCTCCTTTGTCAACTCGGCGTCTTTTTCAGCTCAGCATCGTTTTGCAGTTCAGCATCGATGGTATCGAGAAACTGGTCGAGGATTTTGGCGGTGGCTCCGTAGACCAGATGCTGCTGGTAGCCGTAGGAACGCACGGAAATCCTCTCGCCATTTTCGATCCGGGAGTCCCAGCGCAGGGTAGCAGGATCGCGAAGAACGTTGATCGGGATTTCTACAACCTCCGCGATTTCGTGGGAGCTGGGGCTGAACTGGTACGGATAGGGGATCGTCCCGACAAACACTTTGACCAGGAAATTGGAACGGGTGACGTTGTCGTCGAGGCGTCCCAGGATCGTTATGTCATTCCGGGCAATGCCCATCTCCTCTTCGGTTTCGCGTCGGGCGGTGTCCTCGAAATCCGCATCTTCCGGATCCCGGGCGCCGCCGGGGAACGACATTTCGCCCTTGTGGTGCTCAACCGTCATGGAGCGCTTGTTCAGCAGGACGCAGAACTCGCCGTCCTTGGGGTACAGCAATAGCATTACTGCCGCCGGCATAAGGCCTTCAGCGGCGGCAGTAACCTGCTGGCGGTTGGCCAGCGCGTTGCGGACTAGATCGAGGGTGATTGCACCCATTGGGGTTCCATCATCTACTCAAAGATGGAGTACACCACCTCTTCGATGCTCCGCTGGAGTTCGGTCTCGTCGGACAGGGTCCAGACGATGGCCACCTGGCAGGCGCGGCGGGCGGGGATGCCCTGCTGCATCAACCTGCCGGCATAGATCAGGAGGCGCGTGCTGGCGCCTTCGGCAAGACCATGCTCCCGGAGGTTCCGGATCTTCTCACCGAGGCGCGCGAGGGCGTGGGCCTGCTCTTCGTTGCAGCCACTCTCTTTGGCCACGATCTCGGCTTCAACGTCTACCGGCGGGTAGTCGAACTCGATGGAGATGAACCGCTGACGGGTGCTGTGCTTCAGGTCCTTCAAGGCGCTCTGGTAGTGAGGGTTGTAGGAGATGCAAAGCAGGAAACGATCG
The DNA here is from genome assembly GCA_965203985.1 of Dehalococcoidia bacterium. Lineage (GTDB taxonomy): Bacteria > Chloroflexota > Dehalococcoidia > Lucifugimonadales > UBA3495 > Bin87. Next base: position 293,109 of record CBDBDS010000003.1, read on the forward strand.
TCGGCCTCGATGATGTTTCCGGTTTTCTCCACGGGCAGGATGCGCCGATGGTCGGTAAGGGGGTGGATCAGCACGGTGGTGTCCTTACGGGCTTCCACCACTTCGTCAAGGTACAGGATGGCCCCGGCCTTGACGGCGCGGGTCATGGGGCCGTCGATCCAGCGGGTGCCGTTGGCATCCAGCAGGTAGCGTCCGACGAGGTCGCTGGCGGTCAGGTCTTCGTGACAGGCAATGGTCACCAGCGGAACGCGAACCTCGCCCTCGCGCATCTCCTGCGCCTCGTTCCGAACCGTGGTGATGGGCCGGCCGAGTTTCCACGCCATGTATTCGACGAAGCGAGTCTTGCCGCACCCGGTGGGGCCCTTCAGCAGGACCGGGATGTGCTGCTCGTAGGCGGCCTCGAACAGTTCCAACTCATCGCCGACGGCGCGGTAGTACGGCTCGCTGCGGACCAGGAACTCTTCGATGGCGAACTCTTTGAAACTGGGTTCGTCTTCCAGCATTTCGATGTTTGCTTCAACCATTGCCTTGATTTACCTTTCCTTTGATTCGAGCCTGCCACAGAGCGGCCACTTCGCTTTCCAATGCGACCAAATCGGCGGAGTTTTCGACCACCACGTCGGAACGCCCGTTGCGTTCTTCAGCCGGCATCTGCGAGTTGATTCGCTTTCTGGCTTCCTCTTCGGTCATTCCGTTGCGTTGACGCAGGCGTTCTACGACCACGTCGGCTGGGGTGTGGGTGGACCAGACTTCGTCGACCAGCTTATCCCAACCCGCTTCGAAGAGCACCGCAGCCTCCACCACCGCGACCGCAACGCCGTCCGCAGCGAGGCCAGTTTTGCGGTCCTCGACCATTCGAGCCATCAACGGATGCATGATGCCGTTGAGCCGCTCGAGTTGTGCCGGGTCAGCGAATACTATGGATCCGAGTTTGCGCCGATCGATTTCGCCTTCCGTGGTCAGTATGTCCTCTCCAAAGGCTGCAACGACCTGGCGCCAGGCTTCGGAGTTCGGAGCGTAAGCCTCGTGGCCCAGCCTGTCGGCGTCGATAATCGACGCGCCCTGCGCTCGGAGTAGCTCGGCAACTACGCTTTTGCCACTTCCAATACCGCCCGTTAGACCGATTGTAAGCATGACCGCCCGAATTAATAGACTGCCGGGCATTCTAACAAGGCAGTAAACATCGGTCAACCGAAACGTACGGCAAGGTAGTGTCTCTCTTTGAAATGCACGAGTTTGACGCCAGAAATCAGGTCAACTCGAGTAGTGCAATCGCCTCCTGACCGGAGGCATTTGTGATTCAGCAGACCGAGAGCGCCATTGGCCGGGCTGTCCATGCTGCCGCGATGCGCGACGAAAGGATCCGGCGCTGGCTCGATAACCGTCAGTCGCCCCGCAATTCCCGCGAGATGGCCACCATCCCCTCGATTTCAGACATGACCGCATCGGCGAACGCCGGAGGGCACATGCCCTCAGCCACCTGGTGGTCCAAGACCTGGCGGAAGTTCACCAGGTAATCCAGCGGCACCTCGAACTCTCCGAGCGTGTGAGCCAGTACCAATTGCAGAGCCATGATGGTGCGGTTGGCGCGTTGAACTGTGTCCGCCAGCTCGAATAGGAATTCGTCGTCCATTTCATCACTCCCTCACCGGTTGGCGCAGGCCCGCAGGCGGTCAACGGTTGCGGACGTGTGCTGTCCCAATTCCAAGGACAGGTCAAAGACCGCTTTCTCGAATGCCGGATCGGGTAGCATTCCCAACTTTTCATATCGCGCCGCTGACCGTTCCACATAGACCCACAACCCCTCGCAGTCCTGAGCGAGCCGGGTTCGATCCGATAGATTGACCCGTCCGTCCCTCTCGTAAGGCTCTGCACTCCAACTGCAATACGAGATGCCCCCCAAGACGATCAGCACAATTGCGCCGATCGACAACCACCCAGGCCACATGCTTCCGCGCGGTGCCTCGTGTCTGACTTGCGATGCTGAACTGCCGTGGTGCTCAGGTCTTGACCTTCCGTAACGTCTCGCTCGACATCCGTTGCAAGTGACGTGGCGCCAATCGGATACCCAAAGAGTATCAGGCCAATATCGTAGTGCAACGCCGCAACCTGTTTTCGACGCCTGTGACCCGAATAGCCATGTCCGCGCATAGTGAACAGTGTCCCCACGGTCCGACATCCTGACATCTCCCTTTCTGGGAATAAACGGATGACGTTGACGAGCGGCGGGAATCTCGCCGCAACCCTCAACCCTAGCGCGGGCAGTCTGCGCCTGCGTCCGCGCTTTGTCAACAAATTCTAGGCATTGCCAGGGCCTTTCGATTATTTGAGAGGAGCGCCGATCAGGGTCAGGGGACGTGATGGGTGGACGGCGTAGCGGCGCAAGGCGGCGGCGGGTTGCGTTTTGGTGTGGCTACGGGGTGTTAGCCTGGCGTATTTTGGTAGAATTGTGCTGAGCAGGATACGAGATCAACACGAACGGGAGGTCCACCATGCCGATAGCCAGGCTTTACACCGGAGAAGACGGACAGTCGCACATCGAACAGATCGAACTGGAATCGCATCCCGAGTATGAGGCGATGCAGGCAGCGCAGGGGATCGTATTCCGCCGCGTTGAGCCAGGTCGTTTCAGCGACTGGCATTGCGCGCCGCGACGCCAGTTTGTAATCACGCTGGAAGGCGAGGTGGAAATCGGGCTAGGCGACGGTTCGGTGCACCGGTTCGGGGCCGGCCAGGCCATGCTGGCCGAGGACCTGACCGGTCAGGGCCACACGACCCGGGCGGTGGGCGACACGCCGCGCTTGACCGCCACCATTCCGCTGGACGGTTAGCGCCTTTACTGCGGGGAGCCGCCGGGTCGCGATCCACGAGCCTCGACATGATGACGTCCACGGTGACATATCCGCCGCGTCCGGTGGTGGATCGGGCGGACCTCCCGCCCGGTCCGCCGGAGCTGCCGTTCATCGGGCAGACGCTGCGTTATGTCCGCGACCCAATACGGTTCATGCTGGATTCGGCGCGCTATGGCGATCTGGTGACGCTGTCGGTCAAGCCGGCCCTGCTTTTGATGGTCAACCACCCCGACCTGATACGGGATGTGGTGGTCACAAACCACCGCCTGGTGGGCCGGGGCCCCAACACCGATGTGCTCAAGTACGCGATGGGCGAAGGGCTGGTGACCGCGGGGCCGGTGGAACATCTGCAGCAGCGTCGGTTGATGCAACCGCAATTCCACCGGGGCCGGGTCGAAGGGTACGGCGAGTTGATGCGCGACTACGCCGCGCATCACCGGGCGACGTGGCGCGACGGGCAACGGGTGGACATGGCCCGGGAGATGGGAGCGCTGACCCTGAGGGTGGTGGTCAAAACGCTGTTTGGGCTGGAACTCCCGGATGACGTGCGACGGATCGGCGAGGCGTTCGAGCTGATCAACAACTACCTGGTCAGACGGGTGAACCAGCCGCCCAAGCTGAGGAGACTCATGCACCGACTGCCGGTGCCGTACACGGTGCGGTTCCGACGGGCGCGGGCCGAACTTGATCGGATCATTTTCGGGCTGATCTCCCAGCGGCGGCAGAGATCGACCGGCGAGGACGATCTGCTCTCCCTGTTGCTGGACGCCCGGCTGGAGGACGAGGAGGGCGTTGGACAGCCACTGACCGACCAACAGGTGCGCGACCAGACGATCACGATGTTTGCGGCCGGGCATGAAACGACGGCGGTCTGCCTCACCTGGACCTGGTACCTGCTAGCGACTAACCCAGACGCGCAGCGCCTTTTCCACGCGGAGTTGGATGCCGTTCTCGGCGGCCGGGCGCCGGAGTTGTCGGACCTAGCGAACCTGACCTACACCGATAAGGTGGTTGCCGAATCGTTGCGGCTGTACCCTCCGATCTGGTTCTGGTCGCGGATGGCGTTTCACCCCTTTGAGCTGGGCGGCTATCAGATCCCGCCGGGTGCGCTGCTGGCGGCGCCGCAACTGGTGATCCAGCGTGACGCGCGCTGGTTCGACGATCCGCTGGAGTTCCATCCCGAACGGTGGACGGAGGAGTTCCGGGAAAGCCTGCCTCGCTACGCCTACTATCCTTTCGGCGGCGGGCCGCGCCAGTGCATCGGCGAGGGCTTCGCGATGATGGAAGCCAAGATGATCCTGGCGACGCTGGGGCAGCAGTGGAAGGTTCGCCACGACCCGAAGCACAAGGCGGAGATGCTGCCGCTGATTTCGCTCCGGCCCAAGGGCGGGATGCCCATTTTCCTGGAGCGACGGACCAACGGATAAGGGCGACCGATGGGTCGCCCAAGTCTTGCGTTATGGCTCATTTGGCTGCCCCGCCTGGGCTCGAACCAGGGCTTACAGCTCCAAAGGCTGACGTGCTACCGCTACACCACGGGGCATTCGTTGTCATTATAGCATTTGGTTCGAATTCGGCCGTTTTTCGTGCGATATACTGCCGCTGCAAACCCAATTTTTGAGCAGGTGACGTTATGGAAACTGTGGGATTCATTGGTCTGGGAAACATGGGCGGCGGGATGTCCGCCAACATTCAGCGGGCCGGCTACCCGATGATCGTCTACGACCTCAGGGAGGAAGCGGCGCTGCCCCTGCTTGAGGGCGGGGCGCGCTTGGCGAACACGCCGGCAGAGGTGGCCGAGGCCAGCGACGTGACCTTCACGTCGTTGCCGGGTCCATACGAAGTGGAGGCGGTGTCCACGGGCGCGTCGGGAGTGCTGGAGGGGATCAAACCGGGCAGCGTGTACATCGATCTGTCGTCGAGCCGGCCGACGCTGATCCGGGAGATCGAGCCGCAGTTTCGGGCGAAGGGCTGCCACGTTTTGGACGCGCCGGTGAGCGGTGGGAAGACGGGCGCGGCGTCGGGGAACTTGGCGGTGATGGTGGGAGGAGACCGGGAGGTGTTCGACCGGGTGAAGCCGATCCTGGACGCCTTCGGGGACAAGGTGTTCTACGCCGGCGAGATCGGTGCGGGAAGCGTGGCGAAGCTGGTGCACAACATGATCGGGCACAGTGTGAGGCAGGCCATCGCGGAGGGGCTGACCCTGGGCGTTAAGGCCGGCGTCGATCCCGAACCGCTGTGGGAGTGCGTGCGACGGGGAGCGCTGGGCCGGATGTCCTTCCTCCACGAGGGGTTGGTGCGGACGATGTTCCGCGGGGAGTTTGAACCGGCGAGCTTCGCGTTGAACCTGGCGCACAAGGACATATCGCTGGCGACGGAGTTGGCGCGGGAGTACGACGTCCCCATGCCGATGTCGACGCTGGCGCAGCAGATCTCGCTGCAGGCGATGAACCGCGGCTGGGGACAGGCCGACAGCAGCAGCACCGTGCGGCTCCAGGAGGAGCAAGCGGGCGTGGAAGTACGCGCGCCGCAGGTTGATCCGGAACGCGCGGCGCGGTTCATCACGACGCATCCTGACGCGGAGTAGGCGTACGCTGGTATGCGCGTACTGGCAATTGCGGTGATCGCCGCTCTTGTCGGCGGGGGCGCCGTCTATGGCGCCCTGCTGTCTCTGGGACAAAACCCGGTGCGGGTGAGCGTACAGCTTAGTCAAGAGACGCCCTCGGTTGCTCCGGCGATATCGCCATCGCCCACCGCCGTGGTGCTGCCTACGGCAACAGCTTTATCCACCTCCGTGTCGCCCACGGTTTCGCCCACCGCCACCCTGCGGCCAACACCAACTGTATCATCCGCTCCTACTCCCACGCCGAAACCGACACCGGCCGGGCCAACGGAACGGGAGATGGTGGTTAGCGCCTTCGCCGAGTGTAATGGCCAGTACTCCGGCGGGGAGAAGCGGCGACGTTTCGCTGCTACCAATTCGGCTATTGACAGGGATCTCCATTCGGTGGCTAGTATCCGGGCTCTGGTGGAGGAGAATTGCGGCGGAGTGTTCCCGGATCCGCTGATCGTTGCGGAGCGGTCAAGCGGCACGCCGGCGCCCTCTGCTACGTTGCGTCCCACCTTTGCGCCGCGCCCTACGCCCACGCTGCGTCCTACGGCAACTCCGGCAACGACGTCCCTTCCCTCACCGGAACGACGTCATCTACCAGAAAAACGCTATATGCTGGAACTCATCAACGCCGAGCGGGCAAAGGCCGGCGTAGGAACCGTTTCGCTAGGCGATAACATCGCTGTCCAGCTGCACGCCGAAGCTGCTTTGGAAAACTGCTTTTCCAGCCATTGGGGGATTGATGGATTAAAGCCCTATATGCGCTACAGCCTGGCCGGCGGCTATCAGTCCAACGGCGAAAACGGCAGCGGACTGGATTATTGCATCAGGGCTACCGATGGTTACAGCGCCAACAACAGTATCAGGCAGGAAGTCAAAGAGACTATGGATGGCTGGATGAGCAGTCCCGGGCATCGCCGCAACATCCTCGACCCGCAGCACAAACGGGTCAGCATTGGATTAGCCTGGGACCGTTACAACACGGCAATGTACCAGCATTTCGAGGGAGATTACGTTGAATACGAGCGGACGCCGGTCATATCGGGCGGTGTCCTATCGTTTTTGGGAACGTCCAAGAATGGCGTGCGATTCAGCCAGGAGAGGGATTTGGGAGTGCAGATATTCTACGACCCGCCGCCGCACGAACTGACCAGAGGACAGGTTGCACGCACTTATTGTTATGACAACGGGCGCCCGGTTGCCAGTTTGCGATGGCCGTTGACCGGCGGCTACCGCTGGACTACGAATTCGTTCACTCAGACTTATAACCCTTGCCCCAACCCATACGACGTCCCCGCCGATGCGCGGGCTCCGAACTCACCAGGGGAAGCTCATCAAGCGTGGCAGGAGGCGTATAACGCCAGTCAATCCCGACGATCCCAGACAATCACCGTCCCTTGGATCACCGCCTCAGAGTGGACAACCACCGGAACGGAGTTCGCATTGAAAGCGGACATTCGTCAGGTGCTGGACGAGCGTGGGCCAGGCGTGTACACGATGATGGTCTGGGCCGACATCGGCTCCACGCGGGAGGTCATCTCACAGTATTCCATCTTCCACGAAATAGCTCCTCCAAGCGGATACGGCCCGAGCGACAATTAGCACATGGGGTTCGCGACTAGTTCGCAAGCCGGCGCAGTTGGGCGGAGACGATGTCCACGAAGAGGACCAGCAGCAGGTACCAGAAGAGGATAAGGGTGACCTCGGTGAATTTGAAGTGGCTCATGGCCAGGCGGAATTCGGTTCCGAGGCCGCCGGCGGCGACGAACCCGACCACGATGGTGGTGCGGATGATCACCTCCCAGCGGTAGAAGAGGTAGGTGATGAACTTGGGCAGGGCCTCCGGGAGCACGCCGTAGAGGAGCACCTGCATCCGTCCGGCGCCGGTGGAACGCAGTGCCCGCATCGGCCGGGTGTCCAGCCCTTCCACGATTTCGGAGCCCAGCTTGCCCAGGATGCCGCCGTTGTGGATGGCTAGGGCGATTACGCCGGGCAGCGTTCCCTGGGTGAATACGAACACCAGGATCATGGCCCAGACCAGTTCCGGTACGGCGCGGCTGACGGTGAACAACGCTCGCACCAGGAAGAAGGGCGCCGTCCAGAATGGGGAACGGTAGGGCGCGAGGCTGCCCGTCATCACGTTGCGCGCGCCGAACATGAACAGTGCGAGAGCCCCAAGGGCGGCCAGTCCGGCGGCGGCGACGCTCATGGCGAGGGTTTCGCCGGCCAGACGCGCTTTTTCGGCCCACTCATCCGCTTTGTAGAAGGCGGGGGTGGCTGTAGATTCGGCGCCGATCAGACCGCGGGCGAAGTCCGCAGCCTTGGAGACGGGTTCAAGCGAAAACAGGTTCCGGGTCGGGAAGTGGTCGTTCCCGATGATGGTCGCCCACGCGGCTAACGCCATGATGAACGCGACGGCAGTGGAGGCGGCGAGGAACCCGATGCGGCGGGCGGGAGCAATGGGCGCCGTGGCTCCGCCGCGGGCTACGGGTTCCCCCCGGCCGTATTGGGTAGCCATGAGCCTAGCCCTGCTCGATGGCGACGCGGCGGCGGACCAGCGAGCTCCACAGGTCCACCACCAGTACCAGCGCGATGAGGAAATAAACGAAGGTCCACATCCGGCTGTAATCGATGTCCTGCAGAGAGATGTGGATGTTGTGACCGAGGCCACCCAGACCCACGAAGCTCAGAATGGCGGCGGACCGGATCCCGCATTCCAGGCGATAGAAGGTATAACTGAGCATGTCGGGCAGGGCCATGGGTAGCCGGCCGAACCAGAAGACCCTCCACTCGGACGCGCCGGCTCCGCGCAATGCCCGCAGGGGAGCATCCGGTACATCCTGGAGCAGTTCGGCGTAAATGCGGCCCAAGATGCCGCCGTAGGGCAGCCCCAGGGCCAGCACGCCGGCCATGGGCGACAGTCCCAGGGCCGCGACGAAGAGCCAGGCCCACACCAGCTCATGGATGGCGCGGAACACCGCCAACGCAAAGCGGGCCGACGAGATGTTCCAACGGCGCGCCCAGGGTGACCGAACCAAGGTTCCCGATCCCAGGATACCCAAGGGGATACCTATAAACAGCGCTACGGTCATGCCGGCCCAGGCGTAGGCGAGGGTGGTCCAGGTGGAACGGGCGCCGATGGACAGGACGTCCGGGGTCAGTTGGGGCTGAATCGCCGCCGCGACGATCTGCCCGACGGCGTGTACGCCACCGGCATTGAGCAGGCCGTCGTCCCATCCGATGCCCGCCAGGCTGACCGCGAAAGCGATCACCAAGATTGCGGTCAGCGCGCCACGCCCGCTCAGGGACCCCGCGTGGGCGCGGTCATTCATCCCGGAGGCCCTCCAGCGCGTAGAGGGCGTCCAGCTGATCGTCGGTGACCATGTGGGAAGGCAGGTCGAATTCGCGTTCGCCGTTGCGGAGGCCGATGAGGCGTCCGAAGTAGGTTCGCGCCACATCGGTGGAATGGACGGTGGCCACCAGGGTTTTGCCGGCCTGGCGGGCGGATTCGCTCAGGATACCCATCACCTCTTCGGCCCGGGCCGGGTCCAGGGATGAAACCGGTTCGTCGGCGATGATGATGGCGGGATCCTGCACCAGGAGGCGAGCCACCGCTACCCGTTGCTGTTCGCCGCCGGAGAGGAAGCCAGCCCGAACCCGCGCGCGGTCCACGACGCCCACTTGTTCCAGGGCGGTCAAGCCTACCTGGCGGTCCTGGGGCCACAGCAACGAGACGACCGACTTGAGAAGACCCCAGTCGCCCAACCGTCCGGCCAGAACGTTCTGCAAGGACGAGAGGTTGGGGACGAGGTCGTACTGCTGGTGGATCATGCCCACTTCGCGGGAGAGTTCACGGCCGGGATGCAGGTCGGCCAGGTTCTTGCCGCGCAGGTAGATGGATCCTTGGGACGGCTCCAGCTCGCCGGCGATCATGGACAGCAGCGTGGTTTTGCCGCTGCCGCTGGGCCCGAGCAGCGCCACCGTCTCGCCTGGCTCGATGGTCAACGAGATCGGGCGAACGGCCTCGACATCGCCGTAGGTCTTGCCGGCGCCATCGATCAGTATCGCCGGGTGGTTACTGTTCGGAGATGAGGCCGAGGTCGCGGGCGATATTTTCGATGGGGAGGTAGTTTTCATTGGAAGTAGGTATGAACCGGTCGGCCTGAAAGGCGTTCATGATTTCCTGGTCACGACCGCCGTTGGCGGCGTTCAGCTTGAGAACGGCGTCGACCAAACGCTGGGTGAAACCGGAGCCGTAGACCTCGTCGAGCCCCGGTCGGACCACCCAGTGGTAGTCGACGTAGCCGGGGGAGGTATAGAAGGCGGTGACCCGGGAGGTGTCTACGTCGCCCTGCTCCACGCGGGTTTTCCACACGTTGGCGTTGAGGGCGCCGGCTTCGACCGCGCCGGCTTCGACCTGTTTCCAGGTGGCGTCATGGGAGCCGCTGTACGCCACGCTCTTGAAGTCGGTCTCGGGTACGATCCCTTCCTGACCGAGGAAAAAGCGGGGCATCAGATTGCCGGAGGTCGAATTCTCGCTGCCGAAAGTGAAGGTGCGGCCTTTGAGATCGCCCAGGGACGATATGCCGGAATCGGGCGCGGCGACGAATACGGAGGTAAAGTTTTCGTCGGTGCTGCGCTGGGCGACCGCGTCGGAGCCGGGGACCGCGAGGCGCGCCTGTACGCCGGTCAGGCCGCCGTACCACGCCAGCTGGACATCGTTGTTGTCCCACCCGGTGACCAGGGCGGCGTAGGACTGGGAAGGCAGGTAGCGGACGGGGACTCCGGTTTCCTCGCTGATGTGCTCGGCAAGGAGGTTGAAACGCGCTTCCAGGACGGCGACGTCCTGATCGGGGATGCCGCCCAAAAAGAGAACGGGCTGTTCATCTTCCGCGCAAGCGGTTACCACCAGAAGGGCTGAGAGCAGTGCAAAGACCGCAACCGCGCGCGCCAGGAGTTTATGTAACATGTGCGTTTCACCATCATTCGTCAGGAGGCGTCGTCAGACGCCATTGCTACGGGTAAGACGGGAAACGCGCACGCAGCGAAAAAGGGGATCAGTTACTCACCCGGCGCACGATGCACCCGCCCACCACTCAACCCGGAGTGGTCGGCAATGCGTTCAAGTGAATCCAGAGCCCGCGCTGCACATACGGCGACGAATGATAGCGAGGGCCGGCGGCGGCGTCAACGCTGGGCGGAGCTGAAAATCACTCCACCAACAATACGTTCTGATGGCAGACCTCATACTCGCGGTCGCCGTTGGTGAGCGCAATGCAGATCTGATAACTGCCCGGATAATATGGAGCATACGTGGCCCGGTTGCGGCCAGACTCCATGATGGATTCGTCGTATCGGAAATGACCCCCAATGCTATCGCCGCACTCGTTGCTGAAATTAGTGCGGTACCATCCGGGTTCGCGGAGGATTGACGGGGCTTCCCATTCCACCCGGATGCGCCTCTGGTCGTCCACATATACGACCACGTTCTGCGGGCCATGGGGGGCAATGGATCGAGGGCCCGTCACATACGCGACAGTGCCGAATGGTCCATCGTCACCGAAGAACGGTACTGATAACCATTGCGACTGGTACTCGTATTTCTCCACCATGGCGACAACGCTGGCGAAAGCGTCGCGATACCGGCTCGGCAAATTCGCGTCGGCGTTGATCTTATTCAACACTTGCTGTCGGCCTTGGGAATGATAGAGAGGACCGTCAAAAATGGTCTTCCAAGCACTGACCACCGCGTGCCGTTCCGACACGGACAGCGCAAGGTGTTCCAACCCGGGATAGATTTCGTGCAGGTAGGACAGCGACAGTCCAAAATGTTCGCGCACATACTGCGACCCGAACCCGCGGTCCGGGTTATGACAAGTGCGGAAATAGCCATTTCCAGCAACGGCCGGTAGCGTTTCGATGAAATCGATCAGTTTCTGTCGTCTCGCGTCTTCAATTTGAGTTCTGAGCGGTTCCGACAAACGACCCGTTCGATAGTTGTGATCAACGTGCGGGGATCGCCACTGTTCAAGTTGCGGCAATGCAAAGCGGCCATAAGCCGTGTTCCAAAGGTCTCGGTCGTATGATTGAAGATGCTTGGTGCGCTGCGATTCCTGATGCCAGGTCGTTTCTCGGCCGTCGTCTTTCAGAAACCCGACGTAGTAGCGTCTCAATCTGGGCGGGATCAGGGACAAATTCTGAGCTGCGAACGCAGGCACGTTGGTCTCATGAACGTGATACAGATAATCCCAGAGGCGATAAAACTGCTCGTTCGCGATGATTGTCGCCGTGGGTTCGCCGTCGATCCGATCCGGCAGACCTCGCGTCATCGACTCGTAGTAGGGTCGCCACTGCTCCATTGGGTTGGCGAGTTCCTGGTTATCCAATGCACGAAACACCACCATGAAAGTGCGAACGTCTCTTCGGAACGAATGGAGGTTCAACCGATCACAAGATTCCGGGAAACCGTCCCAGTAACTCCAAAACAGGTGCATCGTTTCGTGCATCATAGCCCAGGGGCCGGGATGACCAATCCCCAAGTAGTTGGCCCAAACCCCGGCCCATCCCGGTTCTCCAACCATTCTGACTACCTGGATATGCTGATGCATCCATGCCCTGGCCTCGTCAGTCAGCCCATAAATGTCGGCCGCAGCATCGATCTCGCGCTTTGCCCACTCGTCGTTTACCGGCAGAGATGCCGGCGTCCACGCACGCAATCCGCTGCCGAACGGCTCGCCGGCCACATTGATCGGCGTGGTGGTTACCACCCCATCCAGATTGCGAGCATGAACTTGCACCACATACGTCAGGCCCGGTGCCATGCCATGGATGTCAACACACCGTTCGGCGCTCCATTTAGTCATCCTTCGCAAAACGCCGCCATCAAAAACCAGGACCCGGTACTCCGTATAATCCGGATCGGTGATGTTAACGATCGGCACCTGAAAACTGCCCGGTTTACGAGCCATGAATATGGCCACTTCAGGTTCGCTGGCCAGGGTTGTTATGGAGTATTCCGAGGTTTCCGCGTCTCCGGCAGGCGTCTCGCCTTGAACCACATAGACGTACCTGGTATTCGGCACCAGGCCCTGGTCAATGAAAGAATCCGTTCCCGAACCAAGATGAGCCACCAACTTGCCTTCACGGTAAATGTCAGCTCCGGCCGGATAACGGTCCGTTTCAGCCCACGACACCGTAACACTGCTGGTGGACGTGGCGATTACACTGAACGGCCCATCAATCGTAGCGATGGTAGCCGGCGCACCGGCTCGGCCAGGTGGCCGTATAGGCTCTGTTTCGACGTAGGAAACGCCGGTCAAACCATCTTCTGCCAGCGCATGATCAGTTCCAGTTTCTCGGATCGTTTTCAATATCCCGGCAGGGACCGGTGCGCTATCAGAAAAACGGCTGGGTGGCCGATTGGGTACGGGAGTTGCATGAAACTCTCGAACCGACCCCGAGGCGGCCCCTACGTCTCCGCCGGCTATCGCCGGCACGACCGCCAAAGCGACCGATCCCGATTTGTTGTGGCCGTCTTGAGTCGTGGATTGGATTTCAGCGCTGCCCGTTTTTTGGACCGGAGCCGCCGCATCGGAACCTGAGACGCGCGCCTGAACCGGAGTGGGGGTGGGGTCAGGATGAGGGGGCTCAAGCGTGCCGTGCGGCTCGTGAGGATGGCCCTGCGCCGGAGTGACGCCATCGGACAATGACCATAGCGCGGTGGTCACCAGCAACACGGAGACGCACAGCGAAGCAACTGCTATGGATCGGAGCGACAACAGTCGGCGCCCACTGCGGCGTATGGGCAGAACGCTAAACATGACTTTCCACGACGAATGACGTGAGCCAGAAATGAACTGGTACCCGGCCTATCGTGATTTTCAGCGCTGGCAATACGGGTACCGCGTTTTTCATGAGGTGTCCTCTTGCGGATGTTCGAACCCAAATAGCCCACCCAGTTTGTCTTTTACATCGATGAACAGGACGCAGACAACGCCGGCTCCCAGATCTACATGTGCGCTGTCCAGGGTGCGGAGCAGGGGCCACTTATTGGCCTATCACGTTGAGCAGGGCCTGGCGCTTTTCGTTGCGAACCGCGTTCAGGGCGCGTTCCAGCGCGGCCGGCACGTCCGCGGGGTCTTCCACCCGCTCTCCGTAGCCGCCGGCGGCCCGGCAGATCATCTCGTACTGGAACGACTGGGACAGGGTCGTAACCGCGAAGTTGTTGGTCTGCACCGCGTAGCCATCGGCGTAGGTGCCCCGGGTGGCGCTCTGCACGGCGTTCCAGATGCCGTTGTTCCACACGATGGTCAGGATGGGCAGTCCCTGGGCCTCGGACACGATGTGCCCGGCGGTGCCGGAACCGAAGATGTACGACCCGTCGCCAACGCAGCAGATCACGGTGCGGTCCCGGTCGGCCAGCTTCGCGCCCAGCGCAGCGCCGATCCCCCAGCCGAGGCCGCCGGACACCGGCACGCCGAAGAAAGTTCCCGGCTTCCTGATGTCGATTTGCACGGCGTCGATGCCCAGTTCGTTCAGCACGATGGTATCGTCGTCCAGCACGTCGGACAGGCACCGGGTGAACCACGATTTGCTGATGGGCGTCTGATCGCTGGCGGCTTGGGCCTGTCGGAGCCAGCCGGCGCGCATCGCGTCGTTGCGGCTTTCCCACTCATAGGTGCGCCTTTTGGCGGCCGCCGCGTCAACCCCGATCTCGCTGATGGCATCCACCAACGCCTGGAGGACCAACCGGGGCGTGCCGGCGAGGTTCAGGTCAACCTGGAACCCACGCACCGGGTAGCCGGAAAAGAGCGGATCATCACCGATGCCGATCACCTGGCTGCCTTCGGCCGGCTGATGCCGCTTGGGCGTCCAGGGCACGTCGGCTTCCAGCACCACCACGACGTCCGCGTCGGCCAGCGCCGGCCCGATGTCCGACCCGGCGTACAGGGCGTGGTTCCTGGGGAAGTTGGCGTAGAGCGCCCCCGACTCGAACACCGCCATGCCCAGCAGTTCGGCCAGTTCCACCAGCGGCACAACCGCCCGGGGGTCCTTGCCGCCTCCGCGGGTGACCAGGATGGGGTTGCGCGCGCCGGCCAACGCGCGGGCGGCTTGACCAATGGCTTCGGGTGTGGGGAGACGGTCGCCGGCCTTCTGTTGACGGGAAGCGTCCTGGTACGACAGGCCGTCGATCTCCTCGGCTAACACCTCCCGGGGCAGGGTCAGGTACACCGGCCCGGCCGGCGGGGACTCGGCGATGGCGAAAGCGCGGTCAACCAGGCTCTCCAGGTCGGCGCCGTGGCGCAGCTCATAGTCCCACTTGACCCACTCGCGCACCATGGCCGCCTGGTCGAAGGACTCCTGCGCCCAGTGGATGCTGCCGTCGCGGGAGCCCCGGGCGTCGCCCTCCGTGATGGGCGTGCGGCCGGCGCTGAACAGCATGGGCACGTTGGAGCGGGCGGCGTTGACGATGCCGCCGATGGCGTTGGCGGTGCCGGGAACGGTATGCACCATGACCACCTGCGGGCGGCCGGTGATCATCGTGTAGCCGTGGGCCATGCTGACGGCGGTGACCTCGTGGGGCACCGGGATGGGATGCGGCGACGGCAGTTCCTGCACGTGTCGCTTGGCGTAGGCCTCGATGATGGGCGCGAAATCAGTCCCGCCGTTGCCGAAGAAATAATCTATCCCGCGGGAGGCCAGCAACTCCAGGTAAGCCTCGGCGACACTCTCCACCGGCGCATGGTTATACATTTTTCGTCCTTCGAAAGCAGGGCCGGTTGCTCACGCGTGTCCATTTTGTCATCGCGAGGAGGGCAGCGACGTGGCGATCTTGTTCCCGCGGTAGCGTTCCTTGCCCCAACGAGATTGCCGCGCTTCGCTCGCAATGACAGTTCCGGCGAAAATGGGTAGGCGCGAGGGGCTGGTTGGAGTGCGGATGCTACCTGAAATCCGCCGGTGAGGGGAACGCAGCGAGTAGCGGCGAGACCGTATCGATGGTCGCCGAGCCGATGCTTTCGACGGTGGGACAGCCGCACATCCCCATGGTGGCGTCGAGCTCGTCGCGGAGCAGCTCGAGGACGGCGGAAACGCCGGGGGAGCCGTCAACCGCCAGGCCCCAGAACAGGGGACGTCCGATGAGGACCGCGCGGGCGCCCAGCGCGACGGCCTTGAAGATGTCGGTGCCGCGACGGATGCCACCGTCCAGGTAGACCTCCGCGTTGCCGTCGACGGCGTTCACGACCTCGGGCAGGACTTCGATGGTGGCCGGCGTGGTGTCCAGATAGCGGCCGCCGTGGTTGGAGACGATCACCGCCCTGGCGCCGTTCTCTGCCGAAAGGCGGCCGTCCTCGCCGGCCATGATGCCCTTGACGACCACCGGGAGACGGATGTTGGACGCGAACCAGTCGAGGTCGTCCCAGGTGGACGCCACGTCACGGATGTCGCTGGGGCCGGCCGGCGCGTCGGCGGCGAACTTCCAGGTGTGGGTGCCCAGGTCCAGTTGGGCGTAGTTGGGCGATTCGGCGCCGACGTAGTCGTTGCGGATGTTGCGTTCGCGCTTGGGCTTGATCTTGGCATCCAGGGTCATGCAGATGGCGGAGTAACCGGCCTCTTCCGCGCGGGCGGCCATCTCCAGGGTCAGGCCGCGATCCTTGAAGAAATACTGTTGGAACCAGAGCGGGCCGGATGCGGACGCGGCCACGTCCTCCAGGGTACGGGAGGCGTGGGAGCTGAGCACCATGACGGTTCCCGTCTCGCCAGCCGCCTTGACCGTGGCGATCTCGGCCTCCGGATGAGCCGCGCTGTGGTTGCCGGCGGGATCGAGCATGACGGGCAGGGCGATTTCCTGCCCCAAAACCGTGGTGGCCAGGGAACGGTTTTCCACGTCCACCATCATGCGGGGGCGCAACATGATCGAATCGAACACGGCGCGGGTGCGGCGGATGGTGATCTCATCGGTGGCTCCGCCGGCGATGAAATCATAGTGGCCCTGCTCGATACGCTCTTTGGCGATCTGCTCGTACTCGAAAATATTGACGGGTTCGGTAGCCATGGCGATTACCTCATAGGAGTGTTACAGACTTGGAGACGAGTTGGTCGCCATTATACATAGCGGTCAGCGCATCGCCGCTGGACGCACGCACCGTTCGGACTGTCGGCTCGAGTTTGAACCGAGGCTGCTTGACCCTCCCAAATGCCCGTGCTAGCCTCCCATCAGGAGAAAGCCGGACCGGCCGGGTGGCCGCCGCGAGCGATGGTCAGAAACGGCTATCGCCTCGGGGAGGAAAGTCCGGGCTCCACCGGACGGGGTGCTGGGTAACACCCAGGCTCCGGCGCGGGCGACCGGGCCGGGGACGGAAAGTGGCACAGAAACATACCGCCGGCCCGTTTCTGGCGAGCCGGTAAGGGTGAAATCGGGCGGTAAGAGCGTCCGGCCGCGTGCGGCGACGCACCGGCGGCCAAACCCCACCTGGAGCAAGGCCAAATAGAGGGACTATGGGAGTCCGGCCCGTCCCCGGGTTGGCCGCTTGACCGCAGCGGTAACGCTGAGGCTAGATAGATGGTCACCGTCCGCTTCATGCGGATACAGAACCCGGCTTACAGGCCGCCCGGCATTCTCCCTACTATCGTCACTCCGGCGAAAGCCCGAGTCCAGAAAGTGCTATTGGATTCCGGCCCCGTATCAAGTACGGGGTGACGTTCTTTCGCCGGGATGACGGGCCTGCTGTTGCGCACGCTCTTAATAACCTCGGAGGTTCAAAATGGTACGCACCAACCGAGCCAAAGCCAAACTGCTCGCCGGAGAAATCGCCGTCGGTGGCAGCGTGAATTTCTACGCTCCGATTGTGGTCGAGATGTACGGGGTGCTCGGGTTCGACTGGGCGTGGATCGACTGCGAGCATGGCTCGTCCAACGACTCCGAGTCGGAGAACATGATCCGCGCCGCCGAACTGCACGACATCACTCCGGTGGTGAGGGTTCCCAACGCCGAACCATCGACCCTATTGCGATTCCTGGATCGCGGCGCGCAGGGCCTGATCGTGCCGCACATCAACAACCGGGAGGAAGCCGAAGCGGTGGCGCGGGCGTCGCACTACTATCCGATGGGCGACCGGAGCAGCGCCACGGGCGGGCGCACCAACCGGCTGGGCAGCGGACTGCCGCCGGCCGAATACTACGAGGCGGCCAACCGGGAAACGCTGGTGATCTGCATGGTCGAAACCCCGGAGGCGGTGGCAAACGTGCGCGACATCGCCGCCGTGGACGGGGTCGACGCCATACTGGTGGGCAGCAGCGACCTGACGCAGGCCATGGGCATGCCGCCACAAGCGGACGTGGATGCGGCGATATCCCAGGTGATTGACGGCACGCTGGCGGAAGGCAAGATTATCGGTGTCGCCGGCGCAGGCATGACGGTGGACAACGTGTATCGGTTCCGCCAGTTCGCCGAGCGGGGAGTGCGGTTGATGTCGGTGAATATCCAAGACTTCGTGCGCCAGAGTGCCGGGCGGTTCCTGACAGAGGTCCGCGGCTGACGCACATCTGGTTCAAGGTGAACGTTATGCGCAGTGAAGCCCTTTACATCAACGGTATCTTCCGCAGCGTGTTGGACGAAATAGCCAACGTGCACGCAACGCGACCGGGGTTGCAACTTTATTTGCAGCCTTATACGGAAGCACCGATAACCCATCTCCGAGACAATCCGCCGGACAAGATTGATTCGGTTCGACTGTACGCTTCTACGACCGACGATTTGAGCCATGTGGGTTTCATCGCGGACATCGTAAGGTGGGAAGACAAAACCACCATCGCCCCAGATCGCCGAGCTAGGATCGAGAAGCGGTTGGAGGACTATCAACCCGGGGAGGGGGGCCTCTACAACGTCCCCGAGCACGGGATCAGCCGAAACTTGATATGCGTGCTGCGGATGACACCGCTGGCCGTTCCTTTTGTTGTGAGTGAACTGATCAAAACCGATAACAACGAACCTCTGGGTGTACGGACAACGCCGGGTGGTTGGGCGTACGTATTCACTCGACCAGATGATAATGCGTCATAAATCGCGATGTTGACCGGCTAACGGATTTCTCGGATCGTCTCATCACCGTTACATGGCGACCTGAAATGAGAATTCTCCATTTCTCTGATCTGCACATTGGTGTGGAAAACTACGGCCGCACCGACCCGAACACCGGGCTGTCCACCCGCCTGGGGGATTTTCTCGACGCGCTGGACGAACTGGTGGAGTTTGCCCTGGCCGATGGGGTCGACGTGGTGGTGCTGGCCGGCGATGCGTACAAGGGGCGGGATCCGACCCAGACGCACCAGCGGGAGTTTGCTCGCCGGTTGTTGAAGCTCTCGGACGGCGGGATTGCGACGTTTCTGCTGCCGGGCAACCACGACCTGCCGGCAGCTGCCGGTCGGGCTCACGCCGTGGAAATCTTCTCCACGCTGCAGGTGCCCAACGTGTACGTGGGGGCGAGCCTGCAAACGTATACCGTTCCGACCCGGGCGGGTCCATTGCAAGTCCTGGCGGTGCCGTGGCCATCGCGCGGGGCGATGTTGGCCAGGGATGAATCGCGGGGTCTGAGCATCGAGGAGATACGGGCAGAGACGGAACGACGGATGACCATGGCCATCGCCGGTCGCGCCGAGGGAATCGACCCGGACCTACCCGCGATATTGGCCGGGCACGTTACGGTGAACGGAGCGACGGTGGGGTCGGAACGCTCAATGATGCTGGGCAACGACCACGTGCTGAACGTAAGCGCGGTCCAACGCCCGGAGCTCGAATACGTCGCGCTGGGGCACATACACAAACACCAGGTGTTGCGCCCGTCCGGCGGCGACGGGCCGGCGGTGGCATACTCCGGGAGCCTGCAACGGGTGGACTTTTCCGAAGAGACCGACGAAAAAGGATTCTGCGTGGTTGACCTGGATCCCAGAGCCGCGCAAGGTGAACGGCTGACTGACTTCCGGTTCCACAATATTGCGGCTCGACCATTCATCACCGTGGATGCCACAGTGCCCGAAGTTGAGCAAAACCCCGCCGCGTTCGTAACCCGGGCTATTTCTCGGCATCCCGTGGATGGAGCCATCGTGCGTTTGAGGGTCAAGCTGACCTCGGAACAGTCTGCCAAGCTGAGGGATGCGGACCTTCGTCCATCGTTGTCGGCGGCGCATTACGTAGCGAGCATTTCCCGTGAGGTCACCGACGCCGAACGTCGGCGCATCTCGGTAGAACCGTCGGACCTCCAGCCGTTGACCGCGCTGCGAATGTACCTGGAGAGTCGCGGGTTCAGCGCCGAACGGCGCGACCACTTGCTGGAGCGTGCGGAGGAACTGATTTCGTCGGCGGGGACGGACCCGGACCAGTGATTTCGAGCAGGGAACATTTCGGCTCCATTATTGATGTACCGGGAGTTTCGGTGGGCCATTGGACCGACGCGGAGGCGGCCACCGGGTGTACTGTGATCCTCACGACGGACGGCGCGGTGGGCGGAGCAGCAGTGCGTGGCGGATCGCCCGGAACACGGGAAACCGACCTCCTGGACCCGATCCGTCGGGTCGACCAGGTGCATGCCGTTTTGCTGAGCGGGGGAAGCGCCTTTGGCCTGGCCGCCGCCTCGGGGGTGCAGCAGTGGCTGGAAGAGCGTGGCATCGGTTTTGACGCGCCGCACGGTCCCGTTCCCATTGTCCCGGCGGCGATACTTTATGATTTGGGCGTGGGCAGATCCGACGTACGTCCGGATAGCGCGGCGGGCTACGCGGCTTGCGACGCCTCTGATGCGACGGAAATGCCGGTGGGTTCGATTGGAGCCGGGACCGGCGCGACGGTAGCCAAGGCGTTCGGGATAGTAGGCGCGGTCAAGGGAGGCATCGGCTCGGCGCGCTGTGTGCTGCCGGACGGGGTGTCGGTGGGAGCGGCCGTTGCAGTCAACTCCTGGGGTGGTATATACGATCATCGCGATGGGATACTCATTGCCGGGCCGCGTAGGGATGACGGTTCGATGGTTGATCCCGTGGAGGTTATGTTGACCGGAGCGACCTCGGCGCGGTCATCGGCTTTGACCAACACGACCATCGGGGTCGTGGCAACGGATGCCAAGCTGGACAAGATGCAGGCAAACTTCGTCGCATCTGCCTGCCACGACGGGTTGGCGCTGACGATCCGGCCGTGTCACACGCCCAGCGACGGCGATACTATGTTTTGCCTAGCCACCGGGCGGAATTCCGTGGCGGCCAACCTGATGGCCATCGTGACGGCGGCCACTCACGTCACGGCACTGGCGGTTCTGGATGCCATCCGGTCCGCGCGGGATCTGGCCGGGATACCGGCGGTATCGGATTGAGTGATGGGCCGGCGTGAGAATGTAACCATCGGGTTCGTTGGAGCCGGTGTCCTGGGCAGCGGCCTGGCTTTGGCGTTGAACGCGGCCGGTTGGCGTGTGACGGCGATGGCGAGCCGGACCCAGGCCAGCGCTGAGAGGGCGGCGAGCCTGATTGGTGGATGCACAGCGCTGAGCAGCGCGCAGCAGGTAGTGGACTCGTGCGACTTGGTGTTCATCACGACGCCTGACTCGGCGATAGCCGAGGTGTCAGGCGCGGTTACGTGGAGAGCGGGTCAAGGGGTAGC
Organism: Dehalococcoidia bacterium; assembly: GCA_965203985.1. Classification (GTDB taxonomy): domain Bacteria; phylum Chloroflexota; class Dehalococcoidia; order Lucifugimonadales; family UBA3495; genus Bin87. The sequence goes on from CBDBDS010000003.1 coordinate 314,209, forward strand.
TCATTGCTGCGGGGCGGCGTCGATCGAACTCCTCGACGCGGCGGCAAACGCCGGCGTTGCTGTCGGAGCGATGCATCCCTTCCAGACGTTTGCGGCCATCGAGGGACCGGATCAGGCAGCCGAGCGGTTGCGGGGAGTGACCTTTGCGATTTCGGCAACCGGTTGGCTGGCAGACTTTCTGCCGAACCTGGCCAGATCGCTGGGTGGAAGGGGCATCGAAATCCCCGATGGAATGCGGCCGTTGTACCACGCCAGTGCGGTGTTGAGTTGCGGATATTTATCGACCTTGTTGGACGCGGCGGTGGGGCTGTGGACGAGCATGGGTTTCACCGAGGAGGATGGTGTACGTGCCGCGGTGCCGTTGGCGCGGGCCACTATCGAGGCCATCGAGCGGCAGGGCCCGGCCAACGCGGTGACCGGGCCAGTGGTTCGGGGCGACGCTGCAACGGTGGCAGCACATCTCGATGGGTTGTCCCAATACGCCGCGCAACTGCTGCCGCTCTATCGTCAATTGACCGAGTCGTCGATTCCCCTGGCCCGTGCCAAGGGAATCGAGGAGCCGCAGTTGGAGCAATTGAGGCGGACAATCGGCACGTCGGGCTGATAAAATCGCAGCACGATGGCGATTACGATTCGACAACTGGCCGAGATGAAGCGGGCTGGGGAAAAAATCCCCATGGTCACCGCCTATGATTACACGGCGGCGCGCATCGCCGACGCCGCCGGCATCCCGATCATCCTGGTGGGCGACAGCCTGGGCATGGTAGTGCTGGGATACGATTCCACCGTGCCGGTCACCATGGATGATATGATCCGGCATGGGCGCATGGTGAGCCGGGGCGCCTCCCAGGCGTTGGTTGTAGTTGATCTGCCGTTCATGTCATACCAGGTCGATGCAGCGGAAGCGCTGCGCAACGCCGGCCGGCTGATGCAAGAAGGCGGAGCGCACACCGTGAAGATGGAGGGTGGCGTCGCCGTAGCGAGCACGGTGCGGCGCATCGTGGACGCCGGCGTGCCGGTGATGGGTCATATCGGGTTGACACCGCAGTCGGTGAACGCGTTGGGCGGATACCGGGTGCAAGGGCGCACCAAGGCGGCGGCAAGGCGCGTGCTGGACGACGCGTTGGCGCTGCAGCAAGCCGGAGCGTACTCGGTCGTGCTGGAGTGTGTGCCGGCTCCCCTGGCCAGGGCGATCACTGAGCGATTGACCATTCCGACCATCGGCATCGGGGCGGGTCCGTACTGTGACGGTCAGGTCCAGGTTTTTCACGACATGCTGGGGCTTTTCCCGGATTTCGTGCCCAAACACGCCAGGCAGTATGCGGAGATGGGATCCGATATGACCCGGGCTTTCGAGCGGTATGCGGAGGATGTAAAGGCCGGAGCATTTCCCTCGGAAGCGGAGAGCTTTACGATGAACGAGAGCCTGTTGGCCGACCTGCTGGATGTCTAGCGCCGGTATTCCCGATCGGGGAAACCGTGACGTTAGGGCCAACGCTTTCGACGTCCTGATCCATCGCAACGGCTGGTTCCTCGCGACATTTTATGGGCTTTGGGCGGGGCTCGCCGGTCTGCTCAGTTATGCACGGGTCGAGACGGCCGAGGCCGCGCCGCTGGGATGGCTCGAAATTGCTATAATCGTCATCGTCGCCGCTGGAGTCACCGTCGGCGTTGCATTGCCGTTGGCATTTGGTTTCGTGGAGGGGATACCCATGGTACTGGCAAGGTTGTACCGCAACCGTGTCCGCGAAGAAGGGCGGGAGGAGGGCCGCGAGGAAGCCAACCGCGCCTGGGAAACTTGGAACGAACGTCGGGAGGCGGCGGAGCGCGATGGGCTGACCTTCACCGAGCCGCCACCCACGCGCAACGGAACCCGCGAAGAAAACTCAGGTTAGTTCAATACTCGGAAGGATGACCAACTGATGCCCAGACTCGAAGGAAAAACAGCGATTGTCACCGGAGCCAGCCGCGGCATCGGCGCTGAAATCAGCAGGCTGTTCGCGGCGGAAGGGGCGCGCGTAGTTTGTGCCGCGCGCACCGTCAACGAGGGCGACCATCCGTTGGAAGGCTCTTTGGCCAAGACGATTGCGGATATCAAGGAAGCCGGCGGTGAGGCCACGGCGGTGGCGGCGAACATCTCGCTTCCCGAGGACTGCGAGCGTCTCGTTGACGAGACTCGCAACATTTATGGGCCGGTGGACGTGCTGGTCAACAATGCCGCGCTGACCTATTACCTGCCGATCAAGGATTTTCCCATCAACCGCTGGATGCGGTCCTGGGCGGTGAATTTCCACGCGCCTGTCATTCTCAGCCAACTGGTTCTCGGGGACATGATCGAGCGCCAGTCGGGCAGCATCGTGAACATCTCCTCGGGCTCGGCGGTGGGTCCTGGTCGTGGGCCGTATACGACGCCCGCTAACAACGGCACCTGCTACGGCGCGGAAAAGGCGGCACTGGAGCGGTTCACCCAGGGGCTTGCGCAGGAAGTGTACGAGTACGGGATATCGGTCACGGCAGTTTCTCCGTCGCTCGTTGTGCCCACGCCGGGTACGGTGTTTCACCACCTGGTGGAAGGGATGGACGACCCGCGCGGCGAGCCGCCGGAAATGCTGGCGAAGGCCACTTTGCTGCTGGCGTCGGAGCCGACTGACAAAGTGACCGGCCGCGTTTGCTACAGCCAGCAAATCCTGCTGGAATTCGGCTGGATATCCGAAGGCCGTGGTTGGGGCGTGGATGATACGCGTGGGCCCGGAAGCGGATACAGCCAAATGTAATTGACCCCGTGATAAGATGCGCACAATGACAACGAATTTATGCTAAACCGTCACTCCGGGTTTCGCCGGAGTCCAGCAACCGCCAATGGATTCCGGCTTTCGCCGGAATGACGTGGAAAGGCAGTTAGGAGACTACCATGGAGTTCCAACTCAGCACCGCAGACGCCACCTTCCGAAGTGACTTGCGGCAGTTCATCGACGACGAGTACGTTCCGGAATGGGAGCTGGGAGAACGGGGCTCCGGTGAGGAAAATTGGGAACGCACGCTGGAAGTGCGTCGCAAGCTGGCTGACCGGGGCTGGCTGACCATGCACTGGCCTGAGGAGTACGGCGGTCAGAAAGCTTCGCCGGTGCGCACGGCTATCTTCAACGAGGAGATGACCTACCACCGGGCTCCCGGTCGGGACAACTTCGGTGTCCGGATGATGGGCGCAACGTTGATGATCCATGGCACCGACGAGCAGAAGACCGAGCACCTGCCGCCGGTGGCCAAGGGCGAAGTGCAATGGTGCCAGGGATACAGCGAGCCGGAATCGGGCTCGGACCTGGCGTCACTCAGTACGCGGGCCATACGTGACGGCGACGAGTTTGTGATCAACGGGAGCAAGATCTGGACGTCCATGGGTCATCGGGGCGACTGGATCATGCTGCTGACGCGCACCGACACCGACGCGCCGAAGCATCGGGGGATCAGCTTCTTCCTGGTGGACATGAAAACGCCCGGGATCGAGGTGCGACCCATCATCAACATGGGCGGCCGCCACGAGTTCAACCAGGTGATTTTTGACAACGTGCGCGTGCCGGCACGGAACATCGTCGGTGAGGAGAATCGGGGTTGGTACGTGGCAGTGACGTTGCTGGACTTCGAGCGGTCCGGCATCGACTACTCGGCGGCGGCTCGCCGGCACCTCGACGACACCCGGCAGTGGGCCGATGGCATCCGACGAAATGGACAGCCGCTCAGCCAGGAGCCGTGGGTCCGAAACGCGCTGGCTGACCGTTACATCGAGTGCGAGGTGGCGAGGCTGATCGCGTACAACGTGGCGTGGATGCAGGGCGAAGGACTGGTACCGAACAAGGAAGCGTCGATGTCAAAGGTCTTCGGCAGCGAGACCGTGCAGCGTACCACCGCTTCATGCCTGGAAATAATGGGTATGTACGGCGGACTCCGGGATGAGAAATGGACCCCGATGGAAGCCGATATGCAGGAGCACTGGCTCCGCGCGTTCTCCCACACCATCGCGGCCGGAACCAGCGAGGTGCAGCGCAACATCATTGCCAGCCGGGGGTTGGGCCTGCCGCGCGGGTAGGCATGAGACTGCCGAACGCTGAAAACGCCCATGTAGAACCGGCCAAAATCACGAGATATCTACTATCGCTGAATAGTGAGAGCGGCTGGAGTAAAGCCAAATTCTTCATGGAATTTGGGTTCAACCAGGAGGAATGGCGGCGTTTAGAGCAAGCCTTTCTGGTTCACGGGAACAGCCACGAAGTTGTCAGGGTTATTGAAACTCAACACGGCACGAAGTTCACCGTTGACGGTGCGCTGCAAACTCCTGACGGACGCAATCCTCGCGTCAGAACCGTTTGGATGATCTACCATGGTGCGGACGAGCCTTGGCTGATTACCGCGCACCCAAGGCGGAGGTAAGGTATGTTGCAAGAATTCGAGCAAATTGTACTCACCACTGACATACCGGATGAACAACTCAAGGCCGGCGATGTGGGCACTATCGTGCATATCTACCCGCAGGGCTTGGCCTACGAGGTAGAGTTTTTCTCCCCTGCCGGTAATACCGTGGCAACAGCCACGGTGGAGGATCACCAGGCCCGAGCAGCAACACCGAACGAAGTGAAGCAGCCGGCGGTCCTGTATAACTGGGCTAAAGATGGCATCGCTGTTCTCACCCTCAACAACCCCAAGCGCCGCAACGCCCTGTCTTCGCGCACACTGGCGGCGTTGGAAGAATGGCTGGACTGGATTGCCGACGATCCCGACGCCCGCGTCGTGGTCATCCGATCCGAGGGGCCGGTATTCAGTTCGGGCCACGACCTTAACGAGTTGGTCAACGGGGACGCCGAGGACTACACCACCGTCTTTGACGCCTGCACGCGGGTCATGGAAGCCATTCGGCTGCTGCCGAAACCCGTGATCGCTCAGGTCCAGGGTCTGGCCACGGCGGCGGGTTGCCAGTTGGTAGCCACCTGCGACATAGCGGTTGCGGCGGACAACGCGGCGTTCGCCACGCCGGGCGTGCAGATCGGCCTGTTCTGCACCACGCCGGGCGTCGCGGTGGCGCGTTCGGTGATGCCGAAAAAGGCGATGGAAATGCTCCTCACCGGCAAACCGATCTCCGCGCAGGAAGCCCTGGAGTTCGGCCTGATCAGCAGGATTGCTCCGGCCGATGAGCTGGAGGAGCAGGTTGACGAGTTGGCGCGGCAGATTGCCTCGGCCAGCGCGCACACGCTGGCGTTGGGTAAAGCCGCTTTCTACCAACAGATCGAAATGGACCGGCCTTCCGCGTATCAGTTCGCCAGCAGGGTGATGGTCGACAACCTCCTGGCCGACGACGCCAAGGAGGGCATATCGGCGTTCCTGGAAAAGCGGCAGCCGGTCTGGACGACGTGACGGCCAAACCCGGGGGGAACATGGCGCTGAAAGAATTCATCAAGGAGTCGTTTGATGCCAACTGGGAGTGGCTGATCCGGTACGTGGACGGGCTGACCCAGGAGGAGATCGAGTTTACGCCCAACGAGCAGTGCCACTCCATAGGTTTCATCGTGTGGCACTACGGGCGCGCGCTGGACATGTGGGTGCAGTCTCTAGCCAAGCAGGAACAGCAACTCTACGAGCGGGAATGGGCGCAGCGGCTGGGGTTCGAACCGGAACCGATGAACGTGGGTTTCGGCTACACGGTGGAAGACCTGACCAGTTGGCAGTGTCCCGGCAAGGCGCTCTTGATGGAATATGCCGACGCCGCCCGAAACAATCTGCTGGAATTCCTGGACGGTCACGACGATGACTCGCTGGTGAATACGCAGATGACCAACCGGCGAGGAGAGAGCATGGCCGTCGCGGACATGTTCCGCCTGCTCATCTGGGAAGTGAACCAGCACGGCGGGCAGGCCGGGTACCTGCGGGGAATGCAGCGGGGGTTGAACCAGTAGGAACGACCGTGAGAAACAACCCGGGGGCGGATGCACATTCGCCCCCGCTTTATTTGTACGGAGGTGAAAACCATGACTATCAGCACGCTGCGATACCGATACGATCCACTGCATCAGAACATCATTTGCAACGAGGCGGCGATAAATGACCTGCCCGCGGTTGTGGATGGCCTGGGCGCCAGCCGGGCGATGATCACCTGCGGGCCTACCATTCTCAGCGCGTGTGACGTGGTGCCGCGCGTCCAGGAGGCGCTGGGCTCGCGGTACGTTGGGACGTACTCGGGCGTGGCGCCCCATTCGCCGGTGGCCACCGTGGAGGCCGGCGCGGCGATGGCGCAGGAAACGCAGCCGGACATCTTCATCAGCGTCGGCGGTGGCAGCACCCACGACACGACCAAGGCTATCGCCGTCCTGCTCGCGGAGGGCGGGGACATCCGCGACTACGCCATCATCTTCGAGCCGCCGGACAAGATCACCGTGCCACCCACGCCGTCGCCCAAGGTTCCAATCGTGAGCGTGCCTACCACCATGGGGTGCGCCGAGTTCAGCCGGGGAGGCGGCGGCATCACCGACCACGAGCAGGGGCGCAAGCTCAGCATCGCCGGAGACGGGGTGACCCATCGCACGGTGGTCATCGACGGGCAGGCGCTGGCGACCACGCCGCTGCGGATACTGGTTTCCACAGCCATCGGTCAATTGCGCATCGCCATCGAAACCGTATATTCGACGGGACACAATCCTATCGGGGACGGGATGGCGCTGCACGCGATCCGGCTGCTCTTTGAGAACCTGCCCCGTTGCAAAGACGGCGACATCGACACCCTGCTGGCGACCAAAACCGCGTGCGCCATGGCGTCGCTGGCATCCTTCGGTGGGCTGGGACTGAACACCGCGACCTGTCACCACGTGGGCGGGCTGTACGACGTGCCCCACGGCGAGGCCAACGCCATCCTGCTGCCGCACAGCATGCGCTACAACCTGGACGCCTGTGCCGACCGTCAGCGTCTGATCGCCGAGGCCATCGGAGTCGCCAGTTCCACGATGACCGACGAGGAGGCAGGTTTGGCTGCCGCTGACGCGGTGGACGGGTTGTGCCGCGAATTGGAGTTGCCTAGGACCCTGCGCGAGGTGGGAGTGCCGGAGGACGGGTTGGAGTATATTGCCACGGCCACGCTGCAGGACCGCAGCCTGAGCACCAATCCCAAGCCGGTGGTGGACGCCGGGCCGATTATGGAAGTGCTGCGGGCGGCGTACTGATCAACTCTCCCAAGTACCGGCGTGCGTCGCCAATCTGATTGTGCATATAATCGCCAAAAGGACGCTCAGGGAATTTTGGCTAACCCATCCCGATAGTGAGACGGTGCTGCAAGAGTGGCACCAACAAGTCGAGCGAGAGGATTGGGAAACGCCGGCTCACTTGCTCCAGCGTTACCCAAGCGCCAGCATTATCGGCAACGACCGGGCGGTTTTTCGAATACGGGGCAATCGCTATCGATTGGTAGTCCGAATTTTCTATCCGGCGCGGACGGTGTACATACGGTTCATCGGCACCCACGCTGAATACGACAGGATTGATGTCCGGGAGCTATGATATGTCAACCGTGAAACCTATCCAAACCGAAGCAGATTACGATGCGGCCCTGGAGAAGGTAACGACACTCATGGATGACCTGTCGGGTCCCGACGGCCAAATCGAGGACGAGAACCATCCCAGCCGGATCGAACTCGACGCCCTGGTCGCTTGCATCGAAGCCTACGAATCGATCCACCATCCTATCGAACTTTCCAGTCCTGTCGTCGTTACTGACTGATAGAGAAGCATTTCTCTGATCGGCCGCCTCACAGGTTCTCGATCTGCACCGGCTCGACTGCGTCGGCGAGGTTGAACCCGAATACGCGGGAATAGAAATACAGCTCGGCTTCCAGCGCACGCTTGATGTTTTCGGCGCGGCGGAAGCCGTGCTGCTCGCCCTCGAAGGGAAGATAGGCGCAGGGGATACCCTTGGAGCGCACAGCTTCGTACATCATTTCGGCCTGGTTGGGCGGAACGATGCGATCCTCCAGGCCCTGGAAAAGGATGATCGGGCACGAAAGTCCTTCGGTGTGGCTGATGGGTGAGCGACTGCGGTAAGTTTCCGTGCCCTCGGGGTAGGGAGCCACCAATCGGTCCAAATAACGCGACTCGAACTTATGGGTATCCTCGGCCAGGGCGGTGAGGTCGGAGACGCCGTAATAGCTGGCGCCGGCGGCGAACACGTTGCGGAAGGTCAACGCGGCCAGCGTGGTGTAGCCGCCGGCGCTGCCACCGCGGATTGCCAGTCGGTTTCCGTCGGCGAGATGCTGGTGGACTAGGTGAAGAGCAGCGTTGGCGCAATCGTCCACGTCAACGATGCCCCAGTTGCCGTTGAGCAGCTGACGGTAGGCACGACCGTATCCGACGCTGCCGCCGTAGTCAACGTCGACCACGGCGAAGCCCCGGGTCGTCCAATACTGGACGGACAGGTCCAGCGCGCCGGAGGCAGCGCCGGTTGGTCCGCCGTGGCTCAGCGTCAACAACGGCGGCAGCGTATCTTCCGGGGCAGCGTATTCGGGGTTGCGCGGGGCGTAATACAGTGCGTAGGCCGGGCGGCCGTCCGTGGACGGGAATTCGATGGTCTGTGCGGGGGAGATATAGTCCGGAGAGATGTCGATCGTAGACGACTGCTGCACAGTGTCCCATTCCCCGCTGCGGAGGTTGACCCGAAGCAGGGACATGGGTCGGCGCGGATCGCCGGCGATGACGGCGGCAGTGATGCCGGAAACGGCCAGGTCGCCGCGACCCATCTCACCGGCAGGAATGTTCAACGGTGCCAACGTCCTGGTGTTTGGGTTCAGAACGTTCAGCGACCATGATCCCCGCCGATTGACGGCGCAGACGATGTTGCCGTTGCCGGCGAAACCGTAAGCGCAGGCGCCGAACGCCCATTGCGGACGGGCGTACTCCGCGTCGTCGGGGTAGAGAGGCTCCGGCCCGCTGTCGCCGAGGCGATACAGGTTCCACCAGCCGGATTGATCGGCGACGAAATGCAGCACCCCTTGGGGCGACCATTCGGGCTGGCACACGGAGACGGTTTCTCCACCAGCCACCAAAGTGGGCTCGCCGAGAGCACCGCCGTCGAGCACGGGCGCGGTCCACAGGTGCGTGCCGTCCCAGGGCATGTTCGGGTGGTTCCAGGACACCCAGGCCAGGGTGGAGCCATCGGGGCTCAGCCGGGGTGAGGACACAAAATCCCATCCCGAGAACAGGACGGTCTGCTCGCCAGAACCGTCGGCGGGAACGGCCGCGACGGCGTTGATGATGTTGTCGGGATCGGAATGGTCCTCACGCACGCAGATGAGCCGGTTCCGGGCGCGGTCGATCACGGCGTCGGCGTAACGCAGCGGGGCGTCGGGAGTGATCGGTTCCGGCACCCCGCCCAGCTCGATGCGATGGATGCGCTGGTCGTCGAAGTTGGAAAACCAGACGGTTCCGGCATCGGCGAGCCAGGCGCCGCCGCCGTATTCGTGGACGCGAGTGCGGGCGTTGAACGGCGCGGGGGTAACGTCGGAGACCGTGCCGTCGGGTTCCATGCGGACGATGACGTAGCGTCCGCCCTCGGACGGGCGTGATTCGGTCCAGAGAATGGCGTCGCCGTCGATGGACACGCTGTTGATGCCGATGGACTCGGCGACAATGGCCTCGGCGGTGATGGGTGAGCGCCACGAGCCGTATGGGGCGGTAGTTGGGGAGGCAGGGGTGGTCACGGCGGATCTCCGATGGGCGCGGCCGGAATAGGGCAGCGTGGGATTTGAAACGCGGTTTACGCGACGGCCGGCATGACCTCGGCGGCCACGGTCTCCATGGCGGGGAAGACCACGCCCGGGTCACCGGAATATGGGGAAACCACGATGCGGGAGACACCGATGTCGGCGAAAGCCTGGGCGTTGGCGCGCATCTCGGCGGGCTCGGTGCCGAGGGCGAAGCGGCCGGGCCGTCCTCCCTGCAACGGCACGCTCACGGACACGGGAATGGATGCCGGATCGCGGTCGGCGCGTTCGGCCTGCTCGTGGAGATAGCGGATGCCTTGGGCAAGGTCCTCCGGCGGCATGGCAGTGGGATGCCAGCCGTCACCGTGGCGGGCGGCGCGGCGGATGGCGGCGCGACTGGTGCCGCCGATGATGAGGGGGATTCCTTCGGGTCGGACCGGACGGGGCGAGAATGCCATGTCGGCGAACTGGAAGAAGCGGCCGTTGTGGCGCGGGTCATCGTCGCACCACAGGGTCTTCATGATCGCAATGGATTCGTCCGTGTATGGGCCGCGTTCGGCGAAGGGCACGCCCATGGCCTCGATTTCAGTATCAATCACGCCAACGCCGATGCCTAGCGCAACCCGTCCGCCGGACAATTGATCCAGCGTGGCGGCCTGTTTCGCCAGGCGCATGGGGTTGTGGTAGGGCAGGACCAGGACGCTGGTGCCCAGGATGACCCGTTGGGTCTGAGCGGCGGCAAAGGTGAGGATGGTCAGCGGGTCGTAGTACGGCCGGTTCCCGAGGCGTTCGTACACGTAGCTGACGTTGAAGACATGATCGCTGGCCCAGACCGAATCGTAGCCGAGTTCCTCGGCGCGGGCGGCCACGCTCACCACGTCCTGGACGTTGGCGAGACCCTGGTTGTTGGAGAGGGAAAAGCCTATATTCACGGTTCACCTCGGAATTGGTCGCTGCAAGTGTAATTCGCGAGCGGGAGTTCAGCAAAATTTTCGCGTTGACGGGCCGGGTTCAGGCCCATAGAATCGAGCTGTAGGATGAAAGTGATGGGCAGAATTTCAGGCTGGCTCAAAGAAAACTCCGGCGCGATATTGGCTGTGGCGGCGATTATAGGAGCCCTGTTGGCGATTATCGGGTCTATATTCGGCAGCGCCGCCTATATCGTGGGCGAATTGCACCGGGTTGAAGACGAGTTGCGCACCGAGATGCGCGCGATTGACGGCCGTCTAACCGCCAGCGACGCCGAGATACGTGAAGAAATCCGAGCTGGCGATGCCCAGCTACGGGAGGAAATCCGAGCTGGCGACGCCCAGTTGCGGGAAGAAATCCGGGCTGGCGACGCCCAGCTGCGGGAGGACATTCGCAATCTGGAGGCGAAAATGGTCGCCAGTGACGCCCAGCTGCGGGAGGAAATTCGAGCGGGCGACGCCGAAATGCGGCTGGCGTTGGAAAACCTGAGCAATCAAATCCTCGCTATCCTGTCCGGGGCTGTCAACCGTTCTACTGGCGACCCTGCGCTGGCGGGTCCGAAAGAACCTCCGCCCCTGCCCGGCTGACGTTTGGCCCGTCAGTCCTCAAAGAAACGTTGGGGGTTGTCCACCATCATGGCCTGCACGTCCGCGTCGGTGGCTCCCAACTCGATGAGGCGCGGGAGCACGTTGCGGGTGATGAAGAGATAACCGTCCGGATTGAATTCCTCGCGCTCCTGGCGCAATTCCTCGGAGGGCTGGACCACCGGCGTGGAATGGTCGTGGGACAGCATCAGGCGATGGGCCCAGCCAGCGTCGATAAGTTGCTTGACAACCTCGGTGCGCGTTTCCCACCGGGGAGTTTCGGGGGTGCGCCCGCCGGGATAACGGTCGAGGCCGAGCCAGACGCCCTCCTCCAGCAGACCGATCAGGTAGCCGACGTCGGTGTCGTCGTTGCTGTGCCCGATGTAGACGCGGTTGAGGTCGACGCCCTCTTCCTTCAGGATGCGCACCTGCTCTTCGCCGACGCGGTCAGGCGACCAGGTGTGGGTGCTGATGCGGGTGCCGGTGGCTTTGCAGGCCCGAGCGGCGGCGCGCAGGATAATCTCCTCGTTATCGGTGATGCCGCCGCGGTCGCTGGCGACCTTGATGATGCCGGCTTTGACGCCGCTGTCTTCGATGCCCTCCTCAATCTCCTTGATGAACAGGGCGGCGACCCGGTCCACGGGAGCGCCCCAGAAGATGCGGGGGACGGCCAGGTGGTTGCCGGTGCACGGGATGGCATGGACGCCGGACCGCCGGCTGACCTCCTGCATCATGGCGACGTCGCGGCCGAGGTCGAAGGTGGTGACGTCGATGATGCTGCGGACACCACCCTCGTAGGCTTCGCTGAGCGCCGTCGTTGCCGCGTCGGCGATGGCCTGGCGGTCCTGGAAGCCGGGGTAGGTGGCGGCCGCGCCGGCCGCGCCCAGGGTGATGTGTTCATGGCTGAGGGTGAAACCCAACTCGGAGGAGTCGATGGGACCAAGGACAGTGTTGACCTGCGACATCTTGCGCCTCCTTACGTTAAGTGGATGATCTCTACGTCGCCCCAATGATGCTGCAGGTGCTCGGCGACGAGCCGGCGGTGGCAACGGTCGGGCTGGTGCTCGCTGCATAGCAGGCAACTGTCGGCGATTATATCCTGCGGGATGGCGGCGCGGATGAGCCGGCGTTCGATGATTGAATGGAATATGGGTTCGTACTGGTCCCAGGTTATGTCACGCTTCCGGTAGCCGTCCAGCAGCGCGTCGGTGGGCGAGAGGCGGGGCAGGTGGACATAGTCCATGCCGCAGAGTTCGCGCAGGAACCACGGGAGGTCGCTTCTCTTGGAGAACCCGGCCAATCCCGACGTGTTGCGCAGGCGCACGTCGACCACCCGCTTGGTGCCGGATTCCCGCAGCAAGCCGAAGAAATCGGCCGCGGACTTGCGAGTAAAGCCGATGGTGTAGAGTTTCATGGCTTGAATTACCACTCATCGGCAGCGACAGGTAACTTTTCCCCTACGTAGGCGAACTTGCGAGCCTGCCGCGTCAGGGCTTCTGCGATGACGTCAGCAGGGGAGCGGAACATGTCGCCGTTGGGTGGCAGTTTGTGGATTTCCACCAAGCGGAGCATGGCGTCGGCGTGGTCTTCCAAGATACCGTCAGCCAGGATGTGGGCGATGGACGCGCCGCGCTCATGCAGGACGCGGGATACCAGCAGGGTGCGGTGGCATTCCAGGGGCTCTTTCTCGGTGCAGAGTAGAGCGATGCGACGCTCGTCGGCGGAGCGGATGACGCGGCGGATACCATCGTCAAAAGGGTCGGTTTCGACCACCCGGTCGTACCGGACGCGGCCGTCCGCGTCGTAGCACGCGCGGTCGGCGGGGCGGCCGCCCAGCTCACCGCCCAGGTACGCATAACCGATGCCGATATCGTCCAGCATCTGCTGGATGCCTTCATAATTGAACTGGGGACTGTAGCGACTGTACGGCGCGGACCGCACGTCGATGATCTCGTCGATCCCGTGGCGCACCAGCAGGTTGGCGAACACCTCCGGCGGATGGTTGGAATGCCCGACGGTGAAGACCATCGGCTGCGCATCATTCAATCTGTGGTACTCCGTCGGGGCCGGATGATGGCGGCAATAAGCTTGTACGCGTTGCCCTCGAATGGTTCGCCGAGGCTGACGGTCAGATACCGCTCTCCGACCGGGTATTCGCGGTAAGGCAGGTCCACCGACCCGCTCTCGCTGGCCGGTTCGGTGATACGGAAGCAATAGGTCTCATTGCAGTGGCTAAAGCGTCCCCGCAATATCGGGTAGTTGGCGCTGGGGCGCAACGGCTCGGATACGGTCACCGTCAGATCATCGACCCGTACCAACCGAAGCGAGGTGTCGTGCGCGGCCGTGAGGTCCACAGGGACTTGGTCATTTTCGCCGCCCCGGGAGTGGAACCCGTTGGTCCACAGCGGAGCGTCGGGATCGGCCAGTTGCATCAAATTGTCCCAGCCCAATCGGCCGACCTTGCGCCATTGGCGGGACGGGTTCAGTAGCCAATTTTCCTGTTGGTAGGCTTTGGGTTTAGGGCTGAGGAGGGGGACTTCGATCAGGTCCAGAATCTCCGGGTCTGTGCCATCGGCATAAAACCGTTCGCTTTCAGAGACTGCCTCGTTCTCACGGTTGCTGACCGGGCGGATCCATTGGCCCGATTTGGCGTCGCCCGACATTTCCTTCCCGGCGATGCATCGTCCGGCATTCTTGCGCGAATTGGCGAGACAGACGAGGCGCTTGACGGTGGGGGTAGTCATAGTTTTATCTGTTGCCGGCCAGACACGATATTGCGACCATGGTCCGTTCTTGTTGGTTGCCTTGGTAGAAGTCGATGATGGCGGCTTCGGCTCGGTCTATCCAGGCACTTACCTGCGATTGTGTGAAAGATTGTATCGGGTTGTAATCAGCTTCTTCGCGCTGGTACTTGAGGTCTCCGATGACATTGGCGAAGTCCTGGACTGGTTGCGAAAAGAGATTATGCCATCTGTTGAGAGGATGAGCTGCTCTGCGATGTTGCAGAGAGCGGTACGTGCCGGTCCAGTCGGTCTGGTTAGCCGCGGTTCTGGGCCCATGGATACAGTCAGCTATGGATGTGGCGAGGGCATGGAACATGGCGTAGTACGCTGTGCTGACGGCGCGGCGCAACGCTTCCGGGCTGGGCTGCCCGGCCGCGAGCGAACGGCTGATTGCGATGAGGTTTTGCCAGTCCATTAGATGGTCAGTTCGTGTGCTTCGCTTTGGTGGACGTAAGAGATTGATGGCCTGGCATGGATGCCGAGGTTAAGAAGCGGCTCCACGATAACGCGGTGGAACGAGTTGAGGAGTCTGGGATCCAGCGAATTCGGCTCTCCGTCGTAGATTACCCAGACGTTGAGGTACTCCTCGTTGTCCAAGTCGAGCGCCGGTTTTGCTTTGACGCTCTGGAAGGCAACCTTGTGCCCGTGATGGATTTGAAGGTTGTCCGAGATCATGGCTTCGGCTTGTCGCGTTTGGTCTTCGGAGATTGTCATGGTTGGCTCCTTTGCGGCGTTCGGCAATCACTACGTCAGAAATTCCACAGCTGACGCTGCATCCTGACTTTCAGCCGATTGACGCGGTGGCGTCCAATTCCGTCAAGGCATCTTTGCGGCAATAGTTTCGGTTGTGCCGCCGGAACTTGCGCCAGGCGGCGTTACGCTCCACCTCGCAACATGATGGCGAGAAACGTTTGCAGCTTACCGTCAAGCGGGGTGTTCTCATCAATAATCCCGCCGGTTTGGAGTGGCGGCGGCCTTTGTTATCCACGGTGAACCTCGCACGTATATTACGTTGCTTGACTACTCAGTCTAGCAGTTTCACCGCAGCCAACAGATAATCCCTCGCCGCCCCAACGTCCAACCGGTCATCCGCATCCCGGAGGCGGCCCTCGGCGTCGATGCTGACGGCGGCCCACTCGGGGAGCAATGGGAATAACAATTCGGCGACGTTGCCGGCGTGAAGGCCACCGGCGACTACCAGGCCCAGTTCCGGCGCGGCGGAGCGGATGGCCTCCAGGTAATCGGCGGAGCGGGCGGCGTCCAGCGGGAGGCCCAAGCCCTCCGAGGCGTCGACCAGCACGTCGGTGACCAGGCCGGAGAATTCGGCGCAGCGTCGTGCCAATTCGTCCGGCCGGTGATTGACCGATTCCATGGCCTCGCGCCCTGCCTGGAACACTATGCGTGACGGGCCGCACCGTTCGCGGTACGCCTCCAAGGCGTCGGGGTTTGGCCAGGGAGCGCCGCGGGTGGCGTTGATCTGGACGCCGTGGCAATTGGGTCCCCCAACCTCGGTGGCGCGGGTCAGTGCGTCCGCCACATCCGCGCCGGGTTGCGGTCGATAGTGGATGAGGTTGAGGCAGCGGGGATCGCCGGAAAAGATGCCCGCGATGGCATCAGGCGTTGGACAGCGGTTAGGCGCGTCGCTGGGCTGGCCGGAAAGCAGGGCGTTGCTGAGCAGCACGCCGCACATCAGCAGACGGTTCGGTTCCTCTGGAATCGCCGCCAGGACCGCGTCGACTTCACTCCGGGAACAGAACCCGGTAACGCCGATGTAGGGCCTCGTCATCGAGATTGCCACGCTGAGCTCGCAATGACGCTATGCGGCCAGGCCCAACCGCTCGGCGGCCATCTGGCGGAGCAGGTATTTTTGCACTTTGCCGCTGGAGGTCATGGGGTAGTCGTCCATCACGACCAGGTGGCGCGGTATCTTGAAGCTGGCCATCTTGCCGCGACAGAAGCCATCCAGGTCCGCATCGGTGATTGCCTGGCCCGGTTCGACGACCACGCAGGCGCACGCTACCTCGGTGAGGCGTTCGTCCGGCACGCCGATCACCTGCACCTTGTTGACCGCAGGATGTTCCAGCAGGAAGGCTTCGACCTCCGTCGGGTCGACGTTCTCCCCGCCGACCTTGAGCATGTCCTTGTAACGGCCCATGAAGCTAATGCTACCGTCATCGCGCATGGTGGCGACGTCGCCGGTGTGGAACCAGCCTTCGCCGTCAATAGCCTCCGCGGTGGCTTCGGGACGCTTGTAGTAGCCCTGCATGACGGCGTACCCTCGCACCAGCAACTCGCCGACGGTCGACGAGGGCAGGGTTTCTCCGGTTTCGGGGTCGATCACCTTGAATTCGTAACCGGGCAGTGCGTGGCCGCTCTCAACGCAACGGTCGTCCTCGGGGGCGTCCAGGAAGGTTCGGGTAGCTCCGACGCCAACCTCGGTCATGCCCCAGGCTGAGAGTGAAGGGCAGAGCTTCTGCTGGGTGAGGCGCGCCGTCGGTTCGCTGGAGGCCATGCCGACGGCCAGCAGGATGGTGCGCAGGCTGCTCCGGTCAATGCGGTCGACGTCGGGATGGTGGGTCAGGTCGAAGAAGTGGGTGTCGAACCCATTCATCACCGTGGCCCGCTCCGATTCCAGAAGACCAAGCACCTCGCCGGCGTCGAACACGGTGGTCAGCACGATGCGCGCGCCGGTGACCCATGACATCAGCGGCCCCTCGTACAGGCCGAAACAGTGGAACAACGGCAGGTACATGAGGATGACGTCGCGGGAGGACGTTGCCATGCGGTTGGCGGCGTCGGTGATGGTGCGGATGGGATTGTGGCAGTGCATCACGCCCTTGGGGAACCCGGTGGTTCCGGACGTGTACATGAGCAGGAAAGTGTCGTCGGGGCTGACGGTGCCTTCGCGATGGGCCAGTTCCGAGGCAGGCACCTCATCAGCGCCGGCCAGCATCGCATCCCAGTCGATGGTCCCGGCCGGGTGGTTTTCGCCGAGGACGATGACGTTGCGAAGGGCGGGAAAGGCGGACGGACGCAGATTACTCGCATCGCCGGTGTCGATCTCGGGAGCGACCTCGCGCAGCATGTCCAGGAAGCCCACCGGGCCGGAGCGGTCCATCAGGATCAGGGCGGTCGAGTCGGAGTGGTTGACCAGGTACTCCATGTCGGTGGTGCGGAACCGGGTGTTGATGGGCACCAGCACGGCGCCGATCTTGGCCACGGCGCCAAACAGGAAAAGCCATTCCGCGCGGTTGGGCATCCACACCGAAACCTTGTCGCCGGGCTGGACGCCGAGGTTGATCAGCGCCCGCGCCACCCGGTCCACCTCGTCACGAAACTGATCGAACGACCAACGGCGGCCCTCGTACATCAGGGCCTCTCGGGGACCGAAACGTTCGGTGGCCTGGTTCAGCAGGTCTCCGATTGTTTGCTTGGGAAACCAGTCCGACATGGGGATGAGACCCTCCAATGGATTAGTTGGTCGGGTGGAGTCGTGGGAACAGGACCGTTGCAGGATTGGAAGGGACTGAGCAGCGCTAATCGAAGATTTCGTCCAGATCAATGATCAGGCCCGGCAGCAACGGAGTGGAAAGCGTGGCGCCGCGTCCATAAACGCCCACTGATACGAGCCGGCCGTTTTCCAAGCGGAGAGCCTCAACAGTTTGGGTTATGGGATATGCCCGCCAATATTCGAGTACTCCGAAGAGAGCATATAGCTCCTGCTTGACGCCGCGGTCGCGCTCCTCGGTTGACGGGGAGGCGATCTCGATGATCAGGTCCGGCGCGCCCTGGATGTTCGTTCCTGTGATGATGTGGGCCCGCGCCGCCGACACAAAGAGCAGATCGGGCTGGAGGATGTTGGTATCCGAGAGAAACACATCTAGTGGAGCCGCGAAAAGTTCACCCAAACCATTAGCGTTGATGAAAGGTCCCAGCAGATTGGAAAACTTCATTGATATCCTCTGGTGCAGAGGAATTGGCGTGGGCGCCAAAATCAGTTCTCCGTCGATCAATTCGTAGCGGACATCGTCGGGCGTCAGCAGGTAGTCCGCGTAGGTGTATGGACCCCTGCGGGTTCGCGTGACCATCATCCGACCTCCTTGCCGTTGGGTGACATCCAGCAAGTCAGTTATCAGTTGCCGCCCAGAGCTTTCAACTCGGGCACGACCTCGGCGGCGAAGAGGCGCATGCTGGATTCGGCGGCGTCGTAGGGCATGGCGGCGTAGCTGAAAGCGCCCACGTAGGTGTCGTGGCCGGTGCGCTCACGGATCTGCAGGATCTTCTCGTAGCACTGCTCTGGGGTGCCCCAGACCTGAAGATTGACGAAGAAATCGACCACCTCGTCGTCGCCATAGTCGAACATCTTCTCGGCCACTTTGCCGTAGTATTCGTAGCCCTTGATGTCCTTGTGGTGGTCGGCCTTGAACTGGTAATGGTCCATCACCGTGTGCCAGTAGCCACCGATGTAGCGGCGGGCCATGTCACGGGCGTAATCGGCGTCTTCGTGGCAGAAGGTCCAACAGGCGACGACCGGCGGCGGGGGACCGGCGGAGCTGGTTCCGTGGCTTTCATGCCAGGCGTTTCGGTAGTTGGTCAGGTCGCTTTCCACCTCGTCCCAGGGTTTTTGCGGAATGACCAGCATGCCGACACCCAGTTGGGCCATGATGCGGCTGCTCTCGGGGGAGATGGCGGCGGCGTAGGTGCGATCCTTGAAGCTGCGGAAGGGATTGGGGCGGATCTCACGGCGGGGCTGCTTGATGTACTCGCCGTCGAACTCGCAGAACCCGCTTTCCAGGCCGGCCAGGAGGCATTCGGCGGACTCGATAAATCGGGTACGTGACTCGTTCATGTCGACACGGAACCCGTCGTATTCGACCTTGGCCAGGCCGCGGCCCACCCCCAGGATGAACCGGCCGTCGCTGATGTTGTCCAGCATGGACACCTGCTCGGCTACGCGCATTGGGTCGTGCCAGGGCAGGACGCAGACCATGCTGCCCAACTGCATGTCGGTGGTGCGGCCGGCCATGTAGGTGAGGAACTGGAGCACGTCGGGGCACATGGTGTAATCGGTGAAATGGTGCTCCACGCCCCAAATCGACTGGAAGCCCAGCGGCTCGGCCAGGTCGGCTAGGCGGAGTTCCTGCCGATATACGTCGTAATCGGTGGCAAACTTGCCCGGGTTCTGGAAGATGGTGGCGGCGCCTACGTGCATGGTTGCCCCTTCACCCTTAATCGCTGCTCATTTCATCGTTGTTGTCCGGCAAAATCTCATCGGGATCCAAACCGAGCGCTCGGAGGCGGGCGCGCGCTTCGTCTAACCGAACTTCTGCCTCAGCATGTGCGGCATCGTGAGCTTGTTTGCGGCCCTCTTCCAGCAAACGCTGCTTCTGTGGTTCCAACAGGTGTCGGTTCAAAAATTCCGCGATTACCATGATTCCCCTACGACTTCGGATATTACCTCAAACAGTGGCTTTGATATCCCGTAGGTTACGCCGAATATCGTGAGCCCGATGATGAATCTGTCGAGGTTATCGAGATCTCCGACCGCGTTTAACCCATACCAGTACAACGCGCCGAAAATCCCAACTAACGCGCTGAGCTTGAGCGCCTTGATTATAAGGCGTTTCACAGCATCGGCCGAACCTTTTCGGGGGAGCAGGCGTGCATAACCGCCTGGGTGGAGGCGATTTCCGGGCGGGCGGCGATGACGCGGACCAAGGCCACATCCAGGCCCTCGGCCAGCTTGGCAAAGGCGGCGGCGGCCCCGTCGGGCTTGCCGTAATAGCCGACGGCCAGCAGCGCGTCGGACGGATAGGCGTCGGCCACCTCGTCCATGTCGCCGCCACGGGAGCGGATGGCATCGGCGCCGGCAAGCTCTTCCGTGTAGCCCATGCGCTCGAAATGGGCGCGGTAGCCGAATTGGCGCTCCCGCTCGGTGGGCACGGCGGCACCCAGCGGGTAGCCCAGGCAGTTCTTGGCGAAGGCACGGCGGGCTACGTCCTCGTCGTCGTCAACGCAAATGCGGATGTATTCGACGACCTTGACCTCCGAGGGATCGCGGCCGACGCGCTCCGCGCCCTCGGCGATGCGCTCGCGGCTCCAGGCGATTTGCGCGGGGGTGCACCAGTTCAGACACACCCCGTCGGCGATCTCGCCGGCCAACCGGAGCATTTCAGGTCCGAGGGTTCCCAGATACACCGGCGTGTCGGGCGCGGGCCGGATGGCGAGACGGATGTTGTTGTAGTTAATGTGCTCGCCCTGGTAGGAGACGCGTTCGCCGCGGACCAGGCCGCGGATCGTGGTCAGGTAGTCACGCATGAGGTTCAGAGCCGAAACGCGGGGGAAACCCAGGTCGCGGCGGTTCGCAGGACGGTACGCGCTGCCCGCGCCGACGCCCATGATGAACTTGCCGCCGGTCTGCTGGCTCATTGTGCCGCCGGACATGGCGAAACCGATCGGCGTGCGGTACATCACCGGGGACACGCCGATGCCGGTGGTCAGGCCGCCCTCGACGACGTCGCAGCTGGCCTGCCAGCGCCGGGCGCAAACCTGGAAGGAATCGGTGCCGATGTTCTCGGGCGTCCAGATGCTTTCGTAACCCAGCTCAGCGGCCTCGCGGGCCAGGTTGGCCTGGTCGTCCCAATTCATTCCCAGCGTGTGGTCCAATCCGACGCCGATTTCCATGCGAATTCCTCCGGTGATGCTGAGTGTCAGTTGCGAAATTTTACCACGCGAACTCCGTGGGTCGGGTTCTGCTGTGTCGCGTGAGTGGCGGTTTGAGGACGCCACAAATCTCAGTGCGCGAGCCCGGTGCTATAATCTGCGCCGGTTTGCGAGGGAGGCTCCAGAGACTTGGCCACATTCCTGGGCGCTCGCGCGAGCGAGACCTTCGGCTCGTTTCGGCGGCGCGACTTTTCGCTGGTGTGGGTATCAGCCAACATCGCGATGGCCGGCCGGCAGATGGAGATCATCGCGGTGCTCTGGCTGGTGCTGGAGTTGACGGGCGACGCCCTGCTGGTCGGACTGGCCGGCGGATCGGCTCTCGGATTGGCGTTCCTGTCCGTTTTCGCCGGCGCGGTGGTGGACCGGATGCCACGCCGGTTGCTCATGGCAGCAGGTCACTTCATCGCGGCGGCTTTGGCGTTCCTGCTGATGGCCCTGCTGATGGCGGATGCGCTCAAAGTCTGGATGATCTTCGTGATCATTCTCGGAGGCGGCGCGTTTCGGACCATCGAGTTGCCGGTGACCAACGCCCTGCTGATCGACACGGTGCCGCGAGAGCGGCTCACCAACGCGGTGGCGATGTTGGGTTTGGGACAGAACCTGACGCAGTTCGTAGGGCCGATCGTCGGCGGTTTCCTCTATACGCCCCTCACGCCGGCTGGGTTGTTCGGGTTCATCGGCGTGCTTTATGTAGTCGGAGCGTTGCTGGCCCTGATGGTTCGGACCCGCAACGCCACCGCGGGCAACACCACGCCCAAGCAAATCATCATCGGGGTCGGCGAGGGCCTGCGCCACGTCTGGCAGCGCAAGGAACTGTTCATGGCGTTGCTGATCGCCGCCATGTACAACGTGACCGGCTTCCCGTTCACGACGGCGCTGATGCCCATCTTCGCCAAGGGAACGCTCCAGGGCGGGCCGGAGGTACTCGGGCTACTCAACGGTGCCATGGGCGCGGGCGCGGTGATCGGCGCGCTGGTGGTGGCCGGCATCAGCAACCTGCGGAGGCAGGGATGGTGGCTGGTGTGGGCGGTGAACGGCGGCTGGCACGGGTCGATGATCCTGTTCGCTGCCGCCGTGCTGACGCTGCCGGGGTTGCTGCCCTTTGGGGCCGTGCTGGTGGTGGCCCTGGCGATCAAGGTGCTCACCGGCATCGGCCGATCCGTGTCGCTGGTGTTGGTGATGACGGTATTGATGGGCAACTCCGACCCTGAATTTCGCGGACGCATGGGCGGAATGCGCGTGCTGGCCATCCAGGCGCACTTCCCGGCCAGCGCGCTCAACGGGTGGATGGTGACGCAGATCGGCGCGCCGCTGACGGCGCTGTACCTGGGGATCGCCGGCTCGGTGGCGGTGTTTCTGTGCCTGCTGTCGCGGCGGCTGCGGGAGGCGTGAGGTTTTGCGGGGATGGACGGGATGTGGAGACGTTGGATGCGCAGGTTATGTCCATAGCGCACATTAGCGGATTGCCCACAAGCGCCGGAATTCGTCTCCTGTCAGCGGACAATTTACCAAGTCGTCGAGTTCAGAGTTGGTAAGTTTCAGCCGTTTAGCGGTATCTGCAAGGATGTATTGAGGCAATTGGCCACGACTGGAATGCGAAAACTTTGCGACCCGATATTCCCGCTTGTTGATTTCCAACCACCAGAAAACGTGGTGCCGACGCCTATCCTCAACCGCTCCCAGCTTGCGCCGCAAGGCACGCTCCAGTTCCCTGACGTCCATATTCACCCTTGCCGATGAGAGCGGCTACGAAGGATCTTACGCAGCTTTGCCAGGTCGGCGACGGCGGGGACGCCAAGTCTGTCCTCCCGTTCCTCCAAAGATTCGCGGTACTCCGACAATGATGTCAACAGGTCCTGTACCGCTTCCTCGAGCGATGCGCCCGCTCCGTACTCCTCAACCGTCAGCTCGTGAGCGATAGCCAGCACCTCTTCGCGATAGGTTTGGACCTCAACCACCAAGTCGCCGGCCAACTCCCAATCACCGTCCCACGAGCAATCAGACGGAATAATGAGTAGCTCTTTGTCGGAATCGGAGCCTTTCGGCAGGTCAGAAAAAATGCTGGACGGCTCAGCCATGGGACCTCCATGGGCTCGGGAACGTGGCGCATGTTAGGAAAGGGGTCGCCAGTATCGATTATCTTACCACTAGCACCGGGGACCATTGCCAAAACCCCGGCGCTGACCGGGCATTAGGGTTCTGTCAGCGTGCCGTCGGCTCGAGCTTGGGCAGCCTGCGCCACCAGGAAGGTTAGTTTGCCATCGCGGAAATCTTGTTCTATTTCTGCATCCCACCGTTGCCAGTCCAGTTCAAGGAACCAGAGTCTCAGTCGGGCGTAATCAGCTTCAGGCAGTGCCAGGATGGCCTGCTGAATTGCCGCTACGGTCTTCATCTTGCGCCCCTTTGAGATAGCCCTGAGTGATTACAGCGTCACTTGTCAGTCAGCAACGTTGTTCCCAAACCCGCTAACGCAGTGATGCCTACTGGGAGCGATCCCACTAGGGCGCCAGCGACGAACTCGGATATGTCGTCGGACGTAATCGCTACATAGGCTAAGCAAATTATCCCGCCGTTCAAGAGTGCGATGAGGATAGTGATCACCAGTAAATTTACGCGCAGCGGCGTCATCCAGCGACGCTTGCCAGGTTCTTGATTTTCTGAGATTTCGTTTGCTTGTTGTACCACGATGTCTCCTCAATGACTCGAAGCTGCCGGATTGGTTGGGTTATCCTCGCTTACGCCGCCATGCCCATCTCCCGCAGGCGGGCTACTAGGTACTCCTGGGGGCGGTCGCCCTTGACGCGGTTGCAGTGGGCGCAGAGGAGTTGCAGGTTTTCGAGGTGGTCGGCGCCGCCGTGGGAGCGGGGGATGACGTGGTCGACCTCCAGGATGCGGAAGGGGAACTCGCTGCGGCAGCCGTTGCAGCGGCCTTCCTGCTGCCCGAAGAGGACGTGCTTGTTCTGGCGGTAGGGGATGGGCGCGTCGATGTCGGTGCGACGGGGGATGTCGGTGCGGGCGGTGACCAGTCGGTTGTGGAACAGCTCGCCCATGGTCTGCTGCAAGCGCATGTTGACCAGCTCGACAGCTTTGGGCGAGATGTCGATGCCGATCCAGCGGCGGCCCAGGTTCTCGGCGGCGACGCAGGCGGTGGCGCAGCCGCAGAATGGGTCCAGCACTACGTCGCCCTCGTTGGACGACGCCTTGATGATGCGCTCCAGCAGGGCGAGGGGTTTCTGCGTGGGGTATCCGATGCGC
Source organism: Dehalococcoidia bacterium (assembly GCA_965203985.1). Lineage (GTDB taxonomy): Bacteria > Chloroflexota > Dehalococcoidia > Lucifugimonadales > UBA3495 > Bin87. The sequence goes on from CBDBDS010000003.1 coordinate 338,251, forward strand.
TCGTTGCCCAGAACGGGTGGGATGTCGTCCCACAAATCTTGGAGGGGAACGCCCGGCATGTCGTCCGCAAACTGCATCTGGCGCGGCATCCCGGTTTCTCGGTGGATCAGCCTACCCTCGCTCCAGAACGCAATCAGGTTCGATTTTGAATATGCCCAATAGCGGCCACGGTAGGGATTTACTGACCGGTACTCCCATCCTTCTTGTGGATCCAGGTGCTCGTCTTTGAGGTCTGGTGCCCATCTCACTTTCTCGCCGACAGGGCGTTTGACCCGCCACTCGTACTCGGTATCGCCGCCCGGCTTGGCCGCAGTGACATCAGTTTCCTTGTAACGACGTCCGTCGGGAGTGACGTGCCTGTATTCTCCCTGAAGGTAATCCTCCGTGTACGGCATATACTGCGGATTCCAGGCATACTCCTGCGTCTTCGAATAAACAAGCACCACGTCGCGGATCCTGCCTGCCCTTCGCATCCCCTGGCGAGTGTCGCTGTGGGCGCTGGATCTTTTCCAAGTCATTTCGTTCACGTATAGATTTGCACCGAACACAGCGTCCATCAATAGCTTGAGGTAGTGGCTAGCAGTCGGGTCGCAATGAAGATAGATCGATGCAGTGTCTTTCATCACACGCTTCATCTCCAACAACCGCACCGCCATCATGCACAGGTAGGACTGCATCGGTTTGCCGTGGGATAACCCAGCCGTGTCGAGGACCTTGTAGATAGCCGGCTGCTCGTCGGCGATGAGGCCCATCCAGGCTACGTCCAGATCTGAGAGGGTCCAGGTGTCCTTGAAGGCCGCGCCGGCCGCCGCGCTGCCCACCGGGGCGGCGTAGTTGCGGTTGGAGTTGAAGGGCGGGTCCAGGTAGATCAGGTCAACGCACGCGGAGTTGAGGCCGCGCAGGATGTCGAGGTTGTCCCCGGTCCAGATGGTGCGGTCGGCGAAATTGGAAGTGGTGGCGGTGGTCATGGGACGGATTTTATCACCGCAACCGCCGTTGACCCGCCCGGTGGCGGTCTCTACAATCGCCCCAACTGGTAGGTGATACGGAAACATTGACCGCATCGGAGGGACCACCATGACCACACCGACGATTCCCACGGAGGAACAAATACTGGGCTGGTTCGATTCGCTGAGCAACTGGGGACGCTGGGGCGATGACGACGAACTGGGCACGTTGAACCTGATCACGGATGCCAAGCGAAAGGAGGCGGCCGGACTGGTGCAAGAAGGCATCAGCGTCACCTGCTCGCGCCTACTGGTGCCGGAGATGGCGGCGGACGTAACCAGCATCCCGCCCCTGCATTACATGGTGTCCACCGGCGAGTCGGCGCCATCGGAGGGGGGCGGCGGCGCCAGCGACTTCCTGGGCGTGTCGTTCCACGGGCTCACGGTCACGCACCTGGACAGCCTGTGCCACCAGTTCTGGAACGGCAAAATGTACAACGGCAAGGACGCGGGCCTGATCAACAATGCCAACAAGGCGGGAGCCGGGGCCGTTGACGCCGTCAAGAACGGCGTCGTGACGCGTGGAGTGCTGCTGGACATCGCCGGCGTGAAGGGCAGGGATTGGCTGGATGCCAACGAGCCGGTGTTCACCGCCGACCTGGAGGCCGCTGAAGAAGCCCAGGGGGTTCGGGTAACCGAAGGGGACGCGCTGTGCATACGGCTGGGCTGGTACAAGCGCCGCCAGGAGGTTGGCCCGCCGACGGCGGCCGAGGGCCGGCCCGGGCTGCACGCCGAGACGTTGCCCTGGCTGCGGGAGCGCGGCGTGTCCATTGCGGCGTGCGACGCATCCTGGGACGTTGCGCCCGGAGAGTACCCGTATATCGGGCTGCCGATCCACAAGGTTGGCATCGTCGGCATGGGCCTGTGGCTGATTGATGCGGCGAATTTCGACGAGGTTGCGCCGGTATGCCAGAGGCTGAACCGCTGGGACTTTATGTTCACCGTCGCGCCGCTGCGCTGGCACAACGCCACCGGGTCGCCGGTAAACCCGCTGGCGACGTTCTAGGGGATGACGACTCCGGTACTCAGCGAAACCGACCGGGCGCACAACCGGCGCGTCTGGTCCAAATGGCTGCGCCGCCCGGACTGCTTCCGAGTGCCGAAGCAACGGAGCGGCGTTCACGAATGCCAGGATGCCTGGGACGTGGGGCATATGCTGGCGACGGACCATTGGCCGCTCAGCGAACTGGTGGCGCAGGCCGCCGAATATGAAGCTGACATCGAGCCGGCGGTGATGATGGCCTGCTATGGACTGAGGGACGGAGCGGGATCCTTTGATCGTGATGATCTGGCCGAGCCCATCCGCAGCCGGATACTGATTGCCTCGCAGGCAGCCAAGAGCGCGTCGCGCAATCCGGAAAGCATGGCAGCACTCCTCGCCCACAACACCATCGCGGACCTGCCCGAAGAACCGGAATGGCATCTGTTTGTATTGGCGAATTGCCTGGACGACATGTGGCGGGACGATCCCTCTCCCATGGCGGGAACCGTTTTCAGCCCGCCGGACATCGCGCGCCTGATCGCCGATATTCTGGACGCCGCGCCGCTTTCCCTGCTGGCGCTGGAGGATTAGGCAGGTGCGTTCGGCCAATCTGATAAGATTGACGTACGGTGCGCGGTAGGGTCTGGCCTCAGTTGCGCCGCGTCAGAGCAGCGACTATGAAAGTGAACGCCGGAAATGTCACGGCTGCCGTTGCCGTGGTGATGATGTTGATTGCCGGAGCCACTGGCATTTACCAGTTGGGCGAGTTGTCCAACCAGGTGGATAACCTGTCGGTGCAGATAGAACTACTGCGTGAGGAAATGTATCGCAGCAACCAAGAGCTGCGAGAGGAAATTTGGCGCAGCAACCAGCAACTCTTATACTCTCTGGCCAACCACACGCACGACGCCGATGGAAATGCCGTGTTCACCGTACCGCCCGGTATGGAACCCACCGGGGCCAACCCCAACCAGCCGTCGCCGGCCCAATGAACCCTGACAACGAATACGGCCCCGGCCTCCTCGCCCCCTACCGCGTCCTCGACCTTACCGATGGGCGCGGTCTGCTGTGCGGCAAGATGCTGGCCGACCTGGGCGCGGACGTGGTTCAGGTGGAACCGCCGAGGGGCAGCCCGGCCCGCAGGATCGGTCCGTTCTACAAGGACGAACCGGGAGCCGAGCGCAGCCTTTTCTGGTGGGCGTATTGCGCCAACAAGCGGGGCGTCACGCTGGATATCAGCAAGGCGGACGGCGCGGCGCTTTTCCGGCGGCTGGCGGGCCAGGCCGACTTTGTAATCGAGTCGGCAGATCCAGGACGCCTGGCCTCTTTGGGGCTTGGTTACGCTGAGCTGCGGGAGCTGAACCCCCGGCTGGTGATGGTTTCGATCACGGCCTTCGGACAGGACGGGCCGTATGCGGATTACGCGGCGTCAGACATCGTGGGTATGGCGCTGGGTGGGTTCATGCACCTGACCGGGGACGGGGATCGGCCGCCGTTGCGGATCAGCATGCCCCAGTTCTACCAGCATGGCAGCGCGGCGGGAGCGGCGGGAGCGATGATCGCCCACACGCACCGACAACTCACGGGCGAGGGTCAGCATGTGGACGTGTCCTGCCAGCAGGCGGTGGCGCGGACGCTGGCGCACGCGCCGCAGTACTGGGACCTGGAGCAGACTATCCTGCGCCGCATGGGAGCTTACCGGGAGTCCGCCGGCGGCACGTTCACCCGGATCAACTGGCCGTGCAAGGACGGTTACGTGAACTTCCAGCCGGGCGGCGGGACTGCGGGCGCGGCTCGCAGCGTCCGCTCCATGCTGGCCTGGATGGCCGAGGAAGGGATGGGCAGCCCCGAATTGGAGGCGGTCAACTGGGAGGAGCTGGGCTACGGCACGGCTCGCGCCGATATCATGGAGCAAACGGTGGCTGCCGTGGCGCCATTCTTCATGACCCACACGCGCAACGAGTTGGCGAAGGGCGCGCTGGAGCGGCGCATACTGCTGTTTCCGGTAGCGACGCCCAGCGATATCCTGGCGCACCGACAGTTGGCGGCGCGGGACTACTACGACCGGGTCGAGCACGAGGACATCGGTGAGACCGTGACGTATCCGGGCCATTTCGTGAAGGACCTGCAGGATCCGTCGCGGGTGGGGATACGCCGACGAGCGCCTCGAATAGGTGAGCATAACCGAGAGGTTCTTAGCGGGGAATTAGGTCTGAATGGACGGGACCTGGCGCGGCTCACAGAACTGGGAGCGGTTTAAGTTTTTATATCGATATTCAGGATGAAAAGGATAACAACATCCTAATCCTGTCAATCATGTATATCGACGTAAAGATATTTGGACATGGAGTTGAGTTGATGGCCGATTTGCCATTGGCCGGGTTAAAGGTGCTGGACTTCTGTTGGGTTGCCGTTGGCCCGATGACCACGAAATACCTGTCGGAGTATGGCGCGACGGTGTTGCGGGTGGAGTCGGCCAAGCGGCCGGAGACCTTGCGGCGCGCCGGACCCTTCGCCGGCGGTGAGTCGGGGGTCAACCGTTCCGGTTATTTCGCCAACTACAACGCCAACAAGTACGGCCTGTCCATCGACATGAGCCACCCGCAGGCGCCGGGCCTCATCCTGCGCATCGCCGAGTGGGCCGACGTCGTTACTGAGAATTTCACGCCCGGCACGCTGGAGCGTTGGGGGCTGGGTTACGACGAACTGAGCCGGGTGAACCCGCGCATCGTGCTGTTCAGCGCGTCCATGCTGGGGCGCGGCGGGCCGATGCAAGCGCAGCCCGGGTTCGGCGCGGTGCTGTCGTCGTTGGCCGGCTATACCAACATCATCGGCTGGCCGGACCGAGGGCCAGTGAACCCATACGGCGCCTACACCGATTTCGTGTGTCCCAAGTTCGCGGTATCCGCGATACTGGCCGCCGTGGACAGGCAGCGGGCCACCGGCCGGGGCACGCATTTGGATATGTCCCAATTGGAGACCAGCCTTCACTTCGGCGGGCCGATGCTGCTGGACGCGGCGGTCAACGGGCGCGAACCGGAGTTGGTGGGCAACCGGCACCCCTCCGCGTCTCCCCACGGGGCCTACCCCTGTGCGCCCGACGCCAATGGCGAGGCCGACCGCTGGATTGCCATCGCCGCGTTTGACGACGCTCAATGGGAGGCGTTGCGCGACGAGATCGCCGCCGACGGATTCACCGATGTCACGTCGGGCGAGTTTCGCACGTTCCGGGTACGCAAAGCACACGAGGACAAGCTGGACGGGATAATCGCGAATTGGACGGCTGGCTACGACCGCCACGAGTTGATGCGTCGCCTGCAGGCGGTGGGAGTCCCCGCCGGCGTGGTTAACGACACCCGCGACCTGTTCGAGGATCCCCAGTTGCGCCATCGAGAGCATTTCACGTGGCTGGACCACCCCGAAATGGGGTCTTACGCGACAGACTACACCGAGACGCAGCTTTCGCTGACGCCGGGAAGGTTGGATCGCCCGGCGCCGCTGCTGGGGCAGGATACGGAGCACGCGCTGCGGGAGATCGTGGGACTCAGCGCGGAGGAGTACCGGGAATTGCAGGAAGCCGGCGCGTTGGAGTGACGCTGCGGAATGGCTTTGCCTATTGAATTCGCTCTGGACGGCTCACCAGTGTCGCAGCAGACCCGTCGTCGTGCCTTGTTACGTCAGTGGACGCAAAACGTGCGCAACGCCGCAGAACGGCATTGGGACGGCAGAGAGCCCGCCGCCGGTAACGTCGCAGTCAGCATAGTGTACATCTTTGACGCCGACCCGCTTGACGTTGATAATATTCCCAAGCCCATCATGGACGCCTTGAAGGGCTTGGTATATTCAGACGACGATCAGGTAACCGACCTGATTTGTCGCAAGCGTTTCTACCGAAACGACCTTCAAACTGCCGATGCCTCTCCAGTTTTTGATGAGTTTATTCGCGGTTACAGCCAGTTCACCTATATTCGCGTGAGTGACGCTCCGCAGCCAGAGGTGCCCTTGTGGTCGCCGACCTGACTATCGCTGAAGAACAGATTGCCGATATCATGGCCGCAGAGTATCAGGCCAAAGGTTACAAAGTGACCCGGGATGCGCCGCTAGAGTTTCTGCCCGGCTATCGCGCCGATTTGCTGCTGGAAAAAGGCGACGAGAAGAAGGTAATTGCAGTAAAAGCGCGGGCGTCTTTGTCAGCCAACCCCGCTTTCCGCCAATTCGAGCGCATCATAAAAGCCCAACCCGGCTGGAGCTTTGAGCTGTTGGTAGTGGGCGAACCGGAACGGCTGGCCCCCGCAGAAAACCCCCAACCACTGGACGAGTCCGGCATCCTCAACCGCCTGGACCAAGCCGAAACTGCCCTCGATACCGGCCTCCCCGAGGCGGCCCTGCTGCTGGCTTGGGCGGGGGCCCAGGCCCTCGTCAGGATAATGGTAGAGGCGGAAGGCGTCGCCATCAAGCGCGTCACCACTCCGGATTATGTCCTGAGCTACGCCGTCTATCTTGGCGCTATCGACCGGGACAACGCCGACCGACTGCGCCAGATAGCGGAATGTCGGAACTCCATCGCCCACGGTTTCGAGGTCAGCGACTTTACCGGCGCTCTGGTCGTAGAATTGATTGCAATGGTCAAATCCTTGCTGCATGAGTACCACGAATGGATAGCATCCGCCGGCGTGGCTGAAAACAGCAGAGTGATTGAATGAGCGGCGCTATCGCCCCGACGCTCCTCTTCATCCATATCTCCGCCGGCTCGGTGTCCCTGCTGGCCGCAGGAATCGCCTTGGTCACTGCGAAAGGCGGGCGTCGGCACGTGCTGGCGGGTCGAGTTTATGCCGTGGGCATGACGCTGGTCTTCGTAACTGCAATCCCCTTGGCGGTTCTCGCCAACAGCACATTTCTGTTCCTGATCGCGTTGTTCAGCTTCTACCTGGTGTTCGCGGGCTGGCGTTTTGCGCGAAACCGGCAGAGACGCGCCCATCCGGTGGACTGGATCGTAGTCTCCGTAATCGGAGCTACCGGCCTGTGCATGTGGGCGTACGCGGTTGTACTTGTGATCTACGGCGACTCTCAATGGGTGACGTTGGTGATTTTCGGCGGGATAGCGATCGTATTGGGTGTCGCCGACGCTCGGTTTCACTGGACCCAGCCCGGCGGAGCGCGACGGGTTGCGCGGCACCTGACCAACATGATGGCTGGCACCATCGCCACCATCACGGCGGTGACCGTGGTGAACGTCAACATGGAGCCGGTTTGGGTGCCGTGGATATTGCCCACAGTGGTCATTACGCCGCTGATTGTGTGGTGGAACGTGCGGGTCCTGCGGCGTTCGCGTTCAAGTTGACATCCCCATCGCCCAGTGGCTAAATTGACCGACACCTACCCATTTAACACCAAGTTGCGAGGCGCTACCCATGCTCAAAGACCGAGTCCACGATGAATTGCTTTCGCCGGAGAACCTGCGGAACCCATATCCCTACTACGCGATGTTGCGGGAAGAGGCGCCGGTGTACTGGAACGCCAAGTTCGACACTTGGGTGCTCACTTCCTACCAGGCGGTGGTGTGGGCGCTGCGGCATCCGGAATACTTCTCGTCCGAGGTGTTTCTGCGGGACGAGAAACCGCCCAGCCCGCCGATTTCGGAAGAGGACTTTCCAAAGTACAAGTACAACCTGGAGTACATGAACAACTGGTTCATCCGCCGCGACCGGCCCGACCATCTGCGGATGCGCCGCACCGTTCATCCGGTGTTCAACCCGAAGTACATCGACAACCGGTTCCGGGCGATGGTGCAGGGGATCATCCAGGACCTGCTGAAAGATTTCGATCCTGAAAGCGGGGACATGGACGTCCTCAAGGACTTCGCCAACGCCATGCCGGTGCTGGTCATCGCCAACTGGCTGGGCATGCCCGCCGAGGACCGGGAGTTCATCCGGACGCTGTCGCGGCAGCTGCTGTCGCTGGATCAGGAGTCGCCGGACCGGCACACCCGGGTGCACGAGGCTATTACCACGCTGAACGATTACGTCAACCCGCTGGTGGAGGCCCGCGTCGGCGAACCCTCTGACGACCTGCTGTCCGTGCTTGCCATCGGCGAGCGCGAGGGGGCGTTGAGCCGGGAGGAGGTGCTGGGCAACACCCTGCTGCTGCTCATCGCCGGTCACCAGACCACCATTAACCTGGTGGGCAACGGCACCATGGCGCTGATGAAAAACCCTGAGCAATGGAACATGCTCAAGGAGGACGACAGCCTCCTGGTGCGGGCGACGGAGGAGTTGCTACGGTACGACTCCCCGGTGAAGCGCGCGCCGCGCATCGCGCTGGAGGACATCGAGCTGGGTGGCCAGAAGATCCGGGAAGGCGAAAAGGTGATGGCGATCATCAACTCCGCCAATCGGGACCCGATGGCCTTCGAGAACCCGGAGGATCTGGACATCACCCGCTACCCGAACCCGCACGTTGCCTTCGGCGGCGGCATCCACCACTGCCTGGGCGCGAACCTGGCGCGGCTGGAGGGACAGGAGGCGTTCCGGGCGTTGACCCGGAAATTCCCGCCCTTCAAGTTCGCCAGCGACCCGGACGTGCTTGAGTACCACAACCTGCTGAACATTCGCGGCGTGGTGAGCCTGCCGGCGGAGTGGTAACGGACGTTACCGTACAACGAGCAACGCGCTAGGGGCGGGTTTTCACTCGCCCCTCATTGCTGTGGCCCTGGCCGCCGAGCTACGGTTCGACCATCCCGTAGCCCACGTTCTTGACGGTGCGGAAGTAGGTTTCGGGTCCGTTTTCCAGCTTGTAGCGCAGGCGGCGGATGTGCACGTCGACCGTGCGCGTGCCGCCGATGTTCTCGACGCCCCAGACGTTGGCCAGCAACTGGTCACGGGTGAACACCTTGCCCACGTTGTCCATCAGGAACTGAAGAAGCTGAAACTCCAGCCAGGCCAGGTCCACAGGTCGGCCGTTGGCGGTAACCTGGTAGGTGGCGGGGTTGAGCGCTATGCCGCCGACGCGGATGGAACCGGATGCGACAGTCGCGGAGGCGTGCCGTTGGGCCAGGCGCAGGATCCGCTTGATCAGTTCCGCTGGGGGACAGGGCACAGCCACGAAGTCGTCGGAATCGCCGTACAGATCAGGATCGTCCAATTCGTCGTCGGGTATGCAACGGAGCACCAGGGGCGCGGTGTCGTCGTTCGGTGGGTTGGGGGAGTCCGCGTCTGGGGACAACAGCAGCACTGACGGGGAGTCCTCGCCATAATCGGTATCGATGTCGTAGGACGTTTCCGGGCCCATCAACTCAATGGCGCCGGTGTCGGAAACGGCGGCCAATGCGGCGCGTATCATTTCCCAACCCTGTCCCAGCAGCAGAACGCGAGGAGCGGCGTCGTTGGTGGGTTGAAAACCTGCGTACGTTATCATCGCCGAACCTCATCAGCAGCTTGAGAATTGTTTGGCAGGCTGCTGCGGATGGCTCTATATTGCGCACAACGGATTAACGGGCAATTACGAACTGATTACGCTTTTGTTACAAGGCCGGTACGATCAATTTGGACGGTGGCTTGCCGTCGCCGTGCGCCTGGCAAACGCGAGATCAGCGACGGATTCTGGAGATAGCCGGTGCGATTTCCTCCCCTGGTTGAAGGGCGCTTCATCAAGCGACTGAACCGATTCGCGGCGCTGGTGGACGTAGAGCGCCGGGAATACCTGGCGCACGTGCCCAATTCAGGCCGGATGGGCGAACTGCTGGTGCCGGGATTTCGAGTGTTGCTGTTGCCGGCTCCACCGGGGGCCAACCGGAAGACCAGCTTTGACCTGGCGTTGGTTGACACGGGAAGCGCGCTATCGTCCGCCGACGCACGACTGCCGAACAAGCTGGTCGCGGAAGCGCTGAATCGCAAGCGCATGCCGCAGTTCGCATCCTACCCGGTGGCGCGCGCGGAACAGGTTTTCGGCGAGAGCCGTCTCGATTTTCTGCTGGAGGGACCTGGAGGCAAGTGCTACGTCGAGACAAAATCGGTGACTTTGGTCGAGGACGGGGTCGGACTGTTTCCGGATGCTCCCACCATCAGGGGCGTGAAACACCTGAGGAGCCTGATGGCGGCGCGGGAAGAGGGTCATGAGGCCGCGGTGGTGTTCGTCATCCAGCGGGCCGACGCGGAGGCATTTGCTCCGAACGATGTTGCGGACCCGTTGCTGGGGACAACGCTGCGAGAAGCGGTAGCCGCCGGCGTGGATGCCTGGGCCTACCGCTGCCGGGTGAGCGAGCAGTGCATCATCCTGGCCGATGAGGTTCCGGTGCGGCTGTAGCCTTACATCGATATGCAGGATGGTCAGGATGTGAATAGCGGGAATTGTGCCGGGCTTTTGCCAGAGATGTTCCGGCGGCTGTTGGACGCCTACGGGCCGCAGGGATGGTGGCCGGCGGAGAGCCGGTTCGAGATGATCGCCGGGGCGATCCTGACGCAGGCGGCCGCCTGGCGGAACGTAGAACTGGCCCTGAGTAACCTGCGCTCGGCCGGGATTGAGGGTTGGCCGGCGATGCACACGTTGCCAGTCGACACGCTGGCCGAATTAGTGAGGCCGTCCGGCTACTTCAACGCGAAGGCTCGGAAGCTCAAGGCCTTTGCCGCCCACGTCTGCGAAGGCTACGGCGGTGACCTGGATGCTATGTTCGCGTCGGATACGGAGACGCTCCGCCGGGAGTTGCTGGGTATCTACGGTATCGGGCCGGAAACCGCCGACGACATCCTGGTGTACGCTGCGGGAAAGCCGTCGTTCGTGATCGACGCCTACACTATCCGCATTCTGAAGCGGGTGGGACTGGAGCCCGTTGAGCGGGACAATTACGATGGTTGGCAGCGGTTGTTCCACCAAGGGATCCCTGCGGACGCACAGGCGTACAATGAGTTCCATGCCCTGCTGGACCATCATCACAAGGTGGCCTGCACCAAGAACGCGCCACGCTGCCATGGCTGTTGCCTGATGGATATCTGCGCCACCGGTCGGGCCGCCGCCGTTCAATGGGATTAGGAGTTGCCGTATGACCACAACCAAGCCTCGTAGCGGCCTCCGGCTGTCCGTTGCAGAGTTCATGGAACTGGACGACACCTGGGACAAGCGGAAAATGGAGCTGGACGACGGGACACTTTACATCATGCCCCGACCGCGGGTAGTGCACAACTTTGCCAAGATGGAGTTTTTCGCCCACTTCCGGGAGTACCGTGACCGGGTCGCCGGGCCGCCGATCCAGATCTATACTGACGTGATTGTCGCCCTATCGCTGGAATCAGGCCGGCTGTATGCTCCCGACGTGACGGTGATTTTGCCAGGAAACCCTTGCGCGGTTCGCGACCGGATGGTGGAAGGTGCGCCGGACATCGTGATCGAAATCCTGTCTTCGGACCGGAACCGCGACCTGGTGCGGAAGCGGCAGGCGTACGCGGAGGCCAGCATCCCCCACTATTGGATTTGCGACCTGCGCCAGGACACGCTGACGCTGCTGGAGCTCCAGGATGGGGCCTATGTGGAGCGGGCCATGCTGGCCGCAGAAGATACGCTGACCACGCCATTGCTGCCCGGTTTCGCCATACCGATGTCCGACATATTCCGGCACCCGCTCCGCCCTCCCCATGCAGGAGAATAATCAAATCTGCGCCGGGGAAGTTGGTGCTATGATGGCGCCATCCGAATCGATACTGGAGGAATGGATATGCAGGTGGTACGGCTCTATACCGGCGAGGATGGAGAATCCCACATTGAGGACCTGGAACTGCCCTTTGAGCAGGTGGGTCACGCGCTGCGGACGGCGACGCAGAGCGCCACGGGCGTGCAGTTCAGCCTGCTGAAGCCGACGCAGCTGGTGGACTTTCACACCGCGCCACGTCGCCAATACGTCATCACGCTGCAAGGCCAGGTGGAGATCGGTTTGGGCGACGGCACCAAGCGGATTTTCAACGTGGGCGACATCGAGCTGTGCGAAGACCTGACCGGGCGAGGCCACACGACGCGCAGCGTGGGCGACGTGGACCGGATCAGCGTGCAGATCCCGCTGGCGGACCAGACACCGGGCGGCGGATTCGGCGTGTAGTCGCGGTATCCGGAACCCCGCGAACCCTGCCAACGAAACGCATGACTTCAGGAGAGGACCATGGCCATTGCCTCGCTAGCCGGCAACCTTGATATGTACTACGACGATGACAATTTCACCGATCCGTGGCGGGCTCCGGACAGCATCGAGACCATCGTCCTGCACCACGGCAACGCCAAGAGCGGCCGGCTGTGGTACGCATGGCCGCCGTTGCTAGCCCGGCAGTACCGGGTGATTCGGGTTGACGCGCGAGGATTCGGTCGCTCGACCGTGCCCGAGCCTGGCTACGATTGGTCGCTGGAAGGATTCGCCGAAGACGTGCGCAACCTGCTCGACCACCTGGAACTGGACAAGGTTCACTTCATCGGGGAAACGATTGGCGGAACCATTGCGCTGCAATTCGCCTACCAGTTCCCGGAGCGGTTGCACACGGTTACGACATGCATGTCGCCGTACAATTTCACCGGCGTCGACACCTATCAGAACTATTATCGCCTGGTGGCCGAGGAGGGCACCGAGGGGTGGGCACGGGCTACCGGAGGCCGCCGGGTGAACGCCGACGAAGCCCCGGAGCACCACGAGTGGTACATCCAGCAGATGGGATCAACGTCGCGCCACGTCGTTTTGGAAACGCTAGCCTACCTGGGCACTCAAAACCTCTCCGACAAGTTGCCCACGATCCAAACGCCGGCTCTGGCGATGGTGGGTGAACTGAGCGAAGGCGACATCCCCGACCGGGCGCAGGGTCAGGCCGACCTGATGCCCAATTGCACGCTGGCGAGGATCCCCGGCGCGGGGGGTTATGTCCAGCACTCCGCGCCGGAGAAGTGCGTGCAGGCCTGGCTGGAATTCGTGGGGACGGCGCACCAACCGGAATGATTGTCTGAAGCAGGATTTTCAGGATTCTCGGATTGACGGGATTGAGGCGTTATCAGCCTCCGGCGTTGCCAATCCCGTGGATCCGAGAATCTTGCTTCTGATGCGATCCCTAGAACAGGGACTTGGACTGGCCGCCGTCCACGTTGATGCAGGCGCCCGTTATCAGGCCGGCGCGGTCCGACGCGAGGAACGCCACGGTCTCGCCGATGGGTTCGGGCCAGCCGAACTTGCCCATGGGCAGATTGCGGTCGATGAACTCGGCCACGACTTCGGGGGTATTGTTCTGCTGGAAGCGGTCCCAGGTGCTGCCCGGAAAGTCGATGCTGCCGGGGGCCACACAGTTGACCAGCACGCCGGTTTGTGCCAACTGCAGGGCGAGGTGCTTGGAGAACGCGATCATGCCTGCCTTGCCCGTCATGTAGTCCACGGAGCCGCCGTGCTCCCGTCCGTAGATCGACGAGATGTTGATGACGCGGCCCCAGCCCTGGGCCTGCATGTGGGGGAGAGCCAGCTTGGTCATCCGCACGGCCGAGATCAGATTGACCTCAAGGCCTTCCAGGAACTGCTCCATGGAGGTCTCGTCGAATAGGACGGAACCGCGGCGGCCGCCCACGTTGTTCACGAGGATATCGGGCGCGCCGAGAGCAGCGGTGGTTTCCCGCAGGAACCGCTCGGCGTCCTCGGAGTTGGTCACGTCGGCCTGGCTGCCGTTGGCCTTTACGCCGAGACCGGCCAGCTCGGATACGGTCTTTTCGACCGTTTCGCCATCGCGTCCGCAGATGGCCACCGCGCAGCCCTCCTGGCCCAGGGCCAGAGCGCACTGGCGACCGAGACCACGACTGCCGCCGGTGATCATCGCTACCTTACCGTTCAGGGTCAAATCCATGGGATGGCCTCCCGAATGTCATTTGGAATGGGGACGGGGGAATTATAACGGGTTGGCAGTTGCGACGGCGCGCGATTGAAAGGCGGCCACGGGCGGGCTATGATGCCGCGAAATACGAGGAAGACCGGCCTGCCATGCCCAGACCACGACGAAATTCGTCCACCGGAGAGCGCAGCGGCGCGCAGGGAGAGACCATACGAGAGGAGCAACTGTGGGATGTTGTCAACCGTGGATGCTCAGTCGTGGATTCCACCGTTGGCCGCTTCGCGCCATGCTGTTGAGTATCGTGAGTAGCTTCCTCATGCACGCGGTCAACGCCACTTTGCTCGGCTTGCCCATGGTCAACAAGCGCTGGTAAAAATCGCGCAGCGTTGGATTGCAGCGGCTGGCCGATAAGGTCGCCATGTATAGAACTTGACGAAGACGACTTCGCCCTCCCCAAACCGTCCGTCTTCCTCGCAGTGCTCCGCTGTCCCGATTGAAAGGTGCCACACCAGCCAGTGCGGCGACTTCCTTACGGTTCAACTGGCCCAGCTCGGGCAGCTGGGCTATGAGGGTAGCGGAGAGGACTGGACCCACGCCGGGAACGCTGCAGAGCAACTCGGCTCGCGCACTCCATGCCGGCCGGGAACGCACGAGTTCAGCTATTTCCTTCTCCACTTCCTTGAGTTGCTCGTTGAGATGGGCGACGTGTTGGTCAATGTATTCGCGCACTCGGGTCGAGGCCCTTGTCCGTCGGTTCTTCTCGGTGGTCCGCATGGCTATCAACTGCTGTCGGCGAACGGTCAGACCGCGTAGCTCTCTCAACAGGGCATCAGGCAATTCCCGTACTGGCGGACGTACGGCAGCGCCGAATTCAGCCAAAGTCTGCGCATCCAGACGGTCCGTCTTGGCCAACCGGCCGGTAGCTCGGGCAAAGTCGCGCACCTGACGCGGATTGACGATGGCTATAGGTAGCCCCGCAGATGCCAGGGAGACCACCAGCCGGTCTTCCAGTCCGCCGGTGGCCTCTACGACGACCAACGACGGATCGTGCGAGCGCAACGCCAATGCCAAGTCGTCGGCACCGGATGGATCATTGCCCACCTGCCAGCTCCCCCGGCTGGGATGGACCCACACATCCAGAACGGACTGAGCTACGTCAACGCCGACGGTTGTTTCGTTGATTTGCATGGCTTATCCTCCGCCTAACCCTGATGCGGTCCAGCCTTGTGGATGCGGGGTTAGAACCCCGGGCAACTGTTCGGACTCAACCAGGGGCATAGCGCGGCGGCCACGCTCCTCTGCGGGTTGCGACGACCCAGGTGATGTCGGCCTGCCGCGCCGACAGCCACCATACAAGGTGGTCAATACCCTGCTCGCCCAACGGCTCCGGGATCAGGGCGTATCCGCCCGTGCCGAACGGCGCAGCCGCAACGCAATTCCCGACATCCGCGTCACGTCGAAATCGGGGGATACCGTGCTGCTGGAATGCAAGTGGGAGGATTCCGCCTCCCAGTTGCAAAGCCAGTTGGACGCCCGTATGGAGGAGTTTCCCGACGCATTGGGGGTTGTCGGCGTCCTCTACCCCGAACCTCTGAAATACCTGGACGATATACGCGAGGGGCTGGAGAACACCGGCAATCTGCAATGGTGGCTGCATGGATCCAAGGGGAAGCTGGTTACGGAACCGCGTCCGCGATTCGGATCGCTCGCCGACATTGCTGACCATCTACGCACGTTGCCATTGGAAATCGAGGGAGCCGACCGCGTTGTCGCCGCCGCCGCCGTAATCGAGCACGCCATCGAGCAATCGGCGGGTCAAATTTCCAAACACGCTCGTATTGCCCGCCGCATCGGGGACGTTATCGCGCAGACGGACCAGGAGAGTGACCGCGCCAAGGCCCTGCGCATCGGCTGTCTGGTGATATTCAACGCGCTGGCCTTCCAATTACGCCTTGCCGCCGCAAACGATGACGTGTCCACCGTTGCAGAGGCCTGGCGAGACGGCATCCCCGGACTGTTCCGCGTCTGGCGTTACATCTGCGACAACATCGACTACGTGCCTGTTTTTGGCTTGGCCGCCGACATCCTCGATATCCTCATCGACGGGCCGGTTGACCTCCACGCTCTGGTAATTTCCCCGCTGCTTGCAGCCGTTGAGAACACCAGCCGGCTGGAAGGGCATGACCTCTCCGGCCGGCTTTTCCACACTCTACTCACCGACGCCAAGTTCACCGGCGCCTATTACACCTCGGTTCCGGCGGCGACGCTGCTCACCCGGCTGGTGTTCCACCACTGGCCGCCCGGCGTTGACTGGAGCGACCACGAGTTTCCCGCTTCCCTCAACGTAGCCGACATTGCCTGCGGCACCGGCACACTGCTGATGGCCGTGGCCGCCGAAGCGGAACGCCGGCATACCGAGGCCGGCGGTCGAAACGTCGCCGCCCTGCACAAAGCGATGGTGGAGCAGGCTCTGCATGGCTACGACGTGCAACTTTCCGCCGTGCATTTCGCCGCTACCAGCCTGGCGATGCTGAACCCTGATATCCAGTTTGACCGCATCAACCTCTACGTCATGCCGCTGGGAGCCGATGGCGACGACGTATCTCTGGGTTCGCTGGACTTCCTGGGGGAAACGCAAGCGGCAGTCCAGTTCGCTTTGTCTCCCGCCGGAATGGGCGTCAGTGGACGAACGGTTCGCGACGCCGGCCGGGTGTATGGCGGCGGTTCCAGAGGCGCACAGCAGGAAGAACTCGCCACGCTGCCGGACCTGGACTTGGCGATTATGAACCCGCCCTTTACCCGCTCTGTGGGCGGCAATTTGCTGTTCGGCAGCCTGCCCGCCGCCGACCGCCGCAAGTTGCAGAACGAACTTTCCCGCCGCCTCAGGTCGCGTCAAGCAACAGCAACCGCCGGCCTGGGCGCGGCGTTCGTGGCGGCAGCGTCCCCCAAGCTGCGGCCCGGCGAAGGACGCCTGGCGCTGGTTCTGCCGGCCACCGTCTGCACCGGTCCTTCCTGGCAGCAGACCCGCTCCTTGATCGAGCGGGATTTCAACCTGGACATGGTGATCGTTTCGCACGATCCTGACCGCTGGAACTTCTCCGACAGCACCGACCTGTCCGAAGCTCTGCTCATCGCGACGCGGCGGCCGTCGGGGAACGGCAGCGAAGGCGAACACCGCACCACTTTCGTTAGCCTGTGGCGAAATCCCGACGGCGTGCTGGACGCCCACCGCACCGCCCAGGCCATCGCCGACACTGTGCCGGCCAACCTGGAAGCGGCCGGCGCCGCGCTGGTGGAAGTTGACGGCCGGCACGTCGGCGAACTGGTGTCCATCCCCGAATCCAAACTCCGCGGCGGCAAGTGGGCCGGCGTACAGTTCGCGCGCGCCGACCTTACCCGCAGCGCCCTGCGCCT
The DNA here is from genome assembly GCA_965203985.1 of Dehalococcoidia bacterium. Lineage (GTDB taxonomy): Bacteria > Chloroflexota > Dehalococcoidia > Lucifugimonadales > UBA3495 > Bin87. The sequence goes on from CBDBDS010000003.1 coordinate 355,485, forward strand.
GCTGGACGATGGCGAAGTGTGGGTTCCCGGCGTGTCAGATGTGGGCCACGTTCCTCTCTGCCCCTTGGCCGAACTCGGTGACGTCGGCCCCGACCGGAGGCGTCTGGTCGATGGGTTCGAGCGGACTACTTCGCAAACCGCCTATCCAATGGTGGAAGGACACGATACCGAACAGCACAAGACTTTGGTGTGCGCTCCGGACGCCTATCTGTCGCCTTTGGTCACACCCCGGGGAGGGCAGCGCCCAGGATATGGCGAACACCTATGGCAACAAGCAGGCCGGCTGCTTATATCCGAACGGCTTTGGCTAGAAACTACCAGAGTTATTGCAATGCGATCAGATACCAGGGTGTTGTCCAACGTGTGGTGGCCCGTCAAGGTTGACGAAGTTTCTCACGAGAAGGCATTGGCCGTATGGTTCAATTCCAGTTTGGGTCTGTTGACTATTCTGGCCCAGCGCACCAGCACCAGAGGCGGTTGGGTTGGCATGAAGAAAGCCGACCTGGAAGAACTGCCGGTTCTGGACGTGCGCGCCATCGCTCCGGAGCAGTTGCATGCCCTGTCCCAGCTGTTTGACGATGTTGCTGAGGACGAATTCGAGCGTCTGCCGGCGATGACCGAATGCGCGGCTCGCCGCCGCCTGGACGACGGGCTGTCGGAAATCCTGGGCCTGCCCAACCTGAACGGGCTGCGCCGCCTGCTGGCGTCGGAGCCGGTGGTGCGCAACCGGCGGTTGTAGGGTGTAGCGCAGCGCTCCGGCGCGGAACCCAAGCGAGCGTCACAAGAGCGCGCGTTTGTCAACGCTGGGCAAAAGCGGTAGCATGTTCGAAAGGCAGGAAAGGACCCATGGCCACGCCGAAAACGCAGAACCCCAGCGACAGCAACGCGTCTGTCGCCGACGCGCCGGCGCACTCCGTCTTGACTGGGCACGACTGGATCATTTACGCGATGGCACTAGGGGCGGTGTGTATTATCATCGGTGTACCTCTGGTGTTGCTGGGCGACGCTTGGAACCGTCCCGCGATGATCCTGATCGGCGCCGTCTGCTACGCCGTTGCTACCGCCGTGTGGACTGGCCTGCTAGTCTTCTTCACTTGGAAGGTAGTTGAGACTGGTAGAATTGCCATCCCTTTGCTCTGGCGCAGAATCTGGCGATGAGCGCAGGATATCCCACGTTTCCAGGAATATGAACAGCAGGCTCACTATCACCGCTACGGCGATTACAAACGGGACCAAATAGAGCAGAAACCGCCTGACTATCCTCACGTCGCGGAGTTCGGCAGGCGTACCATCGCTCCTGCGCACCCTCCCCAGGAGCAGCCAGGCGGGGACGGCCATCACTGCGATGGTAACGGCCAGTGCAAGGGCAATCTGCGCGGAAAGCCTGCCGTGCTCAACTCAACTGGAATATCAGGCATCGCACGGTCCGCCCGGCAGCAGGCTGCGGGCAATCGGCGGCAGATTAACACGAACCGCCTTTCTTCTCAAACCACCGGGGTTGTTCCCAATGGCCACCGCCAAAACGCCCAAATCGCCAAACCGCTTCCGGCTGCCCGACCCACCGGAGCATCCCGACGACAAGATGAGCAGTTTCAAGCAGCTGGCCGCCACCGGCCACGCCCATCACCTTGCCATGCACCTGGGCAACCCCGATACCACCCTGGTCACCGGCGAGCGTTACGTAGTAGTTCGGCCCACCCGCAGCATGGCCGGCAGCCACTATCCCGACCTGCTGGTGGCCTTTGACGTGGACCCGGCGGCCTACGAGGCCAGTAACGGCTACGTCATCGCCGAGCAGGGCAAGCCGCCGGACTTCGTGCTGGAGATAGCGTCGCCGCGCACCGGTCATATTGACGTGAGGGAAAAGCGGGAAGCCTACGCCGCGTTGGGTATTCTGGAATACTGGCGTTTTGACGAGACGGGGCAGCATCACGGGGCGCGGCTGGCCGGCGACCGACTGGAGAACGGTCGGTACGTGCCGATTGAGTTGGACGAGCCGGCGGAGAACGTATTGCAGGGTTATAGCGCGGTTTTGAACCTTTACTTGCGCTGGGAGAATGGTGCCTTGGGGTGGCATGACCCGGCCACGGGGCAGCATATCGCTACCTTCGACAGCGAGCGGGAAGGCCGGCTCATGGAGCGTGCGGGTCGGCTCCAGGCCGAGGCTCGGGTGCGTGAGTTAGAAGAGGAAAATCGCCGGCTGCGCAACGGCTGAATACCGGATCCCTGCCAGCGCGGGAAGCAGCATTTTGCGGCCGTCCGCTCCCAAGGCCCCATGCTATAATGCGGCGCGATTCTTATTCGAGCGGAGCACTGATTGGATGATTAAGCGGTTTTCGGTTCTGTACGTGGGGCAGATCGACCTGGACAACGTGGGCGCAGACGGCACGCCGGCCGACGAGCGCCGTTACAGCAACGAACAGTTGGTCCAGGCGTACGATCACGCCGAAGCGCTGGCCCAGCACATGGACGAGCGCGGGTTCTACTGTATGTGGATGGCGGAGCACCACTTCCAGCACGAAGGCTACGAGTGCATCCCCAACCTGATCCTCATGGGAGTGCACCTGGCGGGACAGACCAAGAACCTCAAATTCGGGCAGGCGTTCAACATCATTCCCATGTGGCATCCGCTGCGCGTGGCCGAAGACTTCGCCATGGCTGACATTCTCACGGGCGGCCGGATGATATTCGGAGTCGGGCGCGGCTACCATGCGCGCGAGGTCGAGACCTTTGGCGCTCCGGTGATCGACAACGACGCGAACCGCGAGCTGTTCCTCGAGCAGATGGAAGTCATCCTGAAGGCGTTCAACGAAGACTCGTGGAGCCACTCGGGCAAGTACTACACCATCCCGCCGCAGGTGCCCTACCGCGGCTATGACTTGAAGGAAATCACCATGGTGCCCCGGCCGATCAGCAAGCCGGTGGAAATCTGGCAACCCATCGCCAGTGGGCGGACGTTGAACTACATCGCCGAGCGGGGCATCAAGGCGATGGTGGCGCTGACCGGCGAACGGTATGCCGAGCAGATGATCTCCCAATATCATGACGCGGCGACGGGAGCGGGCCGCGACATTCCGCTGGGCGGCGACATGGCGCTGGGGTTTGGTTTTTACATCGCGGGCAGCCGCGAAGAGGCCATCGAAAAGGTTCGGCCCTTCCACGACGAGCGCTACAAGTGGTTCGCACCGTTCGGGTTCGTCAGGTACACCGACGAACAGGGACGGCCATGGGGCACGCCGGGAGCGCCGGCGCGAACGCCCCGCATCGAAGACGGCGTCGACCAGAAAGCCTGGTTCTGCGGCAACCCGGACGACTTCATCGCGTTCCTGCGGGAAATCGAAGAGAAGTACCCGGGCTTGGAGGACATTGTGCTGCAGTGGCCGGAGGGGATGCCGTGGGACGAGTTCAGAAATCAGTTGTCCATATTTGCTGACGAAGTGATGCCGGCCTTCACGGGGAGGGAGGCCGCCCTACCTGTCGGCGACGACTGATGTCACACACGCAGCCGCCGGAGCGATTGCTTGGCGAACCCTGAGCACGTTGCTGTTGCCAAAAGGCGCACCTTTGCCATAGCGCGCTGGCGGGCGCGCGAGTTTCAAAGCCGCCCGCGCCTCGATCTGTCGGGGGCCTACCTCAGCGGGATCAAGATGCCCGGCGTGGACCTGGGGTTCGACGACCTGACGCAGATTGACCTGACTTCGGCTGACCTGCGTCATGCCAACTTCGGCGGCGCCCGTCTGCGCGGGGCTTTCTTGACCCGCTGCAACCTGAACCGGGCGAATTTCGCGGAGTGCCAGGCGGCCGAAGCTTCGTTTCTCCGTTCGGACCTGCGGGGCAGTAATCTCGAGAACGCGGACCTGAGGGGCGCCGACCTCTCCAACTGCGACATTGCGTTTGCGACGCTGGTCGGCGCGAACCTGGCCGGCGCGGACCTGACCGAAGCCGACCTAACCATGGCGGACCTGACCGACGCCAACTTGAGCGGCGCCAAGCTGAGCGCGGCGTGCCTGGATGTAGCCAACCTGACCCGCTGCGATCTGCGCCGGGCGATCCTGGTGCGTACCCGCCTTGACCGCACCTTGCTTGAAGACGTCGTCCTCGACATGACGCTGTTCGCCGACTGCGACCTGAGCGGCGCGCTGGGACTGGAAACCCTGCGCCACGATGGCCCCAGCATCGTCGGAGCAGACACGCTGGCGCGCTCCAACGGCGGCATCCCAGAGGCATTTCTCCGCCCGGCCGGTGTGCCTCCGGAGTTCATTGAGGGCCAGGCCAGACTGGGCAATCAGGCGACGCCGCACCGTCGGGTGCTGCTCATCGGTTCCGTGGCGGATGACACCATCGTCAAGTGGCTGGAAACCGAACTGAGATCGATGGGATTGCAGTGCTGGAGCCTGCTGGCGGACGACGAGGAGGCGGCGTACAACACCTCGGTGATCCCACCGATGAGTCGTTTCCGGGACTTCGACCGGGTGGCGCTGCTCTGTTCCCGGGACGCCCTGGAAAGCCCCGCCTGCTGGAGGCTGTACCAGGAGATCATGCAGCGCCAGGCGACTTCGGCGGCCCGCCGCTCTTACGTGGCGGCCCTGGCGATGGACGAATGCCTGGAAAATGATACCGACGAACTGTATCGCCAGCTAAATGGCGGCCCGACGGCCCGGTTGAGGCCGCGCAAGGACCGAGAGGGCGGCTACCGGCGCGACCTGCCGGGCGTGTTGGCGACGCTAACCGCAGAAGTTAAGGCTCAGCCGGATACCTGGGACGACGAACCGCAGACCGAAGTGGCTGACGCTGCGACTGGGTAAAGCGGCTAGGAGTCAGTGAGGGTGCTGGGAGTAGTCCCACTCCGCCGGGACGTACTCGATACGCACGTCGCTACCCAGCATGAGGCACGGTTCGCCCCATTGGGAGCCGGAACCGACATCCCAGTCGTTTGCCTGGTCGGCCGGGCGCAGGCGGATGCCGTCCTCGCCGCCGTAGACCAGCATGATGACGCCTTCACCGGAGTCCTCGGACAGCGCGGCCATGGCGGGGCACGGCTCGCCGTTTTCCCATCCGACCACGTCGCACCAGATATCCTGGCCCATGGGGTCCGGAGCAAGCACACGGATGATGGGCCGGGGGTCGGTCAGCAGATCAAAGACCCGGTTGAGGTCCATGGGGCTGTTGCCGTCCGCGACTACTTCAACTTCGTAGAGCACTGAGACAACCTCCGTCCCGGTTCACGCTCCGGTGGTTTCCACAAGAACCGCTGCGTCTGCGCGTGCAAGGGTTTGATCAAAAGTGTAAAGGGGCGTTGCCCCGACGCGCTCCGCTGCGGCGAGAATCATCAAGGCCGTCTCGATGGTAACTTCTCGACTGATGAAACCCGGCGCTTCGGGTGTCAGTCTCTCCAGTAAGTCCCGCGCCGCTTCAGCCTGTTCAAGGATGTCCCGTACCAGATAGCGGACCAGAACGTTAGTATCCAAGGCAATCATGCGTCAGTGGCACCGGAGATGATGGATTCTTGCATTTCCTCAATGGATACCGCGGGGCCATCGTACGATAACGCCCCGTAGAGGCGACTGATAGACCGCACCTTCCTGATGCGCACTTCACCGTCGTGGATTATGTAACGCACCCGGTCTCCAGCGGTCACGCAGAGAGCCTCCCTCACGGCTTTGGGCAGCGTCGTTTGCCCCTTTGCGGTTACCGTAGATTCAATCATCGCAAAACAACCCTTTACATTTGCCGCATACGCCTTGCATATCCAAAATAGCGACTGACCGAGACTAGGGTCAAATCCGGCGTACCGCCCGATGCTACAATGTCGGCGCCCTCCCCATCCAGACGAAACGTAGCGAGAGGAATTGGTTATGGCTGGCATCTCTTTCGAAAAACACACGCTGCCCAACGGTTTGGATGTGATCCTGCATCAGGACCGGTCAATCCCGGTGGCGGCGGTTAACGTGTGGTACCACGTGGGCTCGAAGGATGAGGAGATCGGGCGAACCGGCTTTGCTCATCTCTTCGAGCATATCATGTTCCGTGGAACGCGACACCACAAGGCCAGCCATTTCGAGCCGCTGCAGAAGATCGGGGCGACGCTGAACGGGTCGACGACCGGAGACCGGACAAATTACTGGGAGGACGTGCCATCCAACTACCTGGAGTTGGCGCTGTGGCTGGAGGCGGACCGGATGGGGTTCCTGCTGGATGCGCTGGACCAGGAGGGGTTCGATACCGAGCGCGACGTGGTGAAAAACGAGCGGCGCCAGAGTTATGAAAACCGCCCCTACGGCATGGCCCAGTGGCACATCCAGCAATCCTTGTTCCCGCTTCCCCATCCCTACCATTGGATGACCATCGGTTCGCAGGAGGACCTGGACGCGGCCAGCCTGGAAGACGTGAAGGATTTCTTCCGCCAGTACTATTCCCCGTCCAATGCCAGCCTGGCCATCGCCGGCGATATTGACACCGCCGAGGCGCTGGATCTGGCGCACCGCTACTTTGCCGACCTGAACCCGGGGCCGAGCGTGCGCCGCATCGAGCGGGCCGATTCGCTGCTTTCGGGCCGCGTGGATCTGGAAATGACCGACCGGGTCACACTGCCCCGCATCTACGCGGCGTGGCTGGCTCCGGCCAATTTTTCGGGCGAGGACGACGCGGGTGACATCCTGCGCGCCATCCTGTCCGACGGGCAAAGCAGCCGGATGTTCCGCACGCTGGTGTACGAGAAGCAGATTGCCCAATCGGCTACGGTGGGTTACCACGCGGCGGAAATCGCCGGGCAGTTTCGCATGGAGCTGACGCCCGCTGAGGGTCATACGCTGGACGAAGTGGAAGAAGCGGCGGAAGCGGTGCTGGCCGGCATCGCCGAAAATCCGCCGACGGAAGAGGAGTTCGAACGGGCCGTCAACCGGATTGAGATGCAGCATCAACGGATGCTCTCCCGAGTCGGTGGCTTTGGCGGGCGGGCCGACGCCCTGAACTACTTCAACGTGTTCACCGGCGACCCGGACGGTCTGAACCGGGTGATGGACCAATATCGCCGGGTCACGCTGGACGACGTGCTGAAGGCGCACGGCCAGATCATGGAGGCCGGCCAGGTGCGGATGCGGGTTTACCCGGAGCGCTCTCTCAGTACCGCCACGGTGGCGCTGGACCGGACTCAACAGCCGACCGGCGGACCGACGCCGTCGTTCGCGCCGCCAACGCCGGAGCGGGCCCGGCTCGCCAACGGCATTGAGGTGGCGGTAGTCACCAGGCCGGGAACGCCGCTGGTGACCTTTGCGCTGCTGGCGCGAGACGGCGCGATCGGAGACCCGACGGCTCTGCCCGGGCTGACGTCGTTCATGGCGGCCCTGATGGATGAAGGCACGGCGAACCGAAGCAGCCAGCAAATAGCCGCAGCTTTCGAGCATATCGGGTCCAGGCTTTCGGTAGAGGCGCGGAAGGAAGTTACGCTATTGACCGCGGAAACCCTGAACCGGCACTGGGATCACGCCTTGGCGCTGGCCGCTGACGTTGCTCGCAGCGCCAGTTTTCCCGACCACGAGCTGGAACGGGTGCGCCGCGAACGGCTCACCGACCTGCGGCGGGCCCGGGACGACGCTGGCTTTGTGGCGGAAACGAATTTTGGCGCCTTGGTGTTCGGGGCGGAATCACCCTACGCGCACTCGAACCTGGGCAACGAGGCCACCGTGTCGGCCGCCAGCAGGGACGACCTGGTCGCACGGTATGGCCAGGCGTTGCGACCGGACCGGCTGTGCCTGCTGGTGGCAGGTGACGTGAGCCTGCGGGAGGCGGTAGCCGCGGCCGAGGAGTGTTTCGGCGATTGGTCGCCGGGGACGAGCAGCGCCAGCGGTATCAGCGTCGCTAACGATGCCGCCGTGTCCGGCCCGCGCCTGTTCCTTATCGACAAGCCGGGCGCGGCACAATCGGTGATCCGGGCGGGAATGCCGCTGGTGGCGCGCCGGGATCCGGATCACATGGCGCTGTCCGTTCTGAATTACGCCTTCGGCGGGCAGTTCTCCGCTCGCCTCAACCAGAACCTCCGCCAGGACAAGGGCTATTCCTACGGGTACAACTCGGGGATCTCCTGGTACAACGCGCCTTCGCTTCTCTCGGCTGGCGGGAGTGTGCAGACGGAAGTTACTCGCGAAGCGGTGGTCGAGACGCTGCGCGAATTCGAGGGCATCAGCGGCGGAAGACCTCTGACCGCGGAAGAGTTGGGCAACGCGCAGAACGGGTTGCGACTGGGTTACCCGTCCGGGTTCGAACGACCCGCGCAACTGTTGGGCCAGCTGATACCGCTGGTTCAGTTCGACCTCCCAACGGACTACTTCCAGACGTTCGAGCAGCGACTGGGTGGCGTCACCCTCGCCGACACCCACCGGGTGGGGTCCAAATACCTGTCGGCGGACCGCTTGCGGGTGTTGGTCGTAGGTGACCGGGACCGGATCGAGCAACCCCTGCGGGACCTGGGTTACGAGTTGACGGTTCTGGACGCCGAAGGGGCGGTGATGGAATAAAATGGACGTTACACCGCCACTCCCGTCGCTGGGGACCATGAAATGAACGAAATATGTCTTACGAATGGGATGAGCAAAAACGCAGGGAGAACCGCGACAAACATGGGCTTGATTTCGCGGAAGTGGAGGAATCTTTTCGGTGGGCAACGGCGGTGATCGAGCCGAGTCCGCGCCACGGTGAAATACGTTGGCGCGCCATCGGCTATATTGGCGCGCGCCTGCACACCGTTATTTATACGGTGAGGGGCGATAATACCCGTATCATCAGTCTGCGTCGCGCGGGCGCCACAGAGGTGATAACGTATGACGAAGGATCGTGATTTGACCACCCAGCGTTTTAGTGAGGTGGTAGCGAGTAAACTGACATTTTCCGAGATTGCCGCGCAGTATGGCGAAGAAATTGCTATCAACGTTGGTATCGCCAGGGATCCGGATAACCCGGAATGGACCGCCGAGACGTTGGCCCGGTCACGGCCGGCGATTGAGGTTCATCCCCACCTGGTGGCTCAGGATTTGCGTCGCCGGCGTCAGCAGGAAGGGCTGAGCAAATGGGAGGTCAGCGTTGAGCTCGATATTGACCTGCTGGCCCATTTTTTGGATGGCGGTCCAGGTTGGGAGGGCCGGATCAACGATGCCCTACGACAGGCTGTAAAAGAGTCAACCGAGAGCAGCCCGCTGGGCCGCGAATAGCGGTTCTATGCCGCGGGCGGCCAGGGCCAGGGCTTCACCGACCCGGTGGCGCGGGAAGGGGCTGCCCTCTGCGGTTCCCTGGATTTCGACTATCGAACCGGAGTCGGTCATGACGATGTTGAAGTCAGAGTCGGCGGTGGAGTCTTCGGAGTAGTCAAGGTCGAGCAGCAATTTGTCGCCATTGAGCCCGACGCTGATAGCGGCCACCGAGCAGAGTAGAGGGACCCGATCCAGTTTTTGCGCTTCGACCAGCGAGCCTAAAGCCAAGCTAAGCGCCACGAAGGCGCCGGTGATGGCGGCGGTGCGGGTGCCGCCGTCGGCCTGTAGAACGTCGCAATCGAGGTAGATGGCGCGCTCGCCCAGGGCTTCCAGATCGGTAGCGGCCCGCAGCGACCGGCCGATGAGGCGTTGGATCTCCTGGGACCGGCTGGCGGTTCTGCCGGAGTCGCGGTCTCGGGACCGCCGGGTGGACGTGGCACGGGGGAGCATGTCGTATTCCGCGGTCACCCAGCCGTTGCCGCGACCCCGCATCCACCGGGGCACCTGTTCTTCAACGGAGGCGGCGCACAGGACCGAGGTGTTGCCCATTTCGATAATGGCGGAACCTTCGGCGTTGGGTTGGCAACCCGGAGTGATGCGGACGCTGCGCGCCTGGTCTAATCGTCGTCCGTCGGCCCGGATGAGGCTGTCGTTCATGGTGTCAATGTCCTGGAAATGGTTTCGATCATTGTGCCACAAGGTTCCTGGCGAGATGCTGGCCCGGAGGCCGCCGGGCGGCGGTTGCATCGCCGTCGGCGATGGCGCACAATCGGCGCGTGATTTTCGGACTGTTCGATTCACCGTGGCATCTGCTGGGCCTCGCCGGTTGGTGTTTCCTGATGGGTTGGGGCTTTCGAATTGGCCTGCTGCGAATGGCTCTCTCGCTGGCCGCTTTGGGGTTGCTGGTCGCCCTGGCGTGGCTGTTCAAGAACGCTGAAACGCCGGCGCTGGTATACGGCCCGCTGGTTTTTGTAGGCGTCATTTGCGTCATCAGCGTCGGGATCTTCGGTCGAGGATTGGAGCAACGGCTGGGATACGGGTCAACGGCGGTTCGACTCAATCATGCCGGCGGATTGATGCTGGGATTACTCATCGGCGCGGCGGTTTGGCTATTCGTGCTGTGAAGCGCGGTGAGTGCCGCCGCGATGCGCCACGCCTTGATGCCGCGGAGTTGGCATCCGGGATGGATTTTCCGCGCTGCTATAATCCGGGCTAACGATAGTGGTGGACACAGCTGACCGACGCGAGGCTGGAGCATGAACGCGATCAAATCCGACACCGACGCCGTAGGCATCGTGCTCGCAGCGGGGCGAGGATCCAGGATGCGCTCGCGGATACCGAAGCCACTTCACCCCTTGGCGGGACGCGAACTCATACGGTATCCGATTGATGTACTGGAGCAGTGCGGTGTATCGCGGCTGGTGGTGGTCACCTCCCCGGAAAACGGCGATGCCATCGTCGGCGTACTGGGGGACCGGGTCAGCTACGCGGTGCAGGGCTCGCCCGACGGTACGGCCGACGCCGTCGCCTGCGGCCTGCGCGCCCTGCCGGAACCCCCGGGCCTCGTAATTGTCCTGGCCGGTGATACGCCCTTGGTGAGACCCGAATCGATTCTTGGGTTGGTCGAAAGCCATAGGGCCGATCCCAAGCGTCGGATGACCGTCCTCTCCGCTGCCGGCGCATACGGCCCGGACCTAGGGCATATCAAGAGGACGAAATGTGATTCGCAGGATGAGCGGGGCGATTTGCTGGCAATTGAAGAAGCCGCAGAACGGGATGAACCCGATTACGGTCTCGCTGAGATCAACACCGGTGTCTACTGCTTCGACGGGCCCTGGCTGAGCCAGCGCATCGAGGCGGTGCCGAAATCCGCGACGGGGGAGCGTTACCTGACCGCGCTGGCGGCCATGGCAGTGGGCGCGAGTGAAGGGGTTGAGGCCGCTCCAATCGCGCTGCCCGACGAGGCGATGGGGGTGAACGACCGCGAGCAACTCGCTGCGGCCGGCGCAGTTATGCGGGACCGGATCAACCGTTACTGGATGTCAGCGGGCGTGACGCTGGTGGATCCGGCGGCGACCTACATCGACCACGACGTACAGATTGGGCAGGATTCGGTGATCCAACCGAACACGATGCTCACCGGCGGCACGACCATAGGCGAAGAGTGCGAAATCGGACCGAACGCGTGCATCCGCGATTCTTCGGTCGGCGATCGTTGTCGCATCGTGGCGTCCACGCTGGAGGAATCGCGCGTCGATGACGACGTGGAAATCGGTCCTTATAGTCACCTGCGACCAGGGGCGTGGATTGAAGCCCGTGTGCATCTGGGGAATTACGTGGAGGTGAAGAACAGCCGGGTCGGTTCGGGTACCGCCGCGGGTCACTTCTGCTACCTGGGCGACGCGGACATCGGAGATGGCGTGAATATCGGCGCGGGTACCATCACCTGCAACTACGACGGAGTGGACAAGCACCGGACGGTGATCGGACGTAGCGCGTTCATCGGCAGTGACACCATGCTGATCGCTCCCGTCACCGTGGGAGAGGGCGCGGCCACCGGAGCGGGAGCGGTGGTCACGCGCGACGTCCCGGAGGGTAGACGGGCCGTTGGCGTTCCTGCTAGACTCCTTCCACAACAGCAAAGCGGGAGCGATTGACCCGCTCTCGACGCCGCGAGCGTCGGTTGAGGGCCACTGGCTTGGATACTGATAGTTTACCTCCGTTATTGTTCCTGGCAACCTCGCTGCTGATCTTCGCTTGGGCCAGCGTCGCTGTCGCGTCCAGACGACAAAGCCAAGCCAGCGCGGTCTTTTTGACCCGGCCGTCGTCCCCGACTATTGGGATTCTATTAGCCGCCGCTGCTGCCGCAGCCGGCGGCTCTGCATTGTCCATCGCGTATCAACTTGCCGACGGCTCGCCGGCCATCTTCGCGCTGGCGATCACGGTGCTAGCGACTTCGGCGGTGTTGGCGTGCATTTACCTCGGTGCCCGACTTTGGGCGCGGCGGTTCCCACGGGTCGCGCGCCGTGTAGCGGATCCGAGGCGCTGGGCTGGAGACGGGAACCGGGCCGAATCGGAGAGCGGGCCAAGTTTGCCGATTGCCATGGAAGGAAGCGGGGACGGTGACCCGGAGAATGGCCGCGCGGACGGGCCGACGCTGACCCCCGCGGAACTGATGAACCTGGACCGAAACGATATCGATATGGTGCGGTCCATCAGCCACATGGATGATCTCGACGTCAAGGACATCATGGTGCCGCGTCTGGACGTGCAGGCCGTTGAGGTGGCCATCTCAATGGACGAACTGGTACCAATGCTGGTCAGCAGCAGGCATACGCGGGTGCCGGTGTACCGGGATACGATGGACAACGTGGTTGGGATTATCCACATCAGCGACGTTCTGCAGGTGGTGGCCGAAGGCAAGACCGGAGCCAGGGTGGATGCCATCATGCGGGAGCCGGAATTCGTGGCGGAAAATATGGCGGTTGACGATCTGCTGCACCTCATGCGATCCAAGTCGCTGCAGATGGCCATCGTGGTGGACGAGTACGGCGGCGTGGAAGGGATCGTCACCCTGGAAGACGTGCTGGAAGAAATCGTTGGCGAAATCGACGACGAGTTTGATGACGCCGGCGCCGAAGAACTGGAACCGGTGGCCGATGGATCCTGGCTGGTCAAAGCTACGGCACCAGTAGACGATGTGTCGCGCGTGCTGGGCCTGGAATTCGATTGCGAAGACGTCAACACCATCGGGGGATACGTCTACACGCGCCTGGGCCGGATGCCTTCAGTAGGGGACGTGGTGGTGTCTGACCAGGCTTCGATCGAGGTTACGCAGGTGCGGGGACGCCGCATATACGAACTGCGGCTGGTACCCGCAGCCGCAGCGAAACGAAGCAAGACCGGATAATCTCCGGTCGATGAGGAGAGGGTTCAGCGGACTCCGATCAGTTCTCCGCTCAGGATCAGGAAGTGGTCGTACCAGCCGTCGGGGACGGGCACTACCAGGTGTATTGTGGCCCGATCACTGCTGTTCAGGCGCAGGTCCGTGGCCGGGACCACCTCGCTGTGGGTGGCTGCATACAGGTAGTTGCGCTCCGAGGTGTTGACGAACATCAACAATTCCTCGCCCTCGGTGATCAAACCTGGCGCGCGGGTGAGGCCTCCAAAGCTGCGCACCCCGGAGCCGGCGGGTCCAAAAAGCCACATGGCGCCGCGTTCGCCAGGATTGGCGGTCACCGATGCGTACCCTGCGGCGGGATTGTCGGCGGAGCCGTAACGAGCAATGGAACTTCCGGACACGCTGACCTCATCCAGTTTGGCATCGATCCCGAGGTTGGGAACGATCAATCGAGAGGCCGTGGGCTGGGTTCCGACCGGCCAGGCGGCGGAGCTGGGCATCTCCATGTAGCCCAATTCCGCGAGGCGCTGGGAGTGTGCTCCGGCAGGCAGCGAAACGATGGACGCTCCGGTTCCGCCGTCCGTGCCGGACGGGGCGGCCGCCTCGATCAACGTGGCGTCGTGACGCAGCGCTTCGTAGTCGTCCAGGCCGGCCCTCATGAAGTAGAGATACCCGTAGTACGCGATGCCGGCCGCGGCCAGGATGCCGCCGACTGCCAGGAGTGAGATGCCGGCCCAGCGCAACCCGTAATATTGCGCCCGGCTACGCATCTGAATGTAGTCAAGTCCAATCTGCATATGCGCTTCCTGTGTGTTCCTCGCGCCACTTTCCGCTCGTGCGCGCGGTCCAGATCCACCGAGATGCCGGCAGATAGCCCATTAAATTCTGCGCGGCAAGGACACCGGATTCAGTGCCTTCCCGCCCGTATAGGTTCGTTGACGAAAATATCACCGTTGCGTATTTTGATGTTGTATCCGCAACCAGGGTTGGTGCAAGTCCAAGCTTTATAGTGGACCGGCGCGCCGTGGGCGCCGTAGTCCGAGAGTGGCACCAACGACCCGATGTTGCACTGCTGACAAATCGGGAACTCCATCGCTTCCACCGACATTACCTCCCTTACCCGTTCCAGATTGGGTATGCAGCCCGGAGTATAGGGTTGATGTCGATGATTTGCCTTCATATTTGGCAGCAGGGTTTGGCGGTTTTACAAAAAACCTACGAGGAATTGGTAAAACGCCCATCTGCAAAGGCGCGGGGCAGTGCTGAACACTGCCCCGCGATGCGAAACGCTCCCGATTGACCGGATTATTCCAGATAGTCCCGCAGTTTCTTGGAGCGCGTGGGGTGGCGAAGCTTCCGGATAGCCTTGGCTTCGATCTGCCGGATGCGTTCGCGGGTTACCCCGAATTCGCGGCCGACTTCCTCCAGGGTTCGCGTGCGTCCGTCTTCCAAACCGAAGCGCAGTTTGAGCACGCGGCTCTCCCGATCGGTCAGGGTGTCCAGGACCTCTTGCACCTGCTCGCGGAGCAGTTGCGCCGAGGCAGCGTCAGCCGGCGCCAGGGTGGTGCGGTCCTCGATGAAGTCCCCGAGGAAGGAGTCTTCCTCCTCTCCGATGGGCGTTTCCAGCGAGACCGGCTCCTGGGAGATCTTCTGGATCTCCTCGACCTTCTCGGGGGTCATCTCCATGGCTTCCGCCAATTCCTCGGTGGAAGGCTCGCGACCCTTTTCCTGCAACAGACGGCGGTGGTGCCGCATCAGTTTGTTGATGGTCTCGACCATGTGGACGGGGATGCGGATGGTGCGGGCCTGGTCCGCGATGGCGCGGGTGATGGCCTGACGGATCCACCAGGTCGCATAGGTGCTGAACTTGTAACCCTTGCGGTAGTCGAACTTTTCAACGGCGCGAATCAGGCCGATGTTCCCCTCCTGTATCATGTCCAGGAGAGCCATGCCGCGGCCAATATATTTCTTGGCCACGCTGACCACGAGGCGCAGGTTGGCTTCGGTCAGATGGGTCTGGGCCCGCTCGCCGTTCTTCATCGTGATGTAGTAATAGCCGGCGGCCTCGAACTTATTCGCCTCCACGCTATCGATCAGGCCCTGGTCGCGCAGCAACTGGGAGAGCAGCAACAGCGAACATTCGTCATCGTGGACGTAAACCGATGGCACGTCCAATCCCTGTTCCGGGCTGTAGCAGCCTTCCACGCCGTCGGGATGCAACTCCGCCCAAATCGGCACGTAGCCGGTCACCACGTCGACGATGTTCTGAGGCAAGACCCAGGTGTCCAACGAGAGTTGGACGATGCGCTGGTAGGCGACCTCCGGGCTGATGCTCAGGTCGCTGGCTACCTGATCGATCATCTCCTGGGACACCTCGGCGTCGATGGCTTTGCGAAGCGTCGGGGAATCCTTGACTTCGCCCAGGGGCATGGCCTCGTTGAGTTCGAGATAACGGGCGAGGGAACGAACCAGCGGCGCCGCGTTGGCGATGCGGGCCAGCAGCAGCATGGTGGCTTCCCAGACGGCGTTGTCCAGCTCGACTTCGCCGATGACCGGCAGGTAGTCGACGCTGAAGCCGTTGGCCAGTCGGGCCGCCACCTTGCGGCACGTGTCCTTGGACTCGAGCAGCGGCTGGCCATCCAGAGCTTTTTCGATCTCTTCAGGGTTGTCCAGCTTGGACAGGTAGCTCATGCCGTCGAACTTGCGCAGGTGGTTCAGCCCCTCGAGTTCACGGGCCAGCCGGCGCTCGTCAGCGGAGGTGAGCAGGTCGACCCGACCGATTTCGCGCAGGTACATGCGTACCGGATCGTCCAGGGCATCATTGCCATCGGATGTATCGACGTCGGCCCAATCGCGCTCTTCGCGTTCCATGTCCCGGGCGGACGGGCCGTCCAACTCCGGGAGGACCGTGCGGACGGCGGCGGCTCGGCGGATTTGCCACTCGTCTTCGGTGGAGTCGGGATCGTCGACAATCACGACGGCAACGTTGACGTCGTCCTCTTCGGCGCGTTCGTCTTCGTAGTCCGCCTCGTCGGCGACGGCAGCACCGGGCCGGGCCCGACCGTAGTTACCTGAGTCGTCGGAGATGGCGACCGCTTCACCCGCGTCATAGTCCCCGTCTTCGTCGGGAACGATTACGTTGCGGCGGTTGTTGATAATGGTCATAAACCTCTCCTTTATTTGTGGTGTGGCGAGGCCGGATGCCGCAGCAGGTCGATCTCGCGTCGGCGTTGCGTACAGGCGCGCAATCTCGATTCGACGTTTGGGTCATGGGTCAACCCATTCTCATCCGACATCGCGCGTGTCAATTGTTCGATTTCCAAGTTGAGGTATTCTGTCTCGATATTCAGACAAACATCCTGCCACGCCTGGTCGATTTTTGCCTGCGTTGACAGCATAAGATCTCGGTCGCGCAGTTCGTCCAAATGGGGGCCAAGTTCAGCGGCCACTTGTGGGTCATCTGGCACATGCGGGTCCGCAGAAGTCATTACGCTGTGGTAGATTTCTCGGTTCTCGGAACGGCTAAACCATTCCGGTTGGACGGTAAAGATAGCGTCAGGACTCAGTTGCTCTATGTGTTGCAACAGCATTGCCAATAGCCATTCTTCCGACCGTTTTTCATCGCGCATCGGCAGCAGCGTTGCTTCGTCGGCGGTGCTGGCGGCGCGTTCGGTCCGTCTTCCCGTTCGGCCGGTTTGTGCGGCCGTAGGCATGGCTGCCCTCAGGGTGGTCACGCCCACTTTGAAATGTGCCGATAGCGTGTCCAGGTAAAAATCCCGTTTGATCGGATCAGGGATGTAAGCTACAAAGCGCAACATCGCCTGCACGGCCCATGATCGCCCGTCAGCCGTCTCCATGTCAGCGCGGTCAGTCAGCGCGGCCAGCAGGTAGTCGAACAGCGGGGCGGCGGCTTCGACAAACGCGGTCCATTCGTGGGGTGACTGGCGAATGTAGTCGTCCGGGTCTTTACCGGCCGGCAGCTCCGCCACCCGTAGGTCCAATGCCTCCGGCTGCTGCAGGACGGACGCACCGGCCTGACCGGCGGATCGCTGGTCGCGCTGTTGGAAGACGCCCCAGGACGATTCCAGGCTGCGCAGCGTGGCGTTGCGGCCGGCGGGGTCGCCGTCGAGGGCCATGGTGACGCGGTGGGTCAGCCTCCGCACCAGGGCAACCTGGTGTTCGGTGAGGGCGGTTCCCATGGACGCGACCACGTTGTTAAAACCGTGCTGGTGGGCCATCACAGCGTCCATGTAGCCTTCGACGATGACCGCGCCGTGCTGGCGGACGGGTTCCTTGGCCACGTGCATGGCGTAGAGAATTCGGGATTTATCAAACACAGGAGTGCGGGGCGTGTTGAGATATTTCGGGGTGGCGTTGTCGTCCAGGGCCCGGCTGCCGAAACCGGCAACCCGCGCCGACCAGTCGCGGATGGGGATCATCAGCCGACCGCGGAACAGGTCGTAGAAGCGTCCGTCGTCGGTTTGCCGCGCCAGGCCGGCTTCAGCGATTGTTTCCGCGTCGTATCCGGCGTTGGTCAGGTGCGCCAAGAGCCGATTGTCCCGCGCCGGGCTGTAACCGAACTCGAAGGTCTGGAGCGACCTTTCGTTGAGGCCGCGTCCGCGCAGGTATTCGCGCACGAAGGCCGCTTCCGGTTCTGCTAGAACACGCTGGAAGAACTGGCGCGCCGTGTCGTTGATCTCAAAGAGCAGCTGAGAACGGCCGCCGGTTTCCGCCTGGTCCGTGACTGTGATGCCAACGCGGGCGCCCAAGCGGACCAGGGCTTCCCGGAAGTCCACCCGGTCAGCCTTCATCACGAAGGAGAAGGCATCGCCGCCCTCGGCACACGCACCGAAGCAGCGCCAGGACTGGCGGTCAGGGAACACGAAAAATGAAGGCGTCCTTTCCTGGTGGAAAGGGCAATTCGCCTTGAACGAGCTACCCGCCCTCTGCAACTGAACGTAACCGCCGACCAATTCGACGATGTCCAGCCGGCTTTTTACGTCATCAAGTTGCGTCATAGGAAAGCAAATTACCACAAAGACAATTCGCCAAACCTATTTTACCACAAAACCTTCGATTGGTGTACCTCTGGATTGCGTTCACGCATACCCGGTCTGTCATCGTGAGGAGCGCAGCGACGTGGCGATCTCGTTCCCGCGGCGGCGTCCGTTGCCCTGACGAGATTGCCGCCCCCGCATCAAGTACGGGGTCGCAATGACAGTTCCTGCGACGCTGGGTACGCGTGAGCTGGTCGCTCGGGCGGGAACGACAGGCTGGGTTATCCACATGGCGCGAGCACGGGTCACGGATCGGGTTGGTAAGTGACCGTGATGGCCGCTTCAATTGCGTCTTCGCCCCGGGATGCCACCACCCGGATGGCGTTCACGCCAGGCTGAAGCAGCAGGTCGGCTACCCATTGGCCGGTAGGATCGGGCAGCGCCGGTATCAGGCCGCTGACAACGACCTCGGCGTCCGGCGCCGTAAACCCGGTCACGGTCAGACGGCGGTTGCCTACCGTAGATCCGTCAGTAGGATCCGTAATGGTCAAGGTCAGTTCCGCCTGGGAGCCCTCGTAGTTGACCTGGAGGAATTGGCGTTGCTGTTGTGAGGATGAACCGTGGTACCCGATCACCTCAATCACGTTTATCCCTTCATACAGTGGCACCGTGGCGGCATAGTTTCCGGCGGCGTCCGCTTGAACCCGGACGTCTCGATCGGGAAATGCGCTGCTGGCATAGATGAGCTCAACGATTGACCAGGGCAGTGTGGATCCGGAAACGACCGTCATCGGTGGGCCGTAGATGATCGCCATATCCGCCGGTTCGTGCACTTCCAGGAAATGGGGTCGTGGCGTAGGCGTGGGTTGGGGCCGGGTCGGTGTGGGGCTCGGCGTAGCAGTTGGGATCGGCGTGGGAGCCGTAGTTGGCGTCGGCACGACAGTGGGAGTAGGGGACGGGGTGGGTGACGTGGTGGGCGTCGCGATCACGACCACGGGCGTAGGCGGGACCGGGGTCGGAGTAAGGGTGGGCTGAGGCCGCTCCGCGCGGTACGGAACGGCCGGCAGACCCGGCAAATTCGATAGCCAAAGCGCAAGGAACAAAACCACCAGCAGGACCGCGGCGGTGACGGCTACGATCTGTTGCCGCAACGTACGACGTTCCGAACCGGAAGGGGCGCCGTCAGGCGTCGGGAGCGCCGACGGGAAGCGTCAGCGTGAACACCGTGTGCGGTCCGTCTGCCGTCGCCAGCGTCGACTCCACGGCGAGGTCTCCGCCGTACCGGAGGGCCAAGGTGCGGCTGATGTACAAGCCGAGGCCGGACGAGGTCTTTTCTTCGCTGCGGCCCAATTGCGGCGTCCATCCACGGTCGAAGAGGTGCGCCCGATAATGAACCGGGATACCGAGCCCGTCATCGGCCACGCGAACCTGAAAGTTGTAGGAATCGCGGGTGACCGTGATTTCGATGTAGTCGCCGCCGTAACGGAGCGCGTTATCCACCAGGTTGGCGATGATGTGTTCCAGGGCGGCGGCGTCGGAGTAGACGAGCCCGAACTCCTCGGGTTCCGACCACCAGGCGATATCTTTGCCCTGCTCGGCGGCCTGTCCGGTATATCTCTCTACGATGCGGCTGACCACGGCGGAGGGCTCCACGGGATAGCGTTCTATGGGCGCGTCCGGCGTTTCCAGGTTGATCATGACCTGGATGTTGCCCATCATGAGCCGGAAGGACGGCGCCTGCTCTTCGATCTCGTCCAGGAGCTCGTGAATGACGGCGGACACGTCCTCGCCGGTGGCGGCCAGCACGCCGCGGACCTCGCGGCACTTGCCCAGGATGCGGCGCATGGGGCGCCCCAGGTCGTGCTGGAAGGTCTCGAAGTGCTGCTCGGTCCGCTTGCTCCAGTCATCAGCGCCGTTGCGGCCGTTGGCGTGACGGTGCCGCATGCTCGAAACCACATAGACGCTCACCGCGACGGCCAAGCCGAACACAACCCCGGCGATGCCGATGTACGACAGCGGTTCTACGGCCCAGGGTTCCGGGAACATCCGGTCCGGCGGCAGGAACACCGACGCGATCATCAGGCCCAGTCCCAAGATGGCCAGCGAGATGCCAACCATGGCGGGCCACGGGTGGAAGGAGAGCCGTCGTCGCGTCAGAACCGCCATGGGTCGCTCTACTCGCGCGGGGGCAGCAGGCGGTAGCCGCGGTCCCGCACGCTGACGATGAAATCGTTGGCGCCCAATGACATGCCCAACGCCTTACCCAGGGATACCTTGATCTCGCGCACGCGAACCCGCAACGAGGCGCGGGTGTCGTCGCCCTCCAGGTAGCGCTCCAGGCGATCAAAGGGGACCATGTTGCCGGGGCTGCGATACCAGGCCTCGGCGAGCTCTCGCAGGATGTCAAACCGGCGGCCGGAAACGTCGGGTACCGGCACCGCCTGCCCGCTTTCGTTGCGCACCAACACGGAATGCGCGTCCGTATCGACGATGATCCGGCTGCCGACGGCGATGGAACGGGGCTCGGCGCCCACCAGGCGACGGATGCGCAGGGCGACCTCCTCCGGCGAGGCTAGCTTGTCGATGAACTCCACGGGCGCCTCGACCTGGAGTGCGCTGCGCGCCACGGTGTCGCGCTCGACTCCCTGGCTGTACTGGGTGAACATGAGCACGGGGAGGCGGGGGTGCTGTCCGACGATGCGCTTCAGGATGTCCAGGCCCTTGAACTGGTCGTCGCGGTACTCGCCGAGCCGGACATCCAGGATCACGCCATCCGGCAGTTGCCGTTCGATGGCGTCCAACGCGGCCCACATCATCTCGTCGGCTGAGCCGTGCTCGTCCTTGCCAACGACCGTTGTGCCCCAGCCCTCGTCCTCCAGGCGGCGGCGCACCGCGCGCACGATGGCGGACGCGGCTTCGTCGTCGACGATGAGTATGTTGCCGGCGCGGGGGGGCATGGCACTCCGAATTACCGGGCCGGCCGGCTGCGGTGGCGAAACACGTCGGCCAGGGGGATGGCCAGGCCGGGCAGCGAGGGCGTGGTCAGCGTATCGTCGGCGGTCAAGACGGCCCGCTCCACGTACTGGCCGTCGCGCAATTCCAGTTGCAACGCCGTGTCGTTGAGCCAGTCAAATATCCAGTATTCCGGGATGCCGGCTGCGGCGTAAACCTGACGCTTGCGTACCAGGTCCCGGTTGCGGTCGGTAGAGAGAATTTCCATCACGATATCCGGCGCGCCTTCTATCATCCGGTCACTGACGACCACCTCGCTGCCGCGCAGCACGATGCACAGGTCAGGCGCGAAAAGCCGGGGTAATTCTGCGGGCAGGGCTACGACGAAGTCCGCGTACACCTCGCCGGGCGGTTCCGCAAAAGCGCGGAAGTGGCTCCTGAAATAATAAATCAGCTCAATTTGGGCCGACTGGTGTCGCAAACGTGGTCTGGGCATGATGTAGAGCACTCCGTCGTCCAGCTCCATCTTGAGCTTGTGGTCCGGTTCGGGGAGCTCCAGCTCCAGGAACTCGGCGACGGATACTCGCATCCCGGTGCGCGGTTTCGTAGGCGTGGTCATGATCGCTCGTTCCCTGCGTGTAAACTATTATAAAGCCGTTGACCATGTCCTTGACGTATACGGTAGAGATGCTCCCGCCCGATTTCGGCATTGTCGGCTCGCGAAAATTGTGATGAGCGGCCGGGCGGGATGATACTTGCGCCACGCAATCCCGGGAGGATACCCGTGCCATTCCGACCTTCTTCGACGTTCATCAGATCTCCGCATGCTTTCGTCTGGCCGGCGGCCGGGCTGCTGCTGGCGGTGGCCGTTGCGGCGGTGGCGATTGCGCTGCTGGCGGGGAACGCCGGGGCGGTTCAGGCGCAGGCGCAGGAGGGTTGCGACTTGGTTTTGGACCAGGACGATGACTACACACCTGGCTCGGCTTTCGGTCTGACGTTCAAGTTCACTCCCGAGGGCTGTAAGCCGGGGGAGTTAACCAGCGAGTTCACCGTATTTCTTCATGAGGACATCACGATACCGTCCGGGTTCGACAAACAGGACGTCATCATCATCGCGGGCGGAAGATATTCCCCGGATTGGGTAGACCCAAATCGGGGCAGCGGCGAACCCCATGAAATCGAACTGCCCGGATGTCAGTCCTGGCGCCGGGGAAGCGGAGACCCCGGGGTTTGCGATAGTGCCTCCCATCCTGTGGTCATCGAGTTGAACAACTTGCAACTGCCTGACCAGCCGGATAACGATGATGATCCATACGAAGTCGCAATCCAGTGGGATAACGGTCCCCGGCTGACCGCTAATGTGCGCGTCGATGCGACGGTCGATATCGATGGCGATGACGAAGCCGGTTACGGCGAAACGATCAAGTTGCAGGGGGCTGGTTTCGAGGAAAACGTTACGGTCGAGATTTACGCTATGCCAAATACGGGTTCGGTATCTTGCCGGGAGGCAAATGCCGGTCGCTGGAGCGGTTGGATCCAGGTCGGGACGGCAGAGGTGGGATCCAACTACCGATTTACCGCTGAGATCGACATCAGCTCCACTCAGTTTCGCTCGGCGGTTAGACACCAGATCTGTGCAGTGGATGGAGCCGGAAACACGAACGGCACCTCCATATCTCTCGTGATTACCGCCGGCCTCGAACTCATAGGCAGTTCAGAAGTATCTCCCGGCGACAGGGTCACCTTCAAACTGGTTGGCGGTGGCGCATTAGCCAGCAATCCCGTGCGCGTTCAGGGCCGCCAACACGATCAATGGAGCCGCTCTGGGGACAACCTTATCGTTACGTTGCCGCCCAGCGCCAGCGGCAGAGTTACGGTTGGAGTCACTCTGTCGAGCGGCAAGTTTGTATCAACCATCATCACCATCAAGGACGCCGACCTGTCGGTTCGGCCGGACAGCGGCCTGGGTTTGGGAGAGCAGTTCCTCGTGAGTTCCAACAACCTGGCGGGTAACCAGGTCTGCCAGGTGAGTCTGGACGGGGTTCCGCTGGCCTTTCTGGACGAGGGCCAGGACAGCGTCGAAGACTGCCGCGACGTGGCCCGTGGGGGCCGTTTCGTTGCTCCGGTGGCCATGATCGGCAAGAACGGCCGCATCAATAGCGACCTCATCACCAAGCTGCTGGAATCGGACGGCGAGGAAGAATTGGAAATCACCAGCGAGGCCGGCGTCAAAGCGTCCGCCACCGTCAAGATTGCCAAGCCGACGCTGACTGTTTCCCCCGACGACGGTGAAGTGTCTCCCGGCGATACCCTGGTGTTCCGAGGCGCCAACTTTCCCGTGGAACGCGGGTACTACAATCCGCCGAACATCATCGTCGAAATCAACGGCCGGGTCGCGCACAACGTCTACACCTCCAGCGGTACCTGGGAGTTTGAGTACCGCGTGCCGTCCCGCGCCGAGGGCGGCGAGAGGCTCCGTCCGGTTGTCAAGATCGACGGCTATACGCTGCACGACCTTACGCTGGACCTGGATCTCGTGGTGACCCCGGGCAGGTTGGAGATTGATCGCGAGCGAGTGAGGATCGGGGAGCCCATCCGGGTGACGGTAAGCGGGCTGGACCGTTTCACGCAGGGCTACTCGGTGCGAGTCAGCGGCGGGCCGTCCCTTTCCTTCGACGGTGAGACTAGGTTCCCGTCGGGTCGTTCCGGTGAATTCGTTGGAACCACCGTAATACCCGAGGACTACCACCGCGACTACGCTGAGGAACGGACGCATCCGGCGACGCTGCACGTGTACAAGAGCGGCAGCCGACTGCCCGGAGTGGCCGAAACCGTGACCCTGTTGCCGCAGCGGTATGTGAAGCCCACTTTTCCCCCCGATGCTCCGACCGTCCGCGCGGTTGACCCTGACGGACCTTTCGGTCTCACCGTAGCCTGGGAAGAACCGGCCTACGACGGCGGCAGTCGCGTCACGCACTACGACGTTGAGTACCTCGTCTCCGGGGACGGAAATTACACTGGTGCCGGCACCGGTGCCGGCACTAGTCATACCATCACCGGCCTGGCCCAGGGCGCCGAGTACCAGGTGCGGGTGCGCGCCATCAACGATGTGGGGACGGGCGCATGGTCAAGCCCGGCAACCGGGGCCACCGAGCAACTGGTCGCCAGCATTGAACCGGCGCCGAACACCCGGTCCATCGTGGCCGGCGAACCGGCCGGGTTCCGCATCACCCTTTCGCATACCGCAACCGTGACCGTCAAGCTGACCCACGAGACCGACGGAGGTTTCGCACCCGACGACAGTGGCGAGTGCGTGATCACCGATGGCAGCGCGTGCGAGTACTCCGTAGCGACATCGGAGAGCACGGATAGCGATTCCGGTTCGCTGACAGTGAAAATCTTGCCCGCGGAGGGGTACGCCGTCGGAACGTCGTCCGCACGGGTCATCATACAGAACCCGGCGCCCACTCCCACGCCGGTTCCGCCGACGCCGACGCCGACACCGACGCCTGAACCCACGGCGACCCCGGAACCCACGGCTACACCGATTCCGCCGCCTCCGACCATCGACCAAGGAGCCCTGACCGCCACCATTGTCGCGGCGGTGGCAACCGGAGAAAGCGAGACCCGTGACCGGCCGGTGGTTGAAGAGGAACCGAGCGGCGGGGGCCTGAGCGGCCTGGCCATCGCGCTGATAGCGATCGTGGTGGTGGCCATCCTGGCCGTCGCCGGAGCAGTGGTTACCCTGGTGATGCGGCGAGGCGGAGGCGGAAACGGCGGAGGCGAACCGGCCCCTGAAGCATAAGGTCAAAAAAGGAGGCGGGCTTGAAACCCGCCTCCTGAGCTTCCGGGCCGATTTCCCGTCGCCGCTAGAGTGTGTCGTCGAGTGTGTTTTTCGTCATTCCCGCGCAAGCGGGAATCCAGGATCGTTATCTAACGGGCGCGCGCCTGGTTACAAGCGCGCTTGGATTCCGGCTTTCGCCGGAATGACGGGATAATTTGACGACATGCCCTAGGAGTCCTTGGTCAGGTTGGTGAGGAACTCGCTGTTGCTGCGGGTGCGGGCCAGGCGTTCGAGAACGCGCTTGGTGGCATCGCCCATGTTGGCCTGGTCGCCGCCGGAGGCCAGCGTTACCATGCGGCGCAGCAGCCAGATCTGGGGCATGGCTTCTTGGTCGTAGAGCAGTTCCTCCCGGCGGGTGCCGCTGCGCACCACGTCGATGGCGGGGAAGTAGCGCTGGTCGGCGAGGCGGCGGTCCAGGTGCAATTCCATGTTGCCGGTGCCCTTGAACTCCTCGTAGATCACCTCGTCCATGCGGCTGCCGGTGTCGAGGAGGCAAGTGGCGATTATGGTAAGGGAGCCGCCCTCTTCGAGGTTGCGGGCGGCGCCGATGAACCGCTTGGCCGGATACAGCGCGGCCGGGTCGATACCGCCGGACAGCGTGCGCCCGGAGGTGGGCAGGGCCAGGTTGTAGGCGCGGGTGAGCCGGGTGATGCTGTCCAGCAGGATCACGACGTCGCGGCCGGATTCGGTCATGCGCTTGGCGCGTTCAACGGCCAGTTCCGCGACCCGGCATTGCTCTTCGACCGACTCGTCGAAAGTCGATGCGAACACGTCGCCCTTGACCGCGCGGCGCATCTCGGTGACTTCTTCCGGGCGCTCGCCGATGAGCACCACCATCAGGATCACCTCGGGCCGGTTCTCGGTGATGGCCGCCGCGATTTGGCGCAGGACCGTGGTCTTGCCGGCCTTGGGCGGAGACACTACCAGGCCGCGCTGGCCCAATCCGATGGGCGCGAACAGGTCGATCATGCGCGAGGACAGCCCACCCTGCGGGTGTTCGAGGACGATATGGTCGTCGGGAAAGATGGGCGTCAGCGATTCGAAGATCCGACGGGAGGCCGGCTTCTGCTCCTCGGGATCCAGCAGGTTGATGCTGGTGGCGCGGGTGAGGCCGTAACGGCGCTCCCCTTCTTTCGGGGGCCGCACCAACCCGGTCACGGTGTCGCCGGTCTTGAGATTGAACCTGCGGATCTGCGACTGCCCGACGAACACGTCGCCCGACACCGGCGGGTACTGCAACGAGCGCAGCAGTCCGTGCCCGGCGTCCATCACCTCGAGGATGCCGGAGGCGGACAACAGGTTGCGGTTGGCGGCGGAATGTCGGACGCGGTTCAGCAGGGCGTCCCGGCCCAGGTCAGCCAGGGACCCGTCGTCCTTGAGCCCTACGTCGGGCGCCAGCTCAAGGAGTTCCTCGTGGGACATGGTGCTGAGTTCGGCGACGTCGACGTAGCGTCCGGGTTGAGAACCGTTGGAATACGGCTGGCCTCCGTCCGCGGCGTCGTCAGCGGGAACGGGATCCGCCAGCGCGACGCCGGCATCGTCGTTAGCCGGTGGGCGCCGGCGTCGTCGGGGAGCGGTCGAGGTGCCAGTGCGGGCGCGGACCATTTTGTCAGCCTCCGGAAGCTTGCTGCCAGTCCTGCAGGAATCGCGACAGGCCGGCGTCGGTGAGGGGGTGTTTTATCATTTGGGTCAATACGTTGTAGGGTATGGTGGCGATATCGGCGCCGGCGGCAGCAGCGGTCACGCAATGCCGGGCGCCCCGTATGCTGGCGGCCATGACCTTAGTTTCCACGGCCTGCTGGCGGTAGACGGCGACGATGTCCTGGATCAGGGCCATGCCGTCCTGGCCGATGTCGTCGAGGCGTCCCACGAAGGGGCTGACCACGGTGCTCCCGGCGTTGGCCCCGAGCAGCGCCTGATTGACGGTGAAAACCAGGGTCTGGTTGATCTGTATGCCATCCCGTGCCAGCACGCTGATGGCTTTGAAACCTTCCTCGGTGCTGGGGATTTTTACCCAGGGATTGGGGATCCATTCCGCTATGTCCCGCCCCTCGGCGATCATGCCCGGGGCGTCGGTGCTGACCACTTCAACGGAGATCGGGCCGTCGATGATGTCCGCGATTTCCTGGACCGCGGCCCGGTATCCGGCCGCGCCGCCGATGCCTTCCTTGGCGGCCAGGGACGGGTTGGTGGTGACCCCGGAAATAACGCCAAGTTCGGCGCCCATGCGAATCTCGTCGATGTTGGCCGTGTCCAAAAACAGTTTCATGTTGCATCCTCCTCGTGCCCGGGAGAAAGTCTTTCTGCCGATGCGGGCCCGGCGGTTGACCGCTGTCGCGGGTGAACGGTCGCCGGAGCGTTCGGCGCCGCGCCGGGATTTAGGTTTCGGAGTCAAAGAACCGGCCCGCGCCGGAACGTGGATTGCGTTTTAAATTGCCGGATTTTGGTCGAATCGCGCAGTCAGTGCGCGGAGAATGACCATCCGCCGGATCGCCGGAAAGGTAATTGTCTTCCTTCTCGTACCGTCTGGTGGGCCTGTTCGATGAGCGCGCTGAACAGGGGATGGGGCCGGTTGGGCCGCGACTGGAACTCGGGATGGAACTGCACGCCGACCATAAAAGGATGGTCCGGCACTTCGGTGGCTTCGACCAATTCGCCGTCGGGAGACAGGCCGCTCATGACCATCCCCGATGCTTCGAGCGTCTCCCGATAGGTGTTGTTCACCTCGTATCGGTGCCGATGACGCTCCCTGATTTCGGGTCGGGCGTAGGCTGCGGCGGTCCGGGTGTTGCTTTGAGGTCGGCACGGGTAGTGGCCCAGGCGCATGGTGCCGCCGAGATCGGTGATGCTGCGCTGCCCGTGCATTATGTCGATTACCGGATGCTCGCAGTCGGGGTCGAGCTCCGACGAGTTGGCGTGCTTGAGGCCGGTGACGTCGCGCGCCCAGTCGATGACCATGACCTGCATGCCCAGGCACAGACCCAGGTACGGCACCTGCTTGTTCCTGGCATATCGGCTGGTGTCGATCATCCCCTCGACCCCCCGGGGGCCGAATCCGCCCGGCACCACGATGGCGGAGACGTCGCTCAAGTGGGCATCCGGCCCGTCTCGCTCGACGGCTTCCGAGTGAACCCAGCGCACGTCCGCCCGCAATCCGCAGGACGCGGCGGCGTGGCGCAATGCTTCGCGCACTGACATGTAGGAGTCGGGATATTCCACGTATTTGCCCACCACGGCGATGGGAACCGCGCCGGTGGCGCCGTTCATCTGGTCGACGAGAGTGCTCCAAGCGTCCAGGTGGGTTTCACCGTTCAAACCCAGGGATTCCGAAAGGCAGCGCCCCACGCCAAAATGGTCCATGACCAGCGGCACTTCGTAAACGTTGTTCACCGTGGGCATGGGGAACACGGCTTCGGTGGCTACGTCGCAGAACAGAGACAGCTTTTCCCGGATGCCGGTGGTGACATCGGCGTCGGAGCGGCACACCAGCGCGTCGGGCTGGATTCCTATGCTCCGCAATTCTTTTACGCTGTGCTGGGTCGGCTTGGTTTTCAACTCTTCGGAGGCCGAGATGTAGGGGAGCAGGGTCAGATGCATGTAAAAGACATTGTTGCGCCCCACGGTGTTTCGCATCTGCCGTATGGCCTCGAGGAAGGGCAGTCCCTCGATGTCTCCCACGGTGCCGCCGACCTCGACGACAACGACGTCGGCGTTGGATTTTTCCGCCAGGCTGATGAGCCGGTCCTTGATTTCGTTGGTCAGGTGGGGCACGGTCTGGATGGTGCCGCCGAGGAAGTCGCCGCGCCGCTCCCGGGTGATCAGTTCGAGGTAAGTCTGCCCGGCAGTCACGTTGCTGTCCCGGGTCAACTCTACGTCGATAAACCTCTCGTAATGTCCAAGGTCCAGGTCTGTCTCGCCGCCGTCCTTGGTTACGAAGACCTCGCCGTGCTGGTACGGGGACATGGTCCCCGGGTCAACGTTGAGGTAGGGGTCCAGTTTGATGACGGTTACTGAGAGACCCTGGCTTTTCAAGATGCGCCCAATCGAAGCGACGCAGATCCCTTTGCCGATGGAGCTGACCACTCCCCCGGTCACGAAGATGTACTTAGTGGGCATACGGATCGCTGCCCATCCTACGCCACGTGGCGATCAGGATCACTTTGCGGGTCCTGTCGAACAATCGCGGTCCTCTTGCCGGAACCATGCGGTCTTGCCTGATTGGGAGTTATGCCGGCCATCATCGCAAACCGGTCGCCGGCACGCCAAAGTCGGTCCGCATCGGGACATCAGTAATGGACAGGAAATGATACCTTTGGCGCCCGTATCGTACACGGCGAGTTGGCGAGCGTCAAGCACGCCGGCCGACACGAAATCGTCGGTTCGAAAGATCGATAGCCGGTTTGACGTACCCTGGGGTTCGAGGACGGATCGGTGTCGTCGTCAACTGGAACGGGAGGTATGGGGTGACTGGGGATACCGCCGGCGCTAGGCGCCGAGGCCACTTTCCACGAGAGCCGCGGCAACCGTTTGGCCGATATCCGCCGGTGTGGGAATTATGCGCGCCCCAGCCCGTTCCAAGGCGCGGATTTTGGACTCCGCGGTGGCCGACTCGCCGGTGATGATCGCTCCGGCGTGGCCCATGCGTTTGCCCGAAGGCGCGGTGGCGCCCACGATCAGTGAACACACCGGCTTCGTGAACTCGGACGACCCAATGAACTCGGCGGCCTGTTGCTCCATGTTGCCGCCGATTTCACCGATGAACACCACGAGGTCGGTATCGGGATCATCGTTGTAAAGGCGGAGGATGTCGATGAAGCTGCTGCCAATTATCGGGTCGCCGCCGATGCCGACGCACGACGATTGGCCGATGCCCTGCCCGGTGAGTTGGCCCACGGCTTCATAGGTCAAGGTGCCGCTGCGAGATACGACGCCGACACGTCCCGGCATGTGGATGTTGCCGGGCATAATGCCCACCTTGCAACGGGCTCCGGGGTTGATCATCCCCGGGCAGTTGGGGCCGATCAGGCGGGCCGGGTTCGCCTGCACGTACCGGTACAGGCCAACCATGTCGTGCACCGGTATTCCCTCCGTGATGCAGGCGATCAACGGTATGCCAGCGTCTACCGACTCGGCGATTGCATCCGGCGCGAAGGGCGGGGGCACGAAGATGAGCGACACGTTGGCCTGCGTCGCGTCAACGGCTTCCTCCACCGAGTCGAATACGGGCACCGCGTCGTCGAACAATCGTCCGCCCCGGCCGGGCGTCACGCCCGCCACGAGCCGGGTTCCGTAGTCCTTGCAGGCTCGCGCATGGAAACTGCCCTCGCGGCCGGTGATGCCCTGCACCAACACGCGGGACTGTTCGTTGAGCAGAATCCCCATGAGCCTACGCGCCGGGTTGGGTGGCCGAAAGCGCCGCGGTAACTTCCGTCAGCGTATCGGCGAAAGTGACGTTGAGGCCCGAGCCGGCGAGGATGGATTTGCCCTCTTCCAGGTTGGTGCCCAGCATGCGCACGATCAGCGGTTGTTGCGCCTGGTGTTCCTCGTAGGCCATGGTGATGCCACGGGCTGCTACGTCGCAGCGCAGTATGCCACCGAATACGTTGACCAGCACACGGTCAACCTTGGGGTCGGAGAGGATGATGCCCACTGCTTTGGCTACCTTTTCGTCGGTGGCGCCTCCGCCGACGTCAAGGAAGTTGGCGGGGGCTGCGCCCGCGGCGTTGGCCACGTCCAACGTGGCCATGGCCAGGCCGGCGCCGTTGACCAGGCAGCCCACGGAGCCATCGAGGCTCACGTAGGCGATGTCGTCGTCAGCGGCCTCGGCTTCCAGGGGGTCTTCCTGGTTGCGGTCGCGCAACTGCTGCAGATCCGCGTGGCGAAACAGCGCATCGTCCTCCACGTCCATCTTGGCGTCCAGGGCCATGATCGAGCCGTCACCGGTGACGATGAGCGGGTTCACTTCGACCAGGGAGCAATCGTGTTCCACGAAGATGCGGTAGAGAGTGGCGAGCACGCCGGCGGCGTCGCGCTGCGCGGAACCGCTCAAACCGAGGCGCGTTGCCATCCGTCGACACTGGTACGGCATCAACCCGAGGACGGGGTCGACCGGTTCGGTGATGATGGCGTCCGGGTTCTCCGCCGCCAGCTGTTCGATGGACGTTCCACCGCCGGCGCTGGCTATCACCACGGGGCCCCGGTGGTCCCGGTCCATGGTCACCGCCACGTACATCTCGCTGTCGATGTCCGCCAACGCCTCGACCAGTACGGATTCTACCGGCACGCCGCCGGCGTCAGTCTGGTTGGTGACCAATCGGGAACCCAGCAGGCCGGCGGCAAAGCTGCCGGCTTCATCGGGGCTGCCAACGACTTTGACACCGCCGGCCAAGCCACGGCCACCGGCGTGAACCTGAGCTTTGACGGCGGCCCGGCCGCCGAAGGTTGCGGCGACGGCGGCCGCTTGGTCCGCGGTGTGCGCCAAACTACCATCGGGCACCGCAATACCGTAGCGGGCGAATATTGCCTTGGCTTGATACTCATGGAGTTTCATGGCGCGAATCATTGTGCCGCAAGTATTGATGTGCGTCAACGCGCCGCGGGGATCGATCCTGCCGCCGGTAGCCAGCATTCTCCGCTCGCAATAGGCGATGCAAGTGGTTATGGTATGGTATTAGCCGCACGGTATACGGAATCCATTGCAATCCGCCCGCGCGGCGAATGCGGGCGGTTTGGAATCCGATTGCCGACCTTCTACGAAGCATAATTAGCGGTTGAGGTGTTTCACCAATGGTTGCTCACACGGAGCGTATGGTGTCCGTCCGCGGTGGGATGTTCAACGTCCAGGTCGCGGAAGGCGGTTCCGGCGACGCGCTGATCTATCTGCACGGAGCCGGCGGGTACGTCGGGTGGCCGGATTTTCTGGACCGACTGGCCGAGGACTACCACGTTTACGCGCCGGCGCATCCCGGCGTCGCGAATTCCACCGGGCTCAACCACCTGGACGACCTCTGGGACCTGGTGCAGTTTTTCGAAGAGTTCCTCGATGCCCTGGGGATCGAGCGCTGCCACCTGGTCGGGCATTCGTATGGCGGTTTCTGCGCGGCCGAATTGGCGGCGCATCGTCCCGACCGGATATCCCGGCTGGTACTGGTGAACTCGCTGGGATTGTGGTTGGAGGACAATCCGGTGGCGGACTTTTTCATCCTGACCCCCGACGAACGCCGCGAGATGCTGTGGCACGACTCGGAAGGTGAACTGGCTCACGCCTACGTCGCGCAACCCACAGAGCCCGAGGCACGGCTGGAACATACGCTGGACCGCATCCAGACCCTGCAATCGGTCGCCAAGTTCACCTGGCCGATACCCGAACGCGGGCTGACCAAGCGGGCCCATCGCATCGTGATGCCCACCCTGATCGTCTGGGGCGACTCCGACCAGGTGATACCTCCAGAGTACGGGGAGGCCTTCCGCGACCTGCTGCCCAACGCCACCTTGACCGTGATCCCGGAGTGCGGGCACATTCCGCAGTTGGAGCGACCGGACGCGTTCTTTGACACCGTCCTGGGATTCCTCCACGACTGATCGGTCGCGCACAACGACCGGGGTTTCGTTTTTCTAGAGATACACACGCGGAGAACCAAAATGGCCGTCAGCACCGCCTTGCAGGAAGCGTTCAACCACCACATCAACGCCGAGTTCTACTCGTCGTATCTTTACCTGTCGATGTCCACCTACTGTGACTCCATCGACCTGCCCGGTTTCGCTCACTGGATGCGCATCCAGAGTCAGGAAGAGTACGACCACGCCATGCGCCTGCTGACTTACCTGGAAGACCGGGACGGCAGGGTTACGCTGCTGCCCATAGAGCAGCCGCCGATCGAGTTTGCCTCCGTCGAAGAAGTGATGCACCAAACGCTGCAACACGAACAGCAGGTGTCGCGGCTGATCAATGAACTCTACGCCGTGGCCGCCGAATCTGCCGATTTCGCCAGCCAGGTGATGCTGCAATGGTTTGTGAACGAGCAGGTGGAGGAAGAGAAAACGGCCCGTGACGTGATTGCCTCCCTGGACAAAGTGGCCGGACGCAGCGACGCGTTGCTGCTGCTGGACCGTGAGATGGGAGCCCGCGTCCCGACGCCGGCGGCCGCCTGATCGCCAGGGAGATCATGCCATGACTCTGAACGAATTCATCGTCGATGCTCTCGACAAGGAAAACGGCTTCCTGATGGACGCCCTGGATGGGTTGGGTCCGGAGGAACTCGTTTGGCAGCCGGCGGCCGACGCCAACTCAATCGGTTGGATCCTCTGGCACATGGTCCGGGTCGAGGACATGTGGGTCCAGTTCTTCGCCCAGTTCCAGACGGAATTGTGGGAGACGGAGGGTTGGCACGAAAAGTTTGGCCTGCCCACCCGGGACAATGGCTTTGGCCATACTGCCGAGCAGGTGAACAACTTCCCCGCATTGGACCTGAGCGAATTTCTACGCTATCGCGCGGCGGTTCGGCAGGCCACGCTGGCATATCTGGACACGCTGACCCCGGAGGATATGGAGCGTGTCCCGAGGGAGCGGCGGCCGGAGATGTCGCTGGGCGCGATGTTCCGTCAGATCATCGGCGAGATGTACCAGCACGTTGGGCACATCGCCTACCTGCGAGGGTTGCAAGGCAAGTGAGGCCGGCTTCCCGCCCACCGCCGGGCAGCTAGCGGTTTGCCGCGTTTTTCCGGCTCAACCGACGCAGCCCTTCTTCCAGGGCGACCCAGGGCAACAGGGCGCACTTGACGCGAACCGGGTACTGGCGGACGATTTCCAGGGCTTCCAGCTCGCCGAGCTCGGACAAAGCCACCGGCGGCAGCGGCTTGCCCTGCATCAGGTCCCGGAACAACTGGGACAGATCAGCGGCTTGCTCCAAGGTGCGGCCTTGCAGGTTGTCGGCCAATAGCGATGCCGAAGCCTGAATGATGCTGCAGCCCTCCGCCAGGGCGCTCACGTCCTGGATTGAGGCCAAGTTCCCGTCCGCGTGACTGAGGCGCAGTTGCAGCGTGGCCCGGTCCCCGCAGAAGGGATTGAACTCTTCGGTTTCGACGTCGGCGTCGGACAAAGGCGCGCGATGCCGCGGGCTACGGTAGTGATCCATGATGACGTCGCCGTAGAGCGCGTCGGGATTGTCGGGCAGGGAAGCCATCGGGGCGCCCAGGGGATAGCTACTCGGTTGTGGCGATGCCCTCGCCGTCCATTGCCGCTTTCAGGGTGTGCCAGGCCAGGATGGCGCACTTGATGCGCGTGGGATACGCGATCACCCCGGCGAGCATTTCCAAGTCACCCAGCAGGTCGTAGTCGAGCTCGGCGTCGGGCTCGGTGAGCATGCGATGAAACTCGTCGAACATGGCCATGGCATCGGAGGTCGAAGCCCCTTTCACCGCTTGGGTCAAAAGGGACGCGGAAGCCCGGCTGATGGCGCAGCCATGTCCCTGGAAACCCACGTCGCCGACGGTCTCCTCATCGACGCGGAGTTGCAGCGATATTTCGTCGCCGCACAACGGATTGAACCCGTCCGCGTGGTGGGTGGCATCCTCGAGGGTACGGAAATTCCGGGGGCGCCGGTTGTGTTCGAGAAGGATTTCCTGGTAGAGATCGCTAAGGTCGGATGCCATCAGCCGAAAACCTCAATGACCCGATCAATGCCTTTGATCAGGGCGTCAATTTCCTCGGTAGTGTTGTAGAAAGACAGCGAGGCGCGCACGGTAGCCGGGATCTCATAGCGAGCCATCACCGGCTGCGCGCAGTGGTGGCCGGTACGCACGGCGATGCCCTCGGCGTCCAGGATGGTGCCGATGTCGTGGGCGTGGGCGGCTTCCATGAAGAACGACAGGACCCCGCCCCGGTTTTCCGCGGTGCCGATGAGCCTCACGCCATCGGTCTCGCCGAGCCGCTCGGCGCCGTAGCGCATCAGCGCCTGCTCATAGGCGGCGATGCGGTCCATCCCGATGGCTTCCAGGTACTCCACGGCCGCGCCGAGCCCGATGGCTCCGGCGATGTCCGGGGTGCCGGCTTCGAACTTGTGCGGGATGACGTTGTAAATGGTTTCCTCAAAGGTCACCGAGCGGATCATCTCGCCGCCGGATTGATACGGAGGCATGTCGTTGAGCAAATCCGTGCGACCCCACAGCACACCGATGCCGGTGGGCCCGTACATCTTGTGGCCGGAGAAAGTCAGGAAATCCGCGCCGAGAGCCTGCACGTCGACGGGCAGGTGCGGGATAGATTGGGCGGCGTCGACCATGACCGGAATGCCCCGGGCGTGGGCCAATTCGACCATCGAAGGTATCGGATTGATCGTTCCCAGCGCGTTGGATTGATGCACCACGGATACCAGGCGGGTGCGATCGTTCAACATGCTCTCGTACTCGTCCATCAGCAACTCGCCCTGGTCCGTGAAGGGAATGACCCGCAGGCGAATGCCGATTTCCTTGCCCAAAATCTGCCAGGGCACAATGTTGGAGTGGTGCTCCATGCCGGTGATAATGACCTCATCCCCAGCCTTGAAGAACTTGCGCCCGTAGCTGCTGGCGACCAGGTTCAGCCCCTCGGTCGTGCCCCGCACGTAGATGATCTCCGAGGCGTCGGGCGCGTTGATGAACCGGCGAACCGCCTCACGCCCGGCTTCGTAGTCGTCGGTGGCCCTTTGGCTCAGGGTATGCACGCCGCGGTGCACGTTGGAATTGTTGTGCAGATAGTAGTTGCTGATGGCGTCGATGACTGCCCGGGGCTTTTGCGTGGTGGCCGCGTTGTCCAGGTAGACCAGGGGCTTGCCGTTGATAAGCTGATCCAGGACCGGGAAGTCCTGTCGGATGCGGGCGACGTCGTCGCCGGTCAGCGGTCCGGAAGGGGATACGTGAACGTTCCCAGTGGCAGCGGTCACGAGCGGCCTCCGATGGGCAGGGCGATGTTGGCGGAAGGGATGGCGTTACGGAACCGTTCGTCGAGATATTCCCGCAACGGTTCCAGGGCCACCGTGTCGATGATTTCGCTGGCGAAGGCGTGGATCAGGATGCGGCTGGCGGTGGGTAGATCGAGGCCCCGGCTGCGCATGTAGAACACCGTGTCGGCGTCGATGTGGCCCGCGGTCGCGCCGTGTCCGCATTTCACGTCGTCGGCGTAGATGAGCAGGCTGGGCTTGCTGTCCACCTCGGCTTCCTCGGACAGGAGCAGGTTCTTGTCGGTTTGCTGGGCGTCGGTCTTTTGCGCGTCCTTGCGCACGGTGACGTTGCCGCCGAACACTGCCCGGGAGCGTCCGTCCAGGATGCCCTTGTAGAAGAGCCGGCTGGTGCCGTAGGGCTCCGCGTGGTCGATGTTGAGGTAGTTGTCGATGTGCTGGCTGCCGGTGGTGAGGTACAGGCCGTTGAGGGTGCATTCGGCGCCGGTTCCGGCGATGGTGACGCCGAAATCGTTGCGGCCCAGGGCGGCTCCGTGAGCGATGGCCACCGAGGAGAACGTCGAGTCCTTTTGCTGCAGAACCCGGCTCACGCCGACGTGGTAGGCCTCCTGACCCTCGAGCAGCAGACGATAGTGCTCGACACTCGCTCCCTCGCCCACCGAGGCTTCCATGACGGTGTTGGTCAGGTAGCGCACGTCAGGACCGACGAAAGTTTCGATGACGGTGGCACGGGAATTGGGAGCCGCAGATATTACGAGGCGCGGGTGGGTGGCTCGGGGCTGACCACGACCAGTGGTGAGATACACGACGTTGATGACACCGGCGTCCGCTCCCGCCGGCACCGAGATTGCAACGCCATCACCCAGAAAGGCGGTATTAAGAGCGGTGAATCCATCGTCTTCCGGGGTCGCCAGGCAGCCCAAGGTCTTATCGCCCAGTTCGGGATCGGATTGCAGCGCGTCGGCCAGGCCGGTGGCTATGCCCGCACCATCAGCGTTTCCGTCTGACAGGCCCGGAGCGAAGGCTCCGTCCACGATCACCAGGGTGCGCCAGTCGGGTTGCCACGGCGCGACGGCCTGCACCTCCGCCTGGGTCGGCTCGGTCACTCTGTTAGAGGCGAGGTCGGCATACGCGAAGTTTTCCCGGGCGATGGGGCCGGCGTTCGTGTACTTCCAGGGCTCATTGCCGCGCCTGGCGGTGGGCAATCCCAAGCGGTTGAACGCTTCCCAACCGCGCTGCCGCAGTTCCTGGATAACCGGGGAGTTGCCGGCCCGCTGCGCGGTATACGCGGCGGCGTAGTGGGGGTAGGTTTCCGCGACGGACGCGGGTGCAATGGTAGTCATGGTTTCTCTGATGCGTGAGGCGCGATGCGTCTTTACTGGTTGTGAAACTGCTGAAAGCCGTCGGGCGGGCAGGGCTGACGAAGCCAGACTTGCATTTGCGCCACAAACTGCTCGACCCGCTTCAGGTCGTTTTTTACGATGAACTCGTTAGCTCTGCTTTCGTAAAATCTCTCCAGCAGGTCCGTAGCAGCGTAGAATCCGCTAGTCAAAAACTCGCTCCAGTCCCAACCCAGCGCGCCCAGTCGGTCATTCAGTGCTTGCCGGCTGCGTTGCTCGCCAAGTTCATCGTAGTCGGATTTCCAATTGTCAACGGCTTTGATAACTTCCGGGTCTGTTACCGACAGTGAATTGACCAACGCCCGCAAATCTTGTGGACGCCTGCATTCCACCCCGTACTCTTTCCAGTTTTCGGCAACGGCTTTCGTGATGTCCTCGGCGGCGCCCCAACCATAGACGCAAACTTGCAGCAACTCGCCTTTGCTCACGCAGGCGTGGGCTTTCCGCAACAGTACGGGGCTGGTGGCGGCGTATTCTTGCGTTTGCAGGGAAAGCTGCCGCCAATCCGCATCGGTCAAGACAGACGGGTATAGGTTAGCCGGCGTCGTCATTCATCACTCTCGCTATAGGGCACAGGATTTACAATCCCGCACCTCGGCGCGCCCAGTACTATTGGCCCTTGCCCGTGCTTCAATAACGTCCTCATATGGGCCGTGCCATTGGCCTGTGGGGACTCGACCTACCCCGTGCTTTCCGGCTCCATTTCTACAATTGCCGCACGCGGCCTTGTGAACTGTCGCTCTGTCGGTGGGATGGTTTTCGTACACCCAATAAGCCATCAATCTTGCTCCGCCTCCTCGCGCACCCAGTCGTAGCCGCGGGCCTCCAGCTGCTCGGCCAGTTCCGGGCCGCCGCTGAGGACGATGCGGCCGTCCACGAGCACGTGCACTCGGTCCGGTGTTATGTAATTCAGGATGCGCTGGTAGTGGGTCACCACGACCGCCGCGTTGTCCGGCCTACGCAGCCGGTTCACACCGTCCGCTACGATGCGCAGGGCGTCGATGTCCAGCCCGGAGTCAGTTTCGTCCAGCAGGGACAGGGTGGGCTCCAGCAGCGCCATTTGCAGCACTTCGTTGCGCTTTTTCTCGCCGCCGGAAAAACCCTCGTTGACGGATCGCCGGACGAGTTCCGGATCTATTTCCACCTCGGCTACCTTGCTGCGCAAAAGGCGGTCGAATTCGCGGGCGCCCATTTCTTCCTCGCCCAGGTGGACCCGCTTGGCATCCACCGCGGCCTTGAGAAATTGCCACGCGCGAACGCCCGGAAGCTCGACCGGATACTGGAAGGCCAGGAACACGCCTTCGCGGGCTCGGTCCTCCGGTTCCATGTCCAGCAAGTCCATGCCCTTGTAGGTGGCGGTACCGCCAGTCACGGTGTATTCCGGGCGGCCGGCAAGGGTGTTGGCCAGGGTGCTCTTGCCGGAGCCGTTGGGCCCCATGATCGCGTGCACTTCGCCGGGACGTACCGCGAGGTTCACGCCGCGAAGAATTTCCTGATCGTCAATGGAAACCTGGAGGTCCTTGACCTCGAGAATAGGCGACAGAGTTTCGTGGGCGGTGGTCATGTTTATGTTGAGAGTCCTTGTGTTCGGAGGGGAATGGGAGACCTGGGAGGCCGAGCGGTACTAACCCACCGTTCCTTCCAGGCTGACCTTGAGCAACTGCGAGGCCTCCATGGCGAACTCGAAGGGGAGTTCCTGGAAAATGCCTCGGCAGAACCCGTTGATGATCATGAAGTGCGCGTCTTCGACGCCGATGCCCCTTTGCTGGAGGTAGAAAAGCTGGTCGTCGGACACCTTGGAGGTAGTGGCTTCGTGCTCCATCTGGGCGCTCGGGTTCTTGACCTCGATGTACGGCACGGTGTGCGCGCCGCACTTGTCGCCCACCAGCAGCGAGTCGCACTGGGTGAAATTCCGCGCTCCGTGGGCGGAAGGATTGATCTTCACCAGGCCGCGATAGGTCTGCTCACCCTGCCCGGCGGATATTCCCTTGGCGACGATGGTGCTGCGGGTGTTCTTGCCCATGTGGATCATCTTGGTTCCGGTGTCGGCCTGCTGCCAGTTGTTCACCAGCGCCACGGAGTAGAACTCGCCCACGGAGTTGTCGCCCTGGAGAATAACGCTGGGGTATTTCCAGGTGATGGCGGAACCGGTTTCGACCTGTGTCCAGGAAATCTTGGAGTTTGCGCCGGCACACTTGCCCCGCTTGGTAACGAAGTTGTACACCCCGCCCTCACCGTTGCGGTCGCCGGGGTACCAGTTCTGCAGGGTGCTGTACTTGATCTCCGCGCCTTCCATGGCAACCAGCTCGACCACGGCGGCGTGCAACTGGTTGGACTTCCGCATGGGCGCCGTGCAGCCTTCCAGGTAGCTGACGTACGACCCTTCGTCGGCGACGATGAGGGTGCGCTCAAACTGCCCGCTGTCGGCTTGGTTGATGCGGAAGTAGGTCATCAACTCGATGGGGCAGCGCACTCCGGGCGGGATATACGCGAAGGAACCGTCGGAGAACACAGCGGAGTTAAGCGTCGCGTAGAAGTTGTCGGCGTAGGGAACCACCGAACCGAGGTACTTCTGCACCAAGTCGGGGTGGTTCTGAATGGCCTCGCTCATGGAGCAGAAGATGACGCCGGCCTTTTCCAGCTGTTCCTGGTAGGTGGTGGCTACTGAGACGCTGTCCAGCACGGCGTCCACAGCGACGCCGGCGAGCCGGGCCTGCTCTTCCAGGGGGATGCCCAGCTTGTCGAAAGCTTCCAGCACCTCGGGGTCAACCTCGTCCAGGCTCTTGGGGCCGTCCTCGGCGGACTTGGGCGCGGCATAGTAGTGCATGTCCTGGAAGTCGATGGGAGGGTAATGGACGTTGGCCCACTTCGGCTCTTCATAGTTCTGCCGTGACCAGAACTGGAAGGCCCGAAGCCGCCAGTCCAGCA
This sequence comes from Dehalococcoidia bacterium, assembly GCA_965203985.1. GTDB lineage: Bacteria > Chloroflexota > Dehalococcoidia > Lucifugimonadales > UBA3495 > Bin87. The sequence goes on from CBDBDS010000003.1 coordinate 395,683, forward strand.
TCCATTCCGGCTCGTTTTTCTTGGCCGCAATCAGGCGCACCACGTCTTCGCTGAGGCCCTTGGGGATGGCCTCCTGCTCGATGTCGATGGTGAATCCCCACTGGTAATCGGAGTCGAGTTCCTCGGACGTCGTGTCCCGGGAAATCACGCGCTGAGCCTGGGTGGTCATTGGGCCCACTTCCTCCCCGTCCGGCGGTGATAGCGGCTTGCCGGCGGATGGTTCTAATAATTCCCGACCGTTAAGGTCAACAATCATCGTAGACCAGGGCGGTGTTTCTGTCAACGGCGGTCAAACTCCGCACGCACCACGGGCGTTACCGATCTGTAATCGCCAGGAAACATTGCGACCGTAGCATCGAAATATACGAGGACTGGAGTATGCCTGATGACCGTCACCACTGATTCGATAACGGCCGGCACGCATTGTGGCGTCGATGCCCGCGGCATCGGGGCCCACATTAAGCAGTTGGTTGGGCGGGCGATCTTCCGGTTTACACGGCCGGGGCTGGAGCCAGTGTTCGGCCGGGGCCTGGGCGACGACTTCACTCCCGAGGTCGCCCTGGCGCTGACCGCCGCCAACCAGGCAAGCGCCGACGGGGAGAGCCGTCGGCCCGGCAACCGCTCGATCACTCCGGGGCAGTGATGGCATAACGGCAGATCGGATGAAGCGCGCCTAACGCAGCCGCAGTCACCGCTGCGCCGTCCTCCGGGGCCACGGCAGCCACTCCAGAACGTGATCCTTCCCGTCGCCATAGACCACAACGCTCCCCGGCTCGACGCGTGACCAACCCTTCGATTGGAGCTCGTCCGAGAAGAATTCGCGTCCAACTTGGCCGCTGCCGTCGGGCAGCAAGCGGAACCATTCCCGGAAGTGGCCAGCCACGACGGCTTCCACCGTTTCCTTGAAATTTTGGAACTCGCCCTCCGCGCATTCGTCGCACGCATCGCAGGCGCAATCGGGAAACGGTTCAATCAGATAATGTCCGAAACGGACGCGGATTCCGGGCAAATTGTTGAATGCTGCGACGATGGGCGCGGACGCCCCCTGTTTGGGGGTCAGTCTCACGCTCGGCCGGGACGGAGGTGTTAGGTCCAGTTGCGGATCCAGGTAATAGCCCTCTTCGCGCGTAACGTCGTATTCCGCCTCCAGTTGAGACAGCATGTCCAACGACCATTCCACCAAGGGCAGGAACCGCTCGGGCTCGGTGACCCTGGAATACGCTTCGTCCGGCGGGCCTTCGCGGCCCCAGTTGAACCTTCCCATTTCCTGACTTCCTCGCGGCGACAGGCGCCCGTGATGACGGATGCAATCCGAGTTGCCTCCGCTTCCATTGTAAGCCGCCGTGCGCCGGTATAACCGTCAAATGCTATACTTCGCGCAGAGGCAGTCGGCCACGCCGGCGCTCGGGGGCTACTCTTATGTCAACCACGCCCATCTACTGCGACGCCCACACTCACCTTGACCAATACGTGCCGGAGGAGATCGCCGGCATACTGGAGCGGGCCAGCGACGCCGGCGTGGGCTACATACTGCTGGCCGGCACCACTATCGAGTCGACCGAGCGTTGCATCGCGCTGGCGGACGAGCACCCGATGTTCTACGCCGGCGTGGGCATTCACCCCATGCAGGCCGATGATCCGGTAGACGATAACGCGTACAGCCGGCTGGAGTCTCTGGCCCGCGACAACCAGCGCGTCGTCTGCATCTCCGAGGTGGGTCTCGACTACCTGCCGACGTCTCCCGACCACGAGGTACAGGACCAGGTGTTCCGCGCGCACATCCACCTGGCCAAGAGTTTGGGGTTGCCGATCATCTTCCACTCTCGGGAGTCGCATCCGGCGGTGTTCAAGGTACTGCGCGAGGAGAACGCCGGCCTGGTGGGCGGCGCCATGCATTACTTCCAGGGGGACGCCGAGACGGCGCGCGAGGCCATCGACTGCGGTTTCTTCATATCGCTGGCGCGTCCGTTGACCCGCCTGCCCGAGTTGCGAGAGGTCGCCCGGGATATTCCCCTGGAAAACATCGTGCTCGAAACCGACGCTTACCCGCAGCCGTTCAAGAAGTACCGCCACAACTGGACGGAGCCGCGCCACCTGGCCGACGTAGCCCAGTGCCTGGCAACCGTAAAGGGCATCTCGGTGGAAGAGGTGGCGGAGGTCACCACCGCCAACCTGAGCCGGCTGCTCCGCATCGACATCCCATCGGCCCCTGGTTCCGTGCCGGCTTCGGCGTAGGGGTGACCAACCGTATACCCCCCGCGGCTCACGCTGTTTCGTTAAGGAGCACTTTATGACCACCCCAGAGGAACGGCAGCATCCCGAAGCGCCGGAGCAGATCGAACCCCGGAGCCTGAACGACTACCTGGAGGTCATGACCAAGGCCGTGTTCCAGAGCGGCATGTCCTGGAAGGTGGTCAACACCAAGTGGCCGGGCTTCCAGTCCGGTTTCCAGGGGTTCGACGTTGCCGCAGTGGCCGCCATGGATGAATCGGCCGTCGACACGCTGGCCGCCGACACGGCCATCATCCGGAACCGCCGGAAGATCGTCGCCACCGTGCACAACGCCCAGAAGCTCATCGAGCTGGAGGAAGAGTACGGCGGCGACATCCGCAACTACCTGCGCGCCCACGGCGACCTGGAGGCCACCATCAAGGACGTGCGCAAGCAGTTCAAGTACATGGGCGACATCGGCGCCTACTACTGGCTGTACGTCACCGGCGAGGACGTGCCCAGCTGGGACGAATTCTGCAGCCGCGGCCACTAGCCGGCAGCCCAAACCTATCCCGAATATCCTGTCCATCCATGCAATTTCCCCGGAGGTTGAGGCCATGACCACCCCCGCGACCTGCCAACTGGCCCTGAAAGAATGGGCGATCACCGTGAAGGCCCTGGCCGACGGCGACCAGATCATGATGCTGCGCAAGGGCGGCATCCACGAGGAGAGCAAGGACTTCCGCGTGGTGCATCCCGAGTTCCTGCTGTATCCCACCTACCTGCACCAGAAGGAAGACCTGCTCAAGGACAGCCACCAGCCCGCGCTGCGGCAACTGCTGGCCGACGACCCGGACGACAAGGACGCCGTCACTTTCACCCATTGGGCCCGCGTCCATGAGCTGATCGAGATCGACCAGCAGGGCAAGGTGGAAGACCTGGCGCCGCACCACATCTGGACCGATACCTACGCCCAGTCGCGCCTGCACTGGAAGCCCATGGTGCCGCTGACCATCATGCTGCTGCGCGTGTACGAGATGGAAAGCGCAACCACGGCGCCCTTCATCCCGGAATACGGCGGCTGCAAGTCGTGGGTGGACGTCATCCCCACCGTCCGCCTCGGCGACGCAAAGCCGGTACTGGACGACGCCCGCTTCAACGAGATGGTGGAAGCGGTGCGGGGGAGCCTGGGGCTGGTGCCGGCGTAATTACCCCCGTCATTCCGGCGAAAACCGGAATCCAGAATTGGTGACACCCTGGCGTTGACGGGGTGCGTGCGGGTCCGCTAAACCATTGCCACGCCGATTTGCGAGGTAGTGGCAATGGGACTGGATATTGGAGTGGTAACCATCGAGTACCTGGAGCGGCCGGGGTCGCCAATGTACGGATTTCTGCAAGACCTGATGGTTGACCCGGATACGGGAACCGAGTTTGACCCATTCGACTATGAATCCGGTTGGGGCGATGTCTGGGAAGGCAACGCCTTCTACGAGTTCGACCGGGACGTGCTGCTCCGGCGCGCCGACGATTGGGCCGTACAGAAGAACTTGGACGCAACCGAACGCGCAACGTTGCTGCAATGGATTGACGATTTGCCGTACCGGGGCGAGACGATAATGCTGCACTTGGGGAACTGACGATGACCAGCCGACGACAAGCGACACGAGACCGTTACGACCACATCCTGCCGTTCATTGAAGAGGCAGCCCAGGAATATTACGGCGGCAATGTAGATCGAGGATTCAGGCACTGGGCCTTCGCTACAATATTCGCTCGGGGCCACGACGTGCAGGGCAACGATATCGTCGAATGCACTGCAATCGATGGGTCAGACGATTTTGAGATAGACGGTTATTTCATACCGCAATCGGACGACGATTTGGTCGTGCACCTGTTTCAGAGTAAGCATCGGCTGCCGGCTACGTCGATCGGGCCGGCCGATTTAGCGGCTTTCCTGAACGCTCCGAATCGCATTTTGAATCCCACGGAAGTTGCTGCCAGCAAAAACGAAGAAACCAAAGCCTTGCATGACCAAATTGTAAGTCTGTTGTCTACGCATGGTGTCCAGTGCACGATCAATCTGGTTTGGGCTACCAGCGGGCGGTTGACTCCGACGACGCGTACCCATGCGGAGGAACGCAGCACGTTTACGGTTGCTGCCACCATTCAAGGCAATCCAATCGAAGTGCCCGTTACCTTGGAATATTGGGACTTGGAGAAGCTGTATGAACTTCATTCGACTCTGCAAGAAAGCGATGAGGTTTCCACATGCGATTTCACGTTTCAATTACCTGAGGGATCGTACCATCAGGCCGTCGCGGGCGTGGATTATCGAACCTTGTCCATGACTGTTCCGGCTTCGCAGATCATCGAGGTATTTGCTCGGCATCGTTACAAAATCTTCCGGCTGAACCCGCGCGGCCCGCTAGGGAACAAAGTTAACCGGGCGATTAAGCGGACCTTGCTCGACGAGACCGAGCGTGGTCGTTTCCATGTGCTGAACAATGGGATTACCGCGATATGCGATTCGTGGCGACTTTCGGGTCAAGATCTGGTTGTGCAGAATTTCCAGATCATCAACGGTTGTCAGACCACTGTAACGCTTTGGGATGCTCGTGCGGCTATTGCGGATGACCCAAGCGTGTTAGTTACGGTCAAACTAACTGAATGCCCAGAGCATTTCGCACCCAAGATTGCGGAAACCACGAACAGCCAAACAGCGCTCCGCGCAGAGGACTTCACCTCGAACGATGCCATGCAGATAAAACTCCAGCGCGAGTTCAATTTGATGAACCCACCGTGGTTCTACCAAATTAAACGCGGCGAGTGGAGCAAGATGCTCGGCGGGCAAAACGACAAAGAGCCGTACCGCGATCCAGCCGGTGGCTACCGGCAATTGAACCTAAAGGATGTGGCCCAAGCTGTGGTTGCATTCGCCGGGTACCCTGGTGAGGCGAAAGACAAGATCCGCAGTTTCCTAAACAAGGACGTCGTCTCATCGATAGCTCGGGAAAGCGAATTTAGCTATGATCGCATTTATACGGGCTCGCTGACGGCCGCTCAATTGCTGTTGCCGGCTGTGCTTCAACGCAAGATATGGCGACAAGTAAACGCGGACAGAGAATCCCATCCTTGGCTCGAGTACGCTAGGTTTCATCTGGTGTGGGTGATCGGCAAATTGCTGAAAGATCATTATGGACAAGTCGATGCCCTTTTCAGCCCTCAGCGGTCAAACGTGTTGAACGCAAGTGTGGGCGAATGGTTTAAGCCACTCTACGACGTTGCAGTAGCCGCTATCGGCAATGCTTTGGCAGAGTCTGAGCGACGCGGCGACTTTACCGGGTATCGTGAATTTTTCCGATCAGCCATTAATTACCGCTTTGTGGAAACCAACGTCGAAGGTGCCTTGAGATTGGCCGGCAACTTTGGCGACCCCTTGGGCAACCTACCATCGCCATGACATGCACCTCACGCCCCATGCCCCCGGACGCCCTCGCCCGCCTCGGTTCCGTGGCCGAGGTGTGCGATGTGCTGCGTGGCTGGGGCCGGCCCGAAGTGGGTGCCGGAACTGCCGAAATTGAACCGCGGAGAAAGCTATGGGCACATTTTACACAGAAGTCATGATCGGCAATGTAAACGGCCGCGATATGCTGCCGGTGTCGGCGCTCGTGGATACTGGAGCGTCGGACTCTGCGTTCCCCTCCGATCTGCTGGAAGCGCTGCAAATTCAACCAACGGGCAATCCGGTCTTGTATTATCTGGCTGACGGCAGTGCTCTGGGATGTCCACGGGGAGAAGCGCGACTTTCCATCGCTTTACCCACCGGACAGGTAGCCACCGGAACGTGTCCGGTAGCTTTCTGGCACGATCACAGTGGACAGTGTATCGGAGCGACCACGTTGCAGGTCCTGGCGCTCGTGGTCGACTCGGCCAATGAAGAACTGGCCGCGGCTTCCGGTTTAAGACGAGGTTGGGCCGGAGACATCCCACCGTAACGCAAAGGCCACGAGACCGTCATGCCTCCCGCCATACAACGCCCCATCGCCCCGGACGCCCTCGCCAGCCTCGGCTCCATCGCCGAGGTGTGCGATGTGCTGCGTGGCTGGGGCCGGCCCGATCTGGCCGAGCGCTTGGCCTATTTCGCGTCTGATGAGGATTTGGACGATGGTGATGTGCCCCTCACCTTGGAGAGCGCTTTGGGCTTTCTGGCCTTTTTTGGTGTAGTGGAGTCCGAGGAAGGCACAGTCAGCCTGACTACTTCGCCGGAAGGGTGGATTTGCGCCGATTGGCGCTTTCCCGATAACCGCATAGTTGCGGTGTGGTTCATCGACCGTCACCGGGTTAGCTACGCGGCGCGCAAGTCCGATGGTCACTTCATCGACCTCAGTCGGAGCGAAGTGGTTGTCAACGTCGGGCAAATTGCTGAGCGATTAGTAAATTTGAAGGAATGGTTCACATGGTTCAAGGAGGACCCGGTCGCCGTGAGCTCCCGCCTTCACATCACGTAGCCAGATATTGCCGGCCGCGCGCTGTCAGGGAAGACGGTACACTCGCTCCGTCAGCGTTTCGTCTCCGCCACGGTGAGGAATATCTGTCTACCAATTGGCTGGAGTACTTTCACGATTCCGACCGTGCATCCCAGATCGCCGGTGTGCGCCAAGCCCTCGCTGACAAGGGTTTTCGAGTTAGCCGCAACGCAACCTTTGCTGTGCTGAACATCGGCACGACGGCAGAGCGATGCCGAGATGAGTTGGACGCGGCAATTCAATTCGTAGCTTTAGGAGAACCACACGACCCTTCACACACCGGAATATTCGGCTACACCATTCAGAAAAATGACGCAATCGCAGCTCTCCTGGCTCAATTACTCAACCCCGGCGAAGTCTATCCTGCCACCGTATCGCCTGCCCAAGAGGCTTGACTCATGACAACCCTTCTCTCCCTGCTGCAACAGGAAAGTCGCCGGCGCGACCTTATCGCCGACGATGAAAAGCTGACCGCCGCTTCCGCTTTCGCGCTGGTCAGGGATATGCCCTACCAGCGCGCCAGTGCGCGGGAGCCCGAGGCTATCGTCCGCGAGTGGCGCGGCACCTGCTCCGGGAAGCACTACCTGTTGGATGCGATCTTTCGTGAGCTTGGCATGGACTCTCGGGTGATTATGTGCACCCATCGGTTCACTCGCGAAAACACCGGCCACTTTCCCGCGGATCTGAAGTCCCTGGTGGCCAGGGAGCCGGTGCCGGACGTGCACACCTACATACGCCTCAAAACCGACGTGGGTTGGATGAACGTTGACGCGACCTGGCCGTCCAGCGCCGGGCCCCTGGGGATGCCGGTCAACGGGACGTTCACCAAAGGCAAGGATATGGCCATCGCGTGCGATCCAGTCGATTCGTTCGTGGTCCCCGCCGGCGATGACCCACAGGCTTTCAAAGAACAGCTGATTGCGGAATTCTGCGGTTCCTCGAGTACAATAAGGGACGAATTCATCGAAGGCATGAGCCGCTGGTTGAGTGACGCCACGCAAGGATGACAAGACCATGAAATACCGCCAACTCCCCCGCACCGACCTGATGCTCTCCGAGGTTGGCTTCGGCGTCTGGACCGTGGCCACCAACTGGTGGGGCCGCATTCCCGAGGAGACGCGCCGCCAACTGCTGGAAGAGGCCCTGGAACTGGGCATCAATTTCTTCGACACTGCCGACACCTACGGCGACGGCTATGGCGAAGAAGTGCTGGCCAAGTTCATGAGCCACCGACGGCACGAGATGATCATCGCGACCAAGTTCGGCTACGACATTTACGACCAGACCACGCCCCGCGTCGGGCACCAGGAGCGGCCGCAGAAATTCGAGCCGGAGTTCATCCGGTTTGCGTGCGAGCAGTCGCTGCGTCGCCTGAAGACCGACTACATTGACCTTTACCAACTGCACAACCCGCGTATCGAAGCACTGGAGAAGGACGAGGTGTTCGAGACCCTCGAGGCCCTGAAACACGAGGGCAAGATCCGGTACTACGGCTCGGCCCTGGGTCCCGACATCGGCTGGTTTGAGGAAGGCCAGGCCAGCATGGAGGAGCGCCACGTCAGCAGTTGCCAGATCATCTACAGCATCCTGGAGCAGGACCCGGCCAAGGACTTCTTCCCCATCGCCGAGAAGGAACAGGTGGGCCTGCTGTCCCGGGTGCCCCATGCCTCCGAGGCATTGACCGGGCGGTACGACGAGCCGCCGGAATTCGACGAAAACGACCACCGGTCGTATCGCCGGCACCAGTGGCTCAGCGAGGCGCTGGTCAAGGTCGAGCAGGTCAAGTTCCTGGCCGGCGAAGAGGCCGGGCGCACCATGAGCCAGGCCGCCATCCAGTTTGTGCTCCACCAGCCCACCATCACCAGCGTGCTGCCGAATTTCACCACGTTGGAGGAGCTCAAGGAGTATTCCGAGGCGGTGGACACACCGCCCATCACCGAGGGCGATCAGGCCATCCTGGATGATCTGTGGGGCAACAACTTCTATATCGAGGAGCCGGAACCAGCCTTCCGCGAGATCTGACGCCCGGAGCTTGGGATTCGTTATGGTTTCCGGGATCCTGCGTACAGAAACCGAGGTTCCGTCAAGATTCCGTTAGCCTGGTGACGGAATCGCCCAACGTTTGACACTGGAATGGGCTAGTGATAACTTTCACATAGCCCATTTTCGTATTGCCACAGGAGAGTGCGTTCCTGATGCCCGTTAACATTTGCGTGCTGGCCAAGCAGGTCGTCGACCCGGAGATGCCCGCCGCCGCCTTTCGAATTGATCCCGACGCCCGGCAGGTGGTCCCGCCGGCGAACATCCCGCCCGTGGTCAACGGTTTCGACGAAAACGCCGTCGAAGCCGCCCTGCAGATCAAGGACGAACAGGGCGCCAACATCACCGTCATATCATCCGGCACCACGTTTGCCCTGGACGTGATGAAAAAACCATTGTCCATGGGAGCCGACGAGTTGGTCCTGCTCCAGGACGACGCCTTCGCCAACTCGGTGGACTCGTTTTTCACGGTGCAGTTGCTCACCGCCGCCATCAACAAGCTGGGCGGGTTTGACCTGATTATCTGCGGCCGGCAGGCGTCGGACTGGGACAATGCCCAGGTTCCGCTGGGGGTCGCCGAGACTTTGGGTATGGCCTGCATCACCCTTGGAAAGAAGGTGGACGTGCAGGACAGCAAGGTGGTGGTCGAGCGGCTGGCTCCCGATGGATTCGAGGTGGTCGAGGCCGACATGCCCGCCCTGGTGACCGTGAGCAACGAGCTGGGCCAGCCCCGCTATCCCACGCTGCGGGGCATCATGGCGGCCACCCGCAAGCGCCCCACGGTATGGACTACCGGCGATCTCGATATTGACGACGCGCAGCTGGAACCGCGCCTGACGCTGCACGATCTTTTCGTGCCGGAACGCGATCAGGACTGCGAGATCATCGAGGGCGACGACGACATTGACGCCGCCCGCAGGCTCGCGCTGCGGCTTCGTGAGGACCGCCTCATCTAACTTCTTCTCGAAACACTGGCGGGTAGAATGCCCGCCCAACTTCTGCGTTCACATCCACGGAGTAAAACATGGCAGACGCAACCGGCATCCTCGTTTTCGGCGACGCCCCTGACGGGCAGTTGGCATCCACCGCCCAGGAACTGCTGGCAGCCGGCCGTTCGCTGGCCGACGCTCTCAACCAGGAACTGGCAATCGCGGTAATAGGTTCGGACGTCGCCGACGCGCCCCAGCAGGCCATCGCCCACGGCGCGGACAAAGCCTATGCGGTGACCAGTCCCGCCCTGGCCGACTACCATCCCGATCTGTACCTGTCTGCGATGCAGACCGTCGCCGCGGAGGATAACCCGGGGATCATCCTCGTCGCGCGCAACAACGAGGGCCGCGAACTTGCGCCCCGCCTGGCGTTCCGTCTGGGTGTCGGATTGGCGCAGGACTGCCTGGAAGTGTCTGCTGATGCTGGTACGGGTCGCCTGCTGGCGAATCGCCCGGTGTACGGCGGCAGCGCCATCGCCGTGGTCAGCTGCACGCAGACCCCGCAGATCGCCGCCATCCGGCCCAAGACCTACGAGCCTCTGGATGCCGACGCCGGGCGCAGTGGGCAGGTGGTCGCATTTCCGGTGGACATAGACGCCGGCGCCGCGAAGACTCGCGTCGTTGACGTGGTGAAAGAAGAGGCCGAGGGCATCAAGCTGGAGGACGCCCGGATCGTCGTGTCCGGCGGGCGCGGCCTCGGCGGGCCTGAACCTTTCTCCCAGCTGGAAGAGCTGGCCGGCCTGCTGGGCGGAGCCGTGGGAGCGTCCCGCGCCGCAGTGGACTCCGGCTGGGTCCCCGCCAATTACCAGGTGGGCCTCACCGGCAAGACCATCACGCCGGACCTCTACATCACCGTGGCCATTTCCGGCGCCAGCCAGCACATGGCCGGCTGCAGCGGCTCCAAGGCCATCGTCGCCATCAACAAGGACGCCGACGCCAACATCTTCAAGGAAGCCCGCTACGGCGTGGTGGGCGACTGGGAAAAGGTGATCCCGGCGCTAACCGAGACGGTGCGGGAATTGACACAGTCGTAAGCGCCTCGTTCGGGGACAATGCCAGTATGGTGCAGATCGATCATATAACGTGGGATACGTGGAACATTGCACATATCGTGCGCCATAGCGTAACTGTGGCAGAGGTGGAAGAGGTCTGTTATGGTACGTTCATAACCCAACAGGGCTACTCCGGTCGCTTTCTGGTCATTGGCCAGACCAGCGATGAGCGCACACTGGCAGTAGTACTGGAGCCGCAAGGCGCCGGGGAATACTACGTCGTCACAGCCCGCCCCGCCAGTCGTCGAGAGCGACGAGACTATCAGGAGAATATAGGATGAACGCTGACCAACGTACAGTGAAAGACCCCATACCGCAATTCGCTACGAGGGAAGAAGAAGCCGATTTCTGGGATACCCACGATTTCACCGACTATCAGGATGAGCTCAAGCCCGTGAAAGTCGTTGCCGGGCCCAATTTGACCTCATCGTTCCGAGTGCCCCTCGGCGGAAAAGCCCTGACGCAGATTTGCCAGTACGCGGACGCCAACGGATTGGATGTCGAAACCCTGTTGAGCACGTGGATAATGGAACGTCTGCAAGAAGTCAACTCCCATTCCGGTAAGTAGATACTGCATCAGGCGCTAGACAATGGCCTTGCTATGATGCGGAGCGCGACGACGTACATCGGCACGTTGGAATCGATGAAAGTCATCGCATCATGTACCCGTCTTTGATCTCTTGCAGCATCTGGTCAATGTCGGCGGTGGGATGATTATACTGCGCCGCTCTTTCCAGAGCCTTGCGTTTACGTTCCGCTCGGTCTCGTTCGTACCGTGGCGCATCGCGCAGCATGTGTCGCACCCAATCCGACACGCTTATCCCCTGACGCCGTGCTGCCTCCTCAATCACCGCGTACTCCGCATCGTCCAGTAGGATTTCTAAGCGTTTAGCCATTGTGGCTCACCAGTCAGTCCAGCCGCCATTCCTTTTTTAGGGCTTCAATCAGGGCTTTCTGCCGCCGTTCCAAAACTGCCGGCGTCCATTCCGTTTCGGACACAACTTGCGTAGTCAGCGCGAACGGAACGGTGCCGCCTCGTCGGAAATACTCGCTCTTCTTGCGTTCGAATTCCCAATTGGACGCCCTGGTGTTCTTGCGGAAGGACAGGAGCACCAAATTGGCTAGCCGATGCGTCCAGTAGCTCCGCACCGCATCATCGGGAAACCATCTGAGCCATTGTGACGATTCGGATGGATTTTGCGGCAAGACGTGCTCGACGGAAATTATGGAATGATCGTAAGTCGCTCCGGCGTCAGCCAGCAAGTTGTCGAGCCGCAGAAGCAAAGGGCGAGGCACACGGGGCAACGTGTAGATCGGCCCGTTCAGCGCATTCCATATTGCCACTTTCTCATTAGCCCGGAGTTGAAGGGCTCCGTTTTCTTGCCATACGTCATCTCCATTCTCGATATCACGTAGCACCGCAGCATATCGGCCGATACGATCATTGATGTTTGAGCGCAGGATGAACAGTCCATACGCTAACCGTTCCAAGTCCTTGGCGAACCTTTGCACGCCATCCCGGTCGTGCGGGTTGCGATGGAAAAACGCCATCGCTGGCGGCATCCAATCAACGTTGTCGAGGTTGCGCAGATGCTGAAGGCAAGTGTTGGCCTGAATCGTAGTGGCGACGCTTCCACCTGGCAGATCTAGTATGCTCTTGAAAACGTCGTCATACTGGTCAAGGATGCGGTCGACGAAGTCTGTCGCTGTATGTTGCTTTAGTACGTGCTCTCTGAACTCTTCCTGCAAGCTCCGCCGTTGTTTGGCTTTGGCGTAAATCGTTCTCACAATGGTAAAGAGAGCTGCGAACAGGTCACGCCCCAGTTCTTGTTCTATATCCTCCCATTTATCGGCGTAGATACGTTGGGCTTCAGCGTCGGTAATTTCGCCGATGACTTCCGCTTTGAGGATGTCGGTGGGTGAAAGATCTAGGCCTCGATCGTTCATGACCGAAAAAATCCGGTAAGCCGAGGTCATATCAGATGTGGACACTACTACGAGGTAACAATGTTGAATGATGAACGCCGCCAGTTTGGTGCGTTCGTCATCGTCAAGATCGGCCAGTTTCGCATGCAAGTACTGAACGTTTTCGTAAATGCGTTGCTGGCTGTCTGTTTCACGCGCGGGAGTGTTTTTCAGCAATTCCGATATGCTGCCGCTACTTTGGACATTTTCATAGAAGAAGTCTCGGTCGAGGCTTCTGAGATTCAAACGAACGACATCTTCCGTTCCAGCAATGATGCTGCCTCTCTGCCGGATATATCGGTCTAGATCAGACTTCACATCACCATCCGCCAACTCGCGCAGAACGCAAAGCAGGATCGTCAACGTTGTTAACCGCTGTTGACCATCAACAACCTGGCTTTGGGCTGTATCACCTTTGATAAGGACGACGCTGCCCAAGAAGTAAGGGGCGTCATCGTCTCTCCGCATAGCGAACAACAAGTCGTCCAGCAGGTTGTCAACGTGCTCGGTCTCCCAAGAATAAGGACGCTGGTACACGGGGATTTCAAACAGATAATCATCGCAGAACACATCGTTCAGGTTCTGTTCGCTGGCTTTGATCGTTTCCGGCATTGGTCCGGCTCCTATCTGGTGTAATTGGCGAGGCTACACCGGCGATTTTGTGCCCTGATTGTGACGTTGTCAATCAACCACGCACAGCTGGGCCGTCCCGGGCAGTGCTCCATCATCAAAGTGGCACAGCACGGCGTCATGCGCCATGAGCTTCAGTTCATCCCAGGAATCTCCCTGGGTGATGATGTCGTAACCGACAGCCGCGGCGTAGTACCCGCCTTCCTCGGCCTCGTGAACTTCAAAAACCACTTCGTCAAGCATAATCGCCCTCCTTCAGGTCAAAACCACGTTGTCAATCAGCCGCACCGTCCCCACCCGCACCGCCACGGCGATCATCACCGGCCGGCCGTCGGGGACGGTTTCAAACGGGCGCATGGTGTCGGCGTCCACGATGCTGACGTAATCCACGGCATCTATCAGGGTCTCGCGTCCCAGGATGTTGTGGGCGGCGCGCTGGATGCGTCCGGCATCTCGCTCGCCCCGGCGCCATACGTCCTCGGCTGCGCATAGCGCCCGGTAAACTGCGGGGGCGGTCTCGCGCTCTTCCGAGGTCAGGTAGGCGTTGCGGCTGCTCAGCGCCAGGCCGTCCGGCTCCCGGATGGTCGGCATGGTCACCACGTCGACGCCCAAGTTCAGGTCGGCGTTCATCTTGCGGATGACTGCCACCTGTTGGCCGTCTTTTTGGCCGAAGTAGGCGCGGTCCGGGCGGATGATCGTGAACAACTTGGCGACCACCGTCGCGACCCCTCGGAAGTGGCCCGGCCGGGCGGCGCCTTCCATGCCCTCGGCCACCGAACCCGGTTCCACCCAGGTGTCGAAACCGTCCGGGTACACTTCGTGGGGCGGCGGGACGAATACCAGGTCGGTTCCTTCCGACTCCAACAACTCCAGGTCCCGCTGGAGGCTACGCGGGTAGCGGGCGAAGTCCTCGTTGGGGCCGAACTGGGTCGGGTTGACGAAGATCGACGCCGCCATGGTTACGTTGTCCGCCCGCGCCTGCCGGACCAGCGACAGGTGTCCCTCGTGCAACGCGCCCATGGTCGGCACCAGTCCCAGCGGACGCTCGACTGCTCGACACACTGCTGCCATCTCTGCACAAGTTTCAATAACTTTCATAATTCAATATCCTGAACATCCTGTGCATCGATGTAAAGAACTTCATTCCGGCGGGAACAGCTCGTCGATCTCGCGCTGCATCCGCTCCGCTTCCGTTTCGCCCATCACACCGGCAACGGAGACGCCGGAGACGGCGCCCATATCCGCGTAAAATGCCTCGTCGTAATCTCGCGGTCGGACGACCACCGGCATCGGCACCGCGTGGCCGAACACCAGCGCCTGCTGCTTGCTGTCCAGACGCGACAGGACGTTCCTGAGTTGGCCGGCGTCTCGCGCTCCCATCAGCACGGCGTTCATGTCCCGGTCGTCGTTCAACGCGCAGGAAAGCCTGGTGCCAAGCTGGCTCATCACTTCGGAGTCGATGCCGCTGGGCCGCTGGTCCACGATCATCAGCGTCACGTTGTATTTGCGCAACTCGCGGGCAATGGCGCCGAAAATGGTCTGGGAGGCGATGTCCGGCGTCAGGAACTTGTGGGCCTCCTCGACAAAGATCACCAGCGGCCGGGGTTCGTCGCCGTGCCCGCCGTCGGCCGACTCCTTGCGCCGCACCCAGGTTTCATGGATGCGACGGGTCAGGAGGTTGCTGACCAGCACGTACGCGGCGGTGTTGCGCCCGTATTGCCCAAACTCCAGCACCACGTGGTTACCGCGCTCGAGCTGTTCGATGATGCCGCCGGCGCTGGCGCTGCCCTGCCCATTTTCCGCCAGGAACCCGAACCGCTCCCAGGACAGCAGGCGGCGATGCAGCGTTTGCAGGGCTGAAAGGTTGACGCCAATTTCGCCGGCAAGATCGCCGACATCAGCGGCGCTCAACGCCATGAATTGCCGCAGCCAGTTCTCCCGGTAGTGCCTGGCGACGTTCCACGAGGTAGATGCGGCCACCTCCGACAGGTTCAGCGACTCCCGCAGCACCTCGATGTCCGCCGGCTCGACCTCGTTGTAACCGATGCTTACGACCCCGTCCGGAGAGGCGCCGCGACGTCGGGAACTGGCTTCGTCCAGGGTGAAAGTAACGACCCGGGAAGGGAACAGTTGCTTCAGCCCTTTGACTCGGCGGCCGCGGTCGTTGTCCTGGCCCTGCCAACCGTATTCGCTCTCCATGTCGAAGACCAACGACACGGATTGGGTTTGTTTCACCAGGCCGGCCAGCAGCATCCGCGCCAAAAATGTCTTGCCTGTACCGGACGCGCCGAACACACCCACCGACCGGTTGGCCAGGGCCGCCAGGTCCAGCCGGACCAACGACGATTCCATGCCTTGCGGCGATCCCAACGCGAAGTCACCGTCCCGGGCCCGGAACACCGCGTCGATGTCCGCCTGCGACGCCGCGTAGACCGGCGCGAAATGCTCCGGTATGGTCTTCGCCTGTTCGGCGGCTCCGTTTTGCGAGCTTCCAACCGGAACGGCCATGCTTGGCATCACCGACAGTTGGCCGTAGGCAAGCGTGCCGGCGATGACGTCTGCGGTGAAGTCTCCAGAGTCGGCAACGCCGGTCGAGAACGCTGGAGGAAAATGGCGCACGCCGTCGTCAACGGCCCGCAGTTCCACGTCGGTCACCACGGCGAAATAGCGCTGCCGGCGTCCCTGGATGGTCACGAAGGAACCCACGGCCACGTCCTCCGCGCTGGCGTCGTAGCCGTCCAGCCGCACGTCCAAACCGCGAGAAAGCGAACCGCCGACGACTTGCCCCAGCCGGCGGGCTTGCGCCGGGCCGGCCCCGTTGCTGCCGAAACCGTCAGCCAGCATTATCCACCCAACTCGCGCAACAAGGCGCGCATGCGAAAGGGCTCCCCGGATAGCTCAGTCGCCAGGGCCTTTCCGGCGTTGAGCAAGAACCCCCGGGAGTCGGTCCTGGTCTTGGCGGCCTGCCGCAACAGGTTGGCGATTGCAGTGTCCGATGCCGGTGATCCTTCGTCCAATAGCAGTTTCAGCCATCCGAAATCGTTGCCAAGAAAAGTTAGATCGTCATCATCGCTAACGAAGACGAAGGCGTGGAGGTCGGGCGGCAGGCTCGGCAAACCCGCACGGATGCCGTCGCCGCCACGATACCCTACGATTGCCGCGGTAAACCGAGTGGCCAGGATAGCGCTCAGTTGAGGGTTGGCCGCATACACCTCGTCTTCCGTTTCCAGGTCCGCGCCCCTGGGGGTCAGCGGTCGCGTAGGGTCCAACGGCTCGTGACGGACGTCCAGCACCACCGCGTAGACTGGCGGGGACCCGATTCGAACCAACGAGCCCAGCGGAGGCGCTGCGCGCACCTGGTAGCACTGCGCCTCGATGTGCTGCGACCGCGACGCGGTCACCTCTCCTACACGCTGTCCGGGTTGCACTGCCACCATGGCGGAATTCTAGCACGCAAGCACGGAGCGCATACGAACGCCTTGTACTCGCCCGCGGAGATCGGAACCGCAGTTGACACAGCAGGATGCAACGCTATAATTGGCTATCGCAAATCCATGCAATAACGGTGGTATGCGTATGTCTGGGCACGAATCGGCAGTGGCGCACCTGCGCTCTGAAGGCTACCGGATGACTCCGCAACGTTTGTCCGTACTGGACATCGTGGCCGGCCGGCCCGGCCATATTGGCGCCGATGAGGTGTGGAACCTGGCCAAAGAGCAGCACCCCTACGTCGATCTGGCCACCATCTACCGCACTTTGCAGTTGCTCAAGCGCCTCGGCGTCGTGACCGAGGTGGTGATCGGAAACAAGCTCCACTTCGAGCTGGCCGATCACCACAACCGCCACAACCACATGGTCTGTTCCGAATGCGATTCAGTGCAAACCCTGAGCCCCGCCTACCTGGCGGAATTCAGCCAGCGCTTGCAGCAGGAGTTCGGGTTCACGCCCGACCTGGACAACATCACCATTGGCGGCCTCTGCTCCATTTGCCAGCCTCAAGGCTGACGGACGGATAACAGATAATTTTTTCCATGAGTTCGGGAACCTGACTCGTCCAATTGGATAGCAATTCATGTTTCTTACGAAAGTTTGTATTTCGCTGGTGATCGGATTAGCTGCGTTAGCCGCCATCGCGTGCGCCGGTGAATCGCCAGCCGCAGCGCCCGCTCCAGCGCCGACCCAGCCGGCATCCGGCCCGCTCAACGTGGTGGCGACCGTGTCTCCCATCACCAGTATTGTGGAGAACATTGGAGGGACCCGCATCGCGCTACAGGGCGTTGTGCCGGAGGGCGTGAACTCCCACACTTTCGAACCCGCGCCGGCAGTGGCGGTTGTCCTCTCCCGCGCCGACCTGATTTTTCTCAACGGCCTCTTCCTCGAGGAACCCACGCTGGAAATGGCCAAGGCCAACCTGAAGCCCGGCGCATCCATCGTCAGCCTGGGGGAGCAGACCATTACCCGCGACCAGTGGCAGTTCGACTTCTCGTTCCCCGAAGAGGACGGGCATCCCAATCCCCACCTGTGGCCCGACCCCATCCTGACGCTGCGCTACGCGGAGATCGTGCGCGACAACCTGGTGGCCAGGGACCCGGCCAACGCCGATTACTATCGCGCCAACTATGATGCTTTTGCCGGGCGTATTGCGACACTGGACGAAGCCATCAAGATCATTGTCCCCACCATCCCACCGGAGAACCGCAAGCTGCTTACCTACCACGACTCCTGGGCGTACTTCGCCGACCGCTACGGCCTCACCGTCATCGGAGCCGTCCAACCGTCGGACTTCTCCGAACCATCGGCCCGCGACGTTGCCAACCTCATCATCCAGATCAGGGAAGAAGGAATCCCCGCCGTGTTCGGTTCGGAGGTCTTCCCGAGCGACGTCATGCAGACCATCGCCGCAGAGTCCGGAGCCGAATATATCGACGAACTCTCCGACGATGACCTTCCCGGCGCGCCCGGCGATCCCGACCACAGCTACCTCGGTCTGGAAGTCGCCAACCTGCGCGTCATGATCCCGGCCCTGGGCGGGGACGCGTCGGCGCTGGACAACGTAGACATATCGCCGGTCTTTGACGGGGCATCCAATGCCGTCTATCCTCAGTAATCCCGTCGCCGAGAGCAATCAGGATCAGGTAACTTGCGATGCTGCACCCGCCAGAATTGGAGCACCTCCATCGGCCGGACCCGGACGCCCGGCCCGCGGTGGAATTGAGAAACGTCACCGCCGGCTACAACAGGTCGAAGGTGCTGGAGGACGTGGACCTGAAAATCATGCCCGGCGATTTCGTGGGTCTGCTGGGGCCCAGCGGGTCCGGCAAAACCACGCTGCTGCGCGTGATCCTGGGAGCGGTGGACGTGCAGCAAGGCGAGGTTCGGGTCAATGAAAAGCCCGTCCGAGGACGCAACAACCGGGCCGGCTACGTTCCCCAGCTGGAGACCATCGACTGGAACTTCCCGGTCACCGTCGAAGAGGCGGTGTTGATGGGACGGACTATGTCGAATTCCCTGTTCCCCTGGTTCCGGCGTCAGGAGCGGGAATTGGCCTACGACATGATGCAACGGCTGGGCATCGATAATCTGGCCAAGCGGCATATCCGGCAGCTCTCCGGAGGCCAGCAGCAACGGGTTTTCCTGGCGCGGGCGCTGGTCAGCAACCCCGAATTGTTGCTGCTTGACGAGCCCACATCGGGCGTGGACCTCAAGACCCGGGACGACGTGATGCACCTGCTCCACGACCTCAATCACGCCGGGGTAACCATCGTGATGACCACGCACGAGATCAACGCGGTCGCTGTGCATTTGCCCCGGATAATATGCCTCAACGGCACCATCGTGGCGGATGGGCCGCCGCACCGCGTGATCACGCCGCACATCCTTAGAGAAGTCTACGGCGCGGAGATGCCCGTGATCCAATACCACGGCATGACGCTGGTTGCGGAAAGCGCCCACTTCTGGATCGACCGCAACGGCGGAGAGCCTCTGGCAACCGTGCCGGATGACAGCCACACCGAGCCGATTTTGGCGCACATGCATCCGTCTGACGGCCACGTCCCGGCGCATCACCACCACGACCACGCCGATGTCTGATCAACCGCCGGCCAGCATTTCGGGAACCGTGGACCGCGCAGCGCCTCCTGGCATTTTCCGGCTATCGTTCTTTCCGTAAGCCCATGTTGTTGGAGCCATTCGAGTTCGGCTTTTTCGTGCGGGCGATGATCGCCGCATGTCTGATCGGCGGTCTGTGCGGCCTCATGGGCGTGTACATCGTGCTGCGCGGGATGTCCTACATCGGTCACGGCTTGTCGCACGCCATATTCGGTGGGGCGGTGGTCAGCTGGATCATGTCGATCAACTTTTTTGTGGGTGCGACGGTCTGGGGGTTCCTGTCGGCGATCCTGGTGGCGTGGACCACGCGACGAAACCCCATCGGATCCGACGCTGCTATCGGCATCATCACAACGGCCAGCTTTGCCCTTGGTATCGCCATCATCAGCCGCTTTGGCAGTTTCACCCGGGACTTTGAGGCGTCGTTGTGGGGCAGCGTGCTGGCGGTGGACCGTGAAGACCTGATTGCGATAGCGGTGGTATCCGCCGTCGTCGCGACAGTGTTCTTCGTTGGCTACAAGCTGTTCCTGTTCGCGACTTTCGATACCGACGTCGCGCAGTTCTACGGTGTGCCCACCGGCTGGGTGGACACCCTTTTTGCGTTGCTGTTAGCGGGTACGATTGTCGTTTCGATGCAGGTGCTGGGGGTTACCATGATCGCCGCCGCGGTGGTAATCCCGCCGATAGTCGCCCGATTGCTGACCAACAGCTTCCGCACGATGACGTTGCTGTCCACCGGTATCGGTATAATGTGCTCCGTGCTGGGCATCTATATCAGCTATTTCATCGACGTGTCGTCGGGCGCCAGCGTGGTGCTGCTGTCGGCGGCGCTTTTCGTGGCGGTCCTCGCCTGGTCGAAAATTCGCGATCGGTTAATCCGCTCACCGGCCGCTCCGGGTGGGCTCTCGCAGCTGCCTCGGAGCGCCGGCGGATCCCTCGAATAACCTCCCAACTCACTGGCCACAGGAGGTCGATATGGCGCATGCACATCATCACGCGGCGCCTTCCGTAGTGGAAGGACGGACCGGTTTCCGAAGGGGCGCGGCGTTCATCATCGGAGGCCTGACCAGCGGTCACGGGGTGTTCCACTGGATCGCCCAGAGCTTCATAGTCGTGCTGCCCGAGGTTCGTGACCTGCTCCTCGGTGGGAGCATCATCGCTGCCACCAGCATCCAGACAACGCGGGAGATCGCCTCCGGAGTGGTTGCGCTGCCGGGCGGAGTTCTCACCGATGCCCTGCGCCGTTACTGGGGCTGGGTGATGGCGGTCTGCATGGCACTGTTCGGGGTCGGCTGGTTATTGATGGCCTCGGCCGGCTGGCAGGTGCCGGGCAGCGCATGGCTGGTTACCAGCCAAACCGCCGGCGCGGGAACCGCGGGCGGCGCGTTGAACCCGGTGGGATACGCCCTATTGATCATAGGCATGGCCATCGTGGCAATCGCCGCCTCGGTGTGGCACTTGCCCGCGATGGCGGCGTTGTCCTCGCACTTCGCCCATAGACGCGCTTCCGTGCTTTCCTTCCACGGCGTCGGCGGAAACGTGGGCGACGTGCTGGGTCCGGCACTCACTGGCTTGCTCCTCGTCACTATGACCTGGCAGTCGATCATCACCATCTACGCCGCGGTGCCGATCTTCCTGGCGTTCCTGGTTTTCTGGGCGTTCCGTGACATCGGTCATCGTGCGCAGGCGGCTGCCGAATCGGCGCCGGCGTTCACAATGCGCTCGCAGGTTGAAGAAACCAAGCTGCTGGTCCGCAACCCCCGTATCTGGGGCATCACGGCCGTGGCCGGACTGCGCGGAATGGCGTATATCGGATTCGTAACCGTGTTGCCGTTGTATCTCGCCGACCAGCTGGGGTTGACCGTCGACCCTGAGGGTGGGGTATTCGAAGGCGTGTTCATCCGCGGCTCGCTGATCGCGTTGCTGGTATTGGTGGGAATCTTCGCCAGTCCGGTGATGGGTTACATTTCGGACCGCGTGGGCCGCAAAATGGTGCTCATCCCCGGCATGCTCTTCCTGGCCGTGGTCACCCTGATCATGGTGCCGTTCAGTGACAATCTGGCCATCATGACGATCCTGCTGGCCGCGCTGGGGATGTTCCTCTACAGCGACCAGCCGATCCTGACCGCCGCGGCAATGGACATCGTGCGGGAAGGGACGGCGGCGACCACGCTGGGCTTGCTGTCGACCTCCCGGTTCATTCTCAGCGCCGCGTCCCCGCTGCTGGCCGGCTGGCTGTACGGGATCGACTACACGTACCTGTTCTACTACACGGCGGCCCTGTACCTGGCGGCTGCGGTGATCCTGGCCGCGGTTCGGTTGCCCCAGTTGGCGCCGGTGGAAGACCATCATGACGGCCATGGGCAACACGACGGTCACGGTCATCACGACGACCACGGCCACGATCATCATGATGATCATGGTCACGGCGACCACGGTCACCGGAACCACTGAGCGACCGCGATAGTAAAAAAGTCAGGGGCGACCAATCGGTCGCCCCTGTGCGTTTCGGCGATGGGCCGAGGTGAGTTTAGTCCTCGTTCTGCTGGGTCTGGCTACCCTTCACCGTGATGGTGATGTGGGACATGGCGGTCTCGCGGGAGCCGTGCCAGTGGTCTTCGCCGGCGGGGATGATGGCCACGTCGCCTTCCGTAACCGTCACTTCCTCGTCACGGGTGGCGACGATGCCGGTTCCCTCGGTGACGATGAGTATCTGGTCGCCGCTGTGGGTGTGGAACTTGTTGCGGACGCCGGCGCCGAAATGAACGATGCCGAAGTTGAAGTTGTTGCTGTCGTCAGGATCCAGGATCGCCTGCCGGCCGACGGGGCCGGTAAACAGGGGGGCGGTTCCTTCGGTCCTTTCCACTGCGGACATCTTTACGATTTTCATGGGTGTCGTTTACCTCCAGGATGGGTTCGGGGTCGAATGTCCCGAAAATGATACCCTGCGCCGCTTATGTCGTCTAGCCGAGCGGGAACCACTGGGTGACCCATGCTCGTGGGCGTGCGCTTCGTTGACTCCGTAATCTACGGGCCGTACACTGCGGGACCAGCCAACCCTTCGATTTGAACCGGCCGGAATTCCCCCGAGGAGGTATCCCAATGAGTTTTGACCTGTACGAAAAGGGCATGAAAGTCGAAGCCATCGCCGATTTCGAAGTTCGCGAGGTGATGGCATCCCCGGTGGGTTCTTCGGTGCGCAGCATTTCCACGGGGGACGTCGGCGAAGTGCGTGAAAAGCGGACGATTGGGCCCGCGACGTGGCTGATCGTATATTTTGACAGCGTGAAGCGCCAGATCAACGTCGACCAGACCAACATTGATAACATCAAACCTGCCTGAGGACATCGAGAGCGGCCACCATGATTGACAATCCTATCGCCCAGGTCGACACGCTGGTCTTCGATATCTTCGGCACCGTGCTTGACCTGGGCGGTAGTTTATCCGGGCCGGCCGGCCGCTTCCTGGAAGAACACGGCTCCCAGGTTACGGCGGATGAATTCTGGGCTGACTGGCGAGGGCGCCAGCGCATCGAGCAGTACCAGGATAACCTCTTCATGCTGGGCCACAGCGGCTACCTGGAGACTTGCCGCCGGTCGTTCGTGTATTGCCTGCGACTGCACGGCGTCGATTTTGAACCGGGTGAAGTGGAACGGTTCATGGCCGTGTACGACGATTTGCGTCCCTTCGACGATGCTGTACAGGGTCTGCAAAGGCTGGTCGCCAGCGGGCAATTTGGCCTGGTGGTGCTGTCCAATGGCGAGCAGGCGTACCTGGAACGCATGGCCAGGATCAACGTGGGCATTCCCTTCGATCACGTGATTTCGGTGGAAAAAGCCGGATCGTTCAAGCCTCATCCTTCCGTATACCGGACGGCGGCCCGCATCCTGGGCAAAGAGCCGGCCGAGATCATGATGGTTTCGTCGCATTCCTTTGACGTGACCGGCGCTAGGGCGTCCGGGTTCCGGGCAGGATATGTAAACCGTTACAACCTCCCGAACGAGGAGTCGGTGTATCTGCCCGATATCGAAGTATCCGACTTCCACCAGTTGGCAGATCTGCTGATGTCATCGGCGACGTCAGGCACCGACGCCTCGTAGCCTATGGTCTCGGTCGCTGCCGCTGGACGGCTGCGCGCGTTCTCTGCTCTTCGCCACCGGGACTTCCGGTGGTTCTTTCTGAATATAGGGGTGCAGTCCTTCGGTCAGGGCATCCAGTTCCTTGGCATCGGCTTCTTGATCATTGACCTCGGCGGGGAGAAAACTGCGCTGGGCCTGGCGGTCAGCCTCTTCGGCGTCTCCAACTTGGTCTTCACCTTCGTGGGCGGCGTGCTCGCCGACCGGGTTGACCGGAAGCTGTTCCTGATTTGCTGCGTCCTGGGCAACGCCGTAGTGACCCTGACGCTGGCTTTCCTGGCGCTGACCGGGTTGGCCCAGATCTGGCACGTGTACGCCGTCGTGTTCATTCTGGGCGGTTTGATGGCGGTCCAGATGCCGGCCCGGTTCGCCCTGGCCGCCGACTTGGTGCCGCGGGAAGACATGATGAACGCCGTGGCCCTGCACACGTCCGTCGGGCAGATCGGCAACATGCTGGGGCCGCTGGTCGGCGGTTGGGCGATCCAGTACATCGACACCTGGGCCGGGATCATGATCAATGGGGTGAGCTACCTGCTGGGGATCGCATTCCTGATGATGGTGTCGCGCCCCGTCGCCACTACCCGGCGTAATTCTTCTCCGATCAGCGACTTCACGGGAGGGCTAGCCCACGCCGTTCGTACTCCCATGGCTGCGATCCTGATCTTTCTGTCCGCTACCTTCGGCTTTTTTGGTATGGCTTACATGCAGGTGGTGCCCGCGTTCACCACCGAATTCCTGCGCCTGAACGCGTTCCAAACCGGCGTATTCATGGTATGCCGGGGAGCCGGAGCATTCATGGGATCCATGGTGGTTGCCAGCTGGGGTGACAACAAGAACAAGGGCCTCTTGATGTACATGCAGTTGGTAATTTGCTGCGTCGGGCTGATTGCCATGGCTTGGTCCCAATGGTACTGGGCCGCGTGCATGCTGGTAGCCCTGGTCGGGTCCACCAGCATCGGGGGCTTCTGGCCGGTGTCCAGCTCGATGATGCAGCTGACGACGGCTCCGGATATGCGCGGCCGAATGATGGCCATGATGCAACTGGCTCCCGTCTTCCACTTCTTGGGAGCGTGGCCGCTGACGTGGCTGGCACAACTGTACGGTTGGTCGGTGGCAATCACCAGCGGCGCCGCCGTCCTGCTGGTTATCTCGTTGGCCGGATGGATGTACCGCCCCATGGTCCGGCGCATGAACGAGATCTGAACGTCCCATGGAGTGGGCCCGGTTGCCGGTGTCTGCCCCCTATGCCATACTGCCGAAACACGGGCAGATCAAGTGCGGGAATATGGAAACCATCACGTTAGCCGATTATGTCCAGTATGGGTTTTTGGCGTTCATCGCGCTTTTGCTCGTCGCTATGGTTGTCGCGTTGATACGGCAATCCGGCGCAATCGGCGAGTTGAAAGGTGAGGTTAGAGGCATCAATCTTCGCCTTGACGAAATGAGCAAAAGCCACTCGGAACGCATGGATGCGTTGACTACCCGCGTCGAACGGCTGGAAGACGGACTGTCGGCGCTGGCTCGGGAAGTAAGCGAAATCAAGGGACTGCTCCTTGCCTTACACCAACGGGTGGACTTGGTGATGCGCCACCGCCACGAGCCGGAGACGGGGCAGGTCATCCTCACGCCGGAGGAAATCGCCGCCGATTAGATTGATGCAAATCCGCCGAATTCTTGCCCAGCGGCTAAGTCTGTCGTATAGTTCGCGGCAACAGGCGCCCCAAATTCGCACGATTAAGGAGAGAGATATGGTCAAGCCCAAACAAGTTGGTCACCTCGTCATCAACGTCTCTGACGTGGCAGCGTCTACCAAGTTCTACACCGAGATCCTGGGCTTCCAGATCGCCGTTCAGCGTCCCACCGCGACCTTCCTGACCTGCGGTGAGATCCACCACGACCTGGCGCTCTTCCAAGCCGACGAGCATTCCCCCGAGACGCGCAAGGGTAACATCGGACTCAACCACTTCGCGGTGCAGGTGGAAGACTTCGATTCTCTGCGCGACCTGTACCACACGCTGCTGGAGCACGATGTCAAGGTCGACCGCACCACCGACCACGGCATGACCGGAAGCGTGTACTTTGAGGATCCCGACGGTAACGGCATCGAGTTTTACTACGACAAGTTCGACACCGCCGAAGAGGGTCTGGCCGAGATGCGCCGCGAGGGCAGGGAGAACACGGTCCTGGTTATCGACTAGAGCCGCGGAACGCGCACAATCGCGAGGGGCGGGTTTCAAACCCGCCCCTTTTGGATTGCAGCGTAACCGGAGCCGGCTCAGCGTGCTCCGGCCAGGTTGTCGTCATCTTCGGGGCCGGGCAGGTCAAATTGGCCGAGGATGTCGGCTAG
Source organism: Dehalococcoidia bacterium (assembly GCA_965203985.1). Taxonomy (GTDB): domain Bacteria; phylum Chloroflexota; class Dehalococcoidia; order Lucifugimonadales; family UBA3495; genus Bin87. The sequence goes on from CBDBDS010000003.1 coordinate 421,687, forward strand.
CGTCCCTTCGATGCTCGGGTCGAGCTCGACCGGTTCCTCGAAGGGCTGGAACTGGTAGTCGTTGCGGACCCGATCGATATAGCGTCGCGCCTCCTCGTTCCGCTGGGCAACCCGGTCCAGTGATTCCAGGAGGCGCGTCGCCTCCTCTTCGTACCGGGGCCTCAGGTCAGACAGATCGATGTCCAACGAATACAGGGCGCGCAGCCGGCGCATGATGTCGTAGAAAGCCCGGTGATCCGTGGTGATGCCCAACTGGCCGCCGCCGCTCCCGCTGAACGGGAACATGGGCGCCATGGCCCCAACCCGCACCATCTCGACGTCAGGATGCTGGTAATGGGCGACACTGACCAAAGCCATGCCCACAGTAGGCCCCTGCCGCTGCTGGGAACCATAGCTGGAGAACAGCATCCCGTGCTGGCGCAACTCTTCCGCCATCGACGCCTTGCTGTACACGCACGACACCCGGCGTTCCAGTTCGGGCGGCGCCGGCCCGTTGTAACCCTCGACCGCGGCGATCTTTGGGTTGCCCAACGCCGCCGCCGCCTCGAAAAAGGCGTCTCCGTACAGGTCGATCCGATACCAGGGTTCGACCCCCAGGAAGATGACCACGCCGTCTCCGGCGTCCCAGAACCCGTTGTCCCAGCGCATGGGACGGCTGGGGAGACCGTCGTCAAAGGCTGCCCTCGGCCGGTACAGGTCGTGAGTGCCCGCGATCTGGAAGGGGAAGCACATCCTGGAGATCTCTTCGGTCATCTGGCCGATGCGTCGAGCCGACAGCTTGTCGATCAGCCAGCGGGGCATACCGCTGGAGATGTTGCCGCCGTCGGACCACTGCCGCCTCCAGCCGGCGATCAGCACCCGCGTCTGCGGGGTCTCGTCCAGGGCGATGAGCGGCTCGGCCATGACTCCCTCCTTGGGCCGATGCTAGATCAGCTGGGCCGGCGTGAAAATGCCATCCATATCCTCGTCTGACGCCGGGGCCTGCGGCGGCTGCCCCAACTGGTCGTCCATGAACCAGTACACCTGCTTGAGATGGTGGGTGCTGTGGCTCAGGATGATGTTCAGCAGTTCCAGGACGGTGACCTCGCCGCCGTAGTGGGCCGGCACGACGCGATCAAAGCCCTCGGTGTCTCCGCTGTCGAGAAACTCGGTGATGTCGTCCGCCACCTTGAGCGCGTACGATGCGATGTCGTCGGGCTTGGTCAGGTGAGACACGCTCTCCTTGCAGGCCCGCATATCATCGGTATTCATGGATCCCCGGGTGCTGCTGGTGTAGGCCAGTTCCGGGAAGGAAACGATGTGCAGCAGGGTGTCCCGTAGCATTTCCGGTCGCCACTGCACGGGCTGGGCAAGCTGCTCCTCGGAAAGCTCGCACGTCGCTCGCGCCGCTGCCTTCAATATCCGCTGGTATTTGTCGGCCAGCCAGGCGGTGCGGCCGGACAGGTCGATGGGCGCGTCGTCCAGACCCAGCGCCGGTATCAGCTTCTTGGGGTAGTAGCCGATGATAACCTCGTTGCCATCGATGATGGTTACGGGGGCGGAGAGTATGCCGCGGGACTTCAGGTCCTCCCGGGCCGGCTCATCGGTCAGCAGGTCGTGGTGTTCATACTGAACACCGTTGGACGCCAGGAATTCTTCCAGCGTCCTACAGCTGAATCAACCAGGGTTGGTATAGACGTGCACTTCTCGAGTGGTGGTAGTCATCAGATTTTCTCCCGAAACCAGACGGTGTCTATTCGCCGGAGCGGAACCAATCGGACTTGCGCTCGGCAATCATGATGGTGGTGCAGTTGGTGTTGGCGCGGATGCAGTCGGGCATCACCGAGGCGTCGGCGACGTGGAGGCTTTCCAATCCATGCACACGGCAGTGTTGATCGACCACCGCCATGGGATCGTCGGCCCGACCAATTTTGCAGGTGCCGGAGATGTGCTGGGAGGTGCTCACGACGCGCTTCAGCCAGTCGTTCAGCGCCTCGTCGCTCTCCAGGTCCGCTGGCAACGGGTCCAGCAACTCGTCGGCGATGTCCCGGTAGTGGTCGCTTTCCAGCAGGTTGACGCACACTCGGACGGCCTCACGCATCCGTGACAAGTCGAACTCCTCCTGGAAGTAGTTGTAATTCAACGCCGGCTGATCATGTGGGTCGGTGCTCGCCAGCCGCAACTGACCGGATCCGATTGCCAATTCCAGGATGCAGGTGAAGCGGATGCCCTCGGCCTCCAGCGGGTCGCCGGCGATGGGCGACGAGAAGGACGACTGCATAATCTGGATGTCGTTGCGGAGGTGGCTGCCTGAGGCGGTATAGCGGAGGCACACCTGGGTTCTGGGGGCCGATGGGTCCAGCGGGAAGTCATCCTTGACCTTGACCGGGACGCGGATGTTGGGGTGGTCGCGCAGGTTCTGCCCGACGCCCGGAAGTTCATGCACCACGGGGATACCCATCTCCCCCAGGTGGTCGGCCGGTCCAACGCCCGACAACAGGAGCAACTGGGGCGACGCGATCGCGCCGGAGCTCAGGATGATGTCGTTGGCTTCGGCCGTGAACACCTCGCCACCACTTTCCACCTCTACGCCCACCGCTTTCTTGCCCTCGAAAAGGATCCGCCGGCAGCTGACGTTAGGGCGAATGGTCAGGTTCAGGCGGTGCCTGGCCTCGCGCAGGTAGGTGATCGACGTGCTCATGCGGACGCCGTTGGGGTTGTTCATGGGGACGGGGCCGACGCCACCGGACTCCGGGTGATTCATGTCGGGGTCGTGGGGATGGCCCGCGTCGCGGCAAGCGTTCCAGAAGGCGACCTGTGCCGGCAGCCAGTCTTCTTGGCGGTGGCGCCGCACCGGAATGGGCCCGGTGTTGCCGTGGAAGTCGTCGCTGATGTCAACGTCGGTTTCCATCTTCCGGAAATAGGGTAGGCAATCGGTGAACTTCCACTCGTCGTTGCCCAGGGCCGCCCAGGCGTCGTAGTCCTCGGGCACACCGCGCAGCAAAACCTGCCCGTTGATAGCCGACGAGCCGCCGACCACCTTGCCGCGTGGCACGGGCATCGGGTTGGCCTGGCCAGGGTTCTGCGCCCAGAAGGTCCAGTTGTGCGGCGCGTCCACCGCCGAGGCGGTCTGGTCGTAGCCATACTTCAGGTCGTCCGGATAGAGGTCAAAGTCGGGATAATCCGGCCCGGCTTCGAGCAGGAGTACCGAGCGGTCGGGGTCTTCGGTCAGCCTCGCCGCCATGGTGCAGCCGGCGGAACCCGCCCCGATTATGATTACGTCGTACTTCATCGCGTCCCGCCTCCTGGTAAACGCTTTTGGATCGTTGCTTGAGGCGGATTATCGCCCGTATCGCCGCCGCCGGCAAGGGCTAGGCAGCGCTCATCCATACCCAGTTCCACGTGAACCGTCATTGCGAGCGAAGCGTGGCAACCTCGTTAGGGCAAGGCATCTTTTTCAGCAACGAGATCGCCACGCCGCGGTTCGCGATGACAAACTGGGGACGCGTGAGCGGGGCAGCGCCGGACGCCGCGCACCTTTGTGATAGACTACCCACCGATTTTGAGGTTAAGGCCTCTATTGGCGCATACTATCGACAAAGCAGAGGTGGCCCCATGCCCAAATATCTCTTGCAAGCCAACTATACCACCGAGGGTTTCCAAGGATTGCTGAAAGAGGGAGGAACCTCACGCCGCCAGGTTTTTGAAGACCTGGCGAGAGAGCAGGGCGGCGCATTGGAGTCTTTCTACTACGCTCTCGGCGGGGCCGATCTTTACATGACCTTCGACCTCCCGGACACGGCGACCGCCGCCGCGGTGTCCATGACCATAGGCGCCGGCGGCGCACTCAACATCACGACCGTCCAGTTGATAACTCCCGAAGAAATCGACGCGGCTTGCGGCAAGACGGTAACGTACCGTGCCCCCGGAGCCTAGGCTTCTCCGCAAAATTGGAACGCCGCCTGGTTCGACATGGCCTAGGGCGTCATGACACCAGCAACACGCTCCGCAAAGATCTCCACCTTCGGTTCGGCCTATGAAACGCTCATAGCCGGGTTGCGGGAGTTCCCCAAGGAAATGTGGGGCTTCCGCGACGAACATGGCTGCTGGAGCATCCACGAGCACGTGGTCCATATCGCCGATAGCGAGGCCAACAGCTACATTCGTTGCCGCCGGTTGATTGCCGAGCCGGGGAAACCCCTGATGGCATACGATGAAAACGGCTGGGCCAGCGCCTTGGGCTATGCCGGCCGTTCCGTGGAGGGCGCTCTGGAACTTTTCCGTATCCTGCGGCAACAAACTTACGACCTCATAAAGACCTTGCCGGAATCGGCCTGGGCCAACACCTGCTAACACCCCGAGAACGGGGACATGACGTTGGACGACTGGCTGGACGTGTACGCTGTCCACATCCCGGAGCACCTGCAGTACATGCGGGAAAATTACGACTCCTGGCTCTCCTCCCGTTAGGTTCCCGGATAGTTGTCCACGCTTCCCGGGACGTTAGCCAACCCGTTTCGATTGCGTTATACTGCCGCCAAGACTCGGCTCACGCCCCGGGACGGTTTTTCGTACCCATCCCGACGGTGAATGACCGGAAGCGGGCGACCCCGCCATTTCGCAGCAGAGGAGATTTGCCATGCAGTTCGGCTTGCTTTACGAATGCCAGCGCCCGTTCCAGGGCACCGAGATCGACTGGAACGCGCTTTACAAGGAAACCCTCGAACAGTGCGAGTTGGCCGACCAGGTGGGCTTCGACAACCTCTGGTTTGTGGAACACCACTTCCTGACCGGCTTCTCCGGTTCCCCCTCGCAGGACGCCATGTTCGGCGCCCTGAGCCGGATCACCAAGCAGATTCGCATCGGCTACGGCGTGTGTATCCTGCCTTACCATCATCCGGTTCGCGTGGCCGAGCGTGTGGCGCTGCTGGACCAGTTGACCGACGGCCGCATCGAGGTGGGAACGGGCCGCTCCAACGCCTACGAGCAGACCGGCCTGGGCATTGACCCGCGGGAGACCCGCAACCTCTGGAACGAATCCATCAGCATGCTGCCCAAGATCTGGACCTCGGACGAGTATGAGTACGAGGGAGAGAACTGGAGCGTGCCCAAGCGCCGCGTGCTGCCCAAGCCCTACCAGCAGCCGCACCCGCGCCTCTATCTGGCTTGCACCTCCGAGGACAGCTTCCGCCTGGCCGCCCAGAAGGGCATCGGTGTACTGTCGTCGGCTTCCTATGCCGTCGAGGTGTTGAAAGAGAAGGTGCAGATCTACCGCGACGCCCTCAAGGACTGCGAGCCGGTGGGTGAGTTCGTCACCGAGTTCTGGGGCAACAACGTTCACGGCTTCTGTGACGACGATGACGATTACGCCAAGGAACTGGCAGCGGAGTCGATGAAGACCTTCTTCGGGCCGGACAAGCCTTACATCGCGGGTCGCATCGGCGCCTACGAGGAGTTGCTTGAAGCCTGGGGCGGCGTTCCCGAGCACCTGTCCGCCGACTTCAGCCGCTGGCTCCGTCAGTCCGACGAGGAACACCAGCAGTTGGCGCAGGACGTTGGCCTTTCGCTGGATGCCGGACCCGGCGCCGCGCGGGCGGCTATCGCCCAGCTGGACGGCAAGACCCTGTCCGACCGCGGCGTCATCATCGCCGGCAACCCCGAGTCGTGCATCAAGACCTGCCAGATGTACGAGGACATCGGCGTCGACCAGGTCATGCTGATCATGCAGACCGAGACCATCCCCCACGAGAAGGTGATGGCCTCCATCGAAAAGTTCGGCAAGGAAGTCATTCCGCACTTCCGGAACGGCAACGGCGCAAAGTAGTCCGAATCACATGGGCTGACCGCGTAGGGGCGAATCACCATTCGCCCCTACCTTTTTTGGTTGGACTAATGACCACTCCGCCTGCTGACCCGCCCGTCAAATTCAACGTGCGGGTCAACCAGTACCGTTACTCCTACGAAGACCTGCTCCGTATCTGGCAGGAAGCGGACCGGCTGGGCTACTATTCCGCCAGCCTGTTTGACCTGCTCACCGTGGACGCGCTGGAATGCTGGACGACGCTGACCGCGCTGTTGGCCCAGACCCAACGCATCCGCGCCGTGCCCATGGTGCTGGCCAACCCGTACCGGCATCCGGTGCTGACGGCGAAGATGGTGGCAACCCTGGATGTGATCAGCGGCGGCCGGATCACCCTGGGGATCGGAGCCGGCGGAAGTCGCAGCGACACCACCCACAGCGGCCTGCCGTTCCCATCCACGCGGGAACGCTGCGAGATGCTGGAGGAGGCCATTACGATAATGCGCCGCCTGTGGACCGAGCCCTCGGTCGATTTCAACGGAGGGCGTTATCAGGTCGCGGACGCGTCCGTTGAACCCAAGCCAATGCAACAACCGACGCCGCCGGTTCTGGTGGGTGGCCACGGCCCGCGTTATGTCCTTCCCACCATCGGGCGGACAGCCGACATCAGCAACGTGGGTTCCAACGACACCATAGAGCAACACCGCCGGTACGCCGGCATCATCCGCCAGGCCGCCGAGACCGCGGGGCGAGATCCCGCAGCCATCGAATTCACCCACAACGCCGACTGCGTCATCGCGCCCACGCAACGCGAATATGACCGGCTCGTGGCCCGTCTTGCGGAAGATTCGGGGATGACCGCCACCGCGTACCAGACGGATCGCCTGCGCAACACCCTGTCCGGTACGCCCGAGCAAATTTGCGACCGCATCCACGAGTACGTGGATTACGGCATTCGGTACTTCTTCCTCGTCTTCCCCAACCCAGCGCCATCGGAGAAGCTTGCCCTCTTCGCCGGAGAGGTAATGGGCCGGTTCGGCTCTCCGCCGATTTAGCCGTCAGTGGTGGTCGCAAGCCGCGATGGGGCCGGCTTCGGATCACCCAGTTTCCAGTAGGCTGCGACACCGGCCGCCGTCGGTACCAGCGCCGCGGCCAGCGTCCATGAGGGGTTGCTCGGCAGATCCGGATATGTCATCCAGGAACTAATCGCGGGCGGCAGGCCGAATACGACGCCCTGGAAGGCTACGGTCAGCAGCCCCTGGGTTCCCAACAGCGTGGCGAAGCGCTGTCTCCCGAAATACTCTCCCAGCACTGAAATGCCCAGGGCAATGGTGCCACCGTGCCCGGCGCCCAACGCCGCTATCCCGGCGAAAAACCACCCCGGACCGTTCGCCACCAGGATTACGGCGAGGCCGACCAATTGCAGCGCAGCGAGCGCCAACAGCGCGGTACGCAGCCCCACCCGCATGCTCAGCGCCGCTCCGATCAGGATGCACACTACCGAAAAGATCTCGTGAACGTCCGAGAACATCCGATACGATCTTTCCATCTGAAACCGGGGGCCGGCCAGTTGGTACACTTGCGCCATGACCAGTTGGTCCGCTCCCGCGAGGAAGGCCCCCGCCAACGCCAGCAGCCAGAACTCCCGGGTCTTGACCGCTTCCTTCCAACCGTAGTCCACCGATGGGTAGCCGTCGTTCCAGTTGATTGTGCCCGAACCCGCGGGTTGGTGGGCTTCTGCCGTCCTCGCCGGCGTAGCGAGTGGTCTGACGAAAATGAGCGCTAATGGCAACCCCACACCGATTACCAGCAGCCCGAAGGCCATGTTCGTGAACGTATTCCCTGGGATCGCGGTCGTCCGTAATAGCAGCAGATTGAGCGCAGACACCGCGAACAGCGTCACGGCAATTGCCAGCGTCCTCCTGTGGTAGAACCAGTGGTTGATGGACGCCATCACCGGCAACTTGGTGCCGACCAGTATGCCGAGAGTCAACAGCGGGTACAGTGCCAGCGGCACTATGCTGACCGGCAGGGCTGCCGCCGCGATGGACACCAGACCGCACAGCGACAGTCCCGCCACTATCATGCGGCGCGGGCCGAACCGGTCCACAGCCAAGCCGGCGAAAGGCACGAGAACGCCGCTTCCCAGTCCAACGGATGTGATTGTCCATATCGGGTTTATTCCCGAGGCTTCCAGGGGCCTCCAGAACAGCGCCGCCGTGTAACCGATGCGCAGGGCATCCCCGGGCAACAGCACGATGACGATGCCAGCGGCAACCAGCCACCAGCCGTAATGGGCATCGACGGATGCTTTGGCGTTGATCAGCCCCGATCTGATGCCCATCTAACGAGGCCGCGTCGGTTGAGCACTAGGACCAGGGATAAGCCACCCTGGAAGCCGCACCCAAGGGCGTCAGTTGGCGGAGCCCGTTGATGCTCCCTGCGTCACCAGCCTTTGCACGTCGGCGCGCCGACGCTGAGAGGGCGACAGGCGCGGATTGCCCAGGAACAGGAACATGATGGAGCCCACCGCGCTGACGGCAGCGATGGAAGCCAGCGGCAGCGTGTAACTGCCGGTGATGAATTCCTGCATCCACGCGACGTAGGGCACCACCACGATGAACATTATGTTCATGGGTATCATGGAGATGCCCGTGATGCGCGCAAAGCTGCTGCGGCCGAAATACACGCCACGAATGGCTGTAGTCAGGGGCGTTCTGCCGCCAAACCCGATGCCCATCAGCACGGTGAACAGGTAAAACATGGGCAATGTTTCGGCGGTCAACAATATGACCATGGCGATGGATTGCAGGAAAGAGAATCCAAAGATGGCCAACCGTATCGGTACGCGGTCGCCAACTATTCCCCCCACCAAAATGAAGGCCGTGGACACGGCGGTCTGTGCTGAAATGACCCCGCTGATTTGCCCCAGCCCAAATCCCCGTTCGACCATCAGCAGGCCCAGATAGAACATCACGCTGATGATGATGATGGACGAGCTGGCGTGCCCCATGGTGATCAGCCAGAAGGCGCGCGTTCGGATCGCCTCCTGCCAGGTGTAATCCGGGGCCACGGCTCCGCCGCCGTTGGCGGTACGCTGTCGGCCGGTCGATGCGGCGGTTTCCGGATCGATGCCGTCGGGATGCTGTCCGTAGTCCTCCGGGCGGTTCCGTACCATCAGGGCCAGTGGCACCGACGCCACCAGGCCGATGGCGCCTACGAGCAGCGCGGTATTTTGCCACCCGAGACGGCCCGGTATCTCCACACCGGCTTTGACGTCCCAACCCATGGCCCACGCCATCAACGGCACCACGAAAACGCCGCCGATGCCAAAGCCCAGCATCGGTATGGACATCGCAGTTGAGCGGCGCACGCGGAACCAGTTGTTCAGCGCGGTGTTGGCCGGCAGCCAGGAACCGAGCCCCGCTCCAAGGCTGACCACCACGAAGGCCAAATAGAACATCCAAAGGCTGTCGGTGCGGCTGAACAGCACGAAGCCGCCGGCGAATATCACCAACCCGATGGCTACCATCTTGCGCGGCCCCAGCTTGTCCACGCACCAGCCGGCGATGGGACCCATCACCGTGCCTTCTACGCGGGTCAGCGTGAACGCCCACGACAGCTGGAACGGGGTCCACCCGAAGTTCTGCGACAGAACCGGGAGCCACAACGACAGCGCCTGAAACAATGGCACCGTGCCGATCACCATGATCAGGGCGCCGGTGACGGCCAACCACCACCCGTAGAACATCCCGCGCACCAACCGGATCGGATGGGCCAGCTCGCTCGCCTGAATCAACTACCTGCTCCCGTTACGTTGCGATAATCGCAATCCAACCCGCCGTTTCGGCGAATTCGACCCGGCAATTATACTCCACCCATTAGTGGTATCCGTGTTTCAAATATGTAAAACCTTGTCATATTGAGACTTCATGGCGTATTTGCGCACCCGATACCGGCCCGAGATGTTGCGCATCGGATGGCCGGTTCCAGAGTTCCAACCATGCAACACTTCAGCGCCGGCTGGGGCGGATACCAGAGCCGGCGCTGTGTTGCGTCAAAGCTTTCGCTGAGGTTGGCGGGGCTAGCAGATGTTGGTATCACCTTCGTCGTACAGGTGACAGGCGGTAGCGTGGCCGGGGGTGTATTCCGTCAGGATGGGCACGTCCACCGAGCAGCGCTCCATGACGAAGGGACAACGAGGATGGAACGTGCACCCGGTCGGCGGATTCAGCGGCGAGGGTACCTCTCCGGTGAGCACTATCTCCTCACGCTGACGCCTTGGGTGGGCGGGCAGCGAAGCGGAAATCAGGGCGCGGGTATACGGGTGCTGGGCGTTGGTGAACAGCTCGATGGGCGGCGCTTCCTCTACGATCTTGCCCAGATACATCACGCCCACCATGTGGCTCATGTAACGCACGGTGGCGAGGTTGTGCGCGATCAAGAGGTAGCTGAGCTCGTAGGTGGACTGGAGCTCCTTCAGCAAGTTCAAAATCTGGGCGCGTATCGACACGTCCAGGGCGGAAACGGGTTCGTCCAGCACGATGAGCTTGGGACGCGTGGACAGCGCCCGGGCAATCGCGATCCTCTGGCGCTGGCCGCCGCTGAACTCGTGGGGATACCGCTCCGCGTGGAACGGATGCAAGCCTACGACCTGGAGCAGTTCCTGGACCTGGGCGCGGACCGCCGAGCGGCTGAGGCGCTGGTGGGTGATCAACGGTTCCGCGACGATGTGGTCGACACGCATCCTGGGGTTAAGAGAGCTCCACGGGTCCTGAAACACGGCCTGAACCGAGGCCTTGAAGTTCCGCCGCTCGGCCCCCGAGAACTGGTTCATCGGGCGGTCATCAAAATAGATGTTGCCTTCGGTGGGCTGGTCCGCCATCAGCAACATGCGGCTGGTGGTGGTCTTCCCGCAGCCCGACTCCCCGACCAGGCTGTAGGTCTCGCCCGGCATGATGTTGATCGAGATGCCGTCGACGGCTTTCACCGTTCCGGTTCGCCGCCGGAGCACGTTGCCCCGAAATACGGGAAAGTGGCGGCGGATGCCCTCCAACCGAACCAGCGGCTGTTCGCCGCCGCGGGTTGGAGATATCGTGGTTTCAGCGGCAGTAGTAACCATTATTCCGCCCTCCAGCACCGCGACACGTGACCCGGGGCCACAGTGAACTCCAGCGGGTATTCGTTGCAGCGTTCCCACGCGTAAGGACAGCGCGGCGCGAACGTACACCCCGGCGGCAGGGCGTCCAGGGACGGCGGCTGGCCATCGATAGAAGGCAGCATGTCGACGTCGGTGTCCAGATCGGGGACGGATTCGAGCAGGGCCTCAGTGTAGGGATGGGCTGGCCGGTCGAACATATCCTCCACGTCGGACTGTTCCACTATACGTCCGGCGTACATGACGGCGACGCGGTCGCACATCCGGGCCACGATCCCGAAGTCGTGGGTGATGAAGATGATCGCCGCGCCCGTCTGCTCCTGGATGTCCTTGAGGAGGCGGAGGTACTGCAACTGGATGGTCGCATCCAGCGAGGTGGTCGGCTCATCGGCGATCAGGAGGTTCGGCGCGCGCGCTATGGATATCGCACCGACCACTCGTTGGCGCATGCCGCCGCTCATCTGATGCGGGAAGTTGGTCAATCGATCTTCGGCGGCCGGAATGCGCACGTTTTCCAGTAGTCTGATCGCGCGGTCGCGCAGGGACCGCCGGGGCTCGTTGTATTCCATGCGCAACGATTCGACCAACTGATCGCCCACGGTGAACACCGGGTTCAGTGAGGTCAGCGGGTCCTGCATTACCATACAGATGCCCGAGCCGCGGATATCCCGCATTTCGCCGCGGCTCTTTTCCAGAAGGTTGTCGCCCAGGTAATTGATACTTCCCCCGACGATGCGCCCCGGGTGCGGCACCATCCCCAGGATTGACCACGCCGTCATGCTCTTGCCCGAGCCGGATTCGCCGACGATCCCCAGCGTCTCGCCGCGCTTTAACTCAAAGCTGATGCCGTCCACCGCTTTAACCACGCCGGTCCGCGTGAAAAAGTGGGTTTGCAAATCCTGTACGCGCAGGATTAGGTCGTCTGTCATCCATTCACCTGTAGATCTGAGGGCCGGCCCCATGACCGTGGTACGCGGTCATCGTACTCTGCAATGAGGCGTCGCGCTGTGTCTCAACGCGAATGCCGTGCACCACGCTGATCGCCAACCATGCTCCCCGCCGGCGGGCGTCCATTATACCGTAAGGGAATCCGCTCAACGGCTACCGGGCTACCCTCGCCCGTCGGCCGGGGTATCCCTCGATACTCAGCCAGGATCATTCGGGCGATGAGTCTGCCAGCACTTGCGCCCGCATCGTTTTGCCCGTCAAATTCCGCAACTGCGCCAGTGTAATGCGATTGGCCAGTACCGTGCCACTCTCGGCCGACACGCGCACGTAATTGTCGGTGAGCCCGCTCCACAGCATGGTTCCGTCGCCAACCGGTTGAGCCGTTTCCCACAAGACCGCACGAACCGTACCCTCCAGGTGGCCGCGGAACTCCTGGAATCCAATTGAGGCCGCTGCGGTCACTTCGCCGGCACGGCGGCGCCTTTCCTCCGGAGACACCTGGTTTGGCATATGGTGAGCCGAAGTGCCGGGGCGTTGGGAATACGGGAAAACGTGGGCGTCGGCGAACTTCATCTCACGGATCAGACCCAGGCCGGCGGCGTGGTCCTGTTCGGTTTCGCCGGGGAAACCGGCGATCACGTCTGTGGTAATGGCAGCGCCAGGCACCAGTTCGCGGATGTCCTCTACGGCTCCGCGGAACGTGTCAGTGTCGTACCGGCGGCGCATGGCCTTCAGCACGCTGTCGCTGCCGCTCTGCAACGGGACGTGGAAGTGCGGGCACAAGCGCGGGTCATTCCAACGCGCCAGGAGGTCCGAGCTGAGTTCGTGGGCTTGCAGGGACGAAACGCGCAGCCTCGGCAGGTCGGTTTCGCCCAGTATCCGATCAAGCAAACCGGGCAGATCGACTCCGTCGAGGTCGAACCCGTAGGTGCCGAGTTGCGTGCCCGTCAGCGTGACTTCCTTGAAGCCGGCGGCCAAATACCGCTGCACTGCGCCAATGATTTCAGCCGGATGGATGCTGCGTTCCCGTCCTCTCACTTTCGGTACGATGCAGTACGCGCAGACCTGATCGCAGCCCTCCTGGATTTTGACCATCGCCCGGCTGCGACGGAGGATCCCGACGGGCAGAGGATTGTTGTCGTGAGCCCCGGCGTCAGCCGTGATCCCACGGCGTCGGGCGCTCTCTGATACGGCCATTGCCACCAGGTCGGGTTTCGACCGGTTACCCACAACCAGGGACACCTCGGGGATGCGCCGCAGATCCTCCTCCGCCCGTTCGGGGTAGCACCCAGCAGCGACGACCACGGCTTCCGGATTGGCCCGATGGGCGGCACGCAGCGCCTGGCGAGCCTTCGAGTCCGCGGTTGCGGTCACCGTGCACGTGTTCACGACAATGATGTCGGCCTCTCGGCGACGTTCCACCAACCTGTAACCGGCGCGCGCGAACTCCTGCGCCAGGACGGCGCTGTCAGCCTGGTTTAGCTTGCACCCATGGGTCTCAATGGCGACCGTACCGGTCTCGGCAACGGGGGAGCGCACAGCGCTTGAGCCGTCTGGCACCGCGCGCACTATCATGGGGAGGGTTCCGTCGGTAGTCACGTTTCACCCGCCGAAATCGGCAACATCGTCATCGGGGTCAGCCGAGGGCAGGATGTCGCCGCCACCCGGTATTCGGGCCACCAGGCGGTCGATTCCCTCGTCCAGGTCATCCATGGCGAGAATCAGGTAGTCGACGCGGGTCCGCCTTTCGCGCACCCGCTCGGCGGCATCGGCCAGGGCCGACAGGTGGTCGAACGCATCGCGGATGTATCGGTCCTTCTCCTCCTCGCCGACGCGCTTCACGAAATCCTTGAGCCTGGCGTCGTCGCTGACGTCTTCCCCGTACCACAACCCGACGCCCCGGGACGCCGCGACCAGGCTTCCCCAGATCAGATCTTCCGCCTGACTCCACTGCCCGCGCTGCATGGCGACGTGGGCGGATTGCTGCAATCGAACCGCCTGGTCGCGGTATCGGGCCAGGCGGGCCGTCAGAGATCGGGAGGGTGATGTTGATCGGCGGTCAGTCATGTTGTGCAATCGATTTTAGCAGACTATCGTGGCGAGCCCTCGAACCAGGTAGTACACTGGCTTTCCGCCGCCTTACAGCCTCGGGCATCATACCAACCGGCGAGGTTCGATAATGACAACTGTTCCCCCGTTTCGCCATGTGGCCCATCCGGTTCGCGTTTTCGCCGGTGATGACGCTTTGTCCAACCTTTCGGCGGCGGTGCAGCGGACCGGAGCGGTCCGGCCCTTTGTGGTTTGCGGGCAATCGGTTGCCAAACGCACGGATCTGCTGGAGCGAGTGACCGAGGCTTTGGGAGAAAAGCCGGCCGGGATATTCGACGGCGTACAGGCTGGATCGCCCGTGCCGTCGGTCATGCAGGGCGCGGCGATGGCCCGCGAGGCCGGAGCCGACCTGATCATCGCCGTGGGCGGAGGCAGTGCCGTAGTGACCGCCCGGGCCATCATCATCATGCTGGCGGAGGGCGGCCATCCGCGCGATCACGCGACCAAATATCCCGAGGGGCGGCCACCCGTGAGTCCCCGTTTGATGGCGCCCAAGATACCCAACATCCTGGTGCTGACGACGCCTACCACCGCGACGACGCGGGCCGGCACCGCCGTCATCGACGCTGACACCGGCCACCGCCTGGAGATGTTTGATCCCAAGACAAGGCCCGCTGCCGTGATCTGGGACGCCGACGCCCTCCTGACCGCGCCGGCGGACCTGTGCATCAGCGCGTCGGGCTCGCTGTTCAGCGGCGTGATCAGCGCGCTACAGGCGCCGCGGGTCAACCCCATGGCCGCGGCCGATCTGCTTTCCGCGCTGGGTCTGCTGGTGGAGAATATTCCGTTGGTTCGCAAAACCGACGCGGACGGCACCGCCCGCGTCAACCTGTGCGTGGCGTCCTTCATCTACAACCGCGCCTGGGACACGGGAGCCAGCGGGTCGGCCCTCGGCGTGGTCAGCGCGCTGGCGCACAGCCTGGACACCCGGTATCCGGACTGCGACCACGGCGCAGCGTACTCGATAACCACCGGGCCCGGAATGAGGTTCAATCGCGAATTCAACGCCGCCGGCCAGGCCCGGGTGGCAGACGCCCTGGGTGTCCGTGAGCGCGGCGATAGCGATCAGGACGCGGCCGAATCAGCAGCGGCGGCGGTGACCGGGTTCTTTGAAGCAGTCGGCATGCCCGTGCGGTTGCGGGACGTCGGCGTCCCGGCGGGAGGGATCCCGCAAATCGCCGAGGATGCGCTAACGGATTTCGGCCTGCACCGGAACGTGCGGTCGGTGAACGGAGCCGAAGAGCTGGAGGCAGTGCTGCGGTCCGCGTGGTAGAGCGGCTAGTCTGACGACGCCGGTGGTTCGTCCCACCAGGCGGAGCCGATGATCCGGCGGACGTTTTCGATTTCCCAGCGCGCGAGCAGTTCTTCCAGTTCAGCCAATATGCGGAACGGGGCGTTCAGGTCCGCCAAGTTCGCGCTGCCGATCTGGACCGCGGTGGCGCCGGCCATAAGGAACTCGGCCGCGTGGTGCCCGGTCATGATGCCACCCACGCCTATGATGGGAACGTCCACCGCCTGTGCCGCCTTGTGCACCAGCGCCATGGCGATGGGACGCAAAGCCGGGCCCGATAGTCCCCCATACCCGGTGCCCAACACCGCCCTTCCTGTCTCCACATCGATGTACATTGCCGGGATGGTGTTCGAAATGGTGAGCGCATCGGCGCCAGACTCTACCGCAGCACTGGCGATCTCAGTGATGTCCGGCACGTTGGGTGACAGTTTGGCCCATATCGGCAGATCCGTTTGGCGACGGACTCCGCTCACGGCCGCCTCCGTCAGTTTCGGGTGATGGCTGAACATCGCGCCGTCGTCCACGTTGGGGCAACTGAGGTTCAGTTCAATCGCCGAGAACCCTTTCACCCCTCTGGTGAACGAGGCCATCTCCTCCCACTGCTCAGGCGAGTCGCCGGCCATGCTCATCACGATGTTTGCGTCCAATTCCGCCCATTGTGGAGCCAATTCCGCCATGGCCGCCTCGATACCGGGATTGGTCAAGCCCACCGAGTTCAGCAAGGTGGTCTCGCCTGCTTCCATTCCTTCCCGGAAGGACGCGGGAAACCAGCGCGGTTCCGGGTTGCCCAGTCGCGGGTTGCGCGTGAAGGTCTTGGGTAATACCGCGCCCAGGGATGCCAGCGGAGCGTCCGGAGCCAGCCCGCGCCCGTACCCGTCGTATCCGAAGGTACCCGACGCGATCATGACCGGGTTGCTCAGTAACAATCCATCGGGTTTGCACGGCGCCAGATTGACGGACAGATCCATGGCTATCAGGGTTTCCTTCGGCATGAAGTAGGGGCGAACTAAAATTCGCCCCTACCTGGTTAGTGCGGGTTGTTTGCCGATTACAGGCGCGGGATATCCTCGTCTTCCTCCTCGAACGGCGAGAAGATCCTTGAAGCGGTCAACTCTACTTCCCGATCGATTTCCGAATCGTTGTCGGTCAGGGATTGGGCCCTGCGCACCAGTTCGTCCTCTTCCTCGGCGGTCCTGATCTGGAAGCCGGCGTCGCCGATGCCCGTGCCGCCGAATTGCGGCAGGGCTTGCCCGGCGATCAGCTCCTCGTCGATCATTTCCTCCGCGCCGTCGAGACCGACGAACTCCTCGGGAATGTCACCGTCGCCGGAGAGCCAGGACGGCGCCAATTCGCCCGCGAAGTCCTCCATGACCTCCCGGAGCGCGAAATCGTGCTCCGCTTGCAGCAGAGAATCCAGCCGCGCCGGGATCAGGCGGCCAATGATCACGTTCTCCTTGAGACCACGCAACCAGTCCCGGTCGCTGGCGACCGCGGCCATGGTGAGGACCTTGGTAGTTTCCTGGAATGACGCCTTGGACAGGAAGCTGTCCGTGGTGAGGGCAGCCTTGGACACGCCCAGCAGCAGCGTCTTCGCCGTCGCCGGTTCGCCGCCCTCGGCCAGCACCTGCGCGTTCTGGTCCTGGAACCGGAACTTGTCCACCACGTCACCTGGGATGAACTCAGTGTCGCCGGCCGTCTCGACCTGTACCCGTCGCAGCATCTGACGGAGGATAACCTCGATGTGCTTGTCGTGGATGCTCACGCCCTGGGAGCGGTAGACCTCCTGGACTTCATCCACCAAGTAGTGCTGCAGGCCCTCGAGGCCGCGGATGTCCAGCAATTCGCGCAGATCCAGCGGGCCGTCCACCAACGCGTCGCCGGCCATGACCTGCTGGCCGTCGGTGACGCGCAGGGTCATCTGGGAGCTGACGTCGTACACGCGGGATTCCTCCTCGCGCCAAACGACGGTCACCCCATCGGCGGACACCTCGGCCTCACCTTGGAAGTCGGAGCGGATTTCGTTGACTATATCGGTGTTGGCCAACGCCGTAGTCGACTCGCTTTCACCGTCCGTTGCGGGCGCGGGTTCGGTGTTCAGCACCACGGCCAACAGCTTGCCTTCTTCAACTGGCTCGCCCCGTTCCACCAACCGGATGGCTCCAGCCGGCAGGGCGTAGTCGTGGCGTTCCTCTTCGTCGTAGGTGACCCGGATCCGCCGTGATCCGTTGGGATCTTCCTCGATGGAAATGGCGCCGTCGATGTGGGTCAGGACGCCGGCTCCCTTGGGTGGCCGCACCTCGAACAATTCCTGCACCCGGGGCAGGCCCGTGGTGATGTCGGAACCGGCGATACCTCCGGTGTGGAAGGTCCGCATGGTCAACTGGGTGCCGGGCTCGCCGATACTCTGGGCGGCGATGACGCCCACGGCCTGGCCGATCTCGACGAGTTTCCCGGTAGCGGGCAGCCGCCCGTAGCACATCTGGCAGATGCCGCGACGGGTCTGGCAGGTCAAGGGGGAACGAACCGGCACCCGGTCAATGCCCGTGTATACGATAGCATTGGCAATATCCTCGTCAATCATCTCGTTGCGATCGACGATGATTTCGCCGCTGGCCGGGTCGGCGATCACATCACCGGCCATGCGGCCGACGATGCGCTCATGTAGACTGCGGTGTATGCGAAAACCCCATACGGGAACTCGGTCAATCTTCGCGTGTTCGATGGCGTTGGCAATCTCTTTGTCAATCATCTTGTTGCGATCGACGATGATTTCGCCGGTATTGGGGTTGGTAACCTCTTCGGCGGTGCTGTTGCCTATACCCTTCTCCAGAGAAACGCTGGCCACCGCAACGAAATAATTGTCCTTGGGCCGCCCCTGAGGATCCCTAACGCGGTATTCCGTAGCCGGGGCCACTTCATAATCTCTCGGACGCGGCTCCACGTAGAACGGTTCCGCGAACTGGCAGTCGTACTCCTGTACGATCACTTCCTGGGAGACGTCCACCAACCGCCGGGTGAGGTAGCCGCTGTCCGCGGTTCGCAGCGCCGTGTCGGTGAGACCCTTGCGGGCGCCGTGGGTGGAGATGAAGTACTCCAGCGCCGTCAGGCCCTCGCGGAAGCTGGACTTGACCGGCCGCTCGATGATGTGGCCCTCGGGGTCGCTCATCAGGCCGCGCATTCCGGCCATCTGCTTGATCTGCGAGATGTTTCCTTTGGCGCCGGACTTGGCCATGACGGCCACGCCGCCGTAGCTGTCGCCTTCAAGCCCCTCCTGCACCAGCTTTTCCATAGCGTCGGAAGCGGCCGTCCAGGTGTCGATGATCCGCTCGTATTTTTCCTCCTCCGTCATCATTCCCATCATGAAATTGTCCTCGTGCTCGGCCACTTTCTGGCTGGCAGAGTCGAGGATCTTCCTCTTCTGCTCCGACACCTGAATGTCGTTGATGGCGATGGTGATGCCGGACTTGGTCGCGTAGAAGAAGCCCATTTCCTTGATCCGGTCCAGGGCGACCGCCGTTTCTTCGTTGGGCAGGTTGCGGTAGAGCTCCGACGTCAGGTCCTTGATGGCGCCCCGGTCCATCAACTGGTTCTTGTACCCCAAGGCGTCGGGGATGGTTTCATTGAAGATGAGGCGACCCATGGTGGTCTCGTCGATCTTGCCGTTCGCGCCGGCCACCTTCAGCACGGTGATCGGGGCGCGCAGGCCGAGCTGCCCGTCAGAGTACGCGATGCGGGCCTCGTCAATGTCGTAGTAAATGCGGCCGGCGCCCTTGGCGTCTCGGTCCAGCTCGGTCAGATAGTAGCAGCCCATCACCATGTCCAGGGTAGGAGCGACCAGCGGGTCGCCCGACGCCGGGGACAGCATGTTGTTGGTGCTCAGCATGACCGAGCCGGTTTCGTGGACCGCCATGGCCGACAGAGGCACGTGCACCGCCATCTGGTCGCCGTCGAAGTCGGCGTTGAACGCGGAACACACCAGCGGGTGCAGCTGAATCGCGCTGCCCTCGATCAGCACCGGCTTGAAGGCCTGGATGCCCAGTCGGTGCAGGGTGGGCGCCCGGTTCAACATCACCGGGCGGTCCTTGATGACGTCCTCCAGGATGTGCCAGACCTCCGGCGAGGAGCGTTCGACCATCCGCTTGGCAGCCTTGATGTTGGGAGCCAGGGCGTTGAGCACCAGTCGGTGCATCACGAAAGGCTTGAACAACTCCAGGGCCATTCGCTTCGGCAGGCCGCATTCGTCCATTTTCAGCTCGGGGCCGACCACGATGACGGAGCGCCCGGAGTAGTCCACCCGCTTGCCCAGGAGGTTCTGCCGGAACCGGCCCTGTTTGCCTTTGAGCAGGTCGCTCAGGGATTTGAGAGCGTGATCGCGCTTGCCCTTGACGGCCTTGCCTTGTCGGCCATTGTCGATCAGCGAATCGACGGCTTCCTGCAGCATCCGCTTTTCGTTCCGGATCATCAGACCCGGGGCGCGCATGCTGGCGAAACGCTTGAGCCGGTGGTTGCGGGAGAGCACCCGCCGGTACAGGTCGTTCAGGTCGCTGGTGGCAAACCGGCCGCCATCCAACTGAACCATCGGCCGCAGTTCGGGCGGCAGCACCGGCAGCACGGTCATAATCATGTCCTGCATCCGGTTTTCGCTGCGCCGGAAGGTTTCCAGCAGGCGCATGCGCTTGCCGGCCTTGGTGCGGATCTGCGAGGAGGTGGCCCGCATTTCGAGTTCGGTGTAATACCTCTCCTGGTCCAGATCCGTGTCCAATAGCTTCAGAAATTCCAGGATCGGCTCGGCGCCCATTTCGGCGTCGAAGGCCTCGCCCCAGAAGGGCTTCAACCGGTCGTATCGGCTGGTGGAAAGGGTGGTCAGGTGCAGACCAGGAGAACCGCTGCGGGCGATGTAGAACTCGTCCGGGAGCTCGGCCTCGTTCCGGGCCGCGGCCGGCAATTTCAGTTCGTCCCACAGCCAGTCCACGTCCATGCTGCGCGGACGCTGGGAAGGGTCCCAACGGAGCCACCGCATGGCTTGGATCAGGTCTACTGCTTCCTTGCGCCGCTCAGAGACGGCGCGCAGGAGGTAATCGTCGACGACGCCGATCAAGTCGCGTAGCACGGGCAATTGTCGTCGCCACAGCGAGATTTCCTTTTGCTGATCCTCCGGAATGATGTCGGATTGGATGAACTCGATGCGGTCTTCCAATTCGCCGATCACTTTCATGTCGGAACTGTCAGCCTGCAAACGGTCCAACAGCGCGTTGAATGCCGGCAGGTTCCAGCCACGTCCCTCGGGATTATCGTCCGAGCGACGGTAGTTCCAGCTGCGCACCGCTTCTTCGACGGTGGCCAGGGCGTGCTCGATTTCCGCCAGGTCGTCCGACAACGGCTGCTGCGCCGTGGGTCCGAAGGACGCGGAGCCGACGCCGGTCACCGCGGCTGCCACACCGGTGACGGTAGGCACCAAAGCCTCGTCGTAGACGGCGATGATATCGCCACGCAGGCGTTCCACAGCGTCCACCAGATCATCCTGGCGCTCTTCGCTGGGATCGCCGCGCCAGGCGTTGAAGGCGTGGACTACGGCTTGGGCGTGGGCGGATTGCTGCTCCAACGCTTCCGCGATGGGCATGCTGCCGTGGTGAAGACCCGAGATCGCCACCGCGACCTGGTCGCCTTCGATAGCGGCCATCGCCAGCTTGTCGGGTGAGTCGATGACCCCTTCGGCCAACAGCAGCTGGCCCACCGCGTAGGTTGCGCGTTCGGCTTTTTTCCCTTCCGCCGCCAGGGCCATCAGGGATTCCAGCTCTGCGGCGAAGTTGCCTTCCTCCGGATCCTGGACGCCGGCGAGGCGGTCAAGAGCAGAATTGGCGTCCGCGAGCGCCTGAGGGAGGGACTCTGACGGGGCGGAGATAATCGTCACGGCCTCGTGAAGGCTGCCCTCGAGCGCCCAGTCACCCACCCGGCCCGCAATGCGCTGCCACGCGCTGTCGGCAACCGCCAGGGGGCCGTCGCGCAGCTCGTCGACTTCCGTGCTGTGGCGCAGCAGTTGCTCACGCATCAGGTCGATATCGACCTGGTTGATCACGTAGGCCGAGTAGTACAGGACACGGGTGAGGTCGGACAATTTCAGGTCAAGCGCCAGGCTCATGACGCTGGGCGTGTTCTTGACGAACCAGATGTTGGCCACCGGGGCGGCGAGGGCGATGTGTCCCAGCCGCTGGCGCCGAACGTTTGCCCGCGTGACCTCAACGCCACAGCGGTCGCACACGACGCCCTTGTACTTCTGGCGCTTGTACTTGCCGCACTGGCATTCCCAGTCCTTGGTTGGGCCGAAGATTCGCTCACAGAACAGGCCGTCCTTTTCAGGCCGTTGCGTGCGGTAGTTGATGGTTTCGCCCTTTTGGACCTCGCCGGATGACCACCCGGTGATCTGCTCGGGAGAGGCGATGGAAATGCGTATCGCGTTGAAGTCGGATGAAGTGGCTTCGCGGTTGTCCAGCATTCTGACCATAATCTAGTTGACCTCCGCG
Organism: Dehalococcoidia bacterium; assembly: GCA_965203985.1. Lineage (GTDB taxonomy): Bacteria > Chloroflexota > Dehalococcoidia > Lucifugimonadales > UBA3495 > Bin87. The sequence goes on from CBDBDS010000003.1 coordinate 443,493, forward strand.
GTGAAGAGATAGTCGTCTTCGCCAGGCAGACCCAGGCTGCCGTCTTCCTGCTCCTCTTCGTCCTCCAGTCGCACATTCAGCCCCAAACTCTGGAGCTCCTTGAGCAAGACGTTGAAGGATTCGGGGATGCCGGGTTGGGTGATGGGATTGCCCTTGACGATGGATTCGTAGGTATTTACCCGACCGGTTACGTCGTCGGATTTGATTGTCAGGACCTCCTGGAGGTTGTGCGCGGCCGAGTAGGCTTCCAGGGCCCAGACTTCCATTTCACCGAAACGCTGGCCGCCAAACTGGGCTTTGCCGCCCAACGGCTGCTGGGTGATCATCGAGTACGGGCCGGTGGACCTGGCGTGGATCTTGTCCTCCACCAGGTGGATCAATTTCAGCATGTAGATGCTGCCGACGGCGACCGGCTGGTCGAAAGGCTCGCCCGACCTGCCGTCGTAGAGTTGGAACTTGGCAAACGTCGGCGGCGAAATCAGCTTGTCGCGGTGCACGTCCAGCGCCATTTGGTGTAGTTCGGCCAGGCCGAGGCCGGCGGGGTTTTCACCGGCAATGTCCCTGAGCCAGAGGTACAGACACGCCTCGCGCGCCAGGCCGTGCCGGGTCTCGTCGTAGATGGCTTCCGGATCGAAGCCCTGCTCGCGCAGCCAGGCGTAGACCTTTCGGAGGTCGATTTCGCCCTCGGGGTCGGCGCTGTTATCGGCGGCCTTGGCCTGCTCGGCAAACCACCAGCGTGCCAGCGAGTCTTCGATGTTGTCGTCGTCTGCGCCCTCAAACACCGGGGTGAGAGCCTGGAAGTTCAAACTCCGCGCTGCCCAGCCCAGGTGGCTTTCCAGCACCTGCCCCAGGTTCATACGCGAAGGCACGCCGATGGGGTTGAGGATGATGTCGACCGGGGTGCCGTCAGGCAGGAACGGCATGTCCTCTTCGGGCAGAATACGCGATACGACGCCCTTGTTCCCATGTCGACCGGCCATCTTGTCGCCCACGGAAATCTTGCGAGTTTGCGCGACCCAAACGCGGATTGCCTCGTTGACGTCCGGTGGCAACTGGTCTCCGGGTTGCTCATCGCCGCGCTTTTCGCGGCTGAGAGCCTTCACGCCGATGACCTTGCCGCGCTGTCCGTGCGGGACCCGCAGCGAAGTGTCGCGGACATCCTTGGACTTTTCGCCGAAGATGGCGCGCAGCAGGCGTTCTTCGGCCGTCATTTCAGTTTCGCCTTTTGGAGTGACCTTGCCAACCAGGATGTCACCAGGGCCGACGTCCGCGCCGATCCTGATGATGCCGCGTTCGTCCAGGTCCCTTAGGTTGCCTTCACCCACGTTGGGAATGTCCCGGGTGATTTCTTCGTCACCCAGCTTGGTCGACCGGCTTTCGACGTCGTACTTTTCGATGTGAACCGAGGTGAACTGGTCGTCCTTTACGAGGCGCTCGCTGATGATGATGGCGTCCTCGTAGTTGTAGCCTTCCCATGACATGAAAGCCACGAGCACGTTCTGACCCAAAGCCAGTTCTCCACCGTCGGTGGAGGAACTGTCGGCCAGGGTGTCGCCCACGTTGACGTGGTCGCCCTTCTGGACGACGGGCCGCTGGTTCAGACACGTGCCCTGGTTGGTCCGCGCGAACTTGATCAGCCGGTGCGAGTGCTCGCGGCCGGCTTCGTCCACGACCAGGATCTCGCGGCCGTTCACGGACACCACGGACCCCCGTACCCGCGACAGGAGCACCTGTCCGCTATCCCGGGCAACGCGGCTTTCGATGCCGGTGCCGACAATGGGCGCCTGCGGTTGGAGCAGGGGCACCGCTTGCCGCTGCATGTTGCAGCCCATCAGCGCGCGGTTGGCATCGTCGTGTTCGAGGAACGGGATCAACGCGGCTGACACGCTCATGATCTGGAGCGGAGACACGTCAGCGTATTCCACCGAGGCCGGCGGAGCCAGACGATAGTTGTCTCCCTCGCGCACCTCGACCAGTTCGTCGGTGAACTGGTACAGATCGTCAAAGCCGGAATTGGCTTGCGCGATCCGATATTGCTCTTCCAGGTCTGCGGTCAGGTACTGGACGCTCTCGGGACGAGTGTCCACAAATGGCGCGACCTCGATGGCGAGGTCGCCGGAAAGCCGGCGCAAGCGGCGCCATGAGGCTTCGGTAATCACCTCATCCTTATCGACAATCACTTCACCTTTGCGGGTCTTGACCGCCTCGGTAACGCGATGACCGACGGGGTCAAAGTAACCCGGCAAACCGGGTGTCCGGCAGTCCCCCAGCCACAATTCCTTGACGACGGGCCAGTACGGAGTTTCGATGAACCCCAGCCGGTCGATGCGGGCATAGGCCGCCAAACTGCTCAAAAGGCCGATGTTGGCTCCCTCCGGCGTCTCGATGGGGCAGATGCGACCGTAGTGTGAAGCATGCACGTCGCGCACATCGAAACCCGCCCGCTCCCGGGTGAGGCCGCCGCGACCCAGCGCGGAGAGGCGGCGCTTGTGGGTCAACTCTGCCAGCGGGTTGGTCTGGTCCATGAACTGCGACAGTTTGTCGCCGCCGAAGAACTCCCGTATGGCTCCGGTGACCGGTCGCACGTTGACCAGTTTCGCCGGGACGGCATCCTCGGGTTTTTCAAGGCGACCGACCCGGTCCTGGAACATGCGGTGCATGCGGAGCAGACCGATGCGCACCTGATCGCGCATCAGTTCGCCGGCTACGCGCACGCGCCGGTTGCCCAGGTGGTCGATGTTGTCCCGCGGCTCGCCGTTGGCGACGTGCTGTGCGATCAACGCCTCCAGCGTGTCGACGATGTCCATCAGGTCAAGTACGCGGCGTTCGTCCAGTTCGATGCCCGGCAGGTTAAACCGCACCTTGTGCATGTTGCCGTTGGGGCCGCAATTCACCTCGGTGACCACACCGACGATGCGCGAGGCCCGAGCTCGGACCGGGGTGAGCTGCCAAGATTGGAGCGGTCCCTGACTGACGCGCTCGGCGTAGATCAATTGGCCCGCCTCAACTATGCTGTCGCCGGCCAGAAAGCGATTTTTCATTATGGCGACTTCGCCATGGGTAATGGCGTCGTCGGAGGTCGAACCGCCGAAGATCGGTTGAGTGGCGATGGCCACCGGATCTCCCAGGGTTTCGGTGACCTGCTGCTGGACCCGAACCGTGTGGGTGCCATCTTCCTGCGTTCCGATGAGAGACAGGAGTGTACCTGAGTTGGCGGCGTCGTAGGTCTCCACGCGAACGGTCTGCTCGTCGTCGGACTGTCCTTCGAACAGGTCCACCGGCACGATCCGACGATCGGCCCGTCGCGCCAGGTAACCGTAGTTGATCAGGGCGTCGACATCACGGTCCGATAGAATCCGGTGATCGCGGCCCGAGGCCTCGAAAATGTCCGCAGGCGTGACCCCCTCATCATTATTTTCAGCGCGGGCGCGTACGAGGTCGAGGATGTTCTTGTGGTGTTCGGTAAGTATCTGCGCGCTGGACCGGCCCAGGCGCTGATCGACTTTGATGCGTCCGACTTCGCCGAGGTCGAAACGCCGGCCGTCGTAGAAATGGTTCATCACGAAGGTGCAGGCGGCATCCACCTGTACCGCCGGTTCGCCGGGCCGCAGCCACTTGTACAGGTTCCGCTGGGCCAAACCGATGCGATAGGCCTGCTGACTGTCAAACTCCCGGTCGGGGTGCATGCGGTCCCATAGCGACCGCAATTCCTCGTCGCGAGGGTTGTAGTCGCGGTCTTCGGCCGGCTCGGCGCCGGCGACAAAGCGGCGGCAGTCGTGGTTGTCCACTTCCTCGAAGAGTGCCCTCATCTCCTCGGCGCTGACAATGCCAAGGGCGAAGAGGAATGTCGACACGCCCATCCGGCGACGCCGGTCGACGCTGACCGTGATCGTTTCCGGAAGGTTGCGACGGCGCGCGTAGTAGTGAGTCCAGGTGGACAGCTCGATGCGAGCGCCGCGGCTGGCCGATATGCGGGCCTTGTAGTACCAGTTTTCCAGTTTTCCGCATTCCGGACACGCCGGGTCCTGCGACGGCTCGCGTTCAAAGTACACGCCGGGGGCGCGCTGGAGCTGGCTGACAAGCACCCGCTCGGCGCCGTTGATGATGAACGTGCCGGTTTCGGTCATCATCGGCACGTCGCCGAAGAAGATGTCCGACTCGGTGATCTCGCCCGTTTCTTGATCTCGCAGCTGCGCTTTGACATACAACGGCTGGGAAAAGGTGATCTCGCGCTCCCGGCACTCCTCCGGGCTGAATTGCGGCGTATCGAACCAGTGGTCCAGAAAATACAGCTCGAAGCGCTCGGCACGGCGCGACGCCTCGCCATTGGCGAAACGCCGGGTTATGCCGGCAACAATGGGCGAGCAGTCCCGGAAAGTCTCTGCCAGTCCGTTTGTCTTGAACCAGTCGAACGATTCGATCTGGCTTCTGATGAGATTGGGCACGTCCAGAACGTTCGCGATGCTGGAATCCGAATAGGTTTTCACATCGCGAGCGGACAGACCGCGTTCGTTCCTGCCTGAGCGTTTACGGGTCAAGACCATGAAACGACCCTCCTGACGGGTGCGCGGTGGGTGGTTAACGAAATTTTGCCTGCTCCTCGTTAGTCCACGAGCAGACACGAAGACACGGCCTACCGCTGTCGGCAAGCCGCATCGAAGGGCCAGTTAGGGCTGAGGGAGCAGGCGGAACTTCAAAAAATCAGAGCGATTAGCATTCTTCGCATATATGAATCGTTGTGCGATGTTACCGGATTTGGCGCGTATTTGTCAATGCGAAACGTCACTGATCCGCGAAACATCGCGGGTACGATGACCCATAATCATCCCGGGCTGGCATCGTTGGACTTCACCGCAGTGAATTGCAGGAGGGCAACAAATTAGTGATTCCATGAGAAGCCGCTTCCCAAAATCGCCCCCGGCCGGGATCGTTCCGGCCGGGGGTGATCGCAAGCCTTATCGGTAAATCACGCTCATTTCTAACCGCCGCCGCCCCTGACTTCGAGACTAGGCTTGGTCATGTCTTCCGGGTTGAGCAAAGCGTCAAGTTCGGCTTCACTGAGGGACGTGTCGTTGCGTGCGATCTCGCGAATCGTACTACCTGTTTCGGCGGCTTTCTTGGCGATACCGGCGGCCGCATCGTAGCCAATGGATGGAGCCAATGCAGTGCCCAGCATCAGGCCCTTCTCCACCATCGCCGGCCCGGTATCCGTCGCCGTGATTCCGACCACGCACTGGTCGGCGAAATTGGCCGCCGAGGTGGCAAGCAGCGAAACCGATTGCAGGAGGTTGTACGCGGCCAAAGGCATCATGGTGTTCAGCTCGAAATATCCGCCGGCGCCGGCCAGCGCGACCGCCGCGTCGTTGCCCACAACGTGGGCCGCGACCTGGATCACCGACTCCGAAATCACCGGGTTGACCTTGCCCGGCATGATACTGCTGCCCGGCTGCACCTCGGGCACGTTGATCTCGCCCAAACCGGCGCGCGGTCCACACCCCAGGAACCGGATGTCGTTGGCGATCTTGTGCAGGCTGATGGCTACCGTCTTCAACTGGCCGCTGGCCTCGACGATACCGTCCAGCGCTGCCTGCGCCTGGAAATGGTTGCCCGTTTCGCGGATCGAAACCCCGGTTATCTCCGCCAACTTCGCGCAGGTCCGTTGCGAAAACTCCGGGTGGGTGTTAACGCCGGTGCCGACTGCGGTGCCGCCGAGAGCCACCTCCGCCAGGGCCTCCTGGGCCCGGCGCACCCGCGTGACACTATATTGCGCCTGGCCGGCGTAGCCGCTGAACTCCTGGCCCAGGCGGACCGGCGTCGCGTCCTGCAGGTGGGTTCTGCCCGTCTTGATGATCGGCCAGAACTCGTCGGCTTTCGCCTGCAACGCCGATTGCAGCGATTCCAGCGCCGGCGCCAGGTCTTCTTTCAAGCCCAGGAGCGCCGCCAGGTGAATTGCCGTCGGGATCACGTCGTTGGAAGACTGGCCCAGGTTGACGTTGTCGTTGGGGTGTACCAGCCGCGAACCCAGGTCGCCGCCCAGGATTTGCGAGGCCCGGTTGGCGATCACCTCGTTGGCGTTGGTGTTGGTTGACGTGCCCGACCCGGTCTGAAAGATGTCCAACACGAAATGGTCGTCGTGCTTGCCGTCCGCGACCTCCTGGGCTGCCTGGACAATGGCGTTGCCCACCGTTGGATCGAGGACGCCGAGGTCCATGTTGGTCTGGGCGGCGGCCAGCTTGATCAGCCCCAGCGCCCGTATGAACTGCCGGGGAAAGCGCAGGTCGCTGATGGGGAAGTTCAAAACCGCCCGCATGGTCGACGCGCCGTAAAGAGCGTCGGCGGGGACTTCCATCTCACCCATGGAATCGCGTTCGATGCGAGTTGCCGAAGTAGTCATCGCTTGGTGCCGTCCTCCGTGTAAAGTCACTGATTGCCAACCAGTTTAGCATCCGATGGCCGGCCGGGTATCTCCAGATCAAACTAATCCGCCATCCCGTACACTTCCTGGCGGATGCGGCGGGCATTGCGGCGGCGGCCGCTGCCGGCCAACTGGCGGAACTGCGCGGCAGTCAATCCCGCGTATTCCACCGCAACCCCCAACGTCACCGGGTCCAGATCACGACGCCGGTGGTCAGGCAAAAAGATGCGGGTGCCAGGCATTTTCTGATGTGTCAGATAATGATGCGAACCTTCCTGCCCATCGTGCTCCCAGCCAATCATTCTAAATCGGGCTAACGCATCCGCAAATGAAACGCCACGTATAAATGGCGGCATCAGATGCCTATTCGCCCTGTGCTAACGGTATGGATCTTGACGGGAAAGCCAGCAGAACGGTACTCATCAACCATCGCGCGCGTGCGTCGCTCGATATCGCGAGCTTCGGCTTTCAACCATCCGGTAATGGCTTCCGTGATGTTTTCCAACGCTTCCGCCTCGTCCAAACCCTGCGATACACAACCACGCAAGGCCGGACAGAATGCGGCGTAACCGTAGCCGGACTCCACCAAAATAACCTGGTAACTGCCGCCAAGGTCCGGGATTTCAACCGTCGCTGTCCGGTCGTCCGCATTTACCTCGGGGACCCGGACAAAACTAAAGACGCGCGGCTGACTAGTGTTGGCCGGCCGTTCTACGGCTATGGCAACTTTTTTGCCGGAGGGGAGGACGTACTTGCGGCCTCCCATATTGCTGAGGGCTTGCCCCACCTTGATGTTGCGACTTTGGCCGGTATCGGGAATTTCCATCGCATCGGCTAGCCGGTTCATCGCCTCGGCCGGGATATGGCGGGTCAGGAATTTGTCGTGGCCGAATTCGGAGTACAGGATCTCCACAATCTGGCTGTAGTCCATAACCCGCCTCCCGATGCCAGGCCCCTGGCTCGACGCTGCCCATTTGGACGGCTACTTGCCTTCCTTGATGAAGTCCGCCACGCGCTCCGCGATCATGATCGTCGTCGCGTTGGTGTTGGCGCGGATCACGTCGGGCATCACGGAGGCGTCGACCACGCGCAGGTTCTCCATGCCGTAGACCCGGCAATACTGGTCGACCACCGCGTCCAGATCAGAGCCGGGGCCCATCTTGCAGGTGCCCGACGAGTGGTGCTGGGTGTAGGCATTGCGCAACATCCACTGGTCCAGCGCGGCGTTGGATGCCAGGTCCTCGTCAGTGGGCGACAGCCGCTCGGCGACGAACTCCCGGAACGTGGGCTGCTCTGCGATTTGCAGACCCAACCGGACGGCCGCGCGCAAACGCTGGCGGTCGATCGGGTCGGACAGGTAGTCGTAGAACAGGTCCGGTTGGACGTGAGGGTCGGTGGAGGCCAGGCGCAGTCGCCCCGCCGTGGCAGCATTCTGGAGGGCCGCGCTGAAGCCGAAGTGGAAGTCGTCCGTTTCGATATTCACGCTGGCCGGGCGATGTTCGCTGGTCATCAGGAGCGG
>CBDBDS010000004.1:0-7660 GCA_965203985.1 Dehalococcoidia bacterium
CGAGGCTTTCACCATCGTCATACTGGCCGGACTGATCCAGATAATGTTCGGCCTGCTGAGAATCGGGCGCTTCGTAACCTATACACCCTACTCGGTCATATCGGGGTTCATGACCGGCGTAGGGGTGATCATCATCGTGGGCCAGAGCCTGCCCTTCCTGGGAGCGCCGGCCGTGCCCGGAGGGACCATCGCTACCCTCCTGAACTTCGTGGATATACTCGATCACTTCCAGATCAGCGCACTGGGCATAGCCGCGGTTACGCTGGCCGTTGGACTGTTCTGGCCTGATCGATTCGACAAGTACCTGCCTTCGACCCTGGTGGCCCTCGTGATTGGGACGCTTTTGGGCGTCTTCTGGCTTACCGACGCGCCGGTCATCGGCGCCGTGCCTACGGATCTGCCGGCCTTCCAGCTGCCGGCCCTTTCTGCAGGCGGCATCGCCCGCGCCATTGAGCCGGCGATGGTCATCGCCCTGGTGGGTTCCGTGGACACCCTGCTCACCGGCCTCGTGGCGGACTCGATGACGCGCACCCGGCACGACCCCAACCGGGAGTTGCTGGCCCAGGGCTTGGGCAACGTGCTGACCGGATTCATCCGGGGCCTCCCCGGATCCGGCGCCACTCCGAGCACGGTGGCAAACGTTCGGGCCGGCGGATGGACCTTTCTTTCAGGGGTGATTGCCGTAGGCATTCTCGCGGTCATGGTGCTGGCGCTGGGCGATTACGTCGCGCTGATACCCAACGCCGTCCTGGCCGGCATCCTGGTAAAAGTCGCGCTGGACACCATAGACTGGCGGTTCGTGGCCCGGATGCACCGGGTGCAGCGTGAACACCTGGCGGTCATGCTGCTCACTTTCGGACTGACCGTGTTCCTTGATCTGATCGCCGCCGTAGCCGTGGGTATGATAGCGGCCGCGGTGACCAGCGCGCGGCAGTTCGAGCGCCTGGAGCTGGACAGTGTCATATCGGTGCCCATACTCGACCAGATTTTCTTTGGCAATGACGATGAGCAGCAAGAAGTGGACGACTTCTCCGCCCGGGTGGGCATGGTGGCGCTCCGGGGCGCCTTCACCGTGGCGTCCTCCGGCAAGCTCATCGACACCATCGGCGAGGACATCCGCGACCACGAGGTGGTGATCCTGAACTTCTCCGACACCGTTCACATCGACGACAGCGCGGCCCTGGTGGTGGAGCAGCTCATCGACACCGCCTTCCTCCAGGACACGCACTGCATCGTGATGGGCCTGTCGGGCATGCCCGCCCGCAACCTCAGCGCGCTGGACATCCTGAAGCGGGTCCCCCAGGATCAGATCGTGGGCACCATGGACGAGGCAAGGGAAACGGCGTCCCGGCTGCTGAACGGCCAGGACGCCTGAGGGCTAATCGTCCGCGACCACCGCCTCCGCCGGAATGTCGGCGGGGCCGTTGACCTGGGCCACGTAGGGCTTGCCGGTGGCGGGGTCAACCTCGAAGGGGCCGGGCAATTCCAGCTCGTCGGCGATTTCGCGCACGGCGGGCAGCACCTCCTGTCCCATGAGGCGCAGGCTGCGCATGGCGTCGTCGTGGGTCATCGCGCCGTCGCCGTCCCAGAAGAAGATGCTGCCGGGGCGGATGGTCTCCAGCACGTGGCGGATCTTGGGGATGACGGTCTTGGGGGTGCCGGAGATGATGGTGTAGTCGGCGATCTGCTGCTCGTAGGGACGGGAGAGGACGCCGCCGGGTCCGGCGCTGCCGCCGCGAGCGGCGGTCGCCACGTCCCGAGTGGGCAGGACGCGCCGGCGGGAAGTCAGGCCGGGCAGCTGGAGCAGGGCCTGGTTGGTGGTGCCCTCGTTGCCGGCTAGGAACGGATTGCTGGGCCCCTGCACGTACTTGCGGCCGGTCTGTTCGGCGAGTTCCTCGGTCTCGTCAACGTGGACTTTCCACAGGTAGCCGATGTTCTGGGGGCCGGACTCGTACCCCAGCTCGGCGGCCCGGTCGTGGTAGAGCTGGAACGCCTGCCGGGTGGGTTCCATTTCGGTGGCCAGCATGATGTAGGGGATGCGCTCCTCGGCGGCCCACATCAGCGAGTCTCGGCTGACCACGCCGGGGAGCCAGATGGGAGGATGAGGCTTCTGGTAGGGGCGCACCCAGGGGTTGACGTGGCGGAAGTGGTAGTGCTTGCCCTCCCAGCGGAAGGGGCCGGGAGTGGTCCACGCCTTGACGATGAGCTCGTGGGCTTCCTTGAAGCGTTCCCAGTTGTAGTGGGGTTCCACGTTGTGGGCGACGCTTTCGCGCCCGGTGCCGCGCACCCAGCCGGATACCAGGCGGCCCCGGGAGATCATGTCGATCATGGCCAGTTGCTCGACCAGCCAGAGGGGGTCGTCCCAGATGGGGATGATGTTGCCCAGCAGGACGATCTTGGCGCGCTGGGTAATGCGGGCCAGGATGGAGGCCTCGACGTTCATCGCGCCGCCCATGCAGAAGGGGGTGCTGTGGTGCTCGTTCAGCATGAGGCCGTCGAAGCCCATCTCCTCGGCGTAGATTTTCTCGTCGAGGTAGCGGTTGTAGAGGTCGGAGCCGAGCTGAGCGTCATAGATTTCGTTGCTGACGTTCAGGTCCATGATGGACTTGCCGGTGGCCCCGAAGTATCCGGACTTGGGGTCCTGGTACGGCCTTTCGGTGAAGTATCCGATGAACATATTGGGTCTCCTTGTGGCTCCGGGTACGGGCGGATTTTAGCACAGGGGATGAAGTTGCGTTCCGCGCTGTGTTGCCTACTAGGGTCTGACGCCTTCCGGCCAGACGTCAGCGGGCGTGGTACCGCTGCGTTGGTGAACCAGCGCTACTATCGCCGAGACGGCGATGTTCAGCAGTTCTTTGAACTCGGCGCGTTCCGACGCAGTCATGGTGTAGGACACTCCTGCGTAGCGGTAGTCCACAGCATACTTGCTCAACCAGTCCAGTTGGACGCCGGGAAGCTCCGGCGTTTCGTAGCGCGTGTAAGCGAAAAGGTCATCTACTGCCGTGATCGCTGTCGCCGCGTCCGGAGTGGACGTTTCCGGCAGGTTGCGGACTTCATCCCACAAAAGCATGAGATCATGTCCGTAGTTTCGTTGCAGGTTATGGGTGGACAGCCAGGCTTTGAGCGCGTTTTCAACGGCCTGTTGAGCGCCGAACCCCATAACCCGCTGGGGGCCGGATTCCTGGTCCAGCATATCGTTGACGTGGTACAGCCATTCCTCAACCGTTTGCAGACGCCGCGCCGTTTCCGGCCAATGGTCGGGATAGCCGTCGGGTTCGGGGGCGATATTGTCGAGAGATTCGCTGCTCATCCAGATTCCCTGATTGTAGGCTTGTCCGGCGACGTGCTGGTTGGCGCGGCAGGCGCGGCGGAATGCGTTGACAGTCATAGTCACCACGTCCACGCCGATGTCCGTTTGCTGCAAGCGGAGGCACTCACGGGCCGTTACTTTCGCCTTTAGCTCCGCGGCGGTGGTATCGGCGGCGTCGGTGATGACCATAAGGTCGATGTCCGAATCGGACCGATAGTCGCCCCGGGCCCGGGAGCCGAACAGGATGACCCGCGCCGGCGTCACGGATCGCTGCACGACCTCGGCTACCGCAAACGCCAGCGGGTCGGCTCTGTGGGGTTGCGGTCGGTTCGCGATATTGTTGTTCAACGCTGTAGTCATACCGGTGCACGCTACGACGTGAGGAATTCCCTGACGGTGGCGACGAACCGGTCGGTCTTTTCGATGTGGGGGTTGTGCCCGCAGTTGTCGAATATGGTAAGGCCGGAGCCGGGGATGGAGTCGTTGAAGACCTGGGCGGCGCTGACGGGCACGATTTCGTCCTCCCGGCCCCAGATGATCTGCGTGGGCAGGCGCTTGAGGCGGTGCAGCAGGTTGGGCAGGCCGGGGTAGTGCATATACGGACGCCAGCTGAGGCGGCAGGCTTCCTCGCGGGCGATTTCCCACGCCTCGGCCTGCTCGGGGGAAACATCGTCGGGGCAGACGTCCAGGAACTCGGGCGTGCTGGCGGTGTCGTAGAAACCGGCGGTGAGGAACTCCTTGGCGACGGCCAGGAACATATCGTAGATCTCGCCCTCCGGCGGCCGGATGCCGGCCGGGCCGACCAGCACCAGCCTGTTGAACGTGTCGGGGGACATGGCGGCCATTTCGGCGGCCAGCCAGCCGCCCAGGGAGAAGCCCATCAGGTTGGCTCCGTGGAGGCCGAGGTCGTCGATGGCTTCCAGGTACCAGCCGGCCAGGTCGCGCATGTTCATGATCCATTCCTGGCGTTCGGTCGCGCCGAAGCCGGGATGGGATGGCATGTGGAGGGTGTAGTCCTGGGCGAGGGCGTCGTGGCAGCGCAGCCAGCCCTGGTGTCCCAGTTCGCCGTGCAGGATGAGCAGGGGCGCGCCACTGCCACCCTTGACCATCTGGAGGCTGACGCCGGCCGCCTCTACCGATTGTTCCGTCCATGCTTGCGCGCCCGTCGCCATGTGCCGTGACCTCCTCGTCTGCGGTTGGATGGTTCTCCTGGGACTTACGTGGGCATGATAACACGGGGCCGTGTGAGGAGGTTCCGGCAGAGGAATGCGCGGGCGGCCTGCTGGCGCGGCCATGCTGTGGATAACGCTGCGGTGATGGGTGCTCGTTCACGTCGAATGGGAGACAATTCCTAACCCCCATATAGTGGGTCGGGGGTTCCCTACGACATGGCCGGAGGTGACGGTTTTTGTATATCCGGGATTGTCGTTTCGGGCTGTCAAGGCATCTCTTGTTGGGAACGGCTACAATTTGCTACCATGAAAGAGTAGGTATATCACCCATCACCCGAGCATGTATGAGGATGGCGCACCATGGCTACGTTGAATGCTACTGTCGAAAAATATGCGGAAAGCATTGCGGAGTACGTTTCCTCCAATGCTGAGCCAAGCGCTGGAGCTTTTGCCGAGGTTTTGGAGGCTTCCTCCATCCCTGGCCTATGGTCTGGAACTCTGGCCGGCAGAATGTTCGCGTTGCCTTATCACGAGGATGGTTGGCAGGAAGGGGCAGTACGGACGAGTGTGCAAGCCGCTGCTGGTTTGTTGGTTCTTCTGGAGCTGATTGGACCGCTGGAAATAGGACCGCCAGACATTTGCCCTTTGTGGAACGGCGGCGTACAAGCCGAATGGCATCGCAACCAGTGCGACATTGAAGTCGAACAGTGGCCTAGTGGAGACGTATACTGGGAGTGCGAAGACCTGTCCAACGGGAAGATAGTGTCTGACCAATGCAATTTCTTGGCGGCCCTCTCATCCGAGATAGATTTCCTGCGCTACGAGAACAGTCTAGCGAGACTGAAAGAGTGCCTTGACACGTTGGTTGGGGCAGGGGGTAGTGTTGGTCGGTAATGGTGGTGATGCTGATCCGCTCCACGACGATATGGTGTTGTTGAGGCGGGTGTCAGCTCAAAACTTGGTTTCAGACGACAACGACGACCGCTTGCGGGCGAGCAGTGCCGCATTCAAGCAAGGAGGGCCAGATGGAGATGTTTCGGTGCATCTTTGGGATTTAGTGGATTCCGACCAGGTTGCACAGGGCGGCACAGAGCAGTATCTGGTCTGGTTGACGGTTGGAGATGTGCGCAGGATCGGTTTGGATGTTGCCTTCACTCCTACCGACAATGAGCCTGGTCATTGCGATATTGTAGGTCGGAAGACCGCTGCCAGATCACGGCAATTGGCTCGTGCAAGTCAGTGGGTTCCCGGCTACGGACCATTGGGCAATTGAAAAGTACGCGAGGAACACCAAGATGGGGGTATAGCTGACCGTCTGGTCCGATTGTGATGTTGCCCGCTAAAGGTCTCGGCAGTTCTTCCGGAATAGGGTCTCCCCACTCCTTACGGAGCTCGATAATCATGCGGGCCACGTCCAAAAGTTCCAGGAGGGTCTCTTCCGGCGTGTCCCCCCAAGCCATGCAGCCCTGTAAGGCCGGCGCCTCGGCCAGGTACATCCACCCTTCGCTCTCTTCAGGTTCGTGCAGGATGTAGTCCAACTGATAGATGGCCATCTCGCTCTCGCATCCCTATAAGGTTCAGTATAAGGTTCAGCGATATTAACAGTTGCGCCGGCCCGGACGCAAGATGGGCGGAAGTGTCATCGCGCGGTTGCCAAGCCGGGGGATTCGTGCCAGAATCGGCTAAATTCAGCAGGGGATGAAATGATCATGCAGTTGCGAATTATGTCGCCCGCCGCCGCGCGGGTGGATTTCAAGGTCCCGCCGGCTCCGCGCCTGGACACGCTGGAGGGCAAGACCATCGGCCTGTACGACAACATGACCGGCGGCGCCGGCGTGGCCGTGGACCGGGTGGCCGAGCACATCGGCCGGCGCTTCTCCGGCGTGAAGTTTGAGAGCTACGGCGGCCCCCGGCGCGAGGGGCGCCCGGCGCTCAGTCGCGGCGTCCACATCGACGAGGCGGAGGCGGCAATCATCGCCAACGAGGTTGACGCGATGGTGGGGGCGGCGGCGCATTGAGGGGGCTGCACGTCGTGGCTTGCCCACGACATGGTAGCGATGGAGAAGGCCGGGATTCCCGCCGTCGGCATCGCCGCGCGCAGTTTCGCACGGGCCTGGCAGTCCTGCGTGGACGGCTGGGGACAGCCGGCGACGGCGTTCGTAACGATTCCCCACGCCTGCACGGGACAGCAGGCCGACTACATCCACAGCATGGTGGATGAGCAGATCGACAACATCATCCTGGGACTGACCCGGATGTCCACGACGGCGGACCTGTCCAGCATGACCAACGGGCACAGCGAGACCGACGTGTTCACCGTCACGCTTGACGAATCGCCGTGGGGCATCGACGCCGTGAACCGATTCATGGAGGAGCGGGACTGGAGCGACGGGATGCCAGTGGTGCCGCCGACGCCGGAGTTGGTGGAGGCCATGCTGAAAGGCACCCGGCGCGCGCCGCAGGACGTGGTGATGGTGATGGAGCCGGGGTTTGGCCTGGCCACGGTGGAGAAGATCGCCATCAACGCGGTGATGGCAGGGTGCCGGCCCGAGCAGTTCCCCATCCTGCTGGCGGCCATCGAGTGCATCGCCCAGCCGGAGAGCAACCACCGGGACATGCAGGTATCGGGTCATACCGAGGCGCCGCTGATCCTGGTGAACGGGCCGATTGCGGACCGGGCGGGCATCAACTACGGCACGTCGGCCATGGGGCCGGGCGTGGTCAACAAGGCCAACACCGCCATCGGGCGGGCGCTGCGGCTGTGCCTGATCAACATCGGCTACTGCAAGGCGGGCGCGGGCGACCCCAACTTCATCGGGCTGCCCACCAAGTTCGGCATGTGCATCGCCGAGAACGAGGAAGTCAGCCCCTGGCAGCCGTACCACGTGGACAAGGGGTTCCGGGCCGACGAGAGCGCGGTAACGGTGGTGACCGTCACCGGGCCGACGGACGTGCTGGACAACGCTTCCAAGAATCACCTGGACACGCTGAACAACATCGCGTCCATGATGTTCTATCGGCACGCCGGTGGCGGAGCGTGGATCAGGGGCCGGCAGACGGCGCAGGTGGGACACACCAACCAGCGGGTGCCCTTCCAGGGGCCGTACCATCCCATCATGCTCAGCCCGTCGCGCGCGGTGATCCTGCACAACGCCGGGTTCAGCAAGCGCGACGCGCA
>CBDBDS010000005.1:0-74508 GCA_965203985.1 Dehalococcoidia bacterium
TCAGAAACACCTTCTACGGCTGGTACGTCGTTTTTGGCTGCGCCATGATTACTCTGGGCGTGTCGGGCGGGCAGTTCTCCTTCGGCGTGTTTCTGCACCCGATGACCGAGGAGTTCGGGTGGAGCCGCGGGACCCTGTCGCTGGCCTTCGGCATCACCTACATGATCTCGGGCCTGCTGCGCCCGCTGGCCGGATACCTGGCCGACCGGTACGATGCCAAGTGGGCCGCCCTGAGCGGCGTGGTGATCATGGGCTTCATGCTGGTGTTGCTGCCCCTGGTCAACACCCTGTGGCAGCTGTACCTGGTGTTCGGCGTGATGAGCACCGGCATCACCCTGGGCACCGGGCCCATCCTGACCAAGATCGTCAGCCAGTGGTTCCTGACCCGTCGCGGCCTGACGCTGGGCATCACCGGCGGCGCAGCCTCCTTCGGGGCCATGCTGCTGGTGCCGGCCACTTCCGTCTTTCTGGTCCTCCTCGACTGGCGCGAGGCGTACCTCTTCCTGGGCCTGCTGTTGCTGGTGGTGGTTTTTCCCATCGGGGCGTTCCTGATCAAGAACCAGCCCGGGGACAAGGGCCTTCAGCCCTACGGCCAGGTTCCCGACGGCCCGGGCGGATCGGCCCCCGGCGGGGCGCGGAATCCCGCAGCGGCGCAGGATCACGTAACCTTCGGACAGGCCCTGCGCACCGGGTTCTTCTACCGGCTGACCTTCGGCTATTTCGTTTGAGGTTACTCGATGAGCTTCGTGAATGCTCACTTTGTGACCTACGCCCGCGACCTGGGCTTCTCGCCATTGGTGGGGGCGGGCGCGTTCAGCCTGATCGGAGCCACGGCCATCGTAGGCTCACTGCTGCTGGGGCATCTGTCAGACCAATACGGCCGGCGCAGGCTGTTGGCCGCTTCGTACCAGTTGCGCATGGCCGGTTTCGTGGTCGTCCTTCTTTCGATGGGAGTGCCGTTCCTGGGCGTTCCGGCCCTGGGCGTCGTGCCGCTGGTGATCGGGATGGTGCTGGTGGGCTTCTCCTGGAACGCGGTGGTTGGAATCACCGCCGCTTACGCCTCCGACGGTTTCGGCACGACCAGCCTGGGCCGGATTTACGGCACGATGTTCGCGGTGATGCCCATCGGTTCGGGCATCGGTTCGGCGCTCAGCGGGTACCTGTTCGACCTGCGCGGCAATTACGAAATCGCCATTTGGACCAACATCATCCTGCTGGTGGTCTCCGCCGTGCTCGTGTGGACCATCGGCGACAACCGCCCCGGCGCCAGGGTCGCGGAACTCGCGGGCCAACGCGCTCCGGCGTAGTTCGAGCGTCGGGACTTTCGGGCGACGGCCTCGGTCCCGCCTTCAGCGGATGACCGGCATCCCCAAATCGGGTATCCTGCGCTCATGCTCAGCGACCTCTGGGTAATCGCCGCCGCCATCATGATCCTGGCCGGCCTCCTCGCCAGCCAGTTGCTGCTGATCGTGGTTGGCGTCCTCATCCTGCTCATCTGGGCAACGGGCAAGCACTGGCCCCGTTACGCCTTCAGCCGGCTGACCTATCGACGCCGCCTGGAGCGCCGCCGGGGCCTTCATCGGCGACGTGGTCGACTACTACATCACGGTGGACAACGGCAAGGTCCTGCCCATGATCTGGCTGGATATCTCCGACGCCTTTCCCATCGGGTTGCAGACCGGCGGCACTCACCAGCGCGGCGTCGGCGCGGAGGCGGAACTGGACCACCGGATCACCACGTCGCTGCTGCCCTACCAGCGGGTGACCTGGCGCTACCGGGTGCGGTGCCGCGCCCGGGGCAACCACCGCATCGGGGCCGGCCCGGCTGCGCAGCGGCGACATGTTCGGCATCACCTCCGCCGAAAAGCACGTTCCCGATGTCGAGTACCTGCTGGTGTACCCGCGCATCGTCGACCTTCGCCAGATAATGAACCTCTGGGAGCGTCCCCTGGGAGCCAGCCGGGGCCGCCGCCTCATCCAGGACGACCCCAGCCGTTTCGTCGGCCTGCGCGACTACCGCCCCACCGACCCGCTCAAGCGCATCGACTGGAAGGCAACCGCCCGCCACGGCAAGGTTGAGGCGCGCGTCTTCGAGCCGGCGGCCACCCGGCACATGCTCATTGCGCTCAACGCGCGCACCGGCGACGCCGCCTGGCAGGGCAGCAACCGCCGGCTCTTCGAGCGCGCCGTCACCGTGGCCGCCTCGGTGGCCGAGTACGCCGAACGCGAGGGCTACACCTTCGGCCTGGTCAGCAACGCGGTGGCGTCCTATTCCAGCAAGTGGATGTCGGTACCCGCCGGCGGTGGGAGCCTGCAGCTCGAGGCCGTGCTGGGAGTCCCTGGCCATGGCCGGCCCCTTCTGGGTTGCCGAGCTGTCGGCGGTGCTGCGCAGCGAGAGCGACGCCCTGGCTTCCGACGCCACGGTGGTGGTGGTAACGGCCACCCTGTCCCGGGCGGTGGTGCACGAGACCGAACAGATTCGGCGGCGTGGCCATCGCGTCGCCGTGTTTTACGCCGGAGATGGCCCGCCGGGTCCCGCGGCCGACGACCTGCCGGCCGAGGTGCCCGTGTACCTCGCCGGCTCCAGCCTGGCCAACCTCGAAGACGCCTGGCGGGACGACTGGGCCGGGGAGCCGGAGGCCGAGCTGGGGATGGAGCGGGTGTAATATGATCGCACCCCAATGCCAACGGTCACGGGAGGCGCGCCATGATAAATGACGCTACGATAAACCGAGAACGGGATGCGAAAGTGAAATCGGTTGTTCGCCAATACCTGGACGAACGATTCACTGTAGACGAGTTCGTCTTTGACCCTATAGTGGTGATCCCGACCTACGACGAATGGGGGCCACACGCCACTGGAGAGCTTTACCTCCGCATCCTCGTCGTCTTTGACGGCGACCAGAAAAATCTGGACGTTCGCTGGACGGGCGAACTGATTGGGCGCGTTCGAGATAAGCTCCTTGAGGCGGGCTATGAGGAATGGCCCAACTTCTCGTGGATTGCCAAATCCGAATGGCCCTGGCTGGAAAAGCGAGAACTGAGAGCGCTGGGTCTTGAATCCTTTTGACTTTATCGCCACAGCCCGGGACCTTGCCGGGTCGGGAGCCCGCGGCCGTCCGCGCCAGAGCAATCTGCGCCGGGCGGTGAGCACAGCCTACTACGCCCTCTTCCACTGCCTGGCGAATACCTGCGCCGATATGTTGGTTGGGGGCGCCGGCTCCAACCGCAGCCGCCCGGCGTGGACACAGACCTATCGAGGACTGCAGCATGGCTTTGTCCGGCAACGCTGCCAGCAATCGGGCATTGCTGACTTTCCCTCTGAAATCCGGTACTTCGCTCGGGCTTTCGTCGATATCCAACAAGACCGTCACCGGGCTGACTACGATCCGGATATATCGTTTTCCAGAGCCGACGCAGTGCAGCTCATTAGCTTGGCTGAAGATGTCATCCTTCGTTTTCTCCAGGCGCCGGCCCGGGATCGCCGCGCCTTTGCCGTCTATGTCCTGCTGCCGGCCCGGAGCGGCTGACCCCACCGGTCGGAGTACGAATAGATGGGCGCCTTCGCTCGCTCCGCTCTCGTCGTCTGCATCGCCCTCTTTCTTGAGGGTTTTGCGGTGTATCTGGGCTGCCGCCTGTTCGCCCACGTCATCCGCCTGCCGGATGCCGCCATACCGTTGGGCATCGCTCTGCTGGCCGTGGGGTGGTCGTTCATCCTGTCCTGGTACGTTCAGACCATCCGCTTTTCGCTGAATCTGCGGGGAGTCATCGGCCTGGGCCTGAGCGCGGTGTCGGTGCTGGTGCTGGCCGGACTGAGCTTGGGAGCCGGTTGGTTCCCCGTGGGCCAGGTCCTTTCCGGCGATCTGCGAGCCGCGGCGGCGTTGGGGCTGTCGGCCATCTTCATGTTGTTGCTGTGGTGGCGGGGCACGGCCATCGCCCGCGACGACGTCACACTGGACGTGGTTCGCAACGCCTTCGTTCGAGGCGTGGTGGTGGTAATCGTTGCCGTAGCCGCGGACACCATCTTGACGGCCGCGATCATCCGCCTTCCGGGGCTGCTGGTGTTTTTCGCCACCGGCCTGGCCGGTTTGGCCATCAGCCGGTTTGCCGCCGAAGGCGGGGCCGGTCGCATGAACCGGGGATGGATGCTCGCCATCCTGTTCAGTGTGGGCGGCGTGCTGCTGCTGGCGGTGATCCTGGGGGCGATCGGCGTCGGCGGCCTGGACGATGCCACCCGCGCGATTCTGAAAGGGGTGGCATTCCTCGGACTGTGGACGCTCCGGCCCGTTCTGCTCCTCCTGGGCCTCCTGGCCGCCGGCCTCGTCGCCGTGGGCAACTGGGTATCCAGCCTGTTCGGCGGAGGTGACCTCAGCGGCCTGGAATTGGCCCGCCTGCAGATCCAGGAGTTTCACGAGAGCCTGCGGGAAGTTGAGGGCGACGGCCCGCCCAACGTGATCCTGACCATCTTGAAGTGGCTGGCATTCCTGGCCGCTCTGTCGCTGGCCGGCTGGATCTTGTTCCGCATGTTTCGACGCCGGCGGCTGGTTGGCGGCGATTACGCGGACGGCGAGGTGCGCGAGTCCATCTTTTCCTGGGGGGACGCCGGTCAGGACCTGTCCGACACCTTGTCCGGATGGATGTCCCGCGCCTCGGGATTCCGTCGTCGCCGTCCGCCGCCGACTACGCCCCGGGAGGTATATCACCGGATGCTTGAGGTCGCCAACGCGGTCGGGTTCCCCAGACGCGGGTCCCAGACCCCCGAGGAACACCGGCGAGAGGTCCAGGAGACCCTGCCCGACCCGCCGGTGGCGCGGATCATCGGCGGTTTCCAGCACTACTACTACGGCGCCCGCTACGAAGCGGCGGATCAAGAAGCCATGTCGTCCCTGCTGGAAGACCTCGACGAACTCCAACCGCACCAGTGAGCGCCCACCCGGTCCGGAGGGCGCGGTTCCGACTGGCGCCGGGCGGAGGCAGGTACCGCGTTACGTCGTTGGACCAGCCCCGTATCTCGCCCGGTCAGGATTCTCCGGCTGCTGCAGGAACCGCATCCGGGCTTGCTCCAGGTTGCCCTGGATCAACTCGTCGCCGGGATTCAGCCGGTCCGCGCGTTCCAGGTCCTCCACCGCTCGCCGGTATTCGCCCAGGCAGAAGCGTGCGTACCCCCGGCAGTTGTAGGCCTCGGCATACTGCGGAGCAAGGGAGATGGCTCGGTTGAAGTCAGCGATGGCACGACCATGGTCGCCCATGAGTCCCCAGGTCATACCCCGGTGGAACCAGGCGTCCGCTCGATCCGGGTCGATGCGGAGCGCCTGCTCGAATTCCGCCATAGCGTTCCCGAAGTGCTCGCGTCGTCGTAAATCCAGACCCTGGAGGAGGTGATCCTGGAGCAACCGTTCGCGCGCGCTGTCATCGACGACGGCAGCAGTATCCGCGGGCCGGGCGTCGGCGCTGGCGCCAGAGGCAACGGCGGGGCGCGTTTCCACGTCTCCGGGCAGATCCATCGGCCGCATTCCGGACGGAGCATCGGCCGGTTCCGGTTCGGCTCCGGAATCCGGGGCGGGGCCATTCACATCGGTTGCCTTGGGCGATGGCGACCCATAGCGCCTGAGGCGGAGGCGGTGTTTGGCGCCGTCGATGCGTTTGGCTTCGCTGATGGCGCCGACGGCGGCCAGCAACCGGCCTATGGAGTCCAGCGCGCGGTCCAGGTCGTCGTCGTCGAAGGCATCCTGGTGCGCCCAGCGGTTGCGCGTTTCGCGGATCTCGGATACCAGGCTGCGCTCGGTAGGGCCCAGCCTGTCGCGGAACACGTCGTTCCAGGCCACGGCCATCACGCGCAGGGTCACCGAGATATCCCCGGAGATCTCGCCCAGCGCTTCGGAGTCATCGGGCGCGTACCGTCCGGCTTCCACCGCTTCGGTCATCTTCCCAGCCACGTAGGGACCCAGTCCCGCGGCCAGGAGCCGCAGGGCCTCGCCAACCAGGCTGTGGTTGTTGTAGGGCGTGGGTGCAGTCATAAGTTCCGGTCCAAAAGTCGTGCCAAATGGCCGACGAAAAGCCAACTTCACCAGGAAAAATTGCAGAGCAACCTTTTCGCCAACATATCACGAAGAAACCGCAGCCTGTCGCGTATAGACGGCGCGTATTTTGCGCATTGATAAAGGCGTCCTCCGTATGATCGACGTCTTACGCTTGCTGCTGGCGGTCATGCGGTCATAATGTCGGCAGTTGGTGTTGGAGGCTCACGCGTACCCAGTTTCACTGGAACTGTCATTGCGAGCGCAGCGTGGCAATCTCGTCAGCCAAAAAATCCTGTCCATCCTGTGCATCGATGTAAAATTACCCCGGTAGCCGTTCAAATTGGGTACGCGTGAGGTGCTACAGGGCGTTGGCGATGTGCCGGGAATCGGGGTATCCTGCCCACCGGGATCCACCATGACAACGCAGCAGCCGGCAATGTCGCCCCAGGAATTCATCGCCAAGTGGCGCCGCAGTCGCGGCCAGGAATCGGCCGGCGCTCAGGAATGGTTTCTCGACCTGTGCCGCGTGGTGGAGCATCCCACGCCGGCGGAACTAGACCCGCGGCAGGAGTGGTACACCTTCGAACGGTCCGTGCGGGAGGCGTCAGGACGCCTGGGCCGGGCCGATGTGTATAAGCAGGGCTATTTCGCCTGGGAGTTCAAGGGGCTGCATCGGGATCTGGACGAGGCGTATAGCCAGTTGCAGCGCTACCGGGAGGCACTCAACAACCCGCCGCTGCTGGTAGCTTCGGACTTTGGCTCCATTGTAGTCCACACCAACTTTGTCAATAAGGTGCCGGCGGTACATACCATCCGCCTGGATGACCTGGGCGAACCGGAACAGTTCGCAATATTGCGCAGCGTGTTTCATGACCCGGATGCTCTGGAACCGGAAATCAGCCCGCAGCAGGTTACACAAAAGACCGCCGACATTCTGGGCGCAATCGCCCAATCCATGCGCGTTCGCGGCGTTGATTCCCTGGAGGTGGCCCGGTTCCTCAACCGCCTGGTGTTCTGCTTCTTTGCCCAGGACGTGGGGCTGCTGCCCGGCCGGCCGCTGGCGCGGCTGTACGAAAATTTCCACAACCACCCGGCCCGATTCGACGACGGCCTGAGAGATTTGTTCATCCAGATGAACGACGGCGGGCGATTTGGCCCCGAGCCGGTCCGCTACTTCAACGGCGACCTGTTCAAAGAGCCGGGCACAGTGTTATTGAGCGATAACGAACTGGGAATGTTGCGGGACGCCAACGAACAGAACTGGGCGCATGTTGATCCGTCAATTCTGGGAACACTGTTTGAGCGAGCAATCGACCCGCAAAAGCAAGGACTGATCGGCGCCCAGTACACTTCCGAAGACGATATTCGAGCCGTAATCGATCCGGTTATCATGCGCTCGCTATACCTTGAACTGGCCGACGTCGAGAACCGGGCGCGGCGGGTAATGCTGTCGGGACCGGACCAGAACGAAGAGACCGCCGCCGGAATCCTCCGTGAATTCCAGAGCAAAGTCACCTCCCTGCGCATCCTGGACCCGGCCTGCGGCAGCGGCAACTTCCTCTATGTTGCCCTGCGCCGACTGCATGACCTGGAGAAAGAAATCCTGACCACCGCCGCCCACCTGGGCATCCGTGGCCTGGGCATGGAAGTTTCCCCTGAACAGTGTCATGGCATTGAAATTGACGACTACGCCAGCAATCTGGCATACACCTCTCTGTGGATTGGGCATCTGCAATGGTGTATCGAAAACGGCTATCGCCATGACCGGGAGCCGGTGCTGGGCAGGTCCAATAACATCGTGTGCCAGGACGCCATCGTTGACCTGACCGACCCGGAGCGGCCGACAGAACCGGATTGGCCGGCGGTGGACTACATCGTGGGCAACCCGCCTTTCCTGGGCCATTTCCCCTTCCGCGAGCAGTTGGGCGATGAGTATGTCGATGCCGTTTACGCGCTCTACGGCGACCGCATTCCCAACTCCAGCGACCTTTGCTGCTACTGGTTCGAGAAATCTCGGGCGCACATTGCGGACGGCAAGGCCCGACGGGCCGGCCTGCTGGCCACCCAGGCGATACGCTTCCAATCCAACCGGCCGGCCCTGGAGCGCATCAAGGAAACGGGCGACATATTCGCCGCCGTTTCCGACCAGGACTGGGTGCTGGACGGGGCCGACGTTCACATCTCCATCGTCTGCTTTGACGACGGCAGCGAGACCAACCGCACCCTGGACGGCGAGCCGGTTAACAACATCAACGCTGATCTCACCGGCGGAGCGGACTTGACGCAGGCCAAGTCGCTGCCCGAAAACGCCGGTATCAGCTTTATGGGCGTTACAAAAGTTGGGCCTTTTGAGATCGAAAACGAACTGGCACAGGGGATGCTGCGTCAGCCCAACCCACACGGCCGGCCCAACAGTGACGTTGTGAAGCCGTGGATTATAGGCCGTGATATTAATCAGAACGCCCGCGATATGTGGATAATAGATTTTGGTATAGATACGTCGGAGAATGAGGCAGCGCTGTATGAGGCTCCATTCGAATACGTAGTAGCAAACGTAAAGCCGGAAAGAGTACAAAACAATAGACGGCGCTACGCCGAGTTATGGTGGCTGCACGCCGAGGCCCGTCCTGGTATGCGCCAGGCGTTGGCCGGATTGCCTAGATACATTGGCACCAGCATGGTGTCTCAGCATAGGATGTTCGCTTGGATTGACGGAGATGTGTTGCCGGAAAACACAATCATTGTATTCGCTCGAGATGACGATTACTTTTTCGGTGTCCTGCACAGCCACTTGCACGCGGTTTGGGCATCCGCAATAGGGACGCAGTTGGAAAGCCGTCCCCGCTACACGCCCACCACGTGCTTTGAAACCTTCCCCTTCCCGCAGCCGACCGATGAGCAACGGGAAGCCATTGCTAACGCCGCCGCAGAGCTGAATCAATTGCGGGAGAACTGGCGCAATCCTACGGATATGTTCGGCAACCCGGCCCTCAACTCCGACCAGTTGCGTCGCCGGACCCTCACCAACCTCTACAACGACTATCCCACCTGGCTGGCCAACGCTCACGAAAGGCTGGACGCGGCAGTGGCCGACGCCTACGGCTGGCCGCCGGATCTGCCCGACGGGGAGGTACTGGAGCGGCTGCTGGACTTGAACCTGGCGCGGGCGGCGGCAGGTTAGTGATAAAATCGGAGCAGATGGTTGAGAAAGAGGGTGACGGCATGGAGCTGTTTGAGCCAATCCTTGGCATGACCATGATCGTGGTCGGGCTAGTCATGTTGTTCGGCAGCATTGGTTTGTTGCTGTATGGTATCTGGACGAGTGGCAAGAGCAAGCCGGATGCGTCCACACACGTATCGGTGGGCGCCAGCGATAACCAGGCTGAGGTTGGACAGGCATGAACGGCGCGAGAACCACCGTTGGCGTAGTTGGCCTGCTTTTGGTATAGGAGTCACGCAGTTGGGAACCTTTACACTCGTCATTCCTGCGCAAGCAGGAATCCGTTGACTTTATAGTGGACGAATCTGAAACACTGTTAACGATTTCGGCCACTGTATTCCCGCTTTCGCGGGAATGACGGGTTTGTAATTTCAAGTGCATAAGTCCTATTAACATGGCAGACTGGATGATAAAGGCTTCGGTGGGAGCGATCCTTGGGTTCGCCGGCTCGCGTTTGGCTGTCAGAATAAGCAGCCCGGCAACGGCGTAACGGAAGAGTCAGGGGCAACCGTAACAGGTTGCCCCTCTTGTCATGTTATCGGAAGGGATGCGCTAGTCCTCGTCGCCGTACTGCTCCTTCAGCATTTCGACCACCGCCGGGTCGGCTAGGGTGGTGGTGTCACCGAGGGCGCGGCCTTCGGCAACGTCGCGCAGGAGCCGGCGCATGATCTTGCCGCTGCGGGTCTTGGGCAGTTCGGCGGCGAAGTAGATGTCGTCGGGGCGCGCCATGGGGCCGATCTTGCCGGCGACGTGCTGCTTCAACTCGGTGATTACGTCGTCGGAGCCGGCCACCTGGTCCTTGAGGGTCACGAAGGCGACGATGGCCTGGCCCTTCACCTCGTGGCTGCGGCCGATGCACGCGGCCTCGGCCACCTTCAGGTTGTCCACCAGCGCCGACTCCACCTCCATGGTGCTGATGCGGTGGGCCGACACGTTGATCACGTCGTCCACCCGGCCCAGCAGCCAGAAGTAGGACTCCTCGTCCAGCTTCGCGCCGTCGCTGGTGAAGTAGATGCCCTCGTAGTTGGACCAGTACTGCTGCACGAACCGCTCGGGGTCGCCGTAGATGCCGCGCAGCATGCTGGGCCACGGCTTGCGGACCACCAGGTAGCCGCCGCCGCCCGGGCCGATCTCGTTGCCCTGCTCGTCCAGGATCGCCGCGTCGATGCCGGGGAAGGGCTGCGTCGCCGAGCCGGGCTTCAGCGTCGTTATGCCGGGCAGGGCCGAGATCATCACCGCGCCGGTCTCGGTCTGCCACCAGGTGTCCACCACCGGGCAGCGGCCGCCGCCGATGTGCTGCCAGTACCAGACCCAGGCCTCCGGGTTGATCGGCTCGCCCACCGAGCCCAGCAGGCGCAGCGACGACATGTCGTGCCGGTTGGGATACTCCTCACCCCAGCGCATGAAGGTGCGGATCGCCGTGGGCGCCGTGTAGCAGATGGTGCAGGCGTACTTCTCGACGATGGCCCAGAACCGGTCCCGGTCGGGGTAGTCCGGCGACCCCTCGTACATCACCGTGGTCGCGCCGTTGGCCAGCGGCCCATAGATGATGTAGCTATGGCCGGTGACCCAGCCGATGTCGGCGGTGCACCAGTAGACGTCATCTTCTTTGAGGTCGAAGATCCACTTGCTGGTGGCATAGGTGCCGGTCATGTAGCCGCCGGTGGTGTGGACGATGCCCTTGGGCTTGCCGGTGGTGCCGCTGGTGTACAGCATGAACAGCATGTCTTCGCTGTCCATCTGCTCCGGCTCGCAGGTCAACGGCTGGTCGGCCACCAGGTCGTGCCACCAGACATCGCGACCCTCCACCATTGGGACGTCATGGGCCGTGCGCTGCACCACCACCACCTTCTCCACCGGGGTGTCGCCCTCGATGGAGGCGTCGGCGTTGAGCTTCAGCGGGATGATGCCGCCGCGACGCCAGCCCCCGTCGGCCGTGATCATCACCTTGGACTGGGAGTCCTCGATGCGGTCCCGCAGCGACTCCGCGCTGAACCCGCCGAACACGATGCTGTGGGGCGCGCCGATGCGGGCGCAGGCCAACATGGCGATGGCCAGCTCCGGCACCATGGGCATGTACAGCGTGACCCGGTCGCCCTTCTGCACGCCGAGGCTCTTCAAGCCGTTGGCGAACTTGCACACCTCACGGTAAAGGTCGCGGTAGGTGTAGACCTGCCAGTCGCCCGGCTCGCCCTCCCAGATGATGGCCGCCTTGTTCTTGCGCGGCCCCTCCAGGTGGCGGTCGATGCAGTTGTACGCGGCGTTGAGCTTGCCGCCGACGAACCACTTGGCGAAAGGCGCGTCCGACCAGTCCAGCACGGTGTCCCAGGACTTGAACCAGTCCAGTTCGCCGGCGAACCGCGCCCAGAACGCCTCGGGATCCCGTAGGGCCTCTTCGTACACGGAGGGGTCGGCGATGTTGGCGTTGGCGGCGAACTCGGCCGGCGGCGGATACGTCCGGTCTTCCTGCAGCAGGGCCTCAAAAGCGCCGGTATTCTGAGTCATGGTAGCAATCCTCCGGAACGGCAAAATATTCAAAGCGAGTCAGGCAGATATTAGCATACTGTTTGCCTGTGCCGGCTGACCGAGATCGGAGCGGCCTCCTGGGCTCCCTGTGCTAGAATCCGCCTGCGATAGCCCCGGCGATAGCCCCGGCGACACGATGCCAGGAAGGAAAAGAGATGACAACGGTAGGCGCTGTCCCAATCTACCTGACCAGGCTCTTCACCCCCGAGGAGTGTGACGTCATGGTTCAGGCCGGCATCATCGCCGCAGACGAACGGGCCGACGCGCTCGCGGGTGTCCGCCGCTTCACGGTGGATGAGTATATGGCCATGGGCGAGGCCGGCATTCTGCACGAAGACGACCGTATCGAACTGATCGACGGGGAAATAATCATTATGCCGCCCATCGGGCGATCCTCACGAGGTCAGCACTGATTGGCTGACCAGACTATTCGTACCGCCTCTGATCGGTCGTGCAATCGTGCGGGTGCAGGGGGCAATCCGCCTGAACGACCGCAGCGCGCCGCAACCTGACATTGCGGTGTTGCGTGAGCGTCCTTTGAGCGAGGTGGGGCCATATTTCCCGCCGGACGTACACCTGGTCATCGAGGTCGCCGACAGCACGCTCGCCTACGATCAGGGCGCGAAGCTGGCGCGGTACGCCGCCGCCGGTATCCCGGAGGTGTGGGTAGCCAACCTGCGGGCGCAGGAAGTCACGGCCTACGCCGAGCCCAACGGCGCGGAGTACGCCGCCGTCCGAACCTACCGGTCCGGCGATAGCATCAGCCCCCGGTCCTTCCCCGACGTGGTCCTGGCGGTGTCCGACTTCATGCCGCCGGCCGGGCCGGACACCGCCGAAACGCTCTAGACCTGCTCGTATCCGCTACGGCAGCGGCCCGTACCACCGGGCCAAGATCTCGTCCACCTTCGACGCGCCCGCCGCCGGCCGGAATACCCCTCCGCGCCGGTATAATGGAAAAAGCAGCCACACGTGAGGCTTGATGATGGGAACTTTCACCTACCCCATAGAAGTCATTTCGGCGGACGGCAACACCTCCGAGACAGTGGAGGCGACCGTTGACACCGGTTCCACTTACACTTGCCTGCCAGCAACCCTGCTGCAGAGGCTCGGGATAGCGCCCGTTGAGCGCATCAAATCGGAACTGGCCGACGGTAGTATTGTCGAAGATGCCGTCGGCGAAGTGCGTGTCAGGGTAGAGGGAGTCGAGCGATCTACCATCGTCATCTTCGCCGAAGAAGGCGCTCCCGCCCTGCTCGGCGCCTACACCCTCGAAGGCGCGCTGCTCGTCGTTGACCCGGTGCGGCAGCGGCTGGCGCCAACCCACGCGCTGCGGTATGGGAACTGGGTAATACAATGATCGAAACTATTCCTCTGGAAGTCTTCTCCGCCGCATCAGCCCCCGCACCTTCCCCGACCTGGTACCGGCGGTGTCCGACTTCATGCCACCGGCCGGGCCGGACAGCGCCGAAACGCTCTAGACCTGCTCGTGTCCCCTACGGCAGCGGCCCGTACCACCGGGCCACGATCTCGTCCACCTTGGCCGCCTGCGCTTCAGACACGTCGGCCTTGAAAGCCGCGACCAGGTGGCAGATGCCAAGTTCCGTACCCTCGCAGTCGTCGGAGTAGTCCTCCGCCTGCGATTTCAGGTACAGGCTGCGGAACCCCTGCCGGAAGGTTTCCTCGCCCAGACTGTGGTACAAGTCAAGAAATATCTGCTCGCCCAACGAGTAGTTGCAGTTGAACCCCCGCGTCCCCAATGCGTCGGGATCCATAGCCTCCAGTTCCCCTATCGTCTTCGCCGCCGCGCAGGGGTTGTTCGTCACTCCTATGGGCGTCTCGTCCCTAGCGTATTCAGAGATACTGCCGAGGATTTCCGCGGCGCCTTCGTCGATCCAATCTCGGTTGCCACGCCAATAGTAGTGCGCCACTTCGTGGGCGATCACAAATGGCGTGTAGTCCCACCAATAACCGTTTTCCACATCAAACAGCAATTGCATCGCCATGTGTGTACCAAAGTTGGTCCCTCCCGATCCCGGGAACACCGCGTCGTCGTAGAGCAGGGCGATGTAGCCGGTGGGCATGCCCTCACCCATGAACTCCTCGACGGCGCGCACACTGTGTTCCAGGAAGTCCATGCTGGCCGTCGATTGATCACGTATACGCACGACGGACAACAATGTTTCTCCGGCCAGGGGCAATTGAATGGTACGCTCTTCCACCTTGACGCCTGCGCCGCGCAACAGCGCATCACCCGATTCCGGACGATATGAATAGGTTCCGCCCAGCAGCGCAACCATTTTCGCCTCTTCGTCTGTGATACCGCCCTCCAGTCTCGTATCAGCCAGCACGTCCAAGAAGGTTTGCTCATCGTCACGCTCGAGCCTCTGCAAAGACATCACCGCCAGGGCATCCGTGCTGGTCACCGTTTCCAGGAACGGCATAGAGAGCGTTCGGATCGTCGCGTCAATGATGTTTTCCCGGACCAGATCGTCCTCGATCCAAACCAGCCAGTAGAGGTTTTGGGCCACCGTTGCTTCATGGGCGGTAATGCCATCGACAAACCAGGATTTTTGCAAGACCGCGGGAGCCAACTCGTCCCCGTAAAACGCCATCCAGCGCGCCGAATCCAGCGCTGTTGCCTCTTCGCCGAATACGCCATCTTCAAGCCAGTCGAGCTCTATGGCAATTGAGAAGACCTCGGGGTACCAGACCGCAAGGTCCACAAGGTCCTGCGCGGGCACCTCCTCGCCTTCGTCCAATCCGTCTGCAATCCAGGAAAGGCTCCCAACCTGGCTCGCGAGCTTCCGTTCGTTGTCTGCCAGCCATTCGCCGTTTTTCAGTTCCCTGACCGCGCTCGGTATAGTTGGCGTGTTCGTTGGCCTGGGCGCGAACGTGGGTATCGGCGTGGGCGTTGACTGCGGCCGCGGTGTGTAAGTCGGCTTGGGTGTTGCGGCAGGCGCGGTCGTCGGCGTGGGTTGGGGCGTAAACGTAGGCACGGGGGTGTAGGTGGGCGGCGGCGGATACGTCGGTTCCCGCGTGTAAGTCGGCGTGGGCGGCACGTCGGTCGCCGTGAGAGTCGGCGTGGGTGTTGCGGTCACCGCCGCAGTCGGAGCGGCGGCTGGTGCAGCCGACGGAGGCTCGCCGGACGTGCACGCCGCCATCGCCGCGACCAGGCCGATGGCCAATGACGCCAGCAACCAGATCAATGATCGCAGCCCGCTAGCCATGGATCGCCCTCCCAATTCAGGGCGGCATGATAGCACGGGGCCAATCAGCCCGCGGGACCAGTGCCGTATAACGCCGTCCGCCGGAGGTTCCGCCATGATCCTCATCCTGACCATCGACGAACTGCTCGCCGGAGCGGGCGTTTCGTATCCGCGTGGCGGCGCGCCGGCCACCTTCCGCCCGGCTCCGCGCCGTCGCCGCAGCCAAGGCCGGCAGAGCAGCTTGGTCTGACGCCAGTACCCTCTCCACCCGTCATCCCAGCCCTCACCCTGTCATTGCGAGCGCAGTGCGGCAATCCCGTCGGCTCGGCGCCCACGCGCCAACCAACCCAATCCTGTTAAATCATAAAATCCTGTAAATCCTGCTTCAGACATCCCCCTTGATCTGTTCAGAACGTGCGTGCTATACTGGCTTTGCAGGCGAGATATTCACGTCCCGACCAGGTCTCAAGCGAAAACGGCCACCCAGATCAGCATCCAAGTCGCTAAACGGCGTCATGGGAGACTGTCTCTGATCATATTACTCAGGGTAGTCGCCCGGCCACCGGGCCCGCCACAGCCCGCCGTGCCGTGGGCACGGACAATGAGAGCAAAAAACACAGCGCAACACCCCCGGCCGTGGGGCTGATAACCGCTCCGAGACCTGGTCGCCAATCACAAATCCACCGCCTGCGCCACCACAATCCTGGAGGCAGTCCATCGCAGCATAAACCTCGCTTCTCCGGTCGGCAGCGGTCATCGCCTGTGCCCTGCCGACCCGCAACCCTCCGGCCCGTGCCGTATAATGCCGTCCGCCGGAGGTTCCGCCATGTCCCTGATCCTGACCAACTCCAACCTCATAAAATCCCGGCTGCGGTTTTGGCGGCGATCAAAGAGTCCATAACGGCCGCCGCGTCGTAACGTATCCAACGCTGGGGCCGCAGATAACGGCTTACGTTTGCAGAGGTCATTTCCGGCTCATTTCAGTTTCATTTCGGCTTCGTTTCCGTCCGCCGGAGGTTCCGCCATGACCCTCATCTTGACCAACGCCAACCTCATCGACTGTGTGCACGAGGGCGTGACGCCGGATGCCACCGTGGTAATTGACGACGACCGCATCGTCGAGGTTGGCGCCGGCAGGGCCAGCGCATCCGGCGCAACGGTGATCGACCTGCGGGGTGCGTTCCTGATGCCCGGCCTGTGGGACGTGCACATCCATCCTGAGTATCCTGTCCCGCCCGGCACCACCGTGGCCCAGGAGACCGCCAATTTCGGCCGCGCCCTTTCCCTGGCGCTGACCGAGGGCGGCGTCACCGCCGTGCGCTGCGGCGGCGCGGCACACTTCATGGACGTGGCCTGGAAGCGCGCCTTCGACTCCGGCGACGTGGTCGGGCCTCGCGTTTTCGCCTCGGGCTACTTCCTGACCACCACCGGCGGCCACTTCCTCACCTCGGGACAGGCGAGGGAGTGCGACGGGCCCTACGGCTTCGTCCAGGCCATCCGCGAGCAGATCAAGAACGGCGTGGACCACATCAAGCTGAACCTCACCGGCGGCATCATGGGGCCGGACTGGGACCGCCACTGGCATTCATTCTTCCTGGAGGATGAGCTAACCGCCGCCTTCGCCATCGCCCGCCAACGCGAGTTTCCGGTGATGGCCCACGCGGCCAACCCCGACGCCGTCAAGTCCGCCCTGTGCCTGGGCGCGCATACCGTCGAGCACGGCTACATCATGGACGAGGAGTGCATCGCCACCCTGGCCGAGTCGCCCACCTGGTACGTGCCCACCCTGGCCATCTCCCACCTGACCGATGGGCAGGCCCAAAACGAATACGAAAGGCGCTGGCTGGCCCAGCGCAACATCGCCCAGGAGTTGCAGTGCCGCGCCGACGCTGCCTCCGACGAGCACGCCTACTGGTTCCGCCGCGCCCTGGACTCCGGGGCGAAGATGGCGCTGGGCTCGGACATCCGCCCCCTGCGCGAGGCCGCCCTGCTGGAGATGGGCCTGTGGGTTCGCGACGGCGCCACCACCTGGCAGACCCTGATCGCCGCCACCCGCAACGCCGCCGAGCTGTGTCTGGTCGGCGACCGGCTGGGTACCGTGGAGGCCGGCAAACTCGCCGACCTCATCGTAGTGGGCGCCAACCCGCTGGACGACATCAACAACCTGCGGCAGTTGCGGCTGGTGATTAAAGACGGGCGGGTAGTTTCGGATAAGCGGGGGTAAAAACGAATATCCACCGATTAGCCATCGGGGGATGCTACCTCAATTTGGTGACCGCTGGCTTCCCGGTATGCTTCATGTATAGCGGCCAAAATTGCATCCCAATCGTATTTCTTTTGGGATAATCGTCGGTAGCGAGCCTTTCGTGACGTATCTGCATCAATTATCTCATCAACTCGGTGACGTGAACCAGGAACCAAGATGTCCCCTGTAGGCCAAAACTTTATCTCACCCCCGCGCTCTTTACCGGCCGACAGAAGATTGTCGAACGATACCAAGTCCCACCCTTTCCCGGGTACCCGCAGTTCCAACCTGATGTGATCGTCTTTGCCGCTGATACGTGTAGTCAGGTCGGCGATTTTTAGTTGTTCCATCGCAATTGCCGCATCATAGAGCCGCTGCAAGTCCGCGTGAAATCTTTCTGGCGAGCGTTTGATGCTTGCCTCGAAAGCTGCGGCACCCTGAACACGTTCCGATTTCCTCGAAGTCGCTGGCATTATTTCCTGTTCCCGCCGCCTAAGTCGAGTTTGGTACTCTGAAGCTTCAGGCAACGGGATTATCACGCTTGCTTCGATCAAGGTCTCATCATCGTTGCGAAGTGGCTGTAGCCGAACGCACTTGATTTCCTGGCCGGCTTCTCTTAGCCAGGAATCGTTGAGCCACATTACGCAAGTGGTAAGTTCTTTGCCAAAGTCCTCCGAAGCTAAAATAATTCGGGGTATACCGGTATGAATCACCGGGTCGTCTTGGTCATTGCTCGACAAATGTTCTCGGAGGCGGCTTTCGGCGTCGTCTGGCTCGTCGGTGTCCCATTCTTCATTGGCTCTCTTGTCTAGGTAGTCTTGGTAAGTGTCCACGGCTTGTTGGAATGTCATATTGGCGACCATTGCGGCATACCGGATGGCTTGCAAATCCATGTGGCCGCCGGTCTCCCCTCGTTTCAGCTCAACCACTACCAAGCGGCCTTCGGCGTCCAAGCCCAGTAAGTCGATTCGGCGGTTGGAATCTTCCCAGTTGCCGAATTCCTCAGCTATGATTAGCAGCCCGTCCTCCAGCACTTCTGGCCGGTCGCGCAGCATACGTTGCAAGTCTGATCGTTCCAACACGCCCTGTTGGCCGAACGATGTTGGAGCAACTTCTATCAGTTCCTCCTTATTTCCTACCATTTTGTAGATAGCCACACTAATCTCCCTGTGTCATCCTGTCGACTCTGGCGCCGCCCGTGTCGCCCGCCGCTCGGATCCATTCCTGGAAGGCTGCCAGGGTTCCACCAACGGCGTAACATCCACCGGCTCCAAGCGATAAACCTTGCCATACTGGGCGGCGGTTTCAAGGTCGCCGGCTTCCAGCGCGGCGCGGGCGGCGTCCATGCGGCGCAGGTCATGGGGACGGATTCCCTCCCCCCAAGGAGAACCGGGGCCGGAGAGTTCGGTTTGCATTTCTACGACGTAGCCGTTGACTTCCTCCATTCTGGTACGATATTGCGCGTAATGCGGCCTGACTTCCCCGGCAATCGCCTGAGGAACCAGACGATACAGGTCTCCGTATGACGCGGCGACGTTCAGATAACCACGGTCAATAGCGTCGCGAAAGTCATCAATACGGTCTAAATCGAAGATATGCACCAGGATGCCTCGCGGATGGTCCGGTTCAATCAGAAGTTGTTCGAGCCGCACGGCATAGCCCCGGTGGTAAATCATGCGGTCGATAACTTCTTTCTCGTGCTCGTGAATTTTCATCGTCATCGCCTCGTCATCAAATCCGGTTCCCACCGCTCGTCAGGTCGGTACGCAGTAATCACCCAAGCCATGCCGGGGTCGGATTCCTTGATACCCCAAACTACGTGCAAAGGCTGGCCGGCTGCGTCATCTTGCAACGATAGCAAACTTGGGCCGATTTCGCCCGTCGGATATTCTTCTACCACGACGGCGTCCATGATCCCACCAACCAGATCGGCATCGCTGAACCGGCGAGTCGCTCGGCGGAACTTGCCATGTCCGCTGGCGTCCCACCTCCCGGCGGCAACCAACGCTTGCACCTGTTCCATCAGGGAAGGCATCGGCCGCCGCCGGAACCCCGTCTACAGTATCGCCACCGGGTTCACCGGGGAGCCGGTGCCGCCCACCACGCGCAGCGGGTTGATGGTCAGCATGAACTCCCAGCGGCCCTCCTCGGCGCAGGCCTCGGCCAGCGGCTGCAGCAGCGCGTTGTCCAGCAGGCCGATGCCGTAGGCGAATATGCTCCCGTGCACCGACCAGGGCAGGTCGTAGCCGTTGGGCGTGTGGTCCATCATGTCCCAGACCAGCACGCAGCAATCGCTCTCGCGAATGAACTTCAGGCACGATGCGTGCAGGCCCGGCCGCTGCGTCGCGTCGCTGCCCCAGATGGCGTTGCCGTCGGCGTTCCACTTCTCGCGGCCGCCGTACACCACCAGCGCGTCGCCTGGCTCCATCTGCACTCCCTGGGCGTCGCAGATGTCCTGGAGTTCCCACGCGTGGATCGGCGTTTCCTGGGTCACGTAGTCGGTGCCCCGATGCCGCGGCACGTCCAGCAGCACGCCACGGGTGATGATGCCCTCCTTCCAGTGCTCCACGGAGCCGTACTTGGCGCCGTCGAACTGGATCATCTCGTTGGGGTCTTTCCCGTTCCACATGCCGTTGTGGTCCCAAACGTGGCACAGCGCGTCCAGGTGCGTGGTCGCGGTACCGTGGTAGGAGATGCCGTAGTAGTCGGTGGACATGCCACCGCCCGGCTCGCGCGGACCCTTGCGCATGTAGTGGATGGCCGGGGTCGGGTTGTTGGGCGCCGGCGTAACCGGAAACTCCCGGCTCAGCGACACCGCCCGGCCCGTCTTGACCAGGCCGGCGGCCCGCAGCCGCTTGGCGTCGTCAACCATGTTGACCGCGCCCTTCTGGTCGTCAGGGCCCCAGCGACCCCAGTTGGTGTCGTCCTTCAGGTAGCCGAGCACTTCCTCTCTGCTGGGCACTCGTCGGCCGTGCTCCGATTGATTAGTAGTCATGGTCATTCCCTCCGTAACGGCGCGGTCACCCCGCGCCGATTTGACTGGCCGCAAGGTTGCCACCATGCGGAGGGAATCGCAAGGATTTAGCCTGCTGGTCGGGCGTCAATCATCGCTGAGCGTCACCTCGCCGGTGCGCCCATCGTAATGCAGCACGAAGTCTCGCAGAAAAGACCGGCCAATGATGGCGCGGTGGATCTGACCGCCAGCGGCCAAGTTGACGCCAGTGAATTGACCGTCGATGACGCGGTTCAGTTCAGGAATGTAGATTTGGGCCAGGTAGATGTCAGTGGCGTGTTCGCCAACCGAGCCGGAGATTGCCACTCCGTATTCGTACACCGGCAGGCGTAATTGGACCGCCAACTGGATATCTACACTGTTACCGCTGGCTCCCGTATCCACCAGCGCTGGGTACAAATCCGGCGGCAACACAGGTTTCGGTTCGGCGAATTCGTCAAATCCAGGGTCATAGCCGACTTGCACCGGAATTGTGGGCCCCACCTCCGCCAGGAGAGCGCTTCTGGAATCTTCCGGCACATCAGGAAAACTACAGTCAGCCGTCGACACGGTCCCTCCAGTAGCGCAGGAGTTCGTCACGGGTAAATTGGGGAGAAGGGGGCACGATCTGTCTGATAAAGTGGGGGCCTTCTCTGCCAAAGCGCGTGACGGCTTCCCGGCCGGCTTCGTTCAGTGTGGGATAAACTCCGATCAGTTCATCGCCGTGGATCAGTACCCACTCGTCGGTGTACTGCGCTTCCAGTTCTCCGCGCATTTTTTCGTATGCGATGTATTCCGGCGAGGTCACCATGCGGATATACGCCGCGTCGTGCCAGTCGATCCCGTGGTAGCAGGCTTCCCAGAACTGGTACTCGTAGCGCAGGGTGGTGTGGAAGATGCGCTCCAGGTTCGCCCGTTTCGTGTCGCTGGCCCGCGCGCCGGCGTCGTTCAGCCGTTCCGTGAACCAGGCCACCACGTCGGCCAGCACGGCGGGGCTGTGGATGTCGATCCAGCCCTGGTACACGGCATTGTTGGGTTGCGCGCCGGAGTTGATGAGCCGTTCCGCCCAGTCCAGGTAGGTGCCCTCGGTCACGTAGAACAGCGCGATGAGATCGTCGAAGTCACCCTCCAGGGCCGTTCGCACCATGAAGTCGCCGAACCCCTGGGTAACGGGGTTGGCTTCGGTTTCCAGGTACTGCTCCGCCGTGACGCCCAGGTCGTGGAAGCCGTTGAGGAACAGGTCGTTCTCGGCGGACAGGAAGTTGGAGAGGAACCCGTTGAGTATCTTGCCCGCCTCGTAGTCCGGCGCCGCCTTGGCGATGGCGAAGGACGTCAGCTTCACCAGGTCCTTGCAGAAGACGTAGTCCTGTCGGAAGTAGGTGCGGAATTTGGCGATGTCCAGGCTCCCGTCGCCCATCTCCAGCACGAAGGGATGCCTGACCATGGCTTCCCACTGGTCGTGATACTTGGCGCGGAGGTCATCTACGAGTGGCATGATTGCTCCTTACAAGGAGTACGTCAGAAGCAGGATTTACAGGATTAGGAGATTTTCAGGATCAGATGGCCCCAATCCGGTAAATCCTCTAATCCAGCAAATCCTGCTTCTGACATTACATTTTCGACAATCATCACGCCGATTCGGCCAGGCAGCCGAAGAACCGGTCCATCATGCTCTTCGCCACCGAACCCATCATGCGTTGGCCGACCCGGGCCACGGCGCCGCCCACCTGGCCGTCGGTATCCACGTGCAGGTCGGTCCCGCCGCCGGGAGCCGGGGCCAGCGTGACGCTGGACACGCCGTTGGCGAAGCCCAGGTTGCCGGAACCCTCGATGGCCATCGTGTAGGAATGGGGCGGATTTAGATCCGACAGCGCCACCGTGGCGGTGAAGTTTCCGCTGATCGGTCCCACGCGCACCGTCGCGCTGGCGCGGTAGCGGTCCGGCCCGTCCGGCTCGATGCCGCGGCAGCCGGGGATGCAGCCAGCAAGCACGTCGGGGTTCATCAGCGCGTCCCAGACGGCCTGCGGTTCCTTGTCGAAATGGTAATCGGCGGAAAGTTCCATAGCGGCGATTATAGCAGGGGCGTCAGCTCCCGTTGCGAGGCACTGGCTTGCCACTGCGTATCACGATGTCAGGACGACTGAACACGGCGGCGTTCTGGAATTTGGTTGCCGGCCTTATAACTCCATAAGTGTGTGTTCGACCGCCGCCTCCCGGCCCCGCTCCGCTGCCTTCGTATTTCCAATCGGTTTGCTCCAGACGAGCAACGTGGACACGCCATACCACAGCATACTTTCCGGCTTCAATGGTTCTGGAAGGATCAATCAAGTAGCGCAGGATACAATACCATCCCGGATGGTCGTAGTGCGCTTGCAATGCCCACGGGCGGATACTGGCCTTTATCTCCAAAGAATCATCCGGCGGTGGCGGGTCTGGCGCGCCACGTCGCTTCAGGTCCGGAAATCGTTGCTGGGCCAAATCAGCGTGGCGCGGCTTTTCATACACAGTGAGAGCGGAGAACGCTCTGGCTGCGAAGATGCCAACCAGCGCGCTGAAGACGTTCGCTTGTTCGAAATAAACGTCAGCGAATTGCTCGACTTCGTTTTCTACCGATGCCACCACTCGATTGACGTGGGCAGCGGTCAAGCCGCGAGGCAGCGCAACACCATTGTTGAGCCATTGCTGACGTTCCGGGTGGTCAATCAACCGGAAACTCCGTCAGCGCGGGTACGGCCTGTCGCGCCATCAGGTAATACTCTCTGGACGACTCGACGCCTATCGCATGCAATCCCACTGCCCGGGCTGCCGCGACAGTGGAGCCGGAACCCATGAAAGGATCCAATATTGTGCCATACCCCAACGGTAACGCCGCCCGGACCAGTTGCCGCATCAATCGCTGCGGTTTGAGAGTCGGATGTGGAGCGATCTCACGCTCCGATTTCGTTGCCGGCGGGCAAACTATGACGTCCCAAAATGGTTGTTCGTCGGAAATACGACGCAGCCCCCCAACTCCCCATCGTCGCAGATTATCCTGTACTCGGCCCTCAAGGGGTTTACGAAACAAGCCCCAAGGTTCCCATCCTGAGCGAGGCATTACCGACACGTCGGGGAATTCCTCATGAGCGCCCTTGGGTCTATCCCCTCCCCTGAGCGTTTTGACTATGCGAACAATCTCACCCCGTTTCTCGAATCCAACTTCGAGCATGGGGCCATACACCAAGTGCGATAGTATAGGAGTGGTAGCGACGAAAACGTGAGCGCCCGGCACCAACACCCGGAACAGCAGGGCAGCCAGCCGATCAAAGAACGCGCGCAGGTTGGACTCGTCCCGTTGTGTCAGCGCAGTGAAACGCGGAACCGGGGAGCGCAAAGATCCATCGAAGCTCGGCGGGATGCGCCAAATACCGCCTGTACCATTAGCTCGCTTAGCCAATTGGTCATCCCGGTACTCGACCAGCCCATACGGCGGGTCCGTGACCACAGCCTGGATTGAGTTGGACTCCGCAGTTTCCAACCAAGCGAAGGTGTCCCCCAACACCAGATCCAAATCCGGGCCGAGCAAAGTATCCGCCCAAGCCACCAGCCTGCGGCCGTCAGCATCGCCTACCGCGACCGGGCTATTGACGATGTGGGTGACCGGAGAATCCATAACGGGCAACATTATACTTGCCCGACGACGTCTCCGCGCTACCGCTCATCGGCCAGCAGCAGCGCGTTCAGCAGCACCTGGGCCCCGTTGGCGCAGTCCTCAGGAGTGCTGAATTCCGCCGGCGCGTGGCTGATCCCGCCCACGCTGGGCACGAACACCATGGCCGCCGGCGTTATCGCGGCGATGGCCTGGGCGTCGTGGCCGGCGCCGCTGGGCAGGCTTACGTGCTCCAGGCCCGCCATCTCCGATGCGTCCGCGACCAACTGCTGCATGTTCCCTGATATGGGCACCGACGGCGTGTTGCGCTGGGCGGTCACGGTGATTGCCACCTGCTCGGCATGCCCCACTTCCTCGGCGGTGCGGCGCAACTCCACCTCGGCGCCGGCCAGCGATTCCATCCGCTCGTCCCGAAACTCCACGCCCATCTGCACCCGCCCCGGGATCACGTTGCCGGCGTTGGGATGCACATCCATGGAGCCCACCGTACCCACCCGGCACACTTCCATCTCGCCGGCGATACGACGCACGGCCAGGGCAATTTGCGCCGCCGCCGACATGGCGTCCCGCCGCAGCGCCATGGGCGTGGTGCCGGCGTGGTTGGCCTCGCCGACGATATCCACGTGGTACACCGAGCGCCCGGTGATGCTGGTCACCACTCCGATGGGAAAGCCGCCCCGGTGCAGCGTCGGCCCCTGCTCGATGTGCAGTTCAAAGTAACAGGCGAACTCTTCAGGCCGGCGTCGCGCCGCCTCAATGCGAGAGATGTTGCCGCCGATGTTGGGCAGGGTATCGGTTAGGGTCGCTCCATCGTCGGCGACGGCGGCGAAGTCCTCCGACTCCCACAGTCCGGCCACGGCGCGGCTGCCCAGCAGCCAGCGGTGGAAGCTCGTGCCCTCCTCGTTGGTGAACACCATCACCTCGATGGGATGCCGCGGCGTGCGCCCGGTATCGCGCAACGCCTCCACCACCTCAATGGCTCCGATTACGCCCAATGCGCCGTCGTAAGCGCCGCCGCTGGGCACGGTGTCGGTGTGCGATCCGAGGACGATGGCGGGCAGCGTGGGATCCGCGCCTTCGGTCCGGCCGATGATGTTACCGGCCGGGTCAATGCGGACGGACATGCCGGCTCCGCGCATCAGGTTGCTGACGTAGTCGCGGCCGGCAACGTCCTGGCGGGAGAACGCCACCCGCTGCATCCCGAATTCGTCACGGCCGATTGCACCCAGCGCGTTGAGGTGGTCGTTCAGGCGAGTGGAGTTGATGGCGGCGGAGGCCGGTGTAGATGTCATGTTACCTGCCGTTGTCCAGTAGTTGTAATCGGGCGTTAACTCACGCGCAATATTTTGTCATCGCGAGCAGCGCAGCGGCGTGGCGATCTCGGCGCTGAATAAGACGCCGTTACCCCCGCGAGATTGCCACGCTGCGCTCGCAATGACAGTTCTGATCAAAATGGGTACGCGTGATCGGGTGTTAGTTGTTGTTGGCGTTGTTAGCGCTGTTTCCGTCGAGACCGGCGGTCGGGTCCGCGGAAGGGGCTTTCGATGAACTCGCCCACCTTCAGGGTGCCCAGGATATCGTTCCAGGCCGCCTTGGCCCGGTCGGCGTGATCATCCCAGTAGTCCATGGCGATCATCGCCAGCAGCGCCACCTGCGTTTTCATCGCGTAGCACAGCCGGGTGTGGGCTGGACGTTTTTCCAGCGGATCGATGAAATCCATCTCCGCCCAGACGATGGTGGTTCCGTCCAGCCGCAGGGTGAGGGGATTCCCGACCCGGGTGGGAACGCGCTCGTCGGCGGCGAGGTTCTTCTTGAGCCAGTCGGCGATGGGCGGCTCGTCCCACGGTTGCAACTGAGACCAGTCCACGTCGGGCCGGGCGGCCGCCAGCGGCATCACGCGCACGTCCAGCCGGATGTCGGCGTCCACCTCCGGCTTCCGGTCCAAAAACACGAACGACCGGGAACCCTTGGGCATGTCCAGTATCCAGGTGTCCGGGACCTCAAAACGCACCGCGCCCTGGTTGGCCACGAAGACCCGGTTGCCGGGTTTCGCTGTCCACCCGTGGTTCTCGGGGAGGTTGAACTCGCGCCTTTCCCAATTACTGCTCATTGCTGTCCGCCTGTTGTCGGGTTGGGCCAGTGTCGGCCGGGGTTCGCGGCGACACCGCAACGGCAAGTTTACTCAGAAATGGCGGGACTGCCAAACGGGAATGGCGCCGGTTTGACGGCGCGGATGAGCCTGGACCGGGGCGGTTTGCAGCGCGCCGGCCCAACATCACCGGGAGCGGTTCGCGTATCCGTAACCGCCGAAGGCTCCGGCAATCAGCCCACCGATGCCGGATAGGATGTACCCCAGCAGGCCGCCCTCTTTATAGATGGTCAGAAAGACGATGATGCCGACTACGGCCAGGATGGCGACGATAACTACCAGAACGGCCCAACGGCGTGTTTCTTTCCCGGCGTCGTGGTCGCGTTGGGATTGGCGATCGGCGTATTCGAGTTCTTTCCCTTGCAACTCGATGACGCCTGAAAACTGTTCTTCGGTCAGACGCACTTGGGTGAAGTTGGCCTGGCTGCGTATTTGAGCGACTCGCGATGCGGTGTTTTCCAGTATTTCTTGATAATCCGACCCGGCGTCGTCCTCGGATGATTGGTCGCCCGGTCGGGCGATGGGAGTTTGGTCCGAAGGTTGCGGTTTCGGCTCGTCTTGGTTTGCCGCCACGGTCCCCTCCAGCTATGTCCGCCTGATGTGGCGATGGGAAGCCTCTGTCAAGGTTCCCTTCTTTTTAGGCGAGAAAGCGTCGGCAACCATTTCACCGACTTCGTACTCCAACTTGGCAGCTATGAGCATCTTGACGAGGTTCGTTGCTTGTTTGGAGGTAATGCGACCCTGTTGCCAGTAAAGCGTGATCTCATCAAGCCCGTGCCGGTACAGTGTATCAACCGATCGCGGGGACGGGTTGATGGCTTCCAGCAAATCGTCCATCGTCAGGTGCTCAATGCCGTTTGTCGCCAGCGCCATGATTATGCTCCGTGCTCGATCAGGTCGAGCCACCGCCCGAATCTGTTTCAGTATAGCAAAGCCCAGCCGTGCTGCCGTTACCCCGCCGGCGAGAATGGGAGCGGCGACTACGCAAGCGAGGATGTTACAATCGGATTATGCCTCGGCATTAGTGGCTGGAATGTTGCTGACGGAGTTGGCAATTGTGATTGATTTACGCAAGCGCATAGTATCCGACCCCGAGATTTTGCGGGGCAGGCCGTGCGTAAAGGGAACCTGCATCTCGGTGGTTTTCGTCCTCTACCTGCTGGCCGGCGGGACGAAAGCAGAAGACATCGTGAAGCATTATCCCCACCTGACCCCCGAGGACATACACGCCTGTTTCCTGTATGCCAGCGAAAACCTGACAGGCGGAACCTCCCAATGGAAGTTCGAGGGGAGCTTTCTGGACAGCGACGCATGGACGCTGGAGGAAGGAGAAGAGGCTCCGACGCTGGAAAGCCTGTTCCGGCATGGGTAAGTCGTGGCGCAGTTCATCCTTGATGAAAATATGCCCCCAGCCATCGCAGTCTTGCTGAACGACCAGGGGCACGATGCGATAGCAGTATCCCAAATTGCGCCTCGTACTCCAGACCACGGCGTACTGGCTTGGGCAGTGCGCGAAAACCGGATACTGGCTACTTTCGATACCGATTTTGGCGACCTGATTTACGCGCGGGGATTGCCGGCCCCGCCCGTTCAACCGGCTAGGCAGCGACCGCTTCGGTCGCTTCCGGGTCTAGGATTGCTGCCAACCTATCCAAGATTTGCCGCCATTCCCTTTCGACAAGTTCCTGCACCATCGCCTGAAAATCCCGGTCGCTGTTGGAAAACCAGCTTTTGTGGTACTGCGCCACGTCGTCGCGATACCCATACCCTTGCCCCCATCGGCTATCGCAGAGCCCCCAGAATTCCGAATCTGGCTTTAAGTGCTGGATATAGATTCTCTTTCCCAGCAACTCACTCCGCATCAAGAGCGTGTTGACACCGTCTTCCAGAATACGGCGAGATTGTCCTATCAGATCGAAAGCTGGTTTGAGTTCCTCATTTTCGAGGATAATCTCGATTCTCGCTCTGAAATTCTCCAGTTTGGGAACAACTGATCTGGCTGCCATCACTCGCGCACCGTAGCCCAAGTGGTGCGAGTAATTGAGGTTGTACCAGTCTCCTTGACGCCGGACGCTTGCTCTGACGGAACTCGCATATGCCCCATTGATGGCAGCGATAAGGTTTCCCTCCAAAGACCCGGTGAGGCCATCAATTTCCTGATTGTTCTCCAACCATCTCCACACTGGCCGAGCCGCTTGTTGATAGACTTCTTGCACCTGCGCCTCGGCAAAGTTTGCTACCAAGGCATTTGCGCCGTCTATCACTTCCTCCAGCCTGATGCGGTGCATATTCCTGACTCCCTGTATCAACCGCAACAGGAAATTGGTCGCTGGTTGAAGATCATCTTCGCGCGCGTTGAAGAATTCCATGTCGGCATAGGGAAGGTTTTGGTGCTCCAATAATGACCTTGCATCCTCTCCCTTGAGTACGTATCCCTCGGCCGTGTCATCTGCTTTGTTTCCCTGGTCATCTTTCACATCAGATGCCTCATCGTGACGGGGCAGCACCAAAACCGCCGCTTGGGTTCCCATATCAGCGAAACCACCATCTACCGCACGGCGCAACAGGCTTTGCACATCGGTTGAAGGCGCATCGGCGAAGGAAGAACAGAGCATCACTACCGCGCGGCGGTCGTTGAAATGAGCCTCCAAATCTGCACGCTCCGCTGTGGCGTAGATGCCCTTGGTGTCCACCAAGCAAACTGACAGATCTTCCTCACCAAGGATTTTCTCTGGCACTACGATGTCGATGCGCGTAGGCAGCGAAAATTCGGGATGTCGGCCGTTGTTCAGCTGCTCAAACGTTTCTTTCAGCCAAAGCTTTTGTTCTTTCCCTGAAATTTCGGGATACCAAAGCCTACGTCCTGTCCGTTCTTGGGGACGTATCCGGGACAGAATTTCTCCGGTCAGAGTATTGGGATCGGGGAAATCCTTCGCCATCTCCGCGACCGGGTCAATACGCTGTCGCTTGCCGTCAGGCAATAGTATATTGCTACGAGTTAGACCGCTCATATTGCGAATCGCACGATCAATCTCAGTTGAGGTTCCTTGAGAG
Organism: Dehalococcoidia bacterium; assembly: GCA_965203985.1. Taxonomy (GTDB): domain Bacteria; phylum Chloroflexota; class Dehalococcoidia; order Lucifugimonadales; family UBA3495; genus Bin87. The sequence continues at coordinate 29,059 of CBDBDS010000005.1, forward strand.
TCCTCCTCTCCCGCCACTTGTTCCGGTTCTTCTCCCAATGGCTTGGTAAAGGAACTCGCGAATTCCAGAACTTCCCGGTGAAACTCGTCCGCCTTCATTGGTTCAACATAGAAGCCATAGCCACTACCCTGCATTACGCGAACCTCGCAGACAGTGGTTCCCCCACCAGCTGTTTCTAGTAATGGCTCGCTCTTGCCGTCTTTTGAAACCTCAAGCCCGGCTATTCGGCACAAAGCCGTGGTCTTCCCTACGCCTCTTTTTCCCACGAATGCGATATTGTGTTCTGTTTTGGAAACCAGTCTTGCCGCGTCCTTGAGTTCAGAACCAAATGTCTTCAGGCGCTCGGCAAACACGTTCTTGATGTCAGGACTTTCGGCAAGATCCGTGACTCTTTGCAGAGCCTGCTCCCCTTCCCAGAGAATTTGCTCGTCAGGATGACCGAGCGGAGGGCGATCCAAGTGCTGCCACACTCGTTCAACCGTTTCCTTGAAGTCCAGCGCTTCCTCGGTGCCGATTGCGTCCAGAATGGAGTCCCGCTCTTCGGCAGACAAGGGGCGCTCGCCGGATTCAACACGGGACAGGACCGCGGGACTCCAGGTCACTTTGCTGGCGAGTTCATTTTGTTTGAGGCCGGCCTTCTCCCTGAGACGCGCCAGGTAGGCGCCGATTTCGGTGGCGGTCGCGGTGGTCATATCACTGCTCTCCTTTCAGCACCGGCTCTCTGCGCCGGCTTGATGCAGCAACGATATGCCAATTATCTGGTGTTTGTCAACATCGTTGCAGCAACGTTGCTGCAACGATGTGTGGCCCTCTCGGGTCAATCACTCAGCAGCCGCACCACTTCATCGCCCACCTGCTGGGTGCCGGCGTTTCCGCCCAGGTCACCGGTGACGACCCTACGCTGGTTCAGTGTCTGCAGCGCAGCCGCGTTGACACGGTCGGCCGCGTCTGTTTCGCCCAGGTGATCCAGCATCATGGCCACCGCGAAGATCGTCGCCAGTGGGTTGGCCAGGCTCTTGCCGGTGATGTCGAAGGCCGCTCCGTGCACCGGCTCGAACATCGAGGGGAACGTCCCCTCCGGGTTGATGTTCGCGCTGGGCGCCAGGCCCATGCTGCCCGTGACCACGGCCGCGATGTCCGAAAGAATGTCCGCGAACAGGTTCGACGCTACGATGACGTCGAAGTCCTCCGGCCACCGCACCAGGTCCATGGCCGCCCGGTCCACCAGCAGCGACTCCGTCTGCACCTGGGGATACTCTGCGGCCACGTCCTCGAACACCTCGTCCCAGAACACCATGCTGAACGCCTGGGCGTTGGACTTGGTGACCGAGGTCACCTTGTTCTTGCCACCCCGACGGACGCTGTGCTCGAAGGCGGCCCGGATGATCCGCTCCGTGCCCCGCCGGGTGAACACGCCGCTCTGGATGACCGTCTCGTGGGCCGTGCCCGCGTACAGCCGGCCGCCCACGGGCGCGTACTCGCCTTCGGTGTTTTCGCGGAAGATCACCATGTCCACGTCGCCGGCCGCTTTGCCGGCGATGGGCGACTCGACGCCGGGAAACAGCACCGCCGGCCGGACGCAGATGGCCTGGTCGAAGGCGCGGCGCATGGGCAGCAGCAGGCCCTGCAGCGTCACGTGGTCAGGGATGTTGGGATCGCCCACCGCGCCGAAGAGCACCGCGTCGCTGGCGGAAAGCTGCTCCAGCCCATCCTCGGGCATCATCCGACCGGTCTCGCGGTAATAGTCGCTGCCCCAGGGGTACTCGGTGGCGCGGAACGACAGGCCGTCCGTCTGCGCAGCCACCGCGTCCAGCACCTTGCGCCCCTCGGCGATCACTTCTGGCCCGATGCCGTCGCCGCCGATGACGGCCAGGTTGTATTCGGCCATTTTGGCTCCTCTGTGGATAAGTATCCAGTGTCACCAGCAGTCTAGCCCGGCCCGCCGGGGATGTCTATTGCATCGAGTACAATGCACTGAGGCCCTTTGCGTACCTATAGGAGATCACTGCCATGACCGCGCCGAAACAAGACCCGCCCGCCGACTGGCAGGACCGGATTGTGTGCGATCCGGAAATACTGGGTGGCAAGCCGACCATCAAGGGCACGGTCATCTCCGTGGACCTGGTGAACCAGTTGCTGCAGAGGGGATATACCCTCGAAGCCATCGTCGGCAACTACCTTCACGTTACGGAGGAGGCCGTCGAGGCTTGCCGCCGCTACGGGGAGATGGTGGAACAACAGCGCCGTTCGGAAGAGCGGATGAAAATAGAGAAAGCAACGCCGGAAAAGGTTGCCGACTGGCGGGACCGCATTGTGTGCGACCCAAGGATTCTAGTGGGCAAACCGACGATCAAAGGCACCAGAATCTCGGTGGAACTGGTCACGGACCGGTTGGCGGGAGGATGGACGGTGTCTCAGATCCTTGACAACTATTCCCACATTAGGGCGGAGGATGTTGACGCTTGCGTGAAGTACAAGGCGACGGGAGCGTCATTATCCAGGATGCCGTGGGACGAATACGACGCCTGGATGGCTAACGCCGAGCCGACACAATCATGAGAATTCTGGCAGACGAAAATATGGCGCCGACGTCGATAGCCGAACTGCGGGCCGCCGACCACGACGTGCATTGGGCCCGTGAAATCTATCGAGGAGCGCCGGACGCGAATCTGCTGGAAATTGCCACCGCTGACGCACGCCTGTTGATAACGTACGACAACGACTACGGTGAGTTGGTACGCCGGTCTGGGGCGGCGGCACCTTACGGTGTAATCCTTTTCCGAATTCATGACGACGTGCCGAAAGAAGCCGAAAACAAATTCGTCGTGGCCAGTGTAGCTATCCAGGACGACTGGCCGCCCGGCGTGTGGACCATCCAGATCCGACACAGCGAATAGGGGCGAATAATCATTCGCCCCTACGTAGATTCATAGTTGGTACGCCCGGCTACACGTCCCGCTCAATGGGCGCGCCGACGATGCTGCCCCACTCGGTCCACGAGCCGTCGTAGTTGCGCACGTTGTCGTAGCCGAGCAACTGGCTGAGCACGAACCAGGTGTGGGATGACCGCTCGCCGATCCGGCAGTAGGCGATGGTCTCGCGGCTGCCGTCCACGCCCCTGCCGCCGTAGAGAGCGCTGAGCTCGTCAGCGGACTTGAAGGTGCCGTCCTCGTTGACCGCCTGTCCCCAGGGAACGTTTGCCGCGCCGGGGATGTGCCCGTTGCGCTGGGAACCTTCCTGGGGCAGGTTCGGCGGAGCATTCAGCGCGCCGGAGAACTCGTCGGGGGATCGGACGTCAACCAATGCGTGGCTGCCGCTGTTCACGGCCTGCAGCACGTAGTCCCGCAGGGCGCGCAGGTCGGTGTTCTCCGTGCTGATGCTGTAGCTGGTGGCGGCGTAGGACGGGACGTCGGTGGTGGTCGGGCGGTTCTCCGCCAGCCACAGGGCGCGGCCGCCGTTCATCAGCTTGACGTCCTGGTGTCCGTAGTACCGCAGTTGCCAGAAGGCCCACGCGGCAAACCAATTGTTGTTGTCGCCGTAGAGGATGATCGTGGTGTCGGGGCCGATGCCGCTGCCGCTCAGCAGCGCCTCCATCTCGCCGCGGGAAACAATGTCCCGGGCGACGTTCTGCTGGAGTTGGCTCTGCCAGTTCCAGGTGACGGCCCCAGCGATGTGGCCCTGCTCGTAGGCGGACGTGTCAACGTCGACCTCCACCAGCCGCACGTTGGCATCGTCGCCGTGCTCGGCCACCCAGTCGGTACTCACCAGGGATTCGGGATGTGCGTATTCAGCCATAGTTACACCTCTCCTTATATTGGGATTGCGGTTGGGACGGTGTTCGTTTTCATCATCTCCGGCCATCAGGGCCGGTTGGCCCATTATACACAGCGGCTTCGGGTCTCCCTGAATTTGGGCCTCCTTGGAATGCGGTTCATTCCAGCAGCAGGAAATCCTTCCGTATCCGATCCAGGAAATTCGCGTCGGTCGCTGCCATGTCGTGCAGTTCCACGATGATCGGGAGACTGGATTCGTCGAAGTCCTCGTCCAGATTACCCATGACGGACCAGGGTATTTCTCGACCTCGGTCGTCCAGCATCAGGTCCAGGTCGGAGTAACGGCGGGCGCGCCCCTTGGCCCGCGAGCCGTACACCGATACCCTGGCGTCCGGCAACCGCGCGCGGATGATCTCGAGGACCTGCTTCCGGTGCGCCTCGGGCAGGTCAATGGCGCGGTCGGCTTCATCCGCCATCGGCTATCCCCTGCTCCATGGCAACCAGCAACGCCCGCGCGTCGGCAGCGAAGGTGGTTGCATTCGCCGCGATAGCGTAGGCCATCGGTTCGCTGTAAGCATGAACGACTCGGTTGCGGTTTTCCGCGTGCCGCAGCCAATCGGCACACTCCGCAATCAGCCCCAGGTCGGCCGCTTCCCGCAAACGACGGCGGGGAGACATACGATTTGGGTCCCGGACGGCGGCTACAAATTGCAGGTAGCGTCCCAGCGCAGACGCTGCGGCCTCAAAGGTAAGAGTAAACCTCAAGATCACCGCGTCCCGCAGGTACGTATTTCCGGGCTCGGCGGCGCGATCTCCCAGGGCTTCTTCCAAGCGGCAGAGGGCGTCCCGGAAATTTTGCAAGTCAATGTCGGAAGTCATTTGTCAAGGGTAGCACAGGCAAAGTCGAGGCGGTTTAGGCGAGTGCGACTCGGGCAGGTCCGTAACGGGCGCAAGGCGACGTTGCTGGTAGCCGCGAAACAAAAAAGTAACGCGCACGCAACAGTTTTTTAATCGCCGCGCAACGGACGTTTAACACCCTGCGCCTAGCCTACGGATTGTCACATTCACATGGGACGCCGGTCCACAGCGTTCAGGTCACACGTTGCGCGACGACGCCTCAAATCCGCAAGGAGGCACAAATGCTTTCGGCCACGAAATCACTTTCAGGCAACGGGGTACTCAGTCACGGCGTCGCCGCGGTGCGAGAGTACCCATTCTCGCTGCGGCGGACGCTGCTGGCGCTGGCGGTCGGTCTGCTGGCAGTCGGTCTGCTGGCTACCTACAACGCGGTGTTCGCGCAGGATGACGGACCCACCACCGAGTGGCTCAATGGCTACTCCGACAACATCGTTACGGTGGTCGCCGCCGCCCTGGTCTTCTTCATGCAGGCCGGCTTCGCCTTCCTGGGCGCCGGTCTCATCCGCTCCAAGAACACCACCAACTACCTCACCAAGTCCTTCATGGACTTCGCCATCGCGTCGCTGGGCTTCTGGGCCTTCGGCTTCGCGTTCATGCTGGGCGACACCGCGGGTGGGTTCATCGGCCTGACCGGCTGGTTCCTGACCTCCGGCGACTACGTGGGCTGGATCTTCCAGATGGTCTTCGCCGCCACCGCCGCCACCATCGTGGCCGGCGCCATGGCCGAGCGCACCAAGCTGCAGACTTATCTGGCCTACAGCTTCATCGTCTCCGCGCTGATCTACCCCATCTACGGGCACTGGGTCTGGGGCGACGGCTGGCTGTCTGCAATGGGCGCCCTGGACTACGCCGGTTCCGGCGTGGTGCACGCGGTGGGCGGTTTCGTGGCCCTGACCGGCGCGGTCGTGGTCGGCCCCCGCATGGGCAAGTTCGTCAACGGCGTGGCGCAGGAGCTGCCCGCGCACAGCACCCCCTTCGTGGTGGTGGGCACCTTCATCCTGTTCTTCGGTTGGTTCGGCTTCAACATCGGTTGGGGCGACGACATCGGCCTGAACGCGGTCAACACGCTGCTGTCGGGAGCCACCGGCGCGGTCGTGGCAATGTACATCACGCTGATCGTGAAGGGCAAGGCCGACATCCTGATGGCGTGCAACGGCGCGCTGGCCGGCCTGGTGGGTATCACCGCGCCCGTGAATTTCGTGGATCCCTGGGCCGCCGTGGTCATCGGCGCCATCGCTGCGCCCGTCATGTACGGCTCCGTGATGTTCATGGAGCGGGTCCTCAAAATCGACGACCCGGTGGGCGCCATCAGCGTGCACGGCGTGACCGGTCTGTGGGGCCTGCTGGCCATTGCCATCTTCCACAAGGACGGTGGCCTGGTGGGCGGCAGCGCGTCGCTGCTGGTGCCGCAGATCGTCAGCATGGTTGCTGTCCTGGTCTGGTCGCTGGTCACCGGTTTCGCGCTGTTCTTCCTGCTGAAGTTCAGCATGGGCGTGCGCGTCAGCGAAGAGGAAGAGATGCAGGGCCTGGACATCTCCGAGCACGGCATCCAGACCTACCCCGAATCGGCCGCTACCAGCTAGCGCACCAATACAGACATTCTCTCTCCTCATGGCGAGGGCCGGGGGTTGTGGCCACCTCCGGCTCTCGTTTTTTTGACTCCTCAGGTATTGCCCCCGCGGCGACGGTCCATAGGCGAGGCTATGCGGGCTCTACTGCCACAAACGCCGTAGAATTGACAAGCCCAAAAGGCAGCGTATACGATCTCAATCGTATAATAGTGGAACCGCGTTGCTGGACCGCGGGATCTTTGACCGCCCAGGTGCTACCCCATGTTACTGAGCGACACTGCATTCGAAAACGCCGTCAATGAAACGGCACGCCATCTTTGGCCGCAAGCAGCTTACTCCGGTTCGACCACATACGGAGGGCGCGAACGCGACGGTGTCTTCGAAACAGACGAAATGGTACACATGATCGAAAGTACCACATCGCGGCGCAAAGAGAAAGCCGAGCAAGATACGAAAAAACTTGCTCGGCTGGCCAAGAACATGCAATCCCAGCACCCAATGAAAGGAGTGAAGGGATATTTTATAACGCGAGATGAACCCACGGCCGAGCAACGAGATGCCGTAAGGCGATTCGGTGACGGGCTAGTTGTCAGCCTCTCGTATTCGCAATTCCGTCGTCAGATGATCGATGCTCAATCCTATCTAGATTGTCGGATAGATTACCCATTCGGCAGCATGTTTGATAGAGACACCGAATCGCGGACCGAAACCGCCGATTTGATATCTCCCCAATTCACCACGGAGAGAGGGGATATATTGCGTGTATCGAACATCATACAGAGCCTCGCCCAAGGAGATGGTTTTGTTTTGGTGGGAGATTATGGAGCTGGCAAGAGCACCGCTTTGCGCGAAGTGTTCGTAGCGTTACGATCGAAATATTTTTCCGAGAATCAGACCGGCCGCTTCCCAGTTCACTTGAACCTAAGAGACCACCACGGGCAAACCAACCCTGCTGAAGCCCTGGAACGCCATGCTCGGAACGTAGGGTTTCAGTCCCCGACTCACTTAGTAAGGGCATGGCACGCGGGTTATCTTACGTTGATCCTAGACGGGTTCGATGAATTCGCGACGGTAGGTTGGTCAGGCCAAGCTAAACTGCTGCGGGACATCAGGTACACGTCGATGGAGTTAATCCGCAACTTCATGCGCGGTCCATCGGACACGGGTATCATGATTGCGGGTCGCCAACACTACTTTGACAGCTACTCGGAGCTGTCGCGCAGTCTCGGGTTGCGGCAGCAGACCACACGTCTTTATATCAATGACTTTAACGAAGATCAGATTCGAGAGTTCCTTTCGAAAAAAGGGTGGAGTGAGGGTATCCCGGCGTGGCTCCCATCTAGACCTTTATTGCTTGGTTATTTGTTCTCAAGAGGCATGCTGGACCAAGTGATGACGGTAGATCATGGCTCTAGTCCTGCTGCCGGGTGGAACGTTTTTCTCGAACTCACAGCGCAGAGAGAAGCGGAAATCGAGGCTGGCGTTGACGGAACCGCAGTGCGGCAGATCGTTGAGAACCTGGCGACCAAAGCCCGCAGCAAAAACGATGGCATGAGTTCACTGTCGCAAGACGACATTTTGGGTTCATTTCAAAGCGTCTGCGGATTTTCACCCGACGACCGAGGTTTGCTATTGCTTCAAAGACTACCCGGCTTGGGGGCATCGAGCAGTGACGACGGTTCCCGGGATTTCATAGACGCAGATTTGGTGGATGCCGCCCGGGCGGGGGATGTTTCTCGGTTCGTCGAGGATCCCTTTACTTTCCATCTCGAGAACCCGAATGCGTGGCAAATTACCCTTGGCCAACTCGGCATAGAGCTTGCTACTTTGCGTTGTCATCAAATGGCGTTCAACCAAGGCAAACTGCGGACTGCGGTCCAGCAAGCGGGTAGAGACGGTGAGCAAGGTGCTCTCTGCATGGACCTAGTGCAAGTCTCTAAGGAAATGGGTTTCGGTTTCACTGGGCAACCAATCACCGTGAGAAATATAATGGTTGCAGACGCCTCATTCGGAGATGATTCTTTAGATTTTTCGAGAATTTCATTCCATGATTGCCTGTTTCAGCGGTTGGAAATTAGCGGGTCGGCCGATGCGTCACTACTCCCGCATTTTTACGAAAGTTATGTTGGCACCCTTGATGGGCGAGTTTCCAAAGGGGACTTGCCTCCAAACATATTCGACAGTAAATGTGTTTTCGATTCATTCGGGGACAGTTCGCAAAATACGGCTGCCATATTGGCTTTGCCATTGTCGAACGGGGCCAAGGTGCTGTTGACAGTTTTGAAAAAACTGTACCTCCAACCAGGGGCTGGCAGAAAGCAATCAGCACTTTTTAGGGGTCTTGACCATCGCTCCCGGGCTTTGGTGCCGGATGTGTTGCAATTGTTAGTCGCGGAAGGTCTTACGGTCCGGTCTACAGTTGGGGAAGAACCGGTTTGGCTCCCTGTTCGGGATGAGGGTGTCCGGGTGCGACGATTAGTGTCATCCCCAATAGGAAGCAACGACCGCTTGCTGAGCGCGGCAAACTCGTTGCGTTGAAGATATGCGGCGGACTTCTGACGACCTCCCAGCGCCATTTTCCCGAGCGGCACTTGCCAGTTGAGTCTCTACCCCAGCGAGCCCATCCACTCCGCAACCGCCTGCCCAATCTCCGCCGGCGCGTCCTCCTGGATGAAGTGGTAGCCCGGGACCGTTACCCCCGTCTGGTTGGGCCAGGCGCGGCAGTGCTCGCGTTGGGCGCCGGTTAGGATGACGCCCTGGTCGGCGTTGATGAACAGCTTGGGGACGTTGCTGGCGGACAGCCACCGGGAGTAGTCGTCGACGATAGCCACCACGTCGGCCGGCTCGCCGTCCAGGGGGATCTGCCGGGGCCAGGTCAGGGTCGGGCGGCGGGACTCGCCGGGCCCCAGGTAGGCCCAGTGGAACGCTAGGGCAGAACCCCGGCACGTCGCCCTGTCCGGTATCTCCGCACGGCATCCAGACCTACCCCGAGTCGTGCTCCGACAGCTAACGCTCAGCGCGCGCCCCAACGACGTTTCCTCTCTATCACTGCGAGGGCCGGGGGTTGTGGCCACCCTCGGCTCTCGTTCTTGGTCGATCTCACCGACCGTTTTCAGAGACTCAACAGTAGAGTGCCGCCTGACACAGTCCTCTCGATGTTGGCCGTATTATCCTTTCAGGCCAACCGCCTTTACCTCGCTGCCCATAAGTCGCGCGGACATGGTCGGTTCGGGACGCATATGGTTCCCGACCCTTGGATTGGCAATGACGCAATAGCGGACGGACTTCCGCAACGCTCCAATCCGGGCGAAACAGGCCGTAGGTATAAGCTACCGGTCCGGCCTGACCCGCACCGCGTTGGCCTCGACTTCTCGTTCGGTCTCCGACCTCCGGCGGCGCTTGGCTGACCGCTGCTCCCGCGTCCATGATTTGCGGGTGAACTGGCGACCCAGGCCACGCTCGATCTCGCGCCACTTACGGTCTTCGTCCGGCGTGATGAACGTGATGGCCTCGCCGGCGCGTCCCATGCGGCCGGTGCGGCCCACCCGGTGGGTGAACAGCTGCTCCGAGTCGGGGAGATCGTAATTGATGACCTGTCCAATGCCCTCGACGTCCAGGCCTCGCGCCGCCACGTTGGTGGCAACCAGAATCGGCGCGACCCCCGAGCGGAAGTCCTTCATCACCCGCTCGCGGGCGACCTGGCTGAGGTTGCCCTGCAGGGCGCCCACCGGGTAACCCGCCTCATCCAGTTGTCTGGCCAGTCTCTTGACGCCGTGCTTGGTCTTCCCGAACACGAGGACCGGCGCCCCGTCCCGGCGATCCAGCAGGATGCGCAGCGCCTCCATCTTGTCGGTCTTCTGGATGCTGTAAACCAGGTGCTCCACGCTGGGCAGGGTTTCGAAATCGGCGTCCACCGCCACGGTGACCGGATCATGGAGGTGTTTTCTGGCGGTCTTCACCACCCAGTCCGGCACGGTGGCCGAGAATAGCGCAGTCTGCCGTTGGGTCGGAGTCTCGCTCAAAATGGCGTCGACGTCGCGGGCGAAACCCCTGTCGAGCATCTCGTCAGCTTCGTCCAGCACCAGGAATCGCACCGATCTCAGCTTCAGGCTGCCCTGCCGGACGTGATCCAATGTCCGGCCCGGGGTGCCGATGATGATCTGCGCGCCCTGCTGCAACGCCCGGTGGTCCTTGCCCACCGACCGCCCACCGTACAACAGGGTGACGTGCAGCCCCTGCGGTCGGGCGAGGTCCTCCACGACGCCGCCCACCTGGATGGCCAACTCGCGGGTCGGCACCAGGACCAGCGCCTGCACCTGCCTGGCGGTGGCGTCGCACTGTTCCACCAGCGGGACCGCAAAGGCCAGGGTTTTGCCGGATCCGGTGCGGGCCTGGCCAATGAGATCGCGGCCTTCCAGCAACGGCGGGATCGACTGCTCCTGTATCGGCGTGGGGTCGGAGATGTTCATGCCCGCGATGGCGGTTCTGGTCCCGGGATTCAGCACCATGCCGGGAAAGACGGATTCGCGTGCAGCGGCTTCAGACCGGCGTTCACTAGCGGAGACCGCCGGAGATGCCGATTTGCGACCCTCCGCAGGACGGGAAGAAGCGACACCGTTGCGCCGCAGGTACAGGCAGGAGGGACAATAAACCGGCCGACCCTCTGTCGGCCGGAAAGGAACGGTGGTGTCGTCTCGGCAGTCCGCGCAAACGGCGGCGTGCCGTTGTGGTCGGTTGATCTGTGGGCTGTAGGTATGTTTGCGATTATTGGAGCGTGTACCAGTCTGACGGGGTTGAAATGGCATGTAGAGAAAGACTCCTTGGTCTCGACAGGAAAAGAATGGGCGGCGCCTCGCGCCGAGCAAAACCGTGCATTATGATGAAGTTCGTTGCTGCAAAAACCATCAATGCAATTTATCGGACACATCCATTGTAACAGCGCCCCACCGTGGTCAGCGTCGCTGTGGTCTCGTGCGTACGTAGTTCCGTAAATCGTCAGAACCTTGATTTTCAAGATTTGGTGATTATCAGGATTAGTACCGTTCTGTGATGGATCTCTCCCAATCCTGCCCAATCATAAAATCCCGCAAATCCTGCTTCTGACGTTCCCACGCCGCAAGCGGGGCACTCATCAGGCGAGACCGCTCTGGCACCGTGCGAACCACGGGGGTATACTGGCGCCACATTTTCATACTGCGTATCTGGATACGAGATTTCGACAACTCCGCAGCAGCAGATAAAGAGGGAAGGATTATCGCCAACGATACGGTGGGCCCGCCGCACAGCGAACCAGCTAGCAACCGGGGACTCGCAGACGCCACGGCGGGCATTTTGGATGGACGGCAACGCAACGAGGAATATTTCAAGCTACGGCGTTTGATATTGGAGCACGGGCTCCTGGATCGGCAATACGCTTATTACGCAGTCAAGGTAGCAGTCGCACTCGCGTTTCTCATCGCCAGCGCGGTCATACTGGTCGTTGTTGACAGCCTGTGGGTGCAGATGCTGAACGTGGCCCTGATGGCAGTCGCGTTCGGCCAGTTCGCCTTCCTGGGGCACGACTCCGGACACCGTCAGGTCTTCCGGTCGGTGAAGCGTAACGACATGCTCATGATGCTGGCGGCGCTGGTCACGGGTATGGCGCCCAGTTGGTGGCAGGAAAAGCACATCAAGCATCACGTCATTCCTAACCAGATCGGGCATGATGGCGACATCGAGGTTTCGGTTTTTGCTTTCACCCGCGGGCAGGCTCTGGAGTCGTGGGGAGTTGCGCGGTTCTTCGTCCGCCATCAAGCCTTCTGGTTCTATCCGATGCTCATGTTCACGTCGTACAGTCTGCTGTTCGCGGGCATCGTCTTCCTGGCGCGGCCGAAGGGGCTGAAGCATCCGGTCCTGGAACCCATCGTCGTGGCAACCGCGATTGCGGCCTATCTGGCCCTGGTTTTCGCATTCCTGCCCTTCTGGCACGGGGTCCTGTTCATCGTAGTCCATCGATCTCTGACCGGATTGCACTTGGGCTCAGTGTTTGCTCCCAATCACAAGGGAATGCCGATCCTGGGACCCGATACCGAGCTCGATCACCTGCGGCAGCAGGTGCTGACGTCCCGGAACGTCATTCCCAACCCTGTTGTCGATTACATGTACGGCGGGTTGAACTACCAGATTGAGCACCACCTCTTCCCCAACATGCCTCGCAACCGGCTGAAGGATGCACGGCCCGTGATCAAGGCGTTCTGCGCCGACCACGGGGTTCCCTATCACGAGACGGGTTTCTGGCGGTCCAATGGCGAGATACTGAGCTATCTGCACGCGGTGAGCGCTCCGCTGCGTCAAAACCGGCGCAAGCCCATGAGCAGCCTGGACCGCGTGGCCGGAGGTCGCGCTGTGCTGCGGCAGCGGCCGGGGTATGCCCTCTTCTGAACGGACCTGACAGCGCCACTACCCCAGCGCGGCCAACCAGTCTGCGATGGCGTGGCCGATTTCGGCGGGGGAGTCCTCCTGGATGAAGTGGTAGCCCGGGACGGTGACCTCGGTTTGGTTGGGCCAGGCGCGGCAGTGTTCGCGCTGGGCGCCGGTGAGGATGACGCCGGGGTCGGCGTTGATGAACAGCTTGGGGACGTTGCTGGTGGACAGCCATTGGGAGTAGGCATCGACGATGGCCACCACGTCGGCGGGCTCGCCGTCCAGAGGGATCTGCCGGGGCCAGGTCAGGGTTGGGCGGCGGGACTCGCCGGGCTCGACGTAGGGACGGCGGTAGACCTCCATCTCCGGCTCGGTCAGGCCGCGGATCACGCTGGCCGGCAGGATGCGCTCGACGAATACATTGCGCTCCAGGATGATCTGCTCGCCGTCGGGGGAGCGCATGGACTGGAACAGCCCGCGGGAACGCTCGGGCCACTCCTCCCACGCCAGGGGTCGGACGATGGCCTCCATGTAGGCGATCCCCTTGACCCGATCCTGGTGTCGGTAGGCCCAGTGGAATGCCAGGGCCGAGCCCCAATCGTGAGCGACCAGGGTGACGTTCTCGGTCAAGCCCAGGGCATCGAACCAGGCGTCCAGGTAGCGGGCGTGGTCGACGAACCGGTAGGAGCCGTCGGGAGCCCGGTCCGACTCGCCCATACCCAGCAGGTCGGGGGCCAGGCAGCGGGCCATGCCGGACACGTGGGGGATGACGTTGCGCCACAGGTAGGACGAGGTGGGGTTGCCGTGCAGAAACACCACCGGGTCGCCCTGGCCGGTGTCCACGGTGGATAGCTCCACGTCCAGGGCCGGCACCCGGCGTCGGGGATGGGGATCGGTAGGGGAGATGGGCTGATCGGCCATGGAGCGCGCTCCTCATGATCTGGTGGCGCGCATGGTATCAGGTTGGCCGGGCGGCCGGTGCGACACGCTCCAGGATTGGAATGGACGAAATAGAGCCATTACTGCCCTGGCTTTTACCGGAATCAGCCATTATTTGACATTGGAATACAGCGTATTTACACTTCGGCCATCGCAAGTTGCTCTTGTCGTCAGGCGGGGCAGATTGAATTCACAGCACGCCGCTATCGGGAGGAAACGTTATGCCGGAGTTTGACTTGGTAATTCGCGGTGGAACCGTAATCGACGGCACCGGCCTGCCCCGCATCCGCGCCGACGTCGGAATCAAGGACGGGCGGGTGGCCATGATCAGCGGGCGCATCAGCTCGGCCGGGGCCAAAGAGCTGGACGCCAGCGGGTGCATCGTCGCGCCGGGCGCGGTGGACCTGCACACGCACTACGATGCGCAACTGAACTGGGACCCCTACGCGTCGCTGTCGGGATGGTTCGGCGTGACCTCCCTGACCGTGGGGCAGTGCGGTTTCGGCTTCGCGCCGACGCGGCCCGAGGACCGGGACCTGAACATGCGCATGATGAACCGCATCGAGGCGATCCCGCTGGAGTCGATGCGCCTGGGCATGCGCTGGGACTGGGAGACCTTCCCCGAATACATGGACAGCCTGGACCGCCAGGGCCTGGGGGTGAACGTCGGCGCGCTGGTGCCCTTCTCCCCGCTGCGGGGCTACGTGCTGGGCATGATCCCGGCGCGGGAGCGCACCTCGGTCACCGAGGCCGAGCTGAACCAAATGAAGCAGATCCTGTACGACTCCATGAAGGCGGGGGCGTTCGGGTTGTCCGCCGACAAGAACCTGGAGGACCGCCCCGAGGACGGCAGCTGGCTGCCCAGCCACGTGGCATCGCCGGAGGAGTTCTACGCGCTGTCCCAGGTCCTGAGCCAGTTCGGCGTCGGCCACCTGGGCTGGACCATCGGCATCTCCGACGACCGGCCCGGCCAGCGGGAGATGCTGGCGGAGATGGTGCGCATGAGCGGGCGCCCGCTGCACGTCGCGCTGGGCGACGAGGAGGGCTACGACTGGCTGGAGGAAGTCCGGCAGGAAGGGCTCCCCGTGCTGGCGCAGCAGGGCTCGGTGCCGACCATCGCCGAGTTCAAGCTCTCCGAGTACAACCTGTTCGACTACATGCCCAACTGGGTGCAGCCGCTGGTGGGCACCAAGGAGGAGCGCATCGCCAAGCTGTCCGAGGACGGCATCCGCTCCGGCATGAAACGCGACGTCATCGAGCGGCCCCACGCGCGGACTGACTGGACGCAGGTGCAGGTGGTCGAGGTGGCGCTGGAACGGAACCTCAAATATGAGGGCCTGTCCATCGCCGACATCGCCGAAGCTGAGGGCAAGCACCCGCTGGACGTGTTCCTGGACATCGCCTTGGACGAGGACCTCGAGACCGAGTTCGCCCACCCGGCCGGCGGGCAGGGCGACGACGCGCGGGCCGAGCGGCTGGTCAACCCCTTCGTCCACATCTCGGTGTCGGACGGCGGCGCGCACACGCGGTTCCTGGTCAACAGCGTGTGGCCGGTGTATTTCCTGGGTCACTGGATCCGCGACAACGAGCTGATGAGCCTGGAGCAGGCGCACCAGAAGATGAGCGCGCTGCCGGCGGCGTTCTCCGACATGAAGGGTCGTGGCACGCTGCGCGTCGGCGACTATGCCGATGTCATGATCTACAACATGGACGAGCTGGGACTGCTGTACGACAAGCCACGGTTCGAGACCGACTTCCCCGGCGGCGAGAAGCGGCTGGTGCAGAAGCCCACCGGCATCCGCTACATCCTGGTCAACGGCGTGGTGACATTCGTCGAGAACGAGTGCACCGGCGAGCTGCCCGGCAAGTTGCTGCGCAGCTACGACATGGTCGGATAGCCCGGTGTCCGAAGACACCCGGGTTTGTCATTGCGAGGAGCAAAGCGACGTGGCAATCTCGCTCAGTGGAAAACGATTGCTCCAACGACGAGATTGCCGCGCTACGTTCGCAATGACGGTTTGAGCGGAGACGCGAGCGGCCCCGGAGCGTGAAGTTCCGGGGCCGGTTTCATTCCGATGGCCGAGCGATCTATTCGTCCGGCACCAGCGCCACCAGCCGGCCTTCCTGCTGAGTGACGAGGAATGCCTTCATGCGGAAGTCGGGGTTGTTGACGCAGGTGCCCTCGCCCTTCTCGTACTGCCAGCCGTGGCCGTCGCAGACGAACACCTCGTCGCCCTCGTCCTCGATCTCGCCGCCCTGGTGCGGGCATATGGTGGACAGCAGCTTGTACCCATCGCGGCCGCGCACCAGGAAATAATTGGCATCGCCCACCTTCACCGGGGCAGGGAGATCGGTGAAAGCGGACTCCTCGCCCAGTTCCACCCTGACCTTTTTCGATCGGGCCGAGCCGCTGACCTGGCGTAGAGTGACGGTTCCTCTGCGACGTTCGGTAGTCATTGCAACATCCCCTCCCGACGTTGTGCCGGCGCTGTAGTTTGATTGGTGTCGGCGAACGGCGAGAGTATAGCAAAATCTCGACGATTTCTGTCCGTCGGTGGCGGTGCAGGGGAACGAATGCTACACTCGCTGAAAATACGAACCGCACAGCGTAGGAGGTTGACATGGTTGGTCTCGAATCCGCTACAGACTTGGAAAAATTCGGCCTGAACGTCGGCGCGCCGGCTGTCAAATCGGTGGGCCCGCTGGCCTTTGGACCGGAGGGACTCCTGTTCGTCGGCGACAACGTGGGCGCATCGATTTTCGCCATTGACGTCGGCGACACTGACAACGGGGAACCGCAGGACGTGAACCTCGACAACTTCGACGCATCCCTGGCGTCCTACCTGGGCTGTTCCAGGGAGGATGTGACTATACGGGACATCGTGGCGCATCCGACCTCGGGCAACGTGTACTGTTCCGTCATGCGGGGCAGCGGCGACGACGCGGTTCCGGTGATCATCAGGGTGTCGGGCGACGGCTCCATCGGTGACGTATCGCTGGAAGACGTCGCCTTCTCCCAGTACGACATCACGGATGCCGCCGACGCGGACGACCCCCGCCTGGTCACTCGCATGCAGTTGCGCACGGTGACGGTGACGGACATGTCCTACGTTGACGGCCTGCTCATCGTGGCCGGCACCTCCAACGAGGAGTTCACCTCCACCCTGCGGCGGATCCCGTTCCCCTTCAACGGCGAGGCCAGGTCCAACTCGCTGGAGATATTCCACGTGTCCCACGGCGTGTACGAGACGGCCGCGCCCATCCGCGCCTTTGTGCCCTACCAGGGCAACACCAGCATCCTGGCCAGCTACACCTGCACGCCGGTGGTGCAGTTCACCCTGGCCGATTTCGACACCGAAAAGCACGTCATGGGCAAGACCGTGGCCGAGCTGGGCTCCCACAACCATCCGATTGACCTGATCTCCTACGAGCACGACGGCGGCGAGTACCTGCTGGTGTGCAACGACCGGCACCCGCTGTTCAAGATCGCGTGCAAGGACATCGACGGGCAGGGTCCGCTCACGGTGCCGGATGACTCGCTGGACGCCTCGCCGGCCGACCCGGTCACGCCGGGCGTGGGCGTGCCGCGCCAGTTGCTGCCCCATCCCGGCGTCAAGCGCATGGCGAACCTCAACGGCGACGCCGTGGTGATGCTCCAGCAGGACGATGACGGCAGCCACCTGCGCACCTACGCCACCGCGACGCTGTGACCCACGGCCGCGACCTGCAACTGGAGTGGGCGCAGCACGAGGGACGCGACTGCCTGAAGATCAGCGGCTGGACCGGGGCTGAGCTTCGCGAGTCCGGAGGGCCGGACGCCGGCGCATTGTCCCGGCGTCTGGCCGTATATCCCAGCGAGGCCCTGACTTCAGGGGGCGGTAAGCCGACCGTTCCGCCGGTGGCCGGCCGGTTCATGGCCGAAGGCGGGTCAGTATGCTTCGTGCCGCGCTTCCCTTTCGCCGGCGGGGTACGCTATTCCCTGCTGGTCAAGTCCGCCGGCGACACGGAACCCGCCGCGGTCCGGGAGATCGTGCGGCCATTGCCGGACGTCGATTCCACCACGGAGGTCGTGGCGATATACCCCACCGCCGCCGAGTTGCCGGTCAACCTGCTGCGGGTGTACGTGCACTTCTCCGCCCCGATGAGCGAGGGCTGGGCGGCGCGCGCGATAACGGTCCGTCTCGCCGACACCGGCGAAACCCTGGACGACGTCATCCTGCCGCCCGAGCCGGAGTTATGGGATGCCCGGCGCAAACGCCTGACCATGCTGCTGGATCCCGGTCGCATCAAGCGCGGCCTGGTGCCCAACCTGGAGTTCGGTTACCCGCTGGTGGAGAGCACGACGGTCCGCATCTCCGTCGACCCGGCCTTTCGCGACGCCACGGGTAAACCGCTCAAGGCCGGTGCAGAACGCAGCTACAGCATCGGGCCGGCTCTGCGCTCGCGCATTGACCCTACCGCCTGGCGGTTGACCGCTCCGGCTGCGGGGTCGCACGACCCGCTCCGGGTTGAGTTCGGCCGGCCGCTGGACCACGGCCTTTTGCAGCACTGCCTGTCCGTTCAGGACGCCGGGGGCCAGGCCGTTGTAGGCAAGGTAGAGATTGGTGAGGGTGAGTGCGGCTGGAGCTTCACGCCGGACATCCCGTGGGATGCCGGCGAGTACAAGCTAGTCGTTGAACCGCGCCTGGAGGACGTGGCCGGAAATACGCCGGTGCGGGTGTTTGATCGGGATATTACGAAGGAGGAGGATGCGCCAGGGGAGCCAGGGGCGGTTGTAGTCAGTTTCGCGTGCTTCTAAACGCGTCTGGATTTGGCTGAGGCACAGGGGTCTACTATTGTCGGGTTACAGCTCACTATGTGGACCACGATGGCGTAGGCGATGAGGCCCGGCGTCGCAGCGGCTAACTCCACCACGTTTGTCCCGCGAGCAGGAGCAAATTATGGGTGTTTCCACTGTGCTGCCGATAGTGATATCCGTCGTATCTGCGGCGATCGCGATCATCGCGGTTTGGCAGAGTTGGAGACTGCAGAATCGGCAGTGGAGGAGGGACGAAATAGAGACTCGACGGGACGTGCTGCGACGCTTCTTTGCTTATCGCTACCGTTTGACCGATTCTTTGCGTGGTACCGATGCAGAGCCGTTCATAGCGTTGCATGAAGCGTGGATTGTATTCGCCGGTTTTCCCGAGGTGACGGCTGCGTTAGCCAAATTGCACAATGATCTGGGCAAGAGTGGCATGTTGGCTCGTAACGTCACCGCATTGATTAGGGCAATGGCAACTGCTGCGAATATCTCGACTCAGCAAACGGTATCCCAGCGTCAACACGTTCTAAACCTGGTCACCCACTCGTGGGTGCGCCCACGCTTCTCACCCGGCCCACCAGCCAGACCAGCGTTGCGCTGAGTACAAAATTGCCTGCGAACACGTGGACGGCCGCGTCCAAGCTCCCGAACTGGTCGTCGGCGGAGGCTGCCAAGGGTAGGCCGCCGATTCTGTCGCTTCGGTTCTAACAGCGGGGCGATGTCGGCTGTTAAGCACACAGGGTGAGCGCTCATGCCTACCGGCTTGCGGGATTGCCGGGGGTACATTTGCATGGATGCACAGGATGGGGAGGATGTTGACAATGCTGGACAGGTGCGATTTCGCCATCGGTGCAGCTTTCGTAACGGAAGGCTGCCGGCTGCCCCCGAAACAACTTTGTAACATTTACGTCATTCGTCCGTAACACCGGATACCTAAATTTATGCGGTAAATACTTGGCCGATCCACGCATCGCGGTGCCACCGTTCCCGGCATGGTCATCCGCTCCCGAGCGGGCCGCGACGGCGATGCGACTAACCACGATTAGCGGTCAACGTCAGTGGGGAGATAGAGATATGGAGTTCAGCGAATTTGAAGTGCTGTCGTTTCTGATTTCGGCGGCCCTGGTGTTCCTGATGGTGCCCGGCCTGGCGCTGTTCTACGGCGGGCTGGTGCGCCACAAGAACGTAATCGGCACGATGATGCACTCCATCACCGCCATCGGTGTGGTCAGCGTGCTGTGGGTGCTCTGGGGCTACAGCCTCGCCTTCAGCACCAGCGTCGGCGGCCTGGGCTTCGTGGGCGACCTGGGCAAGTTCGGCATGGTCGGCGTCGGACTGGACGAACAGGCCTTCATGATCTTCCAGGGCATGTTCGCCATCATCACCGTGGCGCTGATCGCCGGCGGGTTCGCCGAGCGGTTCAAGTTTCAGTCCTACATCATCTTCGCCGCCCTGTGGGTGACCATTGTGTACGCCCCGCTGTGCCACTGGGTTTGGGGCGGCGGATGGCTCGGCAAACTGGGCCCACTGCTGGGGATGAGCGAAGCCGGATTTGCCCTGGACTTTGCCGGCGGCACCGTGGTCCACATCGCATCGGGCACGGCCGCCCTGGCCGCCGCTCTGATCGTGGGGCGTCGCAGCGGCTTCGGCACGGCGACCCTGGCTCCCGACAACGTTCCGCTGGTGCTGCTGGGCGCCGGCCTGCTGTGGTTCGGCTGGTTCGGCTTCAACGCCGGCAGCAGCTTCGATCTGACCACCGAGAGCGCGGCCAACGCCTTCGTGGTTACCAACGTGGCGGCAGCCACCGCCATGTCCTCCTGGTCCATCATCTCCTGGTTCATCACCAAGCGCCCGTCGGCCAGCGGTGCCGCCGCGGGCGCAGTTGCCGGCCTGGTGGCGATCACTCCCGCCGCGGGCTTTGTGGGCGTCATGCCCGCCATCATTATCGGCGCCGGGGCCGGCGGAGCCTGCTTCATCGCCGTCGAGCTGATGCACAAGTTCCGCATCGACGACTCCCTCGACGTGTTTGGCATCCACGGCATCGGCGGCATGTGGGGCGCGCTGGCGACGGGAATTTTCGTCGGCATCGGCTTCGGCGCGCTGGACGCCGACGTCACGCGCATCGAGCAAATCCTGTACCAGATTATCGGCATCGCCGCCGCCTTCGCCTGGTCATTCGTGATTTCCGCCATCATCCTGCTGGCATTGAAGTACACCATCGGCCTCCGCGTTTCCGACCAGGAAGAGGAGATCGGCGTGGACCTGACGCAGCATGGCGAGAGGATGAACATCTAGGTTGATTTGTCGGCTGGGTGGACTACAAGCAGAACGCCGCGGACGACCTGCACATGTGGCGCTTCCCATCAAATTCTTCAAGCGCTTCGACGCCTGACGCCCGGTGATACAATTGCCACATGCTGCGGCGAGAGCAGTGCAGTAGGGGCGAATGATCATTCGCCCCTACTGCACTTGCAACACGCGGGGAAGATGATATGGCTGCCGACAATCTGAAGAGCCTGCGGGAAAGAGCTTGGGCCATCTACAACGCCGATATCAAGCATCTGGTGGAACCGGAGCACAAGAACAAGTACCTGGTGTTGAACGTGGACACCGGGGATTATGAAATCGACGCCCGCCTGGGGCAGGCCAGCGCTCGAATGCTGGAGCGGTTTCAGATACCTAGGGACGAAAAACCGCCCTTCTTTGCCTTCCGCATCGGACACCCGACGACTTTCGACAAGCGCCCCCGGATCAAAGGGACGCCGATCACGCCCGAAGAGTGGCCAAACAGCTTGCCCGGACGTGCCCATGCTATTTACGACGCCAAAATCAAGCATCTGGTGGAGCCGGAGCACCATGGCAAGTACCTAGTGATGCACATGGAAACCCACGAGTACGAGATTGACAACAGCCTGGCCCAGGCCATCCTGCGGATGCTGGAACGGTTCCAGATACCGAAAGGCGAAAAGCCGCCCTTCTTTGGATTCCGTGTCGGCTACCCAACCGCACACGACGGACGGGCATAGGAGAAGCGGCGATGCCGGTTCACGGTCGGGTCAACGGCGATGCCCAGCGCATTACCATACGAGTCAGCGTCTCCAACGGCGAGCAACCGTATCGCGAGATTGAGTTTGAGGTTGATACCGCCAGCGACGAAGGGCTGGCTATGCCACCGCCGGACATCGCGGAGCTCGGCCTCGCGCGGTCGGTTGATATGGACTACAGGTACAATGGCGCGTCCGGTGGCACGCCAACCTATGTTGCTCAAGTGGAATGGCACGACGGCCCGATACCCGTGACCGTCGTGGAGACGGAGCGTCCGGCCTATGTGGGCATGGGCCTGCTGTGGGACAGTTATCTTTCGGCGTACCTCTTCCCCAACGGCGCCGTTACCGTCAGCCGCATGGTGCATTGGGACGACATCAAGCGCGAGGCGGAAGAGGAGTGAGTGCAATGGCAAAGTACGAAGTGGTGCTGGTCAAATACCCAAACCTTGACTACCCGGATAATCTTTGGTGGACGGCCATCTGTCCCGCCATGCGTGGCTGCGTCTCCGACGGCCAGACGCGTGAGGAAGCGTTGCTGATGATTGCCGACGCCATGGCGCTGTACCTGGAGCCGGGAACGAGCTGGGAAGTTGTGGTTTTAGAAGGTGCGCAGGCGCAGGCGGAGAAGGAGACTGTGCTGGCCGAATGCCATGAAGAAGGGGGAGTTACCGAAGTGCATCGGGTCGAACCGCGGTTTATGACTGAAGAAGAAATTCGCAGATACGATCGGCATCTTGATCCTGTTGAGTCTCCGATTGTTTGATGCCCCCGTATTTCCGCCCTGGACGGCAACATTCCGCCCCGTTTCAGAAACTAAAGCATCAGGAGATGTCCCGTGCTGACTGACCACCATGCCGCCGAGCGCGAATACGTGCTCCGCAGCGCCCGCGACTTCGACGTCAAGTTCATCCGCCTGTGGTTCACCGACATCTTGGGCAACCTCAAGGGATTCGCCATCACCGTGGACGACCTGGAGGATGCCCTGGAGCTGGGCGTCGGATTCGACGGCGCAGCCATCGAGGGCTACAGCACCGACACGGAAAGCGACATGCGGGCTTTCCCGGACCCGACCACCTTCACGCTCCTGCCCTGGCGTCCCCGGCGCAACGCTGTGGCCCGCATCTTCTGCGACGTCCGCACCCCACGGGGCGAGCCGTTCATCGGAGATCCGCGCCACGTCCTGAAGCGTAACCTGGAGCGCCTGGCCAGCTTGGGGTACATCTACTACGTGGGGCCCGAGCTGGAATATTTCTACCTGCGGGACGCCGAAACGCCGGAACCCCTGGACACCTACGGGTATTACGACCAGCTCTCCAGCAACCCCGCTTCCGACCTGCGCCGGGACACCGTACTCAACCTGGCGGAAATGGGCATCCCCGTAAAATATTCCCACCACGAGGGCGCGCCCAGCCAGCACGAAATCGACCTCCAGTACACCGATGCTCTGACCATGGCTGACAACGTCATGACCGCGCGCATGGTCATCAAGGAACTGGCCCAGCAGCAGGGGGTGTACGCCTCGTTCATGCCCAAGCCGTTTTCCACGGCCAACGGCAGCGGGATGCATACGCACCAGTCGCTGTTCCGCGGCAACAACAACGCCTTCTACGACCCGGACGACGACCTGCACCTGTCCGTCATCGGCAAACGGTTCATCGCCGGCCTCCTGCGCCATGCGCCGGAGATCACCCTGGTGACGAACCAGTGGGTGAACTCCTACAAGCGCCTGGTGCCCGGATATGAGGCTCCGGTGCATGTGTCCTGGACCATGTCCAACCGCCTGGACCTCATACGGGTGCCCTCGTACAAGGCCGGCTACGAGACCTCCCTGCGTGTGGAGTACCGCGCGCCTGACCCGGCCTGCAACCCGTACCTGGCGTTCAGCGCGCTGCTGGCCGCCGGCATGAAGGGTATCGAGGAAGAATACCCGCTGCCGTCTCCCATCACCGGCAACGTGGCTTCCATGTCCACCGAGGAGCGCACCGCCCGCGGCATCGTGCGGCTGCCTACCAGCATGGGCGAGGCCATTGCGTTGGCGGAAGACAGCGAACTCCTGCGCAAGACACTGGGTGATTTCGTCTTCGAAGCCCTGATACGCAACAAGAAACAGGAGTGGGAACAATACCGCTCTACCGTCACCGATTACGAGATCTCACGCTACCTGCCATTGCTATAGCACGGTTGCACTGTCAAAGAGGCCGCCCATGCAATTCTCCGGGAAACTGGTTATCATCGCCGCGATAGCGGTGACGGTGCTGTTGGTCAGCAACATCATCGCCACGAAGCCGGTGTCGCTGTTCACCCTGCCCTTCGACTTCATTGGCAGCAACCTGTTTGTGGTATCCGCTGCCATAGTCTGTTTCCCCATCGGGTACATCATCAGCGACATCCTCACCGAGGTGTACGGGTTCCGTGTCGCGCGCGGCGTGATCTGGCTGGGGTTCGTATGCAACCTGCTGATGGTGCTCCTGTTCTGGGTCGGGGATATGATCCCGGGCGCCGTGTTCTGGTCTATAGATCCGGTGATAATCACCGACGACGCCGGAAACGTCGTGGCCAACCTGCCCAGCGAACACGCTTATGAAGCGATCCTGGGGGCCACCGGTTGGATCCTCCTCGGCTCCTTTGTCGCCTATATCGTCGGCGAGTTTTCCAACGCCGCGGTCATGGTCCTGCTCAAGAACCGCACCCAGGGGCGCTTCCTGTGGCTGCGCACCATATCCTCCACCGTGGTGGGGCAGGGTATCGACTCCATCCTGTTTTTCACCATCGCCTTTGGCGTTTCGGGCCTATGGGTCGGCCCGGACGGCTCATGGCTGCCGGTGTTCAACGCCGCCGTATGCGCCTGGATCGCCAAGTCGGTGTACGAGATCATCGCTACGCCGTTGACTTACATCGTGGTGGGTTGGCTGAAGCGGACCGAGCGGATGGACGTCTACGACGCGCCGCGGTCGCTGAACCCCTTCGGCGTGTTCGGCAGCGGGGACACCAACGCTGCCAACGCCGCCGCTGCCCGGTCCTGACCTCGCAATGGTGTCCAATATGTCAGAACCTGAGCCGGGCCATCAGCATCCGCACCGTCACGGCCCCAACAGGCCGGAGAGCCTCGGCGCGGCCATTGCCAACTTGCGCGGCACCGGCCTGCCCTGGCGCCAGGTGCTGGCGCTGGTGGCCGCCAACATGCGACGGAAGGTAGTCTCCCGTAGCGCTTGCTGCGGCAATCACGGCCAACCCGGCTGTTGACGGCGCTAGCGCTGTGCCGGCGTGCCCGGCTTCGGTGGAGAGCCTAATAGCGGCGCGACTCCTCCGCGTACACGTGGTCCGGCAGGTTGTAGCTTATGCCTATTTCCCCAAGCATCGAGGCTTCCAGGAGCCCGGAGAACCGGTCGAACCGATGCCCCTGGCGCAGATTTGGAAACAGGGCTCCCAGGGTGTGCTGGTAGCGTTTCTGGAACCTGAACCACGGTAGGACGCCGAAGGACGAACGCTTGGGATATCTCAGCTGGTCCGCCAGCTCGTCTCCGATGAGCGCGCGGGAGACGCTGAACACGTACCTGGCGAGCCGGCGCCGAGCCTGGGTATCCGTAATCCCTATGACCAACGGCGCCGAGTTGATCAGCGCATGCACCATTACTATGGATTCCAGGTCGATCTCGGGTTCGCACATGGAGCCGATGGCAAACAGCGTCAGCGCATCCTCTTCGTCTCGGAAAAGAATGGCTTCCGGAATGCCCATGAGATGTCCACAGTAGCGCCAAACGGAGATGAAGCTTTCCCGCTCTTCGTCATTGAAGACCGCGCCCAGCCGCGCTATGTGCCCCACCAAACGCGCCGAGAAAGCCGTGATCGCTAAACCAAGGTGCGCCGCGCTGACCGGAGCGCCCCACGCTGCGGCGTCCCACTCTTCCGACGCGGCGAGGAGTCGTCTGATTTGCGCGTGCAGCAACCGCACCCGAACCGAGAGTTTCCATCCGTCCCCGTCCCTTTCCAGCCCGCCGGGCACGAATAGCTCTACCATGTGGCGATTATTCTGCTTCAGCCGCCGGACGCCCTGGTCCCGCAGCCGTCCGGTGATGAAGAACGACTTGCTGATATTCGTCGAGAACCCTTCCACCAGTACGCCCCCCACGAAGGCGCCCAGAATCAAGCGGGAGTTGCGGTGAAACATCCGAATGCCGGGCGCGAAATCCCGCTGATCAACCCAGTCGGGCGGCGTTTCCAACTGGTTGAAGAGGTGCAGCAGCGTCGGCGGAGCGTTAGCCAAAGCGCTGTGGTCGCCGTCCACCGCCGCCTGGATCAGCCGGTTTGCTTCCGCCAGGGGGAAGTCGGCGAGTTCGTTCATCAGCGCGTCGGCGTCCGGGTCGCCGATTACGGTGTGGGCCAGATAGTTGGACGCCAACCTCCGTTCCAAATCACGGGCCTTCACGTAGCCCGGTATGTAGGCAGACGGTATGTTGTTCATCTCATCGGTCCGCGTTACCGCCCCTGATCCCTGTCCTCCTCCGTCGGCTCCACTCTCAGGTCAGGCAGCCAGCCCAACCACGACGGCAGATACCAGTTGCCCCGGCCCAGCATCTCCATGCTGGCCGGCACCAGCACGGAACGGACCAGCGTGGCGTCCAGGAATATGGCTACGGCCAGGCCGAACCCCACCTGCTGGTTGATGATGGTCTCCCCGGCGGCGAAGGCGCCGAACACCGCCACCATGATGAGCGCCGCTCCGGTGATGATGCCGGCGGTCGAGCGCAGCCCGTAGGCCACCGCCTCGGCGTTGTTTCCGGTCTGGTCATAGCGTTCCCGTATGCGGCTCAAAAGGAACACGTGGTAATCCATGGACAGGCCGAAGAGGATGGTGAAGAGGAATAGCGGTATCCAGGCGTCAATGACTTCGGCGTGCTGGAACCCCAGCAGGTCCGTCGCCACTCCCTTCTGGAACACCAGCACCAGCAGCCCGTAGGCCGTGCCCACGGACAGCAGGTTCATCACCACCGCTTTCACCGGAATGACTATCGAACGGAAGACCAGCAACAGTATCAGGAAGCTCAATCCCAGCACGAAAGCGAATACGATGGGTGTATAACGGTCAATGACATCGAACAGGTCGGCGGTGACGGCAGTTACGCCTCCGACGTACACTTCGGCGGATATCCCGTCAAAGGCCGCCGGAATGTGCCGGTTGCGGAGTGTGGCCATGGCGTCCACCGCCGCGCGGTTGCTGGGCTCGCCGGGCACGACTACCGACATCAACGCCAGGTCCCCGGATGGGTTGGGAACTACCACGGGCGGCAGGGGGAAAGTCGGGTCATCCACCAGAGACTGCTCCAGGCTTGCCATCGCCTCCTGCACTTGGGGACTGTTTATGTCCCCGTCAATGGCTATCTCCGCGGGGTTCACCAGTCCGAAGGAAAACTTTTCCTCCAGTACGAAGAAGGCTTCCCGCGTCTGCGCCCCTTCCGGGAAGGTGTCTACGCCGTTGAGTCCCGTGTTGATTTCAAAGTAGAAGACTATGGCGACGATCATCGGAGCCGCCACCGCCACGAAGCTGATGATGGGCACCCGGGTCACCGCCCGCGTCGTTACCTCCCAGAATCCATTCGGATTGGCGTCGTCGGTCTGCGTCCGACGCCGGCCGAAGTAAGGCAGCGGCAGCAGGTTCACCCGCGGGCCCAGCAGCGTCAACACGGCTGGCAGCAGCGTGAGCGTGGCCGCAAGGGCGACCATGACCACCAGTATTGCCCCCAACCCCAGAGATTGGAAGAATGACGCGGGAACGATCAACATTCCAAAAAGCGCGATCACCACCGTGACGCCGCTGAACAACACCGTTCGCCCCGCCGTGTCGCCGGCCCGGGCCACGGCTTCGGCTTTCTCCAAGCCGCCGTCCAGTTCTTCACGGAAACGGGAGATGATGAACAGCGAATAGTCGATACCCACCGCCAGGCCAATCATGGTAATCATCAGGGTGACGAAGAACACCAACTCAAAAAACTGACCGATTATGGCCGCGACGCCCAGGGCGATTATCACGGCAACGACGGCCAGGCCTAAAGGAACCAAGGCAGCGACCACGGCGCCGAACAACGCTAGCAGGATAAGCAAAGCCACCGGAATGCCGATGCGCTCTCCCTTCTCCAGGTCTTCCGTCGCCAGTTCGTTGGATTCAAAGGCGATGCTGGCCGGGCCGCTCATAAGCGCCCGGAAATCGTCTGCGGCGTCTGCTTCCGTTATGACGTGGAGCACACTTTCAACGCGTTCGGTGGCTTCTTCAAATTCGCCCGCCATCACCAGCTGTATCAAAGCAGTCCGGCGGTCTGCGGACACCAGCGTCTCGTCGCCGGTCAGGTAATAATGCTGCCCGGCGGCCACCGTGTCGTTGCCCAGGGCCATGGCATCCTCAAACAGGCCCTCCACTTTCTCCCGGAACTTCGGGTCATCCACCGTCAACGACTCGGATTGCACGATGACTATTTCGACAATCGGCTCCGGGCCGCGCAGCCGCTCTTCCAGCAATGTAGCCGCGCGCTGTGAATCTGCTCCCCCGCCGAGTTTCAACTCAGTGGTGGTGGCGCTGTCCAGCAGACGAGCATTCAGCCCCAGTCCAATCACCACCAACACCACCCACACTCCAATCGTCAGCCAGGGCCTACGGGCGCTGATGCGAGCCAATGCCTTGGTCATACGGGTATCATCCATTTACGGCGTATGAACGTCCAACCATTGCGGGACATCCTACCCCATGACGCTTGTGAAGGTAAACTTAACGATTTGTGGAGTACCGCCAGGACAGACAAGATTGCGGATTTTACACAACGATTGGCATCATGGGGGCAGAGCCTTCCCAAAATCGCAGATTCAGATTGTTCCGCTTGCGCCGAGCCTGTGAAGGACGGTTCCGGCGCGTTCGAGGCGAACTGCCGTGTGTTACGATTGGGCTAATCCCCCATCGCATATCGACATAAAGGAGCCTGACTGATGCACGCCGAACAGCGCAGGGTAGACGACGACGGCCTCCATTATCTCGTCATATTTCCCGACGATTACGACGCCGACGCCGACTATCCGGTGGTGGTCATGCTGCATGGTTTTGGCGCCAACATGCAGGACCTCGCCGGCCTCGCCCCGTCCATCAACCGCAAGGGCTACGTGTACGTGTGCCCCAACGCGCCGATCCCCTTTGAACTGGCCCCCGGCATGATCGGCTACGGCTGGCATCCGCCCCGCGGTCAAGCAACCGAGGAACATTTCGGCCAGGCGGAGACATTCCTGGATGCCTTCTTTTCCGAGGTGCTGAAAGAGTTTCGCGCGCAGGAAGGCCGGGCCGTGCTGTTAGGTTTCTCCCAAGGCGGCGGCATGACCTACCGCATGGGCCTGGAGCGGCCGGACAAGTTCGTGGCCCTGGTTGCGCTCAGCGCATCCCTGCCGGACCCCGAGATCCTGCGACCGCGCCTGCCAGACCACCGCAAACAGCCGGTTTTCGTCGCCCACGGCCTGCATGACCAGATGGTTTCGATGGACAGCGCGCGCCGCACCCGGGAGTTTCTCGACGCGGAGAACTACAACCTGTCCTATAACGAATACAACATGGGCCACGAAATCCCGGTGGAAGTCCTCCGCGACATGGTTCCCTGGATGGAAGCCCTGCTGCCCCCGCTGGTGGAAGAAACCGACCGCATCTTCTGACCAGATACGAATTTTACATGGATAGACAGGATAAACAGGATGGAACGATGATACATTCGGATTTGACCAGTAAGATAATCGGGTGTGCTTTTTCCGTTAGCAATGAGCTCGGCGCCGGTTTCCTGGAATCGGTGTACGAGAAGGCTATGGTTGTTGCCCTGTCGGATGCCGGGGTTAGAGTTCAAGCGCAGGTGCCTATCAGCGTGTGTTTTCGCGGCCGGCCAGTCGGCGACTTTTACGCAGACTTGCTGGTTGGTGAGAGTGTGATTGTCGAACTCAAAGCAGTGCCAGCACTGACGCCACAAAACGAAGCGCAGATAATTGACTACCTCAACGCCACCGGCATTCCCGTGGGATTGTTGATCAACTTTGGCAATCCTAAACTCCAATATCGCCGCTTTACCCGCGGAAGCGGCTATCCCGCCCTCAAATCCTGATCCCGTTCATCCTGTACATCCATGTAAATTAAGACCGTGGAGGTTTTGCAACTATGAAAGCCACTGCCAAGCTGCGCCAAATGCTCGCGTCCGACCGGTTGGTCGTCGCGCCCTTCGTCCTCAATGCCCTGCACGCCCGCATCGCCGAGGACGTGGGACACCAGGCCGTCTACATGACCGGCGCCGGCACTGCCGCCGAACGGGGCTTCCCCGACGTCGGCCTGCTGACCATGACCGAAATGGTCTCCAACGCCAAGTACATCGCGGACGCCATCAACATACCGGTGATCTGCGACGCCGACACCGGCTACGGCAACCCCCTCAACGTGCACCGCACCGTGCGCGAGTACGAGTCCGCCGGCGTGGCCGCCATCCACCTCGAGGACCAGGTGTTCCCCAAGAAGTGTGGCTTCTTCGCCGGCAAGCAGGTGGTTCCGGTCGAGGAACACGTCCAGAAGATCCGCGCGGCCTTGGACGCCCGCACCGATCCCGATTTCGTCATCATCGCTCGCTGTGACGCCTATGCCGTCACCGTCTGGGAGGACACCGTCAGCCGTTGCCGCGCCTACGTCGAGGCCGGCGCCGACCTGGTGTTCGTCGACGGCATCAAGTCCCAGGACGACATCCAGCGGTACGCCGCCGACCTGGCCGACGTGCCGCGCATGTACAACGGCGACCTGGCCACTACGCAGACCATGGACGAACTGGGTTACAAGATCATGATCTGCGGCAGCACCATCTGGCTCATTTACAAGCAGGTGCGAGCCGCTTACGAAGAGCTCATGAGCGACGGCAAGGTGGACCCGGACCGCTACGGCACCCGCTGGGATGTTGCTTCCGTTCTGGGCCTGGACGCCATCTACGAGCTGGAAAAGAAGTACGGCGTGCAGGATGTGGGCACCGACGTGGCCGGCCTCGCCGCGGCTCAAGCCGCCCAGATGGCTGCCGACGCCGCGGTGCTCACCCCGGCCGACGACTGACCCGTCCTGCACACCAAAGCCTCAGCGGGGAGGCCGGCGATGAGTGATCGCTTCCGTATGCTATACGACGGGTCGTGTCCCATGTGCAGCCGTGAGGTGATGAACCTGTACCGCCGCCGACCCGACGCCATTGAGCCGGTGGACATCTCCGCCGAGGGTTTCGACGCCGCTGCACTGGGCTTTACTGACGAACAGGTTCAGGGCGCACTGTACGGCATCCGGCCGGACGGTACCATCACGGTGGGCATGGAAAGCCTCCGCGAGGGCTATCGACTGGCCGGCCTGGGTTGGCTGATTAAGTGGACGGGCTGGTGGCCGGCGCGCCCCGCCTTCGATCTCTTCTACCGTGGTTTCGCGCGCAACCGAATGCGCATCAGCAACTGGCTGGGCCGGTGCGACGGCCACTGCCGAGTCTGAGCTCCGGCTCGGACGCAAAAAAAGACCGGGACATATTCGGCTGGGAATTTTCTCCAGCCGCAACTGTCCCGGGCGGGGTTAGCGACTAAAATGCGCCAACCTCCTGAGCAAAGGGCGGCGGGCGTAACGTTGGAACATTGCTCCCGCTACCATGCGTACCGTACGATATTTCGTTAGATCTGTCAATCCACAACAACAAGTGTGCTCATTATGCTGGCCTTCATTGACGAAAGTGGCAAGCCAAATCCCAATGACGCAAACAGTCGGCCTGTCGTTGTTGCGGTCTGTTTTGATGAGAGCGTTTCGCGCGACATTACCCGGCGAATTTACGCGATAAAGCGGAATCTGCTTGACTCGCAGCAAACTGAGGCAGAACTTAAGGGAACTAAACTGCTGAAAGAAAAAACCTATACACGTAGCCGGGCATCGCGGCTAT
Source organism: Dehalococcoidia bacterium (assembly GCA_965203985.1). Lineage (GTDB taxonomy): Bacteria > Chloroflexota > Dehalococcoidia > Lucifugimonadales > UBA3495 > Bin87. The sequence goes on from CBDBDS010000005.1 coordinate 60,463, forward strand.
TTGCAGAGGATTTCTTCGCGGCGTTGAGCACTTGGGAGGTAACCATCTTCGCCACGATCATGCGGGCTCCGTTTGCCGCGCGGCAGAAAGACGGGTTGCTAGAAACCAGGTTTCGCTACCTCTTGCAGCGCATTGACCTGCTTGCCGCCGAGTGCGGTACGCATGCAAACGTGATGTTCGATGGACGCGGAGACGAATTCAGGGATTTGAGTCGGCGTTTCTCCGGTTACCTTTTCAGGTCCAACGAGGGCAGAAGACGCCTCAACATCACGGACAGTCCGGCGTTTGTAGATTCGGCTACCAGTGCTGGAATCCAGATTGCCGATATGTGCGCTTATGTGATAAGCAAATATCAAGAGAAACAGCTGTTTTCGCTCCCTCCATCGCAAGATGATTGCTACCAGCGTGCTGTTCGGAGTTGGTATCGCTATATCGAGTCCCGTACTCGCGATTTTGATGGCCCGGATGACGTGACCTGGCGTGGCTTCTACTTTTTCAAGCCCGGAGACCAGTAGGGTAGACCCGGGTTATCGTTCATGTGGCCGTTGCTCGCGCTGGGCTCAGCCCTGGCATTTTGCTTCGTCAGCGTCTGCGACAAGCGCCTGCTGTCGTTCCACCTGAACGGCGTGCCGCCCCTGTGCCTGTGGTGCGGGACCACCGGACTGATCTACGGCACCATCGTGGCCGCCATAGTAGGCGTTCCAGCCGGCACTACCTGGCAGGTGGCGGTGACTCCCGCGGTAGCTGGCCTGTTCATGGGTTGCTCCGTGGTGCTCCTGTTCCGCTGTCTCCGTCTCATGGAGGCCTCGCGAGCCGTCGCCATTTCCCAGACTAATCCGATTTTCGTCGCCATTCTGGCCCTGATGTTCCTGGGTGAGCACATATCGCCGGCCCAATGGTTCGGCATCGCCCTGGTGGTGGCGGGTGCCGTGCTCATCTCGGTGCGCCTGTTCCAGGAGCTGCCCTTCGGACGGATCGGGGCCGGATTGGCGGTTCCGAGTACCGCGATTTTCGACCTGCGCGACCGCAGCACAGTCTACGGACCGGCGCTGCTGATCCTCAGCGCGATGTGCGCCGCCTCCAGTTTCGTAGTGGCCAAGGCCGCGCTGAACGCTGAGCTTCCCGTGCTGACGGTATTCGGGATCCAGCAGGCCACGGTGGGCGCGGTGTTCTTCTGCGTCGGGTTGAGCGGCGGACCCCGTCTGTGGTCGGCAGTGAAACAGCCGGGCGTCCTGGCAATGCTCCTGTTCGGCGAGTCGTTGATGCCGGCGGTATCCATCCTGCTGGGAGTCTACGCGTACAGCCTGGGCCCCGCCTCCCTGGTGGCGGCGGTCCTGGCGACCCGACCGCTGTTCGTGTTCATCGCGTCCACGATTCTGTCCCGGATGCGCTGGCAGTTCCTGGACGAGTCGCTGAGCCCCCGCGTGCTGTCGGTAAAAGCCGCGTCCATAGTGATGATTGTAGGTGGCGTGGGCACACTCAGCATGGGTTGACCCCCAAAACGGGAACTTCCCGCTATGCCGTCGGTCATTACGTTAATGCTGCGTCGAAAGCGGAGAAAAAGCATTGAATCCGTCACGAATAAATCGATAATGTTTATCATCGTCTCTTTGATGGTTGACAACCGCAGCAACAACGAATATTATCTTGTGCCAAATATCTGCGCCATTGAGCGTAGGAATGTGACTGCATCCTAGCACGGAGTCTGCCAACCAATGGATGAACTTGACCTGAAGATCATCGGTATCCTGCAATCGGACGGGCGTGCGTCCAACGCCAAGATTGCGCGCGCAGTGGGTGTCAGCGAAGGCACCGTGCGCCGCCGGTTGCGCCGCCTGATAAAAGAAGACATCGTTCACGTGGTGGCAGTCCCTAACCTCGAAAAAATGGGCTACGGCACCACCGCCCTGATCGGTCTGGAAACCGGCCCGGGCAAGTCCGATTCCGTCGCGGAGTGCATCGCCAACCTCGACGAGGCGCACTATGTCGTCGTCGCCACCGGCCCCTACGACGTATTCGTCTGGACCGCCCTGGAATCCGCCGAAAGCCTTGGCGACTTCCTGCGCACCCGCATCGGCGTAATAGATGGAGTGCAAAAGACGCAGACCTTCGTCACCCTCTCGACCAAAAAGCGCTTCACCCGGGTGTAGGCCGGCCGGCTGGGATACCTCCGATCAGCGCTCCGGGCCACCCTGCGCGTTTGCATTGCCTACCCGCCGTGCTATAATTCCGGCACGCGTGAGTTGTGGCCCGAATTTCGGTTTGCCACTGTCGACCCACAGCACATCACCCGAGGGAATGCCGCTATGACCTACATCATTACCGAGCCATGCGTGGGCGTAAAAGACGCCGCGTGTGTCGACGTTTGTCCGGTGGACTGCATCTACACCACCGACGACGATGACATGTACTTCATCAGTCCCGATGAGTGCATCGATTGTGCCGCCTGCGAACCGGTGTGCCCGGTCACGGCCATCTTCGCCGAAGAAGCCGTACCGTCCATGTACGAAGAATACATCAAGATAAATTACGACTACTTCAGCAAGTAGTCGAAGCGCCGCCCGGCGTACACCGACCCCGTCGTGCGCCCGGCGCTTGGCCGCCGGGCGCACATTTAACGGTTCACACGTTCTCAGATGTCCGCATCCGACCCGCAGCGGTCCGCTCGCCCCGAAGTCAACGTTGTAGTCTGTACTGACGAGTACGGCTGCGGACGCTGGTATCATCGCGGCCGCAACGCCGAGGACGTCCTGGGCGATTTTCGTACTGCCGTAAGACACTGGGGTGACGATCGCGTGCAGGTCACCACGTCCGGATGCATCCTGGGATGCACCTACGGCCCGCGATTCGACGTCGCCCGCCGCTGGTCTGGCGAAAAAGCGCTGTACGGCTCGATCACAGGCGAAGCGACCGTCACCCGGCGCGGACGGGTGAGATTCGACCTCATTCCGGACGACTTGAACGAGGTTCTGTCCGACCACCTGCCGGAAACCGCCGTTCCCATCCACTCCCTCGGCGGGTCCAATCCCCCGACCAATGTTGACCTGCTTCGGCAAATCCTGTCGGATTGCAGCCGGGGGATGGGCGATGCCCCCGTGGGTTTGGCCGAAGCCGTGGTCATGGTGCACAATCCGGCCGCCACCGTCTCCATTCCCGCCTCGCTGGACAGCCTGCAATTCGTGGATGGCAGCGGGAGAGCCGACCCAACCGGAGACATCGCCCTGCTGGCAACGGACGGCGATGGTCAGGTGTCACTGCAACTAAGCCGGATCCGCCAGGTGGAGTTTCTGTTTCGACAACTGCGCAACGGGATGCCGAGCTACTCCATCTGGCTGCGGGACGACGACCTGGCGACCGTGTACCGCATCTACCTGCGGCGCTCGGAAAACCCGGCCAACAATCCCCTGCGTCATCGTCTCTTCATGGACCTCATTGATCAGCATGGCGAAAAGGTAACCCTGTAACATCTCCCCGGGCCTGGTCGCCCGCCGCGGCGTTCTACAACACGGACAACTTGCGTGATTGACGACGCGCCGGCGGGCTGATCCAGCGGGGCTAAACTCGAGGAGGAGCGAACACAATGAGCAATATCGATTCCACTCCGGAATTCGTGCGGGAAACCTACCGAAAAATGGACGAGAAGCTGGCCCAGGTGCGGGGCAGGCTCAACCGCCCCCTGACCATGGCTGAGAAGCTATTGCTCTCTCATCTGGACGACGTTGCCGACGCCGACCTGCGCCCTGGCGACAGCTACATCAACCTCCGCCCCGACCGAGTGGCCCATCAGGACGTGACGGGACAGATGGCCATCCTGCAGTTCATGCAGTCCGGCCGCGATCGCGTGGCGGTCCCGACCACCGTGCACTGCGACCACCTCATCCAGGCCCGCGTCGGCGCCTCCTCCGACCTCCAGGACGCGCTCAACGAGAGCAACGAGGTCTACCAGTTCCTGGAATCCGCCAGCCGCCGCTTTGGCATGGGGTTCTGGAAGCCCGGCTCCGGCATCATCCACCAGGTGGTACTCGAAAAGTACGCCTTTCCCGGCGCCCTGATCATTGGGACCGACTCGCACACCGTCAACGGCGGCGGCCTGGGCTCACTGGCCATCGGCGTGGGCGGAGCGGACGCGGCCGACGTGATGGCCGGCCTCCCCTGGGAAGTGCGCTATCCACGCATCATTGGCGTCAAGCTCACGGGTTCCATGAGCGGCTGGACCGCGCCCAAGGATGTCATCATCAAGCTGGCCTACGAGCTCACCGTTTCCGGCGGCACCAACGCCATCATCGAATACTTCGGACCCGGCGCCGCCTCCATCTCCGCCACCGGCAAGGGCACGATCTGCAACATGGGCGCCGAGCTGGGCGCCACCGGCGACGTGTTCCCCTACGACGAGCGCATGGCCACCTACCTGCGCGCCACCGGCCGCGAGGATCTGGTCGCAATCGCTGAGGAGTACAAACATCTGCTCCAGTCCGACCCCGAGGTCGAGGAGCAGCCGGAGCAGTTCTACGACCAGATCGTCGAGATCGACCTGTCCTCGTTGGAACCGCACGTTACCGGGCCCCATTCGCCCGACCGGGCGCGGCCGATTTCCGCGCTGGCCGCTGAGGCCCAACAGGAAGGCTTTCCGGAGCGGGTGTCCGTGGCGCTGGTCGGCAGCTGCACCAACTCCTCCTACGAAGACATGGAACGCTGCGCCGACGTGGCCCGACAGGCCGCTGCCCACGGAGTGTCCGCCGCTTCAGGTCTGCTGGTTACCCCCGGTTCCGAGCAGGTCCGCGCCACCATCGAGCGCGACGGTCAGCAGGCCGCGCTGGAAGCCATCGGCGCAACCGTGCTGGCCAACGCCTGCGGTCCCTGCATCGGCCAGTGGAACCGGCCCGAGGCCCGCGGCACCGACAACAGCATCGTCACGTCCTACAACCGCAACTTCCCCAGCCGCAACGACGGCAACGCCGGCACCATGAACTTCATCGCCAGCCCCGAGCTGGCCGTGGCCATGGGTCTGGGCGGCAGCCTCTCTTTCAACCCGCTGACCGACCCGCTGGTGGACGCCGACGGCAACGAGTTCATGCTCCAGCCGCCGTCCGAGGCCCCCGAGGTACCGCCCACCGGCTTTGACCCGGGTACCGACATGTACGTCGAGCCGCCGGAAGACGGCAGCGACGTTGAGGTCCGCGTCGACCCCAACAGCAACCGGCTGCAGGTCCTGGATCCGTGGGATCCGTGGGATGGCAACGACTTCGAAGACGTACCGATCCTGGTGAAGACCGAAGGCAAGACCACGACTGACTCCATCTCGCCGGCCGGCCCGTGGCTCCGTTTCCGTGGCCACCTGAACAACCTCAGCGACAACATGTTCCTTGGCGCCAACAACGCCTACACCGATGACACCGGAACCGGCAAGAACCAGCTCTCCGGCGAGGAAATCATGCCTATTCCGGAGATCGCCCGGGCCTACAGCGCCCAGGGCATCCGCTGGGTCGCCATCGGCGACGAGAACTACGGCGAGGGCTCCAGCCGCGAGCACGCTGCGCTGTCGCCCCGAATGCTGGGCGCCGCGGCCATCATCACCCGCAGCTTCGCCCGCATCCACGAGTCGAACTTGAAGAAGCAGGGGTTGCTGCCTCTCACCTTCGAGGACCCGGCGGACTGGGACCGCGTGCTGGAGGACGACCGCATGAGCCTGGTCGGCCTCAACGACCTGGCGCCGGACCGCCCGGTCCAGGCGGTCCTCAAGCACGCCGACGGCTCCGAGGAAACGCTCAACCTGCGGCACACGCTGAACGACACCCAGATCGCGTGGTTCCGGGCCGGCAGCGCCATGAACCACATGAAAAACCTGGAGAGCGCCAGCAGCTAACCGGTTTCACACCTGGCACTACGGGGGGCGTCTGCGCGAGCAGGCGCCCCTGTTTTGCGGGGAGCCGCCGCGACGCAGCTTTTCTTGCCCGCCTTCGCCGGCCGGTGGTATGGTATTGACCATGACCACGCAGATCACCAACGAAGACATCGTCCAGCTGTTCAACAACATGGCTGCCATGTTGGAGATCAAGGGTGACACCGTCTTCAAGATTCGTGCCTACCAGCGCGCCGCCAACACCATCGAACAACTCAGCTGGTCGCTGGCCGCGGCGGCCTCCGCCGGCGACGACCTGAAGAAAATTCCCGGCGTCGGCAAGGCCATCAGCGAAAAGGTCCAGGAGTACGTGGCGACGGGCCGCGTTGCGGCCTACGATCGCCTGGCCGAGGAGCTTCCGCCCAACGTCCTGGAACTGCTCGAAGTTCCCGGCATGGGACCCAAGACCGTGAAAGCCGCCGTGGACGAGCTCGCTATCGGGTCCGTCGCCGAGCTGGAGCAGGCCGCTTTGGACGGCCGGCTCGAACAGCTGCCCCGCATGGGCAAGCGTTCCGTGGCAAACATTCTGCGCCACATCCAGGCCCAGCGAATGCGATCCGACCGCACGCCCCTGGGCATCGCCTCCGAGACCTGCGCCGCGGTAACTGCCCAGTTGTTCGACACTTGCCCCGGTCTGGTGAGCATCACCCCGGCCGGCTCGCTTCGCCGCTGGGAGGAAACCATCGGCGACCTGGACCTCATCGCGGTGTCGGAGAACCCCGCGGAGACCGGCCCGGCCCTGGCCGCCCTGCCATCAGTCCGTGAGGTCCTCGTTCAGGGCGATTCCAAGACCTCCGTGATCGTCGACCCAAGCATCCAGATTGACCTGCGCATCGGCGAGCCCGACGCCATGGGAGCAATGCTCCAGTACTTCACCGGCAGCCAGCAGCACAACATCCGGCTGCGTGATTACGCCAACCGCCGGGGTTTGTCCCTGAACGAATACGGCATCACGGTAATTGAGAGCGGCGAAACCGAGCGGTTCCGGGACGAGGAGTCTTTCTACGGCCGTCTCGACCTGCCCTGGATCCCGCCGGAACTCCGCCGCGGTGCCGACGAGCTGGACGCCGCCCGCGACGACAACCTGCCCAACCTGATCACCGAAGCCGACCTCCGGGGCGACCTGCACCTCCACAGCGATTGGAGCGACGGCAAATTCCCCCTGGAAGAAATGGTCGCCGCCGTGGCCGCGATGGGCTACGAATACATGGCTCTCACCGACCATTCCCAGGGCCTGGGAGTCGCCAACGGCCTGACCCCCGACCGTCTTGCCCGCCAGGTCGAAATCCTGAAGGGCCTCCAGTCCCGGTACGACATGACCATCCTCTGCGGCTCGGAGGTGGACATTCGCGCCGACGGCGCCATGGACTTTCCCGACGACGTGTTGGGCATGCTGGACTGGGTCATCGCCTCCATTCACAACGCCATGAGCCAGGATCGGGACACCATGACCCGGCGCATCACCCGCGCCATGGAGAACCCTCACGTTGCCGTTATCGGCCACGCCTCCGCGCGTCTGCTCGGCCGCCGCGATCCGGTTGAGTTCGATATCGAGACACTGCTGCAAACCGCTCGCGACACCGGCACCGCCATGGAAATCAACGCCGCCCCGGAACGCTTGGACCTCAAGGACACCCACGCGGCCCGTGCCCGCGAGTTGGGCGTACCGCTGGTGATCGACACCGACTCGCACCACATTGACGGCCTGACCAACCGCACCTTCGGCGTGGCCGTAGCCCGCCGCGCCTGGTGCGGGCCGGAGCATGTCCTGAACACCTATCCGGCCAGCGAGTTCCTCGCTTGGCTCCGGGCGCCGAAAGGCCAGCGACCCGAACGCTTCGCGGCTATGGTAGCGAGCCGGCAGGCTGCGGCATCCCGACCATGACCTTCACGGTGGACGACACCGGGATCGCGGTAATCTCACCGGCGCACGGCGCCGCAGGTCTCCCGGAATACGAGCACGTCATCGAGCGGTTGCGCTCCCGCGCCGGCCGCGCCGAGCCGTGGCACATCGCGCTGCTGGACGCCATCGGGCGCTGGAGCCTCCCCCACGAGGAAATCTGGGGACGAACCTGGCGTTACGTCATCGGCGGCGAAGCGCTGGATTGGCTCACCCTGGCCCATCGTCTCAGCCTTGCAATCCCGGATGCCGTCCCACCGGAGGAGTTGGAAACCCTGCTGTTCTACGGGCGTCTGCCCGAAGACATCGGCGCGGAACGGTTCCGTCAACTCATCGGACCCTACCGCTACACCGCCCACCTGAATTTCTGGTACGGCGTGGTAGTCGAAGAGGCATTGCAACTGGTCACGGAAGACGCCATCCGCAAGAGCCGACTGGCCCGCTGCTACGGCGACAGCGACGACGTGGTGGAGGACGCCTACCGCAATCTCTACGGCGATACCCGCGCCAACCTCGTGCCTGAGTTCCTCGCGGATGCCGGCGGAGCCTGGGGTTGGGAACCTGAGTGCCTTTCCCTGGTTGCCTGGAAGGAATTCACCTACTGGCTGTTCAAGCGTCGCATCCGCAAGTGGCACCCGGCCCGGGTCGCCAGCGATACCCGGCGGGGCTTGGAGCGGCTCCAGGCGTTGCGCGACGATGCCCATGCCGGCGACCCCGGCCTCCTCATCATGAACAGCGCCGACCTGCCGGCGCTGCAAAGAACAAAATAGGGGCGAAAACCTTCGCCCCTAAATCACTTTCGCCTTTGCGCCGGACGGTTCGGCTATAGGCCGTACACCTTGCGGTAGCTCAGGCTCATCCGCTTGCGCTCGGTGTCGATGCTCAGGATCTGCACCTTGATCTGCTGACCCTGGTAGACAATCTCCCGGGGGTGCTCCATCCGACGAGCCGACAACTCGGAGATATGCACCAGGCCCTCGACCCAGTCTTCCAGCTTGACGAAGGCGCCGAAGTCCATGAGGCGGGTGACGGTTCCGTCGACAATGTCGCCAACGTGGTACCGCTCCGGCACGGTATCCCAAGGTTCCGGCTGGGTCCGCTTCAGGCTCAGGGAGATTTTGCTGTTCTCCCGGTCCACCCGCAGCACCTTGAGGGTGAGGTCGTCACCCACGCTGACCACTTCTTCCGGCGACTTGATCATGGACCAGGACAGCTCGGAGATGGGCACCAGCCCCTCCGCGTCGCCCAGGTCGACGAAGGCGCCGAACCCGCGCATCGACCGCACCGTGCCCTGCACGATCTGGCCTTCCTGCAGTTCTTCCAGCAGGCGCTCCTTGGCCGCGTTGCGCAACTGTCGCCAGATACGCCGCTCGGTCAGCACCAACTTTTCACGCTGGGCGTCCAGCTCAAGGATGTTGAACCGCGCGTCCTCACCGATCCTGGCGTCCAAGTGTTCGATGCGGCCTTCTTTCGGCACCGGCGCCATTTGCGAGAAGGGCACGAAACCGCGCACTCCCTGCCAGTCGACCACCAGGCCGCCCTTGTTGTGCTGCACCACCTTGGCCGCCAGTTCGGAGTCCTGCTTGTGCAGCTCAATCAGGTCTTCCCAGACCTGCTTTTCCTGCGCCTGGTCGTATGAGAATACCGCCATTCCTCCGGGCCCGCGATTGTTCAGGTGAATGACAATCACGTTGGCGCCCGGCTGCATCTGTTCTCGCTTCTCGTCGGTAAGTGTGCGCATCTCCTGTGGCGGAACGATGCCCTCGGTCTTGAGGCCGGCGCTGATGACCATGCCCTCGTCATCGATGCGCACTATCTCGCCGGTCACCAAGTCGCCTCTCCGGTACTCCCTCGGCGAAAACGCCGACTCCGGGAGTTGAGACATGTCGGTGACTTCGACTACGTTCGGGTCCTGGGCTACCATCAGTTAAGCTGCTCCTTACTCTGGCTTACGGTCGATTGCGCGACCGCACAGGTTGAGCAGGTACTTCGTTCTCGCTTGGATCACTTTCCCCACAATTCGCCTGCCTAATAATACTTATACCGCACGCAAATTGCAACCGCAAAGCCCGAAGGCCATGCGCACCTCCCTTTCGCAAGTCGTCAGCAGCAGGATTTTCAAGATTTGGGGATTATCAGGATTGGAACCGTTTTGTGATGGAGATCTCCCAATCCTGCCCAATCATAAAATCCCGCAAATCCCGCTTCTGACAACTTCCTGACGACGGCAAGCAGGTGGGTCCGCCCGAGGGCAAAGGCGCGGCGGGCCAAAACGCAAAGTGGCCCGCAGATGGGGGCTCGCACCAGAGACTAATGCCTGTCCTGGCGGGGGTGCTATGACCGGGGCCTCAGGGACTCTGCTGGCGCAGCAGCGCCTCCAGTTCGCGGATCCGGGCCTCGGCGGCGTCAGCGCGGGCACGCTCGGTGTCAAAGGTGGCGATGTGCAACCCCGTCGCGGGGTCGTAGCAGCCCAGTTGGCCTTTTTCCCATCGCCAGTCCAGGTTCAGTACCTCGCTATGGCCCTGCAACACATCCCCAGACAACTCGGCAATGTCGATTGGTTCGTACCTCCCGTCCACCAGCCGGTCGCCAGCCAGTCTCGCGCCGTGAAACTCACCCGTGGCGTCGAACCGCCAGTACTCCGGTATCCCCAGCCTCTCGTAGAACTCGCGCTTCGCCCCAACGTCAATTCGCGCCGTCCGCTGCGAAGCTATCTCAAGCACCAGGTCCGGTGGCTTGCCCTGCTCCGAGATCACGTAGCCGTTGGTCTCCCGGTAGGCGGCCGGGTCCACGTCGAAGGCCACCATCAGGTCGGGATACCTCATCTCAGCGCCGCGCCGGGCTAGCATGTACTTCTCCCCGGACACGATGGTGGTCTCGGGATGGCCCAGGAACTGCTTCAGATGGTGGTGCAGCCCGGTCTCGCTGAGGTGCTCGGCGGATGTCATGTCGTCGGGTTCCCGCTCGGGCGGGTCGGGCAGCCGGAAACCGCCGGGGGCTGGGGGCGTCTTGGCGAAGGTGTCGGGCGTGGTCATATCGCACCTGGCGGCGGTCGGTCGGCTCCGCTCTCCGGCTCCGGAAAAGGCGTTAGACGTGCCGGCCATTCTACGCCATACGGCGGTCTGCAGACAGCGGGGCCCGGCGTGATGGTGCTATGCCTGCCCGGTCAGCCCCCTCCGAACGCATACCCGGTTTGTCATTGCGACCCCGCACTTGATGCGAGGGTGGCAATCTGGTTGGGACCAGGATCGTCTCTGCACCAACGAGATTGCCACGGCGCAAGCGCCTCGCAATGACAGCCTCCTGAATTCCGAACACTTACGAACGAGCCGACTGAATTGACACGGCCGATGCCGCCGTCTATGATTAAAGCCCGGTTAGCCGAGGTAGCTCAGCCTGGTAGAGCACGGCACTGAAAATGCCGGTGTCGGTGGTTCGAATCCGCCCCTCGGCACCAAAATCCCAATTTCCTACTCAGAAGCGGCCCCATTTGGGGCCGTTTTCGCCGTTTTGCCGACCATTTGCCGACCAAATTCACAACTGCCGACCGCAGTCAGCCGCGTTCCACAGCACCAAACACGCGCCAATCGGTATCAGTAAACGCGGTCAGACAGCCGGGGTAAAGGCCACTGGTTTGTTTTCGTCCCATCAGCACGTGGGCAAATTGTGATCTCAACCCTACAACAACGACATTCTGAATTTCCGCCAATGGAACCGAGTTGGGCCTGCCTTGGATCATGGTAACCAGGTAGTTCCGGCAATTGGCGTCAAAGAACAAAGTGGAAGCGAGTGAGGATTAGAGCCTATCCTAATAAGCCGGCGGCTCTGAGGGTGATGAGTACGCCGGCAAATTTAAGAAAGGCGATGTAGTTCTCAGGGGACTTGTCCCAACGCACCAGGATGCGCCGGAAGCGGTTCAGCCAGCTGTGCGTGCGTTCCACTACCCAACGCCGGGCTTTGAAACCGGCCTCCCCTTTGATGGCTCGAACCTTTTCGCCTCGGCTGCGGATGTGGGCGGTGAGCCGAACTCGTCCAGGGTGCGATGCACCTCGGCAAAGCGTAGCCTTTGTCCAGGAACATACCCTGAGGATGCTGTGGACTGGGCTTCGGTCAGCAGGCCGCGCTTGACCCCTCGCTTACTCCGCTCGTTGGGGTTGGCGCCGGTTGTTCCCGCCTGAGGAGACTTGGTCATGGCTCCGTCCATACTCAACCAACTCCAGTCCAGACCCTTCAGTTCGTCGTAGCGCTCCAGTTCCACCCGCCACAGTTCCAGGAACACCCCGATGGAAATCCATTCCTGGAAGCGCAGATACGCCGTGGACCCGGAACAGACCCCTGTGATGTCCAGTGTTTTCCGCTGGTCCGCCAGAGAGGGGTTTGCAGCACGTAGAAGATGCCATTGACGCAGGTGCAGTCGGGAACTCTGGACCGATCGCCGCCGAACCGATGGGTTGGGTATTGACACGCTCAGTGATCAATGGCTCCAGCACCTCCCAGAATTCGTCGGAGATCTAAAAACCGCCGGTGGTCGGATTGGTCTTGGTGGCAGGGCCAGCACGCTTGGGACGCCGGGGGGTGGATTTTTCGCTTTGGTCATTGACCAAGTTGAGGCGCAACTTTGGTTTGGCTTCCCGGAATAGGACCGGGAGTTTTCACCAGTCATTGGGATAGGCTCTAAGCTGGGCTTTGCGCATCTCAAGCGGCGTAAGCGCGGGAGTCCACCATTCGGTGGTACAGGGTGGCGGGGAATTCCTGCGTGTCGGGGTTGCCGGCCGACAGTGAGAAATCTTCCGATGCCAGCCACAGGTGGCGACGCACCAGGGCGATGGCATCCACGAAGGTCGGCGATGGTTTGTCGTACCAGGCGGCGGTACGCGGGGTGATGGGATGCTGTTTCTGCAAAGCGTGGGCGGCCAGGGTGGTCCAGGAGAAGAGGCCCAGCAGAGCCGGCGTGGTGCGGGCGATGGCCAGGTCGGACCATTGGCGCTGGGTTTCCATCCCCAGATGGGTGCGGGCTTCCTGGAAGGTGACTTCGAGTTGCCAACGCAGCACAAACCACTCCAGGATCTGGGTCGGGTTCGCCAGCGGGTCGGTGCAGAGGAGGGCTTGGGGATCGAAAGCGCCTTCGGGATCTCGCACCAGCACCCATCGGATGAGGACGGGCGGTTTGCCAGAGCTGTACCAGACGGCAGTCTGGGAGGTGAGTTCCAGCGTGCGAGTAGTGCCGTCATACCAAGAGACTTCGGCGCCGGTCCACGGCACTTCGGCCTGACCCAGGATGGTTTTCAGCGACGGTCGCCGCTGGCCTTTCAGGGCAGACCGGCCTTTCTGACCTGGCGGCCGTGGCGGCGCTGGCGCGTAGAGAGCGGCGTCCAGGCGCAGTCTGGCGATGAGGGTAACGGGTTCACGAAGGGACTGGCAGCAGTGGAGCAGATCAAGCACGGCGTAGCCGTTATCCCCCACCAGCACGAGAGTCCGGTGGGGCAGCCAGCGGCGCAGCTGAATGACCATTTGTCGAGCCCAGTCGGTGACCTTCTTGTGGCGGCGTCCCTGCTGCTGGTGGTACCGAGATGACGGTGCCAGCACGGTGAGCACCGGCAGCGCCCAGTGCCGTCCTGCCCACGGCACGTGGCCCAGCCACATCAAGGAGATCCAGCGCAACCCACTGGCCTTGACCAGTTGGTGGCGGCTGGAACGCACCGCGTCACGGTAGATGCCCCGAGCCTTGATCTTGGCGCCGCGACGCCGTTCCAGGGTTTCGTCGATGCCGAAGACCAAGGGGCCGTCGCCGCGATCCAGGTGCTGGAGCAAAAGCAAGAGCAGGACGCGGGCGACCGCACGGGACGACCACACCGCCCGATTGAGCACCTCATGGTAGCGGGCATAGTCGCGCTGGTCGCTGCGACCCATGACGCGCAGCGCTGCCGCCACGGTGCGTTGACCCGGGGTCAGGATCGTGCCCACCAGCAGCAGCTGAGCTTTCTGCCAAGTCGGGTTGGTGAACAATGTTGCGAAGGGAAGGAGCAGGGCTACAATGGCAGCGGGCAGGGTGAGCATGGTCGGGCCTTTCCGTGGAAAGTAGGGTCAGGCCAGCTTACCCTGTCCTTTTACTTTTCTAAAAATGCGCAAAGCCTAGCTTGGGCCTTGCAGGGTCAAATCCCCGGAGGGATCGGGACTGGATGAACATCCCGGAGTGCGTTCCTGACCTGCCGGCGACGTAGTCCCGTATAGAGACTGAGGCTGATAG
>CBDBDS010000006.1:0-153247 GCA_965203985.1 Dehalococcoidia bacterium
ACGTTCTTGACCGCCTCATAGGACCGCAGCACGTCCGCCATGACCGCGTCGTCAGACTGGTCAATGTCGATGGGGATGCCGACCTGCGCCCACGAGGTGTACCCGGTCAGCCAGAACACCTCGGTGGGGTTGTTCTCCGGGTCTCGGAAGTAGCAGCCGATGGCGCTGGCGTGGCTGACGATGCGGTCCAACTGGTATCCGCGTTCGTGGATGCGCCGCTTGAAATCGCGCAAATCATCCAGGGATTCCACGCGCATCGAAATCTGTTGGATCCAATGCGGATCATCCAGCGAAGGCCGTCCGTTGATCAGGGCGATTTCGTGATCGCAGCTTTCCGGATCCGCGCTGAAAAAGGCGCCCAGCGGGCCGACCTTGGTCAGTTGCATACCCATGAAATTGGCGTAGAAGTCCATCATGAGTTCGAGGTCATGAACGTAGAAGCCGATATGACCGAGGCCCGTAACTTTCGCCGACATGTTCAACTCCTCAAATGATTGGCATGTGGGCGCATTATGCGCTTTCCCCGGTTCCCGTGTCGACCTGGCCGTGACATGCTACAGGGCGAGCGTTATTCCCGCGCGCCGAGGGTGTCTTGCCCGTCGACCCGGACTGGTGTTACAAACATACGTGGACCGGGCAGGTTCTTTCATCTTAGTCATGACAGCGAGGTGTCGCCGTGGCCGCAAATTCGCACAGCATCGTACAGGACGCCATCGATGTCGCTATAGGAGAGCGTGGGGAGATCGGGGTGCAGGTTGCCGCCTACCTGGACGGCGAACTGGTGATCGACCAGTGGGGCGGCCTGGCCGACGAGACCACCGGCCGGGAAGTGGACGGAGACACCCTGTTCCCGGTGTTTTCCAACGTCAAGGCGGTGACTGCGACCGCGCTCCACATCCAGGCTGAGCGAGGACTGGTGGACTACTACCAGCCGGTGGCGAGGTACTGGCCGGAGTTCGGAAAGTACGGCAAGGATAAGGGCACGGTGTTCGACGCGCTGACCCACCGCATCGGCGTTCCACTGATGCCGGTGGGAGTTACGCCGGAGCTGATGTGCGACTGGGACTGGATGGTGGGCCAACTGGCGGAGATGCACCCGCTCTTCGAGCCCGGCACCCGCAGTGGCTACATGGCCTATACCTTCGGCTGGGTAGTGGGCGAGGTGGTGCGCCGCACCGACCCCAGGCACCGGCCCTTCGGCCAGTTCATCCAGGAAGAGATCTGCCAGCCCCTGGGCATCACCGACCTGTGGGCCGGTATCCCGCCGGAGGCGGAGCCCCGCGTGGCCCGGCTCACCAACGTGCCGCCGCTCGGTCCCGGCGCGCCGGGCCTGCCTCCGGACTCGCTCCGGTTCCGCGCCACCCCGCCGGAGGTGGGAACTACCCAGGAGGTGTTCGGTCGTTCCGACGTGCGCCAGGCCTGCATTCCCGGAGCCCAGGGGATCATGACCGCACGCAGCCAGGCGCGGTTCTGGGCCATGCTGGCCAACGAGGGCGAACTGGACGGTGTCCGCCTGCTGTCCGAGAATCGTGTGAGGACCTTCCACGTTCCCCGTCCGCCCAGCGATTACGATCCGGTGCACGGACGCCCGCATCACGGCACCATCGGTGGCTTTCACTTTGCCGGGAGCCCCGGCATGGGCGCCATGGGCAATAGCTCGCTGGCCTTTGGACACAACGGCGCCGGCGGTTCGATAGGTTGGGCTGACCCGCAGCACCGGCTGGCGGTTGCCATCCACCACAATCGCATGGTGCCCCACGGCCCGCCGGAAGAGAGCCCGCTGACGCCCATCGGCGTGGCCGTAAGGAAGGCCCTGGGAATACCGGAGTAACGTCGCCGTTAGTCCGGTACCCTGACCAGCTTCTGCATCGAGCGCAGCTCGCGGGGCGGGTCCATGTGCCGACCGTAGTCGGTCCAGGACACCTCGGCCACGTACAGGTCTCCCTTGGAGTCGATGGCGATGCCGTGCGGAGAGTAGAACCGCCCCGACTGGTCGCCGTAGCTTTCCCGCCCGACCCGGGCCAGTACCTTGCCCTTGGTGTTCATCACCGTCACGCGGGGGCCGAGATCCGTCCCGATGTCGTTGGTGCCGATCCCGCAGAAGTACTCGCCGATGTAGATCAGTTCCTCGCCGGAACGGTCGTCGATGCAGATGGCGGCGGCGCGGGAGAGGTTGCCCCACTGGGTCTCGTATTTGCCGTCGGAGCTGAAGACCTGGATGCGGTGGTTCTCCCGGTCGGCGACGTACACCCAGCCGTCGTTATCCACGATTACGTTGTGGACGATGTTGAACTGGCCGTCGCCGGTCCCCGACTCTCCCCATGAAAAGAGGAGCCTGCCGTCGGGCGTGTACTTGTGCACCCTCGCGTTGGAATAGCCGTCGGCCACGTAGAATTCTCCGGTGCGCCGGTCGAAAGCCACGTGGGCCGGAACGGAAAACGGCTCACCGCTCATCCTGGGGCTTGGCTGGTGGGGCGTGCCCAGGATCATCAACAGCTTGCCCTCCGGCGTGAACTGCCGGACGGTGCTATCTCCGTTGTCCACGCAGAAGACGGTGTTGTCCGGGGCGATGGTGACACCGTGGGGGTTGGCGAATACGCCCTCGCCCCAGGTGCGCAGCACGTTGCCGTCGGTGTCAAACACGATCATCGGGATAGTGCCACGATTGAACACGTAAACCTGATCATTGGCGTCGACGGCGACCGAAGTTCCCTCCTTGTACACGCACCCATCCGGGAGATGGCCCCAGTTCTCTCCCGACACCCGGTAGCGGAAGCCGTTCTCGCCGATCACTGCCGGCTCGCGGCCGCCGCCTTCGGCGCCGTGCCCCTCGGTGCGCAGGCCGTATTCCCAGTCCTGTTCCTTGTCGACCATCAGTCTGACCTCCTCGATACTGCGGCAACCGGCGCCTGAGCGTACCGGAATATACCACGGGCCGCGCCTGGGGTCGGCTGCGCAAGTGTTCAGCATCCAGGAAGTTGTCGTTGCGAGGCGCTGGAGCTGTGGCAATCTCGACGCCGAAGCAGCAACGTCTGTCCCGAAGGACTCCCCTGAACAACGGGATTGCCGCTCCCGTTCAAGTACAGGGTCGCAATGACACTTTCCCCGCAAGTCTGAACAGTTGCTAGGCGGCTGGTCTGAGGTTCGGCGGCAGGTGGGTCTCCCAGTCGGGGATTTGTCGAACCCGAGGGGAGGGCAACAACCAGGACTGGACCAGGGCCATCGTGCTGAACCCCAGGGACATCAGCAGCGGCGCCAGGTAGGTTCCCGTGAAGTCCCACAGGAGGCCGGCGCACACCGGGGCCAGTCCCATGCCGAGGCCGCTGCCCAGGCTTTGCCATCCGTAGAGGCTGCCCTGCGGGACGTTTCCGTAATACTGTCGGTTGGCGATGGGGAACGTGGGCACTTCGGTGCTCTGGCCGATCCCAAAGAGTACGCCGAACAGGTAATACGCCCAGAGGTCGTTGAAAAAGAGGATAAGCAGCAGCGGGAAAACCTGAAGGGCCATACCCACGACCCAGACCAACCGGCAGCCCCAGCGTTCCGCGACGATGGGCACGGCGCCCCGGGCGATCACGCCGACGGTTTGCTGGGCGGCCAGTATCCCGACGGCCGCTTCCAGGGACATGCCACGGTCAACGGCAATGGCCACGATCAAAACATTGATGATCTGGTGGCCCATGCACCCCCAGTAGTGGATGCCGATCAGGTTCCAGAAGGTGGGGGTGCGCCTGGCCTGCTGGATGAACACCCGGGCCCTTATCTTGGCAGTCTCATCCCTTGGTGTTCTTCGAATCGGTTCGTCCCCAAGGTCGCCGAAGGGCCGTATGCCGATGTCCGCCGGCGAGTTGTAGAAGAACTTGACCAACACCAGCAGGAGCGCTCCGCCCGCTATGCCCGGGAGCCAGAAGATCCACTGGATTCCCAGCTGGCCGAAGGCCGCGCCGATCAGGAACAGGAACGCGACCACTCCGATTCCCTGGAACGACCACACGACCCCCATTGCGGCTCCCAAGTGCCGCCTGAACCACAGGGTGACGCCGGACACCGGCAACACGGTATAGATCGTGGAGGCGATGCCCAGGATCACGCCGAAGTAGAGGTAGAACTGCCAGAGGCTGTTCATGATGCCGGTCAGCAGCATCCCGATGATGAACAGCACGGCGCCGACGAGTAGGAACCAGCGCACGCCGTAACGGTCCCCGAGCCAGCCCACATAGGGGCTCGCCAGCCCGAAGATGATCCACTGGAGACTGAACGCCAGGCTGATGGCGCCGTAGCTCCAGCCGAATCCGGCAGCCGGGTCGCTGAGGTGGGGCACCAGGGCGGCCGCCGCAAACCGCACCGAAGAGGTGATGAACCCCATCATCGCGGCGATGGCCACGATGATCCACGCGTAATGAATGCGGTTTCTCAGGTACATTGGCTCGGCAAATCCGGGGCAAGATGGCATTGTACCCGAAACCGTTCCCGGATGCAGAGCCGGTGATTGCGGCGTCGTATAGACGGAACCCAGGACCGGACGAAACGTGCAGACGAGATGTTTCCCAGGTCATATAATCAAGGCCAAACTTGGCAGTTTACGGAGGCAAAAGAGCCAATCTGTCGGTATCGTGGAACTGCCGGAGCATTTGACAGGAGGAAATCGTCATGGGCATTCAGATCAAGCGAGTTGGACACGTGGGGATCCTGGTTTCCGATTTTGAACGGTCTTTCGATTTTTACACCAGGGTGCTGGGTTGCAAGGTGACTTCCCGCCGCCGCCGACCCGACGGAGCCGAAACGGCCTTCCTGCGGTTCGACGAAACGCACCATGATTTCGTCATCGCAACCGCACCCGACGACGTGGACGTTTCTGAGAACGTTCCCGGTCGGGCCCGGCTGGTGCAGCAGGTGGCCTTTGAGGTGGAGAACCGGGACGAGTTCATGCGGGCGCTGGCCCACATTCACACTCACGGCGCGGAGATCGTCAGCGGTCCGCTGACCCACGGCATCGAGGCCGGCGGGAACCTGGAAGGCAGCGGGAGCCGCTCATTCTACTTCCTGGACCCGGACGGCAACCGGCTGGAGATCTTCTGCGACGGCATGAAGGTTCCCAACGGCGAGCAGTTCCCCCGGGCCGAGTACGCCGACGCCATCAAGGACTTCATGGAAAAGCAGGCCGCTAAATCGGCGCCCGTTGCCGCCGACTAGACGACGCTGAAAACAACGGCCGGTCGCACAGCCGGAAGAAAGACGGCGGGGATGGCTCCCCGCCGTCCTGGTTTGTCTGGTGGCTGAGCCCGCCGTACCGGCCTAGCCCTGTCGCACGAACTTGTCTATTCCGGTGCCGTCGCTCAGACCGACGTAGATGTCGCCCCGGGAGTCGACCCAACTGCCGTGGCCCGGGCCGCGACAATCGAAGCGGGACAGCACGTTGCCGGAAGTGTCCAGCACGCTGACCCGTGCCGAAGAATCGTTGACGCTGCCCTCGCTGATCACCAGGTTCCCGTTGCTGTCCGCCGAGATGTCCATGGGCCGCTGGATGTCGTCCCAGATCGTGATGAACTCGCCGTCCAGGCTGAAGAGTTGCATCCGGTGGTTTTCCCGGTCGCACAGGAAGATCGTGTCGTTATGGATCAGCAGGCTGTGGGGCAGGTGGAAGTGCCCCGCCTCGGTCTTACCCGGCTCTCCCCAGGACTGCTTGAGCTGACCGTCCCAGCTGAACCGGTGGACGCGGGCGTTGCGGTACCCGTCGGCCACGTACAGGTCTCCCGATGGCGATGGCACCAGTTCCGCCGGGTAGTTGAAAGGCCCGGCGGACCGGGGGCAAAGGTCGCCCGGATTTTCACACCCGGTGTCCGAGTGCACGCCGTGACGCCCCAGCATCTGGATTGGCTTGCCGTCGATGGTATAGACCAGGCAGACCGAGTTGTCCCGGTCGGTCAGGTAAACTGTGTCTTCGTCATCGATGTAGATGCCGTGGGCGAAAGTGAAGGCGCCGTTCCCCCAGCTGTCCAGCAGGTTGCCGTCCCGGTCGAAAATCAGGATGGGCGGGTCCTTGCGCTGGAAGGCGAATACCCGGTCCTGGGAGTCGGTGGCGATGGCGCTGACCATGGCGAAGGTATCGCCCTCGGGCAGCCTGGCCCAGTTTTCCACCACTTCGTAGGTGTAATTGCCGCTTCCTACGGTCGTCATGTTTCCGGCCTCCTTGTCGTGTGAATGCATACGCGTCGGCTGTCTTCGCTATTGTACCGCCGAAATCGCTCGCCATTGCGGTTGCGGCCCGGCTCGGTTTGCAAACGGGCCGTGTCTGCCGGTCACGAAGATGCCGGCGAGGCTTGGCCCTCCCGGGGCAGGGAGTCTTCCCAGTCGGGGATGAGGACGCGGGATGATGACTCCAGCAGTAGTATGAATACGACGCCGACGAGACTGGCGGCAATGGAGATGGTCCAGGCGAGGTCGTAGGAGCCTCCACCGACGTCGATGAAGCCCAGGTACCGCACCGGAGCTTCAGCATTGCGGAAGTCGTAAACCACGCCGCCAACCAGCCCTCCTAAGGCCATGCCGAAACCGGAGCCAAGGTGCTGGAATCCGAAAATCGACCGCACCGGCCCCATGCCATAGTACTGGCGATTGGCGATGAGGAAGGCGGACATCTCCCCGCCGAAGCCGATGCCGAAGAGAACCGCGAAGAGGTAGAACTCCCATGCGCTCTGGGCCCAGAAGAGCATTATCACCGTGACGCCCTGCAGGAAGTACGGCAGGATCATCGTGACCTTGGCGCCCCACCGGTCGGCGAGGATGGGAATGAACAGGCGGCTGCTCACGCTGGCCATGGTGTAGATGGTGACGGTCCAGGCCGCCGCGGCCAACGACAATCCCTGCTCGGTGGCGAAGAACACGACGTGCCAGATGACGATGGCGTGGCCCATGCAGCCGAGGAAGTGGATGAAGGGCAGGTTCCAGAATGCTCGCGTGCGGCGGGCGTGTTGCAGGAAGACCTTGCTGCGCAGCTTGGCGGTTGCGGTATTTGTTGGCGCCGGCGCTGGATCGTCGTCGGTGGCTCCCAGGGGCTTCATCCCGCGGTCGGCCGGATCGCTGTGGAAGAAGAACAGCAGGGCGAACAGGATCACGCCGCCCACGCCGGCGATTATCCAGAACCCGACCTGCCATCCGGTCAGGGCCACCAGCACCGCCAGGGCCGGGGCCGTAACCGATGCTCCCATGCCTCCGATGGACTGCTGGATGCCGACGGCGACGCCGAGTTTCCTCTTGAACCAGGCGGCGACGGTGGTGGGAATGTTGACGGTGAAGAGGGCCTGGGCCAACCCCAGCAGCAGGCTGTAGTAGATGTAAAGCTGCCAGAGTTCGCCCACGGTGCTGAGCAGCAGCATCCCGACCACGTAGAGGGCCGCCGCAACAAACAGGGACTTGCGTGCTCCGTAGCGGTCGCCCACCCATCCCGAGACGGGAGAAAGGAGGGCGCTGGCGAGGCTGCGGAAAACCTGGGCCAGGACGATGGCAGTGACGCCCCAGGCAAAGTCGGTCTGGAGGACGACCAGGATTACGGCGAAGGCCTGGCTGACGAAATTGGCGGTGACCCGGGGCATGGTGCCCATTCCGACCACGAGCCAGGCGTAGTGGTACTGCTCCCGCAGGTAGGTCGTCAGGTCCGAAACGCCGGTGTTCAAACCGAATCACTCTCCATCGCCAGGGATCAGCACGGGTGGTTGTCTGTCGGAGCAGAAGTCGTCGAGACGGGACGGAGCAAGGCCCGGCATCCGCAATTGCGGCATTGTAACCACGCCAGGAAGAGGTGGCAATCTCGTCAGGGCGTCGGACACATGGAAACGCCCCGGAACCATGTCAGATCCCGGGGCGCACTCGTGGCATTGTCGTCGATCGCTCAGGCGAAATCGTTGCCCGAGCGTCGCTAACCACGGAAACTAATCGGCGCTGATGCCCAGCTCCGATCGCAGGTCCCGGATGGTTTCGGCGCGGCTGCGGGTCGGGGGACGCACGCGCATACCGATTGGCTCGTTCTCCACCTCGGGCACAACCTTGATGGCGACGAAGACCGGGCCGGTTGCCTGCATGATTTCTTCCACGTTGGTGGCGAATTCTTCCAGGTCGTCGAAGCTGTAGGCAGAGGAATAGCCGGACTCCTTGGCCATGCCGGCGTAGTTGATCTCCTGCGCGTTGGGCACCGGCTGCCCGCCGGTGGTGGCATAGCACTCGTTGTCCAACACGATGTGGCAGAAGTTTTCCGGCTTCATGCCGGCTATGGTCGCCAGGATCCCCAGGTTCATCAGCAGCGCGCCCTCGGAATCGAACAGCACGACTTTTTCATCAGGCAGGCCCAGGGCCAGCCCCAAGGCCGCCGAGGTCGTCTGCCCCATTGCGCCGCCCATGTTCAGGTCGCGGTTTTCGTTGGTGGTGAATTCGCGCCAGTGGCGGCCGGAAGTACCGGTGGGGATCACGATGGCATCGCCCCGGTGCTCCTGGAAGACTCGGAATACGTCCGCGGATTGAATCATACTTTGCCTCCGTTGGCTGGGTCTTTTTGCTCCGTGCCTCAAACCGTCCCATGGGCACTTGCGGCGCCCGGTCGTGTGCACACGGAGCAGTCAATGTTGGCGTGTGGTTAACCGTCTAGCGGTTGAACCCGTGGTATTCGTCGCCGACGAGGATGGCAACCGGTCGCTTGGTGGCCCGGGCTTCCTCAAAGGCCGTGGAGATGCGCGTGCTGTCGGCGTCCTGCTCAACCAGATAGTAGTTGATGCGGAAGGCGTTCAGGAACGGCTCGGTATAGGTGGCGGCCGAGTCGGTTATGATGCCGTGGCGGTTCCAGCCGCGATAGCCCACCACCATTACCAGCGGGAACCCCGCGTCCAGGACCATGCCCCGGATAGAGTCGCCCGATTCCATCATGCCCGTGTTCTGGATCAGCACCACCGGGGTCTTGCCGGCCACCAGCAAACCAAGGGCGATGCCGAAAGTCTCGCCTTCCCGGGAGGTGGGGACGATCTCCAGCCCGTCCTGCTCCTTCATCAACTCGTACAGGTAGTTGGTTTCGCTGTCGGGGATGGTCACCACGTGGGTGACGCCGTTCTTTTCGAACTCCTCGACCATAGCCTCAGGGCTCAGCACCGCTGCCTGTTGTGTAACCATGAAAGTCCTCCTAACGTACTCGTTGGACCAACAGTCACGGTTTCCGCTGCCTGGGCAAAGACCCGCTCCTGCTGTGAAACTCCGCCGATTATAGTAACCCATATCGAGGGGGTCAATTTCGGGTATGCCGGTTGCCTCCGGGCTGGCCCGTGCTTGCGGGAAACGCGATTGGCCGGCTCATCCGTGGAAGCCGGGTCGCTTAGTTGTATGCTACCGGCCCTCGCGCAGCCGGAGAATCTGGTCCTCGAGCTCCCGTACCCGTGCCTCGGCAGTTTCAGCGCGGGTCTCGGCGTTTTGGGCGCGGGTCGTTTGGGTTTGGAGGGTCGGGATGTGGTCTCCGGTGGCGGGGTCATGCCATCCCAGGTAGCCATCCCCGGCCCTCAGGTTCAGGTTGAGCATGGCACTGTAGCCCTGGAACACGCTGGGACCGATTTCGCTTACCTCGATGGGTTCGTATCCGCCTTGCGTCAGCCGGTAGCCGGCGAGGGTGAACCCATAAAATTCTGCCGCGACGTCGAACAGCCAGTACTCGACCACTCCCAGCCGCTCGTAGTAGTCCTTCTTCGCTCCCAGATCCTCGGCGGCGCTTCTCCGTGAGGCCACCTCCAGAATGAAGTCCGGCGGCTTGCCCTGTTGGGATACGATGTAGCCGTTGCTGTCCCGGTAAGCGGCGGGATCCGCGTCGAATGCCACCAGCAGGTCGGGATAGCGGCTCTCTCCGGCCACGTAGGACGGACCGGGCACAATGTAATGCTCGGCGCTGACGATCGTGTTTTCGGGATTGCCCAGGTACTGGATTATATTGGCCATTGCACCGTGCTGGTGCAGGTTATCGACGCTGGTCATGTCGTCAGGGTGCTTCTCCGGGATGTCTGGTAGGCGGAAGGGCGCGGCCGGCCCCGGCGGTTTGGTGGGTCGTACTGTGGTCATGCTGAACCTCGACGGGCTGTGACAAGCGTGGCCGGGCGGCGATGCGGTAGTGGCGCTGGCGGAAAGGATCATACCACTGCGGTAGTTGACGTCGCGGTCGTCAGCGAATGAGCCATGCGCCGCGGATACTCCGACGGCAATTGTCAGAATCAGGATGACCAGGATTAGAGGGTGTGTGACAAATGGGTTCAGGTGGGTTGAAGCCGTTTGAGCATCAGGTTGACCATGGCGATATGCACCCAGGCTTCGCTGCTCTCGGTCCGTTCCTCATAGTCCTTGCTCAACCGTCGACATCGGCTCAGCCAGGCCAAAGTACGCTCCACTACCCACCGTCGGGGCAGCACTTCGAAGTGGTGGCTATCCGGTTTGCGTTTGACCACGGTGAGCAGCCAGCCGCCGGTGGCCCAGGCCCACGTCACCAGCCGGCCAGCGTAACCAGCGTCCGCCCAGATCAGCTGCAATCGGGGGAACCGGCCCAGCAACTTGGCCAACACCAACTTGGCGCCGTCTCTATCCTGAATGTTGGCAGCATGAACCACCACCGCCAGCAGCAACCCCATGGTATCCACCACGATGTGCCGTTTGCGTCCGGTTACCCGTTTGCCAGCGTCGTAACCCCTGGGCCCCCTTTTTCCGTGGTCTTCACCGACTGGCTGTCAATGATCGCCGCACTGGGAGTGGCCTCTCGTCCCGCCGCTTCCCGAACCCGGCCCCGCAGGGCTTCCTCCACCCGTTCCCACGTCCCGTCATCCCGCCACTTTCGAAAGTACCACCACACCGTGCCCCAAGGCGGCAGGTCATGGGGCATCATCCGCCAGGGTATCCCGCCACGCAGCACGTACAGGACGCCGTTGACCACCTCACGCAGGTCCGTGGTTCTGGGATGGCCCCGAACGGTGTCCGGCGGCAACAGCGGAGATAGTTCCTCCCACTGGGCATCGTTCAAATCACTGGGATAAGGCTTTCTGCTCATGCCACCAGCGTAACCAGCTTCCCATTCTCACCCCAAGAACCGCACGCGCTAGTTTAGCCCATTGTCACACACCCTCTTAGTGTGCTTGCCAGTGCCTTCATGCGCTCGCTTCAGTGTGGAAAACCGTGGTGTGGTGCCGACGTTTGGGATCTGTGCATGGATTTGGCATTTTGGCCGACGAGTGCTGAGGACTGCCGCCGGGAATGTTCCGGATGCCGCCTCGGTCCGATGCCAGGGCTCTGCACGGCAGCCTACTTTCCCAAGGCGCTGGCTTATGGATAGTAGGGAGGACACTGGTCGTGCGCCGGATCCGGAAGTCGTAAGATGAACGTTCCATGTTCTGCTTATTCGACAGCCGGAAAAGGCCAGCCGTTCAGCGTTGACCCATTGGTACGAGGCGTACTCTGGTCAGCATCAAACTATCGGGACTCATTGGAGGACGCCAATTTGTCGCAAATGGGCGATGATTTCCTGGCCGGCTCGTTCCCAAGTCGTGGTCAAGGCCTGTTTCCTGGCCACCATGCCGACGGGGTCGCGTCTTTCAAGTTTTACGAATACTCTGGGCACTCCTCGATGGCAGGCGTAGCCCGCTTCATGGTCTGTCCACCCGCCGTCGTGGAAGTCGTCTGTCACCAAACCGACGAAGGCGTCCATGGTGTTTAATGCGTTGAGTATCTCGTCATGCCACATTTTGCTGGGCGTTACGTCTTGGTGGGCGACGAAGCAACTCAATCGTTGTCTCTCGAGCTGCTCGCGTACCGCGGCCACACGTCCCCGGTGAGTGGCCCGGTGGCTCAAGAACACAAGCTTCTTTCCCTGGTGATGGCCTCCCCAAATGCGGTTCATGTCCTCTTTGGGACAGGACAGCAGGGATGTTTCCGGCAGCGTGAAGCATTCGGGTGGTTACCTGAAACAGGTCCACATCCTTTACCGCCCAGTGCGTTCGGCTTCTCTCGCCGTAGCTCTGGGTTCCAATTCCAAGGGCTTGAAAAACGCTGTCTCCAACTAACCGGAGTTTAGGGTAAATTGCCGGCAGGGTGTAGTAAATCTCAAGGCGTCGGCTCCTGGGCTTTATTTCGTTGATAGTGCCGATGGAACCCACGACGTCAATGCCTTCGTAGGTGAAGAGGCAGGGGAGTTTCCTCAATTCGTCAAAGTCGGGACCATCGTCGCCAATGAACTGCGGCTCTATTCCGTCGTCCGTGTACTCGAAGACGCGGTCTCTGAGGAATCTGACGTCGTATAAATGTCCTTGGTTCAGTTCCCATTCGTCTTGGCTCAAAGAGGACACCATCAGCAGGTTGTACATTCCAACATTTCCTTTTCTCTTGGGGGTTGTCGCCACACATGGACCGCCGACAGAAACAGTGGATGCAGCCGAATGATGTGGTACGTGACGTGATCGCCGGCGTGCCGTCCGTGCTCACCGGAAGGGTGTGGGAGACGAATCCGGACACCCTTGGGGTGCCTGCGTTTATGGAACCGATGGGTCTCTCGTTTGGGTCAAATTGGAACGAGCCGTGGCACTAGCGGCCACCATTTCTGTACTTCGTGGTCGATGGACACGCCGGTCGCCATGGGGTATGCGGCACATCCGGCGAATCCGGCGAGAAATTCGGCGTTCCGCTTGGCACAGTCGGTGTCGCGGTGGTCGTCGGTGAACGACGCCTGCGCAGCCACGTAGTGGGTGGCGCTGACGGCGTTGGTGCCTTCGAGGACTAGGTCGGCGGCGTAGAAACTGCGCCGTTGACCGAATTCGATCTGGATGGCGATGCTGGTTTAACCCGCCATGCGGGACAGGTCATCGCGGCCCAGGGTGCGGACGAAATCCAGTTGGAAGATCTCGAGTATGGTGTCGTGGTGGAGCTGGAGCAGGCGGCGGACTGCGTTGCCCTTGAGGATGCCGAAGTCCCTTTTAACGCGCCGGTTGATCGCCCTCTGGTCCGTGATGAAAGCGTCCACCCTGCTATTGAACGCTTTCTGTGTCTCAATGACGTCGCTGAAGTAGGCGGCGAGTTGGGCGAAGCGTTCGGGGATCTGCAAAAGTTCGTCGCCCAGCGGCAGGCTGCGGATCTCGTCGCGGAAGTCGGGGGCGTCGCGCAGGGCTAGGAGAAAGCGAGCGCGTTCGGCGGCGTCCATGGCGGTGCTCATGCTGGCGGTCTCTCACTGAGATTATATCAGCGGCTCCGGCTCGCGAACCGCTTTACGGGCCGAGTTGGGTTGCCGGTGTAGGGCCTTGTGGTTGGTTCAGTCCGCAACGAGTAGCGAAGCCGCACTCGGTACGGAGTTGAAGCTGTATTGCAGTTTTCCGCCGTTGAAGTAGCAGCGCATGTTGCTCAACCCTGCGTCCACGGCTACGCTGCCCTCGGCGGTGCGTTGCGACCGGTAGGACCGGTTGACGGCGGGTGGCCTGCCGGTTTCATAAGCGACGCAGGTCTTGCCGTAGACTACCGGCAGGTGGTCATTTCCTGAGATTGCCTTGTTCAAAGAGCCAGTTGACGGTTTCTGCGATGAGATGAGGCTAGGAGGCTACCGGCAACTCGGCACCGTCCTCTAACCGGATTGCCAGGGGCGCTCTATCCTTGATCCACTTGGGTCAGTCGGGAGAAAGGGGGTACCAGGTCGCTGGTGGCCTTTGGTCTGAGGTTTGTTCCCAGAGTTGGTGGGACCGCTGTCGGTCCTGCCGGAAGCGCAGGATGCTGTGGAAATCGGGCTCTGCGACCAGGATGCAACCATCGTGTAGGGGCGCTGCGGCTCGCACCGGGTTGACGCAGTCGCATCCTTCGGCGTACACGGGCGAGTCGGCGGCAGCTTGCCGGGTTGTTCCATCAGTTTTGTGTTTTGATCGGGCGTCCTGGCATGGCCGTGCTCATGGGAATGCGGATGATGGAACAGATGGGAAACAGCGTCATTCCGTATTGTGAGAGGATGCGTGAGAAAAATTGCAAAACTCCTGCTTCGGAGATAGCCGACGTTCTGGAGACTAATGGGGCGCTGGCCGCCAGGCGTCCGGCTCGGGCTGGCTTATCGCGACGCCGATGGTGTTGGGACCAAGATGAGTGCCCAGCACCGGGCCGAACCGCGACTCGATGAGGTTCTGCGGTTTCACCAGGTCGCACAGGCCGTCACGGACGGCCTGTGCTCCTTCCCGCCCGGTGCTGTAGCTCACGTGTATCCGGCTGAAGGGCGCCAGCTCCCGCGCCAGTCCGATGACCCTGGCAATGGCCTTCCGGCGGGTGCGGGGACGTTCTATTGGGTGGGGCGCTCCGTCGCGGATGCCGATGATGGGCTTGACCCGGAGTGCGCCGCCAAGGAAAGCCTTGGCCTTGCCGATGCGTCCGCCCCGCTGCATGTACTCCAGGGTGTCGACCACGGTGAAGCCGTGTTTCCTTTCTACCGAACGCCCCACCCGCTGGGCGACTTCTCTGGCATTGGTCATCTCGCGGGCCCATTGTGCGGCATCCAGCGTCAGCAGGGCCTGCGACCCGCCCGCCAGCCGGGAGTCCAGGATCACGATCCGGTCCGGGTCGCCCAAGGCTGCCTTGGCCTGGGTTGCCGAGTTGAGCGTGCCGCTCAGTTTGCTGCTGACGTGAATGGACACTATTTGGTGCCCCTCGTCGAGCAGCCGTCGGTACACGCTCAGGAAGTCACCGACGGAAGGCTGGGAAGTGGTGGGCAGGTCGGGGAGTTGTTCCAAGAGGGCATAGAAACGGTCGGCGTCGATGTCCACCCCGTCCCGGTAGGTGTCGCCTCCGACGTTGACGTAGAGTGGCACCACGGTAATGTCATTGACGCGGGCCGCTCTGCTCGGCAAGTCCGAACAGCTGTCGGTCACTATTCTAATCGCCATGGGTCATTGGCCTCACTTCCGCATCCAGGAATAGGTTTCTGCGGGCCATGTTTGGTCACCCTCAAATCAGACGGCAGTTCAGGCTATGATTCTCAAACCTGAAAACTCGGCTTTCAGCCCTCTTCAGTACTCGGAGGTGTCTGCCTCGACTGTTGGGAATTCCCAGGTTTTGTATCTAATGCTGGCCTTCACGTTCCCTTGTCAGGTAGCTTGGAAGGGCAATACCGACCTCAAAAGTCGGCGTACCGTCCTGCTGTCGTTACGGATGTTGAACATGGCCGTACTGTCTCTTGGTCCAGGGGTGTCCCTTTCTGCAGCGGGGTCAACGCCTGGATCCGTCTCAGTCCCCGCTGGGTAGCGTAGGCGACATACTCCTGGTCAGGGCACAGAGAGCGACTGTAACGCTACACCAACAACCGAATGACACAAGTATTTTTTAAATCTTGATTTGTGTGATTTGATGTACCATTCTGGCCTGGTCGCCATTTGACTGAACGGTGGTACGGCATCGGCGCAACCGGACCAGCAGGGAGAAAGGGAGATGGGCCAATCGAACCAGAGGGACTGAGAGATTGGAGCCCTGCGGAATCGCCGGTCCCACCTCAGCCCAGCCAGCTCCCGCATCAACGAGAGCCTGGAGTTCGACGCGGCGCTCCAGGGAGCGCTGGACTCCGACCGGTCCCTGGCGGCCGCTCACTACGGTATGATGACCCTGCTGGACGACGCGGGCCGGGTGTAGACCTTCCCGTTGTCCGGGATGACCGCCGGGGAGGCCGGGGTCAGTTGGTCACCCGGCGCTTCTGGATCGAACTGGGCTTCAAGGCCATCAGGAGCCGGGCTGGAAGTGGGACAAGACCCGGCGCACCGACCCGACGCCTGTCTCCCGACAATGGCTGGTGCTGTCGGTGGTCACCCTGCTGGCTCTGGCCTACGGCACCAGGGTGGAGGACGATCAGGAACGCGGCATTACCCCAGACAACCTAAGGGCGCCGCCCAAGTCACTGGCTCCCAATCATCAGGACCCGCGGACCCGTCCGGCACGAACCGTCAGAGTGACCCGCCGACGGCAGCAACTGGCTGAGGTGGTTACTGCTCAACGGTCGTGTCCGGAGCCGTGTCCGGCTGCTCCCCTAACCTTGGCTGTAACCCAAGTCCAACTTGGAGATCACCCATCATGCGCCGTCGTAACAGCCGTTACCTACCCCTGTCAGCTCCCCGCTTTGGCCATGCGGTAGCCGACGCGCGGCTCGGTGAATATGTAGGTGGGATTCCTGGCGTCGTCTCCCAGCTTGTTGCGCAGGTTCTTGACGAAGGTGCGTACCGCCTGTGCGTCGCCCAGGTAGTTCTGGCCCCAGACCCGACGCAGCAGTTGGTCGTGGCTCAACACCCGTCCGGCGTTGCTGGACAGGTCGGAGAGCAGATTGTACTCGGTGGGGGTCAGCTGCACCGGCTGGCCGGCAACCGTAACTTGGCGCGCGTCGTAGTCGATCAGCAGGTCTCCCAACAAATAGGGTTCCTGCGCCGCCCGCCACCCTGGCGCCGATTTTCTGCGCAGGACTGCCTCAATTCTCGCCACCAGCTCGTTTGACGAGAAGGGCTTGACGATGTAATCATCGGCGCCGGCCTGGAAGGCCCTTTCGACGTCCCGGTCTTCGTCGTAGCCCGAGACAAAGATGACGGGTGCATCGGTGATGCCCAGAATGCGCTGCATCAACTCGATTCCGTCGGTACCAGGCAGCATCAGGTCCAGCAGAATGAGATGGGGATTCTCCGCCTCGATCAGATGCGTCACTTCATTGGGATTGACGGTCACAATCGGAGCGTAGCCCGCCTGGGAAAGGGTGTTCCGGATGTGAAGGAGGACCTGCATCTCGTCGTCTACGGCGAGGATGCGCGTGCGCTCTCTGGCCGCCGGTCCGGAGACGGCGCCGGAGTTGTCCCGGCTGGCCGTCGGGCCGTGGATGGCCTCGTCCACGGTGGGGACCGTAAAGGTGAACCGCGCGCCGAGTCCTTCACCGGCGCTCTCGGCCCGGATGCGGCCTCCGTGGGCCTCCACTATTCCCCGGCAGATGGCGAGGCCCAGGCCGTTCCCGTAATCGTGCAGGCTGCGTCTCTCCCCATCCTGCCGGGAGAACTTTCGGAAAAGGTGCGGCATCTGCTGAGCGCCGATGCCTCTGCCCTCGTCGGATACGGAGACGGCAACGTACACGTCATCCACCGACGCGCTCACCCGGATGGCGGACTGGTCCGGAGAGTACCGGGAGGCGTTAGACAAGAGGTTGTTCAGGACCTGCAACATACGTTGCCGGTCGGCGCTGACCCGGGGCAGGTCCGGGGACAGGTCGATATCGACGCTGTTGCGGGCACCGCCGCGCAGAAAGGCGCTTCTGGCGTCTTCAACCAGCATCGCCAACGTCGGTAGGCTCGGGGGTGATTGTCAGCGTCCCCGCGTCGATGGCGCGTTACGTCGAGCAGGTCGCTGATCAGACGGCGCATATGGTTGGACTGCTCGTCAACGATTCGGAAGAGCTGTAGCATCTCGGCAGTATCCACCGCCGGCTGCGGAGTCCAGCGCCGTCGTGGTGGCGCCTTTGCTTGTGGTCAGTGGCGTCCGCAGTTCATGGCCCACCATCCCGATGAACTCGGAGCGCTGCCGCAGCAGGTCCTCCAGGGGCGTCATGTCCTGAATGGTGGTAACGACGGAGACGACCTCGCCCGTTTCCGAAAAGACCGGCGTGGCGTTCTGGACGGTGGGTACCTCCTGGCCGTCCGGGAGAACGACGACTATCTCGTCGGCGCGCACCGTCCCGCCGTCGCGTATTGCCCGGGCCGGCGGCAATTCCTCCTGGGGAATCTCCTGACCGTCCGGACGCCGGAAGCTCATCACGCTGTGCATCTCCTCCTGGCTGCGGCCCGGCGGCCGCAGCCCGCGGACGATGCGCCTCACCTCCTGGTTGAGGGACGTCAGGCGCATCGTCTTCGCATCGAAGACCAGCACCCCCACGGGCGAGATTTCGATCAGCGCTTCCAGGTCGGCTCTGGCCTGCTGTTCGGCCCGGTAGGCCCGGGCATTGGCCACTGAGATGGCGGCCTGGGCGGCGAACACATCCATCAGTTCCTCATCCGCTGCGGTGAACTCCGGGTCTCCTTCCCGGTTGGCGAGGTAGAAGTGGCCCAAATGGGTGTCGCCGTAATAAATCGGCACGTACAACGTGGCCTTGAAGGGGGGCAGGCTTTCGACGTCAAAGCCTTGGGCCCGGACGTAGGCCATCACGTCTGGCGTTCGCCACGTGTAGGGGCGGCTGTGATAGTGCTCCAGGAGCTCAACCCCTCTCGGCATCTCCACCATCGACTGGTGTTCTTCGGGAGTGAATCCGGAGGTGCCAAAGTCCGCCAGTCGGCCCGCATCGTCCAAGGTGGTAATCAAGCCGTAGTGCGCCCCGGTAAGAGCCCGGGCGCCGGTCACAATCCCGTTGAGAACGTTATCGACGTCGAGGCTCTCGCTGGGGAGGCGCATCGCCTCGCAAAGCCGGAAGAACCGTTCGTTCATGGCCCTCAGGTCGGCCCTGGCCCGGGTTTCTTCCCGGTGCCGGCGGGCGTTGGCGATGGCCGTCGCCGCGTGGGAGGCGAACATGGTGATGGTCTCTTCGTCTTCCGGCGTGAACTCCCGCCCGCCCTCCTTTTCAGTGAGGTAGATGTTCCCCAGCCGCTCGCCGTGATGGAAGACCGGGGTCCCCAAGAAGCTCCGCATCGGCGGGTGTCCCTCGGGAAAGCCGATTGACCGGGGATGACCGGCGATGTCCCGGAGCCGCAGCGGTCCCTTAACCTCGTTGAGGTACTGCAGCATCCCCAGGACCTTGGGCTCTGCCCTGATCCCCGCTATCTGCTCCGGGGTCACTCCGGAGGTGATGAGGCCCTCAACGTCCCCGGCATGGCCGAGGACCAGGAGCGCGCCGTACCGGGCGCCGGTCAGCGCGCGGGCTCCGTCGATGATGCCTTGGAGCACCGCGTCCAGGTCCAGGTTCTCGGTGATGCGCAGAGCGGCCGCGCTCAGCCCGGAAAGGCGGGCCCGCAGCGCCGCGTTCTCCTGATTCAGCCGGTCGACTTCTTCGAAGCTGACGCCCGACCTCGGCGGAACCTGTGGTTCCTGGGCGCGTGTGGTCATGCGCGGATTGTACCACTCAAACCAGAAATCTACACAAAATCAGCACAATTACCGGACATAAAAACACGATGGCTACATACCGGCCCCGTACCTTGTTTTGTCGCAACGCCTGCGGAGCAGGACGGACCGCCATGATAAGCGTCGGAGCAACACGTCAGCAGGCCATCTCGGGATCTCGGCTAACCATCATTGAAGAGGCCGTGCACAGCCCACCAAGGGACCAACCCGAAGAATTCCTGAGAGCCCCTATGGACTGCTTCTCCACCCCCCCGATAGCGGAGGACCTTTCGGGAACCGGAGCGACCGCGCAGCGCCGGATTTGCGCCGGCGGTTGGTTGGCGAGAAGGCGATAGAACAACAATGATGCGCTTTGACTCCATCAGCCGCCGCATACCAAGCGGTCACGCCCAGGTTGCCTGGTCCGCTTGGACTACCCTGGGAGTCGTTACCCTTTTTCACACCATCGGTATGCCGTTGCAGACCTACGGTGGGCTGCTGATGTATATGCTGACCGAGCCGATAACCGAGGGCGGACGGTTCGGCTGGTCCAACGGCAGCGTTGGGGCGGCCCTGGGCTGTTTCTTTTTGGTCGCCGGTTT
This sequence comes from Dehalococcoidia bacterium, assembly GCA_965203985.1. GTDB lineage: Bacteria > Chloroflexota > Dehalococcoidia > Lucifugimonadales > UBA3495 > Bin87. Next base: position 19,671 of record CBDBDS010000006.1, read on the forward strand.
GGCCGCGCCCATACTGGGTGCAGTGGGGGACCGCTGGGGCGGGAGGCGGGTGTTGTTGGGCATGGCGCTGCTCTACGGCGCGGGCATGGCCGGCCTGGGCTTGATGCGCGATGAATGGCACTTTTTCCTGGTTTATGGCGGCCTGCTGTCGCTGGTTTTCATCGCCTCGATAGTGCCCATGATGGGCTTGCTGAACCCGTGGTTCCAGCGTCGTCTGGGACTGGCCATCGGAGTGGTGCAGTCCTTAGGCTCCCTGGGTAGCGCCGCGTTCACGCCGATTATGGCGCTGCTGCTGCAAAGGTGGGGATGGCTCCCGACTTTCCTGGCCATGGGTCTGGTCGGCAGCGGCCTCATGCTGGCGGCGCTGCGCTTTTACCGCTGGAGACCGGACGCGCCCCGCTGTGGGCTAAGCGCCGCCGCCGAGGATACCCCGGCCGTGGACCCCCGGGCGGAAGAGCGCGCGAGGCTGGTCCGCCAGCAGATGCGCGCCACTCAAGCCTACTGGAAGCTGCCCATCATCCACGGCCTGGGCTGTGGGGGACACGGCATCGTGCTGGCCTTTGTGGTCAGCTTGGTGGCTCACAACGGTTTTGGCAACGTGACCAGCGCGCTGGTGCTCACCCTGATGACGTTCGGCAGCATCCCCAGCCGGTTGCTGTCTCCCATGCTGGCTGAGCGCATGGAGGGTCGCACTCTGATGTCCGCCGTGCTGCTGCTGCAGGGCTTGGGCATAGTGGGATTTCTGATCAGCCACGACCTGTGGGCCTTGTACGTCGTTGCCACGCTGTTCGGCATAGCCTACGGCGGCGAAGCTACGGTTTATCCGGTAATCAACCGCCGTTACTTCGGCCGGCGTCCGTTGTCCGGAGTACATGGTCGCCAGTTGCTGGGCGCATTAGTGGGGCAAAGCCTGAGCGTGGCCGCCGCCGGCCTGATTATTGACCATTTCGGCGAAGTCCCAGGCTTCACGCTGGGCATTGCTCTGAACTTCGCCGGGGCCGCGCTGGTTTGGACTATGGAGAGTACGCGGATTGTGCTGGTTACTGTAGAGGACGGCCCCGATCCAGGCGAGGTGGCGCCAGGCAGGTGCTGTTAGCCGCACGAGTCGCAGCGGCGCTCTTTGGAAATCGCTGCATAGTACCGGTTCTCGAGGCTGTTGGATGCAGTGCGGTCGAATTCCTGCCAGTACCGGCGGCGCATATTGCGCAGCCTGGCAATCAGCCGGTTAATTTCTTCCTGATTGGCTCCTATCAGGCTGGCGGAAAGCGCGCCCAGTTGCCGGAATGGGCCGACGCATGAAAAACGCATATCGTATCCTCCGATTCCTTTTTTGCTCCAGTCTCACTTGCAGCGTCGTAATCGCAATCTATAGCTTTCCTGGGCTGTCCTTTCCCAGTCGCGCTGCTGACGCTGTATCCACTGACAGTTCACGTTCCACGTATTCGGTCCGCATTGCGTTTTATGATAATCATTATCGCCAGTGTAGCGCAGGTTGGAACGGAAGTCAAAAGGCCGCAGTCGGAATAATCGCCGGAAGTCCAGCAAATTTTGAGATTCCGGGTTGGGAGAAACCGCCATTACCAGCCCTGAATGCAACCTAATAAGGGGCTGTTACGCCGACTTTTCGCCAGAGTTACGCCTGTGTAACGGATTGTCGTTCAGCGCGCCGGCCCGGGCAGCTTTCGCGGCGGCTTCGCGGGTTTCCGGTGTGGCGTGGATCTCCCCGAGTTCGTTGGGTGCCAGGTTTTCGAGGTCTGCCACGCTCACGCGTACCCAGTTTCGCCGGAGCTGTCATTGCGAGCGAAGCGCGGCAATCTCGTCAGGGCAACGGACACCGCAGCGGGAACGAGATCGCCACGTCGCTGCGCTCCTCGCGATGACAAACTGGGTACGCGTGAGGTCTGCCACGGCCTTGACGTGAAAACAGCACGAGGTGATAGTTGGCGTTCGCCGAGAGCGTGGTCCCCGCCGGCGCCGGGAAGGCCACGTCGCCCGGCTGCATCACGTCGGGAACGACCCGGGCCGCGAAGCCCTTGCCCCAGGCCAGCGCACGGATGCAAAAAGGCGGGCGTCCGACCTGAGCCGGACGCCCGCGCGGAATAGCCGGCGGTTGGGGCGGCCACTACCCGGCCCCGCCGGGGGGATTATTGACCCGTCTGGCCGTCTCCCGACTCCGGCAGGGTGATGCTGGCGTGGACCCGCTCGCCCTTGCCGGCCTCGTTCTGCGCCCGCGCCCAGACCTGGTAGGTCTGGCCGGGTTGCAGGTTGTTGAATTTCACCTGCGTCTTCTTTGCCTTGGGCCGCTTGGTCGTGCCGCTGCCCTGCTGGCCTCCCTCGGGACGCAGGTGGACGATGTATCCATCGGGCGCGCCGCCAGTCTCAGGAGCGCTCCAGCTCACCGTTACACTGTTCTCCGCAGAGGCCGTCACCGTCAGGCCCGTCACCGGGCCGGGCAGTTCCACCCCCTGCTGCTGTGCGGCGGGCACCGTTACGTTGAAGGCGTCGCTGATGCTGTTGCCGTCGGAGTCCCGGGCCGTGACCGTGATGGTCGCGGTGCCAGCGGCCACGCCGATCACCGTGATGGCGGTTGCCGACCCGGTCGACGGGTCAATGGTATTGGCGACCTGGACAACCGTGCTGTCCGAGGTGGTGGCGCTGATGGTCAGCGCATCCCCGTCGGCATCGCTGAAGACGCCGGACATTGAGACCTCGTGGGTCGCGTCAATCTCCAGTTCGCTCACGTCGGCGATGGCGCTGGCCACCACCGGGGCGGCCTTGACCGTGACGGTGAACGTGTCTTCCACAGACTCGCCGTTGCCGTCGGCCGCGGTCACCGTGATGTTCGCCGTCCCGCGAGACTGCGCGCTCACCGTCAACGTTGAGTAGTCGGCCGACACGGTTGCTGTGGCCACGCTGGTGCTGGACGACTCGGCCGTGATGGTCAGGTTGTCGGAGTCAGCGTCGCTGAACACGCCCGACAGGGACACCTGGCTGGTGCCGCTCCGGTTCACGATGGTCGCGTCGGCAATGGCGCTGGACACCGTGGGCGCGTTGTTGACCTTGATCACCGTTACGTCGAAAGCATCGCTGACGGTGTTGCCGTCGCTGTCCTGGGCCGTTACCGTGATGGTTGCCGTGCCCCCGCCCTTTCCGGTCAGGGTCAGGCCGGAGTAGTCGGCAGCCACGGCCACGGTGGCAACGGCGTCGTTTGACGAGTTCGCCGTAACGGTCAGGCTGTCGCCGTCGGCATCGTTGAAGACGCCGGACAGCGAAACCTTGTGCGTCGCATCAACCTCCAGTTCGCTCACGTCGGCGATGGCCGAGGCCACCGTGGGCGCAGCTTTCACCGTCACGGTGAAACTGTCATCCACCGAGCCGCCGTTGCCGTCGTTGGCAGTTACCGTGATGGTCGCCGGGCCTTGCATCCACGGGCAGGAAGAGAACCGGCATGTCCCGCGCTTCTTCGCACTGACCGTCAGCGACGTCTGATCCGAGGCCACCGACACCGTCGCAATGGCCGTAGCCGACGACATGGCCGTTATCGTCAGGGAATCCTGGTCAGCATCGCCAAACACCCCGGACAGAGATACCTGGTGCGTCCCGCTTTCGTTGGCAATGGTTGCGTCCGAGATGGCGCTTGCCACCGTGGGCGCGCTGTTGGCCTTGACGACCGTAACGTCGAAAGCGTCGCTGACCTGGTTGCCGGCGGGGTCCTGCGCGGTGACCGTGATCGTCGCCGTGCCCGCGGCCTTTCCGGCAAGGGTCAGAGTGGAGTAGTCAGCGGCCACGGCTGCCGTGGCCACAGCGTCGTTTGACGACGCGGCGCTGAGCGTCAGCGCGTCGCCATCGGCGTCGGAGAACACGCCCGACAGCGAGATCTCCTGACTTGCGCCTACTTCAAGGCTGCTGATGTCGGCAATCGCTGATGCGACCGCCGGCTTCGCTTCGCGCGTCACCGTGACCGTGTAGGTCTGACGCTGGCCGTTGAACAGCGTCTTCACGACCAGGACGTTCTCGCCGACCGCCAGCGCGACCGCCGGACCGGTCCCGCCGCTGCTCACCTGGCTCTTTCCTTTCCCGTCGAGGCCTGTCGTGATCGTGAGATGCGGGTTCAGTGACTTCGGTGTCAGCCGCGCGTGCGTCGTCCCGTGCGGAACCGTCGCCGCATAGGCGGTCGTGGCCGGCGCGAACGAGCCGATGTCCAGCGCCGTGAACGGGCCCTCCTCACCGGACGCGCCCTCCGCCGTCAGGGCGGACAGGCTCGTCGGCTCGTGGTTGTAGATCGTCCCGGTCCCCCGGTCCCTGCCCAGGACCGCGCCGTGCGGCGGATTGCCCAGCACCACGTAGAACGTCTCGCCCGAATCCTCCACATTGTCGTCGAGGATGCTGATGCACTTCTCCTTGCGCGTCTCGCCGGGATCGAACCCAATCGCCAGGGGGTGCGTGATCCCTCTGTAGTCCAGCCCGGCCGTCGCCGTGCCGTCCTCGGTCCAGTAGTTCACCCAGATCTCGTGCGATGCCGCACGGTCCAGCGTGAATGCGAAGCACATCCTCGGATAGCCGTTCTCCATCTCCGTGCCCGAGGCGTCCGACACCGACACCCTGTGCGGATCGGCATTCTCGTCGAGGACCTGCACTCTGGCGGTACTCTGGCTGCCTTTGGCATCCAGGGGTCTGGGTTTCGGCATCCGATGCCAGTCGACCGCGATCTGGTATTGCTTCATCTCCCCGTCTTCAAGCTGCGGCGCTGTGAGCTGGTGTGTACCGGTAGTCTGTCCGGCCGGGATGTCGATGTCGAAGGTCCCCGCCATCGCCGAATAGAGCGGGATGCTGACCTCGCCCAGCGCCTCCGACAGCGTCGCCGTCACCGTGACCGGCGATCCCTCCTGCACAGGGCTCGGAGAGGCCGAGAGCGAGACCGTGGGCGGATTGTAAGTCAGGTGGACCTGGACCCACCGGTTCTTGGTCCAGTTGGGAGCTGATACTAAACTGATTTGCGCGGAAGTAGCTGTAATAGTGTCCGCGTCCGCGACCGGAAACGGGTTACCGTCGAGATGCAGCGTCAGCCTCCGCCAAGCGGCATCGGCGATGCCTGTGGTAAATCCAAGATCCAGCGCGGCGAACCCGCCTCCAAAATTGTTGAGGGTCAACTGCTGGATCGTATTCGCAGTTCCCTTGTACGTGAAGCTGTTGGTCGTCAGCGCGGCGCTGCAGTTTGCAATCGTAGCTTCGCCGTCGTCGCATCCACGGAAAGTTCCGCTCGCATCCACCCGCAGCGTGGCGGACAACAGGATTTGGCTCCCGGGCGCGGGGGCGAACTCCCTGACGGGCGGCGGCGCCGTGCCTGACGTCGTGCCCGTCACGAACGCCCAGTCGCCGCCGCCGGCGCTGTTCCTTGACCGCACCCGGAACCGGTAGGTGGTGCCGGGAGTGAGGTCGGAAATCGTCTTCTGTTGCGTACCGCTGATGAACGGGACCCGAAGCGGCACCCAGCCCGCCGAGGGGTACTGGAAGCCCGGGGGGTTGTCCAGGGCCTTCCACGTGTCGGGAACCAGGCCCCGATCCAGCACCGAGGTGTAGTGCAAGTCGTAGCCCGTCACCTCTGTCTCTGCACTTAAATTGATCGCCTCCACAATGTGCTTGGGCTCAAACCATTGGAGGAGCATATTTTCGTTGCCCGGGGTGACCCTGAAGTTCGTTGGCGGGGGTGGAGGGGCGGTGGCGTCCACGCTCACCTCGACCCAATCGCTGGCCGTCTTTGGCTGCGCGGAAACGGCCGATATCCTGAAAGCGTAGGAGTTCCGGTTGGTCACGACGGTGGTACCAACACCTTCATCTTCCTGGCCACCGGAAAACACGAACCTGGAAACGGAGGCTTCAGGTTCGTACTTGGAACCTGCCCGGTGTACTGGACTCCAAGCGCTGAAGGGAGAATAGCTAGCCCTCCACTGAATTTGGTAGCGTTCTGCTGTCCCATCGCCCCATGAGCTGGGAGCGTTCCAGTTCAGGGTAACCTGGTCGTCACCGCGTGTAGCGCGGAAGTTTCGGGGCGCCGAGGGCGGGTCGTTGGAAATCAAGCTCACCTGGACCTGCTGGCCGTCGCTCCAACTTAACTCTACATTACTGAATTGCCATGCAATAGTCGATGACGACCCTTCTCCCGCGTCTAATAAAGGAAACGACTTGTCGCCGAGCTGAAACGCCAGGCGCCTCCAGTTGCTACCGAGCCCTCTAGGGTTGTCTTCTGCAGAGACCGGCTTTGTCCTTAAATGGCCATTTCGGGACGCATTTCGAGACAGGGAATGGCTTTATGGGACAGGACACATTCCTTTATGGGACAAGGCGCGCATTTTGGGACAACTAATTATCACTGTCCCAAAATAGCATTTTGCAAGCAATTTCGCTAATGCGAGTAATTTCAGTCCGCCGGCCTTTGCCCTCACATTGTCGGTGGGGATGGGCACTCCATATAGAAAAACCCCGCGGGCGAAAAGCCCCGCGGGGTTTTGTGACTGATGTCCTGAGTACGCCATGAATGGGAATATCTGGGTTGAATAATGGAGCGTCAGTCCAAGGTCACACCCAGTTCCGCCAGCCGCTCCCGGAGTTGCTGGTTCTCCTGCTCGGCGGCGGCCCGCTCGTCTTCCGCTCTGCTCAGGTTGCGCAGCCAATCCCCCGTGCGTCGGTCAAAAAACCACAACTGATTGTGCGGCTCCGTATCAATGTCCACCCGCACGCACAGGTCCAGGTCCAGCACCTCGCTGCGGCCGCGCAGCATCCCGCCTGGCAGGTCAGCGATCACCGGAATAGGCTCCCACTGGCCGTTGTCCAGGCGTTCACCGATGAGACGCTCGGGATACATGGTGCCCCCGGTGGGGTCGTAGCGCCAGTATTCCCTGACGCCGATTTCAGCATACAGGTCTCGCTTCTCTCCCCGGTCCCGTTCCACCGTGCCCTCGGCGGCAAACTCCATCACTAAGTCGGGCGCTCCACCGTGAACCCAGGTCAACCATGGATGGTCCGCGTCCGTGAAATCGGTCTCCACCGCCACGTAGATGTTGGGTGCCAACCGCCGTGCAGGGACACCCTCCACGAAGTACACGAACTGGTCCATGCCGACATACACCCTCGGGTTGTCCTGGTAACGCACCCGCAGGATCGAATAGCAGTCGGTCATCACGATCTTCTGGGGCGGCTTGCCGGGCATAGGCTCTCCATCTTCGGCAGGATAGAGGATTCCGACCGGGTGAGCGCCGTTCAGGTCGGTTGAACTGGATAGTCTCACCTCTGTGGTCATATCGTCACCTCCGTTTAGTGTGCCGTCATCATACCGCACCCAACGCTGGATAGACTATGATGTTCTCCGTTGGTCAGTCGCACATCTTGCTGGCGGGGATAATCGTGACGTCGGGGCCCACAAAGACCCTGACCCAGTTCCGCGGCCCCTTGCCAGCGTCGTTCTTGCCCCGCACGTAGAGGGTCCAGTAGCCCTCGGACAAGTTGCGGAATGTAACCTCCCGTTTCTTGGCCTTGAGTCGCTTGACCTGTCCCGGTCCCATTTCGTCCTTGTTCTGCGGCTTGGCCCAGACGATCCACTTCTTGACCTCGCCTCCGTCCTCGGGCAAGGCCCAGCCGATGGTCGCGTGGTCGAGCATGGGCTGGACCTTCTCGAAGCACGGCACCCACCCCGGCCGTTCGTTCGTGCCCTCGGCGTCGGCAACCCGCACGCTGCCGAAGACACCCGCGGCCATCAAGCCCAGGATGAGGCTGAAGATGACACCGTTTCGCGTGGTGATAGTGGTGAACATGATTTCCTCCTCATGGGGTCATGAATTCGGTACCTGGCAGGTTTGGCCTCGCACAATTCTGCTTAGACGACCACCACCGTTTGACTTTCCTTGCGTTTTATGCAGCTTATGACGTGCGATGGGTGGGCATCTAAAGCGCGCCTTAATCCAGCACGCGGAGAAGATCATGATTTTCGGATTGACCACGTGCCAAAGCGTGGTTGCCATAGTATTGTCTGGGACCTTTGTGGCGTTGATAGCGGTTATGTTCCTAACCATAGAAAGACGGCTAGAAAGACGAAAATCAAAGTCGCCACAAACGTCAGAGCCACCCAACCGAAACCCATCCCGTTGACGATGTACACGACACAGCAGCCCCCTGACGAGGCAGCAAATACGAGCAACATCGCACCAATTGATCGGAGAACCGTTTGTCGGTGATTCATACGCACATCTGGTCAGCAGGGTAATGTCTGCACGGTATCACAGTCGGATCGCCTGGCAGTGGGACAGGACCAAGCGGATTCCCGTGATATCCCACTTCGCCACGGTGTGTACCGGCTGGCCCGGGCTCGTAATCGTCGCGGTCAGCACCGGCCGTTTGGCTCCCACCTCAAACGGCTGCGAGAAAACTTCTCGAATCGCCATACGCAACTCACCCAGCGATCCGGGGTTAATCTCAGTGCGGTCGGACAGAAGGATCCATTCGCCCCCGATGTTTGCCAGGGGCGGCGGGCCGTACTTGGGTGGCTTCTCGGGGTTGATGGTGTCTACATAGAAGGCGAGGCTGATGCGCACGCTCCGGTGGGTCCGGCTACGGAGCAGGTCCACCAGCATCTGTGGGGTGGGTTCGCCATCAAGGGACGGGGACCCTGTGCCGACAAACCAACGGTCTTCCACCTCGTCCCAAATCTCGTCCAGGTCATCCTGATCCCTGGGCGTCAACCGAAGCTCGTCCATAAACTCGATCAGTCCATCGGTGTATTCCAGCAGGGCGTAGTAGGGGATGTCGCGATATTGGCTGAAAGGGTCACGAGATGAATTTGGGCGTTCCGATGACGCCGCCGTGATGGGGTGGTGCCAGTTGATGTACATCGTGCGGCGGCCGCGGTAGTCACACTCGTAGGTGAGCGTTGGTGGTCGGTCTCCAAACTCGTAGTCCAGGGCCTCGATCTGGAACAAATATTTGTCCAGTTGAGCGTATTGTTTTCGCTCCATTCTCCAGGGGTGGAACCGTGACGTTTCCGGAGATATCGGCGTGGGAGTTGGAGCCGCAGTCGGGGCCGGAGTCTGGACGGGCTCGGGCGTAGCGGTGGGGGTGTCCGACGGGCTGACGGTAGGAGCGGGTGCTGGGGTCGGCGTGGCTTCCGCGGTCCGGGTGACTGGCACCTCGCGGGTTACCTCGACGGTCTGTGGGACTGCCACTTCGCGAGTGACTTCAAGCGTTTCTTGGACCACGACGGTGACGGGAACTTCCTTTGTCACCGGCACCTCGCGGGTGATCTCGACAGTATTATTCACCTCCACGGTGACCGGCACCTCGCGCGTGACTTCCACTTCGAGTATTTCCGGCTGCCCGGTGCATCCCACTGCGGCCAGTAGCAGGGCCACACTGATAGAGACGATGGTGGTTCTGGTCAGCATCGATGTACTCCTTCGATGTGGTGCTCGTTGATAGTTATGAGTGCCAGCACACGACGATGCCGTCGGTGCGCAGGGCGCAGGTCTTATGTAAGCCAGTGCTTACCGCTTTGAAAATGCCGTCTGTGGGAGTGTCTTCTATTTGGTGGTCATAGCCCCAACAAACCAATTTGCCATCGGTTCCAACCCCGCAATTGACGAACTCAGACGCGCTCACGGACTGGAATGTGCCGGCAGGAGGCGGAAACTCAGTGTACCCCCAACAGAAAATACGCCCGTCCGTCATGACCCCGCAGGCGTGATTGCCTGCGGTGGAAACTGAGCGGAAGGTTCCCTGAGGTGATGGGATGCCACGGCCCCAGCAGTAGATACGTCCGTCTGTCAGTACCCCGCAGGTGTGGTAGTACGCTCCAGCGCTAACGGACTGAAAAGTGCCTGTGGGCGATTCTGTCGCGCCTTGATTGTTTTTACCCCAGCACTCCACTATGCCATTGGGCCGTACTCCGCAGGTGTAATCCCCGCCGGCGCTTATAGATGAGAAAGCACCAGATGGAGGATTGGCCTGGCCGTCAGTGTTCGCACCCCAACAGGACACTTCGCCGGTCACCGTAATGCCGCACGCATGGTCCCAACCCGAACTCACAGTTGTGAATTTTCCAGTCGGAGGTACCGCTGCGTCGTCGTATGTTGGGCTCCAGCACTTGATATCGCCGTCTGTCAGCACTCCGCAGACGAAACCATGGCCAACACTGATCGACTGAAAAGTTCCCGCCCGTGGTGTTTCACGGTATTCCGGCTCCCAGCATACGATGTTGTCATCGGTTTGCAGTCCGCAGATTTGCCATCCGACCTCTACCGACGAAAAGGTGGTGGTCTGCGGTATTTTCCAATCGTACTCTGCTGCACTCCAGCATGCGACAGTGCCGTCCGTCCGTATCCCGCAACTGTACGACCTGCCAACGCTGATGTTTTGAAACGTTCCATGCGGCACTAGAGAGGATGTTTGCTGACCGTTACTCCAACAAACGACCTCGCCGTCAGTCAGTAGGCCACAGGTGTACGACGACACGATACCCGGGTTTGAGTTCACGTTGACCGACGTGCTGACCGACTGGAAATGTCCATCGGGCAAAGTTGTTGGGCCATGATAGCCTTGCCCCCAGCACTTGATGGTCCCGTCAACCTTGACCCCGCAACTGTATGCACTGCCTGCGCTGACCGCAAGAAAAGAACCGGCTGGAGGTGTAGCCTGCCCGGCATCGTTCATTCCCCAGCATTCGATGCTGCCATCTTTCTGCTTTATGGCACAGTTGTGCTGATGGCCTGAAGAGACGGCTTGAAACACTCCGTCGGGCGGTGTCGAGGCACCTTGATAGTTTCTACCCCAGCAATCGATAGTGCCGTCCATTCGCAATCCGCAGGTATGGTCAGTACCGGCGCTCACGGATGCGAATTGCCCCGTAGGAGGAGTCGCTTCCCCGTATCGGCCAATGTCAAATCTGGCCACGCACTCTACGGTGCCATAAGTCGTCAATCTGCAGTAGTGAGAATCGCCTACACTAAGGGGTTGGAGTTGTCGTTGGGGACCAGGCGCAACGACAGTATTCGTTGGCGCAGGAGTGTTGGTCACCGCCTCTTCCGGGTCAGCATCGGCGTTGTTTGGATCATGCGACGGAATGGTCCCGTCATAGCAAGCCAGCAGGGCCATGACCATAAGGCAGACGAACGTACTCCGAGAAACGATCGCGGCCGACTCCCGCGGCCTGCGTCGGATCACGTCTCGGTGTACGGAATGGATGAAGCGTGGCACGTGGCACCTCCCTTGCGAACGCCAGGTAGGGGTACTTGCCACAGCATCCCAAAGCCTCGCACAAACTCCACAAGGAAGGCACGGAGGCCCCTTGTTGGCGCAACGATTCATGCGAGGTACGCCCCTGAGACAATTCCGACAGGGACGCACGGCAAGGTATTTAGGATGCTGTGGCGTTGCCACGATAGCGCGGCGTTCTATCAGTGTCAACGCCGGTCCGCCCTGTGGAAATATCGCCCTGAAGAATGGAGTAGCGGAATCAGTTCCTTTCAAGGCTGCGCCAAATCCCTGCGACTTCGAACTAACGTCATCCCTTCTGGACCGATAGGCGCTGCCAGAGGCGGCAGACCACCCAGGCGGTTGCGGCGCTTGGGATTGGCAACGCAAAAACGCCCGCATCGGTCACCAGGTTGTTGGGAAGAGTGAGGACCACGATCCAATACCACCCGATGGAGCAGGCCACCCCTACCGTTCCTCCCACCAATCCGGCGACCGGGCCCTTTTGCCAGGTCATGCCTGCCATGCGCCGGACGGACGTCAAAATGGTCACCAATGCCGGAACGCACGTCCGGAGTAGCACCAGCCACCAGAGGAAAAACAGCAGGAAGAAATAGGTGCTCATCACGCTTGCACGGATCTGAATGCCGGCGTCGGCCCAAGTCCCGGCCGCAGGTCATTAGATGAGAGTGTCCTGCTGGACGTGAGTCAACGAGCGTTCATCTGACCTGCGGCCTTGCACTCCTTGGCGGTCATGAGCAGATTGCGCCGCGCTGCGATGCCCAAGCCTTGACAAGCGGAGCAGTGGGTGTTGAGAAATCGGTTCGAGTCCGATTTGACAGCTGTAAACCAGTCAGTTTACGGTACAGTTGCGGCAGGGGAATTTGCAGACTCCCCTGCCGCGATCAACCGGAGCAGGTTCTGCCGTAACGCCGTCCCCGCTCCCTGGAGGTGAGAGCTATGCTGCATCGCATAGCCGCTCTGCAGTGGATGAGGCGGTGTCGGCCTCTTCCATCACTGCGGATCAGTTTACCCATTCCCGGCATCGACGCAAGTCCCGGGTGTCAGCACGCGGGCGATGGCATCGGATACGCCATTTTTGACGCGCGTCAAAAATGGGACGGTTTCCAGTTGGCGAGTGCTCCACATGCTCCCCTGGAATCGCGCATTGGCGGGAGGGGGTGTGCATGACGACTCCACCTGGGGCGTCAACGGTGGCGGGCCGCACAAATGTCAGACAGCCGGATCGTCGCCGTCGTGTGAGGTCAGCAGAGCACAAGGCTCGCAGGGCTGTGAAGGAAAAGAGGCGGCGCGTTGACCTAAAGACAAGGGGCCTATGCAAGGGTTGCATGGATCCCGTGCCGTCCGGGCACACCTACTGTGATCGGTGCCGCGCCGCAGCACGGGATCGTCGGGCTGACCTGAAGCGGCGAGGGATATGTGTCAGGTGTAAGGGAGCTGTATCTACCGAACGGGTCCATTGCGATGAGTGCCTCGCCGCAATGCGGGAGGTGCGAGCCGCACGCAAGCAACAGTTGCTGGATGACCTCATGCAGGCCGCTCAAACTGCGAAGGCTTCTGAGTCACCCTCGGAGACCCTTGACAAGGATAGTACGACGCACTTTGTTGACACGAACGAATGTGCGTATAATGTAGATCAGCAAAACGGCACCGCCGGGCGTTCACAGCGCCCCGCGGTGCCTGGTCCACTGGAGAGTGAAGGTCTCCTGCGGCCTGGTGGCAGTGTAAAACGGTCAACCGCGGTTAGCAAGCCGCGCAATTGCGTTTCGTGCCCACGCGATGGGTCTGCACAGTGCCAACTCTCCAAAACATCTTTGGATTTGGGAGGGATGGTACTGATGATAGTCACACCGCGGTATCCCACCGTCGCACCATGGCCAGGACCGGATGACGGCGACGAAGGTCGTACTGAGAGAGGCTGGCATATCGCTGCCTGCACGCCGTTCGTGAAAGTACCTGGCGGTTGGGTTACTCAGTCGCAGACGGACCCGAACGTGCGTTACCACCTGTCGTTGGACCAAGACGGAGCCTACTGTAGTTGCCCGGACCAAGCGGCGTCCTGCAAGCACATCAAGGGCCTTGAGTTCGTGCTGGAGCGGGAACGGCAGGCCGAAGGGATGATCGCTTCCATACCTGCGGCGCAATCGATACGGGGTCAAGGACCTCCAGTCGGACATCAAAAGCCGCCCCATCGAGATGGCAACCGTGACGGCTCGGCCACCGCTGGCACACCGTCCATGGACCTCGATGCGCCAATCCGTGAGATAGGCGAACGTAGTCCTCGCGGGCCGGATTCGCCGGCACGGAAGAGGATTGCACCGGGTACAGAGGATCGCAAACGACCCACATACCAGCAGGACTGGCCGGTCTACAATTCGGCGCAAAGAAATGAAAAGGCTCATTTCCGCCATTTGTTGCGCGACCTGGTGGCGCTGGTGGAGGAACCGGTTCATCAGAGAGGCCGTCGGCCCCATTCATACGCTACCCAGATTTTTGGCTTGGTCTACCAGCAGTACGTGGGCAAGAGTTTGCGAAGATTCGATACTGACCTGCGCGAGGCGTGCCACAACCATTTCGTCGACGCAGCGCCAAGCACGAGCGCTCTGGCACGGCACATGGACGACCCTGCCTTGACTCCTATTCTGCATGACCTGGTCCTGTGCAGTGCTCTTCCAATGCGGGGATATGAACGCCGTTTTGCCATCGATGCGACCGGATTCAGCAGCGATAGATTCGCACGTTGGTTCAGCGAAAAATGGGGGAAGATCAAAGAGCACCGGACTCGTGATTGGGCCAAGCTCCATCTTATCTGTGGTACGGAAACGCAGATCATCACGTGCGCTGAAGTCTCCGATTGGCGTGACCACGACAACAGGTATTTTGCGCCGCTGGTGGCCGAAACTGCGGCGCATTTCGATGTGCACCAAGTCGCGGCAGACAAGGCGTATACGAGCAGGCGAAACATGGTACAGGTGGACGGATTGGGCGCTGCGTTATTCGCGCCCTTCAAGAGCAATGTGGTACCGCCTGTCGCCACTGACGATTCGGCTTGGGCGCGTATGCTCCGCCGATTCTTGACGGATTACGAGGGGTGGGCCGACGACTATCACGTACGGAGCAATGTCGAATCCGCCATATCGAGGATGAAGCGGCTTTTCGGAGACGAACTAAGGTGTCGCAACGTGGTGGCGCAATGCAATGAACTGATGTGCAGAGTCATTGCGCACAACCTAGTCGTTGTCATCTACCAGATGTACGAGCGCGGCTTGGTGACGGAATCACAACACCCAGAGTTGACGACCGCTGCGTGACGCATCGAGCGCTATCACGCGCTCGGTTTCCACCGAGGTCGGTCTAGTGAGGCCGATTGGCAACAGCGAGGTTCCCAATCGGCCTCACTGATATTCGCTCGATTGATCCTGGCAGGCGGTCTACCCGCGGCTGGACGGCCGCTTTTATTATGGGACAGATTGGCCTGCATTTCGGGACAAGCCAGCCCATTTCGGGACAGGGTGTATCATTATGGGACAGACCCAGGCCATTACGGGACAGACCAGCCCATTATGGGACGAACGGGTGTTTTTAGACAAAGCCGCAGAGCCCCCTAATTCTGTGAAGCTAACAACCAATGTTTTTTCGCCACTGTCATATACAAGCTCTCCAACAACAAGGGTATATCCCTCATACGGAAATCTGTCGGGCGTCAGCGCAGCATCGCAAGCGGCCATTTGAGAAGTGCCGCCACTGCAACCAAACTGCGTGTTGATGCCTGTGTGCTGATCCATCGTCAGCGTGCCGGTCCAGATGGTGGTCTGCGCCTCGGCATGCGCGGGGGCGAACAGCGAGAGCGCGCCGAGCAGTAGCGCGAGGAGGGGAAGAAGGGAGAGACGGCGGAGGATTAGGCTAGAGCGAAAGTCGGGGGGGGGGGGGGGCTTAGAGGGGTAGGTAAGCGGTGTTACGGGGGCGCATGATGGGTGATCTCCAAGCCTTCCTTGGGTTCCGGCCAGGGCTCGGGCAGCAGCCAGACGCGGCTCCAGAGACGACCCTTGAGCATCAGCCGCCTGAGCCAGTTGATGCCGTGGCGGATCACGCTGACGGTGCGCGCCGGGCGAGTCCGAGGGTCCCGGTGATTGGAAGCCACTGCCTTGGGCGGCGCCCGCAGGTTGCCTGGGGCAATGCCGAGGTCATTGGCGTCCTCCACCCTGGTGCCGTAGCCCAGGGCCAGCAGCGTCGCCACCGAAAGCACCAGCCAGTGGCGGGAGATGCGGGTAGGGTCCGTTCTCCTGGTCTTGTCCCACTTCCAGCCCAGGCTCTTGAGGGCCTTGAAGCCCAGCTCGATCCAGAAGCGCAGGGCGTACCAACTGGGTCCCACCTTATCGGGCGCCAGGTCGGTGAGGATGATCCAGGGTTCTTCCTGCTCGGCGTACCAGACGGCCAGCAGGGTGCAACGGCGCTGGGCGGTTGGGGCGCCGAAGGCGGTGCCACGGCCAATCCAGGCCGTGTCGGGAACGGAGACGAAGCGCTGGGCGGGCAATCGTTTGCCGCCGTCGGCGCAGAAGGTGATGTTCTTCCGGTAGCGCATACAGGGATGCCAGCCCTGGGCGCGTATTTGTTGCCACAGCTTGGGACTGGATATGCCCCGGTCGCAGAGGACGATTACGGTCATTCCCTTTGGAACCGCTGGGGCCAGTTCCCTGAGCAGTTCCACCGTGGGGTCCATCCAGGAGCCTTTCTGGGTGGCGCGGTGGATGCTCCAGGCCACGGGAATGGCGCAACTGCGATAGACCACGCTGATGACGATGGCAGTGGTCTGGTCGCCCTTGAGCGTGGGGTCAATGGCCAGGGCGAGACGCTCGGAACGCCACCAGGCGAGCACCCATCGGAGCAGGGGCGCGAAGCAGAGAGTTACGTCCAGTTGGGTCTGGCAGGGACTGGTCCGGTCGCTGCCGTCGTAGAGCCATTCGCGGAGATACTGGCGCAGGTTGTTCCACTTGTGCCAGGGGGAGAGGGCGGAGGCGACGGCGTTCTGACAGGCGCTGCCGGCCAGGATGGCTCCGCAAACCCACAGCGCCAGACCGGTCAATTGTGGCTGGGAGAGGTGAGGTAAATGAGTTTCAATAGTCTGCTGAATCTGATAAGTTTCTCTGGGAAGGCGCATCGGGGGTCTCCTGCATCTGGGCGTGTGAAGAACACCAGAATGCCGGAAGCCGATGCGCCTTCCCAAGTTGATTCCAGAGCCAATTTCAAGGCAATTTCAGCCTTTACCTACCCCTCTAAGGGGGGGGGGGGGGAAGGCAGGCAGGGCCGCCCTCACCAAGCGGCGCAACTTGCTGCTGCTGTCTCTTTCATGGAACATGGCTACGCTGTCTCCTCGCTGTGTTTCGACGGTACGGGCGGAGCAGCAGGGAGCAGCTGACCCCGACGGCGGAACGGTTTCTCCGATTGATGCGCCCGGCTGCGCCGGCAGGCTGCAAGCCGCGCGGTTGGCCGACCGGGAAAACCGCCAATGGGAATATACACCATCAAGCGTGTGATGTGAGTAAAATTCAGGGGCAATATCGCGTGTTTTACGTGTGATTTGTGCTGACGCAGTTCGCCGCCGGTGCGAGCGGCCGCTATCCCCGGCAGTGCAGGGCGACCCGGGCGCCGTCCAACCGCCACACGGTGGCCGGCCCGGTCAGGGGTCCGGCCAGGGCCGGCCCCGGGGTGGCGGTCAGCATGGGCAGCCCCCGCCCGGCCTCGCGGAAGTTCGCCTCCGCCTGCTCGGTCCGGCACACCATCAGCAGGGGCAGGGGCCGTCCCAACGCGGCCATGCGGCGGTAGGGTCCCAGCTTGCGCGCCACGTCATAGGGCGCCACCGCGTGACGCTCGTACTCGATGTAGTGGGGGCCTTCCCCGAAGGGACCGTCCCGCACCAGCGCCAGCAGGTCGGGGCGGACCTGGGTCAGGCCGGGCACGTTGACCTCGGCCCGCCAGCCGGCCACGGCGGCCACGCCCTCCCGGGCGAATTGGACCACCAGACGGTTCACGCCGTCGTTGTGCCGCCGCTCGTGCTCCCGATACCAGGGGTCCAGGTAGGCTCCATGGCGGGACCGGATGATGCTGGGCCGCACCCGGCTCATGTTGGCGGCGCGTCTCATGCCCTGCGCCGACAGGTAGTGCCGCCCGTCGAACACCGCCACCAGGCCGGTCTCCACGAACCGCCCCAGGCGGCGGCGCACGTCCGCGGGGGAGCCGCCGGCCGTCTCCGCCAGCCAGGAAGTCCGCATGGCGGGAAACTGGCAGAGGGCCAGGAAGAGCCGGTGGGCCAGCCCGCTGTCGATGGCTGCCACGTCCGGGTTCCGCCGCAGCCACCGGTGGACGTTCTCGGGCCGGCCCACCGTGGGATGACCGGCGGGGTCGGATACCAGGTCCCGGGAGGGCCGCAGCACCACCGCCGGGGAGCACCGGCCGTCCGGAGTGCAGAATATGGTGGGCGTGTTGCCGCGGAGGGTTTGCCGGGCCAGTTCCCCGGCCCAGGCGTCCACGGCCACCACCACCTGGGCCGAGGGTTCCACCTCCTGGTCGGGGTCCTCGTAGAACAGCCGGTTGCCGATGCGCAGGTTGCGGTCCTCGTCGTGGGAGTAGCAGTCCACGCCCCAGAAGCGGTGCTCCTCCTTGCGGCGCAGCACCCTTGCGGTGGCGTGGATGCCGGCGTAGGTGAAGGGGGTCCAGACGTCGGGACCGTAGCGGGCCACGGCGTGGTAGAAGCCGCCGTGCCTGAGCAGTCGGAAATCGGTCATCCGGGGGTCCCGGGACGCAGCCGGGTCGTCGGGAGGCCACACCACCCGGCCGCTCTTCAGCAGGTCCGGGGCCAGGCGGTAGACCGGTTCCAGCATGGCCAGCCGCCGCAGGGACATCTCCAGCCCCCGGGACGTGGCGGTCCACGGCGGGTGCTCGTGGCCGGCGCCGTCGTCGCCGGACCCATCCTCCGCCGGATCCTCCGCACCGGCGAAGGGTGAACCGCCCTGGTCGTCCGGGTGGACGGCGTGGTCGTGGTCCAGGGCAAAGCGTTCCGTGAAGTCCGCCGGCAACTCGCCCTGGGGGTGGAACCCGGCCAGTCCGGCGGCGCGGGCCTCCTCCCGGGGGCTGGGGTGCTGGTGTCCGGTGACGTAGAGTTCGTCCACGGCCTGGCGGGTCAGAAACCAGCGGCGCTGCCGGCGCTCGGTCATGCCCCGCACCACCGACTCCACCCAACCGCCGGCCCGCAGGGCGTCCAGCATCCCCGTCACCCGGTCATCGGTCATGTCCAGGATGGGCGCCAGGTTGGCCGCGCTGGCCAGGGGCATCCGGGCAATGATTCTCAGTAGTCGTCGCTGTTCTCCGGTCAGGGATTGTGGGGGCGCCATTCCTTCGAGTCCGTCCTCATCTCACTTGATAATGAAGATACGTCCGACGGATACCGCCAGATTGATGAATTGGTGACAGCAGGGACGGCATCGGGAATTGGCAGCAACAGGACGACGTTTTACCCTGGAACGGGCAGCGTCTTCAGGGGCCGTCGTCCGGTTCGGGAACGGCGTTGCGGAGCCGGACCAGGGCGATGCCCCAGGCCCGCAGGGTGCTGGCCAGCCAGACGACCACGCGGTAGACGTTTTCGGTGGCCTGGGCCGCGGCGTTGGTTTCCAGCAAGGCCGGGTCGCCGGCCCGCAGGTGGAGCCGGGCCAGGGTCAGCCGGTGGATGGCCTCCCTGACCAGGGCCATGCTGTGGCCCACGGCTTCGCTCCACTCCTCACCGGGCGCGGTCTCCTCCGGGAGGGTTCCGGCCGTTCTGCGGTCCGCCCAGTGCAGCCATCCCTCGATGTCGTCGCCACCGGCCGGTTCTTCCGTCAGGGGTCCGGCCCGTTCCCCGGTCCAGCGGTCTATGTCGGTGGCCGGGTCCAGGGTCATGGCGGTCTCGAAGTACCGGCCTTCGGTCCGCAGTGCCGGCCCCAGGTCCTCCTCGAGCCACCGGTTGCCGGCTGCCGCAGTGGCCAGGATCACCGAATAGACCCGGTTGACGCCTAGGCCTCCGGTGTCCTCCTCCTGGTACTGGTACTGTTCCCGCTGCCGCGTGTCCTCGAACCCCAGCGCCAGTTCGTTGCGCACCGGCATGAGGATTTCGGTAATGAGGGTCAGCCGCTCGAACTCGGACATTCGGGCGGTGATGTCCATGGGCCAGGACTGCCGGCTGTCGGCTTCCGCCTCCTCCAGGTCCCGTCGCCACCGGGCCGCGACCTCTTCCCTTGTAACTGCGCCGTCCATGCTGGACCCTCCTTGCCAAACCCTGCCTTCCCGGGTCGGGAACCCGGCTCCATCCTCGCTGGGCGGCGCGGGGCTAGCGCTGGCAGGACGGGACCGGAAAGCCAGGAAAACCCTACACCATCAACCGTGTGATATGAGTGTTTTTGTGCCCTCTCTTTTACATGAGTGATTGTGTGATTCAGTTTGTACAGCTACCGGACCAGCGCGCGAATGCCCATGCCCCGGTTGCAAGCGAGCGCCTGGACTTCGACCAGGCGCTTCAGGGGCGCTGGCGCCCGGCCGCTGCGGGGTGATGACCCTGCCGGACGAACAGGGCGGGATGGAGAATTTCCCGTCCTCCGAGCTGGCCACTCAAGAGGCCGAACAGCAGCCGGCTACGCCCCCATCGTCACCGCCGACTCCGCGACCGGGACGGCATCGAACCGAGGCGCGACATCCTACGGATTGCTGACGTGCCGGTGATCTTCCTGTCGGTGTACGGCCAGGACGAGACCGTGGACAGAGCCTTCGATATGGTTGCCGCAGACTACATGGTCAAACCCTTCTCGCCCACGGAGTTGGCGTACCGGATCCGGGCTGGGCTGCGTCAGCGGCGGGAGCCCTTGGCGGGGGAGCAATCGGCATTCTGCCGGGTGGCGTTGTGCGTGAACAAGCCACGAAAGAAAAGCCCGGTCGGCGTGGACCGGGCCTCGTGAGCTGTGGAGGGCGTGGTGCGTTTTGGACTGGGTCAGAGGTCCGGATTATGGAGTCTGGCTTCCAGTTCGCGGATCCGGGCCTCGGCGGCTTCCCTAGCCTCGCGTTCGGCTCGGAGTTGTGCTTCGGCGGCGACACGGGCTTCGTGCTCGCTATCGGCCCGGGCGCGCTCGGTGTTGAAGGTGGCGATGTGCTGCTCCGTTCTGGGGTCGTACCAGCCTAGTTGTCCCTGTTCCGACCGGAGGATCAGGTTCAACACGGTGCTGTAGCCCTGCAGGACGCCGTCGTCCAGTTCGTCGATCGGGATTGGCTGGTACACGCCGTCCACCAGCCGGTCGCCGGCCAGTCTGGTTCCGTGATGCTCTCCAGTCGGGTCAAACCGCCAGTACTCCAGGATACCCAGCGCGGCGTAGTCGTCGCGCTTGGGTCCGGTGTCCTCGCTGCCCGTGCTTCGGGACGCCACCTCCAGCACGAAGTCCGGCGGCTTGCCCTGGGCCTGCACGATGTAGCCGTTGTTGTCCCGGTACAGCTGTGGGTCGACGTCGAAGGCGATAAGCAGGTCGGGGACGCGGCGGTTGCGTCCGCTGGGCAGGCGCTGCTCGGGCATCATCGTGATGAAGCGTTCGGCGGTGACCAGGGTGGTTTCGGGGTTGCCGAGGTGCTGGAGCAGGTGGTGGGTGTTGCCCGGCTGGTGGAGGTGGTCGACGGTGCTCATCTTCTCGTCGTCTTGGCGTTCGGGAGGGTCGGGCAGCCGGAAGCGGCCGGGTGCCGTCGTGGCGGTGGGTTTGGCGGTGGTCATGCTGAACCTCGTCGGGCTTAGCGTGGCTGGGCGGGTTCTGCCTGGGGATGACGGGGCGGATTATAACTGTGGTAGGCGCGTATTCTCCGTTGCTGGCGTTCGGCCAGCGAACAATTTTGACGGCATCCGTGCTCACGTAACCGCCCCGTCCACCCCGGGAGCGGACTGGTTATCGCCGTCTCCCACGGGCTAATAGCCGGAACTGCTCGACTGTCCACCCGGCTTGGACAATTATGGCTTCCATTGTGTTGGGAGGAATGTCCCGGCCCGATGCCGGGGTATGGGAACCATTCGGTTGCCCTTGCAGGCTTGGGTGTGCCTGCTGCCTTCGTTGATGGTCCATCCGTCGGTGTGAAACGCCTGAACGACCTCGGCCAGGGTATAGCCGGGTACGCGTGGCGGCATCAGGCGCTTTGCTTTTGTTTCCAGAGGGCGATGTACGTGCTTTCCAGGGCGGCCACGGCGGCCTCGTCGTATGGATCGCGCCGCAGGGCGGCGTCGTAGTCGGCGATTGCGGCGTCGTAGTCCCGCAAGTTGAAGTGGGCGTCGGCGCGGCCACGGTATGCTTCGGCGTTTTCGGGCGCTATGGCGATGGCGGCGGTGTAGTCGTCCATCGCCCACCGGTGGGCGTTCTTGTTCAAGAATGCGCCGCCGCGCTTGATGAGAGCGCTGACGTCTTCAGCATTGTGCGCGAGTGTCTTGTCGCAGCCGGTGATTATTTCGTCCCAGTCCAGAGGTCGCACCGTGGCTTGCTCGGTTTGATGTGAACTCTCGGTGTCATATTCAGCGGCTGTTTTGGCCATGGCGCCGGGCCAGAGGGGCGGCTGTTGTCCTTCATTGATGTAGCTGTCCAGGAACAGGCTGATGGCCTCGGCAATCATCTCCAGGGCTTCTTCTTTGTCGTCGCCTTGGCTGGCGCAGCCGAGTTCGGGGCAGAGCACGGAGTACCCTGGGTGGTCTGGCTCTTTGATCAGGAGGACCTGGTAATCGCGCCGCTTGAAGCGCGTGATGAGTTGGCTTTGGGCTTCGGCCCTGCTCGGTTCGCTGGACATGGCGTACTCCATGAGGGTTTGGGTAGCGGGGTCAGGCCTTCGCTCACGGGATGCCAGTGTATCTTTTGGTGTGTAGTTGCGAAAGGTACGCGAATGCCATGATGGACGCAGCTGGGTTGACTCCGCTCCGCCGTACGCTATCACGGGGCTATCCCAGCACGCGCGGCCCGACGCAGAGGCTTGCCGGACGCGTGCTACGGTGGTTGAGCCGTTGGCCGTCGCCACGTCTGGGAGTTGCCTTACTTGACGCCCAATTTCGTCCGCAATTCGTCGACTTCGGCGTTGCCCAGGATGCGGAACACGTTGATGCTCCGGTCCTCTTCGGCTACGCCCCTGACGGCGTGACGACCGTTCTTCATCGTTACCAACTCCATGGAGTCGTCGGCGATGTCGACCTTCCGCTTGAGTTTGACCGCGTAGGCTTGCAGGGGCCATTCCATGATTTTCACTCCTTCAGTGTGGTGGGTTTCGCGCCGTCCGGAGCAAGGATTTCCCCGGCGGCATCGGGGTCTGCCTGCTGCCGGGAGCAGGTCGCCCCGTGAGTGGCTGGCCTTTTTGCGCTAACCTTTGCTATTTCGTCAACTTGACCGCGCTCGGCCACACTCTGGCATGGTTCACAACGGTTGCAAAGATACAATTGCTGACCGGTCAGACGACGTGCAGGATGCCGGTTGTTTCAGGGTGCTGGGTGGCCAGGTTCCGTTCCAACGTGGTGGCCGGTTCTTGAGCCTTGGGCGGGAGTGGAAGCCGGCTGGTTGGAGGAGGAAGTCGGGTTCTTGGTCCATGGTCGAAAGCTCCTGGTCTTGTTTTCGCACGGTGCACATCGGCGGCTGGTCGTCGGTCATGAGCTCTGTGCGCAACGGTTTTGTTCGGGATGTTTGACGCTCGTACCAGAACCTCATCTTTTGTGCGAGGCCCGTAAGCGTCGTGCCTGGTGTGTGTTGCCAGCGTGCCCAGTCTCGGCCGCATACGGCACCCGGGAGCGTTTTTCGGCCTTTGTGGCGCTTGGTTTGCCCACGGACCGTTTGGAGCCGCTCTACGCGCCATCCTCTGGTGGAGCGGTGTCCGGAGCCAGCCAGGTGTTGTGACGGTTCCCAGGGTGTTCGACGTCCGGCCTGCCGGCGGTTACACGGCTCGGGTGAGATGGCTTGGGCGCGAGCCAGGCTTCGTAATCGCTTTCTCGGGGTTCCGCATCGTCGTTCAACGGATTATCCGAAAGACGTCATTCGTCTTCATGTGTCTCGCGTGTCGGAGCCCAGGCTGTTCACGAGGTTTGACAGCCACGCGACGGCGTCAGGGTAGTGGGCGAGGTCGAGGACGAACTCCTGCCCTCTGCCGACGCTCCGCAGATAGGAGTGGTCGGCGTCGCGACGCCAGCGCCGGCGGTCGGGGTGGTAGGTCAACGGCGGCTTGTTGCCGTCGGGGTAGAACCACCGCGGCAGCCGCCAATTCGAGACGCCGGTGCCATCGGGGTCAGTCAGCACCAGCCGTTGGTCGAACCTGCGAAATACTCCCCATCCTGGGATTTCGGGCCCGTGGTTGCCCAGTTCGAGCATCGGCGCCGCCACGTAGACGGTGTTCCTGCCCTCGTAGTGGTCGGAGGCCAGGTGTGGGTGGTGGCGTGCCCAGGGGAGGTCGTCTGGCCCGAGGTCTGCGACGCGGTACTTCTGATCGACTTGGAGCCAGCCCCAGAACACGTGCAGATCCGGCGCACCCTTGACGAAGCGCCAGCCATGGGCGGTTTCCTCGACTTGGCGGTAGAGGCCGAAGAACAGGAATACGTCGCCGCTGCCGACGCCCTGGTTGTTCAGGTGGCTCTGCGCGATGCCGGCTTGGCCGAGCATGCCTCGCCACTGTTGCCAGGCGGGCCGGCTTTTCCGATAACGGTGCGCGTCGAAGTTCAGGTCTGGGTCGAGGTGGACGCGGTCACGTCGCCTGATGCGGCTGTTGGTGATGCCGGCGGCGACGCTGGCGATGTCGACGTCGCCGTGCTGGAGGTCGTCGAAGGTCACTTGGTCGCGGGACGGTATGGGCATCGAGAACATGGTGCCGTCGGGGAAGATGGGGCTAGGGCAGCCGCCTGATCCCGAATCAAAGCCCTTGCGGCTGATGATCAACTTGCTTGGCTTCAAGGTTTACCATCCCGCATGGAACCGTGGGCCAGAGTACCATGATGGTCATCGGCTTGGAGTGTGCCGGTCATGCATTCGTTCTGTTCGTCGCTAGCGGGGGCTGCTGGCAGGCTATGCTGTTTGACCTTGCTGCGGTTTGGGCGAGCCTTTGGCTTTCGCGGTGCGCCGGTTGTTTGGACTTGGCCGAGGACTTGGGGCGGGAGTTCAAATTGTCCGTCTTTGGGGGTTGTTCGGTTGGGGTGGCTGGTTGCTTAGGGTTGTCGACGCGCTGCGCTGGTCGTTTTGCTCTGCGAGCTTTTTGGCCCGCCGCTCGGCTGTGGCTTTATTGTTGTCCCGCCGGTGCTTTTCTGCACACGTCGGGCAACGGGTTTGGCCGGGAATCGCCTGCTGGGGGCACTCACAGCATTTACCTTGTTCTTTGGCCTTTGCGCGTTGCTTCTTCCGAGCGTCCCGGTGGTATTGCTTGCGCTGAGGCCGGTGGTTTCTGCTCTTTTCATGTTCGTGGCGCTTCTCGCTGCGTTTCTGAATTTCCAATGGGGTCGGAGCAGGTCTGGGCTTTTTGGGCTGGCTAGGTAGCCTAGCTCTGGTTTTGCACTTTGCTGCCTTGGCCTTCTTCTCCGGTTGGTTGGGCAGAGTAGCGGTAGTCTGGAAAATTCTTTTGGAACAACGTAGCGGGAAACCGGAGACATAAAGTTTGAGTACCTCCCTGAGCCGGGTGAACCCCTGCGCGTGCCGGGCCTACCTTGAGGCTTGAACCTTCCACCGTTCCAGCAGGATTTTTCTGACCTCGGCGTTGAGGTCGTTCCGTAGGGGCATTTCGCAGTTACCTCCGGGACTTGTTCAGCGCGGGCCCGCAGTATCGATGACATCCACTAGTTGCGTACACGTTGTTGTTGCCGTCTCGCACATGTCCTCGCCCGGCTTGAGCCGGTAGGTTAGCGGAGTAAACCCCATTGGGTCGGTCGGGATCTTGACCTCGGCATCGAGCGGTTGGATCAGAAACGTCCGAGCATGGCCCAAGGCTCCAATGAACATCCCCAGCTCGAAGACCACGTTGTCCCTGGGCGCTGCCACCGTGTTCTCGCGGCTGGTTACGACGTCATCCGGCGCCAGGATCAGCGCAGCGAAGTCAGAGCAGGCCAGTTGAGTTTCCAAAGACTCCAGCGTGAACGTTGACGGTCTGAATACACCGTCGGTCCAGAGGTTGACCTCAAGTCAGTTTTGACTAACCGGGCCTTGATGACTTCCGCAATGGGCAATGACTCGGTCGAGCAGGCTACGAACAATGCCGGAGCATTGCGGCTGCTTGCGACGAGGCGGTTTCTCTGGCCAAGGCGGCCAGCCAATGATCGAGCCACATTGCGCCACACCGAAGGGTGACAATCGGCGAGGTCGATGAATGTGGCTGCTGGAGTACGGACGAGGACAACCTCGTCGTTGGCGGACACCGTCGCGGACCTCGGTTGTCCGGGGTCCAGGAGAGCCATCTCGCCCACATGTTGTCCGGCATCTCGCCTCGCAATCACCCGGCCATGAACGACGACCGACGTGGAACCCGAGAGCAGGAAACACACTTCGTTGGAGGGATCTCCCTCCGCCATGATGACGGAACCCGGTTCGTGGCTCTCGATTTCGGAAAGGTCACAGAACTCTTCCGCCAACCGGTGGTCGCCAGAAAGTATGCGTTGGGTCGCCAAGGCCTCGATTGCGAAGCGGCGCCCTTCTGTCCCTGAGAATCGTTGCAGCATTCATCCGAGACGCGGCGTGTGGAATGGACGGCACAGGATACTCAACAGCGCCGTCAGGTCAACTCACGGTAGGTCGGGCCCTCCGGATCAATCAGCCGACCGACACGCTCCATCTCGGCGACTATGGCATCCAGCGTCGCTTCACGGTCAGCACCTGGCGGCAAAGGGATGGGCACAGACACTTCCTGACTGCGCCACTCCAGGCCAGGCTTGCCCAGGTCTCCCAACCGCTCGCGGACCTCGTCGACCGGAACCTGCCCGTTGTCCGAGTAAAACTACAACCACAGAGGCTTGTCCGGCATCTCCTCCATCGCTTTGTAATCTATCCCCAGCCAGGCAAAAGCGCCCGCCAACCTGAGGTACCTTACGTAGAACCCGAATCCCTGGCCCACCGACAAGCCGCTGGTGTTGGCCCAACCCGACTGCTCGAGACGCCGGATGGCGTCTCTCATCAACCGCTTCAGGTTGGCGTCCCGCTGCGGGCTGTCGCCGGCAATGGCGCTCTCTGAAAGGCCCTGCAACTCCGCTATTTCGAATGCCGCTTGCCAGTCCTTTTCCTCCAAGGCTCGCTGCGACATCCGGTCGAGCAACAATCGCCAGCTGGTCAGAATGATCCGACGCTGTCCAGCCTTTGCACCGGCAGTGATCAAACTCTCGTGCACCTCGGCAGCATCCAGCTCGTGGCCGGCATTTTGCAACCGTTGGACCAATTCAGCCCACAGCGAACTGTGGTTGATGCGGTACTCCGGGGCCAGGAATAGCAGCACCGACCTTTTGCGGTCCGGCAAACCTTCCCAGTAGGTGACCGGCTGGTGCCGCGTGAGGTGCGCCCAGAACTTGGATTCGATCAACGCCACTACGTCGTCCTCGTCATCAAGGCAGGCTAAGTCCGGCACGGACCCATGCGCAGCATCGGCCGCCCATGGCTCCGCTCTCGCCACGGGCAATGGACCATTCCCGTCTCCCAGGAAGTCGGACAATGCCCCTCTGGCGGCTTTCGAGCCCGACAGGATGAAACACAGGGCATCAGTGGCAACGTCCTCAAGGCCAATGGTATGGCGCTGGGCGATGAAGCCCAGGAGAGTGTCGTTATCCGTCATGATTCGGGCTCCTTGCCCTACTCAGCGATGCCAACGGTGAAAATGGTGGCGATCTTCTGTGCTGCTTCACCAGGATTACCCTCGTCGCCACAGCCAAGTCCGCATTGCGTCCCACGTTGTAAGGTCTGACCTCGGCGCGGGGACAATACCGGATTCATGCCGACCGCAGCCGCCACACTGTTCAACCCCGAACGCTGACACCCGGTGACCACTTCGTAAATACACGGACGTATCCACTAACGCAACGTCGTTTCCCGGCCAGCAACAGGAACGTGCGCGTAGGCAGCGAGAAAACCCTCGGAGCCGACAGCACGATGGTCTACCAGTGCAGGGAATGCCATGACATCGACCGGCAGGTCCAATCTGTCTGAGCGCGGTCGTGCCTCGAATCAGATCGGTCACAGGAGGAGCATGACGATGTGAACCACCGGCTCAACGGCACCGAACACGGCAGCGAGGGCGATGACCGCGAACAGGCTGCCGGAAACCTGTATTTCCGTAAGGTCCAGCGCCTGTGCGCTCACCAACCAGAACCATGCAGCTGCGCCGCCGAATGCAGAACTGAGGATTAGCCTTGCTCCAACTGCATCCCATTCGATGGTGGACAGGATTGCGGTGAACAGCAAGACTGCGGAGCACAGAGCCGAGAACGCGGCACTTTCGTTGGCGGGCCACTGGAGAACACGATGGTCGTTAGACCCAACGCGGTGAACGTCGAAATGACGAATGTGCGGAAAATATTGAGAACATTCAGGCCCATGGCGTTTATTGGAAAAAATGCCTGATAATACCGTCATCGCCTGCAAGGCATAGGTAGCGGCGACTTTTTCATCCTACAGCAGTGCACGCCAAAAACTTGGCGACAATTGGACCTGCCAACCTGACGGGGTCCCATCTGTGCCGAAACTGCCGGCACTCGATGACGATTTCCGCCACAGTTGCAGAAAGCGGATTAGTTCAGAAACTGTCACCCGGTTGACAGTGGCCAACGCCGTCAACAAGGCCGTGGTCAACGCCCTGTCCGCCCACGACGTCGTTCAGCGAGATTTTCGCGTAGCTTGATACTACTCCGGCACGTGGAGGTTGTAGTACTGCCCCTTTTCGAGGTCGTCCTGCGGACACTGTGGGGTTCTTTCGGTAACGGCATTGGATACGCGGCTTCTCGATGGTTGCCGGCATGGAGGAGTTTTCTCCTCCGGCCATACCAGGGAGACCGGTACTGCGGTTTGCTGCTGATGCTTGCGCGTCGTTGTAACAGGGTGCCACGCTTGTGGGCGACGTTCCGGCCGGAAATTGCGGCGGCGCCTTAGGTGGAGTTGGTCAGGTTCCTGGTTCCGGTGTCCTTGACGGCGATGAGCGCGTGGTCTTGGACGATCTTCGAGGTGTGATGCGGGTGTTCGGCGGCATTCATGGTCTTGATGCGCCCACGCTTTACGTGCCGGAGCTGCGAGGGTCGAACACAGTGAGTGTGTTCCCCAGAAGCAGGTCCACTGACGAGGTGGCATACGCAGCGGAAACGGGTCTAGTATTACAGTCGAGCTTGTGGTGAAGGGTTCGAAAAGCGTCTCTTGTAATGGCACAGTCTGGCCCGGGCCTGATGCCGCCGTCTCCACCCTGACCATTGGATGATCAGGGCAGGACTGCCTGGGGGCGACCACACCAGCCAGCGTAGCAGCCGTCTGACCTTTGCCGGCCACCCGCACCAGTTCCGCCAGCGGCGTGTCCCCAAGGCCGTAACAGGCGTAGTAGGCCCGGTCCTCGGGGTCGGCGATGCAGCGGCCCACGAGTCGCCAATGTCCTTGGCTCGCCTCAGACCCGGGGCGGATTGATACTCGGCTCCAATCGTAAAGGCGCGGTCCTTTGCTGCCCGGCCCAGCACTCAGCCGCTGCCAGTCCTCCTCCGCTATCCGCTGGGCCAACTCCCGGGCCGCCACTTGGGCCGAGCCACCCTCCGTATCCGCCCACTGCGGCTCATTGCTCTTCACTGCCAGCACGTAAGGCCGGCCCTGCTCCTCCAGCCACCGGCGCAACCGGCGGTCTTTGCCGTACACCGTATCTCCAGCCACCCAGCCAAAGGGCGCCCCAGCCGACACCCTCCGGGCAATGATCGTTTGGGCCAGTTGCACTTTGGTGCGGAAGGACACTCCTTCCGGCACCCCAGCTTCTCGCCGACGCTCCACACCCCCCGCCAACCCCCGGGGCAAATACAACTCCTGATCCGGAAAGGCGCCGCCGTAACCGCTGCCATAGGCCAAAAACACCCTGATCTGACCGTTCTCCACCTTTCCCCCGTCCCGCTGTACTGACGCTTTACCCCCACCGACTTCCTCCCCTCCTTCAGAAACCCCGTCTCATCCACTACCAGCACCGCTTCCGGGTCCCCCAGATGCTCCACCACGTACCCTTGCAGAACCTGCCCGCGTGCAAACGGGGGTCATCCCGCACCTCATCCGCATCCCAGTGGTACACCGCCAGCAACCGCTGCACCCCGTCGGGCGTGGCGTCGCCAGCGTATTCCGCCAACTGCCACCCATTCTCGCGCTCCACCGACCCCAGCAATCCTTTCGGGTACGACAGCACCCGCTGGCGCCACTCACTGCGGCTAAAACGATGACCGATCCGCGCGTGCAGCGCCGGCAGCCCAACTTCCCACTCCAGTACTTCCCTCAGGACAGCCTCTCCCTCCAGCAACGCCCGACCCATCTCCAACCCCTCCGCTCTCACCAGTAGTCATGGACCTATCCTATCTAACTAACCGCGACTGTAATACTAGGCTCCAAAGTGGACTGTTGTGACCAACTGTGCACTTCCGCATCTGAACCCACATCCTGATACCTCTTTTCCTCCCCACCATGGTGCCGGAGGGGAAACGAACCGACAGCACTAGAATCGTACATGGTCTGTAGGCCTTCCGGTTTGAGGCGGCGGTGTGCCAAGTTTGACTGTTTCGGGCCCAGTGCATCGCAGCCAAAGGCAGTAGGGGCCGGCAGGTGCTGATCCATTCTCAGGAAGGCTTGCTGCAAGCGGCCGGGGCTTTGCAGCAGAGAGCCGACTACGACCAGTACCGGCAACTACGGGTGGTGGCCGAGCATAGACTGGCTCGGCTGGAGCAGTTGGGCATCCGTCGGGCGCGCTACTTCGGGTTGGTCAAGACCAAGTTCCAGTTGTACCTGGCGGCCACGATGGCTAACCTGACCTACTGGCCAACCAAACCGGTCTGGTCGGTGATCCTGGCGATGGCTCCGACGGCGTCGTTACCACCGCTGAAATTGATGTCAATCTCGGCGTGAGTCGCCGTCTACTGCCGACCCGGACGCTGGCCTGGCTCGGGTCGTCAACGCAGACGCTTTCACTCTTCCCAACCAGTGGTTTCCGGCTCGTTTTCTAGACCATGGCTCCCAGGGAGTTGGGAGGATGAGCGCCAGAACGTCTCCGGTGTTGGATAATGCTTCCGGAGTGCCCGGACCAGCTTTGTGCAGCGGCGTCACGGCGGCGTTCGTGTCCAGAAAATCGGCGACCGCCTGGACTCGCTGGGCGACGTTCCAGCTAACGACCCTGATCACCAGGGCAGCTCACCGCGTAGCCGTTCGCCGACACGCTGCGATACGACGTCCGGCAGCCATTCGCATCACCGCCATCTCTCATCTGACCAAGTTGTCCCACAACCCGGATATTGGAAAGGCCGACAGTCCGCGTTCAGCGGGCCATCGGCCTACGCATCAACCTCAAACCCCGGCCAGCCATTGGACACAATCCCACAACCGGGGCGGCATGTGAATCACGGTGCTTTACGGCGTTTGGTGCGGGACTGACCTGCCCAATAAAGTGAGGTCCTGTGAGTTTGTCCCACAATTGTCCCACATCGGGAGGGGTCAGTGAGCGATCCAAGCGGTTTTGGTACTCAGTTTGAACTCAGATCCCAGCACGATTAGATTTTGGTGCCGAGGGAGGGATACGCATCAATCCCCTCGTGGGGCCATGTTGTATGTAGTTTTCCTACTCAAAACTGAAGCTGATTGCCGGCTCATGCCGGCCAGCGTGGTCGGTTTGGTCGGCAATTGGTCGGCAATCAAACTGCCGTTGTGTCAACAATATCATCATCGTTATCGTCCTGGCGCAAAGCTTTTTGAGACTCTTCCATGATGCGAGCGAACTCGTCGGCGGCTTCGGCCTGCCACCCCGGCAGGGCGTGGGCATAGGCCCTCATCGTGATGGCAGTGTTGGCGTGTCCCAACCGTTCGGAAATCACTGCGGGGTGGATGCGTTTGTTGAGCGAGACCGACGCGTGGAAGTGGCGGAGCTTGTGGGGGCTGACCTCGGGATGGCCGACCTGCTTCCCCAATCCTTGCACCAGGCGAGTCAGCCGCATGGGATTGACCCATCTGCCCAATTCGTCGGCGAACACTATCCCCTGGTCCTCATACGCGCCGGCCAGCAGGCTTTTGTTCTGTTCCTGGCGTTCCTTATGCTGACGCAGCACTTCCAAACTGCCGGCGTCCACATTGATCGTCCGGTTTCCGCGGGCGGTTTTGGGCTTGGTCAACTGCAGCCCGTTGGATCGCCTTCCCAATGAGGATACTATCCGAATCGTAGCATTTTCGAAGTCCACGTTGCTCCACACCAGAGCCAGAAGCTCCCCGCGACGGATTCCGGTGTAGGCCAGCAGATGCAGGGCGGCATACAGCCAATCGTCCTGTTCGGCCGCCAAGTCCAGCATCCGGAGCACAATGTCCACTGGGGGCGATTCGGCCTCACGGTTCGGGTCCGGGGGCGCCTTCGCCGCGGCGACCGGATCACGGATGATCAACTCCATGCGCAACGCGTGTTTGATTGCTCCGGACAATACCACCCGCACCAGGTTGACGCCGACGGGGTCCATTCCATGCTCCAGTAGCTTCTGTTGCAGAGCCTGGACGTGGCTTGGAGACAGTTTGTTCAGTTCAATGTGCCCGAGTGCCGGCTGCAGGTGGTTCTTGACGATGCCGCGGTAGCGATCCTCGGTGGCCTGGCTCAAATGGCCGACCACGCATTCGGTCAGCCAGCGCTCCAGCCAGTCGCGCATCAGGATCCGCTCGTTGGACGGAACGACGCCGCCGTCCAGTTCGGTCAGCAGTTCTCGCAGACGCCGTTGGGCTTGCTTCTTGTTGCCCTTGACCGTGACGAACCGGCGGACGCGTTTGCCACGTTCGTCTCGGCCGAGATCGAGGGTGATCTCCCAGCTATTTTGTCCCCGTTTCCGAATGCTTCCCGTCATAGTGTCTCCAAATTACCAGCGCGAGTCGTCGCGCTGTCAACCGGACAGCTGTCACCTTTTCGATCCCGTTCCTGAGAAGAGCGTCGTGGCCGCATAAACCGCGTCCTCGTCGACGGTTCAGGCGCATATCTTGCGGACACCAGCCCGGCAGCCCGGTCGCGCCAATCCGAAGCACCGACCATTCGGCCTCGTCGGAGCAGCAGTCCGTAGCCGAATGCACCATCACGCCTCGATCTGGGGTGCGTCTACAGGATATGGCTGACAGAGTTTCACATTGCCATTCGCAACGCGCGGCCATTCACGAATTTCCCGCGCCCTCGCCAGGCTCAGAATCCGGTTTACTCAGTAGGTCGTCCAAAGCCCAGCGTGGGATCACCAGGCGCCGACCGAGGTTCACTGCGAAAATCTCCTTCTGGTAGATGGCCTCCCGGATCTTCCATTCGGAGACTCCCAGGGCCTCGGCGGCCTCCTTAACAGAATATGCCAGTCGTTGTGTCATCGGGTATGCCCTCCTATCATGTGGTTCCGGTTTCATCGCGTGCCGACAATTCGACGATCGATCCGGTTATCGCGGCGGCGGTGTTCCTTAGATCGTCTCCGGACACGAAATGTTTCTCCGCCTGCACATGGTAGGGAATCCCGGCGAGAGCGCGCTGACGGGGTACGGAAACCGGGGTGCAGCGCCAGTAACTGCGAGCCCAGATGCATCGTGGAACAGATTTCCGGCGCCGTCGGTTCTTACGGTGCCGCCGCATTCTCAAGGCATGGTGGATCGCGTTCGGACGAAGGCAGACCTCGGCCCTTGCAGTGGGCTTCTCCATAGCGTCCACGCCGCCAGGTTCAGGCGGACCGGTGATGCTCACCAATCCCCAATATGCAATCAACTGATGTGCATGGTGAGCCGTTCAGGGAAAGGCGGCTACACGCCGGTGTGCCAGTTTCACGCAGCGTAGAACCGCAGTTGACGCTCCGGGACAGTGAGGCCGCGCTCGTTCCTATGGGCCTTTGCCATGGCCGGGGCGATCAGACCACCGCCGGATCACCTGGTAAACCGTTCTTCTCGTCCACTGTCTACACGGGCAATCGGCGCTAATGACGTGCGTCGACGTACCCGACGCGGACGGCGTGACGATTGAAAAGGCAACCATGTGGTCGCGAGAATGGCAAAATTGGCGCACGAATCGCCGCGGAACCGGCCGGGTGCGGGAGCGGCTACGCCATCGGAACAAGGTCAACGTTGGAGAAAGGCCGTTTGATCCGACCGTAACCCGTGCTGCCCGACAATCCGCCGGTTGGTGACCAGGCCGACACGGGGGCGGCGAGGACTATGATCAGCAAGGCCGCCTATTCCTGAGGATCTGGCCTCGGAAGTTGACCGGCACGCGCGCGAGGGATACGCGCGCAGGTCGGAAGGGTTCGGGGTTCGGCATCAACCGGGTTTGGCATTTGCCGCGCGATAGAGAAATCGGGTTAGCCCGATACGACTGGGTAATTTTGCGATCTCCTCGTCAGTCATTTCCGATATTGCCAGTTCGAGCGAAGTCCTGGCTCGGCCAGCCGGCGTTGCGGCGTGTTCACCTGCCGTTGTCGAGTGCGGCGCATATCCATCGCTGTAAAACCAATCTGGCGACTTGACGTAGAGTCGCGATAATTTCTCGAGGATCTCCCGCGATGGTCGTGAGGCGCCGTTTTCATAGCGTAATACCGTATTGCGGTTCACGCCGATCCTCTCGGCCGCCTCTGCTTGCGTGAAACCTTCTTCCCTACGCGCTTCCCGCAGCAATCGCCCGTTTAGGATTGGCTTCTTCCGTTTAGGATTGTAAGAGTGCGATTCTTCGTAAAACGAGGCGAAATCGCCTAACTGCTCGCCAAGTAATTCGCCAAGCCGCCGCTTGTTCTCCTCGCTGGGTTCCACTCTGCCTGATTCCCAGTTTCGTACGGTCTGGGTCGAAACGCCCAGCTCCGCCGCCACATCCTCTTGGCGAAGGCCCGCAGGAATGCGAGCATGGCGCAGTTCCAGGCCGAAGGATCTCAATGCCACCCTCGCACCGGCAGCGGCCACGGTGTTTGCACCATGTATTTTCATTGTGTTCCCCTTGGTCCGTGTATGATGGCTGATGCGCGCCAGGTCACTTGCGCACGACCGCTCCTGCGATTATAGAATCGTCGCCTCCAATTTGCAACATAAACAATAATCGTTTCATACGTTCCACTACCCGTATTTATGCGACAAAGCGGTATTTCAGACGAAAATCGATGCGTTCGAGCGGGAATGGGGGGGCAACCGTCCCCCCGGAATTTCCGGGTAGTCGGGAAGTACGAGGGACGACCCGAAGCGAGCGTTGCAATCGTCGGCGTCCGGCAGGGGAAAGCGCTGGTAAAGCCAGCTAACCAACGCGCGAGAAGCAACCATGAGCCGTCAGAGTTTTTGGGATGCCCCCGTAGCGTTTATGTTGGCTGATGCGCGCCAGGTCGCTCGCGTCGACGAGACATTGCCGCTGGTAGCCGCGGCAACCTGATTTTCAGCACAAATCGTGCTACATGAATAATAATCGATTACCGCTGCGCACACCCCTGGTCATGCTACGCCAAGTTGACCACGAGCGGTCCTGCGATTGTAGAATCGTCGCCCCCGTTTTGCAACATGAACAATAATCGTTTCATACGTTCTACAACCCGCACATATGCGACAAAGCGGTATTTCAGACGAAAATCGATGCGTTCGAGCGGGAATGGTCGGCAACCGCCCCCCAGCAGTTTCCGGGTAGTCGGGGAGTACGAGGGATGACCCGAGGCGAGCGTTGCAATCATCGGCGTCCGGCAGGGGAAGGTGGTGGTAAGCCAGCTAACCAACGCGCGAGAAGCAACCATGAGCCGTCAGAATTTTTCGGATGCCTCCCTGCAGCGTTTATGTTGGCTGATGCGCGCCAGGTCGTTTGCGTAGATGAGACATTCCCGCTGGTAGCCGCGGCAACCTGATTTTCAGCACAAATCGTGCTACATGAATGATAATCGGACTCCGCTGCGCACACCCCCTAGTCATGCTGCGCCAGCTTGATCACGAGTGGTCCTGCCATCGTAGAATCGTCGCCTCACGTTTGCAACACAAACAATAACCGTTCCATACCTGTAACTACCCGCACATATGCGACAAAGCGGCGTTGCAGGCGAAAATCGATGCGTTCGAGCGGGAATGGTGGGCAACCGTCCCCCCGGAATTTCCGGGTAGTCGGGAAGTATAGGGGACGACCCGAGGCGAGCGTTGCAATCGTCGGCGTCCGGCAGGGGAAGGCGCTGGTAAAGCCAGCTAACCAACGCGCGAGAAGCAACCATGAGCCGTCAGAATTTTTGGGATGCCCCCGTAGCGTTTATGTTGGCTGATGCGCGCCAGGTCGCTCGCGTCGACGGGACATTGCCGCTGGTAGCCGCGGCAACCTGATTTTCAGCACAAAGCGTGCTACATAGATAATAATCGATTACGGCTGCGCACACCCCTGGTCATGCTACGCCAAGTTGACCACGAGCGGTCCTGCGATTGTAGAATCGTCGCCCCCCGTTTTGCAACATGAACAATAATCGTTTCATACGTTCTACAACCCGCACATATGCGACAAAGCGGTATTTCAGACGAAAATCGATGCGTTCGAGCGGGAATGGTCGGCAACCGCCCCCAGGAATTTCCGGGTAGTCGGGAAGTACGAGGAACGACCCGAGGCAAGCGTTGCAATCATCGGCGTCCGGCAGGTGAAGCCGGTGGTAAAGCGGGCTAACCAACGCGCGAGAAGCAACTGCGGGACACCGGAGTTTTTGGGGTTCTCCTGACGCCGGCTGGCGCCGGGCTTTCGATTGGCCAGCTGATCGACGATCGGGCCCCTCCCTGCCGCTTTTTCATAATGTCCGTGTGCCCGATTTCAGCGGCACAGTCGAAACGAGGCGGTGCATCATGGCGGTACAGGGTAAACGGCGCGTTGCGGAAACCTCCCATGGTCAACTGGAACTGATACCTGGTTCGGCGGGACCCGACACAGGGGAAAAGGGTCAACCGGGAAAATCCGACGTTCCGCCGCCACCGGCTGTGGCGCGACGAAACGGGGACCACGAGAGTGACTACACGCAGCACGAGCTGGGTCGGCTGCTCGGGAACCGTGGTCCGGCGTCCTGGGACCGGTTGCGCGCCGCCGTGCGGGGACAGTTGGTCGCGGACTGGGAGAGCGGCGCAGATACCGTTGTGGACGTGATCCTGTTGAACGACCAGGTCCTCTGGGATTGGGACCGGTTCACGATCGCCAGGGAGCTGGATCTGAGCGTGCGATTTCAGGAATACGTCGGCGGCGATCCCGTCGCCTTCCTGTGTGCTCAGGGGCTGCACGAACGGCAGCTGAGCCAGACTGGAAAAGCGCTGATCGTCGTGTCCATGTGCGAATGGCGCGGCAGGGGACGGCCCCAAAAATCCACAGTGGCTGTGGATTTTCCCAATGACACGGGCCGACGGTATGCGATCGACGAGATGGCAGACCTGGCCGGAGTGGGTACCACGCTGATCAGCCAAGCCAAGGTAATTTGCTCGCTCGGTTTGGTGGAGGACGTTGCAGAAGGGAAAGTCGGCTTTGCGGAGGCGTACCGGCGTGCCCGAGTGGTGCGGGACTCGGAATGGGAACGAGACGTGTTGAACGGGGGAATGCCCTTTGATGACGCGTATGCGCGTGCTTTGGCGAACACACCCGATGTTCCTGAGGTACGCCCTCGTCAAACGAGATCCGTCAGGTCGCTGATCGAAGAGGTGGGTGAGTTGGAGCGGTCCAAAGCTGGGTTGGTGGAGGAGTTGCGGTTGCTGCGGGAGGACAACGCGGCGCAACGGTCGGCGGCGGCTGCCACTGCCATGGCACTGGAGCGAGAGCGAATCAGGGCTGAACAAGCGGAGGCCGAGGTGAAACGACTGCGCGCGGCCCTCACACGTGCCGGACTACAGGCCTGACCATGGCAGGTCGTCAAACCAACCGAGAACTCGATGGTCATTCGTTGCAGCGCAAACATAACGGTTCACCAGAATGCATTGATCGCGTCATGCCGCGACACGGTCCCGGATAGCTGGGACCACTAAATTCCGTAACATCGGAACAGGACAGCATTTGACAGGAGGCGACTATGGCACTAAGAGTGACCAAAGACGGAAAAGCATTGGTTTTCCAGCCGGAACAACGCGAACTGTGCTCGAGGGAGGATACTGCTCAGACCCTGAGGAATCTCCACGGTCTCGGGGCGGTGTTTGCTCTGGACACTGTCGGATGGATCCAGAGATACCAGTTGTTCCTCCGTATCGGTTCGGTCGAATCCGGAATCGGTCCACGCATCACGCATTCCTTTGAGGGAGTGCAACAAGCCGAGAAAAAAGCCTCTGATTGGCTCCAGCTAAAGGCAGGTGAATACGGGCTGGTGCAGCCCCTGACTCTGTCTGATCACACCATGCTGCCGATCGCGGATTGTTCGCTCGAGGATGCTCGCGACCGGTGGGGGGAAGTATTCGCGGCCTTGGTCGCCCGTCCAGACGACTTGTGGCCCGGCAAGTTAGGTGTGCGAGTTGTCCTGCGACCGGCAGGTCGGGATTGGAGAGAGCACTTTATGAAGACCGCTCCCGTCGGCGATGAGGCACGGGGGACGAACATCGATCGCGAACGATGGGCTGACAGGGCTGGCGGGACGCCGTTCCACGCGCAAATTCAACTACTGGCGATCTGTCAGGACGATCCCACCCGGGTAGATCTCGCGAAGGCGGATGTGGCTAGGTTGGCCGAGCTGGTGCCTGCACTGACGGGGCAACGCGACGCTTGGAAACTTGGTACCAGTCTCGAGCGTTCCATGACATGGGCGGCTCTTAGATCACCAATCAGGTCTGCCCGCAAGCCAACTCTACCCTGGCCAGAGCTAAAGTTTCTGCCGGACGAGGGAGATTCGCCATATACGCTCAGTGCCGAGGAGGCGGCCGCGCTGTGGCCGGCTTGGATGCCACGGGTGCGATCGCGTCACAGAACGCCGCAACATCTGACCACGACCGATGTGGAACTGCCCGCCGCACCTGAACGCGAGGGCACAGCCACGCCGGCCCGATCCGATGCAGCGGAGACGCGGCATGATTCCGCAACGAGTGCCGGATGGTTGCAGTGAGCGGGCCCGCGTTGATGCTGCGGATCCGGGCGGGTGGCTGTCGTCTCTGCCCCAAGCGCGGTTTCCGGCGCGGAAGACCGTGTTGGCCGGCTCTGGGGTTTCAACGCCTCCTATGACGCCGATGCGGACCGGAAGCCCATCCGGGGCTTTCGGGATGGGACCAAGTCGACTGTATCTATGCCCTCCATGAGCGCCGATACCTCCGCCAGTGCCTGCCACCGCTCCAGGGGCTGTTGGAGCCGGCCTCGGGCCGCGGCATCGGCCAGCTTACCGGTGCAGCCCTCCAGGCCCCAGAGTAGCGGGATGCGCCCGCGGCGGGCCAGGCGCTCGATACGCTGGTCGGGGTCCGTATCGAATAACGCCAGGACCGGCGCAATCGGCACCGGGCGGTTCAGACCCTCCTGCAGGGTGTCTCTGATCGACAGCGCCTCCACCCGGGCCTGTTCCAAGGGCGACGGCGTGATCCGAGGTCCCGACCCGGTATTGACGCGCCACTGCCCACCTTGTAGGAAGTGGGGGGCATACCTCACCGTCAGACAAAAACGGCCGATGTTCAACAGCCAGGCGCCGAACACCGGCTCCGGCCAGTTGGCCTCGGGACCCCAGTAGCGCAGGAAGAAGGCGGGCACGCCGTCTGTGCCGCCGCGGGTCAGCAGGACAGCGGTGGCCCGATCCTGGGCGGCGTTTCCGTTATCGTGGTGGTGGTCGGGATGTAGATGTTCATGTTGCATGAGGTCTGCTCCTTGGCGCCGCGCTCTAGCGGCGCGGGTCTTCGTGTTGGATATTGATGTGGCCGACTACGAGCCCTCCCCGGCGACGATGCGGCACGCCCCCTCCCAATTGCCCGACGTCGAATACCAGGACGTCACGGACAATTGTGATACCGGAGAAAAGCTGACCAACGGGTCAACCAATACGCGGTGGTCAGCCGGACCCGGTTCGTCGCCAACATCCACCCTCCGGTGGCACTTCCGCTCACCGGAGCGTGTCAGCGTCGGCGCCAGCACCCTGTTTCGACTGTAGGCGCAGTTGTCCCGGGCTCTGGGAGCGTCGGCGCTTCTTGTCATCACCGACTTTGAAATGTGCGAAAGTAGCAAAGTGGAATTTGGGCCGGGGGCGGAGGGTGCCCAAACAGGGCCACTCCACCCTCCTTTCCTTACTGTCCTGCGGCGGTGAACGGTGGAAACGCGTCGCCATCCACCGCGGATCCATTGACGTTAATGGTCACCCGGGCGCCGCTGGCCACGTTGACGATGACGCTCTTGGCGTCGTTGAGGTTCAGCACCCCCGATTCCAGGTCCACTTGGACTTCTTCCGGGGCCGCGCCACCTTCAGGCGAGGGGCCTCTGGTCAAGGCTTTCACGTCCCTTTGGATGTATTTGGAGCTGAGGTCGGACCGGCGTTTGTCTTCCGGCAGTTGCCGGATGACGCGTTCCACCAGGTCGTCCAGGCCCCAGAGGACCTTGACGCCCGGACTCCCCCGCTCTTCCAGGATCGTCTCGTCGGGATCCATGTCGGTGAATACGGCGACCGGAACGACGAAACCGCCAAAGTTGAAGTCACGGTGAATTTCATCCCGGGCCGCCATGCCGGCTTCCCAGACGGTTTCGAGCGGGTCTGCCACCTCGATGTCTCTGCCGTCAGCGCCGCGGTGATACCAGTTATCGCCTTCCATTCCGTAGTTGCCGGGGAGAAAGGAGACGGCAAACCGCCCGATTTTCTGGACTCCGACCACGCAGTGGGGCGAGGTGCGGTTGCCCGACACCCAAGGGCGCCACACCGCGGCGCCTTCTCGATCACTGGCTTCAAACTGGGCCATGGCGTTGCGCTCGGCGGAACTCAGCGGAGTTTGGCTGCTTCCGTTGGTCAGGTGGTTAATTACTTGCATCAGTTGCACCTCATGGTGACGTGTTGTGGCTTGGCTGCGGGACAAACGCAAATGCGGGCGGCCCATGATTCCAAATGGACCGCCCACAGCATTCGGCGCACGGGTGGTTTGGTGATGGTTGGCGACCGAGAGCCGGCCTCCCGAATTACAGGTGGGCCGCGCGGGCAATGGTCGTCGGGTCGAGTGTTCATTTGCGTCTGCTTCCTGTCGTGGGCATCGGTTGTCGGCTTCGTCGCGGCGGTGCCCGTCAAGTTGGTTCCGGCCGCAATTCTCACGTCATGCTCGTGTCCCACGAGGAGGGACGCCTTGACCACCGCGTGGTCCCATGCGCACCACGACCCGCTTCGCGCGCAAACCCGTAACCCGCCCCGGCGGTGGTGGCTGGACCCGATGCGGGTCGCGAGGAGCTTCTGCCGGACCGGTCCGGAAGCGCTGGCGCGCCAACGCCCTCAACTCTTCGCCGGTGAGATCCGCCCAGGGCCTTGCCATCCGCCGGATGGGATCGAACCGCGCCCGGGGCGGCTCTCCCGAGCTCAGGACCAGCAAACGCCTGGCCCGGGAAAAGGCCACGTAGTGCTGCCGCATGTGATCGAAGCCGGCGATGCGGTCGTCGGGCTCCAAGGGCCTGCGCCGGGCGTAGGGCAGCAATACCCGGCCCACCGGGTCAACGTCGCGGTTGTTGAAGTCAAGGGAACCGGCCACCACCACGTCCCACTCCAACCCCTTGGCCCGATGGATGGTGGTGACCGCCACCTCGCCGGGTCCCCGGCGTCGACCGGTCCCATCGGCAGTGGAACCTCGCCTGGGGAAGGCGGCGGGAATGTCGGCATAGTCCAGGGCGTCCATGTAGCGGCCCGCCACCTCGTCGCGCACGCTGTGCAGCAGCAGGGCCACCTGGGAATAGTCGCCGATCACACGGTTGCGTTTCAGGAACCGCAGCAGGTCCACCAGTTGGTCCTCCTCGTCCCCCGGACTCCTCCCTTCGATGGAGATCAGGGCCGGGTAATCGGCGTCCTCCGCACGCCGTGGGGTGATGGTCTTTTCGTGCCGGAAGGATGGGAGGCCGGGATTGGGATTGGACCAGTTGGCCGACGCCATCCACCGGTCGCAGGCCCGAACTATGACGCCGTGGCTGCGGTGGTTGGAGGTGAGGCTCACCACGCGGCAGTCGGGGAAGCGTTGGGGGAAATTCAGGATGTTCTCCACAGTGGCGCCGCGGAATCGGTAGAGGGCCTGGTCCTCGTCGCCCACCACGCACAGGTTGCCGTGGGTTTGGGACAGCTGCGTGAGCAGACGCTCCTGGACGTGACTGGTGTCCTGGTATTCGTCGCACAACAGGTGCACTATCCCGCCCGAGATCTCAGCCGCGGTCTCCTCGTCGTCCTCCAGGAGTTCCACCAACCACCGTTGCAGGTGGCCGAAATCGGCCGCGCCTTGATCAAGCAACAGGTTCTCGTAGCGCCGGTAGGATCGGCCCAACGCGGCGGTGAAGCGCCGGCCCGAGTCGATGAGTTCCCGGGGGTCGATGAGTTCGTCGCAGATGCGGTCGAAGTACTTGGCCGCATTGCGCACCACGGCGTCGGGCCGCCGCCATCCCCGTCGTTCCAGCCGGCCCAGGTCGGGACCGAAGACCTCACCCAGGTGGCGGGCCAGCAGGCCCATCCTCTCGTCTTCGCTCAGGACCCGGAACCGGCCACGTAAGCCAATGCGTTTACCCAGACGCCTCAGCTGTTGGGCGCAGAAACCGTGGAGTGTGGTGATGCGCACCTGCGACGCGTCGCCGTCATAGCCGGCGGCCGAGACCGTGGCGTCGAAGCGCCGGCGCAACTCCCGGGCCGCGGCCCGGCTGTAGGTGCATAACAGCAGGTTCCGGGGCTCGACTGCGCCCAGCATCAACAGGTTGGCCGAACGCCGGACGATGGCCAGGGTTTTGCCCGCGCCCGGTCCGGCAATGCCCAGGACGGGACCCTCAAGGTGTCCGATCAACTCAACCTGCCGATCGTCCGCCTCCGGCTGCAGGCGGAGAATGGCGGGGGCTATGGTGTTGGCGCTGCTCATGTAAGGATATCTCCAAAGTCTGGTTTCCGGTTTCGGACCGGTTTCGGGACCCGTCGCCTACGCCAACGGCGGCTCCCACGTGCAAATTGGGTTAAGCGCCTTGAAACGGGGTTGCGGTCACCCACCGGGTCGTAGGCGGGGCGGAAACGCCGGCGGTCAACCGGGATGGTCGGGCCTGGTGGAGGCGCGTTGTCCGATTTCCAGTCTCAACGCCTGGCCCCGGACCTCCAGCACGCGCTTCCCGTTGACCGCAAACGCCAGGACTGCCACGCTCGCCGGCGCGGAATCCGAGCCGGCTTCGGCATCAGCGTTGGATTCGGAATCCTCCCCGAACTCGCCCAACCGGATCTGGCCGTCGGAGATGGCGCAGACCTCCCGGGCGATGCGCTCCCGCGACAACCGGTTCGATATGCCCCGGGCGGATGCGATCTCGGCCAAGTCCGATACCAGGCTCGCCACGCCCCAGACCAGGTACACCCCCTTCCGCGCGGCCAGGCGCATGATGGCCTGGTCGGGTTCCATGTCGGGAAACACCAGCACGGGGACGACGAACGGGTTGTAGCCGGCGTGAGCCTGTTCGGCGATTTCATCGTGGAGATCCAGCGCCGCCAGCCAGGTCTCATCCAGCGGCGATGTCCCAACAGCCTGTACGCCGTTTCCGGTTTTCCGATGCCACTCGCCACCAATGAGTTGGTGGTGGCCACCCTTCACCTGTAGGGCGAAGCGGTCCAGACCGGCGATCCAGACGCCGAAGTCGAGTTCGATATGTCCGTAACCACGTCGCCACTCGTAATAGACGAAACCCTGGCGGTCGCTGCCAGCCAGGGCTTCGTAAACTCGCTGCTCGGCTCGCCGTTTTGGCCTTTTGCGGCGACCGGACGGGAACGCTTTCGGGTACATTTTCATGAGTCAACTCCTTGGTTATGTGCTGATTGTCAATTTTCACCATCTTTGATCGGGTAAACGGCGAGATTTTCACGGTCTTTGACCACCCTGGGAGCCGCAAGGGCGACCATTGGTGCACTTCAAACCAGAGGTGCAGCGATGGCGTACAAGGAGGTTCCCCGAATGGAGATAAAGGAAGTCATCCGCCGTTGGCAGGCCGGAGCCAGCCCAGGGGAGATCGCGTCAGGCACTCGGCTGTCCCGCAACACGGTGCGCAAGTACCTGGCGGCGGCACAAGCATAGGGCGTCAGCCGGGACGGACCGGTTCCCGACGAGGAGCAACTGAGCCGGCTGGCGGCGGTCGGTCAGACCGGGCCGCGGCAGGTGGAGACGCCCAGACAGGATCTGTTGGAGCCATGGGCAGGCCAGATCTACCAATGGCTGACCGGCGACCGGCTACAGATGGCCCGCATCCACGAGTTGC
This sequence comes from Dehalococcoidia bacterium, assembly GCA_965203985.1. GTDB lineage: Bacteria > Chloroflexota > Dehalococcoidia > Lucifugimonadales > UBA3495 > Bin87. Next base: position 63,465 of record CBDBDS010000006.1, read on the forward strand.
TGACCATCCGCGGCTGTGCGGTGTCTTATCCATCGCTGCGGCGTTTCATCATCAAGCGCAACTGGCGCAAGATCGGCAAGACCACGGTGCGGATGGAGGACACGCCGCCAGGTGAAGTGGCCGAGGCGGACTTCGGTCGGTTGGGCCTGATCAACGACCCAGCCATGGGCAAACGCAGGGTGGTGTGGGCCATGGTCATCGTGCTTTGCCACTCCAGACACTGCTTCGTCTGGCCCATGGTGCAGCACAAGCTGGAGGACGTCATCGCCGGCCTGGAAGCAGCCTGGGCTTTCTTCGGCGGGATGCCGCACTATCTGGTGATCGACAATTTCCCCGCCGCGGTGGTCGGGCCGGACCCATTGGACCCCCACTTCACCAAGGGCTTTCTGGAATACGCCCAGCACCGGGGCTTCATCGCCGACCCGGCGCGGACCGGCCACCCCAAGGACAAGCCGAAGGTGGAGCGTAAGGTCCGCTACACCCGGGGCGCTTCTTCAAGGACGCCGAATTTCACGGTCTGGCCCACTTGAGAGCCGAGACCCAGCGATCGTGTCTTCGGGTGGCAGGCCAACGGATCCACGGTACCACCCGCAAGAAGCCGCTGGTGGTCTTCCAGGATGAGGAGCGCCACACCCTCTTTCCCTGGGACGGCGAGCCCTACGACATCGGCGACTGGCGCACCGCCAAGGTCCATCCGGATCATCACATCCAGTGCCAGCAGGCGCTGTACTCGGTGCCGTCCCATCTCTGCCCGCCGAGACAGGAGGTGGAAGTCCGGCTGGACAGCAAGCTGGTACGCATCTACCACCGGGGCAAGCTGATCAAGACCCACCTCCGCCAGCCCAAGGGAGGCCGGTCCACCGACCCAGAAGATTATCCCGCCGTGCTGGCTCCCTACACCACCAGAGCGCCGGACCACATCAAGCGGGAGGCGACGAAGCTGGGGCCGGCGGTGGACGAATTCGCCCGGCGTCTTTTCGCCGGAGATCACCCCTGGTCCAAGATCCGGCAGGGATACAAGCTGCTACGCCTGGGTGAGCGCTACACCGCCCAACGCCTGGACGCCGCCTGCTGCAAAGCCCTCAAAGTGGATCTCATCGACGTGCGCCGTCTGGAACGCATCCTGGTGCAGGCCCTGGAAGATGAAGCCATGCCCCAACTTCCGCTGCCCATACCAGCCGGCCGCTTCGCCCATCCCGGCAGCGCCTTCGCTCTTGCTATAGGAGGCCAGTCATGACTCGCGTAACCGAACTCACGCCACTACTCAAGCGGCTGCGACTGGGGCAAATGGCCGCCACCCTGCCCGAGCGTATCGCCCTGGCCAGAAGGGAGCAACTGGACTACGTCTCCTTCCTGGAAATCATCCTCAGCGACGAGGTCAACCGCCGTGATCACCGCCGCATCGAACTGCGCCTCAATGGCGCCGGCTTCCAGGAGACCTGTCGTCTGGAAGACTTCGACTGGTCGGCGTCAATTACTCTTGACCGTCGCCTGCTGGACGCCGCCTTCTCATTAGAGTTTCTCGACAGGCACGAGCACGTCCTCCTGGTGGGACCGGCTGGCGTCGGCAAGAGCTTCCTCGCCCAGGCCCTGGGCTATGCTGCTGTCCGCGCCGGATACACCGTGCGCTTCAGCCACGCCGACGACTTCTTCAAGTCCATGACACAGGCCAGAGTGGACAACTCGGTGGACCGCGCTTTCCGCTCATTTCTGACGCCCGACCTGCTCATCCTCGACGATCTGGGACTGCACCGCCTCACCGCCCAGCAGTCCACCGACCTCTACGAGCTGATCCTCAATCGACATCGGTCGTCCAGCTTCGTCATCACCAGCAACCGGGCCGTCGACGAGTGGCTAGGTCTCTTTGACGACCCCATCCTCGGCAATAGCGCCTTGGACCGCCTGGCCAACGCCAGCTATCAGATCGTCATCGAGGGCACCAGCTACCGGGAACGCCTGTCCCCACACCGCGTCCTGCTGGGCGCTGCAGGAGGTGATTGACCGCCAAATAGCAACCTGATATTAGTCACACCCACCGCGCTCCCAGGGCGGTCAAAGACCGTAAAAATCGACACCATGGTAAACCGATGGATTTCGCATCAAATCGCCGGCGACACAATTGGGATGCGGTATTTGAACTATTCGCACCGCGTGGTAGTCACCACGGTGTCGAAGTCAGGTTGGGCCTCGCTGATCTATTAGGTGCCGCCGTTCTCGGATCTAACAGCCCACAGTGGGGACTTGATTCAAGGCATCCGACATGTATGTACCCCGTGCCTGACCCCGACCCGTTGGTCTTTCGTGAATGCGGGCGAGATGCTACAAGGCGCAGCCACTCGATCAGCCGTGCTAGCAGCCTGAAAGCGTTGTGCTATGGAACGTCGGAAGCGAACCAAAACGTGTACAGGCCGTTTCCTAACGTTACCGATTGGGCCGAATCGATGAGCAAACCGGGGAGTTTCGCTGGCAGTGCACTGCCGTCCGAACTGAATACTATCGATCCCCAACCAATCGGCACCGACCAAGCGTCGACCGGCAATTTTGCATGTGACTTCCACGATGGGAGTATGTATTTCGGCAAAGCAGACGCCTTCAAATTTCGGGATCATCAGTCTGCCCGCGTCATTCACGAAGGACAGCCACTGGTGAAGTTCAATGACATTGACGATGTGCTATTCATGCTGTTAGCTCGCACATTTTTTTGGCAGTCGGCTGTGGTACGTGGGGTACGATCCGCGTTGTCGTTCTTCGAGGCCGTCTTCGCTGGGAGATGCACTGGTTGTCGGCAACGTTTTTTGGCGACCAGAGTAATCAAAGAAAGCAAAAGATTCAACGAACAAGACCGGCGGGACGTAGCGAAGTGGTTGGCCCTTTGCGACGGTGACGGATGTCTACTCGCCGGAAATACCGTCTGGCAAGACACAGTATTACGTGTCGCGACCGTTGCTTTCAGTTCCCGTGCTCGTGACTATTCCGCGTACGCGTTGCTGTTCCGACAACGGATGCTCAATGCCGGCGAATTCCAATTGACGCATCACATCGTCCCGTTCAAACCTGTCTTGCCCTTCGCATCTGCCGAGGTGAACTTTCTTCCGCGTGTGTCTACCAGGGGACACTTGGGCGAAGTGCCCGCTTTGTTCGTGCATATCTTCTGCTCCCAGAATCACGGGGTAGCGCTCTTTTCGCATCCAAGCCAATTTTTGAAGCGTCTACAGCCAATCATTGATGAGAAAGCAGGAAAATTCCAACGTGGCCGCCATGGAGTTTACGTCGAGATCCTATCCACAAGCTTTAACGCTTATGTTGCTCGTGACGCGTATGACGCCCCGGAGAACGCGCAACTCCGACAGAAAATCCAAAGTGCTATCGTTGCTGATTTTGTCGACCAGATGGCAGGTGGATTGGCAACTGCTGCAAAGACCTTCACGGATCGGCGATGAGTATCTGTATCGGGGATTTCATGCCCGCCGCGGTCCACGCTGCCCCCGACCAATCGGCAATTGCGCTCTGCCGCGACCTGTTTCCCGATTCGCACGCGGAGTGCGTCATTCTCTACGGCTCCCGCACCGTGAGCGGCTGGGACCAGCTGTCCCACACCGGCTGTACTCGACGCAATCGCGGTGGGTATACGGCAACTCAAGATCAATTGGCGTGGTTCCGGCCTTCACCGCGAGACATACTCGAGCGGATTTGGAAGGAATTCGCAGGTAATCTCTGCGACATTTGGAGGACACACAAGCCGGGCCCGTCCTAGAAATTAGGCCGGAAACCCCGGGTGACGAAGGCGGTGGTTATACTCCGGGCCATCTGAGATAGTGGAGCGATGCGGGACCATGCTGGGCGAGCGATACGAGCAGAGGGGGCATTGGGAAGCGGACCAGTTGTACCTGGACCTGGTGGGCCGAGACACCTTCTATGGGCTGCTGGCGTCATTGCGGGACCAGCTGTTCCGCGACGCCGATTTCGGTGAGCTGTACTGCTTGGACAATGGCCGGGTCAGCGTGCCGCCGAGCCTGCTGGCCACGGCGCTGCTGTTGCAGACCCACGACAAGGTGAGCGATGCGGAGGCCCGGGCCGACTTCGACATCCGGTGGAAGGTGGCGTTGGGGATTGAGATCGAGGATCGTCCCTTTGCCAAGAGCACGCTGCAGGTGTTCCGCGCCCAGTTGATCCTGCACGACAAGGTGAGTGAGGTGTTCGAGCAGAGCCTGCGGCTGGCTCGGGAGGCGGGCTACCTGAAGGGAAAGCGTGGGATGCGGGTGGCGATGGGCACGACGTACATCCTGGGTCGTGGTGCGGTGAAGGACACCTACAATCTTCTGGCCGACGGCATCGTGATGCTGATGCGGGCGCTGTCGGCAGTGGAGGGTGTGCCGGTGCGGCGCTGGGCCGAAGCCCACGGTTACCAACGCTACGTGGGCTCCAGCGTAAAGGGTGAAGCGGCCATTGACTGGTCCAACCGTCGGGCGCGGCGGAGGCTTTTGGGACAGATTGTGGCGGATGCCGACCGGCTTCTGGAGTTGGCTCGGCGGTCCCAAGATGGACTGCCCGCCGACAGCAGTGAGCGGCAAGCCATAGTTGAGGCGGCGGAGTTGCTGGGCCAATTGCTGCTCCAGGACGTGAAGCGTGGTGGGGACGGCGCTGGTGATGATGCCAATGCTGACGGCGGCGAGGGAGTGAGCCTGAAAGAGGGAGTTAGCAAGGACCGGATGGTGTCGGTGCATGATCCTGAAATGCGCCACGGCCACAAGAGCAAGCGCAAGCGCTTCGACGGGCACAAGGCGGCGGTGGTTGTAGACACCGACAGTCAATTGATCACCGCGGTGGACGTGCTGCCGGGCAACGCTGCCGACAATCTGGGGGCGCTGGAGTTGGTGGAACAGAGCGAGGCCAGCGCCGATGTGGCGGTGGTGGAAGCCATGGGGGACACCGCCTATGGCGACGGCGGCACCCGCCAGGCTTTCGCCGACGCCGGGCGCAAGCTGGTGGCCCGAGTGCCGGGTCGTCCCAACCGGAAGTGTTTCCCCAAGGATGACTTCGGCATCGACCTGGTGGCGGGAAGCTGTACCTGTCCGGCGGGTCAGATCACCCGCACCATTGTGCCAGCGGGGAAACGCACCGACAGTACTGGGACGGTGCATCGGCTGCAAGCCTTCCGGTTCGACGGCGCGGTGTGCCAGGACTGTCTGTTGCGGTCCCGATGCTTTGCGGCCAAAGGCATGCAGGGACGGCAGGTGCTGATCCACCCGCAGGAGGCCTTGCTGCAAGAAGCCCGGGCGTTGCAGCAGAGCGCCGACTACGATCAGTACCGGCAACTACGGGTGGTGGCCGAGCATCGACTGGCTCGACTGGAGCAATTGGGCATCCGGCAAGCGCGCTACTTCGGACGGGTCAAGACCAAGTTCTAGTTGTACCTGGCGGCCACGATGGCTAACTTGACCCTGCTGGCGAACCAAACCGGTGTGGTCGGTGATTCTGGCGACAACCCCGACGGCGTCGTCACCACCGCTGAAATTGGCGGCGAACACGGCTTGGACGGCCACTTTCTGCCAGCCTGGATGCAGGCTTGGCTCAGGTCGCCAACTCTGGCGCTATCGCTCTTCCCAACCAAGGCTTTCCGGCCCGCTTTCTAGGGATCAATGGATGTGGATCGCTGTGGCGACTTTGCAGGTGACCGACGTCATACCCGCCTGTGGTGCTTCTTGCGGGGCCAAAGTTGGGGAAGGGTGCCACTCATTAGAGCTAAACCGATTCCGAGGTAAAAGCTCGACCAATCTTGGAGACCGACTACAGTGCCGCATAGAGCGTATGCATGGCGGCTAGATTCAACGCAGAAATTGGCCAGCGATCCCGGGAACACGTAAATGACAAAACTACAGAGTGCTATTAAGCCAACCGCTTTGGGCCTTAATGCCCTGCTCCAGACGCTGGTAACAAATCCCATCAACAAGCCGGCGAATCCGATGAAGGACTCGTAGAATGGATCGGGTCTGACCCATTGAGCAACAACCAGCATGACTATACTGACGAAGAATAATCCCAGTAGGAGCAGATCCCCATAACGACGAAATTTGCACCCGATTTTTTCCCACAGGATAGGTAAAAAAACAGTGTGGAAATGGACCCAGAACCAAACGAATGCGTTCCCGTGTGGCGGGCAGGGCATCCAATGAATCGAGAGTATCAGATAAGCTGATACGGCCGCCGAAAATATCAGCATGGCCCATGCCACGGGCAGCGCGAAGGCTTCCACCAACCAGCAAACGGCCGCGATCCAAATCCCGGCGGCAAACAGCGTCAGGATATACAACCTAATGACGATTTTCATCGAAGCACTATACCAAAAGCGCTGATGGCTTCCGCAGCACGACGAGTGGGCCCAAGGCCGTGGCTACCTCACCTCCGCCGAAGACCTCGCTTCCCAGACCCTGCCGTCCAGCAACATCCCGGAGGTAGTAGCATGGACAACATCAACAAGGATGACGCTTATCGGTGCCGTTTGATTTTGCGGGATGTCTCCACAGAATTAGAGCATATCGTCCTGCAAAATCAAACGGCACCTCACGGCGCTGTGCGAAGCCGCAGGCCGGCTTTTCAGTGGCCGGGCTGCCACGCGCCCGCACACGCCGTCAGCAACAATGTCAGGGCCGCATATCGGTCAAGGATTAGTACAATGGCCGCCATCAAGCGTCTCGCCCCGGCGGAAGTGCAGCGCATGACGGAAAATCGGCGCCGATTCAATTGCCGACGTGACCGCTGCTGAGATATATTCGCGGCATCATCGCGCCGGTGTCCCGATTATTGATATGGAGTCCGAGGCGGACCGCGGCGGACCGCGTCACGCGAAAGGAGAATGATCCAGGTGGCGTCTCGCTGCATCATTGGCAAGGTTAACGGGCAAGGGAACGGCAAAGCGATCCTCTGCGCCCGCGGCTGTTACCCGGACGAAACCGGAGCCGCTCTGCTGGGGCGTTACTCCGACGAGCCCCTGATCGACGAACTCATAGCATTGGGGTCCATCGTGTGGTTGGAAGCCGAACCGAAGGAATGCGAAGCCTATCACCGGGATCGCGGCTACCCTTGGGAACACTGCCGGCCTTACTTGTTCCAGGGCGGCACGGAAGCATTCTTCAGCGAATACTGGGGACCGGGCCCCGAGTGGCTGTACGTCTGGACTCCCGACGGCTGGCTGGCCAGTCCGGCGATGGCGGGAAAACCGCCGCAGCGCTATTTTGAAGATGGAGGCAATCTCGGCGATCCGTCTTGGATTGAGTGGATCAGCAGAACGCGAGAGGCGCAGCGGGCGCGTCCGCTGTATTCGGTAGTGGCCGATTCCCAACGGGCGTCATAGCCGAGAGGGGCCGCTGGACCAACGTCGCGGCGTCGGTTCTGAGCGGCAATATCGCCAGGCGGCGCGAAACCCTGCCTGAAAGACGGGGTTTGAGCGATTGGCCAGGGCGGGGATTATCCTGACTGGTTCGGTTAATCTCTTTGTGGCATCCCAACGGCACTTTCTACGCTCCGCCGATGCTATCGCCAGTCCCGCCAGCCGTGGCGGTAATCGAGGTCCAGCGCCAGCGGCCAGGCCGTTTGAACCGCCACGTTGAGGGTGTCGTCGCGACGGGACACCCGACCCTCCACCACGACGAGGGAACGGCGCAGCGCGCCCTTGAGCCGTTCCCACTGGGCCGGCCAAACGGCCAGGGGTATCAGCCCGTACTCGTCCTCCAGAGTCAGGAACACCGCGGCTGCCAGGGGCCGCTGACGCCTGACCACCCGGCCGGCCATGTGCGCCACGTCGCCGTCGCGACAGCTCAGCAGGCCGTCGCTGGTCAGCACGTCTGATCCCAACTGGGGACGCACCAGCTCCATCACGTGGCCGTCGGGACACAGGCCCAGCATGGCGTATTCGTCCAGCATCCTCTGAGCTTGGGAGGCCCCGGTTAGAGCAGGCGGAGGATTGGCGGCGGGCAGGGGCAGAGCCAGTTGCCCGCGTCGCACGCCGGACACGTAGCCGGCGCCCACCTGCCACAGGACGCTGCGACGGTCGCTGCAGTGGGGCAGCGAGTCCATGGCGCCGGCGCGGGCCAGGTTCTCCAGCGCCTGTCGCGGCAAACCCGACCGCGCCAGCAGGTCCGACAAATCGGCAAACGGGCCGGCCTCCCGCGCCCGCAGGAGCGTCTCACCCAAGCGATTGTCCACGCCCTTGACGAAGGTCAGCCCCCGGGCGCAGGGTGTCGTCGCCCTCGGCGGTGCAGAGCAGCTCGGACAAGTTCACGTCGGGATGGGCCACCCGCAGGCCCAACCGGCGGGCGTCCTGCTTGAGCGTATCGAGGTCCCAGAAGCCCATGGGCTGCTCGTTGAACAGGGCCACGAAGAACTCCAGCGGGTGATACCTCCGCAGCCACGCCATCTGGTAGGCGGTGAAGGCGAATGCCACGGCGTGGCCCTCGGGAAACATGTAGTGCGGGTTGAACTTGCCGAAGATGACATCGGCGACCTTTTCCGAGACGCCACGCGCGGCAGCGCCGGCGACGAACCGCTCCCGGTACTGGGCCACCAGCCGCTGTCCGTCGCGACGGCCGAAGGCGCGGCGCATCCGGTCGGCCTCGGCGGCGGTGAAGCCGCCCACGTCCATGCCCAGCTGCACCACCTGGTCCTGGAACATGATCACCCCCAGGGACCGCTCCAACGCGTTTCGCTCCAGGGGATGGTCGTAGTCCCAGGCCATGCCCTCCCGGCGCCGCAGGAACTCGGCCACACCGTCGTTGGCGCCCACGCCGGGACGCACGGCGGCCACCTCCAGCGCCAGGTCGTAGATGTCCTCCGGCCGCATCCGCACGATGGTCTGCATCTGGGCGGCGGACTCCACTTGGAAGACGCCCACGGTGTCGCCCCGTCCCAGGTCGGCGAACACCTCCGGATCCCGGTAATTGATGCGGCTCAGGTCGGGCTCGACGCCGGAGCGGTCTCTGACCAGCCGGACGGCCTGCTGCATCTGAGAGAGGGCGCCCAACGCCAGCAGATCAATCTTGAGCACGCCGGCGTCGTCAATGCTGTCCTTATCCCAGTGGGCCACGTAGCGGCCGCCGATGGCCGAAGGTTGGATGGGCATCAGGTCGGTGAGGGCCGTGGACGAAACCAGCATCCCGCCGGGGTGCTGGGCCAACCCCTTGGGAAAGCCGGCCAGTTGTTCCGACAGGGTGAGCAGATCACGCCAGCCGGGCCGGTCGCAACGGGCCAGCAGGGTGGGCGAGGCGGACAGCTCCGCCGGGGAATCGGTTTCCAGACCTCGGGCCAGGGCGCCCACCTCGTCGGCGGGCAGGCCCAGAGCCTTGCCCAGGTCGCGCACGATGCCCCGGGCCTTGTAGGTGGGCATCATCCCGGCCAGGGCGGCGTGGTCCCAGCCCCACTCCTCGATGATGCGCAGGATGAGCCGCTCCCGGATGTTGCGGGGGAAGTCCAGGTCGATGTCGGGAACGACGGCGGTTTCGGAGGACAGGAAGCGGTCCAGGGCGAGGCCGTACTCCACCGGGTCAACGTGGGAGAGGCCGATGAGGTAGCCCACCAGCATGGACACCGAGGAACCACGGCCCCGCCCCGGCGGCAGCCATTCCAGGGGAGTTTCCGTGTGGCCGTAGCCCAGCTCCAGCATGCACTCGCGAGCCAGCTCCACGATGCGGTGATAGACCAGGAAGAATCCGGCCAGTCCGTGTCGGCCGATCAGGTCGAACTCCTGGTCCAGCCGCTCCTGAACCTTCCGGTCAACCCGCGCGTAGCGCCGGGCCGCCGGCTCCTCGCACAGACGACGCAGCCAGGAATGGGCGTCATAGCCCGGCGGAACCGGACAGTCGGGGTAGGCGTAACGGCCGGCCAGGTAGTCGGGCAGGCTGAAGCCGGAGCAGCGTTCGGCGATGGCGTGGGTGTTGGCAACGGCGTCGGGATGGCTACGGAACAGGGCCGCCATCTCCTGTGGGGACTTCAGCCAATACTGGCGGTTCACCTTCAGACTTTCCCGCGCGTCGGACAACGAACGGTTGAGACGGACTGCGGTCAGCGCGTCATGCAAGCGGCTCCGCTCCCGACCGTGGTACCACGGTTCGTTGGTGGCGACGGTTGCCACATCGCAACGCCCTGCCAGTTCGCTCAGCCGCTTGTTGCGCGCGGTGTCGCCGTAGGCCAGGTGCTGCTGCAATTCCAGAAAGACCTGAGCACGCCCAAACTGGCCACAGTAACGCTCCACCCGGGCTTGTGCCGGCGCCCACTCGCCATCCTGAACCAGCCGCGCCAGTATGCTATCCGGCGCACCCAGCAGGACGAGCAGGCCGTCGGCGTGGGATTCCATGAAACGGGCGTCCAGAACAGGCTCGGTTCGACCGCCGGTCACGTGGGCCAGGGACACCAGCCGACACAGGTTGGCGTAGTCCTCTCCCGTCTCGGCGATGAGGGAAACGATGCCGTCGCCCTCCGGGTCGCGCACGGTCAGATCAACGCCCAGGATGGGCTGAACCCCGGCGTCCCGGCACTGCCGGCTGAACTCCAACGCTCCGCAAAGATTGAATGCGTCGGTCAAGCCCAGAGCCGGGTATTCCAGCCCGGCGGCCTGCTGCACCATTTGGGCAACGGAAGACGCCCCGGCGCCGAAGCTGTACCAACTGTGTCCCCGCAACTCCACGCAATCGGCAACGCGGGTCACGTCAGTAACCCTGCCGGAACCAATCGCCGGTGTCCAGATCGCGGTAAACCGTCAGCAGACCGCCGTCGGTGAGAGCCAGTCGCCAGTAGCGCCGGTTCACCGGCTCCGGCGTCCAACACTCGGTGTCCACCTCCCACCGGTCAACCACCTGTTCCACCGGCCGCCAATATCTATCACCTGTCTTGACCCGTCGGGGAGCGCCGCCCACGGGCTCAACGGACGCTTTGGCCGGCACATTCAGTGGCCGCAGCGATGCGTCCAATGCCCACCGTCGCTCCGGCAGCGCGGATCCTGGAACCATGGCCGCCAGCCGCTCCACTCCGGCCACGTCACCGATGTTCGCCACCCGCTCGCGCTGCCAGATGGTGGCCTGGCGCCCGGTTTCGGCGGTGAGGTCACCGACGGTCAGCGACAGGTCCAGAAGAGGAGCATCGGGCCAGCGACTGCCGCCGGTGCTGTCCCGAGCGCCCAAGCCGGCCAGCAGGGCGCGGGCCAGGGCTTCCGCTGACCTGGCCGGCTGTCGCAGCGTGCGCTCAAACCGCCAGTGCCCGCCGGAGAGCAGTTCCCCTTGAAGAGTTGTTTCACCCACGCGGCGCGCTCGCAACGATGCCGAGCGCCACAACCGTTCCGTCAGCGAGTTCACGCCGGCCTCGATTGCCGGAACCGTGTCCACCGGGAAGGGGAACTCCAGCCGCTCCGAGAGCCGTTCCGGCAACGGAGTGGCAATCACGGGTTCTGGGTCGATGCCCCGGGCCAATCGCCACACCCTTGTACCTTCCGGCCCCATGAACTCCGCCAACGACGAGGCGAGCGGATTGGCCACGTCGCCCAGGGTATGGACGCCGAAATTCTGCAAACGTTCTATGGCGTCGCCGCCAAGAGGCAACCATGACGTTGGCAAAGGCGTCAGCCAGCGGGCCGCGTCGGCAGGAACTTCCTTCCACCCCTCGGCCTCCGCCCGTGCCGCTGCGCAGTAGGCGGGAAACTTGCCCATCCCGACGCCCAAGCGGGGACGCAGCCACTCTTCACCCGCTGACAGCAGTGCTTGGACCAGCCCGTCCGTCCCGCCGTATATACCGGCCATGCCCGTCAGGTCCAGGTAGAACACGCCCCAGCCGGACGCTTCAACCGTGGGAACCACGTCCCACAGTGCCGCCAAAAGTGCATTGTTGACCTCGGACAGATACCCGGCGTCCACCGGCGGCGTGACGGCGCCAGCGCAGCGGGATAGAGCTGCCGCGACGCTCTGCCCGGCGGCTACGCCGGCTGCCTCGGCGGAAGCGTCCCGCACGACCGGGCGCTTGTTCCCGCAGGTGGTGATGATCAAAGGCCGGCCAGCCAGTTCCGGTCGGCGTTGCAGCTCAGCCTTGACCGGCAGGTGGGTGACCAGCAGGCAGCCCGTGATCCTGGAACTCTCGCAGAATTTCATGGCAATGATACTATTAGCACGCCCGTGCGATCCGCAACGGCTCGCTGTCATCAATCCACCAGCGACCGTATGAATGGCGCGAGCTGAACAGTGACCACCAGCACTCAGCAGACAACACGTGGCAGACGCCCCACGCCGCCGGCGCCAATCCGCATCGCCAGCGTCGAAGATGCGTGTGAACGGCTATGCCCTGCACATTGCCTCGGAATCAGTGGCTCAGTAAAATTACCTACAGAGTTAAGACCGCCTCCACCAGGCAGACGAAAAGGCAGGAGCAGAATGGCCTCGATCACCATCCAAATATCGGGCTACCGGTGCGACAGGTGTTCACACACATGGGCTTCCCGCCGGCCGAACGACCCGAAGCCGCGCATTTGCCCCAAGTGCAAATCGCCGCGATGGGACCAGCCCAATTGATCGTGATGACCGGCAAGCGAGAAGCCGCACCGGTAAACACGCCAACAGGAGACCGTCATGGCGACCGCACGGCGACTGAGCGAAGACGCCGAACAGAAAGTTGCAGATATAGTTCGGCAGGATCTGAGCAGCAGATTCGGGGACCAGATCACCATCGACGCCATCCGCATCACGCCGGCGGAGGACGAGTTCGGCGACCCCTACCACCGCATCGAGGTCCTCTACACTGGTGACGGCAACCTCCTCGACCCGGTATGGCTGAACGGATTCCGGCGCCGAAACCAAGACCAACTGGCCGAATGTGGGGTGGACATCACGTCCGAGTCCTACAGCGACAAGACCGTGGACGGGCCATGGGCGCCCTTAGCCTCCACCATGCCGAGTGGGGAAACCAGCGGATGAACCGGGAGCAATTGCTCGAACTGGCTGAGGCGCTGGCCGGACCGCCATTACACGGAGAAAGCCGATGCCAGCGCTACCCAGCGGGATGAAGATGAAGAACCAGATGCAGTGAAGCCAAAGCATCGCGCCGCCCCAGGAGCGAGATGAACACGCCTCGAACCATCCACACGCCAGCGCTGCTCTCGCATGAACCGGTAGCAGACCTACACCGGCTCAACCCCTGGTGGAACGACGCCCCAGCGCCTGATGCGCCCGGAGACCGCCGCCACCTGAGCGGCCAAGCGCGCAGGCTCCTCGACAACGGCATAACACCCATCATCGCCGTGAGAGGGAGACAACCAGCCAACGGAAACGCCGTCCATCTGCAGACCATCCATGGCCTGCTCGCTGAGGGCACGCCTCCGCAGAACGTCATGAGTGTCCAGTTCAACGAGATCCGGTCAACCGAGGGCCTGATTGACCCAATCCTACGGATTGCCACATGGCTGGAGCGAAACGCCGCCACCGACCTCTTCAACGCCCTGGCTCACCAGGGCCGCCCCGCATACCTGACCAACAAGGGATGATCATGCCCACCGTGGCTACACTGCTGAAGGTCGCCAATGCCTTGGGGCTGAGGCTGCGCCTTGAGCCCGTGGAGGATCGCGCACTGGTCGCACAACCAACCCGCGCCGGAGTCTGTCAGCAGGAATCGGCCTCTCAACCAAATCGGATCTCAAGGAGATGACGAAAGTGAACTCAGCTATTGAAGCATGGCGCGAGCAGGTCCTGGCATTTGATCGGGATATGGCAGATATCCGCATGGAAGGACAGGAGAACGGTCACAGCCGTCCTGTGTTTGCCGCCGGGCCACTGGATCCGTACCGTACCGACGATACCGCGCTCAACGGCCTCTATAAAGTCGTGGGCGAAGGCGCCGAGGTCCTGGACGTTGGCGGCGGCGCGGGCCGCTTCGCCCTGCCCCTGGCAACGCGCGCCAAGCGGGTGACCGTAATAGATCCCTCCGCAGAGTCGCTGGATTTGCTAAGAACCCGCGTGGCGGAATTCGGATTTACCAACGTGACCGCCATCCACGAGCGGTGGGAGGAGGTGGAAGTTCCCTCGGCGGACGTAACCCTCTGCTCCTGGGCGTTGCATCACGTGTTGGACGCCGCGCCGTTCGTAAGGAAGTTGGAAGAACGCGCCAGGGACCGCGTGGTGATCCTGGAGATGATCGAGACACCAAGTGCGCTATATGCTCCGTTCTACGAGCGCGTGCACGGCAAGAGACTCACGCTGCTGCCGGGCGTCCCGGAATTGCTGAATCTCCTGTGGGCGATGGATATATTCCCCGATGTGACGATGCTCAGTCCTGAAGTTCCGGTATTGAACGCAGACCGCAGTTCAACGCTGGAGGACCTTCGACGAAGATTGTTTGTTCAGGAAGGCTCCGATGCAGACGAAAGACTGAGCGCGGCGGCAGATGAATTGCTGGAAGAGTCCAGCCAAGGTCTGACAGTTAAGGGCGTCAATATGCGGCGGCAGGCGATCATTACGTGGAGGCCGATTCAAAGTGGTTCGAGGAGCGGGGACCCGAACTGATTTGTCAGCCGACGAACTACCCGCTGATCGCCGAAGGCCTCCCTGGAATGTGGATGCGCAGGCACTGGAACGTCGTGTGAGCAGGGCTATCGATAGTCGACGCGTTGGTCAGGTCGTAGACGTTGAGGTAGTCGCCTACGATTTGGATGAAGAAATCACGTCTGATCACGCCCGGGTTGAACCGGCGACTGGTCAACTTACCCAGTCACAGTCCGGATTTCAACGCCCCGATTTTTGACCAATCGCGCCATCTGGGGCTGGGTGCGGCAGGAGGCAACCGCCAACCTGTGCCTGGGGACCCGTGCCGCAGTGCGGGACAGAGTGGGCGGTTTCTTCACCGATCTGGCCCACCGTCGGGAAGAAGTCAAGCGACGATGTCGTACCATCCTTCAGGCTCGCGCCGCAGAACTGACCGGCAGCGCCCGAGCCGATCTTCCCGGCCAAGCAAATGTAGATTTCACCTTGGCTTCGGTTTAGGAAGATGCGGTCGATGTCGCCAAGGACGACCATCCGGCTGGTGAGGCCGAGGCCGCCATAACGGACGTCCACGCCGTCGAGGCGGACTGGGGCCAGCCAGAGGCGGAGACCGCTGTCGTGGACGCCGAGGTTGGTGACGATCCGGTGGGCTTGTATATGCGTGAGATCGGCCGGGTGGGGCTGCTGACCGCGGCGGAGGAACGGGACCTGGCGTCAAAGATTGAACTGGCCAATCATCTGGAGGAGTTGCAGCGGGAGCTGGCCCTGGGCTTGGGCGATGGCGACGGCGTGGATGATGCCAGCGCCGATGGTGAGCCGACGGTTGCGCCCTGGGAGAAGGCCATGCTGCTGTTGGCCCGCGTTGCCGGCGCCGGACCGACTGCTCGGGCCGTGGCGCGCCACCTGGAGCTGGACGACGCACCCACGCTGGAAGACGTGTGTACGCACCCGCGGTTCAGGGACGCCATCGACGGGGTGATGAGCCCCGAGCTGGCGGAGCGGGTGGCCCTGGAACTGGACATGACCGAGGACGACGCCCAAGGGCGCATCGTGGCGTTGTCACGGGACACGCGGGCGCTGCCATGGGCGGCGGCGAGAGTTGCCATGGCCCACGTGCCGGTGTGGGCGGAGCTGCATCCCGAATGCTCAGGGGATCGGGACCGGTGCACCCTGGCCCTGCTGTCCCGGATGCTGGGGGACCCGTCGCTGAGCCAGCGGATGGAGGCGGTGAATGGGGAAATCGTCCGACACTTCCAGCGGGCCCGTGAGGCTGGGAAGCAGGCCCACGACCACCTGGCGGAGGCCAACCTGCGGCTGGTGGTCAGCGTGGCGGGGAAGTACCAGAACCGGGGGATGGCGCTGTTGGACCTGGTCCAGGAGGGCAACCTGGGGCTGATCCGCGGCGTGGAGAGGTTCGACCACCGGCGGGGCTACAAGTTCAGCACCTACGCCACCTGGTGGATCAGGCAGGCGGTGACCCGGGCCGTGGCCAACGAGGGTCGCACCATACGGATACCGGTGCACGTGGTGGAGACCATCAACAAGCTGACGCGCCAGGAACGGATCATGGCGCAGGAGCTGGGACGGGACGCCACGGAGGGTGAATTGGCGGAGGCGTTGGGGATGAGCGTGGAGAGGATCATGCGGGCGCGGAAGGCGGCCGGGGAGGCGGTGTCGCTGGATCTGCCGTTGGGAGAGGACGGGGATACGTTCCTGGGGGACTTCGTGGAGGACCGCAACGCGCCGGCGCTGGAGGATGCGGTGTCGGAGAACCTGTTGCGGGAGCAGCTGTGGGAGGCGCTGGATGGGCTGGGGGACCGGGAGAGCCGGGTGCTGCGGCTGCGCTACGGGCTGGATGACGGCCAGCCGCAGACGCTGGAGGAGGTGGGGAAGGTGTTCGGGGTGACCCGGGAGCGGATCCGGCAGATCGAGGCGAATGCGATGCGGAAGCTGCGCCAGCCGGCCCGGTCGGCCCGGCTGCGGGATTACCTGGATTGACCGGCGCCGCGGTATCAGCGGGCGCGGTGGCGTCGGGGGATGATCTGGTAGTCGCGGAGGCCCTCGTTCCAGACGCGGCGGATCACCTCGGCCGGAAGGTCCCTGACCTCCCGCCGCATGGCGAAGCCCACGTCAGGAGTGCCGGAGAAGGCGAGCTTCACCAGAGAGGTCTCGTCGGTGGTGATCTCCACGCGGAGGTCCGCGTCGGCCCTGAGCTCCTCGATGAGGTTCACCAGCCGGTCCAGGGCGTCGGCCAGGGCCAGCTCGGTGACGATGGGTTTCCGCTGTTCCGGCATGGGCCGCCTCCCCGGCGGAAGGTCTGCGGTGAGATCACCCATAGTGCCACGGGCATCGAAACGTCCCGCCTGGCTCACTGTGCCACAGCGGAACGCCGGTTCCAATCTTGGGTGCGGCGATCGGGCCGGAGGCAGGGGATGGAGCCGAAGGACCTCCGAGTGACCAACAGAGCGGTCAAGAGGGTCAAGGGACCGGAGGAAGGCAGCAACGTGGGCTGGCGGATTACCATCAGGCCAGACGGCAGCGGCGACGTTACGGTGGTGCCGCCCATCACCAGGGACTGCGATGACGCCGGCCCCGTTTGTGCATCGAGTCAACCGTGTTGTTGTGAACACGCCGGGCGGCGCATCGCAATCATACGGCCGCAACCACATTTCCGATAGGCAACGTGGCGTCACCACCCCCGGCCAGTCGGCAATAGTATCTTTGCAACCGTAGCAAACCACGCCAGAGCGTGGCGGAGCGCGGCCACGTTGACGAGTCAGCAAAGGTTGGCGTAAAAGGGTCTGCCGCTCCCGGGGCGACCCGTTCCCAGCAGCAAACCAGACCGCGATGCCGCTGGGGAAGTCCTTGCTCCGGCCGGCGTTATACCCACCTCGACCGGAAGGAGTGATGATTATGGAATGGCCCCTGCAAGCTTACTCGGTGAAGCTCAAGCGGAAGGTCGACATCGCCGAGGACTCCATGGAGTTGGTCACGATGAAGAACGGCCGCCACGCCGTCAGGGGCGTAGCCGTGGAGGATCAGAGCATCAACGTGTTCCGTATCCTGGGCAACGCTGAAGTTGACGAAGTGCGGACGAAATTGGGCGGCAAGTAAGGCAGCGCTGAGCCGACTCGGCCCAGTCCTGGCGAGCGCTAACGGCTCAACGTTGGCCGGGAACTCGGTGTCGATGGTTGAGATGCCGGCGGTGACGGCCTCCAGCTTGGCCTGGATGACGGGCAGCAGGGCCCGCCAGCGCTGGCGATACGCCTGGTCGTGGGCTTCCTGCTGGGCCCGAGCACTGCGCTCTCTGGGCGGGCTGTGGTTGGTGTTACTGAGAACCAGCCCGCCTGGACCAGAAGTCGTAGAAGGTGCGGATGGCCAGTTGATTGTCCGCGGCGGTGCGCCGAGCGAGACCCAGGGGGACCGACGCCCCTCGAACGGCCGATGTGGAGCTGACCACGTGGAAGGCGTAGCCACGGAACATCTGGTGGCCCATGACGCTGGCGTCCCTACCGGTGGCGTCCGGCCAGCTTGGAAACGTGGCCAGATCGCATGACCGATCTGGCAACAGACGCCTTCGCCGCTCCAGGTATCGTCGATAACGGCCGAGCAGCCTCTGGTTGATCTGGTGCTGTTGGAACTCGCTCATACCGGCGCCGGCAGTTGTGGATATCCGCCTGGTGGCTGTTCTACGTTGATCGGCCGCTAAACAGCATCGATCCGGTGCCTGCTTGGGACTCGCGCCCGTGGTCGGAGACGCGTTTTCCGAGGGTCGACTGACCCACGGGCCCTCTAACGTCAGAAAAGGGCATCGGGGAGCACCAGTACAGGACCCTTGATGAGAAAGTTGAAAGATTGGCTGCGGCGTATCGATGTTTACTGGTACACGATCGCCGGGATATTTGCCGTCATAGTGTTCCTGAACGCCCTGCTCACTGATGGGACTGAGGAGAGCCCGTCGGGGGTCGCCGGATGGTCGGCCGGAATGCTCGCCATGAGCGTGGCCGCAATCGTCATTGTGGAAGCCGCCTACTCGGGGAGCATTGCCGTCAAAAGGTGGCCGGGCGTTTTCCTCGGCGTGGTCGCCATGGCCAGCGCGTACCTCTGGGTAGCTGCGGAATCGGAAGTACACCCGGCCAACCCTGGACTATTTGCAGGCACTATAGGGTTCTGGCTGACGTGTGCCCTGTTGGCCATCGTGGTGCTGGTGTTCCGCCTGGGAGCACGGCGTGGCCCGAAAGATCCTCCTGAGGATGATAAGTGACCCTCACGATGCCATGGGTGCCGTTGCTCACCGTGTAGGCCGGGAGGCGGCTCAGCTTGAATCCCTGGTAACGGCGTTCACGGCCATGATCGCGGCGAGCATCCCGAGAGGCGCATTCTCCAGCCTGTTGCCCTCCAGGTATCTCCAGGCCACGAAGTCGCTTTCATGCTCCTCCACAAACTTCCTGAACGTCATGGTTCGAGGTTCCGGCATCAGGTCCCATTCGGCCCATCTCGCCTGTATCTCAGCCTGATTGGCGGCGGGCAGGCCGTCGAAGAGGTCCACCAAGTCGTGAGTTCGGGGAAAGCTGATTCCCAGTGTTTGATGCAAGCCCTTCAAAGCGCATTCCAGGCCGAAGGCCTGCATGGCGCTGTTGATGACGGCTTTCCCCACCTCGACCTCGTCGGGAGTTGCGTCCACCCCTCGCTGCCCGCCAATCCTGTAGTATTCCAGCGCCCCAAGTACGGCACGAGAAAGATGGTGCATATCGATGTTGCCATCGGACATAACGTTGACCTGGATTGGGGTGTTTCCCGTGTTGCTGTGATTGGTCATGGCAGCTCCTTTGGTGAGCTGTCGCTCATTTCGCCAGCCGATGCTATGGAATCCTGTCCTTCGCTGCTCCGCTCTCAGGGCGCTCGGTTCATCGCCGTAATCGCTTCCAAATCCGTTCGTGCGTCCGCCGGTTCTCTGAGGTCTTGTGCGGACAGCCTGGCGGCGTCGATGATGGTCTCCAGCATCCAGTCCCGCCACTCGGCCCACGTTCCCGACGACAGCAGGCGGTAATAGACGGGCCGGTCCCACCAGATATGCCGGCTGATGGCGACCGGGGCCTGCAGGGCCTGCAGGATGAGCAACCTTCCCGTGCGGCCGTTGCCGTCTGCGAAGGGATGTATGGTCTCGAAGTACCGATGCCCCCAGATGGCTCTCATCAGCGGCTCCTCTTCATTGTTCATCCAGTGGTGGAATTGCTCCATGCGCCAGAAGAGTTCCGAGTGGTGTGGCGGCAACCAGTCGCCGATGATCACTCCGCTGTCCCGGTACCTTCCGGGTCGCATCCGGGGGTCTGGATGTCTCGCCATGAGCGTCCGGTGCCATTTCAGGACGTCCCTGCTGTCCGTCGAGGCCAGGGCGGGTGCCATGGCTTGGAAGAGCAGGTTGCTGCCACTCCCCGGCTCGGTGGTGTCGTCGAAGATGTTCTCGATGTAGGACGAGGCCTGCGCTTCGCACATTGCCAGCCGCTTCCGGATCTTTTCGCCTTCCGCGCGTTGTGCCGCGTCCCTTAGCCTCTCCAATTCACCCAGCGCCGTTGTGGCCCTTGGTCCCGCAATCTCTTGAGCTTCTGCCGGTGGCCCGAGCCATCTGTGGCGGATGTCGTTCTCTTGGCCTCTTCGTGAGCTCATGCGTGATTTCTCCTTGCTCTGACGCTGTTGCCCGCCGGGCAACTCGTGAGCGCTGGAATCATTATTCAGGCCTGCCGGCCGGCGGCAGCATGATGGGATGCCCGGGACGGTTGCCGCCGGACCCGCCCGCTGCGGGAAGCATGGAGGGCATCTCACCGGTGCGGCAGGTCTCGTCGATCTGGGGGGCATCCAATCCCCCGTTGCTGCTGCCGCTCCGTCCCTTCCCGGGGCATCCGGTGGTTGGTGTGTCGGAAATCCTCGGGATCGGGCAGCTCCAGGACGAAGCTGACGGTGGTGTTGCGGGCGGGGGTCATGGCGTTGACCTGACGGCGGGAGATGACGTCGCCGTACCGGTGGTTCCATTGTAGCGGGGAGGGCCCGCGCCGTGGGACTAATTGGCCGGATGCCGGAATAGCGCCGGTTGATCGGCACCGGAGAAGGCCGATTTGGTGCCGACGCATTGTTGCCGGCGACGCACGCGTCGGTTTGCAGGTGGTTATGCCCGCTGAAAAGGTTGAACGAGCGGGGCTGGAGGGATTGAGCGGTTCCCCGGACGAGCTGGGGCGGTTGTTCGTCGTCGAGAATGATGGGCGAGGCTGGCCCTGGGGGCCTGAGGAAGACGGCGCCGACCACCACCGGTTGGATGGGATGCCGGCCCGGGTTGGATACCGGTCCATGATCGTCCCCGATCTGCCGGCAGACACGTGAGAAGCGCGGGCGCCGACCTCCACCGGCCCCGGCGCGGGCTGTGGCGATGGATATTCATACCGTCGCCGTTACCTGGACGGCGTTAGCTAGGAACTTGCTCTCGGCAGGGGTTGAAAAAGGTCGGTCTCTCCGGGTAAGTAACGGGTTGCCAACCGCCGTTCCCGCCTGATGGCGGCGCCGGTCGATTGGGGGACGCCCTGTTACCATGGGAGCCGGGATCATGACCGACGCATCACAGACAAGCGCCATATCGATGCCGACCGCTCTGCCGGAACCGGAAATCCGGAAACGGCTGGAGCGTCTGCTGGGGGACATTCACGCCGCCACGCGGCAGCAGGTCGGCTATCCGGTGAACCAGGACTTCGACTACTCGGCCCTGGTGCCCTTCCTGGACTACTCGATCAACAACGTGGGGGATCCATTTCATCCCAGCAATTTCTGGGGCAACACCCACGAGATCGAGCGGGAGGTGATCGGCATATTCGCCGGGCTGATGCGCCTGGAGCCGGAGAGCGCGTGGGGCTACGTGACCTCCGGGGGCACGGAGGGCAACATGTACGGCCTGTATTTGGCGCGGGAGCTGTACCCCAACGGGATGTTCTACTTCTCCGAGGAGACCCACTACAGCGTGCTGAAGAACGTGCGGGTCCTGAACGCGCGGCACATCATGATCAGGCGGCAGGAGAACGGGGAGATCGACTACGAGGACCTGGAGGCCATGATCCGGGTCAATCGGGACGTGCCGGCGGTGATCATGGCCAACGTGGGCACCACCATGCGGGGAGCGGTGGACGACATTCCCAGGATCAGGGACATCCTGCGCGAGCAGGCGGTAACCAGCCACTACATTCACGCCGATGCCGCTCTCAGCGGGATGATCCTGCCGTTCGTTTCCGATCCGCAGCCCTACGGGTTTGACGCCGGGGTGGACAGCATCTCGGTCAGCGGACACAAACTGATCGGCGCTCCGCTGCCCTGTGGGGTGGTACTCACCAGGCTACCGTACGTGGAGCGGGTGGGACGGGCCATCGAGTACGTGGGGGTGGAGGACACCACGCTGTCGGGCTCCCGCAACGCGCTGGCCCCGTTGATGATCTGGTACGCCTTCGCCCGGCACGGACATGAGGGATTCGGCCGGATGGTCGCAGGCATGCTGGATGTGGCCGAGTATGCGGTGGGACAGTTCAACGAGCGGGGCATACCGGCGTGGCGGCACCGGAACTCGGTCACGGTGGTGTTCCCGCGCCCGCGGGAGGAGGTGTTCCGCAAGTGGCAGATGGCGCCCGAGGGCGAGATAGCCCACATCATCACCATGCCCCACGTGACCCGCGAGATGATCGACGAGCTGGTGGGCGACTGCGCCGGCGGACCGGATTGCGACGGCCGTCCCGCCACCGCAACATGAGGGAGTCGAGATGAACCAGGTCAACCCCGTGAACCGCATCATCGTGATGGCCCGGGACCGGGTCGGCGTGATCGCCGACATCAGCCGGGTGCTGGCCGACGAGGAGATCAACGTGGAGACGATCAACGCCGAGGTGATGGGCGAAGACGTGACGGTGATCCTCACCGCCGACCGCTACGACCGCGCCCTGTACGTGCTCAACAAGGCCGGTTTCAAGGCGGTGAGCGACGATGCGCTGGTGCTGCGCCTGCCCGATGAACCGGGGGCCCTAGCCGTGGTGGCCGGCAACCTGAAGGAGGCGGGGGTGAACATCGAGAGCCTGCACATCGTGAGCCGTGGGGCCGGTCACGCGATGATCGCGCTGAAGACCGACAACCGGTCGGAAGCCATCGCCGCCATCGGCAGCGAGAACATTTTCTGATCAGCGCATCACGCCCAGGGGCGGCGCTTGGAGAAGGACTTGGCGGACTCTGGGGTGGGCAGGCCCCGCTGTTCCAGGAGCATGAGGGTCATGCGGCGGAATTCCTCCCGGTCGTGGCCGGTGATGACGGCCTGCTCATGGGCCTCGGAGATGGCCACGGGATAGCCCAGGCCCAGCTGGCACTGCCGCACCAGCATGGCGTGGCCCACCGCCAGCAGCTCGGGGTCCTGGGCCAGCCAGTCGGGCACCTCGACGCGGGCGATCTCCGTGCCGCCGTTCAGGTAGTAGAAGTGGCTCCACTCCTGGCCGGAGGCCAACCCCAGGGCGAAGCGGGCGGCCAGGTGGGAAGAACGGTACAGCGGCGAGCGGTGGCCCGGCTCCAGCACGAGCTCGAACACCTCCCGGTCGTCGAAGCCCGCGGCGATGTCGCAGGACGCCAGGTCGGAACGGCGGGCGGTGCAGAGATCGTTGCAGCGGGCGTCGCCCTGACCACAGAGCATGAGACGGACGGCGCCGGCCGCCTCGGTGGTGCGGGGCCTGGAGGTGTAGGCCGCCACCGCCACGGGGCGGCCGTCCCGGGATGCTTCACGCAGGCGGGCCAGGGCGCGTTGCAGCCGGTCGCCGATGAGCACGTCGGCGACGTAGCGGGGGTACTCCGCGCTGTAGGTCCCAGAAGGCCAGGGTGCCGTCCAGCAGGGCCAGTACGGGCCGGTCAGAGGGCAGGCTTTCGACGGCGTCAGCCAGGCGCTCCACCTCCCGCACGGTGCGCAGCGCGCCCAGCAGCGGGCCGGCGATCAGGGTCTCGCCTGAGGCGCCCTCGGGAGGGCGCAGGTACAAATCCTCGTCGTCAACGGCCAGGCTGGGCACGCTGAACAATTCGCAGGCGGGATCCTTCCCGTAGGTGACGGCGCAGCCGCCCAGGTTGATCAGGTGGCAGCGCAGAGACAGGTGGCGGTCGACGTCTATGTGGGAACCGTCCACGGAGACGGCGGTCCAAGCAGGACGCCGATGCGGAACTTCCTGGTGCCGCAGACGGTGCAGATGGAGCGGGTGGCGGGGCGGCCGTTCTTCATGGTGACGGCCTCGATGTCCCTGGATCCGGTCTTCGCCCGGCACTTGACGCAGTAGATCTCGACGGGCGCGGACGAGGTGGTCATCGAGGGAAGCTCCTGGAGCAGCGGTTCTTGCCATTCTAACCCACGCGGGGCATTCGCTGGTGTCTCCAGCGGCACACCCTGCGAACTCTGGCGACGCGAGCTACTGCCGGCGCTGTCGCCGCGGGCATAGGGAATGGAGCGGTGAAAATCTCGCTGCTGGGGGACCTGAACCCTGGGCGGCTCAATCCGCCCGGATGCGCAGGGGTCGTAACAATAGGCAACGTCGCGCGGAACGGCCGGGATAACCGTCTCCGATGCGCCCAGGTTCCTCGACCTCGCCTCCGTTCCCTGCCGGTCCCCAGTCGCGCCAACCTTCGCTGTCGCCGCTGGCGGGGGGCTCAGGGGTGGGTCAGGGGAGGGACGGACCGCGCCGCATGATGAGCGAAGCGGGATGTGCACACGACATAGGCCAGGAGGTGCCGATATGACGCCGCACCGCTCGTTGGGTGAAGAACAGAGGCGTCTGCTGCGGATAGTGGGGCTGATGCCCCTGGTCAGCGTGTCCAACCTGATGTCCATGCCAACGACCACGAGCATGCGTCCCCCGGGAGGCGGCGCGGGCGGTGCTGGACGGTCTCCGGGCGTATCGGCTGTTCATGACCATAGCGCAGTTCCCCGCCATGGGGGCTGGTGACCACCGGCGCGTGGTGGGCGGCCGGTTGGGCCAGGTGGGCAGGATACCGGATATAGGACTGACCAGCCTGCGCCGCCTACCCCATGGGCATACGGTAGCCCACTCTGGGCTCGTTGATGATGTACTTGGATTCGCTCGCGGTATCCCCCAACTTTCGGCGCAGCCGCTTCACCACGTCACGCAGCAGCCAAGCCTTGCCCAAACGCTCCGGCCCCCACACCCGCTGCAGCAACACCCTGGAGGACAGCGACCGCGGGGCCTGAACCGCCAGTTCGTAAAGCACCGCGTACTCCGTCCCCGTAAGCTTCACCGGTTCCCCATCAACCACCACGCGTCGGCTGGCGTATTCTATGGTCAGTCCAAGCACGCTGTAGAATGGCGCAGTCTCCACCGCCAAGGGCTCCATGCGGCGCCGCAGGGCGCCCCGGATCCGAGCCGTCAGCTCCGTGGGCGAGAAGGGCTTGACCACATAGTCGGCAGCGCCCACGTCCAGCGCTCTGACCACGGCGTCGTCCTGCCCGTAGACCGACAGGAAGATCACCGGCAAGTCGGCGATCCTCAGAATATCGTTCATCAAGTCAACGCCGTCACGGTCGCCCAACACAAGGTTGAGCACCACCAGGTGAGGATTCTCCTCAACCACAAGGCGAAGCGCGTCAGACGGGTTACCCGTGACCACAGGGGCGTAACCCGCCTTGGCAAGCGTGTCCCGCACATAGCGCAGGGACTGGGGATCTTCATCCACAGCCAGCACCCGCACCACGTCTCTTGCCCTCCGTCCACCCCGCCGCGCCGGCAGCGGTGGAGCCGGCACGGCATCGAACATCCCTTCCACAATGGGCAGTGTGAAGGTGAACCTAGCCCCCAAGCCAGGGCCACCACTCTCAGCGCGGATCCGCCCACCATGGGCCTCCACGATGCCCCTGCAGATGGCCAGATCAAGCCCCGACACTTCCACGACGGTCGCCGTGTCCCGGTCTAAAGCCCGCGAGTACCTGCGGAACATCCCCGGCAGCATTTCCGGCAATATGCCACGACCCTGGTCAGCAACGGACACCGCCACATGGACACCGTCCAGCTCCGCGCTCACCATAACGGGCAAACTCTCGTGAGAGCAGCCGGCAGCATTGGAGAGCAGGTTATCCAGCACCTGCACCACGCGCCGTCTATCAATCATGACCATCGGCAGATCATCTGCCAGATCAAAACGCAGAGAATGCTTCCCTCCCCTATCCCTGAACCTGTCCCCCGCTTCCTCCACCAAGCCCCTGATGTCAGCAGGTTCCGGCTCAATGGCCAAACTGCCGGTCTCCATGTGAACCACGTCCAGCAGGTCGCTGATCAGAATGCGCGCCTGGTCCGATTGGTCCAGAATGATCCGATGGAACTCGGCCATCTCGGCCGGAGCCAGATCTCCACCTGACTCCAGCAGCGTAGTCACCGCCCCCCGGACGGCCGACAGCGGCGTCCTCAGTTCACGGCTCACCATGGTGAGGAACTCGGCCCGCAACCGCTCCTGTTCCTCCAATGGCGTCAGGTCCTGCAGCGTAACGACGAAGGAAACCAGCTGCCCATCATCACCACGGATGGGTGTAGCGTTAAGCAGGACGCTCACGCTGCGCCCGTCGGGCACGGTGAGCTGGATCTCCTCAACACGCACCGTCTCACCGGTGCGGAACAACTCCACCAGGGGGAACTCCTGCAACGATACTTCCCGGCCATCGCCGCGCAAGCACGTCACTACGTGCAGCAGGTCCTGGGCAGATTGATCCCCATCCCGCAGACTGTCCACGATGCGCATGGCCTCGCGGTTGACCGACACGGGCATACCGGTGGCTGCATCGAAGACCACCACACCCACAGGCGAAGTGTCGACCAGCGTTTCCAGGTCAGCCCGGGCACGCCGCTCCTCCCGGTGCACGCCGGCATTGGCGATGACCAACGCCGCCTGGGACGCGAACATCACCAGCATCTCCTCGTCGGACTGGCTGAACTCGTCTCCATCCTCTTTATCACCTACGAAAACGTGCCCCACCCGCTCGCCCCGGTGGAACATGGGCGCCCCCATGAACCGGAAAACATCCACCGGCAGGGGTATGGTGAATTCCGTAAAGCCCAAGCCCCGGACGTACTCCGCCAAGTCGGGCAGCCGCATGGGCTCGGAGACACTGGTCAGGGCCCGGAAAATGGCCAGGCCTTCGGGCATCAGCCACAGCAGCTCCGACTCCTGACCGTCCAAGCCCGACGACAGGAAGTCCCGGACCATCCCGCCGTCATCAAGGAGCGTCATCACTCCGTAGCGGGCGCTGGTGAGGGAGCGGGCCGAGTCCAGAACACCCTGCAGAACCTGGTCGAACTCCAGGCTTTCGTTGATGCGCATACTGGCCTGGCTCAGACGAGTCAAACGCTCCCCCAGGGCTGCCGACTCGCCATCCGCCCATTCTGAAAGTTGATCCACCACGTTATCTCTCCCGGCGTAAACCACGCCTCAAATTGCAGAAAAATGACCCGGATCACCTTTTGATGAAACGGGCCGGCGGGAATTATACACCGAAGTGTGAACCAATACTGACCACTATCGGCCCCCCAGAGTCGGGTGGAGCACGACTGACTCCGACACATAATCCCGCGAGCGTCGCCCCGTCGGCTACGCTTGACATGACCTCATTGGCCTACCACAACGAGCGGCAGCCAGGTCTCCCAAAGACACCGCAGCCAGTCCAGACCGGCATCCGCTCGACGGGCGTACGGGCCCAAAACACACGTTATGTGTATTAGTAAATCATCCAGCAATCCCACTTGCCATCAGGCCGATTTTGGTATAACTTTCCACAGCCCATTGCAGATGGGTTGCAGTTGCCGGAACTTCCGGCGCTGCGCCGAACTGTGAACCGCGTGGCGAGTCGCCTTCGTTGACGAGCCACGTCGCTGCCCCGGCACGGAGGGAGGCCGGGAACAGCGGCAGGTCGGCAAACATCCATATTACGCCGCGAACATACATGGCGGCACCCACCGGCACTGCGGAATGCCGCTGCCGGCGGGAAAGGACACAATACAGGATGACCTCCCTCGCCCATCGCCGCACCGCGCCCGGTGCGCGAACCACGGCCCCCGCTGCCGCCGACCACGGCTGGTCGGCTCCCTCTCCGATCTTTGCCACCGCAAAACGGCAGCCGGCCGGCCTTCCAGGCTTCGGAGCGACCGCTCCATGCCCGGCGATGGAATTATCAGGCTTTTTCACATCCTCCGAGCCGGCCCCCGGAGGCGGCCTGCTCCAGGAACACGCCGGAAATACGAGACCATCCGCGCGTACGTCGAAAAACGTCGCCGGACCTGCCCAAAACGCAGGAGTCTGGCACGGAATGAAATTGGGGAGCAGCGTTGGCTGACACCGGCTGCCCCCCGAAAGCGAATTACTCCCATGAAAAGGAGATTCACCATCAAATGACTACCACAAAAAGAAGAAGTTTGCAACTTTCCGTAGCGGCGGTTGCGGCTTTGGCCATCTTCGCCGTGGCGGCAGTGATGCTGCTGGCCGGCAGCACGCCGGCACAGGCCACCACCGCGGCCCTAACCCCCGACGACGGCGCCGCCCAACCGCGGCCCCAGCAAACCGACAAGACGCCAACCGCCCCGCGCCATGCCCCGCCAGAACCCTGTCCCGGAGAGACGGGCAATCCCAACAAAGCGGCTGCCGACGTAGTCGCCTCCGGCCACATCGCCCTGTTCGACGTGTGGTGGAACCCGGTCGAGCTGGAATTGACCAACTCCTCCTGCCCGCCCACGGTGGCGCACACGCGTAAGGAAAAATTGGATCAAGACGGTGAGCCTACTGGTGAATATATCGACACCGACAAACGCTCCCCGTCCAGCATCGACATTGCGAAAACCGTCATCCACATCCCTAACACCGCCCGGATCAATCTGAACGCGGACGACAACCCCTATACTGAGACCAAATACGAGGAGTTGTGGGACGCCGACGCCAAGGAAAACCGGGACACCGACGACGACGACCGTCCTAACGAAGGTGAGGGCGACCGCAAGGTCTGGGCGCTGCCGGCCTGCCCGCCCGACGGCACGGCCGCGGCCGACGATTTGTGCATCATCTTCTCCGCCGCCCTGCTGAATCCAAATGACTGGAAGGCAGGCACCGAAATCGAGTACCTGCTGGACCACGTCCACCAGACCGATATCGACAAGCAGGACCCGAGGTACACCCTCGCTTACGACAAGAACAACCGCCTCCTCTGGGATTCGTCCGATGTGCAGCGCGTCGAGATGTCGGTAGCGCCCGGAGAGTACAAACGGCCCACGCTGTTCTTCACCGACCGCGGCACCTACGAACTGCAGGTGCACATACGGGGCGAACCCAACCATGCTACCAACCGGGATGACGGTCTGAAGCCGGTAAGCAAGGACAACAGCGTGTCCAGCGACGTCCGGGAATACATCATCCACGTGGGCGCATTGGCCGACCTCAGTGTCACGGCTGCGGCGACGCCGCAGAGTCCCGAGCCTACCGACAACGTGACCGTCGCGATCACCGCCAGCAATGGCGGCCCGGACGCCGTGCCTCAAACCAACGTTAACGTCACTCTGCCTCCGGAACTGACCTACGTGTCCCACGAGCCGGCCAGCGCTGGCTTCGCCGATGCCGACGGTGACGGAGTCCGCACCTGGGACGCCGGCAGCTTGGCATCCGGCGCGACGAACACCCTAGCCATCACGGCCAAGGTGGCTCCGGAAACCCATGGGCGGGAGTTGGCTGTCAAAGCGGCCATCTCCGGCACGGAGCCCGCGGAGATTACGGAAACCAACGACCAGGGCGACCTGGAAATTAAGGACTACAACCTGCCGGTGCTGGACCCCAACCCGCACAACGACACGGCCGCTGCCACCATCACGGTATCGACGACGGGGCACAACACGAACCCGATGTTAATGGTCATCCGCTCCGTCGAAGAGCGATCGGCCCCGGGCACCAAGGTCGGAGATCCGGTGGGGGTAAAAGAGCCAAACACCAGCGACACGTTGAGATTCACGCTGACCGGGGAGGGCAACGAACAATTCACCACAACCAAAGTCTCGGACGGCGTACAGATCGAAGTGGCCGATGGCGCCAACCTAGACTACGAGGTCAAGCCCGTGTACGACCTTGTCCTGGCGGTGAGCGACGGCAAGGACACTGACAGCAATGACGACGACTACAAGGTGGACGACACCATCAAAGTGCAGATCAGGCTGATTGACATTGTCGATGCCTACAGCGCCACGCTGAGTGTGGACAAAACCGCCGCCACAGTCGGAGAAACGGTGACGTTGTCCGTGGCAATACAAAACCCGCCGGTTCCTATCAATCAGTTGCACCGCACCATCAGGACTCTGCACCGCAACGACATTGATCTCCGGCAAATGACCGGCCCATTGGTTCCATTCGAGCGTTCCCAGAGCGTGGCGGGAACGTACACGTACTATATGAACTTCTGGCAACCGGACGGAAGCAATCTAAGACACCGAATTGAGACCAACCGGGTCAAAGTGATCTGGTCGGCGTCCGACTAACCCAGCTGTCGCCGGGGGCGGTGTCTCGCACCGGTCCCGGCGGCAAACTCACTGGAGTTGCGCGCTTGAAATCCCACGCCCGGCACTGTGAAAGAACCGGAACGATGATTGACGATTTCGGTCATTGGATTCCGGTTCGCGCCTGGATGACGGTCCCAACTGATTGATTCATGGCTCAGCAGGGTCACGCAATATGTCCGCCCGGTGGAAATTCCAGATTGCGTTGATCGCAGTCATCGCCGTCTTCGCCGTCCTAGCCGGCGCCTTCCGGGACGGACCCGTCGCTCACGCCCATCATGGAGAGGACCGTGACTACGTGGACGTCAGCCTGACCCTGGAAGTTCCCGAAGACCCTCAGAGCTCTGGGACCCACGAAGTACACATTATCGTTGTGAACCACGGAACCAGGACCGCTTATGACGTAGTAGTGGAAGTGGATGTGGAGACCCTGAAACCTCTCGGACAAACCGAAAGCCAGATCCAAAGCCTTTTCACGCTCGAGGGCATTGGGACAAGGGCTGTGCGAGTGCCGGTCGGGCGGATATCTGTAGATGGAACATCCTTCCGCTGGACCATTCCCGAGCTCAGAGGAATGCAACGCGTAGTGGTTATTCCGAGAGTAAGACATTTTGGTGGCTCCGGCGTTTATAATAACAGATTGAAAGTGCATAAGATATCCGGGACGGTGTCCACGGCATCCTTCCAGAGTGATACCCACAAGGAGAACGACAGCTCTCAGGTCTGGACATACGCCCATAACACAAGAAATATCTACTTTATACAGGTATGGGTGGCCTACACGGTCAGTGTGTCGGTGGACAACCGGTTCCCGGACCGAGGGGATACCGTCAATTTCACCGTCACCGCAGGTAGAAAACCAACGTATCCACGCGTACGGCCCTCACCAGAGGTTCCTCCCCCGATTGACCTGAAGGTTGAGATTGCAACGACCGACGGTCTGACGGTCGGCACGCCAAGTAGATACTATACCAGCAACGAAGGCGGTTTTCAGACTACCGTGTCATCCCCAAAGTGGAGCTACAGCAATGGCGAGTTCAACATCGGGACCGGGGTAGCTGGGGAGGATGAGGTACGGGCACATTCCGTGATCCTGCCGGTCACGGTAGGAAGCGACACCGACGTCGTCGTGAACGAACAGTGCCTGACGGCGACGCTGACCGGGAACCCCCCGCCCGGCACCGGCCCCCTTGACGACGACATATCGGACAACGTGGCGAAAGTGTGCCTGGGCCCAGGGCCAGCGACGCTTTTCCAAGATGGCACCGTCGCAGTTTGGACCCTCAAAGCCTGCCGCGGCGATGTTCCGACCAACGCCTGCGACACCGTACCTGAGGTGGACGTAGAAGTCTTAACCAGCATAGATGGCAACATCCACCACGTCTCGCCTATCATCCATGTCAAGGATGAACCCGGGCGGGTGTTTGACGCTGACAACGGGAGCGTTACCGACGGGACTACCGTCTCGTGGCAGACCGCTACCGACGAGGACCCCGACTTTACTGGTACTAGGAACGGAGTGAAGGTTGGCCAGAACCTATTTCCAATAAACAAATATCTTAGTAACTGGCAACATTTTCAGGTTACCTTTACCGCAACCGGGTTGGATGGGGGCAACCCACCGGGCAAGGTTTCGGTCCGTTCAAGGGCCACCGGCACCGCTTTGTGGCCTTTGCATAGTTCAAATTCCTGGAGGAGCAAGAGAAGCACGCAATACCGATTGAGTGATCCAAGCACTGTTACGAACATTCGCTTCCTTGAGTTTGAGAAGCTGGGTACCTATGTGGTGGACTACACAGGGGATCTTCTACACGCGACCATAGACGCAGACAGTGACAGCAACCCCGACGTATTCAGCGGCACTGGCCGTACCATCTTTCATGTGGGCCCCATCGCGGAGTTGAGCGTGAGCGACGGGGGCGCCAGTTTAGATGCTACCTCCAGCCAGGTGGCGTTCACCGTGGTCGTGGTCAACAACGGACCCGAGGACGCAGAGAGCGGCCAAGTCGTTGTGGAGTTGCCCGCCGGGACCACCGGGCTGACCACTTTTCCTGCTGAGACCGGCACCTTCGACAGCACGGCCAACCCTCCGACGTGGACGTGGGACATCCGTGATTTGGAACGGGGCCACCGCCGGAGATCAAAAGGACTCTCCGAATCTGTTTCGCTCATCGTGGACGGGGTAAGCGCCGGTGAAACGGCAACGGCGAAAGTAGTCTATGACCCTTATCTGGTCTGCATCGGCAGCAACGCCAGCACCCTGACTCACACCACTGAAGCCGCCTGCGTGGCCGACACCACAAACGGCGGCAGTTGGCACGAGGGCACGGTGTACGACTACAACGCTGATAACAACGAGGCGACGCTGACGGCCGCGGCCGGCGTCAGTGGCAGCACGCCGGCGTCGGTCACCGTCATGGACCCGGACGCGTCCGGCGTCTTGGTGCAGTGGGAGACGGTGGAACAGGTCAACGGGTTGAAGGTGACCCACTACGAGTTGGAGCGTCCGTCCGACCCCTGGACTATGACTACGGCGCCGGGCGACGTAACGGAAACGAAGTACCAGGACAAGGGGGCTACGGGCAGCGCCAATCCGGTGTACCGGGTGCGGGCGGTGAACGAGGCCGGCGTGGCGGGGCCGTGGTCCCAAACCTCGGGGATGCGCCCCGGCGCTCCGCAGAGCTTCGCCGCCGCCGTGGCCAGCGGCAACGCGCAGGTCAACCTGACCTGGAGCGCGCCCACCGCCGTGACCGGCGTAACCGTGTCCGGCTACGAAATCGAGGTTTCGGATAGCGGCGGCGACAGCTGGACTTCGCTGGAGACGTCGCACAGCGCGAGCCCCTATGCCCACACCGGCCTCAGCCTGATGCCGGGCGACGCCCGAGACTACCGGATCCGCACGGTGGCCACGGTGGGCGGCGTCACGCTGAACAGCCTTTGGGCAACGGCCACCGCCACCGTCGCCTACCCCAAGCCAAACGTCCCCACGATGTTCACCGCCACCGGGTCCAGCGCAACGCAGGCCACCCTGTCGTGGGTCCATCCCGCTGACGTGACCAACGTGACGCGCACCGGCTACGAAGCAGAGTTTTCCAAGGACGGTGGTGTCAACTGGGACCCGCTGACGGGCTCGCCAACGGGTAGCGCAACGACCACCCTGCCCCACACTGACACCTCGCTGGGGGCCAATGCCGTGCGGCAGTACCGGATACGAACGACGGGCACGGTGGGCAGCGGCAGCGCGCAGGTGACGGTGGAGAGCGACTGGGCCTACGCCCTGGCCTCGGAAGAATACCCGGCGCCCGGCGCGCCCCGGAACTTCATGGCGACGGTGGACAGCGACACGTCGGTCACCCTGACGTGGACCGATCCCGAAGCTGTTGCTGACGTAACTCTCACCGGATACGTACTGGAGGTGTCCTTCGACCGGGGCGCGAACTGGTCTTCGGTGGCGACCGAGTCAACGCTGGGGGCCGGCGCAACTACCCACACCCACACCGACGCCAGCAACCCGCTTTCGTCGAAGCCCCGGCAATACCGCCTGAAGGCGAAGGGCACCGTGGGCGCCTCCACGTACGAGAGCGGCTGGGTGTTCGCCATTCCGCCCGGAGAGGTGGGGCCGCCGCGCAACCTGTACGCCGCGCACGACCCGGAGAGCCCGGCCGCCAGCAAGACCCGCATCAACCTGACCTGGGACGAGCCGGCATTCGGCGCGGATATGGTCACCGGCTACCGCATCGACCACGCCCCGGCGGAATCCGGGCCGTGGGAGACGCTGCAACACAGCCGCGCCAGCCGGAGTTACCAGCACACCGGCCGGCAGCCGGGGGAGCGAAGCTGCTACCGGGTGGCGGCGATCTTCGCCGGCGGCACCGGGCCCTTCGCCGACTCGGTCTGCACCACCACCTTGGGCAACCCCGCGGACGACCTGCCGGGCGCGCCGGAGGGCCTGCGCATCGACTCGGTGGGCAGCAACTACGTGACGCTGGAATGGGACGCGCCCAGCCTCGGCGGCGCGGTGGACTACTACGAGTACCAGTCCCACGCCCACGCCCCGACCCGGGTTCCCGGAGCGGCCACCAGGGTGACGGTGCGCGGCCTGCAACCCGGCACGTCCTACGAGTTCCAGGTGCGGGCCGTGAACAACATCGGAGCCGGCGGCTGGTCTCGGCCCATCCAGTTCACGCTGAACCGGGCCGGCGGCGCGGTCAAGGCAACGCCGACGGAACTGGAGGTGCCCAAGGGCGGCACGGGCAGCTTCCGGGTCAGCCTGAACCGGAACCCGCGGTGGCCGCTGGCGCTGTACACCCACTGGGAGGGCCCGGACTGCCTGACCGACTGGCTGCCCTACCAGCAGGGCAGGATACTGCTGCCCAGCGGCAACCCACCGCCCGGCAAGGCGTTCTGGGATGACGGCTGGTGGGGTCCGCCGGACGACCGGTTCGCGGAGCCGTGGAACGTGGGGCATGACATCGAGCTGGACGCTTCCGAGTGCCAGGGCGGCGAGACGGCGGTGGTCGAATACTCGCTCCACAGCCTTCCCTTCAGCGCCCTGGAGGGAGTGCCGATGTGGGAGGAATTGGGCCTGAGCGAGGAGGAGTGGCGGGAGAAGTGGGGCGTTGACCCCATGGACGGGATCAGTGGCCCCAGCGTGAAGGTGACGGTGGTGGACGGCGCCGGGTCCGGCCGGACATCCGCAGGGGAGCAAGGCCTGGCCAGCGTCAACGCCGGCGGCACTGCGGTCAACGTCAGCACCAACCTCCCGCCGCAGGCCACCGTCTGGCGCCGCGAGGAGCGGGGGCTCTACGGGTCCCAGCTGGCGTGGGACTGGTGGGACTGACCGCGAAGCATCGATCCGCACACAGGACACCGGCGTCACCGTCTGGCTCACAGCGACCGAGAGGGACAACGACTAGAGAGTTGCCACCAACTGAACCGAACCAAGCGGGCGTCCTGCTCATGTAGGGCGCCCGCTCAATTTCGACTGGACCACCGCCTCAGCCACACCCAAGCCCGCAAAGTTGCCAGAAACCCGACGACGAGGCCGCACACGCGCCAGGTCAGGGAGAAATCCAACCCCTCCCCCATACCGATTGTCACCATCAGGCCACCGTAGGCGACGGCAAAGCACATGGACACCACGCAACCCGCTATAGTCAGTCGGCCGGCCCACCCCCGCGGCGGACAACGCACGGCAGCGTAAACAGCCCCTGCCGGCATGAGCACCAGCAGCAGGGCAGCAAGGGGAAAGGTCAACAGCAGCAGCGGGATCAACAGCCACGGCGCGACCAGCACAGCGGCCAGGACGACGTAGAAGTACAGGCCATAGGTTCCCGAGAAAACGGCGAACCAAGGCAACAGCGCCGCCCCCACCAAGCACGCCATGGTGACGAAGCCGGGTTGGCGGGACTCATCAAGAGGAGCCGGACGCTGATCAGAACCCCGCTCACGGGCTGGGCGCGGGAACATCATCGTTCAACGACCCATCGCCCAGACACTTGACCACGTCATCCGAGAAGCCAATGACAACCGTATCGTCACTGTTGCCGTCCATATCCATCTGACGCCGGTACAACTCCGCCAGATCAGTGCGGGCCAGCAGCTCCGTCAAGCAGTATTCAGCAGAAGCTCCCACCGGTTCCGGGTAATCCGCCTTGAGAATAGCCACGAACAGACGACCCGCCTTGTCCCTGGAGAGGCATCCGAATACGTCCACCTCGTGCTGCTGGGCGTCGCCGTCCGAAACCACGGGCAACGTCATCACACGCTCAAAATCATCGCCGAGGCTGTCCTGAATACACCGACGCTCAGCCTCACTGAGACTGACCATCAGGTCGGCCCAGCGGCTCTCGGGATACACGGTGATGACCTCGGCTCGCGTCACGCCAGCGTACGGCGGATGCGCCGGCGACTCCAAAACGCTCCATTCAGTCCAAGGGCCAATCGCGTAACCGGCGCCGTCCAGACCTGGGTCAACGACAAACGCCGCACGCCACCTGACGGTCTGACCGGCCGGAACCGGCACGATGAAGGTGTCGATGTAGTCGCCATCGTGAGGAGTTTCAGCCAGCCACAGGCCGATACCGTCCAGCTCCACCACCGTCCGGTCAGCGCCGGGGGCAACGCGGTCAACGGTGAACGCGATGCTGTCGTCGTAGAGATCAATCGTGAGGACCGGCGAACCCAGCTCAGCACGGTCATCCGCCACCGGCCCCTCGAATTCGACCGCCTTCTGGAGCCGACCCA
Organism: Dehalococcoidia bacterium; assembly: GCA_965203985.1. Classification (GTDB taxonomy): domain Bacteria; phylum Chloroflexota; class Dehalococcoidia; order Lucifugimonadales; family UBA3495; genus Bin87. The sequence continues at coordinate 99,787 of CBDBDS010000006.1, forward strand.
TCGGGCCCGTCTGCGACGGCAATCCCGGCTCAGTCGCGGAACCGGATTCAATCCCGGCTGCTCCCGGCCCCTCCCGGTCCGATGCCGGAGTGCCGTCCGACGCATCGGACGCACCGGACGTCAGTGTCGCACGTCCACTTACAGGCGAGTCATTGGATACCGACGCGCTGCCATCGCGGTCCTGGCTCTGCACGGCTCCCGTTCCACCCACATTGTCAGGCTGTCCGGCGCATCCAGCAGCGACAGCCGCCGCGCAGACCAACACGACCGCCGCCGTCAGAAACCCGCGAAGTCGAGGTGTTTTCATGATCCGGACCTCCGCCCCAATGGGCCTATTTGACGCACCAGACGCCCTCAGACAGCCTTTTCAACAGATGGTAAGGGAATTTGCCACTGAGACCGGCAAAATCGATCTGGTGGCGTGACAGGCGTTGCCCTTATAGCCGTCTTTGCCCCGAAAGTCTGGCTGGCCGGTCACGTGGTAGTGACCAGACTGCGACGCCGCCAGAGACGGCAAGTGCCCCAAGCAGCCGCGCCGCTGGGTATAGGCAGCAGGAAGTACCCAACCAGGGCAACGGATTCCCGCAACAGCCATCCCTCGACCCAGTACCAGCCCATCGAGCCGGCCACACCGACCAACCCGCCGGCAATCCCTGCCAGCACCCCCTTGCCCCAACTGACGCCGTCCATCCGCCCAGCGCAGACCAGTCCGACCGCCAAGGCGGGGACGAACGCGAGCAGTAGCAGCAGCCACCAGAGGAAGATGAGCAGGAAGAAATAGGTCAACATGGTTGCCGGGGATGCAGGCCAGGGCGCATCGGCGTCAGCATAACCCCTGCGAAGGGCCTTGACAGCGCTGGACTGCCGGCCCGACCCCACGGCTCCAGCTCAGCCGCCCACGAAGAAGTCCAGGATATTGCCCAGCGTCGAGGTCTCGCCCTTGTAGAGCTCGGTGTAGTCGCACTGCTTGCAGGAAACCGTCAAGGATAGAGTCCCGAGGGGAGGGTATAACGGTCAAAACGCTGAGGCCACGTCTAAAGCACCGCGAAACCAGCGGCGTGGCCACCCAGCGTTGGTGCTAAAATCCAGCAAGAACATCACAGGCAGCTCCGGCCGAGCAGCAGATGACCAACGCATGAAGGTGTCCAATGCAATACCATCTCGACCTCTGCAACCCTGAGACTTGGCAAGCCTTCACAGACGCCGGAGCCACACGTACTGGCTTCGCAGCACGGCGAAGACGCGTTGCCAGCGAACGAGTCAAGCCCGGCGACATCTTCCTCTGCTACATGACCCGTTTGTCGCGATGGTGCGGCGTCCTCGAAGTGGAATCGGGCCCGTTCAATGACGACACGCCGCTGTTCGGCACCACCGATCCGTATCCCATCCGGTTTAACGTCAAACCAATCGTCATCCTCAGCACGGAGTCGGCGGTGCCCATCCACGAGCCCGAGGTCTGGCAGACCCTGAGCATCACGAAACGGTTCCAATCGGGGGAACAGGGATGGACCGGATTCTTCCGGCAACCGCTCAACACCCTGGAAGACGAAGACGGACGCTTCCTGGAGGAGTTACTCAAGAACCAGCAGGCCAACCCCAAAGCGTACCCACTGAGCGACGCCGACCTGCGAAACTCAGGCAGAAGCAGACGATCCTCACGCAGACCGGCGAGGTCGAGGTCATCATCCCGGACCCCGAGGAAGAAGAACCTTCCACCGACGGAGAACCAACGGAAACCGACCAACTACAGCACCAGCTGGAATCCACGCAGTACCAGGCCAAAGCGGCCCGGGTCGGTATCGAGATGGCTTCCACGTCTGGCTGCCAAGAAAAGACAGAGCCCGCGTCATGGAACTCATCCAGCCGGCCCGCCATGACAAGGTCCTGGACAGGCTCCCGCAAAACTTCGACCCGGCGACGAACACAACCATCGAGAACATCGACGTGCTGTGGCTCAGGGACCGATCCATGGCCCGAGCGTTCGAAATCGAGCACACGACGGCCGTCTACTCCGGACTGTTGCGAATGGCCGACTTGCTGGCACTACAGCCCAACATGGACATCCGCCTTCACATCGTGGCGCCCGCGAGCAGATGGGACAAGTTCTCCCGAGAGGTCCAACGCCCGGTATTCTCGCTGCTTGCCCGGGGACCGCTCTACAAGCAGTGCTCATTCCTGTCGTACGACTCCATCGACGCGCTGGAACAGGCTCCGTACCTGTCCCACATGAGCGACACCGTAGTCGACGAACACGAAGAGTACGCGGAGGTCTGACGCCGTCCGAGGAATTGGCAGAGCCGGTGCTGCCACAGAACCCAACCTACTTAGGCGACCATCACCGAAAGATACTGGCAGGGACACACGGCCGACCACGATCCGAGTAAAGCCAGTGACCACACTCTCCAGAAGGACCATGGCCTCGAGATCAATCGCCGGCACCCAATAGCGTCGCCAACGGAAAGAGGCACGAACCACGTTGCAAAAGTAGGAGAGAAAATTTACCGCGCAGGCGACCTGACTATGTCGACACGCAGAGAAAAGATCCTGATCAACGGTATGAAGTCCTGAAGAGCCACGCCCACACCAAGCACCGCGCCGGCGACCACACTCAGACCCCGGTTTCCACTGCACGCTCCATCTCACTGAAGGATTCATGCTCCTCTGGCGTCACGTACCGCCAGGACTGAGGAACAGTGAAGTTGTCGAATTGGCCCCTCAGCTTGGCAAGTCCCGCCGGCTCGGCATATTCCCAGACATCAGTGATCTCTAGGGCATATGCTATCGACTGACCTGCGTAGTAGGCGTCGAAGTCATCCTTATCGACACCGGCCCATTCGGACACCCTGTCCCAGACGTCCTGCGGCGTCCCGGTCCATACCATTCCGACGCGGAATCCCCCCCGCAGCACCATGACGGGGCTGGTAACGTAGACGAACACGTCACGCCCCTCCATATGCGCCAAGGAACGTCTGCGCAGTTCGGCCTTTTTCAGGCCCCCAAATATCAGATCCGCATAACGGGGTTTTAGCGAAAGAAGAAGCGCTTTAGGTATCTCACTCATTTTTGCTCCGGGTATCCCAGTTTCAGTAGCTTCCGAAACGTGGAGGGATCTATTTTCCTAGGCGATTGCAGCGAATGCCCTACCCCATCTTCGTCGAACACATTCCAAATTTCGTCCAACGGTACACGTCTCCGAAGGGAAAAGGTATGCGAGAACAGCAAAGCCATCACCGTACTTGACACGTCGCCACCACACGTATCGTAAAGATCCCTCCACTCGAAGGCGCCGTACCTTCTGAATCGCCTGAACAGTTCCTTAGGCCTGTCGAGCACAACTTCATCAAGATGCGATATAGCAACAATCTCTCTTGAGTCTCCGCTCACATACCACAGTATCCGTCCAGGAGCCTGGAGCATTTTATAATGAGTGGCCGCTCGATAGTACACCTTGCTCCAACGCAGAAGTACGGCAGGGTCGCCACCAAACATATCGATTGACGAAAGATGCCTGTCGATAAGATCGCGGGCAAAGATTGGTCTGATTGGTATCAGGAAGCAATTCTGGACAGTGTCCGAGAGCAGAGGCGAACAGGACCGTTCCATATCAACACCAAGCATATCCCTGTAGATATCCACGCAGCCCGGCACTAGTTCCGCAATTTTGGACAATACCGCGTCTCGTCCCTGGTAGCCGGTAAAGCAAAATCGGATGAACCCAGCACCCCAAGGCATGAATCCAATCTCAGAAACCGCGGGTAGGAGATCAAGGGGAACGACCGACTCCTCCAGCTCCACCAACTCACGATTCCTCATGACGGCCCTGCTGATCGCGTCCGCAATTGGAAAGAGCCTCATGGACGAGGAGTGAACAGAGCCGGCCACCCGGCATAGTCGTACGGTGAGGACACTCGGCGAGCCGTAGGTAATTCCCCGAACCGCGACCGGCTCATTATCGTGCCAGAGGACCTCAACCTCGCTCCCAAGATTATCAGAGACCAAGGAGTCAACTTTAGATCTGAGGTCTCCGAGACGCTCGCCCTGACGGAGGAAGCGGTCAAAAGGGAAACTCAAGATTTCCCCGGACGTCAGACGACGCCATGAGAGACCAAGGCCGGACACACGATCCGGCACATATGGTTGGGTCTCAGACAGTTCACGCAACATGAGGATCAGCCCCGTCGGTGATACCACCCGGACGCCGACGGCAGCATGAATCCTTGCTGACCTGTTCAAGAGCAGTCGGTCTCGGGTCACGAAAATATCCAACTCGGATGACGCGGCCTTCGCCAAGTGCCTGATGTCCGACCGTTGATTCTCTGTTCGGCTGGGCAAGATATCCTTGAGTCTCGTTTCGAAGTTTTCGACCAATTGCGGATGATGCTTCACCTCAAGGAACTGTCCGGCCCGACTCCTGGATGCTTCCCGTTTCGATGGACTGTCACTCCGATTGATCTCACTGAGGAGTTCATCGGTAAACCAAAGATTCACAGAATCGACGAAGAGGTCTGAAACCAAGGCCTTCGACGGCTGTGTAAAGTCGCTGTCCGGCCTGTCGAAGTCGAAAAATACCTGAGCGTCGATAACGGCATCAAGGACGTCATCGGACATATTGGCCTGGAACAACTCCAACTGATCGTGTAGTGCCAATTGAAGGCGCCAGAAAGTCAGGGGATGGCCTTCTCTTGACCGGCCGGGGCTTTCACTAATCGGCACGAATCCCAGCTTAGGCCACATGCGATGGGCAGGAAAATCGTTACGACACCTGAGGGTAATGACCTTCTGAGTGGTGGACGACGCCCTCAAAGCCTCTAGAAGATTCCTTGCGACGCCCTTACCCCTTCCCTCCTCCGATACGCAGAGCTGCGCTATACGGAATCGCTCACGATTCGCCGCGTACATGAGATAGCCGACGAGTCCGCCGTCCTGGGTCTTGGCTCCAAGCACGCCTCCCTTGCCGAGGTAGTCTTCCAGGGCAGCGAGTGGTAGAAAGCCAACTGTTGCGGCGTTACGCTTCATCAGCTCGTCAACTGCGTCGAGGTCGGCAATCGTCATTACAGAGATCGTTGTGACGGGTTCAGAGGTCATCAATCCATTCTCCGAGCACTTGCAATGAAAAGCGCCTGCGCGTCCGTTCAAATCAACGGATTCTCCGGCATGAGTACGTCTTTGCTAACGCCGCCGCTGTATTGTCAGCCGTAATATCTTGCGGAATTTCCGCGCTACAGCGTGGGGACAATTGCATCAAGATACCCGGAAACCCGGTTCCCGGCTACTGCTAAGCCCGAATCCACCACACGCCACCGCTTGGGCCAAAACGCCGTTACCCTAACCTGGTTACACGATAGACCAGACAGGCCAAACCAAGCCCTCTGAAAGCGCGTCAGCCCCTTTACAGGTCTCACGCCAACCGCCATCTAGACCACTGGAACCGCCACTCGCCGTCGCCCAGCATGATGGGGTGATGAGGATGCGCAAAATCCGAAATACCGCCCTAGCAGCAGCGACAACCTACAGGGAGACAGCGGTGCCCAGCCCCAGGCCGAAGTCCGCGATGCACAGGAAACCAATCCGGCACCATCAGGTCGATCATGCCATGCAACGAATTGGGACGACGACCCACAGGACATGCGAATACCCACGTTGGCACCGGCACCGTTCCCATCGCTGGTGCTCAGGTCACCACAGAAGGCCGATCCGAACGACCAGCCACTCCAACCCCGACCCGAACCGTAACCGTAACCGAGGGTTACATAGAAGCGTTCGCGTTGTGCAACGGTCCTTACCAAGGAACCATAGAGGACTTCGACGCAGCCGCCGGCATCACCGGGATCAACGCCGACCTGCATAACCTGCTGACCCACGCCCACATGTATAATGCGGTCGACCAAGCCACAGACGAGCCTGAGAAGTCATGAGAGTCGGCGGAAGCGGCCCTCCGGCACTTCAACAGTGCCCTAGACATGGACCCACTCCACGAGCAAGCCAACGAGAGCTTTCAGATGCTGCACAGTAACCTGACCACCCTCGTAGCCGAGTGAAAGGCACTGGCCAAGACGATGACATGACGCAACCGTGCCCAGGCGCTCAGGACAAGCCGGCCCGTCGTGACCGACGCGAAGAGAACATGACCAAGCCAATACCCTGTAACGCGCACCGGCAACCTGAAGCACCCTCAACCGTCTTCCGCGACGCAGGACAGTTTCTCTCGGAATGGCACGACGCCAGCCGGAGGATGAGCGCAGACCGGCGCAACATCGCGGACAAAGCGATGCTGCAGGGCCTCAGAATGGCGGACGTAGCACAGGAGACAGGCATAAGCCGCGAAAGGGCGCGCCAACAGACCGAAAGGACCATCAGCCACATGCGAAAGGCCGCCGACGCAAACCCGCAGGGAGAGCTGGCCCACGCGCGAGACGCCCTCACCCGCATATCAGAAGAGGCCGGAATACCGATATGGGAATTCCACCGGGTTGGGGACAGGACCCGACAACGCATGACCGAGCACCTCATCAACCTGTCAGCCATAACCCCCGAGGAATCCCATCTTGTGGCCCCAGCCTCCCGTCTGGTGCCCCAGCCTGGAAGGGGGCGTCCCCTCCTGGACAGAGCCACTCACATCCTGCGCCGATTCCTGCTGAAACAGGCTGCCCCCGTCACGCCAGGGACGGCTTTCAGAGCGCTGGAGCCGTCGCACGTCGGCATCGCAATATGGCCCCACCTGGACATAGGGAAATTCGCCGTCAGCAGGGGTCTAGCCACGATCACACCCGAGGGCGCAATCAAGGCGTCCGCCACGTTGCTGGAACGCAACCCGCGCGGTCGCGTGGCCGTCCACATGCACCAGGCGCTGCTGAACGCCGGCGAATGCATGAGCATCACAGAACTGAGAGACGCCGCGCAGGAACTTGCCAAGCAGGAGGGATCAGAGAAGATCTACGGGACGCAAAGGTGCATCAACATCGCCACCACAGACGACCGGTTCCGATGGGTTGGCAGCGCGAAATACGGACTGGCCGAATGGGGCGTCGGACACTCCACCCCGAACATCAAGGCCGGCACTCGCCGCGGCGTCGCGGATGAAATCATCCACCTGCTCCAAACCCGCCCCTACATCCACTTCACCGACCTGATGGACCACCTGAACCAGCGCTTCCAGATGCCCGAACCGTCCGTGCGGACCGCAATAAACCTATCCCCGCAGCTAGCCATCAGCGGCGTGCTGGTAACGAAAGCGGAACACGCCGGTCAGTACAACTGCCCATCTCCAAGCAAACCGAAAATAAACGCCGCGGCACTGACCAAAGCCCGTACCAAAGCAGGCCTGACGGAAGAGCAGATGGCCCGGAAAATCGGAGCCAGCATGGCCTCGATCGTCCGGTACGAGAAGGGCAGACAAACGCCACTGCCGGAGCGCCTGGAGAAGATCGCCGCCGTCCTGAACGTAGCCCCAGAGGAACTGCTGGACGGGTAGCGCGACGGCCGCGTCCAAGAAGAGCCTCGCGCCGCGCCAGAGGATCAGGACGCGGGAGATCAGGCCGGCTAGTCCCAACACGAGCCGCGTCCGCCGGCACCCGCAGCAGCGTTGGGCTAATCGCCGGCGAACCGCAGCGCCCGGCCTACCCAAAGCAGGCCCCCACCACTACACCAGACGCCACCAGATCGCCTGGAACGGCGTCACCCGACTTGGGAGGCGCATTCCTTATTGTCGTTAATCACCCATCGCCGCAGATCCTGGCCCAGTCTGCGGGTAGCCGACCGGAAATTGGTGACACCTAGCCCTTACGCCAGCGGGAGCGGTGCGGATAGAATGGTCTCACCACTGCGGGCGCGTCGGCCGACGAACGGCTGGGCGCCCGCAGCGGACTTTCCCGCCGATTGTGCCTCCCGGCCGGGCGCAGCGGATTATGACGACTCGTGGGTCGCCGGGATGCCTCACCGTCGGCGTAAATTACGGAGACGGCTCCAGCCTGCATTGTGGCGAGCCCGCCAGCGGTTTACAATAATCGTGTCGCGCGGTGTGGCATTCGCACGACACCCCCTATAGTTTGGCCGCTCGCAGAATAACCGTTGTGGGCGGCTATCGTATCGTCGCCCTCGCAGGTGTCCAGTTCGGGTTACGAGCCGGGACTGCGCCATGCTCTGGCCTGGGGTCGGCGGGCGGCAAACTCCGGTATGCCTGGATCAGGGTCTTCGCTCGGCAGGGCAGGAAATGGGTTCCATGAATGAGCAACGGCGGGGAGTATTGATCGCCATTGACTGGGAGAACATCCGGCGGGGCGCGCAGCTCTACCAACGCCGGGTCAGGCCGGCCGAGCTGTGCCGGGCCATGGGCGACGTGGGAGCGGTATTCGGAGAGGTGAGGGGAGGCAAGGCCTTTGGGGACTGGTCGCTGCGGCCCGACGATGGGCAGGAGTTCGCGGAGCAGGACATCGTGCCGTATCACGCGCCTCGCAGCAGCGCCGGCAAGGACCGTTCCGACCCGGCCATCCTGCTGGAGGTCTATGAGTGGATCCGGGACCGGGAGGACTGCGGCACGGTGATCCTGGGCTCGGGGGATTCCGACTACCAGGCGCTGGTGGACCGGGCGAGGCTGCACGGGCGGCGCATCGTGCTGTGCGCCTTCAGCCAGTCGGTGTCCCGGGACATGCTGGCCACGGCGCCGCTGTTTCCGCTGGAGGCCGAGCTGGGCATCCAGCTGGCGGAGCATGGCGACGTGGAGGCGCCTGTCGCAGCGGTTCCTGAAGTCGAAGATACCGGCGTTGACGACCTTCTGGGGCGGTTTGTGCGGGAGATGGACCGGCTGGAGGGCCGGATGAACTTTGTGGGCTACAGCATGCTGTGCAACCAGTGGATGCTGGACTGGGGGATGGGATGGAACGAGCACGAGTGCCGGAGGCTGGTTGACGAGTACCAGCAGGCAGGCATCGTGGAGCGCCACGAGGTGGTCAACCGGAACAATCCCGACTGGCCCACGGCGGCGGTGCGGCTGGTGCGGAGCAACGAGGCGGTGCGACGCGCGCTGGGGTTCAGCGACGGGCCGATATCGAACCCGGTCCTGACGCGCTGATGTTGCCGGAAATGGGTGAGGCGGGTCGGGTCTGGACGTCGCCCGGTTGCCGGAGAGAAGACAGGGGAGCGTTGCGGCCGTGGGCTGGGAGCTTGGGAACCCGCTGCCCGGGATGCGGTTCGTTGCGGCAGCCGACATCGGAACCTATACTTGCGCGGCGAATATGGTGCCGCAACGTTCATCACGGCTGAGGGAGCATGGGAGCAGAGGTTGAGTTGAGCCCCATCATCGCCATCGGCGAGACGGTGGAACTGGCCAAGCTGGTGGACGAAGCCGGAGCGGACCGTCTGGCCATTTCCGACGTAGCGACACTGGCGACCCGGAAGATCGATGATACGAGAGTGTCACCGTGACCCAGGTGCGCGTGGAGATTGAGGGCGGCGCTGACGAGGTGGTCCGGGTCCTGTGGCATCTTGGAAGCGCGGGGCGGCAGGCAACCGCCGGTGCCGGCGGCGGGTCAATGGAGACGCTGGCCGGCAGCGGTGATGGTGTTACGCCGGCCACTGGGGCACGGGGCGCGGCGGGATCTGGTGAACCGGCTCCCGCCGAATGGACGGAGGCCCTGGCGGGCGAATTCCTGACTGGGCTGGAACCGGCGGCCAGGCGGATGGCGCGGCATGTGTGGCGGGCCGGTGAGACAGGCATCCACCGGAGCGCCCTGTGCCAGCGTGTGGAGCTGACGTCGGGGGAACTGCGCTCGTTGCTGATGCGGATGGGACATGCGCTGCGGAGGTTCCAGCGGGAACGTGAGATGACCTTGTCCCGGCCGGTGGCGGCCAACAGCCCGTTGCAGAGCTACTTCGTCGATGCCAACTTCGCCGCGGCGACGACGTCCGAAGTGTTCGACGGTTTGGGCGCCCCTGACGGGTTTCCGCCAATGGGCGTTCGAGGCAGATGACGGCGCATCGCTTGTGGGCCACGCCCGCCACTGCGAATAGGATTGGACGAGCGCGGCGGAAACGGAGTGAGAGGGGAGGGCGCTCTGGCTGAGGGAAGGCCGCCATGATCCTGGTGAACGAAAGCGCCCTGCCAGCTGGTTCACATATAGCCCTTTGGCGAGCCAAGTTGAGTATCAATAGGGCAGGGGACGCCGGAGATTCCAAATGGCGCTGGCCGATGGTGTCCCCAAACGCTGATTTTTCGGTAACATTTCTCAATGAGGCCGCAGGCGTCGGAACGACAGGCTAGGATGGTATGAAACCTTCGGTGGTTGCTTGAACTTATTTGGTTGGAACTCCCCCTTTCGCAACCCCCGCCAACTGATCATGGCCGGCGGCTTTTGCGTCGCCGTAGCGACGGTCGTGCTCGCGATATTGCTCTCGATGATGTTCTGGGAATGGTTGAGCGGCGGAGAATCAGGCAGCACAACGATACGCAACATCGCCTTGGTTGCTGCGGGCCTGATTGCGTTGCCGTTGGCAATATGGCGTGGGATTGTGGCGAACCGCCAAGCGAACACCGCGCAACAGGGCCTGCTGAATGAGCGTTACCAGAAGGGAGCCGAGATGCTGGGCAGCGAAGTTCTCTCGGTCAGACTGGGAGGGATCTACGCGCTGCGGCGTCTCGCCGAAGAGTGGCCTGATCAATACCACATCCAAATAATGCGCCTGTTCTGCGCTTTCGTGCGCCTTCCCACCAGGGATCAGAGCCTTGTACCTGGGCCGGCGGCGACTGAGCCGGGCACTCTGTTGGGAATTCGTCAGGATGTTGAGGCCGTCATGCAGATGATTGGCTCCCGGGATAAATCACGAGTTACGGTGGAGCAAATAGGTGGCTTCAGGCTGGACTTGAGAGGCGCCAACCTTTCTGCGGCAGAGTTCCTGGACGCCGACCTGTCTGGTGCCCTGTTCCACAACTCGAACCTATCTGGCGCCAACTTTGCGAATACGGATCTTGCGGATTCCTTCCTGTCCTGCTCTGACCTCTCACAGGCCCAATTTCATAACGTAAGCTTCACAAGAACGCGCCTCTGGTCAGCCGACCTGTCGGGCGCATTGCTCCAAGACGCGGACTTGCCCGGGACAAATTTCCATAACGCCAACCTGTCGGGCACGAATCTACTGGGAGCCAATCTATCCGGGGCGATCTTTCAGGATGCAAGAGCATCGGGCGGGTTGCTTGAACGAGCAAACCTCTCTGGGGCAGGTTTCCTGAGGGCAGACTTGTCTGGCGCGCGGCTTGTCATGGCCGATATGTCTGGGGCGCATTTTTTGGAAGCGGACTTGACCGGTGCGAACGTTGCCAAGGCGAACCTGTCAGGCGTCGCGTTTTCTGTCGGCGGCAAGCAAACGGCGAAGGGTTTGACCCAAGCCCAACTTGATGATGCCTGTGCCGACCCGGACAATCCTCCCGAACTGGCTGGTGTCCTTGACGCAGGGAGTGGCGAACCCCTCGTCTGGCGCGGGATAGGATGTTGAGCGCCATGCGACTGCCGGCAACGCAACCCGTGAACGATCCGGCCGGACTGTGGGCACTGCAACTGGAGCTATTGGCGATGGCGGAGTCTCTGCTGGGGCCTCGCGATGCCTCGAAAAAGATCTACCAGCCGCAGTTCACCCGCGATGGTCCTCAACTCCGAAACACCCCCGACCTGGACGGCGCCCACGTGGAATTGAGCCGGAACGGACAACGCTACTGGCCAACGGTGGTCTTCGAGATGTCCCACGAGACGGTTCACCTGCTCAATCCCATTCCCGGCAACACGAACAATCTCGAGGAAGGAGTTGCCGTCGCATTTTCGCTGTATGTCCAACCGTCCTACGGGATCAGCATACCGGTGGCAATGCCGTCATATCTGTACGCGCTGCGGCTGGTCCAGGCGCTGCCAGGGAACCCTCTGGCGGCCGCGGCGCACGTGCGCCGCCAAGTAGCGTCCCTCAGCGCCGCCACGCCGCAAAGCCTGGCAGAACTGTTTCCTGAGGTCGACGGAAGCGTTCTGGCCAATCTGGCAAGTGGGTTTGTCAGAGGCGCAGTCTGACGAGTCATGACCGAAGCTTGCAGTCCGCGTTCCAGGGCTCACTGGGAAGGCAGACGGCGACGAATGGCACCGTGGATATGGGAACCCTGCGCAAGGGCGTTCGTACTCTGGACGTCTGCGGCATGCTGGGCTGGTGTGGCTTCGAGAAACGCCGGTGCGAGGGCCGCGGGAACGGAAGCTGATTTACAATCTGAACTACAGAGGACATCGGGAGTGGGAGAGTAGCATACCAGGCACTATGGGCAGGGAGGCGAAGCGATGGGCGACCGACCGACGATAACCTGCCGTCTGGCGTTTGTGGTTCCGTCGGAGGGAGACGCGTCGGGGGATGAGGAAGGCGGCGTGGAGTTGCGGGACGTCCTTTGCTACGTGACCGACGATGCGAGCCTGGTGGTGCATCGGAATGGAGACGACCCGAGCGTCTACGGTTTGTCCCACGCGCCCACCGGCCGGTCGATACCGACGGAGGCGACCGGATCGCCGGATCCGCTGATCGAGCTGGCCAACAGATTGGCCCGGATGACGGACTGGGCGGGGTTGAGCGCCACCACGGGGATCGACGAGTTGTCTCCCCGGGTCAGGAGGCGGATCCTGGCGGAGCTGGACCGGTTCAACCGCCGGCTGCGGCTGCAGTCGGGGGCATCCACTCCGCCACGGGAATAGCCTCAATGATATTGAGCCGGCTCTGGTGCTGGCGGATGGTGATAGCCTCGCCGGTCCGCCTGTGGCGGGTAGTTGTGGCGCTGGGCGCCCGATTGACCAGTCCGAAGGTCTCGTCCGCCTGCTGCGGATGGAGTCCAGATCGATGGGCAACGGCTCGCCATCAGGTCCCGCCGGCACGCAACGCGTCGGCATCGTCAATGCAGTCTCCACCGGCCAGCGCCGAGGCTACCAACGTCAGCACCTTGTCGCCGGCATTGGCACGACCCGGCGCATCTCCCAGGTGGACGTGGCGATCCACCAGCTCGCCCAGCCCCAGGCGGTGGGCCAAGGTGATGGGCAAAAGCAGCCCCGCATTGGCCACCAGTCGCTGATCGTCAAAGGCAACGTGGATGCGCTCGGGCTGCTCGCGTGGTAGCATCCGATGGGTGCTCCTTGTCTCGGGTCGGTTTGGTGTTTCACAAACCATTATCCCCGAAGCCGGGAGCACTTTCTCACCCCGTCAACACGCCGACGCGCTCATCCTTTCGGTGGATTGGGGTTAATCGGTTGATTGAATAGACCAACAGCCCAAGAGCCGCTTGCAAAACGGGTTGACAGGTAGGCACTGAAAACCCCCGCCGGATTTTGCTCTGGCGGGGGTTATTCGTGAACAGGCAGGCTCATTGCTTTAAGACCACGCCAAGAACCACTGCCGTTAGCCCAGACCAAACGGTAGCGTGGGCGACGAAATCGTTATTACCCCAGCCGAGCGCGGTCACTGCGAGCCCGATAATGCAGATAGCGGCCGAGCCGCCGAATATAGTTTGTATCATGATGCCTCGTATGGTGGGGTTGAGCTTCTTCAGACGACAGTTGACACTTCTTCAGTATCCTCCTCGTTGCACCACCATGCGACGACTTCATCTGCAACGAAACGGCCAACTTCTTTGCCGCCGCGCTTGAAAATCAGCACATTGCGATGACTGTGGTCCGGGTTTTCGTCGGCGTTCACATGCATCACTCCGTCCGTGTCTTTCAGTTTGACGTAATACGTTGGCATGTATTGACCTCGCTGTTGTGCAAAAAATTCCGTTGACTCCATTATACCCCTTTGAAAATCGGCCTAATGCGCCCGTTGGTTGGAACGGGGGTTCTGCCGTACAATGGCAGGCGGGAGGGTGCTACGATACGGCCTCCTCTGCGGAGGCCGAGATGGTAATGTCTGAGACTAGGATAGTGTTCGGGCTAGCCGACGTGATGCGGGTGCGATTACAGTGCCAAAATTGCGGGAACGAGACGGTGGTGCGGGCAGATCGGCTTGAGCACTATTATCCCAAAGAACGATGCCCGTTGTGCAATGCAGAATGGCTATCGCGGACGGCAGCGGATCGCGTCAAAGAGATGATCGACGTTTTCAAGTATTTGCGTACCGAGAAGGTCGCGATTTTCATCGAGATCGACGCTCCGAAAGGTTAGCCCAATGCCCTGGTTCGTTTACCAGCCCGATAAGAAGCTCGTCCACCAGGTAAGCGGCTGCGAAGATAGCCACCCGTCGCCGGTGAAGCAACGGACGTGGCCGCAGGTTGGGCATCAAACGTGGGACACACTCGACGAGGCGGTGAAGGTAGCGCGAGAGCTGCTGGACGCCGAGGCGCAGCCCTGCAGGTGGTGCCGGCGGCTATTCGATATTGGCCGAGGTATCAGCGACGATACGTGGCGCGATATGGTGGATCGCGTGCTTGGGCGGGACCGGTACGATTAGGTCAAACCGGGCATGTGCGAGAACACGATCTGGCCGTCGCGGTCGGTCCACCAGGTGAACACAGTGCAGTGGATGATGCCATATTTATTGAACAGTCGCCTAGCCTCGTTCTCATGGCCAGATGGTACGGCCATGTACCACACTTGGTACGCTTCGTCGTAAGCGACCCACTGGGTTCTGGCCTGCGCATCGTTCACTGAACTATCAGTTTCGACCTCTGTAACCCATGCCGATGCCGGGTACGGTTCATTGGCAGCGATAACGTCGATGAAGTACCCGTTCCATGATTTGTTCTTCTCGCTGCCGGGATTGGTCCATGCGTATTTGCCGTGCTGGTGATAGATCATGCCGGCTGTTTTGACAACAGCATCGTGGAGAGACGGACGTAATTGGGTAGCCATTCGGCCTCCTTGCCAAAGTCATTTATTCGGTCTTATCGACCGGTTCCATTTTACCATAACCCCGCCAAAACGCCGTTGACAGTCAGCGGCGGGGGCCATAACATCGTAGCCGCGACAGTCTCAGTCTCCGGGAACGGCGACGCGCCTTTCTGCTTTGCTGAGCAGGGGGCGAAGGATACGAACAACTCATGCGAGTTGGCACATTTCGTGCCTCCTTGCGGTGTTCGTATCCGGGATTAGGAGACTGTCGCAGGTAGCCAAGTTCCGTGTGGCCGCAAGGGGGTTCCACACCAATGCTGCCTTAGCACCGGATCAATGAGGTGCGCCCCGCCAGCGGGAACTGACAGGGCGCGTCTGGCAAGTCCTCGTGGGGAGGACAGAGCCAGAGGGTGCTAGACCCGCCGGTAATCGTACCAGCGTTTCCTTCTGTCGCAACTGTTTGACCTCCCTGCCGGAGTTGCCGGTTGAGGGAGGTTTGCGCATGTTTAGAGGGCGTGATTTCGCCTGGGTTTTGGTCGTTGCCGCTATCGCCGTGGGCGTTCTCAGTTGCGGAACAGCCGATCCGCCTCAAGTGTTAGACCTGATAGATCTGGATACGGCGCAGCGCAACGTCTCGGATTGCCAGGAAGTCCATCCGAGCGAGGAGTGGATTAATGAAATATCCGCGATACCGAAGCGGGTCGAGGTCGTGCCGGAGTCCGTTGAGGACGTTGAAATTCTACTATCCGGCAATGCCAACCTTATGTTCGTGCGGATGACTTGGAAAGCTGAGAACCGCTATGGAGGTACCTCGAAGCGCGAAATCTCCAACGGTGGGAAGTTGGCGATCTCCGATGACTGTTCGTTCTCGCTCAGGGATGGAAGAGGCTGGTCATCATCGTAAACTCCGTCAAGCTGACGGAGCTTCACGCCGCCCGCGCCGTCCAGTTGGCAACAGGCATCCCAACCGACATCTCGCGCACACCGGCATAGTCACCGTCGAGCAGGTGGGCCAGCATCGTTGCCGTGTAGGTCAGCAGAGACAACCCGACGTGCAGCCGAACCTTCGCCATGCCCAGGTAGCAGTGCGTATCGAGCAGGCGGCTGCGTTTTAGTGAGCCGAACATCCTCTCAACTTGCGTCCGCCGTTTGTAGAGTCGCTTCCACCGGCGGCTAGCGCGAGGCAGTCGGCCCACGCGCCGTAGCAGATCCCCGTTCCAGCCCTCGTAGTGTTCCTGCTGGCAGTTCTGCCCCAGCCACGGCTTGTCTCCCTTGAGCTGGCAACCGTCAGCGGGACACCGGAATAAGTGGCCCTTACCGCGTTCCGTGCGAACGTACTCCATCGGCTGCCCGCCTAGACAACGGGGCTGGCCGCTGGCAGTGTACTAACCGTTCTTGTTGGTGTCACGCACGTCGATTACGGCGAAGATGCGGCGGTGGTCGAGGTCCTTGAAGTTGCTCAGGGCGTCGTATCCCCTGTCGCCCACGACGTAGCGCACAGGCAACGCGGGATGATCCTCTGCGATTTGGTCCATGAGACCGGGCAACATGGGACTGTCGTTTTTGTTGGCGGGCAGCACGTCCCACGCTAACGGCGTGCCGTAGTAGGCATCGCAGACCGCGTGGAGTTTGTACCCGTAGAACAACTCCTTGCCGTCAACGGCCAGTTTCGCCGTCCGGTGGCCCCATTTGGCATCGGGGTCGGCCTTGGTCTTCCCTTTACCATTCCCCATGCCTCAACGTCGCTGCTGTCGATGGCTGCCATGCTGCCCGGCGTCGGCGCGTCCTCCGGCAACTGGCCGTCCTCCCGTAACTCCGTCAACTTGACGGTCACGGCATCGGCGAGGTCGGCAATGGCGGCGTCAACCAAATCCTGATGCTCCGCCAGTCGAGCGTAGAACCGGGAAAACGTGCCCTCGTGCGGCACGGTTTCTCTGAAACCACAGACCCGCCTGAGAAGGCGGGACGCTTTGAGTTGGGCTATGAGGTCGCGGGTGTACGGTAAGCGCAGCAGATACCGGGTGAGCGTTGCCCGCCACATGACTTCCGGGGCGTAACCGGGCCGTCCGGTCCAGCGGTAGTCGTTCAGCGCGGCGATCAGTTCGTCGTGGTGCAGTTCGTTGAAGATGTCCCCTATTAGGCCAAAATCGGGAACATCTGTTCGTTCGGGTTGACGAGCCTCCGGCGGCGGTTTTATATTGAGCATGACCGTGCTCCGTGCAAGTGGTGAGCGGTCTGCCGCTAACGAGATTAGGCCCTCGTTGGCGGCGTTATTTTATGTTGACACGATTGTAAGACCTCGCTCAGGGGCGGGGCAACGGGTGTGCGCCGGGATCACGAAAAATGGCCGGTTTTGGGACTGATTTATGCCCCAAAACCGGCCAAACTTGTGACCAGTGGTGGTGGAGAGTTGACCCCGGAAATTGGGCTCTACGCTGCCTCTTGAATGCTCACGATGTGAGTGACGTTGTAAACCGCCGTCGGGTTGGACATGAGGATCATTCCGTCGCCGCCTCGAATTACCTCAGCGGCGTTTGCAAGGAATTCTGTCGCCCCTTGTTCGGCCCTGTGCCTATCTTCGTATCGTGTGCTGTGCTTTTGCGTTGATCCGTCAACTGTACGGATTATCCAGGTTATAGTGGTCATATTATGCCTCCCTTGGCTGTATTTGGACTGCCGAAAAAACTCCGTCATTTTGTGCTGACACGACCTGACGCAGCCGTTGACGGACTTTTGGTCGATGGGTAAAATAGCAGTGCAAAGGTCAATCGGGTCTAGACCGATTTAGCCGGTTGCGTAGTGGAACCCCCGGCCGGACTCGAACCGGCGACCGTCGCTTCGCAAAAACGCTGCTCTGTTCCAACTGAGCTACGGGGGCATTCACTAACCGCCTGGGAGTACCAGTCCCAGGCGGTTTTCATTTTATCCCCGGCCCAACGTTGTGGCAACAATACTGTCAATAGTGTTTCGCCGGACTTTCGCAAGTACCCCCGCTGCTCAGGCCGTTTTAGCAGGCCAGTTTGCCGCGCAGCCGTTTTGCAAGTTGCTCCCCAAGTGGGATTGTTGCTTGCATGACGCAATGGTGGTAACCTGACGGACCCCCATCTGAGCTTTCCTGTCGGTGTTACAACTCGGGCCTATGGCCCCTGTTAGCAAAGGAGTCACCATGGCGCGGCGATACACGATGCCGATTTCCCGTCTGACTGTTGATAAGCTGGGTGTCAAACTTTACGACAAAGTCTCGGCTGTGATAGCTGAACTGATCGCGAACGCCTACGACGCTGACGCCACGGAAGTCACCGTTCGTGCCCCGATGGGTCAGTTTCTGGCTACCAAGGCAGGAGGGGTCATCTCGGATAAAGGGCTCACCATCGAAGTCACGGACAACGGCATCGGCATGACACCGGATGAAATGCAAAACTTTTACCTCGTGGTGGGAGCCGAGCGAAGGACCGACCCAAAGAGGGGAGCCGAATCTCGGCTGTTCAAAAGGAGAGTGATGGGGCGAAAGGGAGTAGGCAAGCTCGCTCCGTTCGGAATTTGCAAGACGATAGAAGTTATCAGCAGTGGCAGCGAATCCCCGGTCGATCAAGACTCCGGCGAAGATCAGGAAGAATTCCTGAGTGGCGGCGAATTGCAGGTCGATCAAGACTCCAGCGAAGATCAGCAAGGATTCTTGACGTCTCACATCATCATGAAATATGGCGCCATTGTCCAAGATGAAGGAACCCCAGGTGAAATATACGAACCGACCACTGGAGAACGAGACGATACCATCTCGGAGCGAAGAGGCACCAAGATTATTTTGCAAGACTTCAATTATCGTCGAGTTCCCACGATCGACGACCTCGCACGCCAGATCGCTCAGCGGTTCGGAATTGCTTCCGATGATTGGAATGTGACGCTCATCGACAATTCCCCTGAGGCGGACGATGAGCCACGCGCAGTCGGCAAGTTCGACATCGAGTGGATGCCTAACACGCAGATAACCTTCGCGCCCGACGGAACGGTCACGGGACCCGATTGTGAACAGATGGACGACCTGTCTGCAGGATTTGAATTCGATCACCGGTATTACCCCGTTCATGGGTGGATGGGCTACGCTAAAGATGCATACAAGGATACTTTGATGGCGGGGGTACGTATCTATTGCAAGGGCAAGATCGCCGCACAGCCGGCGATCTTCAATTTGTCTGCGGGGTTCACTGGCGAGCACAATATCCGGTCGTATCTGGTGGGAGAGTTGCATGCCGACTGGCTGGATGAAGACGATGATTTGATACAGACAGACCGTCGAGATATCTTGTGGTCAGACGAACTCGCCGCTGCGTTTGAACAGTGGGGGCAGAACGTAGTCAGGCGCATAGGCACTATGTCGCGCGACCCTCTCCGGGAGGCAACTCTCGACGTGTTCCTCAGAACTGGAGATGTTGACGCAAAGATACTGGATCGCTATCCAGGCCAAGACCACTACCCAATTCGCGCGCAAGCGTTGGAGCTCGCAAAGCTCCTCGGAAAAACCATGAACCGGTCGGAAGCAGAGGACGCCTCGATCGTCGGCGATGTGGTTGAACTGAGCATTTTCCTCGCTCCGCATGCAACACTGGACAAAATGATGAGAGATGCCATCCAGGAGGCAGACTCGGCCGTATCAGCAATCACCGCTTTTCTAAAGACCGCGCGGATTGCGGAGCTCTCCTCATTTGGCCGTATTGCCGAAGATCGCTTGAAGGTGATTGACAGACTGCAGTTCCTCAAAAGCGATCAAGAGACCGAAGAAAAGGACCTCCAAAATCTGTTGGACAGCGCTCCTTGGCTAATCAATCCAGAGTGGGCACCCGTGACCGCGAATCAATCGCTCAGCAGCCTGAAAAGGGAATTCGAAGCATACTATCAGCAAGAAACGGCGGAACCTATAACCTTGGCTGATTTCCGAGACCCGCTTAGGAGACCTGACTTCGTGCTGACGAGTCAAGAAAGTAAAGCCCAGATAGTAGAGATCAAATCGCCTGGGCACGCATTGCAGAATGACGAGATGGACCGGATTGTCACTTACTATCAGAATATTGAGGGTTTCTTGTCCGATGAGAACAATGCTGAATTCAGGAAGTTTTTCACTGACTTCCACATTACTCTTGTTTGTGACGAAATCGCTCTTGATCGTACTCAATTAGCGGCGTTTCGCGGGTACATCAATGACGGAAAGTTGACTCATGTCGGATGGCCCGCGTTCCTATTGAGAACCGAGTTGGTACACCAAGATTTCCTAAATGCAGCGAAGGAGCAACTCCAGACGACTACCCAAGATTGATGGCAGTCGCCACCGCCCGAGGCAACTGTGGATCGATGGCTACGATTTACCATCGCCTCCGCAAATTGGGACAACGGCCGATTGCGGTTGTTGAGCCCACGCATCACCGCCCGCTCCAAGACTTAGGCAAGAAAGAATTACTTGGGTCGGCAGCTCCGCACAATTGGCGGGCGCAAGCTGAGGGAGATTGTGAAAACGGACGTTATGGACCCGCGCCAACGTTATTTGGCAATGGCTCACAACCGGGGGAGAACTCGCCCCGAGCGAGCACTGGCTTCTGCTTTGTGGCGGCGTGGATTACGTTACTTTACCCACGCAGGCTATGCGAGGATTAGCGGCAAGCGTTTGCTCGGCAAGCCAGACTTGGTATTCCCTCGCAAGAAAATCGCGATCTTCGTTGACGGATGCTTCTGGCACGGCTGCCCTCACTGCGGCAAATCGCCGGAGCGAAGTGGACAGTTCTGGGTCGATAAGATATCGAACAACCGCGAACGTGACCATCGCGTAACGGCCACCTTGGAGAATGACGGTTGGACCGTATTGCGCGTTCCCGAGCACCAAGTCCGCACGCGAGCGGAGCTATCACAAACGGTAGACCGGCTGATCCCTCTGTTGACGGCAAATCCGTGACCAGATTAGCCGAGGTTGCGGCAGTCCGGAGCATTCGAACATGGCACTAACGGCGATTGACGTATTTGCGGGCGGCGGCGGCCTCACAGTCGGGCTGAAGCGGGCCGGCTTCCAGGTTGTGTGTGCAGTAGAAAAGGAAGAGCACGCCTGCGCCACGTACCGGGCAAACCATCCCTCAGTCTGCCTGTTGGAACGGGACATCACCCAGGTATCAGGCGATGATTTGTTGAACCTAACCAGTCGCGGCGCGATAGACCTGCTCGCAGGCTGCCCACCTTGCCAAGGCTACACTAGCTTGAACAAGGACGGGAACGACGACCCCAGAAATCAATTGATTTTCGAGATTTCGCGCTTGGCTGAAGAGATCATGCCGAGAGCCATCATGATGGAAAATGTACCAGGGCTAACCACGAAGGGAATTGAGTCGTACAATCAGTTGAAGGCGAATCTTGAAGATCTCGGATATAAGCTGGCCAACAGCGCGAAGGTGCTGCAATCGGCCGACTATGGGGTTCCTCAAGAACGCCGGCGCTTGGTGATTTTGGCGGGTTTAGGTTTCGAGATTCCATTGCCGAACCCCACCCACTCCAAAGACGGAGAGAATGGATTGCTTGGCTGGAAGTCAGTTGCAGACGCCATCGGAGGCAAGAAGTACATCGGCGATCCCCTTACTCTGTCCGAAGCGAAAGCCTCAGGCGACCTGCGTCGGTCGGACTGGCACGTAGTTAGGGACCTTTCTCGAGAAAACCAGAAACGCATCGAGGCGGCGGCACCGGGACAAAGTTGGTCTACAATCCCTGAACATCTGCGGCCGGAATGCCACCGGGGAGAATACGTTGGATTCACCAACGTGTATGGGCGCATGGAATGGCGTGAGCCATCGCCCACTATTACCGGGGGCTGTACCACTTTTAGCAAGGGTAGGTTCGGGCATCCGGTGAAGAACAGGACGATTTCGGTCCGTGAAGCCGCTTTGCTCCAAACGTTCCCCAGAGACTACGTTTTCGATATCCCATACATGGAGCACGTTTGCAATGTGATCGGGAATGCCCTGCCATGCGATTTCGCGGAGGCGCTAGCCTCGAAATGCCACGCAGTTCTTTGGGCAGGGGCATCAGACTGAATTCCCATTGACTGACTTTGCAGTGAAGTCTGTCATTTCTCATTCTTGGGGTGTGGGCTCGACAACCGTGGTAAGCACGGCGCGGGACCGGTTCAGCCCTGGAATGGCAGATTTGCCAATGAACTCTGCCATACTGAGCGAAGGGCCGATGCGGACGAGCTGGGCTTCATTACGTAACGGCCGTTGCGTGAACCACGATGAGTGTAAAGGAAGATGTCATGGGCTTGTTGAAGAAGTAGGCGCAGAAGCCGATGCCCGGGCACTGCTCGGCTACAATGCCAGGACAGTCCATCATTACCGAGGGTGCTGATGATCGAGCCTCTTGACCGTAGCCGCCGCGATTCCAGCCTGTTCCAGTTCACCACCAAGCAACTGCGGGATTTCATCGATTCCAACCACCTTTTGATCCGGATCGATGAGCAATTGGACTTTGCCAACCTGGTCGAGCCCTTGGAAGACT
This sequence comes from Dehalococcoidia bacterium, assembly GCA_965203985.1. Classification (GTDB taxonomy): domain Bacteria; phylum Chloroflexota; class Dehalococcoidia; order Lucifugimonadales; family UBA3495; genus Bin87. The sequence continues at coordinate 122,139 of CBDBDS010000006.1, forward strand.
GCTATTGTCCCGACTTTTGACGACCCGCTATCCATCCCGAAGTGATGGTGAAGGCACTGCTGATCTGCTCGCTTTACAACATCACGTCCTTCCGGCGACTGTGCTCAGTAATCTCCGAGAATCTTGCTTACAGGTGGTTTTGTTTCCTGACCATCGACGATCCGGTGTTCGACCATTTCAGCATCAGCCACTTCATCGACCGGATCGGTCGCGACGGTTTCGCGGCGATCTTTGGCGGTCTGAACGACGAGTTGTTGCGCTTGGGGATGTTGTCGCCGGAGATGTACGTGGATGCGAGCCTGGTCAAGGCCAACGTGAGCGGGTACGACCTGGCGCCAAGTGGGATGTCTGTAGCGGAGTTCAAAGAACAGGCCATCGAGGAGAACGGGCTTTTCGTGCTGACCGAGACCATTGTTGACGACGATGGCGTTGAGCAGGAGAAGGTGAGGCACTTCCAAAGCCCAGAGGGCCGGATGCCGCTGAACCCAGTTGATACCGACGCCCGATGGAAGACGACCAGAGCTGGCAAGGCGTCGGGATTGCAGTACCAGGAGAATGTCATCGTTGACTTGGGCGGGTATCCTGTCCCGAGGCGTAACCCAACCTTCTGAACGGGAATCCAAAGCGGTTGCTGGGCTGTTGGAGGGTCTCCCACTACAACCGGTATCGCTGGCTGGGGACACTGGCTACAGCGACGGCCGGCTTCGCCGTCTACTGGAAGAACGTGACATCACGGCGTACATTCCCATCCATCCCAGGCAGGAAACCAGCATGGTGGCCAGCGGCGATTTCGTCTATCAGGGCGCCCACCTGATCTGCCCTCAGGGCAAGATCCTGCGTCGGGGTGCATACCACAAACGACAACGGTCCTACCATTACGTGGCGCTTCAGAAGGATTGTCAGGCCTGCCCCATCAAGGATACCTGCTTACCGCCAGGTCAAAAACGGCGGTTCTTTCGGGGTCACGATCTATCACCCGGAGTATTCGAGGGCCCGGGAGCGGAACCGGACTGCTGCCTACCGGCGGGAGAGCATCCGGCGTAAGACTATCGTGGATGGAACCTTCGCCTCTCTTGACCGGTTGGGATGGGAGAAGTCCCGACTGCGGGGACTGTGGAAGGTGGACTGCGAGGGCTACATGGCGGCGTTGGCCCACAACGTGCTGAAGATGGTGCGCAGACTGGGCCGCGGCGTCGGGCCGTTCGGTCCGGTGGCGCCCGCCGATGCCATTGCTGGGAGCGCAGGGCACGCAATGGATGATGCGGCGGCCAATTTCGCCGCACTGACATGCTGCTTCGCGTGGGTGAGTTGGTGGACCCTCTACCTCAAGCCCGAACTTACGGCAGATCTACCGTAAGTTCGGCGACTTTTCCCTGATCAGCTTTCGCTAGGTGGTGTCGTCAAAAGAGTTTGCTCCAGATTCATCACTGCCCGGAGCTGGCAAGCGGCCAAGTGTGACGCTGCCTTCTTCGCATAGCGGGTTGCTACTCCGCGCCATTGCTTGAATTCCAGAAACCCGTTCTCCACCAAGTGCCGCAGCTGGTACAGCGCCCGGTCGTATTCTCGCTTCTTCTTCCGGTTGCTCTTGGGCGGTATCACCGGATCTATTCCCATCCTCTGGGCAGCGGCTATGATTTCATTAGTGTCATAGGCTTTGTCCGCCAGCAGGCACCCGGCCGCAATGCCCTCGATCAAAGACAGCGCCTGGGAGCAGTCGGCCACCGTGCCCTCGGTCAGCGCCAGTCTCACCGGCATTCCGTGGGCGTCCACCGCCAGATGCAGCTTGCTGTTCAGCCCCCTTTGGTGCGGGCAATGGACTGGTTTCCGCCCCGGGCCCCGGCGCTGTGCGGATGGACCTTGATATAGCTGGCATCGATCATCAGCCACTCAAAATCAGGGTCATCCATCACTGCCTCCAACAGCCCAGCCCACACGCCTCGGTCCCGCCAGCGGCAGAAACGGCGGTGGGTGTTCTTCCAGTCCCCGTAGTCCGGAGGCAAATCCCGCCAGGGAGACCCAGTACGCAGAATCCAGCACACGGCGTCGACGAACCGGCGGTTGTCATGGGCTGGCCTTCCCTGCTTGCCCGCTCCCCCCGGCAGATGCGGCCTGAGCCGCTCCCAAACCGCGTCGGTCATATCGTGGCGTCGATGCGCTGCCGTCATACTTCCCCCCTGCCGCACTCTCACGTTCACAGCAATCTACCATCTCTCTGTTGTTTTGACGACACTACCTAGTACACATCTCCTATGGGGGGACGAAAATGTCTGACAGCCGGTAGTCAATGGCTCGTCGGGCTAAATCGGAAACCCGGAATTCGTATGCTTCGTCAACTCCAGGCACAATCTCGTGATTAGCGATCCCGTGATCCGTTGGCGTCGCCTGCCAGCAGTTCATGAATGAGCCGCGCAATTTCCGCGCCGCGCTCCTCTACGGTGCCTGTGATGCTGAGGAGTTCGTCGTTGGCACAGTCCTTCTCACTATCAGTGGCTGCTTCCGCATTAGCCAATAGAACGTCTGCGAATCGTGCCAAGATCATCCTAGGCGTTTCAACTGAGTTGGGCATATCATTCGCTCCCTTTAGCGACCGTCGTTCTTTGTTTACGTGACACTCGCGGATTGGCGACTTCGTCGTCGAGTCAATTCCTCCAGCAATCTTTCAGTGTCGTGCTGTAAGGAGCACTCCCAAATCGTTCGTACCTTCCACCCCGACTTGCAGAGTTGTTGGACATGCTCGCGATCTCGCGAAATATTGCGGGCCAGCTTAGGGTCCTAGTACCCCAGATTTGTTGATGGCCTATTTCTGCCCTTGGGACAATCATGCCCATGCCAAAAGCAACCGTGTACGAAAACAACTGTTCCACATTTTTTGAGAACCAAATCTGGCGTGCCCGGCAAAGAACGAACCTGAAGGCGGTACCGGAATCCGGCGTGCCAAAGTTCACGTCGGACAAAATGTTCAATTTTTGAATCCCTGCTCTTGATCCGGGACATCAACCGCGATCTTTGTTCGACTGAGAGGCGGTCAGGCATCGTACTGTCCGATCGGATTGGGTAGACCCCAAGCGGATGTTTGCCAACGGAGACTAAGTGATCGCCGCGATTATCCCCCATTCCAAGTGGCTTTGTAAATTTGTAAACGTCAAGGGCGTCGGCGGGTCGACTCTGGTAGGGGGCAGAATCGTACGCTAAGGCCGTTATCGGCGTTTTGACCGCATTGCCTCAATAAAAAGGTTACTTATAGGAAGTAGTTGCCGCACGTAAAATGCTACCGAAAATTCGGGAGGCGTTCGTGTGGCGGGAGGCATGAGCAAGATGGCGAAACGGGAGTTGCTGGCAACGATACGGGACCGCTATCGGGCGTCGTCCCGGAAAGACAAGAGCAAGATCCTGGACGAGTTCATCGCCGTAACGGGCCACCATCGCAAGCACGCCATTCGGCTGTTGCGACGACCTGACGATGATGAAGGCGCGCCGCATCCGGTGCGTGACCGGCGCATCTACGATGAAACGGTGAGAGAGGTGGTGATCATGGTCTGGGAGGCTGCCGACCGGGTCTGCGGAAAGCGGCTCAAGGCGGCGCTGCCTCACCTGGTGGAGTCCATGGAGCGCCATGGCCATCTGGAGCTGGACCCGGAGGTGAAAGCGCGGGTTCTGTCGGCCAGCGCGGCCACGCTGGATCGATTGCTGAAACCCATTCGTCCCACGGCAGGGAGCCGGCGCCGACCTCGCCGCGGGCGGTCCATGGGGAAGCGGGTTCCGGTGCGGACCTACAACGACTGGAACGAACCGCCGCCGGGTTTCCTGGAAATCGACCTGGTGGCCCATTGCGGGGGTTCCGTGTCCGGATCATTCATCCACAGCCTGGTGGCCACCGACATCTGCACCGGCTGGACCGAGGCGGTTCCCCTGCTGGCCCGGGAGCAGTCCCTGGTGGTGGAGGGACTGGAAGCCATCTCCAAACAGTTGCCCTTCCCGGTCCTGGGCATCGACTCCGACAACGACGGCGCGTTCATCAACGAAACGTTGATCGCGTACTGTGCTCACCGTGGCATCGAGTTCACCCGGTCGCGGCCCTACCGGAAGAACGACCAGGCCTGGATCGAGCAGAAGAATGGCTCCGTGGTGAGGCGCTTCGTCGGCCATGACCGCTACTCGGGCCAGGTGTCCGGTCAGACCATGGCTTATCTCTACGAGGCGGTGCGCCTGTACGTGAACTTCTTCCAGCCATCGTTCAAGCTCATCGACAAGATCCGGGACGGCGCCACCACCATCAAGCGGTACAGTCCGCCCGCCACACCCTGCGACCGGCTGATCGGGCACGATGCAACCGCCGCTGAGCTGCAGGATGGGTTGAACGAGTATCGCTCCGGTTTGGACCCGGTACTGCTGCTGCATACCATTCGCGAAGCCCAGTCGGCCCTGGTGGCAGCAACGGCGCCGTCAGTGCGGGAAACCCCAAGCGGTGAAAGCCTCGAACGGTTCCTGGCCAAGTTGCCCAGCTTGTGGCGGCAGGGCGAGGTACGCCCCACTCACGTGGTGAAAGTGCGGGCGCCGCGGCACTGGCGAACCCGCAAGGATCCCTTCGAAGGGGTGTGGGAAGACGTGCTGGCTTGGTTGCAGGCCGAGCCGGACGCCACCGGCACGGCGCTGATGGGACGGTTGCAGTCGGAACACCCGGACCGGTTCAGCGAGACTCAGTTGCGAACCATGCAGCGCCGGCTGAAAGAGTGGCGGGGCATCATGGCCAAGGAGCTGGTTTACGCCGGGACTGCAGCAGCATCAACGGCAACCAACGGACTGCCGGAAATAGCGCTGGTAGGAACGGACCCCCGGTGCTAAAGTTTCGGTAACACTCTCTGGTGAGGCAACGGGCGACCACCGGTATTCGTCGGTGAGCAGGATGTGGGCTCACCTAAAAGGTGGTTCCAAATCGGGCGCGAAACCGTCGCATTTGGTTGCCAACCAGCCTCCCCAGGGAGTGACTACAGATACCGCAACGCCGACCCGGCGGACTCGCCGCGGGTATAGCGACCGACCATGCCGCCGCCCTGCTTCCAGCGGCCCTGGCGCTCGATCTCGTGGGTGGGGGCGCCGTTCTGGGCCATGCGCCGGGCCATGCCGACGCGCCCGCTGTGGCCGCTGAAGAACTCCCAGTCGGCCAGGCCGGCAGCCTTGGCGATGGCCTTGACCCGCCGGGAGATCTGGGATTCCGACAGCCCGAACACTTTCTCATTGCTCGCGACCCCCGCCGGCCGTATCGCGTCCAGCGCCCCCATGGCGGCGGGCGTGATGGTCACAACCGCGCCGACCGCCTCGGCGTCGGTCTTGGAGCGGACCACGGTGATGCGGCCGGAGCCGTCCTCCCAGCGCTGGATGTTTCCCCAGGTGAGCGATGAAGCCTCGGACCGGCGCAGGCCGGCGTCGGAGAGCGCCGCCACCAATGCCACATCAAACTTCCCCCGCTCGCGAGCCTGCGCCGGCGTCTCCATGCCGCGGCCGCGCCGGCGGGGCTGGACGGCGGTGAGCCGGATCACGGCCAGGACGTCGGCGGTGAGGGCGCCGGACTGGCGCTGGGGCTTGGCCAGGCGCCGGCCCCATCCTTTTAAAGAGGCGCGGACACCGGGATCCCGGCAGGGCGAATCCAGCTTGGCCCACTCGTGGGCTTTTGAGATGGCGGAAGCGGCCAGGCGCAACGTGGCGATGGAGGCGCCCGAGCCGGCCCGGGCGGCCAGGTAGCGGGCCACGGTGAGGGGCTCGGCCGGCAGGGACCTGAGCCCCACCTCGGCGCACCAGTCGTCGAAGAGCCGCCACTGGGCGGCGTAGGTGCGCCTGGTGTTCTCGGAGAGGACGGCTTCCAGGGAGTCGGCCACGCCCCGGTCGGCGGCGGCCAGCTCGGGCAGATCCGCAGGGTGATGAGGGACAACCTGGTGGTCGGCGACGGTGGTCACGGGCGGGTCTCCGGTGGCGGGATTTGGGAGCGATTGGGGCGGGTGAACGCTGCGCGATAACGGTAATTGTCGCGCAGCGAACATCGTGCCTGCGATCACGTCGGCAACCGTCCGGCGCCAACCCGCATTACAGAGTCCTGTTGCCTCACCGCGCAGGACTTTACCTGCCAGATGCAATTGCTGGTGGATGCAGCTTATCCCGACGCTCTCGTCACCCGCTTGGCCCTGGACAACCCGAACATCCACAGCAGGGCCTCCCTGTAAGAGACCGTCCGGGCACTGAGCCCAAGCGCATCATGAACTGCCTGGAGTTTAACCACACCCCCAAACACGCCAGTTGGCTCAACGTGGCGGAAATCGAATTCAACCTGCTGACTCGAGACTGCTTCTGGGGACGCCACGGAGCTGAGGGGCATTGTCTGGAGCCATTAACGCCTGGCTGGTCCGACCTAACGCCGCCAAGGCCACCATTGATGGGCGCTTCAGCAACCAGGATGCCATCTCCAAACCCCATCGCTTCTATCCCTGCAATTCCTGGCTTGATCCAGTACCAGTTCGCCGACTTTCTTAACACACCCGTCCGCGGCGGTTCTCCAGCTTGGGTGGCACCACCTCACGTTATAGCTGGAGCATCCAAGCTTCCACCAGCCAGACCACACGGCGTCAGCGTTGCTGTTCAACATCGTGTACGAGGTGGCGGAGTGCATGTTGCGCGTGGGCCTTGGTTCCATACGCCGTCCCCTACGCGGGCTACGTATGCCGTGCTCCTCCTAACCCAGGATGTCGGTGATTTCCCCGATGCTACGGCCTTTCCTTCGCGTGGTTCAGGGCATAGGCATTCCTCCATGTGGGTCGGATTTGTGCCTCCCCGACGTTTGAAAACGCCAGGATTCACCTGATCAATGAGGTAGGGAATTCTGAGGAGTCCCCATCAGGGGCGCTGGAGCGCTACCACCGATTCGAGACTCAGCCGGGGGGAGTGGCCGTGTAAGTACCGGTAATTGCAGGACAGGGCAACCACCACGCTGATTAGGTGACCAATTTGCGCTCAAAACAGCATAAAACGAACACGCACCGGGCCCCGGAAAGGCAGTTGTTCATCCCGCTCCGAAACGAGCATCACACTGATTTTCCATTGCGCCGGGAAACTTCTCTCGTTAGACGCCGGCGATCAACTCGCCCAACCTTCAGTCAACGCCAGCTCCGGTGTCGTACGCAGGTAGGCACAAACTCAGAGCAGGGAAATTCGGCAGTGCCGCCTATCTCGATGCCGGAATTTCGCTCACCCCAACCGGGCAGAAGACCTCGGCCGGATTTTCCCTACAATAGGAGGGTTGCGACCGCCGGCTAATCCACATCCCAAGCTGGCGCATGTGCGCACGGAGGACCTGACATGACCGGGACGAGATTCTTGACCCCGATGGCGGAGGCGAATCGGACTGTTGGCGCGACCCTCCGAACACTGGACCGGTGTGCCTGTCAGCGCCGAAACACGAGCAGGCGCGTTCGGCCGACGGCAGGGACCCTTTTATGAGAGCCGTCCTGATGTTCCGGTCGCCAACCAACTGTGTGGTTTACCGATGGATTGCCTGTAAGGAGATGCGGCCATGATTTCGCTGGATTGGGAATATGAAAACGCGTTCCGGCGCTCCGTCCAGGAGATGCTGGAACGGAATCTGCGTTTGACGCTGTGGCTCTTGTGGATGATGCCGTTGTTGGATGTCAAGGAAATGGCGGCCATCATCGGCTTCAGCGAGAACTACTGCTACGAACTCCTGAGTATACTGCGCGACAGGAAACTGGTCGTTCGGACGACCATGGGTCGGGCCAAGGGCAAGCGATACCGGCATTGGCTTACCAGGGAAGGCGTGCTCAAGGTCGCCGATGAGACGGGGGAGCCAATCCCGTGGCATCTGTCCGAAACCGGGATCAAATGGCTGGTACGGCGTCTGCCTCTCGTCGAAGCTTTCTATGGCTTGGTATCCCGGTTGTGGAGCATGGAAGGAGTTCGGGTTGACCGCCCGGTGCGCCTGTTGGACGGCCGGGGCACGATTGCGTTCAACCCTCACCTGAGAATGTTCAAGTTCTCCTGGGTCCGCGAAGGTGGAATCCATGCCGTGGTCCAGTACGAAAACACGGCATGGATCGCCCTGGTCTGGGTGGGCAACATGATCACGGAGCACAATCTGAAGGAAAAAGGTCAACTGGCCGTCCAGCAACTCGATGAGCGATACACGCCGTCGGCATGGGTGATTGTCGGGTATGACCGCCTGGCGGCCCAACAGGCGGCCGAGTTCTGGCCCGGCGCGAACGTTCTGGCCGTCTCCGCGGACGGCCGTCTGGAACGCAAGATGGAGCCGGGGCCATTCTCCGAGCCCCTGTGGGAACGGGCGCAACCGGCCAACCTGGGCCGGCCCCAACGGGTGGCCGCCTGGTTGGATCGCAACCAGGCCATGTTGGCGTTGAACGAACCGACGGCCTACGCCATCTTCCGGTTCATCGCGGAATGGCACGGTCCGACGCCCAGCCAGCTCAAATGGCGGTTTGGGGAATCGTACCGGGCGGCGCTCAGGAAGCTAAGAAAAGCCGGGCTGGTTGTGACTTTGGACGGGGCCTACTACCTGACGCGTCCGGGCATGCGCGCCGTAGCCAACATGGACCGGGTCAGCGCTCAAGATGTCTTCAACCGTTCGGAAGTCTACCTCAAAGAGGATGGCGCCTACCGCCGTCAGCAGGAGTACCACAACCAAGCCCTGATTTATGTGGCGTTCCACCTGTGGAACCATCACTACGACACATTCGCCGGATTCCGCGGTCGGCGCAACATCGAAGGGGTGACCCAGGTCGCCCCGGACGCGATCGTTTGCATGGACCAGGAATTCGACATCACCTGTCGGGTGTACCTGGAGCTGGAGAACACCGCAGAGTACGACGCCGGCCTCTGGGATAAATCGAACACTTACAGACTGCTGGAGGCGCATATGGATGACTGGGTGCCACTATTGTTCATCGTGTCCAGCGATGCGGCCGAGCGGAGATTGCAGGCCGGGGCGGCGGATCTGCGGCTGATGCTCACCACCACCTATGATCGGTTTTTCGAGGGTCCACTCGTCGGCGACGACAGCGTCTGGCGCCGGGAGGGCGAGGTTGAGAACATCTGGTATCCGGCAATGCTCCTCGACAGGGACCCCGACGTGCTGGCGTTTTTCGGGGAACTGTAGGGCAGCAAGGCCCAACCGGGGGGCTACACCGGTAGCTGCTGCCGCCGACCCTTCCCCGTCTGGGGCTCCAAAAATCTTAACCGTTTCGTACACTCCGGCGGACAAGATTTTTGGAGCCCCTATTTTGGGCACGTATGTTCCTTTCGGGAAGCGAATTTGAGTAGAAAACTACGGATTTAACCCGTTTACCGGCGTCAGAAGTGGCCGCGAACCGCGGTTAAGATTTTTGCCTGGAATGGGACCTGCAAGGCAAACATGGATCAAGCACGAAAGCGGTCGAAAACGGTTAAGGTTTTTGCACTCACATGGTTTTTCAGGGACAAAAGATGACGTGCGGGGGCCTATTATAGCGACGGGTTGGCCCAGCGGCCTGTATTTGACACCGGTGGCTCGCGAACGCTCACCAGGGGCACCGCATCGGTACAGGCAGTCTGTGGAAACGATGAAGTGGCGGAGCGATGGGCGAGATAGGTTATTCAGACGAGTCTCCGGAGCGGCAGGATGGGGCAGTCACCCACGTTGCAGTAGGCCAGGTAACAGAGCGGGCACTCCAGGCCGCCGGAGGAGGTGGTCTCGATGAGCAACGCGGGATCCTGGGTGCCTTCCCAACGGTCGGTCGTGATGACCGCGACGAGGTCCCGGCATAGGTGCCAGATGCAGCGTAACTCGGTGGTGGGCATGCGCTGGTACGGTCGGCTCTTATCGGAAACGCCCACGATCTCCATCCGGCCAATCGCGCCGGCGGAAACAGGGGACGCCTCGACACTGCGATAGCCCCAGGTACTGGGTTGTCCCTGGACAGGCAGTATTGGTGGGCGTCGCCGCTGCAGAAGCAGCACCAGCTGCCGTCGATGACCTGGGTTTCGTCGTCCGTTGGATGACAAACGCGGTACGAGTGTAGCCGCAAGACCAGCACAGTTCGCGGAACTGATTGGCTCGAGGGTCGCGTGGGAACGGCGGGACGGTATGCATCATTCAGCTTAACACCTTGCGTTACAGGCTGGCGCCGGGCATACGCGCGTCAGTAGTTGCCATTGTGCAGGTTGCCGAATCTGCCCAGCACCGGGGCGAGTTCGCAACTCCCCGGGTGCTCGGCGACCACATCGATCGAATTGCCGCTCTGGTGTTGCGGCTTTGCAGATTAGCAGCGTGATGCAACCGCGTAGTTGCGAATCCGCGGGTTTATGGAGTCGTAGTGTCACGGGCACAAATAGTACTAAATCCACGTGGTTGCGGAGCTTCGGACTTCCAACGGCCCCCTCGATGCGTCGGCGTATCCGCGACCATCCAACCCCCCGCCAGCACTCCGGCGGCTCACTACATGGGTTTCCTTATCGCGCCACCTCTGCGGCGCCAAGGATCTACTCTCGGCGCTCTTCACGTGGAAACCACTCGGGTGTCGGTCGATTGCGTATCGCCAACTTTTGGTGCGCCGCTAACGACGGGGCAACACCTCGGTGGCTTTTCCGGTCGTCGCTCCGCGAAATATCTCGCGGGTTTAAATGCCCGCTCGACTCCCCAACCTAGTCTGAATGGTTGACTGACGAACGCCGGATCCCTGCTCAAAGAGGCAGAACGCGGCCCACACCCCTGAGCTTTCGCCGTCTCTCTTGCGCGTCCGGGATTACCCGGTTCATCAACTGCCAATATTCATTCGAGTGGTTGCGCACAGTGAGGTGCGCCAGTTCGTGGACGATCACGTAATCCACCAACGCGGGTTCAAGCATCACCACACGCCAATTGAAGCGCAGGGTGCCGTCCGGAGCGCAGCTTCCCCAACGTTGACGTTGGTCGCGGATCAAGACCTCCGGCAGTTCGCCGCCTCCGAATCGTGGCAGCCATTTCTTCACGCCGGTTTGTAGCCGTGCGGCCGCTCTGCCGCGATACCACGCGACGATGGCTTTGCGTATGCGTTCGTTCCGTTGACTGCCGGTAAGATGCTCGGGCACCTTGATGCTGAACCGCCAATGGTCAAAGCGGACTTCCGGTTTACGAACGTCGGCCGTCTCGAACACCATGCGCACGTTGCGCCCCAGGTACGGCAGGGTCTCCCCGCTGACGAACCGCTTGGGTGCCACCGCCAACAATCCGTCGGTGGCGTGATTGAGGATCCACGGCGCTCGCCGCCGCACCAGGGCCTGCAGATCCTCGGACGGTGTGTCCATCGGCGATGCTACCTGAACGCCGCCGCCGTCCACGGTGACCTCGACGGTCTTCTTGCGGCGTTCGCTGCGGCGCACCTGGTACTCAATGGTGGTGTCGCCGAAGCGGATGCTGTCCCGCTCCATCATCGGGAACCACGGCTCCGGAACGCATCCACGATGCGGTTAGCCAGATCATCGAGCTCGGCTTCGGTGTATTTCTCGTCAACCCTGAGCACGCGCTTGATGTCGCGGCGCATCAAGCGCTGCACTTCCTGGTTGGACTGCCAGTCCACCACGGCGCGATGTTGAGCCACCGCGGCCTCAACCTGTTGGGTGGCTTCTTTCTGCGCCTCATCCATGCGCACGTGGTACGCCGCCCGGTCACCCTCTGAGATGGTCCGCGTACCAGCCTCGTCGATGATCTCGTAGATGGCAAAAGCCTCGGCGGACAAGCCCATTTGCGCCGCGATGTCTTCCTCAGCGTCGAGTTGGGCTTTCAGGGCAGCCTGCAACTTGGCGGCCTCGGCAGCGTCGATCACCTTGTTGCGCAGGTCCTGGATGATCCGCTCCAACTGCTCGGACAATTTGCCGTAGAACACCGGATTGTCGGCGAGGCGCTCGTTGATGTACGCGCGTATGGTGTGCTCCATCACTGAGGCACGGGCTTCGTCGTGGGGCAGGGCCGCGATCTTCTGGTCGAAATCCTGGTCTAGCACGCCGACCGGTTTCATCAACTCTCGAACGTCGGCGTCGATGCGCTCGTCGATCAGCTTCTTGACCTTGGCGCCGATATCCGTCCAGTTCAGCCGCGCGTCCTCCTGGCGGAAGTGCGCGCGGGCGTAGGCGCGGATTTCAGTGAGGCGCGCCAGCCGGCCCACGTACGGCAGCGCCTTGGGATTGGGAATGGCACGGTCCATCAGGCGGGAAAACTCACGGTAGTCCGCGTTGAATCGCTCGTACACGTCGGCTTTGAAGTTGCCCTCGGTGTTGGCGTCGGGCGCGAACACGTCGATGCAGTCCCAAACGTCGTTAAGTTTGCGCCCCTTGAAATGCGTCTCCGCTGCCACCACGGCGGCTTCGAGCGCGGCCGTTGGATCCTCGTCCAACTCCCGCATCGTCCCGATAACGTCGGGCCGGTCGAAGATTTGCAGGGCGGCCTCCAGGTTGCGAGAAACGCCGTAATAGTCCACCACCAGCCCGTATCCCTTTTCGGTGGCGACACCGTCGTGTTCGTGGCTGAACGGCCGGTTGACCCGGGCCACCGCCTGCAACAATCCGTGCTCCTGCAATCCGCGGTCCAGGTACAGCGCCTGCTCCACCGGCGCGTCGAACCCGGTGAGTAGCATGTCCACGACGACCAGCACCTCGGGCTCGCCGTCCGGGTCCTTGAAACTGCCGGTGACCTGGTCCTGGTTAAGCTCCATGGCCGCCTTGAACTCGTTGCCGTCGTTGGACGACGTGGTAATTATGGGATAGGCGCGGACGTGGAAGTCGTTCAGGTATTGGGCGTACTTGATGGCCGCCAGCCGGTTGGGCGCGACGACCTGGGCCTTGAACCCGTTGGGCTTGACCCTGGTCTTGAAGTGGTCGGCGATGTCCAGCGCGATCATCTGGATGCGTCGATCCGCGCCGGCAACGGTTTCCCGGTTGGAATACCTTCTCTTGATCTGCTCCTTCTGCGCTTCCGTTTCATCGCTGAAGAGCGCGTCGAACAACTTGTCCAGCGTATCGGCTCCCTGGATGGCCAGGTCGGGCAGGCGGGCCTCGTACATGATCGCCACCGTCGCCTTGTCCTGCACCGACTGGCGGATGGTGTACGCGTCGATCAGCGACCCGAACCGGCGCATGGTGCTGCGGCGGAAGCTCCGGTCGATGGGCGTGCCGGTGAAGCCGACCAGGACGGCATTGGGCAGCGCCTTCGAAAGTTTCGCGCCCAATTGGCCGTACTGGGTGCGGTGGGCTTCGTCCACCATGACGACGATGTTGTCGGCGTCGTTGAGCGTGTCCAGTTCGCCCTCGGGGCCAGCCAAGACTTCGCCGAACTTCTGGATGGTGGTCATCACCGTCCGCCCGGTGTTGGAGGTCAGCAGCCGGCGCAGGTCGTTGCCGCTGCCGGCCTGCTCGGGAGCCGGGAACCCGCAGCGCTTGAACGTCTCCGATATCTGCTGATCCAGTTGGGTCCGGTCGGTTACCACGACGATGGTCGGGTTGTTCAGCGCCGGTTCGCGGTGCAGCTTGGTGGCCAGCCACAGCATGGTCAGCGACTTGCCCGAACCCTGGGTATGCCAGACCACGCCGCCCCGTTCTTCGGGTCGCTTGCCGTCGGTGATGCGCTTGATCGCGGCGTTCACCGCACGGTACTGCTGGTAGCGGGGGAGTTTCTTGACCAGATTGCCGCTGTCCAGTTCAAAGACCACGAAGTCCCTCAGGATGTCGATCAACGTTGCCGGCGCCAGCAGGCCGACAATCAATTGAGCCTGGCCCTGCGGTTCGACGCCGAACTCGTCGCGCACCTGCTGTTCCGTGTACGGCAGTACCGACTTCCACTCGGAGTACACGTTCTCCGGCGCGTACAAGGTGGAGAACACCGCGCCGGCACCGCAATGGGCGACGCACAGGAGGTTGTAGTGGAACAGCGCCGGCGCGCCGGTGCCTGTCCACTTGGGTTCAGCCTCCTGGTAACGCCGGAGCTGCTGGACCGCCTGGGTCTTCCACACGTCCATCAGCGTCGGCGACTTGGCCTCCATCACCACCAGCGGGATGCCGTTGACGAAGAGCACCAAGTCGGGAATGACCATCTTCCGGTCGTCGTTGGGGTCGCCCCTCTCATTGCCGCGCCGGACGCGGAACTGAGTGGTGACCACGAACTCGTTGCCGTCGACGGGGTCGTCGAAGTCGAAGAACCGCACGGTGCGGGTGTCCCTGCCGTCGGAAGTCTCAACGGTCAACGCCATGCCGTAGGTCAGGTACTCGTGGACCAGTTGGTTGCGCGCCATGCCGATGCCGCCGGCACGCTCGAGATCGCCGATCACCTGGTCGGCCTGCGCCCCGGTGAGGCCGTCGTTGAGGCGCATCAGGGCGGCCCGCAGCCGGCCCTTGAGCAGCACGTCGCGCTCGTAGGGGCGTTCGGCCGCCAGTCGCTCCGCCGGCACGTAGGTCCAACCCAGCCGCTCCAGCAACCGGCGGGCCGGGTCCTCGGCGTGGTTGAACTCGTTGAGTTTGTTGGGCGTGGTCATTGGGTTGGCAAGCGACCAGTGCGGAACGCGTTCAGGACGTCACCGATCATCGACCGGTCGCCATCATTCAATCGTGTCTTGGCGCGCGTCGTGAATGAAACGGATGAACTCGTCCACGTCGAAGGGTTCGCTCGCTCTCACGACCTTTTCAGGATCAAAAACATTGGGGTTGGGGTCGTTGAGGAAGACCTCCATGTCGAAGGGCTCGGGATAATCGAACTGCTCCAGCGGTCGGTAATCCGAGTCTTCGGCATGGTTGGATTCGTCGGTTTTACTTGAGTCTGCCATGAATCCTTCAGGATCAAGTTGCCCTATTGAGCATTCTCATCAGGTTATTGGCTATCACGAGCAGTTCAATAGCCTCGTCCAAACTATCCGCCCAACCGGGGACATGCGCACGCGGGTTCCTGATTCCAGTCATCACACCCGAAAATATTTCCATATAGCCGAGTTGCTGGTTTCGATCAGAATCGGACTGCCCCGCATTAAGAGACAGTGAAGGTGAGTTAACGCTCAAGGCAGCTTTCATCAAAGCTGAGCCGTCTTTGTCGGCCATACCGGATTTCTGTTTGACAGTATCATTGACGTGCATGAACGCCTGTAACACAGCCATCGAGTAATGACCATCGGCAAAAAGTTGTCGGCAGAAAGCAACCAAATCTGGGTCAGTGATTATCGCATCGAACAAGTCCAAGTCTCCGATAGGATTGCGGATTTCAATCCTTTCGGACCATGGACTATCGCTATTTTTGTACAATTCACCGTCTAGCGTTTCATCACCTTGAGTAGCTGGCAAAGATGTAGTTGTGGCATCCGCGGCCTGTGACCACTGGTCTAGCGGTTTGGGCTGCACAGTAATGGTTCTCAGCGCCGGACGGTGCGATTCAGGGTTTAGCGTCTCCGCCAAGCGGCACAACTCTGGGTATCGCCCCAGAGGAGAGTTTATCGTCTCCGCCAAACGGCGCAACTCTGGGTATCGCCCCAGCGGAGAGTTTATCGTCTCCGCCAAACGGCGCAACTCTGGGTATCGCCCCAACGGAGAGTTTATCGTCTCCGCCAAACGGCGCAACTCTGGGTATCGCCCCAACGGAGAGTTTATCGTCTCCGCCAAACGGCGCAACTCTGGGTATCGCCCCAACGGAGAGTTTATCGTCTCCGCCAAACGGCGCAACTCTGGGTATCGCCCCAGCGGAGAGTTTAGTGCACCGAACGCGGCTCTGGTCTCGTTAGACACCGCACTGGGCAGCACCGCCCGCCGTACCTCGGTTGATAACTGATCGGAATTGTCGTTGCTCTTCTGCACATCCATGGACTTCGCCTTACACTTTACTCACCCGCACCCGCCCGCTCAACAGCGCGTCAGCAGTCGAGCGTTTTGCCGCGGCAAGCCGCCCCAATTCGTCGCGCAAATCATCGATCAGTTTGGTCGAGCTGGCAACCGATCGCACAATGCACTCTTGCTCAACGAGCACTGGACACGGGAAAGGTATAGATCCGAGATCCCCGACGCTTAGATTGTAATTTCCTGCCGAAGTGCGGATATGACCCCTGAGCGACCGACGTCCAGCCTCTGATCTCATAAAGTGCCCTGCGAATGCGGGGTTGACTCGAGATTGGTCGGGTCGCCCGCGCACGATGTAGGACGCGAATGCCCAGTTCCCTTCGAGGCCGTCCGTAACCCACGACTGTCCGCAAATTTCGGGATTGCCGTTGGTACGCACCAAAAGGACGTCGCCGGCGGCAAGGCGCAACTTGTCCATCTCTGCCGTACCAAGGTCAGCGTATTTCAGCTCGGTCAGATCTAGCTCGCCTGACGCGATGTTGGGGATGCGTAGAACCGGGACGCCGGTTGGACCGCCATTGCATTGGATCGAAGTGCCATATTCGAACTTTGGGATCACCTCCCCGAGCTGCACCGTTTCCCAGTCGGCGGGGATGGTGCCGATGCCGGGCACGTCCTTCCACTCGGTGTGCCAGCCGGGTACGCCGCGGGTCAGCAGTTCATGGAGCAGGGAGTCGCGCAGGGTTTCGGTGGCAGCGATGACGGCCTCGGTGCGCTCGATGGCGTCGTCGATGGAGTCCAGCACGTCGGCGATGGCGCGTTGCTCGGGCAGGGGCGGGAGGAAGATAGAGAGTGCTCGGATCTCAGTCCCGCCAATTGCTTCAAACGTGCTACCTTGTGCCAGCCGTTCAAACCTGTTCCGTGAGTGGTTTATCGTGTGCCACCCAAAAGCCGGGTCAGCGCCGGTGAACCTAATCGCCGCAACGCCTCTTCCTATCGCCAGAGATTGAGCCGCTCTATTCACATCGCCGACGGGCGCGCGCACGCTGAACAGCACATCGTCAGCCTCAGCAACTTTTTGAGGTTTAACACACCATTTCGATGGTGTTGGAGAATTTCGTCCGAACTCAGCGTTTCCCTGGATGAAAGGCAACCCGGTCTTTGGCTCTAGGGATCCACCCAATTCCACCACCGTGTTGCCGGGCGGAGATTGGCCCATGATGGCTTGAGCAATAGCATCCAATCGCACCATCCGCCAGCCGGCGGGCAACTCGGTGTCGTCATGTTTGCGGGTGGTGCTCATCGGGCTGCGTCCACGCACCGCAACTCCCCGGACCAGTCCAGGATGCGGCGGTCGGCGGTGACGAGCTCGTGGCCGTTCATGGCGGTGGCGACGATGATGCGGTCGGCCGGGTCGGCGTGGAAATCGGGCAGTTCGTTGGCCCGTATGCCGATCTCGCCGTCCACGGGGATCTCGATCAGGCCTTGGCCGAGCAGTTCCCTGCGCCATGCCCTTACATCTTCTGGAAAATCCAGCCGATTCTTGGCGCGCAGCATTGCCACCTCCCAGAACGTCATGGCGGAAACGCCGAGTTCTTCATTCCGCAGCGCGTCGTCGATGGTCTGCCTGGAGTTCGGTCCGAGGTGGTTATCGCCGGTCCAGAGCCACACCAGCGCATGGGTGTCCGCGATGGTCATGGATTGATCACCCGGTCCGGATCAGATTGGGCTTCCCATTCGACGTCCAAAGGACTGATGATGTCGCCGAGGATCTTCATGCGGCCGCGCCCGGCGCCAAAGAGTGACTTGGGACGCTCGTGAATGGCGGTCAGCTTGGCCACTGGCTTGCCGTTCTTGGTGATGACGATCTCGCCGCCGTTCTCGGCCACCTCGTCCATCAGCGCCAGGCACTTAGCCTTGAACTCCGATGCCTTCATGGTCCGGCTCTGGCCGGTGTCGCCGCTTTTCGTACTCATGGTCAACACTCCGGTGGGATGTGCGGGGTGGGTGTGACTACCCTCACTCCATTATACAGTGGTCATGACCATGGTCACCGGAGCGTGTAGGGGACGCAGGACTACCGCGTGTACCCCATGCCGGCCAGCAGTTCGTCCATGCGTGCCACCGCCTCGTCGCGGCGACGCTCCGCCTCCCGCAACTGAGCCAGCGCGTCCTCCACGCTCATCACCTCCACCGGCTCCGTGGTGTCCACGTACCTGCTGATGTTCAGGTTGTAGTCGTTGCCGGCGATCTCCTCCAGGTCAGCCACGTGGGCGAACCGCTCCACGTCCTCGTAGGCCTGATACGCACCGACGATGTGGTCGATGTGTTCCTGGTCCAGGAAGTTCTGCGCCTTGCCCGGCCGGTAGTAGCCCTCCTGCGCGGCGTCCACGAACAGCACCTTGCCCCGGCGTTCCGCCGGCTTTGCCTTGTTCAGCACGCAAATGGACACCGGAATGCTGGCGCCGAAGAACAGGTTGGGCGCCAGGCCGATGATCGCCTCGAACAGGTCGGCGTCCACGATGCCCCGGCGTATCTTGCTCTCGGCGCCGCCGCGGAACAGCACGCCGTGGGGCATCACCACGCCCACCATGCCAGTGGCGTTGGTCACGCCCAGCATGTGCAGCAGGAAGGCCAGGTCGCCGCGGGTTTTCGGCGGGATTGCGCCGTAGCGGTCGAAGCGATGGTGTTCGTCGGTGGGCGCGTAGTCGTGGCCCCAGTTCTTCATGCTGAACGGCGGGTTCGCGATGACGCGGTCGTAGGAGTGCAGCCGACCTTGCTGGTCGACCAGGCCGGGCTCGGCGATCACGTCTCCCGGCACCAGCCGCGCCGACGCCAGCCCGTGCAACAGCATGTTGAGCTTGCCGATGGAGTAAGTGCCCAGGTTCCGCTCCTGGCCTTCCAGTACCAGATTGCGGCGGTTGCCGCCCTGTTCCTGCACGTAGTCGGCGGCGAAGATAAGCATCCCGGCCGATCCGAAGGTAGGGTCGCAGATGCGCATCCCCTCCCTGGGCTGTAGCAACTCCACGATGAGCCGGACTACCGATCGGGGCGTGTAGAACTCGCCGCCCTTCTTGCCGGCGTCGTCGGCGAACTGGTAGATGAGGTACTCATACGAATCGCCCAACACGTTGCCCGTGCCGTCGCCGTTCGCCTCGAAGTTGGCATCGCGCAGGTCCAGGTCGGTGAAATGGTTGAGCAGGCTGCGGATGATCCGCTCGCGGTTGGCGGGACTGCCCAGCTTGGACTCGTCGTTCCAGTTGGTGCCGGTGAGCACCCCGTCGATGCGGCCGGCGTTGGCGTCCTCGATCTCGTGGCTGGCCACGTTGAGCGCCTCGCCCAGGTTCATGGTCGCCTTGACGATCTGACTCCAGTGAGCAGCCTCCGGCACGGCAAACTGGTGCTCGTCGGGATCGTTCACGGCGACCGCCTGCGGGACGCCGGAGTCGACGGCGATGTCCACCTCCTCGTCGAACCGGTCGGACAGCCGTTTCAGGAACAGCATCGAGAAGATGTAGTTCTTGTAGTCCGACGAGTCGATCTGGCCGCGCAGAATGTCGGCGGCCTGCCAGAGCTTGGATTGCAGTTCCTGGCTGGTGAGTGGCATGGCGTTCCTTCCGTGACTGCCTTGATGGTGCCGTAAGCGGCCTTCGGCAGCGAAGACATCATCGCCGGCGACTGCGTGCCCGTCAACAGATACGTTCACATACGCAGTTGGCGCCCGGGCTGCGACCCGACGAGGATAGTATATTGACTTGAGTGACCAAGCGTTAGAGCGTTCGCGGATGGCTGAGATGGCACCGATCCTTGATGCCCCGGTGTGTTCGCCGTGATGGCCGCCTAACCCCGTGGACTGAGATGCCAATGCAATTTCCAGCGACCAACCCAGCGATGACCCATTGCGGTTGTGGGCACTTCAACCGGAACTCCTTGGGCAGGCTGAAACCCTGCTGGATTCCAGGGATCAATCCTAGCAGGTGTACCAACCCCAGTTCACCGATCACGGCCCCAATCTCAGAAATACCCTTAACCGTGATGGAGCCTTCGTCGAATTGAGTCGCGCTGCTGAAACCGAGTGGGCCTACGCGGTGCGGCCTCAGTTGGAGTGACGAAATGCTGACGGAACCGTGCAAGAATCCAGCTAGTAGAGACCGACAAACCGGCACGCCGGAAAACGCAACGGCGTCGGTCGAGTGATCTCCCGCACGATGCCATTTACGTAACAAATCTTATGCGAACCAAATGGTGTATCAAAACGAGGTGAACCCGACCGCGATTAATGAACCGGGGACAGCCGTTGGAAAAGTGACAACGAAGAAGACAGCTATCCGGACCAGCGATTCACTTGCCGAACAACGTAAGGAATGATTCCGGATTTCCTCCAGCGTCAGGCTTTGATCCCAGAACGTGGTAGCCGTCCGCAATTAATTGCCTGGGTTCTCCCTGATTATTCATCTGCCAAAGGGCCGGCTTTTCCACGGAAACGTTGTCGAGTCGTGGTGTCCAGTCATCGAAATAAGACAATCCTGTTTTCCCGACTGGAGCGGCATTAACATACGACGACAGCTCGAGCACTGCCGCCAAGAATGAATCCTGGGGTGGCCGATACAAGACGAGAGCCGCAATATCGGCGTCGCCGACTTTCTCTAAGTGCGGACCAAATTTGGCGACAAAATCTGGCTCTTTGTAACCACTCATAGTGCCCAGGTCCGAAAATCCTGATCTGGACTGATCCCCCACATTGGTCCAGACCGGCGCTAGCCTCGATTGGCGTAATTTTCTGACGAGGTCTTGCCTTAGATGGTCTACCGCTTGGGAGATGGCTGTGCTCATGACGGGACTTCCTTTCCAGGTTGCGGATGCGATCCTCTCCCCAGATGCCGCGCTGCCTATTGCAATCGTAGAAGGTCTAAGTGGCACGGAGTGCAGAAGGGAGGATGGGTCTTGCTTTCGGCAGTCGTAAGTTCTTTTTGAGGCTAGCCCGGCCACCCGTGAGCCCACTCCGGGAGGTCGATTAGCTTCATGTTTCGGTGACCTCTGCCCATAGGTTCCAGACCGTTCTCTTGACGAGCGCGGTCGACCAAGAAGTCTTGTAGGTCCTTTGTAACGTCTTCTGCCACTGTCAAACAGTGCTCGATGAATGTCGGCGACATGATGAAGACCTTTTGTTGCATCTCCAAATCCGCCACAATGAACCAATCTGGCGGCCATTTCCCCATGGCGTTCTGAAATCTCTTACATTCGTTTTCGGGCCACTCAAATCCCCAATGGAACAATTTGTTCCGATATTGGAATAGTGCGTCCATGGTGATAGCGAATTTGTCCGGCAAGTAGGCACTCATCCCGGTCCGATTGATTATCTCCGGTAGCCGATCCGCAAAATTGCGCGGCGGCAATTCCTCGCCCGACCGTCTGACTGCGTCCTTGAAGGCGGCTTCGATAAGTGGCGCGATGACACCGACTGCCGCCATGTTGTGTGCTACCCGTTGATAGATGGATTCGGAGATCATATCGATTGTGTAAACGAAAGCGACGTCGCTATCGCCCTCCGACGATACCGCTCTCCACGGCTCAATCTCATCGATTTCACGCGACAATCTGGCGTCTGCCTGTTCGTTACGCGCCAACAGCTGACGAACCGCTTGCAATTGGCTCCTGTAATCGAATTCGAAAATGTGCGGCCCTGATAACCAACCCCATATCGACGGGTTCATATGCCCAACTCCTTGGCTTAGGTCGCTATCCCCAGTTCCCGCAACCTCGCCACCAGGTATTCCTGCGACCGGTCTCCCTTCACTCGATTGCAGTGAGCACACAGCAGCTGCAGGTTTTCGATGTTGTCCTGGCCGCCGGCCCTCTGTGGGATGTCGTGGTCAACCTCCAGCACCCTGAACGGGAACTCGCTGCGGCACCCGTTGCACCGGCCCTCCTGCTGGCCGAACAGGACGTGCTTGTTCTGGCAATACGGTACCGGCACCTCGATATCGGTGCGCCTGGGGGTGTCGGTACGCGCAGTGACGAAGCCCTGGTGAAACAGGCCGCCCACGGACTGCTGCAGATACCGTGGGGTGGCCCTCGCATTGAGCCGACGTAGTTGCTACCTCGCGGGCGCGTAGGCAGGGGCGTCAAAATGGACGATAACATTTGCCACCAAGTCAGCAACTTGTTTTTTCGTCCGGGTCTTCGACCCCCTGCCCGTCAGACTCATCAATGATGGTTTCCTCGACAGTGAGCGCATCGTTGAGGCGGGACCACCCCAGGGCCTCGGTGTCCGGACTCAAACGGTAGTCGACTTCGTCGAACGATGCGTCGAGTCCCGCCAGGAGACAGTCTGGGCACTTCTCGTGACTGACCATCCTAAACCGAAGCCAGAGTGAAATCTACATTTGGCATGCCGGAAGCGTCGGTTTGGGTGGAGCGGAGGAGTTCTGCCGCGCGAGCCTGTAGCGCAGTTCGGCAGCGGCGTTTGACTTCGTCCCTACGGTGGGGTAGATCGGCGAAGAAGGTGCCCACTCGCTCCCGCACGGCGGCACGGGTTCCCAGGCACACATTGGCGGTCGCCTCCTGACGCACCCAGCCCCAGATGGGTTCGTCAGCGTTGAAGTCCGGACTGTAGCTGGGCAGGTTCACCAAGCGCAGGTACAAGCCGGGCGTGGCCAGATAAGTGCGTAAGGCGTCGCCCCGATGGGCTGGTGAGTTGTCCCAGATCACGGCCAGCGGTTCGGGGTGGTGCGCTCGTAGTTGCCGGAGGAAGGTGGCCGACGTCTCAGAGTTGCTGTTGCCTTCCAGTTCCATCACCTCCACCTCCCCAGTCTCCAGGCACACCGCCGAGTAGTAGCTGACCTTCTCCCCTCGGCGTGGGCTAGTGGAGTCCACCAGGGCCGGCTCTCCCTTCAACACCCACTTGCCCCGCAGATCTGCGTCCGCCTGAAAATGCGCCTCGTCAGCGAAAAATATCTTAGTCCCACTGCGTCGGGCCGCAGCAGTAAGGGCGGCATACTCCGCCACAAAGGCTTCCCGCCGCGCTGGGTCTGCCTTGAGCAACCGCTTCTTGGGGCGCTTCAGCACAAACCCCAGCCGGTGCAGGTAGTTCACACAACTACTCCGGCTCAGCGCCAACCCGCAGCGGTCCTCCACAAACCGGCGTACTGCCCTCCAGTTCCAGTTGGATAGCTCGATGCCCACCTGCGACGGCAATCCCTGCACCGCTTCTTTCAGTTCGGCCCGTTGCTCCACGTCCAGCGCGGGGGGGAACCTCCAGTCTGTTCAAAAACCAGCGCCTGCGGACCGCCTTCCGCAAAGGCCCGGGCCCATTGACCAATGGTGTGGGCGTCCCGTTCCAGCGCACGCCCCACCGCCGCCGCTGTCCAACCCTGCGCCAGCAGCCACATGGCGTGCCAACGTTCTCGTTCCCGAGGCGTCGGTGCCCGATACATCCGTCGCCGCACCTCAGCCTCGTCCAGCCGCCATCGCTCCAGCAACGCTCCCATCTCCGCCATGACCAACACCCCCTCAGCTTTCCCGGCCGGCTGCCTCAATCGCCCACAATTCTACCCAACGCCAATGCGGGTTTCACCGTGGCTTTGGTTTAGCTACCATCTCGGGAGTGTGATCGGGAGATTGGCGGACCGACCTGTAAGTATGTCCGCACTCCGGTGTGACGACGAAAACCGGCGGTACTTCCGATTCGTCCCCGTACGTAATAATAAAATCTGCCATTTTTCTCCTCTTAGGATCCCGGTGAGCTTCGTCGAATATATCCGGCGCGTTATGCAGCGATCCCCAGTTCCCGCAACCTGGCCACCAGGTATTCCTGCGGCCGGTCGCCTTTGACGCTGTTGCAGTGCCCGCACAGCAGTTGCAGGTTTTCGATGTGGTCGGTGCCACCACGGCTTTCGGGAATGACGTGGTCGACCGTGAAGTTACGGAACGGGAACTCGCTGCGGCAGCTGTTGCACCGGCCTTCCTGGTGACCGAAGAGGACGTGCTTGTTCTGGCGGTAGGGCACTGGCGCGTCGATGTCGGTCCGCTTGGGGATGTCGGTACGCGCTGTGACGAAGCCGTGGTGGAACAGACCGCCCATGGACTGTTGTAGGCGCATGTTGACCAACTCGACGGCCTTGGGCGAGATGTCGATCCCGATCCAGCGCCGGCCCAGGTTGTAGGCGGCCACGCAAGCAGTGGCGCAGCCGCAGAACGGGTCTAGGACGACGTCGCCCTCGTTGGACGATGACTTGATGATGCGTTCCAGAAGCGCGAGAGGTTTCTGGGTGGGGTAGCCAACACGTTCGGCGCCGAGCACTGGCGGAATGTCGTCCCACAGGTCCTCCAATGGGATCCCCGGCATGTCTTCAGCGAAATGCATCAGGCGGGGCATTCCGGTCTCTCTGTGGATCAACCTACCCTCGTTCCAAAACGCAGTCAGGTTCGGCCTCGAGTAGGCCCAATATCGGCCGCGGTAAGGACTTACCGACCGGTACTCCCATCCTTCTTGGGGTTCCCGGTACTCGTCGGTCAGGTCAGCAGACCACCGCGCCTTTTCTCCCAACAGGCGTTTGACGCGCCACCCGTACTCCGTATCGCCGCCGGGTTTCGCGGCGGTTACGTCGGTTTCCTTGTAACGCCGACCATCGGTGCCGACGTGCCGGTACTCATTTGCGAGATAGTCATCGTCGTAAGGCATGTACTGTGGGTTCCAAACGTATTCCTGGCCCTTGGAGTAGACCAGGACCACGTCGCGGATCCTCCCCGCCCTGCGCATCCCCTGACGCGTGTCGCTGTGGGCGCTGGACCTCTTCCAGGTCATTTCGTTCAAGTACAGCCCGGGACCGAATACTGCATCCATCAACAGCTTCAAGTAATGGCTGGCCGTGGGGTCGCAGTGGAGGTAAATCGAAGCGGTATCCTTCATCACCCGCTTCATCTCGATGAGGCGGACCGCCATCATGCACAGATAAGACTGCATCGGCTTGCCGTGGGACAGCCCTGCGGTGTCGAGGACCTTGTAAATGGACGGCTGCTCGTCGGCGATCAGCCCCATCCAGGCCACGTCTAGGTCAGAGAGGGTCCAGGTGTCCTTGAAGGCGGCGCCGGCCGCGACGCCGCCCACCGGCGCGGCGTAGTTGCGGTTGGAGTTGAACGGCGGGTCCAGGTAGATCAGGTCAACCGACGCGGAGTTGAGGCCGCGCAGAATGTCCAGGTTGTCCCCGGTCCAGATGGTTCGGTCGGCGAAATTGGTCATGAGGAATACGGTAACATCATAGACCGCGCAATCGCAACACAGCTCCATCTCCTTCTGGACGGCACCATGTCGGGAGGCCATAGAGTCATCGTGCAGGCTCCAGTGGCATTCTGAGTGAGGGAGCGATGTCTGAGGGGAATGAAAGGAGGCGTCCGTGACTGAATCTCAGCCTGAAGTCGTCTACAAAGAAACCGTCCAAATCGGCGATACCGAAATAACCATCGAGTATAGCGACGTCATTTGGGATGATTTCGAATGGCCGCCGATGAGCCTGACACTTTCCGGTGCGAACTACCATGCTCAACTTGATGCGGTACGCAAATTCCTGTCGTGGCAGGATCAAGCCAACGTGAACCGACAACAAGAACTACAGCGGGCCGAACAAATCGTTAAGGCTGCAAGTGGAGAGGTACGCGAATGGCTCAACGATGAGCTGATTGAACGCTGGCAGGACACGATATACGAGGACGCCACGCGAAGCATAGGTGCCGCCGTGATGTTAACGCCTTTGGTCGAGTCTCTGTTTCACAGGTTGGCCCTTTGTTTGGGGGCACCGTGGGAGGGTCGGCGGATCCCAAAGCAAATCATGAAGTTGGTGAGGGGTTGCGGCTTATCTCCAATATCGAGAGACCTGGAATCTACTCTGAGGGCTTTGTTCGCGCACAGAAACGAAATGTTCCACTGGGGAATTGAATGGCCCATCGAAGAGCGGGAGAGATTTGATCGGTTGATACGCGACTCCGGATGGCCAAGGTCTTGGTTCGATCACGCGGTAGATGGCGATGGTCCTTGGATTTTCTATCTCACTGAAGAGTTCGTATCGCATTGCCTTGATTCGATCGAGCGACTGGTTGACTCGGTTCGCGATTATGTTCAAAACAAGGGCTATGGGTTTGGATGGGAACAATCCGACCAATTCCCTGATCAGGGTAGGATCACGAGCCTATCTCCCCTTCGGTGCATTCTCAGCGAGAGGGCACGAATGTAGATTAGGGCGAGGTTCCTCCAGATGCGCCGTCCGGGTGTCAGAGGAGCCCGTCCCCATGGTCTCCAATGCTCACCGCACGCGTGACCAGGATAGGAACCGCCCGACATGGGTCGTCAAGGCGGGGATGACCCTGACGCGAACCTTCGTCAAGTCCTCGCCGTTCATCTGATCCATCCCCCATTCAACCCCGCGAATAGCACCGGCATGCCGCCCATCGGGCATCGTAAGTTGCGACTGTGGACGCAACCAGAGGGTAGGAGCGGGACAACGATCACCGAACCCGAGCAGCAGTTTAGAACACAAATGCTGTAATTGACAAGACACCAAACCGATGGGAAGGACGGGAAAACATGGATGCGACAATGCTGTTACCGTTCAGAAAATCAGTGGGGGCACCAATACGGATGGTTGATGATGATCACCCGGAACTCGCTAGATTCACAGTAGCGATCGATGCTCCTCCCAGCGCTTTCCCATGGATTTCCCGGAAATTTTGGGATTACCGGATTTGGTACAAGCTCGGTTGGGTCGTCCAACAGCCCGGTGTCATGTCGGGCGACGCGACTGGACGCATTCGTGATGCGATCAACCGATTGGTTGATTTCAACGGCGATGATCTTGATTACGTACAGTCGGTGGAATCCGTGTCCATAATTTACCCCAAGAGTCAAAAGGAGTTCATATGGCGCCAACTATCGAATCTAGTGCAGACCGTCGACCAGTCTACTGGGCGACCTTGCCGGTCATTGGTTGTGCCTACCGGTATCGGCTCGAAAGTCATCACCTTATTGGAGCAGTGCCTAGATATCGAAGTTCCTGACGCGGGCGCACATATTTGCTTGAATAGTCAGATTTCTCCCGCGTGGGAAGCATATGTACCGGAAGGGGGCCCTTTCTTGAACTTGGACCCTGGCTGGACTTTCGACACCAACGAAATGTCGGAACGCAGCGCTTGGGAACGACTGTACTCATGGATTAGGCGCACAGGGCTGCCTATGTCAGGCGCACCATATCCCAACGGTCCCAACGAGTTTCCGGACTACCGGGCTTCTATCGCCGGGGTTGATTATGATGTGGAAATGACCTCGGTGCCTAACATGAACCGGCGTACCATCAAGAGCAGCAATCCCGATGTCGAGGAAACGCTACGGTGGGTCGCGCAACACCCGACGAGACCATCGAAGAGGTAACGGAAGAGTTGTCTCGGGTTCTCGCGTCAAAAGCCAGAAAATCGCCTGCCGGACGGTACATGCTCGTCGTGTCAAATTGGTCCTCATTTGATTTGGACGACGCAGGTATCTGGGGTTCTCTAGACACCACCGCGTTCAATGACATATTCCTGATGCAGCGTGGAGGAGTTTTCCACGCCGCATGATGCCGCCGCCGCACTTCTCAAGTCCCATGGGGCGCATGGCAAAGGGCCTAACCCCCAATCCACCGAAATGATGAGTTTGGCGGCGTGCTGATGGGATGAGAAAGTGCTCCCGGCTTCGGGGATAATGGTTTTTGTCACAGAAAACCAACCCCTCACAAGGAGCACCCATCGGATGCTACCACCTGAGCGCCCCGACCGCATCCAAATCGCGTTTGATGATGCCCGCCTGGTGGCCAATGCTGGGCTGATTCTGCCCGTCACCCTGGCCCATCATCTGGGACTGGGAGAGCTGGTGGACCGCCATGTTGATCTGGGGGATGCGCCGGGTCGAGCCAACGCGGGAGACAAACTGCTGACGCTGGTGGCGTCGGCGCTGGCCGGTGGGGACTGCATTGACGACGCCGACGCGCTGCGCGCTGGCGGGACCGCACAGGTGCTGGGCTGCGCGGTGAAGGCGCCGTCCACGCTGGGCACCTTTCTGCGGAGTTTCCAGTGGGGCCATGCGCGCCAGTTGGATCGAGTGAGCCGTGAGGCGCTGGCCCGAGCCTGGGTCGCCGGCGCCGGTCCGGGCGACGAGCCGTTGACCATCGACCTGGACTCCACCGTCTGCGAGACCTACGGCCTGTGCAAGGAGGGCGCGCAGCGCCACAACTACGCCGGTCAGCGTGGCTATCACCCGCTCTTCGCCGTCGCTGCTGGGACGGGCGACGTGCTGATGGCCCGCCTGCGCAAGGGCCGAGCCAACACCGCTCGGGGCGCCGCCCACTTCCTGCGTGAGACCATCAGCCGAGTGCGCTACGCCGGGGCCACCGGACCATTGACCATGCGTGCCGACAGCGGCTTCTATAACCGCGACATCGTCGCCGCCTGTCGCAAGATGAAGGTCCGCTACTCCATCACCGTCCGCCAGCAACCAATCGTGCGCAATCTCATCGAGGCCATACCCGAAGAGGATTGGACGCCCATACCCTATTGGATGGAGGGCGGCGCCGACGTGGCCGAAACTGAATATACTCCCTTCCAGCATGAGCCCTATGCCGTGCCGGTGCGGCTCATCGTCCGCCGGGTGACGCCCACCCCCGGCTCCCAGTTGGCCCTGCTTACCGAATACAGCTATCACGCCTTCATCACCGACCGTGAGGGCGACACCCTGGATCTCGAAGCCGACCATCGCCGCCACGCCGAGATCGAAAACGCCATCCGCGACCTCAAGTACGGCGTGGGCCTCAACCATCTGCCATCGGGTCGCTTTCCCGCCAACGCCGCCTGGCTGGCGGTGCAAGTCATCGCCCATAACCTCGCCCGCTGGACGACACGTCTCGGGTTGTGCGAGCCGGTGGCCACCACCAAGACCCTCCGGCGACGCTTCTTCTCCCTGGCCGGACGCATCACCCGCAAGGCACGTCGCCTCACCTTGCATCTGCCCCAGGGCTGGCCCTGGCAAAACCAGTTCAGCTCTGCCCTGGCCCGATTGCGCGCCCTGCCGCTCCCTTCTTGATCACGCCCTCGGCGTTTGACCTGTCCAACAGATTACCCAACTGCCTGGCCCATCAGCGCTCAGGCTGGGCCCCTGGCGGTCTCCGCCTGTGATCTGGTGTCGAAAATCGCGCCCAGACTTCTACCACAGGCCGTCAAAATCCCTCCGGCGTGGCTGCTACACTCCACATCGTCCATCTCTCCGACATCAGGCTACCGCCGGCCCGTTCCCTGACCCCTAATCCCTCGTCTGACCACTGCTGCAGTATCCCTTCGGTGGATTCGGGCTAACGCTTGTCGCTTGGACAGAACCGGCTTGAAGAGCAGATCGGGCGCTATGGCAGCGGCGGTGACGATGCCCCCGCGCCAAGCATCGGCGGCATCCTCCCCGTCGCGTACGCGTCCCCAACCTGTGGGGCAAGCCACTCGCCCACCGTCCCGCCGTCGGGCAGTACGATGTTGGCCAAGGACTCGCTCTCCAAAGTGGTGATGCCAGACTCCACCGCCTCCAGTTTGGCCTTGATGACCAGCAGCAACGCCCGCCAGCGCTGACGGCAGGCTTGTTCCCACGCGGCCTGCTGAGCCGCCGCCGTTTGTTTTGACGGTAAAGACCGCGATGCAGCAGTGCCGCAGCAAAGGCCTTGTGGGTTCGTTGGCCATGGAGATAGTAACGCTTTGCGATCAGGTGTTGGGTTGAGGTCCCCGCCGTCTTGCAGCCGGGTCATCCTTCTGCCTGAGCAGGCTACCCCCTACTAGAAGGGGATGAACCCGCAGGCCATCACCGTGGCCACGTACAGCCCTGTCGATCGACGGGCGATGATGCCGTTCAGCTGGGTCATTGTTCCCCCCTTCTAGGTTTGCTCACGGCGCCAGATCCGCACGTCCTCGACGGTCACGGCTTCTATCAGCAGCGCCGCGGAGGCCATATAGAGCCAGGTGGATGTTCCCCCCAGTCCGTCGGTGAAGATATCGTACACTGCGATGCAGCTGATGAACGTGGTCAGCGCCACCCTGAACCAGTGGCCGAGGTGCGGCACCATCAACAGGTTTCCGCACTGAGCGCTCGGTCCACGTCGTCGGCTAACAACCTGTCCTCCGCGGCGGATCCATCCTCCGCCGGCGGGAGCCACCTGGTAAAGGGCAGGCTGGTTTCCTCGTCGCGTATCAGCACGGGCTGCCAGCCCATCACGTGGAGCTCACGCTCTAGGCGGGTCGGATTGTGGTACTTGACGCTCAGGGTGTCTGTGTCCAGCGTGGCACACTCGGCTCACCCTCTCCCGCGGGAAATGAGCAGCGCTTCGGGCCGTGTTGGATCGTCCCTTGTGCAGTCGACACATCACCACTTCGCCCGTTCCGGCAGCGACGGCCAGGAGCGGATGATATCCCCGCTGGCCGGCCTAATTTTGCCGCCAGACACCCCCTTTGACCAGCCTGTAGGTCTCGCTGCGCGCGGGACCAAGATGAATAGTCAACGCTTTGCCACCCGGGCCGGCGCCGGTCGTCCGGGCACGGGCCGACACTCCCCGGCTCACAAGATACGGTGCCGCGCAGCCCCACCGGAAATTCCGACGAAACGCCCTCAGGAAGGTCGTCGCTTTGACCACACATCCGATGGCGTCAGACGTCCCGCCGTTACGCAGCCGTCGGCGTCATCAATGAAGTCGCCAGCGCCGAGGCCACCATTGTCAACAGTTTGTCGCCAGAGTTGTCCCGACCCGGCGCACGCCGCAGGTCAACATGGTGGCTCACCAACTCGCCTAGCCCCAGGTTGTGTGCCAGGGTGATCGTAAAAAGGAGCCCTCGATTCGCTACTAGGCGGTTATAGTCAACGGGCATGTGGATGCGTTCGGACTGCTCAGGTGGTAGCAAATTTGGGTACTCCTGATGAGGGGTAGGTTTTCTGTTTCAAAAATCAATACCCCCGGAGCCAGGAGCTCTTTCTGATCCCTTCAGCGCGCTCCCAAGCTCATCTTTTCGTTGGGTTGGGGTAAGTCCCATTGGGAAACGTCGGGAAGATTGGGGCAAATACCGTCTTCACCGGCTATCGCGTCCATCCTCCGCGCCTCGTTGTACTCCATTCATTGACGCCAATGGCCGGAACTGCATGATCACCGTGATCCAAGGCTAAACCCAATGCGGCTCCGTCAGAAGAAATCCAGGCCGTCGCTGTGGTGTGGTGAGATCACGATCTGTCC
>CBDBDS010000007.1:0-85224 GCA_965203985.1 Dehalococcoidia bacterium
TCCCGCAGGTCCGATGAGTTGACCACCAGGGCCATCTCCAACAACACGTACTCGTCCTCATCGCGCCTGACTTCGTGCCAATTGTCCACGTACCCGCCAAGAGATTCCGCCCGCTCCCTGATCCGCTCGGCAACGGACAAAGGATCGGAGGCCGCCAGCGCCAGAGACGCCTCCAGGTTCACGTTGGAACGGATGGCTACCATGAATTGGGCATTGGGCACCTCGTTGAGCGGCGCCGGGCCTACCGAGGTTAGCTGCCGGCCCGACGGCGTGCCCAGGGTTGCCGTGTAGTCCATCAACGGGGCCAGGTCGGCAGGCTTGACGAACACCATCAAATCGACCGCGCGCCCTCCACCCACATCGTAGGCGTGCTTTTGGCCCACGTAACCGTCCAATGCGTTAACGCGGGCGACGACGGCATCGGCGACGGCGGACGGATCCCCCGTGGAAAGATCCAGATTGCCTACCGGAGGATCAGCGGCGTACTGCGCAGGCAAGCGCAGGTTGACGGTGATCAGCGAGGTAGCTACGCGGCCGGTCAGATCCCGCTGGGTGGCTTCAACATGCTCGATGTCGGAACGAACCTCTGCGATGCGTTGCTCGATCTGGATGATGTCCTCCACGGTGGGAGCATTTTCCAGCAGGGTGACGAGGCGTTCCTCCTGGGCGTACCAGGCGGTGAGGCGTGCCTGGTTGTCGATCAGCCTTTCGGTAACGTCCGTCGAGGAAACCCCTTCGTCCGTGACGCGCCCCAGGTCACGCAGGGATTCAAGGCCACTGTCCAGGCGGTCGGCGGGCACGCGGATGCGAACGGTGGCAGAGCGATAACCTGCGTCGCCAAAGACTTCGGATGATTCAACCCAGCCTCCGCTCTGAACAGCCAGAGATTCAACCCGGCGCACGTTGGCGTCGATGCCCGTAACCTCCAGAGTGATCCACGACTCCACGATCAGTTTTCGCGCTGACTGAGGTTGAGGCAAGTCGGGCGTTTGGGGTTGTTGCGGCCGCGCCGCGGCGGCGGCGGGCTGCGATGCGGCAACGGGAACAGGGGTCGGGGCAGCCGCGGCCGGGGCAGCGGGCGCCGCTGTGGCGGCGATACCGGATTGTCCGCGCAAGCTTTTGGCTCCATCGGCGCCGGCCAAACCGGGCGCGCCCGCCGGACCAGATTCTTGCAGTGCCCACTCACGAATGGAAGTGGACTCATCGGCTTGTGCCGCGGCCGGTGCCATAGCCGGCGCCTCCGCTGACTGGCCGCAGGCGAGTGCCAACAGCGCCAAGATGAGCATCAGTGTGGGCAGCCAAGCTCTTCCCAGGTTATGGATACGCATGTCATCTGCTCCCTTTCAACTGCCCATCATACGCAACGGCGCCATGAGCGGTTTGCGGGACGTGGCTGCGAGTATGCTACAATCTGAATATAGTCGGGGTGTAGCGCAGTGGCTAGCGCGCCACGTTCGGGACGTGGAGGTCGGTGGTTCGAATCCACTCACCCCGACCATTATTTTTGCCCGAACGGGAGGGATGCGATGGCGCGCCGCAGTTTCTGGGCCTGGGGGATGGAGGAACGGGAGCCGTCGCCGGCCGACTATGCGGCGATGGCGGAGCGAATAAACCGCAGGTACGGCGTATCGCCGCCGGCTCCGAAGCCTCCAACCGACGCCGACCTCAACCTCCGCCAGCCGCGCTTCACGCCGCACCCGCTGGTGACAGAGTTCTGCACGATGGACGACCACGACCGGGCGGCGCACACTTATGGCCGCAGCTTCCGGGATCGCATACGCGGTTTCAATTGCGAATTTCCCAACCCGCCGGACGTGATCGCCTACCCGCGCACCGAGGAAGAAGTGGTTCGAGTGCTCGACTGGTGCGCCAACTCCAACATCGTGGCGATCCCCTACGGCGGCGGCAGCACAGTGGTGGCCGGGGTAGAGCCTCCAGAAGCGGACAAGGTATGCACCATTGATCTGACGCAACTGGATCGGGTGCTGGAAGTGGACGAAACGTCTCGGGCGGCCCGGATACAGGCCGGCGCGCTGGGGCCGGCTCTTGAGTCGCAACTGCGCCCCCACGGCTACACGCTGCGCCACTTCCCCCAAAGCTTCGAGTTCTCGACGCTGGGCGGCTGGATCGCCACCCGCAGCGGCGGCCATTACGCCACCAACCATACCCACATCGACGATTTTGTGGAGTCGGTGCGCATGGTGACGCCGGCCGGCGTCTGGGAATCGCGGCGACTGCCGGGCAGCGGCGCCGGGCCATCGCCGGACCGCATGGTGATCGGCAGCGAGGGCATCCTGGGAATCATCACCGAGGCGTGGATGCGGATACAGGCGCGCCCCCGGTTCCGTGCCTCTGCCGGCGTGGTGTTCGACGGACTGGAAGCGGCATCCGAAGGGGCGAGGCTGATCGCGCAGGCCAAACAGTGGCCGGCCAACCTGCGGGTGCTCGACCCGTCGGAAGCCGAAGACTTCGCGGGTCTGGACGGAAAGCAGGCTTTGCTGATTATCGGTTTCGAATCGTCCGAAATTCCGCAGGGCGACAACATCCGGCAGGCGGTTGCCATTGCCCGGGATGCCGGCGGAACGATCAGCGAGGACGACATCGTGGTCGCCGATGCGGCGGAACGCGCGGGCTCCTCAGCCGGCCGTCAGGGAGCCGTAGGGAACTGGCGGGATTCGTTCATCAACGCTCCCTACGAACGGAACGCGACGATTGGGTTCGGGATTGTAGCCGAGACGCTGGAAACCGCCATCACCTGGGAGCGCTGGCCGGCGATGGACGAGATGGTGCGCGGGGCGTTGCAAGAGGCGCTGCAACGGACCTGTGGCGGCGGGCGCGTGTCCTGCCGCTTCACCCACGTCTACCCGGACGGGCCGGCGCCGTACTACACCTTCGAGGGCTTGGGGCAGGTGGGCGGCGAACTCGAAGCGCACGCCGAGATCAAGCAAGCGGCGTCGGACGCAGTAATGGCCGCCGGCGGAACCATCACCCACCACCACGCGGTGGGACGCTCCCACCGTCCTTGGTACGACGAGCAGCGACCGGATCCGTTCGCCGAAGCGCTGCGGGCGGTCAAGCGGTCGGTGGACCCGAACGGAATATTGAACCCGGGCGTGTTGATTGACCCGGCACGAGGCTGAGTCTATAAGCGACAGCATCAGCGTCGGA
Organism: Dehalococcoidia bacterium; assembly: GCA_965203985.1. Lineage (GTDB taxonomy): Bacteria > Chloroflexota > Dehalococcoidia > Lucifugimonadales > UBA3495 > Bin87. Next base: position 3,169 of record CBDBDS010000007.1, read on the forward strand.
TGATTATTCTCGGAGGCAGGCAGACTATGGTAAGCAAACCCGTCGCCACCGGCTCGGATCCGCCCCCGGAAACCGAAGACCCCAGCATCCATTACCCGGATACGGACGGTGAGCCATTGGCGGAGACCGAGTTCCAGTTCAACCCGCTGACGGAAATGGTTCATGCTCTCCGAGTACACTATGAAGACCGCCCGGACGTGTACGTGGCCGGCGATATGTTTGTGTATTATCGGATGAACGACGCCAGCGCCAACGTCGCGCCCGACGTGTTCGCGGTGTTTGGGGTGGACAAGCACACCCGGCGTTCTTACATGGTATGGCGGGAAAGCAAAGCGCCCGACTTCGTAATGGAAATCGCGTCGGCAGGTTCCTACGACCGGGACATCGGGCACAAGCGGAACGTGTATGCCGCCATAGGTGTGACGGAGTACTGGCGGTTTGACCCACTCCGGGAGTGCTTTGACCCACCGTTGGCCGGGGAGCGGCTGGCGGACGGCGTGTACGAACCCATTCCGGTAGCCGAGGACGCGGACGGCATATTGCGCGGGTACAGCGCATTGTTGGGACTGGACATCTGCGTCAGGGATGACCTGCTGCGACTATACGACCCAATCAACCGGAATTGGCTGCTCAACCTGTCCGAGGCGGAAGCGGCCCGCGCCCGAGCAGAAGCGGCCCGAGCTGTGGCAGAATCAGAGCGGGCAGAGAAGGCATCGGCCCTTCGGGCCGCGGCAGAACGCAACCGGGCCTTGGAAGCCCTGCTGCGAGAGCACGGCATTTCACCTGACCCAGAATAGCATCGGCGATTGGAAACTGGTTGGAGGGACATAAAATGCGCGGGGTAGTTTTCACCGGAGACAAAGAGGTCGAAATCCGCTCCTTGCCGGATCCCCACCCCGGGCCGGGCGAGGTCGTCATCGCCATGAAAGCCTCCGGGCTATGCGGCAGCGACCTCCGGCACTACCGCGCGCCCAAGGCAGAACGCGGTGATCCGGCGAACCTGAAAGTAGCCGGCCACGAACCCTGCGGCGTGATTGCCGAGGTTGGACGCGGCGTCACGGAGGTGGCGGTGGGCGACCGGGTGATGATGCACCACTACACCGGCTGCCGGGCCTGCACCATGTGCCGGATTGGGTACACCCAGATGTGTCTCAATGGGTCGGTGGTCTACGGGAGCGGCGCCAACGGCGGGCACGAGGATTTCCTGATTTGCCCGGCGTACACCTGCGTCAAGATGCCGGACGGGTTGGACTTTGACGAAGGGGCAGCGTGCGCCTGCGGCACCGGCACCGCGTTCTGGGCGCTGAAGCGGCTGAACATATCCGGCGACGACACGCTGGCGATTTTCGGACAAGGGCCGGTGGGCGCCAGCGGGACCATGTTCGCCAAGGCGATGGGAGCGCGGGTGATCGCGGTGGACGTGGACACCGAACGTCTGGACTTGGCCCGGCGTCTGGGCGCCGACGTTTGCATCGACGCCGGCACGCAGAACCCGGTGGAAGCCATCCGCGAACTCACCCATGGCGAAGGGTCGCCGGCCACGCTCGACTGCACGGGCCGACCCGAGGCGCGGATCAACGCGGTTGACTCGGCGATGCTGTGGGGTAGGGTCTGCTTTGTCGGTGAGGGCAACACTACAACCTTCGACGTGAGCCCGCAGATCATCCACAAGCAGCTGACCATCCTGGGGTCGTGGACCTTCAGCCTGAACGGTTTGGAAGAAGTGGCCCGGTTCGTGGTGGACCGGAAGGTTCCGCTGAAGGAACTCTTCACCCACCGTTTCAGGCTGGACCAGGCGGACGAGGCGTACAAGCTGTTCGAGGCCGGCGGAACGGGGAAAGTGTGCTTCACCTGGGACTGATGGGCGGTCCCCGGCGGCCACCGGAGGGAAACAATGCGCAAGCTGACTTGCTACGCTTGGGGCAAGCCGGGTGATTGGGAAGCGCTGTGCGTCGATTACGACCTTGCAGCGCAGGGCTCAAGCTTGGAGGAGGTACGCCGGGAGCTTGCCGATGCGGTGGACACTTTTCTTGATTACGTATCCGACCTGCCTGAGAACGAACAGCGCGAGTTTTTGAACCGCAAGGCCCCTTTGAGCCTGCGCTTCCGGCTGTCGCTGGCGTCCAAAATATCACGGATACTCTTTGCGCTGAGGCTCGCCTCTGACGTCAGAGGGGTGGCACGCGCTCGGTTCGTGATGACGCCCACCGTATGACGTACCGGCAGGTAGTCACTGTACTGGAAGAGAATGGATTTTATTTCGAGCGCTACGGTAAAGGCTCGCATCGCGTCTATCAAGGCCAGCACAGCGGCCGACTCTGGTCGGTCGTCCTAGCGTTCAGCCAACCCGGTGAGGATGTTAAACCCGGTACTCTGAGCTCTATCATCCGGCAATCCGGTCTCTCCAGGAACGTTTTTCGCCGATAGGGACGCCTCTGTGGCGCCCCTTAATCCACGCAGGCGGCAGAGTGGCTACGTCAATCTTGGCAGTACCTTCTTGTTGAATAGGCGCAGGGACGTCGTCTGCATCTCGTCGGGCATCAAATTGCCGTAGTTGATCTCGTAGATGAGCTGGTCAAGGCCCAGGTTTTCTTCGAGTTCGGTGAGGCGTTCGGTCACGGCGTCGGGAGTTCCGTAAACGACCTTGTCGCGGAGCCAGTCGTCGTAGTCCATACCCAGGATGATGCGGCTCTGCTCGCCCCAGTCCCCGGTGGTGCCGACGCGACCCGCGTAGGAGCCCACGCGCTCGCCGAGGCGGGTAATGGAGTTCATGGCAGAATCCATGGGGTCGCGGTACGCTGCTTCAGCGTCCTCGTTGACATAAATGGGGACCCGGAGGCCGACCCGCCCCTCGCCGGGATGACCGGCGGCTTTCCAGGCAGCGCGGTAATCGGCCATGGGACCGGCCAGCTGGTCAAGAGTGAAGACGCGGGACGGGTTCACGATCAGCGGATATCCCATGGCCCCGATGATGGGAAAGCTCTCGGCAGAAGTTACGCCAACGGTTATGGGCGGATGGGGTTGCTGGTACGGACGCGGCGTGACCGTGAGCTCGTCGCAGGAATAGTGCTCCCCGTGGAATGAGAAGGTTTCCTGGGTCCAGGCGCTGACGACGATTTCCAGGAACTCGTCAAACCGGCTGCGGCTTTCCTCGAAGGTGACGTTGAAACCTTCGTGGACGTTGGGGAAGGTACCCCGGCCTACGCCGAGTTCGACGCGGCCGTCGCTGATGTGGTCCAGCGTCGCCATCTCCTCAGCGACACGGATGGGATGGCCGAGGGGCAGGCAATAGACGGCGGTGCCGATACGCATGGTATGGGTCTTGGCCGCGATGGCCGTGGCGATCATTACGGGAGACGCCAGCACCCGCTCCATATTGAAGTGGTACTCGGCCAGCCAAACCGACGCGACACCCAGGTCCTCGGCTTCCTGGACCAACCGGAACGACTGGGTAAAGGCGTCGTGATGGTCACCGTCGATTGGCCTGGGAAACTCGAGAAAGAGTCCGAACTCCATACCTGTCCTCCTCGTTGGGGCTCGTCAGCCTGCAGCGGCGATCTAGACCTGCGAGCCCTGGATGCGGCGTTCCTGGCCCTGCCATTCACGGTCACGCAGGATGTACTTCTGGATTTTGCCCGTTGCCGTTTTAGGGAGATCACCAAACTCGACGCTCTTCGGCGCCTTGAAGTGGGCGATGCGATCGCGGGTGAAATCGATGATCTCGTCTGCGGTGAGCTGACCTCCATCGCGGGGCACGACAAAGGCCTTGGGAACCTCGCCCCAACGCTGGTCGGGCACGCCAACGACACAGACCTCGAGAACCCCGGGGTGCTCCATGATGACCTTTTCAACCTCCTGGCTGGAGATGTTCTCGCCGCCGGAGATGATGATGTCCTTGGACCGGTCCTGCAGCTCGATGTAGCCGTCGGGATGCCAAACGGCCAGGTCGCCGGAATGGAACCAACCGCCGCGAAATGCTTCGGCGGTGGCGTCGGGATCGTTGTAATAGCCCTTCATCACGGCGTCGCCCTGCATGACGACCTCGCCCATGGTCTCGGCATCGCGCGGAACATCTGCCATATCCTCATCGACGACGCGAAGACCGGAGCCGTACACGACGAACGGAACACCCTGCCTCGCCTTGACCCGTGCCAGGTCATCGCTGCCCATGGAGTCCCACTCGGGCTGGCCGGCGGCGACGGTGCACGGGCCGTAAGTTTCGGTCAACCCATAAACGTGGATGATCTCCGCCCCCATGCCCTCTATGGTGCGGATGACCTGGGGCGCCGGCGGGGCGCCGGCGGTCATGATGGTGAGGCCGGAGAGGTCGGCGGACTCCGCCTCGGGCGCTGCGTAGAGACCGGTCAGAACGGTGGGCGCGGCGCAAAGATGGGTGACCGACTCCTCCCTGATGAGCCGGTAAACCTCGGCCGGGTCAACGCGGCGCAGGCAGACATGGGCGCCGCCCACCGCCGTGACCGCCCAGGGGAAGCACCAACCGTTGGCGTGGAACATGGGCAGCGTCCACAGGTAGATGCTGCGCCAATTCATGGCCATTTCCATGGCCTCGCCCAGCGCGTTGATGTACGCGCCACGGGGGGTGTATTCCACGCCCTTGGGCATTCCGGTGGTCCCGGAGGTGTAGTTGATGGTCAGCGTGTCGTTCTCGGTGGCCGGACCGGTCAGTTCGTCCAACGGGTCCACGCTGGCCAGCCACTGCTCGTACTCGGGGCCGGGGATGTCCGCGGCCAGAGGGGCCGTATCCCGCACCTGCACGTAGGTCTCGACGCCGGGGCAGTCGTCGCGCAACTGGCGCACCGTGTCGGCCAACTCGGAGTCGAACACCAACACCTTGGAGCCCGAGTGATTCAGGATGTACGCGATCTCGCGGGCCGACAAGCGGATGTTCAGGGCCACCAACACCGCTCCGATGCCCATCGGCCCAAAGTTCGCCTCCAGCATCGAAGGCAAGTTGGGCAGCAGGAAGGCGACGCGATCGCCGGGCCCGACGCCGACGCTGCGCAACGCGGCGGCCTGGCGTCGCACCCGCTCGTAGAAGAGGGCGTAGGTGGTCACACCGCCGTTATAGATGCAGGCGGCGCGGTGGGGGTACACGGCGGCGCTGCGCTCCAGGAAAAGCAGCGGGGTCAGCTTGTGCTCGGATGCGGTGGGAATAGCCATTGTGATCACCGTGATCGGTTTTCGGTATCAGAACGAGTTTGGCGGCATTTTGTACCGTATGGTTGGAATTGTCCAGTTGGCGCGAACTGGTGTACCCTCCTTTGGGAGCACTCTTCGAAGCTCAGGAGGAACGTTAGATGACCGCGAAGCCAACGCGCAAATTACCGGAACCGCCTGAGACCACTCTGACTCCGCTGGCCGTAGTGACCGACAAGAACCAACTCACTCTTGCCGAAGGTCTCCTTGCCAACTTCCCCGACGCCGACTGCTTTGAAGTCGTTATCGAGGATGGACGCATCGTGCTGACGCCTTATCCTATCGTGACTGCCGATGACGTACGCCTCAAGATAGCGGCTCTGGGCATCACCGAAGAGGACGTGCATGAAGCCATTAGATGGGCACGGGCACGGTGAATGCAGTTGTTGCGCGTCGTCCTTGATACTAACGTGCTCGTTTCCACTCTGGTGTTCCGCTCACCATCCGTGTCCTGGTTGCTCTCGGCATGGCAGTCATTGTCGCTTGTCCCGTTGGCGAGCCCGATTACGATTGCTGAACTGGAGCGTGTTCTGCGACACCCAAAGTTCAACCTGACCCGCAGGCAAACGGAAGCGCTTATTGAAGACTACCGGCCGTGGTGCGAGATGGTCACCATATCAGACCCACCGGACGTCCCTGAGTGCCGGGACCCCAACGACCGCATTTTCCCGGAACTATCCTTGTTTGCACAGGCCGACATTTTGGTTACCGGGGACAGAGATCTGTTGGCCTTGGCGCCGGCATTCCCCATACCTATCATCACACCGGCCGCGCTGCTGGCGCGACTGGCACAAGACAATTGACGAGCAACGGAGGGGATTGCTTTGAGCACCAGCACCCTGCTCTCTCACATCGTGCCGCTCTATGGGAAAACCGAGGTGATCGCTACCGAGGCGTTGAAGTACATACTGGAGCAGTCCGAGGCGGCGCGGCACGCACTCGAGCAAATGCTGATCACCGCTGGTGTGGAAGTAGGCTCCCTGACGGGGTTTCAGACTGAGGCACCCGGCGATGAGGGTGAACGGGTTGACTTGGTTTGTTACGACGAACACGGCACGGAACGGGTGCTGATTGAAGCGAAATTCTGGGCCGGCCTTACGGACAACCAGCCGAATACCTACTTGGCGCGCTTGCCTGAAGACACGCATTCCGCGCTGTTGTTTGTGGCGCCGGCGCAACGCATTGAAACGCTTTGGCCTATGCTGTGCCGGCGGGCGGAAAAACAACATAAACTCACAGTTCCTTCTGATACCCCCGCGTCAGGGGGACTGCGAGGAGTTTCAATCGACGACAATGGGCACAAGATGATGCTGACCAGTTGGCGGGCTGTCCTAGAGCGAATGGAGTCCCAAGCGAGCCTGGCTGGCGACCGGGCGGCGGTGCGGGATATTGAGCAACTGCGCGGCTTGGCCGAGCGCATGGATATCGATGCGTTTCTGCCAATCCACGCCCACGAACTCGGCCAAGACTTCCCTCGGCGTATGCTCAATTTGGTGAGTCTCGTGGATGACGCTGGTCAGCGAGCGATTGCCAACGGTTGGGCAACGCCGGCACGCGGCGGAAGAGTGGCACAATGGTATGGCGATGGTCGATATCTACATCTTTATGGTGTAGAGGTCTGGTTCGGAATCGATATTAGACATTGGGCGGTTGGCGGCGATTCGCCGATATGGGTGCACTCCCGAGACGGCAAATGGAGTGACCCCGTTTACTTGCTGACCGGTGTAGAACACTCTGCGGTGCTAGACTCTGTAGTAGAACAACTCTCTGAGATCGGACAGAATCTTAAACGGCTGTCAGGTGAACAATGACTGAAACCCAACGCGATTTCATCGGCTACGGCGCCAACCCGCCGATCATCCAATGGCCTAATGGCGCTCGCATCGCCGTCTCCGTGGTGGTGAACTACGAGGAGGGGAGCGAGGCGTCACTGCTGGACGGCGACGGGTACCACGAGACGAACAACGAGGTACCGTCGCCGGTGCCGGCGGGGCAGCGGGACCTGTTCAACGAGTCGTTCTTCGAGTACGGCAGCCGGGTCGGCGTGTGGCGGATCCTCAACCTGCTGGACAAGTACAGCGTGAAGAGCACGTTTTTCAGCTGCGCCGTGGCATTCGAGAGGAACCCGGAGGTGGCGCGCGCCGTGGTGGAGCGAGGTCACGAGGTTTGCGGCCACGGCTACCGCTGGGAGGAATACCACAACAAGACCCGCGATGAAGAAGCCGAGGCAATCCGCATGACGGTTGAGTCGCTGACCCGGACCACCGGCGAGCGGCCTGTGGGTTGGTTCACCCGTTATGGTCCCAGCGTCAACACGCGGGAATTGGTGGTGGAGGAAGGCGGTTTCATCTATGACAGCGGGGTGTTCAACGACGACCTGCCGTATTACACCGAGGTGGACGGCAAGCCGTGGCCGGTGCTTCCCTATAGCTTCGAGACCAACGACGCGCGTTTCTGGCGCGGCGGGCTCAACAGCGTGGGCGACTTCTACGAATACATGAAGGACACCTTCGACGTGCTGTACGAGGAAGGTCGCACCCACCCCAAGATGATGTCGGTTGGTTTGCATTGCCGCATCGCGGGCCGGCCGGCACGGTCCCGGGCCCTGGATCGGTTCCTGCGGTACGCGCGCAGCCACCCCGGGGTGTGGTTCGCGCGGCGAGACGAGATAGCCCGGTGGTGGCTGGAGAACTATCCGCCCGGGACGCTGCAATAACCACCGGAAAAAGGGACGGCCGATGCAGCCGTCCCTTCGATTTCGGCGATGCCCCGGCGTCTACGCGGGCCACTCGTTGAGCGCTATCACGCTGAACACCGCTCCTTCAGCATCGCGCAGCACCGCGAAACGGGCGAAGTCGGGAATGTCCTGGGGCTCCACGATGACGCCGCCCCCGAGCGTGGTCGCCTTTGCGACGGTGGCATCCACGTCGTCAACGCCGATATAGATGCCCCAGTTGGGTGGGACCGGCCCCCAGTCCTCGCCGATCTTGAGCATTCCGGCCACCTGGACGCCGGCGACTTTGAACAGGGTGTACTCGAACGGAGTGTCCGGGTCGGGGGCAACCTCGGCGCCCAGCAACTCGGAGTAGAAACTTCCGGCAGAATCGGTGTCAGTGGTGGCCAACTCGAACCACGCAATCGCGCCGGGCTCGTGCATCTTGCCGGCCCCGGCGTGCTTCAACGGATACCACAGTCTCACGAAAGCGCCCTCCTTGTCCTGCACGATGGCCATGCGCCCGACGTCCATGACGTCGAATGGCTCCATGAGCACGGTACCGCCGGCGTTGCGGGCACGGCTTACCGCAGCCTCGAGATCGTCCACAGTTACGTAGACGCTCCAGTGTGGGGGGAGGTTTTCCTGTCCAGGACCCGGCTCGGCCGACGCGCAGACCGGCACTCCATCGTGGCTGAACATGGTGTAGACCATGCCCGGGCCAGCAGGATGATCGTCATACGTCCATCCGAACAGCGAACCGTAGAAGTCCTTGGCGACCTGCCCGTTCTTGCACAGCAGATCAGCCCAGGACGGTGACCCAGATGGATATTCAGTTATCTCCGGCATAAGTGCCTCCGTGAAAAAGTAGGCATTCAGCATAACAAGTGGATGGTCAAACCGCCGCCACGACGTGTCACCTCTTTCGAGCGGTGAAAACGGAACGCGAACGGGGGCGAATGGATATTCGCCCCCGATGCAAAACCGTCTTTCCGACTTCCTTCAGTTGTCGGCCGGGACGGCAACCTCCACCTTCGTGTCTTTGAAGGCCGGCATGACCTCCTCGGCAAACCATTGCAGCTGCTCCAGGATGACCGACTGCGGGGTTCCCACGGGCTGGCCGACCTGGACGCGCTGGAGGCCGGGGTAGCGCTCCTCAACGCCCTTCAACAGCTCGATGATCCGGTCCGGGGGACCGGCCAGAACGCTGCCGTTTTCAATGGCGTCTTCGATGGTGGGCAGCCCGGCGGTCGGCGCCACCTCCGGGTTGCTGATGTCCAGGATCTGCTGGTCGGACAGGCCGCGGGTCAGGCGCAGGGGCCCGAACATCTTGAGATTTTCCTCGTAGTAGTGGGCGCCCTCGCGGGCAGCCTGCTCAACGGTGGGGGCGATGTGGAAGTGGAATCCGACGGCCAGGTCCTCGCCCAACTCGGCGTCGGGCTTTCCATTGCGGCGCAAGGCATCGCGGTAGCCGTGCATGATGCCGTCCATGGCGCCGCCCTCGGAAGAGCCGCCGCCGATGACACCCTTGATGCCCATTTTGGCCATGAACTCCAGGGCGCGGCCGGTTCCGCCCTGGATGGGCTGCCAGCACTCCACAGGCAAATTCTTGGGACGCGGAACCAGGGTAATGTCCTCGAGCGGGTAGCCGCGATAGGGCACCCCCTGCGGAGGGAAGTTGTAATGCTTGCCCTGGTGGGAGAAGGAACGCTCGTGGAAGGCCTTGAAGATGACCTCAACCTGTTCCTCGAACAGTTCACGGTTCGCGGGCTGGTCCATCAGGGGTGACCCGAAGGACTCGACCTCGCGAGTGTGATAGCCGCGGCCGACGCCGAAGATGACCCGGCCGTTGGTGAGCCAATCCGCCATGGCAAAATCCTCGGCCAGGCGCAGGGGATGCCACATGGGAGCGATGTTGAAACCGCACCCGAAGCGCAGCCGCTCGGTCACGTGCGCCAGGTGAACGATGAACATCAGGAGATTGGGGATGCACTCGTACCCTTCCGGCTGGAAGTGATGCTCCGCCATCCAGAAGGAGTCATACCCGTGCTTGTCCAGGGTTTGCGCGATGGCTACGCCCTTGTCGAAGGCGGTGGCGAGATACTCGTCGGAGTAGGTGCGGTCATTCACCGCAGTGCCGGCATAACCGACGTTGTCCATGTCCACGTGGCCAGCGTACAGGCTGTCGAAAGTGGTAATCATCAAATGCCTCCGGTAATCGGGCGCGAAAAGCGCGGTCACCGGTCCACCGCTAACGGGAACCGTAGGTGATGGCATTTTAGGTCAATGGAGACAGCGGTTCAACCGCGGCAAACCTTGAATTGTGAGGGCAACTCTGGCAAGATATCGTCATCATGAAAGTTGGCGCATTTGAACTTCAGGAACCCCTGCCCGAACTGCGGGACCCGCACGTTTTCGCGATGATCCGCCCCTGGGTGGACGTGGGCAGCGTGGGCACCCTCACGCTGAACCGATTGGAGCGGTACCTCGGTTCCAAGGAACTGGGCCGACTGCACCGGCCGGGCGAATTTTTCGATTTCACCCGGTATCGTCCCAGCATGCGGTTGGTGGACAACGAGCGGCGTGTGCGCATCCCCAACAGCATCATCCGGTACGCCACCACGGAAAACGGCCCTGACTACCTGTTTTTCCATCTCCGGGAGCCCCACGCCAACAGCGAGACGTACACCGACTCGATCCTGGAGGTCGTGGAGAAGTTCAACGTCAAACGGTACTGTCGGCTCGGGGCAATGTACGACGCCGTACCCCATACGCGGCCCCTGCTGGTTACGGGTTCGCTGGGCTCAGTGTCGCAGCTCAGGTCGGTGCCCAATCTCAAGTTGCGGGGAAGCACTTACCAGGGCCCCACGACGATAATGAACCTGGTGTCCGACGGCATCGACAAAATGGAGATCGAGGCCATCAACTTCATGGTGCACCTCCCGCAGTACGTCCAGTTGGACGAGGACTACAACGGGACGGCGCGAATGATCGAAGTGCTTTCGTCGGTCTACTCGGAAATCCCCGCCGACCTGGCGCCCACCCGGCGCGGTCAGAGGCAGTACCGCGAGTTGAACTCGGCTGTGGAGCGCAATTCGGACCTGCAAGGCCTCATCAAGCAGATGGAAGACTACTACGACACCAACGAGGCCGAAAGCCCGGCGACCGAAGAGACCGGGAGCCAGGAAGACGCAGTAGCGCTGTCGCCGGAGATCGAGCAGTTCCTGAGTGAACTCGGTGAGGAGTTCGGCCAGCGGGACGACTAGACAGCCCGCATCGAGCAACAAACGAGCCGGGTCACGTGACCCGGCTTTCGTTTTGCGCTTCCAGGAAGCGATGGTGGCGACGGATGGATTCGAACCAACGACCTAGCGCTTATGAAGCGCCCGCTCTGCCACTGAGCTACGTCGCCTACCGGGCGGCCTCGACCAGACGCCGATGCTACCGCCGACCAATCTATCGTAAGGCTCGCCCGGCCGGGTTGTCAATCGAATGACGGCGCAGCATTGGCCGGGCGAAGAAGGCGCGCTGTGGCAAGCAGCCGCCGGGCTGGAGGAGATTGTGTCTGACCTATGCCGTCGGTTACAACCGTTCCCGGCATTTTTGGGGATGACTACGATACAGGCGATTGAGCTCGACCCGATGCCATCTCCGTTGCCCGACCTCGGTTGCGTCGTGCTGACGCCCGACGGCGTTATTGCCGAACTGGAGGTGACCGCCATCCCCGGCGTGGTCGGCGTGCTGGAGGTCGATCAAGTTGAGGAGTTCAAGCCGCTGGAATTGCCAGTGCAAGCGCGGCTCACCTACCTGACCGAGGCGATCCGAGTCCTGGCCGGGGAAATCGCCAGGCGGGACGGCTAGGAACCGGTCAGATCAACGTCGCCGGACTGGCCACCGGTCTTGCGCAGCAGGCGCACGCCGTCGATGCGAACGGCACGGTCGACGGCCTTGCACATGTCGTAGACGGTCAGCGCGGCCACAGATACGGCGGTCAGGGCCTCCATCTCGACGCCCGTTTTGCCAGAGGTGGTCGCGGTAGTCGTTATCCGCACGCGATTTTCCTCTTCCTCAAGCTCCAACTCCACGTCAACTTTGTTCAGTGGCAGGGGATGGCACAAGGGAATGAGCTCGGAGGTCTTTTTTGCACCCATGATGCCGGCCAACTGGGCGATGGTGAGCACGTCGCCTTTCTTCATCAGGCCGTCGCGGATCAGCGCTAGAGTCGCGGGCTCCATCACCACGTACCCGCAAGCCTGCGCCATGCGATCCGTCACGGGTTTCCAGCCTACGTCGACCATGCGGGCGCTGCCGTCCTCGGCCAGGTGGGTCAGGTGGTCGGCGGGTTTGCTGGCATTTTCGGTAGTCATGAGCGCCTCGTCATCCGCCGATGTGGTACATCTCGACCTTCGTGCGTGCTCCGGCTCCACCGGCTGTCAACTCGGTGCGTTCCTCTGAATAACGGTCCCGACGCACGCTCCAGGCTCCGGCGATAATGTCAGCCAGTTCAGCGTCGGACGCGCCCTGACGCATGGGTCCGCGCAGGTCAACGCCGTCGGTGGCGAACAGGCAGGTGTACAGCTTGCCGTCGGTGGAGAGGCGGGCGCGGGTGCAGTTGGCGCAGAAGGGTTGGGTTACCGAGGCGATCACGCCGATTTCTCCCGAACCGTCGCGGTAGCGCCAGCGGTTGGCGACTTCGCCGAGATAGTTGGGCTCGGCCGGCTCCAGGGGCAACTCCGCGTCGATCATGGCGACGATCTCCGCCGCCGACACGACCTCGTCGAGCTTCCAGCCGTTGCGGTTGCCGACGTCCATGTATTCGATGAAACGGACGATGTGCCCGGAACCCTTGAAATGCCGCGCCAGGTCGACCAGGGTGTGATCGTTGACGCCCTTCTGCACGACGGCGTTGATCTTGATCGGGTTCAGGCCCGCTTCGGATGCGCGGCCGATACCGTCCAGCACGCGGCGGGTCCCGAAACCGCGCCCGTTCATCTGCTTGAACACTTCGTCGTCCAGCGAGTCAAGGCTCACGGTGATCCGGTCCAGGCCGGCCTCCGACAGCTGCGTCGCCTGCTGGGCGAGGAGGTAGCCGTTGGTGGTGAGAGTGATATCGTCTGCGCCGGGAATGGCGGCCAACTGGGCGATCAGCTTGGACAGGTCAACGCGCAGCAGCGGCTCGCCGCCGGTTATCCGCAGTTTGTTGACGCCGGCATCCACGAACAGCGCCGCGAGGCGTGAGATCTCCTCAAAGGTGAGAATCTCGTCTTTCGGCAGGAACTCGTAGGCCTCGCCGAATATCTCCGCCGGCATGCAATACGGACACCGGAAATTACACCGGTCGGTGACCGAGATGCGGAGGTCGCGAAGGGGGCGGCCGAATAGGTCGGTGATCATTGGAATTGCGGCGGTTTTGCTATAGGTGCGACAGGTCCCGGAATACCCGGCGTGCCTTGCGGGCGGCATCGGCCCGGTGGCTGACGCGGTTCTTGATCTCGAGGGGCACTTGGGCGATGGTCTGTCCTAACGATGGCAGATGGAACACGGGATCGTAGCCGAAACCGTGTTCCCCCTCCGGCTTGAATTGTATCATTCCGGCGACGGAGCCGACGACCGTGCCGATTACCGCCCCGCCGGGAGCGGCGATGGCGGTAACACAACGGAACCGAGCGACGCGCTGCTCCCAAGGCAAGCCATCCAGATTTTCCAGCAACAGGGCCAGGCGGTCGGCGTCGGACTGGCAGGCATCCCCGCCGTAACGGGCGGAGTAAACGCCGGGGTCGCCGCCCAGGGCATGCACCTCCAACCCCGAGTCGTCCGAGATCGTGGGCAGGTTCGACAACCGGGCGTATTCGCTGGCCTTCAACCGGGCGTTGGCCAGGAAGGTGTCACCGGTCTCGTCGACATCCCCGGTCACCCCCGCGTCGTCCAGCGAGATTAGTTCCACCGGCCAGTCCGCCAGCAATTGCCGGTATTCCCGCATCTTCCCCTGGTTGCGCGTGGCAACGACCAGAATAGATCCTGGCATGGCTAGACGACACCTTCGGCGGCCAGGGACTGGAGGTCGTTTTCCGACAACCCCAGCCACTCGCTGTAAACTCCGGAGTTGTGCTCGCCCACGGTCGGCCCCATGTGGCGCAGTTCTCCGGGTGTTTCGCTGAACTTCGGTACCAGCCCCAGCATCCGGGTTTGGCCCAACTCAGGATCATCAATTTCCACGATATCTTCCCGTTCGCGGTAGTGGGCGTCAGCGACGATGTCGGCGCTGTTGTACACCGGACCGACCACGCCGCCGGCCGGGATCAGCTCGTCCATTATGGCGTCGACGCTACGCGAAGCGAGCCACTCCTGCAGCACATCGTTCAACGCGTCTTTGGATTCGAGGCGCGCGGCGTTGTTGGCGAAGCGCGGGTCTGACAGCAATTCGTCCAACCCCATGGCGCGGGCCAATCCCTCCCACGTGTTCTGGGAGGTTGCTGACAGGCCGAGCCAGCGGTCGTCGCCGGTCCGATAGAGGCTGCGGGGCGCCGCATCAGGGAAGTCGTTGCCCACGCGCTCGCGTATTTCGCCGAGACGGTCGTAAATGGTGAGATGGGGGATACAGAGCCGGAACAGCGGCTCGAACAGGCTCAGGTCGACCACCTGGCCGGCAGCGGGACGGCCATCACGAACATCAGCCTCGCGGCGGTAGATCGCCATCATCCCGGCCATGGCGCCGAAAACCCCGGCTATCTCGTCAGCCAGGGGGATGGGAGGGAGGTTGGGAGGCGTGTCAGGGAATCCGGTCATGCCGATGTAGCCGCTCATGCACTCGGCGATGGTGCCGAAGCCGGGCCGATCCTTGTAGGGACCGGTCTGGCCGAAGCCCGAGAAGCGCAGAATAACCAGTCCCGGGTTCACGTCGGCAGAGTGCAGGTCCGACGGGCCGAGGTTCCAACGCTCGAGCGTACCGGGTCGGAAGCCCTCGATCAGGACGTCAGCCTGCGCGGCGAGTTGCTTCAACATGGTCTGGCCGCGCGGGTCGGCCATGTTCAGGGTGATGGACTGCTTGTTGCGGGAGTGCACCTTCCACCACAGGGAAACGCCATTGTAGAAGGGTCCCCAATTGCGCAAGGGGTCACCGGATCCGGGCCGCTCGACCTTGATGACCTCGGCGCCAAAATCGGCCATGAGCGACGATGCCGTACCGCCAGCCACGATAATCGAGAGGTCCAGGACTCGGAGACCGGCCAGCGGGCCGGCGTTTGGATTTGAGGAGGTCAAGGAACTGATCCTGTTGGGTTGAGTATTCTACGGTGCAGCGTATTGATGGTGACGTTCGGCAAGGTCATTGATCGAACCAGTGGCATGCGGCCGCGAGCACGTTGTCAGGATACTCCATGGGCAGGAAATGTGAGCCTTTGCCCATGGATTTCACGACTGATCCGGGAACCAATTGGCGGAATTGCTTGACGCCGGCGTCGCAGGGCCTTTGTGAGCCGGGGTAGTCGGCCAGCAGCAGCAGCCAGTCTCCGGCCAGCCCTCTCAGATAGTCTTGAACCGGCAGATCGTCGCGCATGCCGTAGAAGGTAGCCTCGGTCTCCGGATGGCATTTGAGCTCGGCCCGTCCGTCGGGAAGCAGCCTAGTTCCGCCCTCGATGAACTGCCGATAGGGCTCGTCCTCCCAATCCTTGAACGCCGCTCTGGTGCGGTAGGCCTCGAACATGGCCTCGCGGGATGCCCAAACGGAGCGCTTCATCCGCGTGCGGTCGGCGCGGCGGCTGAGATCCTGGCTCGGCGCCGTTGGGACATCGTTGCTGACCCGAGTTTCCACCAGGACCACACGGCCGAACCCGCCGGGCAGGAGCGTGGAAGCGATAATCGTGGCCAGGCCTCCGGAGGAATGGCCAATTACCCGTGGGGACTCGAGGTGCATAGCCTCCACAATGGCGGCCAAGTCTTCACCGGCGTATTCGAACCTGTAACCCTTGTCCGACGGGTCGGTATCGCCGTGGCCACGCTGGTCGAAGGCCAACACGCGGTAGCGCTCGGCCAGTCCCCGGGCGATGGGTTTCCAGGGCCAGGCGCACAAGCCGGTGGCGTGCAGCATCAGCACCGGTGGGGCGGACGGGTTTCCCCATTCAAGGTAGTGATGGCGAATGCCGTTGGCGAAAACGAAGTGGCTGGTCCAGTCATCGGTGCGTGCAATGTTGGGCATCGGGCGGCCTTTGGATTGGTTTCGCGGGGTGGTCATTATGCTATAATGCCGCCGCCCAATTATCCAGACCATCCAGTCTGCCGATCTGAGAAGCCGCTCTTATGCTCGATGACTACTTTCGCCAGTATGGTCTGATCGCCATCTTCCTGGTCATCTCCATCGTGGTGCCGTGCAGCATGTTGCTGGCCTCCCACGGGCTTTCCCGATTCGGCATCCGGCCGGCGCGACCCAACGCCGTCAAGCACGACACCTACGAGTGCGGCGTGCAGACCATCGGCGGTACGTGGAACCGGTTCCAATTCCGTTACTACATGTTCGCCATCCTGTTCGTAATTTTCGACGTTGAGGTCGTTTTCCTCTATCCGTGGGCGACCAAATTCCTGACCCTGGAATTGTTCGCCCTGATCGAGATGGCGGTATTCGTGGGAATCCTGTTGCTGGCGTGGGCATACGCCTGGCGCAAGCGTGACCTGGAGTGGCAGGGGTAGACGGCATGGCCGAGCAGACCAACTTCACGCTGCCATCGTCGGGCGGACCGCTGCACAGCCGGACCTGGGACATTGACCGGTCGGAAGGGCAGTTGGTCAACGAGATAATTGCCGCTTCCCAATCGCCGATTGAAGTCCCCGCCATCGAGGTCCCGGACGATCTCCAGCGCAACCTGATGGTGACGTCCGTGGACGCGCTGGTGAACTGGAGCCGAAAGTCGGCGCTGTGGCCGGTGTCCTTCGGGCTGGCATGCTGCGCCTTCGAGATGATGGCGACCGCTATGGGCCGGTTCGACATCTCGCGGTTCGGCATGGAAGTCTTCCGGGCCTCGCCGCGCCAGGCCGACCTGATGATCGTGGCGGGCACGGTGACTTGGAAGATGGCGCCGCCCATCCAGCGGATCTACGAGCAGATGGCGGAGCCGCGCTGGGTCATTTCCATGGGAGTCTGCGCCACCAGCGGCGGGCCGTACTTCGGGTCGTACAGCGTGGTGCCCGGCGTGGACCACATCATCCCCGTTGACGTCTATGTGCCGGGCTGCCCGCCGCGGCCGGACGCGTTGCTGTACGGCATCATGGAGTTGCACGAGAAGATCAAGAAGTACCGCAACCTGGGCGACGGGAGATTCAAGCCGTGACGTTGAGCGTCGTATCCGGCGAGACCCTGGCGCAACGCCTGCGTGAGGCGGCGCCAAACTCCGTGGTTGATTGGGACGAAACGGCGGTCTGGGTGGAACCGAGTTCGCTGGGGTCGGTTGCCACCGCCCTGCATGACGACGCAGAGTTCGATTTCAAATTCCTGAACGCCATCAGCGCCATCGATTTCGTTGAGCACTTCGAGCTGGTCTACCACCTGACCTCAATCTCCCGGCAGCAAACCGGCGTGGTGCGCAGCCGGGTGTACGGCCGCGAGGAGCCGACGGCCGCATCGGTGGTCGGCGTATGGAAAGGCGCAGATTTCCAGGAACGGGAAATCTGGGATCTGATGGGCGTGCGCTTCACGGGCCATCCCAACATGAAACGGATCATGCTCTGGGAGGGCTTCGACGGCCACCCGCTGCGCAAGGACTTCCTGTAGGAACCGGCTACCGGTTTCTCGAACCATCTGCCATGACCATCCGCACCGAGCCAATGACGGTCAACGTGGGGCCGCAGCATCCCAGCACGCACGGCGTTTTCCGGGTGCGCATCACGTTCGATGGCGAGGATATCGTCGAGGTCGAGCCGGTGCTGGGATATCTGCACCGGGGCACCGAGAAGCTGGCCGAAGAGCGGAATTACGTGCAGGTGGTGACCCTTACGGACCGCCTGGATTACACCTCCTCCATGATCAACAATCAGGCCTACTGCCTTGCGGTGGAGCAACTATTGGGGATCGAACCACCGCTTCGGGGGAAGTACCTGCGTACCCTCGCCGCCGAATTGCAGCGCATCGCCAGCCACCTGATCGCCGTGGGGTTCTTCGTCCAGGAATTGGGGGCGTTCGGCACGCCGCTGATGTACACGTTTCGGAGCCGCGAACGGATCCTGGACCTGTTCGAGATGCTGTGCGGAGCGCGGATCACGGTGAGCTACATGCGTCCGGGCGGCGTTTTCGCGGACGCCCCGCCCGATTTCTGGCCGGCCCTGGACCAATTCCTCAACGAGTTCGAGGGAGAACTGGAGGAAATCGAAAACCTGCTGCTCAGCAACGAGATTTTGATGGTCCGCACGCGGGGGGTCAGCCCACTGCCGGCGGACGTGGCGATCAACTGCTCGGTGAGCGGGCCGGTCCTGCGGGCCAGCGGCGTCAACTGGGATTGGCGCAAGATCGCCCCGTACGATGCCTACGACCAGGTCGAATTCGACATCCCGGTGGGCGAAAACGGCGACAACTACGACCGCTTTTGGGTGCGAATGCAGGAAGTGCGTCAGAGCCTCCGCATCGTGCGCCAATGCGTGGCGCAGATTGAGCCCGGCCCGGTGCGCCAGGAATTGCCGATGGTTCTGAGGGCAGCGCCGGGCGCCGAAGCCTATGGCCGCGTCGAGGCATCCAAGGGCGAACTAGGCTTCTTCCTGGTCAGCGACGGCGGCGTATCGCCCTACCGCTGCAAGATAAGGTCGCCTTCCCTGATCAACCTGACGATCACTGAACACCTGCTTCTAGGCTGGAAATTGGCCGACATGATCGTGTCCCTGGGCAGCGTTGACATAAACATGGGCGAGGTCGACCGCTGATGCGGTGCGTGACCAACGCCGAGAGGATGCTCAGCGCCGACGGGGTGCTGGGCGGCAACCCGCTGTTTTACTTCATCTACAGCGCGGTGGGACACGTTGCGCCCTGCTGGCTGAGCTACCTGATCGCCGGCCTTGTCATCATGCTGATCCTGATCAACGCGGTGTTGCTGGGAGCGGCCATAGTCAGCTGGGGAGAACGCCGGCTACTGGGACGGTTCCAGAACCGGGTCGGCCCCAACCGGTGGGGTCCTTTCGGCGCGTTCCAACCGATTGCGGACCTGGCCAAGCTGATCACCAAGGAAGACATCATCCCCTACGGGGCGGATAAGTTGGCGTTCACCGCCGTCCCGGTCATCATGGTGGCCGCCGTGCTGCTGGGCACCGCCGTGCTGCCGTTCGCGAAAGACGTAGCGCTGGTCGACCTGAACGTCGGTGTCCTTTTCGTGTTGGCCGTCAGCTCACTGACTTCCATAGCGATATTCACTGCCGGGTGGGCATCCAACAACCGGTACGCGCTTTTCGGGGCGGGACGGGCGGTTGCCGTGCTGCTGAGTTACGAAGTGCCCGTGGTGCTGTCGCTGCTGGGCGTGGTACTCGTTGCGGGCTCCATGTCGTTGGGCGATATCGTGCATGCCCAGACGGTGCCGTTCTTCCTGGTGCAGCCGCTGGCTTTCTTCGTGTTCGTCGCCGGAATGTCCGCCGAATTGAACCGAACCCCCTTCGACGTCGCGGAAGCGGAGTCAGAGATCATCGCCGGTTATCACACGGAATACAGCGGCATCAAGTTCGCGCTGATCCAGGCCGCTGAGTTCGGTGGCGTGCTGGTGGTGTCGGGGCTGATCGCCACGCTGTTCCTGGCCGGCTGGGCCGGCCCGGTGGCTGACTGGCTGGGGTGGTTGTGGTTCCTGATCAAGGTCTTCATCGGCATCTTCCTGTTCGTTTGGATCAGGTCCACCTACCCGCGGCTGCGCCTGGACCAGATCATGGCCGTGTGCTGGAAGTTCCTCATGCCGCTGAGCATAATCAACCTGACGGCCGTGGTCCTGGAGGTGTTCTTCCTGCGCGACGCTAACGGGTCGCTGAGCACCCTGGACTTGTGGATAATGGCGGGCATCAATATCGTCCTGGCCGGCGCATCTATCCTCTTCTTCGGGCGCTTCATTCGCCAAAAGGTCCGAACCGAGGAACCTTCGGCAAACACGGCGAGTCAGGTCGTGCCCGGCGTTCCGACAATTGGTATGCGCTAAACAGGCGGGGGTGACGCAGTGTACGGACTGGAAATGGTCAAGGGGCTGGCGGTAACGCTCTCTAACCTGGTGCGCAAGCCATTCACGACCTCGTATCCGGAGCAGCGTATCCGGCAGCACCCGCGCTTTCGCGGCGAGGAGTTCACCTGGTACGAGGAGCGATGCACCGGTTGCGCGTCGTGCGCCAAGTACTGCCCGCTGGGAATCATCAAGATCGTGACCTCACCCAGTGAGACCGCTCCGCTGCAAGGCGACAAATACCGCCTGGAGACTTTCGACATTGAGTTGCAGCGGTGCATGTTCTGCGGCCTGTGCGTCGAGGCCTGCCCCTACGACGCGCTGTTCATGGGCAGCGGATTTGAAGAAGGCCAGTATCGCCGCACGGATCTGGTGATCACCATTGACCGGCTGCGCCAAGCTGAAAAGAACCCGAGCACCTGGTTCCGGCCGCAACTGGAGGGGATGGAGTACCGTCCGGGCGCCGGACGTCCGCTGGGTTGGCGCGAGGTCGGCCGTGAGAACTGGCGGTGGCATCAGCACGAAAAGGCCGGTATGCGCCTTGCCGGCGGCCGCGATGACAACGAGGGTGAAGCCTAGATGTGGTTTGAGCACATCGTATTCTGGGTCCTGTCGGTGGTTGCCATCGCGGGAGCCTTGGGCGTCGTCCTGGTCCGCGATCTTTTCCGCGCCGCCCTGATGTTGGCCACAGCCTTTGTGGCGGTGGGCGGCCTGTTCGTGATGATGAACGCGGAATTCCTGGCCGTGGTGCAGATACTGATCTACGTCGGGGCCATCGCCGTGCTGTTCATCTTCGCGGTTATGCTGACCCGGGACGTGCAACAGGGCAACGCGCCCAACCGTTTGCAGATCCCCGCGGCAGTGATATCGGCTCTGGTGCTGGCCGCAATGATCGCCACGGCGGTTTCCACCGACTGGACCACCTTGGCCGGAGTTGGACTGGAGGCCAAGGCGCAGTTGGCGCAGACCCAGGCGGTCGGCATACCCGATGCAACTGATCTGACCTCTGCCGGCCTGACCCCGGCCGAGGTGGAAAGCGTGAGCAGCGGCGGACTTGCCGACCTGCTGATCGGCAACTTTGTCCTGCCGTTCGAGGCGGTGTCGTTGTTGCTGTTGGGCGCTGCCATCGGCGGATTGGCGCTGGCGCGCGGCCGCGGGAGATAGGGCGTTGTCGCTGGAATCGCTACTGATCGTTGCCGCGATCATCTTCTGCATCGGCCTCTACGGAGCGCTGGCGCGGCGGAATTTCATCGCGGTGCTGATGTCCGTTGAGCTGATGTTCAACGGGGTGAACCTGACGCTGGTGGCATTGGGCCGATACGTTGCTCCATACGCGGTCCAGGAACAACTTTCCGCGGTGTTCACCGGGCAGGTGTTCGCGGTGTTTATCATTACCGTTGCCGCTGCCGAAATCGCGTTGGGCCTGGGTATCGTCTTTGCCGTATTCCGGTCTAACGAGAGTGTCGATCTGACCGATGCTGCGACGCTGCGTCACTGACGCTGCCGTCGAGCCAGGGTACTGACCCGAGCGAATCAGAGTATTGCCTGACCATGTGGGTAGAGTTCAAACGCGCTCCCAATCTGATGGCGGCCGAAATCTGGAAGGAAGTTCTGGAGGCCGAGGGCCTGCCCAGCCGCATCCTGCCGGACGGCGACATACTGGACTGGAGCGAGCGCGTCCCCTTCGTGATCTACGTGCCCAAGGGTCGGGAACACGTGGCGGAAGAGATCGTCAGGAAGCTGTGAGGATCGCCAGACCATGCTGACCGAAACCCTGGTGTGGGCAATCTTCCTGCTGCCCGTGGCATCGTTCCTGCTGATCGGGCTGGTCATCCGGCCCCTTGGCCCGGCTTTCGCCAAGTCCGCCGGCTACGTCACGATCCTGG
Source organism: Dehalococcoidia bacterium (assembly GCA_965203985.1). Classification (GTDB taxonomy): domain Bacteria; phylum Chloroflexota; class Dehalococcoidia; order Lucifugimonadales; family UBA3495; genus Bin87. The sequence continues at coordinate 25,149 of CBDBDS010000007.1, forward strand.
CCCTCGGCATCGGGTTTATCCTTTCGGTTTGGCTGCTCCGGTCTCACGCCCACGGCGAGGTTTACGAATTCGCGCCGTACCTGTGGCTGAACCTGGGTCCCGCCGCGATTGAAGTCGGGCTGTTGCTGGATCCCCTTACCAACGTGATGCTGGTGGTTGTGACCGGCGTCAGCCTGATGGTCCAGATCTATTCGATGGGGTACATGGATGGCGACGAGAGCTTCGCCCGCTACTTCGCCTACATGTCCCTGTTCAGCGCCTCGATGATCGGGCTGGTGCTGGCCGTCAACATCGTGCAGATGTATGTGTTCTGGGAGCTGGTGGGCCTGTCTTCCTATCTGCTGATCGGGTTCTGGCACGATCGGCCAGCGGCGGCCGCGGCGGCGAAAAAGGCATTCATCATCACGCGCATCGGCGATGTCGGTTTCCTGCTGGCCATCATATATCTGTTCTTCCAGGCGGACACTTTTGCCGCCCACGGCCTGAACGCGCTGCACATCCCGCACATCTGGGAGGCGGCGGCACCAGTGGCAGCGGGCGGTGCTGGAATAGTTGCGGGCGGCGCGCTTTTGTGGCTGTGCCTGGGTCTGTTCGCGGGAGCGGCCGGCAAGAGCGGCCAATTCCCACTGCACACCTGGCTGCCCGACGCCATGGAAGGCCCGACCCCGGTCAGCGCGTTGATCCATGCCGCGACCATGGTCGCAGCCGGCGTGTTTCTGGTGGGACGGTTCTTCCCGGTTTTTGCCGAGTCGGACGCGGCGATGATGGTGGTCGCGCTGATCGGCGCGTTTACCGCCGTGTTCGCCGCGACCATGGGCCTGGCGGCCAACGACATCAAGCGCGTGATGGCCTATTCCACGGTCAGCCAATTGGGTTACATGATGGCCGCGTTGGGCGTGGGGGCATATAACGCTGCCCTGTTCCATCTGTTCACCCACGCCTTTTTCAAGGCCCTGCTGTTCCTGGGCGCGGGCAGCGTGAATCATGCCGCCGGCACCTTCAACATGATGTACATGGGCGGCCTGCGCAAGGCGATGCCGGGGACATACGTCCTCACCGTGATCGGCGCGTTAAGCCTGGTGGGAATATTCCCGCTGGCCGGGTTCTGGAGCAAGGATGAGATCCTGCTGGAGTCCTGGCTCGCCGGCGGACCGGTGCCGGCGTCGATCAGCGTACTGGTCTTCGCGATGCTGTTAGTGGGCGTGCTGTTGACGGCGTTCTACAGCTACCGGATGGTACACCTAACCTTCCACGGCGAGTTCCGGGGCGGCGGCGAACGCGAACTGCACGACACGGAAGCAGCCGGGCAACCGGCTCCCACCGGGGTCAGCCACCACGTTCACTTGGGCGAGTCCCCGCTGTTGATGCTGATCCCCATGGGGCTCCTGGGAGTCAGCGCAGTAATAGCCGGTTGGCTTGCCAATCCAATCGGCGTATCCAGCTTTCTGGGGATACCTTCGCACTGGTTGACGGAATACTTCGCCTCGGGTCTGCATGACGGACATCACGCGCCGCCGTTCAACATCGCGATAGCGGTGATATCCAACGCTGTCGCCGTCGCCGGCATCGGTCTGGCGGTGCTCACCTACGCCTGGCCGCGACCATTCACGTCCTCCGAACCATTGAGCAGGGGCGGGCCGTTGCATACCCTGCTGGCCCAGCGATATTACATGGACGATCTCTACGAGGGCGTCATCGTCGGGCGCGTCTTTTACCGGGCCGTTGCCGCGATCACCGACTGGGTGGACCGCAACATTGTCGATGGCATTGTTGGCATGGTCGGCTGGATTTCGCGGAACATAGGTAGCCTGCTGGCCCTGGCCCAGAACGGGCAGGTGCAGACCTACCCGCTGATAGCCGCGGCGGGCGGCCTGGTAATCATCGTACTGTACCTGGCGCTGGGATAAACGCGAATGCCGACCGGATTCAACGGCCTTCTGACCGCCACCGTTTTTCTGCCCGCCGTCGCGGCCCTGCTGCTGGCGTTCGGGCTGGTACGGGGCGACCGCAACATTCGCTGGTTCGCCGCCGCCGCCGCCGCAGCGGACCTGGTCCTGTCGGTGATCGTCTTCGCGCTGTTCCAGCCGGGAGGCGAGAGGTTCCAACTGGTCGATCGGTTCGACTGGATCACCACGGATACGGTGCAGGCCAGCTACCTGTTGGGAGTGGACGGCATCAGCGCCCCGCTGGTCATGCTGACCGGACTACTCGGCCTGTGTGCGGTGTTCGTGTCGTTCCACATCAGCACCCGGGTGCGGGAGTATTTCATCTGGCTGTTCGTGCTGCAGACCGCGGTTCTCGGCGTTTTCACCGCCCTGGACTTCCTGCTGTTCTTCCTGTTCTGGGAAATCGAGCTGGTGCCGATGTACCTGCTGATCTCGACCTGGGGCACCGGACGGCGCGAATACTCCGCCATGAAGTTCCTGATTTTCACGATCCTCGGCTCGGCCTTCATGCTGGTGGCGGTAGTCGCCGTGTTCGTCAGCGCCGGAGTGGGCAGCTTCGACATGACGCGGCTGCTGCAGCCGGGCGGCGCGCTGGATGCGTCACGGGCCGCGCTGCCCATGGGAGTCCTGTTCTGGCTGTTTTTCATCGCCTTTGCGGTGAAGTTGCCCACCTGGCCGGTTCACACCTGGCTGCCGGACGCGCACACCGACGCGCCTACCGCCGGCAGCGTGATGCTGGCCGGCGTGATGCTGAAAATGGGCGGATACGGCCTCCTGAGGATCAACGCGGGAATGTTCCCCGAGCAGCTTCAGCAATTCGCCCTGCCCATCGTGGCCTTGGGGGTCATCAGCGTACTGTATGGCGCGGTGGTCACCATGCGGCAAACCGACTTGAAACGGCTCATCGCGTACTCCAGCGTCAGCCACATGGGACTGGTGCTGATCGGACTGGGTTCCGTCGCCGTCGTGGGCGGAGCGCTCACCGATGCCGGCCTGACCGGCGCGGCGATGCAGTTGTTCACCCACGGTACCATCACCGGGCTCTTATTCGTGGCCGTGGGCATTCTGTACGAGCAGACCCACACCAGGCACATACCTGACCTGGGTGGCTTGGCAAACCGGATGCCGATCCTCTCCGGGGCGTTCCTGATCGCGGGCGCCGCGTCGCTGGGGTTGCCCTTGCTGAGCGGGTTCGTGTCCGAGATCCTGGTGTTCTTCGGCGCGTTCCGTGCCTTTCCGGCGCTGACGATCCTGGCAGTGTTGGGCATCATATTGGCCGCGGGGTACATCCTCTGGATGTTGCAGCGAACGCTGTTCGGACCCCGGCCGGCGCGTTGGGATAACCTGACTGACGCCTCTCCCGCGGAATTGGTCCCGGTGGCGCTGCTGGTGATCAGTATCGTCGCCGTGGGCGTTTATCCCGCCTGGCTGACGGATGTATTCCGCGACGGGCTGGAGCCGATCGTCAGCGGATACAATGCCGGGCTGGCCGGGATCAGCCGCTAGCCACAAAGTTCGGAAACGCGATGACTGTTTACGACCTCTACCTAGTTTCGCCGTATCTGGCACTGGCCGCTTTGGCCATGCTGGTGATTGTCGCGGACCTGGTCACCCGCCGCACCGGTTTGCTGGTTGGTCTGTCCTTTGTCGGACTGGCGGCGCCGGCGGCGTTGAGCGCCTGGCAGTTGGTGGATCTGACCAGCAGCGGAGCCAGTGAGCTGACCGCCGAGGGATCGGTCATCCTCTACACGTTGTCCATAGACCGGTTCGCGCTGTTCTTCAACTTCCTGATTTTGGCAGCGGTTGGGCTGGTGGTCCTGGTGTCCAACGATTACGTGCGGCGGGTCCAGCGGCTTCAAGGAGAGTACTTCGGTCTCATGCTGCTGTCGGCCACCGGAATGATGCTGCTGGCCGCGGCCAACGAACTGATCACGATTTACATCGCCCTGGAACTGACCACCCTCCCGCTGGCGGCGCTGGCGGCGTTCCTGCCCAACGCGCGCTCCAGCGAGGCCGGAATGAAGTTCCTCATCATCGGCGCAATCAGCAGCGCGGTAATGCTCTACGGGATGGCATTGATCTACGGCTTCACGGGAAGCACGCGGTTGGACGAGATCGCCGCGGTTCTGGCCGCAAGTCCGCAATCAGGCGTATTGCCCTTCGGCAGCATGGCAGTCTTGCTAGCGGTGGTGCTCCTGCTGACCGGGTTCGGCTTCAAGATGTCGGCGGCGCCGTTCCAGATGTGGGTGCCCGACGTCTACGAGGGCGCTCCGACGCCGATGGTTGCCTTCCTCTCGGTGGCGAGCAAAGCCGCCGCATTCGCGTTGGTTCTCCGGGTGTTCTACATTGGATTTGAGGCCCTCGACGGCGACTGGTGGGTACTGCTGGCAGGACTGGCCGCCCTGTCCATGACCATCGGGAACTTGGTGGCGATAGCCCAGCGGAACATCAAGCGGATGTTCGGTTATAGCACCATCGCCCACGCCGGATACATCCTAGTGGGCGTCGCCGCCGTGGCCACCGTGGGCGAATCGGACACTTTCGGACCCAGCAGCGTGCTGTTTTACCTGGCGGCCTACACCGCGGCGAACCTGACCGCATTCTTCGCCATCGTGTGCATCGGCAACCGGATCAACAGCGATGAGATCGAAGACTATGCCGGGATGCTGCGCCGCGCCCCGTTCCTGGCCATTGCGCTGGCGTTGGCGCTGATCGCCCTGATCGGAGTCCCGCCCACCAGCATATTCATCGCGAAGATCTACATTTTCGCGGCCGCCATCAACACCGGCGAATCGCTGATGACCTGGCTGGTTATCATCGGCGTGGTTAACAGCGTGGTGTCGGCTTACTACTACCTCCGCGTGATCAAGGTGATGTTCCTGCAACCCGCCATCCACACGGAACGCTTGGGCGGGTCCTGGCCTGTCAACGTAGCGCTGGGCGTGGCGGCATTGTGCATGATTTGGCTGGGCGTGGCACCGGGAATCATCGTGACGGCGGCGGAACAGGCCGCGGTCGTGTTGTTGGCCGGCGGGTAGGGATCCGGACGGACTCGCGCAGATGAAAACGGTCGGCATCGCGTACAACGATCTGATCCCCGAGGCGTTGGACCTGGCCCATGCCATCGTCGGCGAGTTGAACCTTGGTTCAGACACCTGGATCTTGCGGGCGGAAGATGCGGAAGACCTGAGCCAGCGCGCGAAAGGGACGGATCTGGTAATCACCATCGGAGGCGACGGGACGATCTTGCGCGTTAATCGCGCCATTGCACCCCAGGGCATTCCTCTGTTGGGCATCAACATGGGCCGGCTGGGTTTCATGACCGAGTTGACGGTGCCCGGCGTAATGGAGCAGTTGCCCAGGTATCTGAACGAAGACTTGCGAGTCTCGGAGCACAGCATGCTGATGGCGACCGTGTTCCGGCGCGGGGATGACGAAGAAACCGTCGGTGAGGGACCCTACCACGCGCTCAATGACGTGGTGCTCTCCCGGAGCCGAGTGTCCCGAGTGATCACGGTGCGCGCAGTGATTGATGGCGCAGACGTGTCCACGTTCCGAGCCGACGGGGTGATACTGGCGACGGCCACGGGCAGCACCGGGTACAGCTTTGCCGCCGGCGGTCCCATCGTGGACCCGCTGTCCGACGACGTGGTGCTCACTCCGCTGGCATCGCACGTGGGGTTGACGACACCGCTGGTACTGCGACCCACCAGCAGCGTCGATTTCCGGCTGGAAGGCTCGCAGGAAGCGATTATCAGCGTGGACGGGTTCGAGAATCACCCGATTGAACCGGGCGACTGGGTGCGCGTCACGCGCAGCCCGTATCGGGCGCGGTTCCTTCGGGCCAACGATCACAACTATTTCTGGGCGACCCTCACCCGCCGGCTGGGCTTCAGCCTTACGGGGCGCTAGGCAGAGAACGCGATGACCACCTTTCCCGACAACGAACCCACCATTTCTTCGCGCCACATTTACAGCGGGCGCATCATCGACGTGCGAGTCGATACGGTCCGCCTGCAGAGTGGTCGGGAGAGCACCCGAGAAATCGTCGATCATGCGCCGTCGATTTGCGTGGTGCCAGTGGACGCTGACGGTAATGTCCTGATGGTGCGTCAGTACAGGAAGCCCACGGACGGCTTTCTCCTGGAGGTTCCGGCAGGAGGGATCGACGAGGGGGAAACGCCCGAGGAGGCCACACGCCGGGAACTGCAGGAGGAGATTGGCCACACGGCCGACAATCTCGAATCGTTGAGCGCATTCTGGTTGGCTCCGGGTTGGTGCTCCGAGTACATGTACGCATTTCTGGCCACCGGTCTGAGGCCAGCCAACCTGGACTCGGATGAGGATGAATTCATCGAGGTGGTGCGCTTGCCGCTGCAAGAGGTTGCTGATGCGATCAGCCGCGGCAAAATACAGGACGCCAAGAGCGTGGCATCACTGCTGCTGGCGGCGCGCACCCTTGGGTCCGAGTAGGACTCGACACATGGCGAGCATGTCGGAGAGGACCGCGCCGGCCGGATCGCGATGGATCTACCGGGGCCAGTTTATCAACCTGAGGGAAGACACCGTCCTGCTGGAGGACGGTGAAAGACACACGTCGACTATCGTCGAATACCCGTCGTCAGTTTGTGTGGTGCCGCTGTTGGCGGATGGCACGGTGATGCTGGTCCGTCAATTCCGCAAGCCGGCCGAGGAGTTCCTGCTTGAAGCGCCGGCCGGCAAGATGGAGCCCGGCGAAAAGCCGGAAGCTGCCGTGCTCCGGGAAATGCAAGAAGAGATCGGGCACACGGCCGGACAATTGGAACCGTTGGCCACCTTCTACATCGAGCCTGCGCTGTGCACGCAGCGCATGCACGTATTCCTGGCCAGGGACCTGACGCCGGCCACACTGTCGGCTGATGAGGACGAGTTCATTGACGTGCGGAGGGTATCGATGGATCGAGTCGCGGGCTTGATCGCGGACGGGTCGATACGCGACGCGAAGAGCATAAGCGCGTTGTTGCTAGCGATGCGGGTTATGGGTGATAATTAGCCGCCGCAAAATGGCGCGCCGCTTGTGAGCGCCATCAATCGCCGGACTCTGCGGCGCCCGGCCGGAGGAAAACACACATGGCAGAGGTTTTGCAACACGACGTGCTGGTAGTGGGCGCGGGCTTGGCCGGCATGCGCGCCGCGATAGCGGCTCGGGCCGGCGGCGCGAACACCGCCATCATCAGCAAGGTCCATCCGGTTCGCAGTCATTCCAACGCGGCTCAGGGCGGCATCAATGCAGCCCTGCTGGACCGCGGCGACGACTGGGAGGACCACGCCTACGACACCATCAAGGGCAGCGACTTCCTGGGAGATCAGGATGCCATCGAAGTGATGTGCCGTCAGGCGGGCGCGTCCCTGATCGACATGGAACACATGGGCGTGACCTTCAACCGAGATGATGACGGTCGGCTGGGCACCAGGGCTTTCGGCGGTCAGCGTCGGGCGCGCACCTTCTTCGTGGGCGACTTCACGGGCCAGGCGCTGCTCCACGTCATGTTCGAGCAGCTTATCAAATCGGGCGTGCAGCGCTATGAGGAATGGTTCGTCACCGCGCTGATCATGGAAGATGGGCAGGCGGCGGGCGTTATCGCGCTGGAGATTCGCACCGGAGAACTGCACCTGATTCGGGCCAAGTCGGTCATCCTCGCCACCGGCGGCTGCGGACGGCTATTCGAGCCCAGCACCAACGCCCTGATTGTGACCGGCGACGGGATGGGGCTGGTCTACAACGCCGGCGGCCAGCTGATGGACATGGAAATGGTGCAGTACCATCCCACCACCCTGGCTGGCAGCGGCGTGCTGATTTCTGAGGCGGCACGCGGCGAAGGCGCATACCTGCGCGACAAAGACGGCAACCGCTTCATGGAGAAATACGCTCCCAACATGATGGAGCTGGCCTCCCGGGACGTGGTTTCCCGTGCGGAACAGACGGAGATCAACGCGGGCAACGGCGTCGACGGATGCGTGTACCTGGACTGCACGCATCTGGGCGAAGCCCTGATTATGGAAAAGCTGATCCAGATCAGGGAAATCGGCATCGACCTGGCCGGCGCCGACATGATCAAGGAACCCATTCCCATTCGGCCCGGCATGCACTACATAATGGGCGGCATCAAGACGGACATCGAAGGCCGCACCAATCTGAACGGCGTTTATGCTGCGGGCGAATGCGCCAATGTCAGCGTCCACGGCGGGAACCGCCTGGGAGCCAATTCGCTGCTGGACACCATCGTGTTTGGCGAAAGGTCCGGGAACCACGCCTCGGAATTCACCCGCAACATGAGCTATCCCGAATTCGACATCAATGGCACGCTGAATCGCGAACGACGCCGAATCCAGGAGATGCTGGACCGTCCCGAAAACGGTGACCGTTGGGCGGCAATCCGCAGGGAGATGGGCGAATCGATGAACCGGAACGTTGCGGTTTTCCGCAATGAAGAAGGTATCGAGGAAACCATCGACGACCTGCATCAGTTGCGTCGCCGATACGAAAACGTGCCGGTCCATAACAAGGGCAAGAGTTTCAACACCGACCTGATTTTCGCGCTGGAGTTGGGCTACATGCTGGACTGCGCGGACACCATCGCGGTCGGGGCGCTGGAACGCAAGGAGAGCCGGGGGGCGCAGTTCCGCACGGACTACCCCGAGCGGAACGACGAGGAATGGCTGCACCACATCGTCCTGACCAAGGGCGACGGAGGACCTGTGACCTCCGAATTGCCGGTCACCATCACCCAGTGGACGCCCGAGGAGAGGAAATACTAGGCTATGGACGTTACCATCCGCGTAAAAAGACAGGATCCGGAGGCGGATGGCGAGGGGCCGGTTCCCTTATTGGCAGGACTATCCGGTCACAATCGCCGACAACGCCACGGTCCTGGACGCGCTGATACAGATTAGAGAAGACGACGACGGTACGCTGTCGCTGCGATGCTCATGCCGGAGCGCGATCTGCGGGTCGTGCGCGATGCGCATCAACGGGCACGCCGGGCTGGCCTGCAAGACCATTGCGAACACGGTGGTGCAGGACGGCGTTATCACCGTGGAACCGGCCGGTGTCATGCCGGTGATTAAAGACTTGGTCGTCAACTTCGATTTGTTCTGGGAAAAGATCGAAGCGGTTGACCCCTTCCTGAAGCACGCGGGCCAGGAACCGGAAGGCGAGTACATCGTGTCCAACGATGCGATGCTGCACCTCTCCGGAGTCACCGCCTGCATCATGTGCGGAGCCTGCGTTTCCGACTGCACGGTCCTCGAGGTGGATCCGACGTTCCTGGGGCCCGCCGCCCTGGCCAAGGCGTACCGGTTCACCGCCGACCCACGGGACGGCGATGCCGGCGGCGTTTCCATGGAACGGCTGTGGGCCTTGAGCGAACCGACGGGCGTTTGGGACTGCACACGATGCAACGAATGTGTCCAGGCCTGCCCCAAGGGCGTGGCTCCCATGGACCGCATCATGGCCATCCGCGAGCAGGCGATCCAGCAGGGTTACACCAACAACAACGGAGCGCGCCATACCGACGCGTTCACCGAATCGGTCGGACACAGCGGCCGGCTGGACGAACTGCGGCTGCCCATCAAGTCGGTGGGCGGATTCACCAACATGCCAGCGCTGATGGACTACATGCCGGTAGCCTTCCGCGCGCTGCGGCGCGGCAAGATGCCGCCGATCGCCCACAAGAACGTTGACAATGTCGAAGCCGTTCGCAGGCTGTTTCGCCAGACGGAGCCGGATCCGCCGGCGCCACAGGTCAGCAACAACTCACCCTTCGGGTAGCCGCAAGCCTGAAGGCCGGTACACGCCGCTTACCCCGAGACCAATAGGGGCGAACCACCATTCGCCCCTATACTAGTGGTCAATCGATTCAGGAGGAGGAACTCGTGAAATTCGCTTTCTTTCCGGGCTGCGTTTCCCAGGGTGGCGCGCCCGAGCTTTACCCGGCCGCCCGCATGGTCTGCCAGCGGTTGGGGATAGAACTGGAGGAAATCCCCGGCTGGACGTGCACCGGCGCGGGTGTGATCCAGGAAAAGAACCAGCTGTTCGGGGACACGCTGAACGCCCGGAACTTTGCCAAGGCCGAACAGATGGGCCTCCCCATCCTCACGATTTGCAGCACCTGCCAAGGCGTGATGTCGCAGGCGAACCACCGCATGCGGAACCCGGAATATCTGGCGGAGATCAACTCCTACCTGGCCGAAGAAGGCCTGGAATACAGCGGGAACTCCGAACCCAAGCACCTGCTGTGGATCCTGATTGAGGACTACGGCCTGGACCGCTTGGGCGGCTACATCACGCGGCAACTTACTGACCTCAAGATCGCGCCGTTCTATGGCTGTTACATCGTGCGACCCACCGAGGCGCTGGACATTGCCGACCACCCGGAGCGGCAGCAGTCCCTGGAGATGCTGATACAGACGCTGGGCGCTACGCTGGTGGATTTCGAGGGCAAGACGCGCTGCTGCGGCTTTCCGATCCTGACCATCAACCAGAAGAACTCGATGGCCATGGTCGGCAAGCACACGTCGGAGGTCAAAGACCTGGGCGCGGACGCCATGGTTACGCCGTGCCCGCTGTGTCACCTCAACCTGGACGGGTTCCAACCCAAAGCCGCCTCGCAGGCCCGCCGGTCGATTGACCTGCCGATCCTGCATATGCCCCAGCTGATCGGCCTGGCAATGGGAATGTCGCCGTCGGAGTTGGGGATGAAGAGGCACATCATCAGCACCGGCCCGCTGGAAGTAAAAGCCGGTTTGCGCCGTTAGGCCCACGACGGAAGACCGAGGCATAAGAACGGGGCGGGCTTGAAACCCGCCCCGTTTAAATGCGCTTTCAAAAAGGAGCTCCCAAGCATGTCCCAGCCTTTTGTAGCCCAAAAACACCCTTACACCATTACCCGATACGTCGTGGACCTAGACCTGCAACCCGATGACGACTTGGCCAACCGGGAATTCCATGTCAAATTCGTCAACGTACCTAACGAAGCGGCATACCTCCATCCCAGAGCCAGGATATTCCCAAATGCGGAGCCTAGCCTTGACGGCTACGACTTCATCATCGTTAACCCGCGTACTCTCGATTATGTGGAAGTCAACATCATGGCCACCACGTCATACGAACCTGGCGAAACTCGCAGCTCGTTCGCATACACGGTACGGAGCGGCAGCGAGATTGGACGATTCCCCCGCCAGCATCAATGTCCCGACGTTCCAAACGCTGCTTGCGTGGCTGCCGCTTGCGACGTGTTGGGCTGCAAGGTCGGCCCAGAAGTCGATAGGGGTGCCCGCCCGACAAACGAGGACCTCCAATTTCTTTACGGGCTAGGCTGTGAGTTGGATCGCCGGTTGGACGAGGCGCGGATAGACTTTGAGAGAGAAATACGGGAAAGGCATCCCGGTCAGGCTCTGTTCGTCAGAGAGGGCTTCACGGGCTCTCACGTGCACAGAGTGGATGCAATGCCGCTCCAGAGAGACCCAACAGCATGCTAATCCCGCAGCATCGGAGCGACTTCGCGAACGGCCGCCACGGTCTGCTCCACGTCGGCGTCAGTGTGGACCATCGACGGGTAGAACTTCTGCGGCCACGACTTGAGGATCCCGCGCTCCAGCAGCCCCGCGTTGAGCCGTGCCAACGGCCGACCATCGGCGGCCAGGCCGTCACGGAAGTTTCTGACCGGGTGCTCGGCGAAATAGATGTCGAAGATCGCGTCTTCGCCCACGCTCTGGACCGAGAATCCTTCCTCCTCGCAGGCATCCACCAGAGCGGATCGGATACGCCCGCCTACCTCGCGGAGACGGTCGTAGGTCCCTTCCGCGCGCAACTCGGAGAGGGTGGCGAGACCGGCGGCGCAAGCAATCGGAAACCCGTTGAGTGTGCCGATCTGGTCAACATAATCGTCCGCTGAAACGGCCGCCCGGTCGTAAACCGACATCACCTCAGCGTTGCCCAACAGGGCCGCCAAGGGGTAGCCTCCGCCCATGATCTTGCCCACGGTGCACATGTCGGGTTTCACGCCGTAGTATTCCTGCGCTCCACCGTAGGCCAGGCGGAATCCGGTGACGATTTCGTCGAAGATCAGCAGCAGGCCCGCGTCCGCGGTGATCTTGCGTAGACCCTCGAGGAAGCCCGGCTCGGGGGCAATGGTGCGCTGAAGGGGCTCGACGATCACGGCGGCAATCTCATCCTTGTGCGCGGACACGATGGCTGCCGTGGTGTCCAGATCGTTGAACTGCGACACCAGCATCAGGTCATTCAGCGCCTTGGGGATACCGGCCGTGTTGGCTTCGGCCTGGGGAAACTCCACTGCGGCGGACGCGAAGACGGACATCATCGCGTAATCGCTGGTTCCGTGGTAGCCGCCCTCAAACTTGAGGATCTTCTCCTTGCCGGTGTACGCACGCGCCACGCGCATGGCCTGAAAACAGGCATCGGTTCCGCTGGTGGTGAAGCGGACCTGCTCGGCGCAAGGGACAGCTCTGACCAACTCTTCGGCCAACAACACCGCCTGATCGTTCGTGGTGAAAAAGGTCGAGCCACGGCCAACGGCAGACAGAACGGCCTCGGTCACCGCCGGGTGAGCGTGCCCCAGGATCATGGGCCCGGAACCCATCAGCCAGTCGACGTATTCGTTGCCCGACACGTCCCAGATGCGCCCGCCCTTTCCTTCCTTCACCAGGAACTTGAGGTCATCGGGATAAGAAGTGTTGCCGGTGCCGCTGCCGGGAAAGTACTGCGTGGCCTTCTCAAGGAGGTCCCGTTCTAGTGGTGTCCGTTGGGTCATGCTGGCCTCCCGCTACGTATCGGTTTGTCAATTTTCATTATACATATGGCCGAACAACGAAGGGGCGGGTTGGCAACCCGCCCCTGTTCGACTTTGGATGTGTAATCCAGCAGTGCTATTCGGCTTCCGCCCTGGCTTGGGCCATCACATCGACCAATTCCTGAACCGACGCGGCCGAGGACTGCAATGCGGCCTTCTCCTCAGCGGTCAGACTGATCTCGATCACCTTCTCCATGCCGCCGGCGCCGATCTTGACGGGAACACCGACACACAGGCCGTTGATGCCGTACTCGCCCTCGAGATAAGCGCAGCCGGGCAGGATGCGCTTCCGGTCCAGCAGAATCGCCTCAACCATCTGCGTGATGGCCGCGGAGGGGGCGTAGAAAGCCGAACCCTGCTTGAGCAGAGCGACTATTTCTCCTCCTCCGTCGCGGGTCCGCTGCACGATGGAATCGATGCGATCCTGGGACAGCAGCTCGGTGAGGGGAATGCAGCCGACGGTGGTATAGCGAACCAACGGGACCATGTCGTCGCCGTGGCCGCCCAGCACCATCGCCTGGACATCGTCAACGGAAACGTTGAGCTCCTGGGCGATGAACGTGCGGTACCGGGCGGTATCGAGGACGCCGGCCATGCCGAACACGCGGTTGCGCGGGAACCCGGCCGTTTGATACACGTTCTGCACCATGGCGTCCAGCGGATTGGTCACGGCCAGGATGATACAGTCAGGGGAGTGCTTGACCACCTCCTCCGTGACGGCGGAGGTGATGCGCATGTTGGTGAGCAGGAGATCGTCGCGGCTCATGCCGGGCCGTCGCGCGATGCCGGCGGTGATGACCACAACGTCGGAACCGGCGGTTTCCTCATATCCGTTGGAACCGGTGATCAGGGCATCGGTGCCGATGACCGGGCCGGATTCGAGCATGTCGAGTCCCTTGCCCTGAGGCAGATCCTCAACTACGTCCACGAGAACCACATCGGCGTAGCCGAGTTGGTGGATCCGCTGGGCGGTCGTGGCGCCCACATTGCCGGCGCCGACGACGGTTACTTTGCTTCGCATGTGGTGGGTGGTCCTCCAATCGATGTTCGGGTGGTTAAATGGCGTCGATGATGGCGTTCAAAGTGGGGCTGGGACGCATGGCCGTTGCCGACATGTCGTTGTCGGGACGGTAGTAACCGCCGATTTCCATGGGTTGGCCCTGGCAGTCGATGAGCTCCTGGATAATCTTGTCTTCGTTCTCGGTCATCCGGCGGGCCACGTCGGTGAACAGGGCTTTAAGTTCAGGGTTTTTGTCCTGGTTGGCCAACGCCTGTGCCCAGTAGAGGCCGAGGTAGAAGTGGCTGCCCCGCGTGTCGAGCTCGTTCACCCGACGCGAGGGGTTTCTCTGGTGTTCCAGGTGTTCCCCGATGGCCTGGTCCAGCGTCTCCGCGAGGAGCCGCGCGCCGTCGTTGTCGTACACCTCGCCGAAGTGCTCGAAGGACGCGACAAGCGCGCAGAATTCCCCGAGGGAATCCCACCGCAGGTGTCCCTCTTCCAGGAACTGCTGCACGTGCCGCGGCGCGGAGCCGCCGGCGCCGGTCTCGAACAGGCCGCCGCCGTTCAGCAGTGGGACGACCGACAGCATCTTTGCGCTGGTTCCCAGCTCCAGAATAGGGAACAGGTCGGTGAGGTAGTCACGCAGCACGTTGCCGGTAACGGCGATGGTATCCTGGCTGGCACGGCTGCGGACCAACGTGGACTTCATGGCGTCCAGAGGGGCCATGGTGCTGATGTCCAAGCCGGAGGTGTCGTGGTTGGGCAGATATTGGTTCACCTTCTTGATCAGCTCGGCGTCGTGGGCGCGGTTCTGGTCCAACCAGAAGATAGCCGCCTGCCCGGTGAGCCGAGAGCGGGACACGCCGAGCCGGACCCAGTCCTGGATGGGCGCGTCCTTGGTCTGGCACATGCGGAAAATATCGTCGGTTTCGACGCTCTGTTCCATCAGGGTCGCGCCGTTCGCATCGACCACACGGATCGTCCCGTTGCCCGGAGCCTTGAAGGTCTTGTCGTGGGAACCGTACTCTTCGGCCGCCTGGGCCATCAGACCCACGTTGGCGACGCTGCCGAGGGTAGCCGGGTTGAGGGCGCCGTGCTGTTGGCAGTCTTCTACAACGGCCTGGTAAATGGTGGCGTAGGAGCGGTCGGGTATCAGGGCGACGGTGTCATGCAATTCGTTGTCCGGACCCCAGGTGCGTCCGCCGTCGCGGATGACCACGGGCATGGAGGCGTCGATGATGGTGTCGCTGGAAACGTGCAGATTGGTGATGCCCCGGTAGGAGTTCACCATCATCAAATCCGGGCGGCTGTCGTAGCACGCCTGGATGTCAGCTTCGATCTCAGCACGCTTGGCTTCCGGCAAATCCTGGATCTTGGTCAGCAGTTCGGCCACGCCGTTGTCGGGGTCCACCGCCACCTGGGCCAGGGCGTCGCCGTGCTTGTCAAAAACGTCCTTGAAGAACTCGGAAACCAGGTGACCGAAGATGATCGGATCGGACACGCGCATCATGGTAGTCTTGACGTGCAGGCCTAGCAGAACGTCGTCGGCTTTGGCCTGGTCCATCTCGTCAGCGTAAAACTGGCGAAGGGCCCTGGCATTCATGACGGCGCAGTCGAGTATCTCGCCGGACTGAATGGGTATGCCCGATTTGAGCTCGGTCACGCTCCCGTCGTCGCCGGTGAACACTATGGAGGCCGACCCTGCCTCCGTGGTGGTTACCGCCACCTCGCTGCTGAAGAAGTCGCCATCGTTCATGTGGCCGACGCGGGTCTTGGAGACCTCCGGCCAGTCCTGCATCATCCGGTGAGGATTGCGCTGGCCGTGTTCCTTGACCGCGTTCGACGACCGCCGGTCCGAGTTTCCTTCGCGTATGACCGGGTTGACCGCGCTGCCAACCACGCGGGAGTAACGCGCCAGGATCTGGCGCTCCTCTTCGTTGGCCGGCTGGTCAGGATAGTCGGGTATGTCATACCCCTTGCTCTGCAACTCGGCGATCGCGCCCTTCATTTGCGGAATGGAGGCGCTGATGTTGGGCAGCTTGATCAGATTCGCCGAAGGTTCCAGACACAAGTCGCCGCACATGCGAAGGTAGTCGGGGATCCGCTGCTCTTCGGTCAGGTTGTCGGGGAAGTTGGCGATGATGCGTCCCGACAACGAGATGTCCCAGGTTTCGAGTTCAATCCCGGAACTCTTGGTGAACGCCTGCAGAATTGGCAGCAAAGAGTGGGTCGCCAGAAACGGCGCTTCATCAGTTTCGGTGTAAATGATCTTGGCGGCTTCTGCCATGATCTCCTCCTTGGCAAGTGGATTCCACGGGCCGATATGAACTGCCACGGAATGTTGGACGAATGGCCCGTCTGAGAAGCCCGGATGCGCTGCACCCGGCGCGGACTAAACCGCCGAAATTATACACACGAATACCAGCGAATGGTACACCCGATGCCCGTATGGGGAGTCCTGTCGGCTCATCGGCGGTGTGTTACATTGCGGAGGTAATTTCAGACCCGACGCGAGATGGAATGATCGATACCCGACAGCCCGCGATCCGCCTGCCGCTGCTCAACAAGCTGTTTTTTGCGTCAGACCACATCGGTTTGCAGGCCATTAGTTACTTCCGGCAGTCCTGGATTCTCTTTTTCCTGGTGCCGGCCGGCGAGGGGATGGCCCGGGTGCCGGAACTGACGCTGCTGTGGTTTAACCTGGACGCTCGCGTGTTCGCTGGTTTCCTCGTTTCTGCCGGGCGCTTCATTGACGCTTTCACCGATCCACTCATTGGCTGGTGGAGTGACCGCACCCACAGTCGTTGGGGTCGGCGCATCCCATTCATCCTTTTCAGCACGCCCTTCTACGGCCTCTTTGCCGCCCTGGTCTGGTTCCTGCCCACGGAGGACGCCAGCCTGTGGAACGCGCTGTACCTCGTCATCATCCTGGAGCTTTTCTTCACCGCCGGGACCATGTCCAGCGGCGCGCTGGAGGCGCTGATACCGGAGGTGACCGATACGCCCGAAGATCGGATGGACTTGGTGAGCCTCATTTTCGCTTTTGCATTCGTCGGTGCCGCCATTGGCTTGGTGGTCATCACCAGGATGGTGGACGCCCTGGGCTTCCAGTACGTGGGCGTTATCCTGGCTGGGGTCGGCGTCTTTTTCCGCTATCTGTCGCTGTCGGCGGTGTGGCGGCACGCCCCCCGGCACACGCCCCCGGCCCGGGTTGCCTTCTGGCAGGGAGTGAAAGACACGCTGCGCAACTCGCAGTTCGTCTATTATCTGCCTACCTACGTGATGTTCACCACCGGCGTTGGCATGATGCAGGGCTGGATCCCTTTCTTCGCCGCGGTGATTCTGGGCGTCAGCCGTTCGGACACGAGCAACCTTTTCATCGCCGTCTTTGTGGGCGTTCTCGTCGCCGCCATCGGCATCTGGTTGGCATTCAAGTACCTCCATGCCAGCAAGCGCCGCCTTTACGGCCTTTGTCTGCTGGGCAGCGGCGCCGTGTTCCCGCTGCTGGCGCTGGTCGGCCTGATTTCGCCGAGTGGCTTGATGCTGCAAAGCCTGGTCCTCTTTGGTGTCGCCGGGCTGCCCATGGCCGCCGTGTTCCTGCTGCCCAAGGCCATCACCGCCGACATAGCCGACTACGACGAACTGCTGAACGGAGAGCGGCGGGAGGCGATGTTTTACTCGACCCAGAACTTCTTTGAGAAAGTCACTTTTGCCCTGCCGCCGCTGTTGCTGAGCCTGGTGCTGCTGCTGGGCGATACGGTGGACAACCCGCTGGGCATCCAGCTGGCCCCGGTGTTCGCCGGCGTCCTGGCCGCGGCCGGATTTGCGCTGTGGCCGCGCTACCGCCTGCCGGACACGGTGAACCGTGAAACGGTGACGCAGGCTGGGCTGTTGTCGCAGAGAGCCTGACGAGGGCCGGAAATCACGTTGCCAACTGGGCAGCCAAGGCTGCCGGTTCCGTAACGGGCAACTGGCACGCATAGTTCTCGCAGACGTAGGCCGTGGGCATACCGTCCTGCATGACCCGCTGCTCCAGGAGCGGCGAGTCCTTCAGGGGCGGGTTGTCGGAATCCGCTACGCCCACCAGGACACGGTTGGGCATGAACCGTTTGCTCACCTCGTCCAGCATTGCGCCGGTGGCCGGATCGCTCGCGGGGCCGACGATCACGATCTCCCGGGGCAGGGACACGTAGAAGTCAAGCGCGCCCAGCCAGTGGCCCGTAGCGGAGGGCGCACGGCCCAGCATCTGTTGCATGGCGCGGAGCGGGGTCGAGCCCTTGGCCGCAAAGTCGTCGTTGCCGGTGATCACCCCCAGCCGCAAAAGCACGTCGGTGGCCACCGAGCCGCCGCAGGGCTGTGCGTTGTCGAAAACGTCCCGGGGCCGGATGACAAGTTCCTCGTGATCCTTGCCGGTGTCATAGAAACCGCCCACCGCGTCGTCCCAGAACAGATCGACCATGCCGTCGGCGAGGTCCACCGCATCCTGAAGCCAGCGAGGTTCCAACGTGGCCTCGTGGAGGGAGATCAGACCATCGGCCAGGCAGGCGTAGTCCTCTAGATAACCGTTGAGCTTGGCCTCGCCGTTGCGCCAGGTGCGGAGCAGGCGACGGTTGTCATCGCGCATGGTTGCGAGGAGGAAATCCGCGTTGCGTCGGGCGGCGTCCAGGTAATCGGGACGGCCCAGGGCGGCGCCGGCTTCGGCGAAGGAACGGAGCATCAGGCCGTTCCATGAGGTGAGCACCTTGTCATCGAGAAGGGGATGAATGCGCCGCTCGCGGACATCGAGGAGGATGGCGCGGACACGCTGGACGGCCGCCGACAGATCATCTTCACTGACGCCGCGCTGGCTCGCGTACCGGTCCGGGGGTAGCGGAACGTTCAGGATGTTCGCGCCTTCGAAATTGCCCCGCTCGGTGACGCCGTAATAGCCCATGACCAGATCAGCGTCATCGCCGAGAAGGGGGCGCAGTTCGTCGGGGGTCCAGACGAAGAACTTGCCTTCGACACCTTCGCTGTCGGCATCCTGGGCGGAGTAGAAGCCTCCGGCGGCGTCGGTCATCTCGCGAAGGACGTAGTCGAGGGTCTCCTCGGTGATGCGCCGGTACAGGGCGTTGCCGGTGACCTGCCAGGCGTGGAGGTACAGGCGGGCCAGCAGGGCGTTGTCGTAGAGCATCTTTTCGAAATGCGGAACCAGCCAGTAGGCGTCGGTGGAGTAGCGATGGAATCCGCCGCCGACCTGGTCGTACATGCCGCCGTATGCCATTTGCTGCAGGGTCAGTTCCACCATTTCCAGGGCGCGGGCGTTGAAGCCGTGGCGGTTGTAGCGCAGCAGGAACTCCGGGGTCATGGGCTGGGGGAACTTGGGAGCGTTGCCGAAGCCGCCGTTGAGGTGGTCGAACTGGGTGGCCAGCTGGGAGTAGGCGTTGTGCATCACCTCGGTGGTGAGGGGCGTGAAGCCGCGGGGCATCTGGCCGGTGCGACCCATCTGCTCGGCCAATTGGCGGGTGACGCGTTCGATCTCACCCTTGTTGGTGTGGTAGGCCTGGCTGGCGGCGGCGAGCAGTCGGGGGAAGCCGGGCATGCCGCCGCGGTCCTCGGGCGGGAAGTAGGTGCCGCCGTAGTAGGGATGACCCTCGGGGGTGAGGAAAACGGTCATGGGCCAGCCGCCGCTGCCGGTCATCATCTGCACGGCTTCCATGTAAACGGCGTCGAGATCGGGACGCTCCTCGCGGTCGACTTTGATGTTGACGAAATTATCGTTCATCAGCACGGCGATGTCCTCGTTTTCGAAGGACTCGCGCTCCATGACATGGCACCAGTGGCAGGCGGAATAGCCGATGCTGAGCAGGATGGGACGATCTTCGTCGCGGGCGCGGGAAAGCGCCTCCTCGCCCCAGGCATACCAGTCCACGGGATTGTGGGCGTGCTGCAGTAGGTAGGGACTGGTCTCGTTGATCAGTCGATTTGCCATCAGATGATGCTCCTGGGCGCAGACGGGATCGGATTGGGCGAAAACCGGGCGATTCGCGCTAAGACTCGGCCGGGAAGGGATTCGTTCGCGCGACTGGCGAATAACGTAACACCAACAGCCGGGGGATGCCAGCCGGACGGGTGAGAAAGAGCGGACGGCAAAACGGTCCGGGTGCGGCACCGCTGATGGCAGAACGGCTGCAAAGGGTGTTCAGAGGGAAACGGACGACGGCCCAAGTGGACTTGGTTCCTGGCCTAGACTATGATTGGGCCGGTCAAACGCTTCGGCGCAGCAGCGGCAAATGGAGGTCCGGCGGCAATGGCAGAGAAGGGAATTCTCGACGGGGTTAGAGTCCTGACCCTGGAGCAGGTACACGCGCTGCCGTGGGGGACGGGGTTCCTTGCGGATCTGGGCGCCGATGTCATCCGCGTTGAAAGCCCTGACCACCTGCAAGACCGTAAATCCGGTCCCTTTCCTGAAGGAACTCCGGGTGACGAGTGGTGGAACGAAGCCGGCAACCTGGTCTATTACGGCACCCGCAACAAGCGCAGCCTGTGCATGGTCGTCACCAACCCGAAGGGCAAGGAAGTCTTTCTCAAGCTGGTGGAGAATGCTGACATCGTGACCGACAACTTCCGTCCCGGCACCATGCAGCGGTTCGGGTTCGACCATGACAGCCTCTCCGCAATCAACCCCCGCATTATCACGCTGAGCAGCACGGCTTACGGGTACACCGGACCCTGGCGACGGGCCGGCTCCCGGGCCCGCACCGTTGATGCCGCCTGTGGTTTGTCCTACCTGACCGGCTACGAGGGCGGCCCTTCCATGCGGGCCAGCCCCAACTACATGGACCATTCCGTGGGAAACAACGTGGCCTATGCTCTGCTGCTGGCCCTGTACCAGCGCAACAAGACGGGCAAGGGCATGCGGGTTGACCTCACCATGCTGGAAACCGGGGTCTCGTCAGTGGGACCGGCCATCCTGGAGGCGCAGCGGGGCATAACCCGCGATCGTTTGGGCTGCGCCCACTGGTGGAAGGCGCCGCACAACGTGTATCCGGCCGGGGGCGACGACCGTTGGATAGTTATCGTCGTGTCGTCCGACGCAGAATGGGAATCGCTGAAGGAAGCAATGGGCCGGCCCCAGTGGGCCGAGGGAGCCAAATTCGGCTCCGCCTTAGCCCGCTCGCACAATCGCCACGAACTGGACGAGTTAATCGGTGACTGGACCTCCCAGCACGACGACCTGGAGCTGGCGCGGAAATTGCAGGGAATGGGCATCGCCGCCGGTTCGGCGATGACCGCCCAGGACCTAGTGAACGACTCTCATCTGCGGGAACGCGGCTATCTGCGGGAGTTCTCCAACCCCCAGGCCCCCGCCGTCGGATCCCGTGTTTTCGCCGGGCGCCCCTTCAGAGACCCCGGCAATCCCATGACAATTGATAAGGTCGCGGGATTGGGAGAAGACAATGAGGCGATATTGGCGGAGTTGGCCGGGCTGTCGCCGGCGGAAATAGGGGAACTGGAATCCGAAGGCGTGGTTTTTGGCGCACCCCGGCCCGACGAACCAAGGCCGTAATTCATGCGCCAGGCCCGACGAACAATCGCGAAGATCGGGCTTGCGCAAGGTCCATCCCGGCGGAAACTGTCAGAAGCAGGATTACCAGGATTAGGGGATTTACGGGATTTATGAACGTCCTGAAAATCCCAAAATCGGTCAAATCCTGATTCTGACAATGACCTTGCACGAGCCCTGACCCGAAGAGCAGCAATATCAGTATTCGTGGATAAGCAACTGTTGGAGCGACCATGCCCGGAATACTTTCAGAATTGCGCGTGCTGGAACTGACCCACCGGCCCTCGGGCGCCTATTGCGCCAAGCTGCTGGCCGACCAGGGCGCGGACACCATCAAGGTTGAGCCGCCCGGCTGGGGGGACCAGGCCCGCCACGAACCGCCCTTTATCGATGAGGTTCCCCACCCCGACCGGAGCACTTCCTACTTGGCCTTCAACACCAACAAGCGCGGCATCACGCTGGACGTGGAGCAGTCACAAGGTCGGGAGCTTTTGGGGCGATTGGCCGCCACCGCGGATATCATCATTGAGAGCTATCCACCGGGGAGGCTGGCGGAATTGGGACTGGGCTATGAACGGCTGTCCCAATCCAACCCCGGGTTGATCCTGGTTTCAATCACCTATTTTGGTCAGGACGGGCCCTATGCCGGCTACCAGGGCGATGATCTGTTGGCCCAGGCCATGGGGGGCTACCTTTACGCGGTGACGGGCTCGGCCAACCTACCGCCCATGGGCACGGCCCTGGAGCAGATGGAGATTACCGCGGCCCGCAACGGGGCGGTGGCGGTAATGGCGGCGCTGTTGCGGCGGGAGCAGTCAGGGAAAGGTACCCACATCGATGTCTCGACCATGGAGGCCGCCGTCAGCACCCCCTCCGGGCTGATTCACCCCTACACCTACACCGGACGCAACCCCCACCGGGGCGGCAGTGACGGCAACGTTATGGACGGGATGCACTTGCCCACCCTGGATGGGGAAGTGACGCTCACCACCGCGGGCACCGGCGGGCGTCCCATGGAGGCGTGGGCCGAGTTTCTGGAGGAACCGGGGCTGCTGGACCCCAAGTTCGCGTCCCGCGGCGGCCGGATGGAACACTGGGAGGAGCTTCATGGACTGGTGGCCCCCAAGCTGGCCCAGTGGACCAACCTGGACTTGATGCGAGAGTCCATGGCCCGGGGCTTGGTCATCGGGTTGGTTCAGACGCCGCAACAGGTGGTGGAATCTCCGCATCTGGAAGAGAGAGGGTTCTTCGTAGAGATGGACCATGCCAGGGCGGGCCAATTGAAATACCCGGGTTCGGGATTCTTTATCGACGGAGAAAACGCCATGGCATCGGCCCGACCGGCGCCCCGCCTGGGCGAACACAACGTCGAAATTCTGTGCGGCGAACTGGGCCTCACGGTTCGGGACTTGGGACTGCTGCGGGCGGCGAGGGTAATCTAGGGGTGGCCCATGAGCAGGAAAGGCCCCGGATCGAGTGCCGAGACGAGGACGTATATGGCGCCGTTTCAGCAAAATCCCCGCTGAACTTGTGTGCGGGCGGCCAGGCCGTTTGCGCAGTCGGTCTTACCGACGGTGGATGCACCGCAGTCCTACCGCTGGATGCGCACCAGATGCCAAGTCCTCAATCCAATGAAGAAATCAACATCTCCTTCAACTCGGAGAAATCCACCGGCTTCACCACAAAACCCTGCGCACCACGCTCCCGAGCTTGGTTGATGCGGTCGGGATCACCGTAGGCGGACACGACTATGGATTGAACCTCGGGCCAGGATTCTTCCAGGGCGCCGAGGAGTTCCATGCCATCCATGCCCGGCATATTGAGGTCTGTCAGGATCAGCCGGATGCCGGGATTGTCGCGCAACACGTCGAGCGCCTCATTACCCGACTGGGCGAAGAACAACTTGTACACGCCGGCGCGAACCTCGCGGCGCATCCTTTGCCGGAACATCTCCTGGACGTCCGGCTCGTCATCCACCACAAGGACCTGGCGCGCTAATCCTTCTTGCGACATTTCTTACTCCTTCGCATTCATCCAAATCCAGCCGGTTGCCGAGCCGGCTCAGTTGAGATGCCCGGGCGTCGCACTACGACGCCGCGTGATTTAGAAACGACCGATGTCAGCAGGAGCCACGGCCTGCCGGTCCCGTTTGGCTTCAACACCACGCGGTAATGGCAAGTTCCCAAGCACGTTCAGATCGGTGATGACCCTCTGGATCTCGGCGCGCTCCTCGATCACCTCCGAGGCCTGCCCTCCTGAGAGCGCGAACGAGCACTCGTATACGCGGGCCCGCACCTTGCCGCGCATGCGCCCGGGGGGAACGTTGGCTCGACCTCGCATTCGCCGTCCACCACCACTACCTCGCGGACCATCGAATCCGCGTTCATTTGTCAAGACCTCTGTAGCGCTCGCCTATGCCCAGCTTGTCATCGCGAAGAATACAGCGAAGTGTCGATTTCGTGACCAAGGCAATGTCCTTTATCCAGCGGGATTGCTAT
Organism: Dehalococcoidia bacterium; assembly: GCA_965203985.1. Classification (GTDB taxonomy): domain Bacteria; phylum Chloroflexota; class Dehalococcoidia; order Lucifugimonadales; family UBA3495; genus Bin87. The sequence goes on from CBDBDS010000007.1 coordinate 48,986, forward strand.
GCTGCGGTCGCAATGACGGATCCAAAGAGAATGGGTAAGCATCAGTTCCCCGCTAACGGTACTATGCTACACCACCGGGGCATCGATCACGCCACGGGACGCCGGGCCGAGAGTCAGCAAATGTCCGGCGCGCAGCGCACCGTTCAGGGCGTTTGTCTGCACCTCGGGTGGTACCCTTTTGGCAAATCTTTCGAGTGTGGAGAGTATCGTTTCCGGGACTGGCTCGCCTAAATGAGCTGACGCCGGCTGCGATGTTTGCAATCAGCGTCGCCTATACGAGCATCCGCAACCATCAGTTGCGGGCAGTGCACTCGCTACAAGCGTCGACCATCACTCTGGATGTCAGGTCCAACGGCGCCACACGCACGAGCCTCGCCCTTACTTCCTTGCCAAGAACCGAAAGATCCGGCCAGCCCTTGGCCGCGTATTCGGAGCGCGAACAGGTCTGTTACAATCGGCTATCAGCATCCCAGGTCCCATTGCGAGCCGCGTTTCGTCGATGATCGGGTCACCCAGGAAATCCGTGTTTCTCACCGTGCTGCTGACCGTAGCGTTGGCGTTTTTCGTGTGGGCGTGCGCGCCCGCCGCCAACGAGGGGCAGGGGGACATGGCCGGCATGGATATGTCGGCGATGGCGATGGACGAGAGCGACGTCGATCTGAAGATCGGCGAGACGACGCCGCCATTCACGATGATCCTGTCCGACGGCTCGGAAGTATCGTCCGCCAGCCTGGCCGAAAAGGGCCGGGCCTCGCACCTGTTCTGGTTCGCGACCTGGTGACCGGAATGCCGCGCTGAGTTGCAGACGCTTGACCCGATCGCCACCGAATTTCCCGATATCGACTTCTACGTCGTGGCCTACAACGAAACCGCCGCCGAAGTCGACGCGTATATCCAGGAGAAGGGTTACACCGACCTGATCGCCGCGCAGCCAGTGGGCGCCATGCTCGCGGATCTGGAGATCACCCGGCAGATGGCGATGATGGCGGTGAACGCCGACGGGGTGATTTACCACCGCCAACTGATGGGCAGCGCAGACCAATGGTCGCCGCAATTCAATACCCTGACCGACGACCCCCACGCGCTGCCGACCAAGCAGCAGGTGAAGCAGGATAAGGACCGGCGGCTGCTCGATATGCAGCTGCCGGCTTGATGACAATAGGCTCCGGCGTCGTTGACGCCGCACGGTGGAAATGAAAGCAATCAAGAAAATTCTGATCGGCTGCGCGACCATCGCCCTGGTTGGGGCAACGATGGTCGCGTGCGGTTCTTCGGATGTCCCCGTGCAGTCGGCCGCACCGCAGCCACCGTCAGCAGCGGGGACGGCGCCCACAGCTGAGCAGGAACAGGCGCCCGCAGCGGCGGCAGCCCCGGCCTTGCCGGCAGCCACTTCGGTTCCGGACCAGGCGCCGGCGAACACATCGCCGACGGCAACTTCAGCGCCGGTTGCTGCGGCTACCGCCGCTCCGCGGCCCGACTCGCCGACCAGTGCACCGGTTGCGACGGCTGTGCCAGCGGCGTCAGCCACGGCGGTTCCGGCCACCGAGGCGCCGGCAATTCAGCCGCCGGCCGCCACGAATACGCCGGCGCCGCATCCCACGGTCACGCCGGCCCCCGCGGCCGAAGTCGGGACGGATGTCGGTGAGACGCCTCCCGCATTCACCATGACCCTGGTCGACGGCACGAACGTGGAGTCGGCGAGCATTGTGGGGAGCGGGAAGCCGGTCTTCATGATGTACTTTGCCACCTGGTGACCGGTCTGCCGCGCCGAGTTACGGACGCTCAGTTCCATAGTTCCCAATTACGCAGACCGGGTCGACACCTACGTGGTGGCATTCAACGAGAGCGGCGAGACCATCGACAACTACATCGCAGATCAGGAGTACAGCAACATGATCGCGGCGGTGCCGGTGGGAACCATGCTGGCCGACTTGAAAATCGTCAGCCAGTCGTCGATGATCGCGGTGGACGGCGGGGGCGTGATCACCTTCCGCAAGGGATACGGCAGAGGCGGCGACGCGGCAACGCTACAGAGGCAGTTCGAGCTGTTAGCGCAGTAGCGCCGCTTTAAATCGGACGCATCGGGTACGAATAAGGGCGGCCATTCTAGCCGCCCCTTGCATGTATCCAGCGTACGGCAGGATCATCGGGCCGCCGGCGTGCCGTCCAGCTCGGCCGCGAGCATCGTGATGACCTCGGACACCGGAACGGCGCCGTGGTTGTCACCATCGCGGGTGCGGACTGCGGCGGCTCCCGCATCGGCCTCCCGGTCGCCAACGACCAGCATGTAGGGGGTCTTCTGCAACTGGGCCTGGCGGATCTTCTGGTTCATGCGCTCACTGCGGTCGTCCACCTCCACGCGGAACCCGGCGTCGCGCAACTCTCGCGCCACCGATTCCGCATACTCGTTGTGGCGATCGGCGATGGGGATCACCGTGGCCTGGACCGGAGCCAGCCACAGCGGGAACGCCCCGGCGTAGTGCTCCACCAGGACACCGAAGAATCGCTCCAGCGAGCCCAGGATGGCCCGGTGCACCATGTAAGGCCGCGACCGATTGCCCTGGTCATCCTGGAAAACCAGATCGAAGCGCTCGGGCAGGTTGAAGTCGAACTGCACGGTGGTGCACTGCCAGTCCCGACCCAGCGCGTCCTTGATCTTGATGTCGATCTTCGGGCCGTAGAATGCTCCGCCGCCGTCGTCAATGCCGTAGGTCAGGCCGCGCGAGACCAGGGCTTGGCGCAGGGACTCGGTGGCGTGATCCCACATTTCCGGTTCGCCGACGTATTTTTCGGGGCGAGTGGACAGCATGATGTCGTAGTCCTCGAACCCGAAGGCGGCCATGATCTCGAACGTAAGATCGAGCACATCGCCCACCTCGCCGGCGACCTGGTCGGGCAGACAGAAGATATGCGCATCGTCCTGGGTGAAGCCGCGAACCCGCATCAGGCCGTGGAGCACGCCGCTGCGTTCGAAGCGATACACGGTTCCCAGTTCCGCGATGCGCAGGGGCAGCTCACGGTAGCTGCGCAGCGCGGATCGGTAGACCTGGATGTGGAAGGGGCAGTTCATCGGCTTGAGGAAGTATTCCTGCTCGTCGATTTCCATGGGCGCGTACATGCTGTCCCGGTAGAAATCGAGGTGCCCGCTGGTCTGCCATAGCCGGGCCCGCCCGATGTGGGGCGAATAGACGATGTTGTAACCACGCTTATAGTGAATATCCCGCCAGTAGTCTTCGATGAGCGAACGCATGATGCCGCCCTTGGGATGCCACACGATAAGGCCGGGACCGATCTCGTCGTGCACGCTGAACAGGTTCAGCTGACGGCCCAGCGTGCGATGGTCGCGGCGCTCAGCTTCGGCAAGACGCTCCAGGTGTGCCTCCAGCTCCTGCTGCGACTCCCAGGCGGTGCCGTAGATCCGTTGCAGCATCGGACGGCTCTCGTCGCCACGCCAATAAGCGCCGGCGACGTTGAGCAGCTTGACCGCGGCAATATCCCCGGCGTTGTCGACATGAGGCCCCTGGCAGAGGTCGGTGAACTCACCGTGGCGATAGATGCTCAGGGTCGTCTCGTCGGGCAGGTCGTCGATGATCTCCTGCTTGTAGGGCTGGGAAGCGAACATCGCCTTGGCGGAATCGCGGCCCAACTCTTCACGAACGAAAGGCGCCTTGGATCGGATCGTGTCGAGCATCAGCGACTCGATGCGTTCCAGGTCTTCAGGCGTGAAAGGCTGCGCCACGTCGAAGTCGTAGTAAAACCCGTCGGCGGTCGGTGGGCCGATGCCTACCTTGGCTTCCGGGAACAGTTGCAGCACGGCGTCGGCCATCACGTGGGCGGCCGAATGGCGCATACGATGCCGCAGCAATGCGATGGGATCGTCAGCGGCGTGTTCCGGGGTTCCATGGTCCAGCATTGTCCTACCTGCCTGATGATCGTAAACGCGGGAAACTCTGCCAACAATTATAACCGATGGCTCTTTTTGACCATCTGCGCGTCGCTTTTCTCAGGGTCGGATACGGCTCCAACGCGCTGCGCTATAATTGACAGCCACGATAATTTGCAAGGTTCCCGGAGGGTCTCGCCATGGAAGAACTGCGCCAACAACTCGAAGACATGTCCATTAAGTTGGACGCGGTCATGGAGCGTCTTTGACCTGCCAGCCCGTGAAGTCTCCATCGCGCAACTGGAAAAGGAGGCTTCCGCTCCCGGTTTCTGGGACGATGCCGCAGTCGCCCAGCGCAAAATGCAGGAACTGGGCAAGTTGCAGCAATCGGTGGAGTTGTGGCACGGCCTGCAGTCCCAGGTGGCCGACCTCCTGGAGCTCACGTCGCTGGCCATTGAAAGCGACGACGAAAGCGTCGCTGACGAGCTGACTGCCGAGACGGAGACGGCCGCGGCGAGCCTGGCCCGGGCGGAGATGGAGTTGACCCTGTCGGGTCCTTACGACGATCGGCCGGCCATATTGACCATCCACTCCGGCGCCGGAGGCACGGATTCCCACGACTGGGTCGAGATGCTCACCGGCATGTATTCCAGCTGGGCCACGACCAGCGATCGGCCGGTGCAGGTTCTGAACACGGCCTACGGTGACGAGGCCGGCTTGCGGACCAGCACGCTGGAAATCGGCGGGCAGCATGCCTTCGGGTACCTCAACGCCGAAGTGGGCGTGCACCGGTTGGTGCGTATTTCGCCCTTCGACCCCGCGCGGCGGCGGCAGACTTCGTTCGCCCGAGTCGAGGTGTTGCCGGCAGCGCTCGATGACGACTCGGACGTCGAACTGCGGTCCGACGACCTGAAAATGGATTTCTTCCGTTCCAGCGGCCCCGGTGGCCAGAATGTGCAGAAAGTCGCATCCGCGGTGAGGTTGACCCACCTGCCTACCGGCATCGTCGTTTCTTGTCAGACCGAGCGGTCACAACACCAGAACCGCGACTACGCGATGAGGATACTGAGGGCCAAGTTGCTGGCGCTGCGCGAAGAGGAACGCGCCCAGGAGTTGTCAGCGCTGCGTGGCGAGCGGGTCTCCGCCGAGTGGGGGAACCAGATACGGAGCTACGTCCTGCACCCGTATAAGTCGGTCAAGGACCACCGCACGGACTACCAGATGGGCAACGCGGACGCCGTGCTGGGCGGCGACATCGGCGGGTTCATCGAAGCCTGGTTGGTGAGCCGGCTGGGGGCCGATTAGCCGGAAACGTCGGGCGAGCTAGCCTGCACCGGCGACAGCAGGTGACCCATGCTGTCGCGCTTGGTCCGCATGTATTCCTCGTTGGTCTCATTTGGAGGCACGGCCAGGCTCACCCGGTCGGTGACCTGGATGCCGAGACCGCTGATGCCGGCCATCTTGTGCGGATTGTTGGTAGCCAGCCGTGCATGCGTGATATCCAGGTCACGCATGATCTGAACGGCGAGATCGTACTTGCGCTCGTCCGGCTGGAAACCCAGGGCCACGTTGGCTTCGATAGTGTCCAAGCCCCGGTCCTGGAGGGAGTATGCCCGGATCTTGTTGTGGAGGCCGATGCCGCGTCCTTCCTGGCGCAGGTAGATCAGGGCGCCGCATCCCTGGTTGAAAATCATCCGAATGGCCAGGTCCAACTGCTCTCCGCAGTCGCATTTGAGACTGCCGAAAGCGTCTCCCGTCAGGCACTCGCTGTGCACGCGAACCAGCACTTCGTCGCCCGCTTGCCAGTCTCCGACAACCAACGCGGCGTGCTCACCGCTGTCTATCGAGCTCCGATACCCAATTATCCGAGCCACACCGTACTTGGTCGGCAGGTTCGCCTCTGCCACGCGGGAGATCAGCGGTTCAGTGATGCGCCGGTGGGCGATCAGCTGCGCGATGCTGAATATTTTGAGGTCGTGCTGGGCGGCGAACACTTCTAATTCCGGCAGCCGAGACATCGTGCCGTCGGTGTTCATGATTTCGCAGACCACGCCGGCGGGGTAAGCGCCGGCCAGCTTGCACAGATCGACGATGGCCTCCGTGTGGCCGGGGCGGTTCAGGACGCCGCCCGGATTGCTCCGCAACGGGAACATGTGCCCCGGATGGACGAAATCGGCGGGAAGCGCGTCAGGGTCAATCAGCGCGCGGATGGTGGCGCTGCGATCATAGGCCGATATGCCGGTTGACGTGCCCCGTTTGTAGTCCACGGAAGTGGTGAACGCGGTCGGCTGTGGTGACGGAGCGTTGCGGCTTCTCAGGTTGGGGATCTGCAACTCGTCCAGGCGTTCGCCCTGCATCGGCACGCACACCAAGCCCCGGGCGTGGGTAACCATGAAGGCAATGGCCTCAGGAGTGGCGTGTTCCGCGAACAGGAACAGGTCGCCCTCGTTCTCGCGCCCCTCGTCGTCGACCACGATGACAAACTTGCCAGCAGTCAGATCTTCGAGCGCCTCTTCAAGGCTGCATAGGGGCATTTTTCCTCCGAGGGAAGCGGAAATGTTTGCAGCCGGGCAACCCGGCTATTGGGGGGCTTGAACGAAGTTGACTGCGGGCCGTCACTCGGCCTCCGGACCAGACGGATCGTGCTCACGTCGGTATTCGATCAGGTCCATTATGGACAGGATGTTCAACTCGTGCTTCGCAGCCATCTTGATCAGGTCCGGGAGGCGAGCCATGGTGCCGTCGTCTTTCATGATTTCGCACACGACGCCGGCGGGATACAGCCCGGCTAAACGGCACAGGTCGATGATGGCCTCCGTGTGGCCGGGACGAACCAGCACCCCTCCGGTGTGGTAACGCAACGGGAAGAGGTGGCCAGGCTGTATGAAGTCCTGAGGACGGGCCTCGGGATCGATCAAGGCTCGGATCGTGGCGGCGCGGTCTTGTGCAGAGATGCCGGTCGTTGTGTCGATAGCGTAGTCAACGGGCATCGTGAACGCGGTAGGCATGGGCGAGTCGGAGTGCCGGCTGGGCAGCATCGGGATGTCCAGCTCGGCCAGCCGGTCCGCGGTCATCGGCATGCAAAGCTGCCCACGCGCATGCGTGACCATGAAGTTCACGGCCTCGGGGGTTACGAACTCGGCCGGCATGACCAGGTCGCCCTCGTTTTCGCGGTCCTCGTCGTCCACGACGATGAGGAATTTGCCGGCTTTCAGGTCTTGCAGACCCTGTTCGATGCTTGCCAACTGCATCTAAATTCTGGATCCAGCGGGATGGGTGGCTGTGGCTCAGGCGAACCTGGCGGCCAGCAGACTCTCCACGTATTTTGCCAAGATGTCCGCTTCGAGATTTACCTTGTCTCCGACTTTCCGCTCACGCAGGTTAGTGTGCTGCATGGTGAACGGGATGATCGAAATCGTGAAGCGGAGTTCCGCACTTTGTACCACCGTAAGGCTGATTCCGTCAACCGCGATGAACCCCTTCTCCACGATATAGGGAGCCAGCGACGCCGGAGATTCGATCTCCAGGATGAAGCAATCCGCCTCCGGGGTGATCGCGGTGATGTCGCCGGTGCTGTCCACGTGTCCCTGCACAATGTGGCCGCCCATCCGGTCGTGTGCGGCAAGAGCGCGTTCGAGATTGACCGCGCTTCCGGGCCCGGCCTGCCCCAACGACGTCCGGCGCAGCGTCTCCGGCGCCAAGTCGACCGCGAAAGAGCCGGCGTCGAACTCGACCACGGTCAAACATGCTCCGTTGACGGAGATGCTGTCGCCCACGTGGACATCCTCGAGCACGGTTTCGGCCCGGACGACCAGCCTGTAATCGGACAGAGAGGCGACTTGCCCCAATTCTTCCACGATGCCGGTGAACATTCAGTCGCCTCCTTTAGCGGGATAACCGGTAACCAACCAATCGGGTCCGATGGACTCCGCGTTCACGCGGTCGAGACGCAACACGTCGGCCATCGTGGTAGCGCCGTTTCCTTCGATCGGCGAGCGTGCGGCCGCGCCCCCGATCAGCATCGGTCCAAGGAACACGGCGAACTTGTCAATCAAACGCGCGTCAAGCAGCGCGCCCAGCACCCCTCCGCCACCTTCGACCATCATGCTGACCATTCCCTGTTGACCCAGATGTTCAAGCAACCCGGACAAGTTCACGCGACCGTCGGTTCCGGGGAATGAAAGCACCTCGGCGCCCGCATCCTGCAGCGCCGCCGCACGAGGGGAGTTGGGCTCGCCCGCCGTGGCAATCAACGTTCGCCCCGGCAGGCGCAGCATGCGGGCTGTCGGCGGCGTGCGGGCGTCACTGTCGACGACGACGCGGATGGGCTGCAAGTTGATCGGAAGCGTCGCGCCGTCGCCGTCGCGGGCGGTCAACTGCGGGTCATCCGCCAGGGCCGTGCCGATCCCCACCATGATGCCGTCCAACTCTTTCCTCATCTGCTGGACTCGGGAACGGGCGTCAGGTCCGGTGATCCACTGGGAGTCGCCGGTGCGGGTGGCAATCTTGCCGTCCAGGCTCATGGCGAATTTGGCCACCACAAAGGGCAATCCGGTTGTGACGTGCTTGGCGAAGGCTTCATACAACAACGCTGCTTCCGGATCTGCGCGATACTCCACATCCACCCCGGCCGCACGAAGCGCGGCCGCGCCTCCTCCGGACACCCGCGGGTTGGGATCGGTGGTCGCGTAGACGACCCGCGCTATGCCGGCGCCAACGATGGCGTCGGTGCACGGGGGAGTACGACCGTAGTGACAGCAGGGTTCCAGCGTGCAGTAGAGCGTCGCTCCGGCTGCCGCCGGGCCGGCCTGTTTCAGCGCGCCGATCTCCGCATGGTCCTGACCGGGAGGCAGCGTGAAACCCTCGCCCACCACGCCGCTGTCGCCGACGATCACGGCCCCGACGGCGGGATTGGGGCTGGTGGACCCCAATGCGGACCGCGCCAGGGCAATCGCCCGGGCCATCGGGTCGTCGGGCATGGCCGGGACGATCACGGCTCGCCTGACCCGGAAAAATCCCGGTGAAAGCGGCTGGCCGTGGGACCGGATTGCCCCTGGTAACGGCTCCCGAGTTCCGGGGAACCGTAGAGCCGCTCCGCCGGGGTCGTCAATTGCAGGAAGGATATCTGGCCGATTTTCATGCCGCAGTACAGGGCGATGGGCAGGCGCGCGACGTTGCTCAATTCCAGCGTCAAACGACCACGCCAGCCTGGGTCCACAAACCCGGCGGTGCTGTGGATGAGCAGCCCGAGACGTCCGAGGCTGCTTTTCCCCTCCAGCCTGGCGACGAGATCGTCGGGCAGCTCGATGTGCTCCTGGGTGCTGCCCAGTACGAACTCGCCGGGATGCAGCATGAACGGTTCGCTGTCGGCGATGGTGACTTCTTCCGTCAGGTTGTCCAATGGTTCCCGTACGTCGATGTACGGTTGGCGGGAATTGGAAAACACCAGGAACCGGCTATCCAAGTGGAGGTCGATGCTTGCCGGCTGAATGTCGGCATCATCGACGGGTTCGACCACGATGCGCCTTTCGGCGATCTGGCGGCGGATGCTGTGGTCGCTGAGAACCATCGCGGTCACTTCAGCTCATAGACCCCGGTGATGTTCACGGTGACAGCACCTTCTCCGGTCGAAATCGGCGTGTCGAAATCGGCGGCTTCCGCACGTAGCAGGAACGCGCCCGAGGGCAGGTTCGATTCGCTGAAAACTCCCTCGGAGACCACCTTGAGCTCGCCCAGTTCCCGGTCGGAGAACTCGGCCAGCTGGGTTGCCTTCTCCTGCATGTCTTTGACCGCAGCTTCACGGGCGTTTTTTTCCAGTTCGGTCGTGTCGGAGAAGGAAAAACTCAACCGGTTAAAAACGAGATGGTCCCCGCCGGCAGCGACGGCAGAGTCGATCACGGCAGCCACCTTGTCGGTGTCCCGGACGTTGACGGTCAATCCGTTGCTGACGGTGTAACCGATTTGTTCACGGCCGTCCGGACCGTACTCGTACTCGGGATGAATGCGGAAATGGCTGGTAGCGATATCCGAGTCCAGGATGCGTTGACGTTTGAGGGCGGCGCGGACGTCGACCATGGATTCGGCCGCCGCGTCTCGGGCGTCTCCAACGGTGTCGGAGGTTACGGACACCGCCAGGGACAGCTTGGCAAAGTCTGGGACTCCGCTGGCGCTGCCAAACCCCGTCACCACGATGGCATCAAAGGGGTACACCGCCGCCTGGGATGCCGGGTTGGAGGCGCCGCTCACCGATGCGCCGGACAAGGACGCCGCGGGCGTTGGGAAACTGCACGCCGCCATGAGCATCGCGGATAACGCGACCGCAAGAATTATCAGCGTGCGAACGGATGCCTTATTCATGGATTGTCGACCTTCTCATCCCTGGAAGTTTACCCTGCCGCCCAGAAGAGCCCGGGCCATAACAAATTTGTGAATCTCTGAAGTTCCGCCCCCGATGCGGGCATGGCGGAGCATGTGGTACCAGTGGGCGATGGGCAGGTCCAGGGTTTCGCCCATCCCGCCAAAGACCTGCATGATCTTGTCGATGCTCCGCCAACCCCACTCGCCGGCGGCGTACTTGACCATCGATGCCTCCACGCGCACGTCTTCCCCGGCATCGGCGCGGGTTGCGGTTTCGCGAGCAACCGAACGGAGCGCGATAATGTCCATATACACGTCGGTCAGCATCCACTGGATGGCCTGGCGGTCGGCGATGGGTCGTCCATAGGTGACCCGCTGCTGCGACCACTCTATCGCCATTTCCAGCGCGCGGGTCAGGATGCCCAGCGCCATTGCGCCGCGCAGCAGCCGGTCGTGATGGACCAGCCATTGCTGTCCCAGGGTGAACCCGCCGCCAACCTCGCCGAGGACCTGGGTCTGGGGCACACGCACGTTGTCCAGGTGGATGTAGTGCTGTTGGGCCTTGGTGGGGACGATCCAGACGCGGATGGGCTCAAAGGTAACGCCGGGCGTTGGGTTGTCAATGATGAACATCGTGATGCCGCCGCGCTGCATCTTGTCGGGGTCCGTGACGGCCTGAACCAGCAGGAAGTCGGCCGACGCGGCGCCGGAGATGAACATCTTGGTACCGTTAAGAACCCAGTCGTCGCCGTCCCGCACGGCGCGGGTCTGCATCATGCCGCCGGGGTCGGAACCGGCTTGGGGCTCCGTTTGGCCGAAGGAGTAGTAAAGATCACCGTTGATGGCGGGGTAGAGGTACTTCTGCTCCTGCTCCGGGGTGCAGGCTCCGATCATGAACATGGGCACCGGCGAGGTGGGAAGGTGAACGATGCTCCGGTGCACCTCCTCCTCCAAAACCAGGTGTCCCAGGGCTCCCATGCCGCCGCCGCCGTACTCCTCGGGCACGAAAGACGTGTAGATGCCCGTCTGCTTGGAGACATTGTTCAGGCGGCCCCACTGGTCCGCGGACAGTGTGCCCAGCACGCCGGGCACCGTTTCCAGAACCCCGCGCGGAGCCCCGTTTTCCGGTTCGCCTTCCTGGGGAGGGTGCGCCAGGTATTCGGGTTCGAGCGGGATGCACTCGTCGCGGATGATCTGGCGGACGGTGTTTTTGAGAGCGTCAAGCTCTGGAGGCAAACCGATATCCGGGGTCATGCTTTCTCCTGGAGGAACGAACGGTATGTGCGAAAGGGCCGGCAATCTGTCATTTGTCGCCCGATGTCCAAGCGCGCCAACAGTCACCCCGACGCCGGGGCGCTGGGGTTAATGGAACGGACACGCGTATTTCAGCGCTTCCAAGGCCGGGTTTTCGCTCGCGGCCGGGGCGAGACGCGTCACGTATTCGCCTTCCCGCGGTGACGACGGTGCGGACGTCGCCGCAACGACTTCCATAACCGAGCCTACCGTCCCGAACAGGATGGCTCCGGCCAGTACGACGATGATACCGATGCCTACCGTTTTTCGTTTCATGGTATCCGGTTCCGGCTGCGTATCGCTTGCACAGCCTGAATTCTCCCTATGATAGCGCATCGGGATGGTAACCGGAACGACCGGGCGTGACGCGGACTGGCTCCAGACACAGATTGATGCCATTGCAGCCGGCTCCAGAGGTACGAGCGGGCAGGTCGAAGACGAGGTGGTAGAATACGAGCCGACGATGGGGCCCGCCGCAAATTTGGTCTCCCCGGCACCTTGGGCTACAGATGACAACGAGTTCCGAACTCCGCAACCTTCCCAGCGTTGAGCGTGTGGTCAACGGCGAATCGCTTGCGAACGCCGTCCACGCCCACGGGCGCGAGATGGTGGTGGAACTGGCCCGGGAAGCGCTGGCAGGAGCCCGGAAGCGCGTGCTGGCGGGAGGCTCCGCGCCGGGCAGCGACGAGATTGCCGAAGCGGTACTGTCGCTGATGGCAAACTTGACCGAGCCGTCGCCTCGCCCGGTGATCAATGCCACGGGCGTGGTCATCCACACCAATCTGGGTCGCGCCCCGTTGAGCGATGCCGCCCTGGCAGCCGCCGACGCCGTGGGACGGGGGTACTCCGATTTGGAGATCGACCTCGGAACCGGACGACGCGGATCCCGGCAGGCGCACCTGCAATCGTTGTTGCGGCGCATCACCGGGGCCGAAGCAGCGTTGGCAGTGAACAACAACGCGTCCGCCCTGCTACTGGGCCTGTCGGCTCTAGCCGCCGGCCGCGAAGTCATCGTCGCCCGGGGCGAAGCGGTGGAGATTGGCGGAGGATTTCGAATCCCGGACGTTTTGCGTCAAAGCGGATGCACCCTCGTGGACGTGGGCACCACCAACCGGACCTACGTGCGGGACTACGCCGAGGCCATGAGTGACCAGACCGGCGCCTTCCTGAAAGCGCACGCCAGCAACTTCAGGGTCGAGGGCTTCACCGCGTTCGTTGACGAGCGTGATCTGGTGACGCTGGGCGAAACCTCAGGCGTCCCGGTGCTGCACGATGTCGGCAGCGGCGCGTTGCTACCCACCGAGCGATTCGGACTGGCCCATGAACCGACCCCGCAGGAGAGCATCACCGCGGGTGTTGGCCTCGTGTTTTTCTCCGGCGATAAGCTCCTCGGCGGCCCCCAGGCGGGCATCGTTGTGGGCAAACGCGACCTGGTCGCGCAGTTGGAGAGGCACCCGCTGGCGCGTGCGGTCCGGATTGACAAGATGAGCTTAGCCAGCCTTACGGCTACGCTGGCGCATTATGCGATGGGAGAGGCGGAAGCCAAGGTTCCGGTCTGGCGCATGATTTCCGCGAACGCCGCCGACGTACGGTCCCGAGCTGAAAAATGGTGTGCGATTTTGGCCGCCCGCCGGGTCCCCGCGCGTGTCGAGCCGGCTCGCTCGGCCATCGGCGGCGGAAGCCTGCCCGGCGAAACGCTGCCGTCGTGGGCGCTCACGATTGATCCGCCTTCTGGCCTTTCCCCGGAATCAGTGCTGTCCGCGTTGCGCGAGCAGCCGACGCCCGTGATCGCCAGGATCGAAGAGGATGCAGTCCGACTTGATCCCAGAACGGTATTGCCCGAGCAGGACGACGACACAATTCGGGTACTCACGACGGTCATGACGCAGTGAGAGCCAAGCAGGACGCAGCGTTCGAACAACTCAGGGGCAGAGCGTGTCGGATTTTCTTTTAGTACACGGAGCCGGGCAGGGAGCGAAGAGCTGGGGCAAGGTCTGGGGCCACATGACGGCGCCGGAACAGCACCCGCCCCCGCTCTTTCGGGCTCGGCAATCGGTCCGGGTGCGCGCCGTTGACCTGCCCGGCCACGGAGCGGACGCCGCCGCTGACGCCGGCATGATCGATTTGGCGGAGGCGGTGAAGTCGGTCGTGCGTGTCGCCGAGCAGGAGAACTTCACGGACTACACGCTGGTGGGCCATGAACTGGGCGGAACGGTGGCGCTGCAGGCGCTGAGCGAATTGCCCCGGGCTCCCCGGAGGATTGTGCTCGTGTGCGGCATCGTGCCGGCGCCCGGACAGCCCGCGGTCTCCGTGTACCCCACACCGGTGAGGCTCGTCGTCCGCATGTGCAAGACGATGGGCGCACTCATCGGTCGCGACATTCCGGCGCCGGCCGAGGCAATCAATCGTTACCGCTGTGGCGGATTGGAGCCGATGGACCGGGTGCAGACCATCGGCCATTTCGGACCGTTGCCCCTCCGGATGCTCACCGAGCCGGTTAATCTCAGCTTGGATTCGCTCCCCTGCCCGGTGACCTACGTGGTGCTCACCGACGACCGGCTGATCAGCGCCAGCCGGCAGCAGGCGATGGCGGGGCGCATACCCGGCGCGACGGTGGTGCAATTGGACTCGGGACACCAGGTTACCGTGCAGCGGCCGCGAGAACTCGCCGAAACGCTGTTGGCGGCGTGACATGGCCGCCCGCCCGGCCAGTTCGTTCGTCGCCGATCTGCACATCCATTCCGCGTATGCCTTCGCTTGCAGCAAGGCCCTGACTCTGGACAACCTGGCGTCCTGGGCCCAACGCAAGGGCATCGAACTGCTGGCGACGGGTGACTTTACGCATCCCCGGTGGGCGGACGCCCTGCACACGAACCTGCAAGAGTGCGGTGACGGCCTCTACCAGTACGGAGGCGTCAGGTTCGTGCCCGGCACCGAGATCAGCTGCGTTTACCGTCAGGATGGGCGCACTCGCCGCGTGCACCTCCTGGTGCTTGTTCCCACCCTGGATGCCGCGGCCGCGTTCACCCGCCGGTTGGATGACTACGGAAAGCTGGAGAGCGACGGCCGACCCACAGTCAGTCTGTCTGCCCGGCAACTGCTGGAAACGGCGTTGGACTGCTGTCCGGAATCGCTCGTAATTCCGGCGCACGCCTGGACCCCATGGTATGGAGTGTATGGCTCGAAATCCGGATTCGACAGCCTCGAAGAATGCTTCGGCGATTTGGCCCCCATGGTCCGAGCCGTGGAAAGTGGCCTCTCCTCGGATCCTGCAATGAATCGCGCCGTCCCGGAGTTGGCCCAACGGTCGGTAGTCTCGTTTTCCGATGCCCACTCGCCGGCGAATCTAGGTCGGGAAGTGACCGCGTTTTCCGGGCCGCTGACGTGGGAAGGGTTGACGACCGGAGTCAACGGGGATGGCGTCGCCTACACGGTGGAGTTTTACCCGGAAGAAGGAAAATACCATTACAGCGGGCACCGAAAGTGCGGCGTGGCATACGGCACCGCCGACCTGCAACGAAACGGGCCCGAGTGCCCGGTGTGCGGCCGGCAGTTGACGCTGGGGGTGCTGCACCGGGTCAACGAGGTTTCCGGCCGTCAGACTGTCGATGGATTGGAACCGGACGCAGACGGATTCATTCGTGGCGGCGGTGATGGCCCGCCATACGCTCGGTTGATCCCGCTGCGGGAAATTATCGCGGCAGTGAAAGGCGTTGGAGTGAACACCCGCACGGTGATGCGCGCGTACTCGGCGATCACGGACGCGGTCGGAAGCGAGCTCGACGCGCTGCTGTGGGCTTCCGCGCGCGACCTGGAAGTGGTCGCCGAAGAGCCGGTGGCTCGGGCGATTTTGCAGGCCCGGACTGGACGCGTGCACGTTACGCCCGGCTTCGATGGGCAGTATGGATCGGTGTCTCTGCCCGGCCAATAGTCGGTGGTCAACGCTGGTGTCCGGATCTTCCGCCAGGACGTGACGAGGCTGGTGCGACTGTTTGTTAGAATGGCGCAATCTATCCGGGAAGCGGCGGTTATGGACATTGCTCTGCGCCGGATGCGGGCCGAAGACATCCCGCAGGTGATTGAGATCGAAAAGGAAGCGTTCACACCCGGATGGGTGGGCACGCCGTTTCGCCGCGAACTGAACAGCCGTTACACCCGATTCCTGGTCGCGTACCACGCTGATGACCTCGAACACCAGCATCCGACCACAACCGACGCCCGGGAACAACCGGGCCCGGCCGACGAGTCGCTATGGGGGCGGATGCTTACGGGCGTCAGGTCGGTGTTCGGCATGAGGCCGGACAGCGATGAGGACGACCTGGCGGGGTACGTCGGCATCTGGCTCCAGGGAGATCAGGCCCACATCACCGAAATCGCCGTGCGGGAGGAGCTTCGCGGACGCGGCATCGGAGAACTGCTGATCATCGGGACGCTGCGGGTGGCCTACGAGCAAGGGCTTACAGAGGTAACCCTCGAGGCGCGGGTGTCGAATTTTGTCGCCCAGAGGTTGTACGATAAATACGGCTTCAACGAAGCGGGAATCCGCAAGAACTACTATGCCGACAACCGCGAAGACGCGGTGATAATGACCACTGATCCCATCCATACCGCCGCTTACCGGGAAAAATTCGCGAGTTTGCAGGACAACTTCCTGGCACGTTACGGCGAGATACGCATCGAGATCTGACGCCGTGCGGCTGGTGACCTGGAGCCGCGGCCCACGCAACCACGGGGCGGCAGAGTCCAAAACGTTTGCAGCCTGCACAGGCTTCCAATCGGTGAACGCCGTAACATGATGGATACTGACGGCCGGCGTTTGCATGGGCCAGTTCACGCCAGGGTCCGCGTTGAAAGCGGTTAGCGCGGTGCGCTCCAACCGCCTTTGTCCAATCGGGAATAACGGCGCCGTTGCCCGGCCGGGATGCGGGTGTTACAATCCCCGCCGTTGTGAATACATGAGAATTTAGTCGACATAACCAGCAAGGATTGACCGATGGCCTCTTTCGACGATTACGTTCTGGTCAGCCAGTTCCCCGACCAGCCGGTCGAGCGCATGATTGCGGCGTTTCGTGGGTGGCCCGACGCGGGAGACGCGGCCACGGCTACCCTGAACTACATGCTCACCGAATTGGGAGCGCAAAAATTCGCAGAGATAGACCCCGAAGAATTCTTCAATTTCGCGCAGGAACGGCCACGGTCGACGCGAAGCAAGGATGGGATAAGGCATCTGCAATGGCCGGCCAACGAGTTTTATCTGTGGACCGGATCGGGTGATGCGCCTCCCGTGGTCTTCTACCTTGGGACCGAACCGCATCTCAAGTGGCGGACGTTCTCCTCGTTAGTCGGTGATCTGGCACGACAATGCGGGGTCAAATCAGTGGTCCATATCGGCGCCTTGTTGGACGCCGTCCCTCACACGCGGGCGACCAAATTCAGCGGCACGTCGACCAACCGGCATATCCAGGCGGCTTTTGACCGGGCGAACGTCCGCACGTCCAACTACCAGGGACCCTCCGGCATCACGCTGCCGGTATCGGAGTCCCTGGCCGCGCGAGGCATCAGCTACACATCGCTCTGGGGGCACGTCTCCCATTACCTGCACGCGACCCCCAATTTTCGCGTCGGCTTGGGCCTAGCGCAAAACTTGTCGGACATGCTGGGATTGCCCGTGGATATGGAAAAGCTAACGGTGATGGCGGAGGCCTTCGACCGCGAAGTGGAAAAGGTGATCGCCGACGACGATCAACTGGGACAATACATCGTCACGCTGGAAGAGAAGCACGACGCCGCTGTCGGAGCCGAGGACATGCCGGACCCGGCGGACTTGGTGCGGGATCTGGAACGGTTCCTCAGGGCGGAGCGGATGGGAGGCGGCGAAAGCTGACCGCCCGATTCTGTTCGTGCAGACGACCGGACGGACATCCCCGAAATGGGTTTCGGGCTTGGCAACCGACTGCTGTCCGTCTGGATGGAGTTGTCGCTCGCGCCCGCCGTGTCCGGGTTGCCCGCACTGAACGCTGGGCGTATAGTCTGGCTGTCGCCGAACACGGCGCGGTGAGGACAAAACGATGATCTTCGATTGGCCGACCCGGATGCAGCAAATGGCCGATTTTATGGGCTTCTCCGAGGAGGACCTGGAATTGGTCCGGGCTAGTGGGCCGATCCTGCTGGACCGTGCCGACGAGCTGACCTCGGCAGTGTACGACCACTTCCTGCAGTTCCCCCAAACGGCACGGTTCTTCTTGACCCCGGAGGGCGAAATCGACCAGACCCGGCTGGACCGACGCAAGCACAGCCTGGCGCGCTGGCTGAGGCACAGCATCGATTTCCAACTGGACGAGCAGTTCCCAGTATTTCTCCTCGCCATGGGCGTGGTCCACAGCAACCCTTCGCTGGAGCGTGGTTACCTTGGGTCAGTCCCGGCCAGGTTCATGATCGGCACGATGTCATTTGCGCAGACCGCTTTCGCCGCCATACTGCTGGAGGAGATGGCGGACCCGGTGCAGGCGCTCCGGACTTCCAGCGCCTGGAACAAGCTGCTCATGCTGCAGTTGGACGTGCTTCTGGCCGGCTACGTTACCGAGACGCCAACACCGGCCACGGAACCCCCGGCGCCCGATGATGAACCGGACGAAGAACCTCAGGGTATGCGCCGGGTGCTCACGAACATCCTGGACGGAAATCGGGCCAACGGCAACGCCGACGGCCATTCCGAGTAACCTCAAGGAGACGGACAATGACCAAAGTGCTGGTGATCCAGGGCGCTGGGATGAATATGCGCGGCAAGGTGCAGGTCGAGATCTTCGGCCCTAACACGCTGGAGCAGATGAACGAGCAGATCCTCGGCTACGGCGAGAGCCTGGGAGTCGACGTGAAGATCGTCCACTCCAACGTGGAAGGCGAGGTGGTGAACGCGCTGTACGACGCCTGGGAAGACGGCTACGACGCCTGCCTGATCAATCCGGCCGGATACACCACCGTGAACGGGCCGCTGCGCGGAGCGATTCAGCAGGTCCCCATGCCGGTGATCGAAGTACACGCCAGCAACCCGACGGCTCGCGGCACGGTATCAGCCGTCCTGCCGGTCAGCAAAGGATGCGTCTACGGGTTCGGCGTGTACGGTTACTATCTGGCTATGGAGGCGGTGAAACACACCGTCGAATAGCCTCCCGGGATCGCCGGGCTACTCGCAGCGGAGGCAGCGCACGTCCTTGAAAACCCGGTCGTGGATGTCGGGGTTGACGAGGATGTAGTCCATGACGATACGAACAACCTTGCCCTCGTCGGCGATGTTGTACTTTTCCTTGGAAGAGTTGATGAGGCCGATGTGCTCGGCGTTGACGTCTACGGTGAGTGCGGTTTTGGTGCCGGCCATGATTCAGAGCTCCTGGTGGTTGGGGGGTGGAGTTGGCGACCAGCCGGGTCGCTGGGCGCGTCGGCATAGGATAGCCGCACGGAACCAGATAGTTCAACCGCACCGAGTTGGAGATAATCTGATGGATGGGTTACGTGCTTGGCGTTGCGGTGGATTAGCGGACTAATCCTTTCGGTGCAGAGAGGATCAATATGCCATTGAGCAACACCGAATTTGCCGCAATCATGTCAGACATGAAGTGGATTGAAGGCGACATCACCTGGAAAGAGGATGAAGACCATTCCATAGCGCGGGAGTTCGGAGTAGAGGTGAGCTCTAACGGGGGATGGTCTCTTTTTATCGAGGGACGTTACAACCGACAAATCAACAAACTGGTCTATCCGCTTATCCTCCGTACAGACGGGCGTATATTTGGATTGTGCATGGGCAACGATCACCACAATCCTCAGTGCAGCCAAATAGGCCGCAAGCACATGCACCGCTGGACGGAACAATATCGTGATAAGGAAGCCTACGTTCCGGGCGCAATAACTGCGCCTGTTCACGACCCGGTAGCCGTCTGGCAGCAGTTTTGCGCCGAGGCTGGCATTAGGCACAACGGCAGGATGTTTCCTCCGCCATTGGCAGGGAGTTGGTTATGACCGGCAACGACATTTGCGAAGCGGTACAGGCCGGAGTTGGCGCATTGTTCATCTGCTCAGAGCAGGGTGACTACATCCGGGTCAGTACGCCTTATTTGTACCCTGACGGCGATAACATTGATTTGTACTGCAAAGTCGCCGACGATGTGATCACGGTTACCGACCTTGCGGAAACCACCGGATGGCTGCGTATGCAGTCCTTGTCATCCCGACGTTCACCGAACCAGAACCGGTTGATCCATGATGCCTGTGTCACACATGGCGTGGAATTCTATCGCGGGATGCTGCAAGCCCGCTGCCGCCCCGACGATGATTTGGCTTATGTTTGCACCAGGGTAGCGCAGGCTGCACTGCGCGTGTCTGACCTATGGTTCACGTTCCGTCATAGGGCTACCGGAGAGTCGGTCGTGAGCGAGGTGGCCGATTATCTGAGGGAGCACAATGTAGAACACGAACGTTCCATAACCATTGGTGCCGGTTAGAGTCAGAGGGTGAAATGAGCAATAGAGCGGTGGATGCGTCCATTAGCGTCTGGTTCCAATCCATTCCATTGCGCCAGGATGTTGAAAGCCGCGACGGTGTAGGCCAGATGGGCGCTGAAACCCTCCCACACTCGATGGCGCATCTCTTTGGTGTTCCAGACCACGGACATCATGGAGAAGGTGGTTTCCACCGCCATGCGCACGTTCCACTGGCCGCGCTTGCAGACCTTGACGTTGGCCGGGTCGCCTTTAGCCCGGTGAAAGCCGGTGTCGGTGAGGATAATCATTTGACCGTCGTAGCCAGCGAGCAGGAGCCGAAAAGTCTGGTCGTGGACATTGGCGCCAGCGCAGTCCCAATCGGTGATCAAGCCCCACTGGTTCTGTACGATGCAGAGCTTGCCACCGCTGATCCAACGGTGGTTGGACTTGCCTTTCCGGCCGATCTGGTCCGTCCGTCGCCCATCCCGCACGGGATGGCGCAGTTCCACCCCGTAGCTGTCGGCCACGCCCAGGACGGTGGGTTGGGCCAGGAAGTAGCCGGTCCAGTCCTGTTGGGCTTGTAAGCGGCGGAAGAGCCGGGTGCGATGGGGCAGTTTGGGAAAGAGGTGGCCATAGTTGTCTTTGAGCCAACGGTAGAAGGGCCGCTGCTTGACGTTCTTCATAGCCCAGAGGACACCGATGGTGACCAGTTCGCTGAGCGCGAGGACCGCCTGGGAGTGCTGGGGCGCCCGCGGCAAGGCATCGTCTATTTTGCAGTACAGTTCGGTGATAAAATCGGCGATGTTCACGAGGTTCCTCCGCTGTGGAGTGTCGTCAACTCACAGCATAGTGGAACCTCGTGGCATTTTCAAAATAATCTCAAACTAGCACCAATGGTTCCATAAAGCTGGCTGGCCGTTCAACTCGCGTGTGGGATGTGGACTTTCACGTACGCGTCGTCGGGCGCAGTTCCCTGGTCTATGTCCTGAACACCGGAAGTCGCGCTGCCGCCAACCGCATCACCGACCATGTCGTTGCAGCTTGGTACGACTTGAACCACCATGCCGTGGGCCCTGAGAGCTTACGGTTCGTTTCGCTTTTTGATGACACCGTTGACGTATGGGACGACGAGGATTTCCGACGTGTTGAGGACTTGTCCAAGATAGCGCGCTGGTCACGGCCTGAAGAGTTCGTCGACGTACTGTCGTCGGCTGCCTAGTCGCAGCTATCGGGACGCAAGTAGAAACCCCCCGCCTGAGGCGGAGGGCGTTTTCATGTGCTGGTACCCCGGATGGGCTTCGATCCCATGATCTCCACCTTGAAAGGGTGGCGTCCTTGACCAGGCTAGACGACCGGGGCATTTGGCGTGGCAAAAATCACGCGGATTCAGTTTACCACAGGGGCCCGTTTTACGGGTACACGGCCAGGGACTCCAGGGACATCTCCTCCGGAAAGCCGCACATGAGGTTCATGTTCTGGACCGCCTGTCCAGCGGCGCCCTTGACCAGGTTGTCGAGGCAACTGATCACGATGAGCCGGTTGGTGCGCGGATCAACCACCGGGTAGACGAGACACTGGTTGTTGCCCAGGGTCTGCTTGGTCTGCGGCGGCGCGTTGGTCACCTGTACGAAAGCGTCATCGGCGTAGAATTCCTGGTAGATCCCACGGATGCGCGCGTTGGCATCCGGGTCCTGGGCAATGTTGCCCTGGAGCGGCGCGTAGCAGGAGCTGAGGATGCCCCGGGTCATGGGGATCAGGTGGGTGAGGAAGGTGAGGTTCACCGGATCGTCAGCAATGGAATCGAGCTCCTGGCTGATCTCGGGGAGATGGCGATGGCCGTTGACCGAGTAGGCCATCACGTTTTCGTTCACCTCGGAGAAATGGGTGGTCATGCTGAGGGTGCGGCCGGCGCCGGAAACGCCGGACTTGCTGTCCACAATAATGTCGTTGCCGATCAGGTCGTTCTGGATGGCCGGAGCCAGCGCAAGGATGGCGCTGCTGGGATAGCAGCCGGGGTTGGCGACCAGACGGGCGTCAGCCACCGCCTCCCGGTTCAGCTCGGTGAGCCCATAGACTGCCTCTTCGAGGTAGGTGGGATCCGGGTGGTCGACGCCGTACCACTGGCTGTAGACGTCGGCCTGCTTGAGGCGGAAATCGGCGGAAATATCTACCACCTTGACCCCCTGCTCCAGCAACGGTATGCACGCTTCGGCGCTGGCCTTGTGGGGAAGGGCGGAAAAGACGAGGTCAAGGTCATCGCACAGGTCTGCGGTGATATCGAGGTCCATGTTGTCCAAGTGTGGGAACACTTCCCCCAGGGGTTGACCGGCGGCGCTGCGTCCGGTGACCGAGGCGATTTCCACTTCGGGGTGATGGCGCAGGATACGGACGAGTTCGCAGCCGGCGTATCCGGTGACATTGATGATTCCGACTTTCACGGTTGGAGCTCCTTGACGACCTGGGTGTGGGGAACGGGCGTGGGGGCATCCTTGCGTCGTCGGCGACGTCCCGGGGCCTGGCCGTCCGGGCGATCATTGTCAGCAGTTTCGCGCGACACGGGGTCGGTTTCAGTGGGCTCGGCGCTGACGGCTGCCTGCCGCATCGCCTCTTCATCGCGCGACGGGCAGCCGTAGCTCACGACGCAATCTCCGCATCGGGGACGCTGCGCCTTGCACACTTGCCTCCCGTGGGTGATGAAAGCGGCGTGGAACGGATACACATCCTCCGGCGGCATGGCCGCCTCCAGCACCTCGTGGGCCTTGTCGGCGTTGACCTTGGGCCCGATGATGCCCAAGCGCTGGCTGACGCGGAAAATATGCGTGTCGACAGCCATGGCGGGCATGCCCAGGGAGAAACTGAGGATAATGCCGGCCGATTTGGGCCCGATGCCGGGCAACTGTCGCAGCCACTTCCGGGCTTCGTCCATGGGCATCTCGGCGAGGAAATGAAGGTCCAGCGACCCGTCGTTCAGGTCCAGGATCATGCCCAGCACTTCCTTGATGCGGGGGGCCTTCACGCGGGCCAATCCCCCTCCGGAGATCGCTTCCTCGATGTCTGCGACCTCCGCCTCAGCTACCGCTTCCAGCGTGCTGAAAGTGTGCATCAGATTGCGGAAAGCGCGCTCGGAGTTCCGGTCCGACGTGTGCTGGGACAGGATGGTGAACACCAGCTCGTGGGCCGGGTCCAGACGTGGCTCGTTTTCGAACGGCCCGTACGCCTCCGTAAGCAACCGGATGGCGTCAGAAATGGTAACGCCGGGCTTTTTGGACCGGCGAGATTGGCGTGTTTTAGCGGCGGTTTTCGGGGGCATGATGGCTCATTACTCGGTGCAAAAGAGACACCGGGATTTTAGCACAGGGCGATCTCGGTAAGTGAAGCCTCCACGCTTAGCGATCAGCATTCCGGTCACCGGCGCGATCGTTCGTCGTTCGATGGCATCAGGCGGGTCCGGGCTGGGACTGGGGACGGCTCTCGGGCGGCGGCTGGGAAGGCCGAGTGACCAATGGCGTTAAGAACAACACCGGCAGGGAGATGGCAATGCAGGCCAGGGCGTTGACCGTGACCGACCACTGGATCCCGATTTGATCGCCGAGCCAACCCATGAACACCCCGCCTGGCGGGGTGCCGATGCCGATGCACAGGCTCTGCAAACCCACCATGCGGCCCCGCATCTCCGGCGGCGACGACCGCATGGTGATGGCTCCTTGCATCGTCCCGAAACAGGACATGCCAATCCCGCTGAGGACCAGTATGGCGAATGTAACACCGTACCATGGCGACCAGACAAAGACTGTTGACAGCACCATCGCGGTGAACGCGCCGGCGGCGAAAATGCGCCCGTGGTAGCGCACCGTTCCCACGGACGCCAGGATAAAGGCCGTTACCAGTTGGCCTACGGCCTCCGCCGCCGCCAGTAGACCGATCAGGGTTTCGCCGACCTCCAGATGATCTCGCCCAATGGCCGGCACGAACTGGCGGGCCGGGAAGGTCAGGCCGTTAATCATTATGGTAATGAAGAGCATCCCCATCAGTTGCCGGTGATTGAACGCCGCGCGAACCACGTCACCCAGGCTGTTCCAGATGGGTTCCACCCGCCCTTGCCGTTCCACCCGTGGGATGCGCACCCGGATTGCCAACGCCATGGATGCCACGTGCATGGCCACGACCAGGACATAGGTCCAAGTGTAGCCGGCATAGTGAGGCCAAAGATACGCGACGTGCTCGACGAGGAAACCGCCGACGAAGGGGCCAATCATGCGTCCCACGGTGCCGCTCATGGAGTCGATGGACAAGGCGTTGACCACCCGGCGTTCTCCCACTATGTCGAAGATCGCGGTACGTCGGGCCGGGTCTTCCAGGGCGCGGCTGATGCCCTGTAGCAGCATGGCAGCGAAAATGTGCCACGGCGCGATCAGTCCGAAGAGCAGGAGAACGAACAGCGCGATACCGGCCCCGGCCTTGATTGCAAGCGAACTGAACCAGATTTTCTTGCGGTCGAAGCGATCGGCGATGATGCCGGTGAACGGTGAGAATATGGGCCGGGGCAGGTTCTCAAAGGCCAGCACCAGCACCAGCATCAGGGCGGAATTGGTCAGGGAATAGACGAGCAGGCTGGTGACCAGCAACTCCATCCAACGGGTCAGCTCAGCGACGTTCACCACGTACCAGATGGCCCGAAAACGAGGATTGCCGAGAACCTCAAGCATCGGCGATGTAGGACGGACGCCAAAGCGTGCCATGCGAAACACTCCGCGCCGGCGGAGTGTGGCCCGCGAGCACGGGGGGATTTTACACGGCGACCGCGCGGTGAGCGTAGGTGCGCCGTGACGACGCAGAATGAAAAACGCGGTTGACCCGGCCGGGCGACATCAGTCGACGCCTCAAGCTTTTCTGTCGGTTTGAGGGAGGCTCGACGCGCGACGATCCCGGAAAACGGGCATCTCAAACCTGCCGGTGAGAAGTGTGTAGGGGCGGGTCAAAGGACTGAATCGATCTGTTTCCGTTTCGGACACGATAGGGATTTGACAACCTTGGCGGGGCCGATATCATCGATTCACGGTCCCGAATGAAGAATAGGTATCGAACGTGCAGGAGCCGGGAAAATGGCCAGCCCCAGACTGACCAATGAGCGGTCCGAGACCAGCCGATCATGGCGTCTCCGCCGGATGGGTTATCGTCCTGGCGAACCCACCAGATCGGCGACGTTCGCCTCCGGGTTCAACAGTTTTTTGACGACTGGAAGGCTATCTCTGGCGCTGCGGTTGGGTTTCAAGCACGGGGTCGACCGCGAGTTCATGGCGCGGTACCTGGGCCTCCTGTTTTGCAACGCGCTTTTTGCGCCCATGCGGTTGTGGCAGAGCATGGCCTACAGCGGGCGAATCGCCCGAGAAGAACTGCATCCGGAGCCGCTGTTCTTGCTGGGGTTCTGGCGATCCGGCACCACCCTGCTGCACAACCTGCTGTCCATGGACCCTCGCTGGGGATTCGTGAACACCTACCAGGCCGCAATGCCGGACGTTTTCCTGGCCGGGCAGAACCGGGTGCGGCGGATGATAGAGAAGAGTCTTCCGCCAAACCGGGGCGTGGACAACATTCCCGTGGATTTCGCGATGCCCCAGGAAGAAGAAATCGCCATGATGTGCAGTTCGGGGCTCAGCCCCTACGCCTTCCTGCACTTTCCGCGCACCGCACAGGGCTCGCTGAACTACCTGTTTGCGAAGGAACGGCTGGATTCCGCAGAACTGGAACAATGGCAGCGGGAATACATGAAGCTCTTGCGGGCCGCCAGTTACAACATGGGCGGCAAACCCCTGTTGCTGAAATCGCCCTCCAACACCAGCCGGATCACCGCGCTGCTGGAATTGTTCCCCAATGCGAAGTTTGCCTACATCCAGCGCGATCCATACGACACGGTGCGATCCTACGAGCGCCTGATCAGGCTGATGAACGACTGGCACGCCCTGCAACGGGCTGACTTCGACGGGCTGCTCACGAAACAACTTGAGGTCTACCGTGACATGGCCACGGCCTACCTGGGCCAGCGCGAGTTGATCCCGGACGGGCATCTGGTGGAGATACGGTACGAGGAACTGGAGCACGACAAGGCGGGACAAATACGGCGCATCTACGACGCGCTGGGGTTGGAAGGCTACGCCGAATTCGAGCCAGGATTGACCGAATACGTGGCATCCATAGAGGGCTTCGAGAAGAATCCATCCCATGTGAGTGACCACGTAATCCAGGCGGTGAACGAGTACGTCCCGTTCCTAGTCACAGAGTATGGCTACGAGCGCAGGCGGACTTCGGGCGTCGGTGTCTGAACCCTCCGTGATAACATTTGCTTAAGAATGACCCTGCGCTCCGGCCGGGTTCGCGTTGCTGGGTCGGACAAATCCGTTCGAGTGCTTCAGTATCGCTACGGCTCGTGAGATGACCCGGCAATTCCGTGCAGGGCGCGCACCCAATCGCAGACAGGAGGGACGGACATGGACCAGGCAGTCACGGACTTTTGGGACGCCACGCGGGCGATCTTGAGCGAAACGCCGGTGGGCGCCGAACTCTCCGCCAACGAGGAACTCAGCGGGCGGGAATATGAAACCTCGGACGTGACCCTCCGAAGCTTTGGAGGACAACGGTTGCGGGGATTTTACACAGTCCCCCGAGATGTCCCGCCATCGGGCAAGTTTCCGGCGATGCTGGCCGTCCCCGGCTATGGTGGCGTGAAGGAAATTCCGTACCACGTGGTAATGCACGGCTTCGCCGTCCTGACGCTGTTCCCACGGGCGCAGGGCGAGAGCATACCGGAGTGGGACCTGCCCCACGGGACGAAACTGACCTACAACGTCACCGACCGGGACACCTACTACTACCGGGCCGCGTACATGGACTGCGTGCGCGGTGTTGATTTCCTCGTCGAGCGCGACGAGGTGGACTCCCATCGCATCGGCATGTGGAGCCGCAGCCAGGGCGGCGGGTTCACCTTGTCCACGGCAGCGCTGGACCAGAGGCTGGCGGCAGCCGTGGCGGAGGAGCCCTTCATGTGCAACTACCCGGTGGCCGTAGACATCGGGACCTCGCCGTATCATGAGCTGAGGAACTACGCGCAGGAGCACCCGGAGCAGCGCCAGCAGATCCTGGACACGCTTCACTACTTTGACACCATGACCTTGGCGGATGCCATCGAATGTCCAATACTGGTGAACATCGGGATGGCCGATACCACGTGTCCGTACGACACCATCATGCCCGTGTTCGACCGGATCAAGGCGCACAAGTCGCTGCTGGTGTATCCGGACCTGACCCACAGCCCGTGCACCGATTTCAACGTGCACGCGATGAACTGGCTCAAGAAGTACCTGGGCACCTGATCGGCGCTCGCTCCCGCAAGACATAACTTGATGCACTGAAGCAATGGGAAGGGGAGGTCGATAACATGCCCGCAAGAACCGGGGCCGAATACCTGGCCGGCCTGAGACGGCAGGAACGCGAAATCTGGATAGATGGCCGTCGGATCGAGGATGTGACCGAGTTTCCGGGTTTGGCCAATGGGGCCAAGTCCATCGCGCAGCTATACGACATGCAGCACGATGCGGCTACCGTTTGCGCCATGACATACCCCTCGCCCAGCACGGGCGACCCGGTCGGACTGTCGTTCATCATCCC
Organism: Dehalococcoidia bacterium; assembly: GCA_965203985.1. Lineage (GTDB taxonomy): Bacteria > Chloroflexota > Dehalococcoidia > Lucifugimonadales > UBA3495 > Bin87. The sequence continues at coordinate 76,658 of CBDBDS010000007.1, forward strand.
CCAAACGCTCGAGGACTTGGCGCGGCGACGGGAGATGATGTCACAGTGGGCCCACGCCAGCTACGGGATGATGGGGCGGACGCCGGATTTCCTGAACGTAACCATAATGTCCATGGCGGCGGCCGGCGACTTTTTCGGAGAGAACCGGCCGGAGTTCAAGAAGAACGTGGTCGATTACTACGAATACGCCCGCGAGCACGATGTCTGCATGACCCACACGCTGGTCAACCTGCAGCGGAACCGGGCGCCGTCGGCAACGTCGATGAACTACAGTACCGACGTGGCGCTGCACGTGGTCAAGGAAACGGACGCCGGATTGGTGGTGCGCGGCCCAAGAGTGTTGGCGACCCTGGGCCCGTTGTCCGACGAGATCATGGTCTATCCCACCAGGTCGTCGCTGCTGGCACGGGACGAGGACGCGCACAAGTATGCCTTTGCCTTCGCGGTGCCGTGCGGCATCGATGGATTGAAATTCATCTGCCGGGAGAGTTTCGATCTGGGCAAGTCGCACTTCGACCACCCGTTGGGGTCGCGGTTCGAGGAAATGGACGCGATTGTCTTTTTCGACGACGTGCTGGTGCCGTGGGAGCGGGTCTTCATGTACGGCGACCGGCACAAGTGCAACAACATGTCGGCGGAAACCGGGCAGTACGTCCACACCGGCCACCAGGTCGTGACCAAGAACGTGGCCAAGTGCGAGTTCATCACGGGGATTGCCAGCCTGATGGTGAAAACGCTGGGCAGCGGTGACATTCCGCAGATGCAGGGATTGCTGGGCGAACTGGTGGAAAACCTGGAAATCACCAAGGCGCTGTTGACCCAATCGGAGGTCAACGCCAAGATCGATGATTGGGGCGTGATGCTGCCGGACCGCGTACCGTTGAACGTGGCGCGCAACCTGTTCATCAAGACGTACCCCAGGATGGCGGAGATCATCCAATTGCTCGGGTCGAGCAGCCTCATGGCCCTGCCGTCGGAAGGCGATTTTGGCGGGCCGATGGCCGAGGTCTTGGACACCTACCTCGACACCGATACGGCCACGGCGCAGGAACGGGTCAAGCTGTTCCGGCTCGCCTGGGACGCCGCGTGCAGCTCATTCGCCGGCCGGCAGGTGCTCTACGAACGGTATTTCCAGGGGGACTGGATGCGGAACGCCGCTCTGTTGCTGGGCGTCTACGACCGTGCGCCCCTGGAAAAGCAGGTGCGGGAGTTCCTGGAACGGGAGTAACCGGGGCACGCGCCGGATGTGACTCTGTAGGGGCGACGCATGACGCTTGCGCCGCCCCTAGGTTTACGCGGATGTATTTGAGGGTTAGTCAGCGGGCAGGGTGAAGGTGGTCGCCCCGTCAGGATCATGGCGGTGATTGGCCAACGCCACCAGGACTTCGTTAGTCCGATGTTGGGCCTCTGATAGATTGTTGACCCTGCTCAGCGTGAAAAGCAGCAACGGTACGACTACAACGAGAATCGCAACGCCAACCCCGGTAATGGCGATAGTTTCCTGCGTCATAATTGGCATTTCTCACTGGATAAATTGCCCCGCGTCCTCTTAATGCTCCAGTGTGGGCTATGGTAGCACGGGCATGGCAATAACCGGAACCATTGTAAGATCATAAAACAACGCAGGGGCGAATGGTTGTTCGCCCCTGCGTCTGGCTGATCGTTGCTGCGGGTTATTTCATCAACCCGTCGACAACGGACCCTTTGAAGGCGTCATCGCCACCGAACACCGTGCCCGTCGCTCCCGAATTGAACTTGCTCAGACCCAGGTCATACACCCGCTGCGGGAACGGGATGTATCCCACCGACGCCGCCAACTCCTGCCCGTGCGCGCTCAGGTAGTACCTCACGAACTCCGCGATGTGCGGCTCCTCCGCTGCGTCAGACCGCACGTAGATGAACAGCGGCCGGCTCAGCGGCGCGTACGAACCGTTGTTGATCGCCTCGTCCGTCGGCGCTATACACCCGCTCCCGCCATCAATCGGCACCACCTTCACCTTGTCCTTGTTCTCCACGTAGTACGCGTACCCGAAGTACCCGATGCTGTAGGTGTCACCCGACACCCCCTGCACCAGCACGTTGTCGTCCTCGGACGCCACGAAGTCGCCACGGGACACGCCGCCGTCACCGTTGATCGCTTCGGTGAAGTAGTCGAACGTGCCCGAGTCAACTCCCGGCGCGTACATCTTGATCTCTTCCGCCGGCCAGTCCGCGTTCACCTGGTTCCAATGGGTCACCACGCCCTCCGACTCCGGGCTCCAGATCTGGTTCAACTGCTCGACGGTCAGGCAATCCACGAAGTCGTTGGCCGGGTTCACCACCACCGACAATCCGTCGATGGCCACCGGCAGCTCGATGTACTCCACGCCAGACGCTGCACACAGGTCCACTTCCTTCTGCTTGATGGGGCGGGACGCGTCGGAGATGACTGTCTCGTTGGCGCAGAACTTCTTGAAACCGCCGCCCGTACCGGAGATGCCAACCACCACGCGAACGTTGTCATCGGTCAGCCCGCCGAACTTCTCGGCCACCGCCTCGGTGATCGGGAACACCGTTGACGATCCGTCAATCGGTATGTAGCCGGACAGGGAAGAATAGTCGACCATGTGGGTCATCTTGTCTTCCGTCATGGCGCCGCCGGACAGTCCGTCGACGACGGAACCCTTGAAGGCGTCATCGCCACCGAACACCGTGCCCGTCGCTCCCGAATTGAACTTGCTCAGCCCCAGGTCATACACCCGCTGCGGGAACGGGATGTATCCCACCGACGCCGCCAACTCCTGCCCGTGCGCGCTCAGGTAGTACCTCACGAACTCCGCGATGTGCGGCTCCTCCGCTGCGTCAGACCGCACGTAGATGAACAGCGGCCGGCTCAGTGGCGCGTACGACCCGTTGTTGATGGCGTCGTCCGTCGGCGCTATGCACCCGCCCCCGCCGTCAATCGGCACCACCTTCACCTTGTCCTTGTTCTCCACGTAGTACGCGTACCCGAAGTACCCGATGCTGTACTTGTCCCCGGACACTCCCTGCACCAGCACGTTGTCGTCCTCGGACGCGACGAAGTCACCCCGCGACACGCCGCCGTCGCCGTTGATCGCCTCGGTGAAGTAGTCGAACGTGCCCGAGTCAACTCCCGGCGCGTACATCTTGATCTCTTCCGCCGGCCAGTCCGCGTTCACCTGGTTCCAGTGGGTTACCACCCCCTCCGACTCCGGGCTCCAGATCTGGTTCAACTGCTCGACGGTCAGGCAATCCACGAAGTCGTTGGCCGGATTCACCACCACGGACAATCCGTCGATGGCCACCGGCAGCTCGATGTACTCCACGCCAGCGGCGGCGCAGAGGTCAACTTCCTTCTGCTTGATGGGGCGGGACGCGTCCGAGATCACCGTCTCGTTGGCGCAGAACTTCTTGAAACCGCCGCCGGTGCCGGAGATGCCAACCACCACGCGAACCTGGTCATCGGTCAGCCCGCCGAACTTCTCGGCAACCGCCTCGGTGATCGGGAACACCGTTGACGATCCGTCAATGGGAATGTCCCCGGACAGGGAAGAATACATGTCGGGGTCCGTCGCCTTTTCCGGCTGGCCGGCGGAGGCGGTACCGGTGGAAGTCGTTCCACCGTCCGGAGCGCTGCCGGACGTGGTGGAGGCTGCGGAGGAACCGGACCCGGCGGGAGCGCCGGGCGCCTGATCGGCCGCGCTGCACGCTGCGCCCATCAGGACGGCAGCACAGCTCACCACGGTTACGATCATCAGCAACCGCAGCGGAATTTTCTTTAGAGTAGCCATTGTGGCGGAACTCATCAATCCTCCTGGAAATGGAAGGTGTGTCGGATTTCTCTTGCGTTGGGGAATCTAGCGCTGACGAATTGCGGCCTGCGGTGGCCGCACGCCGGTGTGGTCAATAGGCATCCCTCCTGATGTTCTCTCCCTGGTCCAAATCCACTGACGAAGCCGGCCACGCGGCCGGGGCGGCAAAAAATTAGCGAAATCATTCGATTTCGCTGGAAATGGCGGGAAGGCAATCCTTGCGCTCCTGTAAGAGCAAAGAGTGCGGGCGGCTCTTCACCCCCATTTTTCGTGGGAGGCGGCGGGCAATCCCCGACTGAGGACGGGCAAAAAATAACGGGGGACGAATCCCCCGTGGTACCAAAAACCGAAGTTCCGCTCGGTTCGAGCGCGGCAGGCGGCACGATTACCGACGCCGCGTCCACCGCAGCAGGTGCGGCGGACAACCGTCCTTCTTTTGGCAATTTCATCACGATATGGTCCGCAATCATCGGCGTGGTGGATATGCGATCAAAGACCAACAGTCTCAGCGGGAGTCCATCACGATGGATTCGAGCTCATCGGGGTCTTTCGGTATGGCTTCCGAAAGCACCCGGCAGCCGTCTTCCGTAACCAGGACATCGTCCTCGATGCGGATACCGATCCCGCGATAGTTATCTGGCGCCTGCTTTGCCTGTGGACCGAAGTAAAGCCCCGGCTCGATAGTAAGCACCATCCCCGGCCGCAAGCGCACCTGGCCGCGATCATCCCGGTAGGGACCGGAATCGTGCACATCCAACCCCAGCCAGTGAGAGGTCGCGTGCATGTAGTAGTCCCGATACGACTGTTGTTCCATGATGCCGTCTACGCTTCCCGACATCACGCCCAAATCGATCAGGCCCTGGACCAATGCCCTTGCTGCCACCCGGTGCACGTCATCGAAACCAGCGCCGGGTTTCACCGCAGCGATGGCCTGCCGTTGGGATTCCAGGGTCACATCGTAGATCGCTCGCTGCGGAGCGGTGAACTTCCCGGAGACCGGCCACGTGCGCGTGACATCAGCCGTGTAAAAACCGTATTCAGCCCCGGCATCGATCAGCAACAGATCTTCGGGGCCAAGGGCGTCCCGATTTCGAATGTAATGGAGGACGCATGCGTTAGCCCCACCGGCCACTATTGAAGGATAGCCGTTTCGCGGCGAACCCAGTTCCCGGAATGGACGCTCAAGGGCGGCCTGAACCTCGTATTCGTGAACCCCCGGCGCGGCCGTCCGCATGGCCGCATCGAAACCGTGGGCGGTGATGTCGATGGCGCGCTGCAGCAACGCGATTTCGTCGTCGGTCTTGATCTGGCGCATCAAGTCGATCGTAGACGTAGGGTCTTCAATGCGTCGAATGGGCTTCGCGCCTCTCTGAGCCATGGCGCGCCGCCGCTTGACCAAGCCTGACATGATCCCGTCCACCCGATCGTCGCTCCCCAACGCATAATGAACAGTGTCGTAGTCCGCGAGGAGCTTCGGGAGTTGAGTGTCCAACTGATCGATGGCATAGGCAGCGTTGGCGCCCAGGGGCCCCACAGCGCCCCGCACGCCCGCACGGTAGCCCACCCAGATCTCGAAGGTGGGGTCATAGGGACGCACGAAAAGGGTATACGGAGTGTCGGAGCCCGGCCGCAGCACCGCCACCGCATCGGGTTCATCAAACCCGGTCAGGTACCAAAAAGTGGAGGGTTGGCGGTACTCGTGGTCGACGTCGCTGTTGCGAGCCGAGTCATGACCGGCAGCCAGCACAATCGCGCCGTTTGAGAGGGACTCCATCAGCCGTCTTCGGCGACGGTTGAATTCCTGGGGTTGGGTTGCCAGAACGTCGGCGCTCATTGAGAAAGATGCTCACTGCCGGGGCGTTACCAGTCTTTAATCCCTCTTTGACCGTGCGGGATTATAGCAGCGAGCCACGCTCGTCGCAATACCGGAAAACTCCTCACGAGTACCCGGTTTGTCATCGCGAGGAGCACAGCGACCTGGCGATCTCGTTCCCGCGGCCGCGTCCGTTGCCCTGACGAGATTGCCGCGCTTCGCTCGCGATGACAGTTCCAGCGAAGCCGGGTACGCATGAGGCGCGATTTCTCTTGCGCTGTGTCAAAACGTGGGGTAAATTGATACTTGAAGCAAGTATCCGCAAACGGTACGGATGCAAATAAACCAGTTGCGACGCTAGGAGGCGCAGACGATGACCATGCAGAAGCACGACATTCACGAGTGCGATACTCACGAACACCACGGCGATGAGCCGGGCCACGTCCACGATATCCACGAATGCGACGACCACGAACATCATGCGGAATTGCATGACCACGACATTCACGAGTGCGATACTCACGAACACCACGGCGATGAGCCGGGCCATGTCCACGATATCCACGAATGCGACGGCCACGAGCACCACGAGCACGAGCACGCCGGGCACGTCCACTAGGCGATACCCCACCCATGCGATAGGGCCCCGGCTTCGGCCGGGGCCTCTTTTTATTTAGAGCGCCTACCTGTAACGCGAGAAACTACAGCGGCAACAATCTCCGGCGGCTCGTGCGCTGAAGGGCCTCAAGGTGGCCTACATGGTGGTCTTCGGTGCAGCCTTCAATCGACTGCTCCACCTGTAGGGTTATGTGACTGATGCCGAATTCCTGGCTGGCGATCCCCCGCAGTCGCCGCAGCACCGTCTCGACCTGATGCTTGGGCAAAGCGGGGTCAAGCAGCACGTGGGCGGTGAGCGCCTCGTAACCCGACGTAATGGTCCAGCAATGCACGTCGTGGATCAGCGTTACGCCAGGCACCTCCTCCAGCGTGTGACACACCTCGTACATATCCAGGCGGCGAGGTGTGCCCTCCACCAGCACCTGGAACACCTTCTGCACCAAGCTCCACGAACTGGCCAGGATGAGCAGACCGATCAGAACGCTGATAATCGGATCGGCCAGATTCCAGTCCAGGAACCACACCAGCAGCGCCGAAATTACCACGCCGATAGAACCCAGCAAGTCGGCTACCACATGCCAGAAGGCCGCCTCAACGTTGAGACTGTGCTCCGCCGAACTGTGCAGTATGAAGACTACGGCAATGTTGATCACCAGGCCGATTGCGCCCACGATGAGCATGTGCATTCCCAGCACTTCAGGGGGGTCACTGAGACGGTGGTAGGCTTCCAGAAAGATCCAACCGGCAATCAACCACAGGCTGAGCGCGTTGACCAGCGCAGCCAGTATCTCGGTGCGGTGATAGCCGAAAGTGCGTTCTACGGAGGCCGGCCGGCTGGAAATCCACATGGCGAACAGAGCCAGGCCGATGGCCGCGGCGTCGGTGAACATATGGGCAGCGTCGGCCAACAGGGCCAGGCTGCCTGAGATCAGGCCGCCGATGATCTCGGCCACCATATAGCTGCTTATCAGCCCCAGGGAGATATACAGACGGCGGCGGCCGGCCTCCCTCAGATCGTGGTCATGGTGATCGTGCCCGTCATGGCCGTGCCCGGCGTGATCGTCGTGCCCGTCATGACCGTGGCCGGCGTAATCCTCTTGCGCCCCATGGTCGTGGCCCGCATGGTCGTGGCCCGCATGGTCGTGGCCCGCGTGATCGTCATGCGCCCCGTGGTCGTGGCCCGCATGATCGTGGCCAGCGTGATCATCATGCGCCCCGTGGTCGTGGCCCGAAGGCGCATGGCCCCTGGCATCGCTCTCCCTGTCGTGCATCATTATTCTCCGTTATTGATACTATAGGCTCCGACGACTCAGGCCGTCAACAGCGGAGAATGATGGTCTTCAAGACATTTGCGACGCCGGCCGGTCAAGCTTCAGTGCGAGATCCATCCCACGGGTGTCCGGCCTGCCGGTTTTCGGGACGGTCCGCATCTGGCGCTGTTATTCGTCATGCCTCCGTCACCGTTGATGAATTGGGGCGCAGCCAGGACCTGAGAAACCCGCGTCGGGGAGATAGTGCAGCCACTAACAGGAGCAATCCGACGGATACCACTACGATGGTAGGCCCAGTCGGCAGATCGAAGTAAAAGGAGCAGTACAGACCGACAACCACCGCGAGCAGGGAGCAAGCTATGCTGGCCGCCATGATCGACGACAGCCGTCGGGCCAGCAGCGTACCCGTGACCGACGGCACCACGAGCAGAGACATGACCATGACGTTGCCCACGGTTTTGATGGCCGCGACCGTCGTCAACGCCACCAGCAGGGGTAGCAGGTATTCGAGGAACCGCACCGGCACGCCGGCGGCTTCCGCTACCTCGGAGTCATACGTGGTGAACACCAGTTCCTTGTAGAAGACCCACACCACTGCCGTGACACCTACCGCCAGCACCCCGACGTTCAGGACGTCAAGCCAGGAAGCCCCCAGGACGTTGCCAAACAGTATCCCCAGCAGATCTCCGGCTAAGCTGGCCAGCGAGTTGATGATGATGACCCCTACGGCAAAACCACCGGCGAACATCACGCCGATGATGGCGTCGATGCGGATGCCCGTGCGACGTGACAGGGTCGAAATCACCAGCGACGCGGGCACCGCCCAGACGAGAGCTCCCAGGAATATGTTGGCCCCGAATACGAACGCCACCGCCATGCCGGTCAGCGACGAATGGGCGATGGCGTCGCCCATGAAAGCCATACCGCGCAGGACGACGAATGTGCCGACGATGCCGCAGGCGGTCGCGGCCAGTGCGGACACCAGCAGGGCGCGCTGCATGAATCCATACTGCATCGGCTCGATGATCAGATCGAGCACAGAGACCTCCAATA
>CBDBDS010000008.1:0-170652 GCA_965203985.1 Dehalococcoidia bacterium
GGCGTTGAGGATGCCGAAATCCATGGGCTTTTCGGTGTGGTTGATCGCGGGGACCTCGCTGATCACCAGCGCCCAGAACGCGAAGATAACCAGGAAAGTCAGCTCGGTGGTCGCTACCACTGCCCAGCGGCGGCGAAAAAAGTCCGCCAGCTCGGCCCGTTGCCGGTAGGCCAGCCACGCCCCCGCGATGCCCATGATCACGAGCACGGCGGCGATGCCAGCCGCCGAGTTGGGCACGATGCCCAGCGTGCCGCCAATCCACGTCACCCACGCCAGCGCCAACAGCGCGAGCATCCGGGATACCGCCCACCCGCGGTCGGCCAGCCGTCCCAGCCCACAGACCGTGGATGCGATGGGGAACCCGACCAGCGACAGGCCCCACAGGGCGATGAGCCAGGCGAGAACGTCCTGCACGGCTATGGATCAGCCGCGCCGTCAGGCGGCCGGCGACAGCATGGCGTCCACGAACTCGCGGGAATCAAAGGGCGCGATGTCGTCCAGCCCCTCACCGGTGCCGATGAACAGGATCGGCACGCCCAGCGCCCGCCGTATCGACAATACGATCCCGCCCCTGGCGGTGCCGTCCAGCTTGGCCAGGAAGATGCCGGTGCAGCCCACCGCCTCGGTGAACGCCTGCGCCTGCGTCAGCCCGTTGTGGCCCGTGGTGGCGTCCAGCGTGAGCAGCACCTGGTGCGGCGCCGCCTCGTCCAGCCCGTTGATGACCCGGCGGACCTTGCGCAGTTCGTCCATGAGGTTCTGGCGAGTGTGCAACCGTCCTGCCGTATCCACGATCAGGATGTCCGCGCCCCGCGCCCGGGCCGCCTGCCACGCGTCGTAGGCCACTGCCCCGGGATCCGCGCCGTGCTGGTGGCTGATCACGTCGACGCCCACCCGTTCGCCCAGGATCTCCAGCTGTTCCTCGGCAGCGGCGCGGAACGTATCCGCCGCGCCCAGGATGACCTTCTTGCCGGCACCGGTGAAGTGGTGCGCCAGCTTGGCGATGCTGGTGGTCTTGCCCACGCCGTTCACGCCGCACACCAGTATCACGTAGGGAGACCCGACGCTGTCATCGTCCAGCCACGCGTCCGGGTCGTCCGATGCCGACAGCTCCGCCGCGATCAGCTCCTTGAGCCGGTCAAACGCGCCCTCGCCGTCCGCAACGCGCCCCGACCGGACCTCGGCCCGCAACTCGTCCAGCACCGTCATGGTGGTGTCCACCCCGACGTCCGCCGAGATCAGGATCTCCTCGATCTCGTCCCACACCGAATCGTCCAGCTCCCGGGACGCGAACAGGTTGCGGATGCGCCCGAACCAACTGTCCCGGCTCCGCTTCACCCCGACGTCGGTCTGCTGGCGGTTGACCTCACCCCGGTTCCGCTTGAAGATCGAAAACATAGCGGCGCAAGATTAGCAGCGCCATCGTTTGGGCGCAACCTCAACCCACTGCTCATTCGTACCCGGTTTCCCCCGCCGGTCATTGCGAGCGCAGCGTGGCAATCTCGTGATGGCAACCGGGTCTCTTTCAGCAACGGGATCGCCACGTCGCTGCGCTCCTCTCGATGACAAACTGGGTACGCGCATGCCGCCGCGGCCGGTGCAACGCGCCCTTTGCTAAAATAAACCCGGAACCCGGGGCAGATTCAACCGGGGCACGTTCAGATGAACCAGAGCAATTGGCTGCGCGAACTTCTTGAGGCCGCCCTCATCGGCATCGTGGTTTTCGTCGCCATCCAGGTTGCGGTGGCCAACTTCCGGGTAGAGGGCTCCAGCATGCGGCCCACGCTGCTGCCCGGGCATTACCTGATGGTGAACAAGCTGGTGTACTACCAGCTGGACACGGAGCGGCTGGGCAAGATCATCCCCTTCTGGCAGCCGGAAGAACCGCGCCTGGTGCACACGATGCGGCCCCCGCAACGCGGTGACGTGGTGGTTTTCAACTACCCGCTGGAACCGGACCGTCAGTTCGTCAAACGAATAATCGGGGAACCGGGAGACTTGGTGGCCATTGATAACGGGATGGTCACCATCAACGGCGAGGCCCTGGATGAGCCCTACTTGGACGTTCTGGGCCGGACCAGGATGCACGACGTGCAACTGGCCGATGACGAGTATTTCGTGCTGGGTGACAACCGCAACGGGAGCCGGGACTCCCGGCATTGGGGCCCGCTGCCGGCGGACCATGTCATCGGCAAGGTCTGGGCGATCTACTGGCCGCGCTCAGCCTGGGGATTTCCCGAGTAAACCGCGGGTTCGGACACGCATTCGGCCGGCGCAGGTGCGCCGGCCGAAGCTCTCAAGAACGAGCAGGTAGCCTCTACTCGGCTTCGATGACCGGGCCGACCAGGACGTCGTCGCCCTCGATGCGGACGGCGAACTTGCGCAGCGCCTCGGTAGCCGGCGGCGTGACCGGCTTGCCGGACGCGACGTCGAACACGGCGCCGTGCAGTGGGCAGACCACCTCACCCTCCTCCAGGTCCCCCTCGGAAAGGTTGGCATAGGCGTGGGTGCAGATGTCATCGCAGGCGTGCACGTCGCCATCCAGGTTCACCAGCAGGATCTCTTCGGATCCCACGCGGACGGACATCATGTCGCCCGGCGGAACGTCGCTGAGGGACGCGATTTTGACAAATTCGTCGGCCATTGGGTTGCTCCTCGGAATGTTCCTTCAGATCGGTGCGGTTCATGTCAACGACGGCAGCGGCTGCCCTCGCTGATCTTCAGTGAGTGAATATTATATCTGACAAACGCATCGCCGGCGGCCAGCGGCTTCGCCGCCGCGCCCGCCGGCGCATTCGGACCAGCGGTGCTTCAGGCCGGGGAAATGAACTTCTGGCACACCACGGCCGCATCGAACATCTCGTTGATGCTGGCGGTCTCCCGGGTGGTGTGGAAGTCCCGCACGCCGATGCCAACCGGCAAAGCGACGATGCCGTGCTCGTAGAAGACGTTGGCGTCGGATCCGCCGCCGGTGGTTTCCAGCGCGGGGCTCAGCCCGCCGGCGGTGACTGCGCGGGCAATGTCCATCAGGGCAGGGTCGCTCTCCGCTACACGGTAAGCCTGGTACTGGTTTCTGATCTCCAGGTCGACCTGCGCGCGGGGGTACATCGCCGCCGCCTGATCAAAGGCACGGCGAAACTCTGCCGTGTAGATCTCCAGCTTGGCCTGGTCCCGCGAGCGCAATTCGCCGTCCATGAAGGCCTGCTCCGGGATGATGTTCCGCTTCAGGCCGCCCTCCAGCACGCCGATGTTGCTGGTGGTTTCGTGGTCGATGCGACCCAGCGGCAGGCGGGTGAGGATGTTGGCGGCGACCAGCAGGGCCGACACGCCGTTTTCCGGCTCCAGGCCGGCGTGGGCGGCAACGCCGGTGATGCGGCACTGCACCACGTTCTGGGCCGGCGCGCCGACGCAAATGCGACTCACCGGGCCCTCGCCGTCGAAGACCATGCCATTCTTTGCTTTTACCAGCGAGAAATCCAGGTTGCGAGCCCCGTTCAATCCGCCTTCTTCCGCCCGGGAGAACACCACCTGCACCGGGCGACCGAGCCCTCCATCCTCCATGGCCGCGGTGAGTCCTTCCAGGACTATGGCCAGGCCGGCCTTGCAGTCGCCGCCCAGGATGGTGGAGCCGTCGGAGCGCAGCGTGTCGCCGTCGGCATCGAGGGTCGGCTGGATGCCGCGGCCGGGCTCCACGGTGTCCATGTGGGCGGACAGCATGACCGGAGGCTCGCCGGACCTGCCGTTGTTGCCGGGCAGGGTGGCCACCAGGTTTCCGTAGGCGTCGTGCTGTATCGATGCGCCGAGGTCGCTGAGCCGAGCGGTGAGGTGGGCGTCGATGGCGTCCTCCTCGCCGGTGGGGCTGTCGATCCGGATGAGTTCGATAACGGTTCGGACAAGGCGTTCGCGGTCGATCATATGAACCTGCTCCGTGGGTTAGGCGAGGGACAAGAGGTTGTGGCGCGCGTCGGGGGTCATCTCGTAGCGCCGTGGTTTTTCCTTGGCGATGGTGACGCCGTGCTGCTCCATGATGGGCCAAAGCTGCCTGGCGAACCAGGTGCCGAACTGGGTCGCGGTGTAAGAGGCGGCCGGATGCTGGGGTCGGCTGCTTTTCAGAGCGTCCTGGGCATCGGACGCCTTGAAAATGTCATCGGCGATGCCGTCGGCGACGTCAGCGGCGAGTTGCTCCGGTGTGGCTTTGGCGCTTTGGTCAAACGTCGCTGTTGATTTTCCAACGGTGTCTTTGGCCTCTGGTGTTATCTCATAGGTTCGGGGCGATTTTTCTTTGGCCATAACTACGCCGCGCCGCTGCATGATAGGCCAGACTTCTTTAAGCAGGAATGTGCCTAACTGCGCCGGGCCGGTGGCAGCAGGATGTGCCGGCCATTTATCCTGGAAAATGTCATGAGCGTCGGCGACTTTGAATTTGCCAACGGGCAGCCGCCGTATCAATTCATCGGCGATAACATCATTGCTGGCGCTGGCGTCGGCATGAGTGGCCGGCAGGGCGGGCCGGGTCGCCTCGGGCAATGACTTTGGCGTGGGTCTGCTGACCACCGGGGCCGGAGCGGGCACGGTTGGCGTCGGTAGGGGTGGAGCATCGGCCAAGTCCCACCGAAAGGCGACGGGTATGAACTGCTTGATTTCCGGCGACAGTGCGCCTCCGTCCGGCGGGTGTATCCACAGGAACGGCACCGTCTCCGCGTTTGCCTCCTGGGCCAACTCACGGACCTTGACAAACAGGGCAGCGAAATCGCTGTCGTTGCTTACCACGGCAAGGTCGTTAGCCCTGCCCGTCACTAGATCGGACACGGCATCGGCGGCGATTGCCAGATCCGCGGAGTTCTTGGAATTATTCGCGCTGAAATGCTGAACGCCACGCACACGGAGGCCCAGCGGCGGGAACGCATCCTCCGCCCACAGTCGCCACAGCTCTGCCTTGTCAGCGCGGACGTAGAGGGAGAGACTGCCCAAGGGTGGACGGTCTCCGGGCCAGTTGGCTACAACCTGCTCGACTACTTGCCGGGCGTGGTCAGCGTCGCGCAGGTTTTCGGTGTCGACGTAAAGGGCGGCGCCGGGAGATGTGGGAATAGCGTGATTGCCGTTGTTATTGAGGGTCATGGCCGCTCCGTGTTGGAACTGAAGCGCGTTCCCGCACGCTAAAGCGTTACCTGGGCTGGAACTAACTGCTTGTTGCGGGGGTCTGCGGCCAGGGCGAACCGCTCCAGAGTCATCGCCCCAATAAGGACGATGTCCGGGTCGTGACCAAACGCTACATGAACGGTTCTGGCTCGGTCTTCCATGCCAATCAATGCCAGGCCGATGTCCATCTCTACAGTAGAACCGTTGGCAAGGCTGAACAACTCCCGCTCGTCCCGCACTATGTCCAACTCGTCCAGAATTGGCGCCGGGACAATTGAATAAAGCGACCCGGTATCAACCATACCAACTAGTGGGATGGACCTGTTGCCGTCGGCGCTGCCGATGGTGAAATCGACGTTGAACGTTCCCATTGCTTCGCTCCCAATAGTGGAACCTGGCAGTATTATTCCCGTTTTGGTTTTCATACCGGTTCCTCCGCGCAGAAGGCATCCACTATATCCGGTAGGGACGGGTCAGCCTCAACCAACACGCGAACCAACGCGCGCAACTCGTCGGGGTCCAGGTCGTCCAGCAAGTCGGATACCGGAGGCTTGACTACAACGGGGATGGGGCGGTTGTCGTCGCTGACGGTCAGCAGCGTGGCCACAACGTGCTTGCAATAACCGCCCCAATCGTAGGGGCAGGTGCAAGCTGCGGTGAACTCTGCGCCGCTGAAGGTGACGCCCACCCGGTACGGATCCCACTCACTGCCGTGAACCTCGGCGAATAACTGGTTACCGCGTAAAGTGGCGCTCTCGACCGTGCCCGCGTGGTAGTAGTCAACGCCGCGGTCGTAGGATTGTTCGGTGACCTTGCCGCGAATGGCGGCTTCGGTGATACGCGGCAGGTTGGTCATTGCGTGTCTTCTTCGTCCAGCAGGACAATCCGGTCAACCGGGAGCAGGCGTTCATATACCAAGTCAACGGCCAGCCGGAGTTTCCACTAGAGACTCGGCCCCAATCAGTATTTTGCGGCTGCCGCTGCCGAACACCACCGTGACCGTTTCGGACCGCCCTTCCAACTCCATCAGGGCATAGCCGATGTGACGTTCCTGCAACGAACCATCGGCTAGGCTGAACAGGAGCAATTCGCCGCGCGCGACTCCCAGTTCATCCAATACGGTCTCCGGTATGACGGTGAACGACGCGCCGGTATCAACCGTTCCGTCCAGAGTGCGAGAACGAGCATTGTCGGGTCCGTACAGAGTAAATGGTACGGTGAGGTCATGCATTGTACGGAAGCGCCTACAGGTGCAGTACCACGTTGATAAACTGTTTGTTTTCCGGGTCGGCGGCGAGGGCCAGCCCGATGAGGGCGCTTTTACCGATAAAAATCTGCCCGCTGCCTTCACCAAAGAGAACCACCTGGCGGCCTGATTTGCCATTCAGCGTGACACGTGGCCGAGCGCTGGGCAGGTCAGCCAGAGCGCCACAGGGCAATCTGCAACGGCGCTTGCCTTGTGGCACAATGCCCAACGTCCGCAGGATGTCGGCGGGAACGATGGAGTATTGTACGCGCGTATCAACCACCCCGGTGATGGTTTGGCAGACCTTCTCATCGTCGCTGTACAGCGTGATCGGAGCTTCAAAGACTGCCGACGGGTCGCCGCCGATAGCAGAGCCGGCCGCAATATCCGGCTTGATATTGAGCAGTGTCATCGACACCGTATCATCCTCCCTTTACACAAACGCTGGCTGCTCGAAGTTGCCGCCCACCACGGGCTGCGCGTCCAGCCCGAGCCATTTCTCGACCAGCGTGCCGTAGACGCCGCGGAAGTCGGTGTTGAAGGCCAGGTCGCCCTCCACCAGGTCGGCTTCGGCCAGGGAGGGGTACTCGCTGTACATGCCGCCGCGCACCGGGTCGCCGATGGCGAAGGCCACGCCGCCACTGCCGTGGTCGGTGCCGCTGCCGTTGTCCTTGACGCGGCGGCCGAACTCGGTGAAGACCAGCATGACCACGTTGTCGGCGGTGTCGTGCTCGCGCAGGTCGGCGTAGAAATCGCTGACGGCGCGGCTCAGATCGGACAGCAGTTTGGGCTGGACGTCGGTCTCGCTGGCGTGGGTGTCGTAGCCGCCCTGCTGGGTGTAGAACACGCGGGTGCCCAGGTCGGCGGTGAGCACCTTGGCGATGCCCTGGAGATTTCGCCCGATGCCGGATTCCGCGTACTCCACGGTAGAGGTGTACATATCCGGCGCGGCCTTGAGGATGTCCGCACCTTTCAGGGCGTCCAGGCCGGTCTGCCCGAGGTAGTCCATGGTGGCGCCGAGGCCCACCGTGGGCGAGTACATGCGGGCGAAAATGTCTAGGGCCTGCGAACGCTCCGGCTCGTTGACTATGCCGGTGAGCACACCGTAGGTTTCCAGCACCGCGACGGAGGCGACGGGGACTCCGGTGAGCGCCATGGCCCGGGGGAGTCCGCGACCGAAGTTGACGCCGGTGAGCACGTTCTCCGCTTTGGGATCAAGGTCGCGGATGACCCGGCCCAGCCAGCCCTCAGTGCCAACTTTCTCGGGCTCGCAGGTGTGCCAGATGTCCATGCTGCGGAAGTGCGAACGATTGGGTGTGGGATACCCGATTCCGTTGATGACGGCGACTTTGCCAGCGTCGTACAGGCTCTTGATCTCCGGTATCGCGGGATTAAAGCCGAAGTGGTCGTCGATATGAAGGACCTGGTCGGCGGGGATGCCCACGGTGGGCCGATTGTCATGGTAGCGACCGTCGGCGTAGGGAATGACGGTGTTCATGTAGTCGTTGCCGCCGGTCAGCTGGATGACGACGAGGATCGGGTCTTTGGTGGTGGAGGTCATGGCAGGGTTGCTCCGCAGGACGCAAATTTGCAGGGTGGTTGATGGGCGTAGTTTAGCACAGGGTTATAGATACGCTGATGGTAAAATGGGCCGGCTCATCAACCGAGCGGGTGATACGAGGACCGAGATGACAACTACTCGCACCGATGCGATTCGACGCTTCGCCGCCGCTGAAAGGGAAGCCATGGTTGCGGCCGGCATAGTGGCATACGACGAGCGCGAGAACGTGGGCGCCGGCCATCGATTCACTATTGACGAGTATCTGGCCCTGGGCGCAGCCGGCATACTGGCAAAGGACGAACGCGTTGAACTGCTGGACGGGGAGATAATCCAGATGGCGCCCATTGGCAACCGGCACATGAACAGCGTTGACTGGTCAGGAGACCTGATGCGTGAAGGTGTAGGCCGGCGGGCGATGGTGCGCGTACAGAGCTCCATTCAACTGGATGACGCCACCATGCCGCAGCCGGATATCGCGGTGATTCGGCGCCGTTCCGTCAACGACCTCGCGCCGGTGCTGCCATCCGACGTGTATCTGCTGGTCGAGGTTGCCGACAGTTCCCTGGAGTTCGACCTGGGAGAGAAGTTGACCCGGTACGCCGCCGCCGGGATCCCCGAAGTGTGGGTTGCCAATCTGCGCGCCGGGGAGCTAGTGGTCAACACGGAGCCGGAAGGGGCCGCCTATGCACACGTGCGAGTTATCCCGCTGGGTGGCACGGTAAGCCCGCAAGCTTTTCCGGACGTGGTTCTCGAGTTGGCCGACTTTATTCCTGCCGTGGGGTGACCACTATTCACTTCCATCGGGAGCTAATTTTGCTGATCCCAGAAAACCCAAAGATTTACCACATCGTCCATTGGGACAGGCTGTCGTCGATTGTTCAGGACGATGGGTTGTTGTGTGATTCAATTATGATTAATCGCCAGAGTGAAGGTACGACAATAGGGATGACGAATATCAAGGAACGCCGATTACAGCGTCAAATGCCCTGCTACCCGGGCACCTGCATAGGGGATTATGTGCCATTCTACTTCTGCCCACGCTCCGTAATGCTGTATCTGATTTACCGTGCCAATCATCCCGAGTTGGCGTACAAAGGCGGTCAGGGGCCTATCGTGCATCTTGAATCCGACCTGTACACGGTGATAGATTGGGCCGAAACCGATGGTCAACGGTGGGCCTTTTCTTTGTCCAATGCTGCCGCGTACTATACCCAATTCCGAGCTGACCGCCGCCATCTTAGTGAAATTGATTGGGCAGCCGTAGCGGCGAACGATTGGAGCCGCAGCGACATCAAGGAAGCCAAGCAGGCTGAGTTCCTTGTTCACCTCTATTTCCCATGGGAGCTCGTGTCCAGGATTGGCGTAATATCACAGCAGACTGGCAACCAAGTGGTTAGAGCGATCAGCCAAGCCTCGCACAAGCCCGTAATAGAGGTCATGCGGGACTGGTATTACTAATTTTGGAGGCCAACCCGATGATTGAGTACAAGGTGGGGGATGTTCTGTCTGAAAGAGCAGAAGCCCTGGTGAACACCGTGAACTGCGTCGGGGTTATGGGGCGCGGCGTGGCATTGCAGTTCAAGAAAGCGTTCCCGGAGAATTTCAAGGCTTACGCCAAAGCCTGTAAACAGGGTGAGGTTGAGCCGGGGCGAATGTTCGTCCATGAGACAGAACAGCTGGACTATCCCAAGTACATCATCAACTTTCCCACCAAGCGGCACTGGCGCGGCAAAAGCCGCATAGCTGATATCGAATCCGGTTTGGTTGCCCTGGTTGATGAGATTGAAAACCGGCAGATTCGTTCTGTTGCGCTGCCACCGCTGGGCAGTGGTTTGGGTGGTTTGGATTGGGCTGCGGTTCGCTCTCGAATTGAGATTGCGTTGAGTGAGCTGTCCGCTGATGTGCGGGTAGTGGTTTTCGAGCCGTCAGGTTTGCCAGACACCAACGTTATGGCCCGCTTGACAGAAGCGCCAGAAATGACGCCCAGCCGGGCGGCGTTGGTTATGGCGATGCACGCTTACCTGTCCGGCCTAATGGACCCTTCCATAACGCTGCTCGAAGTTCACAAGATGATGTACTTCCTGCAATTTGCAGGCGAACCTCTGCGCCTTCGCTACAAAAAGGCGGACTATGGGCCTTATGCCGAGAACCTGCGACATGTTCTTCACGGGATTGAAGGACATTTCATATCAGGTTACTCGGATGGTGGAGACGCCCCGAACAAACAACTCAGCATTGTGCCGGGAGCGATTACAGATGCAAATGCCGTCCTCGATAACAATTCGGACACCAGTAGCCGGCTAGATCGAGTCATTGACTTGGTTCAAGGATTCGAGACTCCCTTCGGTTTGGAGCTGTTATCCACTGTCCATTGGGTCATTGCCGAAGAAAAAGCCCTGACCGTTGATGAAGTTATCGAGCGGACATATAGCTGGAATCTCCGCAAGCAGATGTTTTATCGAGAGCAAATCGTTCTGGCTTGTGAAGTGCTAGAGGGCAAGGGTTGGCTTCCAGAGAGATGGGGGATAAATGTGGGGGAGCAAATTTCTCTCCTCTAACTCCAGTGAACAGCCAAATAGGCTACCTATGATAGTCCAGCGGATGCGGCCCTTGCCATCCCCGCTCCGACGTGGCAACCTAGTCGGTCGGTATCTGCCATGGAGGAAACGCAGCAACGCACGGCCCCGCTTATCGTGGTCGGCTTGGGGAATCCCGGGCCGCGCTATTGGGACACGCGGCACAACGTGGGGTTCGGGTGCGTGGACCTGCTGGCGGAACGGTGGGGGATCGCCGTCAAGGACCGGCGGCGAACCACGGTGCTGGGGCAGGGCTACCGCGAGGGCAAGGCGGTGGTGCTGGCGAAACCGCGCACCTTCATGAACCTGTCCGGCGAGTCGGTGGGGTACCTGCTGGCGCGGTTCGGTGGGAGGCCGGCCGACCTGGTCATCGTGTACGACGAGATGGCGCTGCCGTTGGGACGCATCCGACTGCGCGCACGGGGTTCCGACGCGGGACACAACGGCATCAAGGACATCATACGGACGGTGCACACGGTCGATTTCCCCAGGCTGCGCATCGGCATCGGCGGGCCGGGAATGTCGGGCAGCGTCGATCACGTGCTGGGCCGGTTCTCGGATGAGGAGCAACCGGCGGTGAAGGCGTCCATTGAGCGGGCCGCCGAGGCCGTGGAGTGCCTGCTTGCCGACGGGATCAACGTCGCGATGAACCGGTACAACACGGATCCGCAGGCCGAACCGTCAGCGTAGATGTAGTGCAGGACGGTGGAAAAGTCGTTGCCGACGGGAATTGTCTGAATCAGGATTTTCGAGATTTGAGGATTATCAGGATTGGAGCCCTTCGCGGGCAAAGTGCGCTCAATCCTGGAAATCTGATAATCCGGCAAATCCTGATTCGGACCATAACTTGGCACCGGCCCTGGTGTTGCGATGGGCATAAGGCGACTGATTACCGGCGCGGCGTTGGCCGCGTTTTTGCTGATCGGCACGGCCTGCGACTCGGGCGTTCCAGCGCCGGCGACGCCTGGCTCCGAGCGCGCGTCCGGCGGGCCTTCCGGTCTGTCGGCGCCGGCAACGCGTCAGGTCGAACCTCCGACACCGACCCGCGACGTCGTTCCCAGCGCCAACAGCGCCGGAAATCCGCCAGGGGCGATAAAACCGGCGGCAGTCGTTCCATCAACCGTTCCGGACGACGTGATGGTCGCCACCGATTTCCCGGTTCCGCCGGATCGTGACCTGCCGGAGTTGGCCCGGCAACTCCGCTGGGACGGAGTGGAACCCGACCCGCAGCCGGCGCGCTTTGCGGACGGCCTTCCTGAAGTTGGGCACACGACGAACTTCTGGACGCTGGACTATCCACGCAGCCGGATGGTGAGCAAGGAGTTTGTCCTGGCCGCGGTATCCGAGCACGCCTATTGGTGGATCGAACAGGGGTTGCAGGTGGATGACGCCGACCTGCAGCGGTCGGTCGCCGACGTGGAGCAGCAGATCTACCCGCGCGTTACGGCAGCCTTTGGCGCGACGCCGGGCTGGGCCGCAGACCCGCAGCGGGGGCACATCATCAACGGGCGGATACCGGGCGTTGGCGGGTACGTGTCGGGCGCCGACCCCTATCCGGCATCGGTGCAGCCTTACAGCAACGGCGTGCCGGCCATCTACATCAACGCTCGGGAAATTCCACTGGGCAGCGCCGAGTATCTCACCGTGCTAGCCCACGAGCTCCAGCACGGCATCCACTGGTACGCGGACCCAGCAGAGGCGACCTGGCTCAACGAAGGGCTGTCCGAGTTGGCCGTGACCGAGGCGGGGTATTCGCCGGGCAGCATGCGGTACTACCTGCGGCGGCCCAATGCGTCGCTGGTCAATTGGCCGAAGGATCTGGACAGCGATATCGGCCTGAATTACGGAGCGGCCGCTTTGTTTGCCCACTATCTGCGCGAGAGATATGTCCCCGAGGGCGGGTTGCATGACCTCCTGGCCGGGCCGGACAACGGCATCGCCGCCGTGGACGCTTTTCTAGTGGAGCAGGGTGCCGAAACCGCCGGTGGCGAACCGGCCGATTTCCACTCCGTATTCGCCGACTGGATGGTGGCCAACCTGCTGGACGACGATCAGGGTCCATTCGGATACGCGGGCCTAGATGTGGAGGCAGACATCACCCGAACGGAAGGCGTGGGCGACGACGGGACGAAAGTGTCGCTCCCTCAGTACGGTATCGACTACATCGAAGTGAAGGATGCCGAGGGCCACGTCACAGTGCACTTTGAAGGCGACGGGGTAACCAAATTGCTGCCCACGGAAGTGCCCGAAGGTGGGTGCTGGTGGAGCAACCGCGGCGATGATACGTCATCCACGCTGACACGCGAGTTGACGGTGCCGGCGGCAGGGTCAAGCGGCGGAGAACCGTCGCTGACGTTCGATCTCTGGTACGACATCGAGGAAGATTGGGACTATCTGTACGTTCAGGTATCCACCGATGACGGACAAACCTGGGACGTGCTTCCCGCCGAGGGCACGACCGACGCCAACCCGCTGGGCAACAGCTACGGCCACGGCTACACCGGGTCCGGCGGCTGGCAGCAGGTGACGCTCCCGCTGACGGACTACGCCGGCCAGAAAGCGCAGGTGCGGTTCCACTACGTGACGGACGACGCCATTCACGGCATCGGGGCCTGCGTGCGCGACATGGCGTTTTCGTGGGACACCGGCGCGCCGGACGGCGAAGGCTGGAGGGCGGACGGCTTAGTTCTGATCAACAACCGGGTGCGGCAGGACTGGATCGTATGGGTTATCCAGGACAGCGCGGAACCGTCGGCGACGAGGATGGAACTGGAGTGGAACGCCGACAGCCAGCAATATGCCGGTCACGTTGTCCATTCGCCGGTCGCCGACGGCGGGCGGTTGGTGGTGGCGGTGGCGCCGATAGCCCCGGCCACCATGGAGCGGGCCCGGTACCGGGTCTGGGTCAGGGAAGGAGTACCGGGGACGCCGAGCCAGCAAGGGGTCTGGGGGCCACCGAGCCTTTCACCGTCCAGGTGAGCAGACACTCGGCGAATTCGCGCAGGCCGCCGGAGCGGTCGCATCCGAAGCAACGCCAGGTCACGGCGGGCAGCGAAACTTGCAACGATGCCGGGTCACTACAGAAGGGACAGGCGCCTCGCATCTTCCGGCGCTGGCGGGTGGTACTGCCCAGCTGGGACAGGAACGTGAACGCGCCGACCAACTGGAGCAACCGGCCGCGGCGCACCGAACCGGTTGGATCCTCTCCCATATTTCGGCTACTGCGGCGGCGTAATTCCGCAAGCAGGGCCGGCGTGATGGCCGTCAATTGCTCCCGGATGCGCCGGTCGGCTTGCCATGAGCCATGTCCCAAGCCGGCCGTCCATGCGGATACAACGACCAGGGTGTACAGTCCCGCGCTGCTCAGGACCGGCAGACCGGAGGCCAGGTCACCGTTGGACACTGCCCAAAGGTGATCCACAAACTGGTTCAGGATGTCGTCCGTGTACTCCGGAAACGGCGTCGCCGGCCATTCCGCAGCAGTATCGTCATCTCCCACAAGATACAGGTAGCTGTCCGTCGGAAACGAACTGATCACAGTGAAGCAAACCTCCGGTGATGGCTGACTCCACGATATGGAATCATGCACCGGAGGCGCAACGGGCCGATGTCAGCAGATTTTCGCCTGAACGGCAGTTGCCTGCTGAGGATGGCGATCCAGAGTCTACCCGGTCGATGCGCCGGTGGCCCACGACTTGATCAGGTGGTGGGCAATGGCGATGGGTCCCGGCACCGTCAGTTCCTCGCTGCGACCTTCCAGGGCCAACAGCACCTCCGACCGGTCGAACCAGCGGACGTCGGTCATCTCCTCGTCGTCCATGTTGATGTCGGTGGTGTCGGCTTCGGCCAGGCAGCCGATCATGAGCGAGGACGGGAAAGGCCACGGCTGGGACGAGTGGTAGCGCACGTTTTTCACCCGGATGCCGGCCTCCTCCATGACCTCGCGGGCCACAGCCTCCTCGATGGCCTCGCCCTGGTCCATGAAGCCGGCCAGCGCGGAGTAGGCGCGCATGCGTTGCAGACGACCCCGAGACTGGCCCAGCAGGCAGCGGTCGCGTTCCACGTCGGCGACGACGGTGATGACTACCGGATCGGTACGAGGGAAGTGCTGGGCGTTGCAGGCTGGACACTGGCGCATCTGGCCGCCGCGCTTTTTGTCCGTGGCATGGCCGCACACGGAGCAGAATCCGTGGCGCAGGTTCCAGTCCAGCTGTGCGCGGGCGTGGGACAGCAGGCCCGTGTTGGGGCCGGACATGGTCTCGCCGGCGGTGCGACAATCCTCGAAGCGCCAGCCCGTCTCTTCCTCCACCCGGTCTGCCGCGCCCGCGGATTTGGACAGGTCAATGGAGAAGTGAGCCACATCTTCCAGCAGACCCAGGAAGATCCACTCGGCTTCAGGCGGCAACGAGCGCAGTATGGCAGGGCTGAGCCAACCGAGTTCGGGCGGGGTCTGGTCAGTCAGGAGCACGTTGAGGTTGCGGAAGGGCAGGAACCTGCTGGCCGGATCCGCGGCCTGTTGGAGTATCCAGTCCTCGTCGCGCCGCTCGGCTTCGCCGCGATTGATGGGGTTGTCGGCAAAAATGTGGGGTGGGTAAGTCATTTGATTGGTTCACCTGGTCAGTTGGTGTCGGTTTGGCGGCCGTTGTGCCGATCATCGAGCAATTCGCCGGGCGGAGGCTCGTTGAAAGGCTCGCCCTGAGCTTCAGCGACCATGCGCCGACGGTTCCATTCTCGCCTTGCCGCGTCGCTCTCAGCGCGCCCTTCGGCTCGGCCCTCAACACGGCCCTCTTCCCGGCGCGCTTCAATTACCGGAGTGACAAAGCGGTTCACCATGTCATGGTACAGCGACATCAGCAGACGTCCGCGTCTTCTTGCGGTTCACCGGGAGGGGGTTCGTTGAAAGGCTCGCCCTGAGCTTCAGCGACCATGCGCCGACGGTTCCATTCTCGCCATGCCGCGTCGCTCTCAGCGCGCCCTTCAGCGCGCCCTTCAGCACGCCCTTCGACACGGCCCTCTTCCCGGCGCGCTTCAATTACCGGAATGACGAAGCGGTTCACCATGGCCTGGTACAGCGACATCAGCAATTCTCCTGTGAGGTTCAGCGGGCGGGTCAGCAGCATCGCCAGTATAGCAATTCCGATGGCGATGCTGCTGAAGTCGTGCAAAACGGCGAGGGCGAAATCGCCGGCGATCTGCCACCACGACTCTGACATGGCAGATTTCCATTGGGCCGCTGGTTCGCTGATCGTTTTATGACCGACATAGGCCAGCGCGATCAGCCACAGCAGGCTGACCAGGCGGAAGAACGTCCGGGCGTCCCGCCGGTAGATACTCCAGATGGACTCGCGGTCTTCCGGCTGGGGAGTGGCCGGGGGCAGGAACTTGGCGGCGAGGCGGCGGAGCCAGGATAGCGGAGGCAATGGCATAATCGTTGCGCTAACCATCTCCGAGCGTGGAGTATAATTGAACCGCAGCGGATGATACATTGGGAGGCAGGCATCTTATGAACACCGAAAACCCGAGCGAGAGTAGAGAGACTGCGACTACGGAACCCGACGACCTGGACCGGCGTATCGCCGAACTGCACCAGCAGGGCATCCTGATTGGCGGCGATGGGCCGCGCGAATCCCTGCGGCCCATCGCCCACATACCCGGCTTCTTGAAGCGGTTCTTGGAACGGCGGGGTTAGTCGCCTATGACAACACCACCGCCGGGTTCGGCGGCCTATGTTGATACCACTGCGCTCGCCCCAATTTCTGCCGGGGAGGAGCCGGTTGCAGAGTCTATACGGCGGAAGCTGGAAGGCTTCCGCTATCTGCTGTCAGCGAATCTGCTGGAAGCGGAACTGCGCGTCGCTTTCACCCTGGAAGGGCGCGAATTTGACGATGATATGTTGTCCAGCATCCGCTGGATTATGCCCAACCGCCGCCTGGATGTTGAAATGGCGGCAATCTTGCGAACGGCGCAACTGCCGCCCGTCCGCCTGTGGCATCTTGCGGTCGCGCTCTTCTTCGCCGAGCTGGTGCCGGGCCTCGCTTTCATAACGCTGGACGAGCAGCAGGAAACGACCGCGCGGGATTTGGGATTGACCATCGCTTGACGGGTGAGGCCCGGTCACTTTGGGCGGAGGCAGCAGTATGGCGGCAAGGCGGCGGAGCCAGGATAAGGTGCTGTCGGGCTGTTGCACGATATGCCCGAAGCTCAGACAAATTCCTTCATGGATTGATGCCCAGCAAACCAGGGCAAACCCGCAACAGTTCTGTCGCCTCTTCCCAAGAGAGCTCCGGGCCGCCCATGATTATAGACGTACCAATAAGCCCGTGGGTGATTTTTTCATCGGTGTACTTCTGACGCGTTCTATGACTAAACCAATCACCCACAACTTGGAGACCACGGCATTTGGGTAGCCGAGGGTCTGCGGTAGGCAGAATCACCGCTGGCGCTGCCGTGGCCATTGGCGCCATTGTGTTAGTGGGTGCGGCCTGTTCAGCCACAGTAGTTTGGACGGCGACCCGGATGGTTGCAGGCAAATCCGGTGTCAGGGTTGGCGATTCGCCGGAGGACTGCGCTAGCGAGCAGGCCAATATTCCTATAACGACTATCGAAGTCAGAATAATCAGTGTTTTCCGCATCGTATACAGCTGCTCAATTGTTACAGCCCAAGTCGCTGACCAGTTGGGCGGCCCGGTTTGCGATTGCAATTTTCCACTCGGTGGTGACGCCGAACGATGATTGCAAGTTGGTACTCCATCCGACAACACATACCTTGTCAAAAACCTTACCGACAACAAAATGAGTGTCGTGGTTTTGAATTCCGTTCACTTCATTCAGCTTCGCATCGCATTTCCGTCGCAACTGGTCGATGACGCTCTTGCCGTTGACCAGCAGCAGTTTGATGCTTTCGTTAGTCAGCTGCTGCTTGAAAAACCCGGCATCGTCGCCAGTTAGCTTGTCTTGCAGTCCCCTCGGCAGTCCGCTCCAAGTTGGATCAGTTGCCCATTGAACCAAGTCCAGGTGGCAGGCAGAACCGTCGGAATACGATGCGCCAATATCGTTGAGTACCTTCTCCAAATGGCCGAACCATCGCCAATACGGATTACGACTGAAGTATTCGTCGCAGTCATGCAGCACTTGCTCAACAGCGGATGACGGCGCGTCGGACAGGTACGAAAGTCCCAATGATCGGTGGGTGGCGAGGCGGCGGTCACCGCCAATAAGCTCATGTCCGTTTCGGTCAAGGAATTCTAACCGGCTGGGGTTGAGTCCCAGCGTCGCAACGCTAGCCGTTCGCGCATTGCCGAAAGCAACCACTGGCGTTGAGCCGGAGACAACGCACGAATCGACGGGAATCGGTCGGCGGATGCGCTGCTCAATGTAATCGGGAACAGTAGTCATGTTTATTTTTCTCGGTTCCCATACCGCAGCTCGTGAGCCGCCGCCAGCCGTTGCTGCACCGGGTCAACCACCAGCAGTGCACCCTCCAAGGTGTAAATACAAGCTGCGGGGGGCGCTTGCGTCGGTGAAAACGACGTTGGTGGGCCCCTCAATTCCGTCCGCGCCCACGCGGGCTTATCCGATGTCATCCTCCACAACGCTGCCGTCCGCCTGGGTTCCTGCTTTCGCAGGAATGACGCAGTTAGGTAGATGCCGCGGGCAGGTCATATAAATTCACCTGGCCGGTCATGCTCGGGTCTCGTTGGCTCACGCCCGGTGCGTCATGGAGCGTTTTATATCCCAAGCTTGCCAGTGCGACAAGGACTGGAGCAGTGTGGCGGATTTTACGGTCGTCGATGCGTTCCCGGCTGGCCGGATCAAGCTTTGCTTCAACGGTGGCAGACAGTCTGAGACGTCGCGTTGTGCCGGGGACACCGCGAATTTGTCCTCAAGTCAACTCGAATGGCTCGAAGCGCGTGTTGCCCGGCCACCACCAGCCAATTAGAATGCCCTCACACCCAAGCAATGGCATTCCCAGTGGCAGGATTACACGCGAACAAGGAGGCCAGACAGATGGCGCTTTGGAGACCCGACCCCACCTTTTACCCTTCGGCGCGGCTGGCGATGGAGGCTCCGCAGGAGCGTCTGGCCTACGTAGCCGTCCTCAACCCAGGTTCGGGCGAACCGGATGCGATGACCGTGGTGGACTGCGACCCCAACTCGGCCTCGTATTCCCAGGTGGTCCACTCATTGGAAATGCCCAACGTGGGCGACGAGTTACACCATTTCAACTGGAACGCCTGCAGCGCGGCGCTCTGCCCGTCTTCGGCGCATCCCCATCTGGAGCGCCGCTACCTGGTGGTTCCCAGCCTGGCCAACAGCCGCATTTACATCATCGACACGCAACCCGACCCGGAGCGGCCGCGGATCGTCAAGACCATTGAGGCCGAGCAGGTGCACCGGGCCGGCTACAGTCGCCCCCATACCGTTCACTGCGGGCCGGACGCGATTTACGTCAGCGCCCTGGGCTCCGCGGAAGGAGATCGCCCCGGGGGCATCATGCTGCTGGACCACTATACCTTCGAGCCCATCGGGCCTTGGGAATTGGACCGCGGGCCGCAAGAACTGGCCTACGATTTCTGGTGGCACATCGGCATTGACACCATGATGACCAGCGAGTGGGGCACCCCTGAAATGTTCGAAACCGGGGCTCGACTCGAGGATGTAGTTGGGCAGAATTACGGTCACGTGCTGCACTTCTGGGATATGCGCCGCCGCGCTCACCGCCAGGCGGTTGACCTGGGAGCGCAGCATCAGATGGCCCTGGAACTGCGCCCGGCGCACAATCCGACCCGGCACTACGGTTTCTGCGGGGTGGTCGTGAGCACCGAGGACCTGTCGGGCTCCATCTTCCTGTGGCACCGCGACGGCGACCAGTGGGCCGCGACCAAGGTGATTTCCATCCCCGCCGAACCCGCCGACGCCTCGGAGCTGCCACCGGCGTTGCAGCCATTGGGCGCGGTACCTCCCTTGATCACCGACATCGACCTGTCGCTGGACGACCGTTTCCTCTACATCTCGTGCTGGGGCACCGGCAAGCTGCTGCAGTTCGACGTTTCGGACCCCTTCAACCCCAAGCAGACCGGCGAGTTGGAAATGGGCGGTGTCGTACGCCAGGCTCCCCATCCCAACGGAGCCGCACTGACCGGCGGGCCGCAGATGGTGGAAATCAGTCGTGACGGCCGTCGGGTTTATCTCACCAATTCCCTGTATTCCTCCTGGGACGACCAGTTCTATCCCAACGGGCTGAACGGTTGGCTCAGTCGCATCGACGTGAACCCTGAAGGCGGGATGTCGGTCAACCCCGATTTCTTCGTCGATTACGGCAAGACGCGCACCCACCAGGTGCGCCTGCAGGGAGGCGACGCCTCGTCCGATACGTACTGCTTCCCATAGCGGACGCAATCACGTCGGCTTTTGGGCCGTCGGAGCGGTGATGCCGGCAGTGCTGCTGCACGCCCTGATCCCCGACCCGGCGGCCCTCGCATCGCTGGGGCCGTGGCTGGGATTGGCGGCGCTGGGCCTGTTCCACGGTCTGAACCCGGCCATGGGGTGGCTGTTCGCGGTGGCCCTGGCTTTGCAACGGCAACGTCCGATCCAGTTGTACACGGCCACGGGATACATCGCCGTCGGCCATTTGGCATCCGTGGCCGTGGTCATGGCGGCGTTGCTACTGGCGGGCGCGTTTCTGCCCTTGCGGTGGGTGCGGATCGCCGCCGGCGCGATATTGCTGGGGTTCGGCCTGTTCCGATTGGCGCTTTACTACCGGCATCCCCGCTGGGTGGGCATGAACGTGGACGGCCGGGACTTGATCATGTGGTCGTTTTTGATGGCGACGGCCCACGGCGCCGGGCTGATGCTGGCGCCCGTGGCGTTGGCCCTGACCGGAACGGGCGCTCAGTCGGGAATAGCCGGTGATCTGGGCGAGCACGGCGGCTTTCTCTCTTTGACGGACGCCCCGATATGGTGGCTGGTTGGTCTCATGATGCACACCATAGTCATGCTGGCGGCAATGCTGGCGGCAGCGGTGGTGGTCTATTATCGGGTTGGCCTGGCGTTTTTGCGGAGGGGGTGGATCAACCTTGACCTGCTGTGGGCCGGCTCTCTGGTCGCGGCCGGCCTGATCACGCTGGTATGGGCGCTGGTAGACTAGCCGCCAATTCCCCGGATCGGCCGCTGCCAACGTGGGTGGATGGGTTCGAGTGTCCCGGTTGGTGAATCGGCGGTATTGCACCCAGCGGGGCCCGGTCCGTTCGCCGTCAGTCGGCTGCCGCTGACGGGTACTCCGGCCGGCGGCGTTCCCGCAGGGCGGCCAGGCCCTCCTTCACGTCGTCGTCGAAGAAGCCCAGGGCCTCGGCCAGCAGGGAGTAGTCGAAAGAGGTGTGGCCGGCCTGACGGAGCCATTGGTTCAAGGCGCGCTTGGTGAAGCGGATGGCGGGCTGGGGGCCGTCGGCCAGGCGGCGGGCGACGCGCATGGCGGTTTCCATCAGCTCGTCCCGGGGAACGGCCATGCTGACCAGCCCGATGCGCTCGGCCTCCTTGCCGTCCAGGAAGTCGCAGGTGAGCAGGTAGTACTTGGCCTTGGCCATGCCGCAAAGCAGGGGCCAGATGATGGCGGCGTGGTCGCCGGCGGCGACGCCCAGGCGGATGTGCCCATCGGTGATGCGGGCGTCCTCGGCGGCGATGGAAATGTCGGCCATGAGGGCGACGGCCAGGCCCGCGCCCACGGCCACGCCGTTGATGGCGGAGATGACCGGCTTGTCCAGGTTGAGGATGTTGTAGACGATGTCGCCGGCCTCTTTGGTGTTCTGGGCGACGATGGCCGGGTTGTCGATTGCCTGCTCGATCATCTCGAAGTCGCCGCCGGCGGAAAACGCCTCGCCGGCCCCCGTCACCACGGCGACCCGTACCTCCGGGTCGGCGCCAATGTCCAACCAGATGCGGCTGAGCTCGTTATGCAGGCGGAAGTTGGTGGAGTTAAGGGTCTCAGGACGGTTCATCGTGAGGGTGATGATGCCGTCGGACTTTTCGATGAGCAGGTGCTGGTACGAGGAGTAATCGGTCATTTTGTGCTCACAGAACGGGCAAGGGGTGTCAGTTGTCGGCGGGTGTTGGTTCAAAATCGGGCGGGAGGTCGAAAGTGGGCCGGCCGTCGGGCCGATGACTATGAGCCAGGATGGCCCGCATCAGCTGGTTGTGGTTGCGATCCATGCGCTCTTCCAGGGCGTTGAACTTGCGATCCATGCGCTCTTCCAGGGCGTTGAACTTGCGATCCATGCGCTCTTCCAGCGAACTGAATCTTTCCTGCAAGGTGGCAACTTCCTCCCGCAATGTGCCAACTTCTCCACGCACTGCGCCAACTTCCTCCCGCACTGCGCCAACTTCTCTCTGCAATGCGCCAACTTCGCCTTTCACTTCGCCGAATTCCTGCTGCACGTTGCCCATACGCAGCCAGAGCGCGCTTAATATTCCAAGTATGGCGGCCAGCAGCATCCCGTAAAGGCCCAGCACAACTGATACCAGGATAACTATGCTGTTGAGGCTAACCGTGTCCATCAGTAGGTTCTCCAGAGGTCGTTGCTACGATCCTTTGATGCCAATGTTACCAGACGATTTGCGCCTCTTGCAGCGCGGTGAGTTCAGTTTCATCCATGCCCAGGAGGCCGCAGAAGACCTCGTGGTTGTGCTCACCGAGTTCGGGCGTCCAGCGCAGGGGGTCGGTGGGCGTTTCGGAGAAGCGCCAGGGCGGGGCCACGGCTCGTTGCTCGCCCTTCTCGGAATGAACGGTGGTGGGAAAGGCATCGCGTTGGGCAAGGTGCGGGTCGTCCATGAGCTGGTCCGCGGATAGCGACGGGAAGGCGGCGATGCCGGCGGATTGCAGCGTTGCCGTTACCTCCTCGGCGCGGCGTGTGGCCGTCCAGTGGGACAGGCGTTGCTCCAGGCTGTCCTGGTTCCGCCAGCGCAGGAAGGCGTCGCCGTATTCGTCGGCATCCGCCCATGCGGGATTGTCCATAGCCTTTTTGAGTGAGCGCCATTGGTCGTCGTCCGCCACCGCGATGGTCACCCACTGGTCTTCGCCGAGGCAGGGGAACACGCCGTGGGGCGCCATGATGTCGTCCCGGTTGCCCCGGCGCGCGGCGTCCCGCTCGTTCATGGTGGTATCCATCAGGGTATGACCCATGAAGGCCGTGGCAATGTCCCGCACGGCGACGTCAGCGCGCTGGCCTACCTGGTGACTGCGGTGGGCGCACAGCGCGGCGACCGCCGAGAAGGCCGCCATCATGCCGCCGGTGTGGTCCATGGCGTGGCGCAGCTCCACCGGCGGCCCGTCGGGATAGCCGGTTAGGTAGCCGAGGCCCCCCAGCGCGGCGAACATGGGCGCATATCCGGCGTAGCGCGCCTCGGGTCCGGTCTGCCCGTTGGAGGACAGGGACACCATGATGATGTCCGGCTTGATCTCGCGCAGCTGGGGATACCCCAGGCCCAGGCGGTCCATGACGCCGGGCCGGAAGTTCTCCAGCACCACGTCGGAGATGCGCACCAGGTCGTAGGCCAGCTCCAGCGCGCGCGCCTCTTTGAGGTTGAGGGTGACGGACCGCTTGCTGGCGTTGACCTGCTCGAAGGACGAGGGCGGTTTGCCGTACATGGCATGAGGCCGGCGCGTGATGTCCAGGCGCGCCGCCGATTCGACCTTGATCACGTCGGCGCCCAGGGAGGCCAGGATCATGCCGGCGAAGGGTCCGGCGGCATGCACGGAGAAATCGGCGACGCGCACGCCGGAGAGGGGAGCGGATGAGTTGGTCATGGTCACCGCCTGTCGGTTACGCGGCCGCTGAGCCGTTCTGGTATTTCCATCCTAGCCCCACCCCGGCGACGCAAAATGCGTCGCCGGGAAATCCTGCCTGCGGCTAGTAGTACACGGCGTTGCCGGTGCCTCCGCCGGCCGCGATCAGCTCGCCGGTGATAGCCCAGGCCTTGTCGGAGGCGAGGAAGGCGGTCAGGTAGCCGATCTCGGAGGCGTCGACCATGCGGCAGATGTGGTTGCCGCGGGCCGAGCCGGGGGAGAAGTCCTGCGCCTCCGCCTCCTCCGGGGACACGCCCAACTGCTCGGCGCGGGCGGCCAGCAGACTCGGTGTGCGCTCGGTGCGGGTGGTGCCCGGATGGATGCAGTTCACCGTGATGCCGAACTGGCCCAACTGCGCGGCCAGGGTCTTGGTCATGTGCACCAGCGAGGTGTTGCGCGCGCCGCCGCTGAGGTTGCCGGCGTTGCGGGCATTGAGGCCGCTGATGTTGATGATGCGACCAAACCCCTGGGCCTTGAGCAAGGGGATGGCGGCCCGGGAGCAGCGCAGCGCCCCGACGAACTTCACGTCGAAGTCGCTGATCAAGTCTTCGTCAATGAGGTCCTCGATGGGACCGGTGGCCGACGGCGAACCGCCGGGCAGGGACGCGCTGTTGACCAGGATGTGCAGCCCGCCCAGGGTATCGGCGGCGGCGTTGATGACGCGGTCGACCTGCTCGCGGTTGGTGGCGTCAAAGGACATCGGGATGGCGCGGCGACCGGTGGTCTCGGCGACCTCGGCGGCGGTTGCTTCCAGGTCGGGCATGGAGCGCGAGCCGACCACCACGTCGGCGCCCTCGCGGGCCAGTTCCAGCGCAATCGCCTTGCCGATGCCGCGGCTGGCGCCGCCCACAAATGCCAGTTTGCCTTCAAGTCCAAAATCCATGAGGAATAGCCTCCGTTGGGATGTGGGATGCGAACGCGCCGGAAGGGGCGGGCTCGCTGGGATGGGGGGATTATACATGCGGAGCAGGACGGGCAGTTAAAAGGCCAGCCGACGGGGTGATATTATGGGTTCGGACGGTTGAAATTTATGGGGACTTTCCGAATCGAAATTAGCGTATCCGGGCTCGACGGTGATAACCCGGTGCAGGTATCTGCGTTGGTTGATACTGGAGCGACTCACTCCATGATGCCGGCGTCATTGCTGGACCAGCTGGGAGTGACACCAACTCGGCAGCGTACCTTCACGATGGCCGACGGCAGGACTGAGACGTACGATATTGGCGCGGCCATGATTTCGGTCGGCGCTGAAGTCATGCCGTGCCCCGTCATTTTCGGCAGGGAAGGACGTTATCTGCTGGGGGCCACGACATTGGAGAACTTCGACCTGGCGGTTGACCCGGTGAAACAAAAGCTGACGCCGGTGGCGGAACTTACCATATGACGCCCCAACTCCCCGCAATGACGCCGCCGCAGTTCGCCGCCAAGTGGCGCGACGTTCAGTTCGGCGAGAAGCAAGCGTCGCAGGAAATGTTCCTGGACCTCTGCGCCCTGATAGGTCATCCCACTCCCGTCGCTTACAACAACCCAAACGCTTTCACTTTTGAAAAGTGGGTTCCCGGCGGATTTGCCGACGCCTACTTGGAAGACCGTTTCGGCTGGGAGTTCAAGGGCAGCGACGACCAACTGCCGGGCGCATTCAACCAACTGCTCCGGTATCAAGTCTATCTGAAAACCCCGCCGCTGCTGGTCGTATCGTCCTTCCGGCGGATACAGATACGCACCAACTTTCCGGGGATGGAGACCGTTCTCCACGAAATCCCGATTGTTGAACTGGATCAAGAGGGGCAGCGGGCCCGGCTGCGCAACTGCTTTTTCGCTCCCGACGAGTTTCGCCCCAACCGCTCGGTGGAAGACGTCACCCGGGAGACCGCCGAGCTTTTCCGCGACATTGTCGCCGACATGGAGCGGCACACCGACGACCCGGAACGGCTGGCCCGCTACCTCAATCGCATCGTGTTCTGCCTGTACGCCGAGGACGCCGGCCTGCTGCCCGAGAACGTCCTGGCCGACATTCTCACCGCCAACCGCCAGCGGCCGGATCTGTCCAATCGCGCCATCGCCAACCTCTTTGAGCAGATGGCCGGCGGCGGCCTTTTCGGCCCCCACGAAATCGCCCACTTCAATGGAGACCTGTTCCGGCCTGACGAGCCGGTTGAACTCAGTCCCAACGCCGTGCAGCGCCTGGGCGAGGCTGTCAGCAAGAACTGGCGCAACATCGAGCCGTCCATCTTCGGCACCCTCTTTGAGCGTGCCCTGGATGCCTCCCAGCGGGCCCGCCTGGGCGCCCACTACACCAGCGCCGACGACATCATGCTGGTGATCAACCCGGTGATAATGGACCCGCTGGAGCGAGAGTGGGACGCGGCCCGTCAAGAGATTGAGGAGCTGCTGGAGGGACCGGAATCGTCAGAAGCAGGATTATCAGGATTACGGAATTTGCCGGATTACAGCCCACAATCCCGGCAATCCGAAAATCTTGAAAATCCTGATTCTGACAATCCCACGGATAGGGCCTTGGCGCGGCTGCTGCAATTCCAGGAACGGTTGGCCGGCGTAACCGTGCTGGACCCGGCCTGCGGCAGCGGCAACTTCCTATATCTGGCACTGCGCGGCCTGCTGGACCTGGAAAAGCGCGTGATTGACTTTGCCGCCGCCCAGGATTGGCACGGCTTGTCGCCGACGGTCAAGCCCAACCAGATGCGCGGGCTGGAAATAAACCCCTACGCGGCCGAGTTGGCCCGCACCGCCCTGTGGATTGGCTACATCCAGTGGCACCAGGCCAACGGCTTTCCCTACACCCAAAGCCCCGTATTGACCCCGCTGGACACCATCCGGCAGACGGACGCCATCCTTGACCTGTCGGATCCGGACAATCCGGCGGAACCGGAGTGGCCGGCGGCGGAATTCATCGTGGGCAACCCGCCGTTTTTGGGACATTTCCCGTTCCGGGAGTCGCTGGGGGATGAATACGTGAATGCGGTGTATGGGCTGTATGGCAACCGTATTCCCAACTCCAGCGACCTGTGCTGCTACTGGTTTGAGAAAGCGCGGGGGCAAATTGAGAGCGGCGCAACCCAACGGGTTGGCCTGCTGGCGACACAAGCGATACGGTTCCAGTCGAATCGGCGAGCACTAGCGCGTATCAAGGAAACAGGGGATATTTTTGCGGCCATATCAGATAAAGATTGGGTGTTGGACGGGGCTACGGTACACACGTCGATAATCTGCTTTGACGACGGGAGCGAAACTGCGCGCGCGTTGGACGGCCGTGAGGTTGTAAAAATCAACGCTGACTTGACTGCCGGCGCGGATGTGACGAAGGCAAAAGCTTTGCCGGAAAACTCCGGTATCAGCTTTATGGGCGACATCAAGGTTGGCCCCTTTGAAATCACCGCGGATGTTGCCGACGAAGTGTTGCGTCAACGGAATCCTCATGGCAAGCCTAACAGCGACGTTGTGAAACGCTGGATGATTGGCCGAGATGTAAATCAGAGGCCTCGTGATATGTGGATAATAGATTTTGGCATCGATATGTCAGAATCTGATGCTGCACTCTATGAGGCGCCATTTGAGTATGTGCTGGCTAATGTCAAGCCGTTGCGGGATAAAAATAGAGACCAAAGGTTTAGAAATTATTGGTGGCTACATGGCCGGCCGCGCATAGAAATGCGGCAAGCGTTGACAGGCATGGAGCGCTATATAGGAACCAGCATGGTTTCAAGGCATCGGATGTTTGCATGGATTGACGGCGACGTGCTACCGGACGCCACTATAATAGTTTTCGCCCGCGATGACGACTATTTCTTTGGCGTGTTGCAAAGTCGCATACATACCTTGTGGGCGTCGGCGATGGGCACTCAACTGCGGGAGGCAGAAAGCGGGTTGCGCTACACGCCAACCACTTGCTTTGAAACGTTCCCATTCCCGGAGCCGATTGGAGAGCAGCGGGAGGCGATTGCTCTGGCCGCCGCCGAGCTGAACCGGCTCCGGGAGAGCGATGCGCGGACGCTGACCAACTTGTACAACGCGCGTCCGACGTGGTTGGACAATGCACACGCTGTGCTGGATGCGGCGGTGGCTGACGCCTATGGCTGGCCGGCGGACCTGGTGGACGCGGAGGTGCTGGAGCGGCTGCTGGCGCTGAATTTAGAGCGTGTGGGAGAGAGTATTCAAACTGGTCCGACAGAAACCGCGCCGCGTAGTGTTGAGGAGGTTTCTAAAATTGAAGGTATGTTAGAGTACCGGCAACTGGCATCACGGATGCGAGAGGATGTTGAGTTATTAACGGAGCAATACCCTAATCAATGGATTGCCATGGCCCCTAACCGAGAACTGTTCGTGGCTGAAACTATGGACGAACTCCTGGAAATTCTGGATAAACGTGGACTGCGGGATGTGAACGTCGTGATTGAGTTTCTGGACCACAATTTGGATACATTGATACTATGATCAAAGGCGAAATCCAGTCGAATGGCCTCCCTGTTGTTGAGTGCTACCTAACACTGCCACGCTTCGGTATAACCAGGCACATGACGTTCCTAGTAGACACTGGAGCGTACGCGACGTGTATCCATCCTAGAGATGGCCGGCCCGCTCGCATTCCCTTTGGTCAGTTGGAATCCTCCGTTACATCTGACGGCGTAGGCGGGGCAGCGAAGTATTTCAGGGAGAAAGCTGTCCTGGAATTTGTTGACGCTGAGGAAATGGAAATTCGCACACATAAAGTTGAGGTGCTTATCGCTAAGCCTGATAGCAACCCCAACCATAGCGTAAACCGGCTCCATTCGTTGCTGGGCAGGGACGTCATAGACCGCTGGCGTATGTTGTATGACCGAACGGACAACCTGCTGGAGTTCACGTTTAAGAGGCCCTAACGAAGTACTGCGACGCTGCTCTAAATCGCCCTAGCCAGCGCCGACAGTTCCCGCCCCGCATATCCCAGCAGCCCGCAGTACACGTCAACGTTGTGCTCGCCCAAGAGAGGGGCGCGAGCCAGCATGGTGGGGGTCTCCGCTGAGCTGGAAAGGGGCGCCGGTGTATTCCAGGGGGCCGGTGGGCGGCGCTCGCCCCGACGCTAGCCGACTGCGGGAATAAAATCCGCTACCGCCAGCGTTATGTCCGGGAACGCTTGCGGGCTGATCCGACCGCCCAGAGATATGACGCGGACGTTGGTGTAGGCCATCCCTTGCGGGTCGGTGTTGACCACCAACTCCCCGGCGCGCAGGTTGGCAATCCATACCTCCGGTATGCCGGCGGCGGCGTACCGCGCCAACTTGTCCCCCAGGTCGAACTCCAGGGAACTGTCGGCGACTTCGACCAGGAAATACACGTCGGACGGCAATACCGGCCCAATGTCGTTGATGGAACTCCACCTGATGACCGCGATGTCCGGCTGGGGCGAGTTGGCGTCATCCAGTTGGATGGAGCCCTGCACCCGCACCATGGCCCGGCGTCCGATGGCTTCTTGCATGAGGAGGCCCAGCCAGTCAACGCTTTTCAAATGCCGGTTGCCGATGGGCGCCATCTGGATTATCTCCCCGTCCAGCAGTTCAATTCGTTCCTCTTTCGCCAGTATGCCGGCGGCGCCCAGCGCCAGATACTCGTCCACGGTGAAACGCCGGCCGGCGGCCACATCTTCGCGCTCGTTGGCCGGCACGAGGCCGGCGGCGATCATAGCGTCCGCCTCGGCAGTGGTGAAACGGCGAAACGTTCCCGTATGTGTCGTCGTCATAATGATCCTCAGTATGATTGGGCAATCAACCGATGGCTGGCATTGTACACGGCGTTGTGACGTTATCACGTAACTGTTCAGACTTCAGGGGGTTGTGATTGCGAGGCGGTGGCGCCATGGCAATCTCGACGCCGCGGCAGCAACATCTGCCTCAAAGGAATCCCCTACTATGACGTAGCCCTTGCGCCTCCCGCTCGAAGGCGACGTTGGAGTTCATTGCTCTTGGCCTGCCCTGCCAAAGTGGATCCTGCCCACGCGGAGAGAGGATGCCAGGAAGTTGAGACGAACTTTGATCCCGAACGTCATTTGCCTCTCACAAACACCGCTCCGCCTCGGAACGGATGTAGTCTCGAAATTGTTGGGGCAACCCGGATGCCTCGGCGGCCTGCGCGTTTTCGTGGATGCGCTCCGGGCGGGAGGTGGTGGGTATGGCCGAACTCACGCGTCGGTCGGAAATGACCCAAGCCAGTAGTGCCTGGGCCCAGGTGTGGATGCCGTAGTCCCGCAGTGGCGTGAGGTCCGGCTGATGCTTCAGGTCCAAGACGTAGCGGCCCTTCTGCAACGGCTCCATCACCAGGACGCCGGTGCCCAGTTCCTCAGCCAGGGGCAGCAGTTCATCCTCGACGGTGCGGTTCATTACGTTATAGGGGATCTGGACCGTGTCCACTCGACCCTGGCGCATCAGGTCCATGATGGTGGGGTAGGCATCGGGCACCATCGCAGATACCCCCACCATCCCGATATTGCCCTCTCCCTTGAGCCCCTCCAGAGTGGGGAGGTGGGTCTGCCAGTCGATCATGTTGTGGACCTGAAAGAGGTCGATGTAGTCGGTCTGCAGCAGTTCGAAGGAACGGGCGATTTGGGCTTCGCCAGCCTCCTTGCCTTCGGTGCGCACCTTGGTGGCGATGTAGAACCGGTCCCGGCGGTCCTCAGTGATCTCACCCAGGACCTGCTCCGCGTTGCCGTACCAGGCGGCGGTGTCGATCAGGTTTACGTCGCTGTCCAGGCAGTTGTCCACGATTTGCCTTCGGACGGCGATCTCATCCTGGTCGGCAACATCGAAGGTTCGTAATGTGCCCAGGCCGATGACTGAAACGTCCAGGTTGCCAAGTTTGCGGAATTCCATCTTTGTTGACCTCGCCCAATTGTCTGATGCAGACGTGTATGCGGGGGATGCAAGTGATTTGTTCCCAGCGGTTGTACCACTTACCACGCCAGCCCGACCAGCCCCGCACATAGCCCATGTCCCAGCACCAGTCCTGGATCAATGCCCGTACGCATTGACGGAAAGCGAGTACGCGTGAGACGTGCCCGGCTCTGGACGGCCACGCGTCGGCGGAGTATCTTGCGGCTTGGTACCCCGTGCTACGGGGTTCGACAACACGACCCAGAGCAACGACTTGGATCGGATATAGCAGAGCTGCGCCTGAGAGCGGTCGCCCGATTCGGCTAGCGCCGCCGTCCACGAGGTTGAATCATGCCTGAACTCCACGAGCTTTCGGTGGTGGAAGCCGCCGCCCAGATTCGCGAGGGAACCCTGTCGCCGGTGGCGCTGGCGGAGTCGCTGCTGGCGCGCATCGACGCGCTGGACGGCGACCTGCGGGCGTGGGTCACCATCGACCGCGACGCCGTGCTATCGGCGGCCCAGCAGCGGGAGGCTGAGGTGCAGCGCGGCGACCCGCTGGGCCTGATCCACGGCGTCCCGGTGGGTCTGAAGGACATCTTCTTCACCGAGGGGATGCTCACCGCCTGCGGATCGAAGGTTTATGCCGACTTCGTGCCGGAGTTCGACGCCACTTCGGTAGCCAATATCAAGGCGGCCGGCGGGATCATCCTGGGCAAGGCGGTCACCACCGAGTTCGCCTCCTCCGACCCTTCACCGACGCGCAACCCGTGGAACCTGGAGCACACGCCCGGCGGGTCCAGCAGTGGCTCCTCGGCGGCGGTGGCGGCGCGGATGGTTCCGGCGGCGCTGGGCTCACAGACCGGCGGCTCCACCTGCCGGCCAGCGGCGTACAACGGCATCGTGGGGGTGAAGCCCACCTATGGCCGGATCAGCCGGTATGGGGTGGCCCCGTTAAGCTGGTCGCTGGACCACGTGGGCATCCTGACCCGCACGGTGGCCGACGCCGCCTTGATGCTGACCGTCCTCAGCGGTGCAGACGACAACGATCCCGGCAGCCTGCGCGAACCCGTGCCCGACTTCAGCGCACAGATGGCCGAGCATGATCGGCCCCCGCGCATCGGGTTGGTGCGGCAGTACTTCCACGACTACGCCACACCGGAAATGTGGGCGCACACCGAGGAAATCGCGAACCGGCTGGCGGAGGCCGGGGCCGAGGTTGAGGAGATCCCGTTGCCCGACAGCTTCGCCGTAATCCACAGCGCCCAGCGCATCGTGTCGAACGTCGAGTGCGCGGCAATCCACGAGGTCAATCACCGCGTGCGCGCCGCCGACTACGGCCCGCGCATCCGCGCCGGCATGGAGATGGGCATGATCATGCCCACGCCGGCCTACCTGAAGGCCCAGCGGCTGCGGCGGCAATTCCGCGCCGACATGAGCGAGATGGTCGCCAGGGTCGACGTGGTGATGACGCCGGCGATGCCAGCGCCGGCTCCCCGTGACCTGAACACCACCGGCGATGCGGCGTTCCAGGCGCCGTGGTCGGCAGCAGGGTTGCCCACGGTGGTGGTATCGACGGGCCTCAGCGAGTTGGGGATGCCCCTGGCGGTGCAGTTCGGCGGGCCGTGGGCGCAGGAGGGCCGGGTCCTGGGCGCGGCGCAGTGGTGCGAGCGGATTGCCGGGTTGAACCAGGCGCCGCCGATCGGTTGACATCGTCTCTCGCTAGATGAACGGCTGCTTGGCCCAACCCTCTTCGAAGGTCGTGTGGAAGAAGGGCGCCGACTTCTTGCTCTTGTACATCCACCTGCCTTCGACCCGCACGTATTCTTCCTCGTCGAGGCCGGCCCGCCACATCGCCTTGCCCGTGTCTCCCACGGTGCATGGCATGAACAGGTACCACCGAGCCCGCGCCGTATCGCCCGTAACCTCGATCTGCGGGTTCAGCCCATAATGCAACGCGAAGACGAAGTGGCCGGAAATTCCGCGAAAGAACTCGCGAATCGCCTCCCTGCCCTCGTATCTGCCCATCCCCTGGCTTTCCCAGGTGGCGTCCTCGACAAACAAGGCAGCCAGCCGGTCCGGGTCGTAATTGTCGTCGCAAGCGGCGGCGTATTCCGCCTTGAGGTTGCGCAGTGCCTCAATGTCCTCCAGGTGGCGAACCCTGTCCCGCAGTTCCTCCACGATCGCTAACCAGTCAGTTGCTTGATCGGTTGACATGCGCATACCTCGTGTTATCTCGTGCGAATTTCGTAGAATTCCAAGCCGTGATGAGCTTTGGCACGCGGACAGGGTTCCCCCCTTAAGGACTGCTGCCTAGCGCAGCGTCGGTTACTGGTTGGCCAGGGGGATGGTGCAGGTGACGCAGGGCTGGTCGCCGTGTGTGGCGGTTGTATGGCCCTGGCCGGTGATATCCTCCACCAGGCGGGCGTCGCCGGGGCCGAAGACGTGCTTCGAGCCGTCGCCCAGGCCGATCTCCAGTTGCCCGGACAGGACTATGACAAACTGGCGGCGCGGCGCCGTGTGCCAGTCGGAGAAGCGGCCGGCCGGGGCTTCACTGAAGCTGATGGTGGTGACATCCCGCGCGCTCTTCCAATCGGGCGTCTGGTCCAGGTCGATGGTCTCAATGTGGGACTGGCCGTCATCGCCAGAGTAAAGTCTGAAGGTTCCCATCATGTTCCTCCGTTTTGGTCTGTACGGGATACGGTCAGGCCGCGGCTGAAGTCTGCCGGGCTTCGACCCTGGCGATGAACTCCAGCAGGTGCGCGGCGTAGAAAGTGGACTTCATGTGGTAGCGGTTGGTGGCGGCGATGCCGGGGAAGGTGTTGTCGTGCTGACCGATGACCGCCCATTCGTCGTGAGTCCACGCCGACGGGAGCAGCTCGGCGTGGGGCACCAGCCGCTTCACGTTCTCCGCCGCAGATTTGTGGTGAACGTCGTCCGGCGTGTTGCCCTCGAAAGCCAGCACCGGGCAGGTGATGGACTCCAACTGCTCCTCAGTCAGGTCTCCTACCGGATTGGGTTGGGAGAACTGGTC
Organism: Dehalococcoidia bacterium; assembly: GCA_965203985.1. Classification (GTDB taxonomy): domain Bacteria; phylum Chloroflexota; class Dehalococcoidia; order Lucifugimonadales; family UBA3495; genus Bin87. The sequence continues at coordinate 33,249 of CBDBDS010000008.1, forward strand.
CCGCCAGCGGCGCATGACGGAACAGAACTCCTCGGGGTCCATGGCAAGGATCCGTTCCCGGTTGTCAGCGTTGTCCCGGATGCGCTGCTCGAAAAACTCGGTAGCGGCCACGGCCGCCATCCCGCCTCGCTCGGCGGCCTCGATGTACTGTCCGTAGTAGCCGGGGGACATCAGTTCGGCGCTCCTCGGCCCGCCGGAGACTTCCCAGACAAATACACCCTTGACCACCTCGGGATGCCGTACCGCCACCGTCAGGGAAGTGCGCGAACCTGCGGATCCTCCGGCCAGGTAAGCCGGAGCAGCGCCCAGGTATTTCAGCAGAGCCGCCATCTCCTCAGCCCAAAGGTGCTGCTCGGAAAGCTCGCCACCGATCACCACGTCGGACTTGCCGCAGTTGCGGCGGTCGTGGATGATGACACGGCAATGGGTCGACAGCAGGGCCGCCATGGGACGCAGGCCATTGTGGTCCACCCGTCCGCCCGGCGTCAGCATGACCGTGGGGCCGGCGCCGTACTCCTCGTAATACAGGTTGACTCCGTCTATGTTGGCGTAAGGCACTGCTCACTCCTTTCTGTTTGAATGCCGCGGCACAGGTTGGGCCAGGACCGTGACACCGGCAGTTTAGCACCTTTATTCCTCGTCCTCTTTCCAGGAGATGAAACGACCCGGGGAAATGACGATCAGGGTCAACCGTTCGTCTGCCAGAAGTTCCGCGGCGAACTCGGCGCCTCGCTCTTCCCCCTCGTAGAGCACGCACGTCCGGCGCACCATGTCATCCAGCCCGCCGTCGGTTACCTCGGCCGTGCCCTCGATGGTCACAAACGAATAGGGATGATCCGCAGTGGGGACGCACAGGGCCACTGCGGAATTGCGGCGAATGTTTCGCACTTTGACCGCCGCTCGGTCGGCCATCACCAAAGCCCGACCGTTATCCCAAAGGAACCAGACCGGCGCCACGTGGGGAGTGCCGGCGGCGTACATGGTAACCAGTTGCGCCGTCAGGGGCTGGGACAGAAATTCATCCACCTCTGCTGAGTTCAGTGTTCCCAAGGTATTTCCTCCTGCATCCTCTCGGATCCGCGATGCCATTCATCAAGGTGCCGAACCTATGATAGCGGAAATGTAGCTGGTGGATCTCCGGCGGCAGAAAGGGATGCGCTCATATCCCACAGCCTGGCGGCCAGGTCTGCGTCGTAACTGATGCCTGAAGACGGCGCCGGGCGGCAGTCCACGAAATACTTGCCGGTCACGTTCTCCACTTCGGGCGATGCGGCCAGGTACACCGGCGTCTCTGCTCCCTTGTCGGGGGTAATGCCGCGAACTCCAATGAAGAAGTTGACCACGCGACCCAGCAACCCGTTGTTGCGGGCGATGTTGGTCCGCACCAGACCGGGATGCAGGGCATTCACCGTGAGATCCTCGCCTTCCAGACGTCGCGCGAGTTCGTAGGTGAACAGGATGTTGCAGAGCTTGGAACGTTTGTAGGCTGAATATCCCCCATTACCTGAAGGCTCAGGCAGGTCTTCCAGCCGGAACTTGCCCGGCGATTCATGCGCGCAAGAGGATACGTTGATAATCCGGGCCCGTGATGCTTTCCGCAGATGTTCGAGCAGCAGCCCGGTCAGCAGAAAGTAGCTCAGGTGGTTCAGTGCGAAGGTCATCTCGATACCTTCGGCGCTGCGCTGGTCGGACAGGAAGATGGCGCCGGCATTGTTCAACAGCACATCCAGATGAGGCACCAGATCCATCGCCTCGGCGGAGACGCGACGCACCTCACGTTGGGACGAAAGGTCGGCCAACAGGTACTCAACTGCCGGGTTGTCGGTATCGGCGATGATCTGCCGCACTGCGGCTTCGGTCTTGGCGGCGTTGCGGCCTACGATGACCACCCTGGCGCCCATACGGGCCAGCTCGCGGGATGCCGCGTAGCCGATGCCGTCGCTGCCTCCGGTTATGAGACAGATTTTGCCTCGCATCAAATTATTCATCGAAGAACCTTGGCCATCGATTGCATTGTGCGCATGGCCCACGAGTCGGCAAAACAGCAAAAACGGCCCCATCTGGGGCCGCTTCTGAGTAGGAAATCGGGAAAGTGGTGCCGAGGGGCGGATACGCATCAATCCGCTCGTGGGGCCATGTTGTATGTAGTTTTCCTACTCAAAACTGAAGCTGTTTGCCGGCTCATGCCGGCCAGCGTGGTCGGTTTGGTCGGCAATTGGTCGGCAATCAAGAGCACGTTGTCTCAGTAATATCGCCATCGTTATCTTCCTGACGCAAAGCTTCTTGAGACTCTTCCATGAAGCGAGCGAACTCGTCGGCGGCTTCGGCCTGCCACCCCGGCAGGGCGTGGGCATAGATCTTCATCGTGATGCCAGTGTTGGTGTGGCCCAACCGTTCGGAAACCACCGCGGGGTGGATGCGCTTGTTGAGCGAGACCGACGCGTGGAAGTGGCGGAGCTTGTGCGGGCTGACCTTGGGATGGCCGACCTGCCTCCCCAATCCCTGCACCAGGCGAGTCAGCCGCATGGGATTGGCCCATCTGCCCAATTCGTCGGCGAACACTATCCCCTGGTCCTCATACGCGCCGGCCAGCAAACCCTTGTGCTGCTCCTGGCGTTCCTTATGCTGGCGCAGCACTTCCAAACTGCCGGCGTTCAGATTGATCGTCCGGTTTCCGCGGGCGGTTTTGGGCTTGGTCAACTGCAGCCCGTTGGATCGCCTTCCCAATGAGGATACTATCCGAATCGTAGCATTTTCGAAGTCCACGTTGCTCCACACCAGAGCCAGAAGTTCCCCGCGACGGATTCCGGTGTAGGCCAGCAGATACAGGGCGGCATACAGCCAATCGTCCTGTTCGGCCGCCAAGTCCAGCATCCGGAGCACAATGTCCACTGGGGGCGATTCGGCCTCACGGTTCGGGTCCGGGGGCGCCTTCGCCGCGGCGACCGGATCACGGATGATCAACTCCATGCGCAACGCGTGTTTGATTGCTCCGGACAATACCACCCGCACCAGGTTGACGCCGACGGGGTCCATTCCATGCTCCAGTAGCTTCTGTTGCAGAGCCTGGACGTGGCTTGGAGACAGTTTGTTCAGTTCAATGTGCCCGAGTGCCGGCTGCAGGTGGTTCTTGACGATGCCGCGGTAGCGATCCTCGGTGGCCTGGCTCAAATGGCCGACCACGCATTCGGTCAGCCAGCGCTCCAGCCAGTCGCGCATCAGGATCCGCTCGTTGGACGGAACGACGCCGCCGTCCAGTTCGGTCAGCAGTTCTCGCAGACGCCGTTGGGCTTGCTTCTTGTTGCCCTTGACCGTGACGAACCGGCGGACGCGTTTGCCACGTTCGTCTCGGCCGAGATCGAGGGTGATCTCCCAGCTATTTTGTCCCCGTTTCCGAATGCTTCCCGTCATAGTGTCTCCAAATTACCAGCGCGAGTCGTCGCGCTGTCAACCGGACAGCTGTCACCTTTTCGATCCCGTTCCTGAGAAGAGCGTCGTGGCCGCATAAACCGCGTCCTCGTCGACGGTTCAGGCGCATATCTTGCGGACACCAGCCCGGCAGCCCGGTCGCGCCAATCCGAAGCACCGACCATTCGGCCTCGTCGGAGCAGCAGTCCGTAGCCGAATGCACCATCACGCCTCGATCTGGGGTGCGTCTACAGGATATGGCTGACAGAGTTTCACATTGCCATTCGCAACGCGCGGCCATTCACGAATTTCCCGCGCCCTCGCCAGGCTCAGAATCCGGTTTACTCAGTAGGTCGTCCAAAGCCCAGCGTGGGATCACCAGGCGCCGACCGAGGTTCACTGCGAAAATCTCCTTCTGGTAGATGGCCTCCCGGATCTTCCATTCGGAGACTCCCAGGGCCTCGGCGGCCTCCTTAACAGAATATGCCAGTCGTTGTGTCATCGGGTATGCCCTCCTATCATGTGGTTCCGGTTTCATCGCGTGCCGACAATTCGACGATCGATCCGGTTATCGCGGCGGCGGTGTTCCTTAGATCGTCTCCGGACACGAAATGTTTCTCCGCCTGCACATGGTAGGGAATCCCGGCGAGAGCGCGCTGACGGGGTACGGAAACCGGGGTGCAGCGCCAGTAACTGCGAGCCCAGATGCATCGTGGAACAGATTTCCGGCGCCGTCGGTTCTTACGGTGCCGCCGCATTCTCAAGGCATGGTGGATCGCGTTCGGACGAAGGCAGGCATCGGCCCTTGCAGTGGGCTTTTCCATAGCGGCCACGCCGCCGGGTTCAGGCGGACCGGTGATGCTGACCAATCCCCATACGAAATCCACCGATGCGTATGGCGGATCGTTCTGGGCAGACGGGGGCACGCCGGTGTGCCGGTTTCACGCAGCGTAGAACCGCACTTGATGCTCCGGGACAGTGAGATCGCGCTCGTTCCCAGGGGCCTTTGCCATGGCCGGAGCGGTCAGACCACCGCCGGACCGCCTGGCAAATTGTTCCTCTCGTCCACTATCTGCACGGGGAATCGGCACTAATGGCGTGCGTCGACGCACCCGACGCGACGACTGCAAAGGGCAACGGTAACCATGTGGTCGCGAGAATGGCAAAATTGGCGCACGAATCGCCGCGGAACCGGCCGGGTGCGGGAGCGGCTACGCCATCGGAACAAGGTCAACGTTGGAGAAAGGCCGTTTGATCCGACCGTAACCCGTGCTGCCCGACAATCCACCGGTTGGTGACCAGGCCGACACGGGGGCGGCGAGGACTATGATCAGCAAGGCCGCCTATTCCTGAGGATCTGGCCTCGGAAGTTGACCGGGACGCGCGCGAGGGATACGCGCGCAGGTCGGAAGGGTTCGGCATCAACCAGGTTTGGCATTTGCAACGCCATAGAGAAATCGGGTTAGCCCGATACGACTGGGTAATTCTGCGATCTCCTCGTCAGTCATTTCCGATATTGCCAGTTCGAGCAAAATCCGGGCTTGGCCAGCCGGCGTAGTGGCGTCCGACTCTCTGGCGTGTTCACCTGCCGTTGTCGAGTGCGGCGCATATCCATCGCTGTAAAACCAATCTGGCGACTTGACGTAGAGTCGCGATAATTTCTCGAGGATCTCCCGCGATGGTCGTGAGGCGCCGTTTTCATAGCGTAATACCGTATTGCGGTTCACGCCGATCCTCTCGGCCGCCTCTGCTTGCGTGAAACCTTCTTCCCTACGCGCTTCCCGCAGCAATTTCCCGTTTAGGATTGGCTTCTTCCGTTTCGGATTGTCAGAGTGCAAATCTTCGTAAAACGCCGCGAAATCGCCTAACTCCTCGCCAAGTAATTCGCCAAGCCGCCGCTTGTTCTCCTCGCTGGGTTCCACTCTGCCCGATTCCCAGTTTCGTACGGTCTGGGTCGAAACGCCCAGTTCGGTCGCCACATCCTCCTGGCGAAGGCCCGCAGGAATGCGAGCATTGCGCAGTTCCAGGCCGAAGGATCTCAGTGCAACCCTGGCACCCGCGGCGGCCACGGTGTTTGAACCATGGATTTTCATCGTGCTCCCCTTGGATCGTTTATGTTGGCTGATGCACCACGCAGAGCCCACGTCGATGAGACATTGCTGCTGACCGCAGCGGCAGCCTGATTTGGGACGCAAATCGTGCTACACGAATAATAAACTAACGCCGCTGCGCACATCCCTGGTCATGCTACGCCAGGTTGATCACGAGCGGTCCTGCGATTGTAGCATTCGTTGCTCCAGGTTTGCAACACAAACAATAACCGTTCCATACCTGTAACTACCTGCACATATGCGACAAAGCGGCGTTGCAGGCGAAAATCGATGCGTTCGAGCGGGAATGGGGGCAACCGCCCCCCAGCAGTTTCCGGGTAGTCGGGAAGTACGAGGGATGACCCGAGGCGAGCGTTGCAATCATCGGCGTCCGGCAGGGGAAGGCGCTGGTAAAGCCAGCTAACCAACGCGCGAGAAGCAACCATGAGCCGTCAGAATTTTTCGGATGCCTCCCTGCAGCGTTTATGTTGGCTGATGCGCGCCAGGTCGTTTGCGTAGATGAGATATTCCCGCTGGTAGCCGCGGCAACCTGATTTTCAGCACAAATCGTGCTACATGAATGATAATCGGACTCCGCTGCGCACACCCCTGGTCATGCTGCGCCAGCTTGATCACGAGCGTCCCTGCCATCGTAGAATCGTCGCCCAGGTTTGCAACATAAACGATAATCGGACCATACGTTCAACTACCCGCACATATGCGACAAAGCGGTATTTCAGACGAAAATCGATGCGTTCGAGCGGGAATGGGGGCAACCGATCCCCAGGAATTTCCGGGTAGTCGGGAAGTACGAGGGATGACCCGAGGCAAGCGTTGCAATCATCGGCGTCCGGCAGGTGAACCCGGTGGTAAAGCGGGCTAACCAACGCGCGAGAAGCAACCATGAGCCGTCAGAATTTTTCGGATGCATCCCTGTAGCGTTTATGTTGGCTGATGCGCGCCAGGTCGTTTGCGTAGATGAGACATTGCCGCTGGTAGCCGCGGCAACCTGATTTTCAGCACAAAGCGTGCTACATAGATAATAATCGAACGCCGCTGCGCACACCCCTGGTCATGCGGTGCCGGTTGACCACGAGCGGTCCTGCGATTGTAGAATCGTCGCCCCCGTATTGCAACATAAACAATAATCGTTTCATACGTTCAACTACCCGCACATATGCGACAAAGCGGCGTTGCAGGCGAAAATCGATGCGTTCGAGCGGGAATGGTGGGCAACCGTCCCCCCGGAATTTCCGGGTAGGCGGGAAGTATAGGGGACGACCCGAAGCGAGCGTTGCAATCGTCGGCGTCCGGCAGGGGAAGGCGCTGGTAAAGCCAGCTAACCAACGCGCGAGAAGCAACCATGAGCCGTCAGAGTTTCTTGGATGCCCCCGTAGCGTTTATGTTGGCTGATGCGCGCCAGGTCGCTTGCGTCGACGAGACATTCCCGCTGGTAGCCGCGGCAACCTGATTTTCAGCACAAAGCGTGCTACATGAATGATAATCGGACTCCGCTGCGCACACCCCTGGTCATGCGGTGCCGGTTGACCACGAGCGGTCCTGCGATTGTAGAATCGTCGCCCCCGTTTTGCAACATAAACAATAATCGTTTCATACGTTCTACTACCCGCATATATGCGACAAAGCGGTATTTCAGACGAAAAGCGATGCGTTCGAGCGGGAATGGTCGGCAACCGACCCCCAGGAATTTCCGGGTAGTCGGGAAGTACGAGGGATGACCCGAGGCGAGCGTTGCAATCATCGGCGTCCGGCAGTGGAAGGCGGTGGTAAAGCGGGCTAACCAACGCGCGAGAAGCAACTGCGGGACACCGGAGTTTTTGGTTCCCCTGACGCCGGCTGGTGCCGGGCTTTCGATTGGCCAGCTGATCGACGATCGGGCCCCTCCCTGCCTATTTCGCATAATGTCCGTGTGCCCGATTTCAGCGGCACAGTCGAAACGAGGCGGTGCATCATGGCGGTACAGGGTAAACGGCGCGTTGCGGAAACCTCCCATGGCCAACTGGAACTGATGTCGAGTTCAGTGGGACCCGACGCAGGGGAAGAAGATCAACTGGGAAAACCCGACGCTCCGCCGCCACCGGCCGTGGCGCGACGAAACGGGGACCAGGCGATTGACTACGCGCAGCACGAGCTGGGTCGGCTGCTCGGGAACCGTGGTCCGGCGTCCTGGGACCGGTTGCGCGCCGCCGTGCGGGGACAGTTGGTCGCGGACTGGGAGAGCGGCGCAGATACCGTTGTGGACGTGATCCTGTTGAACGACCAGGTCCTCTGGGATTGGGACCGGTTCACGATCGCCAGGGAGCTGGATCTGAGCGTGCGATTTCAGGAATACGTCGGCGGCGATCCCGTCGCCTTCCTGTGTGCTCAGGGGCTGCACGAACGGCAGCTGAGCCAGACTGGAAAAGCGCTGATCGTCGTGTCCATGTGCGAATGGCGCGGCAGGGGGCGGCCCCAAAAATCCACAGTGGCTGTGGATTTTCCCAATGACACGGGCCGACGGTATGCGATCGACGAGATGGCAGACCTGGCCGGAGTGGGTACCACGCTGATCAGCCAAGCCAAGGTAATTTGCTCGCTCGGTTTGGTGGAGGACGTTGCAGAAGGGAAAGTTGGCTTTGCGGAGGCGTACCGGCGTGCCCGAGTGGTGCGGGACTCGGAATGGGAACGAGACGTGTTGAACGGGGGAATGTCCTTTGATGACGCGTATGCGCGTGCTTTGGCGAACACACCCGATGTTCCTGAGGTACGCCCTCGTCAAACGAGATCCGTCAGGTCGCTGATCGAAGAGGTGGGTGAGTTGGAGCGGTCCAAAGCTGGGTTGGTGGAAGAGTTGCGGTTGCTGCGGGAGGACAACGCGGCGCAACGTTCGGCGGCGGCGGCCACTGCCATGGCGCTGGAGCGTGAGCAAATCAGGGCCGAAAAAGCAGAGGCCGAGGTGAAACGATTGCGTTTGGAACTCACCCGTGCCGGACTACAGGCTTGAAGATTGCATGCCGTACACAAGATCGGGCAATCGTTGCTGGGCCGACGCAGGGGTTCACCAGAATCCATTGAACGCGGCATGACGCGACACGGTCCCGGATAGGTAGAACCACTAATTTCTCTAACATGAGAAGGAGATGACTATGGCACTGCAAGTGACCCACGACGGAAATACATTAGTATTCCGGCCGGGAAAAAGCGAGCTCCTCTCGGAGGACGCTATCTCTCAGGCTCTGAGTGCTCTCCACGGTCTCGGGGAGGTATTCGCTCTGGACACTGTCGGATGGATGACCGAATACAGGCTGTTCCTCCGCTTCGGTGCGTCCGCATCCGCAACCGGTCCCCGTCTCGAGCAGGTCTTTGGGGCAATGCAAAAAGACGATTTTGACTACTCTGGTTGGCTCCATCTCAAACAGGGCGAATGCGGGGTGGTCCAGCCCGTGGACCTTTCCGATCACGCGGTGCTGCCCATCGCCCATTATGCGCCTGAGGACGCTCGCGAACGGTGGCAGGCGGTATTGCGGGCCCTGGCAAGCTACCGAGGCGATATGTTCCCGGGCAGGTTAGGTGTTCGAGTTGCGCTGAGGCCGGCAGGTCAGGATTGGAGAGAGCGCTTCATCAAGAGCGCTCCCGGTGACGATGGGGCACGGGGGACGAACAACCATCGCGACCGTTGGGATGCCAAGGCCAGCGGGCCAGCGTTCCATGCGCAGATTCAACTACTGGCGATCTGTCAGGACGATCCCCAGACGGTAGATGTGGCGAGGGCGGATTTGGCTAGGTTGGCCGCGCTGGTAACTGAATTGACCGGCCAACCACAAGCCTGGACACTCGATCGCCCCATCGAACGTTCGTTGACCAGGGAGGCTGTAAGGGCACTGATCGAGCGTACCGGCAGGTCAACAGAAGCGTGGCCGGAGCTAAGGTTTTTGGCGGACGAGGGAGCTGCGCCATATGCGCTCAGTGCCGAGGAGGCTGCCGCGCTGTGGCCGGCCTGGATGCCATTGGTCCGATTGCGTTACAGAACGCCGCAAGATCCGACCACGACCGGTGTGGAACCGCCCGCCGCACCTGAACACGAGGGCGCAGCCACGCCGCCCCGATCCGATGGACATGAGATCACGCATCGGCCGCTAGACGAACCCCCAGCGACGGGGAGTGACCCGGTTCAAGAAGGGGGGAACACACGGGTTCAGGCATTGGTTCACAGCTCCCGACCCCAGGAATTGCCGGTTCGTAGCACCCCGGACCCCAAGGAGCTGCGAAGGGGTCGGCGCCGCCGCCGTACGGGCAGTTCTGAGCGCGTTGAGGGTGCTTTGGCGCAGGTCCGTCCATCGGTGATGCGCCAAATGGGGCTCAGCGATGTTGATATCGCCGTGTTCGATTGCTTGGGCGACTCGCCATTGGCCAGCCACGAGGAATTAGCCTACTCCTGGGGTCTGGCCGTGACCGCAGTCGATAGGTCGATTGGGAAGCTCAAAGATCTTGAGCTTGTGGAGAGCGTTTCGGTGTATATCGGCGGCGAACGACGTGAACGCTCGTGGATACCGGAAGACTGTTGGGCCCGGGTTTTCGACGACCGGCCGCTGCCCCATATCGATCACATGGTGCGCAGGTTGTGGAACAACCCGGAAATGGTTTCGGCGGTATACCGCCTGGTCGGGATACTGACCCAGGAAAACGATGAGCGTGAGCTTCTGATAGTTCGCTGGCTTTGGAAGCGACCGTTCGACGCGGTGGTTCAATGCAACGACGGATGGGCGGCGTTTCTTTGGACCGGGCTTTGGAAGGGACGGGAAAAACTCGATCTCCAACTCCAGGAATGTATGCACGAACTGCGCCGGTGGAACCAGTGGGGGGAGCCGGCGTGGCCTGGACGCATCCTCTTCGTGGTACCCGATGCATGGGTGGAAGAGCAGGTGTGGCGTGCGGTTTGCCGACGGGGTTGGGAGGAGTACTGCGCCATATTGAATTTGCGCGATGATGAACTGGTCGGGGAGTTGGGCCTTGGGGGCGCGCGACGTTGGATTCCCCCCTTCATACGAGAGGAACCGCCGCCACTGAAGGCGAACGTAGAAAGGTGGGTAGAACTCTTGAAAAACGACCCGGCGAGCCGCATGAGTCGGCTCCTGCAAGTGATTGAGCTGTACCCGGGAATATCGGCATCTCATCTGGGGCGACTGACGCGCATAAACGGCACGAATGTCGCGGAAGGTCTGGCCTGCCTTAGATCCCGGAATTTGATCCACCAACCGCATTGCGATGGCTATAGCCTCGAAGATCTGGCGCTTGCCAAATCCGCTCGGCGAGATGGCGTGTGGTCTGGATTGCCCGGGCGGCGCCAGGGCAAAAAGCGAACCGCGGAGTATCCCGATCTACGTTGGCGGCGACTGCGCCACATCCAGAACATCTTGGTCCAGTTCCACGCTGCGGGTTGCCGCGTGGCTCCGGGGTGGCTGGCGCAAGACGCAAGTTTCAGGCCCGACGGAGTCGTTTGGCTGGACGGAGGGCCGTACGGAGCGGGCTGGCATTACCTGGTTGATGCGCGACACGTGCACAAGACAACCAGAATGAGGGGGGTACTGAATCGAGCCCTGTCTGACGAGCGGCGCGACGGATTCCCTATCCTGGTGATATGCCGCGAAGGGATGGAAGAAATCGTATGGGAACTGGGTGCCGAACGGCCCATGCTGACGAGCACACCCAATCGAATCAGAGGGAGATCCATTGTCGGGGCAACGGACTGTGCCTGGCTGCGATATGGAGACGAGACACATTTAATGGGCGGCCGAAGACGCAATGCGCGACGGAAGGACACTGATGGAACCAATGATGAACGAGAAGCTTGAGGACCTTTTGTCAAACGATCCAGACGTCAGACTCAAAGCGGCGGGCGGGTTGGGCGTGCGTGATGCCGATGCGCTAGAACCTGAGGATTACTACGTCGCGGTGGCGGATCGTCTGAGGTACCGCCGCGATGAGGACGCAATGGCCATACTGCACCGCCTCCTCGGTCATCCGGAACCTCTGGTGCAGGCCAGTGCGGCTGGCGCCTTGGTCGCTAAAGATCCAGAGGTAGGAGTACCTTTCCTGGAAGCGCTGTTGCTGACCGATGATCGCAAAGTCCGTAGCCGGGTGGTGGAGTCGCTGTGTCGGATCAGGACCGGGGAGCACGGCCGTTTGCTGGCTCGAACACTTTGGTCTCTGTACCAAAGCCGGCATACCATCGATCCTTCGGATGATTGGACTCGGGACCTCAGGCGGTCCATCACCAACACTCTCGGCATTCTGGGCGATTCCTACGCGGTGAACAGCCTGGGGCAGGCTGTAATGGATGTCGATCCGGTGGTCCGCGCCAATGCGGCGTTGGCGTTGGGATTGATCATGGACAAACAAGCCGTACCGGTTTTGGTAAAGGCCCTGGATGATAAAGACGACCGGGTGCGCCTCGAGGCGGTACAAGCCCTTGTTTTACTGGAGGATCGTTCGGTATCTACTGCCTTGCTGCGAAAACTTGATGACCCCGAACCAGCCGTGGTGGCTGCGGCTACAACCGGTCTGGGTTGGTTCAGGAATGCCGAGGCAAGGCCACATTTGTTGAGGCTCATCGAGGGAGAGTCGGACCTGATCGCCCGGGCGGCGTTCCGGTCGTTGCGGCAGATTGGTTTCGTGGTATCAGTTCGGGAGTTGGCCACCACGGTCGACTCTCCGGACACCGAGGTCAGGACTCGGTCGATGGTGGTCGCCCTGTTGGGTTTGACGGGTGAAGCCGAGGCATTGCCACCTCTTCTTACCGCCCTCGGCAATCGGGCTGTTTCCGTCAAAATAGCCGCGGCGCGGGCACTTGGCCGGTTGGCAGACCGCAGGGCCGCCGGATATCTGGCTGATGTGCTCGAAGACGACCAGCCGACGGTGTTTCACAAGGAGGTTGTGCGTGCCCTGGGCGAGTTGGGCGATCCGTCGGTGGGTTGGGCATTGCGACAGGCATTGAAATCACGGGACCGGGAACTGGCGCACGCCGCGGAGCTGACGTTGGTGCGTCTGGGACTGGCCCGGTTTGCGCTCGAACAAATCGAACCGTCGCATGAATCCACCCGTACTCGTGCGCCCCATCTACTGCTGCGCGCGGGGCGGTTTGACGAGAGACTATAGATTGACGGCTGGAACTCATGGATGGAGGCTTTCATGGCTGATGACACAAAATCCAAACGCGGCAGGCGTCGGAGGCTCACTGCGGAAGAGCGCACCATCGAGGAACGGTTGAGCCGGTTCCCTCTGGCCAGCGGGCAGAACCTGGACCGTATGTACGGCGAGGAATACATTACCCGCAACCGCACCCTCGCGACCCTGAAGGAAGACGGATTGGTGGGTGGGATGGACTGTGGTTTCACGCGACGTAGGCAACCCAGATACTGGTCCATAGACCGGAGCCCTGGTTGGGACCCCGACGATCCACAACCCAAAAATCCTCACCTGGTACATACACTGTTGTCACGCCTGGCTTTGCTGGAGTCAGTCTATTTCATCATTGAGGATGCGTTGCAGAAAAAGCCAGGCCGGAAGCTGGTGGATTTCGCCTGGCGCTTCGAATCGGCGATCGATGCGACGGTCCGGTTCAACGACGGATGGATGGCCTTCGTGTGGTCCGGCGTCTGGAAGGACAGCAAGTCGGTGTCACACCTCGCGCTGGATCTGGTGGACAACCTGAACGCTTGGGGGAGGGCTGGCCTCAGGCATGATCCCGGGAAGATTTGCGTCATCGTTCCGGACCTCTGGCAGGCGGAGCTAGTGCGCCGCGGCGTTGAGATGTTCGGACGACCCGAAAACAGCCTGATCCATGTCGCTGGCGCCAGTTCAATCGATGACGATTACGACCTCTCCGGCAGCCGCGGTTGGCCACCCCGTGCAGACATGAGCCGTTGGTCCCGCCCTCCGGACCGGTTGGACCGGCTGGTCCGCGAACTGGCAGCCCGCGATAACGCAAGGGATTTGCTGCGGTTTCTGACCACGGTCGAACAGTGGCCCGGCGTGGTTCGAGGGACACTCCGGGATCTCACAAAGCTCAACGGCAAATCGATCGCGGCGGCGGAAGACTGGCTGATCGAATCGGGCCTGATCTGGCGTACCTCAAACGGAGGCCTCGCCGCCAGCAAAGACTGGCTTTCGATAGCAGCGCGCCGCGATCGTGTTTGGTCCGGGAGGCCCGGCCAGATGTTCAGCCGGGAAAAGGTCGATCAGCTGTACACCGGGCGCATCGGGACGCACGAGAAAGGACTGGCCACACTGGTGGGATGGTTCTCAGCCGCCGGATGTCCAGTCGCTCCTGGATGGCGTTTTCACGATGTCATGGGGTCGCGTGGCCAGGTGGCCCCGGACGCCATGATCCTTGTGAAGCGCAGTCCATTTGGGCCGACTTGGTTCCATGTCGAGTATGAATTGAGCGCCAAGGCCAAGGCGAGAGTGGGCAAAAAAATCCGCGGTTACCACTCCCAATCCAGAAGCGACGACTTCCCGTTGATGTGCGTGTGCAAGCGCGAGGCAATGCAAAACTTCATTGACCTCGGTCCTGATCGAATGCTGGTTGCCCCCGTGGAGGAGGTACGCCGGCGGAACGTGGTGGGGGACTCCGGGACGGTATGGCTTCACCGGGGCCGGCCGGTAGATAGTTTCGGAGCGTAGCGTCTTCGTAAGCGGGCTTGACCGGGTACACGGCTGGCAGCGTGACAGTTGACACTAGTACTCAGTCAACATTGGAAAGGCAGCGATAGAAGCGATGAAGTTTGGTCCTGGCATCGTCAGCGCTGAAGTGCCAGTTGATGGTGGAGCAGGCTGCGTTGCACTGGGTATCGTAGCTGTCCCGCGTCAATCAGATTTGCCGATTTATCGCCGATTAGTTTTGCCGGTTCACCTCCTCGGCCGCAGCAGTCCCGCCGCGTTGCTGTGCTGCGTCAGTCCGGTAGCTGGGGACGTCGAATTCCAGGATGACGGCGTGGTGGACGACCCGGTCAATCGCCGCGGCGGTGGCCATGGGGTTGGCGAAGATGCGCTCCCACTCCGAGAAGACCAGGTTGGACGTGATGCCCAGCGACCTGCGCTCGTAGCGTTCGGCAATCAGGGTGAAGAGAACCTCGGACTCCTCGTTGCCCCCGTGTCAAGCACGGGGCGGGATCTGGGGCAGGTAGCCCAGGTCGTCCAGAAGCAGGAAGTCGAAGCTGTCCAGCTTGTGCAGTTGCCGGGGCAGGTCGAAGTCACGCTTGGCGGCGAGCAGGTCCCCTGCTTTCGCAGGGGCAGGCTCTGCACCAGGCGGTAGGCCGGAGCGAAGAGGACGGAGTGGCCGGTTTCCACCAGGCGGTGTCCCAGGGCGCAGAGCGCGTGGTCTTGCCGGTGCCGGGCAGCCCGAAGGCCAGCACGTTGACGCCGTGCTCCACGAAGCTGTCCTGGGCCAGTTGGTCCAGCTGCTGTCTAAGTGCCAGAGGCATCCGGTGGTGCTCGAAGGCTTCCCAGGTCTTGCCCGCAGGGAGTTTGGATGCTTGATGTGCCGGTGGCGGCGATCCTCGGCTTCCTGTTCCAGCACCTCCAGGAAAGTGGACAGGGCGTCGCCGTGGCCCGCCTCGGTGAAACGCGCCACCGACTGGGCGCCCATGGTGGGCATCTTGAATTGGTGGCAGAGCTCGCCGATGCGCTCCTGCATCACGCTGGTGTCGGCGTCCATCATCCGCACACCCCCGCGCCGGCCAGGCTGACGGTGAGCAGTCCATCGTAGATCTTCAGGTCCGGCTTTCTGGTCATGACCAGCGCAGGCACTTCTGGCGGCTTGGGCTCGGCCAGATCACGCACCTCGGCGTAGTCGAAGGGCTGGCTGGTCTCCAGAAGCAGGGACAGCGCGCTGTCCACATTGGCCTCCATGGTGGTGGCCGCCAGATGCAGGACCCGCACGTACTCCACGTCAGCCCGTTCCCCGCGCCACTGACTGAGGACGTCGTAGGCCAGGCGGAAGTGCATGGAGGGAAAGAGCTGCTCCCTGAAGCGGTACCGGGCGAAAGCTCCCGGCTTGCGCACCATGGAGCCGATCACGTGGCGGTAATTGACGTTTACTTCTCCATCACCGCGTACCCGCGCCATGCGCTCGACAAAGTGACCCTTGTAGTACACTTCCAGGTGATCGGAATAGAGGCGGATCTGTACCTCCTTGTTGATAAGACGGGAGGGCACGCTGTAGCTCCGTCCCGCTACTTGGATGGTGCTCCACCGGCGCACCTTGGACTGGTAGTTGGCGTATTCCGGCATGGGGGTTGGGGCAGGGGCCGTAGGCAAGCCATTTCCTGCTCCAGCTTCCTCCTCACCAGGCGATTACGCTTGGCGACCATCTCCTGCACGAAGTCGGCGTAATCGTCGGCGGTGTGGAAATTGCGGCTGACGCGCGCATTGCCTCACCTAAAACGTTACCCAATATAGGTGGTTGCCTCAAATAAAATGTTACCGAAAATGCGGAGGCAGCCACGTGGGTGCTGGCATAAGCAGGATGGCAAAGCAGGAATGGTTGGTCACGCTGAGAGACCGTTACCGGAGTTCTTCCAAGAAGGAGAAGAGCCGTATCCTGGACGAGTTCATCGCGATCACCGGACACCATCGCAAACACGGCATCAGGTTGCTCAGCCAGATTGACGAGGTCGACGAGGTTCCGCGTCGGCACAAGGCCAGCGTATCTACGATGAGGCGATCACAGAGGCGGTGATCGCCATCTGGGAAACCGCAGACCGCATCTGCCGGAAACGGTGACGGCGGCGGTCCCCCACCTGGTGGAGTCCATAGAGCGCAATGGCCATCTCGCATTGGACCCTGAGGTGCAATCGTGGGTGCTGTCGGCCAGTGCCGCCACTTTGGATCGATTGCTCAGACTGGTGAAGACCACGGTGGCCGGCCGGTGCAGGCGCCGGCGTAAATGGTCGATGGGCAAGCGCGCTCCGGTGCGCACCTACAACGACTGGAACGGACCGCCGCCGGGCTCTCTGGAAATAGACTTGGTGGTTCACAGCGGTGGGCCGCTGTCCGGATCATTCATCCACAGCGTGGGCGCCACCGACAGCGTGTTCATCAACGAGACGCTGATCGGATACTGCGCTGAGCGCGGCATCGAGTTCACCCGGTCCAGGGCGTACCGCAGCAATGACCAGGCGTGGATTGAACAGAAGAACGGCAACGTAGTGCGCCGCTTCGTCGGCCATGATCGCTACTCGGGTCAGGTCGCCGGTCAAGCCATGGCGCAACTCTACGGTGCGCTGCGTGTGTATGTGAACTTCTTACAGCCCTCATTCAAGTTGATCGACAAGTCCCGGGAAGGAAGCGCAACCGTCAAGCGTGACAGTTCACCGACCACGCCCTGCCACCGTCTGACCCCAGCATGATGCCTTCGGCGAAGATATGAGGGCCATGCTGGTCCTGTAGCGGTCCGGGTTGGACCCGGTGCTATTGCTGCATACCATACGAGAAGCGCAGTCAGCTTTGGTGGCGACTTCACCGGAGGCGAAGGAAACCCCGTCCGGCGAAAGCCTGAGCAAGTTCCTCGCCAAGTTGCGCAGGCTGTGGCGGCAGGGCGAAGTCCGACCCATTCACGCGGTCCGTGTCCGAGGCCAACGGCACTGGCGAGCCCGCAAGGATCCCTTCGAGGGTGTTTGGGGCAACGTGCTGGTCTGGTTGCAAACCGAACCGGATGCCAGCAGCAAGGCGCTGATGGCCAGGTTGCAAGCGGAGCGTCCCGACCGTTTCAGCAAGGCGCAGTTGCGGACCATGCAGCGCCGAGCGAAAGAGTGGCGCGGCATCATGGCCAAAGAACTGGTTTACGCCGGGACTGCCGAGCCTTTCGCGGAACTGATCAGACTGCCGGAACTGGCGCTGATCGGATTGGATCCCAGGTGCTAAAGTTTCGGTAACTGCGATGAGGCAATAGGAATCGGCCAATCTGGTTGAGGCGGGACACCATCACCCGAGGGGCACCACGGTGACGCTGCAGCGGCACCGCGTGTCCAGCCTGGGGCACTTGGAGTACTGCACGCACGCCCAGGCCGTGGCCTGGGAACGCATCGTGGGATGCTCCATCCGCGAAACCGGCGACGCCGATTGGCGGGACGTACACTACGGCGGCGAGGGCATCCCCGAGGTGGTGTCCAACCTGCGCACCACGGCCGCAGTGCTCATCATCTGGACTGTTCGGCCTAGAGGCTGTTGAAATCGCGCCGGGTTTCCGAGATGCTACTGTCGAGACGGTGCACTGGTGTGCATCGGCTGAGCCTTCTCTCAGCCGGCAGTCACCAGCACACCCTAACCCAGGTTGCTGGGGGCGCTGGATGCGTGGCACACGCTTGGTTCTCAACGGTAAGGTCACAAAAACAGGAATGAATTGCGTCAATACATCAGTGCAATGCGCCACCGAGCGTTTATTCGTTTAATCAGCGTAAAATCAGTCAAATTATCGCATCACACCGCATGTTGTGACCTATGCAGAATTCTCCCTGTAAATCCAGTCAATTGGTTCACATTCTGGGAGCCAGGGGGGCTTATACCAAGAACAATGAACAAACACCGTGCGAACCTGGGTCAACAAATTTCGGGCGCCTGGAGCGTTATCATCGGGGGTACCATCAAAACCATGGCGAGTTGTTCAGCTGGGGCGGAGACGATTTTGATGATCAATTCCGTTTCACCGAGGTCCAACGCAACCGGCATTTGCGGCAAGGATAGTGATGATGCATACCGGCACGTCATCCAGCCGATGTCGACGAAACCCTGAGCTATCGGAGGTGCAGAGGCTCTGGCCTGGGCTCCCGACTAACAGGGTTGTTCAAGCCGCCGGGTTGAGAGGTACGCCCAGAATATGGTCTGCAGCATCTAAGATGGGCACCAGTTGATAGCCCAACTGGTACGCGCGCCGTTTCGCGGTGCGGAGGGCCCGTTGCTGATACTGACTCTCGTAGTATTCTGCGCCAGCATCCACGTAGTCTTGCCCGAAGCGCAGCATGGAATAAATTAGTCTCGCCAGCTTGTGGGCCGTAGCGGTGATGGCCTTGGGCGCGCCCAGTTGGGCTTTCTTCCGGTGCAGGAAGGCGCCCAGAGGGCTATTGGAGCGGTGCAGCCCGTGAGCCGCCAGGCGCAATGCCGCCGCCGCACGGTTGGCGCTGGGTTTCGTTCTTGAGCTCATGACCTTGCCGCCGGTGATGCGGTTGTTGGGGCTGAGCCCCAGCCAGGACGCAAAGTGCTTGGCGCTGGGCCATTTGGTCATGTCGGTGCCAATCTCGCTGATCACCTTCAACGCCGTGAAGCCGTCTATCCCGTCGATCCTGGTCAGGTCCACTCCGGTCATTCGATACAGGTGTATCCTGATGTCGAAGCTGGGCGCGTTGCCCTGACTGCGTCGCTGGCCCTTTCCGGCAGGGGTCCGGCCGCCGCCGGTGATGTCCTCAAACTGTTCCAACTGGGCTTCAATCTTGCGATCGCGCTCATCAATCTTGGTTTGATACATCCGGTACAGCTCCAAGGCCTGGGTCAGCTCGAAGATGTGCTCCCCTCGCCAGTGCCCCTGTAGCGACTTCACGATGGTGGCTTCGTTCGCTTTCACCCCAGGGTGACGAAATAGGGCCAGCTATTGCGGATCCCTTTCTCCTTTCACAATGGCTCCGATAATATCCATTACCGGCAAGACGGGGATCTTGCTGATGACGTGCTGGAGCTTCACGTTCATCTGGGTCAGCGCCTTCTGCATATCCTGGATGTGGTGAGAGGCGTACTCCACCAGCATGGCCCGCTGGCGCAGGTAGCTGCGCAGGCGCCGGACATCCGACTCGGGCCGGAAAGCCCCCGACAGCAGCCCGTTGTAGAACGCCACGAACTATGTACCAGTAATTTGCGAAATCGCCATGAACTATAGGCCAGTTCGCCAAGGTCTATGACCACCAGTGGGGGCCAACGCGGCGACCATTGCCGCACTTCGATTTTGGGGTGCAGCGATGGCGTACAAGGAGGTGCTCCGAGTGGAAATACAGGAAGTGATCCGCCGCTGGCAGGCGGGGAATAGCCTGAGGCAGATTGCTGCGGGCACCGGCTTGTCGCGGGACACGGTGGCCAAGTACGTGTCGGCGGCCGAAGCTGAGGGCGTTGCCCTGGATGGGCCCGCCGCTACTGAGGAGCAATTGAGCCGGTTGGCAGCCATGGGCCAGGTGGGACCACGGCGACCGGAGATGCCCAGCCAGGACCTGCTGGAGCCCTGGGCAGACCAGATCTACCAGTGGCTGACTGGGGACCGGCTGGAGGTGACCCGCATCCACGAGTTACTGGCGACGCGGGGCTGTAGTGTGTCATATGCGTCGTTGCGCCGGTTCATCATGAAGCGCAATTGGGGGCGTCGCAGCGTCCGCACGGTGCGGATGGCCTATACGGAACCGGGAGAAACCGCCGAAGTGGACTTCGGCCGCCTGGGTATCATCACCGATCCGGCCACGGTCGAGGGGAAGGTGGTATGGGCGCTGATCATCGTGCTGTCGTACTCGCGGCACTGCTTGGTCTGGCTGGCGCACAGCCAGAAACTGGAGGATGTGATCGCGGGCCTGGAGGCTGCATGGGCCTTTTTCGACGGCGTGCCCCGCTACCTGGTCATCGACAATTTCCCCGCCGCCGTAGCCGGAGCGGACCGGTTGCATCCGCGACTGACCCGAGGCTTTCTGGAATACTCCCAGCATCGTGGTTTCGTCGTCGACCCAGCCCGGGTCCGTCATCCCAAGGACAAACCGAAGGTCGAGCGGAGCGTGCCCTACGTCAGGGAGCGCCTCTTCAAGGGCGGCGATTTCAATGGACTGGCTCACCTGCGTGGTGATGCCCAGCGCTGGTGCCCGGAGGTGGCTGGCCAGCGGGTCCACCGCACGACGCGACGACAGCCGCTGGCGGTTTTCCAGGATGAAGAGCGTCATGCCCTACTGGCCTGGGATGATGAGCCCTACGAGATCTCCCACTGGCGGACCGCCAAAGTCCATCCCGATCATCACGTGGCCTGCCAGTACGCGCTCTACTCGGTGCCGTCAACGTCCTGTCCACCGGGTCAGCGGGTGGAAATCAAGCTGGACAGCAAGCTGCTGCGCATCTACCACCGGGGCAAGCTGGGCAAGGTCCGCCAGCGTCAGCCCAAAGGCGGCCGCGCCACCGACGTCGACGATTATCCCGCCGAGCTTTCCGCCTACACCATGAAGGCTCCGGAGCGCATCAAACGCAGCGCGGCGCTGCTGGGACCGGCGGTGGGCCATTTCGCCCAACGTCTCTTCGACGACCGGCATCCCTGGTCGAAGATCAGGCAGGGGCACGAGCTCATCAGGCTTGGGGACCGCTACAGCGCTGAGCGTCTTGATGCCGCCTGATGGAGAGCGCTGGACGTGGACCTCATCGACGTGAACCGCGTGGAGCGCATCCTGGTGCGGGCTTTGGAACAGGAGGCCATGCCCCAATTGCTGCAGCCCATGCCAGCCGGCCGCTTCGCCAGACCCAGGTCCGTATTCGCCCATGCTGCTGGAAGTCGATCATGACCCGCATCACCGAACTCACCCCCCTGCTCAAGCGTCTGCAGCTGGGACCCATGGCCGCCACGCTGCCCGAGCGCATCGCCCTGGCCCGAAGGGATCAGCTGGACTACGCATCCTTCCTGGAGATCATCTTCAGCGACGAGGTCAGCCGCCGCGCCCAACGTCGCATCGAACTGCGGCTCAATGGCGCCGGTTTCGAGGAGACCTGTCGGCTGGAGGATTTCGACTGGTCGGCGTCAATCACCCTGGATCGCTCCATGTGCGAATGGCGCGCCAGGGGACGGCCCCAAAAATCCACAGCCACTGTGGATTTTACCAATGACACCGGCCGACTGTATGCGATCGACGAGATGGCAGACCTGGCCGGAGTGGGCACCACGCTGATCAGCCAGGCCAAATTGGTGTGGTCACTTGGTTTGGCGGAGAACGTTGCAGAAGGGAAAGTTGGCTTTGCCGAGGCATACCGGCGTGCCCGAGTGGTGCGGGGCTCGGAATGGGAGGGGGCGGTGTTGAACGGGGGAATACCCTTTGATGACGCGTATGAGCGTGCGTTGGCGAACGCACCGGATGTTCTCGTGGCGCGCCCTCGTCGATCGAGATCCGTCAAGTCGCTGATCGAAGAGGTCCGCGAGTTGGAGCAGTCCAAAGCTGCGTTGGCGGAAGAGTTGCGGTTACTGAGGGAAGACAACGCGGTGCAACCGTCGGCGGTGGCGGCCACCGCCATGGCGCTGGAGCGCGAACAGATCAGGGCCGAAAAGGCGGAAGCCGAGGTGGATCGATTGCGTGAGGAACTCACACGTACCGTACTCCACCCCTGACCATTG
Organism: Dehalococcoidia bacterium; assembly: GCA_965203985.1. Taxonomy (GTDB): domain Bacteria; phylum Chloroflexota; class Dehalococcoidia; order Lucifugimonadales; family UBA3495; genus Bin87. The sequence goes on from CBDBDS010000008.1 coordinate 55,134, forward strand.
CAGGTTGCAGGCCCAATCGGGAACTCGATGGACATTCGTTGCAGCGCAAACATAGCGGTTCACGAGAATTCGAACATTGGCCGCACGGGACCGCCTCCCGGCGAAACGCTGTAGGATCCGGAATTCTCACCAGGTATGAACCAATGAACATTCCCTTGGCTTATCCTCCTACCGACCCTGATGCGGTCCAGCATTGTGGATATTGGGCTGCGCCCCGAGCAACGATACGGGCTTAGCCCGGAAAATGGCGCGGCGGCTGCACTCCTTGGTGGATCGGGACTACCCCGGTGATGTGCGCCTCCCACGCGGATGCCTGCCATACAGGTTGATGGAGCAAACGGCGCCAAGGCTCACCAGCGTCGCCGGCAGTCCTGGTCGTGAGCCTCCTGCTGGGCCCTTGGGCTGCGCTCTCGGGGCGGATAGTGGTTGGTGTGACGAAATTCCTCGGGTCTGGCAGCTTCAGGACGAAGCGGAGGCCAGGCGTCCTTCCGCAACGGGCGCCGGACCTTCACAGTGAACGAGCCCGCGTTGATGTTGCAGTTCCGGACGGGCGGCTGTCATCTTGGCCCCAAAGCGCGGTTTCCGGCGCGGAAGACCGTGATGACCGGCTTCGGGGCGGCTCAGCGTCCCCTATGACGCCGACGCGGACCGGAAGCCCAGGCGGGGATTTCCGGACGGGACGGCGCCGACCGTATCGATGCACTCCATGAGCGCCGATACCTCCGCCAGGGCCTGCCACCGCTCCAGGGGCTGTAGGAGCCGGCCTCCGGCCGCGGCATCGGCCAGCTTACCGGTGCAGACCTCCAGGCCCCAGAGTAGCGGGATGCGCCTGCGGCGGGCCAGGCGTTCGATGCGCCGGTCGAGGTCCGTATCGAACAAGGCCAGGGCCGGCGCAACGGTTAGCGGGCGGTTCAGACCCTCCTGCAGGGTGTCTCTGATCGACAGCGCCTCCACCCGGGCCTGTTCCAAGGGCGACGGCGTGATCCGAGGTCCCGACCCGGTATTGACGCGCCACTGCCCACCTTGTAGGAAGTGGGGGGCATACCTCACCGTCAGGCAAAAACGGCCGATGTTCAACAGCCAGGCGCCGAACACCGGCTCCGGCCAGTTGGCCCCGGGACCCCAGTGGCGCAGGACAAAGGCAGATACTCCGTCGATGCCGCCGCGGGTCAGCAGGACAGAGGTGGCCCGGTCTTGGCCGGCATTTCCCCATCGTGATGGTGGTGGGGATGTAGATGTTCATGTTGCATTGGGGCTGCTCCTTTACGCCGCACTCAGGCGGCGCGGGTCTTCGTGTTGGATATTCATGTGTCCGCCGACGAGCCCTCCCCGGCGACGATGCGGCACGCCCCCTCCCAATTGCCCGACGTCGAATACCAGGACGTCACGGACAATTGTGATACCGGAGAAAAGCTGACCAACGGGTCAACCAATACGCGGTGGTCAGCCGGACCCGGTTCGTCGCCAACATCCACCCTCCGGTGGCACTTCCGCTCACCGGAGCGTGTCAGCGTCGGCGCCAGCACCCTGTTTCGACTGTAGGCGCAGTTGTCCCGGGCTCTGGGAGCGTCGGCGCTTCTTGTCATCACCGACTTTGAAATGTGCGAAAGTAGCAAAGTGGAATTTGGGCCGGGGGCGGAGGGTGCCCAAACAGGGCCACTCCACCCTCCTTTCCTTACTGTCCTGCGGCGGTGAACGGTGGAAACGCGTCGCCATCCACCGCGGATCCATTGACGTTAATGGTCACCCGGGCGCCGCTGGCCACGTTGACGATGACGCTCTTGGCGTCGTTGAGGTTCAGCACCCCCGATTCCAGGTCCACTTGGACTTCTTCCGGGGCCGCGCCACCTTCAGGCGAGGGGCCTCTGGTCAAGGCTTTCACGTCCCTTTGGATGTATTTGGAGCTGAGGTCGGACCGGCGTTTGTCTTCCGGCAGTTGCCGGATGACGCGTTCCACCAGGTCGTCCAGGCCCCAGAGGACCTTGACGCCCGGACTCCCCCGCTCTTCCAGGATCGTCTCGTCGGGATCCATGTCGGTGAATACGGCGACCGGAACGACGAAACCGCCAAAGTTGAAGTCACGGTGAATTTCATCCCGGGCCGCCATGCCGGCTTCCCAGACGGTTTCGAGCGGGTCTGCCACCTCGATGTCTCTGCCGTCAGCGCCGCGGCGATACCAGATACCGTCCTCTACCCCGTAGTTGCCGGGGAGGAAGGTGATGGCGAACCGTCCGATTTCCTGGACCACGACCACGCAGTGGGGCGAGGTACCGTTGCCCGACACCCAAGGGCGCCACACCGTGGTTCCTCCGCGATCACTGGCTTCAAACTGGGCCATGGCGTTGCGCTCGGCGGAGCTCAGCGGAGTTTGGTTGTTTCCGTTGGTCAGGTTGTTTATTACTTGCATCGTTGCACCTCATGGTGATTGTTGTGCCTTGGCTGCGGGACAAACGCAAATGCGGGCGGCCCATGATTACAAATGGACCGCCCACAGCATTCGGCGCGAGAGAGATTTGGTGATGGTTGGCGACCGAGAGCCGGCCTCCCGCACTGCAGGTGGGCCGCGCGGGCAATGGTCGCCGTTGGGTCGAGTGATCATTTGCGTCTGCTTCCTCCCGTGGTAATCGGTTGTTGGCTTCGTCGCGGCGGTTTTCCGTCAAGTCGGTTCCGGCCACGATTCTCACGTCATGCGCGTCTCACATGCGGAGGGGCGCCCTGAGCACCGCGTGGTCCCATGCGCACCACGATCCGCTTCGCATGCAAATCCGAAACCCGCCCCGGCGGCGGTGGCTGGAACCGATGCGGGTCGCGAGGAGCTTCGGCCGGACCGGGCCGGAAGCGCTGGCGCGCCAGCGCTTTCAGCTCTCCGCCGGTGAGATCCGCCCAGGGCCTGGCCATCCGCCGGACGGGATCGAACCGCGCCCGGGGAGGTTCTCCCGAGCTCAGGATCAGCAAACGCCTGGCCCGGGAAAAAGCCACGTAGTGCTGCCGCATGTGATCGAAGCCGGCGATGCGGTCGTCGGGCTCCAGGGGCCTGCGCCGGGCGTAGGGCAGCAATACCCGGCCCACCGGGTCAACGTCGCGGTTGTTGAAGTCAAGAGAACCGGCCACCACCACGTCCCACTCCAACCCCTTGGCCCGATGGATGGTGGTGACCGCCACCTCGCCGGGCCCCCGGCGTCGACCGGTCGCATCGGCAGTGGATCCTCGCCGGGGAAAGGCGGCGGGAATGTCGGCATAGTCCAGGGCGTCCATGTAGCGGCCCGCCACCTCGTCGCGCACGCTGTGCAGCAGCAGAGCCACCTGGGAATAGTCGCCGATCACCCGGTTGCGTTTCAGGAACCGGAGCAGGTCCACCAGTTGGTCCTCCTCGTCTCCCGTACTCCTCCCTTCGATGGAGATCAGGGCCGGGTAATCGGCGTCCTCCGCACGCCGGGGCGTGACGGTCTTTTCGTGCCGGAAGGATGGGAGGCCGGGATTGGGATTGGACCAATCGGCCGACGCCATCCACCGGTCGCAGGCCCGAACTATGGCGCCGTGGCTGCGGTGGTTGAAGGTGAGGCTCACCACGCGGCAGTCGGGGAAGCGTTGGGGGAAATTCAGGATGTTTTCCACGCTGGCGCCGCGGAAGCGGTAGAGGGCCTGGTCCTCGTCGCCCACCACGCACAGGTTGCCGTGGGTTTGGGACAGCTGCGTGAGCAGACGCTCCTGGACGTGACTGGTGTCCTGGTACTCGTCGCACAACAGGTGCACTATCCCGTCCGAGATCTGAGCGGCGATCTCTTCCTCGTCCTCCAGGAGTTCCACCAACCACCGTTGCAGGTGACCGAAATCGGCCGCGCTTTGATCGAGGAGCAGGTTCTCGTAGCGCCGGTAGCATTGGCCCACCGCGGCAGTGAAGCGCCGGCCCGAGTCGATGAGTTCCCGGGGGTCGATGAGTTCGTCGCAGATGCGGTCAAAATATTTTGCCGCATTGCGCACCACGGCATCGGGCCGCCGCCATCCCCGTCGTTCCAGCCGGCCCAGGTCGGGACCGAAGACCTCACCCAGGTGGCGCGCCAGCAGGCCGGTCCTCTCGTCTTCGCTCAGGACCCGGAACCGGCCACGTAAGCCAATGCGTTGGGCCCGGCGTCTCAGCTGCTGGGCGCAGAACCCGTGGAGTGTGGTGATGCGCACCTGCGACGCGCTGCCGTCATAGCCGACGGCCGAGACCGTGGCGTCGAAACGCCGGCGCAACTCCCGGGCCGCGGCCCGGCTGTAGGTGCACAACAGCAGGTTCTGGGGCTCGACTGCGCCCAGCATCAACAGGTTGGCCGAACGCCGGACTATGGCCAGGGTTTTGCCCGCGCCCGGTCCGGCAATGCCCAGGACGGGACCCTCAAGGTGTCCGATCAACTCAAGTTGCCGATCGTCCGCCTCCGGCTGCAGGCGGAGAATGGCGGGCGCTATGGTGTTGGTGCTGCTCATGTAAAGATCTCTCCAAAGTCTGGTTTCCGGATTCGGACCGGTTCCGGGACCCGTCGCCTACGCAAACGGCGGCTCCCACGTACAAATTGGGTCAAGCGCCTTGAACCGGGGCCACGGTCACCCACCGGGTCGGAGGCGGGGCGCAAGCGCCGGATGTCAACCGGGAGCGTCGGGCGTCGTGAGGGCGCGTTGTCCGATTTCCAGTCTCAACGCCTGGCCCCGGACCTCCAGCACGCGCTTCCCGTTTAGAGCAAACGCCATGACTGCCTCGCTCGCCGGCGTGGAAGCCGAGCCGGCTTCGGCATCAACATTGGCTTCGGCATCCTCGGCCAACCGGATCTGGCCGTCGGAGATGGCGCAGACCTCCCGGGCGATGCGCTCCCACGACAATCGGTCCGATATGCTCCGGGCGCGTCCGATGTCGGCCAAGTCCGATACCAGGCTCTTCACGCCCCAGACCACGTACACCCCCTTCCGCTCGGCCAGGCGCATGATGGCCTGGTCGGGTTCCATGTCCGGAAACGCCAGCACGGGGACGACGAACGGGTTGGAACCGGCGTGAGCCCGTTCGGCGATTTCATCGTGGAGGTCAAGCGCCGCCAGCCAGGTCTCATCCAACGGCGATGTCCCAACAGTCTGTACGCCGTTTCTCGTTTTCCGATGCCACTCGCCACCAATGAGTTGGAAGCGGCCACCCTTCACCTGTAGGGCGAAGCGGCCCAGACCGGCGATCCAGACGCCGAAGTCGAGTTCGATATGTCGGTAAGCACGTCGCCACTCGTAATAGACGAAACCCTGGCGGTCGGTGACAGCCAGGGCTTCGTAAACTCGTCTCTCTGCACGCCGTTTTGGCCTTTTGCGGCGACCGGACGGGAACGCTTTCGGGTACATTTTCATGGGTCAACTCCTTGGCGATGTGGCTCATCTCGGGCGGATTGTGTTCAGGCGAACAGGACTGGCGCTTATTCCCTCCCGTATATCTTTCCTGGGGCCGGCCACGCGCCAACGCTGCGATTGGAACGGCCCGTTTCCGCCAAGCGCGAATCCACGAAGGGAAATGACGGCGGTCAAACGATGGACGGGGGACCAGGGATCGCGCTGACGAGGACCTGATCCGATGCAACGGGCCATGTGGGGCATGGCTGCCCCGCCAGGGGTTATTGACGGCCTGGGGTAACGGCGCTGGCCGCGATTTGCCGGGCAGATCGCCGGCGGAGACCGTCAGGAGCCTAGCCTGGGCGCTGATCGGCCAGGCGGGGCGACCCCGGCGCCAGTACTACGAATACCGCCGGGGAGGCACCCCAACCTCTTCCTGTTCTGCGAACCACTGGCTGGCTGGCGCCACATCGCCATCACCCAGCGCCGCACAATGCAGGACTTCGCCCATCAGATGCAGTGGCTGGTGGACACAGCCTATCCCAACGTGCCCGTGATCCGCCTGGCCCTGGACAATCTGAACACCCGCCGCATGGCGTTCTTGTACGAAACCTTCCCCGCAGCCGAGGCCCGACGCATCGTGAAACGCTTGGAGTTGCACCACACCCCCAAGCACGCCAGTTGGCTCAACATGGCTGAGATCGAACTCTGTGTCCTGAGCCGGGCCTGTCACAATTGACTGAGTATTAGCGCGCTAAATATCGCGCTATTACCTTGCATTGCTGATTATCATCTGCTACTATTACCGTAGGGTAACCACCTACGGAGGCGAAATGATCACCGTAAGCAAGATCCAAAACCGTCTCGATTTCGCCACCCACGCTGAGAGGTTCCAGCAAGGGGGGCGCAACGTTTACGCGTTCACGGCGACCCTCAGCGAGATCAACAACCTCCTTCCCGACCGGGACCCGGAAAGTGAGACCATGGTCTCCGACGCCAACCGCGGACTTACGCTGTCTCACGCCCGGGACATCCAGCGCTACCTTGCCGAGGAACTCGAATGGCTCGTCAGCTCAATTTTGACCCACGTAGACCCTGACCACATCGAGTTCGCCGGATATCCCAACGATGACGGCACCACCAATCCAGATATCGGGTTCTTGAACATCCTCAAAACCCCAACTGGTGAAAAGGCTTTGGGCATCTTCGACGGACAGCACCGTCGCAGGGCAATACGCGACTTGATGCGCTCCATCGACCTGAGCGACGAAGACCCCCGCATCCAACAACTCGCTTACAGCAAGATCCCCGTCCTGCTTTACGAAGAAAGCAGCACTCCAAAACTGCGGCAGATGTTCCTCGACCATGGCAAGAGCAAAGCCACCGAGGCCAACACCAACACCCGCTTCAACCAGCACAATCCGTTCAGCCTGGCGGCGGTCGCCATCACCGAAGACCCAGATTTCAAAAGCGTATTCTTCGGAGACCGCGTTGAGATGGAACGGACCCGCTTGGCGCACACCAGCAATTGCATCATCACTATCAATCAGTTGGAGCGCGCAATCAAGAATGTCGAACTGGGTTATTCCGGCCGCCTGAGCCGAGAACGCGAATTCCAATACCACCAGGACGGCATCGAAACTCTCTACCGCCGCAGCCTGAAGTGGTCCGACGAATTCTTGCCAGAAGCAAGGGACGAATACCACGACCTGTACCGCGGAACATTGGCCAACTCCGAAATCCCCGCCGGCCGGGATAGGTCGTTGGCCTACAACGCCACCATTCTTCACGTTCTCGCCGCCTGTTATCACGAATGGCTAAAGCACCACGAAGATTGGCGCCCTCTCGCCAAGTTCATCCGCGAAGCCGACTTTAGACCAGGAAAAGGATTGAACGAGGGAGCCCTACTCGTCGACGCCGGGCTCGTCCCCCCCAACGGCATCACCCCTCTACCAAGAGCGCAGGAAGTAACCCACGCCATTCGATACATCGTCGGCAAAGCCATCGAAAACTTCCAATCGCCCAACAACCCCTTCCCATCCCCGCTCGTCCCAAGTTCGACCGATAGCGCTGGCGCCCCCCCACCTAACCTCGGCTCGCACCCCGAACACGCAACTACTCCTGCAGTCGAAGTCGCCTTCCTGATACTTTCCGAGCGCGACGGCGAGACCATGCACTACAAAGATCTGGCCGAGCAAGTCATCATTCGGAACGGCGACATTCAAGGCGACAATCCCGCCCGAAATTTGGTCGCACGTCTCGTGAACGACGACCGCTTCGTGCGCCCAGCGCGAAAGGGATTTTACGGACTCAGACGAGATTACCCTACTGCCCGAAACGTCGGCCAACGCAAGACCCGCGCTCGTGCCGCCACGTGAAGCGCCCAATAGATGATTTTTTGCAAGGAGTCATACGATGACGCCCCACCTCGTTTCCACACCTTCGAACATGGTGTCGTCCGTCCGCAACGCAATCGAGAGTTACCAGATGGGCCCCCTGCGCGCCCTCGCGCAGGAGCCGGTCCAGAATGCCTTAGACGAGAAGTCAGCTCCGCAGGTACGGGTTGAGTACCGACTCCACGCCCGCTCAACGACTGACGGGAACCCCTACTACCTGCTGACCATCACGGACTCCGGCACCGGCGGCTTGAAGGGACCGGTACTTACCCCGGAACAGCTGGACGAGCGTGGTTACAAATTGAACGACGGCGAGAATTGGGCCGCATTCGAAGGACAGGGTTTCACCGAGAAAAGCGGCGGAGATTTGGGCAACCGAGGCCAAGGCAAATCCGCCTTCCTCTACCACTCAAATCCCACCGCCGTCTTAACCCGAATCCACCGAAGGGATACTGCAGCAGTGGTCAGACGAGGGATTAGGGGTCAGGGAACGGGCCGGCGGTAGCCTGATGTCGGAGAGATGGACGATGTGGAGTGTAGCAGCCACGCCGGAGGGATTTTGACGGCCTGTGGTAGAAGTCTGGGCGCGATTTTCGACACCAGATCACAGGCGGAGACCGCCAGGGGCCCAGCCTGAGCGCTGATGGGCCAGGCAGTTGGGTAATCTGTTGGACAGGTCAAACGCCGAGGGCGTGATCAAGAAGGGAGCGGCAGGGCGCGCAATCGGGCCAGGGCAGAGCTGAACTGGTTTTGCCAGGGCCAGCCCTGGGGCAGATGCAAGGTGAGGCGACGTGCCTTGCGGGTGATGCGTCCGGCCAGGGAGAAGAAGCGTCGCCGGAGGGTCTTGGTGGTGGCCACCGGCTCGCACAACCCGAGACGTGTCGTCCAGCGGGCGAGGTTATGGGCGATGACTTGCACCGCCAGCCAGGCGGCGTTGGCGGGAAAGCGACCCGATGGCAGATGGTTGAGGCCCACGCCGTACTTGAGGTCGCGGATGGCGTTTTCGATCTCGGCGTGGCGGCGATGGTCGGCTTCGAGATCCAGGGTGTCGCCCTCACGGTCGGTGATGAAGGCGTGATAGCTGTATTCGGTAAGCAGGGCCAACTGGGAGCCGGGGGTGGGCGTCACCCGGCGGACGATGAGCCGCACCGGCACGGCATAGGGCTCATGCTGGAAGGGAGTATATTCAGTTTCGGCCACGTCGGCGCCGCCCTCCATCCAATAGGGTATGGGCGTCCAATCCTCTTCGGGTATGGCCTCGATGAGATTGCGCACGATTGGTTGCTGGCGGACGGTGATGGAGTAGCGGACCTTCATCTTGCGACAGGCGGCGACGATGTCGCGGTTATAGAAGCCGCTGTCGGCACGCATGGTCAATGGTCCGGTGGCCCCGGCGTAGCGCACTCGGCTGATGGTCTCACGCAGGAAGTGGGCGGCGCCCCGAGCGGTGTTGGCTCGGCCCTTGCGCAGGCGGGCCATCAGCACGTCGCCCGTCCCAGCAGCGACGGCGAAGAGCGGGTGATAGCCACGCTGACCGGCGTAGTTGTGGCGCTGCGCGCCCTCCTTGCACAGGCCGTAGGTCTCGCAGACGGTGGAGTCCAGGTCGATGGTCAACGGCTCGTCGCCCGGACCGGCGCCGGCGACCCAGGCTCGGGCCAGCGCCTCACGGCTCACTCGATCCAACTGGCGCGCATGGCCCCACTGGAAACTCCGCAGAAAGGTGCCCAGCGTGGACGGCGCCTTCACCGCGCAGCCCAGCACCTGTGCGGTCCCGCCAGCGCGCAGCGCGTCGGCGTCGTCAATGCAGTCCCCACCGGCCAGCGCCGACGCCACCAGCGTCAGCAGTTTGTCTCCCGCGTTGGCTCGACCCGGCGCATCCCCCAGATCAACATGGCGGTCCACCAGCTCTCCCAGTCCCAGATGATGGGCCAGGGTGACGGGCAGAATCAGCCCAGCATTGGCCACCAGGCGGGCATCATCAAACGCGATTTGGATGCGGTCGGGGCGCTCAGGTGGTAGCATCCGATGGGTGCTCCTTGTGAGGGGTTGGTTTTCTGTGACAAAAACCATTATCCCCGAAGCCGGGAGCACTTTCTCATCCCATCAGCACGCCGCCAAACTCATCATTTCGGTGGATTGGGGCTAATTCTCAATTCTCAGACAGGCTGCTAGGACGCATCCGCCACTGTGTGTTTGACCAGGGGCGTCCAGATACATATCCTTGAAGCATACCCTCGAACATCAAGGCGCGGTCAGTAGTAAGGAATCGTAAATGGTTGCAAGCGAAACTAGGGAGTAAAGCACGATGACGACGGCGCGGCAAAGACGTAGCAATTCCAGCGCGAAGGCCAAATCCGGTAGCGGGGACGCCTCCACAGGTTACGAGTCCGAGCTCTGGCGAATGGCAGATGCCCTGCGCGGCAGCATGGATGCCGCCGAGTACAAGCACGTCGTTCTGGGCCTCATTTTCCTGAAGTACATCTCCGATGCCTTCGAGGAAGCTTACCTCCAGTTAGAAGTCGAGCGGGACCAGGGCGCTGACCCGGAAGACCCGGACGAATACCGTGCCCAAAGCATCTTCTGGGTGCCGCTCGAAGCCCGGTGGCAGCATCTGAAAAGCCAGGCTCGTCAGCCCACCATCGGACGCTTGGTGGACGACGCCATGGCCGCGGTGGAACGGGATAACCCGGCGCTCAAGGATGTGTTGCCCAAGGAATACGGAAGGGATGGCCTGGACAAGGAAAGGCTGGGGCAGGTAGTGGACCTGGTGAGCAACATCAGGGTCGGCGGCGCCGATGCTCAGGCCAACGACGTGCTGGGGCAGGTGTACGAGTATTTCCTGGAGCAGTTCGCATTGGCCGAAGGGCGCAAGGGCGGCGAGTTCTACACCCCGCGCTCCGTGGTTCGGCTGCTGGTGGAAATGCTGGAACCGTACCAGGGCCGGGTCTATGACCCCTGCTGCGGCTCCTCGGGAATGTTCGTGCAGTCGGTGGATTTCATCCGCGCCCACGCCACCGGCAACGGCAACGGCAGCCGGATCAGGGGCGACATTTCCATCTACGGCCAGGAGTCTAACTACACCACCTGGCGATTGGCCAAGATGAACCTGGCCATCCGAGGCATCGAGGGCCAGATAGCCTACGGAGACAGCTTCCACAACGACCGTCATCCCGACCTGCGGGCCGACTACATCCTGGCCAATCCGCCCTTCAACGTCTCAGATTGGGGCGGCGAGCGGCTGCGGGACGACCGGCGGTGGGAGTATGGCGTCCCGCCAGTGGGCAACGCCAACTTCGCCTGGGTGCAGCACTTCCTGTACCACTTGGCGCCCCGGGGCATCGCCGGCTTCGTGCTGGCCAACGGCTCCATGTCGTCCCACAGCTCGGGCGAGGGCGAGATACGCAAAAACATCGTCGAGGCGGGTTTGGTGGACTGCATCATCGCCCTGCCGGGGCAACTGTTCCGCTCCACCCAGATACCGGCCTGCCTGTGGTTCCTGCGCCGGGGTCGCCGCGCCGGGGAAGCGCGCGCCGGCGAGACGCTGTTCATCGACGCGCGCAAGCTGGGCTACATGGTGGACCGCACCCACCGGGACTTGCCCGCTGAGGACATCGCCCGCATCGCTGACGCCTATCATGCCTGGCGTGGCGGCGGTGAATACGCGGACGTCGCCGGCTTCTGCAAGTCTGCCACGCTGGAGGAGGTCGGCAAGCACGGCCACGTCCTCACCCCGGGCCGATACGTCGGCGCCGAACCGCAGCCCGACGACGGCGAACCCTTCGCGGACAAAATGGCCCGTCTCACCGCCCAATGGCGCGAGCAGCAGGTCGAAGCGCAACGCCTGGACGCGGAGATTGCGGCGAACCTGGAACGGCTGGGGTTCTAGGACAGCCGCTAACCCTATTGGCAGCCCGCTGGGCGAGTGCGGTATAGTAGTCTAGACAGACTAGACGGAGTATCCGATGAGCACCTGGCAATTGCAGGACGCCAAGAACCGATTCAGCGCAGTGGTTGATGCCGCTCTTACCGGGGAACCCCAGGAAGTTACCCGCAGGGGCAAGCCGGTCGTGATGGTTATAGCCGTCGACGAGTATGAGCGGCTTTGCCAAGCGGAGAAAGCCGCCGCCCCTGACTTTATCGAGCACCTGCTGGCCATTCCCAAGGGCGGGCCGGATGATTTATTCGAACGCATCCCACTGAAACCTCGCGACTTGGAATTGTGATGTTTCTGATGGACACTGACATGGTATCCGCGCTGCGCCGACCGGAACGCAATCCTGATCCAACACGATGGTTGGAAGCCCAACAGGCGTCGGACGTTTACCTCAGCGTGATAACAATGGGAGAAATAGAGCGCGGCATTGCCCTGCAAACACGCCAAGACCCCGACTTTGCCCGTGACTTGGCGCAGTGGTACCAACGTATCTTGTCGTCGTTTGCGGACCGCATTTTGCCGGTGGACGTAGCCGTCGCGTCTCGCTGGGGGGGCCTCTCAGCATCCATTGGCAACGAAAGCGTTGACCTGCTCATCGCGGCTACCGCTATTGAGCATGGCTTCACCGTGGTCACCCGAAACGTGCGCGACTTCGTTCCCACCGGGGTTACGGTTCTGAATCCTTTCGACAATCCGGAGATCTAATAACCGTTGGGGAAAACCGGTGGGAAGGCAGGCATTGGGATGCCGACGACCCACGCAGCGAGGACATCCGTACAACTGACCAGCGAGGTTGTAAAAATGACCAACACCGGCCTGGATTACGGCAACTTCAAAAACTCCCTCAAAAATCTGGAGACACAGTACGAGCATCTCTTGAACTTGTCATCCGAACATCCCGCATACATACGCGAAGGTATGACCGAATCGGTAATACAGAGGTTCGAGACCTGTTACGATTCGCTCTGGAAAGCCCTGCGACGTTACTTGATTGAAGCGCTTGGCAACCCGGACGTGCCCAACAGCCCCAGACCCCTTTTCCGCATGGCCGATGAGAACCGTTTGCTGGCCTCGGGTGGCGCGCAGTGGGAGGCCTACGTGCAGGCTCGCATAGATACCACGCACGACTACGATCAAGGAAAAGCCAACCGGGCGGTCGCCATTGTGCCCGACTTCATTAGCGACGCCATAAGCCTGTACTGCGCTATGACAGGGGAATCCTGGGCATGACTGGCAGCATTGACCTCAACCCCAATTACCTGGCAATAGTCGAGGACATCCTCGTCGCGCACGTGCCGGGATGCGAGGTGCGAGCCTTCGGGTCCCGGTCCGCTTGGACGTCCAAGGACTACTCCGATCTGGACCTGGCTGTAGTCGGCAAGGAGCCATTGGAGGCGCGCGTCCTCGGACGGCTGCGGGAAGCCTTTGAAGATTCCAGGCTGCCAATCCGGGTGGACGTGCTGGACTGGCACGCTATCCCCGATAACTTTCGTAAGGAGATAGAGCGGGGCTACGTGGTGGTGCAGAAGGAGACTGGACAATCTGGAGTTACCACCGAATGGCACGAAGTCCCATTGGGCGAAGTAATCGAACTCAAACGTGGTTACGACTTATCCAAGAAAGACCGTGTTCAAGGCAGCGTGCCTGTCGTTTCGTCGTCAGGAGTTTCTGACTATCATTCGGAGGCCAAAGTCGCCGGCCCTGGGGTTGTGACTGGTCGGTATGGCACGATAGGGGAGGTTTATTTTGTCGAAGAAGATTTTTGGCCTCTGAACACCGCGCTGTACGTCAGAGATTTCAAGGGCAATGACCCGAGGTTCATCAGCTACTTCCTGCGTGTTTTGGACTTCTCCGTGTATTCAGATAAAGCGGCTGTACCCGGCGTCAATCGAAACCATTTGCACCAAGCCATAGTACGTTACCCAGTTGACATAGAACAGCAGCGCGCCATCGCCGGTATCCTCGGCACGCTGGACGACAAGATCGAGCTGAACCGCCGCATGAACGAGACGCTGGAGCAGATGGCCCGCGCCCTGTTCCAGTCCTGGTTCGTGGACTTCGACCCGGTGCGCGCCAAGATGGCGGGCCGTGAACCCAACCTGCCGCCGGTGCTGTGGGACCTGTTCCCGGAGCGGCTGGTGGACTCGGATCTTGGAGAGATACCGGAGGGGTGGGAGGTTGGAACTCTCAATGATGCTATCGAGATTTTGAGTGGTGGAACTCCTCGCACCTCGGAATCCGGTTTTTGGGACGGGGACATTCCTTGGTACACCGCGAAAGATGCTCCCGCATTGAGCGATATTTTCGTAGTGACTACCGAGAGAGCTATAACCCAAGCTGGAGTTGACAACAGTTCGACCAAGATTTTGCCCGCAGGAACAACAATTATCACCGCCAGGGGTACGGTAGGCAGGCTGGCCTGTCTCGGAATCCCTATGGCTATGAACCAAACCTGCTACGGAGTACGTGGTGCGTCGGGTTATCCCGACTACTTCACTTATTGGAACGTGCGGAACACGGTCAGCGATTTGCGGGCTAGAACCCACGGTACGGTATTCGACACGATAACCCGTGAAACCTTCAAGATCGCCGAAACACTCATGGCACCGCTGGACGTGGCGGAGGCGTTTGAATCTGTCGTCAAGCCTACGATGAAGCGCATCCTCGAGAACCTGAACGAGTCCCGCGCCCTCGCCGTCCAGCGCGATGTGCTGCTGCCCAGGCTGGTTTCGGGGCAGTTGCGGGTGCGAGAAGACAGTATCTCCTGCTGAAAATAAGGTGAGGACCAGCGATGTCGATGGAGAACATGGATCCCAATGCGATGGTTCGCGCCTTGGATAAGCTGCTGGACTACACCGCCAGTGGGATAGGCGCCGTGGCCGGCCCAATGCTGGCGACTTGGCGAGCACGGCGCGAAGCTGCGGCCCTTCAGATTACCGCCCAAGGCCAAGCGGATTCATTGCGCATCATCGCTGCTGCCCAGGCAGAAGCGCGAGACGCTTTGGTGTCCACCGCGTCCGACGTTCGAGGCGATATAGACATCGCCGAGACGGTCAGCCAACGCATCCAATTCCAAGAAGAAAAACGCCACCGCAATATCGGATCCGTCGTTGGTCGTGCTGCCGAGGAGTTGGGCGACAAGGAGGTTCCCGACCAAGAGCCAGACCACGATTGGACCGCCCGCTTCTTCAACTACATCCAAGACGTCTCGTCGGAAGAAATGCAGTCCCTATGGGCCAAAGTTTTGGCAGGCGAGGTCGAACGCCCTGGGAGCATATCCGTCAGAAGCTTGAGCATTCTCAGGAACCTTGACCGCGCTGACGCTGAGCTCTTCCAGACCTTTCGCTCCTGCTGTGTGACATTGATATTTGGCAACAAAACCGAACCCCTCGGGGTACACGACTTGGGCACCTATGCTGGTGGAAACTCGCTGGAGACGTTTGGCCTCGGATACGATAAATTGAACGACCTCAACGAGCACGGGCTCATCATAAGCCAGTACCAGTCACGACGGGATATGCACCTGTCAGTAGGTATGGCCGAAACAGACGTAGGCGCAGTAATCCGCGTTCCGTTCGAATTTCAAGGGCGATACTGGGTATTTGCGCCGTCCGAGCCAAGAACGCTGGACGATGAACTCGAATTTTCCGGAATCTTCTTGACCAAATCAGGTAAAGAATTGGCTAGCGTCATAGAGCCAAAACCGATGTCCGCGTATCAAGAAGCGCTAATGAATTTCTTTGCGGCGCAAAATCTGGCCATGATCGAAGTCGGAAGTCCAGACGCCCAAGTAACTCAATCAGGCGTCCAATACACTGTACCGGTTACAGGACCCACCGCCCATGCGGAAGGCTCAAATGATCAAAACCCATGACCTCTTTCACGGAAGCCGACGTTGAGCCGGCGGCACGAGGTTGACGACGATGGACTGGAGAGACCACATTTCACTGACCCAATGATATGCCACGGGAAGGCGTGCCTAACCGGCACGAGGGTTATGGTGAACGTTATCCTCGACAGCCTAGTCGATGACCTGAGCGCCGAAGAAATTGTCGCGCACTACCCCTCGGTTTCTGAGGAAGCGGTGCAGGCATCCCTGCTCTACGCCGCCGAGTTGGCCAAGGAGAGGGTTGCGGATTGGAAGGGTCGAATGCACCCTGGAGGTGGCACAGTGAGCGAACCTTGCCCGACATTGGACATCCTCCTTGAACTAGGATTCGAGGACCGTCCTCCGGTGACCCACGTTTCTCCTTCCTCGGTCTGGATGGTGCCTGAACAAATTCGATCTCCTTTGGTGAGCGTGTGCTACCCATTTACCAATTTCGATTTGGTCGCTTCACCTGTGACCAAGGCGTTTGGGCGAGAGGTAGTCCTGCTGAGTGGAGTCATTGAATCCAAGCGCAGCTGGACCGAAATACGGAGCGAGATACCGCCCGACTTGGGAAGCCCTGTGGAAGCCGCCGCTTGGGTTAGCTTTGCCCTGAGATCTTACAAATCCGACCTGATACCCCTGCCGGCATGGTTTGTCGAAGGCGAACGTAACTGGGACCTCGTTCATGCCCGCATGGACCCCGAGGGTTGGAAAAGGCGGCAAGCCTATCGGGACTGTCCAAAGTGCTTTATCGACAGGGAGTATGCCCGGCCTCTCCGGCGAAACCTACAGGAAGAATTCTCATGGCTTCCCGGGGAGACTGAGATGACCTTCAGCTTCGACGGGCGCGTTTTCAGCATCGTCCTGAACGAACGCGCCCATGATGTGATTGCGTCGGGAGACGGTTGGTCATCCTCTTACCGAGCCGTTGTATCCCAGGAGGCGCAGTTGCCCGCCAAGTTTCAGTCGCGGACGGTAGAGGTCAGCGTATTTGAAGGCTACGTGAGCTTCGACAGGGTGCGCCTGGGGCCGTGTGAGCCGATAAATTGAAATTTGGCCAAGCCCAGGCGAAGGCATTGCCCAGACATGGATCGCTACTTTAGGCGACAAACGCCCCCAAGTCGGGTTCTGTGCACTGGTCAGGGAGAATGATTCTAATATGACCACCAAAGGCGTTTTCATCAGCTTTGACTACGACCACGATAACGACCTACGCGGCAACCTGGTCGCCCAAGCCAAAAATCCCGGATCGCCGTTCAGCATCACGGATTGGTCGGTGCAGCATCGGATCGACGAGAACTGGAGAAAGGGAGTTCGCGAACGTATTCGCAGGGCGGACCTCACTATCGTGATTTGCGGTGAGCATACACACGATGCGCCCGGGGTAGCGGCGGAAATCACCATCGCCCGTGAGGAAGGCAAACCGTACTTTCTGCTGAAGGGGCGGAGACGGAGGACTTGCACCAAACCGAAGATGGCTCTTCGAACGGACGAAATGCACAGTTGGACTTGGGATAATCTGAGGCAACTGATTGCAGGAGCGGGGTAGCAAATGTCCTGCGAGTCGGGAAATAGCCTGTTCCAAGTCAAGGAAGAAGACTACGAAGGCTCATTCAAGGCCGATCTGCTGGAGCAGTACAAGCTCTACGTGCAGTCGGCGGAGAACGTCAGCGCGCGGCGGGTCGCCTCGAATCGTTATCTGCTGACCCTGAACGCTGCGCTCGTCGCGCTGTATGGGATTCAGTCCGCAGGTTTCGGCCAGAGCTACTGGACGTTGCTGATTCCGGTTATAGGGATTCCCGTTTCCTTTCTTTGGTACTGGATCATCAAGTCACACGCCGACCTGAATCGGGTAAAATTCGGCTTGATCCACGAACTAGAGCAACACTTGCCGGCGGCGCTGTACAAGCGTGAGTGGCAATTGGCTGATGAAGGGCGAGGCAAATCCTACCGTGCGGTGACATCCATAGAGCGGTGGATACCGATCCTGTTCGCTGCGCTACACGTAGGTTTGGCGCTTATAGTCATCCTTGAAATCGCCGGGGTTTGGGACTTGGTAGGATGACCAGCGCTACGGAACCGGAGGAGACCCTATGACGGCAATGGCAAATGAGACCTTCCTTGCCTACGGTTGGGAAGGCATCTACGAACCGGCGGAGGCGGCCCGGTACATCAAGGCTGCCGGTTTTTACCCCAGGACTCCGCGCACGATTGCCGGATGGTTCCGTCGGTGGACGGCTGACAGCGAGCTCAGCGAGTCTGCCGGTGGCGAAGTTCCGGTCATTTTCAGCGACCTTATTTCGATGCGTCTGGTCGCGGCTTTTATGGTGGCGGGCGTAAAATGGCATGAGGTTATAACAGTGGTCGAATGGCTGAGGCAGTACTCGGAAACGGCGTACCCTCTGGTCAGTAGGGACATCTGGTCCAGTGTCGATTGGGTGAATGATGTATGTGGCTTGCTGTACCCTGCGAGAGGAGCCCCCAACGCTACCAAGCCGGATCTAGATGAATTTCTGATGGAATACATCCTTCCGGGGCACGGCTTGACCTTTGACGAAAAATCCGGACGAGCGACTTCATGGGAACCGCGTCCGGAGATTGCCCTCAACCCGCTGATTCAGTTCGGAGCGCCCTGCGTCAAGGGCACCCGCATACCTACTGCTGCCTTGGCCGGCATGGTGTTGGCGGGCGACTCCGTGGAATCGACCGCGCGGGATTATCGCATCTCGACGGACGAGGTGGAGGCAGCTTGTGACTGGGAACGCCGCGTCCACTCCCGCTGAACCGCTGTTCCTGCTGGACGAATCACTGACGCCGGCAGTTGCGGAAGCCCTGAACCTGGTAGAGCACAATTTCACCACCGTTGAGACCGCCTTCGGACGCCGGGGCGTTCTTGACCCTGAAATCATCGCTTGGTGCCGGGAGAATAGGGCGACTTGGGTTCACGCCGACGACCGGGCCAATAAGGAACATAAGAGGTCGCTGCAAACCAGCGGCATCAGGACGTTGTGGGTGCTTCGACCGCGTGGTGCGATGAGCAGCAAGGAGCAGCTACGGATTCTGAGCTCCGCACTGCCCAAGCTATTTGAACGCTGGGAACGAAATCCGAGAAACCGCCATTACCGCGCCAGTGCCGCCAATCCAACGGCTGCCCCCTCAGTAACGGACATAACGATATAGTCAGGTACGGCCCCTATGACTACTCTCACCGAAGCCGACGTTGAGTCCGCCGCGCTGGGATGGCTGGCCGCCATCGGCTGGCAGGTGGCCCACGGCGCGGACATCGCGCCAGAGGCACCGGGAGCGGAACGCGACGACTACGGGGAGGTGATCTTGGAGCGCCGGCTGCGGGACGCTCTGTATCGGCTCAACCCGCAATTGCCTACTGCTGCGTTGGACGATGCCTTACGCCGGCTCAGCCACCCCGAAGGGGCAACCCTGGAGGCGCGCAACCGAGCTTTTCACCGGATGCTGGTCAACGGCGTTACGGTGGAGTACTGGGCCGGCGACGGGAACATCCGGGGCGATCAAGTTCAGGTCGTTGACTTTGACGAGCCGGCCAACAACGACTGGTTGGCAGTCAACCAGTTCTCCGTCACCGAAAACCGGAACACCCGCCGCCCTGACATCGCGCTGTTCCTCAATGGCCTGCCAGTTGGCATCATCGAGCTGAAGAACCCGGCCGACGAGGACGCCACCATCTGGACCGCTTGGCAGCAGCTCCAGACCTACCAGGCCGAACTGCCTACTCTCTTCTCAATGAACGGGATGTTAATAGTGTCCGACGGGCTGGAGGCCCGCATCGGCGCCCTCGCAGCCGGCCGGGAGTGGTTCAAGCCCTGGCGCACCATCACCGGCGAGACCCTGGCGGATGCGGGCCTGACCGAGTTGCAGGTTCTCCTAGAGGGGGCTTGCTATCCGGAACGTTTCCTTGCGCTGATCCGGGACTTCACCGTCTTTGACGATGACGGCAGCGGCCAGTTGGTCAAGAAGCAGGCCGGCTACCACCAGTTCCACGCCGTCCGCGCCGCCGGGAACGAAACCCTGCGGGCAGCGCAACTGCAACGGGAGCGCGGAATCTCTGCGGGACCAATCCGCGGGCGGTATGAAACGGGAGGCCAGCCGGGCGGCAACCCCGGCGACCGGCGCATCGGGGTAGTCTGGCACACCCAGGGGTCGGGCAAGAGCCTGACCATGGCCTTCTACGCCGGGGCCATCATCCGCGAGCCGGCCATGGAGAACCCCACCATCGTGGTCCTAACCGACCGCAACGACCTGGACGACCAGCTTTTCACCACCTTCTCCCGCTGCCAGGACCTGCTGCGCCAGCCGCCGGTACAGGCGGCAAACCGCGCCGATCTGCGGGAGAAACTGTCGGTGGCCGCCGCCGGCGTGGTCTTCACCACCATCCAGAAGTTCTTCCCCGAGGAGCGGGGCGACACCTACCCAACCCTGTCCGAGCGGCGCAACATCGTGGTCATCGCCGACGAAGCCCACCGCAGCCAGTACGACTTCGTTGACGGTTTTGCCCGCCACATGCGGGACGCGCTGCCCAATGCCTCCTTCGTGGGCTTCACCGGCACGCCCATCGAGTTGCAGGACGCCAACACCCGGGCGGTGTTCGGCGACTACATCAGCATCTATGACATCCAGCGCTCCGTCGAGGACGGGGCCACCGTTCCCATCCACTACGAAAGCCGTCTGGCCAAGCTGGAGTTGGATGATGCCGAGAGACCGACTATAGACCCAGATTTCGAGGAAGCCACCGAGGGCGAGGAAATCGAGCGCAAGGAGCGTCTGAAGACAAAGTGGGCGCAGTTGGAGGCCGTTGTCGGCGCCGAACACCGGATCGGGCAGATAGCGGCAGACATCGTGGATCATTTCGAGCAGCGCTTGGAAGTCCTGGATGGCAAAGCCATGGTGGTTTGCATGAGCCGCCGCATTTGCGTTGACTTGTACAAGGAACTGGTGCGCTTGCGCCCGGACTGGCATGATGACGCTGACGACCAGGGCGTCATCAAGGTCGTAATGACCGGCTCCGCTTCCGACCCAACCCAGTGGCAGCAGCACGTAAGGAACAAACCCCGAAGGGAGGCGTTGTCCAACCGCTTCCGCGACTCCGACGACCCCTTCCGCATTGTGCTGGTGCGGGACATGTGGTTGACTGGTTTCGACGCCCCCAGCCTGCACACCATGTACCTGGACAAGCCGATGCGCGGCCACGGATTGATGCAGGCCATCGCCAGAGTGAACCGAGTGTTCAAGGACAAGCCCGGCGGGTTGGTCGTGGACTACCTGGGTCTGGCCAACGACCTGCGGCAGGCGCTGGTCACGTACACGGAGAGCGGCGGCACCGGGCGAACCGCCATCGACAAGGAAGAGGCGGTGGCGGTCATGCTGGAGAAGCACGAAGTCTGCTGCGCGCTGTTCCACGGCTTCGACTGGTCGAAGTGGACCGCTGGCATACCCCAAGAACGGTTGGGTCTGCTACCCACTGCCCAAGAGCACATCCTGGCCCAGGAAAACGGCAAGGGCCGTTGCCTGGCGGCTGTGCGGGAACTCTCCCAAGCCTTTGCCCTGGCCGTGCCTCACGCGGAGACTTTCCGGATCCGGGACGACGTGGGCTTCTTCCAGGCAGTGCGCACGGCACTATCCAAGCGCGCGGCGAGTGACTCACGACCTGAAGAAGACCTGGATTTGGCGGTGCGACAGATCGTCTCCCGCGCGGTGGCGTCAGAGGGTATGCTGGACATCTTCGCCGCAGCGGGGTTGGACAAGCCGGACATTTCGGTGCTGTCAGAAGAGTTCCTGGCCGAGGTGCAGGGGATGCCCCAGCGCAACCTGGCGGTGGAGTTGCTCCAAAAGCTGCTCCGGGGCGAAGTGGCAACCCGTCGGCGCGCCAACATAGTTCAAGCCCGCTCCTTCGCTGAGATGCTGGAACAGACCCTGCGCCGCTATCAGACCCGTGCCATCGAAGCTGCGCAGGTAATCGAGGAACTGATCCAACTGGCCCGTGAGATGCGCGATGCCAGCGCCCGTGGCGAAAAACTCGGACTGAACGAGGACGAACTGGCCTTCTATGACGCCCTGGAAACTAACGACAGTGCCGTTCAGGTCCTGGGCGACGAGACGCTCCAAGATATGGCTCGCGAGTTGGTGCAAACCGTTCGGAATAACGTAACCATCGACTGGACGCTGCGGGAAAACGTGCGGGCGCAACTACGTGTTTTAGTGCGACGCATCCTCCGCAAACACGGCTACCCACCCGATAAGCAGGAGAAGGCGACACAAACCGTATTGGAGCAGGCCGAAGTTCTATCGGAAGGCTGGGCAACGGCGTGAGGTCCTTCGGCCTCACGAGGGATACCTGCAGCTGTCGAAACCCCGGGCAACTCTCCATACTTTTTGCGAGAGCGGCCTTGACGATCAGATCAGCCAATCCGTACCATAGCGCACGACGCCATCGACAAAATTATGAATCTAGACTGGCGAAACATACGGCCCTTCAACGGCTCGCGGCAAAAAGGTTTCGAGAAGCTGTGCGTCCAGTTGGCGGACTCGGAGAAGCCGGCTAGCGCCAAGTTTGTTCCGACTGGTGACCCCGACGCCGGCGTGGAATGCTACGCGGTCCTTCCCGACGGTAGTGAGTGGGGTTGGCAGGCCAAGTATTTCCTTGGCCCGATGGAAGCGCAGCAGTGGAGGCAATTGGACGACTCGGTAAAGACCGCGTTGGACAAGCATCCTGCCCTGGTACGTTACTTCGTGTGCGTGCCCCTCGACCTGCCAGACGGCAGAGTTTCGGGGCAAACATCGGCCCGTCAGCGGTTGGAACAGCGGGTTGAGAAATGGCAAGGTTGGGCGCAAGAACGGGGCATGAACGTGGAATTCGTCTGGTGGGGCGAGCACGAACTCACCAACATTCTCACTAATCCACGACACATGGGGCGCCGGCAGTTCTGGTTCGGTCAAATCGGACTGGACAAGGATTGGTTCCAGCGTCGCATCGACGAGGCTACAAAGGCCGCCGGTCCGCGATACACGCCTGAAATCCATGTCGATTTGCCAATCACGCGCAAGTTTGAGATGTTCGGTCGAACCGCATCATCACTGGATGAGATCAAATCGCTCGCTAGGGAGATACGCTGGGGACTATCACACATCGCAAGCCCTGGCAGAGAAGTAGAGACGGCATGCCCAGTAGTCCCATTTCATAACATGATTGAAACTATGAAAGTGGTTTTGGACGAGTTGGTAGCCCTTGAACCACTACCGGCAGAGGAAATACCACTCAGCAAAATAGTCCAGCGAGCAGACGCGGCAATAGTGGCGGCTGACAAAGCTATGGACGTATTGTCTCACTTATATGATAACTACGATAACGAACAGCGTTCCCAATCAATCTACTACAACCCTTTTGCAGAGGTAACCAATCATGTTCAACGAATTAGATCCACTCTCTATCAAGTCAAAAACGCCGCATCCGAGGCGGACGACTTCGCAAACAGCGGATTGATTATCCTAAAGGGCGACGCCGGCACAGGTAAAACCCACCTGCTGTGCGATTTGG
The DNA here is from genome assembly GCA_965203985.1 of Dehalococcoidia bacterium. Classification (GTDB taxonomy): domain Bacteria; phylum Chloroflexota; class Dehalococcoidia; order Lucifugimonadales; family UBA3495; genus Bin87. The sequence goes on from CBDBDS010000008.1 coordinate 78,245, forward strand.
CCAAGCGTCGGATTGACACCGAAGCGCCCACAGTCCTGCTTGTGGGGCAACGCTTCACGGAACAAAGTGAACCCTGGCAGCAGGCGCTCCAACAGCTGCATTTGCCTGGCGTCAGCGCAGAGGTATTCGTAGGTGCGTTGGATGCCGCCGCCCAAGCCTACGGGAAACGCGCCCTGTTTGTCATAGACGCTGTGAACGAAGGCCGAGGCCGCGAAGTCTGGCCGAGCCACCTGTCAGCATTTCTAGAGCCTCTGATTGGGTCTTCATGGATTGGCGTCGTCATTTCCGTGCGCTCCACCTACTCCAACGCCGTGATTCCCGAAAACGTCCGGGAGTCTGCGACAGCAGTCACGCACGAAGGTTTCGCCGGCCACGAATACGATGCTATGGCGATGTTCTTCGACCACTATGGGCTGGAATTGCCTTCCACCCCAATCCTCAACCCTGAGTTCCAAAATCCCCTGTTTCTAAAAACGATATGCCGAGGATTGCAGTTGCGAGGAGAGACCCGCTTGCCGCGCGGATTCCACGGCATTACGCAAACCTTCGATATGTACCTTGACGCAGTCGACGAGAGCCTGGCGAAAGCCCTGGATTTCAACCCGGGCGACCAATTGGTTAAACAGGCTTTGTCGTCAATAGCCCGGGCGATGCGCGAAACGGACAACCAGTGGCGGCTGAGTCTGCCCAGAAACGCGGCGGAAAATCTGGTCAACGGGCTATTGCCCGGGCGTCCGTTCAGCGCGTCTCTTTACCGTGGCCTGGTGAACGAGGGATTGCTGTATGTTGATATGTTGCCACGTGGTGACCATCAAGGCGAAGAGGTCGTCCACATAGCTTACGAACGATTCGCGGACCATGTAATCGCCGGCTTCTTGCTGGATCAATCCCTTAACGTAGATGATCCCGATTCCGCCTTCGATGACGGCGGAGGATTGGCTTTCATACGCAGCGAAAGCAGTCCCCTCCGTCCAGGTTTGCTTGAGGCGCTGAGCATCCAAATCCCAGAGCGCAGCGGTAAAGAGTTGGTTGAACTCGCTCCAAACTTGCTATCTAAATGGGGCACTCCGGAAGCGTTTTTCCAGAGCATCGTCTGGCGGAAAGCAGACGCCTTCTCTGAAGCGACGGCCGGGATAGTGAACGACCTGTTTTTGTCCGGCGATACAGTGTTCAAAGAGGACATCCTGGAAACGCTGTTGACGGTCGCCGTGATAGACGGCCACCCGCTCAACGCCGATTTCTTGGACCGGAGGCTGCGTCAGGATGCCATGCCGGACCGCGATGCTTGGTGGAGCGCTTATCTCTACTTTGCTTGGTCCAGCGATGAGTCGGAGGCATCGGCTGTCCACCGGATTGTGCGCTGGGCTTGGGAGCTTTCGCAGAACGCAGACCCGGGCGACGAAACTGTTGAACTGTGCGTCGTTGCCCTGGCCTGGATGCTTACCACATCCCACCGCTTCGTTCGCGACCGTGCTACTAAGGCGCTGGTGAATTTGCTGACCGGCCGCCTGTCAACGGCTCGGCGCATGGTTGAAAGGTTTGCAGACGTTGACGACCCGTATGTTGCGGAGCGCATCTACGCAGTTGCCTACGGAGTTGCGATGCGGAGCCGCGACGCGGTTAGCATCGGTCAACTGGCGCAGTTGGTGTACGGCAACGTGTTCGCGTCAGGCACTCCGCCGCCCCACCTGCTGCTGCGCGACTACGCTCGCGGCGTGATAGAACGCGCCGTATTTTTGGGGGCAGACATAGATGTTGATTTGGAATTGGTCAGGCCTCCGTATCGGAGCGAATGGCCGGCAATTCCGAGCGAGGCCGAGGTTCAAGCGCTAATCGGTGCGATTGGGAAGGAGGTAAGCGATAGTCAACAGCACGGTCGCGCTTGGTTCGACATTGAGATCTCAGTCCAGGATGGGGATTTCGCCAGGTACATCATCGGTACTGAATCACCATCTGAGTGGTTGTCGCTGACCCTGAACGAAGAGCCATGGCAGTCTGCGGAAGAACGGAAAGAAGATCTGTCATCGCGACTGAACCCGGAGGAACAGGCCGCTTTGGATCAATACGAAGCGGCTAGATTATCTATTGTGCCGGAAATCCTTTTAGCGCATAGTGTAGATGACCAGGACAATGACCACGCATCGAACGGCTTGCCCGGTGCGAGAGAAAACGAGTTGGATAACGCGTCGGCACACCTTACAGCAACGTTGTCTGACGAACATCGCGTCGAATGGGAAGCGTTGAACGAAGCGGGGTCGCGTCCGGGATTAGACCGTCATATTATTCAGCGTTACGTCCTCAACCGTGTCATCAATTTGGGTTGGACTGCGGACCGTTTTGTCGAGATCGACGGTTTGGCAAATCTCGGACTTAATTACGGGCGAAACGCGCACAAGCCGGAAAGAATTGGCAAAAAATACCAGTGGATTGCCTACCACGAAATTCTTGCCTTTATTGCAGACCGTTACCGGTACCATCATTGGGGGCAGCGCGATTATGCCGGGCCCTGGCAAATCGCATGCCGGGATATAGACCCGTCCGACGTACAGGTGGCACGTCCCGATGAACGGACACGGCACGAAGGAGCGCGGCGCACTTGGTGGGCACAGTTGAAATACGACGATTGGCGGTTAGATTTACCCATTGGGGAGTGGATTACGGACGATAGCGACGTTCCTGACATTGAAAAAAGTTTGGTCGTCTCCAAACCTTCGCAGACGGGCGTTAGCTGGGTCAACGCTTTCGCTTTCCAGTTGCGTAACGAACTGCACCCCGCCGATGCTGACAAGTACGAAATCGAGCGGCGGGAGCTATGGTTCCGAGCCATCGCTTTCATGGTGCCAGATGGGAAGGGTGACGACTTCATCGGGTGGGTGTTGTCCGGGGCGTATTGGGAAGAGCGCTGGCAGTTTTCAGTCCCCGGAGTGGGAGGCTCATACGGTTTCTTCCTGGGAGAGCACGGCTGGAGCCCGGCATCTTCGCAGCAGGCAAAAGAAGTGGAGGATGACGTAAAGGAATGGGAATACCCGCACGGGTCCGCTCCCGCTGTGGCTCGTATGATAGCTGTAACCCATTTAACGGAAACCGGCGGATACGATTGCTCCATTGATAATAGCAGGGAGGTGTACTTGCCGAGCCAATCAATTATCGACGGTTGTCGTCTGCACTGGACTGGAGTAGGCGCCGACTACGCCGATGAAAATGGAGCCATTGCGGCATTTGACCCGGCGGTTCACGAGAATGGCCCCAACGCCCTGCTGCTGCGCACCGACCTGTTGGAGCGCTACCTTTCTGAACACAACTTGGAACTGTGCTGGGCGGTTACGGGCGAGAAGCAAACTACCGGCACCGTTGGACAACCACACGGTTGGCTGAGGCTCCAGGGCGCGTACGTGTATCGGGACGGCAGACCAATTGGTAGATTGATCGCAAAACCTCAACCGTTGCCGGGTATCGACACGTAGGCTGTGCGGCTTCATGGAGCCTCCGCATTTCAGTCGCAGCAACGGTGAAAATGGAGGGACTCCGATGGAACCTTTGGTTGCGTTTCCCATATCCAGAGATTCGCACTGTAATGGAATATTGAGCGGGCAATGACAGTATTGGAAGAGCTCGTTTGGGAAGGACATGCGACAGGTTTAAGGTGACGCAACCACAGGCCTTACCTCGCTACAGCAGGGCGACGATGGTTACGCCAATGGCCGCAACCAACTCAGGACCTTCATTGCCGGCTCGGTTGACGGCGTTGGAAACGACCCGCAGGGCGAGACTCGGGCCATTGCCTGGACAGCAGCAAGGCACGCAGCTTCGAGCTGTGGCTGTCGTCGTGGAGCCACTGCCGCCAGTCTTCCGGTTCCAGAATGACCGGCATCCGGTGGTGAACAGGCTCCATCAAGGAGTTTGGGTTCCGTCGTGATGATTGCGTGTCAAGGGCGGTGGAAAACTGTACCACTTGGGTGTCGACGTGTAGCGAAAAGGTCCTGACTAACGGGCCAGCGAAAATGTCACATCATGGAGAATGTGACATTGACCCCGAAAGAACAGAGCAGACTTCAGGTTCTCAACAGCCTGGCAGCAGAGCAAATGACCCTGGACCAAGCGGCGGAGGTGATGGGAGTAACGCCGCGCCACGCCCGGCGCATCCTGGCGGCCTACCGTGAGCGCGGTGCGGCGGCTTTGGCCCACGGCCACCGCGGTCGCCGACCGGCCAACGCCACGCCCGAGGGGCTCGCCGCCGACGTGGTGCAGTTGGCACGCACCCGGTACGCTGGCGTCAACCACACCCATCTGGCCGAGTTGCTGGCGGAACGAGAAGGCGTGCACATCGGCAGGACCACCCTGCGACGGGTCTTGCTGGACTCTGGATTGAGCAGTCCCCGGCAACGACGACCGCCCGAACACCGAGTCCGTCGGCAACGGATGCCCCAGGAGGGAATGCTGATCCAGATGGACGGCAGCTATCACCCGTGGTTGGGAGACCTGTTTCCGTCGTTCACGTTGCTGATCGCGGTGGACGACGCTACCGGCAAGGTGGTGAGCGCCTGGTTCTGTGAGCATGAGGACGCTCGCAGTTATTTCCTGATGATCCGCGCCTTGGTGGAGCGTCACGGCCTCCCCGTTGCCCTCTACACCGATCGCCACGCAGTATTCAAGCACACGCCGGGATCCGGCCTTCCCTCAGCACCTACCCAGTTCAGCCGGGCCATGGATGAGCTGGGGGTCCAGATGATCTTCGCCCAGTCGCCCCAGGCCAAGGGACGCGTTGAGCGAACGGCGGGCACATTTCAGGACCGGTTGGTCGCCGAACTGCGGTTGGCCGGCGCAACCACCTTGGGGCAGGCGCAGGCTGTACTCAATGAGTTTGTGCCTCGGTTCAACCAACGTTTCGGCGTTGTCCCACAATGCCCTGAGACGGCGTTCGGGCCGCTGGACCCGGAGATGAGCCTGGAACAGGTCCTGTGTTTCAAGCACCGCCGGAAGGTGGATCGGGACAACACGGTGCGGTTCCAGTTGCGGACACTCCAACTGCTGCCGGCGCCGGAACGTCCCAGCTATGCCGGCGCGGCGGTGGAAGTCCTGGAAGGGCTGGACGGCCAGCTCAGCGTGCGCTGCGAGGGGCGCATCATCGCCACTCAGGAGGCCCCGCCAGATCCGGTATTCCTTCGTGACGGCCATCACCTTCCCGCCGTCCCTCCGGCTGTGCCCATCGGGGTAAACCACTGGGATGAACACTGGACAGCGCACTTGGCTCCGCTGGTTTCAAGTCAGGAACCCGAGGCCGAGCAAGCGGACGTCTCCGACGGTGAAGTCGCTGCTACACCACCCGTAACCGTCGCTCCGCGCAAGCCGACCTTCCTCCAGAAGGAGCGCTGGAAGGCGGTCCAGAAAGCCCGACGCAAGGGCATGTCGCTGCGGGCAATCGAACGGGAGTTGGGAATCCACAGAGTCACCGTCAGGAGTTATCTGGAGGCCGGAGGTCCTCCGAAACGGAAGCAGCGTATGGTGCCCAATCCGTCGACATCAGATACCATAGCAGCGTAACGGAGTGACATTTTCGCTGAACACTTAACCGGACATTTTCCCTGACCTACGACAAACTGTGTCCCCGCAACTCCACGTAATCGACGGCGCGGGTCGCGTCAGTAACTGTAGAACGCCACGAACTATGTACCAGTAATCGGCGAAATCGCCACGAACTATAGACCAGTTCGCCAAGGTCAAACCCACCGGTGGGCGCCAACGCGGCGATCATTGCCGCACTTCGATTTTGAGGTGCAGCGATGGCGTACAAGGAGGTGCTCCGAGTGGAAATACAGGAAGTGGTCCGCCGCTGGCAGGCGGGCAACAGTCAACGGCAGATAGCCGAGGGGACGGGATTGTCGCGGGCGACGGTGCGCAAGTACCTGTCGGCGGCGAAAGGGGAGGGAATCGCCCAGGACGGACCGGCTGCCAACGAAGAGCAGTTGAGCCGTTTGGCCGGGATCAGCCGAGCTGGGCCGAGGCAAGTGGAGACGCCGGCTGAGGACAGCCTGGCTCCCTGGGGCGACCAGATCTACCAGTGGCTGACCGGCGACCGGTTGAAGGTCACGCGTGTTCAGGAGTTGCTGGCGGCGCGGGGCTGCACGGTATCGTACACGTCGTTGCGCCGGTTCATCCGGAAGCGGAATTGGGGGCGGCGCAGTTTCCGCACGGTGCGGATGGCCGACACTGAACCTGGTGAGGTGGCGGAGGTCGACTTCGGCCGGTTGGGGATGATCACCGATACGGCCACTGGCAAGCGGAAGGTGGTGTGGGCGCTGATCATCGTGCTGTCGTACTCGCGCCATTGCTTCGTCTGGCCGACGCACAGCCAGAAGCTGGAGGATGTGATTGCCGGCTTGGAGGTGGCGTGGGCGTTTTTCGGCGGCGTGCCCCGCTACCTGGTCATCGACAATTTCCCCGCCGCCGTAGCCGGAGCGGACCGTTTGCATCCGCGGCTGACCCGGGGCTTTCTGGAATACTCCCAGTATCGTGGTTTCGTCGTCGATCCGGCGCGGGTCCGTCATCCCAAGGACAAGCCCAAAGTGGAGCGGAGTGTGCCCTACGTCAGGGAGCGCCTCTTCAAGGGCGGCGATTTCAATGGACTGGCTCACCTGCGAACTGAAGCTCAACGCTGGTGCCTGGAGGTGGCCGGTCAGCGAGTCCACGGCACGACGCGACGACAGCCCCTGGTGGTTTTCCAGGACGAGGAGCGCCATACCCTGCTGCCCTGGGATGGTGAGCCCTACGAAATCACCCACTGGCGCACCGCGAAAGTCCATCCCGATCACCACGTGGCCTGTCAGTACGCGCTGTACTCGGTGCCAGCATCGGTCTGTCCACCGGGTCAGAAGGTGGAGATCAGGCTGGACAGCAAGCTGGTGCGCATCTACCACCGGGGCAAGCTGGTCAAGGTCCACCAGCGTCAGCCCAAAGGCGGCCGCGCCACCGACGTCGACGATTACCCCGCCGAGCTTTCCGCCTACACCATGAAAGCTCCAGAGCGCATCAAGCGCAGCGCGACGCTGCTGGGACCGGCGGTGGCCCAGTTTGCCCAACGTCTCTTCGACAACCAGCATCCCTGGTCGAAGATCAGGCAGGGGCACAAGCTCATCAGACTTGGGGACCGCTACAGCGCTGAGCGGCTCGATGCAGCCTGCCAGCGCGCCCTGGCCGTGGACCTCATCGACGTGAACCGGGTGGAGCGCATCCTGGTGCAGGCCTTGGAACAAGAGGCCCTGCCCCAATTGCCATTGCCAATACCAGCCGGCCGCTTCGCCAGACCCGGCTCCGTCTTCGCCCTTGCTGCTGGAGGTCAATCATGACACGCATCACCGAACTCACCCCTCTGCTCAAGAACCTCAAGCTGGGCGCCATGGCTGCCACCCTGCCCGAGCGCATCGCCCTGGCCCGTCGTGAACAGCTGGACTACGCCTCCTTCCTGGAGATCATCTTCAGCGACGAGGTCAACCGCCGCGCCCAACGCCGCATCGAAGTGCGCCTCAATGGCGCCGGTTTCGAGGAGACCTGCCGGCTGGAGGATTTCGACTGGTCGGCGTCGATCACTCTGGATCGTCGCCTGCTGGACGCCGTCTTCTCCCTGGAGTTTCTGGACAAGCACGAACACGTCCTCCTGGTGGGACCCGCTGGCGTCGGCAAGAGCTTCCTCGCCCAGGCCCTGGGCTACTCGGCCGTCCGCGCCGGCCACACCGTCCGTTTCATCCACGCCGACGGCTTCTTCAAGGCCATGGCCCAGGCCAGAGTGGACAACTCCCTGGATCGTGCCTTCCGGTCCTTCATTTCGCCCGACCTGCTCATCCTCGATGACCTCGGCCTGCACCGGCTCACGCCACAGCAGTCCGCTGACCTCTACGAGCTCATCCTCAACCGACACCGGGCGTCCAGCTTCGTCATTACCAGCAACCGCGCCGTGGACGAGTGGCTCAGCCTTTTCGACGACCCGATACTCGGCAACAGCGCCCTGGACCGCCTGGCCAACGCCAGCTACCAGATCGTCATCGAAGGCACCAGCTATCGGGAACGACTGTCCCCGCACCGGACCCTGCTGAGCAACCACGGAGGTGATTGACCGGGAAACAACGAACTGATATTAGCTAAATCGCCACGCGCCCAAGGTGGTACATAGTCCTTGGCGATTACTGGATCAATGTCCGCGGCGTTTCACAAGTAACCCTGCCGGAACCACTCGCCGGTGTCCAGATCGCGGTACACCGTCAGCAGTCCGCCGTCGGTGAGAGCCAGTCGCCAGTAGCGCCGGTTCACCGGCTCTGACATCCACCACTCGGTGTCCACCTCCCAAAGGTCGACCACCTGCGCCACTGGCCGCCAGCGCCGGTCGTCGATACTGACCCGGCAGGGAGCGCCGGCTACGGATTCGACGGAAGCCCTGGCCGGCAGGTTGAGGGGCCTTAGCGATGCTCCCAAGGCCCACCGTCGCTCCGGCAGCGCGGATCCTGGAACCATGGCCGCGAGACGTTCCACGCCGGCCACGTCGCCGACATCGGCAACCCGCTCGCGCTGCCAGATGGTAGCCTGGCGTCCCGTTTCGGCGGTGAGGTCGCCGACGGTCAGTGACAGGTCCAGCAGAGGAGCGTCGGGCCAGCGACTGCCGCCGGCGGCGTCTCGCGCTCCCAATCCGGCCAGCAGGGAGCGCGCCAGGGCGTCCGCCGACCCGGCGGGCTGTCGCAGCGCGCGCTCAAAGCGCCAGTGTCTACCGGAGAGCAGTTCCCCCTGGAGAATTGCTTCACGCACGCGGCGTGCTCGCAACGATGCCGAGCGCCACAACCGTTCCGTCAGCGAGTTCACGCCGGCCTCGATGGCCGGAACCGTATCCACCGGGAAGGGGAACTCCAGCCGCTCCGAGAGCCGTTCCGGCAACGGAGTGGCAATCACGGGTTCTGGGTCGATGCCCCGGGCCAATCGCCACACCCTTGTACCTTCCGGCCCCATGAACTCCGCCAACGACGAGGCGAGCGGATTGGCCACGTCGCCCAGGGTATGGACGCCGAAATTCTGCAAACGTTCTATGGCGTCGCCGCCAAGAGGCAACCATGACGTTGGCAAAGGCGTCAGCCAGCGGGCCGCGTCGGCAGGAACTTCCTTCCACCCCTCGGCCTCCGCCCGTGCCGCTGCGCAGTAGGCGGGAAACTTGCCCATCCCGACGCCCAAGCGGGGACGCAGCCACTCTTCACCCGCTGACAGCAGTGCTTGGACCAGCCCGTCCGTCCCGCCGTATATACCGGCCATGCCCGTCAGGTCCAGGTAGAACACGCCCCAGCCGGACGCTTCAACCGTGGGAACCACGTCCCACAGTGCCGCCAAAAGTGCATTGTTGACCTCGGACAGATACCCGGCGTCCACCGGCGGCGTGACGGCGCCAGCGCAGCGGGATAGAGCTGCCGCGACGCTCTGCCCGGCGGCTACGCCGGCTGCCTCGGCGGAAGCGTCCCGCACGACCGGGCGCTTGTTCCCGCAGGTGGTGATGATCAAAGGCCGGCCAGCCAGTTCCGGTCGGCGTTGCAGCTCAGCCTTGACCGGCAGGTGGGTGACCAGCAGGCAGCCCGTGATCCTGGAACTCTCGCAGAATTTCATGGCAATGATACTATTAGCACGCCCGTGCGATCCGCAACGGCTCGCTGTCATCAATCCACCAGCGACCGTATGAATGGCGCGAGCTGAACAGTGACCACCAGCACTCAGCAGACAACACGTGGCAGACGCCCCACGCCGCCGGCGCCAATCCGCATCGCCAGCGTCGAAGATGCGTGTGAACGGCTATGCCCTGCACATTGCCTCGGAATCAGTGGCTCAGTAAAATTACCTACAGAGTTAAGACCGCCTCCACCAGGCAGACGAAAAGGCAGGAGCAGAATGGCCTCGATCACCATCCAAATATCGGGCTACCGGTGCGACAGGTGTTCACACACATGGGCTTCCCGCCGGCCGAACGACCCGAAGCCGCGCATTTGCCCCAAGTGCAAATCGCCGCGATGGGACCAGCCCAATTGATCGTGATGACCGGCAAGCGAGAAGCCGCACCGGTAAACACGCCAACAGGAGACCGTCATGGCGACCGCACGGCGACTGAGCGAAGACGCCGAACAGAAAGTTGCAGATATAGTTCGGCAGGATCTGAGCAGCAGATTCGGGGACCAGATCACCATCGACGCCATCCGCATCACGCCGGCGGAGGACGAGTTCGGCGACCCCTACCACCGCATCGAGGTCCTCTACACTGGTGACGGCAACCTCCTCGACCCGGTATGGCTGAACGGATTCCGGCGCCGAAACCAAGACCAACTGGCCGAATGTGGGGTGGACATCACGTCCGAGTCCTACAGCGACAAGACCGTGGACGGGCCATGGGCGCCCTTAGCCTCCACCATGCCGAGTGGGGAAACCAGCGGATGAACCGGGAGCAATTGCTCGAACTGGCTGAGGCGCTGGCCGGACCGCCATTACACGGAGAAAGCCGATGCCAGCGCTACCCAGCGGGATGAAGATGAAGAACCAGATGCAGTGAAGCCAAAGCATCGCGCCGCCCCAGGAGCGAGATGAACACGCCTCGAACCATCCACACGCCAGCGCTGCTCTCGCATGAACCGGTAGCAGACCTACACCGGCTCAACCCCTGGTGGAACGACGCCCCAGCGCCTGATGCGCCCGGAGACCGCCGCCACCTGAGCGGCCAAGCGCGCAGGCTCCTCGACAACGGCATAACACCCATCATCGCCGTGAGAGGGAGACAACCAGCCAACGGAAACGCCGTCCATCTGCAGACCATCCATGGCCTGCTCGCTGAGGGCACGCCTCCGCAGAACGTCATGAGTGTCCAGTTCAACGAGATCCGGTCAACCGAGGGCCTGATTGACCCAATCTTACGGATTGCCACATGGCTGGAGCGAAACGCCGCCACCGACCTCTTCAACGCCCTGGCTCACCAGGGCCGCCCCGCATACCTGACCAACAAGGGATAATCATGCCCACCGTGGCTACACTGCTGAAGGTCGCCAATGCCTTGGGGCTGAGGCTGCGCCTTGAGCCCGTGGAGGATCGCGCACTGGTCGCACAACCAACCCGCGCCGGAGTCTTTCAGCAGGAATCGGCCTCTCAACCAAATCGGATCTCAAGGAGATGACGAAATTGAACTCAGCTATTGAAGCATGGCGTGAGCAGGTCCTGGCATTTGATCGGGATATGGCAGATGTCCGCAGGGAAGGACAGGAGAACGGTCACAGCCGTCCTGTGTTTGCCGCCGGGCCACTGGATCCGTACCGTACCGACGATACCGCGCTCAACGGCCTCTATAAAGTCGTGGGCGAAGGCGCCGAGGTCCTGGACGTTGGCGGCGGCGCGGGCCGCTTCGCCCTGCCCCTGGCAACGCGCGCCAAGCGGGTGACCGTAATAGATCCCTCCGCCGAGTCGCTGGATTTGCTAAGGACCCGCGTGGCAGAGTTCGGGTTTACCAACGTGACCGCCATCCAAGAGCGGTGGGAGGAGGCGGAAGTTCCCTCGGCGGACGTAACCCTCTGCTCCTGGGCGTTGCATCACGTGTTGGACGCCGCGCCGTTCGTAAGGAAGTTGGAAGAACGCGCCAGGGACCGCGTGGTGATCCTGGAGATGATCGAGACACCAAGTGCGCAATATGCTCCGTTCTACGAGCGTGTCCACGGCAAGACACTCACCCCGTTGCCGGGCGTCCCGAAATTACTGAATCTCCTGTGGGCGATGGATATATTCCCCGACGTGACGATGCTCAGTCCCGAAGTTCCGGTATTGAACGCAGACCGCAGTGCAACGCTGGAAGACCTTCGTCGAAGGTTGTTTGTGGAGGAAGGCTCCGATGCAGACGAAAGACTGCGCGCGGCGGCAGATGAATTGCTGGAAGAGTCCAACGAGGGTCTGACCGTTAAAGGCGTTAATATGCGGCGGCAGGCGATCATTACGTGGAGGCCGATTCAAAGTGGTTCGAGGAGCGGGGGCCCGAACTGATTTGTCAGCCGACGAACTACCCGCTGATTGCCGAAGGCCTCCCTGGAATGTGGATGCGCAGGCACTGGAACGTGATGTGGGCAGGATTATCGATAGTCGGCTCGTCGGTCAGGTCGCAGACGTTGAGGTAGTCACCTACGATTTGGATGAAGAAATCACGTCTGATCACGCCCGGGTTGAACCTGCGACTGGTCAACTTACCCAGTCACAGTCCGGATTTCAACGCCCCGATTTTTGACCAATCGCGCCATCTGGGGCTGGGTGCGGCAGGAGGCAACCGCCAACCTGTGCCTGGGGACCCGTGCCGCAGTGCGGGACAGAGTGGGCGGTTTCTTCACCGATCTGGCCCACCGTCGGGAAGAAGTCAAGCGACGATGTCGTACCATCCTTCAGGCTCGCGCCGCAGAACTGACCGGCAGCGCCCGAGCCGATCTTCCCGGCCAAGCAAATGTAGATTTCACCTTGGCTTCGGTTTAGGAAGATGCGGCCGATGTCGCCAAGGACGACCATCCGGCTGGTGAGGCCGAGGCCGCCATAACGGACGTCCACGCCGTCGAGGCGGACTGGGGCCAGCCAGAGGCGGAGGCCGCTGTCGTCGACGCCAAGGTTGCCGACGACCCGGTGCGGCTGTACATGCGGGAGATCGGCCGGGTGGAGCTGCTGACCGCGGCGGAGGAACGGGACCTGGCGGCGGATATTGAACTGGCCAATCATCTGGTGGAGTTGCAGCGGGAGCTGGCCCAGGGACTGGGCGATGGCGACGGCGTGGATGATGCCAGCGCCGATGGTGAGCCGACGGTTGCGCCCTGGGAGAAGGCCGTGCTGCTGTTGGCCCGTATCGCCAGCGCCGGACCGACTGCTCGGGCCGTGGCCCACCACCTGGAGCAGGACGACGCACCCACGCTGGAAGACGTGTGTACGCACCCGGCGTTCAGGGCCGGCATCGACGGTGTGATCAACCCCGAGTTGTTGGAACGGGTGGCCCAGGAACTGGACATGACCGAGGGCGAAGCCCGCGAGCGCATCGTGGCACTATCCCGGGACACGCGGGCGCTGCCACGGGCGGCGGGAGTTGCCATGGCCCACGTGCCGGTGTGGGCGGAGCTGCATCCCGAATGCTCAGGGGATCGGGACCGGTGCACCCTGGCCCTGCTGTCCCGGATGCTGGGGGATCCGGAGCTGAGCCAGCGTATGGAGGCGGTGAATGGGGAAATCGTCCGACACTTCCAGCGGGCCCGTGAGGCTGGGAAGCGGGCCCACGACCACCTGGCGGAGGCCAACCTGCGGCTGGTGGTCAGCGTGTCGGGGAAGTACCAGAACCGGGGGATGGCGCTGTTGGACCTGGTCCAGGAGGGCAACCTGGGGCTGATCCGCGGCGTGGAGAGGTTCGACCACCGGCGGGGCTACAAGTTCAGCACCTATGCCACCTGGTGGATCCGGCAAGCGGTGACCCGGGCCGTGGCCAACGAGGGTCGCACCATACGGATACCGGTGCACGTGGTGGAGACCATCAACAAGCTGACGCGCCAGGAACGGATCATGGCGCAGGAGCTGGGGCGGGACGTCACGGACGGTGAGCTGGCCGAGGCGTTGGGGATGAGCGTGGAGAGGATCATGCGGGCGCGGAAGGCGTCCCGGGAGGCGGTGTCGCTGGATCTGCCGGTGGGAGAGGACGGGGATACGTTCCTGGGGGACTTCGCGGAGGACCGTAGCAGTCCACCCCTGGAGGATGCGGTGTCGGAGAACCTGTTGCGGGAGCAGCTGCGGGAGGCGCTGGATGCGCTGGGGGACCGGGAGAGCACGGTGCTGCGGCTGCGCTACGGGCTGGATGACGGCCAGCCGCAGACGCTGGAGGAGGTGGGGAAGGTGTTCGGGGTGACCCGGGAGCGGATCTGGCAGATCGAGGCGAATGCGATGCGGAAGCTGCGCCAGCCGGCCCGGTCGGCCCGGCTGCGGGACTACCTGGATTGACCGGGCCGCGGTATCAGCGGGCGCGGTGGTGGCGGGGGATGATCTGGTAGTCGCGCAGGCCCTCGTTCCAGACGCGGCGAACCACCTCGCCGGGCAGGTCCCTGACCTCCCGCCGCATGGCGAAGCCCACGTCAGGAGTGCCGGAGAAGGCGAGCTTCACCAGAGAGGTCTCGTCGGTGGTGATCTCCACGCGCAGGTCGGCGTCGGCCCTGTGTTCCTCGATGAGGTTCACCAGCCGGTCCAGGGCGTCGGCCAAGGCCAATTCAGTCACCACGGGCTTCGGTCGTTCCGGCATGGGCGCCTCCCCGGCGGAAGGTCGTTGGTCAAGTCGCCCATCGTGCCACGGGCGTGAACCGTCCCGCCGGGTGCATTGTGCCACAGCGGAACGCCGGTCCCAATCTCCGGTGCGACGATCAGGCCGGAGGCAGGGCGATGGAGCCGAAGGACCTCCGGTCACCAACGGAGCGGTCAAGAGGGTCAAGGGACCGGAGGAAGGCAGCAACGTGGGCTGGCGGATTACCATCAGGCCAGACGGCAGCGGCGACGTTACGGTGGTGCCGCCCATCACCAGGGACTGCGATGACGCCGGCCCCGTTTGTGCATCGAGTCAACCGTGTTGTTGCGAACACGCCGGGCAGCGCATCGCGATCATACGGCCGCAACCACATTTCCGATAGGCAACGTGGCGTCACCACCCCCCGGCCAGTCGGCAATAGTATCTTTGCAACCGTAGCAAACCACGCCAGAGCGTGGCGGAACGCGGCCACGTTGACGAGTCAGCAAAGGTTGGCGTAAAAGGGTCTGCCGCTCACGGGGCACGCCGCTCCCAGCAGCAAACCAGACCGCGATGCCGCTGGGGAAGTCCTTGCTCCGGCCGGCGTTATACCCACCTCGACCGGAAGGAGTGATGATTATGGAATGGCCCCTGCAAGCCTACTCGGTGAAGCTCAAGCGGAAGGTCGACATCGCCGAGGACTCCATGGAGTTGGTCACGATGAAGAACGGCCGCCACGCCGTCAGGGGCGTAGCCGTGGAAGATCAGAGCATCAACGTGTTCCGCATCCTGGGCAACGCCGAAGTTGACGAAGTGCGGACGAAATTGGGCGGCGAGTAAGGCAGCGCTCAGCCGACTCGGCCCAGTCTTGGCGACGGCTAACGGCTCAACCTTGGCCGGGAACGTGGTCTCGATGGTTGAGATGCCGGCGGTCACGGCCTCCGGCTTGGCCTGGATGACCAGCAGCAGGGCCCGCCAGCGCTGGCGATACGCCTGGTCGTGGGCTTCCTGCTGGGCCCGAGCACTGCGCTCTCTGGGCGGGCTGTGGTTGGTGTTACTGAGAACCAGCCCGCCTGGACCAGAAGTCGTAGAAGGTGCGGATGGCCAGTTGATTGTCCGCGGCGGTGCGCCGAGCGAGACCCAGGGGGACCGACGCCCCTCGAACGGCCGATGTGGAGCTGACCACGTGGAAGGCGTAGCCACGGAACATCTGGTGGCCCATGACGCTGGCGTCCCTACCGGTGGCGTCCGGCCAGCTTGGAAACGTGGCCAGATCGGTCATGCGGATCTGGCAACAGACGCCTTCGCCGCTCCAGGTATCGTCGATAACGGCCGAGCAGCCTCTGGTTGATCTGGTGCTGTTGGAACTCGCTCATACCGGCGCCGGCAGTTGTGGATATCCGCCCGGTGGCTGTTCTACGTTGATCGGCCGCGAAACAGCATCGATCCGGTGCCTGCTTGGGACTCGCGCCCGTGGTCGGAGACGCGTTTTCCGAGGGTCGACTGACCCACGGGCCCTCTAACGTCAGAAAAGGGCATCGGGGAGCACCAGTACAGGACCCTTGATGAGAAAGTTGAAAGATTGGCTGCGGCGTATCGATGTTTACTGGTACACGATCGCCGGGATATTTGCCGTCATAGTGTTCCTGAACGCCCTGCTCACTGATGGGACTGAGGAGAGCCCGTCGGGGGTCGCCGGATGGTCGGCCGGAATGCTCGCCATGAGCGTGGCCGCAATCGTCATTGTGGAAGCCGCCTACTCGGGGAGCATTGCCGTCAAAAGGTGGCCGGGCGTTTTCCTCGGCGTGGTCGCCATGGCCAGCGCGTACCTCTGGGTAGCTGCGGAATCGGAAGTACACCCGGCCAACCCTGGACTATTTGCAGGCACTATAGGGTTCTGGCTGACGTGTGCCCTGTTGGCCATCGTGGTGCTGGTGTTCCGCCTGGGAGCACGGCATGGCCCGAAAGATCCTCCTGAGGATGATAAGTAACCCTCACGATGCCATGGGTGCCGTTGCTCACCGTGTAGGCCGGGAGGCGGCTCAGCTTGAATCCCTGGTAACGGCATTCACGGCCATGATCGCGGCGAGCATCCCGAGGGGCGCATTCTCCAGCCTGTTGCCCTCCAGGTATCTCCAGGCTACGAAGTCGCCTGCATGCTCCTCCACAAACTTCCTGAACGTCATGGCTTGCGGCTCCGGCATTAGGTCTCATTCGGCCCATCTCGCCTGTATCTCGGCCTGATTGGCGGCGGGCAGGCCGTCGAAGAGGTTCACCAAGTCGTGAGTTTTGGGAAAGTTCATTCCCAGTGCTTGATGTAAGCCCTTCAAAGCGCACTCCAGGCCGAAGGCCTGCATGGCGCTGTTGATGACGGCTTTCCCCACCTCGACCTCGTCGGGAGTTGCGTCCACCCCTCGCTGCCCGCCAATCCTGCAGTATTCCAGCGCCCCAAGTACGGCACGAGAAAGATGGTGCATATCGATGTTGCCATCGGACATAACGTTGACATGGATTGGGGTGTTTCCCGTGTTGCTCTGATTGGTCATGGCAGCTCCTTTGGTGAGCAGCCTCTCATTTCGCCAGCTCATGGTACGGAATCCGGTCCATTGTCGCTCCGCTCCCAGGGTGCCCGGTTCATCTCCGTAATCGCCTCCAAATCCGTTCGTGCGTCCGCCGGTTCTCTGAGGTCTTGTGCGGACAGCCTGGCGGCGTCGATGATGGTCTCCAGCATCCAGTCCCGCCACTCGGCCCACGTTCCCGATGACAGCAGGCGGTAATAGACGGGCCGGTCCCACCAGATATGCCGGCTGATGGCGACCGGGGCCTGTAGGGCCTGCAGGATGAGCAATCTTCCCGTGCGGCCGTTGCCGTCTGCGAAGGGATGTATGGTCTCGAAGTACCGATGCCCCCAGATGGCTCTCATCAGCGGCTCCTCTTCATTGTTCATCCAGTGGTGGAATTGCTCCATGCGCCAGAAGAGTTCCGAGTGGTGTGGCGGCAACCAGTCGCCGATGATCACTCCGCTGTCCCGGTACCTTCCGGGTCGCATCCGGGGGTCTGGATGTCTCGCCATGAGCGTCCGGTGCCATTTCAGGACGTCCCTGCTGTCCGTCGAGGCCAGGGCGGGTGCCATGGCTTGGAAGAGCAGGTTGCTGCCACTCCCCGGCTCGGTGGTGTCGTCGAAGATGTTCTCGATGTAGGACGAGGCCTGCGCTTCGCACATTGCCAGCCGCTTCCGGATCTTTTCGCCTTCCGCGCGTTGCGCCGCGTCCCTTAGCCTCTCCAATTCACCCAGCGCCGTTGTGGCCCTTGGTCCCGCAATCTCTTGAGCTTCTGCCGGTGGCCCGAGCCATCTGTGGCGGATGTCGTTCTCCTGGTCCCTTCGTGAGCTCATGCGTGATTTCTCCTTGCCCTGACGCTGTTGCCCGCCGGGCAACTCGTGAGCACTGGAATCATTATTCAGGCCGGCCTGCCGGCGGCAGCATGATGGGATGCCCGGGACGGTTGCCGCCGGACCCGCCCGCTGCGGGAAGCATGGAGGGCATCTCACCGGTGCGGCAGGTCTCGTCGATCTGGGGGGCATCCAATCCCCCGTTGCTGCTGCCGCTCCGTCCCTTCCCGGGGCATCCGGTGGTTGGTGTGTCGGAAATCCTCGGGATCGGGCAGCTCCAGGACGAAGCTGACGGTGGTGTTGCGGGCGTGGGTCATGGCGTTGACCTGACGGCGGGAGATGACGTCGCCGTACCGGTGGTTCCGTTGTAGCGGGGAGGGCCCGCGCCGTGGGACTAATTGGCCGGATGCCGGAATAGCGCCGGTTGATCGGCACCGGAGAAGGCCGATTTGGTGCCGACGCATTCAACGTGCTGGCCCCGTTGATGATCTGGTACGCCTTCGCCCGGCACGGACATGAGGGATTTGGCGGATGGCCGCAGGCATGCTGGATGTGGCCGAGTATGCGGTGGGACAGTTCAACGAGCGGGGCATCCCGGCGTGGCGGCACCGGAACTCGGTCACGGTGGTGTTCCCGCGCCCGCGGGAGGAGGTGTTCCGCAAGTGGCAGATGGCGCCCGAGGGAGAGATTGCCCACATCATCACCATGCCCCACGTGACCCGCGAGATGATCGACGAGCTGGTGGGCGACTGCGCCGGCTGACCGGGTTGCAACAGCCGTCCCGCCACCGCAACATGAGGGAGTCGAGATGAACCAGGTCAACCCCGTGAACCGCATCATCGTGATGGCCCGGTCCCGGGTCGGCGTGATCGCCGACATCAGCCGGGTGCTGGCCGACGAGGACATCAACGTGGAGACGATCAACGCCGAGGTGATGGGCGAAGACGTGACGGTGACCCTCACCGCCGACCGCTACGACCGCGCCCTGTACGTGCTCAACAAGGCGGGTTTCAAGGCGGTGAGCGACGATGCGCTGGTGCTGCGCCTGCCCGATGAACCGGGGGCGCTGGCCGTGGTGGCCGGCAACCTGAAGGAGGCGGGGGTGAACATCGAGAGCCTGCACATCGTGAGCCGTGGGGCCGGTCACGCGATGATCGCGCTGAAGACCGACAACCGGTCGGAAGCCATCGCCGCCATCGGCAGCGAGAACATCTTCTGATCAGCGCATCACGCCCAGGGGCGGCGCTTGGAGAAGGACTTGGCGGACTCGGGGGTGGGCAGGCCCCGCTGTTCCAGGAGCATCAGGGTCATGCGGCGGAACTCCTCCCGGTCGTGGCCGGTGATGACGGCCTGCTCGTGGGCCTCGGAGATGGCCACGGGATAGCCCAGGCCCAGCTGGCATTGCCGCACCAGCATGGCGTGGCCCACCGCCAGCAGCTCGGGGTCCTGGGCCAGCCAGTCGGGCACCTCGACGCGGGCGATCTCGGTGCCGCCGTTGAGGTAGTAGAAGTGGCTCCACTCCTGGCCGGAGGCGAGACCCAGGGCGAAGCGGGCGGCCAGGTGGGAAGAACGGTAGAGCGGCGAACGGTGGCCCGGCTCCAGCACGAGCTCGAACACCTCCCGGTCGTCGAAGCCCGCGGCGTGGTCGCAGGTTTCCGATTGGGAATGACGGGCGGTGCAGAGACGGTTGCAGCGGGCGTCGCCCTGGCCGCAGAGCGTGAGACGAACGGCGCCGGCTGCCTCGGTGGTGCGGGGCCTGGAGGTGTAGGCGGCCACCGCCACGGGGCGACCGTCCCGGGATGCTTCACGCAGGCGGGCCAGGGCGCGTTGCAGCCGGTCGCCGATGAGCACGTCGGCGACGTAGCGGGGGTACTGGCCGCGTTGCAGGTCCCAGAAGGCCAGGGTGCCGTCCAGCAGGGCCAGGACGGGCCGGTCATCGGGCAGGCTTTCGACGGCGTCGGCCAACCGCTCAACCTCCCGCACGGTGCGCAGCGCCCCCAGCAGCGGTCCGGCGATCAGCGTCTCGCCGGAGGCGTTATCGGGGGGACGCAGGTACAAATCCTCGTCGTCAACGGCCAGGCTGGGCACGCTGAACAATTCGCAGCCGGGATCCTTCCCGTAGGTGATGGCGCAGCCGCCCAGGTTGATCAGGTGGCAGCGCAGGGACAGGTGGCGGTCCACGTCGATGTGGGAGCCGTCCACGGAGACGGCGGTCCAATCCTGGGGAACCTCCGGCGGGGCGATGCTGTCCAGCAGGCCCTCGGGGCCGGTGCGGGCGGAGATGTAGGGACGGCGGCCCACTGCGGCGGTGCGGAAGGCAGCCTCGTCGGCGGGAACGGAGCTTGCCCTTTCCAGGGTCTGGGCCAGGCGGTCGCCGTGGTCGCGGACCGCGTCGGCCACGCCGTCCATGGCGGAGAGCAGTTGGCGGGTGGTCAGGCCCAGGTCCAGCGCCATGGTGCAGGTTGAACGAGCCGGTCAGCGCAGGACGCCGATGCGGAACTTCCTGGTGCCGCACTCCACGCACACGGAGCGGGTGGCGGGGCGGCCGTTCTTCATGGTGACGGCCTCGATGTCCCTGGACCCGGTCTTGGCCCGGCACTTCACGCAGTAGATCTCGACGGGCGTGGACGAGGTGGTCATCGACGGAAATTCCTGAGCAGCGGTTCTTGCCATTCTAACCCACGCGGGGCATCCGCTGGTGTCTCCAGCGGCACACCCTGCGAACTCTGGCGACGCGAGCTACTGCCGGCGCTTTCGCCGCGGGCATAGGGAATGGAGCGGTGAAAATCTCGCCGCTGGGGAACCTGAACCCTGGGCGGCTCAATCCGCCCGGATGCAGGGGTCGTAACAATAGGCAACGTCGCCGCGGAACGGCCGGGATAACCGTCTCCGATGCGCCCAGGTTCCTCGACCTCGCCTCCGTTCCCTGCTGGTCCCCAGTCGCGCCAACCTTCGCTGTCCTCGCCGAGTAGAGTACCGGGAGGTGGTGTAAAAGGATGTCATCCCTATTGAAGTTGATCAGGCCGCTGCGTCCAGCACGTTGGGCGTCGGCGTTGCCTCCTTGCCGACGGCGTTGGGGCCTGTGAGGTAGCGGCGGCCTTCGGCCCATTCGTCGTGTTGCTCGGCCAGCACCGCGCCCACCAGGCGCCGTGCCAACCTCTTTCAGTTGCAGGTCCGTTTGACCCGCATACTTTCGCCCATAGCGCCAGGCAGTCGCCGGCCAGGGCTTGTGCAAGGTAGATTGACAAAAGGAAGCCTTCCTCGTCAGGGCCTTTTCAAAGTCCCGTATGGCGGCATTTCATACTGAACCGTAATTCCCGCTTTGGCCGGAATCCAGCAGAGCGTTGTGTTCGAAATGTTCTGGATTCTCGCTTTCGCCGGAATGACGGATTAACTTTGAAAAGGCCCTGCTTCCGCGTAGATAGGGATTGCGATACCTATCTGAGGGAGGAAGGCTGTCATGGATTGCAGCCTTGCCGAGTTTGATGTCAATGATTGGGGTGCTCTGGATGCGGATGCAGTCTCTGGGTTGGTGGTGGATTGGGGCAGTCTGTAGGACTTCCTGCGGTTCAGTTGACCATTGACGGCAAGACCTTGCGGGGCAGCATTGGGGCGGGTGAAACCCGGGGGCAACATCTGCGGGCGGCTTATCTACCCGGCGAGGAAGTGGTGTTGGCCCAAGTGGCGGTGGATGGCCGAGAAAACGAAATCAGCGCCGCCCCGTGACTGCTGGAAACTCACGCGTACCCACTTTCGGGAGTTCGTCAGAATCAGGATTTACAGGATTATCGGATTGACAGGATTGAGACCATTTGGGGCAGAGCGATCCTAATCCTGATAATCCACAAATCCGGCGAATCCTGATTCTGACGATATCACCGCCCAAACTGGGTGCGCGTGAGGGGCAGTGTCGTCTATCTGGCAGTAGAGTTCTGTGATAAGGTGGGGAATGTTCACGCGGTTCCTTCGTTGTGGTGTTGATCAAAGCACAGCATAAGGGAACCTCGCGGGATTTTCAAAATCGTCTCAAACTAGCACCAAGGGTTGTCACCAATGTGACGGTGGTTAATCCGGAATGAGGCCGGCCAAAATGGCGGGCGGTTAAACAGTCCGCACCCGATAGCCCAGTTTGCCGGTTTGTCTTTTGCACCGTTGCGAATTTACTCTCGACGTCAAAGCCGGCGCGCAAGGATGGCTGTGGAATCGGAGAAGGCAACCTGGCCCAAGGTAAGCATGGTGATCCCGGCTCGGAACGCCGGAAGCACGATTTGCGGAACGTTGGAAGCGGCGCTGGCCCAGGATTACGCTGCCGGGATTGAAATTGTGGTCGCCGACGGGTCGGATGATGATGCGACTAGGGATCTGGTGTATAGAGAGTTTCCGCAGGTGCGCGTCGTCGCTAACGACCGCAAAACGATACCGTCCGGCCTCAACCGCGGGATTGAGGCCGCAGTCGGCGAGGTAATAGTCCGGTGCGACGCCCACACTATTCTCCCATCGGACTACGTGAGCCGGGTGGTGGAATTGCTGGATCGTCTCGCTCCGGAAGGGGTGGTCTGCGTCGGCGGTCGCGCCGTCCCGGTCGGCTCCGGGCTTTTCGGAAGGGCAGTGGCCCGAGCGGTGACGTCTCCGGTGGCGTCGGGCGATTCTCGGTACAAGGTTGGCGGCGCGTCCGGCCCGGTGGACACGGTGTATCTCGGCGTATTCCGCCGGGCATCCTGGGCCAGGGTCGGCGGCTACGACGAGACCCTGGAAGCCAACGAGGATTACGAACTGAACTGGAGGTTCCGGCGGAGCGGCGGGATCGTGTGGTTCGACTCGAAAATACAATCCACGTACCGCCCCAGGGACAATCCGGTGGCGTTGGCCCGGCAGGGGTTCAGCTATGGCCGGTGGAAGGCAACGATGCTGTTGCGGAACCCCCGGTCGGTGCGAATGCGCCAACTGGCCGCGCCCGCTAGTCTGGGCATTATGGCGGCCGCCCTGGCCTGCGCCTGGATCATGGGCCACCCGGAAGCGCTGGCCCTATGGCCGGCGCTGTACCTGGCGCTGTCCGGCGTTGAATTCGCCCGGTCGCCGCCACGGTGGGATCCCGCTCTGCTGCTGCTGCCGGCGGCGCTCCTGGTCATGCACGTGAGTTGGGCCTCAGGATTTTTCATGCCGCGCCGGGCGGTTGGCAAATCGAAGTGCCCGGCCCCGCCGCTCTGAACGGCTGCCGCGGATCCAGTGATACAATGAACAGCGACGGGCTGCCTCGGCCGACGCCATGAGCCCCAGCGCCGGGGGCAAGCCCCCTTGGGACCCAAGAGGATTGCAAAGTCGCCGTGTAACCTTTTTCCGCTCATTCTGAGCTCGTCGAAGGATGCTCGTTACGGCGGTTGATGGTTCGACAGGCTCACCATGAGCGGGTGAAAAAGGACTTTGCAATCCTCCTGCCTTGGGGCCGGGGGCAGCGCGGCCCGCGCCGCCCGGTTTGGAATGCTGTTGGGACGCGCTTCAGTTGTCATCCGCGAGGTAAACGCCCAGGTGATGATGATGCCGAGCAAACAACCGAACCCCGCCTACAAGCGGTTATATGATCTGCTGCTGGTCGGGGTGTTCTCCGTGTTGTTTCCTTACGTCTGGATCCCGGCGTGGGTGATCGTCCCCCTCCTGGTGCTGGCAATTGACGGCCGGCCGGTGTTTTACACCCAGGACCGGGTGGGGAAAGACGGCCGGGTGTTTCGGATGATCAAGTTCCGCACCATGGCCCGTGACGTTGAAAGCGCAACCGGTCCAACCTTGCCCAAAGCCAAGGACCCGAGAGCCACCGGACTGGGGAAAATACTGCGGATGACCAGCCTGGACGAAGCTCCGCAAATCATCAACATCCTGCGCGGCGAGATGAGCCTCGTGGGGCCCCGGCCGGAGCGTCCGGAAATGGTTGACCTCATCAAAGAGCAGGTACCCGATTACGACCAGCGCCTCCGCACCCTCCCCGGCGTCGCCGGTCTCGACCACATCCGCGGCAACTTCAACTACCGCAACCGGCTGAGATATGACAATTTCTACATTGAGCGGATGAGTCCGTGGTTCGACTTGGTAATCATCGCGTGGTCGTTGCAGACCATCGCCAGGAGGCTGACGCTCCGGAAAGGAAAAGAGGGGATTATGCCGTCAGCTCGCGTCCGGCTGGCCGATGACATGGTATGCCGACAAGGAAACGGCCCGCCACCAGTGCCAGATGCCGGCGAATGACTGCGCTGCCCACTTACGTCATCAATCTGGAACGGTCTCAGTGTCGCTGGACATCGGCTGCCGGGCAGCTCGACGACCTGCGGATCCGGCACACCAGGGTTGCAGCGACAGACGGCGCGCAGCTCGGCGAGAATGAACTGCAAACCCACGTAAAGCGAAAGGGTATCCTGTACCGGTGGACCCGCGATCTGGCGCCCGCTGAAATTGGATGCTGCCTGAGCCACCGGAAGGCGTGGGAGCTGATTGCGCAGGGCGACCATAGCGGGGGATTTGTTTTTGAGGATGATTTTAAGGTTGACGCCAACCTGCCCGTCATCATGGACGCCATTGGAAATTTGCGAATAAACTCGCCGGCGCTGATCAAGTTGTATGTTCCGGAACCAAGCGACACGGGGTATTACGCCAGCGGAAGCATCGCCAGCGCACCGCTGGTTGGAGAACACCGGCTGGCATTGCCCGGGAAAGTGCAGTGGGGAGCCCTGGCCTACTACGTCAACCGAGCGGGAGCCGCGCGATTGATCGCGAGTTCCAGGTATTTCAACCGTCCCCTGGATGACGTGATTCGTCGCACGTGGGAAACCGGCGTAGCGGTCTGGCACGTCATTCCCGCTCCGGTTCGCCACGCCGGCGGTCCCAGCGTCATCGGTTCGCAACGGCGGGCGGCGCAAGACCGGGCGCATACCTTGCTTTATCGGGTAGTATACGGGGCGGAATTCCGGATAATGACGCTGATGCATACGCCGGCCAGGCTGCTCCGGGTTCGCCGGATACTCTCGGAAATAAGCCAATGAGCGCGCGGCACAAAATCTTCATCATTGGCTTCAATCGATGCGGAACCGTCAGCCTCCACGAGTTCTTCGAGCGGGCGGGGCGCCGGTCCGTTCATTGCGATGAAGGCCGATTGGCCGTGAAAATGCAATACAACGCGCTGGCGGGCGAACGCATCATTGCCGGATACGAGGATTACGACGTGTTTTCCGATATGTATTACGCCTGCGCGCACGGAGTATTTGAGGCGAATCAATACTTCCGGGAGATCGCAGACCAGGAACCGGACGCCAAGTTCATACTCAACGTGCGGAACGTGGAACGCTGGGTCAAAAGCCGGCGCTATTGGCGCGACATGGGGCTGGGGCCGTATCCCGCCGATTGCGACGTGGAATGCGCCCCGCCGTCTTGCCGGCTGGAGCTGGTGGAAGCCCACCGGAGACATTTTGGATATTCCAACGTTGAGCAGGTGTTCGATCACTGGAGGGATCAATGGCGCGCCCACCTGAGGGAAGTCAAGGCATATTTGCCGCCCGGGCGATTGCTGGCGTTCGATATCGAAAGGGATGACCCGGTCGCCCTCTGCCGTTTCGCCGGATTGCCCGATGGCTTCGCCAAACATTGGAGACGCCGGAACCAGTCGCTTAATATTCCGACGACAACGCGGCTGGCGAGACGAATCCCCTGGCGGGTGAAGCAGTTCATTCCGCTCTCCATCAGGAATGCCACGGGACTTCTAGCTTCCTGCATTGAGCATCGAGTCAGACGCGGCCGGAAGGATTGAAGAGCAAACATGGAAGAAGTCGTGTCCCGGCCATGGGGTTTCTATCAGGTCATCCATCGGGGGGAGAACTACCTGGTTAAGACCATCGTCGTCGCCCCATTCGCCATGACCTCCCTGCAATATCACGAACACCGGGAGGAAATCTGGGTGGTGTCCCGCGGAGTCCTGCTCTCCCATCACAGCGGAGAGCACGGGGTCGGAGCCGCGCTGCACGTCGGAAGACAGGAGGTGCACCGGATCGAAAATCCCACGGCGGAGCCGTTGGTTCTGGTCGAAGTGCAGCTGGGCGACTATCTGAGCGAGGAGGACATTGTCCGGTTAGAGGATAACTACAACCGGAGTTGAAAACATTGCCGCGCCCGTCAGGAATGACGTTATGACGGTCCCCGCCTGCTTTTGGTCCCGCGCCAGCCGGAGGCGGATTGATGAACGGTATTATCGCTCCTCTCGGGTCGCGATGGTTTCATGCAGGTGCAATAATCGCGGCCTTCGTCGCAGTCGTCTGCATTGGGATTGGGAATGAGTCGCTCTGGCTGGATGAAGCCTGACCCCGGCAGGCGTCAGGACAATTGGGGCAGTCATCTCGCCATCTCGCCGGCGCCCAGCCGGTGATGCAATATGCGCCGAATCCAAAACCCAGCGCTCCAAACCGCCGCCGTGTTGGCCGTGATGGCGGTCGCGTCCGTATTCTGGTCCCTGAACCTGGGCGAAGAACCGCTGTGGCAGGACGAGCGTTATTCCGAGACGGCCACGCGGATGTCGCTGCGGCGCCTGGTGGACCCTGAGGTAGATCCCGCTCACCCTCCAACCTACTACCTACTGCTGTCAGCGTGGCGGCAAATCGGTGACTCGGACGCCTGGCTGCGGGGGATGTCAGTCCTCTTTGCGGTGGCCGCGCTCCCGGTCGTATACGCCATCGGGAGGACGCTGGGCGGCGTCCGCGTCGGTGTCCTGGCGATGGCGCTCTTCGTCACCATGCCGCAAGTGTACGCCCATGCGGGAGAAGCCAGGTCATACGCGGCAATGCTGTTTTTCGCCGCGCTGGCAACCTGGTCCGCGCTACAGATCGTCAGGGGGTCTGAAGGAATGCCGCCCTGGCGCCTGGCGGCCTTGCACGCGGGGCTCGCCATGTCGGGAGCGCTGCTGTTGGGGTTGCACCATGGCGCGTGGTTCTGGTTCCCGTTCGTACTGGCCGTTTGCCTGCTGGCCGTTTTGCCCCGGCGCAGCCAGCTGCTGACTCTGGTCGGCATGACCGTTCTGGGAGGATTGGTCTATGCCGGGGTATTTCTGCCGTACCTGATTGCCGGTCTCCAAAAAGCGCACTTCACAATGCCGGTCAACGCGATTCACCGGACCATAGCGCTGACCGTGAGTTATTGGGGAGGCGGGAGTTATATGCCCCTGGCGGCGGTCGCGCTGCTGGCCGGCTCCGGTTGGGCTGGCGCGCTGTGGCTCAGAGGCCGAGATTGGAATACCGCGATGTTGGCAGCGGCCGCGGTCTTCGCTCCTGTCGCTCTGCTGGTGGCGGTGACGCTGCTTGATCCCGGTTTCACGAACCATCCCAAGTTCCTGATCTGCATCTTCCCCATGTACTGCGCTGCAACCGCCTGTGGCATTGCCGGTATGAAAAAGTTGTGGATGGCGAGCGCTTTATCGTTTCTGATCGTTTGCAACCTGGTCGGCATCGGCTTCGTGCTCAGTGGAGACCTGGCGCCGCCCTGGAAACAAGCGGCGAAGATTATCGGCGAGCAGAGAATTGCCGGGTATGACCAGATAGCGGTGCTGTGCGGGGCTTGGGGTTATTCTAACGGCGCGCCCTACCTGGCATCCGAATTTCTGTCGGTTCGGGATTACGGGGAAGACCCGAAAACCCAATTTGCGAATATCAATGATCTGCCCACGCATTACGATGACATCTGGCTGGTCAAGCACGATTGGAACGTGAACGAACCGGACTACGATAACTGCCCGGCTCCGGCGTCGTGGGGCGGCGTTGACGATACGCGCGCGCTTGAATACGACCGCAACCACTTATGGCGCGCCATCTCCAACCGGGATCAAGAGCACGCGCTCAACCTGGAAAGGTACGTGCAACATCAAAATGCCGGCCCGGTGGAGTGAGCGACGCGCCCGGTGTCCATGCGTAACCGTGCCTGATTCTGGAGGTTTGCAATTCCTCCCGCCGACTCGCCAGCGCCCGGCCGGTGGTACAATATGCGCCGCGCGCCGCGCCGTTGATGCTGACAACGCGGAAGAGATGCCAACGCGCTTTGCGCGTCGCCCCGGGCCGAGCCGCTCAATCGGACGGCGAGTTGACACCCATGTTCGGAATCATGCTCCGATTACGCTGCGCCCCCCAGGGCCGCGGCCGCCCCTGACCCGACCACAGGTTGGCGGATAGACCCTGAGCGATGAGCGATCTGCTATTTCTGTGCCGGAGCGCGGGCGGCCTTTTGCCCGCATGGTTCCTGTTGACCATAACGTCGGCGCTGCTGGAATTCGTAGCCATCAATTCCATTCTCCCGGTAATCTGGGAAGGGGATTCGGTCATCAGAGACGTCGCGCGGAGCGCGTATGCGCAAATTGGGGTTGCGGATGAGAATATGCTCCCGGCCACTATCCTCTTCGTCGCCGCGGCATACGTCGGGCGCAACGTGTTCCTGACCCTGCAAAGCGCGCTGTCGGCCAGGATAACCACGGCGATGCAGGTGGACGTCAAATTGAGATTGTTGGGCCGGATCGACAATGCCGGTTACTATCCCATCTCCACGATGAACATGGGAGTGCTCGGCAATGCCGTCCTCAGGGAAACCGGCAACATTTCCATGGCGATGGGGAATCTGGTCAACGCCGCGTGTCATGGGATATTCGCCACGGCGTTGTTCATACTGGCGGTGATGCTGGAGCCGTGGTTGATCACCGCCGGCTTGATTATCGTTATCCCGTGCTACTTCGGGATGAGCAAGGTAATCAGTTTCTCCCAGCGGATATCCGAAGAGCAGACCCGAAACTACGGGCGCATCCAATCGCTGTTGGTGCAGACGCTGGCCGCGTTGAAGTACGCCAAAAATACTGAAACCGGGGGCCGGATCACCAACGTCATGAGCGCCGACATCCGCAGACAGGGGCGGCTCCTGCTGGTCCAGCAGTGCTTCGCTTACGCGCTGCACAACGGCACCGACTTGATACTGGTTCTGATGGCGCTGGGAGGGGTGTTCGTTTACGCCGGCCCCATGGGCCAACCGGTGATCGGGATCATCTTCATTCTATTCGTATTTCGCCGGTCCGTCTCATACGCCGTGGCGTGTCAAGGCGCATTCCGGCAATATCTGGAATTGCACGGCAGCGTGAAAATCGTCCAGGACCTGGACCGGGAACTCTCCGAATACGCGATCACCGTCAATCCCGACGCCGTACCGCCCGATTTCTCGCAGCCCATCCACGTGGAAGGCGTATCATTTCGCTATCCAACGTCAGCCGCGGTTCTGCGCAACGTAAGTTTGACGATTCCCGCCGGCGGCAAGGTGGCGCTGGTTGGAGCGTCGGGGTCCGGCAAGTCCACGCTGGTCATGCTGCTGACCGGAGCGCTGCAACCCGGGTCCGGGGGAGTATCTCTGGGCCGGACGCCCTATCGTGAACTTGACCTGGCCAGGCTCAGGTCACAGACTGGTTACGTCTCGCAAGAGAGCATCGTATTCAATGATACCGTCATCAACAACGTGACCCTGTGGGACCCGGAGCCGTCTCCGGACCGGGTTGAGCGCGCGCTGGCGTCCGCCGAGGCCCGGGATTTCGTCAACGAATTGCCGGACAACTGGGAAACGCCCGTGGGAGATGATGGGAATGCCCTGTCCGGTGGTGAACGCCAGCGCATAGCCATCGCTCGGGAACTCTACAAGAACGGCAAGCTGCTCATTCTCGACGAGGCCACCTCCGGGCTGGACGGCGGCGTGGAGCTGTCCATATTGCAAAACATTCGGGCCATGACGAAAGATACCACGGTGATTGCGATCACCCACCGCATTGCCGCCGCCCGCCAGTTCGATATGATCTGCGTTCTGGAAAACGGCGAGATTGTGGAGCAGGGGCCTTACGATAAGCTTCATCGCGCCAACGGGATATTCCGCGCCATGGCGGCGGCCCAGGGCTTATAGGATGAGCCTGAGAAATTCGTGGCCACTGGCAATCGTCATGGTCTTATTCGTCGGCCTGGCCGCCATTGGCATCGGGGACGATTCCCTATGGCTCGATGAATCCGAATCGTGGATGTGGGCAACGGTTGTGCCCGTAGGGGAGTTGGTTAAAGCCACCGGGCAATCCAATCACGCGCCCACCTACTACGCCGCGCTGCACGGCTGGATCAAGCTGGGGAACGATTCCGACGCGTGGATCCGCGCGTTGTCCCTGATATTCATGACCTGGTCCATCCCGGTGGTTTATCTGCTGGGCGTGGTGGCGGCATCGCGTCGTGTCGGCCTGATCGCGGCCATATTATTTGCGTCTTCTCCGCTGATATATGAATTCGCGCAGGAAGCCCGGCCATATTCCCTGCTTACGCTGTCTGCCGGCGTCGTATTGCTCATATTCGCGTTGGGCGTTAAGCAATACATCATTGAGGGTCACCCTCCCACCGTGATCGGAGTCGGTTGGCGGTCCGGGCGGCTCAAGGCGGATCTGCTCTGGCTGGGGCTGTTGGCGTCTCTGCTCATCGCGATCACTACGCATCATACCGCGCTGGCGCTTCTGCCCATTGTCGGCGGCCTGTGGACGGCGCTGATAGCATTCAACAGGCGCCGCCGGACGCATCTGATCAATACGGCCATCTTTGCGGCGACGCTGTGCGCCATTTACGGCGCGTTCTTTCTGCCCGGGTTCATGGAAAGTTGGGGGAATTTCCGTCAAGGCGGAGTATCCCTGCGGCACGGCGTATTCATGCTCTTCATCATCTACGGCAATGGACGCATCGTTGCGGCAAATTTCCTGTTCATCCTCCCGCCTTTGTTTGCCCTGTGGAAATGGCATGCGACGCGGCAATGGGTATGGGCCCTGTTTTTCCTGGTTTGCTGCTTGGGCCTGCTCGCCATCGTGCTTTTCATTGGGCAGGTACATGGCTCCGTGTTCAAGTGGCGCACCTTCATCTGGGTCGCAGTTCCCTACTGCGTTCTGATAGGATTTGGCTTGACCAGCATGCGTTGGTGGCTGACCTGGACGCTGCTGGCGCTCATCGTCGCTGCCAACATCGTCGGAGTGGTGATGGTTCACCAGAGCGCAAAACAGCCCTGGGAGCGCATTGCTCAGGAGCTCCATTCCAGAATCCAACCGGGGGACGCCATCGTGGCCTGCCCGGCCTACAATCACAAGTCGTTTTACAGATATTGGCAAGGCCCCACCACAGACCTTTGGGGATACAACAGCCGGACCAATAAAACGGCTTACCTCATGCCCAACCTGAGCGCCAATCTGGAAGAGCGCAGAAGACACCCTACCGGCGGCACGTTAACGTTTGCGGAGCTGGTCGAGCATTATCCGCGGGTGTGGGCGCTGATGTCATGGCATCCCGAATGCCGAGAACTGGGGGAACCTGTCTTTGACGTATCCTTCAACAGGTATATCTGGGTGACCGGCCGGCCCAGTGCATTTGAGGGCAATCTGGCAATCAGGAAAATAGAATAACAGAGGAGGATTCCGCGGCATGGACGCCAGCAACAATGCGCCGGACTGCTCGGTGATCGTACCCGTAAAAAACGAGGCCGGCAACATTGCCCGGGCGTTCCGGACCATCCCCGCCCTGGGGCTGCTCACCGAGGTCATTTTCGTATGCGGGGAGAGCCACGACGGCACTTGGGGCTCCCTGGCAGAACACCTCGGCAACTACGACGGGCCGCACCGGGTCATTGCCATGGCGCAGCAGAGCGCGGGCAAGTGGGGAGCCGTCCGGGAGGGATTTGACGCGGCGCAGGGGAAGACGCTCATCATCCTCGACGGAGACTTGACCGTGCATCCGCGCGAGTTGACGCAATTCTATGAGCAAGCCGCTCCGGGCGTGTTCCTCATGGGAACCAGACTGATTTATCCCATGGAACCGGGAGCAATGCGCAAGTTCAATTTCGTCGGCAACGTAATTTTCGCCGCAATATGCTCAATCGTCGTCAAATGCCGGCTCACCGACAGCCTGTGCGGCGTCAAGTCGCTGCAGCGAGACGACTGGATACGGATGCGAGAGAGTTTCCCGGACCTGATTGAACGAGACCCTTTCGGCGATCACGCCCTGCTGTATGGCGCGTCAAGATTGGGGTTGTCGATTAGAGAAATCCCCGTGCATTATCTGGCCCGAACTTATGGGGAAACCCAAATCCGACGGTTCTCGGACGGCTGGCGGCTGCTCAGGTTGGCGGTTTGGGAGATTTGGCAGTCTCGTTTCGGGCGATACTGACAGCCCAATCGGAACCGGGCTTGGCGCCACCCTATCGTCGGATATTCAGGCTGCGCAGCCGGTGGACCGCCAACCGCATGAGATCTCCCGGTGTGCGGACCCTCTCCAGAAGTTTCAGCGTTCGGTCCCATCCGGATGATGATATTCGTCGATATCTCGGTTTGCCGGCGGATTTGACCACAACCCTGGACCAGGGCACCAGCCGGACTGAACCCACGTCGCCGATGCGGCATTGGCAAAGGTTGGCCCGGTGCGCGGCCCAGGACCTTGCCATGGCCACCATTCCATCTTGACTGGTGGCGCTGACCATGGCGCGGGACCCCAGAAGTTTTCGCATTTTCCGCACAATTCTGCGGCGCGGCCGTTGGTTCGTTCGGAGGTACAGGTGCAGGGGAGAGTTCGGGAAGTCATCCAGGGAATCGTTGAATGCTCCGAACTTGACCCGGGGATCGCCGGAGAGTCTTCTCCGCGCGATGGTAGCGGAGTCGCCGTCGTCGCCGTGCAGGTCAATGCGCACCGCCAGGTCGTGCGGGGGATCGGCCAGCACGTCCATTGCGATTTCCATTGCCAGCAAAGGATCCGGCGACGAGACGTTGACGATGCACTCCGGCACCGCGAAGCTCCGCCCGGGGGCGGCGTCCCGAAACCGGTAATCGGCGATGTAGTGTTCCATGAGCGCCGACTGCAGCCGATGCCCGCGAACCTTGGCGGGATTGCGCAAATAATCCTGTGGCCCCAGATGCCAGGTAAGGGCGTCTTTGGCAAAGACAATCACCATGCCACGGGTGTAAGCCCGAAAACCCAATTCCGTATCTTCGAACCCCCAATGCTTGGCGTCGTCCCGGTTCCCGCCCAAATCCAGGTAGGCGCTCCGCCGGATTCCGAAGTTATGCCCGATGACCGCCTGATATATGGTGTCTCCGCCCGCGGCGAATTCGTCGGTCAGGTCGATAAGATTCCGATGGTGAGACTGCTCCACCGGAATGTTGGATGACCCGTCCGCGAGCTCGTCAAGGACGCGCGGCAGGCGTTCCGCCGTGATGGCGTCCCGGGCGACGAACCCCCGGTCCCCGATGGTGACGAGATTGCTGGCCTGGTGATGCCAACGAGCGTGGGCCGCCACGCAGCCCGGCGCCGGCACGATGTCGCCATCGAAGAAAACCAGGATGCTGCCGGCAGCCTGCCGGGCGCCCATGTTGCGGGCGCGCCCGGCGCCAAATCCCTCGTGGGGCTGGCGAAACACGCGCACGCCCGCCGGCAGGACGGATTCGTCCAACGTTGGGTCGGGATAGTCGGCGGCGATGATGATTTCCAGGAGTTCCCGGGGATAAGTCTGCTGTTCCAGAGCCTGCAACGCCACGGCGAGCTCGTCGGGCGCGTTGTAGTAAGGCACAATCACGCTCACTTTTTCCCGGGGAACGAATTCTTCCGGGGGCGGCAGCGCGATTTGCCGCCAGTCGTTTTCCCACACGGCTGCCGGCGGCGGTTGCGTGGTTTTTCCCGTCAACATCGGCAGTTTGCCAACGCGGCCGGGTCGTCAACCAGAGCAAGCAAAGCGTCCACGTGAGTTTCCACGTCGAATTCCTGGGCCTTTTCGGCCAGCAACGCGGGGTCGCGCTGATTGTCCACGGCGTCCAGGAAAGCGCGGGCCATGGCCTCCGGGTCCATGATGGGCACCAGCGTCCCGTATTTCCCCTGCTCCAGGAGCTCGCTGGCCCCGTAGTCGTAATCGGTGCTGACGATGGTGGTCCCGCAGATGAGGGCTTCCTGCAAGGTGCATCCCAGGCCTTCGGCGTAGGAACTCATGGCGAAAACGTCGGCATGGGCCATGTAGGAATACTGGTTTTCCACGTATCCGGTGAAGCAGACGTTGTCCTCAATGTTCAGGGAGTACGCCTCGCGTTTGAGTTCATCGCTCAAAACTCCGTCGCCGACCACAATCAACCGCAGGTCCCTTTCACGGAGAGCAAGCTCAAACGCCCGCAGCATCGTGAACAGGTCCTTTTCGGGATCGAGCCTGCAGATGCTGACAATGGCGGGAACGTCGCCGCCCAGCCACGGATGAGGGTTGTCCTCCAGCATGCGCGACCGGATGTATTCAATATCCAGCGGGTTGTAGAGGCGGCGCACCGGGACCGACACGTTGGGGTAGGTGGCGTTGATGCTGTTCCTGATGCCTTCCGAGACGGCAATCACGGCGTCGGCGCGGTCCATCATGAAATGCCGGAGCAGGAACCTCCTGGTCCTGGTGCGGATGCCGAGGCGGTATCTCCACTTGACGGGATAGTAGGGCGTGTAGAGGGGACAATCGTAACGGATGATCAAACGCTCGGGCCCCCGCGCCAGCATCCGGGCCGTGATGGCCTCGGTGTTGGGTATCTCATCGAAGGACATGAGGACGCGCGGCTTGCGCGTTCGGATATAGTTCGTCAGGCCCAGGCTCAGGGGGCGTTTCAGGCGCACGATATGGGGCCCGTCATCCAGGGGGTATTCATACGGCGTGGTCAGACGGGTCACCAGATCCACCTCCCAACCGCGTTTCCGCAGCGCCCGGGTCAGGGTGGCGATCACTGTGGTCTCTCCGCCCAGCGTGGCGCTGTAGGCGTACATGGCAAACAACTTATTACTTCTCAAGGCGGCAACCCCTCTCTATCTTCGCGACCAGCCAGCCAATCGCCCGGCTCAGGCCTTCCGTGTCACGGACGTACTGAAATCGCCTCGCCATCTGGCGCAACCTGGAGACTCGAGGTTCGTCTATGGGAGCCTTCGCATCATACCATGCCCCTCCTTTGACCAGATCCGAAATCGGACGCGACCGTCGCAGCATGGTGGACGAGGGATCAAAGGGGTATCTTCGACGATGATGGGCCATGCCTGCTCTGATGATTTCGACATACCCGGCGTCGCCGGTCGCGGCAAAATATGCGGAGCCGCGCAGTTTACGGCGCAACCGCCGCACCAGGCCGGACTTGAATATGCAGTCGGCATGAATCCGCACGTGGAATGGGGATTCCGGAAAATCGTCCAGGGCCGCGGAAAGAGGTCCGAACCCAACCCTGCCGTCGTGCTCCAGGCGACATTTCACGAATTCGGCCGCCCGTTCGTCCAGTCCTCTCAGGTCAACGCGTAGAGCCAGGTCGTAGGGACGATGCTCCAGGACGTCGAATGCGGTCGACAGCAATGCCTCAGCGCTGTCGGACCTGATGCTGACCACGTACTCCGGGACCAGGAATGCGCGTTTCCGGTTCGGCTTGCGGAAAGCCGGCGAGGGGATCATCTGCTCCGCCATAGCCCCGCTCACGTGGAAGATCCGATAGGTGGGGGAGCCGAGATGCAGTCCGTACGCCTGCGTGATGAGCACGACGCTCAGGCCATGGGCGTACGCTCGGTGGAGGAAGTGAGTATCCTCCAGACCCCAATGGCGGAACGCCTCGCACTGTCCTCCAGCGTACCAATAGGAATCCTTCCGGATGGCGAAGTTCGGTCCGGGCAGAGTCTTGAGCGCGTCATGGCAGCTCAGCGCATCAGGCCGCTTCATTCTTCCTGGCAAAGCCACCAGATGCCGCATCGTCCGGTGAGGAATGGAGTCCAGGTCGTCAACAACCGCGGTCCCGTCGTCCACCAGTCGAATATCGCACAGGGTCGTGCAAAGATTGGGCGCGCGGTGGTGCCAGGCGGCGTGAGCGCTGAGGTTGTTGGGAGACAGTGCCATGTCGCCGTCCACGAAAACGAGAATGCTGCCGGCGGCGGCGCGCGCGCCGTTGTTCCGGGCGCGCGCGGCTCCGAAGCCGTCCCGGCGCTGCGTGACCACGCGCGCGCCCTCCGGAACGTCCGCCGGGGTGAGCGGAGGATCCGAGCCGTCATCTACCACGATGATTTCAGTAAGCTCCTGTGGATAATCCTGGCGCAGCAGCGCCGCCAAGGTCAGGTCCAGTTTGTTCCGGGCCTGATAATAGGGCACGATCACGCTCACTGGCTCCGTTGCCCACGTCGCCGGCGGCAGAGACCCGCGACCCGGGCCGGGCTCGTCCGCCATGACGAGCAGCGGGGCGGCGACCATGATGCTCTCACTATTGGGCATCGGCCATGGCCCGTGGCGCTCCGCTCGCGTCCGGGCCGGCCGCGGGACATCCGTCCGCGACGGGCCTCACGCCTCTCCGGCACATTCGCCGCCAACTTCGGATCGTCTCGTAGGCGACTTTCAGTATGGCCGACAGCCCCAGGGCGAACAAAATTATGACGATTGGGAGCATCGGAATGCCGTACCGGTTTATGCCAACGAAGAACAGGTAAAATGCGTTCCAGTAGAGTAGCATCAGCAACAGCAGTATCCCCTCGTGCCAGCCCTGGCCGGCGCGGTACTGCCTGGCGGCCTCCCAGCACAGGCGCGCCGCCCCGACGCCGGCGAGGCCGAAGAAAATCGCCCACAGGGTTTTCGCCAATCCGTGCAAATACTTGACATCGTAGGACGCAATCGCGAAATGAGCAGTGGACCAGATATTGAAGTACCACAAATGAAACACCGTAACGGCCTTGGCGCGTATCCATGCGACGGGATGGCTGACGATGTACTCCAGGCCAATGCGCAGTCCGTTGTCGTTCCAGTATATTTCATAAAGGCTGGCGTCGTGTCCAATGTCAGACGGTACTCCGGGCGGATACCGGGGGTAGTCCCCCCAATGGATCCCGTCACTCAGCCTCAGGTCATTCATTACCGCGAAAGTGTACTGGCCATTGGTTGAAAACGGCATGAATCTGTCGAATATCACGTAGTTACGCGCAATCCAGGGTGACAGCACGACCGAGGCCGCCACCACGGCCAGCAGAGACAGCAGCAGCGCCCTGCGAACCGGCAATTTCGCCATCAGCAAAACCAGGAACAGTATGCACGGGAACAGGACCAGGTCCTGCCGGAAATACATTGAGACCGCCCCCACGGCCAGGCCGGCCGCCCTCACGCGTACCCAGTTTGAGTTGAGGGGTTGAAAAAGGTCGGTCTCTCCGGGTAGGGAATGGGTTACCCGCCACATTCCTGCCCTGGGGAGGCCGCCCATGTCATGGTATCACCGCATCGCCACCTTTCTGAACGACGCATTGCCGCAATTTCGCGCCACCCGTCGGACCAATCTGGCCCTGCTCACGGTGGCTATTCTGGAGCGTCGTGCCCTGGCCATATCGGTGTTGGTGCGGGCTTGGCGGACCCAATTACCCTATTCGCATCATCAGCGTAAGAAGCGACTGTTTCGCTTTCTGTCCAACACCGGCTTTGACACCATGGCGGTGCAGACGGCGCTGTTGGAACCAATCTGTCAGGCGGCCGGATTGCGGGGCCGGGTTCCGATGATGATCGACTGGTCCGATCTGGGTCAGGGGCGAAACGGTCTGTTCGCTGCGGTCTGTTTTCGGGGTCGGGGGTTGCCCCTGCTCAGCTGGGTATCCACGCCGGCAGAGTTGGATCCTTCCCAGAACCGAGTGGAGGAGTTCTTCATCGGGCGGCTGCTACGACACCTGCCCACCAACATCCGACCGCTGCTGTTGGCTGACCGCGGTTTCGGACGGGCCAGCCTCATCCACTTTCTGCAACGGATGCCCCGCCACACCGGCTACCCCGTGGACTACGTGGTTCGCCTCAGGGGCGATGTGGTGGTCCAGGGCGCCGACTATCGGGGTCGGTTACGAGACTATCGGCTGCGTAAAGGCCGTATCCTGTTCTGGCCTCGCACCCTTTACCGATCCGACGGCGCGGTGGTGATCAATCTGGTGCTCTACTGGGCTCGAGGACATCGGGAGCCCTGGTATCTGGCCACATCCTTGGCTGACCCTCGCCAGGCGGTGCGCATGTATCGGAAGCGGATGCAGCCGGAGCAGTACTTCAAGGATGGTAAGCAACGCTTCGCGCTGAACCGGAGCACCGTAACCACCACCGACCGGCTGCAACGGTTGCTGGTGGCCCTGCTTTTGGCCTGCTGCCTGCTGATATTGATGGGGATGCGGGTATCTCCAACCTTCCGACGCCAGGTGTGCTCCCGTGGGAAGTTGGGCATCCTGCACCTGGGTTACGAATTCTACCTCGCTACACCCGACCCACCTCACAACCTCTTCACCATCAAACGCCACCAAACCGGGTACGCGTGAGGCCGGCCGCCACGTTGCAGAACGTCGGCTTTCTGAAGATTGAGGCAACGCATACCAGCAGCAAAAGCACGAAAAACGAGTAGATGGTCGTCGTGAACAGCCGGGGAGCGTACATGATTACCAGGGACGGGCACGCCGCGTACAGCGATGAGCCGGCCAGGGCCCAATTCCGGGACAAGTAATACCGGGCGAAAACGTAAGTCAGGACGGCGCTGGCTCCGTGGATTATGGATTGGAGAATCCCCATAAAGAGGGGATCCGCACCGAACACGCGATAGACCGCGGCCAGCGTGAGCACGTATCCCGGGGTCTTCCAGGCGGTTTGCTCCCCGTGCGGGTTGACGTACTGCCCTCCTTCCAAAAACATCAGGGCCAAGGTGTGGTACCACCCGGGATCGCCGGCCAGGGCCAAGTCTTTGAGCAAGTACACGAAGAGGAGAGCCGGTGAAAACGCGAGCAAGAAAATGCCCGCCAACGGCAGCCGCGCGCGACTTGCTATCGCGAACAACTGGCGGTCCTCATCGTCGCAAAAATCGAGCGGGCACGGACCATGTTGACCCCAAAATATAAATCGCTCATCAGGTTGAATTCCCGGGCGTGCCTGGCGCCGTAGGCGGCCTCACCGGCAACCGCGGCCCGCGCGGTCCTCCGACCCGGGCCGATGAGACTCGGACCATCGCCATGGAGGACTGGGGGAGGGAGCACGGTGAAAACGGTCACGCCGGTCTCCCAGACGCGACGCACGGCGTCGTCAACCGGACGATA
This sequence comes from Dehalococcoidia bacterium, assembly GCA_965203985.1. Classification (GTDB taxonomy): domain Bacteria; phylum Chloroflexota; class Dehalococcoidia; order Lucifugimonadales; family UBA3495; genus Bin87. The sequence goes on from CBDBDS010000008.1 coordinate 117,033, forward strand.
GAAAGCGCGGGACTTTTTAACCAATTTTCCGGCTCCCGTCGCGCTGATATAGTAAGCGAGGGTCCCGTCCGATGCTCGGCGCGGGAGCCGCAGCCAGTGCTCGTCAGTCAGGGGGCGCAGCATCGCCAGCCGTGTCCGATACCGGAACCCGGCGTCCTGCTCCGCAACGTACATTTTGATCATTACCGGAAATTTGGAGAAGTTCAACCTCGATAGGGCAGTCATTACCGCAAACAAATCCGGACCGGCCACAAAATCGTCCTCGAAAACGAAGCCGCCGGGGCGCCCGCTGCCGGCGATCCGTTCCCACGCCGTCCGGTGGCTCAGATAGCATCCAATTTCAGACGGGGATAGCTCGCGGAGCCAGCGGTACAGGACGGGTTTGCGCCCGACAACGGACCTCATCTCGTCCGGGGTGAGGTCATCGCCGTCCACCGCCGTCAGCCGGGCGTGCGGTATGGCTAAATCGCCGAGCTGCCGGGTCGCATTCTGCCACCGGTCGGGCGAGCGGTCCAAATTTATGACGTAAACCGGCAGCACGCCACGCCTCTTCCGCGTACGCGCGATGAAGCGACCAACGGGCAGTTTAATCCCATTTCAAGGGGGCAGGGCAGTCGCATCTTAATGAGATTTTCAGAAATGCCCCGAGGCTGTCGTCAAATTGAGGATTTCATGATGAAGCGAGCGTCGCAGAGGAACCGCGCCCGCCAATCGGAGCTTATGACTGCCGCAGCCACCGCAACGCATCAACGGCGCGATTGTAGGACCGGGCCTGAGAACTGCTGGAACCTCACTTGCCCGACAGCGAAGGCCAAGTGGGCCGGCCCAAGACAACCGACGCTGCTTTTTGGACTATACGCGCCGGCGCCCCCTGGCGCAACCTACCCCCGGATCTCATGCGTACCCAGTTTCGCCCGATCTGTCATTGCGAACGCAGCGTCGCAATCTGGTCAGGGCGACGGATGCCGCCGCTGGAACGAGATCGCCGCGTCGCTGCGCTCCTCGCGATGACAAGCCGGGTACGCGTGAGATCCGGTGGTCTCACGCGTACCCGGCTTGGTGGGGTGTGTAACTGTTGGCTGGAATCTGTTGTTATCTGATGGTTCATGATGCTATCTGATGGTTAGATGAGTCGTTTGCTGCGCTCTCGGATTGGTGACGCCACCTTGGCGACGGCAATCGTGCAACGCCGTTATAGTGGTATTCATGAAGAAGGCCCATCGCATTGCCCTCAAGCCCACGCCCGAGCAGGAGACGCTGTTCGGGCAGCGCGCCGGCTACGCCCGCTTCGCCTACAACTGGGCGCTGGGCGAGTGGCTCACTGAGCGCACGTTGCGGCCACGCTGGAACAAGATCAAGGGCATGATCGCCCCTTGGGGGCATGATCTGTCCCAGAATGCGGCTAAGTACGCCATCATCGACTTGGGGCAAGCTGCTGCAGGTTGGGGCGAGTACCGCGGCAAGGTGAAGGCTGGCGAGCGTCCGGGCAGGCACGTAGGTTTCCCGCGGTTCAAGCGGCGCAAGCACGAGCAGGGTTTTCGGGCCGACAACGGGCCCGACACGGTGCGGGTGGACGGCAAGGTGGTCATCCTGCCCAAGATCGGCAGAGTGGCTATGGTGGAACACCTGCGCTTTGCTGGCAGCATCCGCGAGGTGACCGTCAACCGGACGGCGGGAACCTGGTTTGCCGCCTTCTGCATTGAGGACGGGGAGGAAGCGCCGCCGGTGAAGGATGGGCCGACCGTCGGCGTGGACGTGGGCTTGGGTACGATGGCGACCTGCTCCGACGGAACCACGGTGGATAATCCAAAGGCGTTGGTCAGTGAGCTGGAGAAATTGCGACGGGTGGACCAGGCCATAGCCCGTAGCCGGAATGTCCACGGCAAGAGCAATCATTCCAACCGCCGGGAAGAGCTGTACGCCAAGCGGCGCCGGCTTCACGCCCGGGTGGTCAACGTCAGGAACGACAATCATCACAAGGCAACGACGGCGATAGCCAAGTCGGCGGGCCGCGTGGTGGTGGAAACCCTGAACGTGGCGGGGATGGTGAAGAACCGCCGGCTGGCCCGAGCCATCGCCGATGCTGGCATGGCTGGCTTTCTGACCAAGCTGGAGTACAAGTGCGGTTGGTACGGCGCGGAGTACGTGAAAGCGGATCGTTTGACAGACGACAATGAGGAATGCCTCCCCGTTGCCCCGCCTTCACCAGCGCTGTTCCAGCCTCCGGAACCGCTTTTTCGCGGTGTGCTATACTGAGACCGTTAAATGAAGCCGAGGCCTCCCCCTGTGGAGCCGGCAGTTTGGAGGGGAACCAGCGCGACGCCGCGGCCCAAGCGCCGCCGCCCTCCACAAACGCGCAAACCCGGATCTGCAACTTCCTGAGATGCGCGCAGACAACACTCAGCTCATAGCGAATATCGACCAGGCGTTGCTGATCGCCGTCAGGACTTGCCTTCTCCTGACGATGACCATGCCGCTGGTAGTAACCCCCGGCACCCTGTTTCCCTTCGTCGTCGGAAAAGCCCTGTACTCCAGGTCTCTAATCGAAATCGCCTTCGTCCTCTGGATGGTTCTGGCGGCGCGCTGCCCATCGTACCGGCCCATCCTGTCCCGGCTGCTAATCGTCTTTGCCCTCTATGCGGGGATAGCGCTGCTGGCGGGGTTCACGGGCGTCAGCCTGCAACGGAGTCTCTGGTCCACTTACGAGAGAATGCAGGGGGTTGTGGACCTGCTGCACTGGGTTGCATTCGCGCTGGTTTTGACGTCGGTTTTCCGCACGGCCGCCGACTGGCGCCACGCGCTCAACTTCAGCCTGCTGGTCAGTGTGATCATGGCCTTCCTGGGAGCGGCGACGATTTGGGGCTGGTCATTGCCGTATAACAACGCCCAGTATGACGGGCAGCGCATTGTGATCACCCTGGGCAATGCCATGTACGTGGGGACCTATACGCTCATCCACGCCCTCATCGGCGTCGGACTGCTGGCAAACTCCTTCGCCGCCGGGAGGGCAGAGGAGACGGAGCCAAGCCCCCCGCCCCGCAACCCGCGCCGGAGAAGGAGAAGTTCATCCCCGGCGCTGTTGAAACGGCCCGGGATACCCCTGGTCTGGTGGCGGGTTTTCTGGGCGGCGGCGGTAGTTCTGAACTTGTGGATGATGGTAGAAAGCGGCACCCGCAGTTCCTTTATGGCCCTGGCCGCAGCGATGCTGGCCATGACCGCGGGGTACTTGTTGTGGGGCCGGCTCAAATCGGTCAAGATCGCCACCAGCTCCGTGCTGAGCGTCATCGTTCTGTCAGGACTGTTCCTGGTTTTCATGGGTGAAACGCCTCCGGCGCAATGGCTGGCGCAGCGGAACCACCTGGTCGGGCGCCTGGTCTCCACAAATCCGACGGATGACGGGAGCATCGGCAATCGCCTGTCGGCGGCGGAGGCCGGACTCGAGGGATTTGTCGAGCGCCCCATCCTGGGATGGGGGCCCGAAAACTATATCGTGGTCTGGGGGAAATACCATGACGGCACCACGGTGGGAGAGACCTTCGACCAGGCCCACAGCAAGCCAATTGAGGAGATGGCAACCCGCGGCGCCCTCGGTCTGGCCAGCTATCTGGCGCTATGGGTGACGATGCTCTGGATTGTCTGTTCCCGGCTCCGCAATCGCGGAGCCGACCGGGAGGTTCTGGCCCTGATCATGGGCGGCGCCATGGTCGCGTACTTCATTCAGAACCTGGCGCTTTTCGACACGCCGGCTACGGTTCTGATGTTCGTCGTCATGCTGGGCTTCGCCGCCAGTCTGGACACCACTTACGACGGAGCGGAGCGAGTCTCCGGCGGAATGCCGTCCCGCGTCACCGCGGCGCTCGACCCGCTCCGCATACGTGAGCGGGTTGCGCGCGCTTTCCGGGTTCACGTCGTCGCACTGGCCGGCGTCATTTTCCTGGCCGTCGCTCTGGCCGCGACCGTGTACCTGGTCAACATCCGGGCCTACCAGGCCGCCAAAACGTCCGCGCAGGCCGTGTCGCCGCTCATCACGGACTGGCCGCCTCGGCTATACTATTTTGACCGCGCGATTCGGCTTTTCCCTCCGCTGGCCAATACTTTGCGCATTGACTTGTTCGTCATGCTGGGCAGCCGGTGGGATACGCTGCCGGAAGGCGAAGCGCGCGCGTTGGCCATGGAGATGACGCAGCGTGAAGCCGCCGCGCTCCTGGAGAGCGAACCGCAACAGTGGAGCGGTTACGCTTATCTCGCGATGATATACCAGAACGCGGCCCTGACCAATCCCGAATACCTGGAAATCGCCCGGCAGCACGTCGCCACCGCCGCGCTGCTGGCGCCAAATCAACCGGAAGTGCGCGAACTGCAAGCGAGACACCGGCGGCTCCAGGACATCTTGCAAAAATGAAGCAGTTCACGTTGGCCCGCGGGAGCGCTCCCGCAGGAGGTGGCCCCTGAGCGTTGCACTAATAACCGGCGTCACCGGTCAGGACGGCTCTTACCTGGCTGACTTTCTGATCGCCAAAGGGTACGAAGTTCACGGACTGGTCCGGCGGTCCAGCGTTGACAACACGGCCCGGATCGCCCACCTCGGTTCGGAACCTCATGACAGCGGCGGCAAACTGGTTCTCCACTACGGCGACCTGTCCGAAGCGGAACCGCTGTGCAGCATTTTGTACCATGTCCAGCCGGACGAGATCTACCACTTGGGGGCGCAGTCGGACGTGGCCATCAGCTTCCAGACGCCGGTGCATACCGGAGACGTGACCGGCCTGGGCGCCGCCCGGCTGCTGGAAGCCGCGCGCCTCACCGGCGTCAAGAGCCGGATTTACCAGGCATCGTCCAGCGAAATGTTCGGGAGCGCCGCGCCGCGTCAGAGCGAGCGCACGCCGTTCCAGCCGAACTCGCCCTACGGCGCGGCCAAAGTCTATGCTTACTGGACGGCGGTCAACTACCGGCAGGGCTACAACCTCTTCGTCGCCAACGGCATCCTCTTCAATCACGAATCGGAACGCCGGGGCGAAAACTTTCTCACCAGAAAGGTGACCAAAGCGGTGGCGCGCATCCATGCCGGGCTGCAGGACCAGCTGCGCCTCGGCAACCTGGCTGCGCTGCGCGACTGGGGTTATGCCCCGGAATACGTCCAGGCCATGTGGAGAATGCTGCAGCACCACTGCCCGGACGACTTCGTAATCGGAACCGGAGAAGCTCACTCCGTGCAGGAATTTGTGGCCCAGGCCTTCGCTCACCTTGGACTGGATTGGCAAAACCACGTAGTCGTGGACCCGGCCTTGTACCGACCCGTCGAAGTGAATCACCTGCAGGCAAACCCTGAAAAGGCCGTCAATTGTCTCCAGTGGGAGCCGCAGGTGCGTTTTACCGACCTGGTGGGCATCATGGTGGACGCCGACCTGGCAATGCTCAACACGGCGACGGGTCGGGGCTCCGGGTGAAACGCGGAAACGTCAAGGTGTCCGCAGCTCCCGGCAGGGCCTTTTCAAAGTCGATTTTGTCATTGCGAGCGCAGCGTGGCAATCTCGTGCCGAGAGCAGGATTCGTACCGGCGAGACCATCCAACCATTGTAAAAATGGTTGATTTTAGTTACACGACCATCGTCAACCATTCCTGAAGGTCCGCTGTTGGCGGACCGCCGCCCCAACAGTTCAAGGCGGCTCCGCCCGGGAGTCTCACCCGGGAACACCGAGCTGATCCCCGTTCAAGCCACCCCGCGGAGTTTCCCCCGCAAGGCAGCCTGAACCGGATTGGGGCTGCATCTCCGCTTCCCCAGCCGGTGTTGCGCTGCAAGCGCCGGTCTCAGCTGACCCAAGACCGCGCCCCAGTACGTCCACACGTGCTTCACTCGCTTCCTTGCAGGTACGGTGAAGGCGACCTGAACGCCATTGCCGACGGGAGCAACCCACCGGCGGGGGATGCGCTCGGAACAACCGAGTAAACGTCGGGCCAGCACCAGGGCCGCTGCCTGGTGGACGCTGAGCCCGTATCGTTCCATGAACTTCACCCGGCCGATCAACGAACTGAACGCCGGGTTCACCAGATGCACTTCCACGCCCTGGCGGTGGCCGCGCGAGATGAAATACTCCTTGATCTTGCCGTAACTGAAACTGGACAGCATCCGCCTGTAACGATGGGACTCGCCTTCAAGCATCGCCTTCTTCTGGCGGAAGTCCAGCCGCTCGATGACGATGGGCTTGCCGGCCTCAGGGGCGTAGTCCACCACGCTGGCCACTGCGTCGCCGATGATGGCCTCAGCCTGGTGCTGGGACTTGCCGTAGGTGACCAGCGGCACGCCGAAGGAGTACACCGGATTGCCCGATGCGTCGGTCTCGCACACCGCCAGATGATCGGCATTCAGGTCCACGCCTACGGCGCCACGCCGTTTATCAGTAACCACGGCCACGTCCATCATGCTGGTGGTAGCGAACACCCGCCAGCCCTTGCCGTCCCGTTTGAACCGGTAGCTGATGGCCTGGCCCAAGCTGGTGGCCCTGGCCGCCTTGTCCCCATGCTCACGCCGGTGCCGTGCATACTCGGCGTTGCTGTCCAACGCCGCCAACACCTGCTCGTGGCCGTAGGCGAACCTCACGCCTCGGATGGTCAGGTATTTGCCATGCTGGCCAGCCAGGCAATCCGGCATCCGGAGGCGCAGGGTCAGGGTCCCATCGTCGGCCACGGCGGCCACGCATAGCTGGCAGCCACCGGTCTCATCCCGGCTCCCCAACACGAAGAACTCATTGCTGCGGGCATCACGCCAGTCAGCCAGCCATTCCCGATGGTTGGCGTAGCCGTTCTTAGCAAAGTGGTACTGCTTGTGCCACAGGCGTTTCGACCCGAAGCACAGTCGTACCCGTTCCCGCTCAATATCGGCTTGCAACGCCGCCAGCTTCGTTTGTAGGTTAGCCAGACGTCGCTGTTTCTGATGGACCTGATCCCACCGCTCATGCTCAGCAGCGCCGTCAATCTGCCGCTGGGCCCGAGCAATCCGCCGGCCCAGGTCGTCCAGCCGCAGCTTCTGCTGCTCTCGCACCGACGCCACCTTCCCATACAGCGACACCCGCACTCCGTTGAACATCCGCGCCGGTATGCCGTGCCGCTTCAGGTACCCGCTCTTCAGCGACGCCGCAGCCTTGCCCGCCGCGACCTCTGCGAACACCCTCCGCTCCACACACCCATACAACTCAGCATAGGCCGACAACGCCCTGCCGCCCAGAGTGCGGTCAATGCCCACGTACTCCGAAACTCGGGTCTGGTAAGTGCCAGGGTGTTGCATCAGCCTTCCTGCGCTGCCGCCAGCGCCCGCTCCGCACGTCGTCGGGCCGAACGTCTCCCATAAAGCCTCGCGCACAGCGAGGTCATCACCTCGGTTACGTCCCTCACCAGATCATCCTCAAGCTCGCCTTCTTCCATGACCAGAATGCGCGCTCCCCGTCCCGCCAGCGCAGCCTCCACGTACTCAAAGCCGAAACGGCTCAACCGCTCCCGATGCTCCACCACTATCGTCCCCACCGTGTGATCGGAGACCAGTCGCCGTTTACGGCGACGGTTACCATTCAGGCCGGAGCCGATCTCCTTCACCACCTCATCGGGCCGGCATCCCTGCTGCGTTGCCCATTCCACGACCCGGCCCACCTGACGGTCCAGATCATCTTTCTGGCCTGCCGAAGAAACTCGAGCGTACACCACGCAACGTCCATCGTTTTCCCGAGGAACCACCACGTAGTAACGACCGTTGGGTAGTTGCTCTATCTGAAGCTCGGGCGGCAACTTGCCGGCATGGTGCATTCGAGCCGTGGTGGCTTTGTCGAAGCCATACAGACGCCCCCAAGCAGTCAAGCTGATGCGACGACTTACAACATCCATAATCACCTTGAATAGACTAAACTGGCAGCAGTTGCCAACCCTACTGCACCTTGCCGCTTGCGCTCAACAAACCACGACGCTACCCTCGTACTCCATGGCTGTTCACTGACAGCCAGACGGAACGCCCCCTCCACAGGCCAGCCGGCAGCAGTCCCGACTGTACTCAAAACCCATCCCGGGATGGTCACCCGCTTCCATACCAACAGCTGGAGGATCATCTTGACACAGCACAAACCAGACGACACCGGCACCCTAACCGATGCCGCAACCATCTCGGAACAAATACGAGAACACGAACTGCTCCGTCAAAAATTCCGCGACGCCATCTCATCGGTCGGCGAGGAACACTACGAACAGTGGGCCGGCATGGGACCCGAACAAGTCCTGGTCTTCGGCGAATCCCTCGAAGCCGTCATCGACCAGCTCAAGCCCAATGGCAAAGACCGCCGTCCCACAGTGGTCGAATACCTGACCGCAGAGGCTCCGGTGCTAATACTGTGATTACCGCATACTTCGACAATGGCCGTCCCTACGTGAGCGCGCACATCGAGATACCCAGACTGACCATCGCAGGAACCATCCCACTGCTCGTTGACACCGGCGCCGACAACACGTGCATCCATCCCAAAGACGGCCCGGAAATGCTCATCCCTTACCAAAGCCTCAACCGGCCAACCACCGTCAGGGGCGTCGCAGGCACCTCCCAACGTTACCTCGAAGACGCCGTCATCAGCTTCCGAGACTCCTTGGGAACACCTGTATTCAGATACCGCATAACGGTCCGCATCGGCAAACCCGACGACGTGGACGTTAGACTCCCGTCCCTGCTTGGACAGGACCTGCTTCGAAACTGGAGAACCATCCACGAGCCCGCCCGGCAACGGTTGGAGTTCATCCCGTTGGAGTTCATCCCGAGGAGCGCCGACATCGTCGGTGAGTAGGCCATCCGCCAGCGCCATGCTCCCGCTCAAGCACAACACGAAATCCGTTCGGGCATGACAAGGGCAGCTGGTCCACGGGCCCTGGACCACCATCATAGTTACTCCCATCATAGTTACTCATAGTTGCTCATGGCGGTCCAGACGAAAGGCTGACTTTATCACATGGCGTGATACCCCATTTCAAATTGAGTCACCACCCAGGCCCCACAGTTCAAGCGCAAGGACCGTCAAGCGAATGGCAACCGTCACCGTCATCATTCCGGTCCGCAACGACCGCCGCGTCGCTCGCGCCCTGGATTCGGTCCTCGCCCAGCGTCTCCCCGTGGGCATCGCTCTCCAGGTTATCGTCGTGGACGATTCCGATGACGATACCCCGGACGTCCTGCTCCAATATCGAGGCCGCGTTGCCATAACGTCCACCCCCGGCGGCGCCCGGGGCGTCTATGCGGCCCGCAATCATGGCCTCACGCTGGCCCGGGGCGATTTCGTCAACTTCCTCGGCGCGGACGACGTGTACGCGGACCCCAACGTGCTGTCCGACGTGGCGCAGGCATTCCGGCAGGATGCGCCCGATTTCGTGCATGGCTGGGTGGAGACGGTGGATGCGACCGGGAAAGTGGTTGGCGTTCCGCCGCGGTGGTCCACCCGGAAGCTCTTGTTGCTCGCGCACATGATCCCCGATACCGCCACGTTCTGGGGGAAGGAGGTTTTTCGGAAGCGCGGCGCCTACCGCGAGGATTTAGCGATAGCGGGCGACTATGAATTTTTCCTGAGAAACGTGGTCAAGGGCAAAGCGCGGGGCGCCAAACGGGATCGGACGTTGGTTCTCATGGAATCCGGCGGGATGTCGTGGAGCCAATCGCTCGGGTTGGACCTCTTCATCGCCAGGGAGCGCCGCCGGGCCTGGCGGGCCAACGCGTCCTGGCAGATGCTGGCATCCGAGGCCTGTTTCACGAGAATGATTCTCATGGGAAACCTGCGGCGGCTGTGCCACCGGATAGCGGCGCGGCTGTCGCCGGGGCGGTGATATCGTGAGAATCAGGATTCGCCGGATTTGTGGATTATCAGGATCAGGACCGCTCTGCCCCAAATGGTCGCAATCCGGTCAATCCGATAATCCGGTCAATCCTGATTCTGACGAACTCCCGAAAGTGGGTACGCGTGAGTTCCAAGCGGTAGAGAAACCGCAGATCGCTCATCGCCTTTCACCATCCGCAGATTGCGGCATCGCTCCGTTCAGGGAAGGGGCTCCGTTCAGGGAAGGGGCTCCGTTCACGGAAGGTGCTGCCCGCGGCGCTCATGGGGCGGCAGCCCCTTGAACCAGTGGTAGGTCTGCTCCAGACCCGCCTTCAGCTCGATCTGGTGGGTCCACCCCATGCCCTCCAGCCGGGATACGTCCAGGAGTTTGCGGGGCGTTCCGTCCGGCTTGCTGCGGTCATAGGTGATGGTCGCCCGGGCCCCCGTGACGTCCTTCATCAGGACCGCCAGTTCGGCGATGCTCAGGTCGGCGCCGGCGCCGACGTTGATGATCTCCGGGGAAGAGTAGCGCTGCATCAGGAAGTGGCAGGCGCCGGCCAGGTCGTCCACGTGCAGGAACTCGCGGCGCGGCGCGCCGGTCCCCCAGACGACCACCTCGCCCCCCTCCCGGGCTTCATGGAATTTTCGCATCAGCCCGGGGATTACGTGGGAGAGTTCCGGGTCATAACTGTCGCCCGGCCCGTAAAGATTGGTGGGCATGAGACTGATCGCGTTGAACCCGTATTCCCGGGCATACGATTGGCACATCTTGATGCCGGCGATCTTGGCGACGGCGTAGGGCTCATTGGTGGCTTCCAGGGGCCCGGTGAGCAGCAGGTCCTCGGTGATGGGCTGACGGGCGTCCCGAGGGTAGATGCAGCTGGAACCGAGGAAAAGCAGTTTTTCCACGCCGTTCCGATACGCGGCATCGATCACGTTGGTTTGCATCATGAGATTGTCGGCGATGAACCGCGCCGGATGGCCGGCGTTGGCGCCAATGCCGCCCACCGTCGCCGCCGCATTGAACACGTACCTGATGTCGGAACGGCGGAAGAATTGATCCACCCGGCTCTGGTCGCGCAGGTCCAGGCGTTCCCGGCCGGCCGTGATGATGTTCCGGTAGCCCCTGGCCTCCAGCGTCCGGCAGATAGCCGAACCGACCATCCCGCGGTGTCCTGAAACGAAGATATGGTCGCTCTTTTCCATGGCTTGCCCCCGTAAAGCGGTCTTGTCAATGATCAATCGCGGCTGGCCGGCGGCGAGACCGGTTGCGGAAAGCGCGTCCGGCCCCCAGTGCCCCGGCGCCCACTGCCGCCAGCTCAAATTCAACCATATCTCTGACCAGTTCTTCAAACGAGATCGCCGCGTGGCTGCGCTCCTCGCAATGGCAGTTTCCAGAAAGCGGGTACGCGTGAGAGGCAATGCCCCCTTGATTGACCGGGTGCGATGCTATATTCTCTCCCGCGTAATTTCAAATGGAACCCCGGCGATTGCCCCGCCAGCGCCTGCTGCTCAAGGGCCGCCGCCGGCAGAGGGTCCGGCCGCTGCCCGAACCCTGGCCACAGCCCGAACCCAGCCTGGAGATCACCCATCGTGCGCCGCCATGACAACCGTTACCCACCCCTGTCATCCCCGGGAACATGCCGGAGGCCGGCATGATGGCCCGGCGCGCCTGGCGCGGGGCCGCGCCGCCGCTGCTGGCCGCCGTCCTGGCCCTGCTGGCCGCGGGCCTCGTCTTCCTCCTGTTTGACGCCCCGGACGCTGACGCCCAGGCGGCAAGGACGGTGAGGTTCGTCGAAAATCACTATGTCTTGAACGAAGCCCAAACAATAACAGCAGAGGTTACTATCAGCCCGCCGCTGACCGCGGAGAGCAGCGTCATCATCCAGGCCAGCGGCGACGCTGCACTTGGCACTGACTACACCTTCAAAGGGCTGACCGACGACAACCGTCTGGTCCTGCCGGCCGGAGCGACCCGGGCCAGCTTTACGATGCGCGCGGTGCAGGACAATCGCGATGAAGAACGCGAGGATGGACAAGTTGATCTGGTTGCCATCGCCAACGCGCCCTATACCACTTCTAACGGCTCCAGCTTTGGATTCATAATCTATGGGAATACGAGGCCGTCCGTCTGGACGGCCACGCTGACGCCAAAGGCCTTTGCCACCACCTCCTCGAAAACGTTTCATGGCTGTTACGACAAGAACAGCACCAGCACCTACAAGTGCAGCGATACCGATATCCTGACCAAGGACGGATTCACCGTAGGCGCGCAGCCCTACAAGGTAGAGAGCGTGTCTGTGCTGAGCCAGAACCTGATTCTGACGCTGGACGGGGCGATTCTGCCCGGGCTGAAGGGCTACTCGCTGTATGCGGGCGCTACCGAGCTGAAACTGCTGGAAGCCACCATCACGGAGAACCGGGCCGCCTGGAGCAGTACGGGCCTGAGCTGGACCGCGGACACGAACGTGGACCTGCGCCTGGCGCTCCGGGAACCGCCGGGGCGGCCCACCGGCGTGGGCGCCGCCGAGGGTTCCGACGCCAGCAGTCTCTACGTCTGGTGGACCGCCCCCGAGAGCGCCGGCGACGCGGACGAACTCGCCGGCTACGACGTTCACTACAAGGAAACCGGCGCCCCGGACCGGGACCCCACTGTCTTGTGGTCGGCCACCCTGATCGCGCAGACCCTGCATCATTCGGCGGGCTTAGGCTGCTACTATACAGGGAACAACCCGCGATGCGGGGCGACTACCACCCCCCCGATACTCACCGACAACGATTTCAGCATTAATGGCGCGACCTACCAGTTCACCGAAATCAGAGCCCTGGGCAGCCTGGTGTTTCTGGATACCAATATCCAACTGGCGGAGGCGGAGTGGCGAAAATACACCCTGTCCGTGGCTGGCAAACCGGTCAACCTAGACGCGAGCGGCGTAAGCTTTGGCGCTGGTGGGAGAGTACAAATCACAAGGTCCTCATTTGGTCTGCCGGCCTGGAGTTCTGGAGACCGGATTGCCCTGAGCCTGACGAAGGACACGGACGCCGCCGCCGGCTGGGTGGAGGCCAAGCCGCCCCCCGACGCCTCGGCCCTCCACACGGTCATCGCCGACCTGCCCCATGACAAGCGCTACGACGTGCGGGTCCGGGCGCGAACCGTCCTGGGCCCCGGGCCCTGGTCCGCCACGGTCGCCTCCCATACCGCCATCTGGGACGCCATCCTGTCCCCCCAGGACATACTGGAAGACGGTTCTGAATTTGGCTGTGACTCCGGCTCCAGCACCAACACCGTCAAGTGCATCTCAAGAGACATGGGGGCCTTCTCCGGCCACCACACCATCACCGTGGACGACCGCAGCATCAACATAACGCGGGTGGCGACCTCGCAGGGCGCCCTGGAGCTGAAGCTGGGCGCGTCAATTCCCGCGGCCCTCGTGGGCTACACCCTGCAGGCCGGCGCCACCACGACCCTGCCCCTGGCGGCCGCGACCATCGACGACACCACCGCCTCCTGGAGCGATCTGACGTTGGAATGGTCCGGGGCCGACACGGCCGTGCCCCTGGTCCTGTTCCCCAGCGACCCGCCGGGGGCGCCCCCGGCCGCCGGCGGCGCCGGCGGCGCCGGCCGGCTGAACGCCTGGTGGGCCCGCCCCCACGACACCGGCGACGCCGACGAAATCACCGGCTATGACCTCCAGTACAAGGAGAGCTCGGCGCCGGCCCGGGTCGCCACCGTCTGGGCCGCCACCTTCAACACCCCCGACACTGTTATATCCGGGGTCGGCCAAGGCTGCGCTAATCCGAATTTATTCTGCGGGGCCACCACCACGCCGGCCGTTCTCACCGACAACAACTTTGACATCGGCGGCACGACCTACCGGGTCACCCGACTCCTGGACCCGGGGGACGGCACGATCGTCCTGGGCACGACTCCGTTGTTGACGCAGGCCGCGGTGGAGGGTTATACCCTGTGGTTCGACGGCAATGAGATCAACCTGGCGGAGGCCACGGCGGGGGTGGAGGTCAACGCCCAGGGCCAAATCGTCATCACCCAAAACGGGCATAGCCTGGATCCCATCGCCGCTAACCAGATCCGCCACCTCAGGCTGCAGCCCACGGGCGGAGCGACCCAGGGCTGGGTGGACGCGCCGCAGCCGGCGGCGGGGACCACCTTGTGGGCCCCCATCACCGGCCTGACCAACTACCGGAGCTACCAGGTGCGGGCCCGGGCCCTGACCAAGGTTGGCCCCGGCCCCTGGAGCGTCCCCGGCGCCGGGTCCCCGGCGCCGCAGCAGACGGTCTGGAGCGCCACGCTGACCGCGAAACACGATTTAGGCGGAGCTGTCGTCGGCTGCGACAACATTCAATCCGCGGCGGAAGACAAGTGCAGCACTGCGGCGACGCTGACCGACCACGACTTCGACGCTGCCGGGACGGCTTACAGTTTCGAGTCCATCCTGTATGAGGGAACCCACATTGCGGATGGGATAACTGTCCCGGCGTCCATCCAGCTGCGTCTCAACAAGGCGATTCCCAACGCCTTCCGGGGCTACACCCTGCACGTGGTCGACGCGCAAATCCCCCTGGCCGTCGACGTCGGCGTTCCATGTCGAGACAGCGTCGCCAATTGCGTCAGGCTGGAGGTGCCGGACGGTGTTTCCTGGAGCCACAACGCCCAGGTGGAGCTGAGCCTGCAGGAATCGGTGAGCGTTCCCGGCCCGCCCACGGGGCTGACCCTGGCCGCCGGCGACGGGGAACTCACCGCCGCCTGGCTGGCGCCGGCCAGCCAGGGCGCCTCGGCCATCACCGGCTACGACGTCCAGTACCGGCCGGCCGCGACGACCACCTGGACCGGCGCCGGCCAACGCGTGACCGGCGCCACGCAGACCATCACCGGGCTGACCAATTTGACGAAGTACGAGGCGCGGGTGCGGGCGGTGAACGCCCAAGGCGCCGGCGGCTGGTCCGACATCGCCGCGGCGACGCCCCTGCCGGCGGGCGCCGTCTGGGCCGCCAAGCTGACGCCCCAGGACCTGGCCACCGGCTCCGGCGGCCCTAACGACCCCACCCGGGGCCTGGTGGGCTGCGACATCGCCAACAGCACGTCCACGGCGAAGTGCAGCGCGCCGGCCGCCCTGAGCGAGGCCAGCTTCGAATTCGAAGGAGCCACCCTGACGGTGGCCCGGATCTCGATGACCACGGCCAGGAACGCGGCGCCGGGAACCCTCACGCTCACCCTGGGCGGGGCCATACCGGAGGAGCTCCGGAGCTACGCCCTGTGGGCCCAGACCGTCGGCGAGACGGCGCAGTTGCAGTTCCCCCTGGCGGGCGCGGTGAGCGAGGACGCGCCCGAGACCACCACCTGGACGAATACCGGCCTGGACTGGGCGATAGACCGAACGGTGCAGCTGCAGCTCCTCCAGGGCACCGTGCCGACCGGGGTAGCCCTGGAGACTTCCGACGGGCGGATCGACGTCTCGTGGAAGGCTCCCGGCGACCCGGACTTCCAGGTCACGGGCTACGACGTGGAGTACAAGGAGACCGCGGCGTCGGACCAGGCGGCCACCGGCCGGGACCCGGCCACCGGCTGGGTGGATACCGGGCATCGCGGCTCCGAAACCACGCAGACGATCACCGGGCTGGACAACTACGCCAAGTACGACGTGCGGGTGCGGGCGCCGGACGCCGACCCCGATACGGAAGACTACTGGTCCGCCCCGGCCACGGCCCGGGTGGTGCTGGCCGGCCAGTCCACCCCCTGGGAAGGCACGCTGACCGTGGGCTCCGTGACCGCGGGCTCCGTGGATTTCGGCCTGGGCTGCGGAACCCCGGAGACCACCTCCGCCAGAGCCGGCGGGGTGGACTGCTCCGGGGAGCTGACCAACGCCGTCATCGGGGCGCTGGGCAGCAACGTGACCGTGCGGAACGTCACGCTGCGGACCACGGGCACCGGGGACCACTCCGGGCCGGGAACGCTGCGCTTCGCCGTGGACCGCTGGTTCTCCAACTACAACTACCTGACCCTGGTGGTGGACGGCCGGACCTTCCGGCTGGTGGACGCGCTGAATGGCGGCTGCGTCCGCTGCGACGGGACGGGAGACGACTTCTTCGACTCCGGCTGGAACGCCGCCACGGGCAAGGGGTTCCACATCTTCTCCTGGCCCAACGCCGGCCTGGACTGGTCGGCGGGCGCGACCGCGGACCTGGCCCTGGTCTATACCCGGGAAGCCTACATGGGGGACTCGACCTGGGGCTTCCCGGCGCGACAAACGGTGCGGGAGCGTCCGCCCTCAGGCACCGTGGAAGGCGAGCGGCAGGGCTTCGGCGAGCGCGACGGCCCCTACGAGGCCACGCGGGACGACCTGGACATCTATCGCCTGAACGTGCGCATCAGCGAGCCGGCCGGCCAGGGCGGCCTGTGGGGTCGCCTGACCGTGGATCCGAAGAGCACGGCCACGCAGGGCGTGGACTACGAGTTCATCAATACCTACGGCTACCCCATTCCGGAAGAGCGGCTCTGGGTGGTCACGTCGCCCCGCTTCCACTACCCCGAGGGCGAAGGCACGAGCTGGGTGCACTCGGTGTTCCTGCGGATCATCGACGACAACCACGAGGACAGCGGCGAGACCATCATCATCAAGCCCGAGGTGCCGGGGTTCATGAGCCACGGGATGATAGTTACCATTCTGAACCACGACGACGGCCCGCCGCCCGAGGGCGAGGCGCAGCCGACGAGCCTGGCCGAAGCCAAGTCGGCCGCGGCGGAGCGGGAGCGGCAGCAGCCCCAGCGGCCGATACCGGGCCGGTCGGACAACGCCAACCTGGCGTCGCTGTCGCTGCCCTACAACGGCGTCCTGCGCCCGGCCTTCACCCCGGACACCACCGAGTACACGGTGCACCTCAGCGAATATGAGACTCGCCTGATCAACCTGATTGTGAAGGCGCGGGCGGCGGACGCCGGGGCGACGGTCACCGTCGACGGCCGGGCCCTCCAGCGGGGCCTGGGTTTCCTGTCAAATCCGGGCTACGAGCCGCAGTCCTACCGGGTGGTGGTCACCGCCGCGGACGCCTATACCACCCGGACCTACACCCTGACTACCACCACGGACCCCGTGCCGCCGCCGACACCGCCGGGGGTGACGGTGACCCCGTCCACCCTGAGCGTGTCCGAGGACGGCAGCGCGACCTACACCGTGGCGCTGGACAGCCGGCCCGCGGCGGACGTGACCATCACTCCGACCAGCGGAGACGACGGCGCAGTGGGCGTCGCCCCGGCGTCGCACACCTTCACGCCGTCCGGCTGGAACGTCGCGCAGATCTTCACCGTGTCCGGGCTGGCCGACGAGGACACGGACGACGAGTCGGTCAGCGTCAGCCACGCCGTGACCAGCAGCGACGCCGGGTACCACGGCATCGCGGTTGCGTCGGTGGCCGTGTCGGTGACGGACGACACTCCCGAACAACAGCAGCAGACGGCGGAGCCGGTGGAAATACCCGGCCCGGTGGTCGGACTCCTGCTGGAAGCAACGACGGACAGCGTGACCGTAAGCTGGCAGGCCCCGGAGAGCGGCGGAGCGGTGGACAACTACATCGCGCATATCAAGAACCTGGACACCGGCAAGGGCAAGGACCGCAAGGTCGCGGCGGGCAAGACGACCACCACCTTCCGCAACCTCAAGGCCGGCGCGACCTACCGGGTCTGGGTGCGGGCCCAGAACGAAGGCGGCAAGGGCGAGCGCGTCCACGCCCGCGTCACCCTGCCCGATGGCGTCGTCCAGGGCGGCGAGGGCGAGCAGCAGCAGGCAGCCAAAACCTTCTCCGTCAGCGCGGCGTCAACCGCCGCCGAGGGCGGGAACGCCACGCTGACCATCACCCTCAGCGAGGCCGCCCCAACCGGCGGCGTGGTCTTCACGGTGACGGCGGGCTACGGCGACGGCTCCACCGCTACGGCGGCGGACGTGGGTTCGATAACCTCCCCGGTCACCGTGTCCGAGGGCGATACCGCCCTGGACGTCAGCATTCCCACAGCCGACGACGCCGTGGACGAGGACGACGAGACCTTCACGGTGACCGTCGCCGCAACCACGTCGGGCTGGGAGAAGGAAGGCGATAGCCGGGACACGGCCACCGTCACCATCACCGACGACGACACCGCCGGGGTGACGGTGACCCCGAAGGCGCTGAACGTCTCCGAGGACGGCAGCGCCAGCTACACCGTGGTGCTGGACAGCAAGCCCACGGCGGACGTGACCGTTACGCCGACCGGCTCCGACGCCGGCGCGGCGGGCGTCGCCCCGGCGTCGCACACCTTCACGCCGTCGGACTGGAACACCCCGCAGACCTTCACCGTGTCCGGCGTCGCCGACGAGGACCGGGACGACGAAAGCGTGAGCATCACGCACCGGGCATCCGGCGGCGACGCCAAGTACGACGGCATCGCGGTCGCGTCGGTGGCCGTGACGGTTGCGGACGCCCGCCGGCCCAGGGCCCCGACCCCGACCATCGGCGACATCTCCGGCCTGGAGACGGGTGACACCCATTACGTATCCCTGGCCGGGGTGTTCCGCGACGCCGACGGCGACGCCCTGACCATCAGCGCCGCGTCCTCGGACGAGGGCAAGGCCGCGGCGTCGGTGACTGCGGACGGCTCCAAGGTGGCGGTGGCCGGGGTGGCCGCCGGCGAGGTCACGGTCACTGTCACCGCCCGGGACACCGACGGCAACCGGGTCAGCGCCGCCTTCGACGTGTCTGTGGTGGCGTCGGTCGAGGCCAAGCACGGGGAGCCGGTGGGCAGCCTGCGCTGCATCGCGCGGGCCAACCAGGTGGCCTTCGCGTGGACGGCCCCGCAGTGGTCCGGCGGCGAGGTGTACGCCTACGACTACAGCCTGAGCCTGCCCGACGGCAGGACGGAGGAGATGCGGCTCCGGGGCGCCACGTCGGTGAACAAACGCGGCGCTCACCCGGTGGGCAAGGATGCCACCATAGTCCTGAAGGTGGTCTATGAGCTTCCCGACGGGAGCGAGGTGCGCAGCGCGGCGGCGGCGCTGACCTGCCGGGTCGGTGAATAGCCGCCCAGGACAAGGCCCGCCCCCGCGCCCGGGACGATTGCAAAGTCGCCGCGTAACCTTTTTCCGCTCATCCTGAGCTTGTCGAAGGATGCTCGTTACGGCGGTTGATGGTTTGACAGGTTCACCCTGAGCGGTTGAAAATGGACTTTGCAATCGTCCTGGCCTCCCGCCCGGGACGGTGCGGAATAGCGGAGCGGGGGGACGGGCAATCCCGCGCTCCGGCAACATGACCGACCGCACCCGCCGCGATCTGTCCGACGCGGAACAGTTCCGGCAGCATTTCCGACGGTATGGCCCGCCCCTGGTCAGCAACGCACACCGCCATGTGAACCCCGTCCCGCCGTGCGCTGACCACAATGGGCAAACTCGCGTGGGAGTATCCAGCGGCATTGGAAAGCAGGTTGCCCAACACCTGGACGACGTGTCGTCGGTCAGCCATGACCATGGGAGGGTCGTCCGCCAGATCAACGTGCAGCGGATGCCTCGCACCACCACTCGGTAACCGGCTGCTCGCCTCCTCCACCAGCACGTTGATGTCCACCGGTTCCGGCTCCATGACCAAAGCGCCGGTCTCGATGTGGGCCACATCCAGCAGGTCGCTGATCAGAAGGCGCGCCTGGTCCGACTGGTCAAGAATGATGCGGAGGAACTGGGTCATCTCGGCCGGAGCCAGATCTCCCGCCGACTCCAGCAGCGTGGTCACCGAACCCCTGACCGCCGCCAACGGCGTCCTGAGCTCGTGGTTCACCATGGCCAGGAACTCGGCACGCAGCCGCTCTGTTCCTCCAAAGGAGTCAGATCCTGGAGGGTAACGACGAATGGGTGAGGCGGGTCGGGTCTGGACGTCGCCCGGTTGCCGGAAAGAAGACAGGCGAGCGTTGCGGCCGGGAGTTCGGGAACCCGTCGCCCCGGAATGGGGTTCGTTGCGGCAGCCAACATCGGAACCTATACTTGCGCGGCGAGTATGGGTCCGCCATGTCCGCAACGGCTGAGAGAGCATGAGGGTCGAAGTTGAGCTGAGTCCCGTCATCGCCACCGGCGAGACGGTGGAACTGGCCAAGCTGGTGGACGAAGCCGGAGCGGACCGGCTGGGCATATCAGACGTGGCGATGCTGGCGACCCGGAAGATCGATGATAGGAGAGTGTCACCGTGACCCAGGTGCGCGTGGAGATTGAGGGCGGCGCTGACGAGGTGGTCCGGGTCGTTCAGGAGCTTGGGAGCGCGGGACGAAACGCACCTGCGGTTGGCGCCGGCGGGTCAATGGAGACGCCGGCGGGCAACGGTGATGGTGCGACTCCGGCCACCGGGACACCAAGCGCTTCGGGATCCCATGACACGGCTCCCGTGGAGTGGACGGAGGCCCTGGCCAGCGAGTTCCTGGCTGGGCTGGAACCGGCGGCCAGGCGGATGGCGCTGCACGTGTGGCGGGCCGGTGAGACAGGCATCCACCGGAGCGCCCTGTGCCAGCGCACGGAGCTGACGCCCGCGGAGCTGCGCTCACTGCTGATGCGGATGGGCCATGCGCTGCGGAGGTTCCAGCGGGAACGTGGACTGAAGCTGCCCCGGCCGGTGGCGGCCAACAGCCCGTTGCAGAGCTACTTCGTTGATGCCAACTTCGCCGCCGCGGCGACGTCCCGGATGTTCGACGAGAGGATGGGACAGCAGCTGGCCGATGGCGCTGGAAGTCCCTGACGAATTCCCGTTGTCGAACACTGGAGAACCTATCGCACGTCAATTGTTGAGTGCGCTCACGATGGCGATCATCCGGTGGGTTGCGCTGACCCGCGGGACGGACGCCGTCGACCGGATCAACATCCTGTCCCAATTCGCCAACATCCGTATGCGATAGCCCTGGATTTCGGCCAAAGGTCCTTGACAGGCCTACCATAAGCGGCGAACGCCGTACTCGTCGAAAAGCGTCTCGTTGGATACGAGAACGAGGTCGCGCGCTTGGGCTTGGGCGATGAGCATCCGGTCAAAGGGGTCACGGTGTGGGCCGGGCAGGGCTCCAGCGGAGACGGCATCGGCCACGGATATCGACAGTTCAGCAAAGCCTTGGGATGCTATTGCCCCGGGCACGTCTCGGGCCAGAGCTTCCGCGCTCGGCAATTTGCCGAGCCGATACTTGGTGGCAATCTCCCAGGCGGACGCTGCGCTTATCAGCACGTCATTCTCTTCATCCGCTATCGCCCGCTGGGCCTGCGGAGATAGCCGTCTGCTGCCTTCAAACCACCAGATGAGTGTATGGGTGTCCGGCAACAACCGCACGGTTTACGCGCCCTCCCATGCGGCCAATTCTTCATCGGGCAGCGGGTCAAAGAAACTGTCGTCAAGCTTGATCAGCCCTTTCATGGAGCCGAATTCCCGTTGGCCCCACTTTCGTTTCGGGACGCTCACCAGTTTGGCCACTGTCTCACCGTGGCGGACGATGGTCACTTCCTCGCCAGCCTCGACCCGCTCCAGCAAGCTATGCAGGCTGACCTCCGCTTCGTCCAGGCTCACCGTTGCCATGATCGGCTCCTTGCCATATTGGTCCAGGCAAGCGTATATCCAACCGGGAGAGTAAGTCAATCGGAGAACGCCATGACCGCCCTGAACATCACCGATGCCGCCACCGTCCAGATGCCCATGGTTCTCCATGCGGCGGAGGTGGGGTGGACGCCAGCGCCGATTGTTGAGTGCGCTCACGATGGCGATCATACGATGGGTTGCGCTGATCCGCGGGACGGAGGCCGTCGACCGGATCAACATCCTGTCCCAATTCGCCAACATCCGGATGCGATAGCCCTGGATCTCGGCCAAAGACCCTTGACAGGTCTGGGCGTTCCGCCTACCGTGAAGCCAATGTCCCTCGTGATCCACTCGGCTTCGGGCCGGGCCGATCGCGGGGATTATTTTTGCCCTCAGAGCGGTGCCATTGATGACCACCCCCCCTCGCCTGGCCCCTGTTCATGGACGGACAGAATGCGTACCGGCGAGCGCGGGCCCTCTTTTCCCCCAATGTTCAGTCCGGCAGCGACGGACAGTTCAGCCCCGTGGATCTGGAGCGCCTGATCGCAGGCAGAGGCGGTCCGAACGGTGCTCCCTGCACCCTGTCGGAGGTGCGGATTGACTCTGGAGAACCGGAAGCGAGGCGGGACCCTCTGTCAGCGCCGACGAAAATATGACCCAGGTTCGCCGATCCGGGATTGACCCACCCCCTTCGATCACGCACACGATCGCCGGTTTAAAGTTGACCCACCGGCACGATCGCGTCGCTTTTTAGCAAGATTAAATTGACCCACCTCCTGGTTTGTTGCTCAGCGAAGGCAAACCCAGCGGTGGTCATCGGTATTCCCATGCGGCGCGGAGCCCGGGTGGTGCCGCATGGTTGCAACCGGCAGGGCGATGCGCCGGAAGTTTCACAAGGCAAGGTTTCACAGCACCTTGTTTGTGGATGCTCTACGATTCGGTCAGTAGCTAACGGTCCAGGGAAAATGTCAGGTTATGAAGGACTTGACATTGAACCCCATCGAACAGACGCGACTCCACGTGCTCAACTCAGTATTGGAACACCAGCTTCCCGCAACCCAGGCGGCCGAACTGCTTGGGGTGAGTGAACGCCACGCCTGGCGACTTCTGGCGGCCTATCGGAGGGAAGGCGCCGCCGCACTTGCTCACGGGAACCGAGGACGAAGGCCACGCAACGCTGTGTCTGACGACGAGGCCAACGCGGTGATCCAGTTGGCCAGCACCACCTACGCTGGCGCCAACCACACCCACCTCACCGAGTTGCTCCGGGAACGGGAGGGCATTGACCTCAGCCGCCAGACCGTGCATCGCATCTTGACCCAGGCCGGTATCCCCAGCCCGCGCAAGCGACGTCCGCCCAAACATCGAGTACGCCGGCAGCGGATGCCCCAGGAGGGGATGCTGGTGCAGATCGACGGCAGCTTCCACCGGTGGCTGGGCGATGACGGACCTCAATTCACCCTGCTGCTGGCGGTGGACGATGCCACCAGCGCCGTGGTCAGCGCGGTGTTTCGTGCCGAGGAGGACACCCGGGGCTACTTCACCCTGATGCAGGGCCTGATCGAACGCTGGGGTCTGCCCATCGCGCTCTACGGCGACCGCCACGGCGTGTTCAAGTTTTCGGGCAAGCCCAGGCACATCCAGCCGCCGGTGGAAGCCACCCACTTCAGCCGGGCCATGGTGGAACTGGGCATCCAGCAGATCTTCGCGCGCTCTCCCCAGGCCAAAGGCCGCGTGGAACGCGCCGCGGGGACCTTCCAGGACCGGCTGGTAACCGAACTACGCTTGCCCGGAGCCAGGACCATCGACCAGGCCAACACCGTCCTGCGGGACTTCCTGCCCCGCTACAACGCCCAGTTTGCCGTGCCCGCCGAATTGCCCGATTCGGCCTACCGCCCCAGGGTCTCCCAGCGACCTCTGGATGAGGTCCTTTGCTTCAAGCACCTTCGCAAAGTGGCTCGGGACAACACGGTCCAGTACAACTGGCGCACCCTGCAACTGTTGCCCGGCACAGAGCGTCCCAGCTACGCCGGCGCGAGTGTGGAGGTCCTGGAACATACCGACGGCCGGCTCCAGGTGCGCCATGAGGGCGAGATCATCCCCAGTCGGCCCGCGCCGCCTCGTCCCGGTGCGCTACGCGCGGCTCACGGTGGCCTGGCTCCCAATCCCGAAATCAGCCACATCGTGCAACGTCTGGGCAACCATCGCCTCAGCCAACCTCAGCTGCGGAACCTCGCAAACCTGGAGCCCGATCCTGTCGTCGAGGAACCGGCGGTCGAGAAAAACCACAGTGAACCCCCAGCCCGCCGGGAACTCACCCCGCGACAACTGGCCCTCTGGAAGGCCATCCAGCAGGCCAAGATACAAGGCCTAAGCATACGGGAGATCGCGCGCCAGTTCGGGATCTCGCGGAACACCGTCCGCAAGTACGCTCGCTCCTTGACCCAGCCGACCAATCGGCCACAGAACCGTGGCCCGAGGCCATCACCCCATCAACCCCCCGGACACCGTGACTGACATTTTCCCTTACCTTTTAAACTGACGGAATCCCTGGACAACGACACCTTGTTCGCTTCAGATCCGTATCAGTGACAATAACGACAGGCTACCCTCTGGCCGTCTCACTGAGAATAGATCGAAGGGGAGACAGGCTCACGAGCCTGGCCTGATCTGGCAATCGGTCAAATTGGTCCCATCCAAATCCGAAACCTTTGCTTTGGACAAAATGGCGAACCGAGTCGATCAGTTGCTCGATGGAATCAAGGCAATGCGATACGAACTCTGCAGTGAGATAGAAAACCCAAGGCCCATCGCCATCTATCGCGCGATCGAACCAAGAACTTGGCCATCCCGAGTCGCGGATCAACCGATCAAATCTCTCCCGCTGGTCGAAGGGCCATTCAATTCCCCAGTGGAACATTTTGTTTCTGTACTCAAACAGAGCCTTCAACGAAGGTTCCAGGTCGCTCGATATTGGAGATAGGCTGCAACCCTTCACCAACTTCATGATCTCCTTTGGGATCCGCCGCCCCTGCCACGGCACCCCCAACAAAAGGGCCAATCTGTGAAACAGAGACTCTACCAAAGGCGTTAACATCACGGTGGCACCTATGCTCCGAGTGGCGTCCTCGTATACCGTGTTCTGCCAGCGTTCAATTAGCTCATCGTTGAGCCATTCGCGCACCTCTCCACTTGCAGCCTTAACGATTTGTTCAGCCTCCTGTAGTTCTTGTTGTCGGCGTGCGTTGGCTTGGTCTTGCCACGACAGGAACTTTCGTACCGCATCAAGTTGAGCATGGTAGTCCGCACCGGAGAGTGTCAGGCTCATCGGCGGCCATTCGAAATCATCCCAAATGACGTCGCTATACTCGATGGTCATTTCGGTGCCCCCGATTTGGACGGTTTCTTTGTATGTGACTTCGGGCTTAGATTCGGACACGGATGACCTCCTTTCATTCCTCTTCGAGATCACGCTATTGATTGGAATTCCTTTGGTGCCCACACGATCCTATAACGGCCGACTAGCATGTTCGCGACGAGAAGCGTCGGTATATGAACCTGGGTTACGATCTCGCGGTCTATAATGCTATCGTACGCCTAATGTCTGGCCCGATCATCGTGCCGTCCTAGTGAGTGGCACACGCACCATGAACAACTTTGCTGACCGAACCGTCTGGACCGGGGACAACCTGGACATCCTGCGCGGCCTCCATCCGCATCGGTCGATCTGATCTACCTGGACCCACCGTTCAACTCCAACCGCAACTACGCTGCAGCCGTAGGCATCGCCGCGGCCGGCACCGCGTTCAAGGGCACCTCGGGTCGACTCCGGTAGGGGGCAGAATCGTACGCTAACGCCGCTAAGTCCGCTATCGGTGCTTTGGCCACCGGTATTCGCCGGTGAGTAGGAGTGCCCTGTGCCAGCGTGCGGAGCTGACACCCACGGAGTTGGGCTCACTGCTGATGCGGATGGGCCACGCGCTGCGGAGGTTCCAGCGGGAACGTGGGATGACCTTGTCTCGGCCGGTGGCGGCCAACAGCCCGCTGCAGAGCTACTTCGCCGATCCTGCGTTCGCGGCGGCGGCAAAATCCCAAATGTTCGACGAGAGGATGTCGCACCAATTGGCCGCCGGGGCGGTGCGCCCCTGATGGATTGCCGTCGTTGGGGGCTCGGGGCGGTGCCGCTGGGCGTCGAGGAAAGCCGCCGTGATCCTGGCGAACGAGAGCGCCCGGCCAGCCAGTTCACATATTAGCCCTTGCGCGAATCATGGTGGGTATGAAAATGATCAGTTTTGGCCTCTGCATACCGCCGATTGCGGTACGTCGAAAACCTGATGCCCATCACCTTGAGGTATCGCTCCGTCGGTGGGTCGTAGAATGTACCTTGCCATGGTTGAGCTGATGAGGTGGTCGAGCGAACACTGTGAAGAGCGAACGGAGATCAGCGAAGCGTGGGCGCATATAGCAGTGATCCAACTCATGCCCAAACAGCTCTACCCAGCTTGAACGCTTTGTTACAAACCCTTTAAGGGCAGGGGTCCAGTTCAGCGTGTAGCGGTCGTCGCATCTCCATTTGATGATGGGCATGGCTGAATGCGTCGTCTATTCAACAACTCCGCATACGCTAGGAGTAATGACAAATGGACATTGACCAGTTGATAATTGATGAGGAAAACCTTGCGAGGACTGTTGCCGCAGGTAGGCCAACGTGCGCTTCGTGCTTTCATTGGAGCCCTTTCAACAGCGTGATTAAGAAAATAATCCAAGAGACCCCAGACGGCGGGTTCACGGTAAGTGGGCTGGGCACCGGCGAATGTTGGCGGTATCCGCCAAGGAGTTCCGACGGTCACTCAGAAAGTCAGTTTCCGGAAACTTCGAGCGGTCAGAGTTGCGGTGAATGGGCTATCAGGGAGTTCGAGGGGCAAAAAACCAAACTTGGCTAAAAACCAAGCTGATGTTATTTGCGGGTTCGAACTGAGCCAAAAATTAGGGGTTGGAATCAAGCGACCGCGCGCGTCGGAAGTGAGCAATTGTATCGTCGCCGTCTGGGTACTTGAGATCGCAAGCGCTGGATGCGACGAATCTGCTGTTTTATCCGGCAAGCAGGGGCTCAGCGCGGCCGGCTTTCTTGGTGCTGCTAGGCTCTTTGATGGCTCGGCTGCGAGACGACCAAGCTCGCTGAAGAAGATGAAATGATCTACGGCCGTTTCAATAACAAACTGGGTCCGATTGCCTCTGTTGACGTGATGACGGAAGATGGCGAATTCAAGTCGTTGAATTTCCTCATTGACACGGGGTTTGAAGGGCATCTGGAATTGAACGAAGAGCTGGTTGCCGATCACGACCTGTGGCAAGGTCTCGTCAACGATGGGAGCGGTTCATTCGCTCGTATGGTGACCTTCAGAGGTGACGAGGTGTCGCCGCGTCGTATGCTGAAATTGAGATGGGTCCATGGGGTGCGCCAAGTACCGGCCTTGCTGAATCCGGGTAATCCTTTCTGCGATTTCCATGGGTTGATAGGAATGCACCTCCTCACGGGTTGCCGTGCCACCTTCGACGTTATCGAGGACGGCGCGTTCAGTGTCGAACGTATCCCGCCTGTGCCTTGGTACCAGAAAGTCCGGCGCTCATTCAGGAGAGACGAGCCCAATCATCCGTGCATGGACGCTTTGAACTGGGAATGCGCTGATGATCTCCGTATTCTGCCTTGGGACAAAATCCAAGTCAGAGACGCCAAGGGCACATGGCAGTTGCTCAATGTCAACATAGACACGGGCTTCAACGGCGAGTTAGCTGTTACCGAGGATTTACTGGGCAAACTCGGCCTCGACCGATCCACCGGACACGGTCTCTCCGCCTCGTCAGGGTCGGTACGGGAAGACCTCGGGCAGGTGGATATCTGGTGGCGAGGCCGACTACACCATGTGGAGTTTGATGAGAGGCCGGCGGGCGGTCCCGCCCTCATGGGCACGAAACTAATGCGGGGGAATCGCTTGGTGGTGGATTCCCGGCACGGGGAAACGACAGCGACGGTCATCTCGATGACCGAAACTTTCTTGGACAGCTTATTGAGAAGGGTATTTGGGAGCGGCGGAGCACGTTGACAGACGGAATGTCCCAACTCGGCGATCTACTGGAACCGTTCCCCGAACAGGATCTGCCACTTCCGCAAGCTCTCCTTAGGATCCGGCTCGTCGTAGGCATCGTTGATCCGGCCGTTGTAAACGGCGAATTTCTCCTTGAAGTTGCGGTAGTCGTTCTCTTCCCAGTGTCTGGTGAACCGCTCGCTGCGCAGGGCGGGATTGCGCATCTTGGGCATACGGGGCGTTCCCTGCAGGAAGGAGTTGACTCGGTTCGATACGGTTTTCAGCGTATCGGGAAGGCTCTGGAAACGTTTGCCGCGCTCGTTGACGTGCACGCCGTGTCCGGCGAAGGTGGTCAGGAGCACCGAGGGGACCTCGAAGTTCCCCTTGTGGTCCCTGATGTACTTCAGCAAACATACCGTCCCCTTCAGATGGCCATTGGTGATGTCGGTCTTCATGTTGAACCAATCCCGATAACCGGTGCCGTCCGTGGGCTCGAACTGGTTGCTCTTGCTGTCGCAGATGGACCGTTGGCCGTTGCGGTTGACGCAGGGCACCACGTCCAGGCTGAATTCATCAACGTATTTCACGGTGACGCACCGGGTCTTTTGGCGCAGCTTGTCGGCGATGTCGGGGTTTCGGCTGAGGCATGCGTGGAGGTCGACAACGTAGTCCCGCGGCCGTTTGCCGCGGACCTCTGCGATGAAGACCAAGATATCGGCGTCGTACTCTCCATCGTCCACTGGCCTGATGATGGTCCCCTGGGCGTATGACCCCTGCCGCTCATTGGACCGGTAACCATCCAGGTTCCGGCTCAGGAACTCGGTGACCGCGGTCGCGCTCCGGTTCAGCCGGCGCCGGCGGGCCGGATTGAGGATTACCTCCTCGGCAAGGAATCGGTCAAAACTTTCGATGTGCCTCACAGATCAGCCGCCTTTGATATGCGCTAAGATCGCCCGGGATTCATGGGCGAAATCCCGGTCCGCCAGGGCTTTCAGATTGCCGAGATGTCGGGTATCGTCCAGCTCCCAGGTTTCTATGGCAGGGTTCAGGCGGAAGTACCGCTGACCAAGGATCAGCCTGGCCATGTTGGTGGACGCCTGGGACTGCAGACCCAGCGTGTAGGAGACCAGCTTGTCCCGGCCCCAGCCGGTCAGCAGTCCCCAGCGTCGCCGCCGTCGGTACATATTCGGGGCGTGGCCGGTCCCGATGGACAGCACCTTTACCTCTCCGATGGTCCTGTTGAACTTGGACAGCGCTTCGGTCAGGGCGATGATGGACGGGTTGTTCGCCCAGAGGCCGCCGTCAACCAGGAGATGAGATCCAATTTCCTTGGGATCGAAGAAGGTCGGCGCGGCGCAGGAAGCCAGAATGGCGTCCTTCAAGAGCACCTCGCCGTCTCTGTCATAGGGCCCGCCCAGCTCGGCCAAATAGCCGGACTTGAACACGTGAACTCCACCGGTGGCCAGGTCGGCGCTGGTTATCATGAGAGGAGTGGGCACTTCTCCAAGGGTTATTTCATGCACGTACCGTTGGAGCACATCGTCGAGCTCGTGCCTTGAGTAGCGGCTGCGCCACAGAATGGACAGGCCGGTGGTGATCCGCCGTTTCCTGAAGATGCTGGGCGACTCGCGTTCGAAGAGTTCCACAATATCAGCCATGGGGATCGCCGTGGCCGCCGCGCCGGCGAGTATGGAGCCAGTGCTGGTACCGGCGATCAGATCGAAGCAGTCCTTGATCCTCGCGCCGAGAGTCTCTTCGATCTTGGCCAGGAGACGAGCGCCATAAATCCCCCTGACGCCTCCGCCGTCCAGCGCCAGGATGCTGAATCTGCCATCATGGTCCATATTCTGGTGGATATTTATCAGCCTGGTGGGATTCCATGGAGATGCAAATAGGCTATCACACGGCCGCTAGGACCTGCCCGACGGTCTGGGGGCAATGGCGTATCCGCTGATCAGCCGCCGTGCCAGGGCTTATTGGGGGAGCAAGTGGCCGACAGGGGTGTTGGTCATGCCGTCCGGCGGCGAGCGCTACGGTCCAAAAACAATGGATGCCAGATATGGCGGCAAGGCCTTCGGCGCGGTCCGCCAACCAGCGGCGCCGAAACCCGCGTTGGCCGACTCGGTCACTGGTCCCTGTCGTTGCGGTCCGGTGAGAGGTTGGCCCATTCCAGCAGGAAGCGCCGCAACGGATCCGCGACTACGGCGCTCAGCAGTACGCCGACCAGGGTCAGGGAAACCGCCGACCAGATGTCGCTGAATTCAAGCATCGGGGGAACGACGATCGCCACCAACGCCGCCGGCAGAAACAGGATGGTCATGGCAAGCGCTTGGAAACCCGGTCCACCGATACGCCGGTGACTGTGTCGTCGAGCGTCTCCCAATGCCCACCGGGCCGCCGGCGCCCAGGCGAGGCCAAAGAGAAAGACGGTCGGCAGCGGCAGCAGTAGCAGTGTCAGCGGCAAGTCGTCAGTCCGGGCCAGAGCCGCCAGCCAGTAGATCAACATCACGACCAGGGCGAACGAAAATGCGGCCGACAACAGCCACTGGCGGGCCGCCAGTGACCACAGCAGCAGCGCCAGCGGAAGCGAAATCAGCGCTACAGCGGCATTGGTTCCGATGATATCGATATTGAACTTGTCGCCCGCCATAAGGAGCAACGCCAGCACCAGCGCTGCGGCCACCCACAGGATATCCTTCCGACCTCGCCAGGGTGTGGGAACGGAGAAGAATTGTAGCGCCAGCAGCAGCGCGGTCAGGACGCTTAGGGTGATGCGAGCGGTCCGGTCATCAACCAGGTCGAAATACCAGGTCAACATGTTGACCGCCCCACAGCAGAATGCGACGACCAAGAAATAAGCGTTGATGCGTGGGCGGATCGCTCCGCGGACCCAATCCAAAAACCGGTCCATGACGGACCTCCAATCATCAGTTTGGCAATGGCGCCAATCTCCTGGCTACGCCGGTCCTGAATCGGGAGTCGGAGTAATGTGGCGTGCCAGCCTCAATACGAGCGTGGGCGTCGATTATTCAATGTCATTCGTTCTCTGGGCGGCAACGCTCGCGATGGTGCGGTACATCCTGAGGGGCTGGCTGCCGTTCGCCCTGGCGGTACTCCTCATGGTGTCGTCCAACGGCTTCTATGACTACACCACCTCCGGCCTCGAAAACCCGCTGGGCTACCTGGCGATCTCCGTCTACGCCATGTTCTACACCAGGAGGCTCGACGGAAAGAACGACGCGCTCCCGCTGCTCTTCACCCTGGGCGCGGCCGTGCTCATCAGGCACGATATCGCAACCCTGCTGCTGGTCCCCACCGTTTACGCCCTCTGGCAGGACCGGAACAGGCGCGGAGCCCGACAGTGGGCGCTGTACATCCTGGCCGCCCTGACGCCATTGGCGCTCTGGACCGCCTTTTCCCTCATCTACTACGGCTTCCCGTTCCCGAATACCGTATACGCAAAGACGTACATCGACCTGCCCCGATACGCGGTCATAGCTCAGCAGGGCGTCCTCGATTATTGGTGGACGTCCTTTCGGGTCGACTCCGTGACGGTGCTGGCCCTTTTCGCAGCATTCGCGGCAGCCGTTACCGCGCCAAATACGGCGCGAGGACCGGCGCTCGCATTGGTGGCCGGCATCGCGCTGAATTGCGCCTACATCACCTCGGTCGGCGGCGACTTCATGATCGGCAGATTCCTGTCCTTCGCCTTCCTGATCGCGCTGTTCGGCATCCACCTGTGCGTGCGCAACGACGGCATCAGGCAGACCAACCCGCGGCAATGGTATGCTCGCCTGGCGGTGGCACTGTTGGTTCTGGCCGCATTCCACCTGGCCGGTACCACGCCCCTGAACACGCCATTGGACCTCGGAGCGCCCGGAGACCCCAACCCGGCGATCAGTTCAAGAAGCTGGTACCAGCCAATGACATCACTGCAGCAATACGCGCACGCCAGGCAAAACGGAACGCTTTTCCCGGTCATGCCTCCACACCCCCAATGGGATCGCATAAAGACGGACCAATCCGACGTGCCCGCCTACCATGTGGACCCCCTGGGGTTCTTCTCCTACGATGCCGGCGTGGACGAGGTCGTATTTGACCGCTGGGCTCTCTCCTCTCCCCTCCTGGCGAGAATGAACGCTTCCCCCAGAAGCAATGTCGGACATTATGACCGGAACATCCCGGACGGGATGATGGCGGCGCACGAATGCGGGCCGGAGGTGATCAGCGACCCGGCGGTGCGGAGTTACTACCGCCGGATGAGTATCGTGACCCGGAGCCCCAACCTGTTTGCGCCGGAACGACTGCGTGAAATCCTGCTGCTGAATACCCTGCACCGGCGACTGACGCCCACATACCCGGCGGACTGGACAAACTTCGAGCCGCTGCCACACGGGCAACCTGCGCGGCAATGCTCCGCGTTTGAGCGCCATGGTGACTAAACCGATGCGGCGGATTCCAATCGCCATCGCGAGCGTGTGCCTGCTGGCGCTGGCCGCCCGGCTGGTCGGTATCTATTTCTTCCAGGAGGAGCCGCGGGGAGACACACTTTGGTACCATCAGACGGCCATCGGCCTGCTCGATACTGGACGTTACGTGAACGCGTCGGACCAGGCGCTCACCGCGTTCAGAATGCCGGGCTACACCCTCGTGCTGGCTGGGCTCTACTTCGTTGTCGGTCCCAGTTTTGTGGCCGGCGCGGTGTTGAATGCCCTGCTGGGCGTGGTCAACACCCTGTTGGTATATTGCCTGGCGAGATATTTCCTCTCCCACCGCATGGCCCTGTCGTGCGCCTTGCTCTACGCCCTCTGGCCCAGCATGCTGGTCATCTACACTCCCAAACTTTTTGTCGAGGTGACCCACACGCTGTTCATCCTGTTGGCGATGATACGGTGCGTGATCCTGTTCCGTGACGTGTCATTGCGCAACGTGCTGATATTCAGTCTGGTGGTTGGCTTATCTTTGTATTTCAGGCCCACGCTGGCGTTCCTGCCCGGCATCATCATCCTGGCGTGCATTCTGAACCGCTCCGGAGCGGCCAGAACCGCCGGCCTCACGGCGTCGTCGGTGGCCGTGGTGCTGGTTGCGCTCTCCCCCTGGGTGTTGCGCAACCTCCTGGTGTTCAACGAACTGGTCTGGTTGGGGACCTTCGGAGCCTACAACCTCGCCGTTCAGGCAATGGAGCCGACCGGATACGCGTCGTCCATCGCCCACTATCCGCCCAACGCGTCACGCGACCTGCCCTACGTGAGGTACGAATTCTATTGGCACGAGCACGGCCTGTCCATGTGGCTTGATTACGTCAGACACAACTTCACCGAGTGGCTGGCGCTGCGCTGGAAGGTCGTGTACTTCCTGTGGCACCGGGATGTGCCGCGGCATTTTTCCAGCACGCTCTACAGCGCGTCGGCCCTGTTTCCGGCCTGGGTGGCGGTCCAATCGCATTACCTGCTGGTCCTGGGTCTGGCGGGTCTGGGATTTCTCGCCTCCTGTTGGCGGATGGGGTCCGGTTGGGTCGCCCGCGGGGTCGTCGCCGATGAGTGGACGCTGGCGCTGCTGTTCCTGTATTGGCACGGGTTCCACCTGGCGCTCTATGGGCATCCCCGACACCACACCGGCATGGTCCCGGTGATCATCATACTGGCCGTGATCGGGATGGTCGTCCTGTCGCGGCTGGTATGCTGCGCCGTGAGGGCGCGCCGCGCGCCGAAGATTTCGGACGCGCGCTGACCGTCAAGATCATGCGCGGTACTGCAGCATTCGTCCGCGCGACGTTGTCAGCCAACACGCCAGTCCTGCTGGTTTGCGTTCTGGCGTTGATGCTCCGCGTCGCCTCGGCATTGTTCTTCCAAGGCGAACTCCCGCAAGGCGGAACCCTGTGGAACCACGATATGGCCTTGCGCATCGTGGAAACTGGGAGATACTTGAACTTATATGACGCTCCCACCGCATGGAACATGCCCGCATATCATTTCGTGTTGGCCGCGATTTACTCCGTGTTCGGGGCTGACCATCTCTACGCCGGGCTGTTGCAGGCATTCGTCGGGGCGGTCTGCACAATTCTGGTGTACGTTCTGGCCAAGGAATACGCCAGTCATCGGTCCGCGTTGCTATGCTCGCTCATGTACGCAACCTGGCCCAGCCTGATCGTGGTCTACACTCCGAAATTGCACAACGCCGGGCTGTATTCATTGTTTGTGCTCCTGGTGCTGGTCCTGACGATCCATGCTCTTCGCAAACCATCCAATAGGAACCTGCTGGCATTGTTCGTGGTGCTGGCATTGTCGGTGTATGTTCATCCTGAACTGGTCCTGTACCCAATCATCCTGTTCGCAATGTTTGCGTTCAGAGGGTTTCCCGTTGCCAGGGCAGCGTCAATAGCCGCAGTATCCGTCATGGTGATCATGGTGGCCCTGTCGCCTTGGATTGCGCGGAATTACCTCGTATTTGATAGGTTCATTCCTCTGACCACCAGCGGTCACTATAATTTTGCGTTGGGTAACGCCATACATCGTGGCGGCAACACTCCGTACGTGGGAGGCGTCTATCCTCCCAACGCTGATGTGACCAAATCACCTGATTTCTACGAAATTTACTGGCACAAGAATGGGATGCAAATAGCGGTAAATGGCATCATCGACGATCCCGTGGAATGGCTGCAGTCAAAACGCAAGACGATGTATTGGCTTTGGAACTCCGACATTCCCCGGCACTTGTCCACAAATCTCATACGGCGGGATATCGCACATGCGATATGGCCATATCTGCAGGGTTATTGGATCGTCGTGCTGACAATGGCCGTTGCGGGTGCGGTCCTCATAGGTTATCGTGCGGTGCGGAATGCTCGGAACGGGCAGGCGCAGTCTGTCGAGATCCTTTTGGCCCTGTTGCTAATATATTGGAACCTGGTTTTCCTGACCATGTTCGGCGAGGAGCGGTACCATATCCCACTGACCCCGGTTGTGATTTCACTGTCTGTGCTCGGAGCCAGGGACCTCTTGGTCGCTGCCAAACGGCAACCTGCGCGGAAATGCTCCGCCTTCGAATGACTGGCCAGGCAGGTGCATTTCTGCGATGAACAATGTGCGCGTCGACATCGTCATTCCCTGTTTCAATGAGGGGCCGGGCCTAATCCCCAACGGGGAGCGTCTCCATGATGCCGTGTCCCAACTCCTGACGGACCGCGATTGGCGGGTCGTCCTGGCTTCCAATGGTTGCGATCCATCCACCAGAGCCGCCGCCGCCGCCCTGTCGGGCAAGTATGAACGGATGGACCATCTGCACGTGGACCGTCCCGGTCGCGGTGGGGCCCTGCGGAGGGCCTGGTTGCAAAGTGAGGCGGATGTCTGTGTCTGCATGGACGCCGATTTACCCTTTGGCCTGGAGGTGTTGCCCCTCCTGGTGGACGCGGTGGCCGCCGGCGGTTGCGACATTGCCGTGGGGTCGCGCTTCCTGCCGGAATCACAGGTGCGGGGCCGCCGGCTGCTGCGGAGAATAACGTCGCGCGTCTATCTGCTCCTCCTGCACGCGATGTTTGACGTGCCGGCCCGGGACGCGCAGTGCGGGGTCAGGGCCATCACCCGGGATGCGGTGGATGACCTGGTCCCCCGGGTGGTCAACAACAACTATTTCTTCGATTCGGAACTGCTGATCGTGGCTCATCGCCGCGGACTCCGGATCCAGGAGGTTCCGGTGGTGTGCCGGGACAACAGCGCCTCCACGGTGCGGGTACTGCGCACCGCGCTGGAGTTTCTGCGCGGACTGGCGCGGATGAAATTCGCCGGGTGCGTTGAGTCGAAATCCCGTCGATACCGCGTGTCGCCGCCGCGCTGATTTGGTGATATAGTGTTGAGCATCTTCCCTGGGGGCGATGCGCCCCGCCGGCTGGATGCGGCTCGCGGCCCGATGGCGCGTCAGGGTGGATGATAGCAACGGACGGGACTGCGGCAGCGACCGCGGTCGGAATAATTTTCTCAGGCAGAGGAGTCTTAGAGGGGTAGGTAAGCGGTGTTACGGGGGCGCATGATGGGTGATCTCCAAGCCTTCCTTGGGTTCCGGCCAGGGCTCGGGCAGCAGCCAGACGCGGCTCCAGAGACGACCCTTGAGCATCAGCCGCCTGAGCCAGTTGATGCCGTGGCGGATCACGCTGACGGTGCGCGCCGGGCGAGTCCGAGGGTCCCGGTGATTGGAAGCCACTGCCTTGGGCGGCGCCCGCAGGTTGCCTGGGGCAATGCCGAGGTCATTGGCGTCCTCCACCCTGGTGCCGTAGCCCAGGGCCAGCAGCGTCGCCACCGAAAGCACCAGCCAGTGGCGGGAGATGCGGGTAGGGTCCGTTCTCCTGGTCTTGTCCCACTTCCAGCCCAGGCTCTTGAGGGCCTTGAAGCCCAGCTCGATCCAGAAGCGCAGGGCGTACCAACTGGGTCCCACCTTATCGGGCGCCAGGTCGGTGAGGATGATCCAGGGTTCTTCCTGCTCGGCGTACCAGACGGCCAGCAGGGTGCAACGGCGCTGGGCGGTTGGGGCGCCGAAGGCGGTGCCACGGCCAATCCAGGCCGTGTCGGGAACGGAGACGAAGCGCTGGGCGGGCAATCGTTTGCCGCCGTCGGCGCAGAAGGTGATGTTCTTCCGGTAGCGCATACAGGGATGCCAGCCCTGGGCGCGTATTTGTTGCCACAGCTTGGGACTGGATATGCCCCGGTCGCAGAGGACGATTACGGTCATTCCCTTTGGAACCGCTGGGGCCAGTTCCCTGAGCAGTTCCACCGTGGGGTCCATCCAGGAGCCTTTCTGGGTGGCGCGGTGGATGCTCCAGGCCACGGGAATGGCGCAACTGCGATAGACCACGCTGATGACGATGGCAGTGGTCTGGTCGCCCTTGAGCGTGGGGTCAATGGCCAGGGCGAGACGCTCGGAACGCCACCAGGCGAGCACCCATCGGAGCAGGGGCGCGAAGCAGAGAGTTACGTCCAGTTGGGTCTGGCAGGGACTGGTCCGGTCGCTGCCGTCGTAGAGCCATTCGCGGAGATACTGGCGCAGGTTGTTCCACTTGTGCCAGGGGGAGAGGGCGGAGGCGACGGCGTTCTGACAGGCGCTGCCGGCCAGGATGGCTCCGCAAACCCACAGCGCCAGACCGGTCAATTGTGGCTGGGAGAGGTGAGGTAAATGAGTTTCAATAGTCTGCTGAATCTGATAAGTTTCTCTGGGAAGGCGCATCGGGGGTCTCCTGCATCTGGGCGTGTGAAGAACACCAGAATGCCGGAAGCCGATGCGCCTTCCCAAGTTGATTCCAGAGCCAATTTCAAGGCAATTTCAGCCTTTACCTACCCCTCTAAGGGCAGAGGAGTGGACGAAATATGGCCATGTCAGAGCATCAGCAAAACGACCAGGCGGCCTCGGGCCGGAACGGCCGGGGGCAGCTCTCCTGGGTGAGGCGGCACGCCCGCGGCGTCGTGGTGGGAACCATCATGGGCCTGGGCGTCATGGCCATCGCCGGCGGCGGCCTGGGCGGGTACGTCGCCTACGTCAAGCAGAAGGCCCCGCCGGTGGTGCAGGACACCGCCATCCCGGCGGCCGAGACCATCGCCAATGCTGCCGAGACCGCCGCCCGGGTCGTGGTCGGCGGGCCGGGGTCGGGCGACGGTGCGCCGGTCGCCGCGGCCGGTCTTTCGGTGATTTCCCCCGGCGACGGCAGCATGCCCACCGCGCCCGAATCGGGCACGCCCTCGGTTTCCATTGAGATCGTCAGCAAGGACTGCAAGTACTCCAGCAGCGGGCTTCACTCCTGGGAAGTATTCCATGACGGCTCCTATTGGATAGGGGATTATCCCGTTGATTAGACACACGCACAAAACCGGAAATGACCCTACACAGTCCGACGAAATGCGTACCGAATCTGAATGTAATCCGCTGTTAATCCTGCTGCGGGATACGGATGACATGCCCTGTCAACTCAATGGGATAATCCCCATTCAATGCTAAGTTCAGGGCACCCGAGTGGCGATGACAGGATGTGATACCATAGGTGCATAATATTCTATTGTGTGGAACCTCACGGCTTATGATTAATGCATCAGCGGCACCTGCGGGGATAAACGGCAAAAACCGTCGCCTGCTGACCAAACTGCACCGGGAGTTCCCTGGGCCATTCATGGTGCGGGAAGCCGCCGGCGCACTGGACTTCAGCATACCGCAGGCACGGCGGTTCCTGGCCTATCTCACGGAGCGGGGTTGGCTGGTGCGGGTTCATTCGGGGCTCTACGCCACGGTGTCCCTGGAGGCGGAATATCCCGCCGAATGGCGAGAGGATCCCTGGGTGGTGGCCACCAAGATTTTCGGGCCTGACTGCTACCTGGGAGGGTGGACGGCATGCGAACACTGGGAACTGACGGACCAGCTGTTCCATGACACGGTTGTGTTCACCACGCGGCGGGTGCGTAGCGCGGAGACCAATGTGCAAGGCCTTCCCTTGCGAGTTCGCCATGTCTCGCCAGAGCGTATCTTTGGCACCCGGCCGGTCTGGCGCGACCGCACGAGGGTGCAGGTGTCGGACCCGACGCACACCGTGGTTGACGTGCTGGACAAACCCTCCCTGGGCGGAGGAATTCGCCACGTGGCGGAGGTCGTCGGCGAGTACTTTCGCGGCGAGCATCGTGACGACGAACTTCTTGGCGATTACATGATGAAGGTCGGCAACGGCGCGGCGTATAAACGGCTGGGATACCTGCTGGAGGAATTGGATATTGCGGCACCCGAACTGCTCCGTGAATCCCGGGAGGGTATCAGCGCCGGCATAAGCATGCTGGACCCTGATCTTCCTCGAAGTGGACCGGCGATGAGGCGCTGGAACCTTCGGGTGAATGGGAACGTCAATTAGGGGGCGCCCTCGTTGATAGGTCAGGCGGAAATCAACGAGAGGGTCCAACGGTGGAGCACGCGCCCGGAGGTGGTCGAGAAGGACTACGTGATCGGGTGGGTGTTGTGGGGGATCGGAGCGACTCCCGACCTGGCCGATTGGTGGGTCTTCAAAGGCGGGACGTGCCTGAAGAAGTGCTACCCGGGAGATTCCGCTTCTCGGAGGACCTGGACTTCACGCGCCTTCTGGACGGCGGCGGCGCTGAGGTACTGCCGGTGCTGAAGCGGATGCTGCGAAGGGTCAGCGACGAATCGGGCGTGGATTTTCAGGGTACGGAGCCGCAGTTTGAGATGCGCGACAACGGGACATCCGCTGAAGGGAGGATCTACTACCGAGGGCCGCGCAATGCACTTCCGGTTCGGATCAAGCTCGACGTCACCGCCGCCGATGCGGAACGCGTGGTGTGCCTCGGGTTTGGATCGAGCTGGACGTTGCCATCACCGATGCCGGGAGGATGGTGTGCCGTACTGGAACGCTTGTCCCTCGTTCACTATGGGATTATCCTTTGATCATAAATTAGCGAACGGACGGATACCGTACGGGAAAATGCCGAGGGGGATCGTTTTGTCAACTGCCTCACCAGGTGACGGTGAACGCCGCGCCATCGGAGGTTACCACGCCCAGTACCGGACGTCCGCCTCATTGATCCTGCGTGGTCTCCGGGATCGCCGTTTGGAATGGATTCGGGTTGCAGATCCGCAGGGCGGGCAAGTGGACGACCTCCAGATAGGCAGCCCCGGACGGGTTGACGCTTATCAGGTGAAGTCTTCCCAATACGATAGGCCATTTACGTTCGGAGACTTGACAGCTCCCCAATCTGGAGCGTCCGCTCTTATCCGACAACTGGCTCAGGGATGGCTGACGCTCAAACAGAGATACCCGCAGTTTCGAGTCGTCGTTCATCTGGTAACAAATCAGATTGTGTCCAGTGCAACGAACGCGACTCTGCCAATCGGCGACCCTCCTCCCACTCCCAAGCATTTTGCGGCCTTTATCAGGCAGGCTTGGGAGCCGGCCCATGGGACCTCACCAGACGCGGCTCCGAATATCCCATTGGAATGGCAAACGACCTGGGAAGCAGCACGCTTGGCCAGTGGCCTTCGTCAGGACGATTTCGCGGACTTCGTAAGGAATTGTTCCTTGGAGTTTGGGTTTGAAGGTGGAGCGTTGTTCCAGGGCGGGTCATCCCTGGACCAGCAATACGTTGAAGACGACGTGGACCACATTACCAAAGCGCTGTTTACGACGGTTGCCGATCCTGAGCGCATCATCGAGCTTACCGAGGCTCAACTCTTGCAGCGGTTGGGTTGGGCAGAGAGGTTCGAGTACCGGAACCCTCACCGATTTCCCGTCGTAGAGAGTACGTATCGGGAGATACGGGATACGGCGCTTGCGTTGACGGAGGCAATAGACAGCCTGCCCGGAGGCTACGTCGCCGTACTGGGCGCTCCAGGTTCCGGTAAATCGACCCTGCTAACCCAGCACCTCCGGAGAGTGGGCGCACGGTTGATCAAGTACTACGCGTATGTCCCAGGCGCAGCCGACCCACGGACCACGAGAGGGGAGGCCACCAATTTTCTCCATGATGTCGTTCTCCAGTTGGAAAACGCCGGCTTTAGCTCTGGACACAGTCCGAGCAGGTTTGACCGCGACCAGTTGCTGGAACGTTTTCACGTACAGCTCCAACTCCTGCACCGGGACTGGCAAGAAACGGGTTGCAAGACCGTCATTTTGATCGATGGCTTGGATCATATAGAACGGGAACAGCATCCTGGCCGATCTCTGCTGGTTGATTTACCGGAGCCGGGCCAAATTCCCGATGGGGTCTATTTGGTGCTGGGCAGTCAGACCGATGCTCCGCTGTCGGCACGGATCAAGGCAGAGGTGAGACACCAGACCCGCACGGTTGTGATGCGGCCGCTCAGCCGGCACCAAGTGCATGAGATCATCGCGGTTGCCGATATACCGGTCCCGGTTGCGCCCGGGCAAAAAGATCGTGTATACGCCCTTTCCAATGGCCATCCACTGTACCTGAATTATCTGATCAACAGGATGAGGTTGTGCGAAGGAGATGAGCAACTCGAAAGCGTCCTTCAGGGAAGCACGTCCTATGAGGGAGATATTGAAGGGACCTATCACAGTTATTGGGAGCAGTTCCAAGACGACGGGGAGTTGCAGAGGATCCTTGGGCTCTTGGCCAGAATCCGCGGGTGCATCGATCTTTCATGGATAAGAACCTGGGCTGACGATCTTGTAGTCGACCGGCTGGGTCAACGGTTCGCCCACTACTTTCGCATCGAGCACAATACTCGGTGGTATTTCTTCCACAACAGCTTTCGTCTTTTTCTTCTTGACAAGACCGCGGAGTTCCCGCCAGGAAGCTTTGACCAGAACAGGGATCGGGACTTCCACGCCGAACTTGCCAACCGGTGCGCCGCGTCTTCGCCAGATCACCAGGCATGGGTCTGGGAGGAATTGCACCATAGAGTTGCCGCCGGCCAGCACGATAAGGTTCTGGAATTGGCTACCCAGGAATATTTCCGCCGCCAGTTCATGGCTTTCCGTCCGCTGGAAGTCATCCGCTCGGACATCAACGAGGCCCTCCGTTCAGTTGCGGTACGACAGGACCCGGTGGCTTTGGTGCGCCTTTGCCTGATCGGTTCGGAAATGGGCCAACGGGGCGAATATCTAGACCAGGGATTCTTGGTTCCTCTACTGCTAAGGCTCGGTCAGCACGATGTGGCTTTGGAGTACATACGGTCCGACGTTCGTATTCATGGAGAGGAAAGTTACGCCCTTGGAACAGTCCGGATGCTGATGGAGCAGGGTCTGACTACCGAAGCACGGCAAGTACTCGGAATTGCTGAGCCAATCGCGTTGCTGACCAGTTCCATGGCAACAGGGATGCCTGGGACATTGGGC
Organism: Dehalococcoidia bacterium; assembly: GCA_965203985.1. GTDB lineage: Bacteria > Chloroflexota > Dehalococcoidia > Lucifugimonadales > UBA3495 > Bin87. The sequence goes on from CBDBDS010000008.1 coordinate 158,361, forward strand.
CCCTATGGTCGCCTGCGTGAGTGGATAAAAGCGGCCGTGTGGTTCGACGGTGCGGATGAAATCGCCGACAGCATCAAGGGCTTGCGGTATGAGGACGATGCCCTATATCCAGCGGCAGCAGGTGGGTCGCATCGTTCACTAGAAACTGACCTGCTTACCGATGCCGGACTGGAGCTGTTGCGCCAAGAGCGATGGTCCGATCTGGCAAGCCTGTTGGACGCTTTCGATGTAACTGAAGCGGGAGGAGCATTGGCCAGGTTCTGGCTCCATGTCCATGCCTATCGAAACCGATACCAAATTAGGAACATCGCCAGAGCCCAGGAGCAACTCGATGCGATGTTAGAGATTGACCGCGACCATCTGGGTCCAAGCGAACTGCTCGCATTGGCAGAGGCGATATTTCTCGTGACGGGGGATGAGCAGCAGGCCAGAGGGTTGCTGGACGGATTGCCCGAACCTGAAGAGCAGGTGCGCCTGTCCATGTGGGATGAAACCCTCCGACCCTTTGAACCGCTGCTATGGAGAAGCCGCCTCGGCTATCTTATGGGTGATCGACGGTCGCCGGCAGACATTATTCCTGAATCCCACGACCCCAAAGACCAAGGCATGATCCTGCTGCAAAGAGCAGTCTGCATGGTGGCTCACATTTGGGCGAGGGCATGGCTCGGGCAAAACTATGATGGTTCCAGTATCAAACTGGTCGCTCAGCCCATTCTTCGGCTGCACTGCAGGCCCCTACAGGAGACGTTCTCCTGGACTGAAGGGCATACCTTTCGCGTGCTCAGAACTCCTCTGTTCGAGTTGCTGATAGATGCGGTTTCGGAGCACGGACAACAGGCGCTGGCGGGACTGCACGATCTGTTCGAATTGGAATGGCATGAGCCCGATTTGCAACAATATTGGCCGGCTCCCGTTCGAAGGTCGGTCATCCGGAGTTTGATAAGCAAGGGATGTTCAAAACAGTGGGCAGCGACGGCGCTGCAGGAAATGGACGGCTCAGTACCTGATTCCGGTGACGTTGACAGCAGTGTAGAAGAGTGTGCGCAGCACGCGGAGGCGTGGCTGGATGTGGGAGATCATGAACGAGCGCGGCATTTCTTAGATCTTGCATTGAAGGTGGGGTTTGGGATCGGTTATCGCAATGATTATCAGATGGACCAATGGATTGACTGGCTGGACAAGGTCAACGAAGTAGAGCCGGAGAAGGCGGCCGAGCGGATATCACGCTTCGCATACGCGATCAGGGACCTTGACGATAGTTCCGAGAGGAAAACGATGGTCTCCGCCGCCGAACGTCTGATCGCGGCGACTTTCCACTGGAGCCCGATGCGGGCAACGCAGTTGTTCTCGTGGTTCGTGGACCAACAAGCGGTCAATTATTGGAGAGGGATGAGTGTGCTATTGGCAGAGGCTCTGAAAGAGCGTGATCCGCCGGTGCGCGCTGCGTTGCTGACGACCAGCGAGTTTCTGTTGCCTTTCGATACCGTTGGTGACGCCGGCCTGATGACTTCCCTTGTGGAACGGCTCGGCGATACGGAGCAAGAAGATCGCGTGATTGCTGATATCCATACGCTCGTTTCGAAGGTAGAGTTGGATGCCCGACCGTCAATGAGAACGACATGGTTCAAGGGTTTGGCGGCGGGCGTCGAAAAAACGAGGCTCACCGAAGGTATTTTCACATTTGATATCAATGAGCAGGAGGTAGAGGGCGATAGAGAACGGCGGTACCGGCCGGATCAGTTAACTTTGCGTCAGGATGACCAGATCCTGGATTACAGCGAGGTGCAGGATAGGATCAAGACGATATCCGACCTCGCCGAGTTGCTGGAGCAGGAGGCCGAAATATCCTTCTTCAACTGGGAGCCATTGGCTATCCAGATGATCAGTAGTGAGTCCGACGCGGGCACTTTGGCAGAGTTGGCGGAGTTGTTCAGAAGCAAACGCTCGGCCAACCGAATCATTGCCGAGGTCGGCAAACGGTTGGCCGAACTTGGGGATGAACGGGCGGCCTGGGAAATGGAAAGGGAGGCATTGGCGCTGTCGGGTGGGTACGACTGGCATCCCAGGGCTGGGGGCGGTATCAAGATTGACGTTTTCAGAGTCTTACGCCTTCTGGACCAACCAAGCGCCATTGCCCTGGTTTACGAAACTTTAGCGCGAGACTTGGAGAGTACGGCAGGACTGGCAAAGGCGATCCCGGATGCTCTCGACGAAATCCTGGACTTGCTGGATCCCACTGCGACGGTGTTCGATGTCTGGACTGAAGTCGAAGACCACACGAGCAATTTGCTCGGATTCTCACAGACTGATCCCACCGCAGACGTGTTCAGTGGAGAGGTCTCCGACGATACGCCCCACCGGGCAATATTTGAGCTCATCTCGGCGCAGTTAGGGCATCCTTGTGTCGCGATCGCTCAAGCTGCACAGCGATGCTTGGGGAAACTGCTATTGGAACGCGCAAACGACGTCTCAGACGTGCTGGCGAACGCACTCGACCAATCGGGTGAGCGGAACGAACGCGTCCTAATGCTCATTGATGCGGTCAGTGCCATCGATCCAGAAGCGGTGGCCCAGTTCCGAGAAAAGGTGCGTCTATTCACCGTCTCGCCCAGTTGGCTAACCAGGGTGATGAGCCGAGCAATCATGAGAAACTGCGGTTGGTCAGAGCCTGCCACTAGCCCCATACTGCTCCCGCTTCCGCCTGTTTACAATTCCAGCCCTCTCGCTTTCAATCATGAGTTGGTCAGCACGGTGGCGCCTTATGGCCCAGATCTGAGAGTGATTGCGAAAGTTGCAGGTGTACCGGTCGGAAACTTGCACCGGCGCGTCGTGGCCATCATGCATCAAATCGCTCCCCGGGAAACAGAGTGGTCGGACGAAGTAGAGCGAAGAGTGAGGTCGTGGTTGATATCATTAGGAATACGGCTGCCTTACGCTAGGCCACGGGTCCGCATCGTTAGCTCGGCCATGTTCCGTGCTGTAGCTGAATTGGTTGATGGCGGACTGATATCGCGACAAGGGAATGCCATCCTGGAAAAGATATTGAGGACGTACGATCCCCGCATGGTGCTGGAGGAACCTTCCCGCCGGCCAGATCAGATCCGGAGAGCAGCGGAAACTCTCCTGGGCCATAACTTGGAGGAATGGGTTGAGAACGTTTACGACGCATTGTCAGCGACGAATTGGAGATCAGATGACCAACGGATAGTACTTGGGGAAGAAACTAGTCTCACTATTCGTAGAGGTCGGCGTTCGATAAGCGAAACTCGTTACAGCGTCCTGGATACCAGAGACCTGACGGAGCTGCGACTTGACGCGGACCCTGAGGCAATGTTCGGCGAAGTGGCAAGAAAGCACGTGTCCGAGTATCGCTTGTTGCATGATGACCCCGAAATCTCGGCATTGGTGATACGTCATACCGCAGATTGGGTGGATTCTCCCGGAGGCGACTGGCTGGCGTTGAACCCTGCTGTAGGTTTTCGGTTGGGCTGGTCAATCGCAGATGAAGGCATATTCAGATGGGTAGATGACCAAGGCCGTGTCATGGTGGAGAGCGTGTGGTGGATGGATGGACGGCCCATGCTCTTGGACGATGGTTTGGAGGAGGATGAAGTTGGAGAAGGCTGGCTGGTACTCGCCTCAGAACGCGCTTTGGACCAGATTGAAGAAGCATTTGGTTCGCTAACCAAAAAGTCCGCAGCGATAAGGCGGTACGAGGAAGGTTCTGAAACCATAGAGTGCAGAGGGGCGGCTAACTGAGGATCATAGGTCGTGTGCCTATCCAGTCTCGCCGTATAGCAACGGTCGACCGGCAGCGGGAGGTAGATAGGTTTCTACCAGCCTCATGGGTTCTGGGCGTATCGCATATTGAACGACCGGTTGATATAGCGCACAAAGCAGGCATATAATGGACATCATCCAATGTTCGCAGCTTATGAAATATGCGCCCAAAAGCAGATGTTCTATAGATTCCGGGATTGAGATCGAATGGTTGCTCTGAGAAAGCCAAAGCGGTCCATGGCCGGAATCGAGTTGGTCAGGCTCCTCGCCTATGAAGGCGACCGCATTTTCACTACGGACCGAGCGAGAGAGCTGGCGCCCAGGGCAGGGCTGAGTGACGACTACCTTATCGAGGCGCTGCACCACCTGAGGCAGAATGACTGGATTGTCCCCCTGCGCCGCGGCCTCTATGCCTTGTCTTCGTCGGTGCCCGGGGTCGCCGGCGTCCACGAGTTCGAAGTAGCCATGGCACTGGTCAAGCCTGCGGCGATCTCCCACTGGTCGGCCCTGAACTACCATGGGTTGACGGAGCAGATCCCGCGGCATGTGTTCGTATTGACTACCACGGACGTCTCGGTGCCGCGCAAGCAGGTTTCGGACAGTAGCGGTAGCCGAGGCGGGTATCCGGTGAACGGCACGGTGTACCGGTTCGTTCAGGTGCAGCCGAAGCGGTACTTTGGCACCGAGCGAATTTGGGTGGGCGACGCCCGGGTGTCAATGACCGATCTGGAGCGCACCCTGCTGGATGGTCTTGCCACGCCACAGCACTGTGGTGGTTTCGGAGAAGTCATCCATGCTTTCGCAGAGGCGATGGGGCGGCTCGACCTCGAGCGGGTCGCCGAATACGCCCAGCGGCTGGGTCCCGCCGTGTCCAAAAGGGCGGGGTGGGTCCTGGAGTTGCATGGCTGCGATGCTCCTCAACTGGAGGAGTTGGCTGCGATCCCCATCAAGGGTCATCGGAAGCTTGATCCCACCGGCCCCAGAAAGGGCGCCTATAACAATCGGTGGATGCTTCAGGAGAACCTGCCGGGGATGGTGATCAAATGAGGGATCTGCGTCTTCGTCTGCGGGAGGCCTGGCTCCAACAAGGCTTGCAATCCTACGTCGTTGAGCGGGACTACCTGCTGTCCTGGATATTGGCCGGCATCAGCGCGGTTCCAGAACTGAGAGAGACGCTGGTGTTCAAGGGCGGCACAGCGCTCAAGAAGTGCTACTTCGGGGATTACCGTTTTTCGGAGGACTTGGATTTTTCTGGATTGGAAGGTCTTCCAAAGGGCGATGCGATCAGCGACGCCATCGACCAGGCTTGCAACAGAGCCTGTGGACTGCTTGAAGAATACGCCCAAGTGGAGTTGCACTGCGAACGGTATGTCGAGAGCCGCCCGCATCCCGGTGGACAGGAGGCGTTTCGCATCCGGGCCAGGTTGCCGTGGCATCCGAGGCCGGATATCTCGATCAAAGTCGAGGTTACAACAGACGAGCAAATCCTTTGGCCAGTGGAATACTACAGGGTGGTCCATGACTACGGTGAGCCGCTGGAAGCGGAATTGCAGGTTTATTCCCCAACGGAAGTGGTAGCCGAGAAGTTGCGGGCGACCCGGCAGCAAGTGGTGCGCCTGGAAAGCAGGGGTTGGTCGCGCAATCGGGCGCGGGACTATTACGACCTTTGGCGGGTTCTCGGGTATTACTGGGACCGCCTGGACCTGGTCGACTTCCGTGCCCGCCTCCATGACAAGTGCAAGCTGCGGAACGTTGATTTCGAAGGTCCGGAGGATTTCTTCGACCCGCGCATAGTGGACGATGTGGAAAAGGGTTGGGAGAACTCTCTTGGCCCGTTGCTAGTCGATCTTCCGGACTTTACGACTGTTATGGGCGAACTGCGTCCACAGGTAGCTGCTCTCCTCAGCTCAGAAGGATAACGCGACCGCTATGGCAAACAGCAAGCTTGCTCAAGCCGTTGAGGCGTACTTCACCGACCTGCGCCGGGTGCGAGGGTCAGGCGCCGCTACCGACGAGCGTTCTCTTTATGGGCCGCTGGCCAACCTGCTGAACGCCGTTGGCGGTACGCTGAAGCCCAGGGTGTTCTGCGTGCAGGAGCTGGCCGACCAGGGCGCCGGTCATCCCGACTTCGGCTTGTACTCGACCCGGCAGGTCCAGAAGGGACGCCCGAAGGCTGGACAGAAACCGGAGCGCGGCGTGGTCGAGGTCAAGCCGGTGGTTGATGACGTGTGGCTCACCGCCGCCGGCGACCAGGTGAGCCGCTACTGGGACGGCTACCGGCGGGTGCTGGTGACCAATGCCAGGGACTTTGTACTGGTGGGCGAGGATGCCGCCGGCCAGCCGGTGCGGCTGGAGACCCTCCGCGTAGCAGGTTCCGAGGCGGAGTTCAACGCGAAATTGGAGAGACCGCGGGCCCTCGCCAACGAGGTTGGCGTGGGATTGGGCGAGTACCTGGGCCGGGTACTTTCCCACTCCGCCTCTCTGACTGAGCCCAGGGATCTGGCCTGGTTGCTGGCATCCTACGCACGGGACGGTCTGGCCCGTGTCGAAGCAGCCGGCGACACGACGTCCCTCGATGCGGTGCGCTCCGCCTTGGAGGAATCCCTGGGCGTGCGCTTCGAGGGTGACAGGGGCGCGGACTTTTTCCGGTCCACCCTGGTGCAGACCCTCTTCTACGGGATCTTCTCCGCGTGGGTGCTCTGGGCACGGCAAGGGTTGTCTCCGAAGGGTTCGTTCGACTGGCGCACCGCGGTCTGGCACCTGAGAGCGCCCTTGTTGCGTGCGCTTTTCCAGCAGCTGTCTGACCCGGGCCGGCTGCAACCGCTGGGATTGGTCGAGGTGTTGGACTGGACAGCGGCCGCGCTGAACCGTGTAGACCGGGAGGCCTTTTTCGCCAGGTTCGACGAGGGCAAAGCCGTGCCCTACTTCTACGAGCCCTTCCTTCAGGCCTTCGATCCCGACCTCCGCAAGCAGTTGGGCGTCTGGTACACCCCCGCCGAGGTGGTGCGCTACATGGTGGCCCGCGTGGACCGTGCCCTCAAGGATGATCTGGGCATTGCTGACGGTCTGGCCGCCGAGAACGTGTACGTGCTGGACCCCTGCTGCGGGACCGGCGCGTACCTGGCCGAGGTCTTGCGACGCATCTCCTCGAACTTGGAGGGCAGCGGCTTGGGCGCGTTGGTCGGCGCGCGGGTGAAGCAGGCTGCCACCCAGCGGGTGTTCGGCTTCGAGATCATGCCCGCGCCCTATGTGGTTGCCCATCTGCAGGTGGGGCTCACCATGCAGGAACTGGATGCTCCCCTCTCCGATGACGGCAACGAGCGGGCCGGCGTCTTCCTGACCAACGCGCTGACCGGCTGGGAACCCACGGTGCAGAAACCCCTGCCCTTCCCGGAGCTGGAGGAGGAGCGGGACCGTGCTGAGCGAGTGAAGCAGGACACGCCGGTGCTGGTGATCCTGGGCAATCCGCCCTACAACGGGTTCGCCGGCATGGCCGTGGACGAGGAGCGGGAACTGTCCGAAGCCTACCGCACCACGAAGCAGGTGCGCCGCCCCGAAGGGCAGGGACTGAACGACCTCTACGTGCGTTTCTTCCGCATGGCGGAACGGCGCATTGCGGAGAAGACCGGCCAGGGCGTAGTCTGCTTCATCTCAAACTACTCGTGGCTGGACGGCCTCTCCTTCACCGGAATGCGTGAGCGCTACTTGGATGCCTTCGACATCGTCCGCATTGACTGTCTCAACGGGGACAAGTACCAGACCGGCAAGACGACGCCTGAGGGTGAGCCCGATCCCAGCATCTTTTCCACTCCCGAGGATCCCGTGGGCATTCAGGTGGGCACCGCCATTGCCACGCTGGTGCGCAGGGCGGGCCACGAGCCAGCGCGACAGGTGGACTTCCGCCACCTGTGGGGTCAGTCCAAGCACGGCGAGCTGGCGGAAACGGCGGATAGTGCGCCGGATAGCCTGTACGGCGGGGTATCGCCGTCTCTGTCGCTGGGCCTGCCCTTTGCCGAACTGGCGGTGAGCGACGGCTGGCCGGACTGGCCGGCACTGCCCGATCTGTTCCCGACCTCCTTCCCGGGGGTGAAAACCAGCCGAGACGGTTTCCTGGTTGACGTTGACCTTGACCGGCTGAAGCAAAGGGTGGCCGACTACTTCGACGCGGACCTGGGCCACGAGGAGATCGCCCGTCGCTATCCTGGCGTGATGAGGTCCACGGCACGGTTTGATGCCCGGGCGGTGCGCGTCGAATTGTTGAAGCGAGGCGGTCCGGCTGAGGACGGTTTTGTCCGTTATGCTTACCGACCTTTCGATACCCGCTGGCTCTACTGGGATGCAGATACGAAGTTGCTCGACGAGAAACGCGCGGACTACAAGCCACACGTATTCGAGGGGAACCAGTGGTTGGTATCCCAACAAAAACCACGCAGGAATTGGGGATCAGCGCAAGTCATCACAAACATCGGCTGTCTCGACCTGATGGACCGTGGGGCCACCTGCATTCCGGCATGGCTGCGAGACGATGGCTTCGACATCGACGGTACTAACTGGCAGCGCCGTCCCAACCTGGCACTCCCAGCGCAGCACTACTTGGACTGCACGGGTGCAACCATTGAGGATCTGTTCCACCACGTGGTCGCCACGCTGCACGACCCGGCCTATCGCGCCGCCAACGCCGGGGCATTGCGGATGGAGTGGCCGCGCATCCCGCTGCCCGGCTGGCCGGATGGCAACGCCGGTGGCGCGTCAGAAGCGCTGGCCGCGTCGGCCGCCCGGGGTCGGGCGCTGGCGGCGCTACTGGACTCCGACACGGCCGTCGCCGGCGTGACCACGGGCGCGCTGCGGCCGGAGTGGGCATCCATCGCCGTGCCCGCCACCACGGACGGCGGCAACATGGCCGGCGAGGACTTCGCCGTGACCGCCGGCTGGGGCCATTTCGGGACGGGCGACGCTGTCATGCCCGGCCAGGGTCGAGCCGTTGAGCGCGATTACACCGCCGCCGAACGGGCCGCGCTGGCCGACGCCGTACCGACGCTGGGCAATACCGCCTTCGACGTGTATCTGAACGAGCGGGCCTACTGGCGCAACGTACCCGCCGCGGTCTGGAATTACCAGCTTGGCGGTTACCAGGTCCTCAAGAAGTGGCTGTCGTACCGGGAGAGCAAGGTTTTGGGACGGCCGCTGCTGGCAGCGGAGGTGCAGCATTTCACCGACACCGCGCGTCGGATCGCGGCGATTATCCAACTGGCAAACGGGAGTGGCTGTTTACCAGCGGCTGGCCGGAATGCATAATCGTAGATAGGTGACGGCAGCAACCATGAACATATCATTCCGAGAGCTGATGGACGACAAAGGGTACGAGACCCAAGCTGCCGCGCTTTACCCGGTGTTCGGGGAAGCCACCGGCGCGAAAAATCGCTTGCTACGGCGCGACTTCGTCATTCAGAACGGAGGCAGCTGTATGAGGGATGAGTATCCGTCCAACCCGGGATGATGACACCGGGCGAACGCTCAGTGAAGGCGCGCCAGGAGTGCTCGATGTCACAGAAAATTACGGTCACGAATCGAAGGTCCACTCCAGGCACTGGAAGACCAATCCGCGAGCACGTTTCAAGACCAAAGGGGAGCAGGAGTATCATGCCGAACAACGACACCTTGCTGGCCAACCTGGTAGCCAACTTCCCTGGTAATACGGAGAACATTGCTACCGAGGCGCTGCGGCACATTTTCGAACGCTCCGAGGCTTCTGTGGAGGCACTGAACGACGTGATAAGGTCCGGCGTCCCCGGCGTGCTCCCGATCACCATGGTGCGGACCCAAGTCATTCACGCCGACGGCACGCGTCCAGATCTGGTGGGTTTCGACGATTCGAATCAGGAGCGAGTGCTCATCGAGGTCAAGTTCTGGGCGGACCTGACCGCCAATCAACCCAACGGCTATTTGAACCGGCTCCCGGACGATGGCCCTGCGGTACTGGCATTTTTGGCTCCGGAAGGACGGATACAATCGTTGTGGCCACAGTTGCGGCGTCGCATTGAGCGCCAGTATGGCAGTGTTTCGGAAATGGATTCGGAGCGACGATGTCTCCGCATAGGAGACGGGCACCGGTACCTGATGGTCGTGAGTTGGAGCAGTCTGCTCGACAGTATGGCGACCAGGTCCCGTGATCAAGACGAATCGGGGATGGAATCAGAGATCAGGCAACTGCGCAGTCTGGCCAAGTTCGCTGACGCAGGCGCGTTCAAGCCCATCCGGCTGGGCGAGGAATTCGGTGAGGACCCGGAACTCCGCAAACGTCAGTACAAACAGCTGATTGACGAGGCGACCAAAAGAGGCATCGAGCAGGATTGGGCGAGCCGGAAGGGACTTCGCGCTACGCCTCGCGGATACGGCTACGGGAGGTATATCTGGCTCCACGACACCGTAGTATGGTTCGGGGTCAACGTCGAGCAATTCGAGAAAACGGGCGAAACGCCGTTGTGGGTGGATTGGTACTCGATCACTGGAGAACAGCGGGATCAAGTTCAAGAGGGATTGGCTATACGCGACGGGCAGTGGGTTCCTGTCAGCCTGAGGAGGGACGTGGAGTACTCAGAAATGCTGGACGGCGTGGTGGATAGCCTGAGGGACATCGCGGATGCCATTCACCAAGCCCGGTCCCTCTCTATTTGACCAACCATCTTGTGAGGATATTTGGGGTTAGTCTGAGAAAAGGTCATACCCATCATGGAGTGCCGCAGCCTGCTGGAGGGCTACGCTCGGCACTGTTTTCCCAGATAGATGACGCTTCTATAAATGCCGCAGCGCCGACCCTGCGGACTCGCCTCTGGTGTAGCGACCGACCATGCCGCCGCCCTGCTTCCAGCGGCCCTGGCGTTCGATCTCGTGGGTGGGGGCGCCGTTCTGGGCCATGCGTCTTGCCATATCCACCAGTCCGCTGTGGCCGCTCAAGAGCTCACAGTCCGAAAGCCCCTAGGCTCTGGCGATGACCTTCACCCTCCGGGCGATCTGGGACTCCGACGGCCCAAACATCCTCACGCCTTGGCAATCCCCACCGGCCGGGCCACGTCGAGCACCTTCATGGGGTGGGGTGATGGCAACCACAGCGCCCTCGGCATCCACGTCCATCATGGAGTGGAGTACCGTGATGCGATCGTCGCCGTCATCCTGGGACTCAATGCCCGCCTTGTTCCCGTGCAATTGGACTCCGGGCCGGTGGGGATACCGGATCGGATCGTGTGCAATGCGGCCACGACCTTTCGGCCGTGGAGAGTAGCGGAACCCTGCTGCTGCGAAACGCAATTCGCATCCTTCAATGAGGCCACGGGAGGTGGTGGTGCGGGAATCCATTATAGCAATCACGCCCCCGGTGATGGAATTGATATGTTGATGCGGATTACATCACGTAGTAGCAGGTCATGTTGCCGATTTGATATGCCGTCGCTCCAATGCTATCCTTAGGCGGGAGGTGGTCTCATGGTCAGTGGCGAGACAGGTCAAAAAATCGGTGAGCGCGTGGACCGGATCCTGCTGGACAGCGTTCGATCCGGGGCGGATTTCCTGGCGGGACGTCGAAACCGTCAGCGAGTACATCCGGCGATTGCGGGAGGAGCGGCAGCGCGATACGCCCCGTGCCTGAGCAATAGCGTAAATAAGGAAGCATACCAGCCGAATCTACGGAGGTTTTCAAGATGGACACCCTTTCCCTGGATCATATCAGGCAGGCCGTGGCCGGAGGAGCCGCGGCTTTTCGCAGCGTCACCGCGTACCAGCCGGCCGGCGGACCGGGCGACAAGATATTTCCACCCACCTATGAGGGCGGGGCCTATGCCACCGAGGTGCGCCACATCGACGGCGCTGAGGTGCCGTGCGTGCTCGTCGATTCCGTGCAGTCCCAGGCCAACCGGATGGAGACGGCTCTCCTGGCGGAGTGGGAGGCCGGTGAGATACCCCTGCCGGTGATCACGGTGGATTTCGCCGGATACGACCTGCCGAAGCCCTTCCGGGTCACCAGCCTTGAGGCTCCCCACCGCATCGCCGACGCGCTGCTGCGGGACAGCATGCTGGACGACGTACCCTTCCGGCAGTCGGAAACGGGTCGAAAGATCGACCTGGCGGACGCCAGGAACGCCACCGCGCTCTTCGAACTCTGCCCCACCGCGCTGGTCTTCGGGATGTGGGATTCCACCGGCCCCAGGGGCGGCATGGGCAGCAAGATCCAGCGGGCGGTGGTGTCGGAGTTCATCGGATTGCACGCGGTGCCGGGCAAAACGTACCAGCAGCAGGATTGATCCGGCCCAGGTGCTGCGCGGCGCGGGCCCGGTGTACCGGACGGCGGACGGCGGCTGGACGCTGGACCAATCGCAGGCCGGATCAGGCCAGAGGAGCGGAGTACGGCCCTCCGAGGTCAATCACGGCAACATCACCCCCAGCATCACCGAGGGCGGTTTCACCATCGGCCGGGCGCAGCAGACCACCGTGCTGTCGCTGGCGGCGCTGCGCCGGTTGC
>CBDBDS010000009.1:0-18689 GCA_965203985.1 Dehalococcoidia bacterium
GGGAACAGGCAATCGAAACCTGCGCCGCATCGGTGGTGAGCCGATAGACTTCAGGGGCAACGGCGTCATGACCGTTGCCCCTGGCCCGGGTTTCGCGTTTCCGGGCGATCAGTAACCCACGGCGTAGGCCTCGCACCTGGGATCAGCGCCACCCTGCAGCACCCCAGTCTCCGGGTTGCGCGTAATGACGCAATACAAGGCAGAGCCTTCCCACCATTCGGGGTACTGCTCAATGGTGTGGCCCTTCTTGCGCAGGCCGTCGACCACTTCGTCGGAGATGCGGCCCTCCAGGCGCAGCATCCCGGGATCGTACCGCGACGCCCAGTTGGAGCTGGGGAAGTTGTAGCTGTAGAAGCGTGGTTCCTCGACGGCCTCCTGGGGATCCCGGCCAAATTCCAGCACGTTGAGCAGCAGTTGCAGCGTGCCCTGCGGGATGTGGTCGCCGCCGTGGGCGCCCAATGCCATGACCGACTCTCCGTCCCGCAGCACCAACGCCGGCGCCGGGGTGAGCCGGGGACGCTTGCCGCCGACCACCGACGCCGGATGGTCTTCGTTCAGCTTCGACTGGGTGCCGCGCAGGGAGAACGCCAGACCGGTACCCGGTATGATTGGCCCGCCGTTCTTGGTGCCCTCGCTGGGCGTGCACGAGAAGATGTTGCCGTCCCGATCGATCACAGCGAAGTAGGAGGTCCCGCCGCCGCTGTCGCCTGCCGTGCCTACCGCAACACCCGCATCCCGCGGCGACTGCGGCGCTCCGTCGATGGTGGCCTTCATCTTGCGGGGGTCTCCGGCCGGCGGCGTGCCAGGCCAGGCCAGGTCCGGGTCGATCAAGGCGCGGCGCTTGGTCAGGTATTCCTCGGCGAACATCTCCTTGAGCGGAACGTCCACGAAATCGGGATCACCCACGTATCGCTCCCGGTCGGCGAAGGCCAGGTTCAACGCCTGGCTTACGGTATGGACGTACTGGGTGGAGTTGTGGCCCATGGACGCCAGGTCGAAGCCCTCGAGAATCTTGAGCGCCTGGGGGAAGGTCGGCCCCTGGCCCCACGGCCCGGTGCTGTAGACGTCATAGCCCTTGTAGTTGACCGTCACCGGCGGCCCCACCTGCACGTGGTACGCGGCCAGGTCTTTTTCGGTGAGCAGGCCGCCCATCTCCTGGTTGAAGGCGACAATCTTGTGCGCCAGTTCGCCGGTGTAGATGTAGTCCCGGGCCGTCTTCATTGCCGCTTCCCGGCCCTTGCCCGCGTTGGAAGCCTCAATATCCGCCAGTTTGGACAGGGTGGCCGCCAGGTCCTTCTGGTAGAACATCTCGCCCTGCTTGGGTGCGCGGCCGCCGGGCAAGTAGATCTCGGCGGTCGACGGGTAGGCGTTGTACTGGTCGTAGGCCGTCTTGAAACGGCCGGCCAGGTAGCGGAACATGGGGAAGCCGTTGCCGGCCAGGTTGATGGCGGCGCTGGCCACCTCCCCGAAGGTCATGGTGCCGAATTTGGACAAAGAGGTAATCCACGAGTCGGCGGCGGCCGGCGTCAGCGACGACAGCACGCCGGCCGGCATCCTGCCCCCGTGGTGCTTGTGGAAGTAGTCGACCGACGCTGCCCTGGGCCAGACCCCGAGCCCATCGACGGTGACAACCTCCTTGCGGTCGGCCAGATAGATGACCGTGGGCGCAACGCCCAGGAAACTGCAATCGTCCACGTGCACCACGTTCAGCGCCAGGCCAACGGCCACGCCGGCGTCGATGGCATTGCCGCCCCGTTTCAGCACTTCCAGGCCGGCCATGGCCGCGCTGGGGTGGCTGGCCGCAACCATTCCGTTGACCCCCTGCATCAGTGGGCGGTAACTGGTCATCGTGGTCCCTTTGACTGGCATGATTGGCCTCCGTGTCTGGGATGTTTGTTTCTCGGTTCGGTTGGCCGGTTTTTAGCCGGCTTCCTCTCTGGCGGCTTTGGCCCGCTCAATCAGGAACTGGGCGTCGGCGACGGTTTTTTCCAGGTAGTCCGGCTGGTCGGTCAGACGCGGTTGCCGTCGTGATCGGTAGCCGCGTCGCCCAGCATACTCCGCGTAGATGTCGGGGGCTATGGACAAGCGGAAGTCCTGTATTTCGGGGTGGAAATGGCGCAGCGTGCCCAGCAGGTCCGCCATGCTGTGGTTGTAGCCATAGGGGATCTTTCGCGCTTCCAACAGGGCTTTCAATCCGCACTCCAGGGCGAAGTGGGCCTGCTGGCCTATCGGAAAATCGGGCTGGTCGTTGCTTGCCAGCGACTGGAAGGCGGACAGGTGCGCCTCTGCCCTTTCGATGAGTATTTCGTAGTTCTCCCAGTCGTAGGAGGATTCGGTGTCCTCGTCTTCGTATTCTGACGAGCCGTACTGGTTCGGATCCCGGGGCATGATTATCCCGTCCTTTACGGCGTGGGTCTCGACGCTGTTGACGTACCGGCGATTGTGCCGGAACTCATCGATGGTTCTCCACACCAGTTCCACCGGCACTTCCCGTCCGTAGGTCTCCCAGGCGACCCGGTCGGCGGCGGCGGCGGCGGCCTTTTGGATGGCGTCGTCAGGTTCGGTAGCCTGCACCAGCATGACGTCGATATCCGACAGCAGTTCCTCGTGGTCACCCCGAGCGCGGGAGCCGAAGAGGATGACGAGTTCGGGCTGCTCACGTTGCTGCACTGCTTTCGCTATATGCAGCGCTTTGGGGTCGTGACGTTGCATCTGGTTCGTCTCCCGGCGCTCACGCGTACCTATTTTGTCATCGCGAGGAGCGTAGCGACGTGGCGATCTCGTTCCCGCAAGCGGCGTCCCTTGCCCCAACGAGATTGCCGCGCTTCGCTCGCAATGACAGTTTAGGCGAAGTGGGTACGCGTGAGGTTGATGGGGATTTTGCTGAACTGGTAACGGTGTTTGGGTCAGATTTCTCCGGGCGTAGTATAGTCCCTAATCGTGGTCAAGAAGAAACCGGAGGTTACATCATGGCGGTAAGGCAACCCACTGTCGAAGAGATTTTCCGCATCGCCGACGCCTACAACCTGAACCCCTCGCCGGCCGACGTCGAGTCCTACATCGAGCTGAGCCAGCCCATCCTGGACTCCTACGCCCGGTTGGACCAGCTCACCGCACCCAGCCTGGAGGTCAAATATCCCCGCTCTCCGGGCGCGAGACCCCAACCGGAGGACAACCCGCTGGGCGCGTGGTACTGGCGTTGCGACATCACCGGACCCCAGGGTGGGCTGCTCTCCGGCAAGAGCGTTGCCATCAAGGACAACGTCTGCGTGGCCGGAGTTCCCATGATGAACGGCACCAGCGTCCTTGAAGGCTATGTTCCCGACGTGGACGCCACCATCGTCACGCGAATCCTGGACGCCGGCGGGTCCATTCGGGGCAAGGCGGTCTGCGAGAGCCTGTGCTTCTCCGGCGGCAGCCACACCTCGGACACCGGGCCGGTACGCAATCCCCATGACCCCGCGCGGACGGCCGGCGGATCGTCCAGCGGAAGCGCGGCGCTGGTGGCTGCCGGCGAAGTGGACATGGCTATCGGCGGCGACCAGGGCGGGTCCATCCGGATACCCGCCAGTTGGTGCGGCATCTACGGGCTCAAACCGACCTACGGGCTGGTCCCTTACACCGGCGTCTTTCCCATCGAACTGACCCTGGATCACACTGGACCCATGGCCCGCACCGCCGCCGACGTGGCGCTGATGCTGGAGGCCATCGCCGGCCCCGACGGTCTGGACCCCCGGCAGAGCGCTGGACTGGACGGACAAGCCTACACCCAGGCCCTGACCGGCGACGTATCCGGTCTCCGCATCGGCATCGTGCCGGAAGGGTTCGGCCTGGCCGAGTCGGAACCGGACGTGGACGAAGTGGTGGAGGGGGCGGCCCGCTCGTTCGAGAGCCTGGGGGCTACGGTGGGAACGGTGTCCATACCCTGGCACCGGGACGGCATCCACGTCTGGCGGGCCATCGCCGTGGAAGGAGCAACCATGCTCATGGTGGCCGGTAACAGCATGGGCACCAACTGGAAGGGTCACTACACCACCGGATTGCTGGACGTGTACGCCCGCGGCTGGCAGACCCGGGCCGACGACCTCTCGGAGACCACCAAGCTGGTGGTGCTCATGGGACAGTACATGCAGGACCGGTACCACGGCCGCTACTACGCCAAGGCCCAGAACCTGGCCCGGACGCTGACCGCCGCCTACGACCAGGCGCTCAACGAGTACGACCTGCTGGTCATGCCCACACTGCCCATGAAGGCCACGGTCATCCCGCCGGCCGATTGCAGTCGCCAGGAGTACACCGACCGGGCGCTGGAAATGATCCCCAACACCTGCCCCTTTGACGTGACCGGCCATCCGGCCATCTCCGTGCCGTGCGGGACATCAGACGGCCTGCCCATCGGCATGATGCTGGTTGGCCGCACCGGGGACGACGCCACGGTACTCCGCGCCGCCGACGCCTACGACCGCAACAACCCACGGGGTTAGCCGGAGGAAATCATGATCGTAGTAACGGGAGCGGCGGGCAGACTCGGCCGCCGGGTCGTGCAACTGCTGGTGGACCAGGGCCGGGAAGTTCGCGCCAGCGACCGCGTCCCGGCCGATGACCTGCCCGTGGAGTTCGTACGCTGCGAACTGTCGGATGCGGCTGGCGTGACGGACCTGCTCAGGGGCGCGGACGCCGTCGTGCACATGGGCGCGATCCCCGGTCCGCAGCGGGCCGAGCCGAGGGTAATTTTCGAGAACAATGTGGGTGGCGACTTCAACGTCATGATGTCGGCGGCGGAACTGGGTCTGCGGCGGGTGGTGTTCTCCTCCAGCGCCTTCGGCATGGGGTGGGCCCACGACGGCAACGCTTTCGTTCCGCTGTACCTGCCGCTGGACGAGAATCACCCCATGATGCCCTTCGAGCCCTACGGCCTGACCAAGCAGGTGGGCGAGGATATCGGGCGTATGATCGCCCGCAACTCGGACACGACGGTGGTCAGCCTCCGTTTCACCAACGTGGCCCTTCCGGAAGTGCAGGCCGAGTTCCCGTGGCCGGCTCCCACGCCGGAAAACCCGCTGACGCTGGTGATGTGGGCCTACGCCGACGCTCGCGACGTGGCCGAAGCCCACGTGCTGGCAGTGGATGCCGAGATCGACGAGTACGAGGCGTTCATGCTCGCCCAGCCTTCCAGCCGCTTCGCCGAGCCAACCATCGACATCATCAGGCAGAACTTCGGCGACCGGGTGGAACTACGGGACGGGCTCGACGGCACCGCCAGCGTCATCAGCACGGCCAAGGCGCAGCGATTGCTGGGCTGGCGGCCGCGCCACGACTGGAGATCACGAGCGCAGGGAAATACGTAACCCGGTTGGCGTCGGATACCAGGGCCTTTCCATGTAGCTGTTCAGAGTTGCGGGGAAAGTGTCATTGCGAACGCAGCGCGGCAATCCCGTTGGCGCAGGGGAGTCCTTCGGGGCAGAGGTTGGTGCTACGGCGTCGAGATTGCCACGGCGCAAGCGCCTCGCAATGACAAGAGGCCCTGCGTCGGATACCCGGTGCGTTGACCATCAACTCCATCGCGGGTTACATTCAGCGCCATCAACATCGCAACAATCGAAACCGCAATCAGACTACGGAGGAAAATGACCATGCCGTTCTACGAAAGAGGCAACACCCGTATCTACTACGAAGAGGTCGGTTCCGGCTTCCCCCTGCTGATCATCCCCGGCGGTGGGCTCAACTCCACCGTGGAGGGGCTGCGCAATTCGCATCCCTTCAATCCCATGGCGGCCTACGGAAACGACTTCCGCGTCATCGCCGCCGACCTGCGGAACTCCCCTCCGGGCCAGTCCACCGGGCCGCTGGAAATCGACCGCCCGTGGGACGCCTACTCGGAAGACCAGCTGGGCCTGATGGACTACCTGGGCATCGACAAGTTCCTGGTTATGGGGTTCTGCATCGGCGGGCCGATGATGCACAACCTGCTCCGGCTGGCCTCGGATCGCATCGTCGGGGCCTGCTTCATGCAGCCCAGCGGGTTCCGGCCGGAACTGCCGGACCTGTTCTACCAGAACAACATCGCGGGCTGGGGACCGCCCCTCTGTGAGAAGCGTTCGGACATAACAATGGACATGGTGCATGACTTCTTAACGAACATGTACACCAACCGCGCGGACTTCGTGTTCACCGTTGACCGCGATTTCGTGCGCAACCTGCAAACCCCGATCCTGATCGCGCCCGAAGACGTGCCGGCGCACCCCTATGCGGTCGCCAAGGAAGTCGCCGATCTCGCCCCGAACTCCGAGATGACCATCTATCCCTGGAAGGACACCCAGGAGCACATCGACGAGGCGGTGGAGCACGCCCGCCGCTTCATGAAGACCCACGCACCCGTGGGCGCCGCCGCCTGACCGGCAGTGGTGATCTAACTCACCCGGGTCCCGCTGTAATTCGGACGCCGCCGGATGCGGCGGGACTGGTGCGCAGTCATTGTCAGAAGCAGGATTGCCAGGATTGGAGGATTTTCGGGATTGATGCGCATCCGGGAAATCCCAAAATCCGGTAAATCCTGCTTCTGACATTCGCCGCCGGAACGACAATTCCGCGCGCCCTTACGGGAGAACCCGGGCTTGCCTGAAACCGCGGACCTAATCGTGATCGGCGCCGGCGTCGTCGGCTGCTCGGTCGCCTACTACCTGGCCCGGGAGGGCATCAAGGTGACCCTGCTGGAGCGCGAGGCCATCGGCAGCGGAGCCTCCGCCCACGCCACCGGCTCGCTGAGCCTGCTCGGCGCGGAGTTCTCGGCCGGCGCTTCGTTCGAAATGGCCCGCGCCTCCTACGCCGAGTTCCACCAGCTCGTGCCGGAGCTTGAAGACGCCACCGCGATGGACTTGCTCTACCAGCGTCGCCCGTCCCTTCGCCTGGCCCTGGACGACGGGGAGATCGATCTGATCCGGGAGCTGATGGTCTGGCAGGAACCGCTCGTCAAGATGCGCTGGATAGACGCCGACGAAGTCCGAGCCATCGAGCCACGCCTCTCACCGTCTATCATCGGCGCGGTGTACGAGGACGAGTCGGCCCAGCTGGACAGCTACCGTTTCAACCTCGCCCTGGCCCAGGGTGCCGAACTTAAGGGAGCCAGCATCATTCATCGGGAGGTGACCGGCCTCATCACCAATGGGAGCGCTGTTTCCGGTGTCCAGACTGCATCCGGTGACGTGCACTGCGACGCGGTGGTGGTGGCCGCCGGCACATGGAGCCGCGCCTTCACGCCCTGGCTGGGTTTCCCGGTTCCGGTGCGCCCCATGAAGGGCGAGCGTCTGCTCCTCAACTACCCCGGCGAGCCGCTGCCCGTGCTCATCAGCTCACCCCGGCGCGGCCACATGATCAGCCGCACCGACGGCCTCACCAGCGTGGGCAGCACCGGCGGCCGGGACTACGACCAGCGAGACCTTTTCGCGGGCGAGGAGTTCGACCGCCAGCCCACCGAATCCGCCCGGCTGGAACTGCTCCAGCGCGCCATCGACGTACTGCCCGATCTGGAGCGCGCCGAACTGGTCCAGCAGTTGGCCGGCTCCCGTCCGCTGAGCCCGGACAGCAAGCCCATCATCGGCCCGGTGCCGGGCCGGGAAGGCGTGTTCCTCGCAACGGGCCACACCACCAAGGGCATCCACCTGGGACCCATCACCGGACGCATCATCGCCGACTACATCCGCCACGGTTCCACGGAAGCCGTTTCCGATATGACCGAGTTTCTCCCCGACCGCTTCGCCGATTTCGCCGACGCCGACTTCCTCGTGGCCGCCCAGTCGGCTGAGGAATAGCCCCTACTGCGCCGGATACTTCTCCAGCCACCACCGCGCGATGTCGATGCGTCGGGGCAGCCACACTCCCGGCTTGCTCTTCACGTACTCGATGAACCGCCGCAGCGCCGCCGCTCGGGCCGGCTTGCCGATGATGCGGCAGTGCAGCCCCACCGACATCATCTTGGGGTGCGTCTCCCCCTCGCGGTACAGCGTGTCGAAGCAGTTGCGCGCCGCCTCGAAGAAGTCCATGGGCGTCGATAGCTGCCCGCGCCAGAACCCGTAGTCGTTGACCTCCAGCGAGTAGGGCACCACCAGCCACGGGTTGCCGTGCACCTGGGTGTAGTAGGGCAGGTCATCGTTGTAGGCGTTGCAGTCGTAGACGAAGCCGCCTTCCTCGACCACCAGTTCGCGGGTGTTCACGCTGGGGCCGTAGCGGGTGTACCACCCCAGCGGCCGCTCCCCACAGGAACGCTCGATGGATGCCACCGCCTCGTGGATGGCCCGACGTTCCTCGTCGCGGGTCATCGTGTAGTACTCTTCCCAACGGTTGCCGTGGCCCATGACCTCGTGACCGCGGCGCACGATCTCCCGCCCCACCTCCGGGTTGCGCTCCAGGGCCAGCGCACACGCGAAGATGGTCCCGTCGATGCCGTATTCGTCCAGCATGTCCAGGATGCGCCAGACACCGACCCGACTGCCGTACTCGAAGAAGGACTCGTTGGCCAGGTCCCGCTCGCCCCGGGCCACCGGCGACGGCGATTCGCCCACCGTCTCGCCGTGAGGGTCGCCGTCCAGTATCGAGTTCTCGGAACCCTCCTCGTAGTTGAGGACGAAGGACACGGCGATGCGGGCGTCGTTGGGCCATTCCACCGCCGGCGGGTTGGGGCCGTAGCCGATCAAATCGCGCGCTTGCATGAGATAGTCTCCTATTCGGCGCGGGTCAGCCGCCGCGCCACGGGTTGATGCCGGTGGTCTTCATCCGCAACCGGTAGACCGAACTGCGGGCGGTGAAATACATCGTCCGCATATCCGCGTCGCCCCAGGCACAGTTGGCCGGAATCTCGGGCAGCCGGATGATGCCGATCAGCGTGCCGTCGGGCTCGAACACCCAGACACCCTCCGCGCCGGTGCAGTAAATCCGGCCCTCGGTGTCAACCTTCATGCCATCGGGCACGCCATCCTCGGCGGAGTGCATCTCGGCGAACAGGCGGCTGTTGCTCACCGACCCGTCGGGGTTTACGTCGTAGGCGCGGATGTACTGGTGCGTGCAGACCTCGCCGCGTTCCTTCTCGGCCGCGCATTCGTCGCCCCGCCGCGTGTTGTCCGCGTACAGGATCGACTCGTCCGGCGAGAACGCCAAGCCGTTGGGCGACTCCAGGTCGGTGATCACCGCGGACACCGTGCCGTCCGGCGCGATGCGGTGGATGCCGTGGAAGTCGATCTCCCGCTCCTCCGGCGGCAGGCGCAGGCCGGGGTTGGTGAAATAGATGCTCCCATCGGACCGACACACCACGTCGTTCGGCCGGTGCAGCCGCTTGCCCTCCCAGCTATCGGCGATGACGGTGATTGACCCGTCGGGCTCCCAGCGGGTCATCTGCCGGTCGTCCCCATCGCACATGATGACGCGACCCTGCAGGTCGAAGGTCAGGCCATTGGCGCCGCCGCTGTTCTCCCGCACCACCTCCGGCTCGCCACCGGGCACCAGGCGATAGATGACGTGGATCCGGTTGTTCACGAACAGCAAATAGCCGTCCGGGTGCCACAGGGGACCCTCGGTGAACGAGAACCCGGTGGCCAATCGTTCCGCTTCCTGCGATTCTACAATCTGATCCAAGCTGTTTGGCATGATCCCCTCCTGATCTTGCTGTGTCGGCCTGGTGGTGTTCGACTGTTCGACGCGATTGTATCCTTTTCGGGCCCGGCAAAATCATCGCGATCCGCTACTAATCCGCGCTACCGGAACCTGGGCATCACTTCCCTGGCGAACAGCTCCATCGAGCGCATCACCTTCGCGTGTTCCATGTGGCCGAAGGACATGCTGGCGCCGAAGTAGCCGATGCCATGCTCGTCCCGCAGCCGCTGGATCCGCTGCACGCAGTCGTCCGGCGTGCCGAAGTAGACGGTGCCCTCCAGCTCCGACTCGTAGCTGGCCGGCTCGGTGGGGCGGATGCGCCGCCACTGATCCAGGTCCACGTTTATCTCGTCGCCGTGGGTCAGGGTGCGCCGGTAGGTGGCCAGGTCGCGCACCCACGTCAGCGACTGCCGCGGGTACTCGCGGGCGGCCTTTTCGTCTTCGTCCAGGTACACGAACCGGAAGTAGGGCATATCCGCCACGGACAGGTCCTTGCCGGCGGCGGCGCACCGCTCCGCGTACAGCGAGAACAGGCTCAGGTTGTCGGCCTCCGGCGTGGAGAAGCTGGTCAGGATGGGCAGGTCCCGCTCCACGGCGACGTCCACGCTGGCCGGCGTCCGCGACACCGCCATGTACACCGGCGGATGGGGCTTTTGCACGGGCGAGGGAGCGATGGTCAGGTCTTTCACCTGGTAGAACTCGCCCTGGTAGGAGAAATCCTGCTGCGTCCAAAGCCCCAGGATGATGTCCAGCGCCTCCTGGGTGCGCACGTCCCGCGTGTCCATATCGATGTTGAAGTTGCCGTACTCGTAGTCCGCCGAGCCGCGCCCGACGCCGAAGTCCAGCCGGCCATGGCTGAGCACGTCCAGCATGGCGCTCTCCTCGGCCAGGAAAATGGGGTTGTAGAAGGGCAGGACGCTGACGCCGGCCCCGATGCGTATCTTCTTCGTGCGGCCGGCGATGTGGGTCAACAGCGGCATCAGCGACGGGCAGATCCCGTACCGACTGGAGTGGTGCTCCGCGATCCACATCGAATCAAACCCCAGCTCCTCGGCGTACTCCACCTGCTCCAGCATCTCGCCGAAGATGCGACTCTGGGCGTCGACTTCCGGCTCCGTCCAGGAACCAAGCAAAAACAGGGCAAACTTCATAACGGATGCGGCCCTCCTTCGAGCTAACTGCCTGGGATTGTACAGGTGTTGAAGGGAATGTGCCGAACGCGATGGTACACTGCGGCCGAGGCATCCAACGCGAAACTTGAAGCTGCGCCAAGACGGCGCCGGAGGGACTTCATGGCGACTCAATCTGCCGAAAGCAAGAACATGAGGCTCATTTCCCACGTCGATCTCAGGGGGCACAACAACATCGGCGAGGGCGTGGACCTGCACCAGACCGTTGGTGGTGGACCGGCTGCAGGCGGGCGGTACATTTGGGAGATGAACCGGTGAGCGGCATATACCGGCGGCCAACCGTAATCGCCGGCGTAGTGATTGCCCTGGTCATGGCGGCGACTGGGATCTTTGCGCCGCTGCTGACGCCCCACGATCCCCAGGTCGGAGATTTGAGCGCCAGGCTCTGCCCTCCTTTTGCGTGCGACGATGGCAACAAGATCTATTTCCTGGGAACCGACCATCTTGGCCGGGACGTGCTGAGCCGCATTGTCGCCAGCTTCAGAATCAGTCTGTACATCGGTCTCCTGGGAACATTTCTAGGCGCCGCGGGCGCATGGCTGCTGGTCATTGCGCGCCGCGTTAGAGGGACTTCCTTTGCTGCGGATACGCCGCATCCGCTGTTCGGCGTCCCCCTGTGGGGCCTGGCCATCCTGACCTACAGCGTCGCGCTTTTCCCATCCCTGGTCATCATGATTGCGATTGCGGCTGTGATTGGGCCGTCGTACGGATTGGTGATCGTGTGCGCTGGGGTCTTTGCTTCCCTGCTGCCGATGGCCCTGGCGTACAGCTCCGTTCAGGAGGATGACGCACCCTCCAACCCGGTCGGGTTTGCCTTGCGCGGCGGGATTGCGCTGGCTCCGGCAGGTTTCTCTCTGGCCTTCCTGATGGGACTCTTCGTCGAGTTCGAGCTGTCGTCTTGGGGCGCCGGCGTGCCGCGTCCCACGCCGTCTCTGGGGACTATGGTGGCAGACGCATCCTTGCAGATCGTGACGTGGTGGTGGATGGCGGTTTTTCCCGCTGTGGTCGGGCTGGTGGCAGCCGGGGCATTCTGCGGCATCGTCTTTCCGGTGAGCCGGGTTTTATCCTCCCTGTCCGGCTCAACCCGGCCGGCCGCCCTGGGCATCGCGCCGGCGGGGTTCAGGATCAGACTGGCGGCCGGCTGTATTGACCTTGCCGCAGTGTTAGTCGTCATTGTCCTTATCTTCGTCATGGGCAGCATAGACTTGCCATACCAGATTGCCGCCGCTTTTTTTATCGCGTGGAACATAGCGATATACTCCATACTTGTGATCTCGCCCGGCAAGCGGGCCGTTGGCCTGCGCGTCCTGCGACTTGACGGCTCCCCGGCCGGGTGGGGCCGCAAATTATGCCGCTGCTTAGTTTCGTTACCGACGCTCTACATCATCGACCTGTTGATGCTTGCCTGCCGCAAGGACCGGCGCGCACTGCACGACCTGGCCTGCGACACGATTGTAGTCCGTCGCCGGGATCTGGAGCGTCCTTCTATCCCCGGCACCGGAGCGGTAAACTGAGTTGTGCTCTTTCCGCTGCCGTCACCGGTCTCCTCGCCAGCGGTGTAGTACAATGTCCATCCAAGCATTCACTACGAGATCTAGCAGCAAGCAAGAATGATGGGGCAGTCTGATCATCCGCTTGGCATGACCGTCCTGGACTTTCAGGACACTGTGGCTGGGCATGGCAGCCTCAACGAAGAAATCGTGCAAACGCTGATGGCTGCGGAGGATCTGAGTGTTGTACCTCACGGATTACAGGAACGGGTCCTGGGGCAGTTGATCACGTCGCCCGATGCCCTGGTCGCCGATGTGAATGGATCCGTGGTCCTCGCCACCGGGCAATGGATGGTATCAATTCACGGTGATAGCATGGGCCATTGTACTGACGCTCTGCTCAAATACCGTAACGCCATTGCGACTCAGTTGTCGGCCACCGTGACGGGGCAACTTACCACGCCTCTCGCAGAAAACTCCGGACTATTGCACAAGACAGTAACGCGCCGGATCAGGAGACAGCGGATCCGTAACTTCTTCAACAGGGCCAGTTGGCTGGCCGCCAGCGCATTGGCAGGGTGTTTGCTGACGCTCATGGTCGAAAAACTGATCGGAGGCTGATCTAATGGCGCAGGTTGCGGGATTGGACTTTGAGCGTCAAGTCGCTGACGCCATAAAACAACTGGACTACAAAGTCACCCTGGAGCCGTGGGGCCGGCCGGATCAGACTTCATGGCTGGATCGAATATCCTCCTGGTTCTCAAAGCCGTCGGGTTCTCCATTCGTGCCGGATATGATGGTCGCCCACGGCGGCAAATTAGCCGTTGTGGAAGCAAAAGCGTACCCGGTCCTCCTGGGGCCGGTAATCCAGGCGCGACATTACGCCGACTACTTCGAAGCGCCGGTGATCATCTGCGTGCCCGACGACGCTTTTCCCAAAATCCCTGAAAGCGTCTGTGAGTTGGCGCAATTGAATGATGTGGTCCTGACTCCCATTGGGAAGATCGGCGACACACTCCACACGGTCCTGCATTGATTGGGGGCCGGTGCACCAAGGCGCACCACCTCACCCCATCACCCGCCGAAACAGCGCCAGCGCGTTCCCGCCGGCGATCTTCCGCACGTCCTCGTCGGAGTAGCCGCGGGCGATCAGGCCCCGGATGATGTTCTTCCCGTCGGCCGGCGACTCCAGGCCGTCGACGTAGCGCGCCGGGGTGGGGCCGGGGCGGCCCATCACGGACTCGCCGACGCCCACCGAGTCGCCGATGCTGGTGTCGGTGCCGATGGCAACGTGGTCGATGCCCACCAGGTTGACCATGTAGTCGTAGTGGTCCAGCACGCACTCGATGCTCTGCTCCGGGTCGTTGCTGAGGCGGTTGGGCACGGCGGTGATCCCGATGACGCCGCCCTTGCGCGCGCACGCCAGCAGTTCCTCGTCCTTGCGCAACCGCCGCGCCTGGAAACTGTAGCTGGCCAGGGTGTAGGAACCGTCGTGGCTGAAGGTCACCGGTGTCTCCGACGCCGCGATGGCGTCCATGGCGGTGCGGAACGAGGCGTGGGACACGTCCACCACCATGCCCAATTCGTTCATGCGCTGCACTACCTCCAGCCCGAAGTCGCTGAGGCCGCCGTCGTTGCGCTCGAAGATGCCGTCACCGATGAACGCCTTGCGGCTGTAGGTCAGGCCGGCCAGCCGTATTCCGGCGTTGTACAGCACGTCCACCAGGTTCAGCTCGTTGCCGATGGCCAGGTGCTCCACCGTGGGGAAGAATCCCACCTTGCCCTGCGCCTTGGCCGCTTCGATCTCGTCCGCAGTGCTGACCCGCAGCACGTCGTCGTTTTGTGAGATGTCCGAAATCATCATGCTGACCTCCTCCAGCAGGTCGGAGAAGCGGATGAAGGACATCTCGTTGGTGTGCACCATCCCGCGGAACACGTTGGCGGTGCCCACAGCAGTGAAGCCGCCGGCCCGCACCGCGTCGTAGCCCCAGAGGTAGCGATCGCTGCGCAGGTACTCCCAATACTGGCTGAAGTCCTCGGGCAGCACCATGGGATGCTGGTGCAGGTCGATCATGATCGACTCTTCCATCAGGCGCTGGAACCTGAGTTCCTGCTGCGCGTCCAGCGGCACGGTCATGGAGGGCACGCGCCCCACCTGGCTGACGAAATGGAAGCGACCTGGCGTCATGATGCAACTCCGTTCGGGCGACTGCGGTGACATATCTGGCCGGATTATACCGGGGCCGTCCTCAGCCCAGGGTAGTAGGATCATCGGACGGACAAGTGAACCAGTACGCAATCAGCGAGGATCAACATGGCTGAAATCTACACCCTGGGCGCCGGCACGCCCACGCCCACTCCCACCCGCTTCGGCAGTTCCCACGTGCTCAAGGTGGGCGACCAGCACCTGATGTTCGACTGCGGGCCCGCCACCACGCATAAGCTGGTCAAGGCCGGCCTGTTTCCAACCCAGGTGGACTACCTCTTCTTCACCCACCACCATTTCGACCACGACATCGACTACCCCTGCTTCCTGCTGTGCCGTTGGGACCAGAGCGTCGGCAGGGAGAACCGGTTGCAGGTGTTCGGCCCTGACCTGACCGAGAAGATCACCGAGGGCATCATCGGCGAAAATGGCCTCTTCTCCCACGACTGGAAGGCCCGGGTCAACCATCCGCTGAGCCAGGCGGTGTTCGTCAATCGCGGCGGCACCCTGCCCCGGCCGGCCCCGTCGGTATCGGCAACCGATGTGGGACCGGGCAAAGTGTTCAGCGGTTCCGACTGGGAGGTGACCGCCGCGCCCGCCGAGCACGTCCAGCCCTACCTTGACTCACTGGCCTACCGCGTCGACACACCCGACGGCAGCGTCATATTCACCGGCGACACGCAGCCCTGCGACACGGTGACCGAGTTGGCTCGCGGCGCCGACATGATGCTCTGCATGTGCTGGGACGACCAGGCGGTGATGGACAGCAACGGCGAGGCCGGCGGCCAGTGCGGCACCACCGGCGCGGCCCGCATGGCCCAGGCCGCCGGCGTGAAAAAGCTGGTCCTCGTCCACATCGGCCCGCACCTTTCGTCCCACGGCCCCATGGAGCAGGGCATCGGCGACATCAGCCGCATCTACGACGGCGAGATCGTTTTCTCCGAAGAGCTGATGCGGATTTTGCTGTGAGCCAGCGACGACCCTAGCCTCGTCCCGGTTTGGTCATTGCGAACGAAGCGTGGCAATCTCGACCCGTAGCTTTGACCCTGCGGACGCCACAGCGCCGGCAAAACGAGCGCGAAGGAAGCAGGGAATCGCTTTAACCGAGCGCGTCCCAATCCGACAGCAGGATAGCCCGGACACGCGTGCCTGCGACGCTGCTGACCAACGCACGGTCCGAGGTAATCAGT
The DNA here is from genome assembly GCA_965203985.1 of Dehalococcoidia bacterium. Classification (GTDB taxonomy): domain Bacteria; phylum Chloroflexota; class Dehalococcoidia; order Lucifugimonadales; family UBA3495; genus Bin87. Next base: position 15,719 of record CBDBDS010000009.1, read on the forward strand.
GGAACGCTCTCACGAACAGCGAGCGCGCAGAACAGCGAATCGTACACCGTGATGCCGTTATCCGCGGCGATGGTCAATGCATTTTCCAACAATTCTGCGTCGGGCACTAACCGGAGCGACACGCTTCTGAGCGCGGCAAGTGACGCGGCGGCCTCTTCAGCTAGCAGGCTGCGCCTTTGCAGCTGTTTCCAAAGCACGTTCGCAGATTCGACCAGAATGTATTGAGGAGCTATCAGGTCCACCACGCCGGCTCGGTGTAACGCCACAAGCCTTTCCGCGACCGACGAGTCCTGCTCGGGCAGGACATACTTGACCAGCGCGCTGGTGTCGATGGCTTGTGTCGTCAACGGGACCTGTCCTCTCTAACCAGGTCGACCGCGTCGGGGAGATTTCCTCCGAGACGCACTGCGACCCTCTCCCGCAACGTCCTGGCCCGCCGTATGTCCTCGAAAGCAGGATCCGTGGCAATTTTGTTCTCGAGTTCCCGATCCGACAACGTATCGGCGCTTGTTCCGGTTGTCGGGATTTCCAGCTCCACCACAACTCGCTGGCCGTCCGGCAACTCAGGGTCACCTTGCAATACGATAGTCGTGCCTTTGACAACACCGTGCAGTTTCATTGCGAGCCTCGTTTGTGCGGTGGGGTGGTCTCGCGCAAAAATCGGCGTTTGGCGCCTCGGCGGGCCACATCATCGCCAATCTTCGTCAGGCTACAACTACCATGGTCGGGCATCGGCAGTGATTTGTCCACACCCGCTGCCAAAGCGGGTACGGGTGGCAAACCCTACCATCTGCACGCTTGGCTTACTCCGCAATGTTGTACACGCGCATGGCCGTGTCGTGGAACAGCGCCGCCCGTTCCGATGCCGAATAGCCGGCTGATAGCCGCTTGAAGGCGTTGAACAGCACGTTGTAGGAGTAGGACGGCTTGTCCACGGGGAAGTTGCTCTCGAACATGCAGCGGTCCGGGCCGAACTGCTCGATGCAGTAGTTCATCAGCGGGCCCAGGGTTCCGGCCAGCTCTTCCGATCCGATGGGAGTGTCCCGGCCGTCCCAGTTGTAGCCGTAGCGGACCTGCCCCACGCCGCCCAGCTTGATGACGACGTTGGGACACTGGGCCACCTCGGCCACGCCACGCTGCCACGCGGGGAGCACCTCGTCGTCCCGGTTGGCGTAGGGGCCGACGCGCACCAGGCCGCCGATGTGGTTCAGCACGATGGTCAGGTCGGGAACGGCGCGGGCGAATTCGGCCAACTCGGGCAACTGCGGGTGGTACAGCGAGTTCTCCAGCACCAGCCCCATCTCGGCCATCACCCTGGCGCCGGCGCGGTAGCCATCCGACGAAAGCGCTCCCCGGATGTCGCGTTGCACCAATTCAGGGCTTTCGTCCCATCCGGTGGAGTGCCGGACGCCGCGGAACCGACCGGGACTGGCGGCCACCATGGCTTCCAGCACCGGACGAACCCCGTCGCCCAGCTTCAGGTCGGCGTGCCCCATGATGGCAGCGGCGGCTTTCGTGGGGCCGTGGCTGCCGGTGGCAGACTCCTCCGCGATGGTCTCGATGTATTCCACCTCGCCCACCGGTCGCATCGCCTCCGGCCCATCCTGACGATACTCGCACCGCACCTCGATGAACACCGTGGAGGTGACGTTGTGCCCGCTGCCCACGTCCGCGGTCAGCTCCGGCAGCAGGTACCGCTGGTACGCGGGCGGTTCCGGGCGCGATACCCAGAAGTGGTGATGTGTGTCGCAAATCGGCAGGTCCGGCTCCAGGGTTTCCTCGACGGTTTGCGCCAGCCAGTCTTCGCCTTTCAGTACCATGTTGTCCACCTCGGTGATGTCGTCGCGTCCGATACTACCACGAGCGATTTTACCTTGGCCGCCGGCGGGGAATGTTGGCTCCCCTGTGCCTTCTGCCATCGAAAAGGTATCTGTTCAGACTTGCCGGGAAAGTGTCATTGCGAGCGCCCCACCCTTGTCATTGCGAGCGCAGCGCGGCAATCTCGTTGGTGTAGGGGAGTACGTTGGGGCAGACATTGCTGCAACGGCGTCGAGATTGCCACGGCGGCAAGCGCCTCGCAATGACAACCTGCTGGATTCTGAACGCTTAGTTGAAAAGGAGTACCGACCGCCACTGTTTTGCCTATAATGGCGCCCAACATCGAGCCGGACGTCAAGCCGCGCGCAGCGCGCGCTACAGGAGGCGGACATGGCAGTCTTGAAAATTGAAGGCGTGACCCACTGGTCGATCCCCGTGAACTGACCTGAACGAAGCCGAGGCATTTTACGGAGAACTGCTGGGTCTCGAGCCCAAGGGGCCGGCTGGGCAACAGCGTTATGTCGTGTTTCAACGTCGGCGACCACAACATCCTGCTGTGCGAGCGCTCCAGCCCGACGGACGGAGCGCAGGCGGATAACGGAGGCCGCGCACCACTCGTTCACCGTGTCGCCGGAGATCTTCGACACCGCGTGCCAGGAGTTCCACCGGCGGGGCATCCGGATCGACCATCTGACCTACCGGGCCCAGGGCTTCTTCACCGGTCGCGAACTGTATTTCTTCGACCCCAGCGGCAACCGGCTGGAACTCCGCGACCCCAACCTGGACGGCGGGTATGCCCGAGCCGTCCTTTGAAGAGCTGGCCACTGCCTAGACGGTCACGCTGCCGCTAAGCACTGCGTACATTTTCGCAAGGAGCTTGAGCCATGAGCCTGGAAGACATTGAACGCCGGCTGCGCGCGCTGGAGGACGTTGAGGAGATCAAGCGCCTCAAGGCCCGCTACTGCGCCTACTGCGACGACAACTACGACGCCGACGCCATCGCCGGCCTGTTTGTCGAGGACGCGGTCTGGGACGGCGGCATCCGCGGCCGCGCCGAAGGCCGGGAAGGCATCCGCAACTTCTTCGTCAACGCGCCGAACCGGTTGCCCTTCGCCGTGCACATGGTCATGAATCCCATCATCGAGGTGGACGG
>CBDBDS010000010.1:0-421199 GCA_965203985.1 Dehalococcoidia bacterium
ACGGCAGCAACGGTAAGCGATGTCCCGCGGGTGCCGTGGGAGTGCCTGGCCTGAGCCAATCCCGACGATATGCCCCCAGGCTGCAGTCAAAGGGAGGTGCTCGGCCACTTTTTTGATGCTCGTTCGGCTGGGTTGAGCCGGGCGTGATCAGCACTGTAGAAGCATACGGACGATGGTGATGGCCTCAACTCCCGTGCGCCGGCGGCGGAAATCGCTGGGGCAGCACTTCCTGGCGGATGCGAGGATCGCCAATCGGATCGTTGCCGCCGCCGAGCCGGACGGGTCGGATACAGTGCTTGAGATCGGGCCGGGAGCGGGAGTTTTGACCCGCCGATTGGTAGAGCAGGCGGGCCGAGTGGTCGCGGTTGAGTTGGACCAACGGTTGGGCGAAGAATTGCCAGAGCGGCTGGCGTTTCCGACTAACCTTGAGGTTGTGCAAGGGGATGGACGGGATGTTGAGGTTGACGATCTGGTGGGTGCGGGAGCGCCGTACAAGGTGGTCGCCAATCTGCCGTATTATGCGGCTGCGCCGATTGTGCGGCGGTTCCTGGAGACGGTGAGGCCGCCGACGCTCATGGTGGTGATGGTGCAGCGGGAAGTGGCGGACGCGATGAATGCCAGTCCGGGGGGGTTCACCCTGCTATCGGTCGCGACGCAGTTCTACGCGGAACCGTCGGTGGTCGCGCAGGTGCCGCCGCGTTGTTTTCGGCCACCGCCCAAGGTGTCGTCCACGGTTTTGAAGTTGGCGGTGCGCGCGGAACCGGCAGCGACGGTGGCGGACAGGGCAGCCTTCTTCGCGTTGGTCAGGGCCGGGTTCAGCGCGCCGCGGAAACAGTTGCGCAACTCGCTGATGCAGGGCACCGGGAGTTCGGCCGAGGCAGTATCTGCCGCGTTGGACGACGCGGGGATCGATGGGCGGCGGCGGCCGGCGACGCTGGGGATCGGGGAGTGGGCGGCGTTGGACGCGGCATGGCCGGCGGAAGCGCCTCGGTCGCGGGCAGCTTAGTATCCGGTGGGGATTTGGTCATGGCGTCTGAGCAGGTGAAACTCATGGCTTATGCCAAGGTGAACCTGACGCTGGAGGTTATCGGCAAGCGCGACGATGGTTACCACAACGTGGCGACGATCCTGCAAACCGTGGATCTGGCGGATACGGTAGTGATCGGCGAAGCCAACGACCTGGTCGTGGAGTGTGATGAACCGGGGCTGGCATGTGAGAGCAACCTGGCGTGGAAAGCAGCGGCGGCGTTGGCGGAACGGGCCGGGGTTGCGCCGCAGGCCCACATACGCATAGATAAGGGTATTCCCGTGGCATCGGGATTGGGAGGAGGGTCGGCGGACGCGGCGGCGGCGCTGGTGGGGTTGAACCGATTGTGGAGGCTTGGGCTGTCGGGCGATGAGTTGGCGGGTGTGGCCGCTGGGCTGGGTTCGGACGTGCCGTTTCTGCTGAAGGGGGGCACCGCGTTGGGAACGGGCAGAGGCGATGAAATCACCCCTTTGACGCCGCTGCCGGGGTTGGAGATGTTGCTGGTAGTTCCGGCGGAGAGCATGGAGGGGAAGACGCCCACGATGTACCGGGCGCTGAGGCCGGAGGACTTTTCGGACGGGGCCAGTACGGAGACGATTGCGCGCCAACTGGGCCACCGAGACTTGGCATCGGCTGACTGCTGCAACGCATTTGAAAGGGCGGCGCGGGAGATCTTTCCAGGCTTGGCGGGCGTATGGGACCGGGTAGCAGATGTGACGGAGCATCCGCCGAGGCTGTCCGGAGCCGGGCCCGCGATGTACGTGATGCCGTCTTCAGAAAGTGAGCGTATCCGGGTGGCCGAGTCCTTGCAGGGCAGCGGCGCGGCGGCGTACCTTGTCCGGACGATTTCGCCGGGGGGCGAGATCGGTGTATGAACCAGGGAACGTCAGAAGCAGGATTTTCGAGATTTGGGGATTGTCATGATTGGAACCGTTCTGTGACGGGTCGCTTCCAATCCTGCCAAATCATAAAATCCCGTGATCCAGATTCTGACGATCCGCGAAAATGGGAACACACGAGAGCATTGGGCTCGACCGTGTGGATTCCTGCTTTCGCAGGAATGACGGTGAGACCGGGAATGTCGGAGTTCAAGGGAACGTCGGAGTTCAAGGAAACGTCCGAGTTCGGGCGGGAAGCCACTTGATTCTGAACAGATAGCAGGTTAGGGAGAAGACAATCTTTGATGGATATTCTTGCGGTAATCAGCATACCTTTTGATCCGGACATCATTCGGACTGCCGGGTTCATACTTTCCTGGCACGGGTTTTTCACCTTCGTGGCCGTTGCGGTCGCGGTGTACCTGACGTGGCGTTGGGGTCGCAAGGAAGGATTGGACGGCGATGCGATCCTGTCGGTGGCGACGTGGTGCATCATCGGCGGCATCATCGGGGCGCGGATATTGCACGTCATCGACTTCTGGGACAACGTGTACCAGTACAATCCGGCCCGCATCGTCTATTTCTGGAACGGCGGGATCGCGATATTCGGGGCATACCTGGGCGGTTTCGCAGGGGGGGCGGCCTACATCACGGCGCGCAACGCCCGGTGGCTGACAAGCTTCTGCGACAGCCCCGGGCTGCGCTGGACGGGAATGCACCGGGCGGTGGCGCAAATGCCGCCGGTGTCGCATCTGGCGGACGTTGCCGCACCGGCGCTGCTGATTGCGCTGGCGATAGGGAGGATCGGCGACGTCATCAACGGCGAGCACTGGTCGAGTTTTTCGGACCTGCCCTGGGCGTGGGTGTACACCGACCCGGACAGCCTGGGATACGGGAGGCCGGCGTCGCATCCGGCGGTGGCCTACGAGTTGATCTTCTGCCTGATCTGGGCGGGCGCACTGTGGTGGCTGAAAGACCGGGTGCGACCGCGCGGGATGCTGTTCGCGCTGTTCTTCGCGGGGTATTCGGCGGGCCGGTTCTTCATATCGTTCGTGCGGCAGGAGCAGAACACGTACATCTTCGGGTTCAACGAGGCGCAGTTGGTGGCGCTGGCGGTCATGCTGGTGACGGTTCCGTTGCTGATCTACCGGGCGCGGCTGGTACGGCCGGAGCGCGGAGGGCCGGCGCCGGCTCGCAGGGAGACTGGCGAGAACTGACGGACAGGAGTCTCTGGAGAGTCAGCGGACGGCGCTTATCCGGGCGAAGATGGGAGCCAGATCAATGGCGACGCCGGGCATGGCGCCGGAGGTGAGGGTGTCCGAGGCGGTGAAGGTTCGGACGAGGGCGAAGGTGGATCCATCGCCGGAATGGACGGTTACGGTGGCGGCGTCGAGATCGACGATCCAGATCTCGCGGGCGCCGTTGGCGGCGTAGACGGGCAACTTCACGGCAAGGTCGCGGCGGCGAGTGGAATCGGAGAGGATTTCGACAACCACGTCGGGAGCGCCGGTAATGCCGCGACCATCCGGGTTGAAGATGTGTCGCCGGGCGTTGGACACGAACAGCAGGTCGGGCTGAAAGGTCCTGAGCCCGTCAATGACGACATCGACCGGGGTGATGAAAACTTCGCCGATGCCGAGGTCATCCACCTGTATTGCCAGTTGGACGAACAACCATCCGGCGAAAATCTGGTGCGCGAGATTGGGGGCGAACATTCCGGCGATTTCCTTACGCCACCGCGTAAGGCGACGCCTATGGAGCGGTACTGAAAATCCTCATAGTTTTCCTGCGGCCGCGCGCGAAAATGCGCCCCAGGTCAATCGTTATTCCGGGCATGGCGTCCGAAATCAGCGCGTCCTCGGCGGTGAGCGTCCGTACATGAGTGGGGTTGGCACCGTTGCTGTAGTACACCGTCACCGTTTCTGAGTCCAGGTCCATGGCCAGCACCTCGCGGACGCCTTCGTTGCTGTAAATCGGCAGTTTCATTTCCAAGTATCGTCGCCGCGTTGGGTCGGATAGTATTTCAATCACCACATCGGGCGCGCCGTTGGCGCTCAATTGGGTGAGCACGTGCTGCCGAGCTTCCGACACGTACAGCAGATCGGGCTGAAAAACGTTGAATTCGTTGAGTACCACATCGAAAGGGGCTATAACGACTTGACCAGTACCGGGGGCCTCGGTTTGAAGCGCCATATGCACCAGCCACTCCCCAAATACGGTTTGATGGGATAGATGCGGAGTAGGCAGTCTGAACATCTGGCCCTCAATCAACTGGTAGCGGGGGCCGGAGTTAGCCAACGGCGTCATGGCTACGTAGTCCGCATAGGTCAACTTGGCGCGGGGTTTCGCTTTGGGCTGGGTCATGAGAGCTGCCTCCTTCTGCCGGCTGTCGAGAATTATACTGCGGCCTGAAGCAGGTCAGCGGACGGCGCTTATCCGGGCGAAGATGGGAGCCAGATCAATGGCGACGCCGGGCATGGCGCTGGAGGTGAGGGTGTCCGAGGCGCTGAAGGTTCGGACGGGGGCGAAGGTGGATCCGTCGCCGGAATGGACGGTTACGGTGGCGGCGTCGAGATCGACGATCCAGATCTCGCGGACGCCGTTGGCGGCGTAGACGGGCAACTTCACGGCAAGGTCGCGGCGGCGGGTGGAATCGGAGAGGATTTCGACTACGACATCGGGGGCGCCGGTAATGCCGCGACCATCCGGGTTGAAAATGTGCCGCCTGGCATTGGACACGAACAGCAGGTCGGGCTGAAAGGTGTTGAATTCGTCGATGTGAACGTCATAAGCAGCGATGCGGATTTCGCCGATGTCTAGTTCGTCGGCCTGCGTCAACATGGCGGAACCGCAACGCAGTGCGAATACTTGATGGCCGTCGCTGGCGCCAGACATTTCAATGAGTTCTCCGTTGATGAGTTGGTAGCGGGGGCCGGAGTTGGCCGGTGGAGTCATCGCCATGTAGTCGGCGTTGGTCAGTCTGGTGCGGGGTTTCGTCTTGGGCTGGGTCATGGGAACCGCCTCCTTCTGCGGGCTGCCGGCAATTATACCGCCGGGCGGAGGTCGTCGATGCGGAGGTAGGGGCGACGCTCGCCGCGATAGCTGTCCTCGGCCAGTTGGAAGACGAGGTCGGCGGCCTCGTAGCCGCCCCAGTCGCCGGGGTGGTTCCACGCCAGGGCGTCGATGGAACGGCCGCCGCCGGTGACCCGCAGCTTCAGGTGCTGCCCGTTGGCGCCGACGTAACCGGCGTTGGTGATCCTGACGCCACGGGTCAGATAGCGGGGCGTCGGATTGTCCTTGCCGAAGGGCTCGAGGCGGGAGCAAAGCTCGGCCATGGCGGGACTGAGGAGTTCGTCCAGGCTGCCCTCGGCGTGGATTTCCAGGGAGGGTTCGGGTCCGAACAGGCCGATCTGAGCGTTGGCGATGCCGGTGAGGCGACGCGCGACGTCGGGGTAATTTTCGTTGCGCACGGTGAAGCCGGCGGCGGCTTGGTGCCCGCCGTAACGGACCAGAAGATCCTCGCACTGGGAGATGGCGTCGATCAGGCTGAAATCTCCCGTGCTGCGGGCGCTGGCGACCAGGTGGTCAGCGTCGGCACGGGCCAGGGCGATGGAAGGTCGGTTGAACATTTCGGCGAGGCGTCCGGCCACGAGGCCATTGATGCCGGGGGTGTAGGCGTCATCGTAGGTGATGATGATGGCCGGTAACGGCGAGGACGCCAGGACCTGCTCCACGGCAACGTCAAATGACCGGGTGGTGAGGTCGCGGCGGCGGGCGTTGTACTGTTCCAGCTGGGTGGTGAGGCGCTCGCCCTCACGTTCGTCGTCGGTCAGCAGCAGGTTGAGCGAGGTTTCGGGGTGGGCCATGCGGCCAGAGGAGTTGAGGCGGGGAGCGATCTGGAAAGAAACGTGCTCGGCGCGGATGGGACGGTCGGCGAGGTTGACCCGTCGGAGCAGGGCGCGCAGTCCGGGGCGGGTGGTGAAAGGCAGGACTTCCAACCCGCGTTGGACGATGTGGCGGTTTTCGTCGCGCAATGGCACCAGGTCGGCGACAGTGCCCAAGGCGGCGAGTTCCAGGAGCGACGGGTCGTCGGGTTGGCCGATGTATGCCAGCAAGGCGGTGGCGAGCTTGTAGGCGATGCCGGCGCCGCAAAGCTCGGGGAAGGGGTACTGGTTGCCGGTCATGCGGGGGTTGACGATGGCCACCGCGTCAGGTGGTTGGGGCGGCGGGACATGGTGATCGGTGATGACGACGTCGGTTCCTTTTTGGTTGGCCAGCGCCACTTCCGCCGCATTGCTAACGCCGGAGTCGACGGTGACGATGAGGGATGCGCCCTGGGAGACGAGGCGTTCCACGGCCAGCGGGGTCATGCCGTGGCCCTCGGCCACGGGGTCCGGCAGGTAGGGGATCACGCGGGCGCCGAGTCTCCGCAGGGTTTCGCTGAGGATCGCGGTGGCGGTGATGCCATCGACGTCGAAGTCGCCGAAGACGGCGACGGTTTCCCGGCTGCGGATGGCCGAGGCGAGCCGGGGCAAGGCGGCGTCGACGCCGGGAAGGGTATCGGGCGGATAGGGTACGTCGGGCGGATCGAGGAACCGGGTCAGCGCGGCCGCGTCGCCGATGCCGCGAGACAGCAGCAGTTGGACGGCGGGAGCGGAGAGGCGGGACGGGAAACGATGGCCGTCGGGCCGGGGTGGGAGCAGCCAGCGCCGGGGCGGAGGAGTATGCCGGCGGGAGATCACAGATTGGGTCGCGTCAACACGATCACGGAGTTGTGACCGCCGAACCCGAAGGAATTGCTGAGCGCGACGTTGATTTCGCCGGCGCGGGCGGCATTGGGGACGTAATCGAGGTCGCACTCGTCGTCCGGGTCGTCGAGGTTGATGGTGGGCGGCATCAGACCGGCGGCAAGTACACGGATGCACAGGGCAGCTTCCAGGGCGCCGCCGGCGCCGAGGAGGTGGCCGGTCATGCTCTTGGTGCTGCTGACGGGAATGCGGTAAGCCTCGTCGCCCAGAGCCAGCTTGAGCGCCTTGGTTTCGTGCCAGTCGTTCAGGGGCGTGGAAGTGCCGTGGGCGTTGAGGTAGTCGACGTCGGCAGGCTGGAGACCGGCGGCGGCGAGGGCCTCGGTGACGGCGGTGGCCGCGCTCTGGCCGGTAGGGTTGGGCTCGGTAAGATGGTGCGAGTCGCTGGTGGCGGCATAGCCGCGGAGTTCGGCGATGGGTTCGGCGCCGCGGGCGGCGGCGTGTTCCACGCTTTCCAGCACCATGATGGCTGCGCCTTCGGCCAGGACGAAGCCGTCACGGTTCCGGTTGAACGGTTGGCTGGCCCGCTGGGGGTTGTCGTTCTGGCGAGACAGGGCGCGAAGGGCGTTGAATCCGGCGACGGACAGGGGGGCCACCGGAGCCTCGGCGCCGCCGGCGAGAACGACCTCGGCCTTGCCGTGACGGATAAGGTCCCAGCCGGCGCCGATGGCGTCGGCCCCGCTGCTGCACGACGACGTGATGCAGTAGTTGGCGCCCATGGCGCCGGTAACCATGGAAACCTGCGCGGAGCCCATGTCCGCGAGCATCATGGGAATCAGGAAGGGAGTTACTCGGCGGGGGCCGCGGTCCAGCAGGACCTGATGCTGCTCGGTGAGGGTGGTTATGCCGCCGATACCGCTGCCGACCACGACATGGACGCTGTAACGGTCCATCTCGCGGGGGTTGAGCTCGGCCTGGGCGCAGGCTTCCTGGGCCGCCACCGCAGCGAATTGGGCGAACCGATCCATGCGCCGGGCGTCCTTGCGCTCCAGGTATTTCTCGGGGTCGAAGCCCTTGACCTCGGCGGCGAAGCGGGTGTCGAAGGCCTCGGCGTCGAAGCCGGTGATGTAGTCGATGCCGGACTGGCCGGCGGCGACGGCGCACCACGTGTCGGCGACGTTCAGGCCGAGCGGGCTGACCATGCCTACGCCCGTTACCACCACCCTTCGGCCGGAGCCGCCGCCGGTTGTCATGCTATCTCGCCTGGTTGGGATTGCGCCGATGAGTGGCGGAGTCGAGGACGCCGTTGAGCATATCGGTGACCTCGCTGACGCGGGCAGAAATGCCGGTGGCGACGTCCTTGCTGCCGCTGTCGGCACGTTCGGCGTAAACCCGCAGGGCCTCCGAGGTTTCGTTGATCCTGACCCGGAGGTTGTCCATGAACTCCGAGCCCATATTGGACAGGGGTTGGCTGACGGAACGCAGGGTGTCGGCCAGTTCAGTCACGTGCTGATTGAGGCTTTCGCCGAGTTCCTTGCCGGCCTGTTCAACCTGGTGGGACCAGTTGCGCATGGTCTCGGTGGTTTCGGACAGGTCCTGCACGCTGCGGGCCTGGCGCAGGCGGTAGTTGCCGAGGATGCGGAAGATGCGGCCATAGAGTGCATCGATGGAGGTGAGCCTGGCGCTGTATTTGTCGAAGAGCTCGCGGCTCTCGGCCATGCTCCAGCGGTCGTCTTCGTGGACGAACTGCCGGCCGGTGTAGAGCTCGTAGGGGCGCATCTCACCTTCCTGCAGGGGCTCGCCGTTAGCGTTCAGGGGCTTGAGGTCCCAGTTGGACGTGGCGGGCAGCGGGGTGAGCAGGTTGGCGGTCTGGTACCGGCTGTGCTGGGTGACCCAGTCGGCCAGGGTCATGATGGATTCCTCGGTGTCGTAGGGCAAACCGATGATGGTCATGGCGACGACGGAGAAACCCTTTTCGTTGAGGTGGACCAGGTCCTTTTGCATCTGGCCGGGTTCCTGGCGCTTGCGCACGGCGGCGAGGCTCTCGGCGTTGTTGGATTCGACGCCGAGGTAGAGCATCTTGACGTTGGCGTCCAGCAAAGCGTCGGCCAGCTCGTCGTCCTGACCGATCTCGGCGCGGGCCTGGCAGATCATGTTCATGGAGTCGGTGCGGCCGGCCCAGCCCTTGAGGCGTTCGAGGCGCTCGTTGCGGAACTTGACGGCGCGCAGCGGAGGGGTGTGCAAGTCGTCGGAGATGAAGACATTGAACTTGCCGTTGCGACCCGTGTGGATCAAACCGTCGGCGGCGAGTTCTTCCAGCTGCTCGATGCGCTTGAACTCGGTTTCGCGGTCGATGAGGCGGTAGCCGAGGAACTGCTGGATGACCTGGCAGTATGAACAGTTCTCGGTGCAGCCGCGCACGGTTTCCAGGACGCCGCCGGCCATGGGGTTCATGGGGGACAAGCCGCGGATGGAGCGGAAATCGGGCAGGGGCACGAAGTCGGGGGCGACGAGGCCCTTGCGGCGGGTCTGGGTCACATGCCCGTCACGCATGAAGGATGTGCCGGCGACGCGTTCGAGGTACTGGTACTTGCGGTCGTCGCGGAAGGTGAGCAGGATATCGCAGAGCTGGCCGATGATGTCCTCGCCCTCGCGGTTGACGATGGCGTCGAAGCCGCCGCGGGCGATGGCCTCTTCGGGCAACGGGCTCATCTGGGGCCCACCGCCGAGGATCACGAGTTCGGGATGGAATTCGCGGGCCTGGCGGGCGATTTCGTAGGCGCGAGGGGTCTCATTGATGAGAGAGGTGATCATCAGGACGTCGATGTCGTCGAGGTCCTTGTCGGGGTCCATGCGACCCAAACGGTCTTCGAACCAGATATCCCGTTCGTAGACGTAGGGGCCTTCCCACTGGGCTAGGGCTCCAGAGAGGAACAACATGCCCTGCCGGGGGATGGCGATATATTCGAAGTTGCCACCCGCCGACGCGGGCTGGACCATCATTACCCGCCTGGTGCGGTCACCCTGGAGCTGAATGGAAACGGGCGACTGGGTAGCGGGGGTACCGTCGAACTTAGTATCGAGCAGTTCTATAACGCTCATTTAGCTCACGTACTCCGTTGCCGTTGGACAGGAGCGACTGTTGCTGTGGGATTGATCCAATTTGCGGGCCATTATACAACATCGGCATAGAGGCCAACATTCTTTGCGGCGCGATGGGTAGCGTTCCGTTTACGCGGTTTGATTGCATGGATGGACAGGATTTCTAGATGCGGGGATTCCTGGATTCCGGCTTTTGCCGAAATGACGGTACCGGCTGAGCAAGGGGAATCAGCGGGCGCGGAAATGGGGGATGATGTCCTTGGCGATGACTTCGAGATGGCGGCGGCGGTCTTCACGGGGGGCCGCGATGCTGAAAATGATGTAGCGGGCGCCGGCGTCGATATATTCTTCCAATCTTTCGATGCACATCCGGGGCGTGCCCAACAGGCAATAGCGGCGGACGATGTTGATGAACTCGCCGCCGTAGAGGTACTGGTTGCCCAGGGCGGCGGCGGCAGTGCGGGCCGCCTGTTCCTCAGTGGGCGCCAGGGTGATGTACGGGAAAAAGGCCCACTGGAAGTTGGTGATATCGCGGTTTTCTTCTTCCGCGAAGTCGGCGATCTTGGCAACGCTGTCGCGATAGCGTTCGGGGCTGTAGAAGTAGGGCAGCCAGCCGTCGCCGTACCGGACGGCGCGACGCATGGCGGCGTCACGGCGGCCGGCGACCCAGATGGGCGGGTGCGGCTGCTGTTCCGGCTTGGGATTGATGGCCGCTTCGTCCAGCGTGTAGTGGCGGCCGGGGAAGGTGACCGAGTCCTCAGTCCAGAGGCGGCGCAGGGCGTCAAGGCACTCGTCGGTGCGGCGGCCGCGACGGCGGATGTCCAGGCCGGCGTTTTCATATTCCATGGGGAATTCGCCGCCAACGCCGACGCCCAGGGTGAGGCGTCCGCCGGAGGCGATGTCCAGGGTGGCCGTCATGCGCGCGAGCATGAGCGGGTGGTAGAAGGGCGCCAGGGTGACGGAAGTGACGACGCGCATCCGCTGGGTTGCGCCGGCGGCCACGGCGAGCAGGGGCAGCGCGGCGTGGGTCGGGCCCGGAGGGCGGCCGCGCATGAAATGTTCGCCGGCTCCCATGTACTCGAAGCCGAGGTCCTCCATGAGGCGGGCCTGCTCGGCGGTGCGGCTGGCGGGAAGCGCCATGCTGGCGCCGAAGTGCAGGGCGTCGGCGTCGGCGGAACGGTTTGCGGATGTGGTCATGGTTGCGGTCGCAGGCGAAGGGCGATGATGACCCTTGGGCACTCCGGTACTTCAGAGGGCAGGTTCAGAACCTGCCCTCGTAGTTTCGTCGATGGGACCGAACGGCGGCCAGGCGGGTTATTCGTGGGCGGGATGGTACCAGTGGCTGTCGTAGAACATCAATGGGTTGGCATCGTCGCCGCCGCGCCGCATCTCACGTACTTCGCCCACGTAGATGGTGTGGTCGCCGTAGACGTGGGATCCCACGATGTCGCAATTGAAGAAGACCATGGAGCCGTTGAGTTCGGGCACGTTGTGTTCGCCCATGGTGTACGAATACTCCGGGTTGCCCTCGCGCTGCTCGGGCCGGCGGGCGAAATAGCGACCGAGTACTTCCTGCTCCTCGCGCAGCACGTTGACGCCGATTCGCTTCTGTTCCTCGACGTAGCCGTAGGTGATGGTGTTATGAGCCACACATACGAGAAGAGTCGGCGGATCCAGGCAAACCGATGTGAAGGCGTTGGCCGTCATGGCGTGGGGATCGCCCGAAGGGTCGAGGGTGGTGATAACCGTGACCCCAGTCGCAAACTTAGACATGGCCTGCCGAAACTCGTCTTGACTAACCACTGCGCGTGTACCCCCGGTTAGGTTGGCGATGATTATACCCGCCCAATATCACTAATGCCAGACGGCGGGAGTCGAAGCTATCGGCTGGCCAGGGCAACCGGCGCGGCGACGGCGGGCCAGGGTTTGAAGGCGCCGCCGATGAGGTCCGGGTCGCCGGAAGTCAGCCCAGGGTCGAGTTTAAGGACAGCGTCCGGAGGGATGTGGCCCTCCAAAAGGTCGGGGTGGGTCAGTTGGGCCAGGAGTTCCAGGCCGTTGACGACGCGAGGACCGGGGCGGCTCAGGGTGCTGTGGTCAATGAGGTAGACCTCGCCGGAGCGGACGGCGGGAAGGTCGTTCCAGCCGGGCTGGGCGGCGAGCCAGGGAATCTCGCGGACGCTGCGGGCGAGATCGGAGGAGCAGAGATCAATGTAGAGCTTGTCGGGCTGCCCGGCCACCACATCATCCCAAGGTATGCGCTCGGCGGGACAGCCGGGGACGAAGCGTTCGGGCAAACGGCCCCCGGCGCGGGTCAGCAGGTCGGTCACCCAGTGTCCGCCGATGACGAGGGGGTTGACGCCTTCGATGGAGAAAACGGCAGGCCGGGAGGGGGCCTGGGCGACTTTGTGCGCAACCGTGTCGATGCGCGCTTTCAGGTCGGAGACCAGCAGGCGGGCGCGGTCGGGCACGGCGCAGGCAGCGCCGACTTCCAGGAAACTGGCGAGGATTTCATCCAGGGTCCGAGGATTAAGGTTGAGGACGGACGGTGGCGCGGGAATGGGTTCCACGGCGCGCTGGACGGTGCCGGCGTCGATCTCGCAAAAGTAGCACAGGTCCTGGGTTATCACGAGGTCAGGATTGGCGCCCTGGAGCCATTCGACGTCCAGGTCGTAGGGGCTTTCGCCGTTGGACAGGATGCGGTGCATCTCCGCCTCGACTTCCTCGCTGGACATGATAGACGGATCGATGCGGCTGCGGCAGACCACCCGGATGCCGGCGGCCTCCGGGGGATAGTCGCAGAGGTCGGTCACGCCGATGATCTGATCCTGTTGACCCAGGGCGAAGAGGATTTCGGTGCCGCTGGGCAGCAATGAACAAATACGCAAGGAAAACCGCCTCTGCCCCACCCGCTCCCGCCAGGGGCGAAGGAGTATGTGGGCTCGTCCAGGCCCTCTCCAGCAGGAAGAAAGAGCTTTTGGGTTGCCTCCAATGAAAAACCGGGTTTGATACCCCGGCGGCGGCATTGTAGCATACGGAGGGTACCGGATAACGAAAATCAGGGTTCATAAGGCCACTATGGACGCATACGGTTACAGGACTTTACCCGAGTCGGCGACGGGGACGGACGCCTGGGGCAAGTGGTCGCTGGCGCGGCTGAACGCTTACAGTTTCGGCCTGGCGGGTTTCATCCTGGCCATGGACACGGCGGTGCTGCCGATCCTGGTGCTGGAAGTTGCGCCGGAGGCGGCGAAGAACACGCTGCTGGGGATGCTGGGACTGGCGGGAATGCTGGCGGCAGCGTTGGTGCAGGTGCCGGTAGGATGGGCGAGCGACCGAACGCGTTCGAGGCTGGGGAGGCGTCTGCCCTATATGCTTTGGGCTTGCGTGTGCATTCCGGTGGCCCTGATCGCGCTGGCCACGCCGCTCACCTACAGCAGCCTGCTGGTGGTGTGGCTGTTTATCCAGATCAACTCGGGGATCGCGTATTCGCCGTACCTGGCGAGCGTCCGGGAGCTGGTGCCGTCGCATCGAATGGGCATGTCGGCGTCGATCAAGACGCTGCTGGAGGCATTGGGCGGGGCGAGCATTCTGTGTTTCGCCGGCCTGATGGTGGGGCACTACTCGCAGCCGGACGGCGCATATTGGCTGTGGGGAACCCTGGCGATGTTCGCCGCGGCAATCCTCATCACAGCGGCGGTAAGCTCGACGACCATCTACCGGCGGATGCGAGAGGCCGGCGGCGCGGCGACGGCGGCGTTCCACCGGGCGACGATGACGTTTCCCGAGTCGACCAGCATGGCGCGGCTGCATCCGGATCTGGGATGGTTCGTGGCGTCGCGGGTGGCATTCCTGGCGGCGGTGGTGATCTTCACGACCTATGGGTTGTTTTTCCTGAGGGACAAAGTGCAGGTGGACAACCCGGCGCAGGCATTGGGGGTTGCGATCATCGGCATCGGCGGGATGCTGGTGCTGACCACGTATCCGTCGGGCTGGCTGTCGGACCGGATCGGGCGGAAACCGGTGCTGGTGGTGGGCACGGCGATTGCCCTGCTGGGGACGATCGCGATGATGTGGGTGAGCACCTACCTGCTGGCCGTGGTTGTGGCGAGCGTGATCGGAGGGGCGGTCGGCATCATCCTGACCACGCACTGGGCGCTGGCAAACGACCTGGGTACGCCGGGCCGGGAGGCGCAGCACATGGGGGTGGTGAACCTGGGGACGTTGATCGGCGCGGCGGGGGCAAAGGCGATTGGGCCGCTGCCGGACCTGGTATCGGTGTGGTTCGGGCCGGGGTTCGGATACACCGCGCTGCTGGGGGCGAGCGCGCTGTTGTTCATGATCGGGGGGTTGCTATTGCTGCGGGTACGGGTGGAGCGCCCGGCGATGATTGCGGCTCCCGGCTCTGGGCCGGAATGACGCTCACGCGCACCCACTTTGCCCGGGAGGAACAATTTGAATGGATAAACAGGATGAACGGGATGGTATAGCTTTGATGACGGGAATCGGCTCGCTTTCGGGAACCAGGTGTAGTAATGGTGAATGCTCCCGTTCCTTCCGCTTTGCCGCCATTGGGTCACTTCTACTGCTGGCTCCAAGTCTGAACTGCTATAGCGCGGTGCATCAATTCAATCCTTTCCATCCTGCGCATCCATGCAAATTCCCAGGTCCTGCCCAAGCGGGTACTCATAAGCGGAATGGCGACGCAGGGCAGTGATTCAGGCGGGGCGGCGGCGGTAGGTCTCGCGGACGAAGATGAGGAGGCCGATGCCGGATGCGGCGAACACCGCGGCGTCGATCCAGAGGGACCAGGAGAAGCTGGTGACGTCGGCGATAGCGCCCAGAACCAGCGCGCCCATGACGGTGCCGACGCCGCCGAAGGTGCGGAGCAGGCCGATGGTGACTCCTTCCAGTCCAGGGGGCGCGATGTCGGCGAAGAATACGGTGCCGGCGGGGCTGCCCAAACCTTCGCCCATGCCCAGCAAGACGCCGGACAGCAGGAGCTGCCACAAGCTGCCCGCCCAGATGAAGGCGGCGATGCCCAGGGTCATCAGGATGACCGAAGGGAGAATGGGAGTCTTACGTCCGAACCGGTCGGAGAGGTAGCCGGACACCAGGGTGGTGAAGAACTGGGGCAAGTGGGTGACGCTGAGCCACAGCCCGAGATCGTCGGGACCGAAACCCTTCTGGCGTCCGAAGAGGGGCATGACGCTCATCCGGGCCCCTTGCCGGTTGGCTACTATCATCAGCGCGAACATGCCGACTAGGATGAAGGCGGGGCTGAGCATGAGGCGCCAGATTGCGCCGCGGCGGTTGGCGGAACCGTCCGGAGCATCGGCCGCGTCGGCTTGGGGATTCGGTGTTCGGGGTACGGCGCGGCGGCGGGCGGCACCATCCGAGGTTTGTTGTTCGCGCCAGCGGGACTCGGGCAGGGCCACGACGATCACCAGCAGCGAGGCGGCCATCAGGATTGCCTGGACGTACAGCGGGACGCGCAGGCCGAAGATGCTTGCGAGATAGCCGCCCAGCAGAGGGCCGAGGGTCTGCCCAGCGAGGATGCTGAGTTCCTGGAGGCTGAGCAGGCGGCCGCGGGTTTCGGGCGTGGCCTCGTCGCGGAGGTAGATGGTGGCGACGGTGAGGAAGATGCTGCCGCCGAATCCGGACACGAAGCGCCATCCGGTGAGCCAGGCGTAGCTGAAAGAAACGGAAACGAGAGCCGCGCCGACGAGGTTGATGGCCGATCCCAGGGCGAGCACGGGGCGGCGTCCGTAGCGCTGGGCGAGGTACCCGGCTGGTACGCTGGTGACGAGGCGGCCCAATCCGAAGAAGAAGCCGACGGCGATGCCGACTTCGGTGGCGGACACGCCGTATTCGCGTTCCAGGAACAGGGGCAGAACGGGCGAGATCGCGCCCATGCCGAAGCTGTTCAGCGCGACGACGGCGCAGAGGAGGGCGACGCTGTGGTAGCGGCCGCGACGTCCCAGGGCGGACCGCATGGAACCGGGGTTCAACGGCTGCGGCGCTCGTCAGCTTCCGGTGACGGGCGGGTTACTTCCCGGATGCGCCTCAGGATGCGGAACCGGGGTGTCATAACGTAGTGTCCGCAAGTCTGGCAGCGGAGGCCGATATCGCCACCCACCCGGTTGACGAGCCAGAGGTAGCCGCCACAGGGGTGGGGCTTTTTCAGGCGAACGACATCGCCGGGTTTGATGTCGGCTACGTCAATCATCACGTCCATCCCAGCCCCATGTCGTCAAGGGTGGCGTTGATCTCTTCTCGCAGCGTGGACGCAGCGCGCCGGGCGGCGTCGGTGTATTTGGCGCCAGAGGATGCGTAGATTACGGAGCGAGACGCGTTGATGATGGCCAGACGCCCGCCGGTGTCCACGCCACACCGAACGGAGTCGGCCAGGTCGCCGCCCTGGGCACCGATGCCGGGGATGAGGAGGGGCAGGTCGGGACAGATGCCGCGGACATCGGCCAGTTGTTGGGGGGCGGTTGCGCCGACGACGAGGCCGAGGTTGCCCTGGGAGGCGCGCTGCTGGGACCGTCGGGCCAGGCGCAGATAGACGGGCTGGGTCAGGTTGCCGACGCCCTCGACCGGGAGGTCCTGGAGGTCGGCGGCGCCGCGATTGGAGCCGCGACACCAGATGAATGCGCCTTTCTCCGGTTTGGTCAGCCAGGGCTCAACGGTGTCCATGCCGCCCCAGGGGTTCACCGTGACGGCGTCGAAGCCCCAGACGTCGAACATGGCAGTGGCGTAAGCGGCGGCGCTGGAATCGATGTCGCCGCGCTTGCAGTCGCCGATGATGATGGCGTGGGGCGCCGCGTCACGGATCTGCTGGACGGTTTTCTCCAGGGCCTTGAAGCCGGGCATGCCCATCGCCTCATAGAAGGCGAGGTTGGGTTTGTAGGCGCAGACCAGATCGGCGGTCGCGGACACGATAGCGCGGTTGAAATCGGTCGCGTCGGCAACGGGCAGGCGGGCGGGGTCGGGGTCCAGGCCCACGCAGAGGAGGCTTTGGGCGGCCTCGCTGGCGGCGCGGAGGCGTTCAGTGAAGGTGGGCATGGTTGACCGATTATCGCTGGGTGACATACGAATATTGTTGGTCGGGCATTATAGACCGGGCGTAGCTAGGCTGTCATATGAGGGCAGATTCGCAGGGATTTCGCTGCCACGGGCATGGATTTTTTCCTTGCGGCACCAATTACAAATGCCATAGGATTGTCCTGAAATCGAATTCGGGCAACCTGCGGCGGGTATTATCCAGCGGGCATCATCTATGCGGTCGAACCGATCTCCACTGGAACAGATACTGCATGACGCGCAACAAGTACACAATGAACGCCAGGGCCTTGTCAAAGTTAATCCGTCGTTCCGGCGAAAGCCGGAATCCAGAACATTGCAAACACAGCGACCCCTGGATTTCCGCTTTCGTGGGAATGACAGTTCGGGGTGAAAGGCGGCCATCAGGGACTTTGAAAAGGCCCTGGATGAACGGGCTGATGGGTTGCTTAATCCTCATCATTTTGGCGTGCGGAGGCCATACCGATAGGTTACCCAACAGTACACCTTCTCACGCCGTGCCGGAAACGGCAGCGACGCCTGCAGCCGATCCCAATGCCGATTTCTACAAGATACCGACGGTCGCTACTCCGCCATCGGGAGCATATCGGGAAATGTTATCTCCCATCGTCCGAGCGTCGCTGGAATACGAGAGCGCATCGTCCAGATACGTAGCGATAATTTGGCACAGGCAATACAATCCTTGCAGCTCCTACGCTGGTCATGAAATCGTTTGGCTGCCCGGAAAGGTCGAGATATACGTCAGGGACTTCGTACCCGAAGTGGCCGGAGGGTGTCCAGTTGGAAAAATCCAATACTTTGAAAATTCCGTCACTCTGAGAAACCTCACGGACGGTGATGCCATACTCCTAAACGACCATCCGTGGATCAACGACATCGGCATTCCCTGTGAGAGACACAGGTACGGCAATTGTCCTGAATCTTGTACCAGGAGGTGCGCAGCTAGCTTCTGCATCACCGGGGGACCATGCACGACGGACTGCAGCGGTCCGGGGAGTTGCATCACGCCCGATTACGTTGGCGGGTACGATCGCAGCAGGTGACATTTCCCCGCACCCCTGCCCACCCAAACCGCGCGTCGTACAGGAGTATGCAGGCTGACGTGAGCGAAGCGATGGCTTTCTTGACACTCGGCGATGGGCTTTCCTACACTGCGACGCACATTGACATCAGGATTCAGCAGGAGGTCATCCAAGATGACGACTGGCCGATTTACGCATCCGCACCTCCACGTCACCGCCGCGATGGTGGACGCCGCACGCCGCTGGGTGGCGAGCCTGGACAGCGACCAACGCGGGAAGGCGACCTACCACTATATGGACGGCGAGCGGCTGTTCTGGTACTACCCGCCGCTGAACCGTCACGGGCTGCCGCTGCGGGATATGACGGTGCAGCAGCGCAGCCACGCGATGGACTTGCTGGCGACGGGTCTGACCGAGGGATCGCACCAGCAGGCGCGGTCTATCATCGAGCACGAGTTGGTGCTGGGGCCGCTGGAAGCGGAATGGGGTCAGGTCACATGGCCCCGGGATCCGGAGCTGTACTACTGGACGGTGTTCGGCGACCCGGGCCGGCACGACCCGTGGGGGTGGCGAGTTGAAGGGCACCACCTGTCGGTGCACTACAGCGTGTGGGGCGACCAGGTGATCGCGGTGACGCCGTTCTTCTTCGGGGCGAATCCGGCCGAGGTGCGCAAGGGTCCGAAAGAAGGGCTGCGCATCCTGGGCCGGCGGGAGGACCTGGCGATTGAGCTCATCGGTTCGTTGGACGCGGGGCAGCGCGGCAAGGCGTTGATTCACGACAAAGCTCCGTGGGACATCCTGGGCTACAACAGCAGCAAGCAGGCCATCCACGATGAGGAGGGCCTGGCCGGCCACGAGATGAACGGCACGCAGCGGGAAATCCTGATGGCGCTGATCGGCGAGTACGTGAACGGCGTGCCGGCACCGGTGGCGGAGCAGCGCTTGTCGACGATACGGGAGACGGGGGTGGACGATTACCGGCTGGTGTGGGCCGGCGGGCTGGACCGGAGCCGGGACCACTACTACCGGATCCACGGCGGGCAGTTCATCGTGGAGTTCGATAACGTGCAGAACGAGGCTAACCACATCCACTCGGTGTGGCGGGAAGTTGAGAACGACTTCGCGCAGGACGTTTTGCGAGACCACCGGATGCTGTATCACATCCTGTGACCCTCGCCAGACATGGAATAACCTAAGGGGCCGTAACACGCGGCCCCTTTTTGTGGGTTGGCTTGATTGGCGAGTTGCGCTAACTAGCCGTCTTCGCCGATTTTGAGGAGGCTGAGGAAGGCTTCCTGGGGGACTTCGACGCGGCCGACGCGCTTCATGCGCTTCTTGCCTTCTTTCTGCTTTTCGAGGAGCTTGCGCTTGCGGGTGATGTCGCCGCCGTAGCACTTCGAAAGGACGTCCTTGCGCATGGCGCGGACGGTCTCGCGGGCGATGATGCGGCTGCCGATGGCGGCCTGGATGGGCACCTCGAACATCTGGCGCGGTATGGTGGACCGGAGTTTTTCGACAATGCCGCGGCCCTGGGCGACGGCGTTGTCGCGGTGGCTGATCATGCTCAGGGCTTCGACCGGGGTCTGGTTGACCAGGATGTCGATGCGGACCAGCGGGGCGGCGCGGTAGCCCTCGAAGGTGTAGTCGAGGGAGGCGTAACCCTGGGTGCGTGACTTGAGCTGGTTGTAGAAATCGGCCAGCATCTCGCCCAGGGGCATGGTGTATTCCATGACCACGCGGTTCTGGCCGTCGGCGTCGGCCGACGCCGAGTCTCCGTTGGATCCGCGGCTGCCCTGCATGTACTCCATGCGGCGGAACTCGGAACGACGGGCGTGCATCAGTTCCATGATCGCGCCGACGGCGCGGCTGGGGGCGACGATGGTGACGCCGAGGATGGGTTCGCGGATTTCCGAGGTGGAGTTGGGTGGAGGGAGCAGCGACGGGTTGTCGATGCGGATGACCTCGCCGCTGGTGAGGAGGACTTCATAGGCGACGCTGGGGGCGGTGACGATCAGGTCGAGGTCGTATTCGCGTTCAAGACGTTCCTGGACGATCTCCAGGTGGACGAGACCGAGGAATCCGCAACGGAAACCAAAGCCGAGGGCGCCGCTGTTTTCGGGCTCGATGGTCAGGGAGGCATCGTTGAGCTTGAGCTTTTCGAGGGCGGCGCGCAGGCGGGTGTAGTCCTCGCCGTCGGCCGGGTAGAGGCCGGCGAAGACCATGGATTTAAGCTCAACGTAGCCGGGGAGCGGCTTATCGGCGGGCTCGGCGTTGTTGGTCAGGGTGTCGCCCACGGCGCATTCTTGCACGTCCTTGAAGCCAGTGGCGACGTAGCCGACCTGACCGGCCTGGAGCGACCCGGTGGGCGTAGGCTCCGGAGCGAATACGCCGACCTCCATGATCTCGACGGAGCGGCCCGAGGACATGACGCGGAGGCGGTCGTTCTGGGAGATATGGCCATCCTCGACACGCACGTAGGCGATGATGCCCTTGTAGGTGTTGTAAGTGGAGTCGAACACGAGGGCGCGGAAAGGCGCGTCGTCAACGCCCCTGGGGCCGGGCACACGCTCGACGATGGCGTCGAGAAGCTCGCGGCAGCCGAGGCCGTCCTTGGCGGAGACGAACATTACCTCGTCGCGGCGGAAGCCGAAGATCTGCTCCATTTCGGCGGCGACGCGGTCGGGCTCGGCGGACGGGAGGTCGACCTTGTTGATGACCGGGATCATCTCCAGGTCGTACTCCAGGGCGAGCATGGTGTTGGCGATGGTCTGGGCTTCGACGCCTTGAGTAGCGTCAACCACCAGCAGCGCGCCTTCGCAGGCGGCGAGGGCGCGGGAAACTTCATAGGAGAAGTCGACGTGGCCGGGGGTGTCGATGAGGTTCAGCTGGTATTCGGTCCCATCGGGGGTGCGGTGGGTCATGTTCACCGCTTTGCCCTTGATGGTGATGCCACGTTCCCGTTCCAGCTCCATCTGGTCGAGGAACTGCGCCTTCATGTCCTGAGGGCGGACGGTTCCCGTGATTTCGAGGAGGCGGTCGGCCAGGGTGGATTTACCGTGGTCGATGTGGGCGATGATGCAGAAATTGCGTATGTGCTGCTGATCCATGACGCTGATCATGGTAGCACGGGGGCGAACGGGGCGGCAACGAACGGCGCTGGCTCATGCGTGCCCAGTTTGGCGAGAACCGGGAATTTGCATGGATACACAGGATGGACAAGATTGGACTGATGCGCTGCGCGCTATGCGGCGGGGCTATTAGCGGCGTTGGGGTTGCGCAGGGGTATGACCAGGATGATGACGGCGGTGATGAGGGTGAGGATGCCGGCATAGTAGTAGACCGTGCCGTAGCTGCTCCAGTAGTCGATGATGAACGAGGCTAGGAAGGGCGAGCCGATGCCGATGACGCCGTTGATGCCGAAGAGGAGGCCGATGGCGGTGGCCTCGGTGCCCTGGCCTACGTAGTCCAGCACGGAGGCCTGGATGATCTGGTGGAGGGCGAAGCTGAACAGGCCGAGGCCGGCCATGACAGGGATCAGCAGCAGGCTGGATCCCACGCTGACCACTACCAGAGAGAGGAGGGCAGCGGCGACGAAGCCAGGAGCCAGAACCGCTTTGCGTCCGAACTTGTCAGACATCCAGCCCAGGACGGGCGCGGAGACGATGCCCATGCCGGTAAGCAGGGCGTAGTAAACGCCGGCCTGAAGGGTACTCATCTCCAGAGTCTCGCGGAGGTAGAAGGGCGTCCAGTTGAACAGCGCATTCAGGCCGATGCCGCGCAGGAGGGCCGCGAAAATCAGGGCCATGACCACGGGGTTCTTGAGCAGCGCGGCGGCGCTGACAAACTGTTCGCTGAGGCTCCGGACGCGTATTCCATCGTCCTCGCGTCCGAGACCGCGGAGGGACCACCAGACGAAGACGGCCATGAACAATGCCAGGCCGGCGTAGATGAAGAAGACGTGCCGCCAGATGATGAAACTCGCGCCCAGCAAAGCGCCGGCGATGACGGGTCCGCTGACGTTGCCGAGATTGGACCCGAATCCGTGCATGGAGATGGCGAAGCCGCGTCGGTCGGGAAAGCGCTGGGAGATGGCCGCCGCGGAAGGCAGGTGCCAAAGGGAGCCCGGCATGGAGAGGAAGAAAACGACCACGATGAGCAGAGCGAAAGTGGGGGAACCGCCGATGGCGGCGAAGGTGATGGCGTGGCCCAGCATACAGGCGGTGAGGATGATGCCCCAGTAGGACTTGAGGTGGTCGATGAAGGGGCCGCCGCCGAGGCTGGTGGCGCTGGAGCCGCCCTGTCGCACGGCGAAGAGGGCGGCGGTACGCACGGTTCCCAAGCCCATGGCGGTGGCGATCTCGGTGATCAGCAGGGGGAAGCCCTGGTCGAACATGTGGGACAGGCCGTGTCCCACCGAAAGGCTGCCGAGGACAAACGCGCGGTTGTTCTTGATGCCCGGCGCTCCGGGCGCGGCAGGTGTTGCGGTTGCCAATGAGCCTCCAATGCGCCATGGGGTGGCGTGGGGCGATTGTAGCGGCGCGGTGGGGGAGGGGCAAGAATGGGGTAGTGGAGGTGCGTACAAGCCTCCGGTCACAGAGGCATATAATGGGACGCGAGGACTGTGAGGAGCGCCAACATGATCACATCGCTGCGGCTCATAAATTTCAAGAACTTTGCGGACGAGACGCTGAAGCTGGGGCCGTTCACGGTGATCGTGGGGGCGAACGCCAGCGGGAAGAGCAATATCCGGGACGCTTTTCGGTTCCTGCACGGGATCGGGAGGGAATACAGCCTTCCCGAGATAATGGGCGGCAAATTGGGAGCCGGCGGTCAGGTTGAATGGGAGCCAATCCGCGGTGCCCCGAACGAAATTGTCAGGATAGGCCAAACTTTTCACGATGGAACGCCAGGGTTTTATGCCGACCTGGGCCTAAAATTGGGAGAGGACAAGTTGCGCTACTCAATAATGGTTGGCGTGAATAGTAGCACTCAGGGCGGATTCCATCTGTTGTCAGAGGTGATGACGGTCAATGGCACGCCTATCTACGAGTACCCAGATACCGAATCAGAGGCAAGTTTGGACCGTGAAGGCCAGCCGCAATTTACACGCCCGCGTATCACCGACATTCGGCCACCTACACAACCACTCTTGATTTCCCCCCCGCCAGTCATCTTTCGTTTCCATCTCTGTTCCGCTATGCAAGGTATACACTTCCTCGAACTATCGCCAGAACGTATGCGTGACCCCTCCATTCCTGGCGCAACCACTCTGGGCTACTACGGTCAAAACTTGCCCACTGTCCTCGAATCCATCTGCGCTGACGCCGACCGCAAGCAAACGCTGCTTTCGTGGTTCGAGGAACTGACGCCGATGGACGTGCAAGGTTTCGAGTTCCCGCGCGACCCCAGCGGCCGGGTGCATCTGTACATTACGGAGCGTAACGGGCGCAAGGTGTCGGCCTACAGCGCGTCGGACGGGACGCTGCGGTTCCTGGGGATACTGGCCGCGCTGCTGAATGATGATGCCGGGGGTCTCTACTTCTTCGAGGAAATTGACAACGGCATCCACCCCAACCGACTGTGGCTGCTGCTGGACTTGATCGAACGGCAGACGGCGAAGGGGAAGATACAAGTCATAACCACCACCCACAACCCGGCCCTGCTGGCTTGGATGAATGACGATACCTTTGAGCACACGTCGGTGGTCTATCGCGACCAATACTGGTCGGACAGCGTGATACGGCCCATTGCGGATTTGTACAACCTGCGGGAACTGCGTGAATCCAAAGGCATCGAATGGGCTGCTCACGTCGGGCTGGCTGGAATCAGCGATGAAGTTTTCAGAAGGCGACCCCGACAGTGATCACCTGGAAGGCGATGATGAGGATGATTGGGGGATGGACGAAGAATGAAACGTGCTCATCATCCCCGAAGACTTCCGCAAAGACCAATACATCCTCAAGCCACTGTTCACCAGGCTTTTGCTGCGCCTCGGCGTGCCCGCTCCACAAGTTGAAGTCTGTCAAGATCCTTTGCTGGGCGGAATTGGAGAAGCGCTCAAAGCCGAAAACTTGATGGAAATCGTTGAAAGACGCCGGGGCATGATTGATATATTCATACTATGCGTTGACCGGGATGGTGAAGTGGGGCGGCGTGAAAGCCTCGACCATATCGAATCTGAAGTACAAGCCCAATTCGGCGACAGGGTGCGCTTCTTTGCCGAAAATGCCTGGGAGGAACTGGAAACTTGGGTTCTCGCCGGCCTTGACTTGCCCGGCGAGTGGCGGTGGGCGTGCGTGCGCGCCGAGATACACGTCAAGGAACAATACTTCGAGCCGTTGGCTGTAATGCGAGGTTTGTCCCACTCAACAGGAGGCGGTCGTAGAGCGCTGGCCGAGGAAGCATCGCGCCGCATCTTGGCCATCCGGCGGAAATGTCCGGAGGACTTCAACGCGCTGGCGGAGCGGCTGGAAGCCGGGATTCAGGCAGTATAGGCGACCCCACGCCGGCCGGCGTTTGATGCTACAATGCGCCGCAGACTTTTGCCGCCGGGCGGTTGGCGCCGCCCGAAATGAGGAGTGTTCAGTGCCTACCTATGTCGATCCGTCCGCCTGCAACGCCTGCGCCGGCGTGCACGGCGGGCCGCAGTGTGTCTATATTTGTCCGAACGACCTGATGGTGTTGGACGGGATGGTGAACAAGGGCAGCAACCAGGAGCCGGACATGTGCTCCGAGTGCTACGCCTGCGTGAAGCTGTGCCCGGAGAACGCTATCCACGTCAGGGGATACGCCGATTTCGTGCCGCTGGGCGCGGAAGTGCAGCCGCACTACGAGGGACAGGATATCGTGTGGGACGTCACGTTTCGCGACGGACGAACGGAGCATTTCCGGTTCGCATCGCGGTCGACGCCGTGGGGAAGCATCGATCCGTACGCGACGGTGGGTCCGGCGGACGCGGACGCGCTGAGGACGCAGGCGCTGTTCGGCGAGCCGCATTACCTCATGCTGCCTGAGGAGAGCGCCTAGGGGTTTCACGGGCGAGATCCAGCAGGTTCCGAAACTGTTGCGGCCGGCTCTCCAATGGGGAGCCGGCCGAATTCATCGGATGGGAAGCGGTGCGTGGAGGGATCAAGTTGAGCGAGCGATTTCGGCTGGCGCTGGTGACGGACGCCTGGGAGCCGCAGGTCAATGGGGTGGTGACCACGTTCAACAACGTGATCAGCCGGCTGGCGGCGCTGGACGTGGACGTGGACGTGACGGTGGTGCATCCGCTGCTGTTCCGGACGGTGCAGCTGCCGCGGTACGCGGAGGTCAGGCTGGCGGTGACGCCGGTGCGGGTCTATCGGACCCTGGACGAGCTGGATCCCGACTACGTGCATATTGCGACTGAAGGGCCGTTGGGCACCATCGCGCGTTTCTGGTGCTGGCGACGGGGTATCCGGTTCACGTCCAGCTACCACACCAGGTTCCCGGAGTACATCAAGGAGATGTACGGGCTGCCGTCAGCGCCGGCGACGCGGTACATGCGATGGTTCCACGGAGGCGCGGAACGTACCCTAGTGCCGACGCCGAGCATGAGGGACGACCTGGTGGAGTCGGGGTTCAGGAACCTGGTGGTCTGGCCCCGGGGCGTGGACTCGGAGCTGTTCCATCCTTCCCGGCGGAGCGATGGGTGGTACCAGTTGGATGATCCACGTCGGACGGTGTTGGCGTACGTGGGACGGGTGAGCAGGGAGAAGAGCGTCGATGACTTTTGCGAGTTGGCGCAGCGGTCCGAGTACAGTTGCTGGGTGGTTGGTGACGGGCCCTACCGCGAGGAGTTGGAGCAGCGGTACGGGGACCGGGTCACCTTCGTGGGTTTCAAGCGGGGCGAGGATTTGGCGCAGTTTTACGCGTCGGCGGACGTGATGGTGTTTCCCAGTCGGACGGACACCTTCGGCAACGTGATTACCGAGAGCATGGCCTGCGGGACGCCGGTGGCGGCATATCCGGTCACTGGGCCGATAGACGTGATCGCGGATGGGATCTCGGGAGCGATGGACGAGGACCTGCACGTGGCGGTGGAGCGGGCCCTGGTGTGCGACCGCAGCGAAGTGCGCGACCATGCGCTGGGTTATTCGTGGGACAATTGCGTGCAGATTTTCCGAGGATCGCTGGTGCCGAAGGGCGGATAGCCGTCCGCAGACGACTCTGCAGGTTACGAATTGATCCGGGGCTGTCGCGCCCGGATCGCGAAGGCGCCAGCCGCCGCGGCAGCGGTACACGCGCCGATGCGGAAGACGTCGCGGTAGGCCAGCATGAAGGCCGTGTCCGGCGGACGGCTGGCGGCGTACAGTTCGCTGAGGGCGGAGAAGCCGGCGCCGACGATGGCGA
This sequence comes from Dehalococcoidia bacterium, assembly GCA_965203985.1. Taxonomy (GTDB): domain Bacteria; phylum Chloroflexota; class Dehalococcoidia; order Lucifugimonadales; family UBA3495; genus Bin87. The sequence goes on from CBDBDS010000010.1 coordinate 26,231, forward strand.
CGCAGAGGACGGTGCCCGAGGCCTGGGCCAGCGACATCGCCCCCGACGCGGTACCGTAGCGGTCAGCCGGGACGGTGCCCAGCATCAGGGCGTAGGCGGCCGACTGGTACCAGCCCACGCCGAGGCCGACCGCTGCAATCCCGACGGCGGGGTGCCAGACCGCCGAGTTGGCATCCAGCATGGACATGGCGAGGAGCCCGACGGCCGAGGTCAGCAGGCCAGCCGCGCCCACGGGGCGCACGCCCCAGCGGTCGCACAGCCAGCCGCCGACCGGCGAGGACAGGATGTTGGAGGTGGACATAACCGCAAGCATGATGCCCAGCGTCACCGGGCCGCGGCCCAGGGCGTCGGTGATGTAGAACGGGAAAATGAACCAGATCACGAACTGCGAGAAATGGCCGAGGAACATGGCGCCGACGGCGGTCTGGAAGCCCGACAACCGGACCAGGGCGCCGGGCAGCACCGGCGATGCGGCGGATCGCTCGACCCGGACCAGGGCAACCAGGATCGGCGGGGAAGCGGCGAGGAGGGCGAGCACCGGGGTCGAGGTCCATCCGATGGCTTGGCCCAGACGCAGACCGATCATGAGACACAGCAACAGGGACAGGACGAGGGCGGAACCGGGCAGGTCGAACCGGGGTTTATCCGTGTCAGTTGGCTGGTTCCCGAGCGTTCGGGGGATGGAGAAAAGGCCGATCACCAGGGCGAGGCCGGCCAGGGGGAGACGCCCGGCGAATACTGCCGGCCAGTCGAACAGTTGAATAAGGGGACCGGCGCCCAGGGTGGACGTGACCATGCCGAGAGCCAGGCTGGCGGAGGTGAAGCCCATGGACAGGCCCCGGCGATGCTCGGGGAAGACCGAGGCGGCAATGGCCGGAGCGGTGCTGTAGAGACAGCCGGTGCCCAGGGCCTGGAGGGCGCGGAAACCGACCAGCACCTCCAGGGTCGGCGACAGGGACAGGCAGACCATGGACACGACGTAGGTCGCGGTGCCGAACAGGTAGACGAGCCTGAGGCCGAAGCGGTCGGCAAAGGCTCCGGCACCCAGGGCGAGGCCGGCACGGGTGGCAATGAAGACGACGATCACCCACTGGACAGAGGCAAGGTCGGTGTCGAAGGCGTCGCGCATGGCCGGCAATCCGACGTTGACCGCGAAGTCCAGGGAGGCCAGGACCATGCCCAGGGCGGCGGCGGATGCCAGCAGGAGAGTGCGCCACGTGATCCGACCGGACATCGCAGGCGCGTTGGTGTCGGACTGGGCGCGCATGGCGGTAGATTGTACGCCATGCGCCCGGAGCGCGGCGGAACGCGTCCGGTGGTCGCCGAGCCGAACCCAGAAGCTGATTCAGTTGTGACGAGAATATTTGCCGCTCATGCGTACCCAGTTTGGCGGCAGGGGAACGTCAGAATCAGGATTTGCGGGATTTATGGATTATCAGGATTAGGAGTACTCTGCCCAAGATGGTCCCGACCCGGCCAATCCGCGTATCCTGATGCTGACGAACTACCCATAGTGGGCATTCATGAGTATTTGCCCCAGATGATTACGCCAGGCCGTGCTCGGCGAGGACCGGGCGGATGGCTTCCACCAGGGGCGGCAGGTATTCGTTCCAGTCGCCGACGATGCCGTAGTCGGCGGCGCGGAAGATGGCGGCGCGGTGGTTGCGGTTGATGGCGAGGATCACGCCGGCCTTCTGGATGCCCACGGTGTGGTTGAATGCGCCACGGATTCCGACGGCGAGGTAGACCTGCGGAGCGATGGTACGCCCGCTGATTCCCACCTGGATGTGGTGGGGCAGCCAGCCGGAGTGCACGACGTTGCGGGTGGTGCAAATGGACGCGCCGATGCTGGAGGCGAGCTGCTGGGCTGCCACTATGTTGTCTTCGCCGATGCCCATGCCGAGGCCGACCACTACATCGGCGGAGGTGAGTTCCAGCGCGCCGTGCTCTTCGGACAAATGCTCGCTGACCAGAGTTACGTCAACGCCATCGGCAGGGGAGGCCGGGATTGCCTGAACGGCGGCGGTCGCGCCCGGCTCGGGTGCGCCGGGCGACAGAACGCCGGGGCGCAGGGTGACCAGGTTGGGCAGGGTCTTCGAGAGGATGGGTGCGACGACGTTGCCGCCGAGGGCCGGTTTGAGTTGGACGAGTTGGCCGGCGTCGTTGATTTCGAGGTCGATGGCGTCGCCGGTGAGGCCGAGCCGGCGACGGGCGGCAATGCGGGCGGCAAGATCGCGGCCGTCGGCGGTGGCGGCAAAGAGGATGGCATACGGGGGTTGTTCGCCGATGGCGTCGGAAAGGGCGCGGGAGACGCCGCGACCGCAGAGGACGCCCAGGTGGGTGGTGTCTAGGGTGAGGATGCGGTCGGCGCCGGCTTCGGCCAACTGAGCGGTGATGTCTGCTGACGGTTGGCCATCCTGGATGACGACGGCAACGACTTCGCTCTGGGTGATGGGGGTGAGGGCGCGGGCCTTGCCGAGCATCTCCAGGGTGACTTGGCGCACGCCATCCGCGGCCAACTCAGCGACGACCCAGATGCTGCGGTCACCGCCCGCGTAGCGGGGCAGCGTGGTTTCGCCGGAGCCTGAACCGGCGTCGGCGGACAGCGCAGCAAGCCGGTCACGGAGCATATCGGCGACCTGGCGGGCCGCGTCCTCGGGGGTCTCGTCGCGGATGACGACGGCGAGGCGGTCGGGCTCGACGAGGCGGATGTCCTCGACCCAGGTTGGCGAGCCTTCCAGGCCGAACAGGGAAAGGTCGTCGGTGAGGTCGGCGCAGGTCAGCTGTTCGATGCTGCGCTCCTGAGCCTCGGTCATCTCGTCGCGGCCGGGATAGCGTTCCTGGCCGGCGCCCTCGGTGACGCAGACCACGGCGGGCAGCGGGCACTCGATGACCTGGTAGCCCTCGTCGGTAGCGCGCTCGGCTACGATACGATTGCCAGCGCGGTCCACGTCAAGCTTGCGGACGTTGCTGATGTGGGGCAGGCCCATCAGCTCGGCGACCTCGGGGCCAACCTGGCCGGTCTCGGCGTCGCTGCTGTTGCGACCGCACACGATGAGATCGGGGGATTCCCGCTGGAGGGCCAGGGCCAGGGCCTGGGCGGTCGCCAGGGTGTCGCTGCCGGCGAGGGCGCGGTCGGAGAGCAGGATGCCACGGTCGGCTCCCAGGGCGTAGCATTGGGTCAGGCCCTCGGCGGCGTTGGGCGGACCCATGGACAAGGCGACGACGGTATCCTCAGCCCCGGCCTTGAGGTCGAGGGCCATGTTGATGCCGAGCAGGTCGAAGGGGTTGATCTCGGACGGGACACCCTCGCGCTGGATTACCTTGTTCTCGTAGTCGAACTCGATGCGGGACACCACGGGAACGAACTTGACGCAGACCGCGATTTTCATCGGATTTGGGCTCCTTGGCGGGAAACTAAGCTAGGGAGGCGGTCAGCCGGCCGCTGATTTGGGACTCCAGGAGGCTGAGTTCCTCGCTGATTGACACGGGAAAGTGATCGGGTTGGCGGAGGCGACGGTGGGCCTGGGGCAGCCGGGAGAGGCCGTCGGCCACGCGCTGGCGGGCATCGGCGATGGTGCTGGGTGGGATGACGCGACGGCCGTCCTGCATCGCCAGAGCCAACAGCGGCTCTCCCGACGATGGGGTTTCGGTGGACAGGCTGATGACGTCCGCGGACATCAAGCCCTCCGGGTCATGTCGGCGAAAGACCTGCTTGGGGGCGGGGAGTGTCTTCTTGCCCTCGCTGAGCTTCATCACCGGCCGCCCGTCGTAACTGACCATCTTGTAGACGATTTCGCAGGAGGGCGCATCGGCGGAGACGCCAACGCGGGTGCCGACGCCGAACATGTCGATGGGTGCGCCTCCGGCGACGAGACGGTCAATTTCGTACTCGTCGAGGCCGCCGCTGGCGACGATGCGGACGTAGTCGAGTCCGGCGTCGTCGAGGATACGCCGGACCTGGCGGCTGAGGGCGTGGAAATCGCCGGAGTCGAGACGGACACCGGTGAGGCGATGGCCGTCGCTCTCCATCTCGTGGGCGACCTTGACGGCGGCGTGGGCGGCGTTGATGGTGTCGTAGGTGTCGAGCAGGAGGATGCTGCGGTCAGGGAACATGCGGGAGTAGGCGCGGAAGGCGGCGATTTCAGAGTCGAAGCTGGTGACGTAGGAATGGGCCATGGTGCCGGTGGGCGGGATGCCGTAGCGACGGGCGGCGAGGACGTTGCTGGTGGCGCCGAAGCCCGCGATGTAGGAGGTGCGGGCCATTTTCAGGCTGGCCTCGGTTCCGTGGGTGCGGCGGGCGGCGAAATCGGCGATGGGACGTCCCTGGGCAGCGTCAACGCAGCGGGCGGACTTGGTCGCGAGCAGGGTCTGGTACTGAACCTGGTTCATGACGATGGTTTCGGCCAGCTGGGCGGCGATGACAGGTCCGGTGACCTCCAGCACGGGTTCGTGGGCGAAGAACAGGGTGCCCTCGGGCATGGCGCGGACGCTGCCGGTGAAGCGGAAATCCCGCAGGTATTCCAGGAAGTCGGCGGTGAAGATGCCGGTACTGCGCAGGTAGTCGATGCTGCCAGCGTCGAAGGACAGGGCTTCCAGGCAGTCCAGGGCGTCGTCAACGCCGGCGGCGACGAGGTAGCCGCGGTCGGGCGGGTACTCGCGCACGTACAGGCTGAAGATGGCCTCGCCGTCGACGCCCTCGGCGAAATAGGATTGGGCCATGGTCAGCTCGTAGAGATCGGTGAGCAGGCCGATTTCGCCGGCGGGCAGCGGCAGGAAGGGGGTGTCGTTAGGCATGGGCAGCACGGGCGGGGTTGCGGAAACGGCCGAGTCGTAGGGGGTGCTGGCATTATCGGGCGGGGTATGGGGAGAGTCAAACAGGGCTTGAGTAGTGGTGCTACACTTGTGACATGGACAGCATCACGCTGCAAAACTACCGCTGCTTTGGCAGCGAAGAACAGACGGCGCGGCTGGCGCCGCTGACGCTTCTGGTGGGCCCGAACAGCACGGGGAAGACGTCGTTTCTGGCGTTGATACGGGCACTGTGGGACGTGGCGTTTCGGGAGGTGGTGCCGAATTTTCGGGAAGAGCCGTTTGACCTGGGTTCGTTTGAGGATATTGTGCACGCCAGCGGCCGCCGGCAGAAGCAGTCTGATAGTTTCATGGCAGGGTTCGAGTATTGTCCGCCGTCAATTTCATACAACGAAAGCGTCAGGTTCACAGCAACCTTTGAAAACCGCCAGACAGCGCCATTTCCCACAACGCGGAGGGTTGCCAACGATCATGCCAGCATTGAGATACCGGAAAGCGCAGAGGGGGAGCCCCAGAAGGTGTATGTTGGCACTCCACAACCCAAAGGATCACTGGGGTTCAATAGCCGGGCATCCCACGACCGAAGCGCCCCGCTGTTTTCATTGTGGTCTCTGTGGTTCCCATCGGAAACCATCACAGAGCCGGGAGAGACTGAGCCAGATCCATCGAAAGACGGTTACGATACTTGGAGGATAAAGCAACTGCGCGATACAGTTCGCAGCCACAGAATGTATTCGTCCCGTCCTATATCCGGCGCTCCCATTCGCTCACACCCTCGCCGCACATACGATCCGATACTGCTGGCCCAGGACGCCGAGGGGGAATACGTTCCCAGCTATCTGGCCGGCTTGTCCCGCCGTAATCACGATGAATGGCAGCAGCTCAAAAGCGCTTTGGAAGAGTTCGGGCAAGATTCAGGTCTGTTTGATGAGATCTCGATCAAGTCGTTTGGCAAGTCGGACGGTGATCCGTTTCAAATACAGATCAGGAAATTCGGCAGGCGTCGAAAAGGACCTCAAAGAAATCATATCGATGTGGGTTATGGCGTCAGCCAAGCGTTGCCGTTGCTAGTTGAGCTGCTGAAAATCGACGAGGCCCCTATACCCGAGTTGGAAGGTTATCGGCCTCCTACGCTTCTCTTGCAGCAGCCGGAGGTGCACCTGCACCCGCAGGCGCAGGCGGCGTTGGGCACCCTGTTTTGCCAGGTGGTTGCCCAAGGCCGGCAACTGGTGGTGGAGACGCACAGCGATTACATCATCGACCGGGTGCGGATGGACGTGCGGGATCAGACGACGGGGCTGAAGCCGGAGGACGTGTCTATCCTGTACTTTGAGCCTAGGGATTTGAATGTAAAAATCCACTCCATTCGGATTGACCAAGCCGGCAATGTGCTGGACGCCCCTCTCTCCTATGGCAAATTCTTTATGGCCGAGACCCGCCGCTCAATTGGATTGTGAGCAGTGTGCGCCATCGTTGATAATAACGTCGGGCATGAAGTGTTTGGTACTCATGATACCCAAACACCGGCGGGGAAACTTTTCCTTGACTGGCTTGACAGCGGGCGCGGCGTGTTGGTTGTAGGCGGTCATCTCAGACGAGAGCTTGGCGAGTATCGGCGGTTCCAATTATGGCTGGAGACCGCTGTTCAATTCGGCAGGGCCAGGCAAATCGACGACGCACAGGTTGACAGAGAGGCCGACGAGATGATCTCACACGGCATCCGTTCCAATGACCCCCATATCCTGGCTTTGGCCAGAATCAGCGGCGCTCGTTTATTGTTCACCAACGACCGAGACCTCCAGCAGGACTTTGGGGACAGTGCCATCGTCCAGGGGACGAGAGGCCGAATTTACACTACCGTAGAACGATCCGACGTGCGCCGTACTCACCGACAATTGCTCCGTCGTACTGATCTTTGCAACGGCTAAATGCTGGCCAGCCGGGGCAGTATCGCTGTCCGCGTATGATATATTTATGAGGCATTTTGCCGCAGATTGTCGGCCCGCAGGAGCGCTTTACGATGCCCGCCAGCGCAGATATCACCGCCATTTCGAACGGTACCATCACGTCGCCGCAGGGGTTTTCCGCCGGCGGCGTTTTCATCGGCCTCAAGACGCGAGGCGAGGACAAGCTGGACCTCGCCATGCTGGTGTCGGACACGGAGTGTTCCATCGGCGGAGTGTTCACGACCTCGGCCATCCGGTCAGCGACGGTTGACCTGGACCGGGAGCGGGTGGCGCGGGGACAGGCCCGGGCGCTGATCGTGAACGCCGGCATCGCCAACACCTGCGTCGGGGCACAGGGCTACAAGGACGCCGAGGAGATGACCCGACTGGCCGCTGAAAAGCTGGGCCTCGCCGCCGAGGACGTTCTGGTATGCAGCACGGGCGTGATCGGGGTCGAGCTGCCCATGTCGCTGATCCGGTCGGGCGTTACGGCGATTGGGCTGGACGACGCCGGCGGCAACGAGTTGGCGCGAGCGATGATGACCACGGATACGCACCCCAAGGAAACGGCAGTGTCCTTCACAGCATCCACCGGGCAGACAATCACCATCGGTGGGGTGGCGAAGGGATCGGGGATGATCAACCCGAACATGGCGACTATGCTGTCGTTTGCCGCCACGGATGCGGCGGTTGACCCCGGGTTCCTGCAGATGACGGTCAAGGCGGTTGCCGACGAGACCTACAACATGCTGACCGTCGATGGTGACAGCAGCACCAACGATACTTTCCTTGCCTTCGCCAACGGCCAGGCGGGCAATCCGGTGATCGACGAACGGTCGCCGGACGCGGAGGCGTTCACGGCCGCGCTGCACCAGGTGTGCGCCAACCTTACGCGGATGCTAGCCCGCGACGGCGAGGGGGCCACGAAGCTGCTCACGGTGCAGGTTGACGGCGCCAAGGACGCCGTCGACGCGCGCAAGGCCGCGCTGACCATCGCGGGGAGCCCGCTGGTGAAGTCGGCGGTGTATGGCGCCGACCCCAACTGGGGACGGCTGATGATGGCCCTGGGCCGCAGCGGAGCCGAGGCGGTGGAGGAGAAGGTTGACCTGTTTGTCAACGGGGTTTGCATCATGGAGGCGGGAACGCCGATACCGTTCCACCGGGATGCGGTGGTGGCGTTGATGTCCGGCGAGCAGGTGGACTTCCGGGTGAGCCTGAACTTGGCGGCCGGGGAGGCGACGGCGTACGGCTGTGACCTCACCGAGCAGTACGTCATCATCAACAGCGCGTACACGACCTGAGTTTGTTGGGAGGGTGCGCCCTGTGTAGCTGACCACGTCGGGGGTCGGGCTCAATGCCGAACATCCTGCGCCGTGGCCCGTACCGCTTCTTCTTTTTCTCGGGAGATCGGGAAAACCCCCACATGTACATGTTGAACGTGACGACCAAGAAGCTAAAGTTTGGCTAGACCCGCTGGAAATGGCTCGGACCGGGGGATTGATCCGAAGAGACATCAACGACATTCTGAGGATTATTGAAGAACATCGGCTTTATTTTTTGGAGAGATGGGATGAGTTCTTCCCGGAAAGTTGACAGTCAGACAATTCGAGCGGTAGGGGTCAACGCTTCCGGCGCATTGCTGACAGTGACGCTGGACAATGGAATGATCGTCAGTGTCCCGCTCAGTTGGTACCCTCGGTTGTACGAATCCACGGCTGAGGAGCGCACTCACTGGAGTTTGATCGGGGGTGGAATCGGCATACGGTGGGATGGAATAGATGAGGATATCAGCGTCGCTGGATTGCTGGCTGGACGCCGCTCCGGTGAGAGTGAGAAATCTTTAGCTCGGTGGCGGGCGTCCCGGCCGCGTGTCAAAACGGCACATTGATCTTGATCTAATACCACACCACGCTTCTATGACAGAGTCAATTTTTGCCCCGCCCATCGTCGTCAAGATCGGCGGGAGCACCCTGGGCGGCAACGACACATCGTTGCAGGACCTGGTTGCTCTGCACGCATCCGGGAAACCGGTGGTGATCGTTCACGGCGGCGGCAACGTAATCAGCGAGTGGATGCAGCGGCAGAACCTGGCGCCCAACTTTGTTAACGGGTTGCGGGTGACCGATGCGCCATCCCTGGAGATCGTGGTGGCGGTGCTGGGCGGGCTGGTGAACAAGGAACTCACCGCGCAGATGCAGCGGCTGGGCGCGCCGACCATCGGCATCAGCGGCATGGACGGCAACCTGCTGCAGGCCCATGTGGCCAACCCGGACCTCGGGTATGTGGGAGAGGTCACCGCGGTCGATCCGGGCCCGGTGCGAGCGATCCTATCGGCCGGGTTCATTCCGATGGTGTCGCCCATCGCGGTGGACGTCAGCAAGGACAGTGAGCACGCGGGCCAGCCGCTGAACGTGAACGGTGACACGGCGGCCGGGGCGCTGGCGCATGCGCTGCGGGCGGAACGCATCATTTTCCTGACCGACGTGGCCGGCGTGATGGACAACGGCGGTCGGGTTATACCGCGGCTGGACGCACGAGGCGCGGAGCAGTTGCGGGCATCCGGCGTGGCGCGAGGCGGGATGCTGCCCAAGCTGGCGGCGTGCCTGGACGCGCTGGCCGACGCGGCGGTGCCGATTGCGCACATCGTGGACGGTCGAGAGCCTGGGGCGGTGATGAACTGCGTGAACGCGAGGCCGGTAGGGACGAGGATAACCGCCTGAGGGGGATTGGTCGCGCCGCGAGCGTATGGGTTCCTGCTTTCGCAGGAAAGACGGGGATATAAGCACCGGAACGGCGAGTATGTAAATACGGAAGCGACGGGTGTGTACACAAAGCGACAGGGGCGGGTCAACGACCCGCCCCCGTTTTTTGGAGTCGGTCGACGCCAGAGGGGTCAGGCGGCGATCAGGTCCTTGGCGACGGCGTCCGGGATCAGGTCGCCCTGGGCGGCCAGGTGTGCCTTGATGGCATCGGCGGCGGCGTTGACCATTTCCGGATCCAGGTTGGCAGCGGCCTCGGGATACCCGGCCTCGGACAGGTAGGTGGCGGTCTGCTCCCGGAGTTGCTCCAGGGAGAAATCGAGCTGCGTTGCCGCATCGCGCATTTCCTCGGGGTAGTCGACGTGGGATCCGCCGGCGCCGAGCTTGTCGTAGCCGCCCTTGTGCCAGTGGCCGCGGGCTCCGTGGGGGTCGAACCGGATGATTTCAACGCCCTGGACGTCCACGCCGAAGGTCGGGCCACCGAACTTGGCCTTGAGGCAGCGGAGCGGCCAGAGATACATGGTGACGTCGCCGGTCTTGCTAAGCGGGCGAACCATCACGCGGCCCAGATAGGACTCGCCATCGATCATCGTTGCCATGAAAAATCCTCCTGACGGCGGCTTCAATCCGCCGGGTAATCACCTGCGTATAGTATCACAGAAAGCCGATCCTCCCATCGCGCGGTTCCGGCTCACGCGTACCTGCTTTGCCGAGGAGGAGCAATTTGCATGGATAAACAGGATAACGGAATGGTATGAGTTGGATGATAGGAACCGGCATAGCGGGTCGCATCAATCTGATCCGATCCTGTATTCCCTGTTCGTCGATGTAAGTTTCCCCCTCTCCATGTGTACACATGAGGCGGTTTCGGTCTAGTTTGCCGCAAGCGGGGATGGTGTAAGCGCCGCATGAACCGCAGTGCCAGGGGTTATACTCACCGCACACAAAGTTGAGAGATGTGATGACTCGTTCAACCCTGAAAGCCGGGAGCGTGATGCTGCTGGCGGCGTTTTTGGCGCTGGCCGTGGCGGCCTGCGCGCAGAGCGCGGCGCCGGCAGAAGAGTCCGCAGAGCCGGCGAGCCCGACGTCGGCGCCCGCTGTTGCGCCCGCATCGGGAGATTCCGCGCCGGCGGCGGAGACCACCCCCGCGCCCGCGGAGTCAGTCGAAACGACGCCGGCCGTGGTGTTGCCCACGGGCGAACTGCCCGCCACACAGGCCCCAACGGCGACACCGGCGGAGGAGGCCAAAGCCAAACCGATTGCCCAGGACATCCCGAACGTAGAGGGCATCGATGCGTGGCTCAACACGGACGATGCGCTGACCATCCAGGGACTGGTAGGAGAGGGCAACGTGGTGCTGGTCGACTTCTGGACGTACACCTGCGTCAACTGCATCCGGACTCTGCCGTTCCTGCGGGATTGGTGGTCGCGCTACGAGGACGACGGGCTGGTGATCCTGGGCATCCACACGCCGGAATTCGAGTTTGAGAAGGACCACGAAAACGTGGCGGAAGCGCTGAAGACCCACGAGATCGGGTGGCCGGTGGCGCAGGATAACGACCGGGTGACGTGGCGGAACTTTGAGAACCGCTACTGGCCGGCGAAGTACCTGTTCAACAGCCAAGGTGAGATGATCTACTCCCACTTTGGCGAAGGGGCGTACGGCGAGACCGAGCAGAAGATACGCAACGCGCTGGTGGAAGCCGGAGCGGACCTCTCCGATGATCCGCTGGACTTGCCGCAAGACCAGGTACGGGACGCGGCGTTCCAGTCGGCGCGAATCGGTGGGAGCGCTCCGGTGACGCCCGAACTGTACGCGGGTTGGCAACGGAACGTGGGCGTGGCGCGGTCGGGTCGCCATCCTTACGTGGCGCAGTATGAGGACTATTTCCAGTCAATACTCGACGACGGCAGCGGCTTGATCGACGTTCAGGTGCCCCAGGACCTGCATCCACACCTGCTCTATTTCCAGGGTGTCTGGTCGGTGGAACCGGAGCGCATCCGGCACGCGCGGGTAACCGAGGATCTGGAGGACTACCTGGCGTTGAACTACGCGGCCAAGAGCGTAAACGCAGTGCTCACGTCGGACTCCGGCGAGCCCTATGAAGTGGTCGTAACGGTGGACGGCGCGATGCTGTCCGAGGAAAATGCGGGGGCGGACATCCAATGGGATGAAAACGGGTACTCGTACATCCTCGTGGACGAGCCGAGGATGTACGGTATCGTCGATAACCCGCAGTACCTGCCGCAGTCGATCCTGACGATGCGCTCGAACTCCGACGACTTCGGCCTGTTTGCCTTCACCTTCGGCGTGTATGCGGAGGGCCCGTGATGCGGGCGGGCCTGCTGGCGGTTGCGGTTGCCCTGGGGGTGATGGCCTTGGTCGCCTGCGGCGGACCGGCGCCAGAGCCGCCGCCGCCGGAGACTCCAGCAGCGCCGGTTATCCAGGTGCCCACGGCTGCGCCCGACGGCGGTGAAATCCAGTCGCACCTGGCGACCAAGGTGCTGGAAGTGGGCACACAACGGGTGGCGTTCCTGCTGAACACGCGGAAAGCGCTGGTCAAGGCGCCGCAGGTGAGTATCTTGGTTGCCCCCACTGATGAGTCGGGTCCGGCGACGGAGATCACCGCAGACTACAACGCGTGGCCCTACGGTGTTCGCGGGTCATACGTGGCTCCGGTGTATTTCCCGTCGCCGGGCGATTACCGGCTGACGGTGATGCCTGTGGGCGGAGAGGTTTCCGGGGAGGCGGTGATTGACGTTTCGGTGGCGGCCGATTCGCCCGTCCCGTCGATTGGGGAAGCTGCCCCGGCCAGCGAAACGAAGACGCTTGACGATCCCGCGGAGATAACCGACCTGACCACCGCGTACGAACCGGACGATGACCTCTACCGGATGTCGGTGGCGGAGGCCGTGGAATCTGGCAAGCCTTCGGTAGTCGTGTTTGCCACGCCGGCTTTCTGCACCAGTCCGACGTGCGGCCCGCAGGTGGATACGGTGTCGGAACTGAGAGTGGAACACCCGGACGCCGCCAACTACATCCACGTGGAGCTATATGACAACCCCGCGGAGATACAGGGAGACCTGAGCCAAGCGCGATTGGTACCAGCGGCTGACGAGTGGGGGTTCACGCAGATACCCGGGTGGACCAACGAGTCGTGGGTGTTCGTGCTGGACGACGAAGGGATTGTGCGGCAGAGGTTCGAAGGGTTTGCGACACTGGCGGAGTTGGAAGCGGCGCTGGCGGAGGCGGGTGGGCTGTAGTTCCGCGCCGCAAACTGGGTAAACAAGAGAGTTCCGACAGATTGACCCTGTAATGGGCGCGTGATAGAGTTTTCTCGAAAAGCTGAGATGGAGACGAGTAAGCGGACGACGAGCGTCTTAGCGAGCCTGGCCTGGTGAAAGCAGGCACAATCGTCCCGCCCAAAATCCCTCCGGAGCTGCCGGCTGAAACCCGCCTTCCGAAAACGGCGGTGAATAAGCTCAGGCCGGGTTCGTTGCCCGTTAGAAGCGACGGGACATGATGGTGTCCTGCCAGAGAGGCTCACAACGCCGGTAACACCGGTGCGGTGGGCAAATAGGGTGGTACCGCGGGCAATATGTCCGTCCCTATGGGACGGGCTTTTTTTGTGTCGCAGCGAACCTTCACCGGCGCGATCTGGCGGACGGAACGACGCTGTACGGAGAGAAACCGTGAAACTGAAAGGTTCGGAAATCATCTGCGAGAGCCTGCTGAGGGAAGGGGTCGACGCCCTTTTCGGTCACCCGGGAGGCGCAATTCTGCCGTTCTACGACGCGCTGTGGTCGTACCCGCAATTGCGTCACGTGCTGGTGCGGCACGAACAATCGGCGGCACACGCGGCGGACGGCTACGCCCGGATGACAGGCAAGCCGGGCGTGTGCGTGGCCACGTCGGGTCCGGGGGCGACCAACCTGGTGACCGGGATCATGGGCGCCAAGGCTGACAGCGTGCCGCTGGTGGCAATCACGGGTCAGGTGGCGCGGGCCGCCATGGGCACTGAGGCGTTCCAGGAGTGCGACATCTGCAGCATCGCCGCGGTGTGCACCAAGCGGACGTACCTGGTGATGTCGGCCGGCGATCTGGCGCGGACGATACGGGACGCGTTCCGGGTGGCCCAGGAAGGCCGGCCGGGGCCGGTACTGATCGACGTGCCGCGCGACGTGCAGTTGGAGGAAGCGGAGTTCGAATATCCGGAGACGCCATGGGCCGCGGATCCGGAGTTGTCGGATGAGACGCTGGAAAACGTCCGGAAGGCGGCCGATCTCATCAACCAAGCGGAGCGGCCGGTGATCATCGCGGGACACGGGATCGTGAACTCCCGCGCGTTCGACGAGTTGCTGGCGTTGGCTGAGGGGTCCGGCGTTCCGGTCATCAACACGCTGCTGGGGTTGAGCAGCTTTCCCAGGAATCACCCCCAGAGCCTGGGAATGCTGGGCATGCACGGGATGTACTGGTGCAACATGGTGGTTGACCAGGCGGACGTCATCGTGGGACTGGGGATGAGGTTCGATGACCGGGTTACCGGCAGGGTCTCTGGGTTCGCGCCCCACGCTCGAATCGTGCACCTGGATATCGAAGCCACGCAGGTGGGCAGGATCGTGCCGGCGGAAGTACCGTTGGTGGGGGACGCCAGACCGATCCTCAAGGCGCTGGCTCCGCTGGTGCAAAAGGTGGACCGGTCGGAGTGGATGGCGACGATTGCGCAACTGAAGGCGCAGCATCCGTCGCTGGCGATTCCGCAGAGCGACGCATTGCTGCCCCAGCAGGTGCTCACCGAGATGAACGAGATGCTGCAGCCTGACGACGACGCGGTGGTGGTGACCGGCGTGGGGCAGCACCAGATGTGGGCGGCGCAGTACCTGTTCCTGAACCAGCCGAACTCGTTCGTCACGTCCGGCGGGTTGGGTGCGATGGGGTTCGAGGTTCCCGCCGCGTTGGGAGCGCAGATGGGCCGGCCGGAATCGACGGTGTGGTCGGTGGCGGGCGACGGCGGGTTCCAGATGACACTCCAGGAACTTATCACCGCGGTGGAAGAGAAACTGCCGATCAAAATCGCGCTGTTCAACAATGGGTATCTGGGGATGGTGCGGCAGTGGCAGGAGATGTTCTTCGATGGCCACCTGAAAGAGGTTCCGATGCCCGGTCCCGACTACGTCAAGCTGGCCAACGCGTACGGGATTCCCGCGCTGCGGGTGGAACACCAGGAGGACGTGGCCGCGGCGCTGCAGCAAGCCAAGGACTACGACGGACCGTTCCTCATCGAGTTTGTCGTTGAGCGGGAAACCAACGTGTTCCCCATGGTTCCGCCGGGCGGGTCGCTGGCCGACACGCTTGAGGACCCGAGGACCATGGCAGCCGCGCGGTGATGCTCGTGAGACGGATGCCCTCATGCTCACCCGCTTGGTCATCGCGAGGAGCGCAGTGACTTGGCGATCTCGTTGTCTGGAAAATCGCTCTTACGATAACGAGATTGCCGCGCTGCGCTCGCCATGACAGCGCGGACGAAACCGGGTACGCGTGGAACGGATGCCGACTTGCCGCTATTCGGGGTTGGTGGTAGAAATAGGCATTGCTGCCTGATGAATGCTGCGATTGGAGGTGCAGAATGCCCCGGGTCACTATCCAGGAAGCCTCGCGGATCCTGAACGTATCCCAGGACGTGATCCGCAAGGACGTCCGCGCTGGGAAGCTACAGGCCACCAAAGAAGGTGGCCCCACCGGTACCCGATGGATGGTGGACATCCCGGACGACGTGGAAGAATACACGGACGATTTCAAGGAAGGCATCCACGATCTGGCGCGCTCGCTGACCCCGTGGTGGTTCGACAATCCCCGTCGGGAGGGTGTGGTCCACTACCTGGAAAGCCTGGGCATCGAAGAGGTGGAACCCTTCTTCCTGTGCGGGGCCAAGGGCGAGGACATCTGGCCGGCCACCGGGCACGAGACCTGGCAGAGGTGTCCGGAGTGCGTCCTTGAGGTCCACGACCAGGGCATGCCGATGGAGACGAGGGAATAAACATCCCCCGACGCACGGTCATTGCGTACGAGCCGCAAGAACGCGGCTCGTTTCGTTTGTCTCTCTACGCGATTTGGACCGTACTCCCGAGGGTGACTGCCTGACCGGAGCGGTCAGGCCGCGCCTTGCGCATAGGGTTTGAGGGCGGCGTAGATCACGTCGTTGATCGGCGTGGCGACACCGGCGGATTCACCGGCGCGGACGACGGCGCCATTCAACGCTTCCAACTCCATGGGGCGGCCGGCCAGCAGGTCGGCGTGCATGGACGCGCTCATGGCTCCCTTGGCGGACTCCATGTAGTCGAGAGTGTCGGCGACGATGCTCGGCGAGAGGTCGACGCCGGAGCCACGGCCGGCCGCCTCGATCTCAGTCATGCAGCCCACGATGATCTTGTGCCATTCGGGGCGAGGGAGCAGGTCACGGAGGTACTCGCGGGCCAGCGAGGTGGTGCCGGCCATGGTGGTGATGAAGAGGAACTTGGTCCACAGGGTTACGGCGATGTCGTCCTCAGCCTCGGCGGGTACGGCTGCATCGCGGAAAGCGGCGCAGATGGCCTCGGCTCGTTGCTGATGGGACGGGTCGCTGCCCCGGATGCTGCCGGTGACGATGCGAACAATGTCACCGGCCTGGGTGACGACGCCGGGCCCGGAGCGGCCGGCCTCGATATAGGCCGCGCCGGGCAAGACCACGGCGTCCGGAAAGGCAGCCACCAGCGTCAGATAGGAATCGATGCCGTTTTGGAGACAGAGGATCGCCGTATCCGGGCCAATCATGGGAGCCATTTGCGGCACGGCCACGGCGTTGTGGTAGGTCTTGGTGGTGAGCAGGGCCAAATCCACGGGGCCGACCTGGGCGGGTTGGTCGGTGGCGGAACAGGGGACGGTGAAGTCGCCGGCCTGGGTCTGCATCCTTAGCCCGTCGCGGCGGATGGCATCCAGGTGTTCGCCGCGGGCGATGAGCGTTACGTCGTGCCCGGCGCGGGCCAACATGCCGCCGAAGTAGCCGCCGATGCTGCCGGCGCCCATCACTGCCACTTTCATTGGCTATAGCTCCTTTTCAGTACTGGAACGGCCGCAGGTTACTGTGCGTCGAAAATCCTGGAGCGCACGTCGAACACAAAGCCGGGCAGATCGGGGTCGGCGCTGACAGTATCTGGGTCTTCGAGCGCCACGGGATCTACGCCGGGTCGGTAGATGTGAACACGGCGGCGGAAGGGGTCGATCAGCCACCCGAGCATTGCGCCGTGGTCGATGTAAACCTGCATCTTGCGGTGGGCGCTGGCCTGGCTGTCGTTGCGCGACATGATTTCGACCACGAAATACGGGCAGAAATCCAGGAGCCAGGTTTCCTCCGAGGGGGTGTACGCCGCCAACTGTTCCGGTGACAACCAGGCGGCATCGGGAGCGTAGCGGTCGTCTCCGGTCATCCGAATGCCCAGTCTGGCGCCGTGGGCTTCGCCGCCATAGTCTCTAGCCCACACGGCCAAATCGACGAAGAATTCCCCTTCCAATTTTGATCCGTATTTGCTTTGCATGGGGGATATCAGCAACGCTCCCTCGGAAGTTAATTCGAGTTTGCCCACCAATTCGCGGTTGGCCTCGTTCAGACCGATCAGCCACTCGTCGAGTCTGGCGCCGTCGATGCCGGCTTCGGCCAGGATTTTCAGCACCGGCCGGAAGTCG
The DNA here is from genome assembly GCA_965203985.1 of Dehalococcoidia bacterium. Lineage (GTDB taxonomy): Bacteria > Chloroflexota > Dehalococcoidia > Lucifugimonadales > UBA3495 > Bin87. The sequence goes on from CBDBDS010000010.1 coordinate 43,468, forward strand.
AGATGAATAGGTGACGGGGCAGGATCTCCGTCGACCCACATGTGTTCCACGAATATGGCGGGGATTTCCGTCGTCGGTTTGGCAACCATCGTTATGGCCTCCTGGCGGGTGAGTATGCCACATATGCGCGAGGGGCGCAGTCGCGCTCGCGAGACGGGCAGCGTTGACGGTGATTACTGCTGGTGCTAAATTTGCGTTGACGATGCTCATTATCGCCCGAAATTAGAGGAGGGCTCGCATGACCGCCAAAATGGACTTTGGACTGTTCACCACCTGGAACGCCGTTTACGAGGGCGACAAGGTGCCCTGGGACCCCGAATATCAGGGCGGGAAGCTGCTTGAGGCCGCGGCATACAAGCAGAACTTTAAGGAAATCGACCACATCGAGGCGGCCGGATGGGACTACGTCTGGTTCGGCGGGGGGCACTTCTCCACGCAGGGCAGCATGGATCCGCAGTCGCTCATGCTGTCGGCCGTCATCGCCAACCACACCGAGAACATCAGGATCGGCACGTCCATCCACCGGCCGACGCTGCGGTTGCCGGGTGAGACCGTTTCGGAGCGGGCGCTGCCGCACGAACGCTACGCCTTTGACAATCTCCAGCTGGAGGATCCCTTCCAGGTTGCGGAGCAGGTCGCCATAGTGGACCAGGTCAGCGAGGGGCGGTTCATCTACGGCCCCGGGGCGCGCACACGCGGTTCCGACGAACGGCGGGAGTACTTCTACGAGTACCTGGAGCTGCTCAAACAGCTCTGGAACGAGGACAAATTCTCCGGATTTGAGGGCAAGTACTTCAACTATCCGGCGTTCTACGAAGACTACATGAGCATTCCCAAGCCGGTGCAGAAGCCTATGCCGATGCTCCTGCCGGTGGACAGCCAGGAGAGCTTTGTGCCCATGGGTGAGCACGGGTACCGGATCGCCATTGGCGCCGGCAGCTCACCGCACAACTTGCGGGGCTCCGCGATCCTGCGCCAGGACGTGCAGGATTACCGCAACGCATGGTACGACGCGGGGCACGAGGGCGACCCCAGCACGGTGGTGCGCGTACCCACGCTGGTGGCCGACACCCAGGAGAAAGCAGACCGCCGGGTCGATGACCTGATGAACCTGGCCCGCATCTACTACGCCGGCCGGCTCGCCATCGGGAGCACCGACGCGGGCAGCGCCGGCCCCGAGGCTACGCAGGAGGTCAACCTCTTCGGCACGCCGGAAGAGGTGGTCGATAAGATCCACATGTTCCGCGAGCAGTTCACCACGGACGAGATCATGTTCGAATGCAACTGGACGTCATCGGTGCCGCGCGAGGTGGTCATGGACACGCTGAAGTGCCTGTCCGAGGACGTGATCCCGCATTTCAAGTAGCCGGCACAGAGTCCGATTGCCGCACCCGCCCCGCTGCGCGACAGGTTCGGGGCGGGTATTCTTTTACCAAGGTGTGCAGAGTTTCACATGGGCACGTTTGCAACGATAGTACGCGTCGGCAACCCCGCCGGGGGTGACACGTTTGAAGTAGAAGCGCTGGTGGATACGGGCGCTTCCCATTCCATGTTCCCCGCGTCGCTGCTGGACGGGTTGCGAGTCGCCCGGCGTTCGCAGATTGACGGGGCGCTTGCCGACGGCAGCGAGGTATCATACTGGACCGGGTGGGCGTTGATCGGGATTGAAGGTGAAGAAGGTACCTGCCGGGTGATTTTCGGGCCGGAGGGTGACGACAGTAGCGTGGTTGGGGCAACGACCCTGCAGATGCTGTTGTTCAAGGTGGATCCGGTCCGCGAGGTATTGGAACCCACGACGCGCGTGCGTCTCTGATAGCGTAGGCGGTCTCGATCTTTACCGGCCATCATTGCTGCTGCTGGACGAAGCGGCGGTAGACTTCCTCTTCGGACAGGGCTTCCTGGTGGAACCAGTTGTCGTCGATGACTTTGTAGACGGCGCTGAGGCGCTCCAGGATCTGGTTGGTCAGCAGCAGGGCGTCCAGGGGCGACTGGGGCATCACACTGTCGTCCTCCAGGGTCAGCACGGCCTCGGACAGGGCGCGGATTAGCTCCACGGTGCCGACATGGGTGGCGTTGCCGCGGGCGGTCGTCAGGCTGTGGTAGATGGACGATATCTCGTGCCGCCTCAGGAGGAGTTCCAGGGTGAGGCCGGGGTCTTCGGTTGGTATGCCGCGGATGGCGGCGGCGTGACTGAGGGATTGCTGGAGGGCGACCATGTCGCTGCCGTTCTCCACGGCGACGCGGGCGAAGTTATTGATGACGCGCGTGGTGTTGTCGGCGCGCTCCAGCCAGCGGCCCATCCAAATCAGGTTGTACACCCTGGAGTCGGTGAGCCACCGGTCGGGGCGATAGGCAATTGACCTGGGTTCTACCATGTAGGGGGTTCTCCTCTGAATGTTGGGGTTGGGGCCGCAACACGGTCATGAAACCGCGTCGGCGGATTGCAACAGGTTCAGGGCGTCATCCACGGAAACGGAGTCCCGGCCGAAAAACACTTCGGCGGTGGTGAAGTCCAGATGTCCGTCTCCGCGGGAAATGAAGGAACCGGAAACCGGCGGGACTTCCGAGTAGTCGCGTCCGACGCCAAATTTCAGGTAGTCGGTGCCGAGGTCGATGACGACGCCGCGGGTGGGGTCGGCGGGCAACCACCCGAGGAGCGGGTGCAAGAAGTCGATCCAGGCGTGGGTCTCGCCGGGTTGGCGCGTGAGCAGACCGCTGACGTAGCGCGCGGGGATGCCGAGGGCGCGGAGCATGGCCAGGCAGAGGTGGGCCTGGTCCTGGCAAACGCCGCGCATGGAGACGAGGACGTCGGCCGCGGTGGTGTTGACCGAGGTGAGGCCGCGTTCGTAGCGGACGTTGGCGTAGATCCACTGCACGACGTTATTGACGGAAGTGAGCAACGTGTCCGCTCCGGCGCAAGCTTCCCGGGCGGCACCTTCGACGCCTGCCGGGTCGGCCAGCCGGGAGGCGGACAGGAATTCCTGTGCCTCCAGGCTGTATTCGGCGCCGGCCAGAGCGACGTCAGGCGCATCCACGATGCGATGAATCAGGCTGACCTGTCCGGTGGCGGCGATGATGAGTTCCTGGTGCGGCGTGGTGACTCTGACGCGGTGGACGGAGTTGCCCAGTCGGTCCGGATACTGGATCTGGCGACCCGGCGGGAAGGTGGCCACGCCGCCGGGCCCCGGCGTCTGGTAGTCGTCGGCAAAAGGCGACAGCCGGAGGAAATTATCGTTTTGCACCACTGTGTCAGTGTAGGAATAACGAGCCACGTAGGCATAGTGCACCGGGATCGTCTCGACTGTTATCGGACCACCCAGCTCGGTTTGCATGATCCTCCTGACGAGTTGTTGGTGACCCGGCTGTTCGCCTCGGACACGCGGGTGAGTCCGCCGGGGAAGACGGTGACCTCCCCCCGGCCGTTCTGCACCGCGAACACGCGCAGGTCGACGTGGCGGTCCTCAAATTCGCCACTGGTCTCGTCGAAGACAAGATGTCGGGAGAAGTCCAGGGTCTCCTGGGCGATGAAGACCTGAGGCTGCTCGATCAACTGTTGGGCCAGGCGGCTGCGGTAGCCCTTGTCCAGATCGGGCATGATGAAGACACCGAGCCCGCCGTATCCCTGGCGCGTTTTGAGCACCAGGCTGTCCAGGTTCTGCAGGACGTACTGGCGGTTTTCGGCTGACCGCAGGTCGTAGCTCCGAGCCTGTTCCAGGATGGCCTCTTCTCCCAGATAGGCTTTTATCATATCGGGCACCCAGAGGAACACCAGCTTGTCGTCACAGGCGCCGGTGCCCATAGCATTGACGAGCACGACCTTGTGATCCAGGTAAGCCTCAGTTAGGCCGGGGACGAAGAGCTCGAGGTCCTCCACGCGCCGATAGACGAGATCGACCTCGAAGTCGCCGTCCAGGCAGCGGGCCCACACATGGCCGTTGTGCCCGACGTAAAGGTCGGAGCCTTCCACGAGGGGGATGCCCAGCAGCTCGGACAGGTAGCGGTGCTCGAAAAAGGCGGAGCCGAACTTGCTGTCGGTGAGCAGGGCGCAAACCGGCGAGTCGGTTTCACACAGGGAGGCGAAAATGTCGAGGTAAGCGGAGCGGATGTCGTAAGGAACGATGTCGTAGCCGCCGGCCAGTTCGGGTAGCACGTCCAGCCCGATCTGGGTGGTCTTGAGCTGGTAGGCGATGCCGGAGGGGATGCGAAGGTTGTCTTCCAGGATGACATAACGGCCGTCGCCCATGTGGACCAGATCGATGCCGTAGACGTGGACGAAAACGTCGGACGCGGGGCGATAGTGCTGCAACTCGGGGTTGTAGTACTGGCAGGAGTACATGACGTCCGGCGGGACAACCTGTTGGTCGCCGCAGTAGAGGTCCAGCAGGAAATGGTTGATGGCTTTGAGGCGTTGCGCGACACCGCGGGAAATGGTGTCCCATTCGTCGGCGGGAATCAGACGGGGCAGCCAGTCGGTGGGCACGGTGCGGAACTCGCGGGGATCGAGCATGAAGGTGAAGGCGTCCAGGGCGGCGGTGTCGTTGGCGTCGCGCCACCGCTGTTGCAGTTGGGGCACGCCGAGCCGGTTCAGGCTCTCCATGAGGGGCCGGTAGACGGAACGCGTGGTTCCGTCGGAGTTGAGGTGTTCGTGCGTGGAAGTTACGGAGATGTCCCGGGTCAACATTGGCCACCTGATCCTTTGGGGGGTGTGCGTGGAACAGTCGGGTGCCAGCGTCGTTCGGGGTAGCGGAGTGTCGAACGGCGGCGCGTTAATATCAGGGTACTACGCCCAGGTTGCAACGGGATTAACGATTTGTAACAAAGACATTTCGCGCTGGTCGGGGAGGACGCGTGTGCCGTTCGCTTTGAACCGTCATTGCCAAAGACTCATGGCAATTTCGTGAAGGTCGCGGCGCCTTTTAAGCGACGAGATCGCCACGCCGCTGTGCGCTCGCGATGACAAATTGGGTACGCTTGAAGATGGCCCGGCTTTTCGCTGAACTGGCGGTTATGCTATACTCGGCAGCGTTCGCGGGCAGACCGGTATCGACCACCCTGCCCGCCGTTTTATGCAGATTCAACCGGGCACAGGAGCGTATCGGCGTTGAAGGTCACGAGGGACAACTCATCACCAATTGAGGTCACGCTGACGGTGGAATTGGCCACGGAGGATGAGAATCCGTTCGTTGAGCGCTCGTACCGTCGGGTCGTTTCGCGTCTGAACATCCCAGGGTTCCGCCGGGGACGGGCGCCGCGGCACATCGTGGAGAGCATGATGGGTCGGACGGCGTTACTCCAGGAAGCGCTGGAGTTCATGGTGCCGGAGACGCTGGACAAGGTCCTGCAGGACGAAGAGGTTTCGGCGTTCGGTGAGCCCAACATTGAAGTCACCGAGCTTGAGCCCGTGTCGTTCACGGCTACGGTCCCGCTGGAACCGACGGTGGACCTGGCGGGTTATCGCGATATCCGGGTGGAGACCGAGCCGGTGGAGGTCACGGACGAGGAGGTTGACGGGGTCCTGGATCGCGTGCGCGACGAGCAAGCAGTCTGGGAGCCGGTGGAGCGGGCAGCGGAGTACGGCGACCGACTGAACCTGGACGTCCTGGGAACCATGGACGAGGAAACGGTGGTGGAAGACGAGGACGTTGAGTACATCCCCAACGAGGAGAACGTGCTGCCGTTCCCGGGGTTTGCTCCCAACCTGGTGGGCCTGTCCGAGGATGACGAAAGCGAGTTCACGGTCACCGTGCCGGAAGACTATCCGCGTGAACAGTATGCGGGCAAGGATATCCAGTTCAAGGTGTCGGTGCTGTCCGTGAAGGAAAAAGCGCTGCCGGAACTGGACGACGAGTTTGCCAAATCCGTAGGCGACGGGTTCGATGACCTGGAAGCGCTGCGGGACAGCATCCGGGAGTCACTGACCAGCCAGGCGGAGAGCGCCGCTCGCAACGATCTGGAGCAGAAGAGCCTGGAAGCGTTGTGCGACGTGGCGGTGGTCAACGCGTCCCCCCTGCTGTTCGAGCGGGAACTGGAGGCGATGCAGGCGGACCGGGAGCGAATGCTGCGGCAGCAAGGGCTGGACCTGGCGACTTACCTGCGGTTCATGGGCAAGTCGGCGGACGAGTTCCTCGATGAAATGCGCCCCAACGCGGAACGGCGTCTGGTGAGCGCCCTGGTGATGCGGAAGCTGGCGGAGGTTGAGGAGATCGAGATTTCCGACGAGGACGTCCAGTCGGAAACCGACCGCTTGCTCGGTCTGTCGGCCGGTGAAGAAGAGCAGGACGAGGCCAACCTGGACTCGCTGCGGGAGTTTCTCGGGTCGGAGTCGACGCGGGACAACATCCGGTCCACGCTGCACAGCCGGCGGGTGATGGAACGACTCACGGACATCACGCAGGGTAAACTGGACGAGGATGGCGACGTGGAAGCGAGCGCGACGGACGACGAACCCGAACCGGCCGGCGAACCGGATGCCGTGGAAACTATTGAAACCACCGATGCGAGCGATGGCGAGGCCACCGCAGGCGATCAGGCGGAAGAACGGGAATAATGTTCGACCGCCCACCTTCCCAGGAGAACCTAGAGATGCCACGAAGTTCCAATCCCTCGGGCATAGTTACGCCGTCCAACGTGATCCCCGGGATCATCCGGCCGACCACCGAAGGAGAGCGCGCCTTCAATCCTTACTCGCTGCTGCTGCAGGCCCGGATCATTTACCTGGGCACGCCGGTGGACGATGACATTTCCAACGCGATCGTTTCGCAACTGCTGTACCTGAGCTGGGAAAACCCGGACGAGGACATCAGCCTGTACATCAACTCCCCGGGCGGGTCGGTGCTGGACGGCATGGCCATCTACGACACGATGCAGTTGATCAAGCCGGACGTGGCCACCATCTGCTTGGGCAAAGCCGCGAGCATGGGAGCGGTGCTGTTGTCCGGTGGAACGAAAGGAAAGCGGTACTGCACGCGGAATTCCACGGTGCTGATCCATCAGGTGATGGGAGGCATACAGGGTTCGGCGTCGGATATCGAGATCACGGCCCAGGAGATCCTGCGCCTGCGGGAGCGCCTGAACACCATCCTGTCGGAGAACTGCGACCAGCCGTTTGACAAGGTATCGCGGGACTCGGACCGGGACTACTGGATGGACGCCGAAACAGCGGTGGCATACGGGATCGTGGACCATGTGATGGACACGCTGCCCGATTCCTTCAATCGCGTATTCGGCGGATAGCGACCGTCGCACCGCCCAAGTGGCCGCTCAGGCTGTCCGGCTATCGCCGCAATCAATATCAGGAGACCACAATGGCCGTTCCGTTCGAAGACTCCCCGCTGCTGCAACCCACCAACATCGTGCCGATGGTCATCGAGACCAGTCCACGGGGAGAGCGGGCATTTGACATTTACTCGCTGCTCCTCAGGGAGCGGATCATCTACCTGGGAACGCCGATAACCGACCAGGTAGCCAACGTGATCATCGCGCAGTTGTTGTACCTCGAGCGCGAGGACAGCGACCGGGACATCAGCCTGTACATCAACAGTCCGGGCGGGTATATCGCGTCGGGGCTGGCCATCTTGGATACCATGCGACTGATCAATTCGCCGGTGTCGACGATATGCGTGGGGACGGCGGCGAGCATGGCGACGGTGCTGCTGGCGAACGGAGTGAGGGGCAAGCGCTACTGCCTGGCGAATTCCACGGTGCACATGCATCAGCCCAACGTGGGCAGCTTCCAGGGCCAGGCCGCGGACATCGAAATTCAGGCTCGGGAGATCGTCAGGCTCAAGGAACGACTGACCAGGATCCTGTCCGAAGCAACGGGACAGTCCCAGGAGAAAATTGCCGACGACACGGACCGGGATTTCTTCCTGACCGCGGAAGAAGCGGTGGAGTACGGGCTGGTAGACGAAATACTGGGGACGCAGACGGAAGAGCAGGCCGCGGAAGCCGCGTAACGGTCGGACACCGATCCATACACCCGACCGGAGGACGCACCGATGACCACCGGAAGCCGCAGTTCCAATCGCAATGCTCATCGTTGCGCATTCTGCGGCAGCCTGTTTCCGCAGGGTCGCCTGGTGCGGCCGCCGGGTCAGACCAGGGGTGGCATCTGCTTCGATTGCATCCGCGAGTTGGCCAACTACGTGGCCGAGCGCGGAGGCAAGAAGCGTCGAAACGACGACGGCGGTCGGGCCCATACCAACGACCGGGTCGAATCGGCGGACAGTCCTCCGCCCAAGCGCGGCGGGGGAAACCGAACGCTGGTACCCAGGGAGATCTATTCCAGCCTCGACGCTTACGTGATCGGGCAGGAGAAGGCCAAGAAGACTCTGGCCGTCGCCGTGTACAACCACTTCAAGCGCATCCGCAGCGAAGCGACGGACCCGGACGTCGAAGTACAGAAGTCCAATATTCTGCTGATCGGCCCAACCGGATCCGGAAAGACCTTGCTGGCTGAAACGCTGGCCCGGTCGCTGGACGTGCCCTTCGCGATATGCGACGCGACATCACTGACGGAATCGGGCTACGTCGGGGAGGATGTGGAGAACATCCTGCTGCGGTTGATCCAGGCCGCCGATTGGGATATCCAGCGGGCGGAGCAGGGGATCATATACATCGATGAGTTGGACAAGATCGCGCGGAAAGAAGGGGTGAACCGTTCGATCACCCGGGACGTGGCGGGCGAAGGGGTTCAGCAGGAACTGCTCAAGATCATCGAAGGCTGCGTCGCCAACGTGCCGCCACAGGGCGGCCGCAAGCATCCGCACCAGGAGATGTTGCAGATTAACACCAGGAACATCCTGTTCATCTGCGGCGGAGCTTTCGACGGGTTACAGGAGATCATCTCCAAGCGGGTGTCGTCGGGGTCGGCGATGGGATTCCTGGCGCAGGGCCAGGATCGATCCGAAAAAAAGGCGAACTCCGTCGCAATGCTGGACCTGGTGACGCCCGAGGACCTGCTCCAGTTCGGGTTCATTCCGGAACTGGTGGGCCGGCTTCCGGTGGTCGCGGCGTTGCAGCCGCTGGATCGTGAGGACCTGATCCGGGTGCTGGTGGAGCCGAGAAACGCGATAGTCAAGCAGTACCAGCGGCTGTTCCACCTGGACAACGTCAAGCTGGAATTCACCGAGGACGCGCTGGAGGCGGCCGCCGAACGGGCGCTGACCTACCAGACCGGCGCGCGTATCCTGCGGCACATCGTCGAAGACGCGCTGATGGAAGTGATGTACGAGCTGCCGTCGTTGCGCGATATCGGCCGCTGCGTCGTTCACGGCGAGGCCATCACAGGGGAGGCGTCCCCCAGACTGTACCGACGCGGCGGCGGGCGGCACCTGACGCTGAAGAGCGCGCTGGCCCGTTCGCGGTCGAGCCAGCAAAGAAAGTCCGCGTAGCTTTTATCCGCCGGAAAGCGCGGCCTCGATGTGTTCGGTGAGAGGCAGGCCGCCCGGATAGAGAAGTTCCAGGGGTTGCCCCGATGCGTCCAGGGCGGTTTCCGGCCTGACCTGTAACCTCCCGTCGGCGACGGCGCGGAGGGTTTCCAGGATCAAGTAGGGTTCGCGGCGGTAGCCGGCTTCACGGATGCGCTGGAACAGCGGGAAGTCTTCGCCCTCAGCGGCCCGGATATCCGCCGCGTCGCGCTCGTGCATCATATCCCAATAGCGATCGAAACCGTTGCCGGTTATCGGCACTACGCAATGGGACAGCACGGGGCCGCGGTCCACATCCTCCGTGGCAAGGTGGATCATCGCTCCGGTTTGCTGGGTCCGAGATGCGATCAACTGCCAGATTACCGACTGCCAGGTTCCGGTGGGCCCGTCCGGCAGTGCGCCGTGGAGGTTCAGCAGGGGGTAGCGCCGGCACATTTCGCCGCTGCAGATGAGCATGTACCCGGCCAGGGCGCAAACGTCGGGTCGATAGGGTTCCAGGAGCCGGATGGCCTCGCGATCAAAACCGACGCGATGGCGCGCCATGGGCCCGCCACCGTGTTCCCGCCGGTAGCGGCCGGACGACAGGGTTACCAGCGGCAGACCGCAGGATCGAACCAGGTCGAAGAACCGGTCAGATCCGTCGGCCTCGCCCGGCTCACGGTTGCTGAAAACGAACTCGATCTCGGCGTCCAAGCGACCCTGTTCGATGGCGTCACGGATGAAACGGAGCAGGCCGCGCGAGCCATCTCCCCGGCCGGTGGAAAACCATCCTATCCGCAGCATCAGGCCGAGCCGGTACATCGCCAAGGATCAGAACGGCGGACCGTCATCATCAAACAGGGAGGGGTCGTCGGGTTCCAACGGGGGCGGCGGTTCCCAGTCGTCATTGGCGAGCGGATACTCGGGAGCGGTCGATGGGGCAGGAGCGCGGCCGTCTCCGATCTGGGTGATGTGGAGTTCGGTTTCGGTGAGAAGCTCCTGGCAACGGCCGGCCAATTCCATGCCTTCGTGGTAGAGGCGTTCCGCGTCAGTGAGCGATAGTTCGCCCTGTTCGAGGCGGGAGACGGTGTCCTCGAGGCGACGATAAGCCTCCTCGAAGGGCATCGAGGCGAGTTGTGCCCGCCAGGCGTCGCTGGGTTCCGTGATGTCCGTCATGGTTCGGGACGGCCGCTACAGTAGCGGCTTCATGGCCGGAGGGGAGCCGGAGGAACGCCGGCCGCCGCGCTTGCGCGGGTTTGAGGCGGCAATCGGATCGCTGGCGACCGGTGCGGACGGGATTTCCCGGGGGACACCATCTGAACCAGGGGACGCGGGATGATGGCCGGCCGTAGCCGCCAAGTGGCCGCCGGCCAAGGAGATGTCGAGCTGGGCGCCGTCGGAAACCTGCTCGGGCGAAGTGAGCACGGCGCCGTCGCCGGACAGGCGAACGACGGCGTAGCCGCGGCGCAGGGTATCGGCGGGGTTGAGCGCGCCCAATTTCCCTACCAGCGTGGCAACGTCCCGCCCCACCAACGAGTGGCGATGACGAATGGACGCGGCGGCGCGTTCCGCGAATTCGTCGACGCGGCGGCGCATGGAGGCAATGTCGGGCGCGCGACGCTGCAGGCGCTGTTGGTGGAAGAGAACCGATGACCGGAGACGGTCGACGTGACCCACCACGACCGACGTCATATGCTGACGTGCGCCGAAAATGTCGGCCATGAGTTGGTTGCGATCAGGGGTAACCAGTTCGGCGGCGGCCGATGGCGTGGGAGCGCGGCTGTCGGCAACCTCGTCAGCGATGGTGGTGTCGGTCTCGTGGCCGACGCCGGAGACAATGGGGATGCTGCTGGCGAAGATGGCGCGAGCGACCTCCTCCGAATTGAAGCACCACAGGTCTTCAAGAGACCCGCCGCCGCGCGCAACTATGATGACGTCGGCCATGCTCTCGTCGTTGAGCGCTCGGATTGCGTCGGCGATCAACTGGCCGGCCCCGTCGCCCTGGACGGAAGTGGGAGACAGGCGCAACTCGGCGAGGGGGTAACGCCGCATGACGACGTTCCGGATGTCCTGCCAGACTGCGCCGCTGGGCGAAGTGACCACGCCGATGACCCTGGGGAAAACCGGCAGCGGCCGTTTGCGGGAAGGGTCGAAAAGGCCCTCGGCCGCCAACTGCTGTCGGAGGCGAGCCAACTCCAGAGCCAGGGCGCCGGCGCCCACGGGGAGCGCGGCTGAAACCTGCATGTTGGCTTCGCCCGACGGCGGGTAGAAGGTGAAGTTTCCGCCGGCGAGGATTTCCTGACCGTCTTCCAGGTATTCCTGACCGGAGCGGCCGCGGAACATGACACAGCGGATGCTGCTGCCGTCCTCGCGCAGGGTGAAGTACGAATGGCCGGATGCAACGGTGCGGAGGTTGGCGATCTCGCCCTGGACGGTCAGGCGTGAGAGGAAGCCGTCCGACTCAAGCTTATCCTTGAGATAGACGGCCACCTGGCTGACGGTGTGTACTACCGGCGACAGCATGGAGCGGCACCCATGGCGACGCGCAAGATCTCCTGATCTACGATACGCGTTCGGAGTAGGTCCCGTTGCGGGTATCCACCTTTACGCGGGTGCCCGGGGTGATGAACATCGGGACGGTTATGCGCAGGCCGGTTTCCAGGGTGGCCGGCTTGTTGCCGCCCTGGGCGGTGTCACCCTTGAAGGCGGGCGGCGTGTCGACGACCTCAAGCTCGACGTGGATGGGGAGGTTCACGTTGATGGGGTTGCCCTTATACAACACCAGCTCGACCATCATGCTTTCGGTCAGGTAGCCCAGAGTGTCGCCCAGTTGGTCGGCGGTGAGCTCGTGCTGATCGAAAGTCTCCTGGTCCATGAAGTAGTAGCTCGACCCGTCGGTGTAGAGATACTGGGTCTCGCGGTTGTCGACCTCGGCCAGGCTGAAAGCGGTGTCGTACCGTTGGAAAGTGCGCTCGATGACGGTGCCATTGACCAGGTTCCGCATCTTGATGCGGGTAACGGGAGCGCGCTGCTGCATCTTGTGACGCTCGTAATCCATGACCTGCCAAGGCTGGTTTTCCAACTCGATTACCATGCCCTTGTTGAGGTCGCCAAAGTTGATGCTCATATCAGAAATCCCCCGGGCGGTTCGCCGACCGCAGATGACGGGCGCTAACCGGACTCGTCGGCAATGATGCCGGCCAACGCTTCCAGTGCAGCAGTATAGCCTCTCCAACCGAGCCCGGCAATTTGGCCGCGGGCGGTGTCGGCCAACACCGAATGGCGTCGCCACTCCTCGCGGGCGTGGATGTTGCTGAGGTGGACCTCGATGACGGGGACGCCGGCGTCGGTGAGAGCGTCTTTCAGCGACAGGCCGTAATGGGTCAGCGCGCCCGCGTTGATGACGACCCCGTCGATTGAACCAGCGCATTCCTGGAGCTTGTCGACCAGCGCGCCCTCGTGGTTGGACTGGAAACATTCCACGGAGACGTCCAACGCGGCGGCGCGGTCGCTGATGCGGCGATTGATCTCGTCCAGGGTCAGGACACCGTAATGATGCCGGTCGCGACGGCCCAGGGCGTTGAGGTTGGGTCCGTGAAGAACGAGGATGCTGGTCATTCTTCTTGCGGTGCCCGGTCGGTGTTGGGATCGGATTCGGACGCGAGGGGATGGAAGTCCATGTAGGCGCGGCGGGCTTCCTGCTTGGTGATGTGGGTATAGAGCTGGGTGGTGGAAACGCTGCTGTGGCCGAGGAGTTCCTGGATCACGCGGAGGTCGGCGTCGCCCTCGAGCATGTGGCTGGCGAAACTGTGCCGCAGGGTGTGGGTGTGGATGCCGTCCTTGAGGCCGGCGCGGGCGGCGTAATCCCGGACGATTTTCTCGATGCTGCGGCGGGACAGGCGACCGCCATAGCGATTGACGAACAGCGGATCGCTGTGCGCGCCGGTGGCGGCGAAATGGGGCCGTCCGTCCTGCAGGTAGCGGTCCAACGCATCCTGGGCGGGAGCGCCGTACAGGGTCCAGCGTTCCTTGTCGCCTTTGCCGCGGACGAGAATCTCGCGGCGATCATGATAGATGTCACCCAAATTCATGCCCTGCAACTCCGCCAGACGGACGCCGCAGGCGTACAGGACCTCGAGGATGGCGCGGTCCCTGAGACCGGACGGGGTGTCATCGTCGGGCGCAGCCAGCAGGCGGGTGGCCTCCTGCTTTCCGAGGAAGCTGGGCAGCGGCTTTTCCACCTTGACCGGGAACGAACGAGCCGACGGGACCGGCGTGGAACTGAACCATCCCTCCTGGACCAGGAAATTGTAGAAAGTGCGGAGAGCGGTGAGTTTGCGGACGATGCTGACGCGGGCATAGCCGGTGGGCCGAGGGCCGTCGGATCTCCCAGCGGTGGCGAGGAAGGCGACGTATCCCCGGAGGAGTTGGCGATCCATGTCGCGCAGGCCGTGGCCGTTGCTCCGGCAGTAGTCCAGAAAGGTGTGCAGATCGTCGACGTAGATGCGCCGGGTGTTGTCGGACAGCGCGCGCTGCCCGGTCAGGTATAGCCCGTAACGCTCCAGCAGATCGGCGGTGGCCGGAGCGCAACCCTTGGAGTCCCGCGGCAGGGCCGCGACGTCTGTTGAGCTAGCCGCCAACGCCAGCCAACTCCGGGGCGGCGCTGGGGGTTGCGTCGCTGGGCTCGGTTGCGGGCGGGTCGCCCTTCCACTTGCAATCGGTACAGCGGGCGCTACCGCGGGCGGCGGTGACCAGCATACCGCCGCAATCGGGGCACGGAGCCGGAAGGGGCTCGGTGTTCACCAGGAACTCGCATTCCGGATAGCGGGCGCAGCCCCAGAAGGGCCGACCGGATTTCCGGGCGCGACGCTGCACGAGATCCCCGCCGCACTTGGGGCAGGGCACGTCGCTCTTGGTGACGATGTTGCGGCGGTTGTCGCACGGGTTGTCTTCGGCGTTGTACCCGGTGCAAGCCAGGAAACGCCCGTAGCGTCCGGTCTTGATGACCATGGGGCGCTCGCATTTCTCGCAGATCTCGTCGGTGGGTTCGTCGGGGGGGCGTTCGCCGTTGTCCCGCATGTTGCGCGTGTTCTGGCAGGCGGGATAGCCGCTGCACGCGAGGAACCTGCCGAAGCGGCCCATCATCATGGTCATGGGTTGCCCGCATTTTTCACACGAAGGAGTGAAGGCCTGCTCGGCGAGATTTACCGCCTGGTGGAACGGCCCGTAGAAGTCGCGGAGCATGGGCACCCAGTCCTGTTCGCCCTGGGCAACGCTGTCCAGATCTTCCTCCATCTTGGCGGTGAACTCGGGGGCCATCACGTCGGCGAACCGCTCGGTGAGGAGATCGGTGACCGTGCAGCCCAATTCGGTGGGGGACAGCCGGCGCTGCTCGCGCTGGACATATTCCCTTTCGACCAAGGTGGCGATGGTGGGGGCGTAGGTGCTGGGGCGGCCGATGCCCTTTTCCTCCATCTCGCGGATCAGCGTGGCCTCGGTGAACCGGGGAGGGGGTTGAGTGAAGTGCTGGTTGGCCTCGAGCTTCTGGTTTTTCAGACCGTCACCGGCGGCCAATTCGGGCAGGGCATTTTCGCCACCGTCGGCGGCATCGTCGCGTCCTTCGAGGTAGACAGCGCGGAAGCCGGGGAATTTGAGCACGGAGCCGGTGGCGCGGAAACGGAACACGCTATCCGAAGGCGCGACGCAACGGGCGTCGATCTCCACGGTGGTCGCTTCCAGCATAGCGTCAGCCATCTGGCTGGCGACCATGCGCTCCCAGATCAGGGTGTAAAGGCGCAACTGGTCTCGGTCCAGGAAGGCGGCCATGGCCTGGGGCGTGCGGCCCACCGAGGTGGGGCGTATGGCTTCGTGGGCTTCCTGGGCGTTCTTGCTCCGGGTCCGGTACGCGCGCGGTTTGTCCGGCACGTACTCCTTGCCGAAGCGCTGACGGACGTAATCGCGGGTCTCGCGCACCGCGGTATCGGCGACGTTGACGCTGTCGGTTCGCATGTAGGTGATGAGGCCGACCGAACCTTCGCTGCCGACGTTCAGGCCCTCGTAGAGCTGCTGGGCCAGGGCCATCGTGCGCTGGGCGGTGAACCGCAGCTTGCGCCCAGCGTCCTGCTGGAGGGTGCTGGTGATGAAGGGCGGGGCGGGACGCTGACGGCGCGGCTTCTTTTCGACGGTATCAACCGAATAGTCTGCGCCCTGGAGTTCGGCTTCCAAGCCGCGGGCCGTGGCTTCGTCGTTGATGCTCAGCTTGCGCGATCCCTTCCGGGAATGCAGGGTCGCAGTGAAGAGATTGGCCGGGAGATTGGGATCGGTATCCTTGTGAAGTTCTGCCTCCAGAGACCACCATTCCTGCGGCACAAAGGCGGTGATTTCCCGTTCGCGGTCGACGATCATGCGCAGGGCGGCGGACTGCACGCGCCCGGCCGACAGACCGAGCTTGACCTTGAGCCACAGCAACGGGCTGATTTCGTATCCCACCAGGCGGTCCAGGATGCGCCGGGCCTGCTGGGCATTGACGAGTTGCATGTCGATTTCGCGGGGATGCTCGAACGCCTCTTCGACCGCCTGCTTGGTGATCTCGTGGAACACCACGCGCTTGGGGGGCTTTTCGAACTTGTCCCAGCCGGCCGCGGCCTGCAAGTGCCAGGAGATGGCCTCACCTTCCCGGTCGGGGTCGGTGGCCAGGAAGATGTCCGAGGCCTTGGCCCCGGCTTCCTTGAGTTCCTTGACCAGGTCGCGCTTGTCTTTCATCGTGAGGTACTTGGGGTTGAAATCCTGATCGGTGTCCACGCCGAGGGTGGACTTGGGCAGGTCGCGCACATGGCCCATGGAGGCGGTGACCAAGTACTTGTTGCCCAGGATCTGGCCGACGGTGCGCGCCTTGGCCGGTGATTCGACGACGACGAGACGCTTGCCCTTGGAGGAAGGCATACGGGCGGCGCGGCCGGCGGCGGAGGCCTGGGAACCGGACTTGGCGGCGGCGCGTGATCCGGATCGCCGGGACTGACCGGTGCGACCCTTGGTTGTCCGGGTGGTTTTAGCCGAGGTTCCTGTCTTGGGCGGCATAGGAAAAGTTCGTCTCCAGTTCAGGCGACCAGTTGGTAATGCATGGTCCCAACTTGTCTGACCAGGCCCTTGAGCTCAAGCATAGTGAGCAGACCGCTGATTTCCGCGACGGGCCGGCCGCTGAGGGCTACCAGGTCGTCGATGTGTACCGGTTCCCTGGCGATGTGTTGAAGCAGTTCAGCCTCGTCGGTGTCGGGGGGTTCCGAGGCGGTGGGCTGACATTCTACCGGATGTTGGTAACGGGCGCGCGCCGTTTCTGCACTGCCATTCGCGCCAGATTTGGCGGACGTGTCGGTTGATGCCTGGGCGTCGGACAGTTCCAGGGGTATCTGTCGATCCGAGGTTTCCAGTCCGATTTCTACCAGTATATCGTTTACGTTGCAAACCAGCTTTGCACCCTCGCGGATCAGCCGGTTGGTAAGCCGGCTGGACTCTGAGTATACGCTGCCCGGGACGCAGAAGACCTCACGGTTCTGCTCCAGGGCGTGGTACACGGTCCACCGGGTGCCACTGGTCTCTCCGGCCTCAGTGACCAGTGTGCCCAGGGTCATGCCGCTGATGATGCGGTTGCGCCGGGGAAAGTTTGACGCTTCGGGGCGGACGCCCAGGGGAAATTCACTGATGATGGCGCCGCCCTCGGCGACGATCCGCTCGGCCAGCCGCAGGTTTTCGCGGGGGTAAACGGTGTCCAACCCGTTTCCAAGCACGGCGACCGTCGTGCCGCCGGCATCCACGGTGGCCTGGTGGGCGCGGGCGTCGATGCCCAGGGCGAGGCCGCTGACCACGACCACCCCGTGGGCGGCCAGGGACGAGCACAGATCGGCGGTGACCCGACAGCCGTAATCCGTAGGGCGCCGTGTGCCGACAACGGCGATGGACGGCACGTCGACGGCGGGCAGCGTCCCGCGCACGTAGAGCACTGGCGGCGCGTCGTCGGTCTCCTTAAGTCGGGCCGGATAGGCAGGGTCGTGCCAATTGATCGCCGAAACTCCGGCGTCGTAGAGACGGGACAATTCCTGGTCCGGTGAGGAAGTTTCCCTGGCATCGATGATGGATTGGGCGACCGCTCGGCCCACTCCCGCGGCGCGCAGGTCGCGCGCGGGGGCCTTCCACGCCGCCGACAGGTCGCCACGGAAGAAGGACTCGAGGAGGCGGAAACGGGCGGAACCCAGGCGGGGGACGCGGCTCAGGGCAACCCAATAGCCCAGGGGATCGGTTAGAGTGGCGCTCATCGCAGGGATTCTAGCACAGGGTTTGGGCGGGAACGGCGGGATTGTGTCAGTGATTTCGATAGATACCGGGGACCGAAGTAGGGAAATTCACATCGGGGATGTGCAGCTCATACGTGGCTCGGAAGTCTCAGGCGTACCGCCTTTCGTAAATCGTCAGAAGCAGGATTTTCGGGATTTTATGATTTGGCAGGATTGGGAGATATCCATCACAGAACGGTTCCAATGCTGGTAATCCTCAAATCTTGAAAATCCTGCTTCTGATGTTTCTCCGCCGCAAACTAGATAGGTGTGAGGCTCGCGGGTTTCTTGCCCGTGCAATCGGGGTCGGCTAGTATTGCGCGAGACAACCAGATGCTGCCACAGGAGGTTCCGATGCGATACGACTATATCGTGGTGGGTGCCGGCTCGGCCGGATCGACCATTGCCACTCGCCTCTCCGAAGACCCGGACAAGAGCGTACTGCTACTGGAGGCGGGACCCGACTACCCCGACTTCAACCACCTGCCGGATGACCTGAAACTGGGGAACAACGTTTTCTTTTCGGCCTACGGCCCGCACAGTTGGGCGTACAACGCCCGGGTGACGGCGCAACAGACCGACCTGGTGATCCCCAGAGGAAAGGCCACCGGCGGTTCCTCGGCCATCAACGGGCAGGTTCTGTATCGGGGCATCCCGGAGGACTACGACCGGTGGGCGGAATGGGGCAACGACGAGTGGGGCTACACCAGCGTGCTGCCGTTTTTCCGGCGGATGGAAAACGACCACGATTTCCAGGACGACTGGCACGGGACGGACGGCCCCATCCCGGTGCGACGGTACCGGCAGGACGAGTGGTTGCCGCACTCGGTGGCTTTCAAAGACGCGGCATTGGCGCTGGGTTTCAACGACGATCCGGACCAGAACCACCCGGAATCGACGGGCGTGTCGCCGCGGGCGCGCAACACCCTGGACGGGGTCAGGATCAGCACCGCGTTGGCCTATCTGAACTTGGCGCGCCATCGGCTGAACTTCACGCTGCGGGCGAACGTGCAGGCCTGCCGGGTGGTGTTCGACGGGACGCGAGCCGTGGGAGTCGAGGTGGAGAGCGGCGGGGAGCGGTTCGTCGTGGAAGGCGGCCAGGTCGTGGTGAGCAGCGGGGCGATCGCGTCGCCGCAATTGCTGCTGCTGTCGGGCGTCGGGCCGGCGGACCATCTGCGCGAGGTGGGCATCCCGGTGGTGCACGAGTTGCCGGGCGTGGGCCAGAACCTGCGGGACCATCCCTCGGCGTGCGTGCTGTTCCGCGCTGCCGGCGACCGGCCGGACGTGCAGGCGGCGGCGATCCAGGTTGGCCTCAGGTACACCGTTGAGGACTCGTACCTGCGCAACGACATGCAGATTTCGCCGCTCCTGATGACCTCGGAGCACCGACCGGCGCAGGTGACAATCGACGATGACGAAAACTACATCGGGATCAGCGCGAGCTTGCAACTGGCGCTGGGCAAGGGCGAGTTGCGCCTGAAGTCCAACGACCCGCTGGAGTACCCGTTCCTGGACTACAACTACTACGAGGAGCCGTTTGACCTGGAGCGGATGCGCAAGGCCATTCGCACGTGCGTCGAGATCGGAGAGCACCCCTCCTACCGGGAAATCCTGTTGGAGCGGGTCAATCCGGTCGATGCCGATTTGACGTCGGACGGGGCGCTGGACGACTGGCTGATGCGGAACTCGGGCACATCGCACCACGTTTCGGGGACATGCAAGATGGGGCCGGCCAGCGACGGCATGGCCGTGGTGGACCAACAGGGCCGGATCCACGGGCTGGAGAACATCCGGGTGGCTGACGCGTCCATCATGCCGGACTGCATCCGAGCGAACACCAACGCGACCACGATTATGATCGGCGAGAAGGTGGCGGACTACATTCGCACCGGGAGATAAGCCGGCGCAGGTTTTCAAGACCCGGTGGATTGTCGTTGCGAGGCGCTCGCGCCGTGGCAATCTCGATGCCGTAGTAGCAACGTATGCTCCAGAGGTCTCGCCTACGCCAACGAGATTGCCACGCTTCGCTCGCAATGACCCTTTCCCCGCAAGGGTGAACGGTTCAAATCGGCGTCCACGAGACGGCCGCGAGGACAGAATGAGGGGCGACGCACGCGTCGCCCCTCAAAGTCGCGGTGGACGGGTTCAGATGACGCGGGGAACCGGTACGCCCGGAATGTTCACCCGCACCCGGCACAGTTCATGGAAGGTCGTAATGTACAGCGTCCGCCAGTCGCCGCCGCCGAAGCCGACATTGGTGGCCCGCCGGCCTTCGCCGAGGGCAATCGTGCCGAGATGCCGACCGTCTGGAGCGATAATCCAGACGCCGCCCGGCCCGGTGCTGTAGAGATTTCCCTCCAGGTCGCACTTCATGCCGTCCGGTACGCCGCCGCGCTCGTCGTTCACTACGCAGAACAGCCGGCCGTTGTCAATGCCGCCGTCCGGGCGGACGTCCCACGCCTTGATCAGGCCGACGCGGGAGTCGTTGACGTACAGGATGCTCTCGCCCGGCGAGAAGCAGAGGCCGTTGGGGCCAACGTAGTCGTCGATGAGCAGGGTGATGTCGCTGAGGTCCGGGGATACTCGATACACGCCGGCGTAACCCAATTCCATGCCGGGGTAGGTGTCGCGGTACGGGTCGGTGAAGTAGATGGAGCCGTCGGACCTGACCACCAGGTCGTTGGGGCGGTTGAGCCGCTTGCCCTGGTAGCTGTCGGCGACGACGGTGATGCTGCCGTCGGGTTCCTGCCGGGTGACGCGGCGGGCGTCGTGCTCGCAGGCCAGGAGCCGGCCCTGGGGGTCGCGGGTCAGGCCGTTGGCCTCGTTGGTGCCGGCCTGGAATTCGGACAGGCCGTCGGCGTCGTTGTAGCGCATGCGGCGGTTGCCGCCGATGTCGCTGAAGAGCAGGTAGCCACCCTCCTGGAACCAGACCGGGCCTTCGGCGGGCCACCAGGGCACTCCGAGGGCGGAGCCGTCACCGCCAAAACCGCTGGCGAGCCATTGGACTTCCTGGTCCAAGTCGATGATGCGTTCCAGACCGGGCGATACCTGTTCGATGGGCATACTGGCTGCTCCTTATTGATTGCGGGGTTGATTACCGGATGCCGGCCAGTGCGCGGTCGAGGTTGAACGCGGAGCTGATCAGGGCGAGGTGGGTGAAGGCCTGGGGGAAATTGCCGAGGCCCTCGCCGCTGGGGCCGGTCTCCTCGGCGTAAAGGCCCAGGTGGTTGGCGTAGCCCAGCATCTTCTCGAACATGAGGCGGGCCTGGTCGAGCCGTCGGGGGTCGCCCCAGCCGGCGCGGGTGAGCGCCTCGACGAGCCAGAAAGTGCACATGTTGAACGTGCCCTCGTGTCCGGTCAGACCATCGGCGAACTGCTCGTGGTTGTAGCGATAGACGAGGCTGTCAGATACGAGCCCACCCTGCTGGGGGCTGCGGTTGATGGCGTCAATGGTGCTCAACATGCGCGGGTCGGTGGGCGACATGAAGAAGACCAACGGCATGAGCAGGTTGGATGCGTCCAGCGAGTCGCTGCCGTAGTGCTGGACGAAGGCCTGGCGGTCCTGGTTCCAGCCGCGGCTCTGGATCTCCTCGTAGATTTCATCGCGGGTGGAGATCCAGCGTTGGCGCTCGGAAGGGAAAGAACGCAGTTCCGAAAGCTTCAGGGCGCGGTCGAGCATGACCCAGCACATCAACTTGGAGTAGACGAACTGCTGCCGTCCGCCGCGGGTTTCCCAGATTCCCTCGTCGGCCAGGCGCCAGTTGTCGCAGACCCAGTTGGTCATCTGGCGGAGTTTGGTCCAGAAGTCGAAGGATATGGGTTCGCCGTACCGGTTGAACAGGTAGACGGAGTCCATCAGTTCGCCGTAGATGTCCAGCTGGAGCTGGTCGTAGGCGCCGTTGCCGATGCGCACGGGCTTTGAGCCCCGGTATCCATCCAGGTGATCCAGGGTCACCTCGTTGAGGTTGCGGCGGCCGTCGATGCCGTAGAGGATCTGGATGTTGCTCCAGTCGCCGTCGAAGGGATCGATTTGCGCCTCCAGCCAGTGCATAAACTGGCTGGCTTCGTTGGTGAAGCCGATGCGGAGGAGGGCGTACAGGGTGAAGGCGGCGTCACGGATCCAGGTGTAGCGGTAATCCCAGTTGCGGACGCCTCCGAGTTCCTCCGGGAGGCTGCAGGTGGGCGCGGCGACGATGGCGCCGGTGGGTTCGTAGGTGAGCAGCTTGAGGACGAGGGCGGACCGCTCGACCATCTCCCGCCACCGGCCCTTGTAGGTGCACTGAGAAAGCCAGTTGCGCCAGTAGGAGACGGTTTCCTCGAACAGAGCGGTGCTCTCGCGTTCGGACGGAGGATGGTAGTCGACGGACTCGTCCCCCATGATGCCGATGGAGAAGGTGGAGGACTGGCCTTCGTTGAGGACGAAGGCGCCGAGGACGCCGCCATCGTGCTGTTCCAGGAGGATATCGGTGGACAGCTGCAGGCCCAGGTCGTTGGAGATGAAGGCCGCCCCATTCTCGTTCATCTCGACACGGTGCTTGTCCCGAGCGTAGTTGAATGCGGGATAGCACTCCAGGAAGAAGGGGACGACGCCCCGGACGCAATTGACCCGTCGGATCAATTCGGTGTGGCGATGCGGGTGTTGCGGTGACGACACCGGCATGAAGTCGATGACTTCGGCGACGCCGTTTTCCGCCAGGAACCGGGTGATCAACACGTTGGTGTCGGGCCAATAGACCTGCTTCTGTACAGGCGGATCGTCCAGCAGCGGAGCAATCCTGAAGTAGCCGCCCTTCTTGTCGTCCAGGATTGCGCCGAAAACGCTAGGGGAATCGAAGTCGGGGCAGCAGAACCAGTCCACGGACCCATTGACGCCGATGAGGGCGCAGGTCCGCATGTTGCCGACGATTCCGTATTCTTCTATCGGCAGGTAGGCCATGAGGTCGGCCCTCGACGTTGATTATCCCGACGAGGTCTCCAGCGTAGCGACGCTGAATACCACTCGGAACGGGTTGCAGTATATGACCACACTCTGGACATCGGCCAGCGATACGCTGGACGGTATGTCATAGTTTTGCGAGCCGACATTGCCCTTCAACTTGCCCAACTCAACGTAGCCCGCGTTATCCAGATCGGAATGGCTCTCGGGGTTGGGGGCGTTGGCCAGGAGCACGCGGAGGTCCGGCCCGTTGGTGACGCGGAAGTCCTCCAGTCTCAGCACGTTCCCCCCGGCTGAGCCGAGGTCATAAACCGTGGCAGTGCCGGAGCCCTTGTGGAAGGAGTCGGCGTCGCGGAACTGTCCCGTGAGGCCGGCCTGCGGCTGAGCCTGGGAGCCGGCAGAGCTCGAGGAGACAGGCATTGCCTCGTCAACCGGGCGCTCCAGGTTGGCTGCGGCGGCCATGGCGTCTTCAACATCGGCCATGGTCATGTTGGCGGGGACGACGGCCTGGTGGGCCAGGGGGAATTCCTCGTGAACTTCGGTGGTGGTGATCAGTGGACTGAGGAGCCACCAGGCCAGCCACGCCACAGGGATGATGATGAGTATTCCAATTCCGACCAATAGGTATCGAAGCATTATCACGCTCCATTCGTTGGGATGGGTTATTGGGTGCTCAGGATAGCGTACCTCTCAATCTGGACAGGGCATTCCTGACGGTCTCGATATCGTCGGCGTGGGGCGCTGCTTCAATATACGCGGCGAAGTCGTCGGCAGATTGTTGATGATTGCCGGCCTTGAGGTGCACCACGCCACGGTCGCGCTGCTCTTCGGGCCGGTCGGGCAGGACGGCCATCAGCGCGCCGATGGTGGTGATGCACCGGTCAAACTCCTCGCGGTCCCAATAGATTGCCTTGAGGTTGCGGAGGACCCGGGCGAGGATTTCCCGCGGGGTCACTGGATTCAGGTGGCGTTCCTCCAGGCGGGCGTCCTCGCCGGCGGCCTGCCGCAGAACGGCGCCGCATTCGTCGCGGTTCATCAACAGGCCGCCGTTGAAGGCGTCCACGAAATAGTTATCTTCGTCGCGGTGGCGGACGAGAAAGTGGCCCGGCATACCGATGCCCAGCACCGGCACGCCGGCGCGCCGGCCAACCTCGATGCAGAGCAGGGATAAGGTGATGGGGATACCCAGGCGGCGCTCCAGCACCTGGTGGAGGTAGGAATTGTTGGGGTCGTAGTAGTCGTCCCGGTTGCCGGAAAATCCGATGACGCCGAAGAGCAGGTCGGTGATGGCGTTGAGTTCTTCCAGGGGGCCGGCTTCGGACGGCGTGCGGGCGAGCGCGGCTTCGGCCATGCGATCCAGGTTGGCGCGGCAGCCGTCGATGTCCACGTTGGGGTCGTCGGTGGACGCGATCAGCAGGGCGCCGGTGGCAAGGTCAAAATTCCCGTCGACGGTATCGGCCGACTCCGTGGCGGCCAGTCTTTTCAGTTCGAGGATGGCGTCTGCCGCAAACATAAACTGCTCCCTCGCCGTCCGGGGTCAGATGCCGATGCCGGCGGAGCGGCGGCGGCGAAACTCGGCGGCGGTGACGTCCTCCACCGGGGGATTGCCGGGATAGCTGGCCTGTTCATCCCTGACCGCTTCTTCGCGCTCCGCGATGTCGCGGACTTCGCGGGTTTCCTTCCCGCAGTGGTCGCACCAGGTCAGGTCGCTGGTCATGAGCCGCATGTTGTCTTTCTTGACCGTCATAGTGCCGAATTCCCCGGAACAGCCGGCGCAACGGCGGACGATGGTGACATCGGTAATCGGCAAAACAGTTCCCTCCCTATACTACCGATGGCTCGGATGGGTCTGCGCTCCTGGCGGGGTAGGCTGACCCGGCAATGGGTCAGCCGCTCCGGTTCTCCAAGGCGTCAGGGGCATCAACGATCAGCGGGCCGTAAAGCCGCCGTCCACCACCAATTCGGCGCCGGTGATGTAGGAGGCGTCGTCGCTGGCCAGGAACAGCACGGCGTTGGCGACTTCTTCCTGCCGGCCTTCGCGGCCCATGGGCACCTGCTCTTCGATCATGGAACGGCGGCCGTCCCGCACGTCTTCAGTGGAGATGTTGCCCATCATGGGCGGCATGTACCCGGGATGGACGGAGTTGACCCTGATGTTTTCGGTTCCGTAGCGGACTGCCATGGCCTTGGTGAAGATGCGAACGGAGCCCTTGGAAGCGTTGTAGGCGGGGTGTCCGCTGAGCATGCCCACCAAGCCGGCGATGGACGAGATATTCACGATGGACCCACCGCCGTTCTGCCGCATCTGCCCGATGGCGTGCTTGGTGCCCAGGAAGACCCCGGTGGAGTTGATGTCCATGATGCGCGACCAGGCCTCGAGGCTATCGTCGTCCGGAACCGCGCGGCTGCTGATGCCGGCGTTGTTGACGAGGATGTCCAGGCGGCCGAAACGGGACACGGCCTGGGCGACCAAGTTGGCCCACGCATCCTCGCTGGTCACGTCGGTGTGGACGAACACGCTCTCTCCGCCGGCTTCGTTGATCTCGGCTTCCACCTGGCGGCCGTCGTCGTCGCGGATGTCGGCGATGACTACTTTCGCGCCTTCGCGGGCGAACAGACGGGACTCCACGGCGCCCATGCCGTGGGCGCCGCCGCTGACGATGGCGACCTTGCCTTCCAATCGCATTGCTTCATCTCCGGGGAATCCCGACGTTGATGACGTAAGGATCATTGCGTGTTGGTCGGGTTCGGGCACAGGATAACCGCCGGACGCCCGGCGTTCAACCTTGATGGGGTGGGTGTATGCTGTTAGCGGCGAGCGGTTCCACCACCGGAGTACGCTCCGACAATGCGGAGAGGCATGTACCAAGCGGCAGTATTCATTCACCTGGCCTCGGCGATCGTATGGATCGGCGGGAGCCTGTTCCTGGCGCTGGTGCTGATCCCGGTGATGCGTCGGTACGCGCCGGCGCCGGGAAACCCGCCGGTATTGCCGCCCGATATGCTGGGCAGCATGGCGCGGCGGTTCCGGTGGATTTCGTGGGTGTGCATCGTGCTGCTGGTGGCGACGGGCCTTTACACCCTGCCGACGCGGTACGGCATCGGGTTTGGGGACTTTTTCAGCCTGGGCGGGCACTTCGTGGCCACGCTGCAGGTGAAAGTGGGCCTGGTGGCGGTGGTGATCTGGCTCAGCGCCATTCACGACTTCGTCATCGGGCCGTACACCAACCGGTTGATCGAGGCGATGCAGGCGGGAGAAGAACCACCGGGGTACCTGCCGCTACTCCGGCGGTCGGTGGTATGGATTGCGCGGATCAACGTGCTGCTGACCATCCTCGTGGTGGTAGTTGCCGTGACAATGACCCGGGGCACGCCGGTTTAGGCTGGAGGATCGACAATGACGCGACCTGAACGAGATGCCGTTTTCAACTCCCTGCCGGTGTTCGACAACCACCATGGGCGTCCGGAAACCTGGCCGGGCCTGCGGGTGGAGGGATTGGTTAAGCGGCCGACCGTGTTCAGCGCAGCGGAATTGGTGGAGTTGACGCGCCAAACCATCGTTGACGACTTCCAGTGCGTGGACGGCTGGTCGGCGCCGGGCCAGGAATGGGAAGGGGTTCCGCTGGCGGTGTTGCTGGACATCGTGAGTCCGCTGCCGGCCGCGCGGTTCGCCGCCATCGCAGCGATGGATTTCAGTGTTGGCGTCGCGTTGGATGATCCTTCCGGGGTTCTGCTGGCGACGAGGCTGAACGGCGCCGATTTGCCGGAGGAGCACGGCGGCCCGTGCCGGCTGGTGAGCGTGGGGCAGGCGTGCTACGCCAGCGTCAAGTGGGTGGACAGCATCACGTTGACTGATTCGGTTCCGGAAGAGACGGCCCGCGAGATCGCGATGGCGCGGAATGCGGGTGGGTGAATCTCCGACAGCCTGTCACTCGCGCGTACCCAGTTTGCAGGGGAGGAACAATTTACATGGATGCACAGGATGAACGGGATGGTATAAGTTG
Organism: Dehalococcoidia bacterium; assembly: GCA_965203985.1. Classification (GTDB taxonomy): domain Bacteria; phylum Chloroflexota; class Dehalococcoidia; order Lucifugimonadales; family UBA3495; genus Bin87. Next base: position 70,142 of record CBDBDS010000010.1, read on the forward strand.
GATGACGGAAACCATCCCATAGCCATAAGATGAATCCTCCCTTTTCGTCCTTGGGGCGCTGCTGCTGCCCGCTTCGGCCCAGAACCACTATAGAGCAGCGCATCAATCCAATCTTGTCCATCCTGTGCATCCATGTAAATTCCCTGATGTCAGCGGTCCAGGTCGCGGAAACGGTAGCCCAGGCCGCGTTCGCTGAGGATGTATTCGGGGTTGCGCGGGTCGCGTTCCAGCTTCTGGCGCAGGTACGTGACGTAGGTTCGGACGTACTGGTGCTCCCCCTTGTACTCGGGACCCCAGACGCGTTCGAGTAGTGTGTCGTGGCTGAGCAACTGGCCCGGGTTGCTGACCAATTGGTACAGCAGGCGGTATTCGGTGGGGCGGAGGCGCATTTCCTCACCGCCGGTGGTGACGTGGCTCTGGTCGAAGTTGATGGTCAGCCAGTCATCGACGACGACTTCCTGCAGGCGGGGCGGTTCAGCCGCTTCGATCATTGACAAATCCGCGCGGCGAAACAGGGCGCGAATCCGTGAGGCCAATTCCCGAGGACTGAAGGGCTTGGTGATGTAGTCATCGGCTCCGAGGTCCAGACCGGCCACACGGTCAGCCTCGTCGCCGCGCACGGTGACGAAGATGACGGGCACCGAAGACTCGGACCGGATGCGGCGCAGGGTCTCGAACCCGTCCATTTCGGGCATCATCACGTCGAGCACGACGAGATCCACGGGATGACCGGCCTCCAGGGTTTCCAGGGCTCGGGCTCCGTTTTCGGCGGTTACGACGTTGTAGCCCTCGACTTCGAGGTTCATGGCGGTAAAGCGGACGATGTGCGGCTCGTCGTCCACGACCATGATGGTGCGCTTTTCGGAGGCGGTCATGGCGGGGCGGAACCGTTGGGCAGGGCGATGGTGAAAGCGGAACCCTGGCCGGGCTCGCTCTGGACCGAGATGCTTCCGTGATGAGCCTTCATTATGGCGTCGCAGATGTACAGCCCCAGTCCCATGCCCCGGGGATGGGTGGAAGCCAGGCTCTGGGAGCGGTGGAAACGCTCGAAGATACGGCGCGTTTCCCAGCGCGGCACGCCCATGCCCGCATCTCGCACAGTCACCCGCACGGCGCCGTGGCTGTCGTGCTCGCCGGAAACCACCACCGGTCCGCCGTCGGGCGAGTATTTCACGGCGTTGTCCACGAGGTTGACCAGCACCTGCTCCAGCAGGCCGGGGTCCCCGGTTATCGGCGGCAGGTCGTCCGGGAAGGACACTGACAGGGAGTGTTTTTTGGAGGTTGGCTGCAGCCGTTCGATGACATTCTCGGCCATGCCGGCCAGGTTGACCTGCTCGAGGCTCAGCGGCAGCGCGCCGGCCTCGAGGCGGGACGCAAGAAGCAGGCGGTCCATGAGCAGGCTCATGCGGTCAGTTTCTTCCTCGATGGCTTCGAAACTGCGGCGCAGGGTGTCGCTGTCCCACTGGGCGTCGGGTCGGGACAAGGTGTTGGTGTAGCCCTTGATGATGGCCAGAGGAGTTTGGAGCTGGTGTTCCAGCATCGAGAGGAAAGTGGACCGCATCTCTTCGGTCTCGCGGACGCGGGTCATGTCCCGGACATTGACAACGGCGTTTAACGGGGCCATCTCAGGAGACCGGACCACGGAATAGACAAGGGCGACCTCGGTACGCTGGCCGGTTGAGGAGCGAGCGGTGGCGGCGAGTTCGGTGACGTTGCCGTCCAAACCGGCGGCGGCCTGGTGGGCATGGAGCATGGGGCAGCGGCCGGGACAGATGGGGCGACCCTCACGGTCCCGCCAGTTGAGGGCGACGGCGCAGGGCAGGCCCAGCAATTCCTCTCCGGGCCGGCCGAGCATGCGTTCCATGGCCGGATTGACGCTGACGATGCGGCGGTCGGCGTCCACGGTGTAGATGCCGTCGGCGCTGCCCTCCAGGATCGATTCGACGCGCTGCTTCTCCTGGGTGAGCAGGTGCGCGAGGCGGGCCGATTGCACGGCGATGGCCGCTTGCTCGGCGAAAGCGGCCAGCACCGGAGGGTCGAGCTGGGAGAAGTTGGCGGCGTCGGAGGAGCGGAGGACGAAGATCAGGCCCACGGTCTCGTCGTTGGTGTACAGGGGGACGGCCATCACGGGGTTCTGCATTTCCCCGGTGGTGGAAACGGGCAGGGCCGACTGAGGGAACAAGGCCGACAGGAGGGCGAACTGCTCGCGGCTGAGCGCTAGGTCTGGTATGGCCTCGTTGAGCAGCGGGCGGATGCGCGCGATTTGGGGGCCGTCCAGACCATAGGCGCCGGTGACCACGAAGCGGCGCACCGCGTCGTCCCAGGTGGCAACGACGGCAGCGCTTCCGCCCAACGCACGGACGGCGTTGCGCAGGATGCCCTCAAGCTCCGGCTGAAGATCGACGGCGTTGTCGTCGTCGGTTCTCCCAACAGGATGCCAGTTGAAATAGCGGGTGACCATAGGGTGGCCGATTGCAGTCAGTGTGCGGCGATTTTCAACGCAATTTTAACATTAAGGGCATTGGAAAACCTTTGAGGTCAGGTGAGAATAGATGACGAGCCTAGCCGGCCGAACGTACCGGCCGATGCAAGGAGGTACACATGCCCAGGTACGTATACCGGTGTACTGCGTGTGACCACGAGTATGATCAGCGGCAGAGTTTCGGCGCGTCGTCGGAAGGGGAATGTCCCGAGTGTTCCGGCGTCACTCGACGCGTGTTTCACGCGGTGCCGGTGATCTACAAAGGATCAGGTTTTTACACCACGGACTACGCACGCAAGAAGTAACCGCTGCCCATGCCGGTAGCGTCATCAACCAGGCAAACAACACAACGCAAGGAGGCATTCAGTGGCCACTTTCACACCACTTGGTGAGCGAATCGTCATCAAGCCGACGGAACAGGAAGCGCAGACCCGAGGCGGGATCCTATTGCCGGACACCGCCAAGGAGAAGCCGCAGGAAGGCGAGGTCGTCGCAGTAGGTCCCGGCCGGGCCGCCGACGATGGCAGCCGCATCCCCATGGAACTCACCGTGGGAGACAAGGTGATCTACTCGAAGTACGCCGGCACTGAGTACGAGGACGGCGACGAAGAGTACCTGATCATGCGCGAGTCGGACGTGCTCGCCAAGATCGGCTAACCGCACCGCATTAGCTTTCGCAATCCCCGCTTTCGCGGGAAGCAACATCACATCCCGGATTACCGCGAAGGCGGGAACGACCGGGAAGGATTGATTCAAGGAGAAACGCAATGCCCGCAAAGAAAATGGCGTACTCCGAAGAGGCCCGCAAGTCGCTGCGATCCGGCATCGACACGCTGGCCGACTCGGTAAAAATTACCCTGGGCCCTCGGGGCCGCAACGTCGTGCTGGACAAGAAGTTCGGCCCGCCTCAGGTCTGCTCCGACGGCGTGACCATCGCCAAGGAAATTGAGCTTCCGGACGCTTTCGAGAACATGGGCGCCCAGTTGCTCAAGGAAGCCGCCACGAAGACCAACGACGCCGCCGGTGACGGAACCACCACCAGCATCGTGCTGTCGCAGGCCATCATCAACGAGGGCTTCAAGAACGTAACCGCCGGCGCGAACCCCATGGCCATCAAGCGCGGCATCGAGCGCGCGGTCGGCCAGATCGTGACCGAGCTCCAGTCGATGTCCCAGCCCGTGGAGACCCGCGAGCGCATCGGCCAGGTTGCCTCCCTGTCCGCCCACGAAGACGCCATCGGTGAGACCATTGCCGAGGCGATGGAGAAGGTCGGCAAGGACGGCGTCATCACCGTTGAAGAGTCCCGCGGCCTGACCGACGAGATCGAGTACGTGGAAGGCATGCAGGTCGACCGCGGCTACATCTCGCCCTACTTCATCACCAACAGCGACCGCATGGAAGCTGGCATCGAAGACCCCTTCGTCATCATCACCGATAAGAAGATCTCCGCCGTTGCCGACCTCGTACCGGCCCTGGAGAAGATGCTCCAGGTCGGCCAGAAGAACGCGGTCATCGTGGCTGAGGACGTGGACGGCGAGGCCCTGGCCACGCTGGTGGTCAACAAGCTGCGCGGCATCATGAACGTGCTGGCCGTGAAGGCCCCCGGTTTCGGCGACCGCCGCAAGGCCATGCTGGAGGACATCGCCATCCTGACCGGTGGCACCGTCATCAGCGAAGAGACCGGCCGCCGGCTGGACTCCGCCACCGTCGAGGACTTTGGCCGCGCCCGCCGCGTCGCCTCCACCAAGGACGACACGACCATCGTTGAGGGTCACGGTTCCGAGGACGGCATCCAGGCCCGGATCAACCAGATCAAGGCCCAGATCGAAGACACCACCTCCGAGTACGACCGCGAGAAGCTGCAAGAGCGGATGGCCAAGCTTTCCGGCGGCGTGGCCGTGATCAAGGTTGGCGCCGCCACCGAGATCGAGCTCAAGGAGCGGAAGGCCCGAGTCGAGGACGCCCTGTCCGCCACCCGTTCCGCCGTGGAAGAGGGCATCGTGCCCGGCGGCGGAGTTGCCCTGGTTCGCGCCCAGCGCGCCCTGGAGGGCGTCGGTGGCCTGACCGGTGACGAGGTTGTCGGCCTCAACATCATCCGGCATTCGCTGGAGCAGCCGCTGAAGATCATCGTCGAAAACGCCGGTGGCGAAGGCGCCGTGGTTTTGCACGACGTCAAGGACCAGTCCGATGACTACGGTTACGACGCCGAGGTCAGCGAGTTCGGCCCGATGCTCGAGCGCGGCATCATCGACCCGGTCAAGGTGACCCGCTCGGCGTTGCAGAACGCGGCCTCCGTAGCGGCCATGGTTCTCACCACCGAGTCCATGATCACCGAGATCCCTGAGCCGACGCCGGCGATGCCCGCCGCCCCGCCGATGGACTTCTAGTCTCCGGCAAACATTTCGGGGAAAGCGAACCGGGGTGGTTATTGCAACCGCCCCGGTTCAATTTTTCGCTGTTGCATTTTACCTATTCACCGGATGGGAGTAATATTCCCCCGGCGTTTATATTCCGCACCGGGTTGGGCGTTACCAACATTTTCCGTCAACGTCTCCCTGGGTTGTTCCATCCGAGGCCGTACCTGAATAGATCCTTTCCGCGCCGCCTGTTGGCCTGGCATCCGCCGACGCCTTTCTTCTACGGATGGCTGGTGCTGGGCATGGCCTGCCTTTCCTCCGCCACCGGCGCCAGCGTGTCCCAGGTGGTGATGGGGGCCATCCAGGTGTACATCGTGGATGACACCGGGTGGGACATCGGGACGCTGTCCATCGCGGTGACCGCCGGCACCTGGCTTTCGGGGATCTTGGCTCCATTCGCCGGCGCGCTGGCCGACCGATACGGCCCCAGGGTCCTGACCACGGTGGGGCTGGTGGTGGTGGGGTGCGCGCTGCTGGCGATTTCGGCGGTGAACACCGATACCCCCTGGCCGTTCTTCGCCGCTTACATCGTCGCCAGGACGGTGAGCAATCCATTCCTGATCGGCATAGTTCCCCGGGCGGCGACGGTCAACTTCTTCCGACGGCGGCGGGGCGTCACCCTGGCGATCAACGGCATGGCGCGTCCGGTGGGCGGCGCGATCAACATCCAGATCATTTCGCTGATTGCGGCCACGCACAGTTGGCGGGCCTCCTACGGATACGTCGGGCTGTTCATGATGGCCATGACGGTTCCGGTGTTCCTCATCATGCGGCGGACGCCGGAAGAGATCGGCATGCTGCCGGACGGGGACCGACCCGCTCCCGGATCCGACACCGCGCCACAATCCGGCGGCGGACGGCGGGCGGGTCGCCGCGCCCAGGCGGGGACACAGGAGTTCAGTTGGACAGCCCGCGAGGCAATGAAGACCCGAGCCTACTGGTGCATCGCCGGAACCGCGGTGCTGGCTATAATCGCGTCGGCGGGTCTGGGCTACATCCTGGTTCCGTTTCTCGTGAGCGATACGGGTCCAGGACTGAGCAATCCGCAGGCCGTGGGCGTGGGGGCGCTGGGAGCCGTGCTGGCGATGACCACGTTGGTCTGGGGTTTCCTGGCGGACAGGTTCGGACCTCGGCCGTGCATGGTGGCGACCATTTCCGGCGCGGTGCTTTCCGGCGTGTTCCTGGCCACCGGCGTGCACTCGGTGTGGACGGCCTATCTGTTTGCGGTTCTGTGGGGGTTCTTCTCCAACACCGTGGGGACGCTGGAGCACATGCTGCTGGCTCAATACTTCGGGCGGGGGTCCTTCGGGGCCATACTGGGATCGCTGGGGCCGTTGCAGACCACGGCGTTGGGAGCCGCGCCGGTATTCGGCAGCTACCTGCTGACGTTCACGCACAGTTACAGCGTGGTGTTCATCGTACTGATGGCAATGTACGCCGGCGCCGGAATGCTGATCCTCCTGGCAAAAGCGCCGCGGCTGCCGCCGCGCGCTACTCAAACTCAGGCCGAGCCCGGCGTCGCGCCGGCAACGGTATAATCCCAACGAACTAACAAACGGAGGCAAACCATGGCCAACAGCGAGTACATGAACCCCAGCGGCATTGCGGACCCCTCACCTTCCGGCTTCAGCGCAGTGGTGAAGGCGGGCAACACCGTCTACATCGCCGGTATGGTCGCGCAGGACGAGAACGGCAACGTGGTCGGGGCGGGCGACACGGAAGAGCAGACTCGGCAGATCTGGCGTAACATCGAGGTTGCCGTCACCGCCGCCGGAGGGTCGCTTGCGGACATCGTCAAGACGACCACCTACGTGACCGGCATCGAGCACGCGCCGGCGGTGCGAAAGGTGCGCGGCGAGTTGTTCCCCAGCAACCCGCCCACCAGCACGCTGCTGGTGGTGAGCGAGCTGGCCAACCCGGCGTACGTGGTGGAGATCGAGTCTATCGCGGTGGTGGGGTAGTCACCAAAAGCTGATGCCCCCTCTCGCGCCATAGGGAGGGGGCAAGTTATTTCTACCCGTAATGGTATCATTGAGGCGACGGCATCGGGCTACGCTGGAAGCGATATTCAGGCGGCCTACATCGGGGAACATCCGCTGGGATAACGTTGAGTCGCTGTTGTTGGCGTGCGGCGCTCATATCGAGGAACGGGCCGGTTCGCGAGTAGGGGTACGCCTTGACGCTTCATTCAGAGTACTGCACCGTCCGCATCCAGGAAACAACCTGGACAAAGGAACGGTGGTCAGCGTACGGGAATTCCTGATGAGAGCCGGAATTGCCCCGGAAGAGCGATAGGAGGTAGCACCATGGGGGATGCTGAATATGCGGTGGTAGTGGTTTATGACGAGGACAACGCTGAGTTTTTTGGCAGTGTCACTGGCAGGCGCGACGGATTAACCTTTATAGGGAGCACACCGGCCCAAGTGAAGGAAGAATTCCGGATTTCGTTCGACGATTATCTGAAGTTCTGCGCTGAGCGTGGGAGAACACCGGATGAAAGCATCGCCGGTGAGATGGAGGCTAGTGTCGTCGCCGCGGTACATGTAGCAGCTGACGCTGCCGCCGAGCCGGACGGTATGACGTTGAACGAATGGCTGGGTGAAACGGTAGAGCAGGTGACGGCGGCCAATTAGATCGAATCAGGTGTGCCAAGTTTCGAGATCGGCGCGACGGTTCTGGAGGACGAGCCACATGCGGTGCCAGACGTAGCGCCGCTCCGGTTCTTCCAGGCTGCGGTCGATCAAACCACGGACGGCGAGGACGGCCTGCCCGGCGAAAAAGCCCCACTGGCCAGGTTCGTTGCGGAGCCACCCTTCCACGCGGTCCGGGTGGGCGTCCGCAACAGCTTCCAACAATTGATCCAGGGCGGCGTCAGCACTGCCTGAACCGGTGGCCATGGGATCAGCCGCCGCCGACCGGACGGACGATCTCCAAAGCATCGCCCGGGTGGAGCTTCACCTTTTCGAAGTCCTCTTTGCGGATCACCTGGCCGTTGTACCCCACGGCGATGAATCGCATGTTGACGTCGATGGTGGCGAGATAGGACTGAAGGTTGAGACCTTCGTCGATGTCCCGAGGTTTGCCGTTGACTTGAAGGGTGATCATACCGACGCTCACCTCCGGCTCGTAGTATAGCGGCTGCCGGGACTCCGGTTCTCGCCCGCGCCGGCTACCGCGTCCCGCATGGCCGATCTTATGCGCGAGGCCTCCCGTTGCGGGTCCGCGCTGGCGAGGATGGCAGTGATAACCGCCGCACCGTTGGCGCCGGCCCGGATGACTTGGGCGACGTTGTCGGCGGTGATGCCACCGATGCCCAGGAGCGGCGTATTCACGTTCGCCGACCTGATGCGCTCCAACAGGCCGGGCCCGGACGGCTCCTCGCCGGGATGAGACCGGGGTGGCGAACATGGTCCCGACAAGCAGGAAATCCGCGCCGGATTGTTCCGCCTGCATGGCACCTTCCACCGAGTGGATGGAGCGACCGATGATGGCCCCGTCGGGCAGGATGGGTCGCACGGCGGAAGTAGGCATGGCAGCTTCGCCCAGCTGAACGCCGTTAGCGCCGGCCGCGATAGCCACGTCGGCGCGCTCATTGACCAGGAAGATTGCGGGTGGCCTGGCGACTTCGCGCAAAGCCAGCGCCAGTTCCAGCAGATTGCTGCCGGGCTCGTCCTTGTCCCGAAGCTGGACTATATCAACGCCGCCGGCGATGGCGGCCGATACCCGGCCCGGCAATTCGTCGGGAGGGCAAACGCGCCGGTCGGTGACCAGGCACAGGGCTGGATTTGGCAAGACAGGGTCCATGAGGAGAGGCTCAGGCGGCCGCGACGGGTTCGGGCACGTCGGTGGGCGGGCTGCTGGGGATGGCCTCGGTGCGCACGGGAATGCGCCCGGCCAGGTAGGCCTGGCGCCCGGCTTCCACTCCCTTGCGGAAAGCGTCGGCCATCATGGCCGGGTTTTCGGCCTGGGCGATGGCCGTGTTGACCAGCACGGCGGAGGCGCCTAATTCGAGCGCCCTGGAGGCGTCGGACGGGACGGCCAGGCCGGCGTCCACGACGACGGGAACCGTGGCGTTTTCCAGGATAATGCGCACTTCTTCAACGGTGTGGATGCCCTGGCCGGAACCGATGGCGGACCCCAACGGCATGACGGTGACGCAGCCGGCTTCTTCCAGGTTCTTGGCCAGGACCGGGTCAGCGTGGATGTAGGGCAGGACCTTGAAGCCCTCGTCCACCAACTGACGCGCCGCCTCGAGGGTCCCGTTGGGGTCGGGGAACAGGTACTTGGCGTCCGGGATGACCTCGAGCTTGACGAAGTCGGTCTGGCAAACCTCCCGGCCGAGACGGGCAACGAACAGCGCCTCCTCGACGGTGCGGCAGCCGGCCGTATTGGGCAGGATGCGGTACTTGTCGAGGTTGACGTGTTCGAGGATGTTTTGCTCGGGGTTATCGAGGTCGAGGCGCCGGATGGCCACGGTGACCATCTCGGTTCCGGAAGCTTCCAGAGATTCGACCATTTCCTGCATGCTGCGATGCCGGCCGGTGCCGACGATCAGCCGGGAAGAAAACGACACGCCACCAATTACCAGTTCGTCGGCCATCGCTGTCACTCTCCTGTGTGCTGCCGGAAACGGGAGTTCCGTGGCCGGCAATTGCCCGAAATACGAAACCGCCAGGCAGGTACCCGGCGGCCGAATGTCAAAGCTACCTACTGTTCCTCCGCCGGCATTACCCGGGTCAGGTACAGACGGTCGGCGACGAAGTTGGCCGCCCTCTCAGCCTGGTTTGCCCAAGCTCCCGCCAGAATCGCGTGAGGCGTTCAGTTGTGGGTCGAATGTAGCACTACGGGACGGGCAAGTCAAACCAAACCGCGCGGAACACAGTTGCAGGAGGTTGGTCACAACTTGCCGCCGTAGCCAAGCCGGCCCCGATTAGTCGGTAGCAGAACTTCGTTGACGGGGTCGACTGCGAACATCAAGATTTGTAGAGCGGTTCCACCGATGAGGCAGTTGTCGTCCCCTTCAGGCCCGAAAATCACGGGACAGATTCCGTCCCGATCGCCAATGCTTATGACGGCCTGGCCTCGCCCGAACCTGACTTCAGTTCCATCGGCCAATGTGTAGTCAACCTGGGAGCGGGGCTCCAGATGCAGGCCCTCCAGCAATGAAGCGGGGAACATAGAGTCGGAAGCGCCGGTGTCGACCAGCGCCTCTACTTGAACCTGGTCGCCACCGCTGGGGTTGCCAACGCTGACCATCACCGAGAACGTGCCCATAATCTTTGCGGCCTTTAGACCTCGTACTCCGCAACGTCGTCGGGGATGATCAGGCGGGCGCCGGTCACCGCTTGAACGTCTTCAGATGTCCAACCCGGAGCGGCCTCGCGCAGGACCATTCCATCGGCGGTGGGTTCCATCACGGCGACGTCGGTCACCACGAGGGAGACGCAGCCGCGGCCGGTGAGGGGAAAGCTGCACTCTTCGACCACCTTGGGATTGCCGGTGCGATCGTTGTGCTCCATGGCGACGATGACCTTGTCGGCCCCGGCGGCCAGGTCCATTGCGCCGCCGATGTTGCCGACGCCGCGCTCGGGCAGCATCCAGTTGGCGAGGTCTCCGGTGGACGACACTTGGTGCGCGCCGAGAACCGTGACGTCCACGTGGCCGCCGCGGATCATAGCGAAAGCTTCAACGGAGGAGAAATAGGCCATTCCGGGTACCGATTGCAGGAATTGGCCGCCGGCGTTGATGAGGTCGATATCTTCGCTGCCCTCATCGGCCAGGGGGCCGCAGTTCAAGACCCCGCTCTCGCTGTGGTAGAAGACCACGCTCTCATCGTCCACGAACATGGAGACCAGGGTGGGAATTCCGATGCCGAGGTTTACGCAGGAACCGGCGGGCAGTTCCTTCGCCACCCGCATGGCGATGATGGCCCGGTCGAGTCGTTCCTTGTCGTCGGTCATGGCGGGGCCTCCGGTTATTCGTAGCCGGTGAAGCCGTCGGGTCGGCGCACGATGCGCTGAACGAATATCCCCGGGGTGACCACCGCCTCGGGATCCAGTTCGCCGGGCTGCACGATTTCGTCGACCTCAACCACCGTCACCCGCGCGGCCGGGGCCATCACCGCGTTGAAGTTGCGGGAGGTGCCCCGATAGACGAGATTGCCCCGGGTGTCGGCCTGGTGAGCGCGTATCAGGGCGAAGTCGGCGCGCAAACCATACTCGAGGATGTGCTCGCGGCCGTTGATCATGCGGCTTTCCTTACCTTCGGCGATGAGGGTGCCCGCCCCGGTTGGGGTGTAGAACGCCTCGATGCCGGCGCCACCGGCGCGCAGACGCTCCGCCAGGGTTCCCTGGGGCACCAATTCGAGATCGCACTCGCCCCGGCGGTAGGCGAGCTCGAATTCGGAGGGGCGGGACACCGAGGGGGAGACGGGGAACGACGCGATGGCCTTGGCGACCTGGCCGTTCTCAACCAGCACGCTGTGGTCGATGGCGGTGCGCCCGGGCGGCGTACCGAAGCTGACTACGCGGGCGATGCCGGCGGTGTTGCTGACGATGGTGAGGTTGCGGCTGCCGCGGTCCCGCAGCGAAACGAGCAGGTAGTGGGCCATGCCGCCGGGTCCGCCGAATCCATCGATGAAGACGGTAGCGCCGTCGGGCAGGTCCGCAATGGCGGACGGGCCGTCGGCGTAGACCTTGCTGGTTGGCTTGCCGGGTGGGAGGTCGAAGTCCATGTCACGGAGATTCGGGGAAACGGAGACGGGCGCTCCGGTGATGGCGCGAACTTCTTCAGCGGACAATCCGGGGGCAATCTCGGTAAGGATCAACCCGTCGTCGGCAATGCGAAACACCGCAGCGTCGGTGATGATGGTATCGACGCAACGCACGCCGTCCGGTGGACAGGACAACGCGGAGACGATGTTGGGCGTTCCGTCCTCTCGGGCGTGAGGCAACACAGCGACGACGCGGCGAGCGCCAGATGCCGGGTCGACCAGGCCGGCATGTCCCTGTGGTCCGGGGTAATCGGCGGCGTGGTAGCCGGCGAAACTTCCGTTGGAGTCGACCTGCGCGGCGGTCAAGATTGACAGATCGACATGGCCACCGCGCAGCGCAGCGCCGGCATCAGCGGCGTTGATGGGCAAGTCGGAAAGAGTACCGCCGGCCCGCAGGAACCACACGCCCTTTTCTTCAGGGACAATGTCGGCCGCCGCGACTGCCCAGTCACCGCTGACGGCGACCACCGATCCCGGGGCAATCTCGGCGGCGGCCCGTCGGGCCACGTTCTGGGCATCCAGCCTTTCCAGCGTCATGGCGAACTATCCAACGGGCGCCGGGTTGGCCCGGACGATGCGGTTGACAAAGATGCCCGGCGTGATCACCAGTTCCGGGTCGATACCACCCGGTTCGACGACCTGGTCGACCTCAGCGATGGCGACGCGGGCGGCGGAGACGACGGCGGAGTTCCATCCTCTTTGGGATCCGTCGTACACCAGATTGGCGACGCTATCGGCGCGAGAGGCCCGGATCAACGCGAAATCCCCGCGCAGGGGAGGCTCAAACACACACTCGACCCCATTGACCATCCGGGTTTCTCTTCCCTCGGCGAAGCGGGTTCCGATGCCCACCGGCAGGAACACGCCACCGATGCCGGCGCCCGACGAGCGCATGCGTTCCGCCAGCGTTCCCCACGGAACCACTTCGACGGCCACGCCGCCGGAGCGCCAGAGATCGTGGACCGGATCGTCGCGGCGGCCGGTGAACGGCGCTGGTGAAATAATCCGGGATACGCAACCGGCGGACACCAGGCGGTGCAGAGCCTCCGCGCCGTAGTAGTTCGAGTCGCAGACGCAGGTAAGATCCCTGACGCCCCGGTCGGCCAGCGCACTCAGCAGCCCGGCGGGAGCGTTGACACCGCTCACCCCGCCGACAAGGATGGTTGCGCCATCCGGTAGGTCGGCAACGGCCGCCTGAGCGCTGTCGTATAATTTGCTGAATGCCATGACGGGGTTCCGAGAGCGGACGCCATTTTAGCCCAATCCGCCGGCCGGATAAAGCAAGAGCGATACGGCGAAAGGCGGGTCTGGGGCGCGGCATGCATACTGATCCAATGCGTTACCGTCACATCAAGTGCGAAAAGACGAGGTTTCAGGCGACGATTACGTTGCCGGGCCATGCGTCCGACGTCACAGTGTGTGAGGCAGTCGCAGAGGAGATTGCGGACTGCTGCCGGGAACTGAGCCTGCAAGACGACCTGCGGCTCGTGTCCATCGTCGGCCAAGGCGACCAGTTCGCGACGGGTCGCCAGGCATTACCCGACGAATTACGTGATGCTCCCGCGACCCAGCGCCTGGCGTGGTTGGAACGAATGAGTCCGGCGAACGCCCTGGCGCGCTTGCCCATGCCGGTGCTGGCGGTTTTGAACGGCGACGCCATAGCGCATGGTCTGGAGATTGCCCTGGCTGCGGACCTGCGGGTCGCAACGGAAGATGGGCGACTGGGAGCGGGAGAGCCTGATCGGGACGGGTTTCCGTTTGACGGGATGACGCAGCGGCTGCCGCGCCTGGCGGGACCGGCGATGGCGCGGGACATGCTGCTGACCGGTCGGACGCTCTCTGCCTCCGAAGCACTGGATGTTGGGCTCGTCAACCGGGTGGCTTCACGCGATGCGCTGGACGAAACGGCTGGCCGGATGGCGGAGCAAATCATCGCCGCGGCGCCCATCGCCGCGCGATACGCGAAGGAAGCGGTTGCGGCCGCCGGCGACCTGCCGCTGGCGCAGGGTCTGCGGCTGGAGGCCGACCTGAGCATCATCCTGCAAAGCACCGACGACCGGGCGGAGGGTCTGCGATCCTTCGCCGAAAAGCGAGCACCGCGCTTCACCGGACACTGAGGAATTGTGAGTAGATGACGGTACGATTGGACATACATACCCACGTGGGCGAGATGTTCGGCTTCCAGGAACCGACTCCCGAGATCGCGGAGACCATCATCGCCCGGATCAAGGACGCTGGATTGGATGGCATCGCGGTCACGGATCACTGGCGGCGGGATTGGGGCACGGCGCTGTACCGGGTGGTAGAGCAGCACTTTCCCAACGAGGTGATCATCATTCCCGGCCAGGAGATCGACGTCCGCCCCGCGATCAGCCCATTCGACGAGTACCACTGCACGGAGCTTTACCTGCCTGGCGGACGGCTGTTTCGCACCTACTGCCATCCGGGGTACTACACGCCCAACATCGTGATTGAAGATGGGGTCCACGGAATTGAAGTTGCGAATCACCACCACGACTGGCACATTCGCCGTCCGGTGGCGGAGCGGGTTGCCGAGCAGCACGATCTGCTGATGTTTTCGGTGAGCGACGCCAACGTGCTGTCTGAGATCGGGGCGTGCAGCACGGAGGTTGACCTCGAGGAAATGATGCGGCGCGCGATCCCGCTGGACTGAGGGCGTGATTCAATGAGTGATGCGTTCGGCACCATCATTTTCGAGAAGGAGGGCAGCGTCGCGCACGTGGCACTGAACCGTCCGGATCGCCTGAACGCCTACTCCGTGGCGATGCGGGACGACTTTGCCGTAGCGCTGCATGCGATCGCGGAGGACGATGAAATCGGCGCGCTGCTGATCACCGGCAAGGGGCGAGCTTTCTGCGCCGGCGCGGATCTGAGCGAGTTCGGCACCGCCCCGTCGCAGGCTATCGCCCGTAACGCGCGCTGGCAAAGGGACGTGTGGGGCCAGCTGATCGGGTTGGACAAACCCATCGTGGTGGCCGTACACGGCTTTTGCATCGGTTCAGGGGTGGAAATCATGCTGCTGTGCGACCTGCGCATTGCGGCGTCGGACACGGTTTTCGCGATGCCCGAGGTGCAATTGGGAATGATCCCCGCGGCCGGAGGGAGCCAAACGCTGCCGGCCAACGCGGGGCCAGCGATTGCCCTGGATCTGCTGTACACCGGGCGACGTTTCGGAGCGGCCGAGGCGCTGGCCTACGGAATGGTCAGCCGGGTTGTGGAGCACGAGAATTTGGCATCGACGGCCTGGGAGATCGCCGGCCAATTATCGGAATTGCCGGGCAGATTCACCTCCGGGTTGAAGCGCGCATGGAACGAGGGGATCGAAATGCCGCTTGACGCCGGACTGGCGTTGGAAACGCGAATAGCCGCCGGGGCCATCGGCTAGCCACCGGCGAGGAATCTCAGCATGGAGAAAGGATGAACACGACCGAATTTCTCATGATCGCGTCGGCGATCGTTCCGGAACGGACCGCCATCGTATTTGACGGTGACCACATCAGTTTCGAGATGTTACAGGAGCGGGTGAATCGCCTGGCCAACGCGATGTCCGAGCTGGGGATAGGCCAGGGCGACCGGGTGGCGGCGATGCAGACCAACTGCCATCACCTGATCGAGCTTTACTTTGCGGCCGCGCAGTTGGACGCGATCTACGTGCCCATCAATTTCCGCGCCAAAGAGGACGAACTGGCGACCATGCTGAGTATCGCGCGGCCCGACCTGCTGTTCCTGGGCGAACGCTACCTGCCGCTGGTTCCTACGGACGGGTCGGTGCCCGCGGATCGCATAGTGATGCTGGACGCGCCGGCGGCGAATGGCGGCTACGCCTACGACGATCTGCTCGCCAACGCGGACCCAGACCAGCTGCACTTTCCGGAGGACGACGAGGACGCCACGACGGTGATAATGTTCACGTCGGGCACCACCAGCGTCCCCAAGGGAGCGCAGTTGACGCACGACAGCTTTGGCACATTCCTGCTCACCAACGTTGAACCGGCGGACCCGGACGTGGAGGAAACCAATCTGCTGACGGTGCCGATGTACCATGTAGCGGGCTTGCAGGCGGCGTTGGCGGCCGTGTTCGGAGGCCGGACGCTGGTGGTGATGCCGCAGTTCGACGCCGAGAGATGGATGAGCCTGGTGGCGGAGCGTCGCGCGAACCGGGCGATGCTCGTACCCACCATGTTGAAAATGGTGATGGACCATCCGAATTTCGACGATTACGACCTCACCTCCCTGAGCGTGATCACATACGGAGCGGCGCCCATGCCCTTGCCGGTGGTAAGGCAGGCGATCGACAAATTCCCGGGCACACGGTTCATCAACGCCTTCGGCCAGACCGAGACGGCATCCACGATCACGATGCTGCCGCCGGACGACCACGACCTCACCGGGTCCGCGCAGGAGATTGAGACCAAGATGCGGCGGCTCACGTCCATCGGCAAACCTCTGGATGACGTGGAGGTGATGATCGTCACGGAAGACGGCGACCCGGTGGCCGACGGAGAGGTAGGCGAGATTGTCGCGCGCGGCCCGCGAATGATGACCGGGTACTGGGGTCAGGAGGATGCCACGCGGGATACGCTGAAGGGGGGTTGGCTGTACACCGGCGACCTGGCTTGGCAGGACGAGGACGGCTATATCTATCTGTCCGGGCGGGCGCGCGATTTCATCAAGCGGGGCGGCGAAATGGTTTCGCCGGAGGAAGTGGAGACGATCCTGGCAGAGCACCCGGGGGTTGCCGAATCGGCGGTGATCGGGGTGCCCGACGTCCAGTGGGGCGAAGAAGTGCGGGCGGTGGTAGTGGCGGCGGACCAGGCGGTCACAGAGCAAGAGTTGATTGAGTTCTGCCGGGACCGGCTGGCCGGGTTCAAGCGGCCGCGGTCGGTGGTGTTCGTGGACGAACTGCCGCGCAACGTGATGGGCAAGGTGCTGAAGCGGGACCTGCGGGCGGAATTCGGCGACCCGGTGGTGAGTTCCTGACGGATTGGCTCTAAGCAACGGGAGGAGATGGCATGGACATATCGGTAATGGGCGCCGGCGGCGTGGGCGGCTATTTTGGAGGCCTGCTGGCCCGGGCAGGTCACAACGTGACCTTCATCGCCCGTGGGCCGCACCTGGAGGCGATCCGGAGCAACGGCCTGCGGGTGGAAAGCGGCAACGACGGCATCTTCACTGTTCCCGGCAATGCCACTGACGATCCGGCGTCGGTGGGTCACCAGGAACTGGTCCTGTTCGCCGTGAAGATGTACGACAACGAGGACGCGATCCACGCCATCGCCCCGATGGTTGGGCCGGACACCATCGTGCTGACGCTGCAAAACGGCATCGACAACGGCGAGCGGTTGGTGGAAGTGTACGGTGCGGAACGGGTGATGATCGGGTCGGCGTATCTCGAGGGACGGATCAGTGAGCCAGGCGTGGTGACGCAGGGCGGGCCCGGCGCGGCCTCTTTCGGAGAGAGGACCACCGGGATCACGGTGCGCGGAGAAAGGCTTTACCAGGTGTTTCGCGACGCGAACTGGCGGGTGGATTTGCTGGAGAACATGACCGGAATGTTGTGGAAGAAATTCGCGTACCTGTCGGGATCGGCGGGAGTGTGCGCGGCCAGCGGGTGCGCTTATGGGGAGTTGCGGACGGTTCCGGAGACGAGGGCGGCCATCGAGGCGGCCATCGCCGAGGCGCTGGCGGTAGGCGAGGCGTCCGGCGCCCCGTTGGAACCCGACTCGCTGGAATGGTCGATGAACGCGCTGGACAACTTTCCGGCGACGGGCATGGCGTCGCTGGCCAAGGACTTCGCCGAAGGCCGGCCGGTGGAATTGGAGGGCCTGACCGGGACGGTGATCCGGATGGGACGAGATTTGGGAGTGTCCACACCCGTTAACAACGCTTTGTACGCAGTGCTCAAGCCGCGTGCGAATCGGATCGAAGCGGACCTGGGTCGAGGTTGACGCGCCCAGGCATCCAAGGCGGCAAAGCGTAGCCGTATTCGTGCGTTGGAGGGAAAGCGCCGGTGGAGATCCGGCGCTTTTTTGGGAAACTGACGCGGTTATTGTATGGCGCTAGTTTCGTTAGATTGGATACGAAAATCGTATTACTGTGAAATATTTCACGTGAAAACATTCACAAGATTGTGTCTTGACACTGTTAATGTGCGTTGCTAGGCTTGCGACCACTGAAGTCCGACAGCCGCTTAACTAAACGACATTCGTTGTTGCAGGGGGTTAGCATGTTGCACCGTGCATTGAATCGTCTCACCGGTCGGATACTCGTAGCGATGGCAACGATCATCGCGCTGATTGCCCTGGTCGCCTGCGGGGCTACTGCTCCCGCGGACAGCACCGAACCGGCGAGCGACAGCCCAGCGCCGGCACAACCGGCGGCGAGTTCGTCAGGCGACCCGGCGCCCACGGCGGTCCCGGCCCAGGCGGCCGGCGCGCCGCAGACCGACGACCGTGGGATCTACGGTGGAATCGTGCCGATGCACGACTACGCTTTTCCCAATCTGATCTGGCACCCCCACGAGTTTTCCAACCAGACCAAGAATATGTCCGGCATCTACAACGGGCTGCTGGAATACGACGCCGAGACGGACGATCCTTACGACATCGTAGGGGACCTGGCGGAGAGCTGGGAGTTGCAGCCTGACGGCGTGACGTATGTATTCCACCTGCACCAGAATGCCACGTGGCACAATGGGAACCCGGTTACGGCGGAAGACGTTGTGTACAGCATGGACAGCCTGGTGAACTCGGAAGCCAACCGGCCGCAGACCCTGATCATCGCGCCGTATTACTCCCAGGGCAACGCCCGGGCCATTGATGACCACACGGTGGAGATCAAGACGAACAACCCCGCGCCCGATTTCGTTCCCATGCTGGCTTCGGATGCGTTCAAGATGATGTCCAAGGCTTGGGGCGAGTCGGATGTCGACACCTCCAAGTGGGAGAACGGCATGGGATCGGGCCCGTTCATGCCGACTACCTTGGAAAAGGACGTATCCCTGTCACTGGAGCGAAATCCGAACTACTGGAAAGAGGGTCTGCCGTACATCGACGGGTCGATTCACTACTACATCGCGGACAAGGGAACGGCCATCGGTTCCTATCGGACCGGCCAGGTGCTGATGACGACGTGGCCGGTGACCAACCTGAGCAACACCGAGATCCTGGAGCTCCAGGAGTCCGAGGCGGACACCCTGGACGTGTACCTGATCCCCAACACCAGCCTGCTGGGAACGCTGATCAACACGACCATTGAGCCGTTCAACGACGTCCGGGTGCGGCGGGCGATGCACCTGGCGGTGGACCGGGCCGAGTTCCGCGAGATTTTTGGCGGCGGCATAGCTCCCATGGGAACCCCCTTCCCGCCGGAGACCTGGTTTGGCCGTGGGGAAGAAGAAGCCAGCCAGATACCCGGATTCCGCCTGGGACCCGAAGGTGGGAAGCACGCCGGAGACATCGAGGAAGCCCGGCGGCTGCTGGCGGAAGCCGGAGTGCCGGAAGGGTTCAAGGTCAACATCATGGCGCGGACGGCGGTGGAATACGTCGACCTGGCCCAGTTGTTGGCCGACCAGTATCGCCGTTATCTGGGTTGGGATGCGACCGTGCAGCCCATCGACAGCGCGACCGGCATAACCCGCTACAAGGAACAGGACTACCAGATCGCGGCCCAGGGCACGGCGCTGCTGGTGGGCGAGCCCGATCCGATCATCGGAAAGATCTTCATGCCCGGCGGCCTGTGGATCCAGTGGTCCGGATGGGACGCGCCGCAAAAGTTCAAGGACTGGTTCGCAGCCCAAAGCCAGGAACTGGATCGGACCAAGCGGGCGGAGATCCTGCGTGAGATGGAAGATTTCATCCTCAACGAGGATCCGGGTCCCCTGCTGGTCTACTACTGGAGCTTCCGTGACCAGGTGGTGAACAAGAAGATCCAAAACTACCACATGCCGGCCAGCATCTGGGTGCAGTTGAAGCACGAGCGGATCTGGTGCGACCCGGAATGCTGAGGCGGCCGCACAGGTTGGGATCACAGGAGGGCAGACTGAACACCGTTGGCCAACCGGCCTGGCGTTAGGCTACCTGGCGAGGAGACGCGATGAACACCTACGTACTCAAGAGATTCATGCTCTTCGTGCCCACGCTGCTGCTGGTAACGCTTATGGTGTTCGCCCTGATGCGGCTGGTGCCGGGCGACCCGGCAGAGCTGCTGCTGATGGGATTCGAGGGCGACGGTCAGTACTCGCAGCAGCAACTGGATGAGTTGCGCGCCAAGTTGGGGACCGACCGTCCGCTGGCGATCCAGTACCTGAGCTGGATCTGGGGGATGCTCCGCGGGGATTTCGGCGTGTCGATGTACTTTGACACGCCGATATCGGAGGACCTGGGCGCCAAATTGCCAATCACTCTAGAATTGGCGGCGCTGGCATTGTTATTGGCGTTTGTGGTGGCGATGCCGTTGGGTGTCTTATCCGCGGTGAGACAGGACACCATCGCGGACTATGCTTCGCGGATTATCGCCATCGCCGGTGTGGCGATGCCGACATTCTGGATCGGGATCCTGGTGGTGTATTTCTTGGTGACCTGGTTCGACTGGCTGCCGCCGCTGGGCTACGCGGACCTGTGGAATGACCCGTGGAAGAACCTGCAGCAGATGGTCTTTCCCGCGGTGGCGCTGGGGTTCTACAACATGGCGCTGATTGCTCGGGTAACGAGATCGTCGATGCTGGAGGTGTTCCGCGAGGACTACATCCGCACGGCGCGTTCCAAGGGCTTACGTGAAGGGGCGGTCATCATCCGGCACGCGCTCAAGAACGCGTTCCTTCCTATTCTGACCATTTCCGGGTGGCAGGTGGGCCGTCTGATCGCCGGCACTGTAGTCATTGAGACCATTTTCCTGGTGCCAGGGATGGGCCGCCTGCTGGTGGACAGCATCCTGCACCGGGACTACACGATGATCCAGAGCATCGTAATGGTGATCGCGTTCATGGTGCTGGCGCTGAACCTGGTCGTAGACCTGCTGTATGCGTGGCTGGATCCGCGCATACGATATGAGTAGTGGAGCTCGTCCCCGGCAATCAGACCCCGCAACGGCATAAGGAATAGGGACATGGCGCAGCAGACAACCGGGGTACTCGCCCCCACGGAACCCACCGGCGTGGGGATGCGGCCCAAGCGCACGTTCTTGGAAAACATCGTCAACTTCGCGCAGCAAAAGCCGCTGGGCGCATTCGGCGCGGTGGTCGTGATCGTGCTGGTGGTCCTGGCTATATTTGCTCCGATAGTGGCCACAGACGACCCCCGAGAAACCAATGCCGCTTACAGGTTCAATCCGCCGAACGCGGAGACGTGGCTGGGCGGCGACCAGATCGGGCGCGACGTGTACAGCCGGCTGATCTACGGTACGCGGATCTCGCTAGTGGTGGGACTGCTCAGCGTGTTCTTCGGAGTGACCATCGGCGCTTTCATTGGGATCGTGAGCGGCTACTTTGGCGGCATCACCGACCTGGTGATCCAGCGGATCATGGACGCGATGATGTCGTTCCCGGCGTTGATTCTGGCGCTGGCGATCATGGCGATCCTGGGGGCGTCAGTGACCAACGTGGTCATCGCGCTCAGCGCGGTGTTCATACCGGGCGCGGCGCGGACGATCCGGTCGCAGGCGCTGAGCATCAAGGAAGTTGACTATGTGCTCGCGGCGCGAGCGGTTGGAGCCGGCGACTGGCGGATCATTCTGCGACACATGGCGCCCAACTGCGCGGCAACATTCATCGTGCTGGCCAGCATATCGCTGGGCTGGGCGATCGTGGTGGAGGCGTCGCTGAGCTTCCTGGGCGTTGGGATCCCGCCGGATGTACCGTCGTGGGGCGGGATGCTCAACGGTGTCGCGCAGAACTCGCTGGACGTGGCACCTTGGCTGGGGGTGTTCCCAGGATTGGCAATAGCGATCACGGTGTTTGCGGTCAATCTGCTGGGCGACGCGCTGCGGGACGTGCTGGACCCGAGGATGCGGGGAGCGAACTAAAACCCGGCCAGTTATTCTCAATGGCACAGGGCAGGAGGGGCGATGCACGCATCGCCCCTCCGTTTTGCTCGTTTGTGATGGATGGAGCGCCTAACTCTCCGGGTAAGTTAGCTTCATCAGGACGTGGCGGCGGTTTTTGGTATAGGGGCGCACGTGCTCGGGCCAGCGGCCGGCGTCGACGGCTTCGGCCCATTCCGAGCTGGTGAGCACCTCGGGGCTTTCGATTTGATACACCGCGTGGTGCTTGGGCGTGCCGGGGATTTCGATTTCCTGGACCTGCCCGCCCATGGCCATGAGAAGGCGTTGAGTTTCGTAGCGGGTTACGCCGACGACGCCCGGCGTCTGGTTGAGCAGGGGGCAGTGCTCGGTGTTATACACCTCGTTGAAAAGGGCTTCGCGGTCGGCGTCGATGTCCATGCTGGCGATGAACAGGTACTTCGAATGCAGGTCGGCCATGGTCATTCCTCCGGTGGGTTCAGTGGGATTGGTGCAGCATCTGGGCGGCGACGGCCCAGTCCGAGCGCGCGGCGGCCATGTTGCCCAGATTGGAGTGAGCTTTGCCGCGGGCGACATAGGCCTCGGTGTAGCGGTCGTTGAGCCTGATGGCGGCGTCGAACTCGGTGACGGCGGCGCAGTTGTCGCCGGCATCGCGCATGGCCAGGCCGCGCCAGTAGTGAGCCAACGGATCGTCAGGTTCGTGGTCCAGCGCCCGGTTCAAGTCTGCTGCCGCTTCGACCAGGAAACCCAGCTTGCAGCGAGCTATACCCCGGGCTCGCCACGCGCGGGCCATCGCTCCATTGAGTTCCAGGGCCCGGGAGGCATCGGACTCGGCGGCCGACCAGTCGGAACGGTCCAGGTGGATTGCGCTGCGGTCGAGCCAGGCGTCGGCAATGTTTGGGTCCAGGGCGATGGCGGCGTCCAACTCCGCCATCGCGGCTTCGGCCCGCCCCAGCATGGACAGGGACCGACCACGGAGCCAACGAACGACCGGATCGTCGGGGGTTGCCAGGAAAGCGAGGTCGAGGTCGGCCAGGGCGGCGCGGGGGCTGCCGTCGGCCAAGTGCGCCTCGGCCCACTGGACGTGCTGGGCCACCGTTGAAGCGAGTTTCCGGTCGGCGCGCTGCATTGGCTTGAAGTCAGAATAAGGCAGGGGGCGACCTGCCAAGGCCGCCCCCAGGTTGGTGCATCAGCGGATCAGAAGGCGCGGCGGTGAGAGTAGTTGATTTCCGCGTTGGTGATGAACTCAAGGAGAACCGCGTTGCCGTTCTCGTTCTGCTGACGGGCGCGCTGGAACGCGGGGATGATCTCGTTGGGGTCGGTGACGCGCTCGGCGTAGCCGCCCATGGCGCGGCCCATGTCCGCGTAGTTGCCGCCGAGATCACGGGTGTTGTACAGGTCGTGAGAACGCTGCATGGCGTTGGTTTCCACGGCCATGGTGGAGTTGTTCAGGACGACGGTCGTGATGGGAACGTTGCTGCGGACGGCGGTTTCGAAGTCAAGGCCGACCATGCCGAAGGCGGCGTCGCCCATAAAGTTGACGCACATCTTGTCCGGGTCGGCCAGCTTGGCGCCGATCACCAAGCCCAGGCCAGTGCCGAGGCCGTGGGATTTCCCCCACCCGAGGTAGGTTCGCGGGCCGCCGGACCGGTAGAAGGGCGTGATCTGGTCGCGAGGGCTGCCTGAGTCGTGGGTGATGATGGCCTCGCTGGACGGAACGGCCTTCTGAAAGTCGGTGATGACGCGATAAGGGTTGACCAGCGGGCCGGCGTCGGTGGTCTTGTGCTCCCACTCGGCCAGCCAGGCGTTGCGGACGGTCTCGATTTCGCCGGTGACCTCGGCGTTGTTGCGGCGGCTGTCGCCGACGATCTCGCGGCAGGCCTCGATCATCTGGCGCAGGGCCAGCTTGGCGTCGCCAATGAGCGGGAACTGGATATCGTAGTCCTTGTTGATGTCCCTCGGGTCGTTGGTGTTCTGGATCAGCGTTTTGCCGGCGGGCAGGTTCATGGACATGCCATGCTTGGTGAAGCTGGAACCGACGCCGAAGATGACGTCGGAGCGGCGCACGAAGTGGTACACGGTGCCGGACATCACGCCGGAGCCGCTGCCCAGGGCCAGGGGATGCAATTCAGGGAAGCCGCTTTTGCCCAGCAGGGTGGTCATCACGGGCGCGGACAGGAGCTCGGCAAGCTCGACCAGTTCATCGGTAGCTTCGGCGTACATGACGCCCTGGCCGGCGTGGATCACCGGGTAGGTGGCGGAGCACAGGGCGCGGGCGGCGGCCTCAACATCGTCGGGGTCGGCCTGGGAAGCGGAACGGCGGACGTTGCCGCCCCAGTAGAAGGCTTCCTCCGAAACCTCCTCCAGGGCCACATCGGCGGGGATTTCGACCATGGACGGGCCGGGGCGGCCGGTGTACAGGGCGTTGACGGCCCGGCGCATCACCTGGCTGGTGCTGCCGGAAAGATTGAGGCGCTCCAGGTGCTTGGTGACGCTGGCAAAGCTCTCGATGGAGTCGAACATGGGGAAGACGCCCTGCCGCTCGCGGGGATGGCCGAGCGGGAGCAGGAGGATGGGAACCGAGTCGGAGAAGGACGTGGCGACGCCGGAATAGGCGTTTTCGGCGCCAGGGCCGTACTGCATGGCGAACACGCCCGGGGGCCGGCCATTGGTGATCCGGCTGTACCCGTCGGCGATGCCGACTCCGACACGCTCCTGGCGGCAGATGATGGGTCGGATACCGGCGGCGGCGCAGGCCTCGATAACCGGGGTGGTGGGGAAGCAGGACAGGTACTGGACGCCCTCCCGCTTGAGGATTTCGGCGATGGCATCGATTGTTTGCACGGTGTTACCTCTGCATGGATGGTGTGATGGCGATGAGGGACCACGCGGCGCTATGTCCGCAGCGAGGATTATTCGGCATCCGATTCGGGACCGACCATGCCGGACCAAAAACCGGACACCGGGAAAGAGACACCGGGGAATGCCAACGGGCTCGCGGAGTGGCCGGCTCGGAATTGGCGGACCGTTTGGTACTGCTCGCCTACCGGATCGGTATGGATGTAGACCCCGTATTCTTTGAGGTTGACGATCCAAGCTTCGGGGATGCCAGCGGCGGCATACGCTGCCAATTTTTCTCCCTGGTCATAGTTCAGCGAACTGTAGGAGACCTCGATGACGAACAGGATGTCGGCAGGAGTGGCCGGAGACAAATGGTAATCCAGTCGCTGGAGGAGGATAGCGAAATCGGGTTGCGGTTCGCTGAGCTGATTGATGCGGACGGAACCCTGCACCCTTATCCGCGCCCGACCCAGCAGGGCGCCAAACATGAGATCGCTGATGCAGTCGGTCGTGTCGTTGTGGGTGATTCCGACAGGGGCCATTTCGACGATCTCTCCGTTCAGCAGCTCGATGGGCTCGTATTCGGACAGGATGCCGGCCAGACCCATGGACTGGTACTGGTCAGCGGTGAACCGATAGCTGCCGCTGAGAACTGCTTCGCGGTCCTGCCGGCCCAAGATGCCGGCAGACACCATGGCGCGGAACTCGGCGGAACAGAAAGTGCGGAGGTCGTATGTACGCTCGGTTGTAGTGACCATGGTGATTGGTCTGCGAAGATTGCTCAATCCAGGGGAATTGTAGCATTCGGTCAACACTGGCCCGGGTGTGCCGCGAGTATAACATCCGATGGAGTCGCATCCGGCAGAGGGCCAACGGACCTCCCCGGATGACCGTGACGTTGCCATTCCGTTTGTGCGGCGTTGGCAATGGGGCTAGAATGACTGCCGAACTCGCAGGGGGGTCTGATTGTGAGTAACGTAGCCCTGGCCGGCGTCAAGGTGATTGATCTGACGCACCATATCGCTGGCCCTTACGCCACCAAGCTGTTGGCCGACTTTGGGGCCGACGTTTTGAAAATCGAGCGGCCCGGAGGCGACCCGGCGCGGCGTCTCTCGCCGTTCTACCATGACGAGCCGGGCAGCGAGAAAAGCCTGCCGTTTCTCTACCTGAACACCAACAAGCGCAGCATCACGCTGAACCTGAAGTCCGAGACGGGGCGCGGCATTCTGATGGACCTGCTGGCCGACGCGGATGCGGTGGTGGAGAACTTCGCGCCGCGCGTGATGCCGTCGCTGGGCCTGGACGCGGACACGCTGCGAAAACACAATCCCAAACTGGTAGTAGCGTCGGTTTCGAACTTCGGGCAGAGCGGGCCGTGGCGCGATTTTCGAGCTACGGAGATCGTCGAATATGCGCTGGGTGGGCTGATGTACATCTTCGGCGCGTACGACCGGGAGCCGCTGAAACACGCGCTGAACCAGGCCCAGTTCAAGGCCGGCACCAACCTGGCGTCCGGAACACTGATGGCGCTATATCACCAGCGGTTGACGGGTCGGGGTCAGCGGGTCGACGTGTCGATACAGGAGAGCATTGCGTCGGCGCTGCGGGACGTGACCAACAACTACACCTACACGGGGGCCGTGCGGCGGCGGCAGCCCAACCACACGGGCGACCTGACGCGGCTGCGCGCCGTGTCCGACGGGTACGTGCTGCCGAACCCCGGGATGGGGGCGACGCTGGACTGGAAGGTGCTGGTGGACTTTCTGGAAGCGCCGGAGTTGGACGACGAGCGGTTCGACAACGCCTCGGCGCGGCTGGAAAACGCCGAGGCGCTGGGCGACATCTTGGACCAGATCTTCGCCACCAGGCAAAAGCAGGAGATCTTCTACGCGGCCCACCAGAAGCGGTTCATTTACGGCGTGATCGATTCTCCCGAGGAGACGATCGACAATCCCCAGATCCAGGCGCGGGGTTACTACGTGCCGGTGGAACACCCTGAACTAGGCGAGATCACGTTTCCCGGGGCTCCGTTCCTGATGTCGGGCTCACCGTGGGCGGTGAGTGAGGCGGCGCCCAAGCTGGGGGAGCATAACGGCGAGGTGCTGGGCGACATGGGGTACGGCCCACAAGATCTGGCCTGGCTACGGGCTTCGGAGGTGATCTGACATGGCCGGTCCGTTGGAAGGGGTCCGCATCGTGGAGATGGGCCAGCTCATCGCCATACCGTCGGCGATGAAGTGGATGGCCGACATGGGAGCGCAGGTGATCCGGCTGGAATCAGTGCAGCGGCTGGAGAGCTACCGCACCGACTCGCTGTACCACAACGACGTGGACGGCGAGTTCTGGAACCGGGGCGCCAACTTCTACGAGCAGAACCGGAACAAGCTGGGACTGACGCTGGACCTGAGCCGGGACGAAGGCAGGGAAGTGCTTCGGGACCTGATCGCCGTCACCGACGTGTTCGCGGAAAACTTCACGCCCCGGGTGATCCGCAACTTTGGCCTGGAGTACGACGACCTGCGCAAGATTCGGCCGGACATAATCATGGTGTCCTCCACCGGGTACGGGTTCGAGGGGCCGTGGGCTAACTTCGGGG
Organism: Dehalococcoidia bacterium; assembly: GCA_965203985.1. Taxonomy (GTDB): domain Bacteria; phylum Chloroflexota; class Dehalococcoidia; order Lucifugimonadales; family UBA3495; genus Bin87. The sequence goes on from CBDBDS010000010.1 coordinate 97,288, forward strand.
CGACCGGGCCGGCCACGGAGGGCGCGGCGGGACTGGCGTACATCACCGGGTATCGCGACGGCGGGCCGGTGATGTCGGAGATACCGTTCACGGATTACACGGCCGGGGAGCACACCGTCGCCGCAGTGATGCTGGCGCTGATGCACCGGCTGAACACGGGGCAGGGGCAATTCATCGACGTGTCGCAGACGCAGACGTGCAGTGCGACCATTCCGGAGGCGCTGCTGGACTGGACGGTGAACGGACGAATCCCGAAGCGGATCGGGAACGAAGACCCGGCCATGTCGCCCCACGGCTGCTACCCGTGCGCCGGAGACGACCGCTGGATCGCCATTGCTATCGACAACGACGAGGCCTGGCTGGCGTTGTGCCGCGTGATGGGACGGGCGGATTGGGCGGCGGACCAACGTTACGCAGACGTGCTGAGCAGGATTCGCCACCGAGCGGAATTGGACAAGATGCTGGGCTTCGAGACGCGCAGCCATGACAACCACGAGTTGATGACGCGCTTGCAGGCGGAGGGTGTCGCGGCCGGCGCGGTGGTGGACAGTGAAGACCTGCTGTTCAACGAGCACCTGAAAGAGCGACGGTTCTACGAGGTTGTGGAGCATCATCCGGACACCGGGATGCCACCGCTGCCCTACGCCGGCCGGCCCTGGAAACTTTCCGACACGCCGGCGGTTCCTCCTCAGCCCGCCCCGATCATGGGCCAGCACAACCGGGACATCCTGGCCGGCCTGCTGGGCAGAACCGACGACGACATTGCGGCGTTGGAAGAGGCCCAGATTATCGGCTACTCACCGCTGTCGCCTCGAGGGGTGCGCCGTCCTTCGCTTGACGAACAGGTGCGCCAGGGGCGGATGCAGCGGTACGAGACGGATTACGCTGAGCGAGTGCAGGACTGGTTTGGGATTGGAAATTAACCGCACGCGGCTCAACATGCTTCTCGGTTAGGCAATGGCAACAAACGGCTATAATGTGAAAGCAGACCGACAACGCGTTGGTATCGCCCAGGACAGGAGGGGTACCATGACCGATAAAGACGCTATGCGCTGGTGTAAGGGAGTGTTCTATCTGGCTATGTGCGCGTTCATTATTGGCATGATGGCGCTAACGTTGCCCTACCTGTGGGGCGATGGATTGTTTACTACCGAATCCGTCGGGTACAAGATATTCGGCTGGCTGCTGGCCAGCGGAGTCGTAGTCGGCGGTGCGAGCGCGCTTTTTTTGCTGACTTCTGACCGGAATTAGGTTCGGCCGCCGATGCATAGGTCTTCTGCGTGGACTTGATCAAGCGGTCCACTGCCTTTTTGTGGCGAAACCGGGTAAATCTGTTGTTAGGGATGCTGCTTGGCGTTGTACTCGGGTTGGCATCGGTAGCGGTCGGTTTCGCCATCGAAATCATCGATCCGCCCGAAAATGCACCGGCCTGGTGGGCGCCGTTTTTCAAAAACGTCGGCTATAGCGTTTCGGCTGGAGGAGTGATTTTGGCGTTAGTGGAATTGTCCAGATTGCTGTGGAGCTCCGTCCGAAAGGACAGTGATTAAATTTGTCCTTGAATGGACGGAAGATTCTCCACAGTTCTGGCGTTGATTTGTTGCCCGGTCTCTGCTGATCCCTACGCTTCCCGTGGCCGGCTATGACGTCCGGTCAGCCCTGGCGGGCTTCAAACGCTGCTATGGCGTCCTCGTGCTGGAGGGTAAGACCGATATCGTCCAGGCCGTTGAGCAGGCAGTAGCGGCGGAAGTCGTCGACCTCGAAATCAACGACGATCTCCTCGTCGCCATCTCGGACCTGCTTCGCCTCTAGGTCGACGGTGATCTCGAAGCCGGGGCTGTCCTTGGCCTTGTCCATAATGCGGCGGACGTCGGTTTCCGGCAGGATGAGAGGGAGCAGGCCGTTCTTGAAGCAGTTGTTGAAGAAGATGTCGGCGAAGCTGGGCGCGATGATGCACCGGATGCCAAAATCCTCCAATGCCCACGGAGCGTGTTCGCGAGAGGAGCCGCAGCCGAAATTCGGACCTGAAACCAGGATCTTGGAACTGCGATAGGGGCCCTGGTTGAGGATGAAATCCGGGTTTTCGGAGCCGTCCTCGTTGTAGCGGTAGCGGTCGAACAGGTTCGGGCCGAAGCCGGTGCGCTCGATGCTCTTGAGGTACACGGCAGGGATGATCATGTCAGTATCGACGTTGACGGCGTCCAGGGGAGCGACGACGCCTTCCAGTTGCACAAAGGGTTCCATATTGCTTCCTCGCGTTTCGAGCGCAACGAGATAGCCGCGCTGCGCTCGCAATGACCGGGTAGTTTAGAAGTCGCGCACGTCGACGAAGTGGCCGGCGATGGCGGCGGCGGCAGCCATCTCGGGGCTCACCAGGTGGGTGCGACCGCCCTTGCCCTGGCGTCCTTCGAAGTTTCGGTTGGAGGTGGAGGCGCAGCGCTGGCCGGGATCCAGGATGTCGGGGTTCATGCCGAGGCACATGGAGCAACCGGCGACGCGCCAGTCGAAACCCGCGTCCTTGAAAACCTGGTCGAGACCCTCGGCTTCAGCCTGCGCCTTGACCCGGGCGGAACCCGGGACGACCATGGCGTACACGTCGGAGTTGACCTGGCGGCCGCGAATGACGTTGGCGGCGGCGCGCAGGTCGTCAATGCGGGCGTTGGTGCAGGCGCCGAGGAAGATACGGTCGATCTTGATGTCCTCGATGCGCTGGTTGGGTTCCAGGCCCATGTACTCCAGGGCGCGTTCGGCGGCCTCGCGCTCGGCAGTGGTCTCGAAAGAGTTGGGGTCCGGCACCTGGCCGGTGATGGGGACGACCATGTCGGGCTTGGTGCCCCAGGTCACAAAGGGCGCCAGGTCACTGGCGTTGATGACGACCGTGTGGTCGTAGGATGCGCCGGCGTCGGTCGGGAGTTGCCGCCACTGTTCGATCAGAGCTTCCAGTTCGTTGCCCTTGGGGGCGTAGGGGCGGGTACGTACATAGTCGAAAGTGGTGTCGTCGGGCGCGATCATGCCGGCGCGAGCGCCGCCCTCGATGCTCATGTTGCACACGGTCATGCGGCCGTCCATGGACAGGCCGCGGATGGCTTCGCCGGTGTACTCGATGACGTGGCCGGTGCCGCCGTTGACGCCGATGTGACCGATGATGCCCAGGATTACGTCCTTGGCGGAGACGCCGTTGGGCAACTGCCCATCAACGCGAACTTCCATGGTGCGGGGCTTGAACTGCCGCAGGGTCTGGGTCGCTAGGACGTGCTCGACCTCGGAGGTGCCGATGCCCACCGCGAAACAACCCAAGGCGCCATGGGTCGAGGTGTGGCTGTCGCCGCAAACGACGGTCTTGCCGGGGAGCGTGTAGCCGAGGTCGGGGCCAATGACGTGGACGATGCCCTGGTTCTCGCTGAAGCGGTCGTAATAGTAGGGCAGGCCGAATTCGGCGGCGTTGCGATCCAGCGCGTCCAGCTGGGCCTTGGAGATCTGGTCTTCGATGGGGCGGGTGAGTTCCCAGGTGGGGGTGTTGTGGTCGGCGGTCGCGACAGTCAGGTCGGGTCGGCGCACCGCGCGGCCGGCCATGCGCAGGCCGTCGAAGGCCTGGGGCGAGGTGACCTCATGCACCAGGTGCAGGTCGATGTAGATGAGCGAGGGTTGGCCCGGTTCCTCGTGAACCACGTGGGCATCCCAGATTTTTTCGAACATAGTGCGGGCGGCCAATTCAGTTCCTCCTCAAGCCGGCGCGAACGCGTCGCGCCACGGCGGCGGTCACGATACAGCGTGAAATTATAGCATCGTGAGACCCCGGAACCTCAGTGTTCACCCCGGAACTCGGTCATCATCAGCTCCACGATGTCCTCACGCGTCACTGCGCCGATGAATTTCTCACTCTCGCGCTCGACCACGGGGATAATTGAAAGGGAGGTTTCCGTCATCCGTTGGAGGACGTCTTCGACGTGTTCATCGGGCCAGGCCAGCGGGGTTTCGCGGCGCACGATGTCCTTGAGGGAGGTTCGGGACCAGTTGGCTTTGGGCAAGTACCGGAAGGTGGACAGGGAGACGATGCCGACCAGGGCGCCTTTCTCGACGACGATGTAGTCGTGCTGATTGGGCATCGTCCACCGATCGGTGAAGTCGCGGACGTTGACCGAAGGATCGGGATGGCGACGAGTGCGGTCCAGGATGTCGTCAACCGTGATGTTGTCGAGAGCAAAATGGGCGATGCCCTGGGGAATGTCGGTCAGCTCATCGGGCAGGTCGTCGCGGCGGCTGGCACGACTAACCGCGAAGCTGATGACGGGCGGCATGAACAGGATATAGCAGAACATCACTAGAACCAGGAATGAGAACACCACCTCGTCGATGACGCCCGAATCCCAGAGCACCAGCAGGAGGGCAATTTCAGCCACGCCCTTGCCCATCAGGCCCGATGCTACGGCGTAGGGCACCGTCAGCCGGGACACGTAGGCGCCGATGAACGCGCCGACGAAGTTGCCCAACAGCGGGATCAGGGCGAGAGCCGCCATCGTCCAGACGGGCAGGGTGACAAAGGAGAAGCTGAACTGAAGTCCCGCGGAAGCGAAGAACAAGGGTACGAACAAACCCTCGGCCACGCTTCGGAGACCCGGCGTAATCTCCCGCCGGACCTGGAACGGCAGACCCGACAGCGATGCTCCAAACAACAGTGCGCCCAGGGACCCGTGGAGTCCGATGAGCTCGGCTCCCCAAACGATTAGGAACAGGATCCCCAGGAGGAGACCCAGGGAAAGTTGCGGCACCTGTATCACGCGCTGCAGCAGCGCGACGACGGGCGGCAGGACACGGGAGGACAGGACCCATGACACTACGGCGAAACCGGCGACCTTGCCCAGCAGGATCAGGATGCCGACCGGCGACACCTCATGGACGTGTTCGCCGATGCTGAAGCCGATCACCAGGAGGACGATTAACTCCGCGATGACTACGACGGTGAAAATCTGCATTCCCACCGGTTCCTTGAGGCGTCCGTCGTCGACCAGCACCTTGACCACGATGCCGAGGCTGGTCATGGAAAGGATGCCGGCCAGAGCGAGAGCCTCGGTGAAGGCGAGGCGGAGGCCAAAATCGAAAACCACATCGGTGGTTACCAGCATGGAGATGCCGAGGGACAGGATCACGGAGAGCACAGCGGCGAGGAAGTAATGTCCCCTCAGGCTGGACATGAAGCTGGAAATGTCGATTTCGTCCAGTCCGATGAGGAAGAAAAATATGAAGATTCCAAGGGTCAGCAGGAGTTCAATGTGCAGCGTGGAGTCAATGGACCAAACTCCCGTCAAGTCCATAACGGGGCCGAGGAGGATACCGGCCGCGGCGTAGGCGACGATTGCGTTCAGCCGCAGGCGACGAAAGATTCCCTCGAACAACTTCGCGATAATGATCAGAGCGCCGAGGGCCAACAACGATTGACGGAGCTGGATAGAGCTTCCGCCTACGCTGAACAGTTCCGTGATGTCGAGGAACGGCAAATGTTCGACAAGCATATTGGTTGTCTCCGAGAGTAGGGATGAAGGGAACTCGAAGCATGCCGAGGAAACAGAATTTATATGTTCAGGAAACTTACGTTAGATGATCAGCCATTCGGCCGCCAATTATTTCGCAATTCGGGCCGTCGTACAAGCGGTTTGGCGCCCTGTGATACACTTGGCGCGTCCCCTTTTTGAACGCAAAACACGGAGGAATTTCGATGCCGTCCGCCGAAGCTGTGGTACTTCCCGACAACGTCCGACCAATCCATTATGACCTGACCCTGACGCCGAAATTCGACGACTTCACCTTTGACGGAGAGGTTGACGTTACCGTGAGCATGGAACCGGGCACCGCCGAAATCATGCTCAACTGCTCGGAGATTGAGATACATTCGGCCACCGTCAGCTGGACGGATATGAACGGCGAACAGGCACAGGCGGCCACCGGCATCGCCTACGATGCGGACGCTGAAACCGTGACCATCAGCATCCCGGGCACTCCGGCGGACGGGCTGGTCGGCAACCAGCACCTGCGGATGACGTTTACCGGCGAGCTCAACGACAAGTTGCGGGGATTCTACCGTAGCCAATACGTGAACCCCGAAGGCGAGACGGCCTACCTGGCGACCACACAATTCGAAGCGACGGACGCGAGGCGAGCGCTGCCATGCTGGGATGAGCCGGCGGCCAAGGCCACATTCCAGGTCACGCTGAACGTACCGGAGGATATGGAGGCTGTTTCCAACACGCCGATCATCAAGGAGACCCGCGACGGAAACGGCCTGAAGACCCTTCTGTTCGACAAGACGCCGGTGATGTCGACGTATCTGCTGGCGTTCGTGATCGGCGACCTGACGCACATCGAAAAGGAGGCGGCGGACGGAACCCGTATCGGAGTGTGGATGACGCGGGGCAAGGAGGAGCAGGGAGAATTCGCGCTGGACACCTCCGTCAAGATGCTGTCGTTCTTCAACGACTACTTCGGCATCCCGTACCCCCTACCGAAGCTGGACCACCTGGCCATACCGGACTTCGCCGCCGGCGCCATGGAAAACTGGGGTTGCATCACCTACCGGGAGACCGCGCTGCTGGTGGATCCGCAGAACTCATCCGCGGGCACGCGGCAGCGAGTGGCCGAGGTGGTGGCCCACGAGATGGCGCACATGTGGTTCGGCGACCTGGTGACCATGGAGTGGTGGGACGACCTGTGGCTCAACGAAAGCTTCGCCACGTGGGTGGGCACCAAGGCCGTGGACTGGCTGTTCCCGGAATGGTCGATGTGGACGCAGTTCGTCAACATGGACACCAACCGGGCGTTCAACCTGGACGGCCTGAAGAATTCGCACCCAATCGAGCAGGAAGTTGCCAACCCGGCGGAAGTGAGCCAGCTGTTCGACGCCATCAGTTACAGCAAGGGCGGGTCGGTGCTGCGGATGCTGGAGCATTTCCTGACGCCGAGCGTGTTCCGGGTCGGGCTGAACGTTTACCTGACCCGACACTCCTACGAGAACGCCCGCACCACGGACCTGTGGACGGCACTGGAAGAAACCTCGGGACAGCCGGTGAACTCGATCATGAGCAGCTGGACCGGTCAGACCGGCTATCCGGTGCTGGACGTGGCGGCGACAAACACCGGCAACGGGTTGTCGCTGGAGGTTCGGCAGGAGCGGTTCGTGTTCGACTCGGTGCTGGGTGAGGATGCAGGAGACGATGAGGAACAGGTTTGGCCGGTGCCCTTGACGGTCGCCGCCGATGGGGCTCCGGTGACCGCGCATCTCGTCAGCGGAGCCACGGGTACGGTGGATATTGCGGCGCCGGCGCAGCCGGACTGGTTCAAGGTCAACCCCGATCAGACCGGCTTTTACCGGGTCAATTACACCGACACGGACCGGGAAAGGCTGGCCTCGCTGGTGGCCGACAGGACGCTGCCGGCGACGGATCGCCTGGGTATCCAGAACGATGCGTTTGCATTGTCAAGGGCGGGTCTGCTGCCGGTGACGCGGTTCCTGGCGCTGGCGGAGTCGTACCAGGACGAGACTGACGCATCCGTATGGAGCGACCTGGCCACGAATCTGCGGGAAATCGAAAGCCTGATCGCCGACGAGCCGTACCTGGGCGCTTACCACGCCTTCGGGCGGCGACTGTTCGGGCCGGCAGCGCAACGTTCGGGCTGGGAGGCACGTCCCGGCGAAGGACATCTGGACTCCCTGACGCGTTCGACGGTGCTGAGCCAGGCCGGCGTGTACGGAGACCCGGACATCATCGCCCAGGCCCGGGAACTATTCGCGGCCTACCAGGACGATCCATCCAACGTGAGGCCCGATTTGCGCGGGGTGGTCTTCAGCCTGGTGGCGCAGTCGGGCGACCGGGCGGTCTACGACCGGATGTGGGAACTGGAGCGGGCCGCCGAATTGCACGAAGAGAAGATTCGGTTCCTGATCTCCATGGCGCGGTTCCAGCAGGAGGACCTATTGCGCGAGACGCTGGATCGGTCGCTTACCGACGACGTGAGGTTGCAGGACACGATCTTCGTGGTGACCGCTGTGGCGGCCAATAACCAAGGCCGCTCGCTGGCCTGGGATTTTCTGAAAGAGCAGTGGGATGAGTTTGATCGTCGGTACGGCGGCGGCGGTTTTGGCCTCATGCGCCTGGTATCCATCACCAACCATTTCACGACCAACGAGCAGCGGGGCGACGTGGAAGCGTTCTTCGAAGCCCACCCCACGCCGGCTGCCGAACGTACGATTCGTCAGGCGCTGGAGCGCATCGCGCTGAACGTGGCGTGGCTGGACCGGAACCGCGACGAGCTGGGACTGTACTTCGGATAGGGAGCGCCTTACGACCATCGTATGCGCCTGTTATAGCGACAGGCGTATCGCTTCCAAATCACAGCGACTGAAATGCCTCGTTTTGAAATAATTGGCCCAATAACGGACATTGAAACCATCGCAGTTGGCAACTCCATTCGTGTGATTGAGGATTTGCGCCGCCGCTACGGTCACGGCAACTGGCGCAAGAGAAAAGGAACCGCAACGGTGCGCTCGAGCGATGGTACAATAAGCGATGCCGAGGTGCACTGGTACGAAGCGCATGGCATCGGCAGGCGCCGAATCAAAATCAAGCGATTCCTCGGGTGATGGATATGGGCTCAAAACTCGTTGTTTGTATAGACAGCGGTGACTGGCCAGATGACTTGGTGGTCCGCAAAATCTACCGCGTGCTCCCTGACGAGCGCGCGGTAAAGCTCGGCTGGCTTCGCGTTATCGACGAGTCGGAAGAGGATTATCTCTACCCGTCTGACTATTTCATTCCCATCGAGTTGACGGAAGAAATTGAGCAGGCGCTTTACGCAACCGCGCCGCTCGCCTAACCGCCGCTCATAACCAGTAATCCATCTCCCAGCCTTTCCAGCCGCGCGCGCTGGGGTACGCAGGCGAGCCACCTTTGCGGTATGGCGGAAGCACCGTAGCGGGCGCCGAGTACGGCCCCAGCGACGGCGGCGTTGGTATCCGTGTCTCCGCCGGCGGCTACCGAAGCCACCAGGGCGTCCTCGAATCCAAAGGGCGTATACGCGGCCCAGAGCCCGAATTGCAGGGCCAGCAAGGTGTGGCCGATGAGACGGTGGTCGCGTTTGAGCCATTCAATGTCCGGAGGAGGTTGTGCTCCTCGCTCCAATGCGTCCAGAGTATCTGAGGGGATGCCATCGTGGTTGGCTTGGGCGGAGAGGTCGGGGCAACCGTCGGCGCGAGCCGCTGCGATCAAGGCGGGAAGGTCCGGTTGTGATCCATTGACCAGGGCGGCGATGGTGGCGTTGACCAGGATGCAGGACCACTGGCAGGTCTGTGCGTAGTGGGTTACCGCACAGGTGATGGCGGAATCGGCGACGAGCAGAGCGGGGTCATTGCGGCGGGCGATGGCCACCGGGGCGCAGCGCATGACGCCGCCGTTGGGGGCGATGCGATTTCTCCGCTCGTAGACGATCCGAGCCGGCTCGGGAATAGGCTTGCCGGTGGATAGCTCGCATATGACATCGCCGGTGGTGATGCCGATGCCGCGGCCGTTCTCGCGGGCCCAGACGACCAGCCGGTCCGCGAAGTCGCGAGCGTAGTCGCCGCCGGCCAGCAGGGCCTCGCCGAGGTCGACTGCCTGGGCCAGGTCGTCGTCCATTGGATGTTGGGCCTCGCGGGGGTCGATCTCGGTGAGACCGTCGGGGTATGACGCGGCGATCCAGTCGTGCCGGTCGCCCTCTACCGGCAAGCCCAGCAGGTTGCCGACGGCAAGGCCGAGGAGAACACCGCGGGCGCGGTCGGACCGGGCCGTGTCCTGAGCCCGTTTCGCCGGGTCGAAATCAGGAGCAATCGCAATAGCGCCAGCAAGCAAGCCGACCAGGTTAGGAGCATGGTCAACGACAGCGACATCGTTCACGTTTATTTCATCCATTGATGGCGAAAGTCGGTCCCTTGCAATTCAAACCATCTGTCAGGGATACGTGATGATGAAGAGGCTGACGCCGCGCGCGTCGGCCAGGGCGCGCTGCGATTCGGGCACGTTTGACGCAACCAGGGCGGGTATCACGGTGGCGTTGGCAACGCCGGCCAACAGTCCGGCCCGCCGGACAGCGCGTACCAGGTCAGTCTCATCGGCAGTGATTGAGACTTCGGCCAGCAAGTAGCGGTTGTCCTCATCTTTGATGATAATATCCGCGTTGTGAATGTCCGCGGCATCATCCTCCGTAATTGCGCCGGATTGGATAGCGCGATGGATAATGCTGTTCAGTTCAGGGATACTTTGAACGTCCTGAACCATGGCGAGGATGGGTTGGTTCAGATTGAATCGCAAGGTGGCGCGGAACAGCAGGCGGTTGCGGATTCTGCGCTCGTAGTCGTTCCCTTCAAAATTGCTGACCCGACCTTCCAGCCGAGACAGAGTGGCTTCCAGCCGGTCGAGGCGTTCATATACCAGGCTAAAGTTTTCGTTAGTGGTCTGGACGAAATCGTTGACCTGCTGGGTCAAGTCGTTGACCCTCCCAGTCAACTCTGCCAGTTGCTGCGGGACGTTGAGCAGTTCCTCGCCGACGATGATGCCGCGGAGGACATCCAGCCATTCCGGCCGCTCGCGCAGAATTCGCGCCACGTCGCTGATGTCGTTGATAGTAATAGGGGTAGTCATAAGCCCGATTATAACCCGTTCCAGGTGGATCGCGTTTGACACCCCTGCCCAATACGGGTAGCCTTGATTGTGATTTACGGAACAAATGGCATTGGAATTATGGATTCTTCAGAACGCATCAACGAGCTGAAATCGTTGCTTGGCCGGCGCATCCTGGTCACGGACGGCGCTATGGGAACCGAGATCCAGGCGAGGGGTCTGGGACCTGAGGATTTTGGGGGGGCGGAGTACGAAGGCTGTAACGAGTACCTGAACATAACGCGCCCGGACGTGATCCAGGACATCCACCTGGAATACCTGGAGGCTGGCGCGGACATCATACAGACCAATACGTTCGGCGCAACCGCGCTGGTGCTGGGCGAGTATGACCTGGCGCACGAGGCGCGACGGATCAACCGCGAGGGCGCAGCCATCGCCAGGCGAGCGGCAGACGCGGCCACGGAGGACGATCCCAACAAGCCGCGTTTCGTTTACGGCGCGATGGGCCCGACGACACGGACCATATCGGTTACCGGAGGCCTGACCTTCGACGAATTGGCTGCCGATTATCACCAACAGGCTGCCGGGCTCATTGAGGGCGGCGCCGACGTGCTAGTGCTGGAAACCGGCCAGGACACCATCAACATCAAGGCGGGGCTGGAGGGCATAGACCGCGCCCGGGCGGAACTGAACGCGGATGTTCCCATGGCGGTGCAGGGAACAGTTGAACCCATGGGCACGCTGCTGGCCGGCCAGGACGCCGAGGCGCTCTACACCTCGCTGGCGCACCGAGACCTGCTCTGGGTCGGATTCAACTGCGCCACCGGGCCGGAGTTCATGACGGACCACATCCGGACGCTGCACGAACTGTCCCGGTTCGGGATTGCCTGTGTGCCCAACGCGGGCCTGCCCGACGAAGACGGAAACTACAACGAAACGCCGGAAATGCTGGCTGCCACGCTGGAACGGTTCGCGTCCAACGGATGGCTCAACGTGACTGGTGGGTGTTGCGGAACCGGGCCGGAACACGTCCGTCGTCTGGTCGAGGCGATGTCCGGCATGAGTCCGAGGGTTACACAGGCGGCGCTGGAGACGCGGGTGTCGGGCATCGAGGCCGTCGTGGTCAACGAGGACACCCGTCCCACCGTGGTTGGTGAGCGCACCAACGTGCTGGGCAGCCGCCGTTTCAAACGGCTGATAGCGGGCGAGCGGTTCGAAGAAGCGGCCGAGATCGGGCGGCGCCAGGTTCGCAACGGCGCGCACGTGCTGGACGTGTGCCTGCAGGACCCAGACCGGGACGAGACGGCGGACGTGATCAAGTTCCTCGACCAGCTGAACCGGCGGGTCAAGGCGCCGATCATGATCGACTCTACGGACGCGGCGGTGATCGAGGAGTCGCTGAAACGGCTGCAGGGCAAATCCATCATTAACTCCATCAACCTGGAGGATGGGGAGGAGCGTTTCCAGCGTGTGGTGCCGCTGGCGCGGCGATACGGAGCCGCGCTGGTTGTGGGTTGCATCGACGATGACCCGCAGCAGGCGCAAGCAATCACGCGGGAGCGCAAGCTGGAAATCGCGCGCCGTTCGCACCGGCTATTGACCGAAAAGTACGGAGTGCCCGAAGAGGACATTATCTTTGATCCCCTGGTGTTTCCCGCCGGGACCGGAGACGAGAACTACGTTGGTTCGGCCGCCGAGACCATAGAGGGCGTGCGGATTATCAAGGAGGCGCTGCCCCGGACCAAGACGGTATTGGGCATATCCAACGTTTCCTTTGGGCTGCCGGCCGCTGGGCGCGAGGTTTTCAACTCGGTGTTCCTGTACCACTGCACCCAGGCCGGGCTGGACATGGCCATCGTGAACTCGGAGATGATGCAGCGGTACGCCAGCATCCCCGAGGAAGAGCGGAAACTGTCCGAAGACCTGATCTGGAACCGGGGCGAGGATCCCGTGGCGGCCTTCGCCGCGCACTTCCGGGATCGTGCGCCGCGCGCCACCGCGCAGGAACGGTTGGCGCTCCCGCTGGACGACCGGTTGGCGCAGTGCATTATCGAGGGGAGCAAGGAAGGCCTGGCCGACGACCTGGACCTGGCATTGCAGGAACGGGAACCGCTGGCGATCATCAACGGGCCACTGATGGCCGGGATGGACGAAGTCGGGCGCCAGTTCAACGCGAACCAGCTCATCGTCGCCGAGGTGTTGCAGAGCGCGGAGGCCATGAAATTCGCGGTGGCCCACCTGGAACCGCACATGGAGCGCAGCGACGCCGCGTCGCGGGGTCGCGTCCTGCTGGCGACGGTGAAGGGCGATGTACACGACATCGGCAAGAACCTGGTGGAGATCATCCTATCCAACAACGGCTACAACGTGATCAACTTGGGGATCAAGGTGGCGGCGCAAGAGTTGATCGCGGGCTACCGGGAGCATCACCCAGACATCATCGGGTTATCGGGGCTGCTGGTGAAGTCGGCCCAGATGATGGTCGAAACGGTGCAGGACTTCCGGTCGGCCGGCATCGCGGCGCCGGTGCTGGTTGGCGGCGCGGCCCTGTCCAACCGGTTCACGCGACTGCGGATCGCGCCGGAGTATGATGGGTTGGTGGCGTATTCGCCGGACGCTATGACCGGGCTCGCGTTGGCCAACGTGATCCAGGACGCCGACGAGCGCGAGCGGCTGATCGCTCGGCTGGAGGCCGAAAGCGTGGAGTTAGAACGGGAGACTGCAGCGCGGGGATAGGCGATGAAAGTGGCGGCGGACGCAAGGGCAGACGGACCATGAGGGATGTGTTGGTCCTACCATGCTGTCTGGCGACGTTTGGACTTTTCTTTGGTGGAGGATTGGCTATCCTCACTTCGGCCAATGGCGATATCCCCAATCCTATTGAGATTCCATCGGCGCTTGTAGCCGGATGCCTGGCGTGGGCGGGTATCGTGATGATTTTACCAGGAGGTCTCTTAGCATCGAACCGGGAACAGGCTTGGCGGTGGGTTGCCTGTGGGTTTCTGATTGTTGGGGCTGTACTGTCTTGGACCGCGTTTATATTCGGATGGAAGGCTTGCCTTGAACTCGGAAACCGATACACGTCGGCGGGACCGTTTATCATGATTTGGTTGGCAATATTCTGGCTACCGGGAGTACTTCCCGCCACGGTTGCGGCGCTAAGGGTATTCACTCGGCGCATTTGGAATGCCGATAATCAGCCTGCGGCGCGGTAGTGCACGAGTATGCCCAAAACAGGTTAATCGTTGACGACTTCAACAACGTGGTGTGACCACTATCAACACTATGTCTAAAATTCCTCACCTCGACACCTCACCCAGGCCGCCTGATCTGCGGCTGCATGTCCTCGACGACTACGACCTGGATGAGATTTTCGGGTACATCAACCCGCAAATGCTTTACGTGCGGCATCTGGGATACCGGGGACGGTTCTGGGAGGCGCTGCGGGCGGACGAACCCAAGGCGGTTGAGTTGCACCGGCAGGTCCAGAGCGTAGAGGATGTGATGCTGTCGCGCTCCGACATCAGCGCCCGGGCGGTGTTCAAGTTCTTTCCCTGTCGGTCCGAGGGCCAGTGGCTGATACTTTACGAGTCGGACGGAACCACCGAATTGGAACGGTTCTACTTCGGTCGGCAGCAGGAGCGTGAGGGTCTTTGCCTGTCCGACTACGCGCGACCGGTTGGCGACGGGCCGAACGATTACGTGGCGATGTTTGCGACGACCGTCGGGCCGGGGATCCGCGACCTGTCCGAGCGGTGGAAGAACGAAGGCCGGTACCTGGACTCGCACACGCTGCAAGCACTGGCAATCGAGTCGGCGGAGGGCTTCGCCGAACTGCTGCACAAGCGGATCCGCACCATGTGGAACATCGGCGAGCCGTCGGGGCTCAAGGTGAGCGGGGAGGACGAGTTGCGGGACCTGTTCCGGGCCAACTACCGGGGCAAGCGCTACTCGTTCGGGTACCCCGCCTGTCCCCGGCTGGAAGACCAGGAGAAGCTGTTCGCCTTGCTGGACGTGACGGCGAATATCGGCATCGAGTTGACGGACGGGTACATGATGGACCCGGAGGGTTCGGTTTCAGCCGTGGTGTTCCACCATCCGCAGGCCAAGTACTTCAACCTGGACGAGGCGGATATCGAAAAACTGGAAGCCGAGATTGCGCAGATGCCGGCGGGCGGATAGGCTGTGGTTTTGCGACCATACCGCCAGCCCGTAGCCCACTCGTACACGGGCTTTATTTTTGCCCAGACCGCGCCGGCGAACTTTGGATTGGAGCCGACCGGGGTATCCCGTGGTGAGGTGAAGTGCCTATTGGGCGGTGAAGCCGCCGTCAACTACGAGCTCGGCGCCAGTGATGTAGGAGGCCTCGTCGCTGGCCAGGAAGAGGACGGCGTACGCCACTTCTTCGCGGTTGCCGACGCGTTTCATGGGGATGTTAGCCATCATTGCGTTGCGGGTTTCCGAGTTGGCCGAACCGCCGGCCATGGGCGGCATCAGGCCGGGATGGACGGAATTGACGCGGATGCCGGCTTCGGCCCAACGCACCGCCGCGGATTTGGTCATCAGGCGGACCGCGCCTTTGGAAGCGTTGTAGCCCATGTGGATGAAGTCCTGGCCCACGATGCCCGAAATGGACGAAATGTTGACGATGCTGCCACCGTCGTTACGTTCCATGACGCCGATAGCATGTTTCATGCCGAGGAACACGCCCTTGGCGTTGATGTTCAGCAGGCGGTCCCAGGTAGTGGTACCAAGGTTGTTCTCCTCGTCGTAGCCGGAGATGCCAGCGTTGTTGACCAGGATGTCCAGCCTGCCGTGCCGGCTGATTGTGTCGGCAATGACCTGCTGCCAGTTGTCCTCATCGGTGACGTTGAGATGGGCGAACTCGGCGCTGCCGCCGTTGGATACGATGTCGTCGGCCACCCGCTGGCCGGTGTCGTCGGTAACGTCACAGACGACAACGGTGGCGCCCTCTTCGGCAAACAGGCGGGCCTCAACCTCGCCCATGCCGCGAGCGGCTCCGGTGACAATGGCGATTTTGCCTTCCAGCCTGGGCATTGCAACTCTCCTGCGGGACTCGTCGAACGAACGGTGCGGGCCGGATTATAGCATCGGCTCGGGTAGATCCGACCTACTGGACTTGAGGTATAGATGACGACCATCCAGACCACCGAGCCGACGTTGTCCGCCGAGCGGATCGTCCTTTCGCCCGACGTGATCGCCGGCCATGCCGGAGGATACGACGGAGCCAGTCCCACCGGGCGTTACACGGCCGTGATCGACGTCGGCTCCGGATCGGCGCGGGCGGTGGTGATGCAGGTCAACCCGGGCGGTGGTGTCGAGATCGTTGCCCAGCAAAGGGTGACGCTCAACCTGATGAGTCACGTCAGGAGCGACGGCTATCTGGACGAAGAAGGAATGGCGAGCACGCTGGACGCGCTGGAGGACTTCGCACTGGTGGCGCGGGCGTACGGGATTGAAACCATCCATGCCGTGGCCACCGCCGCGCTGCGCGAGTCGGGCAACGCCGCGACAATCACGGACGCGGCGCGCCAACGGTTCGGCATACCGCTGCGGATAATCGACGGTTCCGATGAGGCCGCCTACTGCTTCGTTGGCGCGATTCACGGTTTGCGGACGAACGATGGACTGCTGGCGGATATCGGCGGCGGCAGCACCGAATTGGTTAGGTTCCGCCACCGGGAGCTGGTGTCCAGCATGTCGTTGCCGTTGGGCAGTCTGCGGATCGCCAACCAGTTTGACCTGGGGGGGCGTCCGACCGCACGGTCAATGGAGGCGGCCTACGAGCACGTCCGGACGGTTCTCGGGAGTGCTGGGGTTGAGCCACTTCCCGACGACGCGACCCTGGTGGGATCGGGAGGTTCGGTGCGCCTGCTGTCCCGGCTGGACCGGGCGCGCGAGCCCTATCCCATCATCAAGCTGCATGGGTATGAGATCCGCGCCTCCGCCCTGGTGGAGCAGATTGAACAGTTGGCTGCGATGTCGCAGATCGACCGGGCCAGCATTCCGGGGATGAATCCGGAGCGAAGTCACTCCATAATCGGCGGCGGTGTGGTGGCCCACGCGTTGATGCAGCACTTGGGGACAGACCGTTTGCTGGTGTCCGGTCAGGGACTGCGCGAAGGGCTGGCACGCCACCCAGATCCGCCGTCGGCGTGCGAAAGAGTGCCGCTACCCCCGCTGGAAACGGTGAGATCGGAATCACTGGCGGACCTGGTGGGAAGGTTCGCGCCGCGCTTCGGGCAGCGCGGTAAGAGGCGAGCCGAGTTGGCTGAGCGCATCGCCAATGCCGTATGGCGCGGGAGCAACCCCCAGATTATAGTCTCGCTGTGGTGCGCGGCGCGATTGCTGGACATCGGAAACGCGGTGGATTATTACAATCGTCTCAACCGGACTGCGAGTATAATAGTGCGAACCGACCTGCCCGGATTTACGCATGCGGAATCTGCGCAGATCGCGGCCATCCTTCTGGCGGCGGAATTTGATACCCTGCCGCGCAGGTTTCGACAGAGTCGCCTGCTGTGTGCCGCGGAACAGCGACTGATCCAGCAGGCGGCCGCGATCCTGGTCGCGGCGGACGAATTGGACGGCAGATTGCCCCAGGGAACTGAAGCAAACGCGGTTACAATAAGTCGAGAAAAAGGAGCCTGGAGTATCGCGAGTCCCGGTTGGTCGCCCGTGGCCGCTCCCGGTCTGGCGGTAAGATGGAACAAAGCGTTCGACGAAGACGTGCGAATAGAAAGGGGTGCACCATGACCGTATTGCAGAAAGACCACGCGTACAAGATGGGCGAACGCTACGGACGCCATCCCGACGACGACCAGTATCCTGGCAAACTGATCATCGTGGAGGGAATCGACGGATCGGGCAAGAGCACGCAAATCGACTTGCTGGGCAAGTGGCTCAACAGCCAGAACCTGGTCACCGTGTTCACCGAGTGGAATTCGTCGCCCATAGTGCGACGTACCACCAAGCGGGGCAAAGTCGAAGAGATGCTGACCCCGATGTCGTTCAGCTTGATCCACGCCGCTGACTTCGCGAGCCGGGTGCACGCGCAGATCCTGCCCGCCCTGCGCGCCGGGGCGGTGGTATTGGCGGACCGCTACGTGTTTACGGCTTTCGCTCGGGATGCGGCCCGGGGCGTCAACCGGGAATGGTTGCGGCGGGTTTACTCCTTCACGGTGCAGCCCTCGCTGGCGCTGTACTTCAAGGTGCCCCTGGATGTGTCCATCCACCGGATCACGGTGGGACGCGAGGAACTGGGTTACTACGAATCCGGCCAGGACATGGGCTTTTCCAGTGATCGGGAGGAGTCATTCCGCATCTTCCAGGGCAAACTTCTTGAGGAATACGACGCCCTGACCGAAGAGTTCGGCCTGATGACCATTGACGCGACCCAGCCCATCGCGGTGCAGCAGCAACAGGTGCGGAAATACGTGGAGCCTTTGCTGGACGACGTGATGAAAATCAGCGGGCAGAGCGTGCCGGAGGCTTTGGGCCGTTCCGGTCTCACGGGCCGGTACATTACCACTCCCATGCGCCGCCGATTGACCGAACAGGAAGCGCTGGCCGCCGCCAAGTCCGACGGCTAACTCGATGCGGCCAGGCATTTGCCGCCCAATACAGCACATCGGAGTGAGTGACAACCGGGAGCGACGACGATGAACGAAGTCAGGTTCTACGGTCATACCCCGCCGGGCGCCGGCGAGGAAGAAACGCCGGGCCGCCTGGTGGTTGTGGAAGGTACTGACGGGGTGGGCAGGTCGACCCAGATTGCCATGCTCCGCGAATGGCTGGAGGCTGAAGGATATGCGGTGTTGGTCACCGGGTTCCGGAGGTCGGAGCTGGCCGCCAACGGCATCGACCGGGCCATGCGCGGCAACACGCTGGATCCGCTGACGCTCAACCTCTTCTATGCCACCGATTTTTGGGACCGGATGGAAAAGAACATCGTGCCGGCGCTGCGCTCAGGGATGGTGGCGCTGGTCGACCGCTACATCTTCTCCATCATAGCCAGGGCTCGGGTGCGCGGCGTGTCACCCCGTTGGCTCAACGACGTGTTCGAATTCGCCGTTGTGCCGGACGTTGTCCTGTACCTGGACGTGGACGTGGAGCACCTAGTTCCGCGGGTGCTATCGGTGCGGCAACTGGACCACTGGGAATCGGGTGAGGACTTCCTGCGCGGACCCGACCTGTACGAAAACTTCATCCAATACCAATCGGCGCTGATCGACGAGTTTCGCGAACTGGCCAAAGAGCACCAGTTCGTCACCGTGGACGGCAGGGGTAGCGTGGGCGACGTATTTCAGGCATTGCAGACCGAGGTCCGCAAGGCCCTGGAAGGCATGGGGGACTACTGACGGGGCTTCCAGGTACGGCCAACCCGGTTGAACAGGAGCCGAAAAATGACAGCGCAGAACAAGGCCGAAGTCGCCCGGCTGGGCAAGGAAATCTACGAGTCCATGCGCGCAGACATGGAGGCCAACGAGTGGGGTCGTATGGTGGTCATTGATGTCAACAGCGGCGACTATGAAGTTGCCGACGACGATCTAACGGCCCTGTTGCGGTTGATCGATCGGAGGCCGGGAGCAATGACTTGGGGAGAACGGGTTGGCTACCGCGCCCCGTACTATCTCAATCGCAACTATCTTCACGACCCGGGCTGGCGGAATAAACAGGGTGGTGTAAAGTGAGCGAAAGATGATAATTGAGGGGGACGTTGAGTTGGCTGGTATGCTGGGAACCGTCCCCATACTGAAACCGCGTGTTTCAATGTCGGTAGCCAATGTCAACGGTGTTCACCGAAACGTAATGTTGACGGTGGATACGGGATTCACCGGCTACTTGACCCTTCCCCCGGATGTAATCCGTGAACTTGATGTGGAGCGTCTAGGGAGCCGGACCTTCAGGTTGGCTAATGATGTGGAAGGGGAAACCGACCTTTACCTGGTATTTTTCGAATCAGTCCCCATAATCGCTCACCAAATCGACGCTGAGCCCCTGCTGGGCGCCGCCATGATGAACGAATGCCGCCTTACCGTGGATTTCTGGGAAGGCGGCCGGGTAACTATCGAGCCGCGGGCTGAACTGTTATAAGTCGGCCGTTACAGGCCCAGGGCGTTGGCCAGGCGGCGCCGGTGGAATTTCGGGTCGCCGAGGAACTGGTACAGGGTACGCGAGGCCGTGGTGTGCAGGGTCAGACCGTACTCGGTGGTACTGCCCACGCCGGCGTGAACCTCGTGGGCGTGGTTGCAAGCGTTGTAATAGGCGGCGCTGCTCACGGCCTTGGCAAGGTGGATGCTGTCGGCGGCTTCCCGTTCGGTATCCAGCTTCCATAGCGCTTCGTAGGTGGTCCAGCGGGCAGCGTCGAGCTCGTTGACCAGGTTGATGATGTGGTCCTGGACACGCTGGAAGCGGCCGATGGGGGTGCCGAACTGAATGCGCGTGCGGCTGTAGTCCACAGACATCTCGTAGACCTGTTGGGAACCTCCTACCTGGAAGGCGCAGAGCAGAGGGATGGCGCTGGCCACGGCGCGCTCGAGGGCATCCCAACCGCCGCCGAAGGTGGCGCCCAGGATCGCGGAAGGCGCGATCTGCACACCGTCCAGGCGGACTTCCGCCAAGTTCCAGGCGAAGCCGTCCAGGCGTCGGATCGATACGCCCGGCGCGTCGGCGGGGATGACGACCAGCCCAACGTGCTGGCGGTTTTCGGTGCGCACGGCGCAGATGAGATCGGTGGCCGATGTGGCATCATACACGTACACCTTGGTGCCGGAGATGCGATACCCGTCGCCGCTGGCCGTGGCCAGGGTTTGAACGTCCGACTCGTCCCACTGATAATCGGCCTCGGTGATTGCCAGGGCCACGGTGCGGCGTCCGGATGCGAGGTCAGGCAGCAGGGACCGCTTCTGGTCGGTGGTGCCAGCCTCCAGGATGGTCAGGGCTCCCAGCGCGGCGCTGCTCAGGTGTGGTCCGGGAACGGGGCCGCGTCCCAACTCCTCGAACAACACGCCGGCATCGGTGTACGAGCCGCCTTCGCCACCGAACTCGGTGGGGATGATGATACCGAGCCAGCCAGTGTTGGCCAGCCGCTGCCAGGGCTCGGACGGCGCGCTCTGCCCGGTGGCGGATAATTCCAGCAGAGTTTCCTTGGGGTATTCGGTGTCGACAAAACGGCGGACTGCCGCTTTGAGCATTTCCTGTTCTTCGGTGAGGTCCAGGTCCATGGGATCGAGTGCTCCTGAAATGCGGCGACGCTAACTGCGTCGCCGTGTAATCAAAGGGTCGGGCAATGCGAGATCATGCGAGGGCGCCCGCGCGCTCCCGCTGCTGGCGTCCGATGCCGATGCGGCGGGCCATGATAACCTTCTGGATGTCCGTGGTTCCGCCCGGGTGAAGGGCGATTATGGCGGCGCGCTGGTGGGATTCGATGTGCGCCTCACCCCACTGATCATCCTTGGTCAGGGCGGCTGGGCCCAGGATGTCTAGGATCCCGGTGGCGATGCGGAGGCCGGACTGCTTGCGGAAGTAAGATGCCTGGGGTCCTTCGTAGGTGATGTGGGACCCGCTGTGGCGCATCCAGTAGTTGCGCAGTTGGAACAGCCGGCCGATTTCCGCATCGATGTAGATGTCGACCAGGCGCTCGCGCACGTCGGGGTCTTTGCTCAGGGCTTCGCCCCGGCGGTTGTTGGTCTTGCAGTAGTCGAAGATGCGGTCAACGATCCAGTTCCTGCCGATGCGGCCGCCGGTGCCATGTTCCAGCTCGAGGTGGGTGGTGGCAACCTTCCAGCCCTCGTTTTCGCCGCCGATGAGGTTGCGAGCGGGGACGCGAACGTTGTCGAAGTAGACGATATTCTTCACGCCGGAGCCGGCGCCGGATTCGCCCGCCGAGGACAGGAGGTCCATGGGGAAGACGCTGATGCCCGGCAGATTGGACGGCACCATGAACCAGCTGAGGTTATGGTGTCGGTCGCCCTCGGGATCGGTGCAGGTGATGGTCCACATGTAGTCGGAGCCGTGGGCGCTGCCGACGTAGACCTTCTGCCCGTTGATGACGTAATCGTCACCATCGCGCCGGGCCGCAGTCTTGGCGTTGGCCAGGTCGGAGCCGGCTTCGGGCTCGGTGAGGAGTTGCCAGGTGCGGATTTCGCCCTTGAAGATCTTGGGCAGAAATTCCTGCTTTTGCTCCTCGGAGCCCCAGACGAGGATGGAGTTGCCGCCGAGGCGTCCGCCGGAGTCGTAGTAAGGAGGCAGAGACAGGTTGTAGTTGTCGATCTCCTCTTCGAGCACGACGGAATGGTCGACGGTGAGGCCGCCGCCGCCGTATTCCTCCGGAGCGGTCGGCCAGAGCCATCCCTTGTCGCCCAACCGACGGCCCAACTCGCGACGAAGCTGGTATTGCTCATAGGTCAGGTCGATGGAATCCGCGGGATGCTGGATGCCGGCGGGGATGTTGTCGCGGAGCCAATCCTGCACCTCGGTACGGAAGGCTTCCTGCTCGGCGGTATAGCGCGGTTCGAAGTCCATGGCATGCCTCGAATGGGGCCGGGAATAGTGCCGGCCGGGGTGTTCCGGGAATTAGCCGGCAATTATGCCCTAAGGGGCCGGGTGGGGCAACCGGGCTTGACGCTCATTTGGCGGAACCATATATTCAAAGTATGACTACGCCAAACACCAAGGCCACCTACACATTGGACGACGAATCGTCGCACGCGCTGGCAACGTTGGCTCAGCATTGGAATATGACGGAGTCCGAGGCGCTGCGGCGCGTATTGTTGCAGGCGGCTTCCCGGTATGGCCCTAATCTTCCCCCAGAAGAACGGCTAGCGGCGTTGGACCGGTTGCAAAAGTCGCTGGCGGAGCGTGGGGTTGACTTCGATGCCTGGGCGCGCGAGGCGTGGGAGATACGACACGGCATTGATCCTGAATGATTCACCTGGACACCAGCTTTCTGATCCCGGCGGTAAGACTGAATACCCCCGAGAGCCGGCGGCTAGACGTCGCGGTAATTTCGATTTGGAGGGCAGTGGCATGGCTCAAGAAGGAATTCCCTTCGGGGTGGGCGACACATTTTCAGTATCTACTTGGGGTCGGTTGTCTCCGGGCGACATCGCGCGACGGGGTATCGATGTCCTGATGGGGATCGTTCGATCATATCATGCTGATTGCGGTGATCCGCTTCACTTTTGGTGTGCGCCGGAGGGAATCCGCGTGTTCGTGATGGCCGACCTTTACCAGTCGGGAAACGAACAAGGCGAGCATTACATCGGGTGCTACCTTCGGGGAGCAGACTTCGACAACGAGGGTGTGCCCCACCATTCACGAGACGCCCTCCCTGAAAATGCTCATGCAACTCATGGACGATGGGCGGGTGTTTGTCCATTTTGGGCCATTGAGTACACAGGGAAGTGATGATTCGATGGGCGGGATAGGATTGCTTGATCAGCGCGTTGCCCAGCGGCTGCCCGTGATCCCATGGCCAGTGCCCAATGTTCCCGACGAACCGGGGCGAGCACATCACATTCGTCCTCCAGAGGATTGAAGACACTTGGTATGTCGCTCATTTCCCGCACAATTCCGAGTTTCCGGAACGTGCTCATATCAGAGTGTTTGCGACGTTGCCTGTCAAGCCTGACCCGAGCCCGCACTTTCAATTGGAAATCAATGATTTCCCGGCACAGTGAAGAAGGGGCGATCAAACACGAAAGAAGCACTCCCCACAGCCTAATGCTGATACCGGCTTGAGGCCTGACAGGGCATGGCGACGCTATTCGATTGACCTGACTAGGATGGTCGGTTACAGGCGGAAAGTGGTAGCGTGAGCTAACAGCTGCGCAGCGCGCGGCCGGGGTGGGCGCCAGTGTGCTGGCCGTTGTCGATGAAGGCGTTCCGTTCACCGCCTCGCAGATCACACCGGAGAACCTGCGATTGACCCAAACCCCTGTAATCATTACGCTGGTACACTAACCGGCAAACACAGAGGAAATCCTCATGGCCACAGCAAACGCGCCCGGCGACATCAGGGTCATCGGGCGGACCATTTATCAGGAAAAAATACTGCCCACTTTGTCCCCATCTGACAAAGGCAAGGTCATTTTCATCGACATCGAGACGGGTGGGTATGAAATCGACGGCGACGAATGCGCGGCGATGGTGCGTTTTATGGAACGGTTCCCCAACACCGTCGGCTGGTCGGAGCGGGTGGGGTATCCCTACGTGGACAAGTTCGGCTATTTCGCGTCCCGATCGGGAGAGTGATGATTAACGGTACTGTAATCGCACTCAACGACCCGCCACTCACCGGCAAGTCGATAATCACCATTGCCGTCGCCAACCCTTCGGAACAGCAGCGCGCCGTATCGCTCGAGGCCACGGTAGATACCGGGTTCACCGGATTTCTGACCCTCGGGTCCGACACAATCGCTCAACTCTGGCTGCCTCTAATCATCAACCGGCCAGCCGTCATGGCCAACGGTGCCGTAGGCCATTACGATGTCCACGCCGGCAGTATCGTATGGGATGGCCAGGGACGTATTATCCCCGTTTACAGCATGGACAGCGACCCGCTCGTTGGGATGGCGCTTCTTTGGAACAGTCGGCTTACCATGGATGTTGTTCCGGGTGGTGTGGTAACCATCGCGCCCATGCCGACCTGATCGAACGATAGCGGGCCTAACGGCTGCGCAGCGCGCGGCCGGGGCGGACGCCGGTGTGCCGGCCGTTGTCGATGACGAGGGCGCCGTTGACGGCTACGTAGTCGATGCCCACGGGGAATTGCAGCGGGTCGTCGAAAGTGGCGGGAGTGTCGACGCCGGACGGGTCAAACAGGACGAGGTCGGCCTTGGCGCCGTCGCGGATGACGCCGCGGTCGGACAAGCCCAGGCGCTGGGCCGGGGCGCCGGTCATCTTGCGGATGGCCTCTTCCAGGGAGAACAAACCCTCGCCGCGCACAAACTGGGCCAGGACGTAGGGGTAGGTGCCATAGGTGCGAGGGTTGGGGCGGCCGCCGGTGAGGATAGCGTCGGTGCCGATCATCTGGGCCGGGTGGGAGGCGATTTCGCGGATGTTCTCCAGGTTGCCGGTGCGAGCGACGAAGGCCACCTGGAGGTTTTCCTCCAGCAGGAGGTCACTTACGGCGTCGACCATGCGACCGCCTCGGTGGGCGGCCAGGTCTTCCAGGGATCGCCCTTCCCATTCCTTGTTTTTGTCCGAGGCGATGTGGGCGAAGATGTAGTTGTCCAGGGTCTGGCCGCCCCACTGGGGCTCGACCGCGCGAACCATGAGGTCGCGGACGTTGGGGTCGGCGAGCCGGGTCATCAGCGCCTGGGGGCCGCCGGCGTGGACCCAATAGGGCAGCAGGGAGTGGAGAATGGTGCTGGCGGCCGGGTACGGGTATTGATCGTAGGTGACGTCCTGGCCGCGGTTGTGGGCGTCGTCTACCAGGGCGGTCATCTGCGCGCCGAGGCCGGCCACCGGGCTGTGGTAGTGGGAGATGTGGACGGGCGCGCCTGATCGCCGGCCGATCTCGAGGGCCTCCCGGAAGGGATCGAGCAGCCGGTCGCCCAGGGTGTAGCGGGAATGGGTGCAGTAGAATCCGCCTTCTTCCGCGGCCACGGCGGCGATGGCGGCCAGCTCGTTGGTATCGCTGTAGGCGCCGGGCGCGTAGGTCAGGCCGGTGGTGAACCCGAACGCGCCATCCCGCATGCCCTGGCGGGTGAGATCACGCATGGTGTTCAATTCAGCGTCGGTGGGCAGGCGAGACGACCAACCCATGGCGGCGACGCGGATGGCCGCATGAGGTACGAAGTGGAGCACATTGCAGGTGGAGTTGCCGTCGAAGAGAGCGAGGAAGTCGGCGACGCTGCTCCAACGTACGTCAGGCGGAGTGCCGTTGACCGCCGCCAGGTAAACGAGGAGTTGCTCCAGTGCACGCGGAGTGGTGGGCGCATAGGAAAGGCCATCCATGCCAAGCGCCTCGGTGGTGACACCCTGGCGGATTTTGGCCTGGTGGTCGGGATCGGTGAGCAGCTTCAGGTCGGAATGGGAATGCATGTCGATGAAGCCGGGGCAGATGACGTAGCCGTCGGCGTCGATGGTGCGGCCGGCATCCACGGCCGACGTGTCGCCGGTTATGATCTGAATGGTGTCGCCGGTGACGGCAACGCTGGCGCGGTAGCCGGCGGAGCCGGTGCCGTCGATCACCGTGCCGTTGGCAAATAGCAAGTCAACCATAATTCCGCTCCCTTCAAGCCGGCGTAGCACGCAGCCCGGCGTGGGCTGCTGTCGTTCCGCGTTGCCGCGCATGATACACCGGGGTACGAGCGGGCCGCCCGGCCCGGAACGCATCCGGAATCGATTTGGGCTATAATGACCAGCAGACACCCCTTGGAAGGAGAATAGCCATGCCGGCAACCGTGAATCGCGATGAAGTGTACGAAGCGCTCCGCACGGTGTATGACCCGGAAATTCCGGTTAACGTGGTGGACTTGGGCCTGATCTACGACGTGCAGGTAAGCGACGCGAACGACGTGTTCGTGCAGATGACGCTGACGTTCCCCGGCTGCGGCATGGGTCCGCACATCGCCCAACAGGCCGAGTGGGCGGTGCAGGACGTGGAAGGTGTGGAAGAGGTCAACATCGAGTTGACTTTTGATCCGCCGTGGTCTCCCGACCTCATCAGCGAGGAAGCCCGCAACATGCTGGGCATCTAGCCCGCTCGGCACGCCCAGGACGCCCGGACACGGAGAGCAACTCGACGATGGCAACCCCACAGCAGCCCAACGCTCAGCAGAACGCCCGTCTGGAGCAGATCCGGAGGCAATGGGCGCAAAAACGTCAAATCACGGATCGCCTCGCCTCCGTTCGGACGAAAATCGGCGTGTACAGCGGCAAGGGCGGCGTGGGCAAGACCACGGTCGCCTGCAACCTGGCGACGATCCTGGCCAAGCAGGGCGAGCGCGTGGGGCTGCTGGATGTCGACATTGACTGTCCCAATGTGACCCGGGTGATGGGCATCACCGACAAACCGGACTACCGCGACGGGCAGATCAGTCCGGCGGAGGGTCACGGCGTGAAGGTAGTATCGATGGCGTTCTTCCAGGAGAACGAGGACGAGGCAATCATCTGGCGTGGGCCGATGATCCACAACGCCATCAACCAGTTTCTCCAGTCTACGGACTGGGGGGAGTTGGACTACCTGATTGTGGACCTGCCGCCGGGCACGTCGGATTCCCCGCTGACGGTAATGCAGACGCTGCCAATGGACGGGTTCCTGGTGGTGAGCACGCCGCAGGACCTGGCGATCATCGACGCCAAGCGGTGCATCAACATGATCCGCAAGCTGAACCTGAATGTGGTCGGCATCGTCGAGAACTACGCCGGCGACATCTTTGGAGAGGGTGCCGGACGACAGTTGGCGGAAGACATCGACGCGCCGTTCCTGGGCAGCATGTCCCTCAATTCGTCCTACCGGGACACCAGCAGGCCAACGGTCCTGGTGGACGACACAGTCAGCGGCGAATACGCGTCCGTGGCTGACGAACTGCGCCGGAGCCTGAAGGCGCACGGCCGCGAGGCGTAACCGCGGATAGCGCCTACGAAGCCTGCCGCTCGATCCCTTCTTCCAGCGCCGGGAAGGATCCGAAAGCCGGTCCAGGCAGTTCCATTGGCGCCGGCGCGTTGATCGCGTGCATCCGAAGGAGCGCCGCCACCTCTTGCTGTATGGCTTCCTGGGCGAAGGGGTTAAGTTCGCCCATCTGGCGGAACTTCCGGTACCGTTGCTTGACGAGCTTGCCGCTGGAAACGCGGCCGGCTTCGGCAAGGTGCTTGTAGATGGAATACTCCAAGCCTTCGACGGCCTGGCGCGGGTCGAGGTGCGCCCCGCCGGCGGGTTCGGGTATGACCTGGTCGATGATGCCAAGTTCCTGGCAGTCACGGGCGGTGAGCATCAGCGCTTCGGCGGACTCGCGAGTGAGGTAGCGCTCGCGCCGGGGGCCGCCGACCGCGTGGTGAAACGAGATCGGCGAGTAGATCGCGTACTGCTGCATCAGGATGCGGTCGGAAAGGCTCAACGCCAGGGCCGCTTCGTTGCCGGCCTCGCCGATGATCACGGAAACGACCGGGGTTTCCGCCTCGAGCATCATAGACAGGCTGCGGGCGATGGCGTTGCCCACGCCCGTGTTCCTCGGATTCGAGCCGGGGATCAGCACCCTGGGAATCGATGAGGGTGACCAGGGGTAGGTTAAACCGGGCGGCCAGACCGATGATCCGTTGCGCTTTGCGCAGCCCATCGGGATGGACGTGGTACCGGTTTCGGTCGGTATCGTGGGAGTGGATCCGCTGCTGCCCGATTGCGGCGACGGGATGCCCGCGCAGGAGGCCGATGCCGCCGA
Source organism: Dehalococcoidia bacterium (assembly GCA_965203985.1). Taxonomy (GTDB): domain Bacteria; phylum Chloroflexota; class Dehalococcoidia; order Lucifugimonadales; family UBA3495; genus Bin87. The sequence goes on from CBDBDS010000010.1 coordinate 125,339, forward strand.
CCACGGTGCGGTCGTCGCTGCTGACCCGGTCACCGCAAATCTCGAAGAAATCTTCCAGGATATGACGCATGTAATAGAGGGCGTCAGGCCGCTCGTCATGGGTGGCGGCTTCCACCGACTCCCAGGTCTCAGTATCCTCGGCGGACGGAACCGGCAGGCGGGAGACAGCGCGGCGTCCCAGGCGAATCGGTTCGGGCTCCAATAGCAACGTGAGCAATCGGCTGATCCGCGATTGCAGTTGCTCTCGGTCAACCACGTTGTCCAGAAGGCCCCGGCGAAGATGATACTCGGCGGTGTGTACGTCCGGTGGGACTTGTCGTTCCGTTGCCTCGATCATAGCGCGGATGGGGGAAAGCCCCACAACCGAGCCGGGTTCGGCGATGATGACGTCGGCGAGGTTGGCGAAACTACCGTAAGCCTGCCCGGTGGAAGGATTGGCCAGCACGGCGATAAACGGCATGGACGCTTCCCGCAGTTTGTTCGCGGCGGTGACCGTTTTCGCCATCTGCATCAGCGACAGGACGCCCTCCTGGGTCCGCGCGCCACCGCCGGTAACCAGGGCGACGACGGGAAGGTCCCGACGCGCGGCGTGCTCAAAAGCCAGGGCGACTTTTTCGCCTACGACGCTGCTCATGCTGCCGCCCATGAAACCGTAGTCCAGGACGACAAGCATCACGTTCCGGCCGTCGATTTTGCAGGTTCCGGTGACCGCGGCCTCAGTCAGGCCGGTGCGGTCCTGGCTCTGCGTGAGCTCATCGGCGTAGGAGGTACGGTTGGAGAACGCCAACGGCGCGACGGAACGCACGTAGCGGTTGTGCTCGCGGAATGTGCGACGATCCGCCAGCAACTCGATCCGTTCACGGGCCGACAGAGTGTAGTGGAAACGGCAATACGGACAGACCCGGAAATCGAGGTAGGCCTTGGAATCGCTGATCGGTTCGTGGCAGTACAGGCAATGGTCGTGCATTGCAGACAAGTACATCTGCTCCAGCTCGTCCCCGTCGCTGAAGAGGTGCACCAGGAAATTGGTCAGGTCGCGGACCGGCACCTAAACTCCTCCTTTAGTTGCCGAAAAAAGCCGACGTCCGTGTACGGGCGAGTGCACTCGGCTTTTGCAGGTCCCAAGGCCGTTTCAGTTACATCTCCATTGTACACAAAAGCAATTTCGTCGAACCCCGGAATGCGCTGTGAGTCCAGGGCAATCGCGTCTAAATTAGCCTCCGCGGTGATACCGGACCAAACAACATGCTGTGCCCGCTTTAGACAGTCAAAACACAGGTCGGTAGGCTGGTTTTCGCCGATTTGGAACCCAATCGGACTGAATTGCAGTATCTGGAAGGCCGCCGACAACAGACGATATCAACGAGTAGAATGTTCGAGCGCGCTGATTATGCCGATTACCGCAAGACGCGATTGCCCTGGCTGTGAGTCCTATGGAGATTGTGGGCCAGGCGACGCGGTCCCACAACCGGACAGACGCAGTCTACCCATCAATCCCCGACATAGCGCGAATTTGCCCACCACAAGTCTCAGGCGGATTCGGCGGTGGCGGGTTGGGGATCGAACCGGATAAAAGTGGCGGGAACCTCCTCTGCTCCCGGGCGGACGGCGGCCCAATCGGCGATGCGGCCGCCGACGATCCACGCGATGCCCCGGGGGGTTACGACCAGGGGTATCCGCTCGCGCCAATGCCGGGGGATCCGGGCATCGGTGAAGATGTCCTGCAGTTTGCGGGTACCGGACATACCCAACGGCTGCATGCGATCGCCGGGCTGCCAGGTTCGCACGGTGGCGCCTTCCGCCAGGGCCCCGGAGGAGAGGTAAGCGGTGAGCGGGTTTCCGGTGTCTAGGGAGGTTTCGGGGGTTACTCGCACCGACTCGGCGGTCACTTCCCAACCATCACGCCGGGTGACGGCGACGGCGATGGGGCCCCAGGGAAGGGTAAGCCGGAACTCGCGTACAGGATCGGGATACGGGCAATCGTCGGCCCGGCCGGGGCCGGACATTGTGGCCCACCGCGAGCCCACGTCGAGTTGGTGATCCCGGGGCAATTCAATGGTCTTGCCGGAACCCGGGTCCGAGATGGCCCGGGACATGGCCGCCAGGTGTCGCTCGGTGAGGCGGTGCTCGTGCCCGGTCACCGCGATCCAGGCGCGCCTGAGGATGATTTGCCGGAGGGCCGGATGCGCTTCCGCGAGACCAATCCGGTCGAGGCGTAGGCTTCCGTCGTCCGCCACCGGTTGGGGGACGATGCGTGGCCAGAGCAGATCGGCCTGCTGTTCCATGTAATCGACCTGGGCGGCCGCGGTGCGCGAGATCCGGCCCAACGCGTCGGCGATGCGCGGGTTCAGCTGCTCTTTCAACGCGGGCATGATGTCCAGGCGCACGCGATTGCGGGCGAAATCGCGCATATAGTTGGTGCTGTCGTCGCGGAAGTCGATGCCGTAATTCCGGCAGTACGAAATGGTGTGATGCCTGCTGAGGTCAATGAGCGGACGCCAGACTCGCAACTCCTCCTCTGGTCCGTCGCCGTTGCTCGGCGTCACCGGGTACGGCCACGGGTCCAGTTCGCTCATGCCGCGCAGGCCGTGAAGACCGCTGCCGCGAGTGACGTGGAGCAATACGGTTTCGGCGAGATCGTCGGCGGTGTGGCCCACTGCTACGAGCCGAGCGCCGACCTGCCGGGCAACCCGGGCCAGGAAGTCGTAGCGAAGGTCGCGGGCCGCCTGCTCGAAGGAACTGACTCCGGAGTTGCTTTGGTAGGCCGCCACGTCCACTTCGTCGAAGATACAGTCCGGCCACATCCGGCGGACGAAGTCGGCATCGTCATAGGTCTCCTGACCGCGAAAGTCGTGCATCAGGTGAGCGGGTTGCACCTTGAATCCGAAGCGAGTATCGGTACGGGAGATGGTCAACACCCGCATCAGCGCGCAGGAATCGGGTCCGCCGGATACGCCGGCGACCACCACGTCATCCGGCCCCAGCCCGGCTCGCCGTGCGGTGGTTATCGCCGTGGTGTACAACCGCATGGCCGGCCAGAATCCTCGGTCGTGTCGGCGTTTGTTTCGGCCCAAGGGGCGACCCGTCCTAGTAGCTGGTGCGGTTGGCGGCAGTCAGATGGTCGACGGCGTTGTACGCGGCTAGCCGGCGGCCGCGCCGTCCGGAGGTGATGGTGGTGCGACTGCCCAAGGAAAGGTCCATGTGGTTGATGTTGGCGAGCGGAAGGTCGATGACGGCGGCCACGATACAGCGAATGGTGAAGTTGTGGGTGACGGCGATGATGGTATCGTCGGAGTCGTGGCGGTCGTCCAGTTCGTCGATTGCGGCCATAGCGCGCTGTTGGACATCACCCAGGGATTCGCCGCCGGGCATGGTGACGCTGCTGGCGTCGCGACGCCATCCCTGGTACAGATCAGGCCAACCGTCGCGCATTTCCTGGACGGTGACGCCCTCCAGATCACCCATGTCCATCTCGATGATGCGGGGCTCATCGGTGACGGACAGACCGGAAAGGTCCGCGATGGCGCAGGCGACGCCCCGGGCCCGCTGCAGCGGACTGGAGTAGACCGCCACCGGGTTCCACGTCAGGCTGGCGACTGCCAGTTCCCGGGCCTGGGCCCGTCCCCGCGCGGTCAGGATGGAGTTGGTTGTGCCCTGCAGGCGGCCCGACGCGTTGATGTCGGTTTCGCCGTGGCGTACCAGGTGAAGCCTCATGCGGAACGATCCTCCGACGGTGGGTCAACCAACTTCAGGCGCACCTGGTTGACGCGGGCTCCGGCCATGTCGGTGACGGTGACCTCGAGGTCGCCGGTTTTGACCGTGTCATTTTCGACAGGAAGTTCTCCGAGCTCGTGCAATACCAGCCCGGCAATCGTCTGGTAGTCGCCCTCGGGCACATCGATGCCGTGGGGATTGAGGCGGTCGTTGATTTCGATGATCGTCATCCCGCCGTCCAGGAGGTAAGCGCCGTCAGGCAGTTGCGCAACGCTGCTGTCCGCGGTCATCGCCGGCGGGTCGTCATCGACCACCGTGCCGACGATGACGCCGACCAGCTGTTTCATGGTCACCAAGCCGGCGATTCCGCCGTATTCATTGGTGACCAACATCATCGACAGGCGGTGTTGCTGCATGGAGTCGAAGGCGTCGGACACGGTGACGGTTTCGGGAATGAAGTCCACCGGGCGCATGGTTTCGGTGACGGGGTCCTGCGGGCCGATTTCTCCCCTGCCCTGGGCAATGAGCACTTCCTTGTTGGAGAGTACACCCAGGACGGTTTCCTGGCTGCCCTCGAAAACGGGGAACCGGGTGTGGCTGTGCTCCGCGTAGAGGACGAGGAATTCCTCCAGGGTGGTGTCTTTTTCGATCCAGACGATTTCGGTGCGTGGCGTCATGATTTCGCTGAGCCGCCGATCCCGAAAGTTGAACACCCGGTGGAGGCGCTCAGCTTCGTCGGATTCCACCGCCCCTTGCTGGCTGGACAGGTCAATCATCATCCGGAGCTCTCCCTCGGTAAAGGTGGTCTGCCAACCGTGGGAAGAGGTGCCGAGCGCTTTATAGATGAGGCGCGGAACGACGGTGAAGAAATAGATGAACGGGGTGCACAGGAGCATCGTCCAACGCACGGGGTGTGCCGCTGCCAGGGACCAGCGTTCGGAGAATGTGGCCGCAAGCGTTTTCGGAGTGATCTCACCAAAGATGGATATTGTCACCGTCATGATCACGGCGGTCAGCAGAGCGGCCGAACCGGCATCGCCCAAGAGGTCGGCGGCGAGAGCGGTGCCCAGAGCCGTGGCGAAGATGGTGAACGCGTTCTGGCTCAGGAGAATGGTGGCGAAGAACTTCTCGTGTTGCGACAGAACCTGGTTGACGGCTCGTGCGGCGGCGTTGCCCTGGCCCGCGAGGTACTGGATCCGGATCTTGTTGACCGCCACCAACGCCGCCTCGGCACTGGTGAAAAACATTACTCCCAGGAAACTGATCGCGAGCAGCGTGAGCTGCAAACTCCAGGGCATGGATAACCCGTCAGAGGTCTCCCCCACCTGCAACAAGACGGCCGCAATCGATAAACCGTCGGGCGCGATGTCCATCATCTGGTTCCTATTCCTCCTGGCGACCCCGTCGGAGCATTCGGCCGGGGCGTGGGTATCGCCTGATTTAGATTATCAACAAGAAGGATAGCATCGCCCGAAATGCCGCGCAAAGCCGGGCGGGTATCAGACTCGGGGCTATCGCATCTGAAATTACAACGGCGTCACTCCGGCGAAAGCCGGAGTCCATGCATCGCCAGGCGCTTGGTTACCGCAGCGCTACTAACGATTTGAACCACTGGATACCGGCTTTCGCCGGTATGACGACATTAAACCGTTCATATGCGATAGCCCTGGCATCGGACCGGTTTGCCGGTTGCTATAATTTGACCCGACATTCATTGGGGACATCCGAGCCATGCTTATTCTGGGCATAGAAACGTCGTGCGATGAAACCGCGGTGGGCATCGTGGAGGACGGCCGGTTGTTGCGTGCCAACGCGATTGCATCTCAGGCCGCGCTCCACGCCGCGCACGGTGGGGTCGTGCCGGAGCTGGCGTCGCGGCAGCACATCAGGGACATGGAACCGACCCTGCGCCGGGCCCTGGCCGACGCCGGAGCCACTCTGGATGACATCGACGTGGTGGCTGTGACCCACGGACCTGGTTTGGCCGGGGCTCTGATCAGCGGGGTCAATACGGCGAAATCCCTGGCGCTGACGCTGGATGTTCCCCTGGTGGGGGTTAACCATCTGGAGGGTCACGTCTATGCGGCGTGGCTGGTTCCCGGCGATGCGTCGCCGGCGGAGGAACCGGGGTTTCCGCTGGCATGCCTGGTGGCGTCAGGCGGTCACACGGACCTTATCCTGATGGAAGGGCACGGCGATTACCGCCTGGTGGGCCGGACGCGAGACGATGCGGCCGGCGAGGCTTTCGACAAGGCGGCGCGAGTCCTCGGGCTGGGCTTTCCGGGCGGACCGGAGATCCAGAAAGCGGCGCAGTCGCTGGCGGACTTCACCGAGGATGGCGAGCCTTTCGCCGCGGCCGCTGCGCCGCTGCCGCGGGCGTGGATGCGCGATACGTTTGATTTCAGTTTCAGCGGGGTGAAAACCGCGCTGCTGCACCGGGCGCAGGACGTGGGTCTCTATCCGCGGCCGGAAGAGGCCAACGCCGACGTTGAAGGGCTGGTGGCAAACCTGGCGCACCAGTTCCAGGAGTCGCTGGTGGACGTGATGACCGCCAAGCTGCTGGAGATGGCAGATCGTTACAAGGCCCGGGGGCTGGTGCTGGGAGGAGGCGTGACGGCCAACGCCCGCCTGAGACAAAGGGTGCTGGCAGAGTCGCCGGTACCGGCAATCATACCGGCGCCGGTGCTGTGCACCGACAACGGGGCAATGATCGCGGCGGGGGCGTTCTACCAGATGCAGCGGGGCGACGTCGCTGACCTGGCGTTGGACGTTAATCCGTCACTGCCTTTCGGCGTGCCGGCGTGACTCGGCGTCCGCTAGGGTCCTGCGGCGGTGACCCCACGGACTGCGGGTTGTTCCAGACCGGGATCGGCCGCTGAACGCAACTGGAGAACAACGCCGGCGAAGGCAATGAGGTCGGCGTTGCCGGCGGTGCAAGGCATTTCGACGTTCCAGTTGTGTCCGTCGATGCGAAGCATGCTGCCGCCGGAATCGGTCAGGCTGCGCCAGATGATCCAGCCCAACAGGACGATCAGGACCATCAACACGGCCGCCATGGCGTGCAGGTTGATGACCGGTATGACCACGTCGGGCAGGCGGTCGACCAGCCAATAGGCCAGCAGGAAATACGCTGCAACGCCGCCGGCCAAAAGGGTGGTCCACTGCTTCCTGGAGAGGCCGCGCCGGGCGTCGTTGCGCACGCTGACCGCGGTCACAGTGTCGGCGGCGAACATCTGGACGACCCGGGTGTGCCCTTCTTCCGTCACGGAAATGATCCGGCGGTTCGTCGCCACCAAGAGCCGACCGGTGGGTGTGGGTTCGCTGCTCAAACCGTGTTCGGCGTCGAGAAACGCGGCCACGCGTTCCCCAGGGAGCAGTTCTACTCCACGGACGTGGGACAGGAATGACGGGGCGTTATCCATGGTGGTCGTGGCCAAGCGGCTCTGCATCGAATCGTATCACAGCGCGGCGCAGCCAATTTTAGATGGCGGACGGATATTTGGCGGTCGGGACCGGCGGAAATCGACGCTATCGGTCGGGTGAATCCCTGACGGCTTGACGATGGGAATCCTCATGCGATGGTCATCTGCGGTGATACCCGGAAAATTTTGCACTTTTTGAAAAAATTGGACTAATTTTGCATTTCCAAACACAGGCAACCGTACCAACTCATTTGTTAAATTCCCTGTCACGTTAGGGCGCATATACCAAACGTGGGACACGGCCGTTTCTACGAGCCGTGATTCGGAAACGAGCAAGTGATGACACTGGCGGCAATGAACATAACGGCTCCGTTTGCCGCGCCGGTTGGTCTGGTGTTGGGCGCATGGCCAACGCTGGCCTTCTCCGGACGGCCGAACGGGGATGCGTCGGTTCATCATACTCCGGTGCTGATTGCAGAGACGGTGGAATGGCTGTCGGTGAGCCCGGGCAAGGTTTACCTGGACGGCACCGTTGGGGAAGGCGGACATTCCGAGGCGATCCTTGACGCATCGGGGCCTACCGGAGTTGTCCTGGGAATAGACCGCGACCCGCGGTCGGTGGATGTGGCTCGCCAGCGGTTGACCGGCTATGGGGACCGCGCTCGGATCATGCACGGGAACTACGCCGACATGAGCGAACTGGCGCGGCAAGCCGGGATCGAGCGTGTGGATGGAATTTTGCTGGACCTGGGATTTTCCTCGCGCCAGGTTGACGCCGCCGGTTACGGGTTTTCTTTCCAACGGGACGAACCCCTGGACATGCGCTACGACACCGTGGGATCAACGGCTGACGACTTGCTGAACCACACTGACGAGCGCGAGTTGGCCGACGTAATTTTCCGCTACGGGGAGGAACGGCGCAGCCGCGCGGTCGCCAGGGCTATCGTCGCGTCGCGGCCGATTAACAGCACAGGCCGGCTGGCCTCGGTGGTCGCCAGGGCTCTCGGCGGGCGCCGTGGAGGGCGGCACCCGGCCACGAGAACGTTCCAGGCGCTGCGAATCGCGGTCAATGAGGAGTTGATGCACCTTCAGGCCGGCTTGGACGCCGTGCCGGGGATGTTGGGACCGGGCGGCCGGTTGGTGGTGATCAGTTACCACAGCCTGGAAGACCGGCTGGTCAAGGCCTGGATGGACCGGGAAGCGACGCAATGCGTCTGTCCTCCGGAACTGCCCGTTTGCGCGTGTGACCACGAACCGACGGTGCGGTTCGCGCGGCGGCGGGTGATCCGCCCGTCTGCAACCGAAACGGAAAACAACCCGCGCAGCAGGAGCGCGCGCCTCAGGGCGGTGGAACGCATCTGATCCGCTGCCCGTAAATGATCATAGTTTTTCTCTCATAATCACATTCGACCGAGGGAAGGCCACAATGCCACAGGAATCGATGTACGCCGCCGTTGACATAGGCACCAGCAAAATTATTTCGATCGTCGCGCGGCTCGGGCCGGAAGGGGAGTTGAAGCCGCTCGGCACAGGCGTGGCGCCGTCCCACGGCGTGCAGCAGGGCGTCATCGACGATTTTGGCGAAGTGCAGAACAGCTTGCAGGAGAGCATGGCGGAGTGCCTGCGCTACGTGGGACGCAATCCCGTGGACAGGTTCAACGTGGTGGTGAATGGTGATCACCTGGTCAGCGTGAACTCGACGGAGATGTTGGGCAGTGGCGAAGAGGTGGTGACGATCACGGAGCAGCGCCTGCGCTCGCTCATGAGCAGCACTTCCGGGAGCCTGGAACAACAACTGGATAGCCGCAGCGAACAGACGCTGCACATGATCCCGATGCGATACCGGCTGGACGGCATGACCGGAGTGCGCAACCCAACCGGACTGGATACCAACGAGTTGCAGTTGGAGGCCCACATCGTCCGCGGCATGTCGGTGCCGCTGGGAAACACCGTGCGCGCATTGCAGTCGTGCAAGGCCAGGGTGGGTGGGATGATTGCCCATCCGTTGGCCTCGGCCGAAGGGGTTCTCACCGCCGACGAGCGGGAGATGGGTGTGGTGGTGGCGGACATCGGGGCTGGGACGATCAAGACGGCGATTTATCGCGAGGGGACGCCGATCTACTCGTCGGTGGTTCCGGTAGGCGGCAATCAGCTGACCCGGGATTTGGCGGTGGCGATGCGCGTCCCGTACCAGATGGCTGAGGACCTGAAGATCCAGTTCGGTCACGCGCTTCCCGATGCGCTTCCGTCAAACGAAGAGGTGCTGATCCCGGCTACCCAGGTGCAACCAAGGCGTATGGTGTTGCGTCGCGAGCTTTGTGAGCCGCTGTATTTGCGATCGCTGCAGGTGCTGAAACTCTTCAGCGAAGAGCTCCATAAGGCAGAGATAGGATCCATGCCGCCGGGAGGGATCGTGTTGACGGGTGGGGTATCCCGCATGCCCGGACTGGCGGAGATGGCCTACCGGGGCTTGAGAACCGACGTGCGCGTGGGTGTGCCGTTGTGGTACGCGGGATTGCCGGAAACGCTGCGGCAACCCGAATTCTCCGCCGTGTTGGGCGCCCTGCAGTGGGCGGTCAAGCATCGCAACCGGCCGGACCGGGAACGGCCGCGCGGTTCCGGGGAGCGGACCTGGTCTCCGGCTTCTCTTTTCCGGCGGCCTTTCGCACGCTCCGGCTCGCGGCAAGCCGCTGCCGAGCCTGAGTTCGAAGACGAACCAAGCTAGAACACCGGACGCCGGACGCGTTGATCGCAAACCGGCGCAATTTGATCATCGCCAAACCACAAACCAACCAACAATAACAGGAGGCGAAAGGACGATGATATTTCCCGATAACTCTGCGTCATGGGAGCCAGCCGAAGGTTTTGATGAAACCGACGGCCTGATACCCGAGATCGGACGGGGGGTACCGCTGATAAAAGTGCTTGGCGTGGGCGGCGGCGGCTCCAACGCGGTGAGCCGCATGTATAAGGAAAAGCTGCCCGTGGTCGAATATTACGCGTTGAACACGGATGCACAGCACCTTTCCCGGTGCGACGTGCACTACCGGATTCCGCTGGGCCGCAACCTGACCCGCGGGCTGGGCGCTGGCGCACAACCTGAGCTGGGGCGGCAAGCGGCGGAGGAGTCGCGGGGCGACATCGAGCAGGCAGTGAGCGGCGCGGACATGGTGTTCCTGGCGGTGGGCATGGGCGGAGGTACCGGCACCGGAGCCGCCCCGGTGGTGGCGCAGATCGCCAAGGAGTCGGGCGCCCTGACCATCGCGGTGGTGAGCCGGCCCTTCGGCTTCGAGGCCCAGATGCGGCGCAAGAACGCCGAGGATGGCCTGGAACGGCTGCAGGACCATGTCGACACCATGATTGTCATTCCCAATGACCGCCTGTTGGCCCTCAACGAGGAACAGTCCGACTCTTACTCCTGGGAGGACGCGCTGAAACTGGCTGACTCGGTGCTGCACCAGGGCATCAGCGCGATCGCGGAAGTGGTCACGGTGCCCGGCGAGATCAACGTGGACTTCGCCGACGTGAAGACGATCCTGACCGGCGCCGGCCAGGCCTGGCTGTCCATTGGCCGGGGTCGGGGTGAAGGCCGCGCCCGGGAGGCGGCCCGGCAATGCACCACTAGCCCGTTGCTGGACATTTCGCTGGAAGGGTCGCGGCGGATCCTGTTCGTCCTGACCGGCGGCAACAACCTGTCGCTGCAAGAAGTTCAGGAAGCGGCGGCGGTGGTCGAGGAGTTGGCGGACCCCAACGCCAACATCATCTTCGGAACCAACCGGGATGCCCGGCTGGACGACGAAGTCAAGATGACGATGGTTGCCGCGGATTTCCCGGCGGCGATAGATACCCCGGAAGACGACATCGCCAAGTTGCTGAACGAGATGGACGTACCGGAAAGACGGGATTACGAACTCCCGACGTTCTTGCAGAACCGCCAGAATCGCAGAGGATTTTACCGTTAGACCAACCCCCGCCGGATCCTCGAGGCCCCCTCTTCTTTGGGGAGAGGGGGCCAATTTTTGTGTCTCCACGATTGGCGTGGCGCAAATTGTGAAAAATCCGGCGCAAATTCTGAAGGCGGGCACCGTGCGAACCGGAATCGAGGTGGGTATAATCCTGACTACCACAAGTTGTGGTTTTGGGGATCGAAAACACAATATGTTCCGTTTTCAAAAACTGTTTGAAAAAGCAACCAAAAGGTAACCAATCCCATGAAATGCCCTTACTGTGAAACGGCGCAAAGCAAGGTGACCGATTCGCGGGATGCCGACAACGGCATCCGGCGGCGGCGGGAATGCCTGTCCTGCGGGCGTCGGTTCACCACCCACGAACAGGTGAGGCTGCCGGCCCTGCAAGTGGAAAAGCGTGACGGCCGGCGCCAGGAATTCAGCCGGGCCAAGCTGGTGTCGGGGATCGACATGGCCTGCACGCGGAGGCCAATTCCCCGTCGGGACATCGACCGCCTGGCCGACGATATTGAAACGGAACTCCAGCGCCTGGGCAGCGGCGTGGTCCAATCCCGTGACTTGGGATTGATGGTCCTGGAGAGGCTGCGGGCGCTGGATGAAGTGGCGTACATGCGTTACGCGTCGGTTTATTACGACTTCCAGGGAGCGGACGATTTCGAAGAACAAGCCCGCTCCCTGCGACAGGGGCACCCGGAACCGCTGCTGAGCCTGGCTGCGGTTACCTCCCGGAGACCCCGGGCTCGCCGCACCAACCGGCGCAGCGGCCAATAGCGAACCGCCGACTCTGGCCTTACATCAAACAGGAATTGATCTGTGGATCGCATCGAGGCGTATCAACTAAAGGACTCAAGGACGCTCCGGCATCGCCACCATCGCCGGGCGTCCCGGTCGAATCAAAAGGGCAAAACTGCCACCTGCTCGCCATACCAAACCCAAAGGGAGGTGTTCAACACCATCATGAGCAGCACCGTACAATACTCCGCCTTCACAAGGCTGTTGACCCACAACAACCGGGTCCACGACATGGAGGGGATGCTGCGGAAGATGTGGGTCCCGTCGGACTGGGAAACCGCCGACGCGGACAATGGCGACCCGTGGATTCCGAACCCCTTTGCCGAGCTTCAGGATGACCTGGACCGAGAGGCCCGGGCGTGCCTGGTGAGTTGCTGGGCGGCATTGCCGACGCAGCGGGAGGATGATGACCTCATCGCGTAAAAGCGTCCACCGTCCTGGACGGCCGATGGCGGCTGGCGTCGCCCCGCCGCGTCGGATGCTGACGAATCAACTCCAGCATGAGCCTGTCGCTCGGGAGCCTGAAGCAATGCAACATTCGGTGCATTACAAAGTAGACATCCACTGCGGCCCGTGCCCGGAAGGGGCCGAGGCCGAGATTGCCCAACGGTTGCGAACCGCGTTTGCGGTGACCAACTGTCGCAACACGCCCACCGGTTTGGCGCTGCGGCTGAACGCGGGTCACCAGTACGCGTACGGAGCTTTGCGAGATTTCGCGGACCTGATAGCGGAAACGCTGACCCGGCTGGGAATAAGCATGACCTCCGGGGTGGTGCGCCTGGTCACCAGGGGCACACCCGGCGAGGAAGGGGTCTGGCATCGCGTGCAGGACGCAACGGCTGCGCTGGTCGGATTGGACCTGCGGCCGGAGCGGGAAACGCCGGTGCTGTACTTCTACAAGGGATTGCGGTTCGATCTGGACCTGTCCGCACGATTCAAGGGGGCGAGCAGGAAAAGCGAGGTCGGAGCAATCTGATCGCAAATGCGGGGCGTTGGCGCGCCGACGCCCCGCCGGATCGGTCTGATCGCCCCCGACGCGTGAGAAGGTTGATGGTTTAAACTACAGCGGCGCACGGTAGCCCCATGCGTATCGCCGTTCTTAATCTGTCATTCATAAATTTGTTCCATATAGTTGGATTTGAGGGAGGTACTTGCTGTGGCAACCGCTATGGGAATTGAACCGGTGGGCAGGGTCGATTCGGCGAGGCGGCGCATGCGCGACGCAATGGTCGCGGCCGGCATAGCCGGCGAGTACAACGATCGCAACGGAACCCTGACGGATAACGCGAGGGTCGTGCTGCAGCGTCGGTATCTGTCCAAAGACCGGGAAGGCAACGTGCTGGAAGACCCGGAAGGAATGTTTCGCCGGGTAGCGCACAACCTGTCCCAGTCTGAGCTGGAATATGGCGCCACGGAAGAGGAACGCGCCGCGGTGGAGGAGCGCTTCTACCGGGTGATGCGCCGGCTGGAGTTCCTACCCAACTCGCCAACCCTGATGAACGCCGGGCGCGAGTTGCAGCAGTTGTCGGCGTGCTTTGTGCTGCCGGTCGAGGATTCGCTGGATTCTATCTTCACCAAGGTTAAGGAAACCGCGCTGATCCACAAAAGCGGCGGCGGCACCGGCTTTGCCTTTTCGCGCCTGCGCCCCGAAGGCGATGTGGTCGGGTCGACCGGTGGCGTCGCTTCGGGCCCGGTGAGCTTCATCAACGCCTTCGATGCTGCGACCGACGTGGTCAAGCAGGGCGGCACCCGGCGGGGCGCGAACATGGGCATCCTGCACGTCACGCATCCCGACGTGCTCCGGTTCATCAGGTCCAAAGAAGATGGAACCCACCTGAGCAACTTCAACATCTCGGTGGCAGTCACGGAAGACTTTATGGTGAAGGCGGAAAAGGGCGAGGAATACGATCTCGTGAATCCGCGCACCGGGCAGGTCGTGGATCAGCTCAACGCCGCCGAGGTTTTCCAGCAGATGACTGAGTTGGCGTGGAGTACCGGCGACCCCGGCATCGTGTTCCTGGACCGGATCAACCGTGACAATCCCAACCCGCAGTTGGGAGACATCGAGTCGACCAACCCGTGCGGAGAGCAGCCGTTGTTGCCGTATGAGTCTTGCAACCTGGGTTCGTTGAACCTGGCGCGGATGGTCCGCTACACGGCTGACGACGTGGTGGTCGACTGGGAACGGATGAGTGAAGTGATCACGACGGCGGTGCACATGCTCGACAGCGTGATCGACATGAACGACTACCCGATACAGGAAATCGCGGACATGAGCCGGCGGACCCGCCGCATCGGCCTGGGAGTTATGGGATGGTCCGACCTGCTGATCCAGATGGGGGTACGCTACGACAGCGTGGAGGCCCTGGAGCTGGCCCGCGAGGTGATGAAGTTCATCCAGGCAGAGACCTATCAGGCGTCGTGCGTGCTGGCCGAATCCCGGGGCCCGTTCCCTGAATGGGAAAACAGCACGTACAATGACGGCCCGGATTCCTCGCCCATGCGCAACTCGGCGCCGGTGACCATCGCTCCCACGGGCACAATCAGCATCATCGCCGGAGCCTCCAGCGGAATTGAGCCTCTGTTTGCGCTGTCCTACGTGCGGAACGTGATGGACAACACGCGCCTGGTGGAGGGCAACGTCTTCCTGGAAGCGGTGGCTCGCCACGAAGGGTTCTACACCCCGGAACTAATGGAGCATCTGGCCAGCGTCGGCTCCCTGGATGACCTGGACGTGCCGGATTGGGTCAAGAACGTGTTCCGGGTATCCCACGACATCGATCCCCGGTGGCACGTGCGGATGCAGGCAGCGTTCCAGGAATACACGGACAACGCGGTGTCCAAGACCATCAATTTCCCCCACGACGCCACCGTGGAAGACGTGGCCGAAGCTTACCGTTCCGCCTACACCCTGGGGTGCAAGGGGATTACGGTTTACCGTGACGGCAGCAAATCCGAGCAGGTGTTGAGCACCGGGGTTGGAGAGCAGGCATCGGAAGCCGAGGATCCGGCAGATCCCGATGACCCGGACGCCGTGAAGATCATTGGGCTCGGCCACCGGGTGCCCCGGCGCCGGCCGCGGCAGATCTACGGCATCACGGAACGGGTGCGGACCGGACACGGCAACATGTACGTGACCGTCAACATGGATTCCGACGGCCTGCCCTTCGAGGTGTTCGGGACCATGGGCAAGGCGGGTGGATGCGACGCGGCGCTGCTGGAGGCGGTATCGCGGTTGGTATCGCTGGCGCTGCGAGCCGGCATCGAGCCAAGCGAGGTTACGCGACAGCTGCGCGGAATCACCTGCTGTCCCGCCTGGGACGATGGGGTGTTGGTCGGTTCCGGGCCGGATGCCGTTGCCCTGGTGCTGGAAAAGCTTGCCAACGGCGGCAGCGCCCTGGAGAGCGCGCCGGCCGGCGTGCAATTGAGTCTGGCCGGCGGGCCCACGGAGAATGGCAGCAACGGCTATGCGCCGGCGCCAGTGTATCCGACGGGCTTTTCCCAGCGGTGCCCGGAGTGCAACGGGGGCGTGGTCAGCCAGGAGGGCTGCCTCACCTGCTATTCCTGCGGGTGGAATAAGTGCGACTAGGTGGAGCGTGGGGCCGGGGCGGATGATAATCCGCCCCTGATTATTGATTTTTCGACGACGGCGAAAGGATGCACAATTGAGGTGAAATATAGTGGTTCCACATCGCCGAGGGCGGTATTCCATAAGGGAGCGGGAATCGTTTCAGTCGGATTGGCGTAGCGGCGTCATCGAAGGTTGGATTAATCAGTTGGCTGATCCTGCTACACTTGAAAGCATAAAGAGGATATTGTCGGAATCCCCAAGGATTGGGGCGCCTGTTCCCGAAGAGCCTGAAAACGTCAGGCGCGTCAGATTTCCCCGCTCTGTTGCTAATCCCACCGGCAGGATAGAAGTCCGTTACGAAGTCATTGAAGACGATGCTACGGTTTGGTTGCTAAGTGTGGGAAAAGTCAGTTAGCGATTCGAGCTCTTCGCAGTTCGCTCGCGCTCGGCATCGGGGCGAACACGCCAGCCAAGTCGTACGGTATCGGCTGCCCGTCTTCGGTGCCCCGCCAGCCGATATCCTGACGCGAGTATTGCTCGATTCCGGCGGCGTTGAATCCGGCAAAACGCTTCACTTGCGCCTCCAGCGACCCGCGGTCCTCGAGGCTGAGTAGTTCCAAATTTGGCGGGCGGAGGGGCAGCAGCCAATAGTTCTCGTATCCGGCAACGGTAGTGTCACGCAAAACCTCTACGTCGCCCTGCTGCTCCATCTGCTCCCTTACCTGGTGCCAGTTCTCCGGGTAAGGGCCGTGGGGAAAATGGAGGTAGGTGGTGCCGGTGACGGGCGCGCCATACTGAATGTAGGACTCGCAGTCGGCGTAGTAGAGCATCTTGGTCAACTTGGGCAGGCCAAACTCGGAATCGTCGCTAGACAACTCGCACAGGTAGATTACGACCTCAATCAGTTTGGCGCGGTCTTGCTCGAAATTTTCTGGTGCGGCCATGGCAACTCTCGAAAGCGATAAGCCAGAGGCTGGTTGGTGTCGAAAGTTTAAGGGGATTGCGTAATTGGCGCAACCGGGTCTTTCAGCGCAGAGGAGATTGGCAGCGTAGTGTGCGTGCTATAATTTGCGGCCAATCGGCCGGGCGCAAATTGCACTGATGGACGAGGCGTGACATGGTATCTGGGACGGAAAACGAAACGATGCGGCCGGCGATAGCGATCACCATGGGCGACCCGTGCGGCATCGGCCCGGAGGTGGTGGTCAAGGCCCTGGCTGACCCTCGGGTGTACGCTGCGTGTCGACCCGTGGTGGTGGGCAACGTTCACGCCATGGAAGAGGCGGCCCGGTTGACCGGACTCCCGATGGGCATCAACCACACCGACGATCCCACTTCGGCCGGCGAGAACCCTTCGGTGGTGGACGTGGTGGACATCGGAAATCTCAACCCGGAGGACATCACCGTCGGCCAGTTGAGCGTCCCGTGTGGCAAGGCGGCCATGGAATGGGTCAGCAAAGCGGGGCAACTGGCGATGGCCGGCGTGGTCGACGGCCTGGCGACGGCTCCGTTGAACAAGGAAGCCGCCGCGCTGGCCGGCTACGAAGCCATCGGGCACATGGAGCTGCTGCAGGAGCTTTCGGGAGCCAAAACCGTCGCCACGATGCTGATGGCCAAGAACCTGCGGGTCGTGCACCTGACGACACACCGATCGTTGCGGGTAGCCTGCGACTACGTGAAGAAGGACCGCATCCTCGATTACCTGCGGCTGACCGACGACAACTTCCGACAGTGGGGATTTGCGAATCCCCGGATTGGCGTCGCTGCATTGAATCCCCACGGCAGCGACGGTGGCCTGCTGGGTAGCGAGGAAGCGGAAGAGATCGCGCCGGCGGTGCAGCAGGCACAGAGTGAAGGCATCAATGCTATCGGGCCGGTGCCGGCCGACATCATCTTCCACCAGGCTATCCAGGACCGATACGACGTGACGCTGTGCATGTACCACGACCAGGGGCACATCCCGGTCAAGGTGTACGGCTTCGAGGAGAGCATCACCGCCAACCTGGGGTTGCCGTTCATCCGCACGTCGGTGGACCACGGGACGGCGTTTGACATAGCCGGCAAGAACCTGGCGGACCACACGTCGATGGTGGAATCGATTCGGATGGCGGTGGCCTTCGCCCGGGGCGACGGGCTGACGGACGGCTGGGGCGAGGGTTAACGCTATGAGTACCACCGCACCGGATTTGCCGGCGCACGGCATTCAAAGTACCGAAGACCGTCTCCGGATCAGTTTGCGTATGATCATCCAGGCCCGCGAAGAACTGAAGATGGGTAGCCGCTTGCAGGCGGGTGAAAAAGCCTGGGGCGCCGTGGTGCACCCAGTGAAAGCCATCGCCGAACAGCGCGGCTGGCAGCATAAGTCCCATCAGGACGTGCACGCCGTACTTAGCCAGCTCGTGTTGGAATTCGGTTTTGATAGTGACCAAGTGCAGGCTCTTTCGGAAGCGTACCGCGTGGGCCACGAGAATTTTTACGAAAATTTCCGCAGCCCGGAAGAGTTGTCCGAGATGATTGACGGAGTTGAGCGGGTAACGGAGGCGTTGATCGACCTGACGACAATGCCGCCGCGTCAGTTCACCATCACCAGCAACGTTCAGTTGCGACGGTTACGCCGCCTCACCGGCAATGACAGCCTGGAGATCGGCGATACGTCCGACGTGGGATTTTCCCTGGGGCGCGGCCTTGCTGATGGTCGGGGTGAGGAGTAGGACGATGAACATCGGGTTTATCGGCGGCGGAACGATGGCCGAGGCCATCCTGGGCGGAATGCTCAACGCCGGCGTCGCCGACGCCGGCGACGTGATGGTTGGCGAACCCGTTCCCGCGCGGCGAGACTACCTTGCCGAGCGGTATGGGGTGGCGGTCTCGGGCGAAAACGGCGCCGTGGTCGACGCATCCGAACTGGTTACTCTGGCAGTAAAACCGCAGGACCTCCCGAAGGTGTACTCCGACATCGGCGGTTCGTTCGGCGGCGGTAAGTCGCTGATGTCCATCGTAGCCGGCGCCACGATGACTTCGCTGGCCAACGGGATGAAGCACGATGGCATCATCCGCGTCATGCCCAACACGCCGGCGCAGATCGGCGAAGGCATGACCATGTGGACCTGCGCGCCGTCGGTGAGCGAGGCGCACCGACAGGCCACCGACGCCATGCTTTCCACCATCGGTGACGCGATTTACGTCGACGACGAGAAATACCTGGACATGGCGACGGCGCTCAGCGCCAGCGGTCCGGCTTACGTGTTCCTGATCGTTGAGGCCCTGATTGACGCCGGCGTGTACGTGGGATTGCCCCGCGACGTGTCCCGGCGAATGGCGTTGCAGATGGTCAGAGGCAGCGTGCAGTTGGTCTCCGAGACGGGCCGGCATCCCGGCGAGCTCAAAGACATGGTGACGTCGCCGGGCGGCACCACGGCGGAAGGACTGCAAGCCCTGGAACGCGCCGGCGTGCCGGCAGCATTGGTCGATGCAGTAAACGCCGCGTACCTGAAATCCGTAAGGCTGGGCCAGGGCTAGGTTCCTGAGGCTACCCGGCAATTCATCATGCTCCAGCTCATCAGTTTATTCATCACGCTGTGCTACCTGCTGCTGCTGGCCCGGATCATCCTGGGGTTCGTGGTGCAGTACATGACCATGCAGGGGAACGGCGCGCCGGACGTCCTGGTTCGCCTGTATGACGTGGTGTTTTCACTGACCGAGCCGGTGCTGGGGCCGATCCGGCGCATGCTGCCCCAGACCGGCATGATCGATTTCAGCCCGTTGGTGGTGATGATCGTGCTGGTGGTGATCCAGTACGCACTGGGCGCGTTATTAGCGTAGGGTCTAACTCGGCCCCGCAATAAGGCGCAAAGGAGAGCGCTGGTGTCCGGATCAACGTCTCGGTCGCGGCGCGGACCCTGGACAGCGGGCGGTCTCCGTCCGGCGGACTTACTGCGGCTGCGATCGGCATACGCTGGCGAATTGCCCGATACCACAAGTGCGTCGCCGAGCCTGGTGATCCTCTGCGGGTTGCCCGGCACCGGAAAGTCCCATTTCGCCAGGGAATTGATTCGCAGCGCGCCGTTCGTGTGGCTCAACAGCGACCGGACCCGAAAGCTGCTGGTGGACAGGCCGAGCTACAGCCGCCGGGAGCACCGCCGCGTTTTCTCCGCCATGCACGTGCTCACCAAAGGATACCTACGTGACGGGTATTCGGTGGTGTTCGACGCGACCAACCTCAACGAGAACGTGCGGCGGCCGCTGTATGACTCGGCGGATGAGGTTGGCGTCGAACCGCTGATAATCCGGTTCACCGCGCCGGCGGAACTGGTGCGCCGTCGCCTGACGGATCGAGCCGAGGGCGTTGGTGAAGCCTCGCAGAGCGACGCTACATGGGACATTTACTCGCGCATGGCCGTTGCGGACCAGCCGGTGCCCCGGCCGCATCTGCTGGTCACGGGTCCGGAGGACGTCGCCGATGTGTTGCAGGAGACGCTGCGACGGACGGGATTCCATCGGCGCGATCGGACATGATCTTTGGCGCCGGAGCCGAGTGCAGTCATCCGGTACCCAGCGTGAAGTCTGCATCCCGAACCGTGAACTCCAGCCTGTCATCCGTGGGGTCGTAGTCCATACGCCAGCGGCGGATGACATCTCGGCCCAGCAGCGAAGGGAGCCGAGTGCCCACATCTCCCGGCTTGGCGATGTTCACGCTGATCCGGTAGCCGTGGCGTTGCTGTGCCGAGTGGTCGGTGAACAATAGGACGGCTGGTTCCGGGAAGTAGATTGACCGGCCGCCGATTCCCAGCGCGGCCACGCTGTTCTCCAGCAGGTCAAAAGGGACGCCCATGTCCAAACCGTCGCGCGGATGCAGATACGTCGCGCCGGCCCCGGTGTCCACGAGGAAAGTGATGTCCATAGCCACGCCTAACCGAGGCAGCGCCAGGCTGCCATCAACAAGAGGGCGGGCCAAAATACCCAATGCACCGACAATCATACGACCATAGGCCCCCATTCCACGTCCAGGAAGTCAGTGACGACCTCCTTGCGGGGGATGCCTTGTTCATCAATGCGCTGCAACAGTTCCTCCAGAGTATCGGCGATGATCAACACGTCGCCCGGCCCCATGGCGGCGAACTTGTCGGGATACAGTTTCCGCAGTGCCTCGCCCTGTCCAAAGAAACGCTTGACCAACTCGCTCCGCGCGGCCTGCTTTTCTGCGAACGCCTTCAGGCTGCCGTACTCTGCTATGAGTAGCTCAACATAGCCCTCCGGCGGCGGCCCTTTGACTATAACCTTCCGTTCCGACATTGCGCTCCTCCGATTGGCTTCACCCTCGGCTGGCATCGCTGCAATCAACATTCTAGCATTCGCATCGATCCACTACCCTGCCCGCTCCAAGTTCAGCGCCAACAACCTTTCGAGGATCTCCCCGTCCGCCAGATCCGCCGGCCAGCCGTAGGCGTCGGCTACCGCCGCGTCCAGTCTCGCGTGAGCCAAGTCCAGCCACGTCGGCCGCTGGTTGTACAGGTTGGTCAGCGTCCGCCGGCGCAGTTCCGCCGCGCTGGCCCCATCCGGATTCAGCCAGCCTTCCCGCAGCGAGTTCAACTCCGCCGCGATTGCGCCGATGGCCTCGCGCTGCGCGTTTGTGGGATGCGGAAAGGGGAAGGTTTCAAAGCAGGTGGTGGGCGTATAGCGCGGGCGGGTTTCCAACTGCGTGCCCATCGCCAAAGCCCAAACCTCGTGGTGACGGGAGTGCAGGACGCCAAAGGTGTGGTCATCGTCGCTGGCGATAGCGACAACCGCACTATCGGGAAGCGTATCCGGTGTCGTCCACACAAATACCCTATACTTCGAGACTCTAGGGGTAACTATAAACCGATTCAGCGAACTGACGGCAGACCTCAAATCTTCCCCGCTACGTCCCAATCTCCACCAGTAAGTGCGCCTTTGGCGGTCGCGATTCTTTTCCCGAACCGGACGCACGTGGGCATTCACATACTCGAAAGGAGCTTCGTACAGGGCTGCCTCATCGTGAGACATGGTGCCAAAGTCGATTATCCACATCCCTCGGGGACGGTCGGTAATATCTTTGCCGTTGACCCAAGGGCTAATGACCACACGGTTACTCTTGTTGTGGGGATTCGGGCCATCGAGCATTTCTTTGGCCAATGCACCAGGAATGTCAAAAGCACCGACTTTGACGGGTCCCTGAAATGCTATGTTCAGGTTGCTCGACAATTTTCGGGCAACAGTCAGATCCGCCCCCGATGTGAGGTTGGCATTTATCGCTGCTACTGGCTGGCCGTCCAGTTCCCGGATCACTTCGGAACTGTCGTCGAAGCCTACGATGGAAATATGTACCGCCGCGCCTTCCAGCACCCAGGGATGGTCCGACCAGGCCATGAAAATGTCGCCGGTTTCCTTGATGCGTTGCAACACCCGGCGGTTGGCGCCGCCCCGTATCCCCTGCGTTGCCAGCAATCCGGCCCGCTTGACCTTGCCCGCTTCAATCATCCGCTGCGCCTTGTCGAACCAGTAGCAAACCAGGTCGGCTTTAGCCGGCACTCGCCGGTCATACCAATTGAACAAGGCATCGACGTATTCATCGCTCAACCCGGTGCGGAGCAGCTTGCCGCCCAAAAACGGCGGGTTGCCCACGATAAACTCCGCCGCCGGCCACTCCGGTTCCGTGGGGTTGTCGGGGTCGCTCAGGTCAAGGATGGCGTCCGTCTGTCGTATCGTGTCCAGCGGCGTCAGGATGGGCCGCTGGGTGTAGGGGAAACCGTTGGCCTGGTGCCACTGGATGTAGCCGATCCACAGGGCAGTGCGCGCCAGTTCCGCCGCGTAGTGGTTGATTTCCAGCCCCACCATCTGGTTGGGCCGCACCGTGGGCGTCAGGCCGGTCCAGCCCCGGGCGGCGGCGAAGTCGATGACCGTCAGCTCCAAATCCAGCAGCGAGCGCAGGGCGATGTAGAGGAAGTTGCCGCTGCCGCAGGCCGGGTCCAGCACCGTAACCGAGGCCAGCCGCCGGCGGAACGCCTCCAGGCGCGCCTGCGCCGGGGAATTGTCAGAAGCAGGATTTTCAAGATTTTCGGATTGCCCGGATTGCGGGCGATAATCCGGTAAATCCCGTAATCCGGCCAATCCTGCTTCTGACGATTCGGATTGCCCGGAACGCCGGCCATAATCCTGATAATCCTCTAATCCCGAAAATCCTGCTTCTGACGGTCCCACTTCCTCCAGCAGTTCCTCAATCTCAGCCCGCACCGTCTCCCATTCCCGGCGCAGGGGCGTCATCACCACCGGCTCCACCACCAGCTCGATGTCGTCCGCGCCGGTATAGTGCGCCCCCGTCTGCGCCCGCTTGGATGCGTCCAACGCTCGCTCGAACAGCGTCCCGAATATGGACGGCTCGATGCTGCGCCAGTTGGCGACGACGGCCTCGCCGAGACGCTGCATCGCGCCGCCGCTGAGTTCTACCGGCGTGTCGCCCCGGAACAGGTCGCCGTTGAAGTGGGCGATTTCTTGCGTGCCGAATAACCCGCCCTCGGCCATCTGGTCAAAGAGGTTAGCCAGGGCCCGGTTGGACAGGTCGGGGCGCTGCCGGTTGGCGTGCAGGATGTCGGAAAGTATGTCCTCGGGCAACAAGCCCGCATCCTCCGCGTAAAGGCAGAAAACGATCCGGTTCAGGTAGCGGGCCAGCAGTTCCGGGTCAGCGGTATGCCCCTCCATATCGGCGACGATCTGGCCGAACAACCGAGCGGTGTCTTGGGTGACGGCGGCGACGCTGCGTTGGGGTCGCAATGCGTCCGGATTGTGGAAAAGGTTGCGCAGCAACTCCAGTTTCGCCGGTTCGACCAGTTCGGACAGCGGGATATTGTGCTGTACCAGTTCCATTCCCCGGAAGTTGGTTTCAATGCGTATGGTCTCGAAAGACGAGGCCACGATGAGCGGCGGATTGTTAAGGTGGCGGGCGTAGCCCACCGCCTGGACCACGGCTTCGCTCAGCTGACGGTCCCGTCCTTTGAATTCCCAGACGAAATGGTCTTCCAGGTAGGCGTCGGCGAACCCGCCGGGCACGCGCTTCTCGAGGGTGAAGACTTCCGAATTGCCGTAGGATACCGGGGTATGATGCCCTACCATCCCGCAGATGTCGTAGAACATCTCCGGCGCGGCCTGCTTTTCGCCAAAGTCTGCGCCGTCCCACTTGACGATGAAATCACGCGGGGTAATTGTCGGCAGTAACGGCATCATAGGGATCGTTGTGGTCAAACTATTGACGTTGAGTGTTCAGCGGGACGGGGGATTGAAGGGCGGCATGGGCGGGGGCAAGTCTATGCTTTCGTCGGCAAGGGCCTCTTCTTCCGAGAGGAGGAGGCGGTCGATGGTCCTTTGCTGCGCGGGAGTGGGTACAAAGTCCCGGTTCGCTCCCCGTTCCCGTGCTTCCCACAACAGGGGGATCAGCGAATTAACCTCGGCAAGCAGGCTCGTTACCAATGCCTCGCCTAGCCAGTCCTCGTAGTAGTTGTCGTGCAACTGGTCAGCGATGGCCTGTAGATACAGTATTTGCGGGTGTTGGAACTCCTCGGCCAGCAAGCCAACAATATCCCGGCGCAAGTTGTGCGAGCGGTGCCGCCAATTCCGATCCTCGGCGATTGCTTTCACGGCTTGGGCCACGGCGCCGGAAGCCTTGTCTGAAGCCTGCACCCGGTCGCCCATGGTATGCAGCTCGTAATTGGCCTGCTCCATAAGGCGACGGCTGAGGTCGATGTGGCGATTGGCTTGCGCAATGGACATGATGGATGTGTTTCCCAGCATCTCAGATGCTCGATCCGGCGGATGGCTTCCCGGTATCTCAGGGGATGGAGATGAGGGCCTCGACGAACAGCGGCCCATTGGAGTCGTGCGTACAAATGCCGGTGGGCAGCGGGCGTCCGCGGTCTTCGTAGATTTCCAAGACTACCTCAAACGCATCTTCCGCGTTGGCTAGGCACTCCACGATGGTGTCGCCCTCGGTTATCAACTCCGGGAGCAGTGGGGAGGTGACGGTGTACCCGCCTTCAGGTTGAGGTTCCAGGACCAGGGGTATTCTTGCAATCATTGTCAGCTCCCGGCGCTTCTGTTTAATCTGGCCGACCCTGATAGTCGTTCAGCGGGACGGGGGATTGAAGGGCGGCATGGGCGGGGGCAGGTCTATACTTTCGTCGGCAAGGGCCTCTTCTTCCGGGATGAGCAGGCGGTCGATGGTCCTTTGCTGGGCGGGAGTGGGTGCAAAGTCCGGGTTCGCTCCCCGTTCCCGCGCTTCCCACAACAGGGGGATCAGCGAATTAACGTCGGCAAGCAAACCCGTTACCAGCGCCTCATCCAGCCAGTCTTCATAGTAGTTGTCGTGCAGTTGGTCCGCGATGGCCTGCAAGTTCCGCATTTGCGGCTGCTGGAACTCGTCGGCCAGCAAGCCAACAATGTCCCGGCGTAAGTTGTGCGAGCGGTGCCGCCAGTTGCGGTCCTCGGCGATGGCTTTCACGGCCTGGGCCACGGCGCCGGAAGCCTTGTCCGAAGCCCGCACCCGGTCGCCCATGGTATGCAGCTCGTAATTGGCCTGTCCATAAGGCGACGGCTGAGGTCGATGTGGCGATTGGCTTGCGCAATGGACATGATGGACGTGTCTCCCGGAGACTTGGCAACGCAACAGCCGCAGTGCTGCCTGGTTCGGTGGGTTAGCAGATATATCGTTGCACGTTTTGACTTTAAGCGGCAGCCAATCTCTCGTCAACGCGAGCGCCGTCACGCCCAAATGAGCGCCGGTTGTGCGGCAACCTGCGAAGCGGCATAATCCGGCCAGCGAATGACACTACAAAGCAGCCTCACGGGAGGTGAATAATGCCAACGACGATTAACGTCGCTTCCGGCGACGCGACGAACTACGAAACGCCGGCGTTGGTCGTCAACCTGTTTCAGGGCGTGACCCAGCCGGGCGGGGGCACGGGCGCGGTGGATCGCGCGTTGGGCGGAGCGATTTCGCAGCTGATTGCCGACGGCGAGATCAAGGGCAAGCTGGGCGAACTGACGCTGATACACACGATGGAGCGGATCCCGGCCAGGCGCGTGGTAGTTGCCGGCTTGGGCAAGTCGAGCGACTTCGATACCGCCGCCGTGCGGCGCGTCAGTGGTGACGTGGCCCGGTTCCTGCGACGGAAAGGTGTTGGCGAATACGCCACCATCGCCCACGGCGCCGGCATCGGTGGATTGAACGCGGCCGAGTCAGCCCAAGCCATCGCGGAGGGCACCCTGCTGGGCCTGTACAAGTTCGACACCTACCGCAGCAATGGAAACGGCGGCGAGGATGCCGGGGGCGCTGATGGCGCAGTTCAAGCGGTGACCATCGTGGAGCGGGACCCGGGCACGGTGAACGACCTGACGGCAGGCGTGTCCGTGGGGACAGTGCTGGCGGAGTCGACGACGCTGGCGCGGGACCTGGTGAACCATCCGGCCAACGTGATGACACCCACGAAGATGGCTGACATGGCCCGCGAGGTCGCGGAGTCGGTCGGCTTGGAACTGGACGTGATGGACCGGGATCGGATGCGGGAGCATGGGATGGGCGCCTTCCTGGGTGTGGCGCAGGGAAGTGAAGAGCCACCGAAGCTGATCGTGATGTCGCACCGCGGCGACCCGGACAACCCCCAAAACAACCTGGGCCTGGTGGGTAAAGGCATCACTTTCGACACCGGCGGCATCTCGTTGAAGCCGGCGGCCAACATGGAAGCCATGAAGGGCGACATGGCCGGCGGCGCGTCAGTGATCGCGGCGATGCGCGCCATCGGGTTGCTCAAGCCGCGGATCAACGTGACCGGTTTGATTGCGGCCACCGAGAACATGCCTGGAGGGCGGGCGCAACGTCCCGGCGACGTGGTGACCGCGATGAACGGCAAAACCATCGAGGTGATTAACACGGACGCCGAGGGCCGGTTGGTTCTGGCCGACACGTTGTGTTACGCGCGCAGCCTGGGAATCACCCGTCTGGTGGACGTGGCGACGCTGACCGGGGCAATCGTCGTAACGCTGGGCAAGGCTTGTACCGGCATGATGGGCAACTCCAGCAAGTTGGCTAAGGATCTGGGCGTTGCCGGCGAGCGCAGCGGGGAACGCTTCTGGGAATTGCCCATGCTCGAAGACTACCGGGAACTGATCCGCTCTGATGTGGCCGACATGAAGAACTCGGGTGGCCGGCAGGCCGGTTCCATAACCGCGGCGATGCTGCTGCGGGAGTTCGCCGAGGACGCCGATTGGGTCCACCTGGACATCGCCGGCACGTCGACCGCATCGAGCAACAAGGGGCATCTGGTTAAGGGCGCCACCGGCGTGCCGACCCGCACATTGGCCCAACTGGCGATTAACCTGGCCGATGGAAAGTGAGTCTGGATTCCGGCGAAAGCCGGAATGACGATTTGGATCAGGCGGCCGCGGCAGCCTGTAGCGCGGCGCCGGCGAGTTCGCGCAGGTCTACGCTGTCCAGTTTCTGGCCCTGGACACCCATAAGGCGAAGGGGCCGGCCGGACTTGGTGATGCTGATGCGGTCGAGGACGTCCTGCCAGGCGGCGAGGTAATCGCAGGTGCCGCCGCCGTTGGGATCGTCTGCGCCCTCGATGCTCTGGCCGGACGGCAGTCGAACCGCGGTGACCGCGCACGGGTCGGCGGACGGGGCCAGCATCAGCACGGGGAGGTCGTCCTCGGATAGAGCCGCCTGGTTCAGCAGGCCGCGCACGGTCGCGGACACGCCGTGCATGCCGAAGACCACCAAGTGGGCGAAACTGGCGTCGCGCTTCTCGAACTCGGTTCGATAGCGTCGGAAGATTTCGTGGGCCCCCGTGGCCTGGGGTTTTACCAGAAACAGGGCCATCGCCGGGAAGCCCTCGGGGTCGATGGGAGTGGCCTGCAAGTCGGCCTGCCAACGCACCAGCTTGTCATGGTCATGTTCGTCGTAATGGTGGGACATGATAATCCTCTAAGCGCTTTCATAGGCAGATTGCAGCCGTGGCAAATCGATTTTCACCATGGTCAGCATTTCGTTAAGCACGGCGGTGGCGCGCGCCTCGTCCTGGAGCATGACCGTCAACTCGGTTGGGATGATCTGCCAGTGGACGCCGAACTTGTCCTGGATCCACCCGCACTGGATCGGAGACCCTTCCTCGGCCAGGCGGTCCCAGTAGGCGTCGATTTCTTCCTGGGAATCGCAGTTGACCACGAAGGAAATGGCCGGAGTGAATTCGTAGGCCGGTATCCCATCGAATGCGATGAAGTGCTGCCCCTTTATCACGAACGATACCACATGGCTGCCGGCGCCAGGGTCGTCCGGCAGCGCTGTGTCGTCGACGATACGGGACTCCCTGAACACCGAAACGTAGAATTCCGCCGCCTCAAGCGCGCGGCCGTCCAGCCAAAGGAACGGGGTGATTTGCGGAGAGACGCTGTGCATCGTCAGTTTTTCCTCTGCCTGACCATTACGTTCCAGTTGGATATGGCTAGCCGCGGGCTGTTATGCCGTTGTCAGCCAGTGTCGAATTGTACCAGTATGCCGTCCGGATCGTAGACGTAGAAGCTGCTGACCCGCCCTTCGGCGTTGGTCCACACGTCCATTGGGGCTGCAAACGGCACGCCCTGGGCGGACAGGTTCTCCGCCAGAGCCTTGGGGTCTGGCACCGAGAACGAGATATGGCTGATGCCCACCTGGTCCAGCTTGATCGGCGTGCCGTCAGGGTTTTCGCCAGGGTGGCTGGTCATGGTCAGGGTGGGCTTGGCGCCGTCAGCATAAGCGAGGCGCACCTGACGCCGGGTGGCCCGGCGGTGGGCGTACACGTGGGGCAGGCCACCGGTGGTGGTGTCCTGGATGACATCACTGACGATGGACATTCCGAGCGCGTCACAGTAGAACTTCAAGGACTCGTCGAGGTCCCTGACGCAGATGGCAATGTGGGATACCCCGGTGGCGTTCATCGGCATGGCGGCAACTCCTTAGTATTGGCGGACCGGAGTTTCAATGCGAAGGGATAATCAGCACTCGGATGCGGGTTTGTCGTTTGGCACTCGTCGAGGTTTTCCCTGTTGAGCGTCGTCGTAACCTTCCCGGTAACCTTCTGTGCGGCCCTCGTCGCGGCCTTCTGCGCGCCCCTGTTCGAGGATTCGCTGCCGTCGCCTTTCAGTAGCTTCTCTGATCCAATCTGCGATGGCCATGGTCAACTCCTTTATCTGGATCAAGCTCCATGCTGTGAAGCCGGCGGCGATAAAACTCGCTCCGATGGTCAAAAGAATATTCAGCGCCAAACTATCGGCAGTCTGCTCGCCAGAGCGATGCTTCAGAACCAATACGATTACGGCGATGGTGCCGACGTTTCCGCCAAGCAGTGTTAGCGCCTGAAACCAACGGCGGTCGCTGGCGTTGATCCCCCAGATAGCCTCCCGGCTGCCGCTGCGGTCATTCTGACTCATTATACAGAGTATAACGCCGCCGTCTTTGGCGGGTGGTCGCAGGAGGTTATCCTCCGCCGCTGTCGAACTGCACCAGGATGCCGTCGGGGTCATACACGAAGATGCTGGACACCTCGCCGTTGGCGTTGGTAAATCCGTCCATGGGGCCAGCCAGTTCAACGCCGGCGGCGATCAATTCGTACGCCAGGGCCTTCACGTCGGGCACGCTGAACGAGATGTGGCTGATGCCCACCTGGTCCAGCTTGATTGCGTCGCCGTCGGCATCGTCGCCGGGGTGGCTGGTCATAACCAGGGTGGGAACGGCACCGTCGCCGTAGGACAGGATGGCCTGCCGGCGCGTCGACCGGTTGTGGGCGTAGACGTGGGGCAAGCCGCCCGTGGACGTATCCTGGACCCGGTCGACAGTCACGGTCATGCCCAGAATGTCGCGGTAGAATTTGAGCGATTCGTCCAGGTCGCGGACGCAAACGGCGATGTGGGAAACGCCACTGGAATTCATAGCCATGGCATGGCCTCCTCAAGCAGAGCGGGTCAGGCAAGTATCATCAATCAGTCGAAATGGTACTGCCGCTACCCGGGGATGTCAAAACGCCGGCGTGTGGCGTGGCGACCCCAGTCGTCCACGCGTTTCCATACCAGGATGAGGGCGGCCAGGCCCAGCAGCATTGCGCTGAGGTCGGTCGCCGGGAAGGACCACCAAACGCCCCAGGGTCCGAACGCGTGGGACAGGCCGAAGACCCAAGCCAGCAGCAGCAGCACGCGCTGGGTCATGGTGAGCACCACCGACGGCCACGCCATGCCCAGGGCCTGGAAAGCGATCGAACTGATGAACTCCATGCCGACAATTGGAAGGGCAAGCAGGGCTATGCGAAGCGCGTTGCCGGACTCGGCCGGCAACGCCTCGCGGGTTGAAAAGAGGGTGACGATGTAGCCGGCCGTCGGCAAAAGGACGGCGACCATTATCGCGCCGCCAACCGTTGCTCCCAGGCAACTCTGCCAAATGGCCTGGCGCACGCGGTGGTAATACCCGGCGCCGTAGTTGTAGGCCGCCAACGGCAGGTAGGCCAAAGCCGCGCCGATGAACGGCGCCAAGGCAAACTCCAGCACCGCGTTGATCACTCCGAAGAGCGCAATGTAGGCGTCGCCGTCCGGGTATTGGCTCAGGATGTTGTTGATCACCACGACGACGATGGACCGAGCGATCTCGATGATGAAGATCGGAACGCCCAGCGCGGTAATCTCACGGATCAGATCCAGTCGGGGGATCAGTGCGTCCACGCTGATCCGCAAAGCGCTGCGCCCGGACAGGTAGAACCAAACGGCGAACAGGACGGCCCCGCCCTGCGCGGTCACGGTAGCGGCCGCGGCTCCGGTCACGCCCCATCCCAGCGCCAATATGAACAGCGCGTCCAGGATGACGTTCAGGACCGCGCCGCCGGCCAACACTACGGTGGCCGTGCCGGGCCGGCCCTCGGCCATCAGCAGGTTGTTGACCGCTATGGCGACCATGGTGAACAGACTGCCGGGCAGGATGATGACCAGGTACTGGTGGGCGAACCGGACCGTGTGCTCCGAGGCTCCCATCCAGATCGCCATCTGGTCCAGGTGGGTCAGTCCGGCGATGGTGGCAGCGAGATAGGCCGGGACGAGGATCGCCAGCGACGAGCCGATGGCCCGGGACGCACGGCGTGAGTCGCGAGCGCCCAGAGCCCGGGATACCACCGACATCCCACCCAACCCGGGCAACAGCCCGATGGCGACGGCCGCGATCTGGACCGGGAATGCGGCGGACAAACCGCTCAACGCGTTCACGCCGACGACGTTCCCGATAAAGGCGCGGTCAACGATGCTGTACAAGGCCATCACGATGATGGCGAACATGGGCGGGAAGGCCATCTGCAGCAGCAGTCGCCACATGGGCGCGGTGCCCATGGCGTCGGCCTGTCGCGTGGATTGCTCGGAAGATGTCATTAAGCCGCTCAGGTGTCGTTTTGACCCGTTTAACGCCGTGATGCTAAAATTCAACGACCACGCATTATAAGAAGATCAGGATGCCAGCGAGCATCCGCCTGGACACCAGTCTCCGTAGAAGCGAGATGGGACGGAGTACGTCAAGGAGGTGTCGAATGTCCGGACATTCCAAGTGGTCGACAATCAAGCGGGCCAAGGGCGCGGCGGACGCCAAGCGCGGGGCGCTGTTCACCAAGTTGGCGCGGAACATCAGCCTGGCGGTCAAGGAGGGCGGCGGCGGAGACCCGGATATGAACTTCCGGCTGCGCATCGCCATCGATCAGGCCAAATCCAACAACATGCCGCAGGACAGCATCACCCGCGCCATCCGCCGGGCGACCGGCGAAGGGGGAGAGGGGATGGAGGACCTGGCGGAGGTCACCTACGAGGGGTATGGCCCCAGCGGCGGCGCTATCCTCGTCAAGGCCCTCACCACCAACCGCAACCGTACTGCGTCCGAGGTACGCTCCGCCTTCAACAAGGGCGGGGGGAACCTGGGCGAAGCGGGCTGCGTCGCCTGGAACTTTGACAGCCGCGGGCTGATCACCCTGGAGATCAACGACGAGGCGACGGCGGAAGAACTTATCATGACGGCCATCGACGCCGAGGCCGAGGACGTCAATTTCGAGGACGGCATCCTGGAAGTTTATACGGCCCCGGAGAACCTGCTGTCGGTGAAGTCCGCGCTGGAAGGCGAGGGAGCGCAGCCGTCGTCAGCGGACGTGTCGATGGTGCCCAAGACGGTGGTGCCGCTGGAGGACCGGGCCGCCGAGCAGACCCTGAGGCTGCTGGACAGCCTGGAAGAACTGGCCGACGTACAGAAGGCGTACACCAACGCCGACTTTCCGGCCGAAGTGCTGGAACGCTACGGAACGGCCGCCTGATGCGAGTCCTCGCCATCGATCCGGGCACGCTGCGCATGGGATACGCCGTGCTGGACGCCGAACCGGCTCCGGAAGCGGATGACTACGGTGTGGTGCCGATGCGCCGCGAGATGCCCATCGAGCAGCGCTTGTACCAGTTGCACACGCATATCCTGAACATGATCCACGTGTTCCAGCCTGACGCCATTGCCGTCGAGGATCCGTTCGTGGGACGGGAAGAACGCGCCTTCGCCAAGTCGGCTCTCGCCATTGGACAGGCGCAGGCGGTGGTGCTTATCGGCGCGGCCAGCCAGGGAATTCCGGTTCACCGGTACAAGCCCGCTGACGTCAAAATGGCAGTGGCGGACTACGGCCGGGCCACCAAAGAGCAGGTGCAGCAGATTGCAGCCTCTCGATTGGGCATTACGCACAAGCTGGAAGCCGATGCCGCCGACGCCCTGGCGGTGGGTTTGTGTCATCTGCAGCGCATGCAGGCAGACGATTTGGCCTCCCGCGAGATAACGCCCGGGAAGGAATTGTAGGCAGTGTTGGTCGGCGTGCGGGGCGCGCTGGAGGCCGTCGGGCCGGACTGGGTCAACGTGCAGGTCGGCGGCGTCACCTTGCAGGTGTCGGTGCCCGTATCATCCATCGCCGATTTGGGCAGCGTGGGCGAGCAGGTGCGGCTGCACACCATCCTCCGCATCCAGAACGAGCAACCGGTGCTCTATGGGTTTGCGGAGGCCGGGTCCGTGGAACTGTTCGGCGCGCTGACCGGAGTCTCTGGCATTGGTCCTCGCTCGGCGATGGCAATCCTGTCGGAGTTGGGCGAGGATGGGTTTCGCCAGGCGGTGGCTTCGGAGGACGTAGCAGCCCTGGCGCGAGCCCAGGGAGTCGGGCGGCGCACGGCGCAGCGCGTGGTGCTGGAACTGCGGGGCAAACTGCCGGATGCGGATGCCGGCTCTCCCGTGCTGGCCGCTGCCGCCGGTACCGATGCCGAGGCCGTGGAGGCGTTGACCGCCTTGGGTATGACGCTGGCCGACGCCCGGCAGGCGGTGGCCGGTCTCGATCTGCCGGCGGACGCGGCAGTTGAGGACAAGGTACGGCAGGCACTGCTGGCCATCGGCGGCGGTTAGGCGAATGCCCTATAATACCCACCCGACGGCCGACCGGCGTCGGGCGGGACCGGGTACCGACACAGTGAGGTGTCGCCATGACCACTTCGAAGCCACTCTCGTTGTCCACGGGGCGAAACGTGTTCAACGGCATCTACTACCCTGACGAGGATGGCCTTCCTTTGCCTGACGGATATCACCAAGAACCGCACTTCATGCGCGTTATGACGATGATGCGTGGCCACTTGGAGCGGTATTACGAGGTTATCGTCAGCGGGAACACCTTCCTGTACTACGAGGAAGGGAACCGCCGGGCGGTCGTATCACCGGATTGCTACGTGACTTTCGGACTGCCCCGGTCGGCTATTCTCCCGCACAATTCGTACTTCACCTGGCACTTGGGGCGAGTTCCCGATTTCGTGATGGAGATCGGCTCTGAAAGTACGGCGGCGGCGGACTTGGGGTGGAAGCGTGGCTTGTACGAGTCGCTGGGTATCACTGAATACTGGCGGTACGATCCTACCCCGAACAGCCGGCACTACGGAGAACCTCTGGTTGGTGAACGGCTGGAGGATGAAGCGTACGTCCGCATTGACGTCAGACCAGGACCGGACGGTATGATCCGGGGCCACAGTCCGGCTCTGGGGCTGGACCTTTGCTGGGACGAAGGGCTGCTGCGGCTTTACGACCCGGTGCGGGACATTTGGGTTCCGGACTACTTCGAGCTCAGGGATTCCCAGGCTGAAGCTGAAACGCGCTTGGCCGAGGAACGAGCAGCCCGTCAGGCGGCGGAAGCGCGAATGGCGGAAATGGAAGTCGAGCTGCACCGCCTCCGAGATCAAACATAGCCGGAGCACAAGCACAATTCGGGAGGAACCATGCCTGACTTTCAGCTGGTAGCGGATTTCGGCATGATGGGCGACCAGGAACAGGCCGTGCATCGCCTTTCGGAGGGCGTGCGCGAGGGCTTGGGGTACCAAACCCTGCTGGGCGTGACCGGCAGCGGCAAGACTTTCACCATGGCAAATATCGTGCAGGAAGTGCAGCGGCCCACCATCGTCATCGCGCACAACAAGACGCTGGCCGCGCAGCTGGCGACGGAGTTCAAGGA
Organism: Dehalococcoidia bacterium; assembly: GCA_965203985.1. Taxonomy (GTDB): domain Bacteria; phylum Chloroflexota; class Dehalococcoidia; order Lucifugimonadales; family UBA3495; genus Bin87. The sequence goes on from CBDBDS010000010.1 coordinate 159,372, forward strand.
GTTCTTCCCGCACAACGCCGTGGAATACTTCGTTTCCTACTACGATTACTACCAGCCGGAAGCGTACATCCCGCGCACCGACACGTACATCGAGAAGGACAGCAGCGTCAACGAAGAGCTGGATAAGTTGCGTCTGGCGTCCACGACCTCGCTGCTGACCCGGCGCGACACGCTGATAGTGGCCTCGGTGTCGTGCATCTACGGCTTGGGTGACCCGTCTGACTACTTCGAGATGGTGGCCCGGGTGGAAGTGGGCGAAGAGTACAACCGCCGAGCGTTGCTGCGTCAGCTGATCGACATGCAGTACGAGCGCAACGATACCGACCTGGCGCGGGGCCGGTTCACCGTGCGCGGAGACACCCTCGAGATCGTGCCGGCCTACGAAGAATTCGCCGTTCGGATCCAGTTCTTTGGGGATGAGGTAGAACGCATCCTGACCCTGGACACTCTGACCGGCGAGGTGCTAAACGAGCGCAGCGAATTTTCCATCTACCCGGCGAAACACTTCGTGACCAGCCGGGAGAAGCTGGACGCGGCGCTGATCGACATCGACGCTGAGATGAAAGAGCGGGTGGACTGGCTGCGGCAGGAGGGCAAGCTGCTGGAAGCGCAGCGGCTGGAGCAGCGCACCCGGTACGACATGGAGATGCTGGACGAGACCGGGTTCTGCGCCGGCGTGGAGAACTACGCCCGGCACCTGTCGCGGCGGCCGGCCGGCAGCCCGCCCTGGACCCTGCTGGACTACTTTCCCGACGACTTTCTGATGTTCGTCGATGAATCCCACATGACATTGCCCCAAGTGCGCGGAATGTACAACGGCGACATCTCGCGCAAGACCACTTTGGTGGAGTTCGGGTTCCGCCTGCCGTCGGCTTTGGACAACCGGCCGCTGCATTTCCAGGAATTCGAGGAACACATCAACCAGGTGGTGTACGTATCGGCGACGCCGGGGCCGCTGGAACTGGAGCGCACCAGCACCATCGTAGAGCAGGTGATCCGGCCCACGGGGCTGCTGGACCCCACCATTGAGGTAAAACCCACGGACGGCCAGATCGACGACCTGCTGCAAGAGATCCGCAGTCGCGTGCAGCAACAGGAACGGGTGCTGGTGACCACGCTGACCAAGCGCATGGCGGAAGAACTGGCCGATTACTTGTCGGAGGCCGGGATCCGGAACCACTACCTGCACTCGGACATCGAAACGCTGAACCGGGTGGAGATCCTGCGCGACCTGCGGCTGGGCATCTACGACGTGGTGGTTGGCATCAACCTGCTCAGGGAGGGCCTGGACCTGCCTGAGGTCAGCCTGGTAGCGATTCTGGACGCGGACAAGGAGGGGTACTTGCGGTCGACCACGTCGCTGATCCAGACTGTGGGCAGGGCCGCGCGCCACGCTTCAGGGCACGTGATCATGTACGCCGACCGGGTTACCGACTCGATGCAGAACGCCATCGACGAGACCTATCGCCGGCGAGCGATCCAGGGAGCGCACAACGAGCGCCACGGCATCGAGCCGCAGTCGATCCACAAGGCCGTGCGGGACATTACCGAGGGCCTGCGCGGCGTCGCCGAGACCAAAGCCTCCTACCAGGTGGCGCGGGAAGAAATGTCGCGGGACGACATGTACCGGGTGATCAAGGACCTGGAGTTCCAGATGAAAGAAGCCGCCCGCTCCCTGGAGTTCGAGAAGGCGGCACACCTGCGGGACGAGATGCTCGAACTGAAGAAGATCATCGTCACCGAGGAGAAGATGATGGCCGTTGCCGGTGCCTAATCCTACCAGCGCCGGGCCAGATTGTAGATGAACCTCTCCGTCCGCCTCACGCCGGCAAGTGACCGTTCACGTATTCATGCAGTTCCGTCAGCACGGCGGCGTTTTCTTCCAGGGTGAACTCGTCCACCAGGTAGTCGTGCTCGCCGCTCACGCCGCTGACGGCCCCGGCGTCCACGAGGAACCGGATGCAATCAGCATCGGTGTCCACGTCGGGGAGCAGGTTGCGGCCGACTTCCAGGGACAGGGCGGCCACCAAACCGTACCCGCCCCAGTTGGAAGTGCTGGATATGATCAGACGGTCGCATCCCACCACGGCGGGGTGGTCGGGAAGCTGGTCGGCTCCGGCGACCACGTCGGCCAGATTGCCCATGCCGATCTCGTTGCCGCCGTCGCCGATGCCGACGGACGGAAGACCCCGGCCGAAAAGCTGGTCGATACGGGCGGTCTGCGGTGAGATGTCGCGGCCGCGCATGTTGCGGTAGATACCATCGGCGTCGGGCGAGCAGCGCTCTATGGAGATCACCAGGGCGGGCTGGAATTCATCGACGATGCCCGAAACAAACCCACCGTTGCCGGCTGCGTCGGCGGAGATGGGGAAGTCGACCACGCGCGACGGGTCCCCCGCGTGACCCAGCCATGAGGACATCATGCCGGCCACCGGCGCGTCGGCCAGGTGAACCACGGTATGCCCCAGGCTCCGCACCGCGTTGCCGATGGCGAAGGCTCCGGGCGGGCCGTCTGTCTCCGGCGCGTCGCTCATCAGGATGTAGAAGCCCGTGGTGATGATCACAGGTCCGGGATGATCCAGCACGTAACGGGCGGCCTGACCGCAGAAGTCGGCCGGCACGTGGGGCCGAAGCGCGTTGATGCCACGCCGGTCGTGGTCGAGAATGATGTCTTCGATGGTGCGCGTCATGATGCTCCGTGGTCAGATTACAGCGTAGTCGGAGTCGCGGCGGTCGGTGATGAACATCTTGCCGGGGGCGTGGGTGATCATCAGCGGCGGCTTGCAGTTGAGGGCGACGGCCTGCGGCGTAACCCCGCAGGCCCAGAAGACGGGGGTCTCGCCGGGCTTGATTTCTACCGCGTCGCCGAACTCGGGGGCGTTGATATCGCGGATGCCGATGGCGTCCGGGTCGCCGATGTGGACCGGAGCGCCGTGGGTGTCGGGGAACCGGGAGGTCACCTGCACCGCGCGGACGATCTGCTCGCGCGGGATGGGGCGCATGCTCACCACCATGGGGCCGGAGAACATGCCGGCCGGCCTGGTGGCAATGTTGGTGATGTACATCGGCACGTTGCTGCCTGCTTCCTGGTGTCGCAGGGGAATGCCGGAGTCGGCCATGGCGGACTCAAAGGAGAAACTGCAACCGAGGAGGAACGACACCAGATCGTCACGCCACACGTCTGCCACCGACGCCAACTCAGCGACCATTTCCCCGTTCTCGTAGATGCGGTAGGCGGGAACGTCGGTGCTGATGTCCGCGCCCGGAGCCGTGAACGTCGGCTCGACGGAGCCGGGCTCGATGACTTCCAACAGCGGGCACGGTTGCGGGTTGCGCTGGCAGAACAGCAGGAAATCGAACGCCAGGTCCCGGGGCAGAACCGCAAGATTGGCCTGCACGTGCCCATTGGCCAGGCCGGAGGTGACGCCGCCGTATTCTCCGGCGCGGATAATCCGGCGCAGTTCGGCGGGTTGCGTGGGGAGCATCGTTGCGGTGGTCATGGTTGGTCTCCAGTGGGGACGGCGGGTTGGATGGGCCGCTTCTTATGCTAGAATTGCGCCGTTCATTGCAATGAATGATAGACAGGCGCAATGATAGACAGGTGACCGGCCAGCGTCAATTTCGCCTCGGGGTCACCGGCGAACCACTCCAGCAGTCAGGATGCCGGTTTGTATAGCGTGTTTTTGCTCACCCGTCCCGGTGATGCGATGACGTCCCTGGCGGGCCAGATCGACCGCGCCGGCTTGTCGTGCCGGGCGGGCAGCGACGTGCTGGAGCTTGAAGACGTCGCGCACACGGACAAGTTGGACGTGGTGCTGCTGGATCTGGCGGCGGTGGGGATTGGCGCACAATCGGTAATCGAGCGCGTGAGCCAGTTGTCGCTGCCGACGCTGCTGGTGATGGACGAGACCGCCATCGGGCAGTACGATCCGGCGATCAATCCCGACGACTTCATCGTGGCGCCCCTGGCTCCCGCCGAACTGGTCGCCCGCGTCGGCCAGATCGTGTACCGGCGCGACGGACGCGGCGGTGAGCAGTTGATCCGGGTGGGGGAGTTGACCATCGACCTACAGAGCTACGAGGTCACGATGGCCGGCCGGCGGATCTCGCTGACCTACAAGGAATTCCAGCTGCTCACTCTGTTGGCGTCCAATCCGGGCCGGGTGTACACGCGGGAGGCGCTGCTGAACCAGGTCTGGGGATACGATTACCTGGGCGGGACGCGCACGGTAGACGTGCACATCCGGCGGCTGCGCTCCAAGGTGGAGGACCCGGACCACCTCTTCGTGGAAACGATCTGGAACGTTGGCTACCGTTTCCGGGACGTTGCATCCGAGGCGTAATGCGCGCTTCCGAGGGATGGTGTCGCCGCCATCCCGGGCGAATCAGTCGCTGATGTTGTCCTGAAAGCGGGCCAGGAATCGATCCCGTTCGGCCACGATGCCGGCGTGCTTCGGGTCGGTCAAGTCCGGGTCGGCGTCGAGGATGGCGGTGGCTTCCTGGCGGGCCAAGGCCATCAGGTCCTGGTCGAACACGTTGGCGATGCGGAGCATGGTCTGGTCGCCGCTCTGGGTGGTGCCGAAGATGTCGCCCTCGTGACGCATCTGCAAGTCAATCTCGGCTAGCTTGAAACCGTCGAGGTTGTTTTCCAGCGCTGACAACCGTTCCCGCGCACGCTCCGATTCCGACTCGGACATGAGCAGGCAGTAGCTGCGGTGTTCTCCCCGGCCGACCCGGCCGCGGAACTGGTGCAGTTGGGCCAGCCCGAAACGGTCGGCGCCGTCGATCATCATCACCGTAGCGTTGGGCACGTCGATGCCAACCTCGACCACGGCGGTGGCGACCAGCACGTCCAACTCGCCGTCGCGAAACTGCCGCATCACCTTGTCCTTATCGCGGGATGACAGGCGCCCGTGCAGCAGTCCGAGCTTGAGGTCGGGGAACACCTCGCTGGACAAGCGTTTGTGTTCCTCGGTGGCGGCTCGAACATCGAGGTTGTCCGATTCCTCAACCAGCGGGCAGATGATGAACGCCTGGCGGCCGGTTTCCACCTGCTGCCGCACGAAACCGTAGGCGGCGCCGCGCTTGTCTTCGGGCACGAGCCGGGTGAGGATGTCCTGCCGGCCCGGAGGCAACTCGTCGATTGTAGATACGTCCAGATCGCCATAGAGGGTGAGTTGCAACGTGCGGGGGATGGGTGTGGCGGACATCATCAGGGCGTGGGGCTGCTCCGGGCCGGCGCCCCGCAGGGCAGTGCGTTGAGCCACACCAAAACGGTGCTGCTCGTCGGTGATGGCCAGGGCCAGGTTGGGCAGTTCGACGCCGTCCTGGATTAGCGCGTGGGTACCAATCAGCAGGTCCAGGTGGCCTTCGGACGCCAGGCGCAGCACCTCCCGTCGAGGCGCGGCGCGAGTGCTGCCGGTGAGCAGGCCCACAGTGAAGGGACGGCGCAGGCTGGGCAGGTACGCCGAGAAGACGTTGGGCTGTTGCAACGGCTGCTCGAAACTCGAGAGGAGACGCCCGAGCGTAGCGAAGTGCTGCTCAGACAGCACCTCGGTTGGCGCCATTAGTGCCGACTGGCGATGGTCGGATGCGGCCGCCAGAATCGCGGTCAACGCGACCAGCGTTTTTCCGCTACCCACTTCACCCTGCAACAAGCGGCTCATGGGCGGCGTGCCGCGAGCCATGTCGGCGAGGATTTCGCCGATGCAGCGTACCTGCGCCCTGGTGGGAGTGAAGGGCAGTTCGGACAGGAACCCGTCAACGGCCGCGCCGCTGTACTGGACCGGGATCCCAATGGCGTCGCGCTCGCGATGGCGTCGGCGGCCCAGGATCGACATCTGGAAGGCCAGGATTTCGTCGAAGGCCAGGCGGCGGCGCGCCCGGTCGGCTTGGAGGAGGTCCGACGGATAGTGAGCTTCACAAATGGCCTGCTGGAGCCCGACTAGCTGAGTTCGCGCCAGGGTGGCCTCGGGCATGGTTTCCTCGACGCCGCCCAGGAACCGTTCCAGCGCGCGCCAGGTGAGGCTCCGCAGGTTGCGCGCGGTCATGCCCTGGGTCAATCGGTACACCGGCGTGATGCGTCCGGCGTTCAGGGGCGGCGCGGATTCGGTTACGACGTCGTACTCAGGTGAGTTGATGGTCAACCGCCCACGATAAACCTCGGCCTTGCCGTGCACGACCATCGTGCTGCCGGACCGTAAAGTGCGAGCCAGAAACCCCTGCCCGAACCATTGCAGGTCGATGGCGCCGGTGTCGTCCCGCAGCGTGCCCTCGGCCAATTGCAACCTCCGCTGGCCAACGTTGGTGGAGCGGATATTCACCAACTCGCCTTCCAGGGTGAAGGTTCCTCCTGCGTAGATGTCGGCGATGCTGGTGACTTCGGCCCGATCATCGTACCGGCGCGGGAACGTGTAGAGCAGGTTGCGAACCGTGCCGGCTCCCAGCGACTCCAGCCGCTGCACGGTCCGGGCGTCCATGCGCCGAACTGCGGAGACAGGATCGTCCGGGTCGCCTGGGTTGGCGCCGAGCCGAGGGGCGGCGTGCTGCCGCCGGCGCACACGTACGTGCCGGAATGCGGCTGCGGGGTCGAAGAGGTGAGTTTCGGCGGCAGGATCGAATGCGGCCGGGTCATCCGGTGCAGTCGGTGGCGGGATTTCCTGCTCAGGAACGGGCGGGTCGGTCTCACCGGCCAGGACGCTGCGCCAGGCCGAAACCCATTGGCGGCGCCGTTCCTGGGGGAGATCGCGGTATGGGGCCGAAATCAGCGTTGCGACGCGTTCGGGATGGTCGTCGAGAAAGGCCCGTAGCTCGGGTTCCCAGCGCTCGATGAAACGGCGGATGCCGCCGCTCACGGCATTGTCGCCGAAGCCCTTGTGCTCCTCGAGGGCAAGGATTTTTGCGAAGGCGTCGCGCCAAACGGGAACGGTTTCGCCGCGGTGCGTGTCCATTCACCCGACTCCGTGCGGAGCCCGTTCGTGTTCGGGGCCGCCGGCGGCCATCAAGGGAGAGTAGACACCGCCACCGCGCCCGGGCCGATGTGGGTTCCGATGGCCGAACCGACCTGCAGGGTGTAGGTGTTTTCAGGATCCACCAGGTCGGACAGGCGGTTGCGAATCTCTTCGGCCGGGCCGGCGTCGGTGGTGTAGGCGACGGCTAGCTTGGAGGCCGGGCCCTGTTCGCGCACCAGTTCCTCAAGACGTTGCAGCCCGCGCCGAAGGTTGCGGGGGCGGTCGACGGGCAGAACCTCGCCGTCGGCTACCTTGAGGATCGGCTTCACCTTGAGCAGAGACCCCATGAACGCCTGGGCCTTGCCGATCCGGCCGCCCTTCTGCAGGTATTCCAGCGTGTCCACCATGGCGAACCCATAGCTTCGACCCGCGCGAGTCTGGGCGGCCGAAACGACGGAATCCAGGGTTGCGTCGCTTGCGGCGGCATCCTCGGCGGCGGCGATTACCTGGAGCATGTGCCCGACGGAAGCAGTGCCGGAGTCGATGATGGTCACCGCGCCGTCATCGAATTGGGACGCAGCCTGCGCCGCGGAGTTATAGGTGCCGCTGAGTTGTCTGGCCACGGTGATACACACGACCTGATCGCCGGCCGAGACCAAGGGTTCCATCGCGCCGGTGAAGTCGCCGGGAGTGGGCTGGGAGGTGCTCGGCAGTTGAGGCGAGGACTGGAGGCGAGCGTAGAACTGGGTGGGATTGATGTCGATGCCCTGGCGAAACGACTCCTCGCCGAACAGGACATAGGCGGGAACGGTGGAGATTCCGAATTGTGCGACGGTTTCCCGGGCAATGTCGCAGGTACTGTCGGTGATGATCTTAATGGCCATTCGGTGCGCTCCTTCGCCGGTTCGCGACTGGGTTGAGTTATTCGACCGACACCAAGTACGGGTAATGAGGCTGGCCACCCTCGTACACGTCCACCTCGGCCCCATCGTAGGACTCTTCCAATTCGTTCTGCAAGGCGGCGGCCGAATCGGCCGAAGCGCCTTCTCCCCAATACAGGGTGATCACACTGTCTGCGTCGGCGGCGGAATGCTGCAATCCCTCGCGTACGGCGGAGTCGGCGTCATCAGCCAGGGCGGCCAGTTTGCCGTCCAGAATTGCCATGTACTCGCCCTCGCGCACGTCGCGGCCGTCGACCACCGAGTCGCGAACCGCCTGGGTCACCTCGAGGGTTTCAACGGCGTCGCGCGCCGACTCCATGTTGCCCAGATTGTCGTCCACCGAGAGTTCGGGATTGAACCCGAGCAATGCCCCCGTGCCCTGGGGCATGGTGCGGGTAGCCAACACGTGCAACGTGATTTCGCCGGTATCGGCTTCGGTCGCCTGGTTGGCGGTGAGAATGACGTTGTGATTGTTGGGAAGCACGATCACGTCGGTGGTGCCGGCGGACATGGCCGCGTCGATTATTTCGCTGGCGCTGGGATTGAGGGTCTGCCCGCCAGGAATGATGGCGGCGCACCCGGCGTCCTGGAACAGGTCGGCCAGACCCCGGCCCGAGGCAACCGCGATCACCGAAATGCCCGGCCGGATTTCGGCAGGCCGCGCGCGTTCCCGGTGACCGGCCGTCCAGTCGCGGTTCTGGAGGCTCATGTTGTCGATTTTGAGCTCGTCCAGTTCGCCGAACCCGATCCCGTAACTCAAGGCCGAACCGGGGTCGGCGGTGTGGACGTGGACGCGTACCGCCTGGCCGCCGCCGATTACTACCGTGGAATCGCAGATGCCGGAGAAGCCTATTCGCAGCGCGTCGGCATCCAACGCCTGGCCGTGGATTACAAACTGTGTGCAGTACCCAAACTCCTCTGCCTCGTGGGCTTCCAGGAAGTCCGAATCGATGGCTACTGACGCGGTCTGCCGTGGGTTGATGACGCCCCCGACGCTGCGCAGGCCAAGGTCGATGGGTGGTCCACTCTCGCCGATCAGGTGCTGCAACGCGCCGCCGATGATGGCGACTACGCCCAAGCCTCCCGAATCCACCACTCCCGCCTCCTTGAGAACCGGGAGTTGGTCGGGAGTGCGGGCGAGGGCTTCAACGGCGCCGGCGTAAGCCACCTGCCATAGTGCGATTACGTCGCGCTCGCCGGCGTCGTTGGCTTGCACCGAGGCGTCCGAGGCTCCGCGAATTACGGACAGCATCGTGCCCTCGCGGGGTTGGCTGACGGCCCCATACGCGGAGTCGGTTGCCGAACGAAACGCGGCCACTGCATCGGATGAGTCGATTTCCACGGCGCCGGCCACCCCGTCGGCAAATCCGCGCAGCAACTGTGACAGGATCACGCCGCTGTTGCCGCGGGCTCCCCAGAAAGCGCCGGTGGCGATGGATTCGGCAACGTCACCTGCGGTTTCTACGTGTGCGTCCTTGTTCATCTGGTCGACGCCGGCGCGCAGCGTGAGCAACATGTTGGTGCCGGTGTCGCCGTCGGGCACCGGGAACACGTTGAGTGCATTTGCCGCATCCCGGTAAAGTTCCATGTACGCGACCGCGCCGAGCATGGCCTGGCGCAAATCGGTGCCCCGCAAAGTGGTGAAAAGCGATGTCATAACGCCCGCAGTATTCACATAGTAAAGTCGCCGCGAGTATAGCACAGCGAGTTCTCTGCTCTCTGTTCAAGCGTGTGCACAAACAGGTGAGTAATGGATTTGCCGGCGGGCATCAGACGTGGCAAACTCTGGGCATCCATCGACCCAAAAACGCGAGGCGCCTATGAGTCAACAACTCCCGCCCGAAGTCCTTAATCTGATAGACGCCGCACTCACCGAAGACCAGGCGTTCAACGATCCCACCACCCAGACGCTGATACCCGACAGCGTCACGGGAAACGGTATGCTCCGCGCCAAGGCCGATGGCGTCCTGGCGGGAGGCGCGGTGGCGGAGGCCGTTTTCAGGCGCATCGATCCCGATCTGGACGTGGAATTGCTGCTCAGCGACGGGGCCGAACTGGAGCCCGGCCGTGACATTGCCAGCGTGGTGGGATCCGCGGCCGCGATCCTGCGGGCGGAGCGTACCGCCCTGAACTTCATGCAACGGATGAGCGGCATCGCCACGGCGACAAACCGGTACGTGCGCGCGGTGGAGGGGACGGCCGCCCGGATCGTCGATACGCGGAAGACGGCCCCGGGCCATCGGTACCTGGACAAGTACAGCGTGCGCATGGGCGGAGGGTACAACCACCGTATCAATCTGGCCGACGGCATCCTGATCAAGGACAACCACCTGGCCGCGCGGGCGTCGCTGGAGGAGCCGCTGGGGGCGGTAGTGCGCCACGCCATCGGCCGGGCGTCGCATACGATACGGGTGGAGGTGGAGGTGGAGTCCCTGGCGCAGGTGCGCGAGGCGGTGGACGCCGGTGCGCACATCATCATGCTGGACAACATGCCGGTGGACATGATGCGTGAAGCGGTGGGCATCATCGCCGGCCGGGCGTCCATCGAGGCTTCGGGCGGGATCACGCTGGCCACCGTGCGCGACGTGGCCGAAACCGGAGTGGACCTCATCAGCATTGGCGGCCTAACCCACTCAACCGACGCCCTGGACATTTCCCTGGACCTGGAGTTTCCGGACCAGCAATAGCCCTGACCGGAGTTTCGCTTGAACGCGAGTAGGGCGCGGCGGTATATTGCCGGTGCCAGATTCCACAAACCAAGCGCAAGGAGCATTCCCCAATGGCCCGTTTGAGTGACGTAACCCGTGATCAACTCGCCCCTGAGCACCAGGAATTTTTCGACTCCATCGCCAGCAGCCGCGGCAGTGTGCGCGGGCCGTACGGCGTCCTGCTGCACAGCCCCGACCTGGCGGCGCGTGTAGCACACACCGGCGCCTACGTGCGGTTCGATTTGGACATATCCGAGGCCCAAAAAGAGATCGTCATCTGCGCTACGGCCCGTGAGATCCGCCAGCAGTACGAGTTCTCAGCGCACGCCCGGCTGGCTCGTCAGGCCGGAGTGTCGGAGGACGTGGTCAACGCCATCGCGACCGGCAAGGCTCCTGAGGGCATGAGCGGGATCGAGGCCTCGCTGGTAAAGTACGTTCAGGAGTTGTTCCGCAACCACAAGGTGAGCGACGAGACCTTCGGCGAGGTGTCCGGTCACTTCGGGATGCAGAAAACGGTGGAGATCACGGCGCTCATGGGTCACTACCTGCTGGTCGGGCAGATCCTTTCCGCCTTTGAGGTCGAACTGCCCGAGGGTGTGCAACCGGAGATCACCTAACCGCCTTTGCAGGGCGTACTCGCGGCGCCCGATAGCATCAAACCACGCCCGTCCAGAGGAGAACCGCCCATGGAACCCTTGATTCGCAACGTCAAAGACTTCCCTGCCGGAGCGCCGGCACGCCTGATCAGCGCTGACGACAACCCGTCGCTGGTCACCCTGGCCTACTCCGTGATTGAGCCCGGCGGGACCAGCTCGCACCATATCCACGAGTGGGAACACGAGGTCTACATCATTGAAGGGAGCGGCACGCTGGTGGCCGACGGCAAGGAATACCCGGTCAAGGCCGGCGATGCCATGTTCATCCCGCCCATGGTGGACCATGTCACCCGCAACGACGGCGACGGCAACATACGTCGTATCGAGATCAACCCGCTCGCCGCGGCCAGCGGCAACGCCCGCCCCGGTGGGTCTGAGCCGGGCGCTGGGACACCACCGGTGATCCGCAACCACGCCGATTTGAACGCCGAAACCGGACACACCATGCTGGGTGGGCGGGACGGCTGCCCGAACTACCTCATGCTGTACAACGGCGCCATGCAGCCCGGCGCGGTGAGCCATCCGGAAACGGGCGGGCACAACCACGAATGGGACCACACCGTGTTCATACTGGAGGGTACGGGGACGCTGGTAGTGTCGGGCACGGAGTACACGGTGACCGCCGGTGACGCCGTGCTGGTTCCGCCGGGCGAGCATCACCAGTGGAAGAACGAGACCGACGCACCGATGCTCAGGGTCACGTTCAACGACATCAAATCGGAAGGCCACGGCTAGCTCACATCGGGCGGCTTTAGCAGAAACGGGGCAATCGCGGATGGCAATGACGCGATTGCCCCGTTTGCGTATCTGACGGGCGGGGTCGTTTTCACATGGCTGACACCACACTCATCAATTCGGTGCGCGGGCGCGAGGTCCTGGACTCTCGCGGGAACCCCACCGTGGAGGTTGACGTCACGCTCCGCGGGGGCGCATTGGGGCGCGCGATCGTTCCGTCAGGAGCTTCCACCGGACGACACGAGGCGGTGGAACTCCGCGACGGCGACCCGACACGCTACGAGGGAATGGGCGTGCTGCGGGCGGTAGCGGCAGTGAACGACGTCATCGGCCCGGCGGTTTGCGGTGACTGCGACGCGGCCGACCAGTCGGCATTGGACGCCCGGCTGCGTGAACTGGACGGCACGGCGAACAAGGCTAACCTGGGCGCAAACGCCATCCTGGGAGTGTCGTTGGCCGCCGCTCACGCCGCCGCCAACGCGGCCGGCCAACCGCTCTACCGGTACCTGGGCGGGCCCGAGGCACGGGTTCTGCCGATGCCGATGGTGAACATCATCAGCGGCGGTCGGCACGCGGCCGGCGGCCTGGACATGCAGGACTTCCTGGCGATTCCCATCGGCGCTGAAACCTTTGGTGATGCGTTGCGGATGGTGGTGGCGGTGTACCGAGCGGTGGGTCGCTTGCTGTCTCAAATGGGACCATATGCATACGGTGTAGCGGATGAAGGTGGATACGGGCCGCCGTTGCCCTGTCACGAAGACGCGCTGGGCCTGATTTACGACGCCACGCGGTTGGCGGGATACCGATGCGCGCGAGACGGCGACATCGCCATCGGGCTGGACGTGGCAGCGACAGAGTTTGCCGTCGATGGCGGGCGATATGCGCTGTATGCCGAGGGTCGCATGTTTTCGTCCACGGAGCTTGTCGACCTCCTGGAGCAATGGAGCAAGACCTATCCGATCATATCGATTGAAGACGGGCTGGCCGAAGACGATTGGGATGGCTGGGACCACCTGACCAAAAAGCTGGGTGCCTCGGCCCAGTTGATTGGCGACGACCTGTTCACCACGAACCCGGAACGCCTGGCGCGCGGCGCAGATGACGGCATCGCCAACGCGGTTCTGGTGAAGCCCAACCAGATCGGGACCCTGACCGAGACATTAGAAACCGTGCGGTTGGCCCAGGCACGGGGTTATCTTCCGGTGATTTCGGCGCGCTCAGGCGAGACGGAGGATACGACCATCGCGGACTTAGCCGTCGCCACCGGCGCCGGACAGATCAAGATCGGTTCCATCACGCGCTCCGAAAGGCTGGCCAAATACAACCGGCTGCTGCGGATTGAGGAAGAGTTGGGGGACGGAGCCAGCTTCGCGGGTCGTGACGTATTCGGCCGGTTTTTGACCCCATGACGAGCGCCGCGCAGCTGGGCATGGAGGTCCTCGGCGATCAGGCGCTACGCCTGGGACTGGACCTGTCGCCGGAACAGCTCGCACGGTTCGCCGAGTATCAGCGACTGTTGGCGGAAGGGAATCAGCGGGCGAACCTCACCTCCATCACCGACCCCGAGGCGGTTCAGGTACGGCATTTCTTCGATTCCCTGACCGCAGTGCTGGCGGTCAACGATTGGCGGGATGGGTTGCGGGTGGTTGACCTGGGCACCGGAGCCGGATTTCCGGGCGTCCCCCTGAAGATTGTTTTCCCTGGCATCCGTTTGACGCTGGTGGAGTCGGTGGCCAAGAAGACGGCGTTTCTCGACACTTTGTTGGCGGGCCTCGGTATCGCTGATGTGGATGTGGTCACCACGCGGGTAGAGGAACTGGCGCGCAAGGAAGGCTATCGGGGTCAGTTCGACGTGGCGCTGGCACGTGGGGTAGCGCCGATGTCGGTGCTGGTGGAATACGCGCTGCCTCTTTGCAAGGGACACGGCTCGCTGGTGGCCTGGAAGGGCAAGGACGGGACTGTGGAGGCGCAGGCGGCCGCCAACGCCCTGTCCGAACTCGGTGGCAAGGTTTCCGGAACCCGCTCCATGAACGACCTATCGCCGCCGCTGCCGCCGGACCGGTGGCTCATATCCGTAGAAAAAGTGCGCCGGACGCCGGGGAAGTACCCGCGTCGGGTTGGCGTGCCCGCCAAGCAGCCGCTATAGGCCCATCCCGGCCAGGTCCACCCGACCGTCGGCGCTCCATCCCCGGGCGCGATAGTAGTCGGCGATCATCGCATCCAGCTCGGACGAGGTGAGGCCGACGCCGGCGGCGACACCATCGGCGAGAGGTTCGTTCAGGGTACGACCCGGCAGGGTATCGTCGGAGCGTCGCCAGCCCCAACGCTGGTTGTACGCCTTTTTAAGGTCGGCGATGTGGGCGGCCGCGCGGCGGAGTTCCTCGGCGTCGAAATCTTCCCAGCCGGTTACCATGCGATACACGGCGGCCGATTCCTCCCAAAAATCGCTGAAAGCCCGACGGAGGAACTTGCACCAGATGAGCGAGTCCAGCGCCGCCGCGAAATCCTCGCTGTCGGCAGCGATCTTGCCGCGCCGGTCGTCCACGGTCAGGCGGTCCACCTCCGGCGAGAAGTCGGCGTCGTAGGCCGAGGTGCGATTGTGGCAGGCGCCGCGTGGCGTGGTCGCCAATCCCAGGGCCAGGGTTTTCAGGCTGCGGGGCTCGTAGCCGGGCATCTCCAGTCCCTTGACCTGCATGGCCCAGGATTCCGATCCACCAGCGACGCGTTCGGCGGCGAGCCGGCTGCCTTCCGCCAGCAGGTTGCCGAGAGGTCCGCGGCGATGCCCGATATCGTCCAACAGATCGATTACTGCCGCGCCGTCACCGAAGTTCAGCGAGCGGCCGGCGCCACCGTTGTCATTGACAACGTGCGGGTTGCCCAACAGCCCTCGCTCCGCAGTTTCGATGGCCCAGGCGATGACGCCGCCGGCGGAAATGGTGTCCAGGCCAAGCTCGTCGCAACGACGCACGGCGCGGATCACTGCGTCGGGGTCGCCGACTCCGACCAGCGGGCCCAGGGCGAAGAGGCTCTCGTATTCCAGTCGGGCGTTGACCTCGCCGGCCTCCTTGGCCCCTTTGTCTTTCCTGCCCACCGTTACGATCTTTTCGCATCCGATGGTGCAGTTGGCGCAGTGGGCCGAGCGGGTGGCCCGGGTCTGGTGCAGGGCTTCGCCGCTGACCGCCTCGGCGCCCTCGAAGGTTGACTGCTGGAAGTTGCGAGTGGGCAGGGTGCCCAGGCGATTGAACACCGATACGTTAGCGATGGTTCCGAGCTCGCGGTACTTGGCGGTGGCGGCGCCCAGGCTGCGTCGGCTCAGATCGCGGGCGTATGCTCGCAACGCCACTGGGTCTGCAATGGGCGGATCGGACTCCGGGTTGCCGCGCACAGCGATGGCCTTGAGGTTCTTGCTGCCCATTACCGCGCCGGGTCCGCAACGGCCGGCTTGGCGACCGCCGTCGTTGGCGATGCTGGCGAAACGGACCAGGTTCTCGCCGGCCGGGCCGATGCAGGCGACCCGGACCGGGCGCCGGGTTCCGTCGTCCAGGTTGCGTTTGACCGCCGATTCGGTGTCCATGGTGGACAGACCGATCAGGTGAGCGGCAGGTTTGATGCGGGGAATTCCATCAGCGTCGATGTGAAGAACCGAAAGGCTGTCGCGGCTTCCGGTGATGACCAGGGCGTCGCCACAGGCTCGCTTTAGTTCGACCGCCAGGTGGCTGGAAGATAGGCCGTCGGCGATGAAGCCGGTCAACGGCGAACGGGTCATCACGGCGAATTTGCTCGAGGTGGTCAGCCGGGTTCCAACCAGGGGACTGGTCACGAAAATCAAGGGGTTGGCCGGCCCGAGCGCGGAGTCGAGCAGACGCATCCGGTCAGAGTACGAAAGGAGTTCGCCGTCGTGGTCAACAGGGGGGCTCCCGTAACGATGCAGCAACCATGTTCCCAGACCGATGCCGCCGATGATAGAGCGGAGGGTTTCCGGTGGTATCGGGTCGCGTCGATATTGCCCGGTGGTCAGATCAACCACCGTGGCGAATCCACGGTAGCCATATAGGGCCGACATGGTAGTCAGCCGCCGGCCTGATTTGATAGGAGAAGCAGCGAGTCTCCCAGTACCCAATCCAGGGGTGCTTCGATTTCGGGCGGCAAGAATTCGAGACCGTTCCGGTTCAGCGCGTATCCGTCGGCGACGGACATGGCCCCGCGATCGGACAGACACAATGCGCTGCCCACCAGGTCAGGGCATTCTTGCGCCAGAACGCCCAACAACTCTGTGACCGGAGTTTGCGCATCGACCGTCAGGCAAACGCTGCTGACGCCGGCGCGAACGCGGGCCAGGCCGAATAGTTCCACGGTGACAACCACCGCATTTCCGGTTGGCGCGGCGGATTTCATTGCGCCAGTTCCATCGCCCGGGTCAGGTCCTCCGGGCGGTTGATGTTGAAGAAGCTCAGCAGGTCAGGGTCGAAATCCCTGATTTCGCTCTCCGGCACGTAGCGCACGGCAACGTCGTCGAAGAAACCGGAGATCTTCAACTGTCCGGCGCGCAGCCGGCTCTCGATTGCTGGCAGGCAGCGACGGGTGTAGAGCGCGTGGGTGGGTTCCGGTCGGCCTTCCACCATTGGTACCACCGCGTCGACACCCTCGCGCAGGCCAGCCATGTGCGCCAGGAGAGGCGCGGACAGGAAGGGCATATCGCAGGCGGTGACCAGGCACCAGTCGGTGGGCGCGGCGTCCAAGCCGGTGTATATGCCGCCCAGCGAGCCGCAATCGGGAAATACGTCAACGGCAGTCCGGTGGTTGAGGTCCAGCGGAAGAGCGGCGGCACGAGCCGGGTCTGCGACCACGACCACCACCTCGCGGGCAGACACGCCGTCGCAAGCCCGCCGGATTACACGCCGGATTAACGGTTCTCCGTCGAATGGCTCCACGGCCTTGTCGCGACCCAAACGCAGGCTCCGGCCGCCGGCAAGGATTACGGCGGTAATCGGCGATTTTTCGACGGAATTCATAGTGAACGTAGCGACGCTGGGCGCAATGTGTTCAGCATATCACCCGAGGATGGGAACCGCACGTGACCAGTTCGACGGGAGTCGTCAGGCTCCGCGCTCGCCGAGAAAATTCCGCATGCGCTGCACGCACCATTCGGGGTAGATGACGTTGACCCCGTGGCCCAGTCCGGGCCAAACATCCAGGCGGCTGTTGGGGATTTCGGCAGCCATGAACTCCTGCTGCTCCATGCTGGTGGTCAGGGATTCGTCCCCGGTCAGCAGCAGGGTGGGCACCGTGATGTCTTTCAGATGAGGTCCGAAATCCAGGCTGTCAAGGTAACTGTGGAGGGCCTGGCCGATCTCGGCCGGCGTGCGGTCCATTTCGGCGATGTACCAGTCCTTGAGGCCCTCATCAGCGTGGCGCATGTCCAGACGGAAGTTGATGGTGGCCGCGCTCCACGCGCCGATGCCGCCCTGCTCCATGGTTGCCAGCCAGCTTCCGCCCGGCGTCGCGCTTTCGCGGCGGGTCAGGCGACAAGGTGAGTTGCACAGCACGAGGGCCCGGCACCGTTCGGGATAATCGTGGGCGAACTGCATTCCCATGATGCCGCCGAAGGATTCGCCGACATACACGGCGCGTTCCACCCCGGCGTCGTCGAGGATGGCCAGCAGGTCGCCCATCAGGGTGTCCAGCGTGGGCTCGTAACGGGCTGGGTCGATGGTCGACTGGCCCATCCCGCGCATATCGGGGCGAATCACGCGGTACTCGCGGCTGAGCAGGGGCGGCCAGTTGTACCAGAACCTGCCGTTGCGGGAGAAGCCGTGCTGCAGCACGATCGCTTCCGGCGCCGACCGCCACGGATCGGTGAAGTCGTCCAGATAGTAGTGCAGTTGGGCGTCGCCACGCTGGATGGTGGGCACGGTGAGCCTCCCGGATTGCGGTTTTCGCTCGTATACCATACCCTTCCGGCACTAGCAACACAGGCAATTGGGAGGCAGGCGATGCCGGCGCGCACCGGAGCCGAATACATCTACGGAATCAGGCAGCGGGCTGCCGAGGTTTATATTGGCGGCCAGCGCGTGGAGGATGTCACCGCGCACCCCGCCTTTGCCGGCGGGCTGCGCACGGTGGCCGGTCTCCTGGACATGCAGCACGATCCGGCCGTGCGGGACGACATGGTGTACCAGTCGCCGTCCACCGGCGATCCGGTGGGCCTCTCTTTCATCATGCCTCGTGATGGCGATGACCTGAAACGTCGGCGCAAGATGATGTCCAACTGGGCCCTTGCGTCCTGCGGCATGATGGGGCGCACGCCTGACTTCCTGAACGTGGCGGTGATGTCCATGGCGGCCGCGGCCGATTACTGCGGTCAGAACCGACCGGAGTTCAAGCAAAATATCCTCGACTACTACGAGTACATCCGCGAAAACGATATCGTTATGACCCACACGCTGGTCAACCTCCAGCGCAGCCGCTCCGTGGGGCAGACGCCGTTCGACGACCGAACCGAGGTGGCGCTGTCCGTGGTCAAGGAAACGGACGCCGGTATCGTGGTGCGTGGGGCGCGGGTGTTGGCGACGCTCGGGCCGCTGTCGGATGAGATCGCGGTTTATCCGGCGCGCACGCGCCGCGTACCCACGGGAGAAGAGGGCAAATTCGCCTTCGGCTTTGCGATCCCCTGCGATACCGCCGGGCTCAAATTCCAATGCAGGGACACCGTGGACTTGGGTAGATCCCACTTCGACCATCCGGCCGGCAGCCGGTTCGAGGAGATGGACGCCATCGTCTTCTTCGATGACGTGCTGGTTCCATGGGAGCGGGTGTTCCTGTACAACGACGTGGCGCTGTGCAACCAGTGGGGCGAGCGCACCAACCGCAACGCGCACACCGGCCACCAGGTGGTCACCAAGAACGTGGTCAAGTGCGAGTTCATGCTGGGGCTGGCATCGCTGATGGTGGACACGTTGGGCTCAGGCGAGTTGCCGCAGACGCAACACCTGGTCGCCGAGTTGATCGAGAACCTGGAGATTACCAGGGCCTTGCTGGCGGCATCCGAGGCGCAGGCTTCAGTCGACGAATGGGGGATTTTCTGTCCCGACTACCGACCCCTGCTGGTCGCTCGCAAGCAGATGATTACCATGTATCCCCGCATGGCGGAGATCCTGCATCTGCTGGGTTCCAGCAGCCTGATGGCCCTGCCCGCGGAGGCCGATCTCAACGGCCCGCTGGCCGAGGATATCCATCGCTACATGGACACCGACACGGCCACCGCGGAAGAGCGCATCCGCTTATTCCGGCTGGCATGGGACGTTTCGTGCAGCGCGTTCGGCGGCCGGCAGACGCTCTACGAGCGCTATTTCGGCGGGGACGCAGCCCGCAACGCCGCGCTGCTCTACCAGATTTACGACCGAACCGATGCGCGCAATATGGTCGACGAATTTCTCTCGCTGGAGTAGTGCCCGTGATCACCGTTGCCGAGATCAACATCGCCCCGGTCAAATCTATGTCCCTGGTTCCGTTGGAACAGGCGACGCTGGACTTGGGTGGCATCCAAGAGGACCGTCGCTTCTACCTGGTGAACCAGCAGGGACGCCTGTTGTCCCGGCGGCAGGTGGGAAAGCTGGCGCAGCTGGTGGCGTCGTGGGATCCTGAATCCGAGCGGCTCCGCATCGCCTTTCCCGACGGTACGGTGTTGGACGAGCGGCCTGAGCTGGACCAGCCGGTTTGGACGATCATCTGGGGGCGGCGGGTTCGAGCGCGCCCATTGATGGGAGACTGGATGCGGGCCATCAGCGAGTTCTGCGGCCAGCCGGCGGTGCTGATGATGTCGGAATTGCCCTGCCAGGTTTTTGACGAGTTTCCCGTTTCAGTCCTGTCCCGGGCTTCCGTGGAGCGGCTATCGACGCAGATGGGCATGGCCGAGGACGAGTGCCTGGCCACGGACCGATTCCGCCCGACCCTGCTGTTGGACGGGTGCGAAGCGCACCAGGAGGACGGTTGGATGAACCGCACCATATCAATCGGCGATGCGGTGGTGCGTGTCCTGGCCCCGGACCCGCGTTGCGCCATCATCGACCAGGACCCGGTAACCGGCGAGACGGATACCGAGGCGGTGAGGTCGATCCTGGGCTACCGGCCGAATGCGCTGGCGGCGTACTTCGGCGTGTACGGCATTGTGGAGAAACCTGGGGTGGTGCGGGTGAGTGACAGAGTAGAAGTGGGCTGAGTGGGCTGGAATAGATTCGCGGGTCAAACTGGAGGCAGCGCAATGTCTGACGAGATATTGATGACGGAATCAGTTCAAGTCATGCACAGTGACGAGTCTGGCACGTCCGATTACATCATCAATCTGACCTTGAACTATTGTCATGAAGAGGGGCAATGGGTTGGTTTCTGCGAAGAACTGGGCACTTCCGCTTTCGCAAGCGAATTGGAACAGACGCAAGCAGAGCTTCAGGAGGCCGTAGAGTTGCAGTTGAACGGGGTGGAAGGGATTACGGACGTTCGGGACTATCTTGCCGATAATCAGGTGGTCATTCAGCCGGTCAAGCACTTCCGACAAGCGGGTTTCGCGATCGTGTGAATATCTCCGGGCGCTATCTCATGCGCCTACTCGAACTTGACGGCTGGGTTAGAGATCGCCGTTCCAACCACGGAATTTAGTTCTACAAAGAATTTCCTGGAGAAGGGCGACCAAGGTTCCCGGTCATCCCAGATAATTCAACGCCGTTGCCCAATACCATGTTGGGACGCATTCTCAGCGTGAAGCAAACCGGCATTGGCCGGAGCGGATTGCAAAGGCTTATCGAACCGGAACGAGAAAGCTGAAAATCATAAGGGGCGCCGCGACATCGCGGCGCCCCATTCCTGATTGAATTCGCGCGTGTGGCTGATAATACGCTCAGTGCTGCACGAGACCTTCTTCCATCATGGCGGCGATGGCGCCGTCGAACGCTTCGATGGTGAAGTCGATGTCGGCCTCGGTGTGGGTGCCGGACAGGACGCCGCTGGTGCGAGACATCAGGTCCACTCCGCGTACCTGCAACGCCTGGCGCAGGGTGCGCTGGATGTCGGCCGGCTGGTTCTTCAGCCGTGACGCGTCCAGCCCGTCGATGCTGCGCTCGCCGAAGAACAGGTGGAACGTGGACGCTTCGCCGTAGACGGTGGCGTTGACCTCGCGCCGGTCCACGACCTGGCGGAGGCCGACACGGAGCCGTTCGGCCATGAGGTCGGCCTGGGCGTTGTACTCGCCGGTGGCGACCAGTCGCAATGCGGCGTTACCCGATGCAGCGGCGTAAGGGTTGGCGTTGAACGTCCCGCCGTGGAGCACGCGCTCGTAGCGGTCGTGGTGGCTGTCGCCGGTTTGGTGCATTACGGCCATGATCTCGTCGCGACCACCGACAGCGCCGCCGGGCAGGCCGCCGGTGATGATCTTGGCCATGGTGCACAGGTCGGTGTCTATGCCGAGCCTCTCCTGCGCTCCGCCCGGCGCCCACCGGAATCCGGTGATCACTTCGTCCAGGATCATGACCACGCCGTGCTCGCGGGTGAGCTTGCGTACGCCGTCCAGGAACCCGTCGGGCAGCGGCACCGTGCCGTAGGAGGCGCCCGAGGCCTCGGTGATCACGCCGGCGATGTTGTCGTCGCTGTTCAGGGCGTTTTCCAGGGCTGCCAGGTCGGTGGGCAGGACGATGATGGAGTCGATGGTGCCCTGCGGAATGCCGATGGAAGCCGGCACGTCGAAGGGCGGCAGGTTGCCGGGCATTACATAATCGTGCCAGCCGTGGTAGTGGGACTCCCAGCGGACGATCTTTTCCTTGCCGGTGTAGGCGCGGGCGACGCGCATGGCCAGCATGGTGGCCTCCGCGCCCGACCCCACGAAGCGCACTTTGTCGACGCAGGGCATCAGGGTGCAGACCCGCTCGCCCCATTCCAGCATCGATTCCGTGGGCGCACCGTAGTGTGACCCGTCAGCCAGGACGCCCGACAGCGCCGCGACCACCTCGGGGTGAGCGTGTCCCAGCAGCAGGGACGCGGACCCCATGCCGTAGTCGACGTACTCATTGCCGTCGATGTCCCACTTGCGCGGACCGCTGCCGCGGGCGATGACCACGGGGAACGGGTCGGAGGTGTAGCCGTCGTGACCCGGGCTGCCGGAGGGGAACCGGGCCTGATAGTTCGGCTGGAGTTCCCGCGAACGGGGGTTCATGCGGATGTACTGTTCCTGGATGGTTTCAGCCATGGTAGTAACTCCTGTGATGGTGTCGCGGGTCAGTTGTCTGCGGCTACGAGGGCATCGGAGGAACCGAGCGCCGCTCCGAATACCTCGGATAGATGGGCGTTGGCGGCATCGACGGCCTGCCGACCCTTGTCGATGACGTGGGGCAACCCGAAGAATCCGTGGATCACGCCGTCGTACCGGATGAGCGTGGTTTCGACGCCGGCGTCTTCGAGGGCGCTGGCGAAGGCCTCGCCCTCGTCGCGGAGCGGATCAAACTCCGCCGTAATCACCAGGGCGGGCGGCAGGTCTGCCGACAGCCGCGCCCTTCCGGGCGACGCGAAGATGTTGTAACCGGACAGGTCGGAGTTGTCGATGTAGTGGTCCCAGAACCAGCGCATGCTTGCGGTTTCAAGGAACATGCCCTGTCCGTTGACGTTGTAGGAGCGCGTATCGTAGGCGTAATCGGTGGCCGGATAGACCAGCAACTGGAACGCCAAGGGTTGCGGGAAGTCGTCCTGGGCGAGGCACACCGCCGCGGCAAGGTTGCCGCCGGCGCTATCGCCACCGGCTGCGATAAGGTCCGCACGGCTGCCCAAGGCGTCGGCGTTGGCCATCGCCCACATGGTGGCGGTAAGGCAGTCCTCGAAGGGTGTGGGGAACTTGTGCTCGGGTGCAAGTCGGTAGTCCACGGAGACGACGACGCAGTTCCCGCCAACGCAGAGCTCGCGCGCGGTGGCATCGGCAGTTTCAACGTTGCCGATCACCCAGCCTCCGCCGTGGTACCAGACCAGCGTGCCCCAGGGGCCCTCGGTCGCCGGCGTGTAGATCCGGATGGGTACCTCACCCGGCTCCTTGCCGTGCTCGTTCCTGATGATCCGGTCCTCTACATTGCCGACCGCCGGGCCTTCCGGTCGGGGTCGGTTGTTCATGATCTCCCGGCACTCGTCCACGTCCATTTCCTGGAAGGGCTTGATGCCCATGGAGTCGAACAGCTCCAGGACGTAGGCAGCCTGGGGATCGAGCAGCTTGCGCATGGCCGACGGGTCACCCTCGTGGCGGCGATGGTACTCCTCGGTCATGTCGTCCACGGCGGCGCGCAGGAAGCGGCAAGCGTCGTCCATCGCATCGCGGGCGGTGTCCATGACGGTCGCCATGCTGAAGAAGCCGTGGATCATCCCATCGTAGCGGTTGCTTTCCGCCGGAACGCCCAATTCGTTGAGCAGGCGTCCGTAGGCCTCGCCTTCGTCGCATAGGGGGTCGTATTCCGCCGTGATAATCAGCGCCGGGGCCAACTCTTCGATGGCGTCGAAATCAGCGGACAACTGTAGCGGAGCGGCCAGCGGGTCGGCAGCCTGGGACGGGTCAGCGAGGTACTGGTCCCAATACCAGATCATGACGTCCCGGTCGAGGTTGTATCCCGTCCCGTTGTCGATATACGAACCGGTGTCGAACTTGACGTCAGTGACCGGGTAGACCAGGAGCTGCTGGCTGACGCGGAAATCGCCGGTCTCAGCGGCCTTGATGGCCACTGCAGCCGCCAGATTGCCGCCGGCGCTGTCGCCGCCCACCGCTACGACGCCGGGCACGCCGCCCAATTCCGCGGCGTGGTCGCTGGCCCAGATGGTGGCGTAGTAGCAGTCGTCAAAGGGTTCGGGGAACTTGGCTTCCGGGGAAAGACGGTAGTCCACGGATACCACCACGCAGCGGGAGCCGGCGCAGAGATGGCGTGCCGTGCCGTCTGCCGAGTCCAGGTTGCCCACGACCCAGCCGCCGCCGTGATACCACGCCAGGATGGGGAACGGACCGTCACCCTCGGGCGTGTAGATGCGGACCGGCACGTCGCCCGCCGGTCCCGGGACGCTACGGTCCTGGACCTTGCCCACCTCGGGTCCGGGCGCTCGTGGCCGCTTGGCCGCGTTGGCCCGTGCTTCCGCCGGAGTGACGGTGTTGGCTGGCGGCAAACCCAGGGCTCGGGTTGCGTCGATTACCTCTTGCGCTTGCGGGTGCAGTGGCATTTGGGGCCTCCGTTTCTCGCGTAGTGTTTGAACGTGGGAAATCAAGGCTATCGCCAGCGCATCCCACCTGTTAGTAAATCGTTTGCACGCCGGGATATGCGACTATCTTTCCATCAGAAGTCACCAATGGGCAGTTGTTCAACAGCGCCGTTGCAATAATGATCTGATCGGAAGGGTCACGAATCTGCGCGTCGCGGGAGAGTTGAGAATTGCCTGGCAGGGCGGTTGACCGGATTGCGATAGAAGAAGATAAATTGATAACCCGTACACAAGGGTAACCGAGCGCGTTTTCGAACCAGTCGGCCAAGTCGGTATCTATTTGGATTCGCCCCAATTCAACGAGCTTGGCGATTTCCCAGAGGGATGTGGCGCATATTCCAACACGCCGTTGACGTCATTTTCTTCGGCCACAATGGCGGCCGTTTGCGCCGCACGAAGCCGCACAGGCTCTTCTACCCATCTTTCCCAGATGTGGGTATCAAGAATGATCATTCCGCGGTTTTCGGTTCGTCCAGATGGACCGGATACACTGGGTCATAGGGACGTTCGTACTTTATCGGCAACCCTCGTAAAGGATAAGGTGAACCCGCGGCTTTCGCCCGTGCGAGCTGCGCGTATGCTCGAGCCCGTCGGCGTTCTGCATCTTGGGTTGCCGTGTCGTCGTCCGGGTCAGTGATCAATTGGAATTCACCCGGCCCAACCCGCCAAGCCTTCGGCTCACGACCATTCTCGACGTACTTGCCTAGTTGCTTGCCGTCCCTTGCTATGCTCTGGTTGGACGGGATGGTGCTTATGGAGTTGGGCGTGTATGGTCCCAGTAAGTGTGAGCGTAGACTGTCTCGCGTCCACACTCGAGGGATCGCCCCTTGCTCCCGCAGAGCATAGACCTCATCCCAGAAGCTCATCGGAGCGCCTCCTGTTGATACTTCTGAATATCAATATAGCCGCCGGCTCGCGACGGAACCGACGGCCACGTTAGTTTGGTCGTCGGTTTAGGCGTTCCTGCCGACGTAGTCTTCGCGGGCGCGGTCCAGCGCGCGGGTGCGGCCCGCCTGCAGGGTCTCGTGGCGCTCGTATGCCCACTTGTTGGATGAAATCGTTGCCTCTGCGCTGCCCTGGAAGTGGGGCATCACGTGGCGGGCCATCAGCTCGTAGCTGTGCAGCATGTGCTCGCGGGCGGCCCAGTCCACGGTCTGGACCATGAATGCGCCGAAGCCGCCGCTCATTTCCTCCAGACGCTTGATACCCTCGATGCAGTCGTCGGGAGTGCCGATGATCCACGCGCCGCGCTCGGCCATGACGTCGATGATCTTTTCGGGCGGCCCGTCGACGATCTGGGGGCGGCCCATGGTGTGCTCGAAATACTCGCGCTGGTACCGACCGGCGCCGATGCGAGCCTGCTCGAATGCTTCCTTTTTCGTGTCCGCCAGGTGGACCGGCAACACCAGCCGCCATTCGAAACGGTCCACGGTCTGGTTGTGCTCCGCGGCCGATTCCTCGCAGATATCCCAGAGCTCGTGGAGAGCCGCGCCCTGGGGCACCTTGGGGTCGCGTGGCGTGGTGATGGTCAGCACCGACGCGCCATGCTTGCCGGCCAGGGCGACGCCGGAGGGGGTCTGAACGGATGCCACGGAAATGGGCATGTGGGGTGTCTGATAGGGCCGCAACTGGAGCATCGCCTCGTTGAGCTCGAACCAGTCGCTCTTGTGCGTAATGGGCTCTTTCTCGGTGAACAGCCGCATGATGACGCCCAGGGCTTCGTCCATGCGCAGGCGCTGCTTGGTGGGGTCGATGCCCATCATGTAGGCGTCGCCGGGCAGCGCGCCGGGTCCTACGCCCAGCATCACGCGACCGCGGGTCATGTGGTCCAGCTGGGTCATCCAGTTGGCCACCATGAACGGATGGTGATAAGGGAGGCTGACCACGCCGGTGCCCAGCTTGATGTGCTTGGTGCGGTCGGCGGCCACGCCGATGAATATCTCCGGCGAGGAGATGATCTCCCAGCCGGCGCTGTGGTGCTCACCGATCCAGGCCTCGTCAAAGCCCAGGTAGTCGAGCCATTGCACCAGTTCCATGTCGCGTTCCAGCGCCAGGGTCGGATTTTCGCCGGCGCGGTGGAACGGGCCCATGAAAATACCGAATTTCAAGCGGTCGGGTAATGCCATTGGGGAACCTCCTCCTGGTTCGCTTCCAGCGGCAGTGCCGGGAACAACGGCCATGCGCGGGTACCGAACCCAGGGCGTCGTGCGGATTTCGCCGGAATCAGGGCGTTGAACGATGATGGGCGCATTATATGGGCGATGGCCGGCGGCGGCAAGCAACGAGGACGTAGCGGGTCGCGACCATCTCCGGATATGCAAAAAAAACCGCCGCGCAAGAGATTGCACGGCGGCAGCTGGCTGCTTGGATCAGGACACGGTCAGCCTTAACTAACCAGCGGCAAACCCTCGTCGGCGCGTACCTCGTTGATGATTTCCAGGACCCGCTGCTGCAGCGGGGGATAGGATAGCTCGAACTCGGTGAGCAGGCGGCTGTTGTCCACCAGGTAGTTGCCGGAGTGTTCGCGGCCACCGGGGTTGTCGAAGGAGATCTGGGCATCGGGCAGGTAACCGCGCACCATCTCTGCCAGGTCCCCGAGGCTGATGGCAGTGCCGCCGGAGTTGTAAACCGGATGCTCGCTGCGGTCCACCAGGGACACCCGCACGAAAGCCTCGGCGATGTCCTCCACGTGGATGGGCAGCCGCATCATCTCCTGGTACGGGAAGCTGACAGGCTCGCCGCGGGACGGGAGGGTGACGCAACGCACGTGGTCAACGGAACCCCGCACCTTGTCCGGTCCGGTGACGTTGGCGGGGCGGATCCCGGTGATGCTCATGCCGTAGTTCTCGTTGAACATCTTGGCCTGGAACTCGTTGAAAATCTTGTGCGTCGCGTACTGGCTGTCGCCGTAGGTCGCCTCGTCCTCGTTGATCTCGCGGTCGCCAAAGTTGGACTGCTGCCCGCTGACGGCCACGGAACTGGCGTAGACGATGCGGTTCACGCCCAGCAGCCGGCCGGCCTCGAAGCAGTTGTCCATGCCGAGGATGTTCAGGCGCATCTGGTGGTGCGGGTTGCCTTCGCCGCCGCCGAGCAGGTAGGCGAGGTTGATGATACGGTCGGGCTGCGATTCGACGATGGCGCGGGTGACCTGTTCGAAATCGGTGATGTCCACCCTGGAACCGCGCACGGTACCCGCGTCTACGCCGGGGATGTCGGGCAGCGGGTTGATGTCGGTGGCGTACACTTCCTCGCCACGCTCCACCAACTTGCGGACCACACGGGGCCCGATGAAACCGGAAGCTCCCAAGACCAGAACCGTCATGTCTGCACCTCCAAGGGCGTGATGTACGAATGTGTTTGCCGATGGTTGGCTGTGCCGGCGTCCGAGACCGTACGGCCGGGTGGTCTCCCGGCTACCGCCGTACGGCGACGAAAAATAGGCGCCGGAATGGATACAGGGTGAACCCGTCGGCTCGTTTCGGGTACTCGACGTTGAGCCTTCGCCGATACTCTTCAAGGTAGGTTTCGCGGTCGCCGTCTTCGAGGCCGTTGAGGATAGGGCGCAGGCCAGTGCCGGTAACCCATTCGAGCACGGGGTCGTCGCCGGTGAGGACGTGCTGGTATTCCGTGGTCCAGACGTCCAAGTGGTCTGCCTCGGGAGCCAGCAGGTCGTAGTAGAAATCGGGGTCCTGGACCCACCGGTTGCCCACAGCGGTGCGCAACTCCGCCGAGCCTACGGCTTGGCCGCCGTGGCCGCCGTTCTCCAGGGTTTCGCGCATGATCTGATGCGAGCGCATGTCCCAACTGAGCGGGGCCTGCACGGCCAGGCAAGCGCCGGACGGCAGCATGTTCCACAGGCGCGGCACGAGCTCGTGATGGTCGGGCACCCATTGGATCACGGCGTTGGAGAAAAAGATGGAAGGAGTCTGGTTCGGCCGCCAATCGGCCAGGTCGCCGTGCTCCCAGCTAACGTTGCCGGGCAGATCCCCCGCTTCGACCGATCCTGCCCGTTTCAGCATGTCAGGGGAGTTGTCCATCCCGATTACGCTGGCACCCGGCCAACGGTCGGAGAGCAAGCGAGTAACGTTGCCGCTGCCGCAACCCAAGTCGTAGATGACTTGAGGCCGCTCCAGCGGGATGCGCCCCATCAAATCCAAGGCCGGACGCAGCCGGTGGTCAGCAAATTTCAGATACTGGCCCGGGTCCCAGGACTCGCCGGCCAGGTCGCGTTGGTGGGGCGTTGCTTGGGTCATTTTGGACGATGCGCTCTCATCTGGACACAGGATGTGCGGCGAGTATAGGCACGGGAGAATCGAGCGTCAACCGCAGCAGGTTATGCTTCATCTGCCGGCCCACGCCGTGAGTTTTCCGTCGGTTGTGGGCAGAAACAGGATACCGCCCGATACGGACGGCGCGGCGGATAGGGGGTATCGGCCGGTGTCGTGCGTCCACCGTAGTGATCCGTCGCCGGTGTCCAACCCGTGCATGACGCCGTCCTTCGTGCCGAGGACCAGCGTGTCGCCGGCGACGACCGGTTCTGCGACGACTTCTCCGTCGAGTTGGGTTGTCCACCTGGTCGATCCGTCGGCGTCGGCGAACGCGGTCACGTGGTCGGCCTCGTTGACCACCAGGAGGTTGCCGCCGGCGTAGGCGGGGCTGTACTTGACCTTGTCCCGTGCCGAACCGACCCAAATCGTTCCGGTTTGCCGTGGGGGCTCGGAGCGCAGCCGCCACGCGAAAAAGTTGAACTTGGCCACGTAGGCGAATCGACTGAAAGGCCGGCTGACGGCCGAAGTGTCCACAGCCCAAACCGCGCCGCGGTTGGTCACGAAAAAGGCGCGGCCGTCGGCGATGACCGGCCCGCCGGCGACCGGAGTACCGGCATGGAACACCAGGAGGCGGCGCCCGGTGTCGGGGTCAACCGTAATGAACCGTTCGCCTAGCGAGGTCGCCGCGACTACCGTGCCGTTGGTCGCGGGATGGCCGACCACCCAGCCGTTGGCGTCGGCGGACCATCGGAGCGCGCCCGTGGTAGCGTCCAGCGCTTCCAGCGTCCCGTTGGTCGACCCGATGTACAACGTGCCGCCGGACACAATGGGCGAGCCCAGCACGATGTTCCCCAGGTCGCGCTCCCATCGCGGTTCGCCGGTATCCTGATCCAGCGCCAGAAGGCGATGATCACGGGTCCCGAGGTATACGAGGCCACCCGCTACCGCGGGGGCGGTGTCCGAGGGCGAACCGATGTCGCGGGTCCAGATAGTTTCGCCGCTCTGGGCGCTCACGCAGATCGCGAGACCGTCCTCGGTGGCAGCGTACAACCGGCTCCCCAACACCGCGGGTGTGTTCAGGATCGTGCCGGGGGTCGAGATTTGCCATCGGACGGATAGCGGCGGGGTCGGGTCCGGGCCAGGCGACCATGCGGCGCCGCCAGCATTCCGCCGAATCAGAGGCCAATCACCAGGATCGGCAGACGGGTCGGATGTTGAGCTGGACTGGGGTGGAGGGAAGAACAGAGGCGCCAGCTGAAAGGCAACTACCGCCCACCAGCCCGCGAGGGCAAGGAAGACGATTCCGAGGGCCAGCCAGATTGCCCAGCGACGTGACCGCCAGCCCAAAGGGCCGACCGTCAGGATTGGAGACGTTGATCGACGCACCAGTCAGTTCGACGGGTGACCGGAGGATGGGCTAAGTCCGCCCGCGGAGTTTGGGGTCCAACACGTCCCGGATCGAGTCACCGAAAAGGTTGAAAGCGAGCACCGTAATGGTGATAGCCAGCCCGGGGAACAGCACCATCCACCAGCGCGGGAACAGGCCCGCCGCGGCCGTGCCGCCCAGCATGTTGCCCCACGTGGCGGTGGGCAGCGGCACGCCGACGCCCAAGAAGCCCAGCGACGCTTCCAGGATAATTACCGACCCCAAGTGCGCCGTCGCCAGCACCAGCCACGGCGCCACGCATTGTGGTGCAATGTGCTGTACCATCACACGCGTGCCCGACGCGCCGATGGCTTGGGCCGCGTCAACATAGGCGTTTTCTTTCACGCTCAGTGTCACAGAGCGCACCACCCGCACCGCTAACGGCACGCGGGTAACGCTGATGGCGACAATGACCGTCCACACCCCCGCGCCCATGGCCAGCACCAGCAGCATCGCTAGGATCAGCGTGGGGAACGACATCATCAGCTCGAGAAACCGCTGGCTGTACATGTCGAACCGGCCGCCTGTATATCCGGTCGCGACGCCCCATGCGGCTCCCAGCAGGTCGCCGACCATGACGGCCATGAAGGCGACGAACAAGGAAACCCGGGCGCCGTAGATAATCCGGCTATACAGGTCGCGTCCTATGTCGTCGGTTCCCAGCCAGTGGGCGCCGGAAGGCTCGGCGCGCAAGGCGCGGAAATCGGCGTCCAGTATGGGGTCGTGTGTGGCGACGAAGGGGGCGAATACCGCGACGGCGATGATAACGATAATGGCCACGCCGCTGGCAGCGCCCACCGGGTTGCGCCGGCAGAAGCCGACGGCACGCTGCAGCGTGGTTTCCTGCCGGCGCTGGGCCTGCTGTTCCAGCACAGAGCCGGTCGGTTCGACCACGGTGGTCCGGTTTGCCTCTGCCACGGAAATGCTCCTAAGCCGGCCGGCGGGATCAGCTGTACCGAATGCGCGGGTCGATCCACGCATACGAAATGTCAACCAGCAGGTTGGTGACGACGAAGATGATGCCGTAGAGCAGCACCAGGTTCTGGATGACGACGTAGTCCCGCTCCAGGAAGGCAAACACCAGCGTGCGGCCCAGCCCCGGCACACCGAACGCCTGCTCTACCGCCACCGAACCGCCAATGAGGAAGCCCAGCAGCACGCCGGACAGGGTGATCACCGGCATGATGGCGTTGCGCAGCGCGTGCCGCGCGATGACCATACGCTCCGCCAGGCCCTTGGCCCGGGCCGTTCGGATGTAGTCCTCGTGGATGGTCTCCAGCAGGGCGGACCTGCGCCATGCGGGAGACGTAGGCCGCCTGCCCGAAGCCCAGCACCAGCGCCGGGCCCCAGACGATCTGCAGGTTCTGCCACGGGTTCTCCCAGATGTTGACCACCTCCAGCGGAGCTTTCCATTGGAACGTCAGCACCAGCACCAGAACGATAATCGTGCCCAGCCAGAAGTTGGGTATCGCCAGGAACAGGATAGAGAAGAAACGGCCCGCGTAGTCCCACAGGCGCTGTTGCGTTTCATGGCGGCGAGGATGCCCACCGGCAGGCCCGATGCACCCAGGAAAGGAACACCGAGACGATGGCGATTTCCAACGTGATGGGGCCGCGGCTCCTGATCAAGTCCATGACGGAACTGGACCGCCAAAAAGACTGGCCCAGCTTGAGCGTCACGATGTCCTGGAGCCAATCCACGTATTGCAGGTAGATCGGCTTGTCCAGACCCAGGCTGGCGATAATGCGGGCGCGGTCTTCCTCGCTGAGCTGCAGCGTGCCCTCTTCACCGAACATCACCGTCAGCACGTCGCCCGGAAGGATGCGCATGACGAGGAAGATGATGATGGTCAAGCCGATCAAGGCCGGTATGGCCAGCAGCACTCGACGAAGAATGTACTTGTGCATCGGCGTTTTCTCGAAATGGTTTGTCAGCCGGGTCGGGAGCCTGTTTCAAACGCGGGGCGGGCAATAGCTCGCCCCTCCAAATTACCTTGTACCGAGACGATTATCCCCGGCACTCAGCGTCCATCCAGACGGTGTCCATGCGGTCCAGGTTGTGGACCAGGGCGCCATTCTTGCCTTCGATGCCGTGGACGCAAGTGCGCCAGGCGGCCAAGGTGCGGTTGTACCAAAATTCGATGGTGGGCGGGTCGTTGTCCAGCACACGGGCCGCGTCCTGCACCAGCTTGTAGCGCACCTCCGGGTCGGTTTCTACGTCCACCTTTTCCATAATAGCTTCGAATTCGGGGTTGCAGTAGTTCGAGTGGTTCTCGCCCCCGCCGCAGCGGTACCAGCTGTTCAGGTAGGCGGAGGGGTCGATGAACGGCGCGGCGATGGCGCCCACGGTGACGTCGAAATTGCGGTTGGCCAGTTCCTCGAACCAGACGGCGAACGCTGCGGGACGCACCTCCGACTCGATGCCGAGGATGCGCTGGAACTCCAGCTGGGCCACTTGGGCGGCGGCTTCACGGAAGGGGCCGGCGCGGAAAAGCAGGTCGACGTTCTGGATGCCGTCCGCGTACCCGGCCTCGTCCATCAGGCGTTTGGCTTCCGCTTCAGCTTCCGCGCGGTTGAAGATCAGGCGGGTGTCAATCTCTGCCTGCGGGAGCTGGAAGGCTTGCTCAGGGAACGTCCAGCCGGTGCCGCCCTTGTAGCCGAAGAACCATTCGCCGCCGATCTCGTGCAGCGCATCGCGGTCGATGGCCAGCCACATGGCGCGGCGCACCCGGGGGTCGTCCCACGGCTCGCGGTCCGTGTTGAACCAGATAGCCGAGTACGAGTAGGATGAGAACGGCTGTCCTTCGAACCTGTCGGGGTCGTTCTGGATCAGCTCATAGGCGGCCGGATCGATGGTCTGGGCGAAGTCCACGTTGCCCGCCAGCAGCGCGGCGGAGCGGTTGACAGAGGAGCCCAGTGGGTACGTCCAGACTTCATCCAAGTAGGGCAGGCCCTCGTTCCAGTAGTTGGGGAACCGCTCGTTCTTCCAGACCTCGCCCTCGGCGTGCTCCAGGAATTGGAATGCACCCGTCCCGGGGGCGTCCTGGCCATTCAGCTTCAGGTCGTAGTTGTTCGCCTCAAGGAATGCTTTGGGGAAGACTCCGTGCCACTCCAGGGCGAAAGCGTTGAGCCCGTAGTTCAGTGGGGGCCCTTTCTCGAATGTGAACTTCACGGTTTGCGGGTCGATGACTTCGACGGTGGTGCCGAAGGGGGTGTACAGGCCCTTGCGGGCGCTGACCACGCCCGAAGGCGGGTCAATGACGCGGGTCCAGGACGCGGCCACGTCGTCTGCGTTCATTATCGTACCGTCGTGGAACATCACGCCCTCGCGCAGCGGGAAGGTCCACTCGGTGCCGTCCTCGGACACTTCCCACGTGGTGGCCAGATCGGCGATGATCGTCTTGCCCGCGTCCAGCGGGTTGTAGCGCAACAGGCCGTTCAGCAGCATCATCTGTTTGAATGAGTTCGACACGCTGGACACCTGCAGGAGGTCGTAGTGAGACGGGTCGCCGTAGCCTCCGCGCCGGAGGATCCCGCCGTATTCCGCGTCCGGGTAGACGTCCTTGGTCACGGGGTTCTCCACCACTTCGGTGGGCAGCGAGGCGGGCAGCGGGGTCGGCGTGGCCTGCGGCGCCTGTTGAGGCATGGCCGTGGCCTGTGCCGCGGGCTGGCTGTCGCTGGTGGATGCGGAGGGCGGGGAGGGCGCGGCGTCGGAGGGCGCCTCCGCCCCGCCGCACGCGAGGATGACGACCAGCGTGATTACCAGAATTGCTCCGATTATCGGGACTGGTGACAGGAGATGACGACGAACCATAGTTGCACTCCTCATGTCCAGAAGTATGTGATCGCGGAGTTGTACCGGCCATCCCGTCGGCAGAGAGGGCATTCTTGGTCGAGTCCTACCCGCAAACGCGATAAAATCTCGATGCTAGCATGTTCGTAGCTGATAATAACGAATTTCGACCGAATCCGGACCGGAAATATCAATGTGGGCAAGTCGCGCGAATTCTACGGCGAAGTATCGCGGGAGTCAATACGCAATATTCTGCGGGCCGGCGATGCCCCGCAGCGGTGTCCATCGGGCGCGAGCTGGACCTTGTGCTATACTGCCGCCGTTGCCCGACATGACCCGATTCAAACGGAGTCGCCTCATGGTTTCACCCCTCGTTGCTACCCCCAATCCGTTCCGTGGAGTTGTCGTCAACAACGCCGAGTTGCCGGCCGAGCCCGACGAATTCGCCGCGCGATTGGATGCTTCGATAGCCGAGTGGCGTGAGGCGGGTTACGAAGTAGCCTGGGTTGACATTCCCATTGGCCTAGCCTCTCATGTTCCCATTGCCGTTAAGCGTGGATTCAGCTACCACCATGCGGATGACGATGGCATCACCGCGACTCTGACCCTGATACCGGGATCGTTCATCCCTCCGTACGCGACCCACTACGTAGGAGCAGGAGGCGTTGTGGTGAACGACCGGGACGAATTGCTGGTGGTGTGCGAACGCTACCGCATCGACAACCGTCCGCCCTTCTATAAGCTCCCCGGCGGAGCCCTGGAGCCGGGGGAGAATATCGTCGACTCGATTGTTCGAGAGGTCTTTGAGGAGACAGGGGTCCAAGCCGAGTTCGAGGCGTTGGCCTGTTTTCGACATTGGCACGGATATCGCTACGGCAAGTCGGATATCTACTTTGTTTGCCGCCTGAAAGCGCTCACCGAGCAGATCAGGATGGGCGAAAAGGAGATCGAGGAATGCCTCTGGATGCCGGTTAAGGACTTCATGTCGGATGACGACATCAGCCCTTTCAACAAGGGGATAGTGCGTTCCGCCCTGGAAAGCGACGGAGTGGTTCCGGCGGATATGCCCGGCATGCCCCACGACCCGACACGAGAGTATTTTCTGCCGAATTTCATCAAATAGACGGTGCCGTTCACCCGTGACGCGCAGACGTTGGCGCGTCCTTCACGAGACCGGAGCCGCTTCATCGCCTGGACACTGGAGGAAACCCATGACCACCACCGCACAGCCTAATCAGCAATACCGTGTCATCGGCACCCGGCCGGTTCGACACGATGGCGTGGACAAAGTGACCGGCGCCGCCCGCTATGGCGCCGACATCAACCTGCCCGGGATGCTGTACGCGAAGACCGTGCGCAGCCCCCATTCCCACGCGCGCATCCGCAGCATCGATACCAGCAAGGCCGAAGCATTGCCGGGCGTCGTCGCCGTGGCTACCTCGGCGGATTTCCCCATCATTGAAGACCGCATCCTGGACTTCGCCGAAGTGCAGGGCAACGCCCGTATGATTGCGGAAAACCTGATGGCGAAAGACAAGGTCCTCTACGTGGGCCACGCCGTGGCCGCCGTCTGCGCCACCAGCCCGCACATTGCCCAGGAGGCCCTGGCGCTGGTCGAGGTGGACTACGAAGTCCTGCCCACGGTGCTCACCTGGCGCGAGGCCATGGCCGAGGGAGCCGAACTGCTCCACGAGGACATGACCACCTATTTTCGGCAGGAGCGTTTCGCCCGCGGTGATGACACTGGCGTGAAGAGCAATGTCGCCGGCCACATCCAGCACAAGGTGGGAGATGTCGAGCAGGGTTTCGCCGAATCGGACATCGTCATCGAGCGCGAGTTTGAGACCCAGACCGTGCACCAGGGATACATCGAGCCGCACGTTTCGACGGCGATGTGGTCTGCGGACGGGAGGGTGACGGTTTGGACCAGCACCCAGGGGCTGTTCAACATCCGGGCCCAGACCGCGGCCATCATCGGCGTGCCGGAATCCCAGGTCAAGGTCGTCCCCATGGAGATCGGCGGCGGGTTCGGCGCCAAGGCCATCGCTTACTTGGATCCGGTCGCGGCGGTGCTGTCGCGCAAGACCGGAAAGCCGGTGAAGGTGTCCATGGACCGCACCGAGGTGTTCGTGGGCAGCGGCCCCGCTTCCGCTACCTTCATGCGCTGCAAGATGGGCGTGAAGAATGATGGAACCATGGTGGCCGGCCAACTCTACATGGTGTACGAGGCCGGCGCGTTCCCCGGGTCACCGGTGGGCGGCGGAGCCCTGACCGGGTTCGGGCCGTACAAAATGGACCACATGCTGGTCGACGGGCTGGACGTGGTCTGCAACAAACAGAAGGTGCAGGCGTATCGCGCTCCGGGTCAGCCGCAGGTTTCATTCGCCGTTGAGGCCGTGGTGGACGAGTTGGCGGAGATGCTGGGTATCGAGCCCATGCAGTTCCGCCTGCAAAACGCCGTGGTGGAAGGCGACCGGATGCCCAACGGCGTCCCCCATCGCGTGTTCGGTTGCATTGAGATGGAAGAGGCGATGGTCAACAGTGACCACTTCCAGACTCCCCTGGAAGGTGAAAACCGAGGGCGTGGTATCGCCGTGGGGTTCCGCTGGCAGGCCGGCCAGGCGTCGTCCGCCACCATCAACGTCAATGCGGACGGCACCCTGAACCTGATCACCGGGTCGGTGGATATCGGGGGAACCCGTACCGCGGTTGCCATGCAGGTGGCAGAAGCCCTGGGGATCGACGTTGACCGCATCGCACCCACGGTGGTTGACACCGACACCGTCGGCTGGACAGCCACGACCGGCGGCAGCAGGATCGCGTTCGACACCGGGCTCGCTGCCATTGCCGCGTCGGAGGATCTGCGTGACCAGATGGCCCAACGGTGTGCGCTGGTATGGGAGGTAGAGCCCGAAAACGTCGAATTCGCCGACGGGGTGTTCACGTGCACCAGCACCGAGGAGAGCATGACTATCGCCGAGGTTGCCAGCCGCATGATGCGGACGGGCGGGCCGCTGACCGCGTCGGCGTCGGCGACTTCAACCGGCGTTGGTCCGGTGATCGCCGGCAACATAATCGACGTTGAGGTCGATCCGGAGACGGGTAAGGTGGATATCCTGCGCTGCACGGCGTTCATCGACTCCGGAACCTCGGTGCACCCGAGCTACGTGGAGGGCCAGATGCAGGGCGGTACGGTGCAGGGCCTCGGTTGGGCGATGACGGAGGACTACACCTACGCCGACGACGGGCGGATGCTGAACTCCAGCTTCCTGGACTACCGTATGCCGACGGCGCTGGACCTGCCCATGATCGACACCGTGGTCGTGGAAGTGCCCAACCCCCGGCATCCGTACGGTTTGCGCGGTGTGGGCGAAGCTCCGTTGATTCCGCCGCTGGCCGCGCTGCACAACGCCATTTACCACGCGGCTGGCGTTCGGGTAAACAAACTTCCGATGTCCCCCACGGCAGTGTTGGAAGCATTGCAGGAAGCCGACAACGCATAGCCCCAAGTCAATCTGCCGGGGCGAGTGTTTATTCGCCCCGGCATTCCCGAAGCCGATATATCGGCCGAGTGGGAGTCTAAAGCTTTCATGACCATTGAAGTGCCAATCGCATTCATCATCGCTCTGTTTGCGTTTAACAGCAGCGTCGTAACCGCTCTGGTGGGCGTGGTGGTGTATTTGGCTCTGCGCTTGGGTCGCTTTCCTACCCGCCTGGAGTTCAACGAGCTCCGCGGCGAGCTAAAGGCGGAGATGGCCCAGTTCCGGCAGGAATATCGGGAGGAGATGGCCCAGTTCCGGCAGGAATATCGGGAGGAGATGACCCAGTTCCGGCAGGAACTCCGCGACGATTTCCGCCGCAGCCATCAGCAACTATTGCTTGCGCTGGCCGGTCATTCACACAGGGACGACGGTCAGGCGGTATTCACTGTGCCCGCAGAATTGGATCCGACGCCAATCCCGGCTGACGACTAGGAGCGCGGTTCTAACACCTCAGTGAGCATGAGGAAGTTGGCCTGGAGTTCCGGTGCCAGGGTCGTTCCGCCGCGCGACAGGAGCAAGAGCAAGCGCACCTGGGCGGCCAGGTCCGCCGCAAGCTTGCGCTTGGCCTCCGCTACGGTATCGGCGGACACCGGCACCCGCAAGCCGTGCAGGGGCAAAGCGGCTCGCGATTCGCCAGCCCAATACTGATCCAGGCTGTCGATGATGACCACCGGAATGTCCTTGGAAACCACGAAAGGCGCTTCCGGAGGGCTGTCGTCTGCGGTTAGCACATCGGCGAAAGCCCGGGTCACGTCGCTGTGATTGATGTGAAACGTGGCCGAGTTGGGTTGGCTCGAAGAATTGTGCCGCCACCCCCACTCTTCCGGAAGAGCGGTGTTGTAGTTCGGGGTGACGCTGACCGGCAACGAGATGTCCTCCGCCAACGGCTGTCCGTCGCCGCCGGTTTCAGAAGGATCTCTCAATCCGTAGCGAGGCTGGGCAACGTCTTCCGGCTGCTCGTGAGTGGTCATCCGGATCTCCGAGGGGATCAGTGACTGTGGCCGTCGGTATCGATTTCCCAAGCGGCGTACACCTGGTCGGGCAGGGTGATGGGGCCGACCGCCTCTTCGTATTCCCGAACGTGCTTCGCCGATAGCACGGCGATGGCCTTCATCATCTGGGGACTGACCTTGATGCGAGCCCGCAGAATGGGTTCGCGTTCCTCGACCTGCTCCCCGAAAAACAGCACGGCCGAGTACAGGCTGCTGAAGATGTGGAAAGAGTCGCTATAGAAGGTGATCGGGTCCAGCGAACTGGGTCCTTCCGCCGGCGCTGCGGCCGGCGCCGCATTCACGTTCAACGCCGGGACCTCGCCCGGGTTGATGTAGGTGTCTTCCTGGGGCGGCTTGTCCTCCGGCGGCACGTAAGGACGTTGGATGATGGGCATGATACCTCCGTCCCTGACCGCGGCGTTGACGCGGCAGGTCGATGCGGCGATTGGCCGCCATTATAACGAGTCTGACGACGGGATGCCGCCGGTCAGCCGTCCGGGAGCGATAGGCCGTCGATAAACTCAAGGCCCGGGAGCTTGGACAGTTCCTGGGGAGGCATTTTCACCTTGGCGGATCTGCTGCCGGCGCCGAGGATGATGTAGTCCATCTCCAGCAGACGCTGGTCGGCGTATATGGCCAGGTCCTCAGGCAACGCCATGGCGGTGACGCCGCCGATCATCATGCCGGTCAACTCGCGGGTTTCTTCAGGCGTGGCGAAGGAGGCTCGGGACACGCCCATCAGCCGCCGAACCCTCCGATTGACATCCAGCCGGTCGCAGGCGCGCACGATACAGGCGGAGTACGCGGCGGCCCCTCGCTTGCTGGCGACAATGATGGTGTTGGCGGAGTGGGGCAGATCGTACCCGTACTGGGCGCAAAAATCTGCGGTGTCCCCGTACTGGGGGTCGATGGAAATCCACTCCCAATCTGCAATTGCCAGGTCGTGCAGGACCGACCGGACACGGGTTTCCAGAGCGTTGTTTTCATCTGCTGAGGTCATGACTTCTATCCGAAACTCAGGGTGGCGTCGGACAGGCAGACGAGTTCGTCCCGCTGATTGACGCCTTTAATGCGGCACTGGACCTTGCGCTGGCCGTACAGATTGCCTCCCGTGCCGATTACCTCGCCGGAGAAGGTGACCACGTCGCCGGCGCGGAACGGAGTGATGGCGCGCATCACGAGGTTGCCGCCGTTGTACAGGGCTTCGGGCGGAACATTGAGCCCGATGAACCGGTCGACGTAGGACATGGTGGCCGGTCCGGCGTTGACCGCGCCGCCGAATATGTTCTGACGGGCGAACTCTTCGTCGGTGTGGATGTTGCTCTCGCTCGGCCGGCCGGCCAACCGTTGGGCGTTCTTGCGCAGGATGTTTTCGGTGGTTTCGCCGACTGACAGGGTGCGTGGGAGCGGAGTTCCGGCCAGGGCGTTTTCCCAGGTCAGGAACTGGGTTGGGTCCGGGACGGCGGACACGTCAGCGGCAGGAGGCGCGCTGGAAGACGGCTCCGGAACCGAACGTTGCCCGGCGGAGTACTCAAAGATGCAGGTGTAGTCGTAGCTGGCGACGACCGCGCCGGCCTCGTCAAAGGCCGAAACCCGGAAGGTGACGAACTTACTGCCCCGTCGTTCGTATTTCTGGTGCACCCGACGCGTTCCCGTAAGGGTTTCGCCGGACCGCACCGGCCGGTACCAGCGCATTTCGCACTTGGCGAATGGGGTCTGGCGGCGGTTGGTCTGCGAACGTTCTTGGGCCACGAATCCGTTGGCCTCGGCGATTTCGTCCCGCAGCAAAGGCGCGTAGGTCAACGCCATGGTCGGCATGGCGAGCAAGGGGCCAGAATCCTGGCCGGGAGCCGGCATCGAGTAACGCGGGTCGGGGTTCTGTGCGCAGGCGGCGTATTCAGCGATGTTCTCCGCCGTCAGGGTCACCCGGGTTTTCCCACCGTTCTGGCCGACGCGCACGGCGTCGTACGTCCAAAGGCGCTCGGCTGTGGTCGCGTTGGTTTGGGTCATGTTGGCTGCCTCCTGGAAACTGCGGGGATTATAACCCGCGACGGCAGCCCGGCCCCACAGCGCGCACCCGACGTGGCGGATCTTCAGGCGGGTTTGCGTCCCACGAACAGGTTGCCGCCAAAACCGCCTTCGTACGCGTTGGTTTGCAGGTAATCCGCCCGCAGGCCGACATCGCTCAACGCTTTCAGCCATACTGCTTTAGGAAACAGGCCGCTGGTGTGGCGGTCGATCTCCACTTGGATATCACCGTCGCGGTTGATGATGAACACGAACACGGACTCCACTGTGGTGGCCTCCGGAGACGGCTGAGCGACGTATTCGATGAAAGTCACGTTGCTGTCTTCCGTTTCTCGGGTCCAGTCCACAACTCTTGCGCCGCCGAACGTATCCCGCAGGCAATCGGGGGCGAGCAAGACCAGCCCGCCAGGGTCCAGATGCGCCTGCGCCGTCTGGATGGCGGCCCGTAGGTCCTCTTCCGTCGCCATGTAGTTCACGGCGTCGTGAATGGTGACCACGTCGAAGGTGCGACCCAGCCGGATGGTGCGCATGTCGCCGAGATGGTGGACGGTATACGGGTTCAGGCTTCTGGAGATTTCCAACATCTCCGGGGAGATGTCCACCGCCTCGGTGGTGAAATGGCGCGTGAAATGCGATAGCAGATGGCCGCCGCCGCACCCCAGGTCCAGCAACCGGGCTCGCGGATCCCACGCCGGCTGATTTCCCGTCCACCCGAATTCCGACCAAATCAGATCCCGCCACTCCGCCGCTTCTACCGTGTATTCCTCGGGCGGGCTGATGATTGGCCAAAGGTGGGCCAGGTCGTGGTAAAGGCGCAGGGTCACGGCGAGTTCAGGCTGCCTTGGCGGTGATGCCGAAAGTGTCGACGTACAGGAATTCCCGGATCCGGCCCAGGGTGGAGCCCGGAGCCGGCGGATTGTTGTACAGCCATCGTTCCAGGTTGCTGACAACTACGCCGGGCTCCAGTTCTATAGCGGGTCGACCCAGCCGTTCCCACCTCGCGATCATGCGAGCGGCGTCGGCGGGAACCGCCAAGTCTGTGTTGACTCTTGTTGCAGAATAAACGCCCATCGTTCGACCTCATGTTCTGATTACGAACAATTGTACGGCGTGCAGCCCATAAGCGCAAGGGGCGGCAGTGAGCAAAGCCGGCGCAATTCACTCCGCTGACAATTGGTCCAGCCATGACTCGATCAAATCGACCCCGCGGGCTCCGGCGCTGACGTGGGCGATGCGGCCCTGTTTGTCGATGAACACGTAGCTCGGAACTCCCTGGATACCGTATGCTGCCGCCAGTTGCGCCTGCGCGTCGTACACGTTCGGGAAGGTAAGCTGATTGCGTTCCACAAACTCGACGGTCGCCGCCTCGGTGGTGTTGAACTGCGAAACGCCGATGACGTCGATGCCGGCGGCGTTGAGTTTTTCCCGGTAGAGGGATGCTACGACGGGCAACTCCCGCCCACAGTGTGGTCACCAGGGTGCCCAGAACGCCAGGAGCGTGGGCGAGCCGTAGGCGCCCGGCAGAGAAAACTCCGAACCATCCAGCATCTGAGCGTTGAACGGTATCGCGGGTTGCCGGTTTTCGCTCGTGGCCCTGGTCGGCGTGGGCCAGGGCGTGTAGGTAGGTTGGGGTCGCGGAGTGTATGTTGGCGCCGGAGTATCCGTGGGCGGAGCGGAAGTCGGCGCAAGTGTCGGCGTTGGCGGGACCGTGGGATCCGCGGTGGGCAAGAGCGCCTCGACGGTAGCCTCATAGTCGCCGGCTTGAGTTTCGCTGGGGGTTTGGTTGCACCCGAGCATCGCCGCACACAGGGCCAGTGCGGCGACAACGAACATAAGGCGTCGCAAAAAACGACGGTTCACTCGGCTTGCCATATTGGATGTCACGGATGTCCGGTGGTTCATGGCTTATCTACCGTAGCACACTTTTCGACCATATGGGACGGCGCGTCGTCAAAAGTACAGGCCGTCCTCCGCGCCCGACCTTGGAGTGTGGTTTGCGAATTCCGGGCGGCAGGTCGCGGCTATTCGCAGCCAACCCATGCTGGTGCGATATACTACCCGGTACAGCTTGCTATTCACCGCTCTCAACATTTTCGGGTACCTGGTGACAAGGATGCCGATGCAAGACCGGAGCGGTCCCGCCCACGCAGGAGCCCCCAGTGGTTATACCGAAAGACGACGACACCATCCACGAACGTACCGAGGCTTGGCGGCAACGCGCCGATGCCGCTCCCAAGCGCAAGGGGGCCTACAAAACCCTCAGCCAGCTTCCGTTAGAGCCGGTGTACGGCCCGTCAGACCTTGCGGATACGGAATACCTGGCGGACATCGGGTTGCCGGGGGAGTATCCGTACCTGCGGGGGGTGCATCCCTCCGGTTACCGCTCTCGCCTGTGGACGATGCGGATGTTCGCCGGGTTCGGACAACCCGCCGAAACCAACGAGCGATTCCGTTTCCTGCTGGACCAGGGCGAGACTGGCCTCAGCGTCGCTTTCGACATGCCCACGCTGTACGGATATGACCACGACGACGAGCGGGCCCGCGGCGAATTCGGCAAGTGCGGCGTGGCCGTGTCCTGCCTAGAGGACATGCAAACCGTCTTCGACGGCATACCGCTGGACCAGGTCACCACTTCGATGACCATCAACAGCCCGGCCGCGATCATTTGGGCCATGTACATCGCTGCTGCCGAACGACAGGGAGCGAAAATAGATTCCCTGGGCGGCACGCTACAGAACGATATCCTTAAAGAATACATCGCGCAGAACGAGTACATCTTCCCGCCGCACCCGTCGATGCGCCTGGTGGTCGATACGGTTGAGTTCGCCACCGACCGGATGCCGCGGTTCAACCCGATCAGCATCAGCGGCTACCACATCCGCGAAGCGGGCAGCAACGCGGTGCAGGAACTGGCGTTCACGCTGGCCGACGGGTTTGAATACGTGCGTCACTGCGTGGAGCGGGGCATGGCGGTTGACGACTTCGCGCCGCGCCTGAGCTTCTTCTTCAACGTGCACAACGACTT
The DNA here is from genome assembly GCA_965203985.1 of Dehalococcoidia bacterium. Lineage (GTDB taxonomy): Bacteria > Chloroflexota > Dehalococcoidia > Lucifugimonadales > UBA3495 > Bin87. The sequence continues at coordinate 202,703 of CBDBDS010000010.1, forward strand.
CTTCGAAGAGATCGCCAAGTTCCGCTCGGCGCGGCGCATCTGGGCTCGTGAGATGAAGGAAACCTTCGGCGCTGAATCGGAACGCTCCGCGTGGATGCGATTCCACGCCCAGACGTCGGGAGCGTCGCTGACGGCGCAGCAGCCGGAGAACAACGTGGTGCGCGTCTCGCTACAGGCCCTGGCCGCTGTGCTGGGCGGGTGCCAATCGCTGCACACCAACAGCAAGGACGAGGCCTGGGCCTTGCCGTCCGCCGGCGCTGCCCTGCAGGCCCTGCGCACCCAGCAGATCATTGCCCACGAAACGGGAGTCACCGACACCGTGGACCCGCTGGGCGGCAGCTACTTCGTGGAGGCGCTGACCAACCAGGTGGAGGCACGCGCCTACGACTACTTCCAGCAGATTGACCGGCAGGGCGGTGTGATACCGGCGTTGGAGTCGGGCTACTTCCAACGGGAGATTGCCGACGCCGCCTATATCTACCAGCAGGAAGAGGACCGCATGGAGCGCATCACCGTGGGCGTCAACGACTATGTGGATGCCGACGAGAGCCTGTCCATTCCCATCCTCCGGGTCGACGAGGCCGGCGAACAGCGGCACATCGCCCACTTGGACGAGGTCAAGCGGCGGCGCGACGGCCGCGAGGTGGCCTCACGCCTGCGCGCGCTGGAGTCGGCCGCCCGTGGGTTCGGCAGCGAGGCCAATCTGATGTACCCGCTGATCGAAGCGGTGAAAGCGGAAGCCACGCTGGGTGAAATGATGGGCGTGTTCCGCGACGTGTTCGGCGAATACCAGCCGACGTGGGGGTTTTAGTCGCTGTATAAAACGAATGCGCTGCTCGCCAGTTGTGACGAAACAGTGTCTATGGTACAATTGAAACATCTGACACAAGGTTGTCAGAGTGTGCGTTTGTAGCAGATACGAAGCGCAGTCGTCAAGACGACGGCGACAAGTTCTGTTGCCATTGCATCATCTCCATTGTGGAGTGCGGCACGACAGTTCTACTGTCGGAATTGGAGTCGGGGTTTTCAAGTTGAATTCCGAAACCAGCAAAGCATACGGGGGCAAGGGAGACTGGCCGCAAGTCGTTTGACCTCGCTCCCGTTGGATAAAATCTCATGACGAACACGACAGATTGGTACGTCAGAAAGCCGTACCTCCACTTTGACCTCCCTCTCGGCGAACGCAAAGCTGTTGATTATGTCAGCGATCCGGAGCGGGTCGCTCGACATCCATTTTATCCGTTCCTCACCTATACTCTCACCACTCCGCGCATTAGAAAATCAGCAACCCGTAGCTCTAAGCGGTTCGTTAAAGAACCCAAGGAGCGCCCCATCGCGTACCCTGCCCACAAGGACGGGTACATATTCGCCTATTATAAGGCAAAACTGGAAATCCTGTACGAAGCATGGCTCAAGTCCAAAGGGCTGGATAAGGTTGTGACGGCTTTCCGCCGTACCGGTGAGAACAACATAACTTTGGCGAAGAAGGCATTTGACTTCATTACTGCTAATCCCGGTTGCCAGATATTTGTAACTGACGTAGAATCATTTTTCGATAATATAGACCACCAAAAGCTCAAAGCGATTTGGGCTAGGTTTCAGGGTAGCGATTCGCTACCTAAAGATCACTATGCTGTGTACAAGGCCGTCACCAGATACAGCGTTGTAGAGCGTCACAAAATCTATAACTTGTTTGGCATACGGATGTTTAGCCGTCGTAACCGCAGCGACCAACCGTTGCGGCTTTGCACACCGCAGCAATTTCGCGAGAAAGTCTTGGCTAGAAACCTGGTCAAGTCGAATCCAGGACTACCTCAAGGCATAGGCATACCGCAGGGATCCCAGTTGAGCCCTCTGCTGTCCAATATGTACATGGCAGACTTGGATCTAGCCATGCACGAATTGTCGAATTCGGTAGGCGGCGCATATTGGAGGTACTGTGACGATATCCTATTAGTCATGCCTGAAGGGTACGGTAGTTGTGATCCGATTGGAAATCTAGACTTGGAGTTAAAACGTCTATCGCTGAAACGCAGCATCTCAAAAACCCAAACTATCGACCACGCCGAGCTATTTGCGGGACGCCAGCTACAGTACTTGGGCTTTATGTTCAACGGGGTCGATGCGGTCATTCGTCCGTCATCAATCCATCGTTACCACCGGAAGGTGAAAAAGGCAATCCAATCCGCCGCAATCCGCCGCGACCTCGAAAGTGAGCGTTCCGGCCATGCTACACCACTCCGCAAGAAAGCTCTGTACAATATGTACTCAGAGCTACCGGTACGCGGGAAAAAGATCAAAGCCCGCAAGAAGCGGCAGAAATTCCGCGGCAACTTCATTGATTACATGGCTAAATCTGCTAATGTGATGGACTCGCAGCGTATTGAACGGCAACGGAAGAGAACGTTGCGCAGATTCAGGGCATCGCTCAACAAACGCAATTGACCATTGAGAATGGAGGGCGTCCTCTGGCGACGGACGCCCGCCGGGTGTCGATCAACCCGTTGCTCGATGTTTCGCGGCACCTGCTCGTATTGGTCGAACTGGAACCGGCAGAGGCCGGGTCCGCCGATCATTGAACAGAATTCCGCGGCGCCTCGGCCCGAGGAACTTGACCCAGGGAATGCGCACGGGCCATGATGCGTTGCTCGCGCATGGGCGCGTGCCTGGTCAGCCAAGCACCCTGAGGATGATGCCGCCAACGATGATGGTGCCCATCAGCCCGATGAGAGTGAGGTAAACCCGGCTGAGGTTGGTTTCTACCCGGCCCAGCCGGACATTGTTCTCCTGCCGGAACTCGCGCTGTTCGGCGCGCAGCTCCTCCCGGTACTGTCGCTGTTCCTCGCGGAACTCGCGCTGTTCGGCGCGCTGTTCTTCCCGGTACTGCCGCTGTTCTTCAATGAACAATGCCATCGTGGCTTCCAGTACGGCCAGGCGGGATTCGATGTCCGCCAAGCGTTGTTCCACGCCTGGTAGCGGGGCTGCTGCTTGCGTTGTCATGCTATCCTATTGAGTACCAGTGGGGCGGGTTTCAAACCCGCCCCATTTGTTGCTCGGTTTCGCCGCTGACCGTTAAGCCGTCACCCCCTCCTTGGCCTGCTTGGCGGTGTCGATGACGCGCTGCTCGATGTTCTGCGGCACCTGTTCGTAGTGGCCGAACTCGAACCGGTACGAGCCGCGACCGCCGGTCATGGAACGCAGGTCCTGGGAGTACCGTTGGACTTCCGCCTGTGGCACTTCGGCTTCGATCACCGTGTAGCGGGCCTCGGGAACCATACCCAGGATGCGGCCGCGCTTGCTGTTGATGTCGCTGATGATGTCCCCGGTGTAGGTCTCGGGTACCGTGACGTACAGCTTGACGATAGGCTCCAGCAGCACCGGGGACGCCTTGGTCATGCCCTGGCGCAGGGCCTGGCTGCCGGCGATCTCGAAAGCGATGGGTTTGCCGTCGACCGGGTGGGTGCTGCCGTCGTAGATGACCGCCTTGAGGTCGACCACCGGGAAGCCGGCCAGCACGCCTTCTTTCAGGGTGTTCACCACGCCTTTCTCCACGGCGGGTATGAGTTCCCGCGGCACCCGTCCGCCCACGACCTCGTTGCCGAACTCGAACCCCTCGTCGCGGGTCATGGGCTCCAGCCGGAGCAGGACGTGGCCGTACTGGCCGCTGCCTCCGGTCTGCTTCTTGTGACGGTACTCGGAGTTGGTGATCTGCGTGATGGTCTCGCGATAGGGGACGACGGGCAGCTTGACGTTCAGGTTGGCGCCGAACTTCCGCTTGATGCGGTCCAGAGCGACCTCGATCTGCACCTCGCCCAGCCCCGTCAGCAGGCTTTCGCTGGTTTCCGGATTGCGGGTGAACTGGAGGCTGGGGTCGTCCTCGACGATCCGGGCCAGGGAGGTGGACATCTTGTCCAGGTCGGCCTGGGTGGCCGGCACTACCGCGAGAGAGTAGTAGCCCTTAGGGAACTCGATACCGGGCAGGGTGATCCGGTTGTCGCTGGCGCATAGGGTGTTGCCCGTCAGGGTGGAGCCCAGCTTGCCGATGGCTCCGATGTCGCCGGCCACGACCTCCGACACGTTGTCCTGGCTGTTGCCCTGGGGCAGATAGAGCTGACCCAGGCGCTCGGACTGGTTGTGGTTGACGTTATAGGTTTCGCCGTTGGACTTCATTGTTCCGCGGAACACCCGGAACATCGACAACTTGCCGACGAAGGGGTCGGAGGTGGTCTTGAACACCAAGGCCGCGACCGAACCGGCGGCGTCGGCAGAAATTTCGTCGTCGCCCGAGGTTTGAGGCATGTCGGCCGGCGAAGGCAGGAAGTCGCGGATAACCTGAGCCAGTTCGTCCAGGCCGATGTTCTGCGTCGCGGAAGTGACCAGAATGGGAATGAGGTCGCCGTTGCGAATGGCCTCGCGGGAGCCGGCGGTAACCTCTGCCGCGGTGATCTCCTCGCCTTCCAGGTATTTGTCAGCAAGTGCGTCGTCGGATTCGGCGACGGCCTCGATAAGGCGCTCGCGGGCCGCATCGAAATCGCCGATGACGCCGTCCGGAATGTCGGCGGGCGGGTCGATCACGCTGACCAGGCCAGTGAAGTCCTGCGCCTCGCCGATGGGCAGCTGGAACGGCACGCAGCGGCTGCCGAAGATGTCCTGCAACTCCTGGACGTTGCGCTCGAAGCTGGCGTTCTCGCGGTCCATTTTATTCAGCACAAAGGCCACCGGGAGGCCGCGCTCCTGGGCCATGGCCCACGCGCGTTCTGTGCCGACGTCGACGCCGGTGGGCGCGGCGACCAGGATCACCGCCGATTCGACCACTCGCATCGCGGCGACCGCTTCGCCGAGGAACTCGTCATAGCCGGGGGTGTCCAGCATGTTGATCTTGTCGTCGCTGTCGCTGATCCGCAGCAGGCTGGTCTGGACGCTGGAAGACCGCCGGGTTTCCTCCGGTTCGTAGTCGGAAACAGTGTTGCCGTCTTCCACTCTGCCGATGCGGTTGATCACTTTGGCGTTGAACAGCATGGTTTCGGCGAGGGTGGTCTTGCCCGCGCCGCTGTGTGAGAGCAAAGCGACGTTGCGGATGGTGTTGGCGGATGCGGCCATGGTGGTTCCCCTTTTGTTCCAGAAATGGGTTGCAATTAGCGGATTGTAGCGAAATTATGTAGCCCGTTGCAACCGAACGATGACAAAGATAAAATGGTACCCCAGCGACCGGTAGTGAGCCGCTCCTCCAGCGACTCCTCCTTCTGGACCGGCCGCTCCTTTCATGTCCGCGCCGGGAACTATGTGCCCGATTTCCGACGTGACGGCGGCGCGTAGCCTGGGTCTGCGGGCAGGTCACTGAGGCGGGCGGCAGCCGTAGCCAAGGCGTCGCAGCGTTCGTTGTCCGGGTTCCCGCTGTGCCCACGCACCCACCTGAAGTCGGTGGGGTGCCGTTCCAGCAAGGCGAGCAGGCGCTCCCAGAGGTCTGGGTTGACTGCGGCCTCGCGCTTGTTGCGCATCCAGCCGTTGCTGCGCCATTTGGCCGCCCACCCCTTGCTGACCGCATCTACCAGGTAGCGCGAGTCGGAATACAGGGTGACCTGGCACGGCCGCGTCAGGGCTTCCAGGCCCACGATCGCGGCCAGCAGTTCCATGCGGTTGTTGGTGGTCAACGAGTAGCCTCCGGACAGTTCCTTGCGACGGCCGCGGTGGTCCAGGATCACGCCGTAGCCGCCTGGCCCGGGGTTGCCGAGGCAGGCGCCGTCAGTGTGAATGGTGACTTCCGTTGTCACCGGTTCAGGCTGCGGGGTGTCGCGCCACCTGCCGCATCACTGCGCGCGTCAGGCCGATGCACTTGGGGCCGATCTTGGCCGCCCATTCGTCCTGGGCTGCTGTCTTCCATGGGTCGGAATCCATGACCGATGGGCTTTCGATCTGGTAGACAGCGACATACTTGGGGAAACCTTCAGCGTTGGTGGTTTCCACGCGGTAGCGTCGCGCTCCCATGACACCGTCCACCGCGCATAGGCCGGGCAGGTGAACCGTGTTGTACAGGCGGTTGAACTCGTCCTCGGCGTCGGCGGGGATATCGGTGCGCACGATGAAGATGTACGGCGCTTCGGCGGTCGCGTCGCCGGCGTCGGCGATGCGATTCAGCATCGTGTGCGTGCGATTGGTGGCGTGGGGCCGGATCTTGGTCGCCCAATCACCCTTCTCGCCCTCGATGCGCCAGCCCTCGGAGGATGGGACGCCGGGTTCGTCGATTGCGTAGAGCGCGGCGTATTTGGCGAATTGCGCCGCGTTGGTGGATTCAAGCTGGTACCGATTGCAGGTGTGAACTCCGGGAGCTTGGCACAGGTATTTTGCATGTTCCGTGTCGTAGACGCGGTTGAACTCGGCTTCGTGCTCGGTGGGTATGTCCATCTGGACGAAGTACGCGTAATCGGCTGGCATGTCGGGTCCTCCGTGTTGTTGGGGCGGTGGCAGGCGTCAGTCGCTGCGGATGGTAGTGAGAATGTGGATGGCCAGGTCACGGCGGATATGGTCGGGGGTTTGGTTGAAGACAGTGATGGCATCTTCAACCCGATCAATCAGGTCGGCAGCGTCGGTTGCGTGAACTTGGCTGTGGGGGTCGTAGTCCGCGGAATGACGTTCCTTCTGGACAACGGCAAACACTTCCCCAAAGTTACGGATGGCAGCGGGAAACCGCCCTCCCAGGCTGGCGCGGCTGAGTTTGTTTCTGGTGGGGCGATGGTCAGCGGCGCGATAGGTTTGCTGCCAGGCCCAACGCTGTTGGTCGGCTGGAGATGCTCCAACCAGGGTATTGGCGTTGCTCGCCGCTAGCGTGTGAAACATCGCGTAGTAGGCGCAACTGACGGCTCGGTGCAGTTCGGTCTGAGTGGCTGGCACTGTGTCGCCCGAGATGACGCCTGTAGCAAGGGCGCGAGCCAGAGCGATAAGCTCCAGCGGGTTCATCTGAGAATTCGCTCCTTGTTGGGCTCCCATTCCCATTTGGCGATGAAGTGGGGGTGGAGGCGTAAGTCGATGCCCAACTCGTCCAGTAGCGGCTCAACAAACCGGTACAGGGTGTTGGTGCGGGAGTGGTCCATATAGGCGTAGTCGCCTTCCCACACAATCCATGCTTCGAGGTAGTCCTCACCGTACCAGTCGTCGTAGCGCTGGCGGACGATGATGGGGTCGAAGCGGAGATGGGGCTGGAACCAGCCGTTGAGCGTATCGCCGATGATGGCGGCGACACGGTCGGTGGTGTCCTGAGTGATCGTGGCCATTGGGCTTCTCTCTTCGCGGTCGGTTTCAGCATGGTACAATCCCGCCGCCGGACAGGGTGGCGACGGTGGCGTATTTCGCCGATACTGCCGCCATTATTTTTGCAGGTTGGCATCCATCATGCAAACGAACGACGCTGAAACGGTGGGGCAGATTGCAGAGCTGGAGAATGTGGTCTCTGCTTTGCAGGATTTGGACAATTTGCTTGCCGAGGTACAAGCAAGGAAAGGCACAGTCTTGGAAAGCTTGGTTTCTGATTTGGACCGGCTGGAATGGTTGATCGCCGATGAACGCGCCAACAAGATTGCGGCATTGAGAAGCTTTGCTGATGACAACACTGACTTGAGGCGATTGGAGAAACTACTAGCGGAGGCGAAGGTTCAGACAGATGACTTCGACCTTTTGCAAGTTATTCGCCCCAGCTTGTGGGAGTACGAAGACGTCCACTCCAATATCGTTGCCTGGCTACTGGACCCTCAACAGAGCCATGGCATTGGACAGTATTTCCTCAAAATGTTTCTTTTCCGAACCTGTCGAGCCGCTGATAAGTTGGGCTTGTCAGCCATCACACCGGCAAGAATCCACACCATAGACTGGTCCAAAACGGAAGTGCGCCGAGAATGGCGTTATATCGACATTCTTATACTGAATCGCGAAGCGCGGTTCGTCTGCGCCATAGAAAACAAGATTTTTGCAAGCGAGTGGATTGGCGACAGTGGCATTAGCCAACTGACCTCATACCGGAAAGTTTTGGATCAGGTGTTTCCCGATTTCGCCAAACATTTGGTGTTCTTGGATCTCAAATTTGGACTTCCCTCCGAAAACGAACGTCCGCACTGGACTCCCGAAAATTACAAAACTGTCCTGGAACTGGTGGAACAGACCATTGAGCATAAGGCAACTGCGCTTAGCGAAGACGTTCGCGTCTTCCTACGGCAATACGCTGCTACACTGAGAAAAAGAGGGAACATCGTGCCTGAATCTAATGAGATTGCGAAACTTGCCCGCAAAATCTACTTGGAACATCGGGAAGCGATCGATCTGATCAAAGACCATGAGCCAAATTGGAACGCGGAAACGGTGCAGATCCTCAAAGAATCTGTCGCGAAACAGAGAAACTGGCTACTAGATTTATCGAACAATTCATACGTCCGCTTCAGGTCTGCTGATTGGGACCAGTTTGCATGTACGCAGTCGGGCACTGGCTGGGCACCCGGATCCAATGCACTGCTGCTCCTCCAGTTCAGGTTCAACAATACTGGCTTTCCCTACCTTGATCTAGGGCTTTCTCCTTTGGGGGAATTAAACCAAACTGTCCGAGTTGCGCTATTTGAAGCTATTCGGCAGCATCCACGGTTGTTCAGACCGATCCATAACTCACTGCCTGACGGTTGGGCAATTTTGCACGAAGAACAGGATTGTATCCTTGATGATGTGGATTACGGAATCGGATGGGATGACGGAACCACTCGATCCAAAATCGAAGCATGGGTCAAAAACTTCGCCGAGAACGAGTTCCCGGCGATGAACGAGGTAATCGTCAACTGCCTCCGCGAGTACGAGGCAGAGCAGAGCAATCAGTAGGTCAGCGCGTCCGCCGTGCCCTCCGGCAGCTCCACCGCCAGGGCCTGCAGGGTGTGTGCCAGGCCGTGGTAGTAGGACACGACCACCAGCAGGTCCACGATGCCGGCGTCGCCAATGATTCCCCGCACTGCCTCGAAGGAAGAGTCTGAGATGCGATGCTGGCGGAGTAACTCGATGACGAAACCGGATACGGCAGCGTCGTCGCCTGACAAGCCATTGGGCGCCCGGTACTCGTGAATGGCTGAGATTACCGCGTCACCCAGGCCGGCGTTGCGCGCGGCCGGCTGGTTCACCGTCCAGACGTAGTGGCCGCAGGCTTCGCGGGCGGCGGTCAGCACGGCTACGGCCTTGACCCGGGCCGGCAGCGGCGTCTCGAAGCGGACGTAACCGCCCAAGTGGGCGAAATTGCTCGCCGCTTGGGGGTTGTTCAGGATCGCGGCGTAGTTGCGCTGCACGCCGCCACGTGAGGTTTCGATCTCGTCCCATACCGCCTGCCCGGCGGCGTCCATGTTTTCCCTGGTGGCGAAGGGTACGCGAGCCATGATTTCGTTACCTCACTATTTTGAGTAGTTCGTTCGTTGTTAGCCGATCACATTGGAAACCATGAGACCCACCGCCAAGGCTCCCACGATACCGATGACCGCATACAGCATACGCGGGATGCTCGCCGCAACCTGATTGATGCGTGTCTCCTGCCGGTCCATGCGTGCCTCCAGCCTGTCGAACCGTGCATTGACTTCGCGGCGATGCTCTCGCTGGTCTTCTTCGATCTTGTTGAACCGTGCGTTTACTTCGCGCCGGTGCTCTCGCTGGTCTTCTTCAATCTTGTTGAACCGTGCGTTGACCTCACGCCGGTGTTCTCGCTGTTCCTCAATGAACAGCGTCATGACGGCTTCAAGAGCGGCCATGCGGGATTCTATGGCGGACAGGCGTTCCTCGACGCTTGGCGTCGCTGCTGTGGGCGTTGTCATAATTCGCCTGCTTTAGACAATCTGGCTGCGGAACTGTCCCGCAGCCAGATCGTTTTCACAATCGAGGACAGCGCTCTAGCCGCCGTTCTCGCCCCAGAGCTGTTCGAGGATGGCACCGGGCGACATGGGCAGGTTGTCCATGCGCACGCCGATGGCGTCGTGGATGGCGTTGGCGATGGCCGCCATGGGAGGAACGATTGGCACCTCGCCCACACCGCGCACCCCGTAGGGATGGCCCGGGTTGGCCTTTTCCACGATGACCGTGTCGATCATGGGCAGGTCGAGGCTGGTCGGCATCCGGTAGTCCAGGAAGCTGGAGTTGACCATGTCACCGGAGTCGTTCATGAAGTACTCTTCGTTGAGCGCCCAGCCGATGCCCTGGACGGCCCCGCCCTGCATCTGGCCTTCCACGTAGCTGGGATGGATGGCCTTGCCGGCGTCCTGCACCACGGTGTACCGCAGCACGTCCACCTTGCCGGTGTCCGGGTCGACTTCGACGTCTACAAGGTGGGTGCCGAAGGCTCCGCCCTCTCCGCCGGGGCTGACGCTGACCTGGGCGGAAATCGGGCCTCCGGTACGTGCCAGCTGGGAGGACAGTTCCTTGAAGGACATCTGCAGGTCCTCGTCGGAATTGTGCTTGAAGATGCCGTCGGCCAGGTCAATTTCCGAGGGGTCCTTTTCCCAGATCTGGCCGGCCCGGTCGATCATCTTCCGCTTGATTTCCTCGGCGCACTCGTAGGCGGCCCAGCCGGTGGCGAAGGTGGTGCGGCTGCCGCCGGTCAGGAAGGTGTAGCCGACCGCGTCGGTGTCGCCGACGCTGGGGCGCACGTCCTCGGCGGGTATGCCGAGCACTTCGGCGGCCTGCATGGCGATGGACGCCCGGGAGCCGCCGATGTCCGTTGACCCTTCCACCAGGCCGATGGTGCCATCGGCGTTCACGCTGATGCTCGCCGAGGACGCCAACCCGATGTTCATCCAATAGCCGCTGGCCACGCCGCGCCCGCGGTTGGGACCGGAAATCTCGGATTTGTAATGGTCCGTGTCCTTGGCAGCTTCGAGGGTTTCAACGTTGCCGATTACGCGGAACTGCGGGCCATCGACCCGGCGGTTGCCTTCCTTGCTGGCGTTCTTCAGGCGGAACTCCAGTGGGTCCATGCCGCACTTGGCAGCCAGTTCGTCCACGACCTGCTCGCCGCCGAAGGCGGAGATGGGCGCGCCCGGAGCGCGGTAGGCGAAGGAACGCGGCTTGTTGGTGACGACGTCGTAGCCCTCGACCCGCTGATTCTCCAGGGCATAGGGCGCAAACACGCACTGGGCGCCGGCGGTGACCGGGGAGGAACCGGGGAAAGCGCCGGCCTCATACATGAGGACCGCGTCCGCGGCGACCAGGGTACCGTCCCGCTTGGCTCCCATCTTGATCTTGACGTAGGCGCCGGCGGTGGGGCCAGTGGCCTCAAAGGTCTCGGTGCGGCTCATCTGCATCTTGACCGGGCGGCCGGTCTGCTTAGAGAGCAGCGCCGCCACGGGCTCCAGGTACAGCGGAATCTTGCCGCCGAAGCCGCCGCCGATCTCCATGGGCACGACCTTGATGCGGGACACGGGCAATTCGAGCACGCCGGCCAGGGCGTCCCGCGCGACGAACGCGCCCTGGGTGCTGGTCCACACCGTCAGGTACCCGTCGGCATTCCAGAATGCGGAAGCGTTCTGCGGCTCGATGTATCCCTGGTGCACCGTGCGCGTGTTGAACTCGCGCTCGATGACGAAGTCGGCGCCGGCCAGAGCCGCTTCCACGTCGCCCTGTTCGTACACGAACCGGTTGGATACGTTGCTGTGCTTGTCAGTCTCCTCGCCGAACTCGGTGGTGGTCATGTCCTCGTGGAGCAGGTCGGCATCGTCCTTCATGGCGTCGAGAACGTTGGTGCTGGCTTTCAGCACCTCGTAGTCGACCTTGATCAGATTCACCGCCTCCTCAGCGACGTGGGCCGAGTCGGCCGCGACGGCCGCTATGGGGTGGCCACGGAACAGGGCCTTGTCGGCAGCCAGGATGTTGTTGCTGGCCGCACGCGCCGACATCGGCGGATTCTCCTTGCCGGCGATTGGCAGATCGGCGCCGGTAACCACCCCACGCACACCGGGCAGCGCCTCGGCGGCCGAGATGTCGATGGACTTGATCCGCGCGTGGGCGTGGGGGCTGCGCAGGACCTTGCCGAAGAGCATACCGCTCATTTCGAAATCCGCGCCGTACTTGGCCCGCCCCGTCACCTTGTCTGCGCCGTCGTGGCGAACAGGCCGCGTGCCGACGACATTATAGTTGGTGTTTGAGAGCACGATATTGGTCATAAGTCGCCTCGCTGCTGGTAGGAATTGCTGGCCGATTTTAGCACAGGCCCGACTGCCGCCCCAACCCTGAGCGCGCGGGTGTAACTGTTCAGAATCCAGGAGGTTGTCATTGCGAGGCGCTTGCGCCGTGGCAATCTTGACGCCGTAGCCGCAATGTCTGCCCCAACCGACTTGGCTGCGCCAACGAGATTGCCGCGCTGCGCTCGCAATGACAAACCGGGTACTGGTGAGCGTGCCAACGGCTTGCCCTCAGGTCAGCGGCAACGGCGGCTGCCATAGTTTGCCGGTCTGGTTCACGGTGATCGAGTCGACCCACTTCACCCAGTCGTAGCCGCGCTTGTGGGGCTCCACCATTCGCGCCGGGAAACCGTGCCCGGCTGAGAGCGGTTTACCGTCCACTCCGCTGGCCAGCAGCGCGCGCTCAGCTTCAGCCAGGGAATACCGGCGGAAATATCCCGTGCGGGAACGAATCGTGATGCTGCCCGCGCCGGGCTTGGGTCGGGCGCGTTCCAGCAATCGGGACACCGGGATCCCGTGCCATTCGCGGGTGGTGTGCCATCCCCCGGTGCAGTCCAGAGTGGCAGTGACTTGGGCATCCCATGAGTCAAGCTCACGCATGCTGATGCTGTAGGGAGACTCCACGTGGCCATCCACGGTCAGTTTCCACGCATCCGGGTCGATGGCAGGCACCCGGTCATTCAGCCACATGGTTACCGGGAAGTCGGAGCCGTTTTCCGGGTAGGACCCGGTGAACCGGCGTTGGGCGCCCGGGCCGGTCGCCAACACGTTTGCCAACTCCGCCGTTCGCCAGGCCAGGAATCCGGCCATCGCCAAGCCGATCACGCGGAGGACGTGGCGACGGTCGACCACGTAGCGTGTCCGTAGGCTGATCCGATGCCGGAACGAATGCCACAGCAAGAGAGGGATCAGCATCCACCCCAGGTTCATGTGGATGGTCGTTCCGGAGAAACCCATCCAATCGTATGGCCCGAGGTGGCTCCACGCCAGCCCCAATCCAAGGACGATCAGCAGCCCCAGGAGCAGAACCATTGACCACAGCATGGTGCTCAAGGAGCGTCGCCAGTTGTGGGCCGTTCGCACCGAACCGAAAATGTTGCGCGACTTCCACACAAAAAGCGCCAGAATAGCGAAGCCGAAAATCCGGTGGAGGTGCATCGCGCCGATCCATTCGGCGTTTGAATGGGTCAGGCCCAGGTATCCGGTCAACAGCTCGGCGGCCACCAGGACGATCAGGGCAATATTGGCCCACGGGAAGCGCATCGGTTATCGAGTGTTCGCGATGCGCGCGCAGCGATGCTGATGCCAGCCCCACAGGATCACGATCTGGCCGGCCAACAGCGCGGGGTACGATGTGCCGCTGCCTTGCCAGGCCTCGAACGGCGGCAGGGACTCCTCCGGGAACCACCGTTGGATGGCCTGTCCCGTGACCCGGACCAGGAACGCGAGGGAGAGCGCTGCGACCGCAACGACGGCCCAAGGTTCGCGCCGACTGGTGGCACGCATCAGGTCGCCTCGGTGTACGCGCGGTACCAGTCGCTGGAGAAAACGCTGCGTGGATCGTAATGCTTCTTGCGGGAAAGGAACTCAGGAAACTGGGGGTAGCCCGTGGTCAGCTGGTCCAGGGTGGCGAACTTGCTGTACGTGAGGAAATAGCTGCCGTCGCGCTCGATGGCGAGATCGATCAGTGTCCTCAGGGCGTGGGCGGCTCCCTGTATACCGTCCGGGTTGTGGTCGACGTGGAGGTTGAAAACAATGCACGCGAAGGAGTGTCGCGCCCAGTTGAGCACGGTCTCGTCGTCCGGCTCGATGAGGCGAATGGTGCCATAGATCACGTTGGCTCGCTGCCGCCGTAATTCAACGGCTGCGGCGGCCATGAATTCCGGCAGTCGGGGCAACGGCACGTATAGCTCGGTGATCATCTCCGATCCCGGCACTGGGCTGCCCAACCTCGTGTCCAGCTCTTGGTGATAGTGGTCGATGTATTGGCTCAATTGGAACGTGTCGCTGTCGTAAACCTGCCCGTCGGTGCTCCTGTAGAAGCCGGCATACTCGTCGAACGCGCGTGCCTTGTCAGCGTGGGACCAATATAGAAGCTGCCGCCAGGCAGTCTCGTTGAGCAAGTATTGTGGCGGTGGAGCGGATCTGGCCTCGGCGCCATTCACCGGTTGATAGCGGGAAAGTACGCCGTCCCGTAGGAACCCGGGCGAATTCTCGTCGGTGCGGTACTGGAAATCGCCGTAGGTGAAACCGTCCGCAATCCGCTGCTTGAAAAGGTCCCCGAGCTTATCGATGGTGGTGACTTCCACCACCCGGCGCAGGTGGTGAGCAGGCATGAGTCGGAGGTCAACCGTGGTGATTACGCCGAACAGTCCGTAGCCACCTATGGCCAGCCGGAACAGTTCGGCGTTGTTATCGCGGTCGCACCGGATCAGTTCTCCGTCTGCGGTGATCATCTCGAACGCGTCCACGTCCTGCACGATGGGTCGGTAGGTGAGCCCGCGCCCGTGCCCATTGGCGGCCAGCGCGCCGCCGATGCTGAGACGGTCGGCGCCGGTCTGCTTCTGCACGATGCTCCAACGCCGGTCGGCCGCAGGCGGTTGCATTGCCCGCAGGCCGGACACCAGATCGGTCCACAAGATGCCGGCTTCCACGGTCACGATACCTCGTTCCGGGTCCAACGCGATGATGCGACGCAGTTCCCGCGTATCCAACAGCGTTCCGCCGGAAAGGAACTGCTGCCCGCCCATTGCGTGTCTGCCGCCGGCAATGCTCAGGCTGCCGCCGCGATCACGGGCCCAAATCACCAGCCGCCGAGCTTCGTCGACAGAAGCAGGTACTACGACGTCGGTAACGTCGGCCGCGTTCAACTGGGAGTGAATGTCGTTAACCGTGATGGTCTTAGTGGTTTGCATCGGCTTTTTCTGTCCTTCGTAATCCGGTAACTTGGCTGTAACTACGGGTTCACCACACGCCTGGATGCACCTGCGTGGTACACTCCCGTCGCGCTGGACCAATCTGTCATGAGCGCCAGCCTGCACCATAGAATAGGCGGTTAGGAAGTATGCAGCCACTATCGGACTTGCGAGTTTTGGCCGTCACCGTGTTCCTCGCCGGGCCGTTCTTGAGCATGACACTGGCGCGGCTGGGCGCCGAGGTGATCAAGATCGAGATACCCGGCCGCGGTGATCCGGTGCGCGGGAACGGACCCTTCGCCGGCCCCGACGGCATCGTCTCTGAGCAGCTGACCGAGAAGCACATCGCGACGCGGTTCCTGAAGAGAAGCCAGGGAGTTAAGAGCGTTACTTTGAACCTGAGGAACCCACGCGGGCGGGAATTGTTCCTCGAAATGGCCAGGCAATCCGACGTGGTCCTGGAAAACCTGGCGCCCGGCTCCATGACGCGACTGGGCCTCGGCTACCAGGATGTGGCTGCCGTCAATCCCGGCGTGATCTACGCCAGTATCTCCGGTTACGGTCAAACGGGCCCATACGCAGACCAGCCGGCCCACGACCCGCAGATCCAGGGCATGAGCGGTCTGATGGACATCAACGGCGAACCGGACGGCCCGCCCACGCGCGTGGGGTTCTACATCGGCGACCTGGTGACGCCGATGTTCGCCTCCACCGCCATCCTGTCGGCATTGCGTGAAAAGGATAAGACCGGCCAGGGCTGTTACCTGGACGTGTCGATGATGGACACCCTGGCGTCGCTGATGCTGATGGAGAACCTTGAGGAGGACATGGCGGCCGGCATCCCGTTGCGTACTGGCAACAACAGCCGGAGCGGACCCACCGGTCAATACCACGCCAGCGACGGCGCCATCATCATCACCGCGGCCAGCGACGACCAGTGGCGGCGGCTATGCAACGCCATCGGCACAACGGAACTCGTCGAAGACGAACGTTTCGCCCGGTACCAGGTCCGGTCGGAGAACGCCGCCGCCGCCCGCGCTGAAGTCCAGGCCCGCATCGGCGCCATGACTCGTGCCGAGGCGCTGGAACTACTTTCGGCCGGAGATGTCCCCTGCGCGCCGGTCCGTGCGGTGCCGGAGATCCTGGCCGACCGCCATTTTCGGGATCGCGGCGCGTTGCGACCGATGAAGAATGCGGCGACCGGCGGAGAAGTTGACGAGGTTGTGGCCGGCTTCCCCGTGCTGTTTGACGGCCAGCCGCTGCCTGATGTTCCGGGCGCGCCGGCGTTGGGGCAGCACAACGCCGAGGTGTTGGGCGATCTCTGCGGCGTAGATGCGAGCGATTTGGACCAACTGAAGCAGGATGGCGTGATCTAAACTTCCGATCATTGGCGCCGTTACCATTCGTGCGCGGCCGCTGAAATAGGTTGCTCCGCCCTGCCATCATCGCTAGGCGGTACCATTTTTCGAACTTTCCAGGAGATAACGAACTATGCCCCGCATCACCACTAAGCCTCTGCGCTCCGTCATGTTCGTGCCCGGCAACAAGGAAGACTGGATGCGCAAAGCGCCGCAGTACGGCCCGGATGCGCTCATTCTCGATCTCGAGGACTCGGTCCCGGAGTACGACAAGGACGCGGCCCGCCCGCTGGTCGCCGGAATGATCGACGAGCTTTCCGCGCGCGGGCAAACCCTCTTCGTCAGGGTCAATCGGCTGGAAACCGGGTTGACTGGGTTTGACCTGGAAGCCGTCACACGGCCCGGCCTTTACGGCATCCTGCTGCCCAAGGTGGAGACCCCCGCAGACGTAGTCGAGGCGGACGTGCTGCTGCGCTATTTCGAACGCAAGGCTGGCATGGAATTGAACACCGTCTGCATCGACCCGGGATTGGAAACGGCGTCCGGCATTCGCATGGCGTACGAGATCGCCATGGCCTCGGACCGGGTAGCGCACATGGGCGGCAGCGGCGGCAAGGGCGGCGACACCGCGCGCAGCGTGGGTTATCGCTGGACCTTGGAGGGGACGGAAACCCTTTATTTGCGCAGCAAGGTCCTGATGGACAGCCGCGCGGCTGGAATCCAATGGCCCATCAGTGGAGGATGGTTCGATATCCGCGACCTGGACGGCCTGCGCTACTGGGCGAACAACATGAAAGCGCTGGGCTACACCGGGATGAATCTGATTCACCCGTCCCACGTACCAATCGTGAACGAGATATTCACGCCCACGCCCGAGGAGATCGCGTTCTGGCAGGGGTTGTTGGACGCCATGGAGGAAAGCCGTCGTCGGGGCACCGCCGCCGTCACTTACGCCGGAGACATGGTTGACGTGGCGCACGAGGAAACGGCCAAGGCCATGCTGGAAATGTGCCGCAGCCTGGGTCTGGTGGACTAGATCCGACCTTACCCGCCTTCGCCCGCGCGCAGTACTCGCTGGACCTCCAGCCGGCTGGTCACGAACGCCAGCCACACCACGGTGACCATGCTCACGATGGCGAGCACCGCGTAGGCCAACGCCAGCATCCGCCAGTCGGTTTCAAAGGTCAGCGGAGGCGTGGCGCGGACGCCGCCCTCGGCGACTTCCAGGACCGGCAGCAGCGCCGCGCCGATCTGGGCGCCGGCCCAGGTGCCTACGGCAACTCCCGCGATCACCACAATGGCGAGGTTGAACCAGACCACGCCGTTGAGCTGCCCGCGGGTGCTGCCCAGCGTGCGCAGCAGGGCGAACTCCGTCTGACGTTCCCGGGTATCCAGCCAACTGTACAGTCCGATGCCAGTGGCGCTGGCGAGGGCCAGGGCCAGGAACATGATCACCAGCAGGCCACCCCAACCCGCGTTGGCCAGCGGCTGCTTGCCGCGCAAAGCCGCCTCCTCTTCCGCGACGAAGGCTTTGCCTGCGGTCACGCCCAATTCCTCCATGCTGGAAACCGCCGCTTGGCTTTCCGCCATTGCCAGATCCAGGTTGCCCACAGGGATGTCTCGGTCCAGCCAGACCTCGCCGGAGCCGCCGAAGATGCGGCGGCTGTGCCGGTTGGCGTATTCAACGAAATCACCAAGGTCGGTGATGACGAAAGGCTGCTCCCTGGGGTTCACCGTGGGGAAAAACTCGGCGACCCCTTCGATCTTGATGGGCAATGCGAACGTGGACATGCCGAGGCTGATCTGCTCGCCGACTTCGGCTCCGGTGGCGTCCAGGATACCCGGGCTGACGAGGGCGCTCACGGGTGGAGCGTCCTGACCCGGCCACAAGCCCGGCGCGCCAATGCCGCCGGGCGACCAGCTGAAAACGGTGGAACCAGTGGTCCCCGGGCGGGCTACATTGCGGCTGGTTTCCACCGAGTAAAGCCCAGGGCGCACGTAATCTTCGATTACGCTCCAGCCATCTGCGGTGTTCAGGGCGGCGATCACCACCTCACCGGCGTCGGTGTGCGCCGTCAGCCCGTCGACGAACAGCACGCCGGGGCGGTCTCCGCTGGTTCGCCCCGAGATTTGCAAGTTGACCAGGGTGTGCGGAGGAACGTCGAGCCGGGGGGCGTCGGGGTCACTGGTGGGCCGTCCGCCACGTCCGAGGCGAAGTTCCGTGGTTCCTTCCAACATCTGCCATTGGCGGGTCTCGCGGACGTCACCCAGTGGCACGTCGTAGTATCGGCCGGAGCCGTCGCGAAGCCGGGCGGTGACGCCCACCAGGGGCTCACGGGGAAACGGGCCGGTCTGCGTCGTCATCGCCCATAAAGACAGGGCGGTGGTGCCGTCGGGAAGCGGCAACCCTTCCGGAGCGTCCGGGTTTGGCGCGATCTGAGCCATTAGTTCAGATAAAACGTCGCCGTTGGCGAAATCGTTTCTCCACCAGGCGACGTCCGCGAGACGTGGAGAATCGACGGCCAGGACCGAAACGCGTTGGGACCCGAACCCCTCGGTCAGCAGGCTGCCCTCTGTGCGCATGGCTTCTGCGGAATCGGGCAGGACGTCAGCCAGCCCGGCGAAGGCCCGCGCGATGCGGCTGTTGTCGTGCTGTACGCGGATGTCCGCTCCTATGTCGTATCGTACGCGGTCGTCCAGGCTACGGTTCAAGGTGGCCGAGAACGCGCTGCCAACCACTCCCAGGGCGGTTGCCAGCATCAGCAGCGCGACGAGGCTCCCCGGCGCGATGGGGTCGCGGGCGATGCGGCGCAGACCCTGCACCAACCAGCCGGGCCCCACCGGCCCCACGATGCGTGCCGATATGCCCAGAGCCAGCGGGAACAGCCGCATGACCAGCAGGCCCAGGGCGATCAGGCCCAGCGCCGGGCCCAGCAGCAGGGCGAAATCGATTTCCAGATCTCGGCTGCCCAGGCTGCGGGTCAGGACGGTTCCCCGGCTGGAGATCTGCCACCAGAGAAACGCGATGATCGCCAGGGCCAGCAGGTCCAGGTAGTAGCGGTGGATGAACGGGGTGCGCGCCGGCCGGGCCCCGGACTGGCGAAATTCAACGATCCCTTTGTTAGCGGCGGCAAGGGTCGCCAGCGAGAGCACGATCACGGCCAATGCCGCCCCGGCAGCGCCCATGCCGAAGGCCTGCCAGGACAGGGAGACAGGAGCGCCCACCGATTCAGCGTCAAATACCAGCCCGCCCAACGCTTTGGCCAGCAAAGGTGAAAGGAGAGCGCCAGCGACCAGCGCCGGGCCGGCCAGGAGCAGTCCCTCGACCAGGGTCAGGATGCCGATCTGGATTGTGGTCGCGCCCCGGCTCTTCAGCATGGCGATCTCGGCGGCGCGGGCTCGAATGACCATTCCGGCGGTGATGGTCAGGTAGTAAGCGAGGATGCCGGTGACGAGGAACACCATCAGGAAAAGCGGTATGCGCGCCAGCAACAATTGCTCTTCGTGGTCTTCCAGGATGCGGATCAGCCCGGTGGACGTGCTGCCGTTGGCAAGATTGTTGGTCACGTCCCGACGCACCCGCCGGAGTTCCCGCTGCAGCTCATCCACGCGTTTGGCGGGGATACCTTCCCGGTCGATCTGCACGAACCAGGCGGAACTGGTGTAGATGCCGGGATAACGGCGACCGATCTGCTGGCGCAATGCCTGTTCCGAGGTGAACAGTGGAACCAGCGTCCAATCGTCGTCCTGGTAAGCCAGTAGCTTGTGCCGGCGGTACCAGTACTCGTCTTCCAGGTCGACCGGCTCGATCACGCCCACCACCACGGCGCGGGTTGACGGTTGGTTGTCACCTCCGGTGGCCGGCACGATTTCGAACCCCTCCCCAACATCAAGCTCCAGGAATTCCAGCCCCAGGGAATCTACGACGATTTCGACGACGATGCCGTCGGTGTCGCCCGTCGTGTCGTCGTACCCGCCGTTGCCAGCCACCCCGGGCCAGCGACCCTGCACCAGTTCCGCCTTGCCATCCCTCAATCCGGATATGTACTGCATGCGGCCGCGTGGGCGCACGTCATTGGGCAGGTCGAGGTTGGGCCGCCCCGTGAAATAGAACGTCGCTGTTTCAACCTGGAAAGAGACGGCGCCAACCGCATCGCCCAAAGCAGGCAGGACGCGCTGCGCGACGAACTGCCGGCTGGTCAGGTAGCGGTCGCTGGCTGGCGTGGCGGTGCGTGGGTCGTCGAGGTCGTTGAACACCCGCACCCAGAAGTTCACGTCGCTGGATTCGGCGTCGGCCAGAGCGCGACGCAGCGCGGTTTCAGCCAGCAAGTCGTTGAAAACCACCGCGCTGGAGAGCAACACGACGGCCAGCGTGACGCCCAGCAGAACAGTCAGTTCCATGCGAAAGGACGACATCAGTCGTCGTCGCGCCAGCACGTAACCCAGGTTGAGGATGGCGGTCATGCGGGACTACTCCGCTTCTCGCAGCACTTCGGGCGGGCGCAAACGACGCGCCACCCCGCCGGCGAGACCGATGGCCGCGATCGCGGCGACGACCAGGCAGATGAAGGTTGCGACCAACCACGGACCCTCCGCCACGAATATGATGGGCGGGGTGACGGCGCCCCCGGCCGCGTTGCCGGCCAACTCGCCCAGGGTCCACCGGGCCAGTCCCCAACCGGCCAGTCCGCCGACCACGATGCCCAGGATCCCTATGATGATCCGTTCCAACGCCAGCCCGGCGATCCGTTGCCACTGGGGAATGCCCAGCGCCGCGCCGACTGACATGTCGACCCGCTGCTCTCGTACTGCTACTGCGGCGTGAGCGCACAGGGCCAGGGCTACGGCCAACGCCAGGGCGGCCAGTCCGATTCCGGTCAGCGCGTCCCAGGCTCCGCCGGCCAGGGGATTGCGCGTCGCCAGGTCGACGGCGTCGTCGCGATCGCGCAGGAAGGACAGTCGATATCCTACGTCCAGGATCTCACTGGCAACCCGCTCCCGGTCGGCGCCTTCGGCCACGTCGAACCACCACTCGTCCGGAGTGATAGGCTGGGCGCCGGGAGCCTGGTTCAACCAGGCTCGCAACTCGTACACCGACACCACCACGAACGAACGCCTGGTATTCAAAGTGGGAAAGTGGTTGACCGTGGCGGTAACCCGTGCGGGCACCAGGTAACCGTCCACGGTGATCCTTACCATCTGGTCGGGAGCAAACCCCGGCCCGGTGATGGCCGGCAACGGTAGCGGGGCGGGCGGTATGACGATTCCCCGTGGGGACCGGCCCAATGGCTCTTCCCACTTGATTGAGAGGCCGGTGTTGCCGGTGTGGGCGGCATCCGGGGATCGCTCGGTGCGATCGGGAACGTTTCCAGCCTGGGGCAACGGCACCCAGGGACCGATCTCCTCAAACCCCTCGATCACTTCGCCGGTCGCCGGTAGACCGGGCCCGTACACGGTGATGCCGTCAAAGGAAAGGCCACCCGGCGGAGTCCGTGCGAAGGAGTCTCCGGAAATGAAAATTGAAACCACCCGCCATTGGTCGTCAGCCTGCACGATCGCACTCTCCTCGGGCAACGGGGCCATCAGATGGTGCCAACCGATCTGGTGCTGGCTCAGCATGCCCAACTCAAGGTTGCGGTAACGCCCGCGATCATTGCCGACGCGCAGCCAAAGGCGGTAGCTGGGCAGCGGCACTGAGGCGCCAACGGTCGGTGCGTCGTCGCGCCTGATCCAGACACCGATCGTCTCAGCGTCCTGCGGTATATCAACTCCGGCAGTCTCTGGAGACAGGGTTCTTCGCAGAGGCGCAACCAGGGTATCGAGGGGGGTTGGTACGCCATCGGCGAAGTCGTCGCGCCACCACGAAACCTGCCCGATGGTCAGCGGATCAACACCCATGACCGTCCCGCGCTGGAATGGCCCGTCGATGAACCCAACCGGTTCCCGTATGATTGGCGATACCGCCTCAATCCCGTCGATGGACTTGAGCTGGTTGATCCGCTCCTGCTCGGTGCGACCGATGAAGCTGGTACCTCCCAGGGTGATGTCGCCCCCGACGCTATGGTTGGCCTGGTCTGCTTCGCTGCGGGCCAGCGTGGTCTGGAAGGTTCCCGCGAACACGCCGAGCGCCGCCGCCAGGGTCACTACCACGGTCAATGACGCGTAGGGAAGCGGATGACGCGCCATCCTGCGCAACGACAGGCTCATCCACGCCGGCGCCATCTGCTGGGAGACCCACGCGGTGCCCGTCATCAACCATGGCAAAGCGCGGAGCAGCAGGAAGGCAAGGGTTAACAGCGCCGCAGACGGCGCCAACAGCAACGACGGGTCCAACGCGGGACCCCGGCCGGTCAGTTCACTTTCGACGAATCCGCCCCGTTGTCGGATTTGCCAGACCAGGACGGCCAGGGCGACCACCGCGATGATGTCGATGTAGTAACGTTGTAGCCAGGGCGCAGATGGTGGACGGGCCCGAGCTCGCAGGAAATCCAGGATACCGAGACGGGCCAGGCTGCCGCCGGCGACGGTCAAAACCGCCAGGCTCAGCAGCCCGCCAACCGCGCCCATGGCGTACATCTGCCAGGAAAGGGAAACGTCCAGGGGAGCCTCGCCGGCGCCGGCCCGAGCCGCCGGGTTGATGGTCTCCACCAGCAGCAAACTGCCGATGCCCCAGGCCAGCAGCGGACCGATCAACGTAGCAGCGACTACGATCAAGCCTTCGCCCACCGCCAGCAGCCCTCCAACCTGCCCGATGCTGGCTCCCCGGCTGCGCAGCATGGATGACTCCGCGGAACGGGCGCCGGCCAGCAGGCCCACGGCCAGGGCTAGGAAGTAGAGGATCACGACTACCACGAGGGAAATGAACAGGATCAACGGCGCTCGGGCCAGCGTGAGTTCACGTTGGTACGTGGCCAGCAAACCGGTTCCCCGACTGTTTTCCAGTCCGGTCAGGACGTAGGAACGGGGGAATCGGCTGTTGATGTCGGTTTCCAGCGCGGTGAGATCGTCCCGCGTTTGCTGCACCGTTGACGCGGTGATGACATCCGGGTTGATGTACAGGAACCAACCGTAGTCGCCTACCAGGGTGGGGAACGATTCGCCGATACCGTCGAAGAACGCCTGCTCGTTCACGTAAATGGGCGCTACGGGTCGGCCTTCCCAGTCGCCCATGCGGAAGTAGTCCGCGGAGCCCATCCAATACTCTTCGCGCGGATCGATGGGTTCGGCGATGCCAACGATTTCGACGTTGATGTACTCGGCGGGTTCTTCGTCGTTACCGGGGAACACGACCAGCCAGGCTTCCTTGCCGACTCCCCATCCCATGAGGCGGGAAGTATCGAGACCGAGGACGCCCTCGATGCGCGGGCAACCGTTGGCGAGGTTGACGCAGGTTCCCGGCTCGCTTCCCACCGTGGGCGACGGCCAGCGACCATCGACCAACCGCGAGTGCTCGGCGAACTCTGTCACGAAAAATGGCCGGCCCAACGGAACATCAGAAATCCCGAACGGAGCGCCCACCTGGACGAAAGGCAAAGTGGGCAGCATCTTGGCGTAGCGTTCCTGGCCCCGCCGCAGATAGCTAACGTCGTTATCGATGATCTGCTCGATGTCGGTGCGCAGCGATGCGTAGTCTTCCGGACCCAGGGGGCGGTTGCGCACCACAATCTGCGTGTTGATCACGGTGGCGGAGCTGACGGCCAGCGAATGCCGCAAACCGGCTTCGGCCAAACCCTGCGAATACATCGCACCCAGCGCCATGATGGTTACCGCCGCCAGGACGCCGAAGGCGGTGACGGCCAGCAACCCCCACGCGGAACGTAACCGCCTGGGCAGCAGCCAGAGCAGCAGGGCAAGATTACGGGTCAAGGCGTGATGTTCCGGCGCGAACGCCAGCGCCTGCGGGAATCAGCGCTCACTGGGTTTCGGACGCCACCCGCTCGCGCACCAACGGCAGCAGGTCTGCGGCCGCCCGCTGGCACTCTTCGACGTGGGGGAAGCCACTCAGGATGAACTCATCGATGCCCAGGCGCCAGTAGGCCAGCAGTTCGTCGGCCACCTGTTCCGGCGTGCCCACCAGGGCGCTGCCGCAGTTGACCCGTACCTCGGACAGACCATTCCACAGGTGCGGCCCCAGCCGGTGGTCCTCGGCTTCGCGGGCCTGGGCTTGCTGACCCACCATTGGAGTGCCGACGATGGCGGACTGACGCTGAGCCTTGACCTCCGGAGCGGCGTCGGCGATGAGGCGCCGAGCTGCTTGCCAGGCGTCGTCCTCATCGTCTCTTATGACCAGGTGGGTTCGGAGGCCCAGGGTGAGCGGCCGGCCGGTCCCGCTGAATTGCTGTTTCAAATCGGTGACACGCTGGGCGGTGTCCTCCAACGGCTCGATCCAGCCCAGGTGCACATCTGCCTGGCGGGCGGAGAGCCCCAGCGCCCGCGGGGACGCGCCGCCGAGATAGAACCTGGGGCCGTCCTGGCCCGGAGCGGGAGCGCAGTAGGCGTCGGCAAGCCGGTAGAAATCGCCCGAGTACGTCACCGGCTGCGGATCCTGCCACAGGGCCCGGCAGGCCTGGATGAACTCCTCCGCCCTTTCGTAACGAGTCGCATGGTCGCTGACTTCGCCAACGCGTTCGAAGTCATTCTGGATGCCGCCGGGCACGATGTTGACGTCCAGGCGTCCCCCGGATATCTGGTGCAGCGCGGCGGCCATCTGGGCGAACAACCCTAGCGCGATGAACCCGGGCCGCACCGCCACCAGAAAGCGGATTTTCGAGGTTACCGCCGCCAACGCGGTCGCTGTGGTCCAGGTCTCCGCCAGGGGCGCGTCTTCCGAAAACAGCCCGTTGGCGAAGCGCGTGGGGATGAGCATCGAATAGAAGCCGCACTGTTCTGCGGTTTCCGCTACCTGCCGCAGGTATTCGAAAGTTGGCGGGCGGTCAGCCCGGACCGTGCCGGCGCGCGCGCCATCACCATCAATGGGTATAAACCAGTCGAAACGCGGTTCCGGACGGAGTCCGTTGCTAGTGCCCATACTTCACCGGTTGATTCGAGGGATTGATCAAACAACGGGCCACATCGTACAAGTTACGTTCGTTCCCGGTCAATTTGAACTGGCCATTGGGAGTTTCAGCGCTCCGGTTGTTCGGGTTCCGCTCCCTCTTCGCCTTCGCCGTCCATTGCCGGCTGAGGCATCGGCGGGTTTGGGTTGGCCTCCATCTCCCGTTGGTACCACATGAACATCACGATGCCCGCGGAGAGGATGCTCATCATGTCGCCCGGAACCCAGAGTATGAGACCGCCCAGGCGTTGGTCGGACAGATAAGAGAAACCTTCCCACGGGCGCGGGATTTCCTGATACGCCCGGTAGATAAGTTCCTCTTGGAAGGTGATACCGGCTCCCAGCAGCGTGTTTGGCAGGACGATTAGGCCGAGGTAGAGCACGCGCAGACCGTAGTGCAGCCTCGAACGGTGGGGCTTGGGGTCGATCACGATCCACCAGAACAGGAACCCGCTGGTCAGCATGGTTCCGTGCATCAGCTCGTGGACCCAGTCGTTGTGGACCGCGAGGTCGTGCGGGCCCGGCGCCTGCCAGATGAAGAGCAGAGCGAGGAACGTAACGGTGGTGAACACCGGGTTGGTGATCTTGCCGTAGGCCCAGCGGGCCAGAGGGGAACGCACGAGCGGGCGGATGATGTTCTTGCGGGCCCAGGTCGGCATCCCGCGCAGCATGGGCGTCAGCGGCGCGCCGAGCAGGATCAGCAGCGGGCCGACCATGCGAACCATCAGGTGCTGCACCTGGTGGACGGAGAAATAATGCTCTGCCAGGGGCTCAATCGGGGATTGCAGCGCAGCGAACAGCACTAGAATTCCCGCGAAAAAGCATGCCTTCTGCCACCCGTTGACGCGATGGGTTGGGTTGGGCCAGTTGTTGAGCCCGTTGACATAAAGGTAGACCGCGCCCAGCAGGAACAGGCTGGGTATTGGATTGGTAATGAAGCCCCAAGCGGTTGCCGGGGTCTGACCGGGCGGGATGCCCTGGTGGGCGGAGGCGATACCCGCACTCAGCGCTGCGCCGGCCAATGCGGCGGCAACGGCGCCCAACACCCAGAGACACCAACGGAGGTTGAAAGTGGCGATCATTGCGGCGCGTCTCCACGAGCGACGGCGCGGGCTTTCTGGTTCTGGCGAATCCGCCAGGTGAGGTAGCCGGCGCCGGCGATCAGGACAACCGCCACGCCGATGAACACGAAACCCGCCGCTGAGTCGCTATTCGGTGTCGGAACATCAAACACGAACCCGTCGGCGCCGTAGGAGCCCCCGGTGGGTGGTTCAATCAAGATGGTCGTCTCCCACCTGCCGGGGTCAAACTGCAGGGTAGCGGTGTAGAGCCCGGGAACGTTGGGGCTCAGGGCGATGTTGTCTCCGGTTTCGTCGCTTTCGCTCCAAGTGGTGAGCACTGACACCGTCAGGTCCTCCGCGGGCGCACCGGTCGAGGTCTCGCTAATCGTGATGAAGAACTGCACCGACTGGAGAGACGGCAGCGTTTGGGTGTCCACTACCGCGGTGTAGGGCCCGGTATTTGTCTCGACTCGCCGGGAGTCCTGCCCCACTATGTCTTGTCCCCACGTGGTGGGTGTCAGCCCCAACCATGCCGCTAGGACGATGGCAAGGATCCAAGGGGGAGATGTAAAGCGGCGGATGAGCGTCATGGGTCACCAACAAATAGAGGAGCGAACCTGCGTCCGCTCCTCCATTTTACGCTACTTGCCGTTCGGCTTCGTTACGGCTGGAAAGTCTTACGCCAAATCCCGGGGGAGCCAGCGGCGTGGGTCATGACGTCGCGCATGCGGCCGTTGTCGGGGTGGGCCTCCCGCTGCTCCAGCCATGCCGCAGTGGACGATACCTCGGGGTTTTCGAACTCGTATACGGTGGCGTAAGCCGGCTCGCCGCGCACCGACTTCCAACGGCGACCGCGGATGCAGCCCGGCACCTTTTCGTAGTTCGGCACGTAAACGGTGGAGTACCAGTTGTTCCACTCGGCGTCGCTGGCCTCTGGCACATCCATGCGCCCGATTTGCAGCGCCGGGGACATGTCCGCGTTAGCCAATTCGTCGCTCAGGTCCGTGGGGTGGATCATCTGGTAGACGTTGTTGATGACGGTGGTTGCGACCGCGCGCGGGCCGACGCGTTGGCCCCAGGGAGTGGGCGGCCGGTTTTTGAACGCGTCGGTGTTGATCACGTCGGCCGATTCCAGCTCATACATCGCCAGGTGCTTGGGGCCGCTGCTGGTGGCCTCGTACCGCGCGGCGTTGAGAACGCCGGGCACGGAGAGCAGCTCTTGCAAGTGTTCGGTGTTGTACCACTGGTTGAATTCTTCCTCGACGTCGGCGGGAACTTCGCACCAGACCATCATCAGGCCGGTGCCGCGCTTCTTGGGCATCGTGGGCCTCCTTCTGTACGATTTCGTGAGTTCGTCGTGCGCGCTCAAGTCTAACATAGCAAACATCGGCGGTCTGTATGCGACCTGGTTGTAGCACGGACTGTTCGCCCGATGGCCCATACGCGATCCGTCGGGATCAGACGTGGTCGCCGAACGCCGGTCTTGGCGAAGGTTTCCCGTCTAACCGGAGCGTCCACCGGCCTGTGATAACATTGCGGCCACCCCTCTCGTTTGCGCTGTGTAGCCATGACCTATCCCCTGCTCTCCGGCCTGCGTGTCCTGGAAATCGGCTCGATGATTTCTGCGCCGTATTGTGGCAAGCTGCTCGCTGATGCCGGCGCCAGCGTGGTCAAAGTCGAACCACCGGGAGCTGGGGAGGACGCCCGGCGATACGGGCCGTGGCCTGACGACGTTCCCCACCCAGAGCGCAGCGGGTTGTACCTGTACCTCAACTCCAACAAGGCAGGAATCACCGCTAATCTGGAGACACCCACGGGCCGCTCCATTATGCGTAGGTTGGCGGCGAAGTCCGATGCGGTGGTGCACAACGTGCCCCCGGCCGACATGGAACGCCTGGGTCTGGACTACGACGCGCTGGCCGCCGAACATCCCGAACTGGTCATGGCCAGCATCAGCCCGTGGGGTCTGTCCGGCCCGTGGCGCGACTACAAGGCCTACGACATCAACCTGGCCGCCGCCGGAGGAATCTGCGAGGGACTGGGCGAGGCGGATCGGGAGCCACTGACCTTTGGCACCCCGGAGGTCGGATACTTCGCCGGCATGGCCGCCGCTTCGTCAATCGTCATGGCGCTTTTAGGCCGAGATACGCACGGCGGTCAACACATCGACATCGCGGAGGCGGAGACGATGGCCGGGCTCTACAACGGCCCGGAAGCCCTGATGGCGGTTTACGAGTGGCGGGTCACTCGGCGTACCGGGCATCACGCCCTGGATTTCCCGTATCCCAACTGCATTCTGCGCTGCAAGGACGGCCATATCTTCGTGGGTTCACCGGAGGGACGGCAGTGGCGCCGCCTGCTGGAAATCATGGGCAACCCGGAATGGTCGCAGGAGCAGCGGTTCCGCAACCGCACCGCCATGAACAACCTGTACGCTGACGAGGTGGACGGTTACGTAGAGGCGTGGCTGGCCGACTACACCAAGGCCGAGCTGCTGGAAATCGCCCTGGAGAACCGAATTCCGTTGGCGCCGGTCCGCACCTATGAGGAAGTGCGCTCCGATCCATCGCTGGCGGATTTGTTCGTCGTAATGGAACGCGATGACACCGGTCCGGTGTCTTACCCGGGGACGCCCTACCGGCTGCCCGAAGCTGGATCATCCGCGCCGGAGCCGGCGCCAACTTTGGGCCAGCACAATCGGGCCGTGCTTTGTGATGAACTCGGCTACACCGCCGCGGATCTGGTGAAGCTGTACCAGACCGGGATAATCTGACCGCTAACGCCAACGTGGCGTCCAGCCTAATCAGCGATCGCCGCCTTCTGTCATCCATCCGCCATGCTGATCCGGATCGCGATAGCTTGTGTGGTGGCCTTCCTGGGCAGTTGCCTGATCGCCCGCCAGCTTGCCATCAGGAAAAACCACCGCCCCGAGGTCATCATTATCGCCGGTATCATAGTTGGCGCGATCTGCTTCGGACTGCTCTGGACACTGAGCCTGGTCTACGGCGGCGGGTACACCAAGATTGCGGCGGCGGCTCTGCTGGCGGCAATGCCGGCTCTGGCTGCCTGGATCGTTCCGCCACGGGAGACGGCCAGGACCCGCCGCGACAGGGATACGAATGACAACCAGCGAGAATGACATGCAAACCAACCGCGGCGTGCTGAGCGGCTATCGGGTCCTGGACTTCGGTTGGGTGCTGGCCGGAGCGCTGCCGGGCATGGTCCTGGCGGATATGGGAGCGGAGGTGATCAAGGTCGAGACCCGCCAACGCCTGGACTACATGCGGATGGGCCGACCCATCGTGGGCGATCAGCCGGATCCGGAGCAGAACCCGATGTTTCACAACGTGAACCGGGGCAAGCTCAGCGTCACCTTGAACATCGCGGAATCCGAGGCCGTCGAGTTGGCCAAGGGCCTGGCTTCGCGATGCGACGTGGTGATCGAAAACTTCTCTCCCGGCGTGATGGATCGGTTGGGCCTGGGTTACGAGGCCCTGCGGGCCGTCAAGCCGGACATCATCATGGCCTCGATCTCGTCCACAGGGCAGGAGGGGCCGCTCCGAGACCTGCGCGCCTACGCGCCTTCCATCGGCTCGTTGTCCGGTCTGGACAGCACCATGGGCTACGAGGGTAGTGGCCCGCTGGGTTTGAAACATGCCTTCGGCGACATCTGCGGGGCTCTGCACGCGGTGTTCGCAATCGCGTCCGCGCTGTTCCACCGGAACCGAACCGGGCAGGGTCAGTACATCGACGTGTCCATGTTGCGGGCGACGGTGGTCACCCAGGGCGTGGGCCTGATGGAGCAGGCGCTGACTGGTCGTTCGCTCCAACCCCGTGGCAACTATGATCCGACGATGGCGCCTTACGGCAACTACCCGTGCGCTGGCGAGGACAAATGGGTGTCCATCGCGGTCAAATCAGAGGCGGAGTGGCGGTCGCTGGTGCGGGCCATGGGCTCTCCGGCGTGGGCTGCGGACGACCGATTTTCCAGCCAGTTCCGCCGCCAGCGCCACCGCCGCGAACTGGACGCGCTCTTGTCCCGATGGACATCCCAACTCGACGCGGACGCGATTACTGAGCTCTTGCAATCACGCGGGGTCGCAGCGGCTCCGATGTTGGGAGCCGAGGAACGGCTCTTTCACCCGCACTTCATGGCGAGGGGACTGTACAGCGATACAGAGCACCCGGCGCTAGGCGCAGAGCCGGTGTTCAACCTGATGTGGAACCTGAGCAAATCGCCGTCACGGGTGCGACGCCACGCCCCGCTATTGGGCGAACACAACCGGGAAGTGCTCTGCGGCTACCTCGGGTTGACCGATGACCAACTGGGCGGATTGGAAGAGCGGCGAGTGGTATATTAGCCGGGCACCGCACGAACGACGAGGAACCGACCATGACCCAGCAACAGTCCCAGCAACAAGTTGTCGAAACCCTTCCGGAAGTGGAGGGCGGCATTTCCGACGAGGCCCTGGCCGCCGCCCGCGCCATGATTGGCGTGCGGATGCGCACCGAACAATACGTGCGCCAGGCCACGCCGGATACGATGCTCAACTTCGTCAACGGCATCGGCGACGCGAACCCGCTGTTTCGGGACCAGGAATACGCTGCCTACTCCAAGTACGGCAGCATTGTCGGCCATCCGTGCGCTCCCTACATGCGCCATTGGTCGGGCCGCACCCGCTGGGGTCTGCCGGGTGTCCACGGGTTCTTCGCCGGGAACGACTGGGAGTTTTTCCGCGTGTTGCGTCCCGGCGATGCGGTGAACTGCGTTGAGCGGGTCCTGGACGTGCAGGAAAAACAGAGCGCCTACTCCGGGCGGCTGGTGATCCAGTATGTCGAGACCACCTACTCAAACCAACGGGACGAGGTGGTGGCCCGGGTGGTCGGCTGGTGCACTCGCCACCAGCGGCGCGCCTCCCGCGAGCGGGCCAAGTACGCCGACGTGCCCAAGCGCCACGAGTACACCGAGGAAGAACTGGCGCAGATCGACGAGCAGGTGCTCAACGAAACGGCGCGTGGCGGGCAACCGCGCTACTGGGAAGACACCGCAATAGGCGAAGAGCTACCGACAGTGGTGCGTGGGCCGCTATCGTTGCAGGACGTAAGCGCTTTCCTGGTCGGCACCGGCCGCTCCAGCGCCCACGGTGTGCTGCTGCGTGAGGCGATGCGCCATCCCAACCACTTCTTCAGGAACCCGGAGTCGGGCGGTGGCCTGGAGTACACGGGCATCGGTCACCTAAGGGACTCCGTCGCAGAGGCGGTGGGAGTGCCCGGCGCCTACGACTACGGCCCGCAACGGGTGTCGTGGTTGGGAACCCTCATGACCAACTGGATGGGTGACGACGCCTTCCTCAAGCGGCTCCGGGTGGAAACGCGGCGGTTCAACGTCTACGGCGACACGCAGTTCTGCAAGGGACGCGTCGCCCGCAAGTACATCCACCAGGGCAACGCGTTGGTGGATGTCGACATCTGGGCGGAAAACCAGCGCGGCGAGGTCACCGCTCCCGGCACGGCCACCGTGCTGATGCCTTCCCGCGACCCGAGGAACCCCTGGTTCACCGACGGCAGCCACCTTTCCTTGCGGGATGTAACGTTGCCAGAAGAGGCGCCGCCCATCCTGCCGGTGTGAGCGCGAGTCAGTAGGCGAATATCTCGTCTACGGAGCAGGCGAAACCGGGCAGCACCGGTTCGCAGGCCAGCGTATCTCCGGGGCCGAACTTATGCACGGTGCCATCGTCGTGGTGGGCCACTATCTGCCGCACACCGGGATATATCACCAGAACCAGGCGCACACCGGCCTCGAGCCATAATCGCACTTTGCGATCCAAAAGCGGTTGGCGGTCGTTGGGTGAGAAAACCTCCACCACCAAGTCTGGTATGACTTGGACATAGCCACGTGGCTGTGGGCGGCTTGCCATGCGCTCATAAGAGATGAATGCGTAATCCGGTGCGAGAACGGTACCCTGAGCGAGTTGGAAGCCGGTTTCCGCCATTCGGCTGGTGCCGAGGCGATTCTGCCTGACGAATCCTCCCACGGAAACCGTAAATTCCGCTCCCACGAATCCATGGTCATCGCCTGCCGGCGGCATTTCAATCAATTCTCCTTGAATGAGCTCGCGCCGCATACCGTCGCCGGGCATGGCCAGCAAGTCGTCGGCGGTCAGCGGTTTTTTGGCGGTGGTCATGGCCAGTGTCTCCGGTGCGCGCGTAGATACGGTTTGCGCCGTGCCCCCCAGTATATCGAACCGAAAGGTCTGTTCAGGGGACCACGCGCACAAACCGCCGCCGCCCCGCCCGCACCACGTCGCCAGCGTTCAAGCTGGGTTCGTCGCCCATGGATGCGGTCGTCCGCTGGCCGTCAGCCCGGATCAACTCGACGGCCCCCTGAGTGAGCAGGCGGCGCGCTTCGCCGTTGCTGCTCACCAGCCCGGTCTGCACCAGCAGGCGGTGGATCGGCAACCCGGACACTTCAGTCAGGGCCACCTCCGGTATGTCGTCCGGGAGATCCCGGCGTTGTACCACCTGCTCGAAATGGGCTTGGGCAGAGTCGGCGGCGTCGCCATCGTGGAAAGTGGTGGTTATCCGGTGGGCCAATCCCTTCTTGAAATCCATGGGGTTGGCGGTCTCGGATTCCATCGCGTGCGTCATCTCGGCGATGTCCGCGTCCGGCACGTCGGTCAGGTACTCGTAGTAGGAAGAGATCAGCTCGTCGGGCAGGGACATGAGCTTGCCGTACATTTCCTCAGGCGGCTCTTCCAACGCCACGTAGTTGCCGAGGCTCTTGCTCATCTTCTGCACGCCGTCGGTTCCCACCAGGATGGGCATCATGAAACACTGCTGAGGGGTTTGTCCCATCATCCCCTGCAGTTCGCGGCCGACCAGCAGGTTGAACATCTGGTCCGTGCCGCCGAATTCCACGTCCGACTCGATGACCACGGAGTCGTACGCCTGCATCAATGGGTAGAGCATCTCGGTGATGGCGATGGGCTGGTTCTGCGAGTAGCGGTTGGCGAAATCTTCGCGGTGCAGGAATTGATTAATGGTGAACCGGCTGGTGAGTTCGATGACGTTGGCCAGGGTGAATTCGCCAAACCACTGGCTCTGCCATTCGACCTGGGTGCGGTCGCGGTCGACCACCTTGAAGAACTGGCGCATGTACGACTCGGCGTTCTCCAGCACCTCGGCATGAGTGAGCATGGTGCGCGTTGCCGAACGGCCTGATGGATCGCCGATCTGGGCGGTCCAATCGCCCACAATCAGGATTACCTGGTGCCCGAGATCCTGAAGCTGGCGGAGCTTACGGAGCCCGACCACGTGACCCAGGTGGATGTCCGGCCGGCTGGGGTCGAATCCCATCTTCAGGCGCAGCGGCGTGCCCCGCCGCAGCATGTCGGTGAAATCTTCCTCGGAGATGATCCGGCTCACGCCTCGCCGCGTGATGGTGGACAGGTTTTCGGGGATCTGGACTTGGCTGGTCAACGCTCACCTCGCCTCTGTTGGTCAACTCTGACCGGCGGATCAGGCGTTTTCCTGCCGGTCGTGCTGCTCGAGCACCAGACGGGCGTTTGCCACGTCCCGGTTCATCTGGGAGATGAGGGCATCGATGCCATCAAAGGTTTCCTGGCCGCGCAGCCGGGAAACGAACTCGAGCTTCAGGTTTTCGTCGTAGATGTCGTCCGAGAAATCCAGCAGGTGCGCTTCGATCAGGCGCTGGCTGAGGCCGAAGGTGGGTCTCACGCCGATGCTGGTGGCCGCCATGTGCCGCACTCCGTTTACGGTGGCGTAGGTAGCGTACACGCCGTCGGCCGGGATCACGAAGTTCTCGATGGGAATGATGTTGGCGGTGGGGAAGCCCAGCTGGCGCCCCATCTTGGCGCCGTGCACAACGATGCCGTCGGTGGCGTAGGGCCGTCCCAGCAGGAATTCGGCGCCATCGACGTTGCCGTCGGCCAGCGCGTTGCGGACCCGTCGGCTGCGCACGGTGCTGCCTTCCAGTTCCAGGGGAGGTACCGTTTCCACCCAGAAGCCGAGGGCCGCGCCCCGGCGCCGCAGATAGTCCAGGTTACCACTGCGGTTCCGCCCCAGGGCGAAGTCGGGGCCGGTAACGATGCCCCGCATGTGGAGGCAGTCGACCAGCATGTGCGTGAATTCGTTAGCGTCAAGGTTGGCGATGTCGTT
The DNA here is from genome assembly GCA_965203985.1 of Dehalococcoidia bacterium. GTDB lineage: Bacteria > Chloroflexota > Dehalococcoidia > Lucifugimonadales > UBA3495 > Bin87. The sequence continues at coordinate 237,449 of CBDBDS010000010.1, forward strand.
GGTGAACTCGACGCAGATCACGCTCTCGATTCCGGCGTCGTGCAACAGCCGGATTTTCTCTTCGGGGGTGATGATCTTGGTTACGGTGCGTTCGGGGTTCACCACTTCGGCGGGATGGTTGCTGAAAGTGATGACAGTGGGGATCAGCGGCGGGCCAGCCAATTCCAGCATCCGGCGAAGTAGGTGACGGTGTCCCCGGTGCACGCCGTCAAACACGCCAATGGTGACAACCGTGCCTCTGCCGGGCTGGGGGGATGCATCGGCCAGTGCCTGACGAAAGGCTCCCCGGCCCGGAGTTCCGGAAGTTGCATTGTCCGAGGAGAGCATGGCGTCCAAACGGCCGGTCGATATGGAAGATTCAGGAATTGGCCGCACCTGAACGAGCGCCCAATTCGGGCGGCCCTTCATACACATTGCGGCGTGAATTGGCGCGATCGATGGTAGCACAGGGCCCCAAGCCGGGCAAGCAGAAATCGTTCTCCTGAACCGGCGATATACTGGACGCCGTCGCCGGGACTAAACGCAAAAGCCCCGAAATTTGTCGCTACAGCAGTCGTCAACTGCGGCATGGCCGGTTTTACAATGCCACCACGCAAATCGCACTCAATGAGAATATCCGGCGGCGCGTCCCGAGGCCTCCCGTTGATTGGGGCGGTGGTGGCCGGAGTACGACCGACAACTGAGAGGGTTAGATCCGCGATCTTCAACATTCTGCAACCCGACAAGGTGGAAGGGAGCCGGGTCCTTGACCTTTACGCTGGCACCGGCAGCCTGGGCATCGAGGCCCTCAGCCGCGGGGCGATGCAGGCCGACTTTGTCGAACGCAATCGACGACAGTGTCGGGTCATCCAGGAGAACTTGGACTTCACGGGTTATAGCAACGTCAGTCGTGTCAATTGCGCGGATGTATTGGACTGGTTGAATCGATTCGCGGCCGAGTCCGGTGACAAGACACCTTACGATCTTGTCGTACTGGACCCACCTTACGCGATGGGAGAGCCTACCCCAACCCTGGAACGACTTGCCCGGTCCACACTGCTCAACACCGACTCCACCGTAGTCGTGGGTTTCAGCAATCGTGTGACTCTGCCTGCCGATATCCATTGCCTGCACGAGATTGACCGACGCAGCTACGGGGATAATGCGGTAGGATTCTACGCGGTTCGCACCGCCGTGAATTGACTGACCCCAACAACTAAAACGGAGTAGCCCCGAATGGTAACCGCTCTTTATCCCGGCACATTCGACCCAGTGACCATGGGACACCTGAACGTGGCTCAACGCGCCGCCCGGCTGTTCGACAGCCTGATCGTCGCCGTCTATGACACCCCTTCCAAGAGCCTGCTGTTCAACACCGAAGAGCGCGTCGGGTTGATGCGGGAAGCGGTGGCCGACATGTCAAACGTGACGGTTCGCCCGTTCAACGGTCTCGTGGTTAACACCGCCCGTGACGCCGGCGCTGCGGCCATCATTCGGGGCCTTCGCAGCGGTCCCGATTTCGAGTACGAGTCGCAGATGTTCTTCATGAACCGACGACTGGAGCCCGAAGTCGACATGGTGTCGCTGATGAGCGACCAGGAGCACATGTTCATCAGTTCGAGCCTGCTCAAAGAAGTCGCCCAATTGGGCGGCGAAATCTCCGGTATGGTGCCTGACCATGTGGCTCGGGCCCTGGCGGAAAAATACCAACTGCCGCAGCGGTAGCCGTTCACGCGCAATCTGAACCGCCGGCCAAGGGGGTCATCATAGATATCGACAGCATTATCGACCGTATCGAATTGTTGGTGGACTCGAGCAAGTCCGTGCCGCTCAGCAACAATGCAATGGTCGACCGGAGCAAGATAGGCGAGCTCGTAGGGCAACTGCGCATGGCGGTGCCCCAGGAGATCAGGCGGGCCGAGGAAATGTTGTCCCGCAAGGACGACATAATGTCCTCCGCCGTCTCTGAGGCCCACCAGGCCCGCCAGCAGTTGGAGCAAGATTTCCGGACTCGCCTCAGCGAGCACGAACTGGGCCGAAAAGCCGAGGAAATGCTGCGGGAAGCGGAAACTGCGGCCCGCCGGATGATTGAACAGGCGGAGCGCGAGGCAGAGAACCGGCGCAACCAGGCCGACGCCTACGCCCTGCGCACCTTGCGGGACCTGGAGCGCGAACTGACCTCGGCCACCGGCTCGGTTCGCAAGGGTATCGACGCGCTTGCCGGCGCAACGCTGGCGGCCAGCCCGACCCCGAACATCCCGTCGCCAGAAGACTTCGCGCCGAGCGATGAGCGGGAAACTGCCGATTACGGGCGTTTCCGATAACACCGCGGCCCAAAGCTAATGTACTCCGGGGCGGGAACACACCCGCCCCTTCGTCGTCCGGTGCGGTCGGCGCTACTCAAGTCAGAGTGCCGGAGAGATTGACTTGCGCTTGACATCGGCGACTCTTGCGGGTGTACAATCCAGTTTGCCCGCTGGTTGGAATTACGCTTGAAGCCGATCCGACCACACCAGCCCGGAAGCGTTGATTGGAGTGACGGAGCGAGATGCGTGAACTGGTAATCGACAGCATCCGGATCAGCCAGATGAACTACCAGCGGGTGGTGGTCCTCAAGGAGTTGGCCACCGAGCTTTTCCTGTTGATTTGGATCGGGCCCACCGAGGCCGAAGCGATCGCGGTGAAGATGCAGGGGATGTCGGTTCCGCGGCCGCTCACGCACGACCTTTTCGTTGACTTGGTGAAGTCGGTGGGTGGGACTTTCGAACACATCCTAGTAAACGATCTTCAAAACGAAACGTTTTACGCCAAGATCGTGGTCAGGATCGGTGACCGCACCCACGAAATAGACTCCAGGCCCAGTGACGCCATGGCGGTTGCCGTGCGGGCCGAGGTCCCGATATACGTGGCTGACCAGGTCATGGACAAGGCCGCGATCTCGATGGACCAGGAAACCGGCCAACCCGCGGTGGCGCCGGATTCAAGCGGCGAATCGGCTCCCGCTGAGGTCACGGAAGAGGAGCTCCAGGGATTGTCGGCCTTCACGGATCTGATCAACGAACTGGACATGGAAGACTTCGAGCGCAAATAGGTTCCAAATGCCTACCACCGGCGTGACGACGAGTACTGCCCCGCCCCCGATGGTGGGGCGTTTTCGTAAGCAGGGCTACGAATTCTGCAAACATCTCCGATTGACAGTTCGGAGTACGGGTGCTACGATGCCTGCCGTTTGGAAACGGGCATGCCGCAGTGGTTAGTTACCGCCTTGCGGCTGACCGGCTTGGGTTGGTTCGTTGCTGTGTGCATCGTCCTGGGCATCCTCGGAGGGTTATGGCTGGGCAATCTAACCGGCCAGGTTGCGCTCCTGGTGTTGGTGGGAACGGTTCTGGGCAGCGTGGTAGCCTTCTACGGGGTCTACCGAATGATCCTCCCTGCGGTCTACGGGAGCAACAATCCCTGCCGCACCGCCGACCGTTCCCAAAAACCGTGTCCTGACCGCGGAGGCAACGAACCGTCGTGACCACCAAACGAGTACTCCTGCTGCTCGGCATCGTGTCGGCAGTCCTCCTGATCGTGGGTTTCGTCGTTGGCGCAGTTGGCTCCCGTATGTTCGGCTTGGAGCGGCCTTTCGTCTCCCAGCCTGGCATCCACCTTCCGCCTGACCCCGTGTTTCCCGCAACCGTTCGCGAAAGCGTCGTCGGCTACCGGGTTGTCGAAAAGAAGACCGACGACCATGGGGCAAGCGCTGGCAAGGACGAAGCCAAGGAGGAGCATCATGGCCTTGGCCTGATGCAGTTCGCCGTCACCAACACCATGCTCTCGGCATGGCTGACCAGCATCATCATGTTGGTATTCTTCATCGGAGGCGCGCGCAATCCCAAGGTCATTCCTGGCCGGCTGCAGGCCCTGGTCGAGATGCTATTCGAGTTAGTGCTGAACTTCGCCTCCAGCATCCTCGGGCCGGAGATGGGGCGCCGGGCTTTCCCGGTGGTCGCCACCATTTTCTTCTTTGTGTTGTTCAACGCTTGGATAGCGATCTTCCTCATCCCGATATATCAGGCGGTGGGCTACGGCGCGCAATTGGGAGGCGAGTTCAAACTGGCCACCCACCTGGTACGGCCGGCGGGTACCGACCTCAACTTCCCCCTGGCGCTGGCGCTGGTATCGTTCGTGTTCGTCGAATACTGGGGATTCCGGGCCCACGGGTTCGGCTATCTCAAGAAGTTCTTCGCCTTCGGAGACTTGCTCCGCGGGCGTCCGTCAGGCCTGATCAACGTTTTCGTGGGCGTTCTGGAACTGGTTTCGGAACTGGTGCGCATCGTCTCGTTCACCTTCCGGCTCTTCGGCAACATGACCGCCGGCGAGATTCTGGTGGTGATGATCACCTTCCTGGTTCCATTCATCGCCACGCAGTTCGTCTTCGGGTTGGAACTGCTGGTGGGTCTGATCCAGTCGGTCATTTTCGCGGGGCTCACCCTGGTGTTCCTGTCGGTGGCCGTAAGCCATGAGGAGCACTGATTGCCCGACGCTCATCCCCATCAAGGCACGTTGCCCCGTGGTTTGACGGCCAGGGGCTAGGCAAAATCACGCGACCAATTTCGGTTCGGAGGATTATCAACAATGGCACTTGACCTTACGATGTTCACCACTTTGCTGTCGGTGGGTGCGCAGGCGATTACCGCGGATGGCGCCAAGTTCCTGGCGGCCGGACTGGCCATCGCCCTCGGCGTGGTCGGACCTGGTGTGGGTATCGGAATCCTCGGCGCGGGCGCGATGAACGCCATCGGCCGCAACCCGGACGCCGCCGGTTCCATTACCACCAACATGATCCTCGCCATCGCCTTCGCTGAGGCTCTGGGCATTTACTCGCTCATCGTCGCAGTGATCCTCCTCTTCGTGGTGTAACAACATGGTTGAACTGGGACTGAACGTTCCGTCGCTGATCAGCTACCTGATCAACTACGTCGTCCTTCTGATCCTGCTGGGAGCGCTGGCCTACCGGCCGCTGCTCAACGCTCTGGACAGTCGAGTCGAAAGCATCCGGGAGAGCCTGGCCGCCGCCGACCGTGCTCGTGAGGAAGCGGCCACATCCCGCTCCGCCATCGAGGAGGAGCTGAACGAGGCGCGTCGCGAAGGCCAGCGTCTTCTGGATCAGGCTCGTGAAGCGGCCGAGCGTTTCCGGGAAGAGGAAATGGGCCGCGCCCGTCAGGCGGCGGAGGAATTTTCCGAGCGCGCGCGGGCCGACATCGCCCGTGAGCGTGACGCTGCCATAAACGAGGTCCGGTCTGCCTTCGGGGATCTGGCCATTTCCGCGGCGGAACGGATCATTAGACGCAGCGTGGATCGCCAGGCGCACCAGGAGTTGATCGATCAAGTCCTGGCCGAAGGTGAGCAGACGCTACGCCGGAACTGACCCGCGGGCCATTCCGGCGTCCCAGATGTGAAACGTGCGTGTTCGCCGTCAAGGCGACCACGTCAAACCAGGAACCAGGGAGATAAGAATCCGTGGCAAACCGCCTGTCCGGTCAGCGCTACGCCCAGGCCATCTTCGAACTGGCCGAGCAACACGAGCAGCTCGAACCGTGGGACCAGGAACTTCGGCTGGCCGCCGATGTGCTCGGCGACGAGGAGTTCGGGTTGTTCCTGCGACACGCCGAAGTGCCGCTGGAGCGGAAAATATCCGCGATTGATGAAGTGCTGTCCGAAACCCACCCTATGGTTCGTAATTTGGTGGCGCTGCTGGTCAGCCGGGGTGGTGTGGATGCCATGCGGGACGTCCAGGAAGCCTACACCCACCTGCTTGATGAACACCTGGGCCGTCAACGAGTTGAAGTTACCGCCGCCGTGGAATTGGAACCGGCCGAGCTGGACCGCATTACGCACTTGGTTGGGCGCATGGTGCGCAAGGAAGTGGTGGTCACGGCAAGTGTCGACGAGTCTATCCTGGGCGGGCTCATCATCCAGATTGGCGATCAATTGCTGGACGGCAGCGCAAGTTCCGCCCTGGAACGGCTCCGCCAGACGGTCCGCGCGCAAGCGGCCTAACCAACGCAACATTGAGGAGACTCGCCGATGGCAGTCAGGGGACAAGAGATAGTTTCTCTCATCAGGCGTCAGATCGAGGAGTTTGGCGGAGACCTCTCCCTCGTCGACGTTGGCACTGTCTTGCAAGTGGGTGACGGTATCGCCAGCATCCAGGGTTTGCAGAGCGTCCGGTCCAACGAATTGCTGGATTTCGGCAACGAGGTACTCGGCCTCGCGCTGAACCTGGAATCGGACATTGTCGGCGCCGCCATCCTGGGCGATCCCAACGCGGTGAAAGAGGGTGACCGGGTCCGGGCCACCGGACAGATCATCGAGGTTCCCGTTGGGGAGGCCCTCATCGGCCGCGTGGTGGACCCGTTGGGCCGGCCATTGGACGGCAAGGGCCCGGTAGCGACCGACCGCACCATGCCTGTGGAGCGCACCGCGCCCAACGTGGTGGTCAGGAAGTCGGTGGACACGCCGGTGCAGACCGGAATCAAGGCCATCGACGCGATGATCCCCATTGGCCGCGGCCAGCGTGAACTGATCATCGGCGACCGCTCAACCGGCAAGTCCGCAATTGCCATCGACACCATCATCAACCAGCGGGATACCGACCTGATCTGCATCTACGTGGCCATTGGCCAGAAGCAGGGCAAAGTGTCCCAGGTGGTGGGCATCCTGGAAGAGTACGGCGCGATGGACCACACCATCGTCGTCAACGCCGGCTCCGCCGACTCCGCCCCGCTGCAGTTCATTGCCCCGTACGCCGGCTGCGCCATGGGCGAGGCCTTCATGGAAGAAGGGAAGGACGTGCTGATCGTCTACGACGATCTGACCAAGCACGCCTGGGCCTATCGCCAGATGTCGCTGTTGCTGCGCCGTCCCGCCGGCCGTGAGGCTTATCCCGGCGACGTTTTCTACCTGCACAGCCGGTTGCTCGAACGCGCCGCCCGGCTCGACGACACATTGGGCGGCGGCTCGTTGACGGCCCTGCCCATCATTGAGACCCAGGCTGGCGACGTTTCGGCGTACATTCCGACCAATGTGATCTCCATCACTGACGGACAGATCTACCTGGAACCGGAGCTTTTCAACGTCGGTATCCGTCCGGCCGTCAACGTGGGCTTGTCGGTCTCCCGCGTGGGTGGCGCCGCCCAGACGCGTGCCGTCCGCCAGGTAGCGGGCCGGCTTCGGTTGGACCTGGCTCAGTATCGTGAGCTGGCAACTTTCGCCCAGTTCGGTACTGCCGACCTTGACGCGGCGACCCGCGCACAGCTTGCCCGGGGCCAGCTTGCCACCGAGGCGTTGAAGCAGGGTCAGTATCAGCCGCTCAACCTTGGCGACGAGGTTATAGTCCTCTTCGCGGTGAACTCCGGCCTGATGGAAGATGTACCGCTGGAGCGTGTGGGCGCGTTCGAAGAACAGATGCTTCGCCACGTCAACGCGACACACCCGGAATTCGGCCAGGCGATCCGCGACACCGGCAACCTGCCGGAAGAATTGAGCGGGCAGCTCACTGCGGCCATCAACGAATTCAAACCTACTTTCCAGTAGGAAGCCTCGAAAGTAATTTCCCCAATTCAGGCGCAGCCAGGGTCAGCAAATGCCTAGCGTTAGAGACATCCGCCGACGCATTCGCAGCGTCGAGAACACCGGCAAGGTCACCAACGCGATGTCGCTCATCGCAGCGTCGAAGATGCGCCGGGCGCAGCTAGCCGTCACCGACGGCCGCCCGTACGCGGAGAAGATCCATGAGGTGATCGCTACGTTGGCAGCGCAACCAACTGACGACGACACGGTCCACCCGCTGCTGGAGACCCGCCCGGTCAACACCGTGGGCATGGTGGTGGTCACTCCCGACCGTGGACTGGCCGGGGGCATGCACGCCAATATCAACCGCCAGGTGGCCCGGTTCATCCTGGGTAGTGACGCGACGGTGCGCAGTATTGTGGTCGGCCGCAAGGGCCGCGACTTCCTGGTGCGCTACACCGATACCGTCCAGGCAGTATTCACCGATCTGAGCGACCGCGTATCCCTTGCCGATACCACCGCGATCTCCCGCCTGGTCATCGACGGGTACACTGACGGCGAGTTCGACGAGGTGCACCTGGCCTACATGCGCTTCGTATCCACCGTTCAGCAGGAGCCGGTGATAGAACGGATCCTGCCGGTGGAACCGGCGGCGCTGGAATCGGCCCAACGGGTGGGCTACATTTACGAACCTGATCCGGCGACCGTGCTGAGCGCACTGCTGCCGCAGTTCGTGGAGATGCAGGTGTATCACGCCATCCTGGAAAGCATCGCCAGCGAACAGTCCGCTCGCATGGTAGCGATGCGGAATGCCACCGACAACGCCAACCAACTGGCTTCCGACCTGACATTGGTTATGAACAAGCTGCGCCAGGACAGCATCACCAACGAGTTGCTGGACCTCGTGGGCGGCCAGGTCGCGCTGGAGGGATGATCCGCCGGGCCCACTTGCGGAAACCACGTTTCGGCGAGCCCGCGGATATCCGACCGTCTTCAGATAGCTCCTCCGGAGGATAGACAAGATGCCCGGTAAAATTGCCCAAGTAATCGGTACGGTGGTGGACGTAGAATTCCCCGCCGATCAGCTCCCGAACCTGTTTGACGCTCTCGAGGTCGACAACTCGGGCGAGCGCCTGGTGCTGGAAGTTCAGCAGCACATCGGCAACCACTGGGCCCGCTGCCTGGCCCTTGGATCCACGGATGGATTGGCCCGCGGTAGCGAAGTGACCGACACCGGGAACAAGGTTTCGGTCCCGGTGGGACCTGAAACACTGGGGCGGCTCTTCGACGTGACCGGGACTCCCCTGGACAACCTGGGCGCAGTGGAAGCCGGTCAGTTCTGGCCCATCCACCGGGATCCTCCGGCTTTTGACGACCAGAACCCCACCGTCGAGATCCTTGAGACGGGTATCAAGGTGTTCGATCTCATTACCCCCTTCCCTAAAGGTGGTAAGGTGGGGGCCTACGGCGGTGCCGGCGTGGGCAAGACCGTCATCATCCAGGAACTCATCCGGAATATCGGCGCCGTTCATAGCGGCGTGTCCGTGTTCGCGGGTGTCGGCGAACGGTCTCGCGAAGGGAACGACCTCTGGCACGAGATGGAAGACTCCGGCGTGCTGGGCAGCACCGTGCTGGTGTTCGGCCAGATGAATGAGACTCCCGGCGTGCGCGCCCGCATCGGGCTCACCGGGCTGACCATGGCGGAGTACTTCCGGGAAGAGCAGAACCAGGACGTGCTGCTGTTCATCGACAACATTTACCGGTACATCCTGGCCGGTATGGAAGTGTCCGCGCTGCTGGGCCGTATGCCTTCCGCGGTGGGTTATCAGCCCACGTTGAGCACGGAGATGGGCGCGCTCCAGGAGCGGATCACTTCCACCAAAAGCGGCAGCATTACCTCCTTCCAGGCCATTTATGTGCCGGCCGACGACTACACCGACCCCGGCATCGTGACCACCTTCGGACACCTGGACGCCGTCGTTTCGCTCGAGCGCGCGTTGGCAGCGCAGGCGCTGTATCCTGCCGTGGACCCGCTGGCCTCCTTCGCCCGCATCCTGGAACCGCGCATCGTCGGCGAGGAGCACTATCGTGTGGCTCGTGGCGTGCAGCAGGTGCTGCAGCGGTACCGTGACCTGCAGGACATTATCGCCATCCTGGGTATCGAAGAACTGTCTGACGACGACCGGCAGACGGTGTTCCGCGCCCGCAAGATCCAGCGGTTCCTGACCCAGCCGTTCTTCGTCGCCGAGACCTTCACCAACCAGCCTGGCAAGTACGTGGCGCTTCGTGACACGGTGCGGGGCTTCGCCGAAATCCTCGACGGCCAACACGACGATCTCCCTGAGCAGGCTTTCTACATGGTCGGCACCATCGAAGAGGCGGTTGAGAAGGCCGCTGAGATGCAGGCCACAGCCTGATCTTCCCAGGCCACGGATTGACAGGAGCCATACCCGATGCCGATGCAATTGCAGATCATCACCGCTGAACGCGAGGTGTTTTCCGGCGAAGTGGACGCGCTGGTGGCGCCCGGCGTTGCCGGGCAGTTGGGGATCCTACCCAACCATGCGCCGTTGATGACCGTGCTGCAGCCGGGCGAGTTGCTCGTTCGGGCCGGGGGCGACGAGAGCTACCTGGCTCTCTCCGGCGGATACCTGGAAGTGCTGGGCAATCTGGTTATCGTGCTTGCCGACGCCGCCGAAGACGTGGACGAAATCGACGAGGCGCGGGCCCAGGAAGCGTTGGCGCGAGCACAGGAACGCATTGCCAGTCGGGAATCTGACATCGAACTGGAGCAGGCGGTGGCTTCCCTCCGCCGAGCCCAGGTTCGCGTGACCGTCGCGCGCCGGCGGCGGTCGGCACCGCACCGCTCGCTAGCGCGGCAAGCCCCGCAATAGGGTCAGCCGCCTGGCGTCAAGCCGTTGACCGAAGAACCGGCGTCGGTGAGGTAATAGGTCATCGACTGCAGGGCCAGCACCGGGTCAATGCTGCGTACCCGGATACCATCCGGCACTTGTGCATTGATGGGCGCGTAGTTGAGGATCGCCCGGACTCCGCATTCCACCAGCTGATCGATCACCGTTTGGGTATGGGCGCTGGGTACGGCCACGATGGCGATGCTGATGTTCCGTTCAGCAACCGTTTCCGCCATTTCGCCCATGGGTTGCACCGACACGCCGCCCACCTGCCGCCCAACGTTACCGAGGTTGTTGTCGAATGCCGCCACCAGGTGGAACCCGTCAGGGTTGAAGCCGGGGTAGTTCAGGATCGCGTTTCCCAACCGGCCCACACCGACCACCGCTACGTTCCATTCCGAGTTCAGGCCGAGGATCTGCTTGAGTTCGCGCAAGAGGTCGCGCACCACATACCCTCGGCCCTGCTTGCCGAACCTGCCGAAGTAGGACAAGTCCTTCCGGATCTGAGCCGGCGTCACTTGCAGCTGTTCGCCCAACTGCTGTGAGTTGGTAACCGATTCGCCGCTTTCCAGGAGCTGCGATAGGATGCGGACATACTGCGGCAACCTGGAAATGACCACCTCGGGAACTTCGCCGGGGGATGTGGCCGTCATGGGGCTGGTACCTGGTCCGCTGGAACGTGATGTCATGCGCTCGTATGATGACCCTTGTTGAATGCGTCAGGTATCCCGATCAAAGTTACGTATGGTGGAAGCGATCGATAATCGTACCTATGCCAATCGGCATTCGGTCATAATCTATCCCGACGCTTATCCATCGTCAATACCGGCACTAATAGCCGAATGTGAATATCGGGCGCCGGTGAGTATCAGTACCGGCCCAAGCGCCCCCGACGCGGGCCCGTGCTCCGGTGCACCGGACAAGTTAGACTCGGTAAACCCTTCCGTGGGCCGGCAGTGGCCCCAAAACAACCTCATGCATGTAGCAATAGCGCACATCAGTCTCCGCGTGCCCGAGAGTCGCAGCCTCAAGACCCGGAGACAGACTGCCCGCAGCCTGATCCAGCGAATACGCGGGCGGTTCAACGTTTCGGTCGCCCAGGATGCCGGAGCCGATGGCAACGCGTGGCAGAGCGTAACCCTTGCCGTGTCCTGCGTCGGCGTCAGCGCGGACCACACCAGGTCGCGGATCGACGACGTGGTGGACTTCGTGATTGAGACCCGCCCTGACCTCGAAGTGCTCGATTACACGGTCGAGGTGATGGGCGGGTTTTAGGGACAAAAATCACCCGGGTCTTCATATTCGCACGAAAACCCGGGCGTCTGCTGGAGCACCGGCTTAGATTCGGTCGTTAATGGCGGCCATCAGGTCCTGGAGGTCCGGGAATAGATGGGCGTCGGGCGTGTGCTTATGCTCGCCCACCAACTCGCCATCGATCAGGATGTCGAACTTGCCGTGGTCGCCGGGGGTCAACTTGAATGTCGAAATGTTGTCACCGGTGCGGGTCAAAGCTTCGCTGGCCATCCAGGCCGCGCGTCCGGCGTGGCCTCAATCCCAGCAATAAATGATCTCAACTTCCATCCGCTTTACGTCGGGCCTCTGTGCCATGATTTCCCTCCCTCCAATTGGCGTTGCGGGTGCGCTCCTGGAGGCGGATGATAGGGCAATCTTGCGGGCCACGCAATATCGCACCCGCTGGCAGCGAGGTCCGTCAATTCCGGCCCGGGACGGCACGGTTGGCGTCGTTCAGGACCGCCTGGTCCAACCAAGCGCAGAGCCCTTCCCAAAACTCAGGGTAATCGCCAACGTTCATGTGGCCGGCCGTATCGACCGTGACCAACCGCTTCGGCTCGCGCGCGGCGTCGTATAGCTTGCGTCCCTGTGACAGCGGGACCAGTTCGTCGTCGCCACCGTGCAGTATCAGCAGCGGACAGTCGATGCGGTCAACCAGAGCCGCCGAGTTGTAGCGATTGCCGACCAACCGCCCGGACCAAGTCAGGGTGGGATAGAACAACTTGCCCATGTCGCGCAGCGAGGCGAACGGAGCAACCAGCGCCATCGCCCGCGGCGACCATGACTCGGCCGCCAGCCTGATGGACACGGCCGCGCCCATCGAGATTCCCATGAACAGGGTGTGCGCTCGGTCGGCGCCATACACCTGTTGCAGGTGAGCTAATGCCGCTCCCGCGTCGGCGGCAGTGTTGCGTACCGTCGCCTTGCCCCGGCTGTTGCCAAACCCACCGTAGTCGAACCCGAAGATATTCGCGCCGGTGTGCTTCCTGACCGCCGCAAACTCGCCGACGCGAAGGCTCAAGTTGCCGCCCGCGCCACCAAACCACATCCAGGTCAGATCAGGCCTGCGGTCACCAGGGACATACCAGCACTGCAACCTGTGGCCGCGTTCCGACTCACACCAGGTTTCTTCGAACTCCATGCCGAGGTCGGTCGGCAGGGCACCACAGACTGGTCGCGGCTGGAAAAGCAACCGACGTTCCAGTATGTCCATGAACATGGTTCAACATCCCCGTCAACGAGACATGAACTGACACGATGGGTGTGTGGCGGCCGCTGGCCGCCCGGATTCCATCAATCGATACGATCCACCGGACGATGACGGACGTTCGCAGGAACAGCCTGGCTGGATTAGATCTTGTTGGATTCGATGGAGCGTTGCGTCTAATCGTCGGCCAGGCTGTCGGCGAGGATTTCCAGCACGTCACGGGCATCCTTATTTTCGGAGTGTCCCTTGGACTGAATACCTTCGGTCATCATCTGGAGACAGAACGGGCACGAGACGCCCACCGTGTCGGCTTGGGTTTCAAGGAAGTGGTCGGTTCGTGCGTGGTTGATCCGCTCCCCCTGGCTCTCCTCAATCCACATGTGTCCGCCGCCGGCGCCGCAGCAGAACCCGCGTTCCCGACATCGGGGCTCCATCTCTACCAGCTTGAGGCCGGGAATGGCCCTGGCGACGTTGCGCGGCTCGTCGTAAACGCCGTTGTGGCGGCCCAGGTAGCAGGAATCGTGGTAAGCCACCGACACGTCCATCATTTTCACGGGCTTGATCCTGCCGTCGCGGATCAGGGTGTCCACGAACTGGCTGTAATGCAGCACCTCGTACTCGCCGCCGAACTGCGGATATTCGTTCTTCATAGTGTTGAAGCAGTGCGGGCAAATGGTGACCACGGTCTTGACGTTGTAGCCGTTCAAGACCTCGACGTTCTGTTGCGCCAGGATCTGGAACAGGTACTCGTTGCCCATGCGCCGGGCCGGGTCGCCGGTGCAACTCTCCTCGTCTCCGAGGATGGCGAAGTCGACCCCGGCTGACTTCAATACCTTGGCCATCGAACGGGCGACGCCCTGGCTGCGCTGTTCCAGGGCGCCGGTGCAGCCCACCCAGAACAGAACCTCGGCATCGGGCTTTTCCGCCATGGTCGGGACGCCCAACCCTTCCGCCCAATCGGTGCGGGCGAAGGTGGTGCCTCGCCACGGGTGCCCCCGCTGCTCCATGCTCAACAGGGCGTTCATGCCGGTCTCGGGGATCCGGGATTCCTCCAGCACCAGGCTGCGACGCAGGTCGATGATGGTGGGCACGTGCTCGACGACCACCGGGCATTCCTCCATGCAGGCGCCGCAGGATACGCAATCCCATATCGCCTGTTCGGGGATCGCGCCGTCGATCAGCGGCATGGGCTCCACGTGCTCGGCGTCACGCTCGCCCTGGTGCCCGATGGCGATCATGTGCTCCTTGAGGTTCTCGACGATGTGCATCGGGGAGAGAACCTTGCCCGTGGTGTGCGCGGGGCAAGCGTCGGTGCACCGGCCGCACACGGCGCAGGCGTAACCGTCCAGCAATTCCTTCCAAGTGAAGTCCTGCACCCGGGACGCTCCGAACCGCTCCACGTTTTCCAGGTCCATGGTCGCCAGCGTGCCGCGCGGCTCGAGGTTGCGGAAGAAGGCGTTCAGCGGTGCGGCCACCATGTGGATGTGCTTGGAAAATGGGATGTACAACCCGAATCCCAGCACAATCAACAGGTGAACCCACCAGAAGATCGCCTGCAAAACTCCGGCCGTCGCCTGGGACATGCCCATGCCGCTGAGCCAGTTGCCGATGGCTGCGCCGATGAACACGCCGGCCTCGGGACCCGTTCCCCCGGCTGCCACGTAAAAGGAATGGACCAGCAGCGTGGCGATCATCAGCCCGGCGGTTAGTCCGACAATTATCACGGACTCGCCCTTGCGGGTCAGGTCGAAACTCAGACGGTGTGGCTGCGCGATCCACCGTCGGAACAGCGCCCAGATGAGCGCAGCCAGGATGACCGCGGCGAATATGTCCAGGTAGATGCTGTAGACCAGGACGCCGGTTTTGGTCAGGATGGTCTCGCCAAGCGGGTGCCAGATTGATCCGCCGAATATGAAGATCAGGTAGGACAGGCTGAACGAGAGGAAGCCCCAAAAGATGGCCGCGTGTCCCAATCCGGCCAGGTCGATGCGGCGCGAACGCGGATCCAAACGGCCGACCCGCTGGAGGACCTTGCGCTGCCCCAACACGATGCCCGCCGCTCCGACCAGCCTGGTCATCGGCCGGTCGAACCTGGCTACGGGCATTCCCTGCAGCACCAGCCGAAACACGCGGTGATAAACGACGTAGTTGGCCACGCCGAATGTCAACAGCGTGAGCACATAAACGCCGACCCAAACCGGAATGACGCCAAACAGGGAATCGGGGGGAACCATGCTCGTTTTGTCCTGGAGCGTTGCGCGCCGGGCTGCAACGCCCTAGCCTGAAAATCGGCGGTTAGTTTATCACACGGTGGGTGCCACCTCGTTTGGCCGGCCAGAAACGACGATGGGACGGTGGTTAGGTGTGGATCGAAAAGGCGTTTCAATGCGGTGTCAGGGGAGTTTTGCAGTACCGATTGTCACCCTTGAGAGTTGACTCTCGGCAAGGGCGATGGCCGCCGTGTCGGATTATGGAAATCGGCGTTATAATAGGTGCAGCGTTATCAACCACGAATTATCGTTTCGGCACGACGCGGCAGCGAATACGCTACCTGCATTGGGGTTGGCAGATGGCAAGCCGGGGACGAACGGGTCGAAAAAAGGGTGCGACCAGGATCAGGCAAAATGGTCGACAACCCAAAGCCAACGGTTCGGGCGGAAAGCCCGGCAATGCGGATGCCTCCACGACGTCGGAGGACGATCAACGCAACGGGAAGGCCCCGATACCGGGTCGGCTCACCGCGCCGGTCCTGGTCTTGAACCTCAACTACGTCCCGGTCAACGTCTGCACGGTGCGCCGCGCGATAGTCCTGGTGGCCAAGGGCAAGGCTGAGCTCCTGGAACAGCGAGCCGAGGCATCGCGCATCCGCACCTACAACGCTTCCCTGAACGCCCCGTCGATAATCCGGCTCGTGTATCTGGTCAAGCGTCCGTTCGCGCCCCGCCGTCTTTCCAAGAAGGAAGTGTTTCTGCGGGACCATTACACCTGCCAGTACTGCGGCAAGCGCTCCCAGCAGCTTACCCTGGACCACGTCGTTCCCCGCCGTCAACATGGCCCGCACACCTGGGACAACGTGGTGGCTGCCTGCGGTCGGTGCAATCTCAACAAGGCGGGGCGCACGCCCGAAGAGGCGAACATGAAACTGCGCCGCCTGCCGACCGCTCCGCAACCTAATCCGTACCGTATCCTGGAGAACCGGACCATCCTGGAAGAGTGGAAGCAATACATACCCTGGCAAACCGCCGCCAAGTCGCGGAACGGCAGCGAAAATGAGCCGGCCCTGATGGCGGTAGCCGACTGACGCTCCATGGCCAGCATCGACCTCCACGGAAGAACCTGGTCGGAAGCCTTGACCGAACTGATCGCGACCTACAATCGGATCCTGGCTGACGGTTCATCATCAGAAAACCTCGAGATTGTGCACGGGTACGGATCGACGGGCACGGGTGGGTCGCTGCG
This sequence comes from Dehalococcoidia bacterium, assembly GCA_965203985.1. Taxonomy (GTDB): domain Bacteria; phylum Chloroflexota; class Dehalococcoidia; order Lucifugimonadales; family UBA3495; genus Bin87. Next base: position 253,856 of record CBDBDS010000010.1, read on the forward strand.
CCGCCGGGTCCGCTCCTTCCTCACCGCCCATAGCGATCGCCTGGAATTTCAACCCGGAGAGGACGCCGACGGCAACCCGGGTCATACCTTTGTCATGCCCATTAAGGCCCTGCCCGAAGTGAGCGACCTCTTGGCCGAACAAGTCCTGGAGTACTGCGAAACCGCACGCACCCAGAGCAAGATCACCGGCAAATTCCGTCGTTACGGCGATCCGAGCGTGATCCAGGTCATTCGCAGGCTTGAAAGGCAGGGACGGCTCCGCACGGTGACCAGGGGGCGCAACAAAGCCTACGAAGCGGCGTGACTTTGCGGGGATCGGTGCGGGCTAGGCCACTCCGGCCGGCACCGCGAGCATCAGGCATTCCAGCGCCAGGCGTGGGTTGACGTTGGCGTCCAGCGCGCTCAGGGTCTCCTGGACGCTTTCCAGAAAAGCAACGATGTCCGGAGTGGTCGCCGCATCGGCGTGGCCGGTTATCTCCGCGAGGCGGTCATCGTTGTGAACGCGCTCCGGCAGGCCCTCTTTAACGAGGAGGACATCGCGCCACCAGCGTTCCCACAGGTAAAGCTCCTGCCGAACCGACTCGCGGTCGCCGGAAAAACTGCCTGCCAAGGTGTTCGCGTAGTTGAACCGGGCGTCCAACGGCGACGACGCAACTGACGAAACCTGCGAAAGTTGTTCTCGATAGGCGTTCAGATGGTGCGGGTCGTCGAGGACGTTGATCGCCCACCCCGGGCACCCGCGGGCCAGACGGGCCAGGCGACGGGCCTGGTCAGGCTCGACTCCGTGATTGGATTCCAGATACTCGCTCAATGCCTCACCCGGCATGGGGCGTAACGGCAGCGTCCGGCAGCGCGACCGTATGGTCGGCAATATCGCGTCCTCGTTGGTGGTAAGCAGGAGCACGAGCACCTGGGGTGGCGGTTCCTCCAGCGTCTTCAACAGGGCGTTGGCCGGCTCGCTCTGTCCTGCCGCCAGGGTTTCGGCGCCATCGAAGATCACCACCTTCCACGATCCCTCCACCGGCGTGACGGCGAGGAAGCTCTCGGCTTCGCGCACCTGCTCAATGCTGATTCGAGTGGCGACCCTGGGATCTCCGCCAACCGCGACGATCTTGAGATCGGCAAACACACCGCGACGTATCCGTTGGCAGGGTTCGCAATCGCCGCACGGTCCATGGGAATCGCTAGGCTCCGCAAACATGGACCCCGCTTGTTTCCCGCCAAGTACCCCGCAATTGACAGCGGCGGCCATATCCAAAGCCAGCGTCATCTTGCCAACGTGCGGCGGACCCGACAGCAAGTAGGCGTGGGCCAGCCGCCCGGACAGCAAGGCGGCGTCCAACTGCCTCAGCAGGTGGTCCTGCCCGATGGTCGACCACACGCTGCTTGCTCCGTCGACGATCTCGGGACGAGTTGCCGATTGGCCGGCTTACAGATCACACAGCATCATGTCCGCGTAGGACTCGCGCCGGCGGATCAGCCGGCTCTCACCATCCTTTACCAGTACGATGGGCGGGCGCGGGTTCAGGTTGTAGTTGCTGGCCATAGAGGGGCAGTATGCGCCGGCGGCTGGGATGGCGATCACGTCGCCCGCCGCCGGAGCGGGCAGCAGGATGTCCGAGGCCAGGACATCGCCCGATTCGCAGTACTTGCCGGCGATGGTCACGGTTGCGTCCGGGTCGGCAGCGGGACGGTTGGCCGACAGCACCTCGTAGGAAGCCTGGTACAGCGCCGGCCGAATGTTGTCCCCCATCCCACCATCGACGCTGACGTAGGTGCGCACGCCCGGTATCTCCTTGATCGCGCCAATGCGGTAAAGCGCAACCCCGGCCGGTCCGATGATGGAACGCCCCGGCTCGATCACCAGCGACGGCTGTTCCATGCCCAGCTCGTCGCAGGTGGCATTCAGTGTGCTCACGATGGCTTCGGCATAGTCGTCTGGGCTCGGCGGCTGGTCGTTCCGCGTGTAGGCGATGGCGAAGCCGCCGCCCGGGCTGAACTCCCGGAGGTTGAGACCCTGCTCGCGCAGGCCGGCCGCGAACCGCAGCACTAGATCGGTCGCCGCCTGGTACGGCTCCAGCTCGAAAATCGGCGATCCCAGGTGGAAGTGGAGACCCTGCAGGTTGAGGTGAGGCGCAGCGATGGCCTGCTGGACTGCCTTCTCGGCGTCGCCGGTCTGGATGGAGAAACCGAATTTGGAATCGATGATGCCGGTGGTGGTATAGGCATGCGTGTGCGGATCAATGCCGGGTGATACGCGCACGAGAATATCCTGGGATTTGCCGGCGTCGGCGCAGATCCGTTCCAGCAGGTCCAGCTCGTGGAAGCTGTCCACCACGACGCGGCCAATCCCTGCCGCCACCGCCTCCTCCAGCTCAGCCGGCGTCTTGTTGTTGCCGTGGAAGTACACCTTGTCCAGCGGCACTTCGCCGGCCATCGCCACGGCCAGCTCACCACCCGATACCACGTCCAGGCCCAGGCCCTCCTCGGCGAAAATCCGCGCCAGCGCCGGGTTGATGTACGCCTTGGAAGCGTACACGGCCTGCGCGTTGGGGTAACGTGATGCGAATGCGCCCGCGAACTGCCGGCACTTGGAGCGCAGCGTTGCCTCGTCCAGGACGTACAGCGGCGTGCCGTATTCCTCCACCAATTCGACGGCGTCGCACCCGCCTATGGTGAGATGCCCCGCCGGGTTGGTGTCGGTGGTGTCGGGAAAAACGTGGGTCAGGTGTCGGGGCAGCATGGTGTAAGAGCTCCAAATCGGTGTGATGACGAGGGATAATCTAGCATACCAGCCCGATCATTTGCGTCCCGAAGGATCAAAACGTGAGCCCGCTGAATGTTCTCCGGCGGGCTCGCAGCAGTGATGCTTGAAGCCAGCTACCCGGGATCTTGGTTGCCCGAACCCGGCACCGGGCGATTGCGTCGCATCAATGCCACTATGGCGAGGATCAGGGCGACGAGCGCCAGCAGAACGGCGACTCCGGCGGCTGCCAGGGTGTACAGTCCGTAACCGTCGGTTTCACCCTTGCGCCCCCGGGGGCCTTCCTCGCCTTCCGGTCCCATCTCGCCTTCAGGACCCGCGGGTCCCGGTGGGCCGGGTTCCCCCTGCGGGCCTGCGGGACCCGGCGGCCCCAGGGGACCTGCCGGGCCGCGTTCGCCTCGGGGTCCCGCCGGTCCGGCGACCACTTGCGCCGTCGGAGCCACCGGGTGAGCCGGCGTGGCCGTTGCGGCGGGCCGTGGTGTCGCCGTAGCTCCAGGACCCGGTGCGGGCCGCGCTCCCCGCCCGGCTCTCAGCTCCAGGTTGGGCTGAAGGAACCCGGCTTGCCACGTCATCTCCACATCCGCCCGTTGTCCGCCTATCAGGAAATAGACCGGGCCGACGCCGGAGGGTTGCGGCACCTGCAACGGACCGAACCGCCCATCGTTTCGCGCAGTGGTCCGACTGATCCGCACCTCGCCCTGCATCGCCTCAATCAATGTGCCCGGTGGAACCAACTCGCCGTCCAACCAGGCAGTTCCGGCAAGGACCGTAGGCGGCAACGGCGGCGACTGCGCCGACACCGTGGCGTAGGGTAACGACGCCAGCAGGGACGCCAGCGTGAGTATCAAAACCGGTAGCGCTAACCATTGCCCGGCGTTTCTCATTGCAGAATCCTTGTGTTTGGTTCCGGCGATCAGTTGCGACGGCGGAGGCTGACGGGCCGGGTTATCAGAACTCCCAAATGGCAGCGCCTACCACGAAACTGCCGTCGGCGACGGTATCCTGAATGTTTATGCCGTATGTGTTCATCAGGAAATTCAGGATGCTGTCGTACTCGGCGGCGGCGTCCGTGGCGGCGCGGTCGTTCCGGAACAGAAACTCAATGTTGACCACGCCGATGTCGCTATTGGCGTCAATGTCGGTGATGGCCCATCCGTAGCCAAGGCAATGTTCGAAGCCGCAACGCCTCACCACCGCTCTCACTATTACGCCGTCGCCCACTCTTCCCAGAACCCGGACCATATCGTTGTTTTCACTGGCGTCTGCCAGGGAGCCCGAGCCTCGGTACAGGCTCTGGAGGGTCTGCTGAATCAGGTTGCGATTACCCGAATGCACAATGTATTCATCAAATAACGCAAAAGTTCCCCGGTTCCCTTGCCATAATTCATAACCGCGGTAGTTGACCTGTTCGGCGTTGCCGTCGTCCAATTTGGCTTTGACGCTAGCCAGGTCAAAATTGCCCTTCAGCACTGTCATCCCTAGATCCTGAACGAGGGCTATTTCCGACACGGAGTCGTTGCTGACGTCTAAGTCTATGCGGAAGAAGTCCATAGTCCGGAAAATCTGGCCGGCTATGTCGCTGCGATCTTCCGGCAAATAGCTGCCGGCTGACGTGTGCTGCCAGTGAACCCACAAAATACGGTCGGTTGCCTCGGGTATCAGACTGAGCACCGATTCGGGTTTCAGTTGCGGAACCGGGGTTGCCGTAGGTTCCGGGCGGGGCGTATTCGTCGGCGCGGTCCGCGCCTGTGGTGCCGGCGCCGCGGCCTGCCCTCGCGACACCTGTGTAGCGGCCGGAGCTCCTTCCCTTTCACTTGCGCGGCTACTCCCACTCCCGTCGCTCGGGACTGAGGAGCGGGAGCGGGGGTTGTCCGGGTCAACGAACTCCGCCGTGCCGCTGCCGACTACGAAATCGCCCGCGGCTTTCACCTCTCCGATATCCAGCTCAAGGTCGAAACTCGCAAACATCTCTCCAATCAGATCGTCAATTGCCACATCGCCTTCCGCAGCGGTGGCGGCCCGTTCCGAGCTGAACATGACGGCGTAAGACGCCGGTATGGAGTCGCTGTCGTCGCTTTCACCCACGGCGATCGCAAGTCCTTGACAGCGCTCGATGACGCAATCATCCGTAATAACGGCAACTTGCAACCATCCGCCATCGGTGCGGGACAGAATTTCCTTGATTTCGCTGTCGTCTGCGTCCGCCAGTTCATCCGGGTCGCGGCTCTTGTCGGTCAACAGATCCTCCAGATCGCCCTGCCGGCGCTCGGCGGCGAAAACCAGGTAGCCGTCCTTTTCAAAAAGCGCTACCGCACCGCCGTCGGGACATTCCCACAACTCAAACCCTCGGTAATCGTCGTCCTCGCAATCCAATCCATCTTCCAGATCCTCGCGAATGACATCGAATTCAAAGTCGCCCTGCACAATTGCCAAACTGTCGTTTTGATCTTCGTCAGCCACCAAGGCAAAAGTCGCAACGTCATCATCGTCAATATCAAGGTCGTCATAATAATCTGGGAAATCATCGAGACCTCCACCGGATTCGTTGTCCTCCCAATACTCAATCAGGTCTTCTGGGACGTTGCCGTTCAACACCGCCCGATTGTCGCCGATGGCGACGATCCCTGCATCGCCGGGAATGTAGGCCAGCAAATCTCTGCCGCCAGACGCGCCGCCGCCCCCTCCGCCAAACACGCCGGTCACCAACAGCACGACCACGATGACTACGACGAGGACCACGGCGCCGATACCTCCGCCGACGATGCCCAGCATCTTGCCCGATATGGTGAAGCCCCCGCCGGCGGGCTGGTCACCCTGGAGTTGAGGCTGGGGTTGTTCGTTGCTTTCCTGGTCTCCGTTCGTTGCCATCGTGTTCAGACCTCCCGTAAACGGGGTTGATTTGATACGGGTTTGAGTTTGGAAAAACCGGAGCGCCGGCGGCCACAACCGTCAGCGCGCCGCTCCGAGGTTGGAGAAGGCCGTTATTACGGGCTGTTGTCGATGGTTTCCAGCGCGTTGCGCCGGAACTCCATTGGTCTATGGACGAAATCGACAGGCGCTCGTGTCTGGCCCGTCCCATTGACGACTACGGTTCCGGCATTAAACAGCCGGGCTATAATGCCTTGAGAAACTTGTAAGCTTTCAACCTGATTGTGGTTCAGTTCTATGGTCTCCCTCTTGATAAATCCTTGTTTGACCATGACGCGCCGCGTTGTAACCGCGAACTCGTTGGTCAGGTACTTAATCACCGCTTTGAGCATGGGGATTGCGGACAGGATGATGGTCAGCAGCCCGAGCCAGATCCATCCTTCTCCTTGCCCGAAGAAAATTCCGCCAAGCACCAAGCCGATGATGAGCCATATGGTCGGGCCGACGAAGATGCTCCAGTGCTTGCGCGTCCGGTGGACGACCTGCTCGCCGGATATAAGAGGGTGTGTGACAAATGGGTTCAGGTGGGTTGAAGCCGTTTGAGCATCAGGTTGACCATGGCGATATGCACCCAGGCTTCGCTGCTCTCGGTCCGTTCCTCATAGTCCTTGCTCAACCGTCGACATCGGCTCAGCCAGGCCAAAGTACGCTCCACTACCCACCGTCGGGGCAGCACTTCGAAGTGGTGGCTATCCGGTTTGCGTTTGACCACGGTGAGCAGCCAGCCGCCGGTGGCCCAGGCCCACGTCACCAGCCGGCCAGCGTAACCAGCGTCCGCCCAGATCAGCTGCAATCGGGGGAACCGGCCCAGCAACTTGGCCAACACCAACTTGGCGCCGTCTCTATCCTGAATGTTGGCAGCATGAACCACCACCGCCAGCAGCAACCCCATGGTATCCACCACGATGTGCCGTTTGCGTCCGGTTACCCGTTTGCCAGCGTCGTAACCCCTGGGCCCCCTTTTTCCGTGGTCTTCACCGACTGGCTGTCAATGATCGCCGCACTGGGAGTGGCCTCTCGTCCCGCCGCTTCCCGAACCCGGCCCCGCAGGGCTTCCTCCACCCGTTCCCACGTCCCGTCATCCCGCCACTTTCGAAAGTACCACCACACCGTGCCCCAAGGCGGCAGGTCATGGGGCATCATCCGCCAGGGTATCCCGCCACGCAGCACGTACAGGACGCCGTTGACCACCTCACGCAGGTCCGTGGTTCTGGGATGGCCCCGAACGGTGTCCGGCGGCAACAGCGGAGATAGTTCCTCCCACTGGGCATCGTTCAAATCACTGGGATAAGGCTTTCTGCTCATGCCACCAGCGTAACCAGCTTCCCATTCTCACCCCAAGAACCGCACGCGCTAGTTTAGCCCATTGTCACACACCCTCTAAGATTTTCATCTACGTAACTCATCAGGTGACCTCCTTTACTCTCTACCGGGAAGTATCACGTTGAATGATAGTTTTACGGCAAAAAATCGCTCGCTGTCAAGGACAATGAGCGATCTTTCGCCTTTACATGAAGCGGCATCGTGCACGAATTGATGCAGCCCAACCATAATTCGACCGCCCGCCGGCGCGCCCTCTGCTATACTCGGGGCGCAGTGTGCCCGTGTTATGCGGAGGAGAGACGTGAGCTCGCATGAACGCCGCGGATACCAACGTCGCCCATTATCGTAAAGAGAGCTGGCGTCTGCTGGCGCAGGTGGACGCAGAGCTGGAGCGCGGCGATCTGGAAGCAGCATCCCAGGCGTTGTGGGACGCCGCCGCCTGCGGCCTCAAAGCCGCCGCGGCCCGCCGGGGGTGGCCCTACGATACTGTCAACGATCAGTTGTACGTTCCCATCCGGCTGATCCTAGAGGAAGGCGCCGCCGATGACCTCAACACCAACGCCATGATGGCTCATGCTTTCAACCGGCGTGGCCGGGCCTGGCTGATTCCCATTGACGAGGCGGGCGTTCGCTACGTCACAGGGCCGGTTAAGAAACTTATCAGAACCCTGGAAATCATGGACTGATGGTTGCACCGCGACACTGGGAGTATTATCGGGAGCGCAGCTATCATTTTCTATCGCTGGTGGATGACTTGCTTGGCAGGGACGAACCGGAACTCGCCTGCGAAGTTTTGTGGGGCGCCGCCGCCCACGCTATAAAATCCGCGGCCCAACGGAAGGGATGGAGACACGGCACGCATACGCTGTTGCTGGTCACAATCAATCGCCTGATTGCGGAAATTAGCGCGCCGCCGCACCTGATCGGACAATACTACATTGCGTCCGACTTTCACGCCGGCTTTTATGGCGACCGTCAGTTCAGACCGGAACACTTTCGCGCGGGCATAGCACTAGTTGCCGAGTTCATCCAGACCCTGGAACGCCTGCCGTGATCCGGCAACCCATCCTCCTCATTGCCCCAATTTGACCGTCTGCCGGCGCGCCGTCTATACTGCCGCACGAACGAATCGACGCCGCTGAATGCTGCCGATTCGTTGCGCTCACTACCTCACCCTTGTCACCGCCAACCTGGCGGTCGTTCCTGATAGAGGAGGTGTATTTTGCCGAACAAAGTACCCATCACGGTTGCCGTGAATGGCCGCTCGCATTCCGCTGAAGTTGAACCCCGCACACTCCTGGTCCACTTCTTGCGGGAGACTCTGAATTTGACCGGCACCAAGATTGGTTGCGACACCAGCCAGTGTGGCGCCTGCGTCGTTAAGATGAATGGGGTAACCGTCAAATCGTGCACCGCCTTCGCAGTGCAGGCCGATGGCGCAGAGGTCACCACGATCGAGGGGCTGGCCGACGTAGGGAACCTCACCGCCGTCCAGGAAGCCTTCTGGAACAACCACGGCCTCCAGTGTGGCTATTGCACCGCCGGCATGATCATGACGGTCACCGAGATCATCGAGCGCAACCCCAACCCGTCGGCCGAGGAAGTTCGGGCCGGACTGGAAGGGAATATGTGCCGCTGCACCGGATACAACAACATCGTCAGGGCCGCTCTGGCCGCCGCCGCTGCCGGGCAAGGAGGCTGACGCCATGACTACGCGAATATTCGGCTCCGGCATCCGGCGCCGGGAGGACCCTCGACTGATCACCGGCCAGGCCTCCTACACCGATGACATCAAGCTGGCCGGCATGGTCCATGCGGCCATCCTGCGCAGCCCCCACGCTCATGCCCGGATTACCAGCATCAACACCGATGCGGCCAAGGCCTCAGCCGGCGTGCTCGCGGTGTACACGGGCGCCGACATCGAAGGCGTGTTGAACCCCATCCCCTGCGCTTGGGCCATCCCCGACTCCGACCTCAAGGCCGTCGCCTATCCGGCAATCGCATCCGGCGTCGTGCGCTATGTCGGAGACGCCGTAGCGGTAGTGGTGGCCGAGAACCGCTACCAGGCTGAGGATGCACTGGAGTTGATCTACGTGGGCTACGAGCCGTTGCCTTCGATCATTAACCCCGAAGCAGCCCTGGCCGACGGCGCTCCCCAGTTGCACGAGGACGCGCCCAACAACCAGGCCTTCCACTGGGTCGCCGCGGGTGGCGACACCGACGCCGCTTTCGCCGACGCCGCCATAACCGTAAGAGAGACCATCAACCAGCAGAAGCTCATCCCCACTCCCATGGAAACCCGTTCCGCCATCGCGTCGTGGTCGTCCGCCATGGGTGAGTTGACGCTGTGGAACACCACCCAGAACCCGCACATCGCCCGGTTCGTGACCTGTCTGGTGACCGGCGTGGCGGAACACAAGATCCGCGTCATTGCGCCTGAAGTCGGCGGTGGTTTCGGGGCGAAGATCGCGGTCTACCCGTGGGAAATGATCACCGCGTTCTGCTCCATGCAGTTGGGCGTCCCGGTCAAGTGGACCGAGACCCGCACTGAGAATTACGTTGCCACTACCCACGGGCGCGACCACGTCGAATATGTGGAGATGGCCGCCGATGCCAACGGCAAGGTGACCGCCGTCCGCAGCGTGGTCTACGCCGGCATGGGCGCCTACTTGTCCACTGCCGCGCCGGGCATCCCGACCATCCTGCACGGCCTGATGTACTCCGGCCCGTACGATATCGCCAACATTAAAGCTGATGTTTACGGAGTGTTCACGAACTCGACGCCGGTGGAAGCCTACCGTGGCGCCGGCCGCCCCGAGGCAACGTTCCTGCTGGAACGCCTGATGGACAAGGTTGGCGACGCCGTTGGAATCGATTCGGTGGAAGTGCGTCGCCGCAACCTGATCGAGCCATTCGACAACAACCGGGACGTGGCCATCGGCATCACCTACGACAGCGGAAACTACTCCGGCGCCCTGGACCAACTCCTGGGACACATCGGATATGACCAATTCCGTCACGACCAGGAGCACGAGCGCGAGCACGGGACGTTCCGCGGAGTTGGTGTCGCCTGCTATTGTGAAATCTGCGGTCTCGGGCCGTCCCAGGTCGCCGGCGCCGTTGGTTTCGGCGGTGGTCTGTGGGAGAGCGCTACGGTTCGCATCTACGCCACCGGCAAGGTCAACGTGTTCATCGGCACGTCACCCCACGGGCAGGGCGAGGAAACCACCTTCGCCCAGATCGTCGCCGACGAGATCGGCGTTGATGTCGATGATGTGGAAGTGGTCCACGGTGACACTGATACCACCCCGATGGGCTGGGGAACCTACGGCAGCCGCACCACGGTGGTCGGCGGCGCAGCGGTTGCCTTGACCATGCGGAAGCTGCGCGACAAGGCCCGGGTCATCGCCGCCCACCTGCTGGAGGCCGACGAGGCCGACATCGAGTACGAGGACGGCCAGTTCTTCGTGCGCGGCGCTCGGGACCGCGCCCAGAGCATCCAGGATGTGGCCCTGCAGGCCAACGTGGCGTGGAACCTGCCCGAGGGCATCGAGCCGGGCATGGAAGCCAGTACCTACTACGACCCGCCTAACTTCAGCTACCCATTCGGTGCCCACGCGGCCATCGTCAGCGTGGACCCGGACAACGGGCACATCACGCTGGACCGCTACGTTGCCGTGGATGACTGCGGCCCGCAGATCAATCCCATGGTAGTGGAAGGCCAGGTTCACGGCGGCGTGGTTCAGGGTGCCGGCCAGGCCCTCTGGGAAGGCGCGGTCTACGACGACAACGGCCAACTGCTCACCGGCACGATGATGGACTATGCGATCCCCCGCGCCCACCTGGTGCCGGATATCGAGGTCCACTCCACCGTGACCCCGTCGCCGCACAACCCGTTGGGCGTGAAGGGTATCGGAGAGACCGGGACCATCGCCTCCACTGCGGCCATCTACAGCGCGGTCATGGATGCGCTGAAACCCATCGGCGTGAGCTCGCTGGACATGCCGCTCACTCCCGAACGGGTCTGGCGGGCCATAAGGGACGCGGGTTATACGGGCAATGGGCATGGTCACGATCACGGCCACGGCCATGACCACGGTCATGGGCACAATCACTAACCGGCGCCGGCACAGGAGGACTGATTGCAATGTTTGCAGCAGATTTTGAATACCGGAAGGCCGGTTCCATCGCGGAAGCGGTACAGCTTCTTTCCGACAACCCGGGAGCGAAAATCCTGGCCGGAGGCCACAGCCTCATCCCGTTGATGCGCTTTCGACTAGCCCGGCCGGAGGTAGTGATCGACATCGGTGGTATCGCCAACATGAAAGGCATCTCCATCAGCGGCGATACCATCAACATCGGCGCGCTGACGACCCACGCTGAGATCGCCTCGTCGGCCGACGTGCATCGGGCCAACGGCCTCTTGGCCGAGGCGGCCGGCGGCATCGGCGATCCGGCGGTGCGCAACCGGGGCACCATCGGCGGCAATCTGGCCCACGCCGACCCGGCGTCGGATTGGGCGACGGTGCTTACCGCCCTGGGCGCCACTGTGTCGGCCCAGGGGCCGGCCGGCAGCCGCACCATAGCGGTCGCCGATCTGATCGAAGATGCCTTCGCTACCGTGTTGGGCGAAAACGAGCTCATCACCACGGTGAGCGTGCCTGTGTTGGCCGCCAACCAGCGCGCCGAGTACGCCAAGATGGCCCATCCGGCCAGCTTCTACGCCGTAGTGGGTGGCGCCGTGGTCGTTACCATGGACGGCGATCGCTGCACCGCGGCCTCGGTGGCAGTGGGTGGGCTTACGCCGCGCCCTGTCAAAGCGCCGACAGTTGAAGGCTCTTTGACTGGAAGAGTGCTTTCCATGGATAGCATTGCCACCGCCACGTCACGATTGGGCGAAGACCTCGACGCTGCCGGCGTTGACATCATCGGTGACGTGTTCGCCTCTGCCGACTTCCGCTCCAACATCGCGCCGGTGGAGGTGAAGCATGCCCTGCTCCACGCCATCGGACTGGCGCATCACTGATCCAGTAGAGCAAACCGGCGAATGGACTGGCCGCCGTAAGCGCTACGGCGGCCAGTTTGATGTGGCTGGTATTCTGACATGGTCTATGTATCCGTAATCGATCGGTTAATCTTGAACGCAGAGGCTACCTTTTGAAAATCTTGCTTACCAATGACGACGGTATCCACGCCACCGGTATCTGGGCGGCGGCGCGCAGTCTGGCTGAAATTGGCGAGGTGGTAGTCGTCGCGCCTGACCGGGAACAATCCGGCGTGGGCGCGTCCATGACGCTGCACGCCCCGCTGTTCGTGCACACGGTGCCGGCCGAGCAGTACCTCGCCCAGTATTCTCCCGGCGAAGATAGCCCACCGCGCAGCGCCGACGCCGTTTTGGTGCCGGCTCCGGACACGGCGCCTACCCACCCCATCAGCGCCTGGGCCGTCCAGGGCACACCCGCGGACGCGTGCATCCTGGCCCTGGAGCAACTGGTTAATCCTAAACCCGACTTGGTGGTGAGCGGCATCAATCGCGGGTCCAACCTGGGTTGGGACGTGATCGTTTCGGGCACCGTGGGAGCGGCAACCCAGGGCTGGGTGCGGGGATATCCCACGATTGCCATATCGGTGGGTTCCGTTCAGGCTCCACGCTACCAGTTGGCGGCGCAGGTGGTTGCGCACCTGGCGCGGCGGCTGGCTGATGCTCCATCGGTTTCCCCGGCGTATTTTCTCAACGTCAACGTGCCCAACGAGCCGGCGGAGAAGATCGCCGGCGTGCAGGTCACCCGTTTGGGTGGCCGGGCCTATGGCGAATCGGTGCGCTCCGAGGAGTCTTTTGGCCATCGTCGTTATTGGATATCGCGGAACCGTCCGGTGCTTGCCGGTGGCGAGGGGAGCGACATCGACGCCAGCAAGGCCAACTACATCGGTATCACGCCCATGGGCATGGCATTTTCGACGACCAACGAGCGCATCGAGATGGTGCAGGGCCTCGTTGAGGGGCTGCACTTCGGGGCCGATCCGGATTGACCTCCCGAACGGCGGATCTAGCGCCGTCGTCGCCGGCTGCGGACACTGCCGCGGTTGGCGCGGGGTCGCCGCTCCCGCTGGTCGGGGTTGGCCGAAACTCCTGGCGTCGTGGAGGCTGCCGGCTCGTCGTACGCAGCGAAACCTCCGGCGTCCCGAATCTGACGGATCCGTGGTCGGTCCCGCGTGAGCCACAACGTCTGCGTGATGATGGTGAGAATCACGCCCGGCGCCGCCAGGGCAATCAACGTCGGGTCAATAAGGGTTTCGTCGCCCTGAAGTCGCAGTTGCAGGCGGAGGAAGATCCAACCACCGCCGATGATGATCCAGGCCCAGGACAACGCCCCGCTGACCACGCCGTTATGCCAGGGTGACCGGATGAACAGGATCGCGCTGCACGGCCACCAGACAAAGGTTGGCACGAGGAACCAGCCCTGGTAGTACCAGGGCTTCAGCGCATCCGGCGGCTCCGGGGGCGGAGGCGGCAAAGGTTCGTATCCAGGTGTACCGCCTCCGTCGTTCGCTGGTTCCGGCTGTTCCGACTCCCGGCTATCCATTAGTCCACCGTCAGCTCGAAGCCGGCCGGGCCGGTCGGTTCAGCCCGCGTTATCGAAAATGCGTGCCCGGACCTCAAACACGAAACCCGGCAGCACGTCTTCCCCGTCCAGCGTCTCCGGGTCAACCAGTGTCTCCGGCGCCTGGCCGGGACGGAAGATTGTTGCCAGACGACGTTCTGCGTTGATGACCCAGGCCAGCCTGGTGCCGTTGGCAATGAAGAGCTCCACCTTGCGGACGAGCTCGGGGCCGCGATTGGAGGGGGATACGATCTCGCAGATGAAATCGGGGGCGATAGCGGCAAAGGGTGGGCGGCGTTCTTCCTCGGTAGCCGCGTTCCACCGCTCATCGGAAATCCAGATTGCGTCAGGACCGGGACGGGAACCGTCTGGCATCCTGAAACGCCCGGTGGGGCCGCCGGCTTTGCCTCTGCCATGGGCGCGATTCCAAATGACAAGTTCAACAGTCATCTCGGTTTCATGCCAGTATCCGGGGAGGCCCGTAGGAGGCATAATCTTCAGTTCTCCTTGGGCGGTAATCTCAAAGAAACCGCCGCTAAAGTGCTTGTTACGGGCGACAAAAGCTTCAAACCACACGTCCAGGTCGAGGCTGTCTAGGGACTGGCCGAATTCGACCAGGGGGATGTAGAAGCAGCCGACCTCGGCCTCCGATGTGGCCGCGCCGTAGGCAGCTTCATCGGGCGGTGGGGTTTGGGTTTGCGGCGGGGCGGTGGTCATGGTCGGCACCTCAGGACTTTGGCGCCCCGGTATTGTATCAGGTGCTTTCAGGACGACGGCGCATGTCGGGCGCAGGCGGTATGATATGATGCCGGCGCCTTGCTCCTCGTCTTTCCCCGCCGTCGCCGTTCCTCGTTTTAGCCCTCATGGCCTTCAGTCCCGCTGCCCTGATTCCGCAATGGGTGCGCACCTACGCGGCCGTGATTCTGGCCGTTTCGCTGGCGGTCAACCTGATCACCAGCTTTTCCCTGTATGTGCAGGCGCTCACCATCCCGGGGATGAAGAGCACCTTCGATCTGTCCTACACCACGGTATTCGTGCTCGTGGTGGCGTTGTCGATTTCCCGCGTGGTTTCGGGTCTGCTTTCCGGCGCTGCGGCGTCGCGCTACGGCGGGCGATGGATGGTCATCTCCAGCATCTTCGTGCAAGCCGTGGCGATGGCCCTGCTGGGCTGGTCCCCAAGCTATTGGGTGGCCCTGGTCGCGATGATTGCGGTGGGCGTTTCCTCGGGCGCCTCGTTGACGCCCATGATGGGTATGCTGGCGCCGTGGTTCCGGGCCACCGACCGCGGAATGGCCGCGGGCATCGCCGCCTCCGGTGGCAGCCTGGCGATAATCTTTACCGGAGTGATCGTCCCGCCTCTGACTGGCGTATTCGGCGAGGAGGCCTGGCGATACACCTGGTATGTCCTGGCGGCCACCAGCGTGGTGATCGGATTGGTGTGTGTCGGCTTCATCCGGGAGGCGCAGGTCAGCGCCACACCGCCGTCGGGAGGCCCGCCGGCTGCATCGACCGCTATGTCCACTCCGACTCGGCGCGGCCCAGCGGGTTGGCCGGTACAGGTCTATACCAATCCCTACGTTTGGCTGATAACCGGGATGGCGTTTTGCTCGGGTTTCGTGCACGGCATCCTCACCTCCAGCTACGGAGCGTACCTGGAGGTCGAACACGGAACCGACGTGGCGGTTGTGGGCGCGCTGTTCATGCTCATCGGCGTGCTCAGCATCGGCAGCGGTATCGGATCGGGTGCATTGTCCGACCGGATCGGGCGCGGCCTGGCTTTCGGCGCGACGTTTCTGATTGAGGTCGCTTGCCACTCGCTGTTCTGGCTGGCGCCGGAGTTGGTATTTTTTGTCATCGCGTCGGTGCTGGCAGGGTTCGCGCTGCGTTCGACCTACACAATCTGCGCGGCTGCGGCCGGCGACTTCGTACCGGTTTTCATGGCGCCGGCCGCTTTCGGTTTGATGGGCATGGGAGCGGGGATTGGGGGTACAATTTCCCCCGCCATATCCGGGCCCATCGCCGACGCTACCGGCACGCTCCGGTGGTCTTTCGCGATGGCTTCAGGGGCAGCACTGGTTGGCGCCGGGTTGGGTTTCACCCTGCACATCATGACCCGAACTAGGGATCAGGGCGCAACCGGACAGGCGGTCTCAGCCGCTTAGTCCTGCCCTCGATTGGGTGGGTGTACTCCGGGGACATTTCAGGTGGTGCGATTTTGACCAGCAGCGATAACGAAGATTTCAGCCGAGCGATGGTGGTCGTCGCCCACGCGGACGACGCCGAATGGGGTTGCGCCGGAACCGTGGCCCGCTGGTGCGCCGAGGGCAAGCATGTCGTGTACGTGGTCTGCACCGACGGGAGCAAGGGAACCTCGGATGCGTCCATGTCTCCGGATGAAGTGGTCGAATCACGTCGCGCCGAGCAGGAGGAAGCCGGGCGCGTCCTGGGCCTCGCGCACGTAGCGTTCCTGGGCTTTCCCGATGCCTACCTGCAGTCCAACCTGGAGCTGCGCAAGGCCATCACCCGCGAGATCCGCCGGCATCGGCCCGACGTGCTGGTGTGCATGAACCCCGTGCGCAACCTCGACGGCGATGGATACATCGATCATCCCGACCATTTCGCCTCTGGGGACGCAGCAATGGGCGCGGTCTACCCGGCGGCCCGTGATCCCCTGACCTTCCCGGAGCTGCTCACCGAGGAGGGCCTGGAACCGCACAAGGTCCGCGAGGTCTGGGTGATGGGCCTAACCCACCCGGACCACTTCGTGGACGTGACCGATCACATGGAAACGGCGGTGGAGGCGCTGCGCGCTCACCGCAGCCAGGTGGATCACGCCGCCGCCGACCAATATCTACGCGAATGGAGGCGCCGGGACGGGCCCCGCATCGGCGTGGAATATGCGGAGGTGTTCAAGCGATTCCGCCTGGGATAAACTGGTGGGTGACGTGTCGGGTCGTCGTGTTTACGGCGGTTTCCGTGGCTGGATTCACGTTGACGACATCGGTGTGATGCGACATTGATCTTGTTGACATCCCACCCTTCCGGCGATACGATTCTAATCTGATAATAGTTTCGCAATTGGAGGCCGCCGCTGGCCGGATCCAATTGCGAGGATGGCGGTTATTGCGGTATATTTGCAGTACAAAGAATCGGCCAATCGGGACCCTGTTCCCAAGGTACACAAAAAGGAGGAACCAATGGCAGGAAGCAACGACATCGCACTGATGGCGCACCTTCTCCGCCGGGCCGGCTTCAGCGCCAGCCGCGACGAGATCGAAGCCGCTGCTGCGAAGGGCTATGACACTGTGGTGGAGGAGTTGCTGAACCCGGGCGACACCTCGGGCGTCGAAGACGACATTATGCTCCGCTACCATCCTACCTACAACCACCCGGGCGCCATCGAGATCAACATCCAGAACTGGGTGTATCGCATGGTCAACACCGAGTATCAGCTCAAGGAGAAGATGGCCCTCTTCTGGCACATGATCTTCTGCGCCGGCCACTCCAAGATCGACTCCGGCGAAGAGATGGGCCGGATGATCCAGATGTTCCGGGACAAGGGCATGGGCAACTTCCGGGAACTGCTGATGGAACTGTCCACCAGTCCCGCCATGGTCTACTACCTGGACAACTGTGAGAGCCACAAGACGGCCATCAACGAGAACTACGGCCGCGAGCTGCTCGAGCTGTTCTCCATGGGCGTCGGCATGAACGAAGAGTTCAACTACTCGGAGGACGACGTGAAGGCCACGGCCCGCGCGTTCACCGGCTGGAACATCGCCCCGCCGTACCCTCCGTTCCCCTACGGGCGCAGCCCTTGGGAATTCCGGTTCGACCCGGCCGACCATGACGACGACGAGAAGACGTTCCTTGGTCACACCGGCAACTGGGACGGCAGCGATATCCTGGACATCATCGCCGGGGAGAAGGCCACCGCCCGGTTCATCTCCCGCCACATGTACAACTACTTCGTCGCCGACGAGGTTCCCGTACCCAGCTGGCGGCAGACCCCGCCGAAGGACGAGAGTCTGCTGGCTGAACTGGAGCAAGCGTACTTTGACAGCGGCTACAACATCACCGCGATGCTGCGCACGCTGTTCAACTCCGACGCCTTCAAGAGCGCCCAATATGCCAAGGTGAAGAACCCGGCCGAAATGGTCGCTGGCACCCTGCGCATGGTTGGCGACCATCGGGACGAGATCAAGCCTGGCATGTTCGAACTCAGCCAGGAGCCCAAGTACATGGGCATGGACCTGATGAACCCTCCCACGGTCGAAGGCTGGCACACCGGCCACGAGTGGATCGACTCGGGCACCCTGGTCGAGCGCATTAACTTTGCCGCCGACTACCTGGGCCGCACCGAACTTCCCGGCGTCCAGAGCATGATCTCCAAGCTGATGGCCCAGGGCGACAGCATGTCCCCCGAGCAGTTCGTGGATACCTGCGCCGACCTGGTCGGTTGCAACAACCTCACCGAGGATACCCGCGATCAGTTGATTGCCCACGCCGGCCGCGGCGGCAATCTCACCCACAACACCGATGCCGAGCGCGCCGAGTTCACCCGCCGCTCCGGCGAGATGTTCCAGATCATCGCCTCCACCTCGGAGTTCCAATTCGAGTAATCGGCAATCGACTGGCATTCGGCCGGACCGGGCCCGATCCATTCTTCATCGGTCCGGCCAACCACCATAGCTGAGAACTGATACACAAAACGGAGGACTATCAAATGGTCTCTACCAACAAAGACAATGTTCTGGTGGTGCTCTCGCTGTCCGGCGGGAACGATGGCCTGAACACCGTCATTCCTTACAACGACGGCCACTACCGCGACTTTCGCCCGAACCTGGGCGTAGGCGCTGAGCAGGTCATCGACCTGAACGGCGAGATCGGCATGCACCCCACCATGCTTCCCCTGAAGAAGTACTGGGACGAAGGCAAGCTCGCCATTTTCCTCGGCATCGGCTACGCCAACCCGTCCTACAGCCACTTCCGCAGCATGGACATCTGGCACACTTGTGAGCCGGACAGCATCGGGACCGAAGGCTGGCTGGGCCAGGTCATCCACGAGCTGGACCCGAAGAACGAGGGTCAGGGCATCACCGGCGTCAACTTTGGCCGCGGCCTCCCCCGCGCCCTTGCCAAGGAAGGCGTGCCGGTCGCTTCCGTCGGCAACCTGGAGACCTACGGTCTGCTCACTGGTATCGAGGGTGATGACCAGCGCGCTGAGGCGCTCGACCTCTTCAGCAAGATCTACGCGCCCACCGTCGGCCAGGGCTTCGTCAGCGACTACCTGCGCTCCACGGGTACCTACGCCCGCATCGGCGCCGACATCCTGGCCACCGCGCCGCCGAAGTACACCTCCAACGTGGAGTACTCCGCCAGTACCGTCGGCCAGTACATGAAGAACATCGCCCAGACTCACCTCGCCGACCTCGGCACCCGGGTGCTCTTCACCACCAGCCCTTACAACGGCTTCGACACCCACGCCAACCAGGCCCAGCTCCACAGCGGCCTGTGGACCGATGTGTCCGCCAACGTTGATACCTTCATCACCGACCTCCGGGAACACGACGCCAGCGACAACGTCATCACGTTCATGTTCTCCGAGTTCGGCCGCCGCATCGGCGACAACGGTTCCGGTACCGACCACGGCGCCGGCTCCGTGGCCTTCGCGGTTGGCGAAAAGGTCAAGGGCGGCATCTACGGCGTCTACCCGTCCCTGGCTCCGGCCGACCAGGAAGAGGGTGGCAACCTGCGGTCCAATATGGACTTCCGCCAGGTCTACGCCACCATCCTGGAAGACTGGATGGGTCTTGACTCAAATCCCATCAACCGCGGCGTCTTCGAGAAGGTTCCCTTCCTGTAGGCCAACGGTATCCGAACGATTGAGGCGGAGGGTCCTCGCCATGCGCAAACCCTCCGCCTTATCCTGACCACTGACGACCGACAAAAGAGGGAAGTCTATGAGTACCCATCTGTTTGGCCTTGTGGACATTGCCTTTCCCTATAGCCACTCCGTTGGCCGCAACGAGTTCAACGGCACCGGGTTCCGAAACCCAGTGGACATGGCTATCGACGCTGAAGGCAAGGTCTTTGTGCTCAACCGCTCCTACGAGAACCGGCCGGACGGCGTACACGTCACCATCGCCACGCTGGGCGAGGACTACGTGGGCGAGTTCAGTCAGTTCGGCGAGGCGCCGGGCGACATGTACTGGCCCACCTCCTGCGCCCTCGACGGCAACAACAGGCTTTACGTCGCGGACGAGTACCTGAACCGCATCACCATCTACACCGAGGACGGCGATTACGTATCCCACTGGGGCGAGGCCGGCAACGGGCCCGGCCAGTTCGACGGCCCGTCCGGTATCGCCATCGTTGGCGACACCATGTGGTTGGTGGATAGCAGGAACCACCGTGTTCAGAGCTACGGCCTGGACGGCTCGTTCAAGAGCCAGTTCGGCGGATTTGGCACCGGAAACGGCCAGCTCAATATGCCCTGGGGCATCGCCCTGGACAACGACGGCCTCATTTACGTGGCTGACTGGCGCAACGACCGTGTCCAGGTGTTCACCCAGGCCGGTGATTGGCAGGCGAGCTACGGCACCAGCGGGGACGGCCCTGGCCAGTTCAACCGCCCCAACGCCGTTCATGTCGACGACGACGGCGACATCTACGTCTGCGACCGTGAGAACGACCGCGTGCAGATCCTGGCCCCCGACGGACGCTTCCGCGCCCAACTGAAGGGTGACCACCAGATCTCGGATTGGGGCAAGAGCAAGCTCAACTCCAACCCCGACATGATCCGCCAGCGCACCATGGCCATCACCCATGACGGCGGCACCTTCGAGAAGATGTTTGCTAACCCATGCGCGGTGCGCGTCACTCCTTCCGGCCAGATCGCCATCCTGGACCACACCCGTGGGCGCATTCAGGTCTACCAGAAGGAAAAGGAACCGGTACTGCTCTAGCAGCCGGGCCACGGAACCAAAAGCAGTAGGGGCGAGCAATACTCGCCCCTACTCTTTTTTTGACGAGGCGCGGTTGGGATCAGCCGTCCGGTCCCTTCGGCATACCCGCGTCGATCCACGCGGCGATTTCCGACGCCTCCGCGCGCGACAGGAACGGGCCGCGCAGCGGCATCCGGCCGAACGTCCCGCAACCCAAACGGAGGGAACGCACCAGGTGCGTATCGGCGCCCGGAACCCCCGGCTCGATGGACGGATACCCGTTGAGGACGGAAGCAGCCAGTTCCTCGGGCGTCTCCCACCAATACTCGTGTATGCCGGGGTAGGGCTGCCGGCCGTGTCGCTCAATCCAGCGGTCCATGATGGTGTCCAGGAGTTCTTTCACCCTGGGCCAGTATACGGGCGCAACTTCGTTTGTGTTGGTATTGGTGCTCATTCGGCGGTGGTCTCCGGTTGGTGAACTGGCTCTACGATGGATGGTGGGTGATCAGCGGGGGTGCTCCTGCACCGACTCGCGCTGCAGTAGTTCGATGGCGTGGGGCAGGACGGGCAGGATGACGTCAAGGCACTCGCCCACGCCCCGGGGGCTCCCCGGAAGCGTGATGATCAGCGTTTGTCCGCGAATGCCCACCACCGACCGGCTCAGCATGGCCATAGGTGTGAACTGGAGGGTTTGGGCGCGCATCGTCTCGGCCATTCCGGGGACTTCGCGGTCCATGGCGCGCCGGGCAGCCTCGGGCGTGACGTCGCGCGGACCCATACCCGTCCCGCCGGTGCTGACGATCAGGTCTACTTCGCCGGAGTCGGCCCATTCGCAGATCCGGCCGGTTATCGTGTCGGCGTCGTCGGCGACTATTTCGTAGCGAACTTCCTCGTAATCGGGCGGAGGCAGTTTGTCCCGAATGGCCCGACTGCCAGTATCATCACGTTCGCCTCGGGCGCCCGAGCTGCTGATGGTGAGAATTCCCAGACGGTACATTTCGCGGTTCGGCAAAGGTGTTGCGGAAGAGTGTGACGGGCGCAATGATACCACACGGGCGGCTGTTTTCAGGCTCCATATTGTTTAGTGCTGGAGCCCGTCGTTGACACTGCAAAGAGGCAGTACGTATAGTGATCGCGCGCCACGAACCGCCCTTTATTGGCGGCCCGGGCGGCGATCATACTTCGTGACCGCATTTCGTTAATTTGAACAAGGCTACGCCGAAACCCGTATGAGTTCTGAGCCCACCAATTGCGTATTTTGCGAAATCGTAGCCGGCCGCGAACCGGCCAGGATTCGGTATCTGGACAACGACCTGATCGCCATCGTCAACCGCCTGACGTGGGTGCCGGTGATGCTGTTGGTAATGCCGCGCCAGCACATGTCCCAGCTGGAAATGTGGAGCAACGGCATCATGTCGCGTATCGGCGACGTGGCCGCGACGCTCGGCTGCATGTACTGTCCCAACGGTTTCCGAATCCTGTCGAACTTTGGCTACGATGGCCTGCAGAGCCAATCCCACGGGCACGTTCACGTTATTGGCGGTCAGTTCCTGGGCCATTACGCCTGACACTGTTCCGATCCCAAGCCCCCTAAACTAAGGAGACCTCGTCGTTATGCCTGAAACCGTGCTCTACGAAAAGACCGGGACCGACAATCACGTGGCGATCATCACGCTGAACCGGCCCGAGTCGTCCAACGCAATCAACCGGCAGCTCCGGCGGGAACTACGGGATGTCATCGATCACTTCGACAACGAGGACGAAGAGGCCTGGGTGGCCGTGATCACCGGCGCCGGCCGCAACTTCTGCGCCGGCCGCGACCTGAAAGAACGCGCCTCTGACAACGCCGAGGGCGTCCAGGCGCGTGCCGAAAACAGCATGTCCCCCAACAAACCCCACATGTGGGAACGACCGGTCAAGCCGCTCGTCGCTGCGGTGAACGGCGCCGCGGCGGCCGGCGGTTGGTCCATCGCCCAGATGTGTGACGTCCGCCTCGCTGCCGACAACGCCCGCCTCGGCATCACGGAGACCAAGTGGAGCCTGATGCCGCCCTTCGCGGTGGAACTCACCAAGATGATCGGCATCTCCAACGTGCTGGAACTGGTGATGACGGCTGACCTGTTGCCCGCCGAGCGGGTCAGGGAAATGGGCTTCCTGAACAAAGTTGTCCCTCCCGACGAATTGGTGCCGGAGGCCATCAAGATGGCGGAAAGCATCGCCCAGAATGCCCCGCTGGCGGTCCGCACCATCAAGGATCTGGCCTACAGCAGCCTGGACATGTCCATCGCCGAAATCAGCGCCAAGACCTACGTGGCATACGACTACATCCTTACCACCCAGGACAGCAAAGAAGGCCCGCGAGCCTTCGCCGAAAAGCGCCGCCCGAATTGGCAGCTCAAGTAACCACGCCCTTCCAGGCCAATTCCTGCAAGCCCTAACAGTATCCAGGGAGGATAGTCATGACGACGCAAGTGCAACCCAAGAGCCGAACCGTCACCGCAAACGGAATCAACCTGCATTACCTCGACTGGGGAACCGAGGGCCAGCCGCCTTTGGTACTCCTCCACGGGCTCCGCGGCCACGCTAACGTCTGGGCTGACGTCGCCGAATCCCTGTGCGCCGATTACCACGTCTATGCCCTGGACCAACGCGGGCGCGGCGACACCGATCACGCGCCTGGAGGTGATTACTCCACCGAGGCATTCGTGGCCGACTTGCTGGGCTTCGTGAACGCCATTGGTTTGGACAAGTTCGTCCTGTTCGGACATTCCATGGGTGGTCGCAACAGCATGGCCTTTGCCGGCGCCCATCCCGAGAGGCTGGAACGCCTGTGCATCGTTGACATCGGTCCGCGCATCGAGGCAACCGGCGGCAATCGCATTACCGAGGAATTGCGTGCCATCCCTCCGCATTTCGATAGCTTCGAGGATGCCCTGGCCCACGTCCAAACGGGCAACCGGTTCGCGTCGGAGTCAGTGATGCGCCGCCGTTTGACTGGCCAAACCCGGCAACTGCCGGACGGCAAGCTCGGTTGGAAGTTTGATCCGGCGATCCGCGAGCAGCGCATCAACGGAACCGCCGCCCCCGCAGCGGACCTCTGGCCCGTGCTGGCAAACATAACCTGCCCGACCCTTATCGTGCGTGGCACGGAAACCGACCTGCTCACCCAGGAGACCGCCGACCAGATGGTGGAGACACTTGCCCAGGGCAGCATGGTCAACATCGAGCGGGCCGGACACATGGTGTTTGAGGACAACCCGACCGATTTCATCGACGCCGTAAAGTCCTGGCTGACCGGTTAATTCTTGCCCCGCCGACGTTTTGGGTGTCCGAGGTGTGCTGATGACAACCGCTGAAAAGCTGTACACGTGGGAAGAGTTCGTTGCCTTGCCCAGGGATGTCATTCAGGGCTGCGAGTTGATTGACGGCCACATCGTCAAAAAGCACATTTGGGATGAGGAAGAACAGGGAATGACTCGTGATATGGCGAACCACATGCAGGTGGTACGCTTGATTTGGCGGGGTCTTGATTCCGCTGCGGTGCAAAGTGGGTTGGGCGAAACATACTCCGAGCCCACCATTCGTGTTGGTAGCGACCGTAGTCGCTCTCGTCGCCCGGATGTCGCTGTGATCTTCGGTGAGCTTCCCAGTGAGGACGATGATCTGCTGGAATTAGTGCCGGTGATGGTGGTGGAAGTCGTGTCTCCGAATAACACCGCGGTGGACATGTTCGGCAAAGTGGAAGAATACCTCGCGGTAGGCGTCCGGCTGGCTTGGCTGGTTTTCCCGAATTCTCATACCGTCATAGCCTTCCGGTCGGACCGTACGGAGGTGTTCAGGCCCGGCGATACCATCACTGCCGAGCCTGTACTCCCCAGCTTTTCCTGCCCTGTGACTGACCTGTTCCCTCTGCCTTCCGACAGTTCCGCGCTGTAACCAAAGCCCGACGCTACAATCTCGAACCCGCGCTGGCGGCGGCACGCCGCCGAGGTAAATCGACATGAAAGTTTCTTTCTTCCACCTGATGCCCTACCAGGACCTGCCGGACGATTTCGCCCAGCAGCACCACTCGGCCTGGGTCGACCTGCCCAACGAAAATTTCGACCCGGCCAAGGGCAACGAGTATTACGCCCAGTACATCGACCAGCTCCGGTACGCCGACGAGGTGGGCTTCGACGGGATCTGCGTCAACGAGCATCACAACAACGCATACGGCATCATGCCGTCCCCGAATCTGATCGCCTCGGTTCTGGCCAATTCAACGAACAACGGCGCGGTGATCGTTCTCGGCAACAGCCTCGCGCTGTACAACCCGCCCGTGCGCGTCGCCGAAGAGATGGCCATGCTGGACGTGATTTCCAACGGACGCCTCGTTGCCGGCTTCCCCGTGGGTACCGCCATGGACACGACCTTCTCCTACGGCCAGGTGCCCATCACCCTGCGTGACCGGCACACCGAGGCGCACGACGTGATCATGCAGGCGTGGACGCAGCACCAGCCCACCATCTTCAACGGCAAGTACAATAAGCTCCGCTACATCAGCATCTGGCCGCGGCCCATGCAGGAGCCCCATCCGCCGGTGTGGATCCCCGGGTCCGGCAGCCTGGAAACCTGGGACTGGGTCCTGGATCGGGACTACGTCTACTGCTACCTGTCCTACTACGGCTACCTGCGGGGCCACAACATCGTGAAAGGCTACTGGGAGCGCTGCGCTGAACGGGGTGTGGACGACAACCCCCACCGCCTGGGCTTTCTGCAATTGGTGTGTGTCTCCGAGACGGACGAACAGGCGGAGAAGGACTACGAGCAGCACGTGAAGTATTTCTACGAGAAGATGCTGCGCGTCTACCCGCCGTTCGCTGAATCGCCCGGATACCGGTCCCTGGAGTCGATCCGCAAGTCCCTGCGCCCCCAGATGGGTGAAGAGGCGCAGCGCACTGCCCAGGAGAACAGCTGGAAGGACTATATCGAGCAGGGCCACGTCATCGGCGGAAGTCCCGAAACCGTCCGCCGTAAGCTGACCGAGGCTTGCGAGTTGCTCCGGATCGGACACCTGATGGTTCTGCTCCAGATCGGCAGCATGCCGCCCGAACTGGTGAAGAAGAACACCGATCTGTTCGCCAACGAGGTCATGCCCCACATCAAGGGTTTGTTCAACGAGTACGACGACCCATGGTGGCCCGAGCGTCTCAAATCGACCACCGCCGAAGCCGTGGGTGACTAACAGTGTCAACGCCGCCGACCTTCACTGACAGCGACGTCGCCGACGCTGTGGCTAGGGGCTTGGCGGCGGCCCGGGACCCGGCTCAGCCGGGCGATGCCGGCCGAACCGCGGAGAAATACGCTCTGCTGGGACAGAATTTTCGGGCCAGTGCTTGGGAGCACCTGTTGGACGATGGTGATTTGCCCCAAGCCTCTAACAAGGCTTGGGGCATGGTCGCTGAGACGATCAAGGCAATCAGCGCACAGCATGGCGGCGTCATCCATACCCATGGTTCCATCTGGACAGTGCTGCGGGAGTTGAGCCGGCTGGCCGGAGCATCGGGGGATACCGCCACGCAGCAGTGGCTTGACAACTCTTTTGCGGTCGCTCGGACGCTGCACAGCAATTTTTATGAGGATGTGGAAACGGACGCGGAAGTAATAGCCGGTCTTCAACTCTGCGAGGAGTTGTCTGGGCGGCTTTACGAACTATTCTGGCCAGAACGCCCCAGCGGCGCTACGGAGCCTGATACCGAGGAATGAAGATGAGCGACAAACTGCAACAGGGAGACCGTTTGCCCGAATTGGCGCTAAACCTCATTGACGGAGGGACGCTGACTCTCCCCGGAGACATGTCGTCGCGCTACCTCGCCGTCCTGTTCTATCGAGGCGTTTGGTGACCCTACTGCTCGCGGCAGTTGGCCGCGTGGCAGTCTCAGCAGGACTCCCTGGCTGAGATGGGGCTGTCCATCGTCGGCGCCAGTGTGGAACCCAGGGAAGTCGTGGAGGAAATGGCCGCCAAGTCCGGCGTCACTTTCCCCATGGCATACGGCGTCACCCGCGAGCAGGCCGACATGCTCGGGTCGTGGTGGTCCGACGATCGCGGCGGTTACATCCAGCCCACCGAGTTCCTGCTGGGACGCGGCGGCACCGTTTTGGGTTCCATGTACGCCAGCGGACCAGTTGGCCGGGTCAGCCCGGACGAGGCCGTGCACTTCATAGAAGGCCGGGAGCGAGCGCGGTTACGGAGTCAGTAGAATCCCGTTCACGGGACATCGCGGGTCACTCCGTGGGTTCGATCCGAACCGCGCATACCTTGTACTCCGGTATTCGCGAATCGGGATCGTACACGGCGTTGGTCAGGAAGTTCGCGGCCGAGTCGCTCAGCCGCACGAATGGAATGAAGATCTCGCCAACGCGCATGCGGTAGGAGAACCGGGTCACTCCAGTGAGTTCCCCGCGGCGGGAACGCACGCGAACGGGCCCGCCATCGCGCAAGCCGAACCGATCGCCGTCGGCGGGATTGATGGACACTTCGAGGTCCGACATCCGCGCCAGGAGACTGCTGGCCCGCCGGGTGATGGTTCCGCCGTGCCAATGGTACAGGACCCTGCCCGTGTTCAGCAGCAGAGGGAACCGCTCCGAGGGCGTTTCCTCAGCCGTTGGCCCCTGCTCATAGCCGATGAACCGGGCCCGGTCGCCCCTGGGGAAACTATCGCCATAGAGATAACTGGTGCCGGGATGGTCGGGCGTCGGGCACGGCCACTGGAGTCCGCCCTCGGTGTCGAGCCGCTCGTAAGATATGCCCGCTAGAATCGGCGTCAAACCAGCCATCTCGTCGAAAATTTCCCCAGGATGCTGAAAAGCGAACTGCCCGGCCAAAGGTAAATCCAACCGCTCGCACATCCGTCGGGCCAGGTCGCACACGATGTCCCAGTCCGGCCGGCTTTCGCCCACCGGAGCCACGGCCCGCCGCACCCGCTGGACGCGGCGTTCGCTGTTGGTGAAGGTCCCATCTTTCTCGGCGAAACTGGTGGCGGGCAGTATCACATCGGCCAACAGGGCAGTCTCGTGCATGAAGATGTCCTGCACCACCAGGAAGTCCAACTTGCGGAACAACCCGTCGGCTCGGTTGAGGTCCGGCTCGCTGAGCAGCGGGTTCTCTCCGGTGATGTACATCGCTCGCACGCCGCCCGGTTCGCTGATGGTATCCACCATGTCGGTCACCATCAGCCCGGCGACCACGGGGAGCGTGCCGTCAGCTTTCCAGGCGGCGTCAAACCTGGCAACAGTGTCCGAGCGCAAACCCTGATAGCCCGGCAGGGAGTTGGGCACGCATCCGGCGTCGCCGCAGCCCTGCACGTTGTTCTGGCCGCGCAGGGGAGAGACTCCGGACCCGGGCCGTCCTAACTGCCCCGTTGCCAGCGCCAGGTTGAGCAGGCTGTGCACGTTGGGCGTGCCGTTGGTGTGCTGAGTGATGCCCATGCCCCAGATGAGACAGGAACCGCCGTATCCTTGCTCGGATGCGCTGCCCTTCGGCGCCGGTGGTCGGGCGAAGAGGCGAGCGGCGGCGCGGATGTCGTCGGCGGGAACGCCAGTGATGGCGGCGGCACGTTCCGGCGAGTACCCGTCAATAATGGTAAGCCAGTCGTTGTAACCCTCCGTCCGGTTGTTCACGAAGTCTGCGTCGGACAGGCCCTCCGCGACGATGACGTGGCCCATAGCGTTCAGCAGGGCCACGTCGGTGCCCGGATAAGGGCGCAACCACAGGTCGGCGTAGTCGCACATATCAATGCGACGGGGATTGATGACGATCAGCCCAGCCCCGCGTTCCACTACGGCGCGACGCATCCGCGCGGCCGCCACCGGGTGGTTGGACGTCGGATCGCAGCCGGTGATCAGCAGGCACCCCGCCGCCTCGTAGTCGGTGTACGAGTTGCTGGTGGCGCCGCTGCCCAGCGCGGCCAGCATGGCCTCCACCGAGGGGGCGTGGCAGAGGCGGGTGCAGTGGTCGATGTTGTTGCTGCCCATGACCAGACGGGCGAACTTCTGCTGCACGTAGCCGTCTTCATTGGTCGCCTTGGCTGAGCACAGCGTTCCAAAGGATGCACCTCGGTACTCGGCCAGACGGGAGGCGACCAGGTCCAATGCCTCATCCCAGGTCGCCTCCCGGAAATCGCCGGTGAACCGGTCGCCCTCGCGGATCAGCGGCCTCTTGATGCGGTCGCCATGCTGCACGAAGGTGTAGCCGAAGCGGCCCTTGACGCACAGCATCCCGATGCTGGAGAGGTTATTCGGGTCGTCGTGGGAAGCGATTATCTTTCCGGCTTCCGGTCCCTCGGTGGCGTCGCTCACCTCCAACTTGATACCGCAGCCCACCCCGCAATACGGGCACGTCGTCTTGACCTGGTGGCTGGGCGTCTGCGCATTCGGGGGCGCTTTCACGCTGATCGCGCCGGTAGGGCATACGCTGAGGCATTGGCCGCACGTGGTGCAGATGCTTTCCCCCAGCGGTTTGTCACCGGCGGTGGCGATACGCGCCGATCCGCCGGCGCCCAGCACGTCTATCGCGCCGATGAACTGGTGGCTGGACTGGCAGGCGTTGACGCAACGGGCGCAGAGGATACATGCGTCCATGGCCAGATTGAACACCGGGTTGGATTCATCCGTAGGCTGACGCGGCCGGGAACTCCAGCGTGTTGCAGATATGCCGTGCAACCTGGCTGCGTCGGACAGCAGTCCGTACCCATCCGCATCTGGCTCGACTGAGCGGTTCCCGTTACCCACCATGCCCAGGGTGAGCTCGATAACGCCGGAACGAATGCGCCTGGCGTCGGCTGTATCAGTGCGGATCACCATCCCGTCGCCGGCCGGCGTAGAGCACGATGCGGGAAATCCGCGGATGCCGTCGATTTGCACCAGGCACGTCCGGCATGCGCCGATGGCCGGCATGTCGGCGTCCTTGCACAATTGGGACAGGGGCACACCGGCGGCGTTGACGGCATCGAGCGCGGAGGACCCGGCTTCCACGCTTACTGGAACCCCGTCAACCGTCACGCTGATCGTTGCGCTGGTGACGACCATCGTTGCACCCCCGGACCCGCCCGTGTTCTCGGAATCACAATTGGCTGACGGCTCTATTCGCTGCCCGGTTAGCCCTCGAAATAGCCCTCCTCACGGAAGAGTTCGGCCAGCCGCGCCACGCCTTCGCGTATTTCCTCCGGCGAATTGTGGCTGTATGTCAGGCGCAGGTGGTTGTTGCGCCCGCGGTCCGACCGGAACATGCCACCCGGATTGTATTTGACGTCCCGCGCGGTGGCTTTGGCCAGGGTGGACCACGTGTCGGCGTTTTCGGGCAGCTTTACGAACATCATCATTCCACCGTGGGGGTGGGTCCACTCGCAGAAGGACGGGAAGTTGCTCTCCAGGGCTCCGATCATCGCGTCGCGCCTCGCCAGGAGCGCCTGCCGCACGGCTTCGATATGGTCCGCCTCGTGGGCGCGCATGTACTCGTAGACCATGGTGGTGGCGAGGTGGCTCACGCTGCGACGGGGCAGGTTCTCGGCGTTAACCTGCGGCAGCGCGTCTTGGACACCGGGGGGCAGCACGCCAAAGCCGACACGCAACCCGCACCCCAGCAGCTTGGTGAACGACGATACGTAGAACACGTCGCCCTGGTCGCTGATGCCGGACATGGCCGGCGGCAGCGGGTCGCCGTCGATACGGAAATCCGCGTAGGATTCGTTCTCCATCACCGGCACGCCGTACTTCTGGGCAATTTCCAGTATCGCCCGCCGTCGCCCCTCGGAGACCGTGAAGCCCAGGGGGTTCTGGTACACCGGGATCGTCCACACGAACTTGGCCCGGCGTCCCGAATTTTCCAGCAATGCCAGCGCGTCTTCCAGGGCGTCGGGCCGCATGCCGTCGTCGTCGCAGGCCACGTGGATCGGTTCCGCGCCGCGTTCCATCATCATGCGCAGGCTGCCCATATAGGTGAACTCTTCGACCAGAACAGCGTCCCCCGGGTTGATGAAGGATTCCAGGATGATGGCAATGGCGCCGCCGGCTCCGTCCGATATGAACACGTCGCCCGGCGATATCTCGTAGCCACGATTGGTTGCCAGCCGCTCCGCGATCATTTCCCGCAGGCCGACGTGCCCGCCGGGTGGTGGATACCCGGCCAGCGATGCGGCCCCGTTGGCTTCCAGCCCGGTCCGGATGGCGGCCAGATACTCGTCGCCATCGACCACTTCGGGCACCGCGTTGGTGATCGAGAAAATGTACTTAACCGCGTCGCCCGCCCCCGGGGGTGATGCGACAGACCTCGGTAAATTGCTGGAGAACAGGGATGCGTAATCGACCATATGTGGCCTCCCAATACTGCGCTTGGGCGTATGGTATCAGATACCAGCCGTGGTTCGGCCCGGTTTCGGTGCGCTGAACCCGGCGATCGCGACTTCACACGGCAGCTTTGTGTCGCTGGGCGACGCCTTCCCGCACCCGGGGTATCAATTCCCTCCCGTAATCGGCGGCGTCCGCGAGTGGGTCAAACCCGCGAATGATGAACGCGCTGCATCCCAGGTCGTAGTACGCCAGCAGGGCGTCTGCTACCTGCTGCGGGGTGCCCACCAGGCAGGTGGTGCTGCCCGACGCTCCGCTGGCGGCCGCGATGGGCATCCACAGCCTTTCATCGTGTACATTGCCCTCGGCCGCGAAACGGAGCAGGCGCCAGGCCCCCTCCGATTGCGGCCGTGTGGGCACGCCCGGCGTGATCCGCCCGGCGGTGGCCTGCTGAACTCGGGCCAAAATCTCCTCTGCCCGTTGCCACGCCTTCTCCTCGGTGTCCGCGAGGATGGGCCGCGCTGAGAGGCTGAACCTCATGTCCGCCGGGTCACGTCCGGCCGCCGCCGCCCGCTGGCGCACGTCCGCGATGCGTTCGGCGATGGAAGCCCGCGGCTCCCCCCACAGCGCAAAGAGGTCGGCGCGTCGACTCGCGGTATCCAGCGCGGCCTCCGAGGCTCCGCCAAAGAAGAGCGGCACGTGCGGGTACTGCCGGCAACGAGCCTGGCTGTACGCGGCCTGCAGGTGATAGAACTCACCGTCATGGTCGAAGGGTTCCGTCTCCGTCCAGATGCGTCGCATCACGTCCAGGTATTCGTCCGTCCGGCGATAACGCGAGTCGTGATCCAGCCAATCGCCGTCCTGGCGCTGCTCGATGTCGTTGCCCCCGGTGATGATGTGGAGAGCGATGCGCCCGTTGGTGAGCTGATCCAGCGTGGCCGCCTTACGCGCCGCCAGCGTCGGCGCGACGAACCCGGGCCGGTGGGCGATCAGGTATCCCAACCGCTCGGTATGCGCCGCGGCGTACCCGGCCACCTCGAAGCCATCCGGCGTCGATGAGGAATAGCCGGTCAGTACCATGTCGAAACCGGCCTCCTCATGGGTTCGGGCGAAGTCCAGAATGTAGTCGGGGTCCACGCCGGAGGGAACCTCGGCGCCGGGGTTTATTCCGCCGCCGAACAGGCTCAGCGTGGCCCCTCGGTTGGTGGACGACTCGCGAACAACGCCGATCATACCGATTATGGTTACGCCGTCGTCGCCGTAAATGCTTGGAACGGCGGGGTCCGGAAGGATTCCGTTGCCACGGGTTTCGCTCATGCTTGCCGTTTCTCCGATAACAGGTCCATTTCGACGTAGTTTAGACCATTTGCCTTCCGTTGCGCTCATGCCATGAAAATCGGATATTGATTATCCCATTTGGTGTTGACAAGCATCTTCGAGCCGTATACTATGTATTCAAGGTGCTGGGGGTACAGGGAACTCCCACCCGCCGAAAACCCGATGGTCAGACCATCGTCAATGCAGGAGGTTAGAAGTGGTCACGCTGATCGAGCTGAACCATAGCTGGCATTTCCCCTGTAAAAGCCCTGTCGGCGGAACCGCGGTGGCATGACGATGCTGGGTGGCCGTTGACAGGGTAAAAACCCGTCAGGCCGTCGCATCCTTGGCGACGGAACGAAGGGAAACCAGCAACCGGGGCCTCGACTGTTTATCGGGCCCCGGTTTCGTTTTGCCATGTCAGGAGCGCCGGACTGTCCTGGTCAGGTCGTCGACCCGGCTTCCGACTCTCTCAGCGCAGCCTGGTACTGTTCAGGCGTGTTGACGTCCCAGAGCAACTCGGCGGCGCCCAGTTCCACCCGTTGCGTAGCGTCGCGGTGACGCTCGGTAACCGCGCGCATACCCTGGGTTTTTTCGTCGATGGCGATGAGTTCGCTGTACAAACTCCGGCTCACGACGATGGGATGCCCACCTTTTCCCTGGTACGTCGGGATTGTAATGAGCGTGTCATCCCCGCTGCGATGTGCATCCAACGTCTCCCTGATGATCCCGACGGAACGCGGTTGGTCAACGTTCAGCATCAGGATCGCCGCGTTGGGATCGGCCGACGGTCCCAGCGCCCAGAGGCCCGTTTTGATTGAGGTGGTCTTGCCCTGGGCGTAGTCCTCGTTGATTACGCACCGCACCCTGCCGAGGTTGTACACGTCCCGGTTAGCGCCAATCCGCGCCTGCAACTCGTCGGCCCGGTGGCCCAGCACGACCACCACCTCGTCTGCGCCCGCCTCCCGCAATGCAACGATCTGGTGGATGATGAGAGACCGCCCCTGCCAGTCCAGCAGCGCCTTCAACGTGCCCATGCGCCGGGACACCCCGGCGGCCAGCAGGATCGCTGACGTGAATGGCAACCTGTCCGCCATGCGTTTCAATTTGCCGCTAGGGCCGGAAGTCCACGGACTGTTCAGTCGCGGGAAGCAGTCCCTTTTATCACCACCGCCAGGATCGCGCCGGCTGTCGTGGGCGCCGGGAGACGCAACACGAACGACTGTCCTCCAACCGGTTCCGCAGGCACTTAGTCGGCGGTGGCTCCCATGGCACGGTTGGCCCGCCGCTCGGCTCGCTCCAGGTACCAGTCGTCCATGGTCATCGGGCTGCCCTTGCCACCCCGCCGGGCCATGATGATCTCCGACATGATACTGACGGCCAGTTCTTCCGGTTCCAGCGCGCCGATGTCCAACCCGATGGGCGCGCGCACTTCCGCCAGCCGTTCCCGCGGCACGCCTTCCTGCAGCAAACGCTGGTAGATCATCAGCGTCTTGCGCCGACTCCCCAGCAAACCGATGTAGCGCGCCTTGGTGGTCAGGGCAGATTCCAGCGCAACGTCGTCGAACCAGTGGCCACGTGACGCCACCACGATAAAGCTGTTGACGTTGATGTCCAGGTGCTCCGCCCAGTTCGTGTACGGGGTGACGATGGTGTCTTCCGCGTACGGGAACCGCTCGGCGTTGGAAAAGTCCTCGCGGTCGTCGATGATGTACACCCGATAGCCCAACTGGTGGGCCAGGTCCGCGGTTGCTTTGCCCACGTGTCCGCCGCCGACCATGACCAGCGTCGGCGGTGTGGTGAACCCCTCCACGAACAGTTCGGTCTGGTCGTCGATGTCCACCGACTCGTTGGCTCCCACCGCAGCCACGCGACCCGCCGCATCAAGCGCGATCTCGTCCAGTTCCGCCGTGCCGATGCCGCCGGCGATTGAACCGTCGGACCGCAGCAGCAACTTCGCCCCGAGGCGCGCCGTGTCTCCGTCGGAACGCACCACCGTTGCTAGCGCCGCCGGCTCCGCGCCGTCATACGCGCCCAGCAACTCCGACCCGATGTCGGTGAAGTCTTCCGTGTCCCAGAACGGCTCCAGGTAGAAGTACATCGTGCCGCCGCAGACCAGACCGTCGCGGGCCGCGATGTCCTCGTTGAGGTAATAGTCTTTGAACTCAGGGCCGCCCTGGTTGCGCAAGATCTCCCGCGCCGCGAACCAGATGTCCCCTTCAACGCAGCCCCCGCCGAGTGTGCCAACGGCGGTGCCGTCATCCCGCACCAGCAGCATCGCGCCGGCTTTTTGTGGCGTGGACCCCTTGGTTCGCACCACCGTGGCCAGCACGCAGGGATTGCCCGTTTCCAACTGATTTACCGCTTCCTGAATAACGTCGCGCACGCTATCACCTGCCTGATGCCAGATTCTGACTGGCTATTGCACCGATTGTCGCCGGAACTCGCTGCTGCGTCGGCCTCACGTTGACATCCACATTATACAGCAACCGCATTTTCGGTACGCGTTCCGGCATCCGGGAATTACCCCGGAACAGGTTGCTTTGCGCTTCCGGGCGGCTACCGCGCGGTGGCACCTGCATTGGGCCATCGTGTATGATTGTCACCCGTAAGTTCGGGTTTTTGAGTTCGCCACACCTCTTTTGTCGAACGGCGGTGACGAAGATGACTGTGAACCAGCGCAGGGTTACCAAACCGGTGTACGTCGGCGGAGTCAAGGTTGGCGGTGGCGCTGACGTCACCGTGCAGTCCATGACCAAGACTGATACCCGTGACGTTAAAGCGACCGTGCGGCAGATCCAGGAACTTGAAGAGGCGGGCTGCGAGATCATCCGCTCCGCAGTGCCCGACATGGAAGCTGCCAAGGCGATGGCGGAGATCAAGAAGCGGATCCGGATACCGCTGATCGCCGACATCCATTTCCACTACCAGCTTGCGTTGGAATGCGCGGAGGGTGGCATCGACTGCCTGCGCCTCAATCCCGGCAACCTGCGCAACGAAGATCAGGTGCGCCAGGTCGTCGCCGCGGCCAAGGAACGCAATATCCCCATCCGTATCGGCGTGAATTTCGGCAGCCTCCCGCCCGTGGGCGGCATCGGCCGGACCCGCGGTTTTTCCCGCCACATGGACCTGGTGAACCGGCTGCCCAAGGCCGGCGAGGCCCAGGCCGGTGATTACAGCATCGTCGACCACATGGTCGCCACCGCCCTCTGGGAGATCAGTCTCCTCGAACAGCAGGACTTCGACCAGATCAAGATTTCCATGAAAGCCTTTGACGTGCCGACTACCGTTGAAGCCTACCGCCGCGTGGCCGAGATGGTTCCATACCCTCTGCACCTGGGGATCACCGAGGCTGGCACCGCCAAATCCGGCTCCATCCGCACTGCGGTCGGGTTGGGCGTGCTGCTGTACGAGGGTATCGGCGACACTATCCGCGTTTCCCTCAGCGACGACAGTGTGGAAGAGGTCATAGCGGGTTATGAGATCCTGAAATCGCTGAACCTGCGCGACAAGGGAACGACCATGGTCGCCTGTCCCAGCTGCGGGCGGGCCGACGTTGACATCCGCAAGCTGGCCAACGACGTCGATGATCTGCTCAAGAAAACTGACAAGAACATCAAGGTCGCGGTCATGGGTTGCGAGGTCAACGGCCCCGGCGAGGCCAAGGACGCAGACGTGGGCATCGCTGCCGGCGCCGGCCGGGCCATCATCTTCCGCAAAGGCGAGAAGATACGAGTGGTCTCGGAAGACGAAATGCTGACCGCGCTGATGGAGGAGATCGAAAAGACGCCGGCCCACGCCTGACCGTCGCACCGATCTATTCCGGCCGCCATGACCACCATCGCCGAAACCGCAAGAGCGATCTCGCCTGGCGACGTAGCCTCCCTGGAAGCGCTCGGGATCCCCGAACTTCCCGCCGAGCGGGAGGAACTGCGCCATCACCTGCTGGCCGCCATCGCCCGCATCCGTCCCATCCTGGAGGCGGATGCCGAGGCCAACGATGCCGCCGAAACCTTAGCCTGGCCCTCCGTGGTCGCGCTTTATCGCGAGGGGCTGCTGTCGCTCAAGGTCCCCCGCGAACTCGGCGGTCCCGAGGTCGACCCCCACCTGTACCTCGAGCTGTGCGACGAGCTTTCATACATCAACCCGTCGGCCGGCTGGTGCGCTTTCATCAACAGCACCAGTGCGGCGCTCCTTGGAGCGTTTTTGCCCGATGCCGGCGCGGAGCGAGTGTTCCCTTCGGGCCGCATGCCCATCGCCTCCGGCGCGCTGATCCCGCGGGGCGTGGCAACCCCGGTGGAGGGCGGCTGGCGGGTCAGCGGACAGTGGCCCTTTGCCAGCGGATCCGCCCACTCCTCGTGGCTTCTGGCCGGCTTTCGCATCATGCGCGACGGCGCGCCCGGCCCCGAACACATGGTGATGGCCGCCGCCATCGAAGACGTGCAGTTCGTCGACAACTGGCAGGTGATGGGCCTCAAGGGCACCGGCAGCCGTGATTTCCTACTGACCGATCACTTTGTGGCCGAAGACATGGCTTTCGACCTGTTGACCACGGACCCGCGCAAGGGTGGGCCCATGTTCTGGCTGGGCCGCCCGGGTTTCGTGACGCCTGACCATGCCGCCTTTGCCCTGGGTGTGGCTCGCCGGGCGCTGGATGAGATAGCGATGCAGGCCGGTTCCTACCAGCGCGGCTACCTGACTTCACCCATCGCCCAGCGCGGCGCATTGCAGCACGATCTGGGCAAGTGCGACCAGCAACTCCGCGCCGCCCGTGCCCTGTGCCGCGAGGCCCTGGACGAAGCTTGGGAGTTCTGCCGGCGTGGCGAACGCCCCGATTTGGAACGGCAGCTTCGCCTGCGCGGGGCCTGTGCCTACGCCACCGACGTGGCATGCCAGATCGCCACCACCGCCTTCCGCTACGGCGGCGGCAACGCCATCTACAACGACCGGGTCCTGCAACGCTGCATGCGCGACATCAACGCCGCCGCCCAGCACTTCATGGTCAACACCAGCGCCTACGACAACCTGGGCCAGTTCCGGCTGGGGATGCCGAATGTCAATGCGATGGGGTAGTTCGGGATACCCTTCAGAATTGACGTTGCCGTGCTGACTTTACTACGATCAGTGTGCCGATATAATCCCGCTACGCCAGCGGAACCTGACGAATAGGTGAGGTCAATATGACAAGCCCAAATCAGTCTGATGCCCAACGAGAGGCAGTGGCCTATTTCCATCACGCGGTTGAAAGATCGAATGAAGGCGATTATGCCGAGGATATCGCGGACTTGGACCGCGCTATTGCCCTCAATCCCGACTATGCGCCGGCTTATAGTAATCGTGGTTCCGCCAAACTCGACGCGGGTGATTACGACGGGGCTATCGCGGACTGCAATCGCGCCATAGCCCTCGACTCAAACTATGCGCTGGCTTACTACAATCGTGGCACTGCGAAACAGATGAAAGGCGATAACGATGAAGCAATAGCCGATTTGGATCGAGCTATCGATCTGAACCCAGACATCGCAGAGGCATACGTCAGTCGAGGCAACGCTAAAGCGGACAGTGAGGATTATGACGGGGCCATCCTTGATTACGATCTGGCCACCACCCTTAGGCCAGACTATACGTTGGCATACCACAACCGGGCCAACGCTAAAGTGAGCAATGGCGATTGTAATGGCGCTATCGCTGACTACGACCGTGTCATTGCCCTCACTCCCTACGACTGTGGTCCTTACCACGACCGCGCCAGCGCTAAACTAGAAAAAGGCGATTATGCCGCCGCCATTGCCGACTACGACCACGCTATCTCTCTCGATCCTGACTATGCGCTATGGTACTACGATCAGGCGGTCTTCGTTCATCCACGCGACGCGTTGGCGTACCGGAACCGAGGCTTTGCCAAAGTGTGCAAAGGCGATAGTTTCTCCGCCATTACCGACTATGACTTCGCCATCCTCCTTGTCGAAGATTACAAAAGACAAGGTATCACCTACCCCCTCGGGGCAACGATATTTTCAAGCCGCGGCATTGCCAAAATCAACCTGGGCGACACCCTCGGCGCCATCGCCGATTACGACCAAGCCATCGCGCTCGACCCGGACTACGCAGACGCTTACTTCAACCGGGGGTTTACTAAGCAAGGGCGGGGCGACATCCCAGGTGCCATTGTCGATTACGACCAGGCCATTGCTCTGAACCCCGACTACGTAGATGCCTACATCAATCGGGGCCATGCCAAACAAAGGCTAGGCGATATCCCTGGTGCCCTCGCCGACTCCAACCGCGCCATCGCGCTCAACCCCGGCGACGCTGCTGCCTACATCAACCGAGGAATTGCCAAAAGCGACCAGGCCGATATCCTCGGCGCCATTGCCGATTACGACCGGGCCATAGCACTCAACCCAGACTACGCTACTGCCTACTACAACCGGGGCAGCGCCAAAAGCGACCAGGGCGACATCGATGGTGCCATCGCCGATTACGACTATGCTATCGAGCTCAACCCCTACTACGCTACTGCCTACCACAACCGGGGTTATGCCAAAAGCGAACAGGGTAACATCCATGGCGCCATCGCCGATTACGACTATGCCATCGCGCTCAACCCCGACGACGACGCTGCCTATCACAACCGAGGCGTTGTCAAACTACGGCGGGGCGACATCCCCGGCGCCATCGCTGATTTCAACCAAGCCATCGCGCACGACCCTGACAACGCTGTTGCCTACAGCGACCGGGGCGTTGCCAAACGACAGCGGGGCGACATCCCCGGCGCCATCGCCGATTACAACCATGCCATCGCGCTCAACCCCAACGCTGCTGCTGCCTACATCGGTCGGGGCAATGCCAAAGGCAGCCAGGGCGACATCCCCGGCGCCATCGCCGATTACGACCAAGCCATAGCACTCAACCCCGACGAGGCTCTTGCCTACTACAACCGGGGCAATGCCAAAGGCAGCCAGGGCGACATCCCCGGCGCCATCGCTGATTACGACCAAGCCATCGCCCTTGACCCTGAAAACCATGAATTGATTGCCCGGCGGGACAACATCCGCCGCCAGATGAATCGATCATCTAGCAACCCGCTCAGCAGACTCTTCGGTCTTTTCAAGAGATAGACGAAGCCTCAATCACTCCGATGTAAGCACCGGGTCTGCGCTAATATAAGTCATTGCCTCGGACGGAGGTGGCGCGGTGGTCAGCATAAATCTGGATGACCTTGACCATGTAACGGCGGTGCGGCTGCGCGCCCGGGCCGCTGGCAACGAATGTTCGTCAGAGGAGGAGGCGCTGAATCTTCTGCGGTTTGCGCTGGTGGAGCGTGGCATCCGGGTGCCGCCGCCCAAAAACTGGACCCTGGCCATCCGCGAGCGATTCAAGCCCCTCGGCATCGTTGAGGTCATGGTCCCACCGCGGAGCACAGGCGAGCCAATCCAGTGGATTTTCGGGGATGACGAGGAAGAATGGGAAGAGAATAATCCGGTACCTACTCCTGACGAGGCATTGGCCGATGAGCTCCGCATCCGCGCTCTCGCCAACGATTGCTCGGTAGAAGAAGAGGCGCTGAACGTCCTGCGTTTTGCGCTGGAAAAGCCGGCCCGGCTGCCGCAGCCG
The DNA here is from genome assembly GCA_965203985.1 of Dehalococcoidia bacterium. Lineage (GTDB taxonomy): Bacteria > Chloroflexota > Dehalococcoidia > Lucifugimonadales > UBA3495 > Bin87. The sequence goes on from CBDBDS010000010.1 coordinate 293,677, forward strand.
AAGCGCTTGGGTGTGGCCATCAACGAGCTGTTCAAAGACCTCGGCTTTGGGATAGAAGTCCGGCCCCGCAGCGAGAATCCCGATCCTGTAGTCCGATACTATTGGCTTGACGAGGAAGATGGCGACAATAGTTGATACCAATGTGGCGTCTGAAATCGGCGAGCCTCGCGCGCATCCGGCGGTTCCGGCTTGGTGGGATCGGCAGCCCATTCAGGAGATGTTCATTACCGCGGTAACCGAGGCTGAAATGCGTTACGGGCTGGCTATCATGCCGCTTGGACAGCGACGCGATGATGTGGCCCTACAAACGTATTATTTGTTTGACGGGTATTTTGAAGACCGCATACTGCCTTTCGACAGCGCCGCCGCCAAAGTTTACGCCGAGATATATGCCAGCCGTCGCCGCCGTGGCCGTCCTATCAGCCCGCAAGACTGCCAAATCGCCGCCACCGCCCGCGTCTGCAACGCGATCGTAGCCACCCGAAACATCAGTGATTTCACCGACTGCGGCGTGGAACTCATCAACCCCTGGACAACCGAAGGAACGCCCTGACAATGCGCATTTCCCGTCTCGTCACCCGTACCCTACGCGACGACCCGCCCGAGGCTGAAACCGCCAGCCACCGCCTGATGCTGCGGGCCGGCCTCATCCAGCAGGTCGCCGCTGGCATTTACGCCTACCTCCCCCTGGCCTGGCGTTCCATGCAGAAGATCGAGCAGATCGTTCGCGAGGAGATGGACGCCGCCGGTAGCCAGGAACTCCGCATGCCCGCGCTGCAACCCATGGAACTTTGGGAGCAGTCAGGCCGCGCCGCCGCCTTCGGCGACAATATGTTCTCCCTGGAGGATCGCCGCGGCCGGCCCCTGGCGCTGGCGCCCACTCACGAGGAGGTCGTCACCAACATCGTCAAGGGGAACGTTCAGAGCTACCGCGACCTGCCGGTGATCCTCTACCAGATGCAGACCAAGTTCCGCGACGAGCCGCGCCCGCGCGCCGGTCTGGTCCGTGTCCGCGAGTTCACCATGAAGGATGCCTATTCCTTCGACGCTGATGACGATGGCCTCGACCTGTCCTACCAGGCCATGGCCCAGGCCTACCGCAACGTTTTTCGCCGCTGCAGCATCCCGGTCGTCATGGCCGAAGCGGACAGCGGCGCCATCGGCGGGAAGGACTCCCACGAGTTCCTCCTGCCCACCGATACCGGCGAGGACACCGTCATCACCTGCCCCTCCTGCGGGTACGCCGCCAACGCTGAGAAGGCGGCCGGCGTCTATCCCGATCAGCCCGTGCCTGACCCGCTGCCGCTGGAGGAAGTGAGCACGCCCGGCATGAAGACCATCGCCTCCCTGTGCGAGTTTCTGGGTGTTGACGAGGCCCAAACCCTCAAGGCAGTGTTCTACGCGGCCGACGGCGAAGTCGTCTTCGTCACCATCCGCGGAGATCTCGAGGTGAACGAGGTCAAGCTCAAGAACGCCCTTCATTGCAACGACCTGCGCCTGGCCGAAGACGAGGAGATCACTGCCGCCGGACTGGTCGCCGGCTCTGCTTCGGCCATCGGCATCACCAACGTTCAGCGCATCGCGGATACCTCGATCTCCAACGGCGGGAACTTCGTCGTTGGCGCCAACAAGGACGACACCCATTACCGCAACGCCAACTATCCGCGCGATTTCGATGCTGATCTCGTGACCGACATCGCGCTGACCGAACCGGGCCACCGTTGCGCCGCGTGCGGCTCGGTGTTGGAGTTCACGCGGGGCGTCGAGGTGGGCCACATCTTCAAGCTGGGCACCTTTTTCAGCGAATCGCTGGGAGCCTACTATCTAGATTCCGAAGGCGAGCAGCAGCCCATCACGATGGGTTGTTACGGCATCGGCGTCAGCCGAATCCTGGCCGCAGCCATCGAACAGAATCATGACGAGCGGGGCCTAGTGTTTCCCCCGCCCATCGCGCCATACGATGTTCACCTGGTCGGACTGAACATGTCCGACGCCTCCGTCGCCGAGGCCGCCACTGATCTCTACGACCGCCTGTGGGCCGCAGGCATCGAGGTCCTTTTCGATGACCGCGCCGACGCGGCCGCTGGCGTCAAGTTCAACGATGCCGACCTCATCGGCCTGCCCGTTCGCCTCGTAGTGAGCCCCCGCAACCTGCGCCAGTCAGCAGTGGAGATGCGCGGACGAACCTCCGAGGACGCAGAAATGGTTGCTTTCGACGATGTAGTTGACGCCGTTCGCGGTTCGCTACCGGGCGGATAGCGGTCGCCGCGCACCTCTACTACGCCAAAAGGGCGGCCCGGGAGCCGCCCTCATTGGTGGTATCGCCAGGCACGCGATCACGGTTGCAAGATCAGCTTCCCGAAGAAGTTGGTCGCTTCCATGTCGTTGTGCGCGTCGGCGGCGTTGGCCAATGGATACGTTTGGTGGATGGCCGGCTGGATCACGCCTTGGTTCAGGCTGGCCACGATTTGACGCATGTCTTCTCTGGAACCCATGTAGCCGCCGTAGATTTCAATCTGCCGGCTGAACAGCAATCCCAGGTGTAACTCGGCCCGCAGCCCGCTGGTCGCCCCGCAGATGGTGTAACGCCCGCCGGGTCGCAGCGCCCGGAAACCGTGCGCCCAAACGTCCGCGCCGACATGGTCGACCAGCAGGTCCACACCGGCGCCACCGGTGATTTCCCGCACCCGCTGGGTGATGTCTTCTTCGTTGTAGTTGATCACGTGGTCGGCGCCCAACCCACGGGCCAGTTCCGCTTTCTCCGGCGTGCTGGTGGTTGCGATCACGGTGGCGCCGACCACGTTCTTGAACACCTGAATCGCGGCCGCGCCGACACCGGCGGATGCGGAGAACACCAACGCCGTTTCCCAGGGCTGCAATCCCGCCCGGCGAACCGCCATGTTCCACACCGGGAGATAGGTAGTAGGAACCGCCGCGGCATCCGCGAAGGAAACCCCGCCGTTCAGCTTGTACGCGTTGACCTCCGGCACCACCACCAACTCGGCGTAACTGCCGTCCATCGCCGTCCCGAGGAAGCGGCTGCGGCGGCACAAATCGTCCCTACCCGAGCCGCACCACTGGCAAACTCCGCAGGCCAGTCTGGGATTGACTACCACGCGGTCGCCGACGCTCAGCGTACTCACGCCGTCGCCCACCGCGACGACCTCGCCGGCGGTATCGCCGCCCAGGATCAGCGGCGGCGGGAACTCACGCTCCAGGCCGCGTTGACCCTCGCGGGTGAAGATGTCCAACCGGTTCAGCGCGCTGGCGCCGACCCGCACCACTACTTCAGACGGACCGGGCGCCGGGTCCGGGCGATCCCCGTACTGCAGGACCCCGACGTCTCCGTGGGCTTCAATGTAAACGGCTTTCATGGTTGGTTTTACCTCCTTGTTCCGTCACTGGGACGGCGGGCGTCGATTTCTGTAGCAGTCCTTGCACAGGAACACGACGGCCAGCGTTTCGTCATGGCTCGCGGCCTTTCCGCACCGTGGAGCCGCGCTGTCCGGCGACCACGGTTGATGGAATGGACCGCCGCACATCTGGCAGGTCGACCGGTGTGGCCCATCGAGTTCTTCGTTGCATACTACACAGTAAACCGGTCCTGATACCTGGAATATGGTTGCCACTGCACTACCTCCCTGCAATCCGCCATCGGCGGAAATTAAATCGCGTTTTTATCTGAGATTTGAGCCCACTTCCGGGCCAACTCCCGTTCGTCCTGAACGGAATGCGTCTCGCCGTCCAGCCGTGCCCGACGCAATTCGCGCAGCGTTGCGCCCATTTCCGGGCCGGCGGGAACCCCCAACGCCAACAGATCGTGACCCCTGAGCCTGGGCGCCACCGACCACCAATCAGACAAGTAACTGCTGATCCGGTCCTGGGCCGGGCCATCGGCCATGATAAGTACTCCTCGCAGGGCGTCCGGGGCCAGGCCGTCCAGCAGGTAGCAGACTTCAGAGGGTTTTGATGCGTCGCCAAGTGCCGGCGATAATTGCCGTATGCGAGCCGTATCCGCGATGACCCGCGCCCAATCCGACGGCGCGTTGAGCCGGGCGCTCAGGGCCGCTCCCTCTTCAGCGTCCAAGGGCCACACCAGAGCCGCCAACCAAGCCAAAGGCGCAACCGGTTCGCGCGTTGCCGCGGGAAGATGCCGAGCGGTCAGAGCCGGATGGATAGACGAAAGGATTCCATGGTTGTCGGCCAGTTGCAACGGCTCTATCGGATCCTGCTCGTGGAACGTGCGCTCCAACTCACGCCGCAGCCGATCACCCGAAAGTGTCGAAAAGGCCCGGGACGACAACGCATCCCCCATGAGGTCTGCTGTCTCGCGCTCGATAGCGAAACCGAACCGGGCGGCGTAGCGCACGGCGCGCAGGATCCTGGTGGGGTCGTCACGAAAGCTTCCCGCGTGGAGCACCCGAATCAGGCCCGCTTTCAGGTCGGCGCTGCCTTTGTGGGGATCCACCAATTGGTCGGAACTCGCCGGCAAAGGCATCGCCATCGCGTTGATGGTGAAATCCCGCCGCGCCAGGTCGTCTGCAACGCTGCCCGGCTCCACGTTGGGCAGAGCGCCGGGCGATGGATAGGCTTCCCGCCGCGCGGTCACCAGGTCAATCGTGAGCGAACCGGCGGTGACGGTCGCGGTGCCGAACCGTTGGTGAACCGTGAGACGCCCCTGGATTTCGACGGCCAGCCTGTCGGCGACCATCATCGCATCCCCGACCACCGTGATATCAAGGTCGGTCGCGCTGGAACCCAGTAGCCGGTCGCGGACCGGGCCGCCCACCAGGTAAGCCTGCATTCCCGACTCTTCTGCAATGCGGGCCACGCAATCCAAAACTAACCGGTGGCCATCAACGGTCTTGCCGTTGCCATCACCACCGGTTGTCGTTAAGTCCGTCGATGTCAGCATGCTGTGTTCGGTTAGGTCACCATAGCCCGATAGAGTGTATCGCAAGCATCCGGGCCCGGCAACATAAACACTCGTTCGAGAAAACGGCCGGATCAGGCCGTGACGGCGGGAGCGCGCCGTCGGTGCGCTATACTTCCGTTGTCATCTTGATCGATGGAGCGAAAGAACGCTATGGAAACTGTGGGATTCATTGGTTTGGGGAACATGGGCGGCGGGATGTCCGCCAACATTCAGCGGGCCGGATACCCGATGATCGTTTACGACCTCAGGGAGGAAGCGGCGCTGCCCCTGCTTGAGGGCGGCGCGCGTCTCGCCAACACGCCGGCGGAGGTGGCCGAGGCCAGCGACGTGACCTTCACGTCGTTGCCGGGTCCATACGAAGTGGAGGCGGTGTCCACGGGCGCGTCCGGAGTGCTGGAGGGGATCAAGCCGGGCAGCGTTTACATTGACCTGTCGTCGAGCCGGCCGACGCTGATCCGGGAGATTGAGCCGCAGTTTCGGGCGAAGGGTTGTCACGTGCTGGACGCGCCGGTGAGCGGCGGGAAGACGGGCGCGGCGTCGGGGAACCTGGCGGTGATGGTGGGAGGCGACCGGGAGGTGTTCGACCGGGTGAAGCCGATCCTGGACGCCTTCGGGGACAAGGTGTTCTACGCCGGCGAGATCGGTGCGGGAAGCGTGGCGAAGCTGGTGCACAACATGATCGGGCACAGTGTGAGGCAGGCCATCGCGGAAGGCCTGACCCTGGGTGTCAAGGCCGGCGTCGAGCCGGAGGCCCTTTGGGAATGTATCCGTCGCGGTTCCCTGGGACGTATGCGCGTCCTCCACGAGGGATTGGTGCGGACGATGTTCCGCGGTGAGTTTGAGCCGGCGAGTTTCGCGTTGAACCTGGCGCACAAGGACATATCGCTGGCCACCGAATTGGCCCGGGAGTACGACGTCCCCATGCCTATGTCCACCCTGGCCGAGCAGATCGCTCTCCAGGCGATGAACCGCGGCTGGGGACAGGCCGACAGCAGCGTCACCGTGCGGCTCCAGGAGGAACAGGCCGGCGTCGAGGTCCGGGCTCCGCACGTTGATCCGGCCCGCGCCGGCCGCTTTATCACAACTCACCCTGACGAAGAGTGATCCGGCGGGAAACGATTCGAACAGCCGATCCGGCGAAAACTCTTGCTTTCAGGAGCCGTCAATGAACCTGAACGCCTACCTCCACTTCGACGACAGCTGCCGCCAGGCCTTCGAGTTCTACCGTTCCGTCTTCGGTGGTGAATTCGACACCATGCTGACCTTCGCGGAAGGACCGCCGGACATGCCGGATCTGCCCGAGCATGAGAAGCAGCGGATCATGCATGTCTCACTGCCGGTGCGCAACGGCGTGCTCATGGGCAGCGATTCCTGCTCCGCCTTTGGACCGCCGCCCGTTCCCGGCAACAACTTCTCCATCAGCATTACCACAGATGATCGTGCTGAGACTGACCGCGTGTTCGCGGCGCTCTCCGACGGCGGCAACGTCGCCATGCCGCCCCAGGAAATGTTCTGGGGCGCCTATTTCGGAATGTGCACCGACCGTTTCGGCGTGAACTGGATGGTGAACTGCGAAACCCAAACCCATTGACCTTCGTGACCGACACGACTGCTCCCACACCCTCAGATCGCCAGGAGGAACACCATGCCCGAAAGAAATCTGACCATCGACTGCCAGGTACATTGCTACGAGCTCAACACCGCCGCGCGCCCCTGGGCCGGCTACCTGCAGGGCCCGGATCAGGCCACCGGGGACGATATGGTCGCCGCCATGGATGCCGTCGGCGTCGACGGCGCGATCCTGATTTCGCCGTTTGCCATGTACCGCTATGACGCCAGTTACGCCCTGGAGGTCTACGATCAGCATCCCAACAAGTTCGGTTTGGTCCGGCCCTTCGATCCCGAATCACCGTCAATCGATGAGGAGATGGCTGAGTGGACCGGACGCCCCGGCGTGGTTGGCGCCCGGATAATGCTCCGCGACGTTGACTATCAGGCCGACCACCCCGGCGTGAATCAAATCATCGCCGCCGGTGGCCGCGCCGGCGTGCCCGTCAACATCATGTGCGCCACCAAGTTGCCCCTGATGCTTGAACTCGCCCGACGCAACCCCGACACCCAACTGATAGTGGACCACCTCGGTTTGACCCAGCCCTTCGAGCCGCCGGCTCCGCCCGAGCCATGGGCTGACCTGCCCAACGTCCTTGCCCTGGCCGAGTGCGACAACGTCGCCATCAAGATCTCCGGCGCCGGCACCCTGGCCCATGAACCGTTTCCGTACGCCGATATCTGGGAGCCGCTGCACCGCATCTTCGACGCCTTCGGACTGGACCGTTGCCTCTGGGGCACCGACTGGACGCGCGCCGTCAACCTGTTGAATTATGAGCAGGGGGTCGAAGCTTTCCGCCTCACCGACACCCTGTCCGATGCTGACCGGGCCACTCTCATGGGCGGCTCCCTGGCCAATATCTACAAGTGGACGCCCACGGTTGCAAACTGATGCGGTGGCGTTTAAACGCGAGAGCGGTCTCCGCAAGGAGACCGCTGCTTTTTTGGCGCAGGCTGGTGGGCGGTAGTGGACTCGAACCACTGACCTCTTGCGTGTCGAGCAAGTACTCTAACCAACTGAGCTAACCGCCCATCGCACTGGAAGTGTAGCAAGGGCCGCTTGGCGTCGTCAACCGAACTGTTGGCTCCCGCGGCGGCTGACGCCGGGGCGTTCTATCGCGGTGATGCCCTGCAATCTCGTCGCGCCGTCGGTTGACCCCCGAACGGCGCGGCCCCTAGAATGCGGTTATGACCACCACACAAAAGCCTGACGGCGCCGCAGACGTCGAAGCACGGCCGGTCTCCCCCGCGACGCAGGGCGATGACGGCGAACAGGACGTCCGCCTCCGGCCGGCCCGCCTGGACGACTTCGTGGGGCAGCCACAGGTGCGGGAAAACCTGAGCATCGCCATGGAGGCGGCGCGAATGCGCGGCGAGGCTCTTGACCATGTGATCATCTACGGGCCGCCGGGCCTGGGCAAGACCACCCTGGCCAACATCATCGCCCACGAGATGGGTTCGACCATCAAGGTCACCTCCGGGCCGGCCATTGAGCGGGCCAGCGACATTGCGTCTATCCTGACCGGTCTTCAACCCAACGACGTGCTGTTCATTGACGAAATCCATCGCCTGAACCGCGCCGTTGAAGAGGTGATGTACTCGGCCATGGAGGACTTCTTCCTCTCCTGGGTGGTGGGCAAGGGCCTGTCGGCGCGCAGCATCAATCTCCGCATCAATCCCTTCACGCTGGTCGGAGCTACGACCCGGTACTCCCTGGTCAGCGCTCCTCTGCGCGACCGGTTCGGTTCCGTTTTTCGCCTTGATTACTACTCGGACGACGACATGGAAATCGTGGCGAACCGTTCCGCGCGCATCCTGGGAATCGAAGCCGAGGGCGAAGGGCTGCGCGAGGTGGCGATTCGCTCCCGCGGCACGCCGCGCATCGCCAATCGCCTGCTCCGACGCGCCCGCGATTACGCACTGGTCCGGGCGGATAACCAGGTCACCGGCCCCGTGGCCCGCGAGTCCCTGGACCGGCTGGGCGTCGATGCCCGGGGGCTGGACGAGACGGATCACCGGCTGCTTTCCAGCATCATCGAGAAATTCGGTGGCGGCCCGGTGGGACTGGACACGCTTTCTGCTTCCATGAGCGAGGACGCCAGCACGGTGATGGAAGTCCTGGAACCCTTCCTGTTGCAACAGGGGTTCCTCGAGCGTACACCACGAGGCCGCGTCGCCACCCGTTTGGCCTACGAATACCTCGGCTGGCCCTGGGCCGGTTCGGGAGTGGATCCAACACAACAGGGCCAACTATTCGGAGATTGACATAACTACATCCATACCCGCGTGGCAAATCGCGTATTACTCGTATGATCTCGGTAGTGCTTGACATAACTTGTGAACATCGTCGTCGCAAAGCGCATTTCGCCTTGAATCCCTACGACCCCTTACATACAATTGTTCGGACTTTCTCTGATCTATCATGCGGACCACCCACGTGCCTCCTGGTTTAGCTGCCAACTCGACCGTCTCCCACTTGCCTTCGCTGGACCGCGTAGCCTCCGGGTCTGCCCTGTCCGCCGAGGGCGCTTTGGAGTTGCTGGACACTGATAACGAACTCGAGGCCGACCTGTGCGCCGCGGCTGGCGAGTTGCGCTACCGTGGCCGGGGCCGCGTGATCACCTTCTCCCCGAAGGTGTTCATCCCGCTGACGCGCCTCTGCCGCGACTTCTGTGGATATTGCACCTTCCGCCAGTCACCGGAGGAATCGGACGGCCTGTATCTCACTGTGGACGAAGTTCTGTCCGTGGCCCGGGCCGGGCAGCGCCTCGGCTGCACTGAAGCCCTGTTCACCCTGGGTGAGCGACCCGAGCAGCGGTATCCCGAAGCGGCGGAATGGCTGTCCGGTAAGGGCTATCGGACCACCCACGAATACCTGGCGCACATGTGCCAGACGGTATTCGAGGAAACGGACCTGCTGCCCCACGGCAACCCCGGCACGATGAGCCGTCGCGAGCTGGAGGCGTTGCAGCCCACCAACCCGTCAATCGGGATCATGCTGGAGAGTTCGAGCGCACGTCTCTACGCAGCCGGCGGCCCGCATGAATTCGCTCCCAGCAAGCGGCCGCGCGTTCGCCTCCGCACCATGGAGTTGGCCGGCGAACTGGGCATCCCGTTTACCACGGGCATCCTCATCGGCATCGGCGAGACCCGCCGGGAGCGCGTGGAGTCGCTTCTGGCAATTCGCGATTTGCACCGGCGTTTCGGGCACATTCAGGAGGTCATCATTCAGAACTTCCGCGCCAAGGCGGATACGCCCATGGCCGACACGCCCGACGCCGCGCCGGACGAGCTCATGTGGACCACGGCGGTCGCTCGACTCATTCTCGGCGAGCATGTCAATATCCAGGTGCCCCCCAACCTCAGCGAGGACTACGAACGGTATATCGGGGCCGGCATCAACGACTGGGGCGGGGTCTCACCGCTGACCATTGATTACGTGAATCCCGAAGCTCCCTGGCCGCAGCTTTCCGAGCTGGAACGCCGCACCCGGAACGCGGGCTACGAATTGCGCCCAAGGCTGCCGGTATATCCCGAATACTTCGCCAACGGCTCCCACTGGCCGTTGCCACCCACTCTGAAAGACAAACTGCTGAGACTCACCGACGAGTCCGGATACGTGAAAGGGGGAATTCGACGCTATGTCCACAGCAACTGACCGCGACGCTCCCGCAACCCTGGTTGCCCTGATCAACACGCTGCGCCCGGACGTGGCGGCCGTGCTGGAAAATGCCCTGGCCGGCGGCGACATATCCGTCGAAGAGGCCGACATCCTGTTCGCCACCGCTGGCCCGGAATTCACTGCCATGACCTTAGTGGCCGACGAACTGCGCCGCCGCTCGGTAGGCGACCTGGTGACCTACGTGGTCAACCGGAATATCAACTTCACCAACGTGTGCATCAAGCGGTGCGGCTTCTGCGCCTTCAGCCGCGATTTCCGGGAGGAGGAAGGCTATTTCCTGCCCGTGAACGAGATCATCCGCCGCGCTAAAGAGGCCCGGGATTACGGAGCCACCGAGGTGTGCGTGCAGGCGGGTTTGCCTCCCCAGATGGAAGGCGACCTCTACATCCGTCTGTGCGAGGCTATCACCGAAGAGCTACCCGACATGCACGTCCATGGTTTCTCCCCGGAAGAAGTGCTTTACGGTTCGATCCGGTCCAAGTGCACCATTCGGGAATACCTCCAGGGCCTGAAGGATGCCGGTGTGGGCAGCCTGCCCGGCACCTCCGCCGAGGTCCTGGACCAGGAACTGCGCGACATCATCTCCCCGGGTCGGATCACCGTGGACCAGTGGATCGAGGTCATCACCAACGCCCACGACTTGGGCATCCCGACCACGTCCACCGTCATGTTCGGGCACCGGGAAACCAACGCGCAAATCGTGCGTCACATCGCCCTGCTCCGGGACATCCAGCAGCAGACCGGCGGCTTCACCGAGTTCGTTCCGCTCAGTTTCGTCGCATCGGAAGCGCCCATGTATCTCAAGGGCACGGTGGAAAACGTCCGCTCCGGCCCGACCGGCATGGACGTGATCAAGGTCCACGCCATCGCTCGCATCATGCTCAACAACTGGATCCCCAACATCCAGGCATCCTGGGTGAAAGAGGGCAGCCGGATGTCTCAGCTTCTCCTGACCGCCGGCGTGAACGACCTCGGCGGCACGCTGATCAACGAGAGCATCTCCACCTCAGCCGGCGCCATGCACGGACAACTCATGCGCCCCTCCGAGTTCCGGGCCATGATACGGGAGGCCGGCCGCACGCCGGCCGAGCGATACACCACCTACGGCATCCGCCGCGTTTACAGTGATTCGGACGAAGCCCTTGATCCGCTGGACCTCGTCGGCGACAACGTGGAGGAGATCTTCGGCTCCTACAACCAGTTGGTGCAGATGGATTCCTACCGCTTCGAGCATCCGCGCGCACAACGGGAACGGAACGCGGTGCAGCCAACGGTTTAGCCGGTGACCGTGTCGACCACCGGACTGGTGCTCGCTCTCGCCGGCGGCGTCGGCGGGGCCAAGCTGGCGCTGGGTCTGTCCCGGATATTGCCTCCGGAGCGATTGGCCATCGTCGTCAATACCGGCGACGACGAGCGGTTTCACGGCCTGCACGTTTCGCCAGACCTGGACACGATGACCTACACCCTGTCCGGCCTGTATAATCCCGAAACCGGGTGGGGCATCGACGGAGACTCGTTTGAAACGCTGCACATGCTGAACCGGCTCGGCGCCGACACCTGGTTCAATCTGGGCAGCCGCGATTTTGCCATGCACATCCGACGCACCGAATTGCTCGCCCAGGGCTCGTCCTTGAGCCAGATTACTTCTCAATTGACGGCACGCCTGGGCATAGAGCACGCCATCGTGCCCATGAGCGACCAACCCGTGCGGACGGTACTGGAAACGGATGAAGGCACCCTGTCAATGCAGGAATATTTCGTCAAGCGGCGCGCCGAGCCGGTGGTGCAGTCGATAAGTTACGTTGGAGCGGCCGACGCCCAACCGTCTTCCGGATTCGCATCGGCCCTTGCCGCTGCTTCCGCAATCATCATCGGTCCGTCCAACCCGTTCCTCAGCGTGGCGCCTATCCTGGCGATTCCCGGCGTACGTGACGCCATTGCGCAGCACCGCGCGCCGCGGATTGCGGTGAGCCCCATCGTTGGAGGGACGGCGGTACGCGGCCCCGCCGGCAAGATCATGCAGGAACTGGGCGCCGATGTGTCTGCGGTCGGGGTGGCGCGGGAATACCGAGAATTCTGTGACGTATTGGTGCTCGATTCCCAGGACGAGGAATTGGCCGACGCTGTCGGCGCTGAGGGAGTCGCCGCCGCCGTGATGCCCACCATCATGCAGACCGACGAAGATAAGGTTCAGCTTGCTGAAAAGGTGCTCGCGCTTGCCGCTGACCTGGAGAACCGAAAATGATGACCGATTCGCCCGATCAGGCAAATCCCACCGTGGTGCCGGTCATTCCCATGAAGCCGTTGGCCGAGTGCAAGACCCGCCTGTCCCGTGTCATGGGGAACGACGACCGCGCCGACCTTACCATGGGTATGTTCCGTCGCGTCCTTCTGGCCATTCGCGGCGCGGGGGTGGACCCGTTCTGGGTGGTCGGCGGCGACGACCGCATCCGGAACATGGCACGCACGCTCGGCGCCAACTGGATGGAAGACCTGGGCCGGAACCTCAATGACACCATCACCAAGTCTTTCGAAAGCGCCCGTATGCGCGGCGTGTCGGCGTTGTATCTCCCCGGAGATCTTCCCTTCATCAAGCCCGGCGATATCCATCAACTGATCCGCAGCGCCGAGCACCAGCACAACATAACGCTATCACCAGCGCGGCGTGACGGCGGGACCAACGCGATCCTGGTTCCCTACGATCTCATACCATATTTTCGCCCGGAACTGGGCAACAACAGTTTCCGCAAGCACGTGGGCACTGCGGCGCGCATGGGCGTTTCCGTGGCCTTCTACTACAGCCAGGGTATGGGATTCGATCTGGACGACGGGTCCGACATCGAAGAGTACGAACACATGGAGCCGGGCCTGCTCACGCGTCTCTTGGGCCGCGAGCCGAGGACCCTGAACCTCACCAGCCTGGAGATCCGCTAGCCTATGACCGCCAACGTTCAGTTGGGTTGCCTCCTCCCCACTCGAGGCCTGCTGTTGGCCGACCGCAAGCCAACGGACGCTGAAACCGTCCTCCGCCTGGCGACATGGGCGGAGGAGGCCGGCATGGATTCGGTGTGGGTCGGGGACAGCCTGACCGCGAAGCCCCGGCTGGAAGCAATGACCACTCTGGCCGCCATTGCCGCGCGAACCAACCGGGTGCGGCTGGGCACGGCCGTTATGCTGATGGCGCTGCGCCATCCCGTTCTCCTGGCCCAGATGATGGGTACCGTCGATCTCATCTCCGGCGGACGCCTGCAACTCGGCGTGGGAGTCGGAGGCGCGTTCAACGGGATGCAGCAGGCGGAGTGGCGGAGCGCCGATGTGCCCCAGCGCACCCGCGCTCGCCGCCTCGAAGAAATGATTGAAGTGGTCAAAGGCCTGGGAACCGGCAAGCCCTTCAGCTATGACGGCCGGCATTTCCAGCTTGAGGACGTAGTGATGGAGCCCACGCCGGTCCAGGCTGACGGCGTGCCCGTCTATGTTGGCGTCCATTGGCACGGCCGCGACGATGGCCAGGGCGCCCGCCGTGAACACCAGGCTCGCCGTGCCGGACGCTTGGCCGACGGCGCGATCTCCATATCCGCCACTCCCGACGAGTTGGTGGACCTCAAGGCCACCGTGCGCGACTATTGCGCCGAATACGGCCGCGACCCCGACCGGCTCTCCCTGGTCATGTACCTGACCGTCAACCTGGACGAGGACATCTCGCGCGCGGAGGCGGAGGCAGAGGACTGGTTGATGGGATATTACGGCGCCAACATCTGGGGTGACCGCTGGGGTCCTTTCGGCGGAGCCGACCGGGTCCGCGAGAGCATCCATGCTTACGCCGAGGCGGGCGCTGACCAGATCGTGGTGCGTTTCGCCACCTACCGCCAGGAAGAGCAGATGCAGGCGTTCCTGGAGCAGGTTGCTCCCGACTTCCGCCACTGACAACGCGTTTCCTCGCGGAACCAATAGCTCCTATGTGACGAGGTAATCCGGTGTTCCCAATCGATTTGACTGGCCGCAATGCGGTCATTTTTGGTGTCGCCAACGACCGCAGCATCGCGTGGGCTATCGCGCGCACCCTCGCCGACGCCGGCGCACGCATAGCGCTAACCTACCAGAATGAGCGGCTGCAGAGCCGGGTTGCCCGCCTCGCCGAAACGCTGGACGACCCGGTGCTGCTGCAATGCGACGCGTCGGATGATGACCAGATCCACGGCGTATTCGACGCGGTGGGCGATCAGATGGGCTCGTTATCCGTTCTCGTGCACAGCATCGCCTTTGCCAACCGCGACGACCTCGCCGGTCGCCTTGCCGACACCGGGCGCGACGGGTTCCGCATGGCGCTGGAGATCAGCGCCTTCACGCTGCTGCCCATGGTCCGCCACGCCGCGCCGTTGATGACGGACGGCGGCAGCGTCATCGCCATGACCTTCCATGCTTCCAGCCGCGTCTATCCAGGATACAACGTCATGGGAACCGCCAAGGCGGCGTTGGAGCACGAAGTCCGCCAGTTGGCCTACGAATACGGGAGCGATAACATTCGCGTGAACGCCATCTCGGCCGGCCCGGTAGACACGCTGGCGGCCCGGGGCATCAGCGGTTTCCTGGACATGCGGCGCTCCCATGCCGAGAAGGCTCCCCTGGGACGCAATATCACCGCCGACGAGGTAGCGCAGACCGCGCTGTTTCTTTGCAGCGATTTGTCCAGCGGCGTCACCGGAACCGTTCTTCCGGTGGACGCTGGCTACCACATCATGGCAGTGTGAAAGCCCGGACGCTCAGATCGCTTCCAACTGCTGACGGTCGGCTGCGGCTTTTTCGTTGAGACCGAGTTCGGTGTAGGCCCTGGCGCGGTTCGCCCACGCTTCGCGATAGCGGGGATCCAATGCGATTGCCTTGGTGAATTGGTCCACGGCTTCGCGGACCCGGCCCTGATTGAACAACGACAGTCCAAGCTCGGTCATGCCGGCTGCCGTCAGAGGACGCGTGATGGTAAGCGGCGCCATCGAAAACGCCGGCGCTGGGTCCGGATCGGTTGACGTGGCCTGGGCCGCTGACGGCTCCGCTTCGTCCACCTGTTGGGACGCCATTACCGGTTCGGGAGCAGGCCGAGCATTAGCGTCCGGAACAGGCCCGGCTTGTTCGACGCCGTCTCCGGCTGCGTTTCCGTGCGCTGAGCCCTGAGCTCCGCCCGATTCGGCAGCGTCGGTCGCCGCGGCGGTGGCATCCGTCGTGGCATAGGGACGGGCCAATTCCCACCCACAGTTGGTGCAGAAGGTCGGGCCCGGCTCGTGTGCGTGCTGACACCGTGGGCACGGGGTCGTCGCGTCCTGCCCTCCGTCAGTGGCGATTGAACGACGCGCCGGCATGAATACCAATGCCAGCATGGGCAGCATGCAGAGTACGGTGATCCATTCCGGGAAAATGTCGAGCAGGCCCACCGCCGGAATGGCGGCTACGCCACCCCACACCAGAGCGCTCCGCCCTTTGTTCCGAGCCAGCCTGGCGGTCCAAAGCACCACAAACAGCAGTGATAGGATTTGAAGGATTATACTCATCAGCACCCGTAAATCGGTGGGTTTGTTCGTATTATAGCGGGATTGCGGCGTCCACGGCAAACCAGGAGTTCGCTGCATCACGCGATCCTGTCGTCCGGCTTCTGTTTGCAATCGGTGGGTTCGCCGCGTCCGCGAACACTCATGATCTGGGGCATGGATCAGTTGGCCGCGGGGCGGCGGCCATTTGCGCGCAGCAGTCCGTCCGCGCCATGGTTGAGCCCCGAACGTCGGGAACTCTAGCGCGATGGCGCCGGGCATGGCGGCCAGGGTGTAACTGTTCTGAGTTGCGGGGAAGTGTCATTGCGAGCGTAGCGCGGCAATCTCGTTGGCGCAGGGGAGTCCTTGGGGCAGAGGTTGCTGCTAAGCCGTCGAGATTGCCACGGCGCAAGCGCCTCGCAATGACAACCTCCTGAACTCTGAACACTTACGCCAGGGCGTTTCAAATTGACAGTTTCGCCCGCGCGATGCTATCGTGCAAACGCATTTTTTTCGCATCCAGAAGGTAATATTTTGCGCCGGATGTAGTTCCCGGCCGCTCTCGCGTGGGAGGGAAGACTCACATGGATTTGACCATTTCTGTGCTCAAGGCGGACGTCGGCTCCATCGGTGGCCACACCAAGCCGTCCGACCGCATGATGGATGCCGTGCGCGCAGCCACGGACCGAGCCATCCGCGACGGACTGCTTATCGATGCCTATGTCGGCCATACTGGCGATGATATCTGCATTACATCCACCCATACCCGGGGCGACAACGACGAGGCGGTCCACCAGTTTGCGTGGAATTCCTTCCTGGAAGCCACTGAGATCGCCCGGCAATACGGGCTGTACGGCGCCGGCCAGGACCTTCTCGTCGACGCTCCCTCGGGCAATATCCGTGGCGCCGGGCCCGCCGTAGCGGAAATCACCTTCGACCACGACCCGATAAAGACCAACCCCATCCGCCCGGCTGAGTCTTTCTTCGTTCTCGCCGCCGACAAGTGCGGCCCCGGCGCATACAACCTCCCGACGTTCCTCGGTTTCGCCGACCCGATGTACTGCGCCGGCCTGATGCTGCCCCGCCTGGGCGAGGGTTTCACCTTCAACATCATCGACATGGACAACACCGACGGCGACAGCATCATCTCGCTGAACGCTCCCGAGGACTATTACCGCATCACGGTGCTGCTGCGGGACAACGAGCGGTTCGCCATTGAGAGCGTGACCTCCCGTTACTCCGGTCAGACGGCCGCCGCGATCTCGGCGACGCGGCTGCACAACATCGCGGGAAGCTACACCGGCAAGGACGACCCGGTGGCCGTGGTGCGCAACCAGGGCATCTTCCCTGCCCCCGAGGAGCTCATCTCGCCGTACACCAAGGCCCATTACATCGGCGGGGACGCGCGCGGCTCCCACGTCATGCCCCTGATGCCGGTGCCCATCAACACCGCCGTGACGGGCATGTACTGCCTGCCGTTGGTTTCGTGCGTGGGCTTCAGCATCAACGGCGAAGGCAAGTTCGCCGAGTCCTCCACGGACTTCTTCGACAACCCGGCGTGGGACTACACTCGCCAACTGGCCCAGGAAAAGGGTATCGCCATGCGGTCCCAGGGCTGGTCGGGCGCGGCCATGCTGCCTTACGGCGAGCTGGAATATTCCGGCTTCCGCCAGAGCATCGGAGACCTCGTGGCTAGGTTCGCCATTCGTACCAATGGACACCAGCCCGCTGCCCAGCCGGTAGCATCCGGCGACGACGACTAGCCTCGCCACATCGCAAACGTTCAGGGGCGGGTGAGAACCCGCCCCTTTTTGCATTGCGTCGTCCGGCTATTCCGATCCCCGTTGCTATCAGCCGGCGAATATCCCGTTACGCTCAAATATCGCCGCCAACTCCGCGATGCCATCGGACACGGTTTGCGCCGTGGGATGACCGAAGCACAACCGTGCCATGTGCGCGCCGTTGCCCTCAGGAGAGAACATTGTGCCGTTGTAGTACCCGACGCCTTCGTTGAACGATTGCTCCTGGAATCCGGCCAGGTCCGTGCCTTCCGGCATCGTCAGCCACAGGTAGAGCCCGCCCTCGGGCTTGGACCAGGTGGCGCGGTTGCCGAAGTGTTCGCCCAGGGCCGCCAGCATGGCATCGCGCTTGGCCCGCAGCGCCTGGTTTTCCTCGTCGATGTGGTCGTACATGTGGTTGCGCAGGTACTCTTCGATTGCAAGCGCCGCAAACTGGTTCACGCCGCCGGATTTGAAACTCAACGCCCGCTCACGCACGACTTCCGGCGCCACCAGGTACCCCATGCGCACCCCCGGCGCGATGATCTTGGACATGGACCCGACGTACAGGACGCCTCCGCTGTCCGCCATGCTGCTGATCGACGTCACGTCCTCGCCTTCGAACCGCAGGTCCACGTAGCAGTCGTCCTCCAGGATCGGCACTCCGTGGCTCTGACAGACTTCGAGCATGCGTTGTCGGCGTCCAAGGGTCGCCGTCCAACCCAGCGGGTTCTGGAAGGTGGGGATCGTGTACAGGAACTTGACCCGACGGCCCGCAGCCTCCTGCGCCCGGATGGTCTCGTCCAACGCCTCCGGAATGATTCCGTCATCGTCGCATTTGACACCCACTACGTTCGCGCCCCACAGCCGCATTTGGCGCATGGTGCCCAGGTATACGTACTCCTCCGTCAGCAGCACGTCGCCCGGGTCCGTCATCGCCTGGATCAACATGTTGATCGCCTCGCCGGAGCCCGACGTCAGTACGATGTCGTCGGCCGTGACGTCCATCTGCCGGTCCCGTCGCAACTTGTCCGCGACCAGTTCGCGCAGGGGCGGGTAGCCGGCCGCCACCGGATAGTACGCCAGATCTCGTCCTTCCCGCTCCAACGCCGTGCCCAACGCGTCGACAAGACCCGTCAGCGGCAGCGTGTCGGGGTCCGGGTAGGCTACGGCGAAGTCATACCGGGCGTGCCGGTTGGCGCCGCGCGTAGTGATCGGGGCCCGTTCTGCGAAGAGCCCTTCGTAACTGAACTCGCTCATCGGTTGTCCTCCCTTGCGGACGGTAGAGATGTTTGACGCGGAATGACACCCGGCGCCGTGGTTTTCGCGAGCGCTAATCCACGAGGCGGATTGCCAGGTCTCGCAACTGGCCGGCGTCAACTTCCGACGGGGCGCCAAACAGCAGGTCGGACCCGCTCTGGGTCTTGGGGAACGCGATCACCTCGCGCAACGAGTCCGCGCCCGCCAGTATCGCCACCAGCCGGTCGATGCCCGGCGCGATGCCGCCATGGGGAGGAGCGCCGTAGTCGAACGCCTCCAGTATGTGGCCGAACCGCTCGATAATTTGCTCGCTGGAGTAGCCCAGGATGCTGAACACCTTTTCCTGCAGGTCGCGGCGGTGTATGCGGATGCTGCCGCTGGCCAACTCGGATCCGTTGCATACCAAGTCATACGCCCGCGACGGGATGGACGCGAGATTCTCGCCGTCGAGCATGGATTCACATCCGGGCGCTGGCGCAGTAAACGGGTGGTGCGCCGAGTCCCAGCGACCCGCGTCATCATCCCACTCGAAAAGGGGAAAATCGGTCACAAAGGCGAACGACAACGTCGCCGGGTCGGCCAGTTTCATCTGTGTAGCCAGGTACGTCCGCATCGCCGCCAGCCACTGGTTGGCCAGACGGGCCGGTCCAGCCATCAGGACTATCAAGTCGCCACGCTGCGCCCCGGACCTGTCCGCCAGCCTCCGCACCCACTCGACGGGCATGCGCAGTCCTGGCGACAGCAGCGCCTCGTCGTCGGTCAGCGATTCCAGCGGACCATCTCCGCTCAGCCTCACGTGGCTCATGCCCGCGGCGCCGAACTCCTTTGCCGTTTCTTCCATGCGGCGCATGTCCGAGCCGGTGAGCCTACCCATCCCAGGCACGGCCATCGCCTTGATGATGCCGCCGCGGTCCAGGATGCCATGGAAGACGCGGAACTCGGTTTCTGCCGCCAGGTCGCTGACGTCTGCCATCTCCAGGCCGTAACGGAGATCGGGTTTATCGCTTCCAAACCGCGCCATGGCATCGGCATAGGACAGGCGTTGGAACGGAGTCTTGACCTTGAACTGCGGCGTCAGATCGTGGACCAAACCGGAGTACAGGCCTTCAATCAGGCCGAGGACATCCTCTTCCTCGACGAAGCTCATTTCCAGGTCGAGCTGGGTGAACTCCGGTTGCCGGTCGGCGCGCAGGTCTTCGTCACGGAAGCAGCGGGCAATCTGGAAATACCGCTCCACGCCGCTGACCATCAACAACTGCTTCAACTGCTGCGGGGACTGGGGCAGTGCGTAGAAATTGCCCGGATGGGTCCTGCTGGGAACCAGGTAGTCGCGTGCTCCTTCCGGCGTGCTTTTGATCAGGATCGGCGTTTCGATCTCCAGAAAACCGTGGCCGTCCAGGTAGTCCCGGATGTACTTCACTGCCTGGTGACGTAGCCTCAGGTTGTCCTGCATCTTTGGCCGTCGGAGGTCAAGATAACGGTAGCGCAGGCGCAGGCTTTCGTCCGCGTCAACGTCGTCCGTGATGTAGAAAGGTGGCGTGAGCGACTGGTTCAAAACCGTCAGCCCTTCCACCATCACCTCCACGTCACCGGTGGGCAACGACGGGTTCTCCGAGCCCTCCGGTCGGAGCCGGACGGCGCCGGTGACTTCAATGCACCATTCGGAGCGCAGGCGTTCGGCGGTCTCGTAATCTGCCGCCGGCAGATGCTCCGGGTTCAGAACCACTTGCACATATCCCGAGCGGTCCCGAAGGTCGATGAATATTATCCCGCCGTGGTCACGGCGCCGGCTTACCCAGCCGTATAGCGTCGTGACGGTGCCATCGTGGGCGGCGCGCAATTCGCCGCAGTCTTGGGTTTTCAGGGCGTCAACTCCTGGGAGGATTGGTGAGGTTGTCCGCCGGGTCAGCCCAGCAGGTCGAACACGTTTTGGAACGGGCTTTCCGCGACCATGCCGCCTTCGGCCACCGCCGTCGCGAGTTCTGCGGGATCTGTCACTGGCGGGTAGCAGATTGTGTCCAGGCAAACGTGGGCCTGGGCCGGCGTTTCTTCCATCATGGCAGGAGCCAGCTTGATGAGCAGGTGCGGATCGTTGAGCTGCATCGCGGCGGCCAACATGGCGTCGGCGCTCGTCGTCCCCGGCGAACCTTCCACCGTGACCTCGACCACCGAATGAAGGTATTGGTCAACCGCGACCGCGTAATCCGCGGCCAGTTCGCCGTAGTCGCGGTTAGCGTCGACGTACGCGCTCAGGGTATGACGGGCGGTCTGACGGTAGCGATCGTCCAGGGTCGCGTGATGCAGTCGCATCATTCCGACCGCGGCGCGCGTGTTTTCGGCCAGCGGCTTCTCTCGGGCGTGCAGGTAACCAAGCCGTTCCTGTCCCGATTCCACGTCCCAGAACCCGCCATGGCCGCCGTCCAGGTATCTGTCCAGCAGGACTTGCCCGGCCCGTTGTGCTGCCCCGAGGTAACGCTCGGAACCGCCGGGCACGGCATCGTAACCGTCCAATGCAGCCACCAGGAAATCGGCCCAGTCGATCAGCAGGTCGCCTTCATCCTGAGGCAGAGCGCCGGTAGCACTGAAGGCGTGTGGCATGCTACGGTTTTCGGATGCGTCGACCAACCCGTCCAGCAGGTCGGTGGCCGTACCGGACAACTCCGGCCGTCCCAGTGTCCAGGTGGCGCGCAGAAGCAGTGAGACTGCCTGAGCAGTAATCGAGGTGTAGCTGAACGGGTCAACCGGCGGCGCTTCCGACTGGGCTCGCCCCTGCGGTGATCCCGCGTAATATTCGGAGTGCGCGCCCTGGCTTCCTCGCACACCATTCGCCGACGGATCGTACAGCGCGGCACAGATGTAGTCGACGGTTTCACCGGCGACCCGGAGGTAGTCCTCTCGCCCCAGAATGATGCCCGCGTCCATCAGAACGCCGGCCAGGGCGACATTGTCCTCGGCCATCTTTTCGTACTGAGCCTGCGTCCAGTCGCTGCCGGTGGTGAAGCGGAAAAACCCGCCGTCGATCCGGTCGCGCAGGTCGCCGCCAACGATGGCGTCCAGGCTTTTCTCCAGCATGACGCGGTAGAACGGTTCTCCCGTGGTGCGGTATTGGTGCAGCAGAAGGCGCAGCATGGGAGTCGACGGGAACTTGGGTTCCAGCCCGAACCCTCCGTGGATGGCGTCGTAGGTTCCGGCAACGCGGCGGGAGATGGTATCGACTACGCCGTCGTCAGGATCCCGCCCGGCGAATACGCGACCCGCGTGCTCGCGGCGTTGGCGCAAGATGTCGTTGCCCTGCTCGTAGAGTTCGGGTTTGCGTTCCGAATAGGCCCGGCGGACTTCGTCCAACATCGCCAGAAGTTGGTCCGGCGGCAGGTAGGTCGCCCCCGCCATGAAGCCGCCGTGTGGGGTCAGGAACGAGGTAGTCGGCCAGCCGCCCACGTTGTAACGCGCGTTGATGTCCGGACGGTGGTCGGTGTCAACGCGCACCGGGGTGAAATGGGCGTTGACGAATTGGATGACGTCTTGGTCCGAGTAGGCGCCGGAATCCATCTCGTGGCACCAGTAGCACCACACCGCGTTGATCGACAGCAGGATCGGCCGGTCGTTATCCTGGGCGAATTCGAAGGCTTCGCGGCCCCACGGTCGCCACGAGACCGCATCAATCGTTACTGATGATGACACTGCCTGTACGTCCCTCGTATTCCATGTTGAAATGCCTCAGGAAAGTGCGACCCATTAGCGCGTAATACGGCTGGCCGCTGGCGGCCAAATTTGCGCTGTCGAATGGTCCGACGATGGTGAAATCCAGTTCCGGAATGTAGATCTGCGCCAAATAAACGGTCGTTTCAAATAGGCCGGCGGCCCCAGCGATTAGACGGCGATCCAGAACCGGCAGGTTCAAGGAGTGAGCTAGTTCCGCGTCCAGCGCGGTTTCCTGAGCCCCGGTATCCACCAATGCTGGCAACAGTTCCGGCGGCAATTGGGCCCGCCGTCCCGGGCTTGGCTGATAGTCAGGATCGTAACCAATCCGTACGTCAATGGTCGGACCGTACTGGATCAAGTCGGAAGGGTTGTTGTACCCGGAATCAGTCCTTGCCATGATGCCGCCGACGCTCTATCGCAGCGGCTAAGCCCTGCCTCTTTTTTTCCAAATTCCCCTCACCAACCAGCCTGATGAGATACGGGTCGGGATGGAATCGTGTCCATGATTCCCGGCGGACCTCCAGGCCATCATCGTAAATCCCTACCAGTTCGCCATCGTAGAAAACCGCCCAATGGAGGAAGTACTCGTCTTCCAGGTAGTCCTTCATCTTTTCGTAAGCGGCAACATTCTCATCCCAAGTAGCGGGCATCTCGCGCCTCCTAGCCCGGATGTGCGCCGGTGTGCGGCCCAACTGGCGCATTCAAATTATAGGGTACACCCCCTAAGCCGGGCAATGAAACCGTTGTCACGGGGGATTGGAGTAATTCGCTAACCGGATCAGCGCGCCCGCGGGTTGAATGCGTCGTTCACGGCGTCGCCCAGGATGCTGAAGCACAGGAACAGCAGCGTGACCGTCCCGATGGGAAACATTATCAGATGCGGTTCGTTGCGCAGGACTTGAATGCTGCCGTTCTCGAACATCATCCGTCCCAGGCTCGGCACTGGCGGTTGCACGCCGATCCCGATCCAGCTGAGCACCAATTCGGCGCCGGCGACCGATCCCAAACCCGCCGAAATCGACACGATGAGTGGGCTCAGGATATTCGGCAACATGTGCACTCTAAGGATTCGTGCAGTCGATGATCCCGCTACCAGCGCTGCCTCGGTGTAAACGCTTTCACGGGCTTGCAGCACCTGTCCCCGCACCAGCCTCGCCATGCCGAACCATCCGAAAATCGACAAGCCCAACGATATGATCGCGTAGTCCACAATGCCAAGGCGCAATAGCCAATCGATACCCGTCGCATCCTCAAACGCCTGCACCGCACCCACAAACCGCGGCCTCAGTGATGCGACGAAAATAAGGATCAGCATGATGTCCGGAATCGACGAGGTCACCTCGCCGGTGCGCATTATTACCCCATCCACCCAACGGCCCATGTATCCGCTCAGCAGTCCCAGCACCACACCTATGATCAACGTGCCGCCCAAAAGCGACAACACGGTGATAATCACCGTCGTTCGCAATCCGTAGATCACCCGTGTCAGCATGTCCCGGCCCAGCCTGTCCGAGCCGAAAGGGTGTGCCAGGCTGGGCTTGGCCCGGCTCTGCGACAGATCCTGCGCAGTGTAGTCGTAAGGTGTGATCAGCGGCGACAACAGCGCGCCGCCGTACATCAGCACGATCAGCGAAAGGCATACTACTGCCACCTTTTTTCGCATCAGGCGCCGTATCGACAGGCTGAGGTAGCTTTGCCCCGTAGATGGTCCCTCGTCCAGCGCCTCCCGCTCGCTAGGGCCCAACTCGTTCCCCGACCAATCCACGCCTTGAATCTGGTCGTCGGTGTGCTGCCGGTGCCCGTGCTCGTGGGCGGGCGGGCCCGATCGATCAGGTAACATTTCCGCCTCCCACCCTGATGCGCGGGTCCAGCAGCGAATATGTAACGTCAATTATCAGGTTGGCGAGCACGAAGATGGCGGTGGTGATGGTCGCAATCGCCAGCAGCACCGGGTAGTCACGCTGGAAAAAGGACTCGATGGCGAATAGCCCCACACCGGGGATCCCGAAGTAAATCTCAACGATGAAAGTCCCGCCGGCCAACCCGGCAAGAGTAAATCCGAAAATTGTCCATAATGGCAGCATCGCGTTGCGCAATATGTGCCGCCATTGGACCGTTGATTCCGACAAGCCCTTGGCCCTGGCTGTCCTAATGTAATCCTGCGCCATAACATCCAATACGCTGGCTCTAACGAAGCGCACCACTATGGCGATCCCCGGTACTCCCATCACCAGCGCCGGCATCACTATGTTCGGCGAAAAGAATCCCTCCCATCCGCTCGCTGGCAGGAGGTCTAATTTCAGCGCGAACAGGAGCAGCAGCACCGGAGCGGTAATGAACACCGGCAGCGACTGAAACACCAGGGCAATGGTCACCGCCACCACGTCCAGGCCGGTTCCCTGCTTCAGTCCAGCGAACAGGCCCACCGGTATCCCGACCCCCAGCGTAATGATGACCACCGCCGCGTTCAGTTGCAGCGAGACCAGCATTCGTTTTGAGAGAAGTTCCGAAACGGGCCTGCCCCGATAGCGAAAACTGTCGCCGAAGTCCAGCCGGGTGACAACTCCTTCAACATATCGCACGTACTGCACCACCAGCGGATCGTCGAGCCCCAACTGCGCGCGCAGACGCTCGCGTACCTCGTCATTCTGGTGTTGACCCAGCCAGACCTGGACCGGGTCACCAGGACCGACCCGGAGCAGGGCGAAAGTCACGAACGTGACGATGAGCAACAGGAATGGCAGCCATATCAGCCGTCGCGCCGCGTATGTTCCCATTTGTGGCCGCCTGTCCCGTATGCCGATAGTTGCAGGGGCGAATCACGGTTTGCCCCCACGCCTTGCTGATCGGCAATTCTACTGGTTGAAGTACACGTACCGGTACTTGGGGATGCTCATTTGCAGGAGGAAGTAGTCTGATACTTCCGGCTTGATCAGTGCGTAGCCCTCGCCGCTGAACCAGGTCCAGACCCAGGGCGCGTCGTCCAGGATCATCTGCTCGATCTGGTTGTAAAGCTCGAATCGACGGCCCCGGTCGCGTTCCGTGCGCGCTTCTTCCAGCAGGAGGTCGACCTCCGGGTTGCCGTAGTTGGTGTGATTGCTCTGGCTTTCGGAGTGCAGGAGCACATCCAGGAAGTTCTGCGGGTCGGGGTAGTCCGCGATCCAGCCCAGGGAGAACATCTGGTACTTCTTGTCGTTGACGTCTTGCAGGAACGTCGCCCATTCCGTCTGCTGAATATCGACCTCGATCCCCAGTTCCTGACGCCATTGTTCCAGTATGACCTCAAGATAGGTCGGAATGGCAGCGCCAAAGCTCCCGGATATGGTCAGCGTAATGCGTGGGAAATCGCCGGAGGCCAGCGCCTCGGCGTATTTTGATTCCTGCAGGAACTCCCGCGCCAGTTCCGGGTTGAAATGGTAGCTGCGCAGGTTCCCGGTGTAAGACGGGAACCCCGGCGGTATCACGCCTGTTGCGGGCGACACGCGACCGTCCAACACGTTTTCGGCGATGCTTTCGAGGTCGATGGCGTAGTTCAGCGCCTGGCGCACCTTGACGTCGTCAAATGGCTCCTGGTCCACGTTGAGGCCGATATAGAACACGTCGAAGTCCTGCGGCGAACGGTGCAACTGCGGATGCAGCGCGTCGCTGGGGTCCAGCAGTCTCGGCAGGTCGTCCAGGCCGACACCCGTCAGGTGGATCTCGTCATTCTCGTACATGATCATGGCGGACCCGCCGCTGAGGATCATCTGCACGCTTTCAATATGTGGCGGGCCCAGGTGATAGTTCTCGTTCCGCTCCAGCACGATCAGTTCGCCGATTTCGTAGGTAGCCAGTTTGAAGGGGCCGGTCCCGTTGGGCTGCTCCAGCCAGGTTCCGTCATCGTTGACCTGCTCACTGTCCACCACGTAGGCCGTCGGATAGGTCAGCTTGGCTAGGAAGTAGGATTTGGGCGCGTCGATGGTAAATTCGACGGTGCGGTCATCCACGACCCTGACGCCGCTCACCTCGGTGGCGTTCCCTTCAAGCTTGTCCTTGGCTCCGACAATATCGCCCAGGTAGGTGTCCGCCGTAGGGGAGAGCGTGTTGGGATCGGTCGCCCGCTCGATCGACCATTTGATGTCCTGGGCTGTGACGGGTTTCCCGTCGTGGAACTTGGCGTTCTCGCGGAGCACGAAGGTATAAACCAGACCGTCTTCGCTGATGGAGCAAGTCTCCGCCAGGTCCAACACCGGCTGGTAGTCCAGGCTCAGCGTGACCAGTCCGCCGAAAACCTCGCCGCCGATGACGCTGGACGTGACGTCGCCCATCAGATGGGGATCAAGAGTGGGAGGATCGGCGAACAGCCGCACCAGGGTTCCACCCTGGGGTGGCCGGTCGTCGAATGTCAGGTCGGCAGACGGGGCGCAGCTTTCACCCATGGCCGTCGGCTGGGGAGCGGTCATCACCGCTGGGGTGGTCGGTGTTGGCGCTTCGCTGGGCGCCGTGGGCGGGGTGTCCGGAACGGAAGTCGCGGTTGGGGCAACCGTGGGTTCAGGCGCGGGCGCCTGCGGTTCGTTGCTTCCGCCGCACGCCAGCAACCCGACCAGTGCGGCCAACATGGCTCCCATCAGCAGTATTCTGAACATCTTGCGCTTCATAAGTCCTCCGAATCAGTTCTCAAGATCAAGGGGATTACGAGATACTGACCGGAATCAGTTTGCCCCAATTCACACCGCCGAGATATCACCGGCTCTGCACGCTGCGATTTTATCCAATCGCCCGACGCCGTTCAATTGTGCGCAGCGCGGTGTATTGTCCGAATTGATGATGTATGCTAATCTCGAAATGTAGCCCGGATTGCGATCCGGGTCCCATGCGGCGAGCATAGCCAAGTGGCCTAAGGCGCCTGTCTGTGGCACAGGAGATCACGGGTTCGAATCCCGTTGCTCGCCCCACCAACCTCGCGCTCAATCGTCACGGAATTGCGCCTGTAGCTCAATGGACAGAGCACTGGGCTTCGGACCCAGGGGTTGCGGGTTCGAGTCCTGCCAGGCGCGCCACTTGCAAAAATAACCGACGGCGGCGGGAGCGCTGCCGTCGGTTTTTGTATCGGTCCTGGGTTCGGTGACTACTCCGGCCGGGCGCCCATCGTGACTTCCATTGTCATTGCTTCGCCGTCCCGCATGATGGTGAACTCAACGGTGTCGCCGGGTTGGGTGTGCTCCACCGTGTAGGCCACGACGTCGTCCATGCCCATCATGGGCGTGCCGTTCATCGCGACGATAATGTCGCCGCCAATGGGCAGTTCGGCCCCATTGATCACGGTGAGCCGGTCCGACGCCCGCAAACCGGCTTCTTCCGCAGCGGTTCCGGTGCCTACGGCAATCACCAGGGCGCCACGCATGTCAGCCGGCAGGTCCATCGCCTGGGCGATGTCCGGGCTCACGGACACCCCGCGGATGCCAATGAACGGATACTCGTACCGCCCTTCGGCGATCAGCGACGGCGCCACCAGCTTCGCCAGGTTCACGGGGATCGCCAGGCCGACGCCGGAGAACCCTCCCGTCTCGCTGATGATCTGGGTGTTGATTCCAACCACTTCCCCCTGGCGGTTCAGGAGCGGGCCTCCCGAATTCCCCGGGTTCGTGGCCGCGTCGTGCTGGACCACCCGGGGCACCGAAAAGTTGCTGTCCGACGGGTTGATGGTTCTGCCCACGGCGCTGATGATGCCGGAGGTCATCGAGAACCCACGGGAGAACGGGTCGCCAATGGCAACCGCCAATTGGCCCGGCTTGATGGTGTCGCTGTCTCCGAGGGATATGGCGGGCGGGCGTACCGCGTCCTCGGTGATTCTGATCACCGCAAGGTCAGAATCCGGATCATCGCCCACCAGTTCCGCGTCAACCTGGATGCCGTCGCTCAGCACGACGATAATCCGGTCCGCCCCGTCGATCACGTGCTTATTCGTTACGATGTGCCCTTCGTCATCCCAGACGAAACCCGACCCGGCGGCCCGGGATAGAAAATCGCCCTGCGGCATCCCGGGAGCGGCTCCGCCTATCGTGATCGACTTCAGCACCCGCAACCCGACCACTGACGGAACGGTTCGCTCGTAGATGCCCGACATAACCTCGTCGTGCGCCGCCGTTATCGCCGACGCCGTCAACTGGACTTCAGTTTCCGGCGTGCCGCCTTGAGCGGGTTGCTCTATGGCGGGCACGGCCTCCGATTCGGTCGCCTGCGGAGGCGCGACCGTGGCCGTGTCCTCAGGTTGCGAAACCGTGTTGACGGCCGGAGGAGTCAGTTCGACCGTCTCCTGCGGCCTCGGACTGGGTTGGTTGCAGGCCAATGCAACTGCCACGGCTAC
Organism: Dehalococcoidia bacterium; assembly: GCA_965203985.1. Taxonomy (GTDB): domain Bacteria; phylum Chloroflexota; class Dehalococcoidia; order Lucifugimonadales; family UBA3495; genus Bin87. The sequence goes on from CBDBDS010000010.1 coordinate 322,505, forward strand.
TGCCAGGCAGGCGACGGCCAGCAGGGGAAAAAGGCGTCGTTGTTTGGTGGAAGCTTTCGTATCCATGCTGACGTTATTCCACACCTCTCTCCGGTCTGGTCGGTCCCGTACACGGCATAACCGGAGGACACCGGGTAGTTTCTTATGCCGCGATCCGTTTTCGCTGTTCGATTGTCTTGCGGTTGTATGGAATCTAAACACGCGATTGTTAAGGTTTTGTGTATGCCGGCCACACTGGTCGTGCCGCCCGGGCGAGGTCGGCAGTCCGCCTACACGACTGCCCCGGGGTGTCTGGCCTTTTAACTTACGAATAGCGCCGCACTGCGGATTGACCCGCATTCGACCGGCCCGGTGCTATACTACCGGCAGAAGCGGCGGGTCGCCAGATGGTTGCCGTCGCATTGATTGAGCCGGTCACCCTGACACCCGGAAGGAGAGAAGCGATGCTTTACGAACTCCGCATCTACGACGCCGTCGCCGGTCGGTTGCCCGACATCAGCGGTCGGTTCGCCAATCATACCTGCGCCCTGTTTCGCAAGCACGGTGTCAAATACCTTGGCTTCTGGACCGATGAAATCGGCCGGAGCAACCGACTGACCTATATCAACGTTTTCGACAGCATGGCCGACCGCGAATCCCGTTGGGCCAAGTTCGGAACCGATCCCGACTGGCTGGAAGTCCGCAAGCAGACCGAGGCCAACGGCCCGCTGGTTGACGCCGTGACCAACCGCTTCCTGCGCCTGACCCCCTATTCGCCCCAGCCGAAGGTGTCCACCGCCGTGCAGGAGCTGCGGATTTACGAGGCGATGCCCGGCCGGCTACCCGACGTGCATAACCGCTTCGCCAACCACACCATCGGCCTGTTCGAGAAGCACGGTATCGAGAACATCGGCTACTGGTCTGAGGACGTGGGCGTCAACAACGTACTGGTCTACATGCTGGGCTACCCCAGCCTCGGCGACCGAGAAAAGAGTTGGCGTTCCTTCCAGGCAGATCCCGAGTGGAACAAGGCCCGTGCTGCCAGCGAGGTGGATGGCCCCATCGTGCGCGTTTCGCGCCACTCAATCATGCGCCCCACGGATTACGCCTTCACCAGCGACTAGTCGGCTTCCGGGAAGATGTGCCCGGAAACACCAAATTCGGGACGCCCTCACCGGGCGTCCTTTTGTTGGCGCCGACCGCACCACGTTGAACGCGAATTGAACAACCCGGTCCAACTTCGTCAGGACCATCGCATATGAAATTACAACGGCGTCACTCAGGCGAAAGCCGGAGTCTATACACCGACAGGCGCTTGGTTGCCCAACGACACTAACGATTCGAGCCGTTGGATACCGGATTTCGCCGGTATGACGGTACTAACACGGTTCACATGTAATGGCCTTGCCAACTTCGCCAGGGCCTTTCCAAAGTCGGTGTTGTCATTGCGAGCGGAGCGTGGCAATCTCGTCCCGAGCATAGGCAGTCCCAACAAAAGGGCCTTCTGAATCGGCGAGATTGCCACGGCGAAAGCGCCTAGCAATGATTTTGAAAAGGCCTTGCCAACTTCGCCTCCAATGCCGACCCCGCTGGAGATTCCGCCGTATGCTTGAACGTCCGCCCATATCGCCAAGCGACTTTTTCAGCAACGCCGCCGCGAGAGAAATCGGCCTGACCGATCAATTCTGGTTTGACGCTTACGCCGAATGGCACGTTGCGCTCAATAACGACACTGCCGTTTCGTTCGACACCATCTTCGATCCGCGCACCTTTCGGATCCCTTTCCGAGGCGGAAATGCTGACGTGTTGGTCCGGGTCCAACCGGAAGGACACGAACACTACGCCATACGCCTGACTGCGTTCCCAGCAGATGCTTCGCCGACGCCGCAACAGATTCCCCGATGGTATTGGGACACCGAAAGCCGCGCCGTCCTGGGAGAGGCCGTCCTGCTGGACGCTAACTTCCCGTGGTAGATAGAATGGAGCTGCACATTTTGGCCACGCTACCCGGCCAGCAGGTAGGTCTTATGTCCACGAACAAGCAGGAATGGCAGGACTCCACGCTTTCCCGCGTCACGCAGCGTTTTCCCGAACGGCGCGACGAATTCGCAACGGACTCCGGCCTGAGTCTGGACACCGTTTACACCCCGGAGGACGGATCTGCCGGCGGTGACTATGCCGACTCCATCGGCTACCCCGGCGAGTTTCCCTACACCCGCGGTGTCCAGCCCAACATGTACCGTGGCCGTGTCTGGACCATGCGCCAATACGCCGGCTACGCCACCGCCGCCGCCACCAACGAGCGATACCGGTACTTGCTGGAAAACGGCCAGACTGGCCTCTCCGTGGCCTTCGACCTGCCCACTCAAATCGGATACGACAGCGACCATCCCCTGGCCGAGGGCGAGGTGGGCAAGGTTGGCGTGCCCATCTGTTCGTTGGCCGACATGGAGACCCTCTTCGATGGCATCCCCCTCGACCGGGTCAGCACCTCCATGACCATCAACGCTACCGCCGCCGTCCTGCTGTGCCTCTACATTGCCGCCGGCAAGAAGCAAGGCGTCTCTCCCGACCAGCTCAGCGGGACCCTGCAGAACGACATCCTCAAGGAGTACATTGCCCGCGGCACCTATGCCTATCCGCCCCGCCCGTCCATGCGCCTCGTCGTCGACGTGTTCCGCTACTGCGCCGAGAATGTGCCCCGGTGGAACACTATCAGCATCAGCGGGTACCACATGCGGGAGGCCGGCGCCACCGCCAGCCAGGAACTGGCGTTCACCTTCGCCAACGCTATCGCCTACGTGCAGGCCGCCGTTGACGCCGGACTGCCGGTGGACGACTTTGCCCCGCGGCTGTCTTTCTTCTTCGTGGCTCAGAATAACCTTTTCGAAGAGGTTGCCAAGTTCCGCGCCGCCCGCCGGATCTGGGCGAACATAATGCGTGACCGATTTGGCGCAACCGACCCCCGCTCCATGATGCTGCGGTTTCATACCCAGACTGCCGGCGTGACGCTCACCGCCCAGCAGCCCGACAACAACGTGATACGCAGCACCGTTCAGGCCCTGGCGGCCGTCCTCGGCGGAACCCAGTCGCTCCACGTCAACTCGCGCGACGAGGCCCTTAGCCTGCCCACCGAAGAGTCCGCACAACTTTCCCTGCGCACCCAGCAGATCCTTGCCCACGAGAGTGGCGCCGCTGATGTGGTGGATCCACTGGGTGGCTCGTGGTACATCGAAAACCTGACGGACCGGCTGGAGGCGGCCGCGCTGGAATACATCCAGCGCATCGATCGCATGGGCGGTGCCGTCACCGCCATCGAGGACGGGTTCCAGGTCCAGGAAATCGCCGATGCCGCCTTCCGCCACCAACGCGAGGTGGACAACAACGATCGCATCGTGGTGGGCGTCAACCAGTACGTAACCGAGACGCCGCCGATATCGGGTCTCCTTCGCGTGGACGCCAGTGCCGCCGCCGACCAGGTGGAGCGGCTCCGCACCCTTCGCCGCGAACGCGACAACATGGCGGTGCAGATCAGTCTGGCTCGCCTCGCCGACGCCGCTCGTTCGGAAGGCGCCAACACCATTCCGCCCATGATGGAGTGCGTGGAACGCTACGCCACCCTCGGCGAGATCTGTGATGTGCTGCGGCAAGTGTTCGGCGAATACGAGCCCGTCGGGGGCCTGTGATAAACTTTTGGCCCGTTTATGAACTCAAACCGCCCGGTTGATTTCCCGGAGGACTCCCGTGACTGACGTTACCCTCAACGAAGAAGAAAAGATGCTCCAGAACCTCGTCCGCGATTACGCCGAGCGGGAAGTCATGCCCCGGTCGGCCGAGTTGGATGAAAAGGCCGAGTTCTCCCACGAAAACTGGCGCGGCATGGCCCAGCTTGGTCTCACCGGCATCGGTGTCGACCCCGCCTACGGCGGCAGCGGAGGCGGTTTCCGCAAGTCCTCCATCGCTATCGAGGAGCTCGCCCGCGCCGATGTCGCCGCCAGCGTAACCCTGGCCGCGCACCTTGGCCTCGGCCTCGAGACCATCGCGCGGTTCGGCAACGAGGAGCAGAGGCAGCGTTATATCCCGTCACTGGCCTCTGGCAAGGGCATCGCGGCATGGGCTCTGACCGAGCCCGGCAGTGGCTCTGACGCCGCCGCCATGGCCACGACGGCAACCCGGCGCAACGGATCCTGGGTGCTCAACGGTTCCAAGCAGTTCATCACCAACGCCGAGGTAGCTGAGACGCTGGTCATCTTCGCCAACCAGGACCGCTCCATCGGGTATCGGGGCGTATGCGCGTTCATCGTGCCGGCGGGTACCCAGGGCATGCAGATCAATCCCCAGCACAACAAGATGGGCATCCGCGCCTCCAGCACCTGCGAGATCGTTTTCGAGGACGCCGAAATCCCGGCGGAGAACATCATCGGGGAGGAGGGCATGGGCTTCCGTTACGCCATGGACATCCTCGACTCCAGCCGCATATCCATCGCGGCCCAGTGCGTGGGCATCGGCCAGGCCGCGCTGGAAGAAGCCGTCCGCTACGCCCAACTCCGTGAGACCTTCGGCCGCCCGCTGGCCCGCCATCAGGCCATCCAGTTCAAGCTGGCTGACATCGCCACCGGTGTGCATTCCGCCCGGGTCGCCACCATGCACGCGGCGACGCTGCGCGACGAGGGCCTGCCTTTCATCAACGAGGCCTCGATGGCCAAGCTCATCGCCTCCGAGATGTGCAACAACGCCGCCTACGAGGCCATGCAGATCCACGGCGGCATTGGCATCTTCAAGGAATCCCGCATCGAGCGCATCTTCCGCGACGCTCGCGTGACCACCATCTACGAGGGAACATCCGAGGTCCAGCGCATGATCATCGCGCGCCAGGTCCTTGCGCAGTACCCCGTCTGATTCGACAACCTGCCAGGGAGGCGAACGGACGATGCCTGAGATTTGCACCGTCAACTACATCGACCACGTCGGTGTCGCCGTGAACGACATCCGGGGGGCGCTGGAGTTTTTCAGCGAAAATTTCGGCGCCCCGGATGCCGAAGTGGTCGAGCTGGATGACCAGGCGGTCAGGGCATGCCTGATCGAAATCGGACAAACCAGGCTGGAATTGCTGGAGCCCCTGACACCGGAGAGCGCAGTTGGGCGGTTCATCGAGCGGCGCGGCGAGGGCCTGCATCATCTCGCCCTTAACGTCGATGACATTGCCGGCAAGCTCAAGATCCTGGCCGCTAATGGCCTATCCCTGATCGACGCCGAGCCCCGCCACGGCTTGTCGGGCTCCATAGGCTTCGTTCACCCTCGCTCCGTGTTCGGTGTGCTCACGGAACTGGTCGAGAACTGACCGCGTCTGCGTGCCACCGCTTAAGGTGCGCGAGGGATCGCTTGGTCCCGCAACATGCCCGCCCATGTAATCTACGGTGACTCCTTTCTCGTTGCCGAACGTCTGCGGCGGGTGAAAGCGGAGGCCGGCGCTGCCGACCTGATGGACTCCAACCGGCACGTTGTTTCGGTCAGCCAGGCACGTCCTGACGAGGTCCTGGCGATGTGCAACTCTCTCCCGTTTCTCGACACCATGCGCCTCGTTGAGATCGAGGGCGTTCTCGCCACGCAGCAAGGGTCGGGAAGAGGCCGTGGTTCTGGCCGGCGCTCTGGGTCTGCCAGCGGCGCCTGGACGCAATTGGCTGACGCTGTGCCATCCCTTCCCGATACCACCTTGTTGATTTTTGTGGATGGAGAAGTGCAGCAGAGCAATCCTTTGTTGCGTTCGTTGTCCGAGCGCTGCGCGGTACACCGCGAGGCCACTCCTAACGCCCAGGCGTTGCTGCAATGGATCAAAGGGCGGGCCGAGGACAAGGGGTCCAGCATCACCCCTCCGGCGATGCAGGTACTGGCTGAACTGGTGGGCGGTGATTTGTGGACCATCGACCGTGAGTTGGAAAAATTGTCCCTCTACGCAACCGGTCGCAGTATCACCGATGCGGACGTGCGCGCGATGGTTCCCTACGCCCAGGAAGCCAACATCTTCGCCGCCGTGGATTCCATCATGGACGGCCGGCCGGGACCGGCCCTGCGTTCGGTGATGCAACTGATGGAGGACGGGCAGGAGCCGCTTTACATCATCGCGATGATCGAACGGCAGTTACGTCTCATCGCCCTGGCGCGAGACCTGACGGATCGCGGCGTCTCTCAGCCCGATCTCGGTCGCCGCATGGGAACCAGTTCCGACTTCGTGGTGCGGAAGACCCTGGGCCAGGCGCGCCGTCTCACCTTGCCTCAGATCCGGAACAGGTACCGGCGCGTGCTGGAGAGCGACCTCGCTATCAAGCAAGGCCGCCTCGAACCCGCCCTGTCGCTGCAGCTGTTGGTGGCTGACCTGGCGACCAGCCAATGACCGGGCGCCGCGACCCGTCACTCACCGTTCGCGTATGTCACCGGGTTGTAGCACGCGGCCCAATGCCTGGAATCCAGCTCGGATAGCCCAGGTGTCCGCTCCGCTCGGCATCGCGTCACGGCCTTCGGGCAACGCGGCAGGAACGGACATTCCTCCGAGAGGTTGATCAGATCCGGCGGCACGCCCCGCAGCGCTTGCAGCCTGCGCCCAGCGGCGTCGAGCCTTGGCAGGCTTTGCAGCAACGACCATGTATACGGGTGCCGCGGCTGCTTGAAGAGCGGCAGCAGTTCCGCGGTTTCCACCAGATGGCCAGCGTACATGACCCCCACGCGCCGGGCCATGTTGGCAACCACGCCCATGTCGTGGGTGATGAGCAGAATCGCCGACTTGGAGTCCCGGCTGAGCTCCTTCAGCCGCTCCAGTATCTCAGCTTGTAGCGTTACGTCGACGCTGGACGTAACCTCGTCCGCTATCAGCAAACGGGGGCGCATGACCATGGCCATAGCAAGCATCACCCGCTGGCACTGGCCGCCGCTCAGGGTGAACGGGTACGCGGACATCATGCGTCGGGGATCCGGCACGCCCAGTTCGCGCAGCATTTCCTGGCAGACTGACCCGGCCGCTCGCCGGTTCAACTGTGAGTGCGTGATGATCACTTCCGTCAATTGCGAGCCGATCGTTTGCACCGGGTTCAGGGCAGATTGAGCGTCCTGGAAGACCAGAGACATGGCCTTGCCCCGAAGCTCCCGCACGTATTCCTGGGGAGCGGACACCAGGTCGACGCCGTCGAAGAGTATCTTTCCGCCGGTTACCTCGCCATTATCGGGAAGGAGGCCCATCACCGCCAGTGCCAGCGCGCTCTTTCCGGCGCCGCTCTCGCCGACGATGCAGAACACTTCCTCCTCTTCCTGCGAGAACGAAACGCCGTTCACGGCGTGCACTACCCCATTGGGCACGCGGAATTCGACCTGAAGGTCCTCGATTTGCAGCACTGAACTCATGCTAGCCGGCACGACCGGATGGAGTTGGTGCGGCCACCGACAAATCCACCGCGTGCATTCGCCCCGCCTTCAGTTCCGTGATCAGTTCGTCCACGGAAGTGACGCGCCGTTCGAAGAGAGTCGCGGCAGTCCCCATCTGCTCCAGTCGATGGGTGTCGCTTCCGCCGGTTCCCGGCAGGCACAGGCCGTGGCGCAGGTCCTCCGAAAAGAAATTCTCCGATTCCCTGCCCCGCCCGTTGTGCGATTCTACTGCGTCGAACAGGCGGAGCATCGGGTCGTCCAGCGCACGGTTGAGCATCTCCGAACGCACCGTCGGGTCTTCGCCCGGATCGGCGAGGAAGCGGCGTCGGTACGGATGGGCGGCGATGAGCGCGGCCCCGTGCCGGTCCGCTTCTTCCCGCAGGAAGCCCGGCTTGTGCATTCCGAACTTGTACTGGTGCAACCCGAATACCAGGATATGGCCGGCGTCCGTGTTGATCTCCGCGCCGGGGATCACCAGTATCCCGTGCCGGCGCGTCAGCTCCCGGGCCACGTCCACCGGCCAGAAATCATCGTGCTCCGTCAGGCAGATACCGTCGAGCCGGTGTTGGCGGGCGGCGTCCACCAAGTCGTCGACGGAAATGAAACTGTCGTCAGATTTCGGGTAGGTGTGGGCGTGCAGGTCGATCAGCAATGTTTCCCAGCTCCCTCGACGGGCAATCATACCACCGATCGCTCATGCGGCGTCGCTACCCTGCGAGAAACGCGATATTCCGCTGAGCACGTCAAGCCGTTGCCGGCCGTGCCAGCCAAAAGACCAGGAGCAACAGATACCGATGGGCTAGATCACCCCCCGATTACCAACCCTTCTCCCTTCAGTTCTCCGATCAGCTCGTCCGCTATCGATTTGCGGACTTTGAACCGCCGCTCCAGCATCGCCGAAGTGAGCCTCGGATTGCGCAGCGCAAGGTCCCGCGCTTGGTCCAGGATGTTTCCCTGGTAGATGTCATCAATGTTTTCCGGGTCAGGATCGCCGGCCGGTTCATCTTCTTCGGTCAGGTCGATGGGAGGCAAGGGAGGTCCCTGCTGGTTGCGCCAGAAGTCTACCAACCGCTCCATTTCGTCGTCGTACACCAGCGTGCCCTGGCCCCGGCGCGCCTTAGGGAAGTCGTTGTTCAGCAGCAGCAGGTCGCCTTTGCCCATCAATGCTTCGGCGCCGGCCCCGTCGAGGATTACCCGGGAGTCAACCTGGGAAGCCACCGCAAACGCGACCCTGGCGGGCACGTTGGCCTTCAGCAGCCCGGTGACGACCTTGACCGACGGTCGTTGGGTGGCAAGCACCATGTGGATGCCGGCAGCCCGCCCCAGTTGCGCCAGCCTGACCAACTGCTGCTCTACCTCCAGCCCGCCCGTCATCATCAGGTCCGCCAGCTCGTCAACGATCAACACCAGGAAGCACATCGGTTCATTGGCCTTGGCGTTGTAGCCGGCGATGTTGCGTACGCCCATTTCCTCCATGAGCTTGTATCGCCGGGACATCTCGTTGATGAGACCCCGGAGCGCCGGCTGCACATCGTCGGGTTCCACGATCACCGGCATCACCAGGTGCGGTATTCCGTTGAAGGGAGTCAACTCCACCCGTTTCGGGTCGACCATGATCATTCGCAATTCATCGGGCGGCCGGGTCATCAGCAGCGACGCTACCAGCGAATTGATGCACACGCTCTTACCCGACCCGGTGGCTCCCGCAATCAGAAGGTGGGGCATCGCGGCCAGGTCCAGCGCCAGCGACTGTCCGCCAGCGTCTTCGCCCAGGGCGAAAGCCAATCCGCCCTTATCCACGATCCTGCTGAACTCCGGTGCCTCCACGATGGACCGCATCAGGACCTTTCCCGGGGTCGGGTTGGGCACTTCCAGGCCCACCAGGCCCTCGCCGGGCTCCGGTGTCTCGATGATCCGGATGTACGGGCTCTTCAGCGCCAGGGCCAGGTCCTTCTGTCGCTTGGCGATGTCGCCAACGCGAACCCGGCTGGGGCGTTGCTTAGCCGCGTCGCCATCCTTGCCGACCCTTTGCGGCATGTATCCGGGGACGAGGCCAAACTTGATCACTCTAGGGCCAGCCTTCACGTCCTCGACGTCCACGTAGACCCCGTGCTCGGCCAGAGCATCCTTGATCTCTTCGGTCATATTCGCGATGGCGGTGCCGTTAATCTGGTGTGGTTCCGGCGGAGCCAACGTGTCCAGGGGCGGCAGTTGCCATCCGCCCGAACGAGACAAAATCACCTTTTGCGGGGCTACCGACGGCTCCGGTTGGTCAGGCTCTTTGGGCTCCTTGGTCAACGCCGGCGGGAACACAGGCTTGGGGGTTGCCTGCATATTCCTGGGCCGCATTCCAACCAATCGCCGCGCGCCGCGGGCAACCGCCGCGGATGCCAGAACCAGCGCGACCCCGACGTATTTGGCCCCGACGGCGGCAAATACCAGCACCGCCCAGGCGACCATGCCGACAAAGCGCCCAGCGACCAAATACCCTTTCCAAGCGTGCGGAACCAACAAGAGGCTGAGGATGATCAGCCCGCCGACAAAGTGAATTAGCCACATCCAGAGGTATCCGCCGGTCAGCGCGTAACCCCACCGGCCGGCCATACCGTAGGCGTAGGATGCGCCGCTGTCGCCCTGCCAGAGAGTCAGGCCACCCACCGCAACCACCGCGACTATTGCCAACGCCGACCACCATCGCCACCCCCGCAGCAGCGATGACGGACGGTAAACCGTGGCGAGCAGCACGGCCAATCCGTACCCTGCGACCACCACCCAGCCCATGCCCAGCGAGGCCACCAACCATTCCTGGAAATCCGGTAAAGCGAGGTAGGCTACCGCGAACAACATCGCGGCAACCACCAGCGCGCCGGCCGTGATGCCTGATTTGAACCAATTGAACCCGCCGGTGAAGGCTGCCGTAGCCGTCGACATGTCTCCGACTCCTAAACTGTTCCTGCCCGCCGGTCAAAACAAGACCGCCGCCCCTGGGAGGCGCGGCGGAATATCTGTCACGTTGGAATGACTTGCCGGCGGCGCGTCACGTATCCAGGATTACTGGGATTATCATAGGCCGCTTGTTCAGATCGTTGCGTAGGAATTGTCTGGCCACTTTTCTTATGTTTGCGCGCGCCTTGTCCGGATCGTTGGGCGGAAGATCGCCGGTCACGCCCATCTCCACAGCCTCGGCCAGACGCTTGAAGGTGTGATTGGCGTCCGCAGGATCCATGAAGCCGCTGCCGGCCACCTGGATGGGACCGGTCAATTCACCGTCGGAATCCACGCCGGCGCAGACAACGACCACACCGTCCCGGGCCAGCGACCTTCGCTCGCGCAACACCACGCTGTCGGGATCCATGGCCGTGGGTCCATCCAGGTATATGGGACCGGCAGGTATGGAGCCGGTTATAGCGGCCCCCTTCTGGTCAATCTCCAGGATATCGCCGTCCTCCAACACGAAAATCCCGTCGAGTGCGGCTCCCAACTCCCATGCCAGCTGCGCGTGGGCCCGCAAGTGCCGATATTCTCCGTGCACCGGCACGAAATAACGCGGCCGGGTCAGATTGAGCATGAGCTTCAACTCTTCCTGGCTGGCGTGCCCGTGAACATGGACCGGCGCGACGCGGTCGTACAAAACATGCGCACCCTGGCGCAGCAGGTTGTCGATGGTCTGGCTCACCGCCCGCTCGTTGCCCGGAATAGGGGTCGCCGAAATGACCACGGTGTCGCCTTCCATGAGATCCACGTCCCGGCTTTCGCCGTTTGCGATGCGGACCAGTGCAGACGTCGGCTCTCCTTGGCTTCCCGTAGTCATCAATACGACGCTTTCAGGAGGTAGGCTGGTTACGTCACGCACGGGAATGATGGTGCCCGGCAACGCATCCAGGTAGCCCATCTCAGTGGCCATCTGAACGTTGGCGAGCATGCTCCTGCCGACGAAAGCCACGTGGCGACCGTGATTTTCCGCGGCGGTGATGACCTGCTGGATCCGGCTGATCAATGATGCAAACGTCGCGATGATCACCCGGCCCGGCGCGTCTCCGACCGCTCGGTCCAGAGCCTCGCTCATGATTTGCTCAGAAGGCGTATACCCGGGCAACTCGGCGTAGGTAGAGTCGGAACACAACAGGAGCACGCCGTTTTTGCCGCGTTCGGCCAGCGCGGGCAGGTCTATGGTGTGGCCGTCCACCGGCGTGTGGTCGATCTTGAAATCGCCGGTGTGTATCACGCTCCCCCAGGGGGTCTCGATGCAGATACCCATGGCGTCCGGGATGCTGTGGCACACTCGAAACCAGGTGGCGCGGAAGTTGTCGCCAAACTTGACAGGCTGCTCCGGTTCCACGATGTGCACCGCGGCATCGCGCGTGGACCGTCGTTCATTGAGTTTGACCGTGATCAACCCGTGCGCCAATCGGGGCGCGTAGACCGGGGCGCCAAGATCAGGCAACACGTATGGCAGCGCTCCGATGTGGTCCTCGTGTCCGTGGGTAATCAGTATGCCCCGCACGCGATGCGACCGGGACGCGAGATAGGAAACATCCGGGATAATCAGGTCGACGCCGGGCATATCCTCGGTGGGGAATTGCACGCCACAGTCGACGATGATGATGTCCTCACCGCATTCCAGCACCATCATGTTCTTGCCGATCTCGCCCAACCCACCCAGGGGCAAGATACGCAGAGGCTCGTCAGGCAGCGGACGGGAAGCAGGCAACGTAGTCACGTGTGCGCGAGTCAGAATAGTCTTTGCTGGCCGGGCGGTGGATCGTTTGGTTCGTCGACCTCGGCGGCGGCCGGCGCTTCAGTCTGAGACCCAGCGGCCTCCGGTTGCGTCGGCGCCATCACGTCCCAAAGGGAGCGGGATTGTTGCGCCGGCGTCGGCTCGAATGAGGCACCGGTTTCTCGGATTTGGGCGCCTTCCGAAGCCGGTTCGGACTGGATACGCAACACGTCCAGCAGGCCCGGTATCTTGGCGAAATCTTCTTCGATTGCGGCCCGCATTTCCTGACGGCGCAGCCCGGCTGCGGGATGCATAATGGGGAAGATATGGCGACCGTTCACGCTCCGCAAACGTCCCCTCACTCGGCTGATGCTTTGCCCGGGGATAAATCGGGCGGTGGAAAAACGACCCAGCGTGACGATCAGCAGCGGGTCAAGCAGTTCTATCTGGCGATCAAGATATTTGCTGCACGCGGCAATTTCTGAAGGAGTGGGATCGCGATTTTCGGGAGGCCGGCACTTGACCATGTTGGCTATATACACTTGGTCCCTGGTCATGCCGATGGATTGCAGCAGGTCTTCGAGGAAATTGCCTGCGGGTCCGACAAACGGGCGCCCTTGACGGTCCTCGTGGAACCCTGGACCTTCACCGATGAACAGTAATTCGGCCGCATCAGGACCCTCTCCGGGCACCGCGTTGGTTCTGCCAGCGTGCAACTGGCAATCCGTGCACGCGCTGACAACACGAGCGACCTCGGCAAGCGTGTCCATTGCTCAAGTAACCCATATCCGATGCAGCCCGGGCAGACAAGTCGCGGGCCTATTCGTCCGTCACGCCCTTGCCTTTCAGGTAATTCACTGCGTCGGCGATGGTGTGGATCTCGCCAGCGTCTTCATCGGGGATTTCGATGGTATTGTCGCTGGAACTGAATTCCTCCTCAAATGCCATGATGAGTTCGACCAGGTCCAGTGAATCGGCCCCGAGATCATCCTGAAAGGACGAACTTTCGCTAACATCGCCGGCATCTACGCCAAGCTTGTCAACGACGATGTCGGTAATCCGTTCGAGCACGGTACTCACAGGTTCATCTCCGTGAAAAAAGTCGTGGGATTAGCCACGTAAAGGGTTTGAGGCGTGCGGAGTCTAAACTAATTTACCGCACTGTCAACGGATGTCGGCAAATCGTGGGCGACTGAACCCAGGACACCGTTGACGAACCGAGCGCTGCTTTCGCTGCCAAACATCGATGCCAGTTCGACAGCTTCATTGATGACAACGTTCCTCGGAATGTGATCGCGATTGAACAGTTCATAGATTGCCACACGCAATATGTTGCGGTCAACGATGGACAATAAATGAACCGGCAGGGCGGGGGCGTAGCGACCGATGATCTCATCCACGCCGGACCCTTCCTGGGTTATGCCAACGACCATCGATTCCGCCGCCCGCCGGGTGCTGGTTGTGGCCGGGTTCTGGTTGCATAACCAGTCCATGGTGCCGGCCGCCGCATCCGGCCGTACATCACCGGCATATAGGGACAGGAGCGCCAGCACTCGAGCCTGTCGGCCAACCGGACCCTGTCGGACGCCTGAGGTGAAAGGACTATCGGTCAAAAATTTTCACAGCCGCAACGAAGGGCGTTACGGCTGGCTCCGGCAATGCGCGCCCCTGGCAGGTCAGGGTGCGTCCGAACCTGCTTTGCGGATCGAATCGGGGTCAGACAGTGTCACGGCTTCAACCTCGGAATCGATGCGACGGACGAGGCTGGACAACACCCGCGCCGGCCCGAATTCCACGAAACGGTTGACACCGGAGTCGACCATAAAGCGCACCGAGTGTTTCCACATGACGCAGTTACACAGGCCGGTGAGCAGCTCGGCGCGCGCCTGTTTGGAATCGATTATCGCCGTCCCGGTGGAGTTCGCGATCACCGGAAACTGCGGGTCATGCAATCGAATCTGATCGATGGCAGAGGTCAGACCTTCCTGGGCTTCTGCCATCAGGCGCGAGTGAAAAGCTCCACTGACCGCCAGGGGAACCACCTTCTTGGCTCCGCGAGCGGACGCCAGATCCATGGCCCGGGCCAGGGCCATTTTGTCGCCGCTGACAACAATTTGATCGTCAGAGTTGATGTTTGCCATCTCAACCCCGGCGTCCAGGGCGACTTGCGCGACATCGTACTCATCGAGTCCGATGATCGCCGCCATGGATCCCGGGTGCGATTCGGACGCCGCGTGCATCAGTCTCCCGCGCTCCCGCACGAGCCGGATGCCGTCGCTGAAATCCATGACGCCGCCGACCACCATGGAGGTGTACTCGCCAAGGCTGTGGCCGGCCACGGCCGCCGGGTCCGGCGCCTGTGGGCCCAGGTACTCCTGCCACGCCCGCCAGATGGCGATGCACACGGTCATTATGGCCGGCTGCGCGTGGGCGGTGTCCTGCAGGTCCTCCGATGGACCCTCGAACATCAGCTTTGAAAGGTGTATGCCGAGGCTGTCATCAGCCTCGCTGAAAACTTCTCGCGCGGCCGGCGAACGTTCGAACAGCGAACGCCCCATGCCTACTTTTTGCGTGCCCTGACCGGGGAAGATGTATGAGTAAACCGGAGTTCGGGCTATGTCTGCCATGATGACCGCTCTCCAAATTGGCGATGCATAATCGCGGCCCTGCTGTCTCGTTGTTATGGGGATGAGCTTCCGGGGTTCAGCCTACGACCTGCCGGCCTCTGTAATATCCGCAACTCGGGCAAGCCGCGTGCGGGCGTTTGGCCGCCCCGCAGCGGGGACAGCGCGCGGGATTAATGGTCCTGAGGCGGTATGCCGGAGACGAAAGTCGTCGCCCCTTGCGCGCCCTGGTCAATTTCTTGTTAGGTAGTGCTCCCATTTTTCTAATCCATTCTCTGAGCCGAAGCCCTTTGGCCGTTGATCGATAGCGACCACTCCGGGCTTCGGGTTGTACGTTCAGGTTTGCTGCTCGTCCATGAGAGAGCGGAGCGCCGCCCATCTCGGATCGATTTCACGATTATAACAGTCGCACGATCCGTTGTTGCGGTCACGGCCGCACCGATCGCAGATGCCGACACAGTCGGGTCTGCACAGCGGTTTCAGCGGCAACGTGGCCAGTGTGGCCTGTCGGGTGGCTTCTGCCAAATCGAGGCTGTGGTCCGGGCTGATGTACAACGCCTCCCAGTCGTCGGGAAGCAAGACCCTGGCGCCCGTCTTCACGTCGATCTCCGGAAAAAATTCTTCGTCGAGTTCGATGCTCAACGTTCGGGAAAAGCCTTCCAGACATCGTGAGCAGTCTTGCGGTACCCGCACGTCTAGCTGGGCCTGTACCCAGATCCCCTGGTGGGTTCGCACCATGTCCACCGAGCCCCGCACATGTACCACCGGATGGTCGGCGTCGCAGATATCCTCCTCAATGTCGAAATTGCGGTGCGAACCGATTGCTTCTTTCAGCAGTTGCGCGACGTTGTACTTCATGGCTCGAAACGACCTGAACACGCCCATGGTTCACAAGTTGACGCCAGATTATAGGTTGGCTCTATCCGCGCTTCAATAGAATCGCGAGTGGGTTTTGCTAGTTTTATGAATTTTCAAACCTGGCCACCGGCGCTCCGTGTTGCGACCCGATAGGTCTCCAAAACTTGCTAGTCTGATGCGTGGGTATTGATGTAATCGATGATGTCGTTGGTGGAGGTGCCCGGTCCGAAAACTGCGGACACGCCTATGTCGGACAACGCTTCGCGATCTTCTTCCGGAACGATGCCGCCCAGCACCACCAGCACGTCGTCCATTCCTTGTTCGCCCAATAGCCGCATGATTTCCGGAAGCAACTCCATGTGGGCTCCCGAAAGGATGCTCAACCCCAGAACCGACACGTCCTCCTGGGCGGCGGCCTGCACAACCATCCTTGGCGTCTGACGGATGCCCGTGTAGATAACCTCCATGCCGGCGTCCCGCAACGCCCGGGCAATCACTTTCGCCCCGCGGTCGTGTCCGTCCAATCCGGGCTTGGCGACGAGGACTCTGATGGGGTTGGCGCGTTGGGTGGTCATGCGGACGTTTCCCGATATGGATATGAACCGCGGGGCATCTGACGCGAATCCCGCCAAGGGCCAGGCAGTCGGGTAATTTTACTACAAATCTTGTCCCCCTCATCGCAACCCCGACACGGCGTTGAGATGCGTCGACGGATTCGGGCAATCGATTTCTCATCCGGGTGTCCGCTGCAACCAAACTTCCGGCAATACCGCGCTACCACGGCGCCTGGGGCGTGTCCCTGAGTTCCCGCGGCAATGTCCTGACGCGGGACCGCCACGTCGAACGTTGACAGCCCGGCGGGGCTCTTACTATCCTAATCTCGACGCGTCCCAGTAGCTCAGTGGATAGAGCGGCTGCCTTCTAAGCAGCTGGCCGCGGGTTCGAATCCTGCCTGGGACGCCAATTCATGCTTTTTTGAGTGTGAATGTCGACGTGGCCAGTTAATGTTTCTCACTTTTGGATTGGGTTGTACGGCCTTTCCGGCAAGAGCGGTGGCCGCGTTGCAATCCCGAGCCGCTGGTCGCGATTGGGTATGTCGCCGTCGCAATTGGCATATCGCGCGGTCTGCGTTGGTTTACGTGGTTAGCATTGGAGCAACTCTACCGCCAGGTTGCGCTGGGGCATGCCCTGCACCTCGGCCAGGAACTCTTCCGACAGTACCGAGATGTCCGGCTTATCCAACCCCGCTGCGGCGAAGATGTCCAGCACGCCTTCCGACGCCACCGCACGGGAAACTATCTGTCGCACCGCCAGGTCCAAGTCCTCTTCCGGTCGAGCCTCGCCTGCCGCCCGCTTGCTCAACGCCGCCCGAACCGCCTGGAAGAAACCCACGTCGTCGCGGACGCGGAAGGTCTCTGCGTGCGGCACGGCCAAGGCAAAGGCCCAGGATAGTTCCCGCACTGCCGCCGAGCAACGTTCCTTGCCGTTTTCCTGGGCCGGGATGCGCTCCTGCGCTGCGGGAAGCAGTCGCAAACGTTCCGTCGGCGCTTCGGTCGTCCATTTCGACCAATCGAATCCATGAAACAGTGCGCAGTAGACTTCGTGCTTTTCCAGCATGACCGCCACCGCCTCTTCCTTGTCAACGGCCGTGCGCCCGGTGCCGCCGCTCTCCGTGTAGGTCACCAGTGCTTGCGGCAGGTCGTTGGCCAGACCCAGGTAGTCAAAGGCGGTGAAGTCCCGGACCAGAGCAAGGAAGCGTTCCGGGTAGCAAGCGCCTCAAGGAGAACTTGCAGTTCGGCCAGGCGGGCGTCCGCCAGGGTTTCGCCGGTGATGGTGCGCCAGGGCTTGAACCACTCCCGGCCGGCGGACAGGGCGCCGATGCGGGCCTCCAGTACGTCGGACGCTATCAGCATCTCGTTCATTGAGAAGAGAGCGGGCAGTTCGGCCTGGTAAGTCTGGAGCTGCTGCCAGGCCGCCCAGATGGTGGCGTCCTCGTTGGCGGGGTTCTTCAGCTCGATGACGCCCAGGGGCAGACCGTTCAGGAACAACAGGATGTCCGGGCCGCGAGTGTTGCGGTTCCCGCCTACCACTTCGGTGACGGTGAGCTGGTTGACCGCCAGCCAGTCGTTGCTGGCCGGCTCGTCAAAGTCAATGACTTGGACTTGATCACCCCGGATACTACCGTCTCCGGCCCGGTACTCCACCGTCACGCCGTTGACCAGCATCCGGTGAAAGGCGCGGTTGCGGGCCTCCAGCGTTGCCCCTTCGGGTTGGGTCAACTTGCGCAAAGCATCGTCCAACGCAGCAGCAGGCAATTGCGGGTTGAGCCGATGCAGAGTGTCCCGCAGCCGACGCTCCAGCATGACTTGACCGTAGTCGTCACGCTCCGCATCGGGTGTGTCCGGAGCGATGTCAGGGCCGTAGTCTATCTGCCAGCCGATGGCGGCCAGCCATTCTAGGGCCACCGCTTCTGCATCAGCTTCGGTGAGAGTGGCCATGGGGATTTCCTACTCATCCGGGACGACCAGCACGTTTCGGGGGTTTCGCAGTTCATACCCACGTCCCGAAGGGTGTATATCGCCCAACATACTGATGTCTGAGTGGTCTCGAAATGCGTTGATTACCATATCGTAAACCGACTGATGAAATTCGACGTTCATACGCAAAGTTCGGTCATCCCAGACTGACACTATCGTTGCCCGCCCGTCAAATTCGTGGGGTTCTCTGGCCAGTTGGACAATTTGAGCTATTATTTCCTCATCATGGGAAGGTTCGTTGCGATTAAAAGATTTCGACGCCTGTTGCAGGGTTTCGGCTGAATCAACTGTAAAATGGAAATGAGAATTAGGGATGTTGGCCGGCCTCACGGGAGCCCAATCCAAATCAATGGCAATTCCATGACCTTTCTTTGCTAGTTCTGAAACAGAGGCGCACAGATTGGCGCTAACCCCTTGATCTACCGATGTCTTGAAAGAGTCCAGCGTATTCTTGGCAATTGATTCTTGAATGGCGATTTCAGATTGGTTCAGAGCTTCGGCAAGTTTATAGGTGGCCAAGCGGGCGAACGGGATATAGTGCTCGTCCCCCATATCAGCTTGGCCGCCAATCTCTACTGCCACCGGGGAATGCAGCGTTAGCGCATAGCCTTGACTGATAGGCAAAGGCTGAATTTTGTTCAGGAACCTCTCTACATTTGCGCTGGCTTTGCCGCGGTAGGCTGCTTGGGGCCTCTCAACTGCGCGCGCGCTGGCGGCCAGCATCTTGTACGCGTCGTTAAGCAGGGTTGCGCTCTGGCCCAAGGACAACGGCTCCTTGGACAAACCGTTTGCTGAAATTACCCGAATCACGTCAGCCCCCGCGCCCCTCAGGTCAAAGAACACGTCCAGCTGCGAGCGTTCCTCCACCGCCGCCAGGACCGCGACAGCTTCTGCCATGCCTTCGGCGTATCCGCCTATGGTATCTCGGTTGGGAACTGGGATTTCCCAAGTCCGGCCACCGCTCTCTTTGGCGAAAATCGTTACCGGCCGTTCTCCCCACTGGCCTTCGTTGTTCCACTCGCGAGAAACAAGATAGGCCCGAAGGCTGACGAGGGAAAGGGAAGACAGGGCGGCCCGGTGGCGTATCTGAACAATCATAACGGACTCCCAGCCTCGGCTCTGCTCATCAGGGCGTCGAGTTGCGCCGGATCAAAGACGTTGGCAGTAGGTATTGGGACCGTGACGCTGGCAGTATTTGATCGCTCCGGCATACCCGACAAAGACAGCCAGTAAACGCTGCTGCGCAAGCACAACTCATCGTCGGTTTGCGACAGCCACGGTTCAGATTCACCCGGCATCAATGCGACAATCAAGAGGCGCGGCGTCCAACTGGCGATTCGGAGTTCTTCGGAGTTCTTGACCGGAAGCGGAAATCGCAAGTTGTCACCCTGTATCATATCCCGCGACGTGGACTTGGCCTGAAACTCGATCCGAGGCCGTCGTCCGAAACTGGCCATAAGGATACCGTCCACGCTGTCAACGTCCGGGTTCGGCCTGACCACCTGATAGCCAGCGTCAGTCGCAACTGCTCGGATAACGACCAGAGAACGCTGCTCCATTTGCAGATTAGGCGTCATCGCGTTGCAATCCCTTTTAGCTCCAGCCTAATCCTATACACAACTCCCCCGAAACCAGCCTCGGCAGCAGCGCATCGCGTATCGTCTCTAATTCGCAAATCTCTCGGCCGTTGCTTCCTTGAGATGTTCTCTTTTGATGTGACCCATGGTCGTCGTTGTGCCCGCGGCGATAGATTGAAATCCCGGCAAGTGACTTTCGGTGCAGTGGAAGTAAAACCATTTCGGATATTCTTTGGATGTCACTTTGCATAGGTGCTGATTCAATGCAGCCGGCCCACCGCACCAGACTTTAACCAGCAGGCTACCCGACCATGAGAATATGACATCACCGTCATCAATGACGCAAGCGGGCGTTATATTGGCAGTAGCCCACTCGTTGCCATCGGCCTTGCCCGTTCTCAACTGATCGATCTTCACCACGGGCAGGCGTTCCTCACCCTCAGCGGGTCTGAATTTCTGCAAGGCAAGGCCATTTCTGTAACCGGCAATTTCATCCAGGGATCTCACCGCCCACCCCTCCGGTATCTCCCCAAGTTCCGAGTCCACCAGGCGGTCAGGGAACAGGTCCCACGGCTCTGGCGGCAGGTTGGGTTCAGGGCCCGCCATCTTGGCGCGCACCGGGTCGAAGTCCACGAACCACGACTGGAACAGGGCGCGGGCCATCTGCTCCAGCGTCTCGTTCATCCGCCGGTTCAGCTCAATCTTGTCGTCCAGCGCGCCCAGGATGCCGTCGATGGCGCGCTGCTCGGGCAGGGGTGGCAGAAAACAACTTCAATGCCATTCAATGCTGCGACGGGTACACGTTGGCGCCCGGAGGTTCCCGTCATCTAGCTGATTGCGTAGTTTCGCATCTCCGGCGACTGCGTGAGGTAATAGGCAAAATCGTTGTCGGTGACCTCGGGACGCCCGCGGATTACGATGAACTCCGTTGACCTGTGGCCGAAACTTGCGCCGTCAGCCGAGCGGTAGCGAGCTATCTTCCCGTTCTACAGACAAGGCGTAATTCGCGCCATCAACGTATCGCCGTCCTGGAAGCGCGAGCCGCCGCCGGAATAGCCGCGCCGGCTTTCAGCGTATGCCCACCGCGAGCCGGGGTTCACGGCGGCCATATCAACAAAAGGGTAATCCTCACCCCGTCGCAACTGGACCATGGGGTTGAGGATTACCGCATTGCTGAACGGTAAGATCATACTCGCTTGCCTCACCAACAATTCTACCCATCCTCAAATTTACAACGGCCATCATTCCACTGGATTGTCGAAAGGGTTGATCACCCGAACTCCGGTAGGCTCAAAGTGGCGGACGTTTCGGGTGACCACGGTGAAGCCATGCACCAGGGCGGTAGCCGCGATGAGCAGGTCCGAGTTGGTATAACCCAGTTCGGCGTGCAAATGGCCCCAGCGCCTGGCTGATGCCTCATCTAACGGGAGTATTCGGCTACCGAAGGATGTTCTGACGGATTCCAACCAGTCCTCCAGCCGCGCGGCAGACCCCGCCTGGGTTCTGCGCTGCCGGGCGATGCCGTATTCGATCTCGCCAATCGTGATTACGCTGATATAGAGGTCATCGGGAGACTGACCGAGCAACCAATGGGAGACTGCACGGTTCCGCTCGGGCCGCCGCTGCGCGGAGACCATGTTGGTATCCAGCAGGTACATCAGAAATCAATTTCCCTGGCCCGGAAGTCCTTGGTTCGGGGCGGCAGCTCGAAGGCATCATCATCGGTAGCTTTGGGAATGGCCAACAGGTGCTCGATAAAGTTAGGGGCGGCGGCTTTCTCCGCCTGGCAAAGCCGCTCGTACTCATCGACGGCTATAACCATCACGACCGGCTTGCCCCTGCGGGTAACTTTCTGGGGCTCCCCGGCAAGCGCGGCATCAACCACCGCGCTGAATCGATTCTTGGCGTCCTGCAATTGCCAGGTAGTCATAGGAAACTCCGTCTAGTCTGTCTAGATGATTATAGCGCGCTCAAAAAGCGAGCCGTTAGCAGGTTAGCGGCCGTACTCAGAACCCCAGCCGTTCCAGGTTAGCCGCAATCTCCGCGTCCAGCCGTTGCCCTTTGGCCTTCTGCTCGCGCTATTGGGCAGTTAGCCGGACCATCTTGTCCGTGAAGGGTTCGCCGTCGTCCGGCTGCGGCTCGGCGCCCGCTTAGCGGCCCGGAGTGAGGACGTGGCCGTGCCGGCGGATTTCATCCATAGACGCGGATTTGCAGAAGCCGGGAACATCGGCGTATTCGCCACCGCCACGCCAGGCATGATAGGCGTCAGCGATTCGTGAGATGTCTTCAACGGACAGGTCCCGGTGGGTGCGGTCGGTCATGTGGCCCAGCTTGCGCGCGTCGATGAACAGCGTCTCGCCGGCGCGCGCATCATCGGCAACGCGCCCCCGGCGCAAAAACCACAGGCAGGCCGGTATCTGCGTGGAGCGGAACAGTTGCCCCGGCAGGGCGATGATGCAGTCCACCAAACCCGCCTCAACGATGTTCTTGCGTATCTCGCCCTCGCCCGAGCTGTTGGACGACATGGAGCTGTTGGCCAGCACGAAGCCGGCAATGCCCCGGGGCGCCAGGTGGTAGAGGAAGTGCTGCACCCAGGCGAAGTTGGCGTTGCCCACGGGCGGGACGCCATACTCCCGCCGTCGGTCGTCCCGCAGCTGCTCGCCGCCCCAGTCCGAGACGTTGAAGGGCGGGTTGGCCAGGATGTAGTCGGCCCGTAGGTCGGTATGACGGCCGTTGTGGAAGCTGTCGCCGTAGGCAATCTGCCCCTCAATGCCCCGGATGGCCAGGTTCATCTTGGCTGATCGCCAGGTAGTGTAGTTGGACTCCTGGCCGTAGATGGAAATGTCGCCCTTGATCCGCCCTCCGTTGCCGGTGGCGTGGGCGCGGATGAAATCCACCGACTGCACAAACATACCCGAGGAGCCACAGCAGGGGTCATAGACCCGGTCCCGGTACTGTTCCAGCATCTCCACCAGCAGCCGCTCCTTGCCCAGCGCGTCCCTGCCGTACTCCTTGGGCAGCACATCCTTGAGCGCGGAGTTGTCCCGTTCCACCGCAATCATGGCGTCGTCCACCAGGCGGCCGATGGTGGGCTGACGGGCCTGGTTGCTCAGATGCTGCCACCGGGCCTCCGGCGGCACCCAGAAGATGGTCTGGGCGCGGTATTCGTCGGGATCCTCCGGGTCGGCGCCCTGGTCGCCTCACCTTCCAACTCGGCGCAGGCTTCCTCGAAAGCGTCCGAGATGTACTTGAGGAAGATCAGACCCAGGACGACGTGTTTGTACTCGGCGGCGTCCATGCTGCCCGCAGCGCGTCGGCCATGCGCCAGACCTCGGACTCGTAACTTGCGGAGGCGTCGCCGCTGCCCGATTTGGCTCTTGCTCTGGAATTGGTACGTCTTTGCCGCGCCGTCGTCATCGTGCTTCGCCCCTGCTTTCGCTTGCAACCATTTACGATTCCTCGCTGCTGACCGCGCCTTGATGTTCGAGGGTACGGTTCAAGGATATGTGCCTGGACTCCCTTGGTCAAACGCACCGGCGGCTCACGTGTACCCAGTTTGTCATTGCGACCCCCTCCTGCCCCTGTCATTGCGAGCGCAGCGCGGCAATCCCGTCACCCCCATCGCGGTCATTGCGAGCGCAGCGCGGCAATCTCGTCGTCCTGGCGCCCACGCACCAACCAACCCAATCCCGCCCAATCATAAAATCCCGCAAATCCTGCTTCAGACATCCCCCCTATCCAGTCCATCCATCCACATCCCCGGAGTTATCTGCGCTGCCTGCTGCAGCGGTCGCCGCCGGACGGATTCCGCTTCGTCGCGACAACGCCATGATGCCAACCACGAGTGCGGCAATGGCCAGCAAGACAGCCACGCCAGCCGTGCCCAGCGTGTCGAGGCCATAGTTGTCGGATTCGGCCTTTGCCGTCCGACCTTGAGGTCCCTACTCGCCCTCCGGCCCTGACGGCCCCGACTCACCTTGCGGACCCGGCGGCCCTTGCGCGCCGGGCGGCCCCACTGGACCAGGCTGACGCCCAGAGCCCGGGGGACCGGCAACCATGGCCGCCGCGCTGCGCTTCATAGGTCAGAGCGACCGGCGCGACCACGGCTGCTACCAAGAGGTGCTCAATATAAACTCGTGACTTGCCCGCCGCCACTACAGGCCGTAAAGTATGGGCGCAGTAAACCCCGATCACACAGAACGTCGCCCCATACTCCCAATAACGGGCGGGTAGCGGCGGGCACGATCAATCTTCAAAGGGAGGTCCAAATGCGACTCGACCCCATCAACCTCTACGACTACGAGGAACGCGCCAGGCTGGTCCTGCCCCACGACGATTGGGACACCATCGACGCCGGCGCCATGGACATGTTCACCACCCGGCGCAACCGGACAGCCTTCGAGGAACTGACGCTTCGTCCCAGGTTCCTCCGCGACATCGGGGAGCGCGACCTCTCGACCACCATGCTGGGCAACGAAATCAGTATGCCGGTGTTCGTCTGCCCCGCAGGTTCCCATCACCGCGCCCATCCCGAGGGGGAGGTTGCCACCGCCCGCGGCGCAAGCATGTCCAACACCCTGATGATGCTCAGCACCGGTTCCAACTGCAGCATGGAAGAGGTCGCCGAGGAAGCCACCAGCCCCCTCTTCTTCCAGCTCTACCACCGTGGTTACGACCTCACCGAAATGCTGGTCCGCCGCGCCGAGGAGACCGGGTTCAAGGCCATCACCCTGACGGTGGACACCCCCACCCCCAGCCCCAAGGAGCGTGACCTGCGCAACCGGTACAACCGGAACTTTGAGCAGGGTAACTTCCGTGGCGTCAACCAGCCGGAGAACGTGCTGCGCGGCACGGACGAGTCCGTCGGTTGGAACGTCAACCGCACCGTCCCCCTCACCTGGCACGAACTCGATTGGCTCCGCAACCTCACCGGTCTGCCCCTGGTGCTCAAGGGCATCCGCACGGCCGAGGACGCTCACATCGCCGCCGAGAGCGGCATCGACGGCGTCCTGGTATCGACTCACGGCGGGCGCCAACTGGACATGACCATGGGCGCTATCGAGATGCTGCCCGAGGTCGTCGATGCGGTCAAGGGCAATTGCGAAGTCTACGTCGACTCCGGCGTCCGGCGCGGCAGCGATGTCGTCAAGGCGCTGGCCCTGGGAGCCACGGCCGTTGGCATCGGGCGTCCCCTCTTCTGGGGGCTGGCCGTCAACGGGGCCGAGGGCGTCCACGGCGTCCTGGAACTGATGCGGGAAGAGGTCGACCGGGCCATGGCCTACTGCGGCCAGACCTCCGTTCAGGACCTGGAGCCAAACCTGGT
Source organism: Dehalococcoidia bacterium (assembly GCA_965203985.1). Taxonomy (GTDB): domain Bacteria; phylum Chloroflexota; class Dehalococcoidia; order Lucifugimonadales; family UBA3495; genus Bin87. Next base: position 347,533 of record CBDBDS010000010.1, read on the forward strand.
CAACATCCCCCAGGGCTGGGGAGCCGCGCCCCAACCCGACTTCTAGGCAACCTGACCTGCCCCTTTGGTCATGCCAACTGCCATTTGTGGCTGAACCCCGCCGGCGCAGGTGATCGAGCAGCATCGACTACCGCGCCGGTGGGCTGGCATCCACGGGACTCTGCGCCTCAAGGCCCGGCGGTACCGCTCCGTAAGCGTTTGCATGCCTGACAACGTGCAAACGCTTGCCGTCTTGACGGTTTCGCGTTGAAACCATTCGTGCAGCGCTTGGCGCCCGGCGGTCCTGGCTAGATGTGCGGGGCGCTGCCTCTGCCACTTCATCGCCAGTTCTCTTGCTTGGATCAGCGCCCATCGTGTGCCTGGGGCAGCGACTTTGGGACCTTGAGGGACAACGGCATGTGATGCGCGCGCATCTTTCGTCCCGCGGAACGTTCGGGTGGTGGCGGCGGCGATCTCGTTGCGTTCGGCGAACCTGACTTCTTTGCCCCCGCAAGCGATGACCGTAAACGCTTCAAAGCGAGTTTCTTTGTCGGCGACCGCGCCTTGCGGTAGGCCCACTGCCACCAGGCAGTCTGCGTCACCCTGGGGTTGCTTTGACACTCTTTCCGACCCATCTATAATTGCTGCCATAACGCTCACGGAAGCGGTTTAGACACCAAGGAGATTACGATATGCCCACCTGGAAAGTTGCGTATTTCAGCGGAGTGGGGGGACGCCCCCAGACCATGCTGGACAATGCCCCGGATGACATCGAGGTCACCGTGGTCAACCCCGCATTGTCGGAAGATGAAAAGATCGAGCTGTGCCGCGACGCCGACGCGATAGTCAGCAGCGATCTCTCACTCAACCTGGTGCGCGAGTGTTCCAGGCTCAAGTTGATCCAGACCCTCAGCGCGGGATACGACCGCCTGCCTCTCGAGGAAATCCTGGAAATGGGCATACCGGTCGCCAACAACGGCGGAGCCAACGCCATTTCGGTTTCGGAACAGACCCTCGCCCTGATGATCGGCATCAGCCGGAATCTCATGGCGCAGTGGGACAGCACCACCCGGCAGCGAGCCTGGCGGAGCGATCTCTATCAGACCGACCTGTCGGAGGTCACCGACAAGACGGTGGGCATTGTAGGGCTCGGGCGGATCGGGCGTCAGGTCGCCAAGCGGCTCACCGGGTTCGATACCCGCACGATCTACTACGACATTGAGGACATTCCGGAAGACGTCCAGCGTGAAGTAAAGGCTGAGCCGGTGGCATTCGACGAATTGCTGGAAACCTCCGACATTGTCAGTATGCACGTGCCGTTGACGCGGCGCACCCGGGGAATGATGTCTGACCGCGAGTTCGGAATGATGAAGCCCACGGCCTTCTTCATCAACCTGTGCCGGGGTCCGGTGGTCGACGAGGCCGCGCTGTATCGCGTGCTGACCGAAGGCCAGATCGCCGGCGCGGGGCTGGACGTCCTCGAAGTGGAGCCAACCCCCGCCGACAACCCCCTGTTCGACCTGGACAACGTGATCATCACGCCGCACATGGCCGGCCAGAGCCAGGAGACCGCGCTGCGGGCCGCCCATTTCGCCTACGGCAACATCCTCCGGGTGCTGAATGGCGGGGAGGCGGAGTCGCTGGTAACGCCGGAATAGGCTGACCGCTCAAGTTTGTCAGTCCGGTCCATCAGCACGCGTACCCCGGTTGTCATTGCGAGCGCAGCGTGGCAATCTCGTCCGGGGAGCGAGCGTCCGCGCGAGGACGAGATCGCCGCGTCGCTCCGCTCCTCGCGATGACAGGGTAAGGTGGAAAAAGGAGTATCTCCATGATCTGGTGCCGCTTTGAACTCGAAGGCAAGACCTCTTTTGGCATCGTCGAGGATGGCCGCGTCACCGAAGTGTGGGGCGACCCGCTGGATGATTACGCCGTCACCAACCATACCTACGCGCTGGACGAGGCCAAGCTGCTGCCGCCGATCAAGCCCGGGATGCTTTACGCCGCCGGGCCCAACTACCGGGGCCACGTCGAGGGAATGGCCGCGCGGCGGGGCGCGCCCCCTTCGTATCCCGACCGCCCGTCGCCCAACTACCGGTCGGTACACGCCATCATTGGCACCGAGGAGAACATCGTCGTGCCCGCCGAGTGCTCCGGCGCGGTGCAGCCCGAGGGTCAGCTGGCGGTGGTCATCGGCAGGAAGGCCCGCAACGTGCCGGTCAGCGAGGCGCTGGACTACGTTTTCGGCTACACCATCGGTAACGACATCAGCCAGCGACCCTGGCAGCAGGCCGACCGCACCATGTTCCGGGGCAAGAACTGCGACACCTGGAAGCCCATGGGCCCGTGGATCGTCACCGACCTTGACCCCAGGGGCTTTCGCATCATCGTCCGGCACAACGGCGAGGTGTGGGAGGATTTCTCCTCCGCCGACCAGATCTGGGACACCGCCACCTGGATCCACGAGCTCAGCAAGTACGCCACCCTCCACCCCGGCGACGTCCTCTGGATGGGCACAGAGGGCGCGGACGGCGATATGTTCCCCGGCGACACTATCGAGGTGGAAATCATCGGGATTGGGACGCTGCGGAACTACGTGGTGGCGGAGGGCTAGTCTGGGTGTTTTTGACCCGTTACTTGTAGCACCACTTTTCACTGGGATTGATGTGATAAGTGAAGAGCGGAGCCAATTATCTGGCCTCCGCTGCCACACCTTTGATTATCTAATGTTCAGTAGATTGGGGAGTTCTCGCCTTCGTTTACGGTTCTTTTCGATGTTTCGGGTGAAAATGTACTCCTGCAACCGGTCACGTTCGCGATAAGTCGTTTGGAAAAACCGTTCGTGCGACACAGCGATGTCAGAAGCATGTTCCATGATTTTACCGCAAATCATACGAGTCCAACTATTCCCCTTTTTCAGGATCAGCTCACGGTCTTCCGAAAGCCCTTCGTAGATTGCCCGCACGTATTTTTCGGTTCCTGCGGGGAACGCCGTGACCAACGTTTGTCCGTGGGATTGGGGTAGTAACATCATCCACACCGGTACATCCGAGTTTCCGCCATACCACTCTACCCGGTCAGCAGGCCCTGGCAGGGAACTTCATGCCGGCAGCAGCCATGGTAGGCGTCGTCTCCCATTTGGCGGTTCGGTAGACGATATCTCTAGGCATCTCGCCGTTCAGCATTAGATCCATCTTCCACTTGATATTGAGCACCCTGAAAGCCGAGTAACTCATAGTTCGCGCCGCTTCCTTGAAGCCCTCCTTCGCGTGGTCGGGAAATTCGTCAAGGACGTCGAACGCAGGGTCAAGAGCAGGTATCGCGATCCGCTCACTAGAATGTAGACCCCTCTGAGTAAAATAAGCAATCATCTTGTACACCAATAGGAACAAATGATGTTCATTTGATAGGTCGACGCTTTTCGAATCCACCAGATTAAATTTTTTGTCATGCGTCTCACATGCCCACGCACTGGCACTAAATGAGCGGACACTCCTGTCCTTGAAATGAATATCGTTGATCCACTGTGCAGGATTTTTAGGCGGGGTCGAATCGCAGCCAACGACTTCTTTGCGCTCATTCATGATGAGCTCCAGCACTGTACGTGGTATGCAGTGTGCGTCTATGGCTGGCTCTTTGCATCCTTCTCCGCCGACCATGCATCGGTCAAAGGATTTGAGCGAATCTCTTTCTGAAAGTACTCGTCCCAAACTCCTTAGGCCTGCCTTCCAATCGGTAGGCACATGAGAATTCCCTCTATCTTCCATAGTAGTAACCTCCGGCTATTTTGCTGTATGACTGATGGAGTAGGGTTAGTTAGATATTCAAATCTGTCTGTTCTGTTTATTTTTATAGTATCGATGGCCAGTTTTTCTCGCGGTTGTCGTGTACCATATCGGGTCTTCGAGTTGCGCATCGCCGTGTCCTTGTACTGTTCTTCCGGCTGGCCGCAATCGCTCCCGCCGGAGTTGACGCCGACGCGGACCTCATTGGAACCCAGTACTCGCTCCGTCCAGGCATGGGAACCACGCTCTCTTGTCAGGCTACGGTTCCTGCCGGCGGATGTGCTCCCTGAGGCGGGCGAGTTCGGCTTCCGCGGCGTTGGCGCGGATTTCGGCTTGGCTGCGGGCGGCCTGCTCGAGGTTGAGCGCGGCTTCGGCAATGACGCGGGCTTCCTGCTCCCGGTCAGCGCGGGCTTCGGCGGCAACGCGCTTGTCTATAGTCAGGCCCGTCGCCGGGTCCAGCACGTCAAACAACTCCTTTCCGTCCCAGAAAAACACCACGTCCAGCAACTCGCTGTGTCCTCGTACTGAACCGTCGTCGTCATACTGCAACGGATACTCCTCATACCTGCCCGCCACCAATCGCTCCCCCGCAATCGGCTTGCCGTATAGCTCGCCGCCCGTAGGGTCGAACCGCCAGTACTCTGGTATCTCCAGCCGCTGGTACAGATCCCGCTTCCAGCCCAAATCGTTCGCCGCTGTGCTCGGCGACGCCACTTCCATCACGAAGTCCGGCGCCTTCCCGATTTCCCAAATCCAGAAGTTCGGCAGGTTCTCGTAGATGCCCGCCACGTCCACGTCAAAAGCGATGAACAGGTCCGGGGCGACCCGCCGGTTGCCGTCGGTTACGTCGTAGGAGACGAAGGCTCCACCGTTCACGAACACGTCGGGGCAATTCTGATAATGCTCATAGAGCAGCCCGGAGATTCGGAATACGGTGGGCCACTGATCCATGTCGTCCTCAATGCGCTCCGGTTCTTCGTAAAAGACGTCCGGCAGGGTTCGTACCTTCCAAGCGTTCGTGATGATTCGGGTGGCAGCCATGTATGAGCCTCCGGCGCCGGGGAGCAGATTTGGACGACAGCCCAAGTATATGCCGTCTCTGCGGTGTCCTCAAACAATCGCTAGCAGCAAGGTAGCTTTGCATTTGGGCGATCCGATATCCGGCACGGTAGAGCCGACCGGCCGTCACCTCTAATCTCGCCCGTCTGGAAGTTTTTCGGTACACTGTGCACACGCCCAGACGGACTAGTCTCAACCACGTACACGACCTCCGCAGGCCGCGAGGCCATCATGCTTTCCCTAGCCATCATTCTCACCATCGTGTCCGCCGTCCTATTCTTCGGCGGTTTGGGACTCGGCGGTTACGTGATTGTTACCAAGATTCGCGAGACCCGTCACAATCCCGGCTCCAACGCTGGAACTGCTGAACACTCTTCCACCTCATGAGGTGGTTCGTCCTCCTTGCGGGTCTGTTGGTCCTCGGCGGTCTCACCGTGGGAGGTTACGCTACCATGGTTTGGCTGGCCCAGGTCGCTGCAGACCCACCCACGACTGCCCAAACCGAGCTTCTGCAAACTGCCCGGTGGCTGACCCACAACGGGGCCATCATGCTTGGCGCTTTCATATTCGGCTGGCTGGCCGGGCAGGTTAGATAGTCACATACCCGTTCTTCAAATCCCACGCCGCCGCGTCGTGACCCCGCTCACCCGGCGATCCATACCCGCCGCCGCCCGAGGACAGGCAGAAGATGTGGTCGCCGGGGTTGACGACTACGCCCACCTCCTTGGAGCCCAGGACGCGCTCCGTCCCGTTGTTGATGATCTTGTAGTGGTGCGGCAGGCCGTCCGTCGCGCCGAAAAGCCCGAAAGGCGGCACCACAATGCCGTCGCCGGCGGTGTTGAGCAGAGCCGGGCCTTCCCCTTCGTAGATCAGATCGCACACCGCGCCCAGGCCGCCGCGCCATTGCCCCACGCCTCCAGAGTCGGGGCGCAGTTCGTGACGCAGGACGAACAGCGGGAACCGCTCCTCCGTCACCTCGATGCTGGGCGACCGGATGCCTCCGGCCACGTTGATCTCGCCCACGTTGGACCACCCATCGAAGCCTGCCGAGGCTCCGCCGCCGCCCCGGGCCAGGAAGAAGTGCCAGATGAACTGACGGCCGGTCCTCGGGTCCTTGCCGGTGATGGCGTAGCGCAGCCGGCGGGAGAACCCGGCGGACACGGCGCTGGGAATCGCCGGGGCCAGCGCCTTGAACACCGCTTCCACCACCTCTTCGGCACAGTGGTTGGTGCTCATGCACACTGGCGCCGGCGGGTTGGCGTTGACCACCAGGCCGCGTGGGGCGATGATTTGCACGGGCCGCATGGAGCCCTCGTTACGGGCCACGTCCATGGGGGCCAGGTACATGATGGCGGCGTGGGCCAGCGACCGCGTGTTGGCGTAGGCGCTGTTGATGAACCCCTCCACCTGCGGGCTGGACTCGCTGAGGTCAATGGTCATCGAGTCGCCGGCGATGGTGACCTTGGCCCGGATGGGCACCAGCTTGCTGTCGAAACCGTCGTCGTCCACGAACGATTCGCCGTGGTAAACGCCGTCGGGCCAGCCCGATACGAACTGGCGAACCTGCCGCTCGGTGGCGTTTAGTATCTCGGCGACCACGGCCATCAGGCGGTCTGCGCCGTACTCGGTCAGCAGATCGCCAATCCGGCGGGCGGCCAGCATCACTGAGCCGATCTGCGCGTTCAGGTCGCCCAGGAAGTTCTCCGATTGCCGGACGTTGGCCGCCATCATCTGGAGCAGGTCGTTTCGAGGCGCTCCCCGGTCGTAGAGCCGCAGCGGTGGTATCCGGAGACCCTCCTGGAAGATCTCGTTGGCGCCGGGGTTGTATCCGCCGTGAGTGCCGCCGCCCACGTCGCTGTGGTGCGCGCGGTTGACGCCGTAAAACAGCAACCGCCCCTCGTGGAACACGGGCCGGATAATGGTGATGTCCGGCAGGTGGCTACCGCCGAAGTAGGGGTCGTTCAGGATGAACAGGTCGCCCTCGTAGATGTCGTCGCCGAAGTAGTCGCGAACCGCGGCGCCGGCCACGGGCAGCGCGCTGATGTGCACCGGAATGCCCTCGCCCTGGGCCACCAGTTGGCAGTCGCCATCGAGGATCGCGGTGGAAAAGTCCCGGCTGGAGTTGAGGATTTGGGACATGGCCGTGCGCAGCATCGCCTCGGTCATCTCCTGGGCGATAGACTCCAGGCGGTGCTCGACCACTGCCAGGGTGATCGGGTCGGCCTCTGTGGAATCGGCCTCACCATCCGCACCCGACTCGACGGCTTCCAGGTTGATCGTCAGCTCGACTCCGCCCATCACGTCCACCCTGGCGTGGTCGCCCGGCGATACCAGGATCGTGGTGAAATCCGATTCCAGGATTGCGGGGCCGGGTATTTCCGCTCCCGCCGGCAGTTGATCGGCGGCGTAGGTGGGAGCGTCGAGCCACTCGCCGATATAGACGCGGCGGGAACCGATGGGCGCCGCCGCATCCCCGACCCCCGGTTGGTCCAGCTGGGCGATGCGGGGCAGCTTGCCGATGGCCGCCACCCGCAGGGTGACCAGCCGCACCTCCTGGTCCTGCTGGTTGTAGGAAAAGAGCTCCTGATAGCGTTGGTGGAAGTTATCGGTCAGCAGGCCGACGAACTCAGCATCGGGCAGGGCCGGATCGGGCAGCGGCACGGTGACCTCGTAGATTTGGTCCAGGTATCGCATGTCGGCCGAGTACTGGATCTCCACCGCGTCGGGGACCACGCCTTGCTCCAGAAGTTTCTCCTGCCCCTGCGTCCCCAATTCGCCCAGGATGGCTCGGAGTTCGTTCAAATCCAGCCGGTCCAGGCTCACCGGATAGGAGCGGAAGAAATCGTACTTGACGTCGGTGTTCAGCATCCCGTAGGCGGACAGCACCGGAGCCGACGCCGGTATGTAAACCTTGGCCACCTGCAACTGCCGGGCCACCTCTGCGGCATGGAGGCCCGACGCGCCGCCAAATCCCATGATGGTGAATTCCCGGGGGTCAACCCCCCGCTGCACGGACATCAGCCTGATGCCCTCGGCAATGGTGGTGCACACCACCTTGTACACGCCGAACGCAGCCTCGGCATCGGAAAGGCCGAGCGGCGAACCGACGTTGTCCGCTATGGCCCGCATGGCTGCTTCGGTATCGAGGCTGGCCCGACCGCCGAGGAAATTCCTTGCATCCAGGTAGCCGAGCGCCAGGCTCGCATCGGTTACGGTAGGATCGACACCGCCCTTGCCGTAGCCGGCCGGGCCTGGATCCGCGCCGGCGCTGTCGGGGCCGACGTGGAGGATGCCGCCGTCGTCCACCCGGGCGATACTGCCGCCGCCGGCCCCCAGGGTGTGGATGTCGATCATCGGAGCGGCGATCTTCCAGCCGGCCTCGAATTTCTCGTTGGTAATGTGGGGGACCCCGTTCTCGATCAGCGAAATGTCGGTGCTGGTGCCGCCCATGTCGAACGCGATGATTTTCGGTTCATCCAGCAACTGCCCCAGATAGGCGGCGGCGCTGACGCCTCCGGCCGGGCCGGACAGGATCGCCCGTACTGCCATGCGGCTGGAGTCGTCGATTGGAGCCACCCCGCCGTTGGACTGCATGATCAGCACGTCGTTGAGCTGCTGGTACGATTCGAACCGCTCCGCCAGATTTGCGAGATAGCGGCTGAATACCGGTCCAACGTAGGAGTTGATCACCGTGGTACTGAGCCGGTCGAATTCCTTGATCTGGGGAATCACTTCGTGGGACAGGGAGGCGTACACATCGGGAAACCTGCCGCGGATGATTTCGGCGGCCCGCCGCTCGTGGGCCGGGTTGAGGTACGAGAACAGGAAACAAACCGCCAGCGCCTCGGCGCCTTCCTGGATCAGGTAGTCGAGCCGTTCCAGAAGCGCGGCCTCATCGAGAGGGACTTCGACGTGACCGTTAGCGCGTATCCGCTCCGGAACACCAACCCGCAGGTAGCGGGCGGCCAGCGGTTCCACGGGAGTCATTCGCAGGTTGTACCGGTCTTCTTTGAGCCCTTCCCGCATCTCCAGGAGGTCGCGAAAGCCGTCGGTGGTGAGCAGGCCGACCGTGGCGCCCTTCCTTTCCACCAGGGTATTGGTGGCGACGGTCGAGCCATGGATCACCAGGTCAGTGTTGCCCAGGAACTGCTCCAGCGGCAGATCGTATGCGGCCGCGGCCTCGCGCAATCCCGTCATAACTCCCAACGAAGGGTCGTCGGGCGTGGTTTGAGTCTTGAAGTAGCGCGGTTGCCCGGTCTCGCCCGAAACGACAAAGTCTGTAAAAGTGCCTCCGACGTCTATCCCGATCTTGTACACCTGCGGCCTCCTGACACTGCTGACGGCGACTATTCCTGACCGGCAGCATGATACGCCATGTCGGTAGCTATCCGTACCGGATGGTCCGGCTTTCGACCAGAAATGCGTTCTCCGCAACCGTCATGGTGCGGAAAATCGGGGTACTGCGGATTGCCGTGGAGCCACACGGGGCCCGCCAGAGGGTTTGCTATACTGGCGCGAAAGGAGGCGGATCATGGCGGATTACACTGCATATTTCAACGGCGATTGGGTGCCCTTCAGCCAGGTCAAGATCGACCCCATGGACCGGGGCTTCATTGTGGGCGACGTGATCTTCGACGTGGCCCGCACCTTCAACGGCAAGAGCTTCCGTATGGAGCAGCACATCGACCGGCTCTACCGCTCACTCAAGTACGTCCGGATTGACCCCGGACTCTCCCCGCGAGAGATGTACGACATCAGCGAGGAAGCGATCGCCCGCAACGAACATTTTCGAGAAGAGGCGGGAGATTTCACCATAACCCAGTTCATTACTCGTGGTCCGGGAAACTGGTCCCGCGACGCCGGGCCTCCCACAGTTTGCGTGAAGATTTCGGCGGCGGCCTTCGGACGCTACGCAAAGCTGTACCAAGACGGAGCCCACGGCGTAATTACTCGTACCCGGAGCTATCCGGTCGATGCGCTCGACCCGAAGGTCAAACACTACAGCCGCATGAACTTCAACCTGGCCGACCTGGAAGCGGCGGACGTGGACCCTGAGGGCTGGCCCATCCTCACGGACTCCGAAGGAAACCTGACCGAAGGGACAGGCTACAACGTTTTCCTGGTCACTGACGGAGTGATCCGCACGCCGGGGGACCGCAACATCCTCCAGGGGATCTCCAGGGGGATGGTGTTCGACCTGGCAGAGCAACTTGAGATTCCCCTGGTGGAGGAAGATCTCCAACCATATGACATGTACACCGCCGACGAAGCCTTCTTCTCCAGCACCACCCCATGCGTGCTGCCGGTAACCGTCGTGGATAAGAGGGATATCGGAGACGGACGGCCCGGGCCGATAGTCCAGCAACTCCTGTCCGCGTGGAGTGAGGTCGTCGGGTTGGACATCGTCGACCAAATGGCCCGGTTCGACCGGGGCTAGGAGGGCGTCAAACTTCTCAGCCGCCGCCCCGTTTGGATGGACGACGGTCCAGACTGTTGCATTGACCGGACCAACGCAACCAACACCCGCGCACCGGAGTGAAACCAATGAAATTCGGCATTATGGCCATGCCCCAGCATCCGTCAACGGACTCGGCGACCCAGCGATTCCATGAAACCGTGGAGTTGACGCGGTTGGCCCGGGACGCTGGGTTCAGTTCTATCGCGTGCGGCCAGCACTTCCTTTCGCCGCCGTACCAGAACCTCCAGAGCATCCCGCTGTTGGCCCGGTTGGCCGCAGATTCCGGGGACATGCAATTGGTGTTGTCCATCCTGCTGCTGCCCTTGTACTCCCCGGCCGACGTGGCGGAAACGGTGGCAACGCTGGACGTGATCAGCGAGGGCCGCGTAGTGCTGGGCGTGGGCCTGGGTTACCGCGACATTGAGTACCAGGCGTTCAACGTGGAACGGCGACATCGGGTCGGGCGATTCCTGGAAAGTCTGGAACTCGTTCGCCGGTTGTGGACCGAAGACGAGGTCACTTTCCACGGCCGACACTTCAGCCTGGACAACGCGACCTGTGCCATCCGGCCGGTGCAACAACCGCATCCCCCGATATGGGTAGCGGCCAATTTCGACACGGTGGTGCGCCGGGCCGGCGAACTCGGCCTGCCCTGGTTCGTCAACCCGCACGCCACCCTGGCCACGCTGGAAAGGCAGACCGCCATCTACAAGGAGGGCCTCGAGGCAGGCGGTCAGGAGATGCCGGCCGAAATGCCCATCATCAAAGAGATGCACATCGCGCCGACCCACGAAGAAGCGGTCCGGAATGCCCAGCCCTACATGGAAGCCAAGTATCAGGCCTACGCCGACTGGGGACAGGACAAGGCACTGCCCGGCGAGGAGGACTTCCGCATCCCCTTTGAGGAATTGGCGCGCGACCGGTTCATCCTCGGTAGCGGCGAAGAAGTGATCCAACAGATCGAAGACCATCACCAGCGGGTGGGGGCCAATCACTTCATGTTCCGGATCTGGTATCCGGGCATGGATGCCCGGATGGCGATGCGTGTCGTGGAGCAGATGGGCGACAGCGTGATTCCGTATTTCGAAAGCCGATACGGAGTTGAGAACTGACTCCGCGGTTGACTGTGCCAACCGGCCGTCCATATACTGCTATGGGCCCACACTCGGCGAAAAGGCGACATGCCTGTAACCTCGGCGGGTGCCGGCCGTATGCCGATGAGCAATAAGAAAATCGTCGTAGTCGGCGGCGGTACTGGCAACCATACCACCCTGACCGGCCTGCGATCCCGTGAATGCGATGTTACGGCGATCGTCGCAATGACCGATAGCGGCGGAAGCAGTGGCCGTCTGCGCGAGGAGATGGGACACCTGCCGCCCGGGGATCTGCGCCGATGCCTGATGGCCCTGGCTTCCGACTCCGCCGAATCCAACCTGATGCGCCGGTTGTTCGATTTCCGTTTTTCCACCGGCGACGGGTTGAACGGACACAGCTTCGGCAACCTGCTGCTGGCTGCGCTGACCGAGGTCACCGGAGACACCATCACTGCGATAGATGAGGCGGCACGCATCCTCGGCATCAGCGGCGCGGTGTTACCGGTCACCCTGACACGGTCCACTCTGTGCGCCCGGCTGGTGGACGGATCCGAGTTGATCGGCGAATCGGCCATCGATCTGCGTAGCGATAACCTGGACGTCGCAATCGACTACATTTACTTGGACCCAAAGGCCTATGTGTATCCGCCGGTTCTGGACGCTGTAGCTGAAGCCGACGCCATCATACTTGGACCGGGCGACATCTACACCAGCGTGCTGCCGAACCTGTTGGTAGAGGACGTGGCGCAGGCGATCAATGATTCCGATGCCATCAAGGTCCACGTGTGCAACCTGATGACCAAGCCCAACGAGAGCGCCGGGTTCCGCACATCCGATTTCCTGGCTCTCCTGATGGAATACCTGGGCACTAGCCAACCATTGGATTTCCTGCTGGTCAACAACACGCCGGTCCCGCCGCGGCTGCTGGAGCGCTACGCCGCGGAAGGCCAGCACCCGGTCGCTGTGGATGAGTCGGCCTCCCTGACCATGGTCGGGCGAGTAGTAGACCGGCCGCTGCTGGCGCCCGGAGTGTTCATCCGACACAGCCCAACCGCCCTGGCAGAAGCGATAATGGACCTGGTCGACTCCGTGGACCGGGAGCCCCGCTATGCGGTTTCGCCGTCGCTGGTGTTTGACTGCGACGACCTCGGCGACGTGCTGGCGCCTGAAGAAACCATGACGGTCGCTCGCGCCAACGCCGACGGCGACTGACCCTTCGGATCGCAGGTATGTGCGGAATCGTCGGATACGTCGGCGACCGGCCTGCATGGCCCTTGGTAGTCGAAGGACTGCGCCGCCTGGAGTACCGGGGATACGACAGCGCCGGCGTGGCTGTGCTTGGCCCCGAGTCCGGGTTGCAACTGCGGAAGACCGTCGGACGGGTGCTGGGGTTGCTCCACGATCCGGATTGCCCGGCTCCAAATGGTTCCGCCGGGCTCGGTCACACCCGCTGGGCCACCCACGGCCGTCCCTCGGAAGCCAACGCCCATCCGCACACCGATTGCACCGGCCAGATTGCCATCGCGCACAACGGCATCGTCGAAAATCACGTCGAACTCAGGGCGGATCTCCGGCGCAAGGGCCACAGGTTCAAGTCGGAGACGGACACCGAGGTCATTTCGCATCTGATCGAGGATGCGATGGATGACGGACTCAGCCTGCCGGCTGCGATGCTGCACATGAGCGCAAAGGTGCAGGGACCCCAGGCTATCGTAGCGGTGCACGATGGCGACCACGACAACCTGTGTGCCCTGAAACTCGGCAGCGCCGGCGGAGTCGCAGTCGCCTACCACGACGGCCAAGGCATCGTGTCCAGTGATCTGCCGGCGCTGTTGCCCATCGTTGGCCGGGGCGGACACCTTCCAGTGGGATTTCTCGACGACGGCGAAGTTGCGGTGGTGACTCGGCAGGGCGTCGCTTTCCTGGACCGGCATGGCTGCCCGATCGACAAACCGATGCTCCATGTCGACCTGGACGATGTGCTGGTGGAGCGGGGCGGTTTTCGGCATTTCATGCTCAAGGAGATCATGGAGCAGCCCCAGGCGGTAACCGCCGCCCTGCGGGATCGCGTGGACTTTGGGCCGGGGACTGGTGACGTTGCCCGACCTGGCCGTAACCGATAGAGATCTCTCCGAGGTGAAGCGCGTCGTCCTGCTCGGGTGTGGCACGAGTTTGAACGCAGCCCACGTGGGGCGGCACCTCATCGAACGACTGGCCGGCGTTCCGGCGGAAGCCGAGTCCGCCTCCGAGTTTCGTTACCGAGAACTGTTTCTGGATGCGTCCACGCTGGTGGTAGCCATCGGGCAATCCGGCGAAACCGCCGACACCGTCGCGGCCATGCAGGCAGTCCGGAACTCCGGCGCGCGAATGGTGACCATCTGCAACGCGGCCAACAGCCAGGCCACCCGTTTGGCCGACCACGCCCTACTGATGGGCTGTGGCGTCGAGGTGGGTGTCGCCAGCACCAAGACCTTCCTGTCCTCGCTGACGCTGTTGAATCTATTGGCAATTCGATTGGGAACGGCCCGCGGTCATCTGGGGTCCTTGAAGTCCCGGGAACTGGTCGACGGACTGGCCAGGTTGCCGGGATACGTAGCCGAGGCCCTGGAAGCCGGCGGAGAAGTCGAGCGACTGTCTCGGCTCTACTACGGTAGGGACCATTTTTTGTACCTGGGCCGGGGCATCAACTCCCCCGTCGCGACCGAGGGAGCGTTGAAGCTCAAAGAGATCAGTTACATCCACGCCGAAGCCTATGCCGCCGGAGAGATGAAGCACGGCCCGATCGCCCTGATTGATCACAAGATGCCCACCCTGGCGCTGGCTCCGCGCGACGACCTTTACGACAAGATGGGGAACAACATCCAGGAAGTGAAAGCCAGAGATGGAGAGGTCCTGGCGGTCCTCTCCCACGGCGACGACAGGCTTTCCGGTTTGGTGGATCACGCGATGTTCATTCCGGAAACCCCGGAAAATCTGACGCCATTGGTCGCCACGTTGCCGCTGCAACTGTTCGCCTACCACATCGCGGTCCGGCGGGGCTGCGACGTCGATCAGCCTCGCAACCTGGCGAAATCCGTCACCGTCGAGTAGCGCTTCGGCGGCCGGGTGACCTGCCATCCGCGGCAAAAAGCGCCAGCCCACGCCACCTATCCCCCGACCTCTGCTGTATCATGATATGGTCGCGGGTCACCCCAGCGGGACGTTAGGCCAACCCAGCGTGTGATCTTCCAGGACCTGCGGCACTCCAACAGGAGCCTCATCGAAATGGCGCGCACCACCGTTCTCGTGATGATCGACGGGCTGGACCCGGAATACCTGGCGGCTTGCCCGACGCCCAACCTGCGGCGGTTTGCCCGCGACGGGTTTCACGTTACCGGCGGCGGGATGATGCCCAGCGTCACCAACGTCAACAACACTACCATGGTCACCGGCCATTACCCGGCGCAGCACGGGATAGTTTCCAATTATTGGTTCGACCGCCAGGCCGGCATTGAGGAGTACGTCGAGTCCGGCGAGTTCATCTGCGCCGACACCATATTCGCCCAATGCCGCCGGCGCGGGGGCAAGTCGTTGCTGGCCGCTTCCAAGGACAAGCTGAGGCGACTGCTGGGTGACGACACGGATCTGGCCTTCTCGTCCGAACGTCCTACCGCCGCCGCCGTGAGTGCCGCCGGTGACCCGCCCGACATCTATTCCCTGGAGGTCAACGGCTGGACAATCAACGCGGCTCGGGCGGCCTTGAAAGCGCAGCATTACGACCTGGCGTTCATCGCCACCACCGACTACGCGATGCATATGCACGGACCGGAGCACCTTGAATCGCGTCGACACCTCGCGGTGCTCGATGAAGCGCTGGGGCAACTGGTTGACGACATCCCCGACGTGCAATTGCTGATCACGGCCGATCACGGAATGTCCGACAAGCGGCGTATGCTGAACTTGCCGGCCGTGCTCCGAAGTCGCGGAATAGACGCTCGGGCGGTCCCGATCATTAAGGATCAATACGTGGTGCACCATTCCAACCTGGGAGGCTGCATCTACCTCCATCTGGAGGACGCCGCCGCCCTGGAGGACGCCCTGGGTGTCTTGCGGGAAACCGACGGCATCGAGGAGGCGCTTCCCCGAAACGAAGCGGCAGGGCGGTTCGCCCTGATGGCCGAGCGCATCGGGGACATCGTTGTCACCGGCGCCTCGGACGTGGTGTTCGGCGACCCGGCCGAGGTGACCATGCCGGCCGGGTTGCGCTCGCACGGATCTGCCCACGAGCGTCGGGTTCCGATAATCGGTTACGGCGGGGATTTTGACGGGTTTGAGTTCCATGAGAACCGTGACCTGGGCCGCTACGTGTCGGAAAGGGTCCTCGGTTGACGGCAATGGATTTCGCGCGGAGGAAGCCTTGACCACGGTAGAAGTGCGGGCCCCGGCCACGACCGCTAACCTCGGCCCCGGGTACGACTGCCTGGGGATGGCATTGGACTTGTGGAACACGCTGTCCGTGGAGGTTCTCCCGGAGGGTTCCAAACCGCAAGTGATCGTTTCGGGCGAAGGCGCCGGGGAATTGGACTCCGACACGCAAAACCTGACCCACCGGGCCATCGAGTTTCTGTTCAACGAAGCTGATGCTCCGCTGCCGCCATTGTCGCTGCATTGCGAAAATACGATACCGCTGAGCCGGGGAATGGGCAGCAGCGCGGCGGCAATTGCCGGGGGCCTGGTGGCGGCCAACCGGCTGCTCGACGACGTGTTCAGCCCGGACGATCTGCTGGAAATGGCCGCGACCATCGAAGGGCATCCGGACAACGTCGCTGCGGCCGTCCACGGGGGTATGCGGCTGGTGGTCATGGACGACGATCGCATGTACACCGCTCCCATACGCTTGCCCGCGGATTTGCAGGCGGTATTGTTCATCCCGGACCGGCGGATCGCAACCGTGGACGCCCGGCGCGTGTTGCCTTCGGAAATTCCCGTCGCCGACGCGGTGTACAATATGAGCCGCACCGCGCTGCTGGTGGCGAGCATGGAATCGGAACACCCTGAATATCTCAATATCGCCACCCAAGACCGGCTGCACCAACCCTACCGTCAAACCATTTTTCCGCAGATGAAGGTGATTTTTGCCGCGGCCCAGGCGGCCGGCGCGTTCGGCGTTTTCCTTTCCGGTAGCGGAACCACAATCCTGGCCTTTGCCCGTGATCGCGCCATGACGGTCGCCTATGAAATGTTCGACGCGGCGCGGCTGGCAGGGGTTGACGGCCGGGTCGAAGTCACCCAGCCGACTGCCCTGGGAGCGCACGTCATCGGATAGCTAGCAAACGAATGGCGGAACCCGGCGCCGTGTTCCCGGCCTCTCTGTGAATACCATGAGAACCACCTGAGTCGCAGCAGGTAAAGAGTCCTGATGTCCCTGTATGTCCATAAATACGGCGGCAGTTCCGTCGCCGACGCCGAGAAAATCGTGAACGTGGCACGACGCATCGCCTCCGTGCATGACCAAGGCCACCAGATAGTCACGGTGGTTTCGGCAATGGGCGACACCACGGATGAATTGATTGACTTGGCGCGCACCGTTTCCAGCGAACCCGACCCGCGGGAACTCGATTTCCTGCTGTCCACCGGTGAACTGGTGTCGATCACGTTGCTGTCCATGGCATTGCGCAATCTGGGGTACGACGCCATCAGCCTGAGCGGGCCGCAGGCCGGTATCCGTACCGACAACTCCTACGGCCGCGCGCGGATCAGCCAGGTGGACCCGGATCGCGTCCGACGGGAATTGGACGCCGGAAGGTTGGTCATCGTCGCCGGCTTTCAAGGTCTCACGCCCGACGACGATATCACCACGCTGGGCCGGGGCGGTTCCGATACGACTGCCGTAGCGCTGGCGGCCGCGCTCCGGGCGGACCGTTGCGACATCTACACCGACGTAGAGGGCATCTATACCGCGGATCCCAGGATAGTGAGCAAGGCGGCCAAAATGCCCGAAGTGGGCTACGAAGAGATGCTGGAACTGGCCGCCGCGGGAGCGAAGATGCACCCCCGGTCCATCGAATTGGGCGCGGTCTATAATGTTCCCATCTACGTGGCGTCGAGCTTCGTTGACGCTTCGGGAACCCTCATTCATCAAGCATCGGACGAAAGGCAGATGGAAGACCGGATCAAGGTAACTGGTATCGCGTACCAGACAAACGTGGCGAAAGTGACCGTTTGCCGGGTGGCCGACCAACCCGGCGTGGCCGCGGCGCTGTTCGAGCCATTGTCCGCTGCCGGCATCAACGTGGACACGATTGTCCAGAACACGAGCGCGGACCGGACCACCACCGACATCAGTTTCACCGTGACCACGGATGACCTGCCCCGGGCCCTCCGCGTAATGGCGCCTCTGGAGGCGACCCTGGGAACCGACCAGGTAATAAGCGATCCCACACTGGCATCGGTAAGCGTAGTAGGATCGGGGATGCAGAACACTCCGGGTTACGCCTCGCGGATGTTTCGCATCCTGGCCGATGGCGGCATCAACATCGACATGATCACGACGTCGGAAATCCGGATCTCGTGCATCATCAATCGCGACCAGGCGCAGGAAGCGGTCCGCTTGCTGCACCGGGGCTTTGAACTGGACGAGTCCGATTAGGCGGCCGCTGGCCGGGCGGTGATGTCCGACTGCTACCTTTCCGTCGTCATTCCGGCCTACAACGAGGAGCGTCGACTTCCCGAGACGCTTGACACTGTTTGCGCCTACCTCGCCGGGAAGGCGTACCCGTGGGAGATCATCGTAGCCGACGACGGAAGTGACGACGCGACTGCGGCCACCGTGTCTCGCGTCGGGCAAACCGACGAACGCGTCAAGCTTCTTCCCCTGCCACATCGGGGCAAGGGTTGGGCGGTCAAGAACGGGATGCTGGCGGCTCGGGGCGAATACCGTTTTCTGTGTGACGCCGACCTCTCCATGCCGATAGATTTGTTGGATCGCCTGCTGCCCAGCGGCGCGCCAACGTCGGACATCGTCATCGGCTCTCGGGAGGCGTCCGGTGCCCGACGCATCGGCGAACCCAGACGACGATGGCTGATGGGCCGAGTTTTCAACACCATGACCCGCATGCTGGCCGCGCCGGGCATCGCTGACACTCAATGCGGGTTCAAGGTATTCCGCGCCGCGGCCGCTGAGAAATTATTTGCGCTACAGACGCTCGACGGCTTCGCGTTTGACGCGGAAATCCTGTTTCTCGCGCGGCGTCGTGGGTTCAGCGTGGCCGAGGTCGGGATCGACTGGCATTACCGGTCCGAGAGCAAGGTACGGCCAATGCGCGATGGATGGCGCACTTTAAGAGATCTCGTCATCATCCGTTACCGGTCATTGGACGGCCGCTACGAACGGTGAAATCGGAACATTGCAACGGCGTGTGCAAGGCCCAACCTGGCGATGCGGACAAATCGCCAAAATCGGAGTCTCAATAGATTGAACATCCGCAGTAGGTACGTGTAATGCTATGTCCGGACATCATTAGTGCATTGGCAGGGTAGCCGTCGATCGGTGGTGGAGGTCAATAATTGTGAATAACGTGCCATACCCGCAACGTGGTGCGCCGGCAACCGATACCACGGGGAGCCGCGCCAAGGCCCAACTGGGCAAACAAGCTATCCGATGCGCACTGAACGGCGAATGGGAACAGGCCGCCGTGGCAAATCGCCAGATCCTGGGCATCTGTCCCACTGACTGCGAGGCGACCAATCGGTTGGCGAAAGCCCTCATGGAACTTGGCGACTATCCTGAAGCGCGCCAGATCCTGGAGCAGCTTCAACTACGTTCGCCCTCCAACGTAATCGCGCGCAAGAATCTTGCCAGGCTCGACCAGTTGCAAAGCCGGCCCGGAGAGGTCCGTTCGCAACCCGCGGCAGCCGGCAAATCTCCGGGCATGTTCATCGCGGAAAGCGGCAAGTCCTGCACGACTACCCTGTGCCGCCCAGCCGGACCACCGGAGGATGCGCCGGTCAGCGCCGGCGACGTGGTAGTGCTGAAGCCCCAGAACGACGGGATAATCGTCAATGCGCCGGATGGACAATACCTGGGAGCGCTGCAACGCCGTTTGGGCCGGCGGGTCAACAAACTTATGGCCGGCGGCAACCGATATGACGCGGCCGTGGTCGGGATCGAACCGGACGGCTTGTCGGTGATTCTCCACGAAACGGGTCAGGCGCCGTCCCTGCGCCACGTGATCTCCTTTCCGGCCCAGGTAATCGAACCACCTCGGCCCGAGCCGGCTGTTGAACCTGATGAGTTCACACCAGCGCCGAATGAAGACCCGGACTCGGCTCCGGTGGAGGCGACGGATCCTGACGATGCCATAGACCCCGCTGAAACTGCGGTAATGGACATGCCCGATGAAACCCCGGTTGAGTCGGTAGGCGATGACGACGTTCCCATGCTGGAGACCGACGACGATGCTACCGATTGGTCGCCGGTAGCCCCACCCTCGGACGACGAGGAGGAGTGGGAGTAGCAGCGGGCTACCCGCGCAGGTAGCTCAGGCCTGCCCGGCTCCTCGCGCACGGGAATCCAGGCTGACCGCCAACCTTGACCGGAAGGGACGCACGCGGTTGTCCTGGTGCGGGACGCCCATTGGCACCACGAACGCTGCTTCCTGTCCGGCGGAGTGTGGCCCGAAAAATTCGACCACGGCATCGTCGAAGAAGGTAAGGCCGGTGGCACCCAGCCCCAGAGCGTGACAAGCGAGGTATATCCGGCCGCCGATGATGCCGGCGACGGTTTGCGCCATCCGGTATCCTCGGGTTCCGAATTCCCGCTCGATTAAGGGCAAGTCGGCCGTGATGAACGCTACGGCCGCGGCGTCGGCCGGGAGCGCCTGCTCGAAACCCAGGTGCCCGGCGGTTTCCCGGAAATCGCCTTCCTTGAGCAATCGCAACCCGTTGTAGAAACGGTTGTAGTAATAGGCTCCTGGGGCGAGGCCGGTGACCGCGTTGACAATCAGATAGATGCTCAGGTATGGCGAAAACCCTTCAGCCAGGTGCGGCGCGTTGATGGGGTTTCCTGCGGCGTCAATAATGGAGCGAAAATCCTCCCAGGAGATGGGGTCAGTGGCGAAGCGCCGAGTGGAACCCCGGGAACGGATGCACTCGCCCAGGGATTGCGCGGGGCGCGACGCGAGATCCAAGTCACCGTCGAAGCCTCCATCAGACCCGGAACGGAGCGGGCGGAACCCTTCGCCCGTGCCGTCCAGTTCGTCTTTTTCGCCACTACGTCCACCGGCACCGGGCGCATTCCAATCCGCGACGTCCTCGCCGGCCCGCAACCAGGAAGCCAGGTGAATTTCACGCGACAACGGATACTCCAGCGCTCCCGAAGTCAGGTCGTTGCTCTCCTGGGGCAACATTCCCGGAACGTCCCCGGAACCGGGGTTCAACACGCCGTCCGGACTGCCGATCGTCGCCAGCAGGGACGGCGCTTCCTCGATTCCGTCGACACCGATGAACCCGGTAAGGGAGCGGTCCACGAATCCAAATTTCAGACCCACCGATGTGCCGGCAGCATTTCCGGCCGCGGTGAGATTGGCGGCAATCGTGCCCAGATCCCAGTAGCAATACCGATAACCCCGCTCTCGGTACTTCCAGGCGCTTCGCCAGAACACCGTGGTGAACACCAGGGTTGCTGGATACGCGGCATGGTCGTGCGCGGCCGCGGCTACCCACCGCCGCAGGTCGCCGTTGCGGAGGCGGGCGAGGGTGAAATCCAGCGGGCTGAAGTGGTATACACCGGCGCGCAGACCTTCCAGGTCGCCGCAGACCACGTAGACCTCGGTTGGATACAGCGCGCCTGCGGAGGCCGCCGCGCGATAGTGCACCTCGCCGTCGCGCAGCGTTCGCCGCCGGATCACGGCGGCCGCGTGGTAAAGCAACTCGGCCAGCGTTTGCAGCGTCGGAGGGCTTTCGCCGTCTGCCGTTTGGCCGGTCTCTCGGATCGCGCGCAGGGCGGACATTTCCAGGCCGGATGACGCGGCCACGTCGGGCAAGGGAATTGCGCGCAGACCGGGATACACCTTGTACAGCGGAGGCTTGTTGCTGAGGTTGATGTACTGGAGTTTGGTGGCGTCGTTGAACGAGGCCGCCAGGCTGGCGCCGTCGGGTGCCTGGTTGGTAACCATGTCTTGCTGTCCTGTTCGCGTTGCGTCGGGGCGGTCAAAAGGCGCGCGAGCGGTAGATTTCCACCGCCGCGGCCCCGATGACTGAGCCTTTGATGGGCGGGCGTGGCTTATGGACTCGAACGCGCACCGCGCCTATTTGCCGGTGTTGTTCGAGCACTCCTCGGGCGATGGCGCCGGCGGCGGACTCCAGCAGGTTGCAGGGCTCGCCCTCCATGACCGCTTTGACCGCCCGGTACAGTTCCGTGTAACTCACCGTGTCTTCCAAGCGGTCGGAGGCCGCCGGCACGCTCAGGTCCAATTCCGCCTCCAGGTCCACGGTGAACGGTTGCCCCAGGCTGCGCTCCTCAGGATTGACGCCGTGAAATCCATAGAACTGGAGACCGGTCAGAATGATACGGTCTGAAGACATTGGCGATCGGTCAATCAATTAGGCATGGCCTCAATGGCCGCGGCTTGCGCCAGCAAGTTCTGCGCCCGTTTCACTACGGGCACGTCCACCATCCGCCCGTCAATCGAAAGCGAACCCCTCCCGGCGGCCTCCGCTTCATCCCAGGCTTCCACCACACGGCGCGCGTAGGCCACGTCTTCGGGGTCGGGCGAGAAGGTCTCGTTGATGACGTCGATCTGAGCGGGATGGATGGCGAACTTGCCCGTGTATCCCATGCGTCGGGCCGCGCCGGCGTCGGTCCTCAGGCCCTCCGGGTCACGGAATCCCACGAACGGGCCGTCCAGCCCGGCCACTCCGGCGGCCCTTGCCGCCACTGCAACCGACGACCGCGCGAAATAGCACTCGTCGCCGAAGTCGCTGCGAGTAACGCCCATGTCGTTGGTGTAGTCTTCGGCCCCAAATGCGATCCCTACAATCCGCTGGGAGGCTCGCGCCATCTCATAGACATGGACGATGGCCATCGCGGTTTCAATCCAGGGGATCACCTTGATGCTGCCCGCCCCCACGCCGGCTTTCGTTTCCAAGGGAGCCAGCAGTTGGTCAACCTGCTGCATGTCCCAGGCCGTGTTGCCCTTGCCGATGCTGATGCCGGCCAAATCCGGGCATACCACCGCAGACAATTCGCCGGAGGCCAGGCCGGTGTCCAGGGCGTTGACCCGCACCATCACCCGTTTGCCGGTCGCCGCAAGACGAGGGACCCATTCCGTTGCCAGTTCGCACGCTGCGGCCTTTTCGCCGGGCGGCACCGAGTCTTCAAGATCAACCATGATGATGTCGGCACCGAATCCCAAGGCGCGCTCCAGCATGTTGGAGCGATTGCCGGGAACAAAAACGATGCTGCGGAGCAGTTCCACGGGGATCAAGCCTCCTGAATAAGTCCCAGAGTTTTGCCGTTTTCAGTGGATTTGTCAGAATCAGGATTTACCGGATTAGCGGATTTTGAGGATGCGGCCGCGAAAGCATCAACCAACCCAATCCTTCTAATCCCTGAATCCTGTAAATCCTGATTCTGACCATTCCACAGGCCGAAGATTCCATCAGAAGTCGCCCCAGGAGTAGCCCGACTTGACGTCCACCTTGAGCGTCACGTCGAGGTCCATCGCGGCCGGCATCTCGTCCATCACCAGTTCGGTCATCACGCCCATTTCGTCGTCCGGCACTTCGAACACCAGCTCGTCGTGCACCTGCAGAATCATGCTGGAGCGCATCTGCTCGTTGATCATGCGAGCGCGCACGTTGATCATGGCGATTTTCATGATGTCGGCCGCAGTGCCCTGGATCGGCATATTGATCGCCATGCGTTCGGCGGCGGCGCGGGTGTTGTGACTCGTGGACTGGATGTCCGGCAGATAGCGCCGGCGCCCCAGGAGCGTTTCCGCATACATCACGCTCCTGGTCCGCTCCTTCACTGATTCCAGGTAACCGTTGATGCCCGGGTACCGGGCCAGGTAGGTCTCGATGAAGTGCCGTCCCTCTTCCCGGCTGAACCCGGTCTGTTGTGAAATTCCGTAGGGGCCCAAACCGTAAATCACGCCAAAGTTGAGCACCTTGGCGATCCGGCGCTGTTCCGCGTCCACGTCGTTGATGGGCACGTCAAACATCTGGCTGGCGGTTGCGGCGTGAATATCCTCGCCCCGGCGGAAAGCTTCCAGCAGCGAGGGGTCCTGCGACATGTGGGCCAGCACCCGCAGCTCGATCTGGGAATAGTCTGCGGACAGCAGTTGGCAACCGGAACCGGCCACAAAGGCCCGTCGGACCTGGCGGCCCAATTCGGTTCGCACCGGTATGTTCTGCAGGTTCGGATCGCTGCTGCTGACCCGGCCAGTCGCCGACCCGGTTTGGTGATACGACGTGTGGATTCGTCCCGTGTTGCTATTGACCATCTCCGGCAGGGCGTCAACGTACGTCGACTTCAGCTTTGATACCTGGCGGTAGTCGAGGATCTTGTCCACTGCCGGGTGCAGGCCCTTCAACGCCTCGAGCGCGTTGGCGTCGGTGGAATAACCGGACCGCGTTCGCCGCGACTTGGGCAACCCCAGCTCGCCAAACAGCAAATCGCTGAGCTGTTTGGGTGAGTTGATGTTGACGCTGTGGCCGATGGACTCAAACAGTTCCGCCTGAATTTGGTCTAGCTGTTCGTGCAGATCGCGGGACATCTCGTGGAGGATGCCCGCGTCCAATCGAACGCCGGCTCGCTGCATTTCGACCAGCACCGGCACCAGGGGCAGTTCCACGTCAGCGAACAGGTCGCCCAGCCCCTGGGTCTCCAGTGGAGGCTCAAAGTGGCGCCGTAGGCGCAGCGTGCAGTCCGCGTCGGCCGCCGCGTAGGGGGCGCCGTCGGCGATCTCAACCTCGTTGAAGGTTTTTTGCCGGGCTCCCCTGCCGATCAGGTCGGTGATTTCGGTCATTTCCCGGCCCAGTATGGAGAGGGCCAACGGTTTCAACCCCAGGCGGTTATTGCCCAGCAGGTGCGCCGCGATCATGGTGTCGTGGTCCACCACCTGGTACGGGTCCACGCCGTAGTTGCTCAGGAGGGTCAGGTCGTAGTTGGCGTTGTGCGCGGATCTCTTGAGGCCCTCGGCGGTGAAAAGTGGCCTGACCGCAGCCATGACTTCGGCAAGCGGCAGTTGCTGGCCGGATTGGTGGCCGACCGGAACGTACCAGGCTAGCCCGCCATCGACGGAGAAACTGAGTCCGGCCAACTCCGCCGCCATGGGGTCGGTGCTGCTGGCCTCGGTGTCAAAGGCGAATGAACCGGCCTCCCGGATTGCGGCGATCATCGCGTCCAGTTGGTCCGGGGTGTTGACGATCCGATAATCGCAATCCGCCGGTTCCCCGGCATAAGGAAATGCCGGAGCCGACGGCTGGGCGGCGTTTTCCGACGCCGTGGCCCAGGGAGCGTCGGGAGAGGGAACGCGTCCCACTATGCTGTGGAACTCCAGCGCGGTCATCAGGGCGACCACCTCGGATCGCTCGTAGTCACCGAACTTGCAGGCATCGAGGTCCAGGTTGGTCGGGGCATCGCACTTGATGGTGGTCAAGAAGCGATATTCGAAAGCCTCGTCCCGGTTCGCCGCCAAGTTGTTCTGCACCCGTTTCTGGGTTATCTCCTCCAGATGCTCGTAGATGCCCTCCAGTGTGCTGTAGTTGCTCAGCAGCGTGGTGGCCGTCTTGTCCCCGACGCCGGGCACACCGGGGATATTGTCGGATTTGTCGCCGACCAGGGCTTTGTAGTCCGGTTGCTGCTCGGCGCTCAGGCCGCCGTATCTCGCCGCCAGTTCCTCTTCATCCACGATGCGACGGTCGCGCTCGCTGCTGGCAAGGTCGACGCGAACCATGGGAGAGATGAGCTGGAAAGTATCGCGGTCGCCCGTGAGGATAACGGTCGGTACGTGGGCCGCCTCAGCCTGGCGGGACAGGGTGCCGATGATGTCGTCGGCTTCAAAACCGGGCAGTTCGTAGATTGGCACGGAGAACGTCGCCATCAGTTCTTTGACGCGGTCGAATTGACCGCGCAGTTCCGGCGGCGTCGGCGGACGCTGCGCTTTGTATTCCGGGAAGCGCTCGTGGCGGAAGGTCGGGCTCGGAGTGTCGAAAGCGACGGCGACGTGGCTGGGTTGCCACTCGTTCAGCGCGCGGATGAACACGCTGGCGAACCCGTAAACGCCCGTAACGTCCTCGCCGGTGGTCGAGACCGTGAGGTTACGACTCGCGCTGATCGCCCGGAATGAACGGTGCACCATCGCGTGTCCATCGATCAGCAGCAGCAGCGGAGCCTTCTCACCGCTGGCTGCGAAGGTCATCTCCATGGACATTTGGTTGGCGCTGGACATTTGGGGTCTCCGTGCGCGAGTGAGACGGTCGCCGGTGGCGCTTCTGACCGTTGCCGCATTATACATGAGCCGATGCCGGGGTCGTTCGGCCCCTGTGCTACAATGCCCGCGTTATGCCGGTTTACGAATACCGATGCAACGCCTGCGGCCAGCGGCAGTCGCGCCTCGTGTTCAGCTGGACCCCGGCCGACGCGATTGCGTGCAACGGGTGCGACTCGGGGGACCTAACCCGCCTGGTGTCCGGGTTCTCCTTCCACCGCTCCTGGGGCGACAGCCTGAACTGGATGCCCGATAATGCCGCCGCGGATCTGGACGACAGCCACATCGGCAGCATTGACGGGCACATGGGTCGCATGGGCGAGGCGATGGGCGGCCAGGTTACGCCGGAGTTTCACGAACACCGGCACGAGATTACCCATCCGGATCCCTGAAACGCGGCCTCTTTATTACGACCACCTGCGCTGGTTTCACTACGGGATCTGCACGACTATCATGCCCATTTACGAATACCGCTGCCGCCAATGCCAGCAGATCTCCTCGATCTTCGTGCGCTCGATCAGTTCGCCTTTGGCGCCGTCGTGTCAGAGCTGTGGGAGCGAAGAGGTGGAACGGCGCATGTCCACCTTTGCGATGGGCAAGACGACCGGAGACGTGCACAACGCCCACTCGATGGACAGCAGTTCCCGGGATTATTACAGTGACCCCCGCAACATCGGGCGGCACGTCGAGGAGTCTTTTGCTCGCCACGGCGTGGACATGCCCGCTTCGGTGCGTGAATCAATAGATTCGGCGCGCAGTGGCGAGGCACCGAAAGGATTGGAATTGTGACAGACCAGGAACGCAATACTCCATCCGATTTGTTGTCGGCGCTAGTCGCGTGCCTTGACGGCATGGTGGCTTCTGATGCGCTCCCCGAAGGCTTGATGCGTGGTGAAATCGGGTGGTTGGGAGACGGTTTCAGCGACCCTGATCGGGCATCCACCGCGCCTTTCGCTGTCGGGAATCGCCACCGGGCGCTGGAAATGGCCGCCGCCGCCCGAGGCTTGCTGGACGTGCTGGATGCAACCCAGGGAATCCCCGCCGATGGGGCGCTACAGTTGCGCCGCGCCCTGGACGACGCGGCGGCGCGGATCGGCGCCACGATGCGCCGGGAGCAGGCGGGCCGGATCCGCGGCCTGTACGTGATCATCGATCCCGAGGTAACCGGTGGCCGCGACCCTCTGGAAATTGCCCGCGCCGCCGTGAACGGCGGTGCCCGCATGTTGCAGTTGCGCGACAAGTTGCGGGACAAGGGAGAGCAGTTGCCGCTGGGCATCGCCCTGCGCGACCTGTGCGCCGCCAACGACGCCCTGCTGATCATCAACGATCACGCCGATTTGGCCGCGGCGCTGGGCCCGGAGCATGTGGGCTTGCACGTGGGACAAACCGATCTGCCCGTGGCCGAGGCCAGGAAAATCCTGGCGCCGGGGCAGGTGTTGGGCCGCTCCAACCGCGAGATTGACCTGATCATCGAATCCCAGGAGATGGGCGCCGACCATGTAGCGTTCGGCGCGATGTACACGACGACCACGAAGCAGGTAACTCGAGCGCCGCAGGGGCCGGAACGCTTGAAGCAGGCCCGGGCCGCCGCAAACGTGCCCCTGGTGGCCATCGGCGGTATTACGGCGGAGAACGTCGCGCCGGTGGTGGAAGCCGGCGCGGACGCAATTTGCGTCACCGCGGCGGTGGGCAGCGCGGCGGAACCGGAGGCCGCGGCGGGCGCGCTGACTGAAGCGATACGTGCGGCCGGCGGGCAAGTTTAGCCGGAACGGTTATGCCCACGCGTTATGCTCCACACCTGACCGCTCTTTCCAACCAGGCGGTTGAAGAACTCACCGCCAGGCACCGCGCCCGGGAGCAAGCTCTGGGCGTGTCACGGCAGGTTATCCGGAACTCGGCCAACGCAATTCGTGCGGTGCACCGCAACGATTTCGACGAAGCGCGTCGCCTGATCGCTGAGGCGGCTGTGCGGCTCGATGAAACCCGTAACATACGAACCGAGAACCCGGAGATTTACTACGCCGGATTTTTGTCCGATGCGCGGAAGGAATTCACCGAGGCGAACATAACGTTGGCAGTGATTTCCGGAGGCGACATACCAGACGCCGAGTCCCTGAACATGGACCCGCCGGCCTACCTGAACGGCATGGCGGAGGTCATCGGTGAGCTGCGTCGCTACATCCTGGACGCCTTGCGGCGCGACGACACCTCGCGGTGCGAAGAGCTGATGGAGTTGATGGACGAGATTTACGGCATCCTGGTTACGGTCGATTTCCCCGAGGCTGTAACCGGCGGCCTGCGCCACAGCACGGACGCCATGCGCGGGGTCCTGGAGCGTACCCGGGGCGACCTGACCATCTCCCTGCAACAGCGCCGCCTGGAACAGCGCCTGGCGGGTCTGGGCTAGCGGGCCGGCCTTCGCGCGAAGGTGACGTTTTGAACGTCAGGTTCCCGATCCCCCACGCTATCCTGATCGGATTTGTCACCAGGCCGTGATAACTGCGCGCTGGCGCCATGTGGCGATCCTTTCCTGGCCGATCGAGGGAGGACGTCTTCTACCCTTGTTGCCGAAGGGTTTGGCATTGGATCGTTGGCAAGGCAGATCCTACATCAGTCTGGTATGCCTGTTCATGGATGACTTACAGGTGCTGGGCCTGCCAGCCTGGCCGCGTAGCTTCGTGGAGCTCAACCTCAGGTTCTACGTCAAGCCGTCCGGTGGCAAGTATGATGGCACGGGCGTCATTTTCCTGAGGCAGACGGTTTCCAATCGTTTGGTCGCTTTTGCCGGCCGGGTTTTGTTCCGAGAACCGATGCTGGCTACCCCAATGACTTACAAATGTGAGCCTCCAGAAAGGGAGAATCGACAGGATCGTCAGCGGGTGTACTACTGTTGGACAGATGGCGGTCATGACGCCGGCCTCCGCGTCACCGCCGGCGGTGACAGCTACTTTGCCGAGCCGGGCTCACTGGACGAGTTCCTCACCCACCGCTACTGCGGTTACAACCGCACATCCGCCGGCCGACTTCGGGCGTACCGAATCTCCAGAGAGCCTTGGCCGCTGGTCCCAGTTATTGACCATGAATTGCAGTGCAATCCTGAATCCCTATACGGGCCGGAAATCGCCGACGTCATTGCTGGCCCGCCGGCATCGGTCCTGTTGGCGCTGGGCTCAAAGAGCCAAGTGCACCTACCGACTAAGTTGAGATAGTTCACTCGCCGTTGTTAGAATGCTGTATCGCAAGCCCATTCCGCATAGCGGAGATGGGCCAGGCAGGAATGGAGTGAAAGACGCAGCGCCGCGAGCGGCCATACATACGATCCCGGATTCGCTGGACGCAATCGAAGAGTGCTACCGGCGTGGCTGGACTGACGGCCTGCCGGTGGTACCTCCCACCGCCGACCGTGTCCACGCGATGCTGGAGGCGGTAGGCTTGGAGCCGGGCCATGTGCTTGGAGAAGTTCCGGTACGACGCCGGGCGCTGACCGCTGAACAGGCCGCGGCCAACGCCGTGATGGCCGGCTGCCTCCCGGCCTATTTCCCCATCGTGCTGGCGACCATGCGCGTTCTGTTCGAGCACGACCCCAATTGCATCCACGAAGTGTCCGCCGTTACCAATTCCACGGGTTTGATGGTCGCCGTCAATGGCCCTATCCGGCGCGAGATCAACCTGAACTGCACTGACAACCTGTTCAGTCCCGGCAATCGCGCCAACTCCACCATCGGGCGGGCGCTTCGTTTGATCTTGATCAACGTGTTCGAACAAAGGCCCGGCTTGCTGGACCGGGGGTGCATGGGCAGCCTGACCAAATTCGGCGTGGTTTTCGGCGAGGACGAAGAAAACAGCCCATGGGAGCCGTTCCACGTCAGCCAGGGGTTTTCGGCCGAGCAATCCACGGTAACGGTGGCGACGATCCAGGATCCGTCCATGCACAGCAACCGATACGGCTCCAACGCCGAGAGCCTACTGGATTCCATCGCCGACGGCATGGCGTCTCATGGTCTGGCCGCTTACTTCGGACGCAATATCAAATGGGTATGGATAGTGGGCCATTGGCACTCTGAACGGTTGGCGCGGCAGGGCTGGACGCGAACCGACATGCAGGAGTATGTGTACGAGCGCTCCTGGCGGTCTGCCGGCCAGCTGAAGCGCCTCGGCATGGCCACCGGCGCCGTCCAGCCCGGCGACGACGAAGAACGGCGCATGACCGTCGCCGGCCCGGACGATATATTGATCTTCAAAGCCGGCGGGGACAGCGGTATGTACAGCGAACTCATCATGAATTATTACGGGGTTCCCGCCGAGATCGGCATCATCTGACGCTGCGGACTGCTGCGCAAAGGAGTTTTCATGGCGACGCAAAACCTGCCTACCGTGCAATTGGTCGATCCCACCGGCTTTGATCCCGGTGAGACCCCGTTGGTCATGGCGGCCCGTCCGGTCGACCTGCGTGGCGGACGCCTGGGCCTGCTGGACAACTCCAAGGCCAATGCGGATGCGATCCTCTGGGCCATTGCCAATGCCCTGAATGACGAGTTTGAGTTTGCCGACATCTTCTACGCCCGCAAGCACAGCTCATCGCTGCCGCCTCATCCCGAGGTGTTGGCCGATCTCCACCGCAACGCCGATTTCGTGATCGCCGGCGTCGGCGATTGAGGGGGATGCTCGTCGGGCAGTTTGCACGACGGAATTACCTTGGAGCGCCAGGGCATCCCGGCGGCGACAATCATCACTACCGTGTTCGCCAACACCGCCCGCGCCTACACGCGACTCATGGGCGTGCCCGATTTCCCGTATCTCATGTGCGCGCACCCGATCGGGAACCTCACCGGCGACGATTTGCAGGAGCGGGCACGGCTGCTGACACCAGAGGTTCGCCACCTGCTCGCTAACGGGGAATTGGCGCGGGCGGAGGTCGCCGGATCGCGGTAGTGAATCATGCCTGGAATCGGTGACATTTTCCGCAGGTTGACCCGTCGCTCGCAGGCGTCGGAGCCGGGGCAGGCTGAAACGTTCGAGGCCAGAACCGATGTGACGCCACCGGACCCGCCCGATTTAGCGCCTCCGGAACCGCTTGCCTGGGAACACGAAGACACCGCCCCTCCGCTTGACTCCACCTCGGAGCGAGACGACCTGCGGTTCTCGCGGCCTGAGGAACCAGTTTCATCCCAAGCGGCGTTTGACGATCAACCGGCCCGCGAAACGCTCGTCTCTGCTCCGCCCGGACCGCAGGTAAACTTTGCGCCTGACGGACGGGATGGCAGCAACATCGGCGTACTTGATCCGCCATTTGTCGAAGTCGGGGACGACGACGTCCTGGTTGATGATCCGCTGGTGTTGGTCTGCCCGTACTGCGGAGCCGAGGGCCAACGCGTCGGTTCGCGCTGCGCCAATGAGCGATGCAACCGGGTGATCGTGCGTCTGCCGACCTGGGCACAACACCGGCGGCACAATTGGTTGATGCGACGTCTTTCGTGGCGCCGCATCGTCGCTGCGTGCGTCGTCGCGCTCCTGATCGTGTTCGTTATCTGGATCAACTACCCGTTCGCGCCCGACCCGATCGTGTTGTTCAAGAAGACCCAGACGCAGTTGACCATTGACGCGGGTCCAGGTTCATGGACCGGGGTCGGCAGAGATCTCCGGCACAGCCGACGGGTGGACATTGGGCCGCCACCGCCTTCCGGGCAGCTCAGGTACTGGAACTTCGATGTTCCCGGCGACCCGTTGCTATCCGAACCCGTCGCACAGGACACGCACGTTTACGTCGGTTCGTCCGAGGGGATGTACGCGCTGTCTCACGCGGACCTCTCCTTTATCGAAAAGTGGGAAGGCGACACGCCGGGCCGAGTAACGGCCGGGGCCGCCGTGACCGGCCTGTACCTGTTCTTCGGGAGTACAGACCATACCGTCAGCTCGTGGAATGCGTTTGACGGCCAGGTGCGCTGGAGTTTTCCCGCCGCTGACACGGTCGAAACCGCCCCGGTGCTTTCGGATGGCCTGGTGTACATCAGCTCAGGGGAGAGTTGGATCTATGCCCTGGATGCCCACAACGGAGCGTTGATCTGGAAAAAGCAGCTGGACAGCAACGCGAGCGATGCCGCCACCGTTCATGACGGCAAGCTGTTCATTGGCGACGAAAAAGGCGTGTTCTACATTTTGTCCGCTCGAACCGGCCAGGAATGGTTCCGTTTCCGAACCCCGCGAGCCATCAGCGGTTCACCCGTGGTTTCCGAAGATGGGGAACGCGCGTATTTCAGCGCGGGTGGCCAGTTGTACGCCGTGGAAGCGACCCGCCGCGAGATACCCGGCCTTTATCAATTCAAACAATTGTGGGCTCAGTTGTGGCTCTGGCAGGTACCCGGCGTTCCACGCCCCAAGGGCCAGCAAGGCGGACTCTGGCGGTTCACGCCTGAAAACCCACTTCAGGGGGTCAAGAGCAGCCCCGCGCTGGTCGAAGACGAAAACGGCGCCACATTGTACGTCGGTGGACACGACCACTATGTCTACGCGTTAGACGCCATGACCGGCGATCCCCTGTGGACGTTCCATACGGAGAATTCCGTGTGGGCTTCTCCCCTCGTGATCAAGGACGACCTGATCGTTGGCGACGAGTCCGGCGTCTTGTATTCGTTGGACCGGCTGACCGGGCTTGAGAATTGGAGTATGAACCTGGGGGCTCCCATCATGATCCCGCCGATAGTCAGTAACGGACTGCTGATTGTACGCACCGCCGACGGCAACGTGTACGGCATCGAATAGACCTTCATTCGGCGCGGCCAATGAAAACGCCCCGAGCCGCGAGCCGGCCCGGGGCGTTGCTCCTTTCATTTGGATTGAACTGTCAGTAGAGGTGGCAGGACACCCGGTGACCCGGCGATACCTCTTTTTCGACCGGCGCCTCTTCGGAACACTGCGGCATCGCAAAGGGGCAGCGAGGGTGGAACCGGCAGCCAGTGGGCGGGTTGATCGGCGAGGGCACCTCACCCTGGAGCACGATGTCTTCACGAATCAGGTCCGGGTGAGATGGGAGCGCAGCCGAGAACAGCGCTTTGGTGTAAGGATGCAGCGCGTTGTTGTAAAGCTCCTCGGTCTCGGCGTATTCGACGATTTGCCCGAGGTACATAACCGCGGTCTGGTGCGCCATGTACCGGACCGTCGCCAGGTTGTGGGCAATGAGCAGGTAGCTGACGTTGTACTGTTCCTGCAGGTCCTTGAGAAGGTTCATGACCTGGGCGCGGATGGACACGTCGAGCGCGGAGACCGGCTCGTCCAGGACGATCAGCTTGGGGTAGGACACCAGCGCGGAGGCAACCGCGATCCTCTGCCTCTGGCCGCCGCTGAATTCGTGGGGATAGTTGTTGGCCTGCTGGGAGTGCAAACCGACCTGGGCCAGCACCTCGGCGACGCGGTCGTTTTTCTCCTGGGTGGTCACATTGCGGTTGACCACCAGCGGCTCGGAAACGATATCGCGCACTCGCATCCGGGGACTGAGCGAAGACCAGGGATCCTGGAAAACCGCCTGCACGGTGGTTCGGTATTCCTGGAGCTGGGAACCCCGGAAAGTGTTGATGTCCTCGCCGTCAAGCAGGATTTCGCCGTCAGTTGGCCTTTCCAGGCGCAGCAGAAGCTTGCTGGTGGTGGTCTTGCCGCAACCCGATTCCCCCACCAGGCCCAGGGTTTCGCCCTGTTTGATGTTGAAGGAAATCCCGTCTACGGCCTGCACGTAGCCGATGGTCTTCATCAAAATGAGACCCTTGGTGACCGGAAAATATTTCTTCAGGCCGGTGACTTCCAGAAGGTTATTGTCAGTAGCGACTGCCATCGTGGTCGAGACCTCCTCTGCAGGGAATTACTGAATGCGGTGGTGCGCGTGGCCTATCCGGTCGTCCCGGTCGGCGCCACGTACTCCGCGATGGGCGTTCCTTCCCAGTCCGAGTGCAACGCCCAACAGTCCGCGTGATGCGCCTCCGCGAGTTGGATGGACGTGGGATATGTTTCCAGACACCGGTCGGAAACGTACGGGCATCGCGGTGCAAAGCGGCAGCCCTCAGGCAGGTTGGACAGCAACGGCGGCTGCCCTTCGATCGAATACAGGCGGTCGACCCGTTCCTCCAGTTTCGGCACGGAATTGATCAGCGCCTGGGTGTAGGGGTGCGCCGGACGGCTGAAGATGTCCCGCACGTCGCCCTGCTCGATGATCCGACCCGCGTACATCACCGCCACCCGGTCGCACATGCGGGCCACAACGCCGAAGTCGTGGGTGATGAAGATGATCGCCAGCCCGGTCTCCGCCTGGATTTCCTTGAGCAGCCGCAGGTACTGCAGCTGAATCGTCACGTCCAATGCGGTGGTGGGCTCGTCAGCGATGATGATGCCGGGCTCACACGACATGGCGATGGCGCCCACTACGCGCTGCTTCATTCCACCCGACATCTGGTGCGGGTAGTCGTCCAGCCTGCGTTCCGGCGCCGCAACGTTAACCTTCCGCAACGCGTCCACCGCCCGGCCCAACATGGAGCTCTTGTTTTCCCGGTGGGCGATGCCGAGCGCTTCGCGCAACTGGTTACCGATGGTGAACACGGGATTGAGCGAGGTCTGCGGGTCCTGCAGGATCATGGAGATCTGCCGACCGCGAACGTCGCGCATTTCGTCTTCGCTTTTCTGCAGGATGTCCTCGCCGTTGAGGACAATCTCACCTTCGACGATTCGGCCGGCCGGCCTCGGAACCAACCGCAACAGGGACAACGCCGTCATGGTCTTGCCGCAGCCCGACTCACCCACGATACCCAGGGTCTCTCCCTTCTTCAGATCGAAGGATATCCCGTCGACGGCCTTGACCGTGGCCGCCCGCGTGAAGATGTAAGTCTTGAGGTTGTTGACCTCGAGGATGGTATCCGTGGCAGTTTGTACAGCGGTCATGGCAGCATTCCCCTCTGCATTGGTTTGGTCGGCCTGGCGGCCGGTGTCGCTAAGGTGTGTTGGTTGCGCTGTCGAACTTAACGTTGCCCAGATTAGGGGTGGGAGGCGGTTACCTCAAATTCAGTGTCGCCTGGTTTTGACGGACATTCACCGGGGGCACAGTGTCGCTGGATTGTACCAGCAACCACCAGTGTCGGCGAGAGCGTGAGTTTTCGCACCCTTGATCTGTTCGGTTCCCCTGGACCTATACATTCCTCAGCTTGGGGTCCAGCCGGTCCCGAAGCCAGTCGCCGAGCAGGTTCATGGACAACACCGTGAGAACGATGGCCAGGCAGGGGAACATGAAGATCCAGTAGGAACTGGTGATAACCTCCCGACCGTCCGCTGCCATCAACCCCCACGCCGGATTGGGTCGCGGTATGCCGGCTCCCAGGAAGCTCAACGTGGCCTCCAGGATGATCACGTGCCCCACCTCCAGCGTTGCCAGCACGATCACCGTGTTGAAAACGTTGGGGAAGATATGCTTCATCATGATCCGCAAATTGGACGCGCCGGCTACCCGGGCCCGGTCAATGAAATCGCGTTCGCGAATCGCCAGCGCCTCCCCACGGATGACGCGGGCGTAGCGTGCCCAAAGCAACAACGCGATCACGATGATCACGGTGCTGAACCCAGAACCTATGGCAACCACCAGCGTGAGCGCCAACAGAATCGATGGAAACGCCAGCTTGATGTCCACGATGCGCATCAAAACGGCGTCGAGTAAACCTCCCCGGTACGCTGCGATCATTCCCAGGCCGGTGCCCAGGATGCCCCCGAGCAGGATAGCGAGGCAGGAAACCGCCAGGGAGATGCGGGCGCCGTGCATCATTCGACTGAGCACATCCCGACCCTGCTTATCGGTGCCAAATGGGTACTCCCAACTGCCGCCCTCCTCCATGCGAACCACGGTCTCGCCGAGGTCCACCTCGCCGTTGCCGTTGGCGTCCACCAGCGTGGCCACGCCGGTGTTAAGGTTGCGACGGGCGTTGTTGATGCTGATCTCGTTGGGGTTCTTGTCCTGGACTCGCTGCACCACGAGCTGGCTGGTTTGGCGGTCCTGAACCCAGCCCGGGGGCTCCAGCGCCCGGTCGAGATCACCGATCGTACTGTCGTGGGGAGACAAGACGTCGGCGAAGATCGCCGGGATGACGAGCAGAAAGACCAGGATGAACATAGGGATTACCGGCAATCGGCGGAGTTCGCTCCATATTCGACCGGCGGATAGACCGCCAGTCCCGGTGGCGACCCCGGCCGCCGCTCCAGCAGGTCCTCCCGGCGGCGCGCTTGTTTGAACAGCCATCAGTTTCTCCCCTCAAGGTTTACGAAATCATGATTGGGTCGGCATGGAACCGGCGAATTTCCGCGGGCTATTGGTTGTAGCGGATCCGCGGATCGACGTAGGCATAGGTGATGTCGGTGATGATGTTGATCCCGACGTACAGCAGCGCGAACAGCATGACCACGGCCTGCACCACAATATGGTCCTTCGAGTTGATGGCCTCAATTACCATCAGGCCCAAGCCAGGCCAGGCGAAAACGGTTTCGATGACCACGGAGCCCGTGATGAGGATCGCAAAGATCAGGCTGAAGTACGTCAGCGGCCCGATGAGCGCGTTGCGGAAGCAGTGCTTCCATACGATCTTCCACTCGGGAATGCCTTTGATGCGGGCGAGCTTCACGTACTCCGTATCCAGCACGTCCAGCATCGAAGATCGCGTCAACCGCATGATCGCCGCCACGTTGTAGTAGCCCAACGCGAAGCCGGGCAGAATGATATGTTTGATGCCGCCTTTGCCCGACGTCGGCAGCCATCCTAACTGGACGGCAAATATCCACATCAAGATCAGGCCCACGGCGAAGGTCGGCGCCGACTGTCCTAATATGGCGAACATCTTGCCGCCGGCGTCAAACCACGAGTCTTTCTTCACCGCCGATAAAACCCCGATTGGGAAGGCGATTATCCCCGTGACCACCAGGGCGAACGCCGACAGCTGAATCGTGGCCGGCAAGCGCTCTGCGATCAGCTCGAGCACGGGGCGATCCCAGCGGAATGACACTCCCAGGTCGCCGGTCAGCAGACGTCGCATATAGGTGAAGTACTGGACATGGAGGGGCTTGTCCAGGCCCCAACTTTGGCGCAGGCGTTCGATCTGCTCTTTGCCAGCCTCGTCGTCCAGGATGGCCGCCAGCGGGTCGCCCGCCACGCGTGACAGGGCGAAGACAATGAGGCTGATGACGAACACCGCCAGCAGTCCCTGCAAAATCCTCAGCACGATGAATCGCTGCATGTTACTGACCTCACTTACATTCCCGGCGGCGGAACGGAATTTTTCGACAGGTCCAATTCTTCAGTGCGATGCGCCGCATGACCCCTGACGCCACACCCTTGGCGCAGCGTCAGGGAGCAAGGCTCTCCAATCAGTTGCCCACAGACGCTACTCACGCACGCCCTTCACGTATTCCAGGTAGATGAAAGTCCCGTTGTTGGGGCCGAGGAAGACGTACTCGGCCACGACATCGGGGTCTATAGTGGCGCTGATGGGAAGGGTCCACCCTGGTATCACGCCAACCTGCTCGTAGATCTCGTCCGAGACTTTCTGCCATAGATGGGTGGCATCGGATTCATTCAAAGCCCGGAGAGCCTGTTCCTTGTAATTCTGGATATCGTCGCTGGTGTACATGCGGAAGAAGCGTTCCGCGCTGTAGTAGAAGTGGACGCGGGTGTCGATGGGCGCTGCGGGACCGCGGTGCGGGTAGATGCAGCAGTCAGTGTTAAGGCCGCGATACTCGTTGCGCCAGTTGGAGAATTCGATGGGCTCGATGGTCGGGTCCAACCCGATCTGCGACCAGTAGGCGGACATCGCCTCCAGCATGTCCGGGATCTCGGGAACCCCGCCCAGCGGGTACGAAATCACCCGGAAGGAGAAGCCGTTGGGGTAGCCGGCTTCAGCCAACAGCTGTTTTGCGGCCTCGGGGTCGTAGCCGTAATATTCGTCCCACTTGCCTTCCCATGCCGGGTTGTATCCGGCCGGGAAGTCAGGCACGATGCCGCCGATCCAGTGGTGTTCGCCGGCTCCGCCAAAGATGGCCTCGTTGATGGCGTCGCGGTCAATCGCCTTGTTCATGGCGATGCGGACTGTGCGCCCGGTTTCGCCGGGGATGCTCCACGGCAATTCTTCATCACGATGGCCGACGATATCGTACTCTTCCACGTACCCTTCCGGTGTCTCGCCCGTGGAGTAGTACAGGCCGCCAAAGATCGCCCAGGCCATGGTGGCCGTGACCGACGAGTCGACGACCTCAAGCCCGTCATCTATGGCATCCTGGAGCAGGGCGCGGTTTACTGAGCCGATGTGAGCCTCGCGAGCCTGCATGACCGCGAGGCGCGTGGCGGGTTCGCGAATGTCCTTGATCTCGATTTCGCTGAAATCAGGGTCAACGCGCCAATGGTCGTAATCCACCTTGGACCACTCCCAGCCGACGCCCTCTTCAAAACTGACGTACTCGTAGGGACCGGTCCGGGCTGATTTCTCCGCCACGAGGTGCCGGCTCGCCAGGCAGTAACCCAGGTCAAGGCCCGCTTCGTTGTTTCCGTAGTCTGCCGCGCCATTGGGGCAGGCCTGGTCCCATTGAGCCTTGCTGCTGATGGGCATGCCACGGAACCCGGATAGCCAATAGACGAAGTCCACGGCGGGGCGTTTCAGCATCCGCATGTTCAGCTCGTAGTCGTTCACGATGTCCACAGCCGCACCCGGGTTGGACCGGAAATAGTCCGAGTAGGAAGCGCGGCAATCGGGATTGGTGTAGTAGGCAAGAGAATGTTGCACGTCCTGGGCGGTGAACTCGCCCCAGTCGTCATGCCAGCGGACGCCCTGGCGCAACTTGAAATTCCAGACCATTCCGTCATCCGAAATGCTCCATTCCGTAGCCAACGTCGGCTCGTACTCACCGTCATAACGGTTCGCGTCAATCATGAATTCCATGGACATACGGTAATTCACCACGCCCGAACCGGTCACCTCGCAGTCCAGCATCGACTCCAGGGACGGCGGGTCCAGAACCACGATGAGCCGTTCCGAAACCAACTCTCCTTCCTGTTGGACCGGAGGTGCCGTTGGCCTGGGTGTGGATTCCAGTACCGACGCGCGCTGCGTCGGAGTGGGCAGGGCTCCGGTGGCAACCGGCGTATTGGTCGCTCGCACTGGCGGGGTATTGGTGGGCGTTTCCACCTGAGGAGCCGCAGTCGCCGGTGCCTGCTGCACCGGAGCCGCTGGCTCTTCGGCCCCGCCACACGCCACCAGGAAGACCGTGAGGGTCAAGGTTGCGATCAAAGCGATTGCCGGAAGTTTCAATTGCCGTCTGTTTAACATGCTCTCTCCGAAGATTTGTCCCGTTAGAAATTCTTGACCCGATCAGCGTGCGGCAGCGGCGGATGCAACTGTCCAACAGCGAAGGCAATATAGGAAAATTGGTCAAGCCGAGTCAAACGCGCCATCGTGAGTGTTATGTGCGAAATTCGTAACTACACAACAATACTGCGCCATAATGTGCCATGTGATTGCGAAAAAGATCATAAAATGACGGTGACGGTTGCGAGATACTAACGGCCTGTCATCATTGTTGTCAATACATAATATGATCAATTGCGATGTATCGGGATCAGCGATAATGCGATCACCGTGAGAGTTCCAATAGCCGTGCGATGGTTCAGGCGATGCGATACTCGGCCCCTGACGCCACGACTTGGGCGCAGCGTCAGGGGCCACTGTCAGGGCATGAGGGCCGGCTCTACTCACGCACGCCCTTCACGTATTCCAAGTAGATGAAACTGCCCTGGTTCGGGCCCAGGAAGACGTACTCGGCCACCACGTCCGGGTCGATGGTTGCGCTGATGGGCATCGTCCATCCGGGGATGGTTCCCACTTCGTAGAAGATTTCGTCAGAAACCTTCTGCCAGTCGGTGGTAGCGTCGGCCTCGTTCAGTGCACGCAGAGCCTTGTTCTTGTGCTCCTGGATTGCGTCGCTGGTGTACGCCCGGAAGAACCGCTCGGCGCTGAAGTAGAAGTGGACGCGAGTGTCGATGGGCGCCGCCGGGCCGCGGAACCCGTATATGCAGCAGTCGGTGTCAAGTCCGCGATAGTGGTTGCGCCAGTTGGAAAACTCGATGGGATCGAGTTGCGGGTCCAGACCGATCTCAGACCAGAACTTGGCCATAGCTTCCATCTGGTCGGGCAACTCGGGTACGCCGCCCAGCACGAACACCGGCACGCGGAACGAGAACCCGTTGGGATAGCCAGCTTCGACCAGCAATTCGCGCGCCTTGTCCGGGTCATATCCGTAAAGCTCGTCCCACTTGGCCTCCCATTCCGGATTGAAGCCAGCTGGGAAGTCAGGTACCAGGGTGGCTACCCACTGCCGTCCGCCCACGCCTTTGTAGATGGCTTCGTTGATCTGGTCGCGGTCGATGGCCTTGTTCATGGCCATGCGAACCAGCTTTCCCGATTCAGTGGGTTCGTTCCAGGGCATCATCTCGTCCCGGGCGGCCACGATATCGTACTCTGACCTGATCTCTGCCTGTTCTTCGGCGGAGAGATCAGTTGGGATGCCTGCACTGCCGGTGGAGAAGTACATACCGCCGAACAGGGCGAACGCCGTCACTGACCTGACGGAACTGTCAACCACCTCGAGACCATCGTCAACGGCGTCCTGGATCAAGGCCCGGTTGATGGTGGCGATATGTCCTTCACGAGCCTGCATGATGGCCAGGCGGGTAGCCGATTCACGGACGTCCTTGATTTCGATCTCGGCAAAGTCAGCATTCACTCGCCAATGGTCATAGTCAACGCGCCTCCATTCCCAACCTACGCCCTCCTGGAAGCTCACGAATTCATAAGGTCCGGTGCGCGCGGGTTTTGCAGCCACCGCATCCCGACTTTGGATGCAATAGTTGAGGGGCAAACCGGCTTCGTTGGTCCCGTAATCGGCTTCACCGTTGGGGCATTCCTGGTCCCACTGGACCTTGCTGCTGTGTGGGATGCCTCGGTAGCCGGAGTACCAGTAGACGAAGTCGACGGCGGGACGCCGCTTCATGTGGATGTTGACTTCATAGTCGTTGACGATTTCCACCTCGCCGCCCGGGTCACTGCGGAAGTAGTCGGAGTAGGAGGCGCGGCAATCCGGGTTGGTGTAGTACGCCATGGAGTGCACTACGTCTTTGGCGGTGAACTCGCCCCAGTCGTCATGCCAGCGGACGCCCTGGCGGAGCTTGAAGTTCCAGGTCCGGCCATCGTCACTGATGCCCCATTCCGTCGCCAACATGGGTTCGTATGACCCGTCGAAGCGGCTGGCGTCCACCATCCACTCCGCGGACATGCGGTAGTTGAGAACGCCGGAGCCGGTTACCTCGCAGTCCAGCATCGACTCCAGCGATGGCGGATCGGCGACCAGGATCAACCGATCGGTCACCAGTTCGCCTTCGGTTTGCGGAGCCAGAGTGGGTCTCGGCGTAGCTTGCAGCACGGATGCGCGCTGCGTCGGGGTGGGCAACACGCTGCCGGCAGTCGGCGTGTTGGTCGCCCGCACCACCGGCGTGTTGGTAGGCGTTTCCACCTGGGGCGCCGCGGGGGCCGCGGTGGCGGCAGCCGGAGCAGCAGCCGGCTGTTCAGCCGCACCACCACAGGCCACCACAAAGGTGGCACATGCCAGTGCGGCGATCAACGCGATACTCGGAAATTTCAAGAACCATTTCGTTCGCATGTGCATTCTCCAAGGATTGTTTGGTACGAAATTCCTCACACCTGCGCCGGCGCCGGAAACGGCGGCACTCCCTCCGATTTGCGTTCGCAATATAGGCAATATCGATTGCAGCCGTCAATCGGCGCGAAAGCGACTTTTGTTACGGTTATCGACATATTGATAGAAATGAATGATTGTAATCGGCAATTTCTTTCGGAATTCGGGATCAACGCGAGGTCGGCATTACGAGTTGACGGTACGTTTGCATTGTTATTGCGAATATGTAATATAACGTCTAGTGATGTATCGGAGGCAATGATAACCATAATGCAGTACCGGCGTTGCGCCATAGGCGGGCGCAACGCCGGTACTGCCGACGAGAGTTGGCGGCCGGGAGGGGAAGTTACATGACGGCTTCCGCAATCCGGTCGATCTCGTCCAACGCGCTGGAGTTGGTGGTGTCCCCGAGCCTGATGATCACGCGGTTGGCGCCGGCGTCTTCGAAGCGTGAGAGCGCATCGCGGTCCGGCGCCTGGCCGAATACCGTGATGTCGATTCCCGATGGGTCCCGGCCCGAAGCCTCAGCCAGTTCGTCGATAGCTGCCTTGCCGGCTGCGATCTGGTCCGGGCTTGCCGCGGTGGGCATCCAGCCGTCACCCCAACGGGCGACGCGGCGAAAGACGTTGCGCGCGTTGCCCCCCAGCAGTACGGGAGGACCGCCCTCCTGCGCAGGTTTCGGATTACACTGAACCGGCGGGAAGTCATAGTACTGGCCGTGGTATTCCGCGGCGTCCTGGGTCCACAGCGCGCGCATTACCTCGATGGCTTCGCGGGCTTGCGTCCACCGGTGGTCAAAATCGCCGCCCATAATCTCCGTTTCTTCTCGCAACCATCCCGTGCCAATTCCCAGGATGAATCGGCCACCGGAAAACCTGTCGAGGGTCGATATGGCGCCGGCGAGGACCAGGGGGTTGCGCTCCGGGATCAGCGTGATGCCCGTACCCAACTTGATCCGGCTCGTCACCGCCGACGCCCGGGCGAGCCCTATGTAAGGATCTCCCATGTCCGCCATATACGGGGGAATGGAGCCGTCCGGCGAACCCGGATATTTCGATTCGGAATGGACCGGCATCACCGGATGCTCGGGCAGCCATATTGACTCGAACCCGGCGCTTTCAGCCCGCGCGGCGATGTCCGCCACGTCGATTGAGTTGGTCGAGATTGACATATTCAAGCCGATGTCCATCATTGCCTCCAGGTTCAGCAGCGAATCCCGCGTTGCGCCGGGATGATAGCACTGCGCCCGACGCCCGTCCATGCGGCGTTAACGCCCCCGATGATATACTTCTCAATGGATTTGTCTTCTTAACAATCAATGCACGTTCATAATCAGGAACCCTGCTATGCCCTTGTACGTAATGCTTGCCAGCTTCACGGGTCGCGGCCGGCGAATGGGCCAAGACAACCCCAACCTGCTGAGCGACGCTGCGAATGACGCGGAAACCGCCGCCAGCAAAGTGCTGACCCAATACGCCGTTCTGGGACGCTACGATTTCGTCATCATCACCGAAGCCGAGGATAACCAGTCCGCCGCCAGGCTGTCGCTGGATTTGGGCGTGCGCGCCGGCCTGAATATCGAAACGCTTCCGGCGCTGCCTATCGGTGTCCTGTCCGACGAGGAACACATCAGCATCCTGCGGGATGTGGCGGTCGCCCTCAACGTGCCCGGCGGGCCTGATGAGGCCGGCGAGGATAGCGACGACTCCTGGCGGTTGCCCGACGACCCCGACTGAGGGGCGACGAATCTGAGCGGCTACGAGGCCGAAGGCGGTAACTGGTATGGCCGATGTGCGCCCACCCACCGTAATGACCATCGCCGGCTCTGACTCGGGTGGCGGCGCCGGCATCCAGGCAGACCTGAAAACATTTTCCGCGCTGGGGGTGTTCGGCACGTCCACGCTTACGGCCATCACCGCTCAAAACACCGTGGGGGTCAGCGCGGTGCATGAGATCCCCACCGACATCATAGCTGCGCAAATCGACGCGGTGGTCACGGACATCGGAGCCGACGCGGTCAAGACTGGCATGTTGTCCTCCAGCGAGATCGTGGAAACGGTCGCGGAAGCTATCCGACGGCACGGCATCGAGAACCTGGTGGTTGACCCCGTGATGGTCGCCAAGAGCGGCGACCGTCTTCTCCGGGAGGAAGCAATCCAGTCTATCTGCAACTCGCTGATACCGCTGGCGGCGGTGGTCACGCCCAACATTCCCGAAGCCGAAGATTTGACCGGGCTCAGTATCGAGTCCGATGACGATGTTCGGGAAGCCGCGATGCGCATCGTCGCTATGGGGGCGCGGTCGGTGGTGGTCAAGGGTGGCCACCGGGACGGTCCGCCCACGGACGTTCTGTACGACGGCAGCGAATTCCAGGAGTTCACCACGGATCGTATCCCGTCTACGAACACCCACGGGACCGGTTGTACCTTCGCGTCCGCGGTGG
Source organism: Dehalococcoidia bacterium (assembly GCA_965203985.1). Lineage (GTDB taxonomy): Bacteria > Chloroflexota > Dehalococcoidia > Lucifugimonadales > UBA3495 > Bin87. The sequence continues at coordinate 391,575 of CBDBDS010000010.1, forward strand.
CGGCCGGGCTCGCCCACGGGTTGGCCGTACCGGAGGCGGTGAGCCGGGCCAAAGAGTACGTGACTGCCGCCATCCGCGCGTCGTATCCGATTGGGCAAGGGCATGGCCCGTTGCACCATTTCCATGCGTATTGGTGAAATCATCGCTGCGCTATAATCGGATTTCAATCAGGTTTTTGGGGTTTCTGCCATCGTGCTGACCCATCCGCACCCTACGATGAGGTAGTACAGCCGTGCCAACTTTTGACGTGGTCTCCAGCCGGGTCAGCTTCCCGGAACTCGATGCCGAGATCCTCGATTACTGGAAGGAGCGCGATGTGTTCCGTCGGTCCATTGACGACCGGCCGGACGCTCCGCTCTTCATGATGTACGAGGGCCCGCCCACCGCCAATGGCAGCCCCGGCATCCACCACGTGTTGGCGCGCGTCTTTAAGGACGTGATCTCCCGCTACCGAACCATGAAAGGTTGCCGGGTGATCCGCAAGGGCGGCTGGGATACCCACGGCCTGCCCGTGGAGCTCCAGATTGAGCAGGAGCTTGGCCTGTCGTCCAAGCGGGAGATTGAGGAGTTCGGCATCGCCGAGTTCAACCGGCGCTGCCGGGAGAGCGTTTTCCGGTACGTCAAAGAATGGGAAGTGATGACTGACCGCATCGGCTACTGGGTCGATATGGACGATCCCTACGTGACCCTGGAAAACGACTACATTGAGACCGGCTGGTGGATACTCAAGCAGTTGTGGGATCGCGGCCTGCTTTACCAGGACCGGCGCGGGGCTCCCCACTGCCCCCGCTGCGTGTCCAGCCTGTCCTCGCACGAGGTGGCCCTGGGGTACCGCGAGAATACTCCCGACCCGTCGACCTTCGTGACATTCGAGGCGACCGAATGGCTTGATGGCGCCACGCCGGAGATTCCTTCCTACTTCCTGGCGTGGACCACGACACCGTGGACGTTGCCCGGCAACACCGCGCTGGCGGTCAGCGCCGACGCGGATTATTCAATCGTTGAAACCACCAACGACGCCGGCGAGACGGTCCGGATGGCGCTGGCTACCGCCCTGCTGGGCATCCTGCACGATGATTACACCGTGACGCGGGAGGTGAAGGGCAGCGAGCTGATGGGCCTGTCGTACCGGCCACTTTATGACGCCTCCGAATACGGCACACCGGTTCGTCAGTTCCTGGCAAACGAAGACGGGCAGATTTCCCTGGAAGATGTCGACTCCTATGCGACGAGGGTGGTATCGGCCGATTTCGTGAGCCTGGACGACGGCAGCGGGATCGTGCATATCGCGCCGGCCTTTGGCGACGAAGACCTGGGCCTAGGGCGGGAGCACCAGCTTGCGTTCGTGCAGCCCGTCGACCTGCAAGGGGTTGTCACCGGCAATTATCCCTTTGCCGGCAAATTCGTGAAGGACGCTGACCCGGAAATCCTCGCGGACCTGGAATCCCGCGGCCTGCTGTACCATCAGGGCGTTTACCGCCACACCTATCCGTTTTGCTGGCGTTGCGACACACCGCTTCTCTACTACGCCAAGACCTCCTGGTACATCCGGACCACCGCGGTCAAAGACCAATTGGTGGGCAACAACTCCCGGATCAACTGGTACCCCGAGCACATCCGCGAAGGCCGGTTCGGGGAATGGCTGCGCAACAACGTGGACTGGGCAATCTCCCGCGAACGCTACTGGGGAACCCCGATACCCATCTGGCAGTGCGACGGTTGCGGAGGGATGGACTGCGTCGGCGGTGTGGAGGAATTGTCGCAGCGAAGCGGGCGGGATTTTGATGACTTGGACCTGCACCGGCCGTACGTGGACGACATCGCGTGGTCGTGCGCGTCAGGCGATTGCGACGGCGTCTTCCGGCGGATACCAGAGGTGATGGACTGCTGGTTCGACTCGGGCATGATGCCGCTGGCCCAGTGGCACTACCCGTTTGAGAACCGCGACATCGACACGGACGGTCGGCTGCCCGCCGACTACATCTGCGAAGCCGTCGACCAAACCCGGGGCTGGTTCTACAGCCTGCACGCCCTTTCGACCCTGCTCAAGGACGACGTTGCTTACCGGAACGTAATCTGCCTCGGCCTGATCCTGGACGGGCGCGGCCGGAAGATGAGCAAGCGGCTGGGGAACATCGTCGAACCGGACAGCATCCTGGACGCCCACGGCGCGGATGCGCTGCGGTGGTACCTGTTCACCGCGTCGCACCCGGGTGAACCGCGGCGCTTCTCCGACCGACTGGTGCAGCAGACCCTCCGCCAGGTGCTGTTGACCCTGTGGAACGTCTACTCCTTCTTCACCAACTACGCGAACATCGACGAATTTGAGCCTTCGCAGATACCCGCAGGGTGGCGACCTGAAGCCGAGTTGGACCGCTGGATCCTGGCGGAGCTCAACCAACTGGTCCAGGTCGTGGACGATCACCTGGACAATTACAACCCCACCGACGCGGGACGCCGGATCGCCGAGTTCATCGACGTGCTCTCGAACTGGTACGTCCGCCGCTCTCGCCGTCGTTTCTGGAAATCCGAAAACGACGCCGACAAGCTCGGCGCATACGCTACCCTGTATCGCTGCCTGACCACAGTTGCCCGGCTGATGGCGCCGCTGGCCCCCTTCGTGTCGGAGCAGATGTACCGCAACCTGGAGTTGCGCTACCAACCCGACGCGCCGGACAGCGTGCATCTGTCCGCCTACCCGGTAGCCGACACTTCGCTGGTCGACCGGCCGATCATGGACGCGACGCGCCTGGCGATCCGCGTGTCCAGCATGGGGCGCGCCGCCCGGAGCAAGGCTGGCCTCAAGGTGCGCCAGCCATTGGCCGAAGTGGTGGTCAAAACGCGCACGGATGCGGAGCTGGAATATCTGGGGCAGGTGCGCCCGCAGATTCTGGAAGAGCTGAACATCAAGGAATTGCGGCCGGCGGAAGGCGCCGGGGACCTCTACATCCAGGCCCGGGAGTTGGCGGACGATGATGGCGACACGGTGGTTTCAGTTGCCGGTTATTCGGCGGCCCTGGACTCTGGCTACATGGTCGCGGTCGACGCTCGCATTTCGCCGGAACTGGCCGACGAGGGGCTGGCCCGCGAACTGGCCCACCGGATCCAAAACCTGCGCAAGGGCGCTCGTTTCGAGATCACCGACCGCATCGTCACCTATTACGATGGCCCCGATGACGTGGCCCGCGTGATGGCGGTGCATGGCGACTACATCAAGCAGGAAACCCTCAGCGACGACCTGCTTTCTCCGGTCCCGGATGACACCGCTAAATCGGAAACTGCCCAGATCGAAGGCATGGAAGTCACGCTCGGCGTGCGCCGCTCGAACGGCGCCTGATCGGGTATGCCGGAACTACCCGAGGTCGAAAACACCCGTCAATACCTGATCCGCAGCGGTCTGGTTGGTCGCCAATTCTCGGCGCCGGACATCACCTGGAGCAAAACAGTCCGCGAACCGTCCGTCGGCGAGTTCATCGAAGGCGTCGCCGGGCGGCGCGTTACCGACATGCAGCGGCGGGGCAAATACCTGATCGCTGCGCTGGACGACGATCAGTTTTTGGTCCTGCACCTTGGCATGACGGGCAGCCTGCGCATCCACGATGCCCGCCGTGAACCGCCTCCCATGGTTCGGCATACCTTCCCGTTGGACGATGGGCGAGAGATGCGCTTCATCGATCCCCGCAAGTTCGGGCACCTTTGGCTGCTGCCCGACCCAGCCCGGGCGATGCGCAGAATGGGACCCGAACCGTTGGAGCCGGCGTTCTCGGTTGACTTACTTGCTGGCATCCTGGCCGGCCGGAAGGCTCCGATCAAGGCATTGCTACTGGAACAATCCGTGATTGCCGGCTTGGGCAATTTGTACGCCGACGAAGCCCTGTTCCTGTCTGGAATACACCCGGAACGGGCCGCGAACGATCTTGGGGAAGACGAAACCAGCGCGTTGCACGCCGCAATTGTCGGGGCGTTATCGCATTCCGTGGCCGCATACGCGGCGGCTCGGGAAGCCGAATGGCCCGACCCGCCGGTCGCCCTCTCGCCATGGACGATTCCCAGAGCGCCCGACGAGCCCTGTCCCCGGTGCTCAGGGGCGATGGCGGTGATCCGTGTGCGCGGACGCAGTTCGTGGCACTGCCCGCTTTGCCAGCCCGCCCGATAAGGGCATGCCGCGGCGTCGAAGTTGCGGTCTCCGCCGCCGTGTCGAATCGGCTCGTGCACCCGCGAAGCAACTGCCGATGGTGGGATCGGCGGTTTGTTGACGGCATGGCAAGTCCGCCCGTACACTGTGATTTGTAAGCGGATTTTACCGCCGGGAATACTGCCGGCTATCCGCGTTGATGGCTTACAAGATACGGCAATTGTCGTTGGAGGCTTATTATCATGGCCGGTTACCGCAAGCATGAAGCGCAGGAATGGGCCTGGCAAACTTTGAAGGGGCAGTGGACCACGCTGGTCACGCCCTTCACGCCGGACAACCAGGTGGATACTGAAGGTCTCCGCCGGAACATCCGTCACGTTCAGAGCCTGGGCGTGCGTGGCGGCGGCTGCACCTGGAACATGGGCGAATTCTGGAGCCTGACCGAGGGCGAGCGCCGCCTGGTAATGGACACGGTGGCCGACGAGGCGGCCGGCCATTGGCTCATCGGCGCCCACGTCACTGACACCTCACTGCGTGAGAGCATTGCGCTGGCCCAGCACGCCGAACGCCGGGGTTTCGACCTCCTGATTATCGCTCCCTCGTACATGGTGACCAAGACCGAGGACCAGGTGGTCGACTTCGTGCGCCAGGTCGCCGACAACACCGAATTGGCGATGATGTTCTACAACTCTCCCCAGTTCGGCATCACCATCAGCCCCCAGGGTCTGAAGCGGTTGTGCGCCATCCCCAACGTGGTTGGTGTAAAGGAGGCGAGTTTCAACCAGCAGATTTCCATCGAAACCCACCTTATGGTAGGTCGCGACGCAATCATCAGCACGCCGGACGAGTGGATATTCCACAAGGCCCGGGAGCTGGGCTTCCACCAGCAGGTGATGTTCGCCAACACGTCCGACTGGCGGTTCGACACGCCGCGTCACAACTACTACACCCAGTTCATCGACCGGGCCACCACCGGCGACCTGGATGTGGACTTCTACAACCACTACCTGAAGGACATCAAAGCGCTGTCCGACAAGTGGTGGGGTGGCACCATGAAAAAGACCGGCGGCGCGCTCCCCGTGGCCATGTGCAAGGCCTGGGGCGAGATGATGGGCATGGCCGGCGGAAGCGTCCGCGCGCCTTTGCAGGACCTGACCCACGAAGAAAAGTCCGAACTGTGGAGTGAGTTGGAGCCTTTGCTTCCTCGCGCCGGCGCTCCGGTAGAGCCGACCCGTGAGGTAATCCACGGCCGCCCTCATGCGCCGCGGCTCAATGGAAACGGCGTCCGTGACGGCCGTAGCGGCCTTTCCGAGTCGGGGATGATGCTGCTGGTGAGCGCCCAGAACAAGGCCGAGGCGTTGGAAGCGGACCGGGGCGGCGCCGACATCATCGACCTGAAGAACCTTCAGGAAGCATTGGTGGGGTCGGCCCATCCCAGCCTCGTTCGGGAAGTGCGGGAGATCATTTCCCCAGAAAAGCACGTCAGCGTGACCCTGGGCGTCGTGCCCAACCAACCCGGCACCGTAGCGATGGCGGTACATGCCGCCGCACTGATGGACGCGACGTCGGTCAAAGTCGGGTTCCAGGTTGCGGACTATGAAACCGCCGTTGAGGTGCTGCGGGAATCCCGCGCCGCTATCGGAAATGCGGACACCAAGCTCATCGGTTCCCTGTTCGCCGACAACCTGCTGTTCGACGGCGGACTGGATCCCCATCACATGGTCGATTTGGCCATAGACGGTGAGTGCGACGGGTTCCTGATCGACACGCTGACCAAGGACGGGCGCAACCTCTTTGACTTCATGCCTGAACCCGTCCTGCGGGACATGGTCATGCACGCCAAGCAGTCCGGGCTGAGCACCGCGCTCAGCGGGCATCTCAAGCTGGAGAATCTGGACGAACTGGCGCGCATCAACCCCGATATCGTTGGCGTTCGTGGAGCCGTGTGTTCCAGCGGAGAGCGGGACCGCACCGTTGCCTGGGAAGCCGTGGCCTATTTCAAGGAGCAACTTGACCTGCGCAAGAGCGGCGTGATCGACGTGCGCGCTCCGGTGGGCGTTGTCTCCGGCGGCAACGGGTACGGGAACGGCAATGCAAATGGCAACGGCCACGGAAACGGATGGACCGTGATCGATGGCCGCGGCAAGAACTGCGCCGGAGTCATCGCCGCGCTGAGCCGCCAGATGGAGTACGACCGCGCTTCATTCGTCGAGGCCATTCTCCACGACGCCCTCAACATCTACGACGTTGTTTATTGGGCCGAGCAAGCCGGACACCGCCTGCTGACCCAGCGCAAGGAAAATGACGGCACCCTGCGGGTGTTGATCGAGCCCTACGGCAACGGCAATCACTGATCGCCGTGAGCCAACCCGGCGGCACATTCGAGGACTATTCACTGGGGCGGGAGTGATCCCGCCCCAAACGATTCCCGTTTCCGGTTCGTTGACCCGGTTTTCGGGCCGCCATATAATCCCCGCAGACCGACGCCAAGCGGGATACGCCGCGATTTCTAGTGCCCGTTCCAATGGTGTCGGCGTTGGAGGGCTGATATGGCTCGTTTCGACTACTTGGAGCCGCAATCGTTGGACGAGGCGCTCGGGATGCTGGAGAAGCACGGCGCCCGGGCCCGATTGGTGGCTGGCAGCACCGATTTCCTGGTCCGCTGGCGCACCGGAGTTTGGCGACCCGAGATCGTTGTGTGTATGCAGCACGTTCCCGGATTGGACGGTTTGCAGTTCAACGATGACGACGGCCTGACCATCGGCGCGATGACCACGGTCCAGGACATCGAACAGAACGCCACGGTGCGAACTCGCTATCCTGCACTGGCTGCCGGCGCCGCCGCTTTTGCCGGAGTTCAGGTTCGCAATCTCGCCACCGTGGTCGGCAACGTGTGCAACGCCTCGCCGGCGGGAGACACGCTGCCCGCGCTGCTGGCTTACGACGCCCAGTGTCGCATCGTGGGTCCCAACGGTGAGCGCTGGCTCCCGCTCACAGAAGTGTTCGTGGGGCCGGGTCAAACCGCCCTGGCCGCCGGCGAGATCATGACGGAGATTCGGTTGCCGACTCCGCCGCCGAACTCCGGCGGTCTGTACATCAAGCACAGCCCACGCGGCGCGATGGACATATCCGCAGTGGGCGCGGCTTCGGTTGTGAGCATCGGGTCCGACGGGACTTGCGCATCGGTCCGGATCGCGTTGGGCGCGGTTGCCCCGACGCCGATGCGGGCCTTTGGTGCCGAGGGCCGATTGGCAGGTCAGCCGCCCACCGACGACAATGTCGCTGAAGCGGCGCGGCTGGCGGCCCAGGCGTCGCGGCCCATCGCCGATGTGCGCAGCGGCGCTGAATATCGCCGGGAAATTGCCCAGGTTCTCGCCGAACGCACTCTGCGACACGCCGCTGACACTGCCGTCGGGGGTGTAGCCGACTTTGACGATATCCGCCGACTGGCCGTCCAAACCGCCTGGTAACCGGCCCGCGAGGTTGATGACATGAAACAGCCGCTCAATCTGAACATCAACGGCGAAAACCGGCTGATGCTCGTGGAACCATACTATTCCCTGCTGGATTGCCTGCGCGACGAAGCGCAGTTGACCGGCGCCAAGAAAGGCTGCGATGAAGGCGACTGCGGAGCCTGTACCGTATTGATGGACGGCAAACCGGTGACTTCGTGCCTGGTGTTGGCCCACAGCGCTCACGATGCCGCCATCACCACCATTGAGGGCCTGGCTGGCGTGGATGGTCTCAGTCCCGTCCAGAAAGCCTTCGTGGAGCACGGTGGCCTGCAGTGCGGGTTCTGCATCCCTGGACTGATCATGTCGGCCACGGGGTTCCTGCAGGACAATCCGGACCCAACCGAAGAGGACGTCCGCTTCGCCATCGGCGGCAATTTGTGCCGGTGCACGGGCTATCAACGAGTGGTTGAAGCGGTGATGGCCGCCGCCCAGGAAATCAGGGAAACCCGCTGATCGTTTCGCTCCGCCAGCGATGGAGGCAGATGCAATGACAACGCAATTCAAAGTTTTGGAGCGCAACCACCCTCGCGTCGATGCGCACGACAAGGTCACCGGGCGTGCCGCGTACGCGTCCGACGTGTACCTGCCGGGCATGTTGGCCTGCAAGCTGCTGCCGAGCACGCGAAACCATGCCCGAATTGTCCGGCTGGACACCAGCAAGGCGGCCTCCCATCCGGGCGTCAGGTGTGTCATCACCGGCACGGATTTTCCCGACATCCGGTACGGCTCCGGCGCCCTGCGGGACAGGTACGTCATGCCGCGCGAGGTGGTCAACTTCGTGGGTGAGCCCATCGCCGCGGTGGCCGCGGACGACGAAGCGACCGCCCAGGAAGCCATCGAGTTGATCGAGGTCGAGTATGAAGACCTGCCGTCCGTAGTCAACCCGCTAACCGCCATCGGTTCGGACGCGGCCACGGTGCACCCGGAACTGGAAGAATACGAGGGGTACGGGTTCACCCTGGGGCACAACGTCAGTACTCTGTTGGACGCTGACCGGGGCGACGTCGACCAGGCGTTCCTCGACGCCGACGTGGTGGTTGAGGACGTTTATCGCTCCCAGGGGATCAACCAGGGTTTCCTGGAGCCCATGGCGTGCGTGGCCGATGTGGAAGCCAACGGCCGTCTGGTCGTCTACGCATCCACGCAGGGCCCGTACCAGATCCGGGCCGCGTTGTCCGGCGTGCTTGAAATTCCGGTGTCGCGCATCCGGGTGGTCCCTATGGAACTGGGCGGCGGCTTTGGGGCCAAGCTGCGGCTGGCGTTCGAGGCCTTCCCTGCGCTGCTGGCGATGAAAACGGGCCGTCCCGTCAAATTGGTCAACACCCGCGAGGAAGTGTTCACCATGAACGGCCCGCGGCTTCCGGTGACCAACTACATCCGGTCGGGCGTCATGCGCGATGGCACGATTACCGCCCGCGAAGCCTACACGATTTTTGACGTGGGGGCGTACCTGGGCGCCGGTCCCAACTCCGGGATCGGTCACGGCATCGGGGCCTACCGAGTGCCCAACTTCCGACTGCGTTCCTACGGCGTTTACACCAACAAGATCTACGTCGGTTCGTACCGGGCATCGGGCGTCGCCGACATGACCTTCGCCGTGGAATCCCACATGGACCGCATCGCCCACGAAATCGGGATGGACCCATACGACCTGCGCGTGAAGAATGCCCTGCGTGAGGGCGATGTCTCAGTGAGCGGAGCGGTGGTCCCCACCAACGGGCTGATGGAAACTCTCGAGGCTATCAAGGAAAAGATCGACTGGCCGCGAGACCTGGAAGACGGCCACGGCGTGGGTCTGGCGCTGTGCGAGTGGAGGAGCGGCAGCGGGCCATCCACGGCGTCGATCAGCGTCAACGACGACGGCACGGTGAGCCTGCTCACGGGTTCCGTCGACATATCGGGCAGCGATACCTCCCTGGCCGCTATCGCCGCGGAGGCCCTGGGTATCCCAATGGACCAAGTGGTGGTAGCCAAGCGCGACACGGATCTGGCGCCGTACACCGGGCAGTCCGGCGGCAGCCGCATCGTGTACAGCCAGGGCACCGCGGTGCAACGCGCCGCCCAGGACACGGTCCAAAAGCTCGTTGCCTTGGCCGCGGAGCGGCTGGGCCTTCCTGAGGACGCCCTGGGCTGCGAAGACGGTCGCGTCTACGTGATGGACAACGAACCGCAGGGACTGACGTTCGCGCAACTGGCGGCCGCCAGCATCACATCACGCGGCGGTCCCATCATCGGCACCGCGTCGCTGTCCAGCATGCCATACACCCCGGTATTCGCCGCCCAGGCCGCCGAGGTCAAGGTCGACCGCAAAACCGGGCAAGTCAGGTTGCTCCGCTACATCCAGGCCCAGGACGTGGGGACTCCGATCAATCCCATGGCCGTCGAGGGCCAACTGGACGGCGGGGTCGTCCAGGGGATTGGCCGTGCCCTGACGGAGGATCAGCAGTTCGACCCGGAAAATGGTGCGGTCCGCAATCCCTCGTTTGCCTCGTACCTGATGCCGTTGGCCATCGACCTGCCGGAACTGGAGAACGTGCTGATCAACGTGCCGGCGCCCGACGGGCCGTTTGGCGCCCGGGCCGTGGCCGAACCGCCGGGCTTTGGCCCGCCGGCCGCCATCGCCAACGCGGTGTACGATGCCGTGGGCGTGCGTATCAAGGAGTTGCCGCTGTCGGGCGAACGAGTGCTCGCCGCGTTGAATGGCCAGAACGCGGACATCGATTTCGATGTGGACGCGCTCCGCCGAGCGGAGGGGTTGACTGTCGACTAGATTGGACCCAAATTGCTGAAGTGGGCAGGGGCAGGCGCAGGCTCGCCCCTGCCCATTCCCGGGCTCAGTCGGCGCGGCCGTATACGTGCGATGGCTCCACCAGCACGGCATAGCGGCGGTCGTCCAGCATGGCCTGGTCATATTCCGGCCAGTTGGGGTGTTCCTCGCCGGCGGCGGTGCGGTACACGTCGCGCAGGGTTTCCCGGTACTCGTCGGCCGAAACCTCGCCGACTCCCACCAGCCTGGCCTCGCCTTCCAACACCAGGAAGTTCCGCCAGTCGCCGGTGCCCACCAGGATCGTACAGCGGGGGTTTCGCCGGAGATTGCGGAGCTTGGCACGGTCGGCGGTTGTGGTGAACGCCACGCCCTCCCCGTACAGCCCGCACGTCACGATGCTCATTTGGCCGGCGCCATTCCGACGAAAAGTTGTTAGCGCGCCATTGTGGTTCGAGGTCAAGAATTGGCGTTGCGATTCGGTTAGCATCGTTCGCTCCTTTGGGCGGGCTGAACGCCGCCAAGTGACATTGTCGCAGTGATCAGCTGAGCCAGAATTGAGAACCGTCGGAGGTTTTGAGCACCTCGATCCGGACCGGGAACAGGTCCTTGAGCTCGTCCAGGTGCGTGATGACGATGATCTTGTCGAAATCCTCCTGGATAGAGGCGATGGCGTCCACGATGCGCTCCCGCCCGGCGGCGTCCTGGGTGCCGAAACCTTCGTCGATAAAAAGGGTGGGCAGCGGGAGGCCCATACGCTGCGCCAGCACTTTGGACAAGGCGATGCGCAGCGCCAGGTTGATGCGGAAAGCCTCGCCTCCGCTGAACAGGTCATAGCTTCGCGATCCCAGCTCATCACTGACCAGGATGTCCAGGGTTTCGGTGACGTTACCGGATTGGCGCACGCGCTGGGTCTCCAGCTTGACCGCCAGCCGGCTGTCCGTCATCCGACCCAGCAGAAGGTTGGTCTCGGCTTCGATCCGGGGCACGGCGGCATCGATGAGCATGGCCGGCACACCGCTGCGTCCAAACGCATCGTAAAGATCGGCATAGATACCCTGTTCAGCGGTTGAGGAGGAGCGACGTCCTTCCAGAGCGTCAATCTCGTCCAAGTAGGAAACTCGGCGCTCGGCGTCACCCTGCAATCTCCCCTTCCGCGCCAGGAGAGCGTCGCGATCCCTGAGAAGGTCCGCCAGGACTTGCTCCGCTTCCGCCGCTTCCCGCTCTTTCTCGGGCAGGTCTGTCAACGCTGATCGAGCGCCATCCAGAACCCCCTGAGCGCTCTGCAACTCTCCGTTGAGCCGGGTTAGTTGGTTCCTGGTCTGGCTCAGCAACGCTTCGTCCTCGGGCCGGCGCATTCGCGCGTCCTCCAGCCGTCTCCGCTCGTGCTCCCAGTGTTGTAACGAGCGGGCCTTCGCCGTGGACTCCTCCAGGCTCCGCTCATCGTATCCCAATTCGTGGACGGCCATTTCCACGTCGGCCAAAACAGCGCGCTTTTCAATTGCAAAATTGCCCTCGGACAGCGTTTTTTGAGACTGCTCCAGCCTGGGGAGCGACGTCGCCAACTGTTCAACTGCGTCCGCACAATGGCGTTGCTCTTGTTCCAGTCGGCCGCGTTCCTGCTGGAGTCGCTGCCGGCGTTGGGCAAAGATAGTGTCCCGATGAGATATCCCGGCTTGCAGGCTTTCAAGCCGGCTGCGCATATCGCCCAGAGATTGCTTGATCTCATCGTGGCGAGTGAGCTTCGCCCGGATCTCCGCCTCATACCAGGCCGAAATGTCTCCGCAGGCGTCGATGCTGAGCGGGGTCCGGCACAACGGGCATACAGCGTCCGCCGTCTCCATATCCTTTTGCCGGGCGCGCAGTTCCTTACCCTCAACGATGCAACGTTCCAGATCGGCCCCCGCAAGGGCAATGTCGCGCTGCAGATCAGCGGACGCGGCGATGTCCGCCTCCAGGAGCGACCGCTCCGCGGCGAGGGTCGATTCATTCTCGGCCACGGCCAGCAGTTCCTGAGCGACCACTTGGGTGCGACCCGCGGCCGGCCGCAGGACGTCGTCCACGTGCCGTTTCAACTGCGTTGCCTCGGCGGAAAGTTGTGCTCGGGCCCGCTCGATGGCCGATTGCAGCTCGCTACGGCGGTCACGCAGTCGATCGTACTCAGTCCGCGAGGCTTGCAGACGCTCCATTTCGGTCTGCGCCGCATCCAGTTGCCGGGCCCCGGCGCAGATTTCTCCAGCGCGATCCTCCAGCGCGTGAGCGTTTTGGATGCGTTCTGCGATGGAAGCAGCGGCGGCTTCCGCATGTTCAACATCGGCGCGGAGAACGTCGATGCGACGATCCGCGGCGGCGGCTTCCGCCTGCTTGTTGCGCAATGTGGAGACCGCGTCCCGCAGCCGTTCTGCGTTGGCGGAGGTCACCTCGATCTGTTGTCCCAACCGTTGCAGACGCGTGTCTAATGCCAGCAGTGCCTCGGTGGGATCAGGAATGGATTCGAGCAGACTCTGATTTTGCGCCAACGCCCCTTCCGCGCGCACCACTTCCGATTGCCAGTGGTCTCTCCGGCCAGCGGCGGACACTTGCAGGGCTTCGTAGAGGCTGAGGTCCAGGACGGACGACAGGACTGCCTTTCGTTCCGCGGGCGTCTTACGGGTAAATTCGTCGGAGCGGCCCTGCAGCAAAAACGCGGTATTCACGAAGGTGGTGTAGTCCATCCCAACCAGGTTCTGGATTTTCCAGTTGGTATCGCGAACCGAGTTCCCGCTTATGGATCGCGGTTGACCGGCGTCGTCCAGGATGAACAGGTCCACCTCGGTGCGACCCTGTCCCGTCCTGCGCCGTCGGCGGATTGCGCGGTGCTCCTGCCCTTGGGCCAGAAAGTCCAACTCGACCCGGCACTCCGACTCGCCGTAAGCGATCAGGTCGTTGTGGTTCTGGGTGCCGGTGCGCGCCTGTCCCCACAGGCACCACGTCATCGCGTCCAGCAGGGCTGATTTGCCGTGGCCGTTGGCTCCGCACAGGCACGCGACGTGGATGCCGCGCAGGTCCAACGGCGGCACATCATCTCGGTAGCAAAGGAAGTTGCGGACCGAAAGCCTGAGGGGGATCATCGTGCCCCCGATTTTATCACCAGCCTGATGGCGCCGATCAGGTCCCGACATGGTCTGCGTAACTTGCCGTGAAGAGCGCAGGAGTTGGCAGTGATACAATTTTTGGCGAGGAAACGCAAATACGATGTCACTCGCTGATGATAAATCCGCCAGGGGAACCGAACCCGTTATAGTCGTCGAGGAACTGCGAAAACGCTATGGAGACATCCAGGCGGTTGACGGTATTTCCTTCCAGGTTCAGCGCGGCGAGGTATTCGCCCTGCTGGGCCCCAACGGGTCCGGCAAGACCACCACCGTCGAGATAATCGAGGGGATGCGCTCGGCGGACAGCGGCCGCGCCACCGTCGCCGGCATCGACGTCAGCCGTGACCCGAGGGCGGTAAAGCAGCACATCGGAGTGCAGTTGCAAAGCAGCGCCTTCTTCGAACATCTGAAACTCGCCGAACTGCTCCGGATGCTGGGCAGCATTTACCGGGTCAAGGTCGACCCGGAGCCGCTGCTCGAGGCAGTGGACCTTGGAGAGCGAAAGTCGGCGTCCTTTCGCACGCTGTCCGGGGGGCAGAAGCAACGTTTCGCCATTGCGGCCTCGCTGGTCAACGACCCGGACGTGGTGTTCCTTGACGAACCGACCACCGGGCTTGACCCTCAGGCGCGGCGCTTGATCTGGGACCTCGCCAAGACCTGGAAGCAGGAAGGCCGCACCGTGGTCCTGACCACCCATTACATGGAGGAGGCCGAGGAACTGTGCGACCGGGTGGCGGTGATGGACAGCGGGAAAATCATTGCCATGGCGTCTCCGGCTCAATTGATCGACCAGTTGATCTCCCGGGGTTTCCACCGGGAACAGGAAGTGCGGTTGGCGACGCTGGAGGACGTGTTCCTTGACCTGACCGGCCGCTCGTTGCGGGAGTATTAGGATGCTCGCGCGGCCGGCCGTCTATCTCACCTGGTGGTCCATCAAGATGTGGGCGCGGGACCGCGCCGCCATGTTCTGGACGTTCTTTTTGCCGCTGGTCATCATGGTGATCTTCGGGCTGTTGAACTTCGGAGAACTGGGCAAGGTAGACGTTGGGATCGTGGACCACGCCGACAGCGACACGTCCCGGGCTTTTATCGATGGTCTGGCCGAGATCGACGCGTTGCGCATTGCCCGCGGTGGCGCTGACGACGAGCGCGCGGCGCTGGCCGACGGAAAGCGTGACCTGGTGATTGTGCTGCCGGAGGACCTGGGATCGGCTCCGGGCGGCAGCCAGATCACCGCCTGGTACCACGGGAGCCGGCAAACCGAGGCGCGGCTGGGCTTGACGGTCATCCAGTCCGCGGTTGACGAGTTGAACTTCGCCATCACCGGCGCCGAGCGCGTGGTCACCTTGACCGAGGAGGCGGTGGAGGCGCGGGACCTGGGCTACATCGATTTCCTGATGCCCGGGGTGATCGGCATGGCGATCATGCAACTGGGGTTGTTCAGCGTGGCTTTCAGTTTCGTGACGATGAAACGCGAGGGCGTGCTGCGCCGGCTGCTGGCAACACCGCTGGAGCCGACCTCGCTGCTGATAGCCCAGGTGATTACAAGGTTGATTGTCGTGGTCATCCAGACGGTGATCCTGGCTGCGGTGGCGGTGTTCCTGTTCGGGGCGGAATTCGCCGGCAACTTTTTTGCGGTGTTGTTGGCGGCGGCCATGGGCGGCGCGGTGTTTCTCGCGATGGGGTTCGCCGTGTCCGGCTGGGCGCGCACCGAGCAGCAGGCAGCGCCGCTGGCAAACATCGTTTCGCTGCCCATGATGTTTTTGTCTGGTGTATTCTTTTCCCGGGATGTCCTTCCCGGCGTCCTGCAACGGATCACTGATTTTTTGCCGTTGACCTACCTGGTCGAAGCCATTCGCGGCATGACTGTGGAAGGGGATACGGTTTTGATGCAATGGCCGAACTTTCTGGGATTGGCGGTTTGGCTTGTGGTAGCGTTCATCATCGCCAATCGTACGTTCCGCTGGGAATGACATTACCAATCTTCAGGACAAGCGCCGAGGCTACGGGAGTGTGACGGGATGTTTGACA
This sequence comes from Dehalococcoidia bacterium, assembly GCA_965203985.1. Classification (GTDB taxonomy): domain Bacteria; phylum Chloroflexota; class Dehalococcoidia; order Lucifugimonadales; family UBA3495; genus Bin87. Next base: position 407,154 of record CBDBDS010000010.1, read on the forward strand.
ATCTGACCGAGCGATTGACCGGGATTTTCGGCCGTTTGCAGGGCAAGGGTCGGCTGACGGAAAAGGACATCGACGACGCGCTGGGGCAGGTGCGCCGGTCGTTGCTTGAGGCGGACGTGAATTTCCGCGTGGCCCGCGGGTTCGTGGCGACGGTCAAAGAGCGCGCGCTGACGGGCGAGGTCCTGGAAAGCCTGTCGCCGGGTCAGCAGGTGGTCAAGATCGTCCACGAGGAATTGACCGCCGTGCTGAGCGCGGGCGACCATCGATTAACGCCGGCGAGCCAGTTGCCGTCCGTGCTGATGCTGGTGGGATTGCAGGGGTCTGGCAAGACCACCACGGCCGCCAAGCTGGCCCTGCAGATGAAACGGCAGCAACACAGCCCGATGCTCATCGCCGCCGATCTGCGCCGCCCGGCGGCCATCGCCCAGCTGCAATCGCTGGGCCAGCAGTTGGACATACCGGTGTACTCCGAGGAGCCGGGTTCCGTCACCCCGGCCAGCGTAGCCGCGGCCGGAGTCAAACGGGCCACCGAGTTGGCGTTGACGTGGGCCATCGTCGACACCGGTGGGCGTCTGCACATCGACGACGAGTTGATGACCGAACTGGAAGAGGTGAAGCAGGCGGTTTCGCCGTACCAGACCATCCTGGTGGTGGACGCAATGACCGGCCAGGACGCCGTCAACGCGGCGGAGGAATTCCACCAGCGGGTGGGACTGGACGGGCTGATCCTGTCGAAGATGGACGGTGACGCTCGCGGTGGAGCCGCGCTGTCGGTGACCAAGGTTACCGGCGTGCCCATCAAGTTCATCGGGACGGGAGAGCGCAGCGACGCGCTGGAGCAATTCCACCCGGACCGCATGGCATCGCGGATCCTGGCCATGGGTGATGTGCTGACGCTGATCGAGCGCGCCCAAGAAGCCGTGGACGAGGAGAAGGCGCGGGAACTGGAACGAAAGATGCGCACGGCGTCTTTCACACTGGACGATTTCCTCGATCAGATCCAGGGCGTGAAAAAGATGGGCGGTCTGGCTTCAGTGATGGAAATGATGCCCGGTTTGGGCCGTCAGTCCAAGAAGATGCAGGGCCAGCTGGACGAATCGGAGCTCAAGAAAACCGAGGCCATCATTCGCTCAATGACGCTGGAAGAGCGGGAAAAGCCGGAGATCATCAAGGGCAGCCGACGCCGGCGCATCGCATTGGGCAGCGGCACCAATCCATCGGACGTCAACCGGGTGCTCAACCAGTTCAAGCAGACCCAGCGGCTGATGCGCCAGTTTTCCAACAATCCCAAGGGGCTGATGCGGATGCTGCGCTGATGATGGCCCGTTAGGAACCGGCAATCCGGCCGGAACGGAGCGCCGCGAACAGGTACGACGTGGCGTAGGAGCGCCAGGGAGACCAGCGCTCGGAGAAATCGAGCAGTTGGGCGTCGTCGATCTCCTTGCCGTCGAAGTACAGGCCGCTGACGGTTCGCCGCAGCGCCAGATCGCCAACGGGGAACCCGTCAGGACGAGCCAAAGCGCGGACCAGGACCCACTGCGCGGTCCACTGACCGACCCCCCGTATGGCCACCATGCACTTCACAACTTCGGCGTCTTCGAGGTCATGCATGCTCCCAAAATTGTCGCCGGATTTCAGGGCGCCCCGAGCGATACCCTGGATGTACTCTGCCTTGCGGTAACTCAGCTTGAGCTGACGAAGGTCATCCACTTCGGCGGTCGCCAGGGATTCCGGTCGAGGGAAGGCATACCTCTCCCGGTCGGCGATCGTCGCGCGAACACCATAGTTCTCGACGAGCAGGCTGCGGATGATCCTGGCGACGTTGGTCGCGATCTGTTGTCCCATTACCGCCTGCACCAGAGCCTCATACACGGACGCGGTTCGCGTGTTGTGGTACCCGTAGAAATCGCCGACGACATCGGCCAGCACGGGATCTTGGGACACAGCATCATAAAAAGGGCTGAGGTCCTGGTCGCAGCCCAGGAGCCAGGTGATCTGCTCCGCCGCTTGAGCAACGTCGGCGTCGGTGAGCTCCTCCCCGGTCAACTCCAGCGATAACTCCGGTTCGTCCACGGTGCCGACCGAGCGCACGTTGGCCAGGGCGACCGTCTCGCCCAGATCCAGGAGCCGGATGTAACAGCCATCGACGTACTCCTCGGTTTTGAACTGCTGCTCACGGGAGTAATTGGGTTGCCCGGCGGTCAGCTCAAAATCATAGGGCGGGATGGGTCGCACGATGGTGACGAGGGTGGATTCCATTAGATTTGCACCTCACCAAGGTTGGAGTATCGAGCGCCGCGCGGCGTCAGCACGCTCCGGTACAACCGAACGGTATCAGGACGCCAGCTACGGATAGCCGGGAGCCTGGCCCCGGACACGGTATCGGATATCGCCTGTCGCTGCCGCGCGTTGATCCGATCACGCACTCGTCCGAGGGTCAAGTGCGGGCGGAACGGGCGGCCATCCGTGGACCAGCCCAAACCGGAGACTGCCTGTTCAGCACGCCGATGCAGGTCTTCCAGGCCTTCGGCACCACCGGATACCCCGGCCCAGATTACCCGTGGGTTCCGGCCGCCGGGGAAGGTTCCCAGGACCGATAACGAAAGCAGCGGGGAACTGGCATCGGCGAAATTCTCGGTTATCGCGTCCAGTATCCGGGGCACTGCCCGGGAGTCGGTGGCGCCGAGGAATTTCAAGGTCAAATGTATGCCATCGGGAGAAACCCAACGCACGCCGTGGGGCAATGCGCGGCTCAAATCCGCGATGGTTTCGCCAAGCTGCCCGATCCACTCGTCGGGCAACGGCAGGGCGATGAACGTGCGGAGGGTTTCCGAGCCTGCGGTCATGACGTCAACTCGATGCGCCAGCGATTCAGTTCCCGGTACCAGGACGCCAAATCGTCCAGAGAATAACGCGCGTTGGCCGGGCTGGGATTGGGCAGAACGAAGACGCGGCTGGCGCCGATTACCAGTTCCTGTCTGCCCAGTCCGAGGTCCCCCGCGTTTTTGATCCCCTCCCCGTGGCGAAGGTAGGCGCGATAGGCCGTCAGGCCGTGGAAACAGGCGATGCGCGGAGCATGACGCAGCAGCTTTTCGCGCAGAGCCGGAGCGTCCCGGCGGTAGTCGGCGGCGGTCAGGCCCGATGCCTGGCTGGTGGGACGCTTGACCACATCGGTAAAGCCGATGCCATCCGCCAGCAGCGAGGCGTCGTCGTCCGGCCCCACGGGTCGCCCGGTGAGTTTGGCGGCGGACACGGCCGGCCAGAAGCGGTTGCGCGGGTTGGCAAAGTAGTGGCCAGCCTGGACCGAGCGGGTTGACGGGTTCAGGCCGATCAGGACGATGTCCAAGCCGGGCCTGAGATGGTCAGGCAGTGTTTTCATGGGTGGGCTGCTGGCATTCACCAGAAATGCTGCGTTACCGCCCATGATAGCGTCAAGATCGTCCTGTGGCAGGCCAGTCGACTGGACATAATCGATGACCCGGCGATGGGTAAGCAGCGGGTAATCCGTCCCGAAAAGGATCCGGCCGGCGCCGGCGGTAGTGGCAGCCGCAGCGATTGCCGTCGTCCGATACAGAAAGGGGAGCGCGGCGGTGTCGTACCAAACGTTGGTCAAGGCGTCGGCAACCTCCGGCATGGCGGCATAGAAGGGGAGCCCGCCGCCCAGATGGGCGAATACGATGCGATTTTCTGGGAAGTTAGCCGCAAATTGCAGGAGGCGACGGGGTGTGGTCGAACCCTTGCCGGGGTATTGGTGCCCTACGGGTTCCGATGCGTGAACGACGATGAGAGCGTCGCGGCCCTGGAGCAGCGCCATCAGCGGCCCCATAACGGCGGCGTCAGCGATATCGAACTGCTGGCTGTCGGCATGAATTTCGCCGATGCCGGTGGCCCCGGCGTCCAGGCAACGGGCGGCCTCGCGAACGGCTTCATCGCCCCACGCCGGGTTTACGGATGCGAAGGCAATGATACGGTCCCGATGGGCTGCGGCGGCGCGCAGCAGGTAATCGTTGGCCTCCGCGCCAATGTCCGGGTCTGTCCAGCCGAAGCCCATAGCCACCGCGCGGTTGACTCCCGTTGCGTCCATATCCCGCAGCAGCGTTTCCGCGTCGGCGAAACGGCCACCGGGTTCAGGAAACAACGCGGCATACGTGGCGTCCCGGGCGGCCAGTTCATCGTGGCGGGAACCGAAATCGGGGGGAAGAACGTGGCAGTGGCTATCGATTATCATCGGCGGTTTCCCAGCCTGAGATCGGTTTCAATTCGTTGCATCAGTATAGCCCAGTGGCTCCCGAGAACCACGAATCTTGACGGATAGAGCGGGCTTGTGCCGGGTCCATCCCGACGCAATTGTCAGAAGCAGGATTACCAAGATTAGAGGATTTACGGGATTTATGAACGTCCAAAAAATCTCAAGATCCGGCAAATCTTGATGCTGACAATGATATTCACAAGCCCGTGGATTGAGCTGACACCGTCCGCGCGGCAGTGACGAGCGATCTCCTCACGGTTCCACTGACTAACCAATCTTTCTTCGCCGGGCCGCCGGGCGGTTATAGGGCTTATGGACAGGGTTACGGGGCGGGAATATAATCTTGTCGGCTCGCATTATTATCTCTTTCTATATCGCAGGTGGCGTTTTGGCAGCAGTCGATCAACCCCTACAGACCGTTGAGGAGATGCGGGCAACGTCCCTACAGCTAAGGCGCGACAGCCTGGAGATGATCTACCGCGCCGGCAGCGGACATCCCGGCGGTTCGCTGTCGGAGATCGACATCCTGGTCGCCCTCTATTTCGGGGTGATGCGATACGACGCGCAGAACCCCGCCTGGACGGAACGCGACCGATTCATCCTCAGCAAGGGCCACGCGTCGCCGGGATTTTACGCGACGCTTTCGATGGCCGGCTACTTCGGTCGAGAGGAGCTTTCCTCCTACCGGAAGACCGACGGCCTGTTGCAGGGCCACGCCCACCCCATGACGCCTGGGGTCGAAATGAACTCGGGCTCGCTGGGCATGGGATTGTCCTTCGCGCTGGGTCACGCATTGGCGGCCCGGCTGGACGGAAAAGATTACCGGGTGTTCGCGTTGCTGGGGGACGGCGAGTGCCAGGAGGGTGAAGTGTGGGAAGCCGCCATGTCGGCCGCTCACCACCGGGCCGATAATCTGACCGCCATCGTCGACCGCAACCGAATCCAGAACGACCGCTTCACCGACGAGGTCATGACGCTCGAGCCCCTGGCGGACCGTTGGCGCGACTTCGGTTGGAACGTCATAACCTGCGATGGGCACGAGCACGCTGAGGTTTTACGGGCCCTGGAAACCGCGTCGGAGGGTGGGCCGACGGCGATCATCGCCAACACCGTAAAGGGGAAAGGCGTCAGCTTCATGGAAAACAACCCGGCCTTTCACGGGCGGGCACCCAACGCTGAAGAATACGAAGCAGCGCTCAAGGAGCTGGCGTGATGGCGACACAACGGGCATCCGCGGCCACGCGGGAAACCTACGGCCGGACCCTGCTTACCATGGCGGACGACCACCCGGACATTGTGGTCCTGGGCGGCGACCTGAACGTGTCCACGTTCGTTCATCTCTGGCGGGATCAATATCCGGAGCGGTTTTTCGACTTTGGGCCCGCCGAGCAGAACATCGTCGGCGTCGCGGCCGGGCTGGCCGCCGCCGGCAAAGTGCCCTTCGTCAGCACGTTCAGCGTGTTCGGGACCGGAAGGCCCTACGATCAATTGCGGGTGCTGGTGTCGCAGCCCTCGCTGAACGTCAAACTGGTGTGCACCCACGCCGGAATACTCACCGGCGAAGACGGTATGTCAGCCCATGGGATCGAAGACCTGTCGCTGATGTGCGCTTTGCCGTCGTTTACCGTGATCACGCCGGCCGACGCTCCCGAAACGGAGCAGGCGGTGCGAGCCATCGCCAGCACGCAGGGACCCGTTTACGTGCGGCTGCCGCGGGCCGCCACTCAGATCGTGCACGACAGCGATTACCAATTCGACATCGGAGCAGCGGACGTGATGAAGTCCGGTGGCGACGTGTCCATCATCGCCATGGGGTCGCTGGTGGCGCCGGCTCTGGATGCCGCCGACAGCCTGGCCGGCCGGGGCATCGACGCCCGGGTGGTCAATCTGCACACGCTGGCACCAGCGGACGAAGCGGCAGTCATAGCCGCGGCGCAGGAGACCGGGGCGATAGTGACCGCCGAAGAGCATTACGTTCACGGCGGGCTGGGCAGCGTGGTGGCTGGCGTCCTGGCCCGGAACTGTCCGGTTCCCGTGGAAATGGTCGCGCTGCACGGTTACACCAGCTCCGGCCCGGCGAACGAACTGATGGAAAAGAACGGGCTGACGGCGGCCGGCGTGGAAGCGGCCGTCCACCGGGTGCTGAAACGCAAAGGGTAGGACGCGGCACTCAGCACGCTGCCTGGCGTTAATCTACATCGAACGGCCCGGGGATCTGCCTGGGCCGTTTTTTGACAAAGGGTTCAGGTCGACGAGGCGGTCTTCAGGTTCCGGAACCGGGCGGCGATAGGGGGCCGTGGCCCCGTCCGTTGCCGTTGCCGCCGGAATAATCGTCGTAGCCGGCGTTGCTGAACACCCGGATTTCGTTGCCCTGGAAGACGTGGAAGTGGTGAGTATCGCGCTCGGTGCCCACGGTGTTCAGCATATCGGCGTCGATGTCGGACAGGATCTCCTCGATCTGTTCGGGGGTGACGCTGGGGGTGACGCACACGGCAACATGGGCCATGCCGGGCATGAAATGGGTGTCGATCCGGCCCACCGGCTGCTCGCCGTCGAGGATGAGATACGCCTCGGATTGGGGAGTGCGTACTTCACGTTCGTAGTCGAAGGGCATCGGTCCGCCTCACCCGCGAATCTGCCCGTTGCCGCGGACAATCCATTTATAGGAGGTCAGCTCGCGGAGGCCCAAGGGGCCGCGGGCGTGGAATTTGTCGGTGCTGATGCCGACCTCGGAGCCGAACCCGAACTGGGCGCCATCGGTGAAACGGGTGCTGGTGTTGTGGTAAACCGCGGCGGCATCGACCTCGTTGAGGAACCGCTCGGCCGCGTCGCCGTCCTGCGTCACGATGGCTTCCGAGTGGCCTGAACCGTAGGCCTGGATGTGATCCAGCGCGTCGTCCAGGCTGTCCACCACCTTGACGGCGGCAATGAGCGCCAGGAACTCCCGACCCCAGTCGTCTTCCTGAGCGGGGATGGTGTTCAGGCCAATGTCCGGGCCGAGGATGGTCAAGGCGCGGTGATCGCACCGCATCTCGACGCCGGCTTGTTGCAGCCGGCCGGCGATTTCGGGCAGGCAACTCCCGGCAGCCTCGGAATGAACCAGGACGGTGTCCAGCGCGTTGCACACCGTAGGCCGCTGGACCTTGGCGTTGTAAACGATGCTGGCGGCCATGTCCGCGTCGGCGTCGCGGTCTACGTAGGTGTGACAGACGCCGACGCCCCCGGTCAGCACGGGCATGGTGGCGTTTTGGGCCACATAGTTGATCAGACCCGAGCCGCCGCGCGGCACCAGCAGGTTGATTTCGTCCTTCATCTTGAGCATGACATCGACCAGAGAGCGGTCGATGTCATCGACAAACTGGACAGAATCGGTCGAAAGGCCCGCTTCGCCGATGGCCCGGTGAACCAGGTCAACCAGGGCGGTGTTGGAGCGCAGGGTTTCCTTGCCGCCCCGCAAGAGGCAGGCGTTACCGGACTTGAGGGCCAGCGCGACGATGTCGGTGGTGACGTTGGGTCGGCTCTCGTAGATGCTGGCGATTACTCCCAGCGGGATGCGACGCTTCTGGACGTCCAGGCCGTTTTCCAGGGTGAACCGCTCGATCAGTTCGCCCACCGGATCGTCCAGAGAGGCCACCCGGCGCACGTCAGTAGCCATGTCGTTCAGGCGACCCGAGGTGAGCAGAAGGCGATCAAGGAAAGCCGCATCGATGCCGTCGGCCTCCGCGTCGCGATAATCGGCCTCATTGGCGGCCAGCACGGGAGCCTGCTCGGCCTCCAGGGCGCGGGCGATGTTCTCCAGGGCATGGTTCCTGGTTTCGGTGAGAGTCCGCGCAAGAACGGCGGATGCGGCCTGGGCGGCGGCGCCTTGCTTGCGGAGGCGGTCGGCGGCGTTCATTTGAAGTTTCTCCCGTCGCGAGTTAGCGATTGCGTTAAAGCAGGACCAGGTTGTTGCGATGGATGACTTCCTGGCCGTAGTGGTATCCCAGGGTATCGACGATGCGGTCAGAGCGCATCCCCTGGATGCGTCCCACGTCGGCGGCCGAGTAGTTGGCGATGCCGCAAGCGACGTGATGGTTGGCGAGACTTGACACGTAGATGATATCGCCCCGGGTGAAGTCGCCCACGACGCTGCGGACACCGGCGGGCAACAGGCTCACCGCGCCGCGCCGCAGGGCAGCAACCGCGCCGTCATCGACGACGACCTGGCCCCAATCAGTATCCCCCACCCGCGACAGCATCCAGCGCTTGCGAGCCTCCAGCTTGCTCTGGGCCGGCTTGAAAAACGTACCCACCGGCTCGCCGCGGGCGACGCGCAGCAAGGCGTCCGGATTTCGCCCCCGGCAGATCGCCATGGCGATCCCGGAGGTCGTCACCAGGTGGGCGGCATGGAGCTTGGTGGGCATACCGCCGCGGGCCCAGGCGTTGCGGTGCTCGCCAGCCATCGCAAACACGCTGTCGTCCACAGAGTCCACCGTTTCAATGCGCGTGGCCGTGGGGTCCGAGCCGGGGTCAGCGGTGTATAGGCCGTCCACGTCGGACAGGATGATTAACAGATCGGCGTCGATGAGGGCGGCGATCAAGGACGACAGGCGGTCGTTGTCGCCGAATATCTCGCCGATTTCGTCGGCGGCCACCACGTCGTTCTCATTGACGATGGGGACGACGCCGAGATCGAGCAGGGATAGCAGCGTGTTGCGCACGTTGAGATAGGACTGGCGCTGGGAAAGATCGTGGAGGGTGAGCAGCACCTGGGCGACCCCGATGCCGTGGTTGGCGAACAGGTCGGCGTAGATGTGCATCAGCCGGCTCTGGCCCAGCGCGGCGTAAACCTGTCGGGTGGGGATGTCAGGTATTGAGGGCGTTTCGGCAGCCGATTGGCGTCCGGCGGCGATGGCCCCTGAAGTGACGAGGAGCATCTGGGCCCCGTCCATCCCATGGAGCCGGGCAATCTGGGACACCAGATCGCGCATGACGCCGATGTCCAGCGCGTCCCCGGCGTCTCCGGTGAGTACGCTGGTACCGGCCTTGACCACGATACGGTGGTAGGGAGATGGCCGCATGGTCTCGCCACAATCCAGCGGCAACGTAGCGGGGTCAATCTGGTGCCGCGAGGCTGACATGGGACCAGTCCGGGGCTATCGTGGGGGTTAGTGAATTATATCACTTGCGCCGTGGACTTATTCGGACCCTCACGCGTACCGGGTTCGTCATTGCGAGCGCAGCGTGGCAATCTCGTTGGTGTAGCGACGACCCTGGCCGCGACGAGATTGCCACGGCGCAAGCGCCTCGCAATGACAGCCTCCTCAACTGTGAACAGTTGCCATGGCGGCACGCTTGGACACGGGGCACAAACGGGCGTACAATTTTCGGGCGGGGCTGGCCTACGGTCAGTCCCGTATCGGCGTGTAACCAACGACCAACTGAATCCTGGGTGAAAAATGGCGCTTACCGGACTGCTTTCACTGTTCGCAGCACAACCGAGGATGCGGCAGCATCTGCGGAACCTGGAGCGGCCGGGCGCGCGCGGGAATCTGGCAATCGACGGCGACCACCAGGCGGTATACGTCGGGGCGCTTTGGCAACTGCAACAGCGGCCCGTTGTGGTGATCACGCCCCGGCTGGAGGACGCCCGGCGGCTGCACGACCAACTGCTGGAATACCTGGGCGACGAGGCGCCGGTGCATCTGTTGCCCGAGCCGGAGGTGCTGCCTTTCGAGCGGCTGGCCGTCGATGCGCGAACGGGAAATCAGCGATTGTCCGCGCTGGCCGCGCTGGCGGGCTACGACCCCACGGAGGCTGGCGGCGCGATACCGCTGGTCGTCACTTCGCTGGCGTCAGCGCTCCGGCTGACGCTGTCCCCGGAACTGGCGACCGGTCGCCATCCGAACATGGAATACGCTCACGAATTGACGAAAGGCCGGAGAATTGGGTCAATCGATGCGCTGCTCGCTGCTTGGGTCGAACTCGGGTACCAACGGGAGCCGCAGGTGGAAGTGCCGGGCACCTTCTGCCTGCGGGGCGGCATCCTGGACGTTTTCCCGACCAACGCCGGCCTGCCCTACCGGGTGGAGATGTGGGACGATGAAGTCGACACCATCCGGCGTTTCGATCCGGAGACCCAGCGGTCGGTGGGCGACGCCGACCACGTTGCGATAGTACCGGCACGCGAGCAGCTTCCCGAGCTTTGCGACACCGCGTGGTTCGACGAGCGGCGCAGCAGGATAGACCTGAGCGGGTGCAGCGGATCCACCGTGGCCCGGTTCCAGGAAGAACTGGCCCACTTGCTCACCGAACCGAACCCGGAGACGTTGGCCTTTTACAATGGGTTCCTCAACCGTCATACGCTGGCCGATTACCTGCCGGCAGACACCATCGCCGTGATGGATCGGCCCAACCGGTTGGCCGGGGAGGCAGAGGAGCAGGAAGCGAAGTACGAGCAGCAGCGAGCCAACCGGCAGGACCGGGGCGAACTTCCCTACGGGTTTCCGTCCCCGTCCGCAGATTGGGACAGCATCATCCAAAGGATGCGCACTGCCGGCACTACCACCGTGGGCATGGAGCGCTGGGGAACCGAAGAATCGCAAACGATGTTGCAGCCGCTACCTGACCAGAGCGCGGGGTTGACCCACTTCACCGATGACGTGGCGGACAGGGTCGCCTGCGGCGGATCGGTAGTAGCCGTCACGCAGCACGCCGCGCGATTGGTCCAGGTGCTGGAGGAGGCTGGGGTCTCGGCGACGCTGGCAGACGACGTGACCGCGCGGCCGAGAGCCGGCCGGGTGCAGGTCTTGACCGGCGCGTTGAGCAAAGGTTGGGAGACGGAGGCAACGGATAACGAGCCGGCGGTTGCGGTCTACAGCGACGCGGAACTGTTCGGTACGGTAAAGCGCCGCAGCTACCGCCCGTCTCGCACGCGGCGGGACCTGGGCGACGCGGTGTCCCTGGGGGACCTGACGCCGGGCAGCTTCGTGGTGCATATCGACCACGGCGTCGCCAAGTTCGTCGGCACGACGCACCTGGAGTCCACCGGGGACGACCGTGAGTACCTGGTCCTGGAATACGCCGAAGACGACCGGCTCTATGTGCCCACCGAACAGCTGGACCGCCTGGGAGCGTACGTGGCCGCCACGGACCAGCCGCCGACTCTGACGCGCCTGGGCGGCAGCGAGTGGCAACGGATCAAGGACCGGGCCAAGGGCGCCGCCCGGGAGATCGCCGAGGAGTTGCTCCGGCTCTATGCCGTCCGGGAAACCGTGAGCGGTCACCGCTTCGGACCGGATGCCGCCTGGCAGAGAGACCTGGAAGATTCGTTCCCGTACCAGGAAACTCCCGACCAGATGCAGGCCATCGACGAAGTCAAGAATGACATGGAGGCCGACAAGCCCATGGACCGCCTGATCTGCGGCGACGTGGGCTACGGCAAGACCGAAGTCGCGCTGCGAGCGGCCTTCAAGACGGTAAACGAAGGAATGCAGGTGGCGGTTCTGGTGCCGACCACGGTGCTGGCCCAGCAACACTACGCCACCTTCGCGGAGAGGCTCGCTCCCTATCCGGTGAAGGTGGAGGTCCTGAGCCGGTTCCGGACGCAGAAGGAGCAGGACGAAGTGGTGGAAGCGGCAAAGTCCGGGCTGGTGGACATCGTGATCGGCACGCACCGCATCCTGCAAAAGGACGTAGGCTTTAAGAACTTGGGGCTGGTTATCATCGACGAGGAGCACCGGTTCGGGGTGGCCCACAAGGAACGCCTGAAGCAGATGCGCGCGGAAGTGGACGTGATGACGCTGAGCGCGACGCCGATTCCCCGAACGCTGCACATGGCGCTGGCCGGCGTGCGGGACATGAGTGTGATTCACACGCCGCCGGAAGCGCGGTTGCCGGTCAAGACGTTCGTGTCCGAGGACAGCGCGGAGCCGGTGCGCGAAGCGATACTCCGCGAGTTGGAAAGGGACGGCCAGGTGTTTTTCCTGCACAACCGCGTGCGGACGATTCACAACATAGCCGAGGAGTTGGGCAAGCTGGTGCCCGAGGCCCGAATCCTGGTGGGCCACGGACAGATGCCCGAATCGGAACTGGAAGACGTGATGGTGGCGTTCGCCAACCGGGAAGCCGACGTGCTGGTCTGCACTACGATCATCGAATCCGGCCTCGATATGCCCAACGTGAACACCATCATCATCGACCGGGCGGACCGGTTCGGGTTGGCCCAACTCTACCAACTGCGCGGCCGGGTGGGCCGGGGAGACCACCGGGCCTACGCCTACCTGCTCCTCCCGGAGAACCATGAGATCACTGAGGCTGCCAGCAAGCGCATCCACGCCATCCTGGAAGCCAACGAACTGGGAGCGGGGTTCCGTATCGCCATGCGCGACCTGGAGATCCGGGGCGCGGGCAATCTGCTGGGCGCAGACCAGAGCGGGCAGATCCACGCGGTGGGACTCAACCTGTACTCGGAACTGCTCAACCAGGCAGTGCAGGACCTGGTGAACGGCAATGCCGGCGAAACCAGCGTCGAAGCGCAGCCTCCGCCGCGAATAGACCTGCAAGTGCCCGCGTTCATACCCCCGGGCTACATCGACCACATGCCGGCCCGGCTGGCGTTCTATCAGAGGCTGTCCAACATCACCGAGCGGGCGCAGATCGCGGCGGTCCAGTCGGACATGGAAGACCGGTTCGGGCCGTTGCCGCCGGAGGTCAGCCACCTGTTGGCGGTCACGGACCTGCGCTGTCTGGGTGCGGCGGCGGGAGTCGAGTCGATGGCCAGCGGCAGCGACGGCATCATCACGGTGGTGTTCAGGCATCCCGTGGGTGACGCGCGGCAGGCTCTGCAAAACAAGATGGGACCAGGCATCCGCGTGGGTCGGCGTGACATGGAGGTGCGAACTTCGGGCGACACCGATTTCGGCATGGCGCGCCTGGGCCGCGCGCTGCGACGGGTAGCATCGTTCGTCGATGATATGCGCGCGGCCATGGAGGCCGCGGCCGAATCGGCTCAGCCGGCCGCCGTGGCGGCTCCCGAAGCGCCTTCACGGACCCGGAGACGGCGACGGCCGGCGAGGCAACCGGTCGCCGCCGACTGACGGTCACTCGCTGGCTGCGAGCTCCAGATCCCCCATCGTGCCGGCCTCGGTGCGCCGATTGCGCCGCCAGCGTCGGATGAGAAAGACAACCACAATGATGACAGCCGCTACCGCAGCGGCGACGATGACTCCGACAATTATCCACGTTTCGGCGTCGGAGTAATTCTCAGTGAACACGGATACCTGAAGCCTGGCGTCGGGGGCGTCGGCCGCTGGATTCTGGCCTACCGCGGTGTATCCCCAGTGGTCGATTTCGCCAAGTGCCGCGCCGTATTCCATGACGTCCCGCAGGTCCGATGAGTTGACCACCAGGGCCATCTCCAACAACACGTACTCGTCCTCATCGCGCCTGACTTCGTGCCAATTGTCCACGTACCCGCCAAGAGATTCCGCCCGCTCCCTGATCCGCTCGGCAACGGACAAAGGATCGGAGGCCGCCAGCGCCAGAGACGCCTCCAGGTTCACGTTGGAACGGATGGCTACCATGAATTGGGCATTGGGCACCTCGTTGAGCGGCGCCGGGCCTACCGAGGTTAGCTGCCGGCCCGACGGCGTGCCCAGGGTTGCCGTGTAGTCCATCAACGGGGCCAGGTCGGCAGGCTTGACGAACACCATCAAATCGACCGCGCGCCCTCCACCCACATCGTAGGCGTGCTTTTGGCCCACGTAACCGTCCAATGCGTTAACGCGGGCGACGACGGCATCGGCGACGGCGGACGG